>NZ_CM149591.1:3087500-3099620 GCF_056156325.1 Trichococcus sp. TS_SC_9 | reverse complement strand
CTGTGTAGGTCCGAAGCTATGTATTTCACAAATATGCAGGCAAATTTGGAGACCGCCGCACGATAGCCATCCGCATAAACGCAATTTCATTAGCAAAGAGATTTTTGGAGGTAATATCATGTACATACAAGTTGATGAACGGAAACGGACTGACGTTCTATCGACTACTTATTATCAAGATAACTTGGATAATTTAGATGATCGACTAGGGCAATTTGTGCAGTCGCCTGTTTTTGATAAAAAGTATTCATTTGATGGAGAATTGGGAGCAATCTATACACCGCAACGAACTATTCTGCGGCTATGGGCCCCGACTGCGCTCAGCGTAGAAGTAGTTGTTTATGAAAGTCTGTATCGCAAAGAGAAAAGAAGACACATGATGGGCAAGGGCGGAAGAGGAACTCACGAACTTATTATGATTGGGGACTATGCGGGCACGGCCTATAAATATGCGATTACTTTTCCTGATGGCAAAGTCGTCGAGACGGTTGACCCTTATAGCTACGCGACCACAGCAAATGGAGAACGCTCGGTCATTTTGGATGCAGCCAACACAAATCCGAAAAGATGGGCAGCCCGTTTGGAGCCGATTGCTTCACCAGTCGACGCCATTATTTATGAATTACATATTCGTGATTTCACGATTTCCCCAACAAGCGGGGTTACAAACAAAGGCAAATTCCTTGGAGTTGTCGAGGAAGGGACTTTCTCTGTGGATGGCGACAAGACAGGGTTGGACTACCTTACAGAATTGGGTGTGACCCATGTCCAGTTTTTGCCGATGGCGGATTTTTCCACAGTCAACGAGCTGAAACCGTTGGAACAATATAACTGGGGCTATGATCCACAGAACTTCAATGTTCCGGAAGGATCCTACGCAACTAATCCTTATCAACCGGAAGTGCGCATCCTTGAGATGAAGGAAATGATCCAAGCATTGCATGATGCTGGGATTCGCGTCATCATGGATGTTGTTTACAATCATGTTTTTTTACCGAAACTGCATGCTTTGGAAAAAACTGTACCTGGTTATTATTTCCGAAAAAATGCTGACGGAACGCTCTCTAATGGGACGGGTGTCGGTAACGACACTGCTTCGGAGCGTTATATGATGCGCAAATACATTATCGACAGCATCGCATATTGGGCGAAGAACTTTCATATGGACGGATTCCGCTTTGATCTGATGGGAATCCACGATATCGAAACGATGAATGAAATCCGTGTCGCATTGGATAAAATTGACCCTTCCATCATTATGCTTGGTGAGGGGTGGAATTTGAACACCAATCTTCCTCCTTCCGAAAAGGCTGTCCAACAAAATGCGGACCGCATGCCTGGCGTGGCTCATTTTAATGATGCGTTGCGTGAAGCAATCAAAGGGTCAGACTTCAACAGCGGGAACGATACCGGTTTTGTCACTGGCAAACCGTTCATGGAAGGCTGGATTGCTACCAATCTGCAGGGGGGTGCGTATTATCCCGCTTGCCGAGGAAATTACAAGACTCCTGCTCAAATTGTGCAATATGTGGAGGCGCACGACAATCTTACGCTTTATGACAAATTGAAGATCTCGCTGCCGTGGGATGAGGAAGATTCACGTGTGCGGCGTCACCTCTTGGCAAGCAGCTTCGTATTGTTGAGTCAAGGCATTCCGTTCATCCATGCAGGGCAAGAGTTTATGCGCACAAAGAACGGGTTGGAGAATAGCTACAATGCGCCGGATTCAATCAACCGAATGGATTGGCACCGCCGTTTTGAGATGAAGCAGGCTGTGGAATACATGAAAGGTTTGATTGCATTGCGCAAACGGGAGCCGTTATTCCGCTTGCAAACAATTGATGATGTCATGGGGCACATGAATATCCTGAAAGCAGATTATCAGATTGTTGTCTACCAGCTCGAAGATACGGAAAAATTATACTACGTCATCTTCAATGGTCAGACTAACGCAATCGATTTTGATGTCGAAGGCGGGGACTACAGAGTGTTGATTGAGGATGGGAAAACGAACTTGGATGAACCGAGAACGATCGAAGGACTATCCCGCATCCGGGTGGAATACTTATCCGTTACAGTACTTGTGAAGAATAAATGATGGTAGTCCGGGCGGTCGTCTTATTTGAGGCGACCGTTTTATCATTCCGTCTGATGCAAGATTGTCACATCCCGAAGCAATTTTTGGTACAATATACAAAGTAGGATGTTGCACGATAATGATGAGGTGAGGTATACAAATGATAAAAATGATAGCGATCGATATCGACGGTACATTGGTCAACGAACAGAAAGTAATGACGCAAAAGGTGAAGGATACGATCCAAGAGGCAATGCGCCGAGGCATCAAAATCGTCCTCTGCACCGGCCGTCCGCCTGCGGGGATCAAACCTTACGCGGATGAACTGGGATTCGGAGAGCATGAGGACTACATCATTGCGCAGAATGGCGCCTATATTCTGCGGGCGGACACGGACGAAACGGTCTACAAAAAAACGTTGACGCTTGCTGAAGTGCAGGAGATTTACGAATTCGGAAAAGGGTTTTCAGCGGGAACGCTCTTGGTGGGTGAACACCATTATTACAGCATGGAGGATGAAGTGACGGAATCGATGCAGAAGGATGCCACTCTCGTCAATATGGACATCAGTGTATTGGATTTTAAATCGGTAACCGAAGAGATGGGTTTGATGAAGATCCTTTACATCGGCGAGCCAAACGAGATTGATGTCATCGATTCCGCCATTCCTGATAAGATGCGTGATGACTTCTATATCGTCCGCAGCCAGGATTTCCTTGTGGAAGTGATGGAGAAGAACTCGAACAAAGGCACCGCGTTGACTAAATTGGCGGACCATCTGGGGATCGCGATGGAAGAAGTGATGGCGCTGGGAGACGGCGAGAACGATTACGAAATGATCCAAGTTGCCGGTCTGGGTGTTGTGATGTCCAACGGAACCGATAATCTGAAGAGCATTGCGAATGAAATTACCTTATCAAACGAAGAAGATGGCGTGGCCCACGCTATTGAGAAATGGGCTTTCCAAAGCTAGACTCATCAAATATTTTCGGAAACAGATAAAAAGAGGCGCGCAGTCGACCAGAAACTACTCTTGGTCGCTTGCGTGCCTCTTTTTGCTGCCGCCGGACAAGCCGTAACGGCAGGTCAGTGGATGATGTCTTCGATATTTTTTATGTTTTTGGATTTATTGCCTGGCGTTGCTTTGTAGCTGCGGACCAATTTGTTGAAGTGGACAAGATCGTCTTCGTAGGCCAGGATGGCACTCATCAGATGAATGATGCCGTAGCTTTCGGAACTGCTGTATTTGCCGAAATCACTTTCTTCCTGGGCGCGTTGGAAAAAGACGTCCATCATTTCGTGGCGCTGGGCCTTGTCAGCTTCAAAGAAATTGACTTGATTAGCCCGAACGCGTCCGCTGAATTTTAGCATGATCTGTTCATGGCCGCTCATCAAGGTTTCCAGGCGTTCGCGGATCATGATGCGCATTTCGACAGGGAACTGGTAGAAAACATTTTCGTAATCATGCAGAACTTCGAGGACATGGAAAGCGGAACGGGTCGTATGGATCATTTTGCGGTAGACGACCAGCATCTTTTTGTTCTGATATTTGTTCGGTTTGTTGAACAGACCGCTTTCGGTCAAGTATTGATAAAGGTTGTCCATTTTTTTGAGCTGCGTGCGTGCCCATTTCAGATCGTTGTTCATGATGGAATATTCGGTGTTTTTGCGCAAACCGGCACGGATCCAAATCAGGAACTCCGTAGTGGCATAGTCCACAGTGTGGTACAGGCGTTCATCGTACCGCGGAGGGGCGACGAATGTATTGACCAAAAAGGCGATGATGACGCCGACGAATGTTTCCAATACGCGGTAGGTTGCACTTAACAACAAGTTGTCATCCGTGCCGACCATGATGACGATCAATGTCACAATCGACAGCCCAATCACGTCTTCGAGCTTGAGGGCATTCAGGATGGCGATTAACAGCATGACTGAAATGCCGAGGAGATAGATGTTATATCCCAAAGTCATCACGACAAAGACCGCGACCAAACCGCCGATCGTGTTGGCCATCATCCGGCTTTTCAGATTTGCATAGGAACGGCCGAGGGAAGGCTGGGTGGAATAGATGGCTGCGATGCCGGCGATGACGCCTCCGCCTTCGAATCCGAAGTATTGGGCGACGATCATTGATAATGCGACGGCGAGACCCGTTTTAAAGGTGCGGGCGCCAAGTTTCATAAGTTTCAGCTCCATGTCAATAATTTGTGTAGATGACTAATAATAGCTATTCAAGTTAAGGATATACCAATCCGGAGCCTGTGTAAAGATTGGATGGAAGTATCCTGAGTCAAGTATTGCCTTGCATCCGCTATCATGTGCGGCGAGATAATAAAAAGTAAGTATTTTTGTGAATGTTAGGGGCTTATGTATTGCTATTTTTAGCAAATCGATATATGATGAACTCAGCAAAATGTAAATTATAATGACTATCATATACAAGTGATTCCAGAAGAGGGGGGATACACCATGCACCGCACAGTCGTAAATGATTCAATCGAAAAAATGAAAAATGCAAATATCCGAATTACACCGCAACGTTATGCCATTTTGGAATATTTGGTCGAGTCCAAGATGCATCCGACAGCTGATGATATCTACAAAGCATTGGCCGATCGCTTTCCGAACATGAGCGCAGCAACTGTTTACAATAATTTGAGACTTTTTGTAAAAATCGGTTTTGTGAAGGAGTTGGCTTATGGAGATGCTTCAAGCCGATTCGACTTCAGCAATACGCAGCACTATCACGCCATTTGCGAAAGCTGCGGAAAAATCGTCGATCTTTATTATCCGGTATTGGATGATGTGGAGATGGTCGCCGAGAATTTGACCGGTTTCCAAGTCAGCCATCACCGCATGGAAGTCTATGGCATCTGTCCTGAGTGCAAGGAAAAAGGGGTCCAAAAAGAAGACATCGCTGACGGAGCCGAAGCTGCCGGGCATCACCACCATCATTAACAAGTATATAGCGAAGAGCTCTTATTACTCCGCGATTGTGGGGTAGAGCTTTTTTTATAATCAAAACGAACCTCCTGAGCGCATGCAACAGCTCAAGAGGTTCGTTTTGGTTAGATTCAGTTCTCTTTCGGTTTGCTCATAGCGATGGATTTGTCGATGGTGGTCTGGACTGCTGAAATGACAGCTGATCGGAATCCATTTTTTTCCAGTTCCGCAACGGCTTCGATTGTCGTTCCGCCCGGGGAGCAGACCATATCCTTCAGTTCGCCAGGGTGTTTGCCGGTTTCCAACACCATTTTTGCGGAACCAAGTACTGCCTGTGCCGCAAATTTATAGGCTTGTTGGCGAGGCATACCGCCGCGGACGGCGCCATCGGCCAAAGATTCGATGAACATGAAGACCAAGGCCGGAGATGAACCGCTGACGCCTGTCACCGCATCCATCATGTATTCCGCAACCATTTCACTGCGCCCGAAGCTGTCAAAGATATTTTTGACATCTGTCAGCTCCGCAACGTTCACTACTTCATTGGCGCAAATCCCAGTCATACCTTCACCCACCAAAGCAGGTGTGTTCGGCATGGCACGGACTACTTTCACTTTGCGGCCGAAGCGTTCTTCAATGTCACTTAAGCTTTTGCCGGCTGCGATCGTAACGACTACGACATTTTCCTTGATGGCTGTTTTGATTTCGTCGATGACGACATTGTAGATATTCGGTTTGACGGCCAAGAAGAGGATATCCGATTCGGCTGCCACTTGGCTGTTGTCGGCTGCGATGCGGATGCCATGTTGCTCCTTCAAGGCTTGGAGGCTTTCGTTGTCTTGGCTGGATACGATAACCTGGTTTGGTGCAACAAGCGCCGAACCAACAAGTCCGCCGATGATGGCTCCGCCCATGTTCCCGCTGCCGATGAATCCGATTGTTTTTTTCATAAGTTAGGACTCCTTTTGGATGATGAGTAAGTTAGTTTGATTGCTTTAACTTCATCATTATACCAAGGAAATGGGGGAATCGTACAGAAAATGATGAAGTGCTCCAACGTATGGGTATCTAACCGCGAATCATCACACCCTAAATTTGTATTTATTCTGGTCTTTGGGTAAGCTTAGGGTAGTAATTATTATCGCTAGTTTTTATTGGAAAAGTGAGGTTTTTGGTATGGGTAATGTGCGCGAATGGTGGCATGGTTTGATTGTTTATCAAGTATATCCAATGAGTTTTCAGGATTCCAACGGGGATGGTGTCGGGGACATCCGCGGCGTAATCAACCGCTTGGATTACATTCAAAATTTGGGCGTCAATATGATTTGGCTGAATCCGATTTTCAATTCGCCCAAAGTTGATAATGGGTATGATATTTCCGATTTTCTGGAAATCGATCCGATTTTCGGGACGATGGCTGAAGTTGAAGAGTTGATCCTAGAGGCGCATAAACGCGGCATCAAAGTTATCTTTGATTTTGTGATGAACCATACTTCGGAAAAGCATCCGTGGTTTCAAGAAGCCTTAAAAGGGAAAGGCAATCCGTACCGCGACTATTACATCTGGGCGGACGGCAAAAATGGCGGGCAGGATTTGCCTAACAACTGGGAATCGTTTTTCACTGGAACTGTCTGGGAAAAGGAACCATCCAGTGATCAATATTATTTCCATCTGTTTGCGAAGGAAATGCCTGATCTGAATTGGGACAATCCGGAAGTGCGGCGCGCGATGGTTGACATCGCCTTTTTCTGGCTCGACAAGGGCGTAGACGGTTTTCGTTTGGATGCTTTCATCCATCTGCAAAAGGAAGAAGGTTTTCCGGATGTGGAAGGGCTGGATGAAGGAGAAATCGGACTGGCTGAAAACTATTATGCCAATCTGCCAAAAATCAATGAATATATGAAATTCTTCACCTCGACTTTGAGGGAACGCTATCCGGCCACGTTCATCGTCGGGGAAGCGGCCTCGGCTACCGTCGAACTGGCGCGTTCCTATACGGATCCCGTTGCTGGCGGCTGTGACACAGTCATCACTTTCCGTTATTTCACGATGGATGAAAAGTCCAAAGACCCGCGCCTTTCCTCGAATATGCAGAAGACGAAGCTGCTGTACGGCGCCTTCAAGAAAAATCTGCAGGAGTGGCAGAAAGTCATGGCGGATGTCGGCGGTCCGACCCTTTATTGGAACAACCACGATATGGCTCGGGTTGTTTCTCGGGTCGGGGATGACACTCTTTACCGCGATAACAGCGCCAAAATGCTCGCGGCTCTTATGTATCTTCAAAAGGGCATTCCATTCATCCTGAACGGGGAAGAACTTGGAATGAAGAACCTTTATCTGAATGACATCAAAAATTTCCGCTCACCGGAAGCGCAAACGTTCTACAAGGATGCTCTTGCGTTGGGTTACAGTGAAGATGCTGTTCTCTACAATCTGCGGGAAAGTTCCAAAGACGCCAGCCGCGGTGCGATGCAATGGGATCAGTCGGCTTTTGCCGGTTTTTCGACGGTTGCCCCCTGGAGCGGCGTCAACGTCGAACCGGAATACAACGTAGCGGCAGAAGAAGCTGACTTCGACAGTATCCTGCATTTTTACCGAAAAGTATTGGATCTTAAGAAAACAGATCTGTTCGTCGAAGGGGAATATTATCTCTGGGAGACGCACGATGATTTCTTTGTCTATGAGCGCGTAATAGACAAAAAAGTCGGTTTGGTCATTTGTAACGTCACGGACCAACCGCGCGAATTTGTGCTTCATCCGTTGGAACAGCACGGTTACCGCCAGATTTTGTTACAGAATGAAGGGAACTGGCTCGATGGGGAAACTTTGTACCTAGCACCTTACGGGGCCGCTGTTTTCCAGATTGATTACAATAGTTAAGGGGAATCGTTATGGCAAAGGATACACTATTGAACTTACGGAATGAAATCATCTATTGTATATATGTGCGAAACCATACACCTGAAGGGACTTTTGCAGCACTCCTGCCGGATCTGCAACGGATAAAAGGGTTAGGAGCGGACACCATCTGGTTCATGCCGATCCATACAATCGGCGAAACGAAGCGCAAAGGTGTGGAAGGCAGTCCCTACGCTATCAAAGACTACCGCGCTGTCAATCCTGCATACGGGACGATGGACGACTTCAAAACAGTGGTTTCCGCGATCCATGATTTAGGCATGAAAGTGATGATTGATGTTGTGTATAACCACACGTCGCCGGATTCATGGCTTGTCGAACAGCATCCCGAGTGGTTCTATCGCCGACCAAATGGCGAAATGGGCAACAAAGTCGGCGAGTGGTACGACATTGTCGACTTGGACTACACTCATCCGGATTTATGGGATTATCAAATTGAAACCTTGAAGCAGTGGGCATCGCTTGTGGACGGCTTCCGGTGCGATGTAGCGAGTCTCGTGCCTTTGGAATTTTGGATCCGAGCCAGAAAGGAAGTCGCGGAAGTCAAAGAGGGTGTCATCTGGTTGGCCGAGTCGGTCCACCCGAGTTTTCTGAGGATGAATCGGGACCGCGGCAATATCGGCCATTCCGACAGCGAATTGTATGAAGCCTTCGATATCACCTACGACTATGATGTGCACGATTTCCAGCAGGCTTACTTCTGGGGAGAAATCAGCTTAAAAAACTATCTCGAAGTCCTTCTGTTTCAGGATGGCATCTATCCCGTAAATTACGTCAAACTGCGTTTCTTGGAGAACCATGATCACCCGCGCATCCGTTCGAAGATCGAAGATATCAGCAGATTGCGGAATTGGACGGCCTTTACCTATTTCCAGAAAGGGACCTTGCTGCTTTACGGCGGACAGGAGACCGCGACGGCACGTCTGCCAGATCTGTTCGAAAAGGATCCGATTGCGTGGATCTATGAGGAGGAACTGACGCCCTTGCTGCAGCGGCTGCAACGTTTCAAAAGGGAAGTGGCCGTTCGGGACGGGAGTTATGATCTGACAGCAGCCCTGGGATCGGAGACGGTAATCGGCTACTACCGGCTTGTGAATGAAAGGCTAACAGGCATCTTCTGCTTGGACGGGATAGCTGCCAAGGTTGCTGTCGATTTGCCGGATGGTATTTACCGGAATCTGTTGGATGACCAGGAGTACAAAGTCCGGGAAGGCATGCTGGAGACACGAGGCTTGCCAATATTATTCAAGAGCTATGGCGAAGCGCTGCTGACGGAAGTCTGAATTCGGAAAGAAGGACTGTCAATGAAAAGACTATTTGATATCGATCTATGGAAAATAAAGACGGCAGTATTCGATAAAGAAGACAAGCGGCTGCAGGAAAGCTTGACCGCAATCGGCAACGGTTATATGGGAATGCGCGGCAATTTTGAGGAGGGCTATTCAGGAGATACTCATGAAGGAACCTACTTGGCGGGTGTCTGGTATCCCGACAAAACGCGTGTGGGCTGGTGGAAGAACGGCTACCCGGAATATTTCGGGAAAGTCATCAACGCCATGAACTTCATTGCTGTAGGCATCCTAATCGACGGCGAACCGCTTGATTTAGCGAAGCAACCTGTCGCGGATTTTCACATGGAATTGGACATGCGCCTTGGTGTGCTGAACCGCAGCTTCATTTGGAGAAGTGAAGGTGGTGCTGTGGAAATCAAATTCACTTTCCAACGCTTCGTCAGCATTTCCCAGAAGGAACTTAGCCTTGTGCGGGTAACGGCCGAAGTGTTGAAAGGTTCTACTGATTTGGAATTCCATCCGCGTCTGGACGGGAACGTCACGAATGAGGATGCGAATTACGAGGAAATGTTCTGGGAGGAAGCCGGCCGTACGTTGGATGCGCCTGTCAGCCTGAGCGCCAAAACGATTCCGAATCCGTTCGGTATCGAGCAGTTCACAGTCACAGCAGCGATGAGCAACCGTGTTTCCGGCTTGGGGAAAACCGGTAGCAACGAAAGCGGCCTTTTAGTAGAAGAAACTTTTTCCGGACTCGTTTCCGCGGGTGAAAAGATTGTTTTGGACAAGTATGTCGCTGTCATCACCAGCCGGGATATTCCGGATGCTGAGCAGGCTTTCATCGCCAAAAAGATGGCCAGTGAAGCAGCTGAGGAAGGCTACGCTGCGCTTCTCACCGCGCATGAACGAGCTTGGGAGGCAAGATGGACGAAAGCTGACGTGAAAATATTGGGCGACGACGAAGCGCAGCAAGGGATCCGTTTCAATCTTTTCCAGTTGTTCTCCACTTATTACGGCGAAGACGAACGCTTGAACATCGGTCCGAAAGGCTTCACCGGCGAGAAATACGGCGGCGCCACCTATTGGGATACGGAGGCATACATGGTGCCGATGTACCTTTCCGTGGCCGATCCGAAAGTCACACGCCAGTTGTTGCGCTACCGTCATCAGCAGTTGCCGGGTGCTTTCCACAATGCACGCCAGCAGGGGCTGAAAGGCGCTTTGTATCCGATGGTGACTTTCAACGGAATCGAATGCCACAACGAATGGGAGATCACTTTCGAAGAAATCCACCGCAACGGGGCGATTGCGCATGCCATCTACAACTATACGAACTACACAGGGGATGAAAGCTACCTGGTCGAAACAGGGATCGATGTCCTCGTTGGCATTTCCCGTTTCTGGGCGGATCGGGTCCATTTTTCCAAACGCAACCAAAAATACATGATCCATGGCGTTACTGGCCCGAACGAGTATGAGAACAACGTGAACAACAATTACCACACCAACAATATGGCGACGTGGACACTGCAGTACACGTTGGACGCACTCGAAAAAGTGTCCCCCGAGAAATGGGCAGAGCATGGTCTGCCGGAATCGGAAACGGACCATTGGAAAGACATCATTGCCCGGATGTACTATCCGCATGATGAGGAACTGGGCGTTTTCGTCCAGCACGACACATTCCTTGATAAGGATCTCCGTCCTGCCGATACGTTGGATCCGAGCGAAAGACCTTTGAATCAGCACTGGTCATGGGATAAGATACTCCGTTCCCCGTTCATCAAACAGTCCGATGTGCTGCAGAGCATCTACTTCTTGAATGACCGCTACAGCATGGAAGAAAAGAGACGCAATTTTGATTTCTACGAACCGATGACTGTGCATGAGTCTTCCTTATCGCCGTCCGTGCATGCCGTCCTGGCTGCGGAACTCGGAAAGGAAGAAAAAGCGGTCGAACTGTATGCGCGCACCGCAAGGCTGGATCTGGACAACTACAATAATGATACGGATGACGGGCTCCACATCACTTCTATGAGCGGTGCCTGGTTGGCAATCGTTCAAGGCTTCGCCGGAATGCGTGTGAAAGCGGGCGTTCTGCATTTCAAACCATTTGTTCCAAAAAATTGGCAAGGCTATGACTTCAAAATCAATTTCCGCGGCAGCTTGCTTGATGTGGAAGTGATCGGGGGAGAAGTGACCCTCACGGTTGAAGAAGGGCCGGAGCTTGTTGTTTACATAAATGATGAATTGGTGCAAGTGAAAGAAGCTGTCGTCGTCAAGATGAAGCTGTGATCGAATGGGGGCTGCTGGAAAGCGGCTCTATTCGTTCGCAAACTGCAATGACTACCTGAAAAAATTCAAATAATTTATAAAAACAGGTAATTTCCGCTTGCAAAGCAAGCGCTTACATGATATGATTACAGTGTAAAGAAGGAAGGATATATAATCCGAAAGGGTTATATATAATGAATTCTTTACATAGAACCAATTGAAGTTCTTGCAGTTTATGGTTTTAATTTCATTCATGATCGAGTAGAGATTTCCAGTATAGACCCGAAAAATCTAGAAAAGATTCAACATGACAGATTGAATGAAAAAAGTAACGTAGCAGCAGAAAAGATTTAGATTAGCTTGAAAAACTAAGAAAAATTGATTTAACCTGTGAAGTTAAAACCGTAATAGGATGGATAAAGGTTCAGAAGCGAGAAACATTTTAGGCGAGTAAACTTAAAGTGTTATCTCAAAGAAGATTCGTGTTTAAATGTGAGTGGCGAGATGCCCCGTTTAAATGTTTGATGAATCTTCAGTAATACAACTTCATATTGTGGCCATGTTCCTCATTCAGTGGAAAAGAAGTCCGGAAGTTTGTAAGACTCACATGAACGA
>NZ_CM149591.1:910000-3085000 GCF_056156325.1 Trichococcus sp. TS_SC_9 | reverse complement strand
GCACTAGGAGCCGATGAAGGACGGGACTAACACCGATATGCTCCGGGGAGCTGTAAGTAAGCTTTGATCCGGAGATTTCCGAATGGGGCAACCCAATATCTTTGATAGGATATTACGTTACACTGAATACATAGGTGTATCGAGGAACACGCAGGGAACTGAAACATCTCATTACCTGCAGGAAGAGAAAGAAAATTCGATTCCCTTAGTAGCGGCGAGCGAAACGGGAAAAGCCCAAACCAAAGAGCTTGCTCTTTGGGGTTGTAGGACTGGGACATGAGACTGCAATGGATAGCAGAAGCCAACTGGAAAGTTGCGCAAAATAGGGTAATAGCCCCGTATGCGAAATCCAAATCAGCTCTACCAGTATCCTGAGTACGGCGGAACACGAGAAATTCCGTCGGAATCCGGGAGGACCATCTCCCAAGGCTAAATACTCCCTAGTGACCGATAGTGAACCAGTACCGTGAGGGAAAGGTGAAAAGCACCCCGGAAGGGGAGTGAAACAGTACCTGAAACCGTGTGCCTACAAGTAGTCAAAGCCCGTTAATGGGTGATGGCGTACCTTTTGTAGAATGGACCGGCGAGTTACGATTTCATGCAAGGTTAAGTTGCAAAGACGGAGCCGCAGCGAAAGCGAGTCTGAATAGGGCGAATAAGTATGAGGTCGTAGACCCGAAACCAAGTGACCTACCCATGTCCAGGTTGAAGGTGCGGTAATACGCACTGGAGGACCGAACCCACGCACGTTGAAAAGTGCGGGGATGAGGTGTGGGTAGCGGAGAAATTCCAATCGAACTTGGAGATAGCTGGTTCTCTCCGAAATAGCTTTAGGGCTAGCCTCGGATATGCGAATCATGGAGGTAGAGCACTGTTTGGACTAGGGGCCCTTCTCGGGTTACCGAATTCAGATAAACTCCGAATGCCATTGATTTAGATCCGGGAGTCAGACTGCGAGTGATAAGATCCGTAGTCAAAAGGGAAACAGCCCAGACCACCAGCTAAGGTCCCAAAGTATCTGTTAAGTGGAAAAGGATGTGGGGTTGCATAGACAACTAGGATGTTGGCTCAGAAGCAGCCATCATTTAAAGAGTGCGTAATAGCTCACTAGTCGAGTGACCCTGCGCCGAAAATTTACCGGGGCTAAACAGATCACCGAAGCTGTGGATGGAACCTTCGGGTTCCGTGGTAGGAGAGCGTTCTAAGGGCATCGAAGCCAGATCGTGAGGACTGGTGGAGCGCTTAGAAGTGAGAATGCCGGTATGAGTAGCGCAAGACGGGTGAGAATCCCGTCCACCGAATAACTAAGGTTTCCTGGGGAAGGCTCGTCCTCCCAGGGTTAGTCGGGACCTAAGCTGAGGCCGATAGGCGTAGGCGATGGACAACAGGTTGATATTCCTGTACCAGTTGCTTTTGTTTGAGCGATGGAGGGACGCAGGAGGCTAAGGAATGCACACGATCGGAAATGTGTGTCCAAGCAGCAAGTCTGAGAACGAGTGAAATGCTTTTTCTCTTAAGGACAAGCTGTGATGGGGAGCGAAATTTAGTAGCGAAGTTCCTGATGTCACACTGCCAAGAAAAGCTTCTAGTGAGAAAGTAACTGCCCGTACCGCAAACCGACACAGGTAGTTGAGGAGAGAATCCTAAGGTGTGCGAGAGAACTCTCGTTAAGGAACTCGGCAAAATGACCCCGTAACTTCGGGAGAAGGGGTGCTGACCGCAAGGTCAGCCGCAGTGAATAGGCCCAAGCGACTGTTTATCAAAAACACAGGTCTCTGCAAAATCGAAAGATGACGTATAGGGGCTGACGCCTGCCCGGTGCTGGAAGGTTAAGAGGAGAGGTTAGCGCAAGCGAAGCTTTGAATTGAAGCCCCAGTAAACGGCGGCCGTAACTATAACGGTCCTAAGGTAGCGAAATTCCTTGTCGGGTAAGTTCCGACCCGCACGAAAGGCGTAACGATTTGGGCACTGTCTCAACGAGAGACTCGGTGAAATTATAGTACCAGTGAAGATGCTGGTTACCCGCGACAGGACGGAAAGACCCCATGGAGCTTTACTGCAGTTTGATATTGCGTGTTTGTATCACATGTACAGGATAGGTAGGAGCCAATGATACCGGGACGCCAGTCTCGGAGGAGGCAACGGTGGGATACTACCCTTGTGATATGACCACTCTAACCCGCTGCTCTTAGCGAGCAGGGAGACAGTGTCAGACGGGCAGTTTGACTGGGGCGGTCGCCTCCAAAAATGTAACGGAGGCGCCCAAAGGTTCCCTCAGAATGGTTGGAAATCATTCGTAGAGTGTAAAGGCAGAAGGGAGCTTGACTGCGAGACCTACAAGTCGAGCAGGGACGAAAGTCGGGCTTAGTGATCCGGTGGTTCCGCATGGAAGGGCCATCGCTCAACGGATAAAAGCTACCCTGGGGATAACAGGCTTATCTCCCCCAAGAGTTCACATCGACGGGGAGGTTTGGCACCTCGATGTCGGCTCATCGCATCCTGGGGCTGTAGTCGGTCCCAAGGGTTGGGCTGTTCGCCCATTAAAGCGGTACGCGAGCTGGGTTCAGAACGTCGTGAGACAGTTCGGTCCCTATCCGTCGCGGGCGTTGGAAATTTGAGAGGAGCTGTCCTTAGTACGAGAGGACCGGGATGGACACACCGCTGGTGTACCAGTTGTTCTGCCAAGAGCATCGCTGGGTAGCTATGTGTGGACGGGATAAACGCTGAAAGCATCTAAGCGTGAAGCCCCCCTCAAGATGAGATTTCCCATCACTTTAAGTGAGTAAGACCCCTGAGAGATGATCAGGTAGATAGGTTGGGAGTGGAAGTACAGCGATGTATGGAGCGGACCAATACTAATCGGTCGAGGACTTAACCAATTTTTAAAAGATGAAAACTCAAGCGGTGTTTTCGGGTTCCCTTTAAATTTGTAGATTCAGTTTTGAGAGAACAACGTTCTCTTGAAAAATGTGCGGTGACGATGGCAAGAAGGTCACACCTGTTCCCATCTCGAACACAGAAGTTAAGCTTCTTAGCGCCGATTGTAGTGAAGGGTTTCCCTTTGTGAGAGTAGGACGTTGCCGCGCTTTTTGCTTTTCCGCAATAGCTCAGTTGGTAGTAGCGCATGACTGTTAATCATGATGTCGTAGGTTCGAGTCCTACTTGCGGAGTTTTTCGGTTAAGTCTCATGCATTTGATATGAATAAGATTTTATCGGAACTTGGAGAGTTGTCCGAGCGGCCGAAGGAGCACGATTGGAAATCGTGTAGGCGGGTTAAACTGTCTCAAGGGTTCGAATCCCTTACTCTCCGTATTCCCAATATAATAAATATCTTGGTCCGTTGGTCAAGCGGTTAAGACACCGCCCTTTCACGGCGGTAACACGGGTTCGATTCCCGTACGGATCATTATTACCAGCATTATGGAGGTTTAGCTCAGCTGGGAGAGCGTCTGCCTTACAAGCAGAATGTCGGCGGTTCGATCCCGTCAACCTCCATTGGTTCCGTGGTGTAGGGGTCAACATGCCTGCCTGTCACGCAGGAGATCGCGGGTTCAAATCCCGTCGGAGCCGTTTTTTAAATTTTATTTTGGTCTGATAGCTCAGTTGGTAGAGCACTTGATTGAAGCTCAAGGTGTCGGCGGTTCGAATCCGTCTCGGACCATTTTTTATATGTTGGAGGGATAGCGAAGTGGCTAAACGCGGCGGACTGTAAATCCGCTCTTTCGGGTTCGGCAGTTCGAATCTGCCTCCCTCCATTTTTTTGGATTAAATTTCAATTTCGCACCATAGGGGTATAGTTTAAAGGTAGAACTACGGTCTCCAAAACCGTCAGTGTGGGTTCAAGTCCTACTACCCCTGTTTTTTAAATTAATATCATGGCGATCGTGGCGAAGTGGTTAACGCACCGGTTTGTGGATCCGGCACTCGTGGGTTCAATTCCCATCGGTCGCCCTCTTTATTGGGCTATCGCCAAGCGGTAAGGCAACAGACTTTGACTCTGTCATTCGTTGGTTCGAATCCAGCTAGCCCAGTTTTTTCAAATATTTTCAAATAGCAACATCTCGGCGGTATAGCCAAGTGGTAAGGCACAGGTCTGCAAAACCTCTATCACCGGTTCAAATCCGGTTACCGCCTTTCCATAAGTACAAGTAAGATGGAAAATTGCATTCTTCATATCATGCCGGCGTGGCGGAATTGGCAGACGCGCTGGACTCAAAATCCAGTGCCCGCAAGGGCGTGCCGGTTCGACCCCGGCCGCCGGTATCATACAAATAAGCTTACGACGATGATTTCATCGTTGTAGGTTTATTTTTTTTGTATAGCGAATCGTGTTGTGGGTTATAATATAACCAGTGAATTTGTATGCGAAAGCGGGTAGGGTGATGGGTATCGTTATCAGGAAATATAGCAACAATGAATTGGTTGCTATGACTAGTATTTGGAATCATGTCGTTATCGAAGGCCAGTATTTCCCGCAAGAAAACGGCTTATCAATGAAGGAAGCGGCAGTCTTTTTCGCGGAACAGACGTTGACTGGCGTTGCGGAAGAGGATGGCGAAATAGTTGGTTTGTATATTCTTCATCCGAACAACATCGGACGTTGCGGCCACATCGCGAATGCCTCTTACGCTGTCAAGGATGACCAAAGAGGGAAGTGCATTGGCGAAAAACTTGTGGTGCATTCGTTGGAGGTGGCTAAGCAGGCAGGGTTCCGCATCATGCAGTTCAATGCTGTAGTAGCCGACAATAAGGGTGCAATCAGCCTTTACAAAAAGCTGGGTTTCAAAGAGTTGGGGACCATTCCGGGTGGCTTCAAAATGGACGATGGTACTTTTGTGGACATTATTCCGTTTTATCTGGAGTTAACCTGAGTCGAAATCGTGCAATTGGGTAGGGAAGAGCGAGACAGACTTCTCCTGAATATAAAAACTTTCGTCGCAATCAAGATAGATTCCGACGAAAGTTTTTTTTGCATCTATTACCAGGAAAGCAAATTATTCCTTCAGATCCATTTGTCTTATGCGGCGGGATTCTTCCAATTTTATCGAATTCTTTAGTTTATAGGTGTAGTTTTTTATATATTCTTTCGAGAAGAAGCAAGCATAGAGCACATTTAGAATGAACAGTATCGATTCTTCGGTAGAGAAATTGCTGATCTTTTTGTAGAGTCCCTCCCTGGAGGAAATGGTCAGAACGGTTTCGATCTCCTGTCTCATATAATTGTACCCATCGCTTGTTATACCGATGAGTTTCACACCTTTTGAATTCATATCCGGTATGAATTTCATCGGTTCCCGGGAGACATCATTTCCTGAGTACGAGATGACGATGGCGGCGTCCTTGTTGGTCAGGGAATAAGCGATTATACCGATTTCGCCAGGAGGAGCCACTTCGACAATTTTTCCGATCGTGGCCATTTTTCGTCGGAAAATTTCTGCCAGCAGGTTATTCGGGCTCATTCCCAGCACAACGATTCTGTTCGCGCTGATCAGTTTCCCTACAGCCTCTTCAAGAGCAGCGGTATCGATGCGGTCGGCGGTGTCATTGATGCTTTCGATTTGGACTGTGGAGATGTTTTGAATGATTTTCTGGAAAGAATCATTTTTGTCGAATGGGATATTGGGACTGATGGCGGAATAATGCTTCTCTTCATAGCGGATTTCTTCTATCAATGTCTTGATCAGTTCTTTCCAGCCGCTGAATCCCAGTGATTTTGCAAAACGGACCAAAGTCGCTTTCGATGAAAAGGTTTGTTTGGATATATCATTCATTGAATATTCGTTAAGGTCATCTTTGTTTTGGATTAAAAATTCAGCTATTTGCGAACGGGAGTCTTTATATAATATCGTATAGTCTTCGATTTTTTGAATAAGTTTCATGGAAGAACCTCCAGTGGCATTTATTTTCTACAGTAACAGTATGCTCCAGAAAGTATTATATCAGAAAGCTTCTGCAGTTATGAAATTTTATGAAAACGTTTCGCATTATTTCGCGTATTCCAATGAAGTTGGTTGTTTCCGCGAAACGCTGTTCCGACTTGGCTTCAATGTATTGTAAGCGCTCCTCTCAAGAAGTATAGTCGATATGTAAAGCGAAAGCGCGCTATTCAAAAAAAGAGAGGGGTTTCCCAGATGAGCAAAAAGTATGAACAGTTAGCCAAAGACATCGTTGGATTGGTTGGAGGAGAGAAAAATGTCCGCAATCTGATTCATTGTCAGACCAGACTTCGTTTTGATCTTTATGAGGCATCAAAAGCAAATGTTGCGGAATTGAAAGCATTGAACGGAGTTGCGGGTGTCATCAACAGCGGAGGGCAATTTCAGGTTGTGATCGGCACGCATGTCAGCGAGGTATATGATGAAATGCAGTCATTGTCGGGTGTAATGACCGAGTCTGTCGCCGCTTCGGAAAACGAAAAGAAAAATGTGGCCCTTATGGCTGTCGAATTCATTTCTTCAGCATTCACCCCAATCATCCCTGCGATAAGTGGAGCCGGTATGATCAGAGCTTTGCTTGCATTATTGGTATTATTCAAAGTTATCTCCAATGAGAGCCAAACGTATTTCGTAATCAATTTTATGGCGGATGCTGTTTTCTATTTCCTGCCGTTCCTGTTGGCTTCCACTGCGGCCAGAAAATTGAAATGCAGTCCTTATCTTGCGATGGCTTTAGCCGGTGTGCTGCTGCACCCGAATATGGCAAGATTGATCACGGAAGGGAATCCAGTGGAAATCTTTGCTATGCCGATGCGTCTGGTGAATTACGGATCCAGCGTTATTCCGATTTTGCTAATCGTGATCGTTCAATCTTATATCGAAAAATTCTTTAATCGCGTGATTCCAAATGCAGTCAAGATCGTGTTTGTTCCGATGTTCACGATATTGTTGACGGGTATCGTGGCATTGGTAGCTGTCGGACCGATCGGATCATATGCTGGTGAATTTATCGCTTTAGGCTTTGAAATCATCCGGGGCGTGGCTCCTTGGGCACCTGCGGTCATTGTCGGAACACTTTTGCCGATCATGGTTATGTTCGGTATCCACACAAGCGTCGGCCCGCTGGATGTCATCCAGTTGACTTCTGTGGGATATGCAAATATTTTTGGGCCGGGTGCGATGGTTTCGAATATCGCGACAGGCGTTGCCGCACTGGTCACTAGCCGTGTAACCAAGGTCCAGTCCGAGAAGTTGCTGGGTACGTCAGCAGGGATCACTGCGTTGATGGGGATCACCGAGCCCGCGTTGTACGGTATCGCTTTGCCGAAGAAATATCCGCTGATCGCAACGATGATCGGTGGGGGCGCGGGTGGATTGTATGCTGGTTTGAGCGGCGCTTCGAGATATGCGACAGGTTCATCCGGTTTGCCGGCGATTCCTTTGTACATCGGGGAAGATATTTCCAACTTGTACAATATCCTCATTGCAATCGCAATCAGTGCAGTAACGACAGCCATCGCAACCTACCTGCTGAGTTTGAAATATGAGAAAGCGGCTGTGGTAGTTGGCGAAGCGAATGAAACCACAGCGACTCAAACGATCCAAGTTGCATCTGTCAGCATCAACAGTCCAATCAACGGAGAAATGTTGACGTTATCTGAAGTGCAGGATGAAGCTTTTTCTGAAGGAATGTTGGGTAAAGGCGTAGCCTTTGAACCTATTGAAGGAAAAGTTATTGCGCCTTTCGACGGTGAAGTAGTCAGTCTGTTCCCGACAAAGCATGCCATCGGTCTTCTGTCCAATGATGGCGTGGAACTGCTGATCCATGTAGGCTTGAACACCGTTGAATTGAACGGGAAATTTTTCGAAGCACATGTCAAGCAAGGGGATAAAATCAAGAAAGGTCAGACTTTGTTGACCTTCGATCTGGAAAGCATCCGCGAAGCCGGTTACGTGACCCAAACACCAGTGGTCGTAACGAATGCAGGCAACTACAGCGACGTGAAACACGATGCTCTGGGAATTAAAAATAGCAACAATGTGATGCTGACGGTTCACATTTAATCAGGAGGAATTTAAAGTATGGTATTACCAAAAGATTTTTTATGGGGCGGAGCAAGTGCCGCCAATCAGGCAGAAGGAGGCGTCCTTGAAGGCGGGAGAGGGCTATCGAACGTTGATGTTATGCCGACCGGACCAGATCGCAAGCTGATTGCGGCCGGCAAGCAAAAAATGCTGGAGTGGGATGAGGAGCATTATTATCCCGCAAAAGAGGGGATCGATATGTACCATCGCTATAAGGAAGACATCAAACTGTTCGCAGAAATGGGATTCAAAGTTTATCGGATGTCCTTATCCTGGTCCAGAATTTTTCCGAACGGCGACGATCAGGAGCCGAATGAGGAAGGATTGCGCTTTTACGAAGAGGTTTTCAAGGAACTGCGGAAGTATGACATCGAACCTTTAGTCACGATCGCTCATTTCGATGTGCCTTTGCATCTCATCAAACAATATGGCTCATGGCGTAACCGCGAATTGATTGCTTTTTACACCAAATATGCAAGAACCGTGTTGACGCGTTATAAAGGATTGGTGAATTACTGGCTGACGATCAATGAGATCAATATTCTGCTCCACCAACCTTTCGTAGGCGGCGGCATAGTATTTGAAGAGGGCGAGAACGAAAATCAAGTCAAATATCAGGCTGCCCATCATCAGTTGGTCGCCAGTGCAGCCGCCACTAAGATCGCACATGAGATCGATCCGAAAAACAAAGTGGGCTGCATGTTGGCCGGTGGGAATCATTATCCCTACATGTGCCGCCCGGAAGACTATAAGGAAGCGATCGACCGCGACCGTGAAGGCTATTTCTTCATCGATGTCCAGGCGCGCGGGAAATACCCTAATTATGCCCTGAAAAAGTTTGAGCGGGAAGGCTTGGAGATCATGATGGAGCCGGAGGACAAAGACATCCTGGCTTCTGCGCCGGTGGATTTCGTTTCCTTCTCATACTACTCCTCTCGGACAGTCAGCGCCTACGCCGAGGATTATCAACAAACGACCGGTAACATCTTTGCGACCATCAAGAATCCGAACTTGCCTTCTTCCGAGTGGGGTTGGCAAATCGATCCGATGGGTCTGCGCAATTCATTGAACCAAATGTATGACCGCTATCAGAAGCCACTGTTCATCGTTGAAAACGGGTTGGGCGCGGTCGATGTACCTGATGAGAATGGTTTCGTGGATGATGAATACCGGATCGATTATCTGCGTAAGCATATCGAAGCTTTCACAGATGCCGTCGAAATCGATGGGGTCGAGTTGCTGGGCTATACGACTTGGGGCTGTGTCGACCTGGTAGCCGCCAGCACTGGTCAAATGAGCAAGCGTTATGGGTTCGTCCATGTAGACCGCGATGATGAAGGCAACGGTACTCTGGAAAGGTCCAAGAAAAAATCATTCTACTGGTACAAGAAAGTGATCGAAACGAACGGTTTGGACTTGTCCAGCGACAACCTGGAAATTCCAACGGCAGCAACAGTTGCTCTGTAGGTAATTCCGAGGCATAAATTTAAATTTTCCTATATATGATCAAAAAAAGAAGTCTGAAAGAAACCACTGTGGGTGGGAGATCTTTCAGACTTCTTTTGGCGCCAACCTTGTCCTTTTGTTGTATACTGTATGCGAGAAAGGGTGATGAAGTTATGAATATATCTGAAGCAGTAAAAATTACAGGACTAACAGCCGCGACGCTGCGTTATTATGAAAGTGAAGGCCTGATCCCTCCGGTTACCCGGAAAAATGGCGGGGTACGGGATTATCAACAGGATGATCTTGGTTGGATCGATTTCATCAAATGCATGCGAAGTGCGGGAATGTCGGTCGATTCGCTGATCGAGTATACGACATTGTTCAGAAATGGGACGCAATCGGATGAAGCGCGCAAAAATATTTTGATCAGGGAAAGAGATCAACTGCTTGTCAAACAGAAGGAAATCAGTGAAACGATCGAAAGGCTGAACGGAAAAATCAAAAGCTTCGAAGGCAATCTGAAGGATTCTGAGGAAAGCCTGTCCCATTAAAATGTTAGCCATTCCGACTTGAGTTGCGTTAACCGAACGGAGTGACTTCCGAATAAGCTAAAAAATCATCCAAGCAAACGCTGATGAGCAACGTCTGCTTGCATGGTTTTGTTGTTTCATCAAATAATAATCAGTCTATGTCAATGTATCCAGGATGTCCCGTACAATCCATTCAGGTGTCAGATGGAATTCTTCATAGAGTGTTTCAAGCGGAACATTGTCCGTGAATGCTTTTTTCGCGCCGAAGTTCAAAACTTTGACAGCTGAGGCCCCATAGAAGGAAGCAATCTGTTCGCCGAAGCCTCCAGCCAAGGAACCATCCTCAAGTGTTACGATCAGCTTATGGGTTGCTGCCAGTTCCTTCAGCGTATCTGCATCGACCTCGGTGATGGAACGCGGATTGATCACGGTGATGTCCTCACCGGTTTCAGCCTTCATTTGCTCAGCGACTCGTTCGCCGAGGGAAAGGAAAGAACCCAATGCCAGGACTGCCACTCGTTTGCCTTTCCGGATTATTTCATAAGTTGGCGATTGGAAGTCGGCCAGTGTATTTTCTCTGGATATGACGGGTCCGTTCGGCAATCGGATGGCGATCGGTCCTTTTTCCTGGTGCAGAGCCCAATCCAGCATCGCAAGCAGTTCTTCCTTGCTTGTCGGCGCAAGATAGTTGAAATTAGGGATGCTCTTGATCAATGGAATGTCGAACAGTCCCAGATGCGTTACCGCTCCGCCAGATATATTCCCGCCGCCGATGATCAGGACAGCCGGCAATTCATTGATGGCCAAATCGTGTGATAGTTGGTCATAGGCTCGTTGCAGGAAGGTGCTCGAATGGAAGACGACCGGTTTTACGCCTTGCGAAGCCAAGCCTGCGGCGAATGTGATCGAGTGACCTTCCGCGATGCCGACATCGAAATAATGCTCTGGATGCGCGGCTTTGAACGCATTCAGGCCGAACATTCCCGGTATGGCCGCATTGATGGCAGCCAGCTTCATTTCATCCTCATCGACTTTTTTGATTAGATGATCCATGATGATGGAATTGTAAGATTCCCCGGCAGACTTTCTCAAGCTTTCGCCTGTTTCCAGGTTGAAAGGAGACCGCCAGTGGTAGTTCGTTTTTTCCTGAGTGGCTTTTTCGTAGCCGTGGCCTTTTTCGGTGTGGACATGGAGCACAAGTGGATGGTCAAAGTCCTTGATTTCGCGGAAGGTTTCGATCATTTTCGCCAAATCGTTTCCTTCCTCGACGTAGCGGTACTCGAAGCCCAGTGCTTTGAAAGGATTGTTGGCGGCTTCCCCATTTGTCGCACGCAGCTCGGCCAAGGAACGGTAGAGGCCGCCGAAATTCTCATCGATGGACATTTCATTGTCGTTGACGATAACGATAAGATTGGACCCCAATTCTGCAGCGTTGTTCAGACCTTCGAAGGCCAGCCCACCGCTCAAGGAACCGTCCCCGATCAAGGCAACGACATTTCCTGTTTCTTTCTTCAGATCCCTTGCTTTAGCCATGCCGACAGCGAGGCTGATGGATGTGGAGGTATGCCCCACCGTGAAGAAATCGTGTTCGCTTTCGTGCTGGGAAGTGTAGCCTGTGACGGAATGGAAGTTTTCTTTGTCGACGAAGCCGTGTTTGCGTCCGGTAAGAATTTTGTGAGGGTAGGACTGATGGGAAACATCCCAGACGATTTTGTCCGTTGGTGAATCAAAAATATGGTGGAAGGCAATCGTCAATTCGGCAACGCCAAGGTTCGGTCCGACGTGGCCGCTGACTTGGCTGACTTTGTTCAATACAAGAGACCTGATTTCTCCAGCCAATTGTTCCATCTCAACGAGGTTCAGTGTCTTCACGTCTGCGGGACTGTTCACTTTGTCTATGATTGTTGTTTGTAATGTATGCAAATCAAAATCGCTCCTTTTGGTTGTATGTGTAGTTCTCAAGAATGATCCTGCTCGTAGTATTCTATTTTCTTGTTCAGTTTTTCCAGTGTTTTTCCTAGTTCGTTGTAACGTTCTTCCATTTTTTTCTGTTCTTCGATCAGGATTTCCTTCCTGGCAACGACGGTATCCTTTCCCTGATTGAACAAAGCCGTGTATTCGATCAAGGATTCGATCGACAAGCCGGCATTGCGCATGCACTTGATGAAATCGATCCATCCAAGATCGGATTCTTCATACAACCGGACGCCGCCGTTGCCCCTAGTCACGGGCGGGATCAAGCCGATCCGTTCGTAATAGCGCAAGGTTACCGCTGTCAGTCCTGATTTTTCTGCTGCTTCTGAAATATTCATGCTTTTCACCTCCAGATTGGTAAATGTTTTTATGGACTCAGCATACAACTTAAAGTGAAGGTTAAGTCAAGCAAATTTTCAAATGGATAAAATTTCCTATTCCCTGTTGACTTAAAGTCAAGGTTAAGTGGTAGAGTTGAGTCAGTAAAACGAATGAAAAAAAGGGGGAAGTTATGATGAGTTTCAAAAAGGATTTTCTTTGGGGCGGAGCGACTGCCGCAAATCAGTGTGAAGGAGCTTTCGATGCAGACGGGAAAGGTCCGTCCGTTGCGGATGCGATGCCGGGCGGGAAGCAACGTTTCGCCATCTTGAATTCGCAGGAATTCGACTGGACAATCGACAAGGGGAAATATGGCTATCCGAACCATGTCGGGATTGATCACTACAATCGTTTCAAGGAAGATATAGCCTTATTCGCTGAAATGGGCTTCAAAGCCTACCGCTTTTCAATCGCTTGGAGCCGGATTTTCCCGTTAGGTGATGAGGAGACACCGAATGAAAAAGGCTTGGAATTCTACGGAGAACTGATCGATGAGTGCTTGAAATTCGGGATCGAACCAGTCATTACTCTATCCCACTACGAAATGCCGCTTTATCTGGCGAAGGAATACGGTGGCTGGAAAAATCGTAAGATTGTTGGCTTCTTCGAACGTTACGCTAAAGTCGTTCTGGAACGTTTTGCATCAAAAGTTAAATATTGGATGACATTCAATGAAATCAATTCGGCGTTGGAATTTCCGACATTGTCGCAAGGGCTGATCCCGAGCACGGGTTCGGATGACTTCACGAACCGTTTTCAGGCTTGGCACCATCAATTCGTCGCAAGCGCTCTTGCTGTAAAGATCGGCCATGAGCTGCGTGAAGACATCCAAATCGGCTGCATGCAGATTTATGCGCCATTCTATCCATTGAATGCGCACCCGCAAAACCAATTTTCTTCGCAATTCAAAGAGAGGGCTTTCGACTACTTCACAAGCGATGTGCAAGTAAGAGGGGCTTATCCGACTTACACGAACCGTCTGCTGCAGGAATATGATGCCGAAGCACCGGTCATGGAGGAAGGCGATCTGGACCTGATCAAAAATTATACGGTTGATTACATCGGCTTCAGTTACTACATGAGCATGGCGACTGATGAAGTCGGAGAACGGGGCGAAAGTGATGCAGCCTCAGGCAACCTGATGAACGGCGTCAGAAATCCGTTCCTGAAAGCGAGCGAATGGGGCTGGCAGATCGATCCGATGGGCTTGCGCATTTCCATGAATGATCTTTGGGATCGTTATCAAGTGCCGTTGTTCATCGTCGAAAACGGCCTTGGTGCAAAGGACGTCAAGGAAGCGGACGGTTCTGTAAAGGACGATTACCGCATCGACTATCTGAAGGAACACATCCAGGCGATGCATGAAGCCGTGCTGGATGGGGTGGACCTGATCGGCTACACACCTTGGGGCTGCATCGACCTTGTGTCCGCATCCACCGGCGAGATGAGCAAACGCTACGGCTTCATCTATGTGGACCTGGATGATGAGGGCAATGGTACATTGGAACGTTCAAAGAAAAAATCCTTCGACTGGTACAAAGAAGTGATTGCCACGAACGGGGAAAACATATTGGCGGATTAAGGGTCAGAGAATTTGATGAGATGATCCTCAGCTCCGGTCAGAGGGGTGCTCCCCGGAGTACGAAGGTAACTTTCAGAAGCACCTACGACGAGGCTCTCCCCAACGGAGATGGCAACCAGAATATTGGCTGAACTTCGGCGAAGCCACTGTTCACCGGAGCAAGTGCAACAGTAGCGTCACTGGTGCTGTTGCACCCAGAAAAGAACAAAGAAAACACGCACATCCTGTTGAGGTTGTGCGTGTTTTGGCATTCATAGAGTTTTTTAAGCGGTTTGGGTTTCCAGAGCAGCCGATTTTTCCTCTTGCTCAAAGTCTTCCTGTTGCAATGTTTTCCGTTTGACTGTGTAGAAGAGGATGATCAGCAGATTGAAGACGATCAGGATCGCCAACAGGATGAACAGATCCGTGGAGATGCTGCCGCCGATGCCGAACAGTTGGCGGTAGGCATCGATCGAATACGTCATCGGCAGGTAGGGATGGATCGCCTCGAAGAAGCTGTTGGACAGCTGGATCGGATAAGTGCCGCCGGATCCCGACAGCTGCAGGATGAGGAAAATCAGCATCAGGAAGGAGCCGACTTTATCAAACAGCAGGTTGAAAAGCATGACGATCGACACCGAAACGAGCGCAGTCAAAATGGTGATCAAAAGCATTTTTTCAATCGAGGACGGGGCCAATCCATTGACGCTCAAGAGGAGGCCGACCATGATGAGTGCTTGGCAAACGCCGACTGCCGCTAGCACAGAGATTTTGCTGGCCCACCAGCTGATGCCGTTTTTCGGATATTTCCTTGGGGTTAAGCTGTCGTACATCAGGTTCAAGCTGATTGCGCCTACGAAGAGGGCGACGGACATCATGTAGGGTGCCATCCCGGTGCCGTTGTTGACGACTGGTGCCGTTTCGATCTGGTTCGCGATTACCGGTTCAGCCATCATCGCGTAGGTGTTCTCGTTTGCATCGACTTCGTTCAGAGCGGTGCTCCCGTCGAGCAATTTAGAACCCAGTTCATCTGTGCCGCTAAGCAATGTTGTCAACCCGGCATTCAGTTGCTCTGAACCATCCGCCAATTGACCGGAGCCGTCACTTATTTTAACAGCACCAGTTGCAAGTTGGCTGATTCCGTCGGTCAGCAGGCTGCCATTTTCGACCAGCTGCATGGTTCCGTCGGCCAGTGACTGGGTTCCATCTTGGAGTTCAGTTGCGCCTGATGCAAGGGTTCCGGTCTGTTCATTTAGGGTCTGCAGGCCGGCGCTTACTTGTGCGTTACCTTCCGTAAGGCTTTGTCCGCCTACAGCCAATTGTTCGGAACCGGCTGTAAGTTGGGACAGGCCGTCAGCCAGTTTTTGGGAGCCGTTTTGTGCGCTTCCGATGGCGGTCTGCAATGATTGAGCGCCGGACAAAAGAGTTTGGCTGGATTGGCCGATTTGGCCAAAGCCCGATACAAGCGTCGTCGCTCCAGCGTAGACATTTGCATAGCCGGCCGAAAGACTGCTGACGCTGGACTGGAGTGAGGCTACTTGTTGCCCGATGGCAGTGGCATCGATACCACTCAATCCGGACAGAGCACTGAGGCTGGTTGCCATTGTTTGGATCGAACCGGCTTGTTCATTTGCTACGGTCGCCAGCTGTGCAGAGACAGCTCGGCTGACGGCTGCTTCCTGTTCAGGGGTCAATTCGGTACCGCTTTGTGAGATTGCATCCATGATGGCTGCGGTATTGTTGACGGGATCCGCAGCAGCCGTGATAGTATTGAGTTCGGTGTGAAATGACGCAATCGTGGTGGATAAGCCGTCCAATTGGGATAGGGTGGTCGCCAAATCTGATGAAAGACTGGATTGCTGCAGTTGAATGTCGAGCGTTTCGATTCCGTTTTTCATTTGGTCGAGCCCGCTCTGCAATGCAGTCAGTTTTGCTTGTTGTTCCGCACTGGTGAGACTTGTGTTGAGTGCCGCTAAGCCTGAAGTCAATGATGTACTGCCTTCCGATAGTTGGCTCATGCCACTGTTCAACGTGTCCATACCTGTCGAAAGCGCGAGACTGTTCGTCGCCAAACTGGAAAGCCCGTTGCTCAACGATGCACTGCCTTCAGCTGTTGCAACTGCGCCGTCATTCAATTTACCGACGCCTGTTTGCAATGCCGGCATGGAAGCTGCCAGTTTGGCTGCACCATTGTTCAATGCAATGGCGCCGACATCCAGTTGGCCGACTCCGTTCAGATACGTTTGCAGTCCAACCGTCATCGTCACGGCACCGTCACGGAAGCTGAGGCTGCTATCTGCAAGCGTTTCGAGATTTGTGGTTAAGCTTTCGTTGCCTTCCTTAATCTGGACAGTCCCGTCGCTGAGTTGTGCGCTTCCGGCAGCCGCTTCCGTCATCCCATCCGCGACAGTCTGCAGTTGCTCAAAGACGTTTTTTGCGTAGATGGCTGTCACCTCATCAGAGATGGTGTCGTTGATTTCGTTTGCGGCAGAAGCGGTCAGCTTGGAGGCGATGTAGCTTCTGCCTGCGCTGGTCCGGTAAGTCAATTCCATCTGCTGGGGTGTTTCATCCAACAAGGTGGTCGCATTTTCTGAGAAATTCTCTGGGATGGTTAGTGCCATATAGTAGCTGCCATCCTCCAATCCAGCTTCCGCTTCTTCCTGTGAGACGAAATCAAAGTCCAAAGCATCGGATTCCTGCAAACCGGTCACCAGCGAATCGCCGACAGCCAGTGTTTCTTCATTATAGGAAACGGACTTGTCCTGATTCACAACAGCGACTGGCAGTTCGGCCAGTTTACCGTAGGGGTCCCACATGGAACTGAGGAAAAGGACTGTGTAAAGGGAAGGGATCAAGCTGATTCCGAACAGGATGATCATCATTTTTTTCGTTTTGAAAATTGTTTTCCATTCTTGCTTAAACAAAATAGTGCACTTCCTTCATTTAAATTTCGGTAGACAGGATGATGGATTCCCAATCTACATTTTCGACCCTTTCCGAGCCCTCGACTAGGAGGGAATCGAGTGTGTATTGCTGCAAGCGGGTTTTGAATTGCTGTTCTGCATCGAAGAATACTTCAAGGACTTCCCTTTTTTTGTACTTGATTTTTTCCGCACGCAGGAACACCTTTTCGGCCAGATTGGTCGGCCGGACAAAGCTGTGCGTTCCTTCGATTGCTTCATAGATATGCAACATCGTGATGTCTTTAGGAGTCCGTTTCAGTCTGAATCCGCCGTCCTTGCCTGCCTCGGAATCTACCAAGCCAGAAACGACAAGGGAACGCATCACTTTCTTCAGGTAGGAATCGGAAACAGACAAGCGCTTGCTGAGGATGGTGCTTTTGATGGGACGTTGCTCGATTTGGGTCGCCAGCATGATCAATATGCAGATGGCCTGTTCCACGCCGCTTTTCATTTTCATCTTTTTCGCCTTCTTTCGTAGATATAATTTATCCATGGATGTATTTTATCTCTTAATGTTTGATTGTTCAAGTGAAAGTATTCGTTTTGAGTGCAAAAAAATAGCCGAGCAAGCCAGAAAGCGGTTTGCTCGGTCTTTTCTTTATGGATCAGAAAATTTCAATTTTACGTTTGGAAAGTACACTAGGTTCTTTTTTCGGGAGCACTAAGTTCAAGACGCCATCTGTCAGAGTAGCTGTAACATCTTCTTCGTTGATGCCTTTCAAATAAATTTCCCTGTGGACGGACCCCGAAGAACGTTCTTGGCGGATGATTTGGCCTTTTTCGTCTTTTTCGATTTTTTCCGATTTGCGCACGGCTGAAATGGAGAGAATGTCGTTGTCATAGTCCACAGTGATATCCTCTTTGCTATAGCCCGGCAGATCGGCTGTAACTTGATAGTTGTCTTCGGTTTCATGTACGTCCAATTTTATTTCCTGAAAAAAACGATTTTGGAACATCGATCCGGTATCCGACAGCAGGTCAAAGAAACTGTTGCTTTTGCGTAACTCATTTGACATTTGAAAAATCTCCTTTCTTTTGGTTGAACCTTTTGTTCACCCTCAGTATATACCTACGCAAATCAGAATTCCACCGATATGAATCCAGTTCCAAACTGCGGCAACCAAGCAAAAGCTGATTCCAAACGGATAGTATGGTAAACTGTTTGAGGAGTTTTGAATCAGTTAACGCCTTGCACCGTGTAACCGGAAGAGGCCGGAAAGGACAGTTAAATATGAAAAAAATTGAAGCGGGCAGTCTCTATCTGGAACAGCATCGGAATCTTTTCCAGTGCCCTATCTGCAAAGGGAATTTTGAGACAGTGGATGGGCATAGTGTCGTCTGTGCGAATGGCCATCGTTTTGATGTATCAAAAAAGGGTACCCTGCATCTGTTGATGAAAGGTGGCCAGAACGAATACGGCAAAGAGATGCTGTCGAGCCGGAAAAATTTGGCGGATACCGGCTTCTTTTACCCCTTATTGGATGCCGTTTATGCTCATATTGATAATCCTGAGTCGGCGACAGTTTTGGATGTCGGCTGCGGAGAAGGTTCCCATCTGCACTATTTGACCGAAAAAGGTTTAACGGGAACAAAAATCGGCTTTGATATATCGAAGGATGCGATCCATTTGGCAGCCAGCAACTTTTTCTCGGATGCGTTCTGGTGCGTGGCCGACTTGGCGCATTCTCCTTTTGGAGAAAGTGCCTTTGATGTCATCTTGAACATTTTTTCACCATCCCAGTATCAGGAATTCAATCGTGTTCTGAAGCCGGGTGGGAAGGTCGTCAAAGTGGTGCCGAATGCGCAGTATTTGATCGAGTTGCGGGAGCAGTTGTATGCCCTGGATACCACAAAGAGAGAGTACGATAATCAACAAGTGGTGGACCGGTTTTATGACATCTATCCGAATGCTGTCAGCGAAGAAGTCAGCTATACCGTGGCTCTTGATGCAAAAAGCTATGGATGGCTGATGGAGATGACGCCATTATCCTGGGGTGCTTCCGAAGAATCACTAGCAAACGCGGTGGCAAATCCGTTGAAGTCTGTCACTGTGGCAGTCACACTTTTAGTCGCAAGTAAACCAGTCTGATTTTTGCATAACTGGAATATAGCCCAAGTTTCCGGAAAATGTTGACACAGCGGTGTGATATGCTATAATACGTATATCATTTTGTAGCCATTATTATCGTTTTGTTTCACAAAATGACCTTGACCAACGTATCGCATTCGCCGTGCCAGACACCGAAACGATACGTTTTTTTGTGCGTATTTTCGCAATCTTTTTCGGAGCTCGACGAAGGCGCCGAATGGTACAAAAAAATACTGACTGTCAGGAGCAAGAAAAATGAATTTTGCCGCCTTGAAGGCTGAAATAATAGAAGAAAGCAAAAAGCTGGGTATCGATAAACTGGGTTTCACGACTGCCGAACCTTTTGAATATATGTTGGAAAGTTTGAAAGAGCAGCATGCGAAGGGCCATACTGTCGGCTTTGAACACCCGGTTCTGGATGAACGGATTTACCCGGATCGGATATTCGATAAGCCGCAAGCGATCCTTTCTCTCGCCCTGGCATACCCGAGCAAAATGACCGAAAAGTCGGAGCGCGTGCGCGGCGAACGTCGCGGCAATTTCTCGCGCGCTTCCTGGGGGACCGATTACCACGTCATTCTCCGCGACAGGATGGACCGCTTGATTGCCTTCATCCAGGAAAAAATTCCGGGTGCCCGCTTCAAGCCGATGGTCGACACGGGCGAGCTGATCGATACCGTGGTGGCGCAGCGGGCCGGGTTGGGCTTCATCGGCCGCAACGGCCTGTTGATCACGCGCGAGTTCGGGTCCTTCGTCTACTTGGGGGAAATCATCACGGATATACCTTTTCCCGCGGATGAGCCGGGTGTCTTTGGCTGTGGGGAGTGCATGCGCTGTAAGGATTTCTGTCCGACCGGAGCAATCCTCGGCAACGGCCAATTGAATCCGAACGTCTGCCTTTCCTATCAGACACAGACAAAAGGGTACATGCCGGAAGAGTACCGCAAAAAGATTGGACACGTCATTTACGGATGTGATATCTGCCAGCAAGTTTGCCCGTATAACCGAGGGATGGATCATCACGTGCATCCCGAGATGGAGCCGGAACCGGAAAGCGTCACCCCTGTGCTGCAACCGATGCTGACGATATCGAACCGCGAATTCAAGGAGCAATTCGGACATCTGGCAGGCTCGTGGCGCGGCAAGAAACCGCTGCAGCGCAACGCGGTCATCGCTTTGGCGAATTACCGCGATCGAACGGCGATTCCGGAGCTGCTGCGGATGATCGAGCAGGACCCCCGGCCGGTGCTGCGCGGGACGGCTGCTTGGGCCGTCGCGGAAATTGTGCGCGAAGCCAATCCTGAATTGTTGGCTTTTTTCTCCGAACGGCTTATAATCGAAACGGACGAAGAAACCAAAGCCGAAATGGAGAAGGCTTATCTGAAAATACTTGAAATCAAGTAAACAGATTAATCTAACAGAATGAAGGAGTTTCACTTATGACCAACCATATCGTACTATTTGAACCGCAGATCCCTGCGAATACAGGCAACATCGCGCGCACTTGCGCTGCAACCAATACAACTTTGCATCTGATCGAACCGTTGGGCTTTTCGACCGATGACAAGCAACTGAAGCGTGCCGGGCTCGACTACTGGCATGACGTGAATATCATCCATCATGCGGATCTGGCGGCATTCCTCGACTATCTGGGCGACCGCCAGCTCTATCTGATCACAAAGTTCGCCGACCGCATCTACAGCGAGGCCGATTTCACGAAGGATGAGGATGTCTTCTTCATTTTCGGGAAAGAGACGACAGGGCTGCCTGAAACTTTCATGCAGGAAAACGCTGGAAAATGTCTGCGCATTCCGATGAATGATGAGCATGTCCGTTCCCTTAACCTTTCGAACACTGCTTGCATGATCGTCTACGAAGCATTGCGTCAGCAAGGTTTCCCCAATTTGGAATTGACCCACACCTATGAGAACGACAAGTTGAAGGGTTGAACGAACCCGTTCTGCTTTTCTGATTGAATTGCATATCGTTCGGCCGAAGCAAAAAAGCTTCGGCCGTTCTTTTTTTATTTCCGTCGAATAGGTATAATGGATGTAACGGAAAATTGAAAAGGGGATGAAATGATGGAAAAAGCTGCATTATTGGCCTTACAGAATGGATCGGATGTTCGCGGGATTGCGATTTCGACGGAAAAACATGAAGCGACGCTGACGGCGGATAAAGTGACGCGCATCGGATATGGTTTCGTGGAGTGGCTGCAAAATGGGAAAAACATCAGCTTAAGCGGTGAAAAGAAAGTCAAAATTGCGATCGGACAGGACAGCCGTTTATCCGGAGGGGACATCAAAGCGGCACTCATGGCTGGCATGGCGCCTTATGCCATCGAACTCATCGATGTCGGCCTTTGCACTACGCCGGCGATGTTCATGTCGACGCAGTACGAAGGTTATGCGACGGATGCAGCAATCATGATCACCGCAAGCCATCTTCCTTTTGAATACAACGGACTGAAATTCTTCACCAAGACTGGTGGAGCGGAGCATGAGGATATCGAAGAAATTCTGGAATACGCCTACGAAATGCCGGAAGCATTCGCGGAGAAAGAACAAGCTGCAGTAGTGACGGAGATGGACCTGCTTTCGACTTATGCAGCTGATCTCCAGGAAAAGATCCGCAAAGGGATTGCTTCAACGGAAAACCTTGAAAAGCCTTTGACCGGACGCCACATCATCGTGGATGCCGGCAACGGAGCGGGCGGATTCTTTGTGGAACAGGTGCTGCAGGCTTTGGGAGCCAACACTTCCGGCAGCCAATTCTTGGATCCGGACGGCACTTTCCCGAATCACGTCCCAAATCCGGACAACAAGGCAGCAATGAAGAGCATCCAGGATGCGGTCATCGCGAACAAGGCCGATCTTGGAATCATCTTCGACACGGATGTGGACCGTTCCGCGATCGTCGACAGCGACGGAAAAGCGTTCAACCGCAACAATCTGATTGCATTGATTTCGGCGGTGCTATTGACTGAAGACCCAGGCGCGACCATCGTCACGAATTCGGCGACTTCCGCCCACTTGGAGACGTTCATCACGGGACTTGGCGGGGTGCAGGACCGTTATCTGACCGGTTACCGGAATGTCATCAACCGCGGCATCGAATTGAATGAGGCAGGTATCAATGCGGTCTTGGCTATCGAAACGAGCGGACATGCGGCGCTGAAGGAAAACTATTTTCTGGATGATGGTGCCTACCTGATCGCAAAACTGCTGATTGCGGATGCGCAGCTGTCAACGGAAGGCAAGCGTTTGGGGGATCTGATCGCCACGTTGGGACAACCGACGGAAACGATGGAATACCGCTTTACGATCATCGAAGAACCCATTTTTGAAGTGGGCAATGCCATCATCAAGGATTTTGCGGCTTTCATCGCTGCGACCGAGGACATGGCATTGGTTGCGGATCACCTTGAGGGCGTGCGCGTAAACCTGAGCGGACAGTATGGGGAAGGCTGGTTCATCTTGCGTTTGAGCCTACATGAGCCGTTGTTGGTATGGACCATCGAAAGTGATGCAGTCGGCAAACTGCCGGTGATCGCGAAGACTGTGCTGCCTTTTTTCAAAGGGCGTCCGGAGTTGGATACGGGGCATCTTCATTAAGAAATCTCATCAAAAAAGACTTTGCGGCAGGCGTTTATAGGCCTATCGCAAAGTCTTTTTCGTATAACTAGGAAAGTATAGAATATTTTGAATTCAAAAGTGCGTCACCGCAGGTGTTTCACAAATTTGCAAAATGTTTTGTGCAATCAAACCTGATGGCCAGCTTCACGGGTAAGCCCTTCGGAAAGGATAGAGGAACCCCGTGTCTCTGTGAGCCAAGGATACTGTGCGACTAACCTGCTGACGCAGGAAGTCTCTCAGCATATTGCGCTCTACGATGCTCAGTTGCATGGGACTTTTAGGGATTCATCCCTTAGAGGCATGACACACTTGACCGTTTAGGTCACAGTGTTTCCTTTACAAGGGCTGAACGAACCCGTTCCGCTTTTCTGTTTTTTATTCGGTTACTTCGGGTTCTTCTTTTTCTTCGGAATCGGCAGATTCGATATGATTTTTCAGCTTCCTTGTCGTGAAGATATCGATGACGAGGATCGAGTTTTTCTCTTTTTGGATGGCCTTGAAGCGGTAGCCGTGGTATGCGACTTCTTCGCCTTCCTTGACGTCATACTTCTGGTCCAGCAGCCAGCCGCCCATCGTATCCACATTTTCGTTGTCGATGTCCAAGCCGAACAGATCGTTGACATCGTCAATCAACATGCGGGCACTGATGCGGTAATGGTTTTCGCCAAGCATGATGAATTCAGGTTGATCTTTCGTCTCGAAATCATCGCTGATATCGCCGACGATTTCTTCCACGATGTCTTCCATCGAAACGAGGCCGCTTGTGCCGCCGTATTCATCAATCAAAATGGCGACTTGATTGTGTTCCTTCTGCATTTTGACCAAAAGTTCCTTGATCGGAATCGTTTCGATGACCGTGATGACCGGACGAACAAAATCGGTGACGGTGAATTTGCTTTCGTCCTTGTTTTGGACAGCTTCGACAAATGCAGCGAAGACTTCTTTCGTGTTGATGACGCCTACAATCGAGTCTTTATCTTCGCGCATGACGGGATAGCGGGTATATTTTTCTTGCTGGACGACATTTGCGATATCGCTAAGCGACATGTTGAAGTCCACCGCTACTATTTCCGTCCGCGGAACCATAATTTCGCGCGCCATCCGCTCATCGAAGTTGAAGACATTTTCCACGAATTGGTATTCTTCGCGGTTGATTTCGCCGCTCTTCAAACTTTGGCTCATGATCAGGCGGAGTTCTTCTTCGGATACATTGTCGTCAGATTCGCCAATCGTTTTCATCCCGATCGCTTTTGAAATGCCATTGGCGGTTTTGTTCAGCACAAAAATCAAGGGAAACATCACACGGTACCAAATATTCAAAGGTCTTGCGATGCGCAGCCCCATTTTCTCTGTGCGGCTCAAGGCTACATTTTTTGGAACGAGTTCACCGATGATGACTTGGATGGAAGTCAAAACAGCGAAGGAAACTACAAAGGACAGGATAGTCGCGATTGCATCAGGAATCGGCAGGTTGCCGAAAAGCGTATCGAACAGGCGTTTAAAGGTAGGATCCCCTAACCAACCAAGAGCAAGGGAAGTTATCGTAACCCCCAGTTGCGTCGCTGAAAGATAGCTGTCCAGTTTCACGGTCATATTTTTCAATAATTTTGCTTGCGGGTTTCCTTCTTCAACAAGGAAATCCAGCCGGGAAGGACGTATCCTAACGAGCACATATTCGGACATAACGAAAAATGAAGCGATGAAGAGGATGAGGAAAAATAATAGTAAGCCTGTTGTGATTGACATAATTGATTGCCTGCATCCGTTAAGGACAGCAGACTTCACCTCCTGTGAAATAATGATCCTGAATAGGAAATTTCTTCACGAGATCTCTGGTTTCACGCTGAAACAAATGAAAGCGACCAAAAGAATCCCTGAAAATACGCGTTTTCGAAAATTCTTTTGGTCTACAGATGATTGTCATCTGATGCGTTCTGTCCCACTGGTGCCACCTACCTTAATAATTATTTAAGCAAAATTCGGTTATTTCAAAACGATACTTATGCTAAAATTATAAATCAAAATAGAGAAATTGCAACACGAGCGCACTTCTGCGACTTAAGTCGGGTTTCTTATTTGAGCGATTCCTGTTAATATGATACGGAATCCTGTTATCGCAATGTGCTTTCATGTGAAAAGCTTATGATGTGTCTCCACTGCCACGCGCACCGCAAAGGCATTCAGCAAGCCGGGGGGATGTAGAAAATGAAGAAGGATGAAAAAATGCAAAATAAATCATTTAAGGAAATATTTAAAGCCGGGTGGGTCCGTTTCAACGAGAAACGCAAAAACCTTTGGCGCAAATATCGGATCAACAAATTTATCTTATTGTTCTTGTTGATCGGGACATTGATCAGCAGCACCTACCTTGTTTTCTTGGCAAAGACAGCCAATGTCGAAAACCTGAAGGCCGGATTGGAACAGACAACGGTCATCTATGATCGCTACGGCAATGAAGCCGGAGAACTCTATTCGCAAAAAGGAACGTTCGTGACAATCGACCAGATTTCGACGAACATTCAGACTGCGGTCGTGTCGACTGAAGACAAGCGTTTCTATACGCATACTGGAGTTGATCCGATCGGAATCGGCCGTGCCGCTGTCGGCTTCGTGCTGAATGGTGGGAATATCGTCGGTGGGGGTTCGACGCTTACCCAACAGCTGGCCAAAAATGCCTACCTGACGTTGGATCAGACTCTGATCCGGAAAGCCAAAGAACTGTTTCTGGCTTTCGAAATCGAAAGCAAATATACGAAGGACGAAATTCTTGAGATGTACCTGAACAACGCCTACTTCGGTTCCGGGGTGTGGGGTGTCGAGGATGCTTCACAGAAATACTTTGGAATATCAGCAAGCGAAGTCAGTTTAGCGCAAGCGGCTGTTCTGGCCGGAATCCTGAAGTCACCAAGCTATTACAACCCGATTGATGATTATGATGCGAGCATTGCCAGAAGGAACACGGTGCTGCAGCTTTTGGCAGATAATGCATTTGTCGATCAAGCCACCGCTGATGCGGCAATGGCTGAAGATATCAATGTGGTGGGTACCTATTATGCAAACAGCAGTTACAACTATCCCTACTATTTCGACGCGGTCATTGACGAGGCCGTCAATACTTATGGCCTGGATGAAGAGGACCTGCTGAACCGGGGCTACAAAATTTACACCGGCTTGGATCAGGATTATCAGAATCAGATGGATACCGCCTATGCGAATGCCTATCTGGCGACTGCGGAAGACGAAATTCCTTTACAAAGTGCTTCTGTAGCCCTGGAGCCGGCAACCGGGGATGTGCTTGCAGTCATCGGATCAACAGTATATCAAGGTTTCAGGAGCTATAACCGCGCAACCCAGATGCCTATGGCGCCGGGATCGACAATCAAACCATTGTCCGTCTATACGCCGGCTCTTGAGGCTGGCTATGAAGTGGATGCGGAAGTGATGGATGATGATTCCTTGACTTACGGCGATGACGATTATTCTGTTTGGAACTATGACCAGAACAGTCTGTATGACACTTTGCCGATGTACCAAGCGCTTGCTGAGAGTAAGAACACGTCTGCGGTATGGCTGTTGGATAAACTGGGCATCCAAAAAGGAATTTCCAAGTTGGAGGATTTCGGTATCCCCATCGGTGAAGCCGATGAAAATCTGGGTGCAATCGCGCTCGGGGGTATGAGCACCGGCGTCTCGCCAGTGCAGTTGGCCAGTGCCTATACGACATTCGTGAATGAAGGAGTGCGCACGGAAGCGCGCTTCATCACGAAGATTGTTGATGCGACCGGCGCTGTAATCGTGGATAATACGAATCCGGAAACGAACCGTGTCACGACCGCCGCAGTCGCGGAGGAAATGACGAGCATGCTGATGGGCGTCTACGCTGAGGGTGGTACCGGTGCATCGGCACAACCATCGAACGGCATGGTGATCGCTGGCAAAACCGGAACGACGGAGCTTGATCGGGAAACAGGTTACATCAAGTCGCAATGGATGGTGGGATATACCCCGGATTTAGTCGTCGCCACTTGGTTGGGGTATGACGAAACCAATGAAACCCACAATCTTAATAATGCCGGAAAGACGATGGCGAATTTGTACAGTGCCGAGATGGGCGCGTTGTTGTCGATCAGTCCGCAGACAGAATTTGCGGTCGCTGCTGCTGAAGAAACCTATGACAATGACATCGTTGGTAGATTCAAGACCGGTCTGGATGAGTTCATGAACGAAATGGGTTCGTTCGGTCAAAGCATCGGCGAGGGTTCGCAAAAACTGTTCGACTGGGCCAACGATGCTTTCGGTCAATAAGAAATGATTTAAGGAAAGGCAAGCTGTGATGGCTTGTCTTTTTTTAGTGCTCGATTTCTGCCGGGGATTCCTCACGCTCTTTCTAAACGCGTTCTGAATCCCAGAAATCTGTGCCTAAGCTGACTACCACACACGGACAAAGAGCGTCCGCTTTGTGTTAGTCCTCTTAGTGCTCGATTTCTGCCGGGGATTCCTCACGCTCTAATAAGAACGTATTTTCGTGTTTTTTGATGGCTTTATTGTTCGGATAATGTTATAGTTTATGTAATATGCGAATGGAAGGAATGGGATAATGAGTAATATTTATGATACGGCTTATGAGTTGGAAAAAAATCTGCGTGAGGCTTCTGTTTTTACTGAGTTGTCTTCAGCTTACGCTGCAATGAGAGAAGATAAAGTGGCTTTTGAATTGTTTGAGGAGTTCCGTAATGTGCAAATCGGGTTGCAACAAAAACAAATGACAGGTGAAGCGATCACTGATGATGATGTGGCTTCTGCTCAAGCAATCGCTGAGAGAGCATCCGGCAACGAAGTTATCCAATCTTTGATGGCTAAAGAACAACAGTTGAGCCAATTGATGGAAGAAGTCAATGCCATCATCACAAAACCGTTGCAAGAATTATACGCGCCTGCACAAGATTAAACCTTAATTTTTGAAGATAAGCTGTGACCATTTCCGAAAGAATGGCCGGATGATAGATAAGGACAGGATTCAACGCATTGCCTATCAATGCCTTCCAACGTTCTTCATCCGATATTTGGAGGAAATGGCGCAGCTTTTTTTATTTTGTATATATTTTCCAAAAGGATTTTATCTTCTTTATCAGATTTAGCATAAAATGCGGAAAGAAGGACAGCTTGTGATTACATTTATCCATACAGCGGATCTCCATCTGGATAGCCCTTTTAAGGGGGTAAAACAGCTGGAACCGCAACTTTTTGATGCCATTTACCAGTCCACTTTTGATTCCTTTCGGGAATTGGTGACGCAAGCCGTCGCGGCCCAAGTGGATTTTTTTCTGATCAGCGGGGATATCTACGATGAAGAGAATCAGAGCGTGAAGGCACAAGCCTTTCTGAGGGATGAACTGGGTCGGCTGGATCGTGCTGGTATCCCGGTTTATTTGTCGCATGGGAATCACGATTTTCTCGGAAGGGAAGCACTCAAACTACAGCTTCCCGAAAACGTTACAGTCTTCGAAAAAGAAGTGACGACTGAAATGTTGACCACGAAAGCAGGGGAACGGGTGGCCATCACCGGCTTCAGTTATCCTTCCAGATGGGTCGAAGAACGGATGATCGTCGATTATCCGACCCGGAATCACAGCGTGGATTACCATATTGGGATGCTGCATGGTTATCTGGAAGGGTTGAACTCTTCCGAAGGCGTCTATGCGCCGTTTTCTTTGGGTGAATTGAACGCAAAGAACTATGATTATTGGGCTTTGGGACATATCCACAAAAGACAGCAACTGCAGACATTTCCTCCTGTCGTCTATTGCGGCAATACGCAAGGACGCAATCCGAACGAGACCGAAGCGAAAGGCGCGTATTTGGTGACGCTCCGCAAAGGCATGGCTCCTGCATTGGTTTTTCTCCCGACAGCACCGATTGTTTGGGAAAAAGAAACATTGTCGTTGCTTGGGTGCAAAAACCTCAATGATGTTTTTTCGCGCGTCGAGGAAAGAATGGAACAGCATCGCTCTACGAGAGAATCGAGTGTGTTGTTGTCGTTGCTGTTCACGGATATACACGAGCTTCATCCAGAGGTCATCAAAAAGATTGAGGATGAAGAGATACTGGAAGGTGTCAAACAACGGTTGGAACAGCCTTTCATCTACCTTTATCAGTTGAAAATTGCGGTGGATACGGAAAAGGAACTGTTTTCTTTTGATCAGGTAATGAAGGAAAGTTTTTCGAAAAGTTGGACGGAAATCAGTGGCGATGACGTATTCTATCAACAGCTGGATAACTTTTTCCAACATCCGCTTATCCGGACCACATTCCCTGATTTAAAAAAAGATCGAAGCTTCAAAGAGGAAGTGCTGGCCGCAGCAAAGACCAGATTGGTGCAGGCGGTCGCGTTTGAGGAGGAAGACAGTGAAGATACGGAAGATTGAAATATATGGCTACGGAAAATGGGTGAACCGAACTTTTGATGATGTGCAGGATCTGCAGGTTTTCCACGGCAAAAATGAAGCCGGCAAAAGCACGCTGTCCTCCTTCATCAACAGTATCCTTTTTGGGTTTCCGAGTGCCCGCAAGAAAGATCAGAATCTGTACGTTCCGAAACAAGCACAAGCATACGGCGGCCGCTTGTTTCTGGAGGACACGCGGTTCGGAGATGTCATCGTTGAACGGGTGAAAGACCGCAATAAGGGACAAGCGCTAGTCACGCTACCGGATGGTGTCCAGCAGACGACCAAAAATCTCGGGCGATTCCTGCTGGGGATGGACAGGGAGACTTTCGAGTCCTTGTATACCTTCAAAATAGACAGCTTGCTTTCCTTGAAAAAAACCCAAAAAGAGGATCTCAATCATTATCTTTTGAGCATCGGCACCAGCGGAAGCGAACGCTTGCTTCAATTAGCCAAAGAATACCGTGACGAAGCCGCGAAACGCTTCAAACCGACTGGCAGTGTCCCACCATTGAACAAGAAGATACAGGCTGCTGAAAAACTGCAAAGGAAGCTTCAGCAAGCAAAAGCAAAAAATGCGACCTATGAAACCTCGCTGCTCGATTTATCGGACAGCCAAAAACAGCAGGCCGAATTATTATCCCGTCAACAGGAACTGGAGCAGGAACAAACCGCCATCGCAGAAAGTTTACGTTTGGCGGACAGTTATCATGAGTGGAAACGACTGAATAGGGAAATCACGGCAGTCGACTACAGTGAAGTGCCGGAAGATGCCCGTTATCAGTGGCAGAACCAACAGGAAAAAATGGCCGGTTCGATCCAGGCACAAACGCAACTTCAGGAGCGATTGTCTCAGTTGCATAAACAGTTGGGCGAATATGACAATGTGGAATGGTACAAAGTACATCAACCGGAGTTTGCAGCTTTGCAGCATAGTGCCGCCAAAACGCAAGCGGATCTGAATAAAATCACTTATCTGGAAAATGAGATCAGCAACTATAAAGCTGATTTGGCCAAACAAAAAATGGCCTTTGGGTTGAATCTAGCCCTTTCTGCACCGGAACCGCTGAAGGAAGAAGAACGCTCTCAGCTTCAGCAGTTTGCGCAAGACATCCGACAGATCGAAGAACAGCTGTTGCGATTGGACCACAACATCGGTTTCCATGAAGAACAGCTGGAAACGCTCCAGAAAGAAGCGACGCGTCTCCAACACGAGAAGGTTGCAGATGATGCGTATGCGGCGCTGCAAAGCGATGTCCAACAGCCAAGCCAAAGAACACCTGCGCCCGCTCCAGCGAAAAGAAATCCGATTGGTGTGACGTTATTGACGATTGCAGCTGCATTTGTGGTCCTGTCTTTTGTTCTGGCGGACTTCAGGGTAATTGCTTGGATGTTGGCCGCTTTGCTTGCTGTAGGTGGTGCGCTCCTGATAGTAAGAAAGCCTCAGACATCAAAGAGCGAAGATGCATTTTCAGAAGGCTCTCCTGAAAATGCGATGGAGCAATTTCTGAAGCAGACTGCTGTCCGGGAAAGAATCCAGGCCGTAACGAGAGACCTCGAAGAGTTACAGGATAAGTTTTTTGAGCTTTTAAACAGCCGGGAAGAAACAGAAGAGCGCGGAAAGATGCTCCAAACCGAATTGACCACTTTCCTGCATAAGAAAGGCTATCCTGCGCGCATGACGGCAAAGGAACTCTTACAGCTGGACCCTGGTGCCGTGTTGGCTGAGCGAGCCGCCCTGATCATCAAACAGGAAGACGAAATGCGCGAGCTTAATCTTGCTGTGGATAATTGGAATGAGCAGACTACGTTCATCCGCAGCCGCCTCCATTTTGAACATCTGACAGTCACCGAAATGGTCGCACGCTTCTCCGCGATACAGAATGCTGTCATTTTGGAAGAAAATATGGCTTCAAATGTTCAGGATAAAATCAATGAACTGAAGCAAGAAGTGGAACAAATCCAACGCGATCTTGCCGAGTCCCATCAACAGAGACAGCGGCTATTGGATCAGGCAAATGCAAAAACGGAAGCGGAATTCTACCAGTTGTTGGCTCTGAAGGAAAAGCAGGAGCAAAACCTCAAGCGCAAAGAATTTCTGGATGGGCAGGTCAATGGGCGCGAGCAACTCTTGGATCGTTACGGCGATGCCAAGAAGAGCACAGTCCTTTACGAAAAAAATGAACTGGAAATACAGCGGTTGAAGGCCGAGCTGTCAACACTGCAAAGAACGGAAGTGGAACTGAAGCATCAGCTGGAACAATTGGAAGAAGGCGGGACTTATAGCGCCTTGCTGCAGGAGTTCGCCTTGGCCGAGACCGAGCTGAGGGACCTTGCCGTCGAGTGGGCTGGCTTTGTTACAGCCGGAGAATGGATTGAAGGGGCATTAAGGTACGGGAAAGAGGATCGCTTGCCACTGATGCTTGATGATACGATAGCCTTCTTCAGTCGTTTGACAGAAGGTGCATACACCGGAATTGCGTTTCAAAAGAACGGCATGAAGGTGCAACGTAAGGACGGAACAACCTTCTTACCAAATGAATTGTCTCAGGGAACGGTGGAACAACTGTACATTGCATTACGGCTTGCGTTTGTGAAGAACACTGCCGATATCGTCAGTATGCCAATCTTGATCGATGATGGTTTTGTGAACTTCGATGATGATAGGAAAAATATCATGTTCACATTGCTTGAAGAGCTGAGTGAAGATGTGCAGGTGCTCTTTTTCACGTTTGATGACGCTTGCGTTCAACGATTTTCACAGAAACAAGTATACATGTTAAAATAGGAGTGAAAGGGGCTGGTAGGCGTGGCCAAAAAAATATATGAACACGAAATAGATGATAATTTTGAAATTTATGTGCTGATCAAAAGTGCGGATATCCGTCTGGCAAAAAATGGCAAGAAATTCATCGCCTTTACTTTTCAGGACCGCAGCGGTCAGATCGACGGGAAGTATTGGGATGCAAAAGAGGAGGATATCCAGCAATTCCAGGCTGGCCAAGTCGTTGCGGTAACAGGCAAAAGGGAAATGTATCAGAATAATCCCCAACTGCGCATCACAAAACTAAGGCTCGCCCGCGACGGTGAACCAAGCCGACCGGAACTCTATATGGAGCGTGCGCCCTTGAAATCTGAAGAAATGGTTGAGGAAGTCAGCCAAATCTTGTTTGAGATCACGAGCGCACCAATCAATCGGATTGTCCGCCATATACTCAAAAAATATCAACGGGAATTTTTCGAGTATCCTGCTGCAAAGCGTCACCATCATGCTATCGTAGGCGGACTGGGTTTCCATACGGTATCGATCTTGCGGATGGCGAAAACGGTCATCCAACATTATCCTACAGTCAATAAGTCGTTGCTCTACGGAGGAGTGATTCTCCACGACATCGGAAAAACGATTGAGTTGAGCGGCAGCATGTCGACAGAGTACACCTTGAAAGGGAATCTGATCGGCCACATCGTCCTGATTGACGAAGAAATCACCAAAGCTTGTCTGTCCCTGAACATCGATGAGGATAGCGAAGAAGTCATCTTGTTGAAACACATTGTTCTGGCGCATCACGGCAAACAAGAATTCGGTTCACCGGTGACGCCGCATCTTTTGGAAGCCGAAATCATCCATCACCTTGATAATTTGGATGCTTCCATCAATATGATCGACACTGCTTTATTGCGCACGACACCGGGAACGTTCAGCGAGCGTATTTTCGGGTTGGAGAACCGCAGCTTCTATAAGCCCGTTTTTACCCAACCTACTGAAGAAGGGCAATAACAAAAAGAACACAAGGCCGCTCGCGGTATGGTATGCCACCCGTCAATAGGACAGTAAAATATTTAAACAGTTTTACAGACTGCTCCCCGTAATGTGGGGGCAGTTTTTTTGCATATATATATCTGCCGCGCTTACGCTTGGCGGCCCACACGTTTTATGAGCGAAGCACAACCCGCTCCCCTCACAAAACGTGAGGGGTCATTAGGCTGCCTCGAAATACTGGTCATGGAACTCCATCGGAGTCATGATATGCAGCTTTCTTTGAATGCGTCTATTATTGTAATATTCCATATAGTTGTGAATCATATCAATCAAAGAGGAACGACTCGTAAATTTGCGACGGTAATATTTTTCACGCTTGATGAGCGCCCAAAACCCTTCCATAGGGCCATTGTCAATACAACGAGCGACACGGGACATGCTTTGTATCATACCAGCCTCGCTTAAACGCGCACAGAATTGCTTACTTGTATATTGAAATCCGCGGTCACTGTGGAACAACGGCTGAGCTTCTGGCTCATTTTGTATGGCTGCATCAAAAGTCTGGAGGACTAGCGGCATATCGTTTTGATCACTGATTATGTATGCGACAATTCGACGGTCATAAAGATCCAAAATGGCACTCAAATATACTTTCTTGATTGCCGGTCCTTCGTAATACTTGAATTCGGTCACATCGGTCAACCATTTTTCATTTGGTGCGTCTGCACGAAAGTTCCGGTTGAGGCGATTTTCGGCGATATGATACGGATTCTGTGCACCTTTGGTGATGCTATTCGCACGATGTTTGATTCGGGATTGGATTTGTTGACTACGGCATAACCGAAGGGCGCGGTTGTCACTGATGATCATGCCATGGGTATATTCCAACTCATCGCGTATCCGACGATGACCCATATCGTCATGTTCTTCATGGATCTGTTTTGCCACTTCAGCGATTTGGTTGTTGCGAATTTCCCTTGGACTTTGTGGTTGCTCAAGCCAGCGGTAATAAGCGGAGCGTGTCACATGTAAGATTTCGCACATAACTTGCACCGGATAACCTTTTTCTGTATGGAATTGCTTGATGGTTTCGTACTCAGCTTGTTTTCTTATTTCGCTCAACGATTCCTCCTTTCTAATTCTTGGAATTTTTTTGTTACATCAAGTTCCATTTTTAGACGTTGATTTTCGCGTTTTAAACGTGCTAATTCGTCTTGAAGTAATTCCTCGGGAGTCCGGCTGGGCATTGTCCCTTTCCTGCGCCCACGGCGGTCTTCCAACCCTGCTTCTCCCAATTCCGCATATCTCTTTACCCATTGATAGACGTTTTGATAGGAGACTTGATATTTTATAGCCATAGCACCATAATCTTTTCCATTCTCTAAACAGTCCAACACAATTTTTAAACGCTCATCTATGGTTGTTATCCGACCTTTGCTCATAGTACTTCCTCCACTGGTTGTTTTGAAGTCTTTATGAGTATTATAATCCTTTAGCCAGTTCTGCAGTGGCGTTTTGCTCCGCAAACCATATTTTTTGGCGATTTCAATCATGCTGCCCAGGCCGTTCAGATAGTCCGTGACGGCTGCCAACTTTAACTCCTTGGAGTAATGACTGTTCTTCTTTACCGGTAAAAGGGCCGATGGACCGCCGTTCTCATAAAGTCTAATCCAATTGCGAATGGTCTCTTGAGATACTCCAGCGTTCTGTGCTGCCCTTGATATACCGATTTCATTTCTCACATATTGCTCGACAATGTTGACTCTGTTTTCGACAGATAATTTCATAGCTCTTTTAGACATAGAAAAAACCCCCATATAAGACTTGAAATAATTCAATGTCCTATATAGAGGTAGCATATCAGTAACGAGCGGCCTTGTGTTCTTTTTGCGTACCAGCGGGTGGGAGTGAGATGTCGGCTGATTGGTGCTTGAGTGGAGTCAAACCGTCGAGATAAGGGCAGGGCGTCGGTCGTTTGGATAGCTGAGTTTGCTGAACGGTCAAGATATGGCTCGTACATCGGCTGTTTGGCTGTGCCGGGGTGACAAACAGTCGACGACATCACTGTCGCCTTGCCGGGGGAGACCCGGCAATCCACAAGTACCTCCGCATTTCAGAAACTAGCCAACAAAAAACACGCAGGCTACCAGCAATCAAAAGCTGGTAGCCTGCGTGTTTTACATTGTAGAGATTAGTTTGCTGATTCAGCAGTTGCAGATTCGGATGTAGCTGATTCTGCTTCTGAAGTTGTTGCTTCAGATGTTGCGTCTGATGAGCTTGTTTCTTTAGCAGGCAAGAATTGATCGATTGCTGCTGCCAAATCTTCGTCCTTGATTTCAACATTTGCTGCTTGGACGATTGTGGACATGACGGAAGTCAAGTAATCGTTGTCGGCAAGTTTTTCGTCCATCATCACTGTTTCGATGTTTTCACGTTCTTCTTCCAACGTTCCTTTTTCTGTCTTCTCGATCATTTTGATGATGTGGTAGCCGTATTCGGTAGCGACTGGTGTTTGTGTCACTTCTCCGACTTCAAGCGCATAAGCAGCTTCTTCGAAGGCTGCGACCATTTCGCCTGCTCCGAACAATCCTGTTTCTCCGCCGTTTTCAGCAGTTGCTGTGTCGGTAGAGTTGGCCTTAGCCAATTCAGCGAAATCAGCACCGCCATTGATTTGGTTGATCAGATCTACAGCAGTTGCTTCATCTGCAACCAAGATATGCTGTACGTTGATTTTCGGTTGGTATGCTTCATAATAGGCCTCGACTTCTTCATCCGTGAATGTCGTTTCAGCTCTTACGGCTGCTTCAATCAGTTTGTTCAAATACAATACATCTTGGTATTCTTGTTTATTTGCGAATCCTGATTGTGACAAGATGTAGTTGAATGTTTCTTCTCCGCCGTATTGTTCGATGGTCGTCAATAGTTCAGCTTCTGTTTCAGCTTCTAATTTATTGTCTCCGATTTTATCGTTCAATACGTCTATCAAAATCAGACGTTGCAAGACGGTTTCGCCGATTGATGCTTTCATTGCGTCGTATAATTCATCTTTTGTGATATCGCCTGCTGGAGTCGTTGCGACAGTTTCGCCGGTCGAGCAGCCTGCTAATGTGATGGCCGTCAGGAAAGCAACGGACGTCAATGCTAATTTCTTTTTCATGAATGTGGCACTTCCAATCTATTTCTATTTATCTATCTCATGAATAACCATCTATAAATATATCATAAACGCCTTGATTATGGAAAATATTCCTTAAAAACGCTAGCAAACTTCTCAGAAACTTCATATCTGCCGCCCAATCCGGAATCAGAGGAAAAAAGCAACATAGAACAAAAAGAGGAGCTCGCTATCCGTGAGTATGGGACAGTGTGCTCCTTTTTTGGATTGTTTTTTTAACTCGGACGGATTGAGGTTCTGGTCAGGAATTCCTGGTCATCGGGATGCCCGGAGTATCTTGTGCCGGTGTTGAGGGTCGCGATCTTGTCCATATCCACTGTGGAGAGGCTGAAATCGAAGATATTGCGGTTTTCTCGGATACGGCTCGGTGTGACAGACTTCGGAATGACGACAATGCCGCGTTCGATATGCCACCGCAAAACAATCTGGGCAGCTGTCTTGCCGTACTTCTCTGCCAGCTCCAGGAGCACCGGTTGCGTCAATAGGTCATTTTTGCCTTGCCCAAGCGGACCCCAAGCTTCATGGATGATTGCGTGTTGCGCCATGAAAGCCCGCAGTTCATCCTGCGGAAAGGCAGGGTGCGTTTCGATCTGATTGATCATTGGGATGATTTCCGTGTGCGCCATCAGATCCTCGAGGTGATGGATCTGGAAATTGGAGACACCAATGGCTTTGATTTTGCCTGCCGTGTACAATTCTTCCATTGCTTTCCAAGTCTCGATGTAGTTAGCGGAAGCCCAATGAATCAGGTAAAGATCAAGATAATCCGTGCCCAATCGGTCCAGACTGGCTTGGAAAGCCGCTTTGGTTTCCTCGTAGCCGTGGTCATAATTCCAAACTTTTGAGGTCAAGAAAAGCTCTTCCCTTGGGATGCTGCTTGCTTTCAAAGCCCGGCCTAAAGTAGCCTCATTTTCGTAAATCATCGCGGTGTCGAAATGACGGTAACCCACCTCCAAAGCAACGCGGATCGCTTCCGTCAATTCCTTTTCGTCCTTCATCTTGAAGACGCCCAGTCCCAGCTGCGGGATGGTTACGCCGTTGCTGAATGTGATATTATTGATTTCGTTTTCCAAATCGAACACTCCCATCTGAAATATATATGCGTGCGCATACTTTTAGGGTAACATAGCCGAATTCAGCAAGCAAATCATCTGCACCCAGTCGCGGTGGATTGCTCAAAATGCCAATTTTTGGTATCATAAGCTGATAAAAAGAAAGGAATGGGGGATCATTGTGAAGTGTGAAATGAGTTCTGCGTTTTGCCAATGGCTGGAGATCAATAATTTTCATCTGAAAGTCGAGAGTGCCTTGGAAAAAAGTTTGCAGACGAACCATAACCTTTCTCTGAAAGAGTTCTATGTCCTATATTTCTTATCACAGGAGCCGGATCAAAAACTGAAGCTCCAGGATCTGGAGGAAAAGGTCGGCTTGAGCCAAAGCGCAGTATCGAGATTGGTCAGCAAGTTCGAGGCGAAGGGGTGCGGAGCGTTGGAACGGAATGTCTGCGAGCAGGATCGGCGCATCATCTATACGTCATTAACGAAAACTGGTGTGGCAAAACTGGATGCAGCGGCTGCGACAGTAGAACAGGTGCTCAGGGAGTCTTTCGCAGAAATGCCGATACAGAAATTTATTAAGCAGGCTGACAACAAGAATGAGTAGCGGGTTCTTGAGTGTACTCAAAAGGTTCTATACGCAGAAAAATACGACGCTCCAAATGACCGTTTGTCCGGTTTGCATTTGGAGCGTCGTATTTTTATTTCCGTTATGAAGTTGGCGCATCTGTAGGTGCATCTTTAGGTGCAGGCATTTGTGATTCCATGCTCGCAGCGACTTTTTCCATATCTTCAGTCAACACGGCGAGCTTATCGTTGATGCGGTTGATTCTGGGTTGAGCTTGCTGAGTGAATTTTTCAACAGATTTTGTCATGTCCTCAGTGACTGCTGTGACGGAAGCCAAACCTTCGTTGGTCAATGATTGGATGGCGTTGCGCAAACCTTGGAGGCTTTCGTTGAGGTCCTCGACCGCAAGCGTATTGTCCTCAAGGTAAGCTTTCGCTTTCTCGCGATTATCTTTTCCGCTGCGGGGTGTATTCAGCAATCCCAACAGACCCCCGACTACCGAACCGAATAATAATCCTTCCATAAATGAACGCATATTTATTCCTCCAGACTCTCTTTGATGGATGCAACTACTTTTGCCAATTCTTCCTGCGAATACTTTCCTTCGTGCGTCTTCCATTTCAAACCGAAGCCATCCGAATCCGAATCTTCGTAACGTGGCAAGAAGTGGATATGCGAATGGAAAACAGACTGATAGGCTATGGAACGGTTATTGTTCAGGATATTCAGTCCCAAAATGTCATCGCTGGAACGTTCGATTGCGCGCGCGATTTTAGGGATGCGCGAAAAGACTTCTTTCGCCAATTCTTCATCATATTCAAAAATATCAGCGACATGCTTCTTGGGTACCAGCAGCGTATGTCCCTTTGTCACTTGTGATAAATCCAGGAACGCAATGACAACATCATCTTCATAAACAATGCTGCTCGGGATTTCGTGGTTCGCGATTTTGCAAAAAATACAATCTGTCATGTGTACCTGACCTCTTTCTGTCCATAATCTACTTTTCTCTATATCCTAACTTTATCATATTTGCGTTTTATTTGATATCCTGGGGTCGAATTGACGCTTCAGTCAGCAAGATATTTGGGATGGGGCAAGGCTGTGCTATAATATAAGGCACAAACGCATGCGAAAGGGACGGTTAAATGTCACTATTATTGGAGAATGTCACAGGCGGCTATACGCAATTGCCTGTCATAAAAAATATAAATTTTGAGGTCAAATCCGGTGAACTGACTGGATTGATCGGGTTGAACGGAGCAGGCAAGAGCACGACCATCAAACACATTATCGGTCTGATGATGCCTTTCAGCGGAAAGATTGCGATCGATGACCGGACGTTGCGCGAGGACACGGAGCGTTATCGCCAGTCCTTCGCCTTTATTCCCGAGACGCCGGTGCTCTATGAAGAGCTCACTTTAAGGGAACATTTGGAAATCACGGCGATGGCCTACGGAATCACGGAAGCAGTCGCGATGGAAAAGGCGATGCGCTACATTCGGGATTTCCGGCTGGAGGACAAGCTGGACTGGTTTCCGGCTTATTTTTCAAAAGGCATGAAACAAAAAGTGATGATCGTCTGTGCATTCATGTTGGATGTGCCGGTATATGTCATCGATGAACCATTCCTGGGTCTGGATCCGCTTGGCATCCATTCGTTCCTGGAGATGGTCAGGGAGAAAAAAGCGCAAGGTGCAGCTATTTTGATGTCCACGCATGTGCTGGCTTCTGCCGAAAAAGAATGTGACAATTTCGTCCTGCTTCACCACGGTGAGGTCAAAGTGACGGGCACGATGGCAGACCTGCAGCGGGAAATGGGTATGCCGGGAGCGAGTCTCGATGAGCTTTACATCAGTTTGACGAAAGAAGTGGCGCAACCATGAATTTGGACAGTATCTGGAAAAGAAGACAGCAACTGCACTTGAAAAAATTCAGTCGCTACAGCAAATATATCTTCAATGATCATGTTGTCCTCGTGCTCCTCTTTCTGCTGGGAGCTTTGGCTTACCAATATTCCGAATTCGTGAAAACCGTGTCGCCGGGCTTCCTATGGGGAAAGCTTCTGATAGTGGCTATTTTTTCCGGTAGCATCTTTATCGGGAAGCTGGCGACCTTTTTGGAGCCGGCCGATCAAGTGTTCCTTTTGGCTAAGGAAAAGGAATGGGGAAGCTATTTCGGCAAAGCTAAGAAATACAGCCTGATTCTTCCGGTGATCCTGTTGTTCTTTTTGGCAGCCGGGGCGATGCCGATGCTTTTTGCCGGGAGAAGAATCGGGGCAAGTGATTTGCTGCCGATCTATGCCACCTTGATTCTGTTGAAAATTATCCATTTGGATCTGCAGGAACTCGGCCTGAAGATAGGAGACAGGAAAGTTCGCCAGAAAAATGATCTCTACTTGGCTTGCGCGGCGATTTTATCTTTCAGCGTCGCGATATTTTTTCATCCATGGGTTGCACCGATACTTGTAATTCTGTATACTATGTTTCTGCGTAAAAAAGTACAAGTGGCGTATGAGGCGCGCTATCCTCTCTATCAATGGGAGCAGATGATCGCCTCGGAGGAACAACGAAAGGCTCGCATAAATAGAGTCATCAATCTGTTTACGGATGTTCCGCAAGTGAAGAGCAAAGCAAAAAGAAGGAAATATTTCGACGGCTTGCTGCGTCGGATTGAAGGCAAAGGCAATTCCTATCAGTATTTGTACGCGCGGGCATTTTTACGCGGAACGGATTACAGCGGTTTGTTTTTCCGCTTGTCGGCGATCGGGATGTTGTTGCTTTTGTTCACGCCGTCAGCCGGCTTTTCATTAGGCCTCAGTCTGCTGTTCCTTTATTTGACGGGATTCCAGCTGTTGCCGCTGTATTTTCATTTCAATGAAAATATGCTGTACCGGCTCTATCCGACGCAGCATGCAGATAAATTTGCCGGCTTCAAGCGTTTGTTGGGTTACCTTTTGGGAGTGGAAGGATTCCTTTTTGCGGTAATCATCTTTATCAACAACGGTTGGCAAACGGGATTGGCTGCAGTGGCCTTAAACGCCGGCTTCGTCTGGATGTTCAGCCGATTTTACATGGGTGGTCGTACGGAAAAAAGAGAAGCGGCAAATTACTGATGCACGGGTTAAAATCGGTTCAGTTCCGAACCCCCATGGAATATTCTTGACTGAATATGTAAAGAAATCTAAAATGATAATGTAAGCGAGTGATGGTCGAGGTGCTTTCAGAGCAAAACGTGCTGCGTCGCCGAATGAACACGTAGCATATGAACAGAAGAGCAGAATAAGATAGCTGGGGCTTTCGTCCCGGCTCCTTCTTTTCATACGCATAGAAAAACTAGAGATTAGAGTAAGGAATGAGCTCGATGGATTATAAAATGGACTCAGGGTGGCGGCTACATCCCATCGGAGGAGACACAGGACAAGCTTATATGGGCACTAGAGCCGAGGAAAGAGTTTTTTTGAAAAGAAACTCTTCACCTTTCTTAGCTGCGCTTTCCGTTGAGGGGATCACACCGCGATTGATTTGGACCAAACGGGTCGGCAATGGGGATATCCTGACAGCTCAAGAATGGCTCAACGGCAGGGAATTGAATCCGGATGAGATGAAAGGGGAGACCGTGCGTGACATCCTGCATCGCATCCATCATTCCGAAAATCTCCTGAAGATGCTTCAGAAGGTAAAAGGGGAAATCTTCAATCCAATCAATTTCTACAACTTGTATGTTGCGGATCTGCCGGATGATCTGAAATCCAATTCGGTCCTGCAACAGGCGACTGAATATGTGAAAAACAGCATCGCCAGCATTGATGACTCGCAAAAGACGGTCTGCCACGGAGACGTGAATCGGAAAAATTTCCTGTTGGATGAGGAAGACCGCTTGTACCTGGTGGATTGGGAAATGGTCAAAATTGCCGATCCGTTCTCGGACATCAGTACCTTGTTGGTACAATACGTTCCCTATGAAGAATGGGGAGTCTGGTTGGAGCAGTACGGCTTGCAGATGAATGACAATATGGAACGCCGATTGGAGTGGTACAGCATGATGGTGTGCCTCTGCATGATCAAAAAGAGTCATTCGCAGGAACGCAATGTGGAAATGAATCAACTGATTCTGTTGCTGAAACAGCTGTATCAGAATCGCCTAAACAGTTACTTATGAAATCCTCTTCGTGTTTACACGAACGGAAAGGATTTCTTTTTTCGAAAAAAAACAGATAAGACAGATAAGAAAGAGGAGAATTATGCGCGTAAGAAATAAACCTTGGGCTGCCGAAAAATTGGCTGAGAGTACCCAATATGTAGTGATGGAACCAGCGGATTGGAAAGGGAAATGGCAGGAACGCTTCGGCAACGAGCAACCGATCCATGTGGAAATTGGCTCCGGCAAGGGCCAGTTCATCGTCGAGATGGCACGCATGCATCCGGAAGTGAATTATATCGGGATCGAACGCCAGACGAGCGTGGCGGTCATGACGCTTGATAAGATGATCGAATCAGGTTTGAAAAATGTCCAGTTGCTGAATACGGACGGAGAGAATGTAGCGGATTTCTTTGCGGAAGGCGAAGTGGATCGCGTCTATCTGAACTTTTCCGATCCGTGGCCAAAGTCCAAACACGACAAACGCCGCTTGACCTACAAAAACTTCCTGCGGAACTATGAGCAAATCCTAGTATCCGGCGGGGAAATCCATTTCAAAACGGATAACCAAGGCTTATTCGAATATTCGTTGGCGAGCTTCTCGCAATACGGAATGACTTTGAAGCAAGTGTGGTTGGATCTGCACAAGAGCGATTATGAAGGAAACATCATGACGGAATACGAAGCGAAGTTCTCTTCAAGAGGAGACCGCATCTACCGTGTCGAAGCAGCATTCCCGAAAAAAACAACGGCTGATTCAGAAAAATAGAACCAAAAAAGGCGAAGGACCAAAGCAATTGCAGCTTTGGCCCTTCGCTTTTTATGATTTTTTACAATTTATACAGATCCAAAATAGTTCCTGTATAAGCATCGGCGATGAATTCATATTGCACCAACACGCCTTCTTCTTTACGGGAGATTCCGCCGTAATATACATCCGTTTTTGAAGAATAACGACTGAGCGGGACAGGGTGCAGTTCAATCCATGAGCCCTCTATTGGAGCTTCAGCCAAGAACATCTTTTTGACGTTTTCCAAGATTTTGTCGCCGTTTATGGTCCGTTTCTGTTCATAGCAAAGGGCTGTCACGACTGAGCCAAGTACGAGTCCGGCTCCGAATAAAATACCACCCAAAATTTCTTCTTTGTGTTTTTTGCACATGCATTTTTCTAAAAAGTTCATCCTATGTTCCTCCTCAAAGTGATGCGCTTTCTTTTTTCTCCCCTCAGTATAGCAATAAAACGAAAAAAATAATAGGGAAATGTCGCATGCTTCAGGCTCTTTAAAGGAAACGTTTCCTGGTCGGGGTAATGCTTCGGAACGAATGGAATCGTTGCTATGACAACGATGCTGCGCTATAATAGATAGGATAGTCAGACAATGAAGGGGGACCGGGAGCGGCATAAGGTTAAAGATGTGTCCTGCTCCATTCAAATATGGAAGATAAAACATTTGCTATGATCAAAGAATTGACGGAATTGCAAGGGACAAGCGGTAACGAACGCAATATCCGCAACTATATGCAGGAGAGAATGGCGCCACTGGTGGATCGCATCGAAACGGATGGCTTGGGCGGTATTTTCGGAATCAGGGAGCATGAAGATAAAACAGCACCGCGCATCATGGTGGCGGCGCACATGGATGAAGTGGGCTTTATGATAGCCGGCATCACGGATCGCGGGCTGTTCCGGGTCGTTCCGCTGGGAGGGTGGAATGCCTATGTCGTTTCGGCACAGCGCTATACGCTGCAGACGTCCATAGGCGATATTCCTGTGATCTCTTCTTCTGTTCCGCCGCACTTGTTGCGGGGAGCAAGTGAAGCCCCAAAAGTCAAAGTGACGGATATCCTATTCGACGCCGGTTTCGATACGAAAGAAGAGGCGCTGGCATTCGGAGTCCGTCCAGGAGATACAATCGTTCCCCAAGTCGAAACGATCTGGACCGCCAACAAGAAGAAGATCATTTCAAAAGCGTGGGACAACCGCTACGGGAACACGGTCGTTCTGGAAACGCTGGAAGCATTGAAAAATGAAAAGTTGCCGAACACACTGATCGCCGGCGCCAACGTCCAGGAAGAAGTCGGATTGCGGGGGACAAAAGGGGCCGTACACAAGTTCAAGCCGGATCTGTTCTTCGCGGTGGACTGCTCGGCTGCGGACGATCTGACGACGACCAAGGATACGTTCGGCCATCTGGGGGAAGGTTTCCTTTTGCGGATCCAGGATCCAGGCATGATCACCTTGAAAGGGATGCGCGAATTTTTGTTGGATACGGCGGAAACGCACGATATCCCTTATCAGTATTTCGTTTCCAAAGGCGGAACGGATGCGGGTGCCGCCCATGTCATGAACGACGGGGTGCCGAGCGCAGTCATCGGCGTCTGCGCCCGCTACATCCACACGCATCAGACGATGTTCCACATCGATGACTACGCTGCGGCTAAGGAAATGGTCGCGCAAGTCATCAAAACACTGGACAAGAGCACTTATGAAACCATCTTGGACATGAACTAAGGAGGAATGGGATTATGGATAAACTGAAAGATTTGGATCAATTCAAAGAACTGCGCGATTCGGGGAAAACGGTATTCGTCTTCATGACCGGCTGGTGCCCGGATTGCCATTACATCCGCCCATTCATGCCCGAGGTGGAAAGCAAGTTCGCGGATTTTCGTTTCGTAGAAATAGACCGCGATGATTTCAGTTCGCTGGGGGAAGTTTTGCAAATTTCCGGAATCCCGAGCTTTGTCGCCTATGATAAAGGAGAACTTCTGGGACGTTTCGTTTCCCGCAACCGGAAGACGCAAAAAGAGATTGAAGCCTTTTTGGAACAATTGTGATACTATTTCGTTTGGGAAAAATAAATGAAGAAGCATAAAGGAGCAAATACAAAATGTGGTTAAGTTTTTATAATCGTGAAGCAGTCGGGGATACATTAATGTTGACGAAAGGGGATATCGCTGTCCGCCAAGAACAATCCTGCGAATCAAAAGGGAATGTGACGCGCATTTTCAACAACCGTACAAATGAAACGATGGGCTACAATCTGTTCTCGATTTCAGAGACGCTTACGTTGGATGCAAACGGACAAGTGCTGTTATCCGATGAAGAAGTGGCAAAAGTGAATGCTTTGATCCAAGCTGCGGGCTTCAATGACGCTGTCGTTGTCGATCGCTCGCCTAAATTTGTTGTAGGCTACGTCAAGGAATGCGTGCCGCATGAAGACTCCGACCATCTGTCCGTTACGCAAACGGAAGTGGACAACGGAGCAGTGCTGCAGATCGTCTGTGGTGCAGCCAACATCAAAAAAGGGCAACGCGTCGTCGTAGCCAAACCGGGCGCTGTCATGCCTAGCGGTTTGATCATCTGGCCGGGTGAATTGCGCGGCGTAGCCAGCCATGGCATGATATGTTCAGCCAAAGAATTGCAACTGGAAAACGCAAGCCCTAAAAAAGGCATCCTCGTCTTGGATGACAGCTATACAATAGGCGCAGCTTTTTCCAAATAACGCTATAGAATTTTTACTGAAAAAGAAGTACTATAATAAAGGAATTCCATTGAGACCGGGCATAGCATTACCGGAAGCAAAATAAGAGAGGAGTTGACTGGATGAGTCGCTATGATGGACCAAGTTTTTTTCGGCATGACCATCGTTCAGGGGTGGAAGGAAGTCATCCTGCAACAAATAAGTATGATTTTCCGAATTACCTGAAAAAAGAGGACGAAGGGCATGGTATCCTGGAAGAAAAAGGCGATTCTGCACAACCGTCCTCCTATATTTCGCAAGATTTGCTGCATCCGATGGACACGGTCCCGTATATCCGCCACAACAAGGAGGCTTTTGTATCCTTCAGGGATCAAGCTGTGAAGCCTGCTGAAGATGTTTTTGCGGTCGAGAAAAAAAGACTGAAGGACGAAAAGCAGAAGGAACGCCGCACGGAATTGGGAATGCACCCTTTCGCTTCTTATAAAAGCAGAAGACCTTTCCAACTGACAGAAGTACCGGAACCTTTGAAAGGCTGGGAAAACCTGAAAGAAAAGAAAATCGATTATCGCGCGATTGCAGCATTATTGAAGAAAAACAGCTCAGAACTGCTTATTTTCGAACTTGGGTCGCCTGTTGAAGACGATGTGGCTCTGGAGGAAGACAGCGAGGAAAGAAGTGAGTTGCAACCGTTGGAAGGCAAATCCAAACGGGCAATGAACCGCTCGCTGTTGGGCATCATGGAGCAAGAACGCTCTTATGAGGTGGCCGGAAAATTCGTTCAGGAGCCTGCCGATTCTGTAAACCACTCTTATTTTTAGTCATCGCATCGTAACATTAGGTTGATTTGTGGGCTGCGGAGAATGATGCAATGAAATTATTGACATGTTTGACCTCAAATTTTAAATAATTTTAAGTATTTTCTTAATCTGTGCGTGCTATACTGGTTCCGATTCAATAAATGGACAGCAAGTCATCGGGTCCTAAACGACTGTTTTGAGACACAAACATCAGAAGGTAGCCGAAAGACTAACCTTTCTTATTCACTTGGAGGTAATTATGGAAACGGAAACGATTTATCATTTTGTCGGCATCAAAGGTTCTGGGATGAGTGCGTTGGCATTGATCCTGCATGGAAAAGGCTATCGCGTCCAAGGATCGGATGTCGAAACTTATTTCTTTACACAAAAAGGTTTGGATGATGCTGGCATCACAATCATGCCATTCAGCGAAGCAAACATCACACCGGGTTTGACTGTCATCGCAGGGAATGCTTTTCCTGACTCCCATGAGGAAATCGCGAAAGCGAAAGAACTCGGGTTGACGGTCATCCGCTACCATGATTTCATAGGCGACTTGATCAAGAACTATACAAGTGTCGCCATTACCGGTTCACATGGCAAGACGAGCACGACCGGTTTGTTGTCCCATGTGTTGGACGGGATTGCGCCGACAAGCTATCTGATCGGCGATGGCACTGGTTTCGGTCGGGAAGATGCGAAGTATTTCGTATTGGAAGCTTGCGAATACAGACGTCATTTCTTGGCTTATTCACCGGACTATGCCATCATCACGAACATCGATTTCGATCACCCGGATTACTACAAAGACATCAATGATGTTTACAGCGCTTTTGATTCTTTTGCTTCCCAAGTGAAAAAAGGTGTCATCGCTTGCGGCGAAGATGCTTATGTTCGTGAATTGAAAGGCAAATATCCGGTCACATTTTATGGCTTTGCTGAAGACAATGATGTTGTCGCCAAAAATGTCACGAAGGACACAACCGGCAGTCAGTTCGATGTGGAGATTAATGGCTCAATGTATGGTCATTTTGAAATCCCATCATTCGGCACGCATAACATCCTTAACTCATTGGCTATCATCACATTCTGCTGGTTGGAAGGCTTGGATAATGACAAGGTCGCTGCGCAGCTGAAGACTTTCTCAGGCGTAAAACGTCGCTTCAGCGAGAAATACATTTCGGATATGGTCGTCATTGATGATTATGCCCATCATCCATCCGAAATCCGTGCCACCCTCGATGCGGCCAGACAGAAATACCCTACGAAGGAAATCATTGCGATTTTCCAACCGCATACCTTCACGCGTACGGTTGCTCTGCTTAGTGAGTTCGCTGAGTCGTTGGAATTGGCTGATCAGGTCTTCCTTTGCGATATTTTCGGATCTGCCCGCGAAAAGAACGGACAGGTTTCAATCGGCGATTTGGCCGATAAAATCGAAAAAGGCGCAACGGTATTGAACGTCAACAACATGTCCCCGTTGCTGCAGTTCCATGATGCAGTCGCCATCTTCATGGGTGCTGGGGATGTTCAGAAATTTGAACTGGCTTATGAAGAACTGTTGAGTCACAGCATACCGACAACAAATTAATTTCATCACACACTATTTTAGAACGTTTCTGAATCCTTAGTAAAAAGTGCATCAACGGTCTCAGTACTTAGAAGGCCAAAGACCTCAAACGTCGCACTGTGACGTTTGAGTGCCTAACGCTGTTCAGGCCCACTCAGCCAAAACCGGGCTGCTTGGTCCTGAACCTCGTTAGAGCTCAAACTCTGAGCACAGGATTCATCACACACTATTAGTCCAGGGATTGCTTCCTGGGCTTTTTTGATGCAAACAAGGGAACGGCTTGGATCGCTTTTTGCATTAAATGGTTTCAAACAGCTAAACGGCTTTTATCGGAACGGCGTTTTTGATATGATAGACATATATGTGTTCAAAGAAAGGAAAAGTGAAAATGGGTCTGAAAGATATAAAGCTTGGGAAATCGATTGATGAAATTCAAGAGGGGGATTCGTTGACTGTCACCGAAATCATCGAAGACAAAGATATTTTGCTGTATCTTGGGTTGACGAATGACGGGAACCCGCTCTATATTCAACATGATTATTCGCAGACGACTCGGTTCCATAAACCGATTGTGCCAACCGTTTTGTTGGTGGGGATTTTGACGAGCAACGTTTCCAAACATTTGCCGGGTCCGGGTTCACATATTGTGGACGTTTCTTTGAATGTGATTGAACCGATATACCACAACAGCACGATCACGTTCAATTTTGAAGTGGAACGCGTGGATGAACGCCGTGAACAAGTGACGATCAGTGTGGTCGGAACGAATATGGAAAACGAACGTGTATTGGATGCTGAATTGATTGTAGAGACGCCTCGCAAGTTGATTTTTGATGAGCAAGAGAACGTGATCATGAACGAGCGAACTGAAGTCGAGGAAGCTGTCGATTCGGGAGCGGATTCCGTATCCATGACAGAAGACGATTCAGAATAAGCAGAGTTAGGATGTAACCAAATGACTGATAAAAAGAAAAAATTACTATTGGTGGATGGCAGCAGTGTGGCTTTCAGATCCTTTTTCGGATTGCCGAATCTGGATGGGTTCCGCAACAAGAACGGATTGCATACGAACGCGCTCTACGCCTTCAATAATATATTGGAACGCATCTTCCAGACAGAAGAGCCTACGCATCTGTTGGTGGCATTCGATTCAGGGAAAACGACTTTCCGTAATGCCCTTTATGATGATTACAAAGGCGGGCGTGCCAGCATGCCGTCGGAGTTGTCCGAACAATGGCCCTATTTCAGCGTATTGGTCCATGCTTTCGGAGGCAAGACCTATGAATTGGTCAATTATGAAGCCGATGACATCATCGGAACCTACTCGCGGATGGCCGATCAGGCCGGCTATGATGTCGTCATCATTTCAGGCGATAAAGATATGATCCAACTGACGACAGATAATATCCGGGTCGACATCACCGTGAAAGGCGTGTCGGAATTGAAATCCTACACCCCGGAAGTCATCCGTGAAGAATACGGCATCGAACCGAAACAGATCATCGACATGAAAGGTCTGATGGGGGACTCTTCGGATAATTATCCGGGCGTCACCAAAGTCGGCGAAAAGACTGCTTTGAAGCTCCTTATCGAATATGGCTCCATCGAAAACCTTTACGAACATGTCGATGAACTGAAGAAAAGCAAGATGAAAGAGAATCTCATCAATGACAAAGAAAATGCATTCATGAGCAGAACGTTGGCTACGATCGATCTGGACTCGCCGGTGACATTGAAGCTCGATGACCTTGCGGTTGAAGGCAAACAGATCGACAAATTGACCGATTTCTATCGCGAAATGGATTTCAATGGCTTCTTGGACAGACTGGGCGTGGCTTCGGAAGACCGCTCGGAATCCTTCGAGGACATCCACTTCGAAGTCCTGAACGAGATCCGTCCCGAACATTTTGCGGAGCGGATGGCACTGTATGTGGAGATGCTTGAAGACAACTACCACGACGGGAAAATCCTCGCGGTCAGCTGGGGTACGGATGAAAAGATTTATACAGCTTCATTGGAATCAGTGAAAGCAAGTCCATCCTTCAAGGATTGGGCTGAAAATGCCGAAGCCAATAAAATCGTGTACGACGGCAAAAGGACGATGGTCATGCTGCATTATGCCGGCATCGCGCTGGCTGGCATCGATTTTGACATCCTGTTGGCTTCCTACATCCTGAATGCGAAGGACAACAGCAAAGACCTTGCACAAGTCGCTCAGGAATATGGCTACAACGATGTCTCCTTTGATGAGGCCATTTACGGGAAAGGCGCTAAAACGGCCGTTCCCGAAGACGCCGTGCTGCACGATCATTTGGCGCGCAAAGTGAAAGCGATCCAAGCGCTGTTTGCCCAATTGAACCTGGAGCTGGAAAGCAATGTGCAAAAAGATCTGTATTACGAAATGGAACTGCCGTTGTCATTTGTATTGGCGCACATGGAAATCCAAGGGATCAAAGTGGAACCGCAGCGTCTGTTGACCATGAAAGAGGAATTTGCCGGCCGTTTGCTGGAAATCGAGAAGACCATCTATGCCGAAGCGGGGGAAGAGTTCAACATCAACTCACCGAAGCAGCTGGGCGTCATCCTGTTCGAGAAGATGGGCTTGCCCGCCATCAAAAAGACGAAAACCGGCTATTCGACAGCGGTCGATGTGCTGGAAAAACTGCAAGCGCAAGCGCCGATAGTGGAGCACATCCTGAATTACCGACAGTTGGCAAAACTGCAATCGACCTACGTGGAAGGACTCCTGAAATTCATCAAACCGGAAACCGGCAAGATCCATACCCGTTATCAACAGACGTTGACGCAGACCGGCCGTTTGAGTTCCGTCGATCCGAACCTGCAGAACATCCCGATCCGGATGGAGGAAGGCCGGAAAATCAGACAAGCCTTCGTTCCTCAACAAGCAGGCTGGAAGCTGTTCGCTTCCGACTACTCACAGATCGAATTGCGTGTATTGGCGCATATTTCCGGGGATGAACATCTGCAGGAAGCCTTCCTGGAAGGGCAGGATATCCATACCTCGACCGCGATGCGCGTGTTTGGCATAGAGAATCCGGAAGACGTCACCGCCAACCTGCGCCGACAAGCGAAGGCCGTCAATTTTGGGGTTGTTTACGGAATCAGCGACTATGGTTTGTCCCAAAACCTGAACATCACCCGAAAAGCCGCTCAGGAATTCATTGACCGTTATTTCGAAAAATATCCAGGCGTGAAGCAATTTATGGAGGACATCGTCAAAGAGGCGAAGGAGAACGGTTATGTCGAAACGTTATTCCACAGACGCCGCTACCTACCTGATATCCATAACCGCAACTTCAACCTGCGCTCCTTTGCGGAACGGACGGCCATCAATTCGCCGATCCAAGGCACTGCCGCCGATATCATCAAAGTGGCGATGGTCCGGATGGATAAAGTCCTTAAGGAAAAAGGCCTTCAAGCAAACATGCTGTTGCAGGTGCACGATGAATTGATCTTCGAGTGCCCGGAAGAAGAAATTCCAGTATTGGAAAAATTGGTCCCGGAAATCATGGAGCATGCCGTCTCCTTGGCTGTGCCGCTTAAAGTGGACAGTAACTTCGGAGACAGCTGGTATGAAGCGAAATAAACAAGGAACAAACCGATAAAAGAAAGGGGGTTTGCTTATGCCGGAATTGCCAGAAGTAGAAACCATCCGCAAGGGGCTCATCAACCTTGTCGGAGGAGCCATCATTATAGATGTAGCTGTCTTTTGGGATCGGATGATCACGCCGCCTTTTTCCACGGAGCGTTTCAAGACGGTCCTGCGGGGGGAACAGATCCACACCATCGAACGCCGCGGCAAGTACCTGATCTTCTTATTGGACCACTGGGCGATGATTTCCCATCTGCGGATGGAGGGGAAGTATGAGGTCAGCGCATCCGGTGAACCGATCAAGAAGCATACCCACGTCATTTTTTATCTCGCCGATGGACGCCAATTGCGGTACCTTGATGTGCGCAAGTTCGGTAAATTCACGTTGTTGCCGATCGAAAAGCGGGATGAATATGAACCTTTCAAAAAAATGGGGCCGGAACCAACCGCGGATTTCTTCAAATTGAGTAAATTTAAAAAAGATCTTGCCAAGTCGCATCGGGCAATCAAAGCGGTCATCCTCGACCAGAACATTGTTGCCGGCGTCGGAAATATATATGCGGATGAGTCACTTTTCCAAGCCCGGATCCATCCTATGCAATCTGCCGACACAATCGGACCGGCAGCAGCCAAAAGATTGCACGAAGCCATCATTGATGTGATCAGCAGATCAGTGGAAGCCGGAGGGTCGACAATCCGGACCTACAAAAACACGTTGGGGGAAGCCGGGAAATTCCAAGTCTCTCTTGCCGTTTACGGTCAGACCGGACAGCCTTGTCCGAACTGCGGCCATCCAATCGAAAAGATAAGGGTAGCACAGCGAGGAACGCATTATTGCCCGCATTGTCAACAACTGCCAAAGACGCGTTCGAAGACAGCAGGCATCACTGACATTGTGTACAAAGGGGCGAGGTAGAAGAACATGAGTTATATACTGGGTCTTACAGGAAGCATCGCTACAGGGAAATCGACTGTAGCGAAGCTGTTTTTGTCTGCGGGCATACCGGTTGTCGATGCGGACTTGGGAGCAAGGGCTGTCGTTCTTCCGGGTGCACCGGGATTAGCGGACATCATCGAACATTTCGGTGAAGCCTATCTGCTGCCGGATGGCACACTGGATCGCAAGCGCTTGGGAGCGCTGATCTTTTCGGACAGGGAGAAGCGTAAAGAACTGGATGCGTTACTGAAGGAGCGCATCAATGATTGGATACAGGCAGAAAAAGAGCGTTATATTTCGGAAGGGCACAATTTGATCGTGCTGGATATCCCGTTGCTGTACGAAGGCGGGTATGAGGACAGCTGCGATGCCGTGATGGTCGTCTACGTTCCGGAAGCGCTGCAATTTCAACGGCTAATGAGCCGCAACCATTTGGATGCGGAGGAAGCCGCCCGGAGGATGCAAAGCCAGCTTTCGATCGAAAAGAAAAAAGAGCTGGCGGACTTTGTCATCGACAATTCCGGGACAATCGAAGAAACCGAAAAACAAGTCAACGAATGGCTGCACGGCCGTCTTTCAGTCTAGTGCGTTGGCGCCGGAAAGACCATCTTTTCAAGGTTTTTGAGCCCCAAGTATGTTATAATGAAGTGATAATAAAGGAAAGAAAAGGGGGAAAGCCGATGCAATGCCCAAAATGTCACTATCACGGATCGCGTGTTGTCGATAGTCGTCCGGCTGATGACGGGAAAGCCATCCGCCGCCGTCGCGAATGCGAACAATGCCATTTCCGTTTCACTACATTCGAAAGGATCGAGCAAACGCCATTGCTTGTCATCAAAAAAAATGGCGCACGCGAAGAATTCAGCCGTGAAAAGTTGTTGCGGGGATTGATCCGCTCCTGCGAAAAACGGCCGATCGCCCTCGAACAACTGGAGACTGTCGTCAATGAGGTGGAAGCCGAAATCCGAGCGCTTGGAGAAAATGAAGTATCCAGCATCGTCATCGGAGAGTTCGTCATGGATAAGCTATCCAAAATAGACGACGTCGCCTACATCCGTTTCGCAAGTGTTTACCGCCAATTTTCGGACCGGAAAACCTTCCTTGATGAATTGAAGAACATGGAGAAGAAAAAAGCCCAACAAACGGCTGCTGAATCTTCAGACATCCAACCATCCGATGCTCCTCCCCATGAGGCAGCCCCCGGAAAGGAAGACAATGAATAATGAGCTATCCATGGCAAAACATAAGCCCTAAGGATCCTTTCAGAGCAAGCCAGACAAGCTTGATTTCCGATGTGGACCGCAAAATCCTGACGCAATTGTATCAGCCCATCATCGGTCCACAAGCATTCAGTCTTTATTTGACGCTGCTTGCGGAGATTCCGCAAGAGAGCTATTGGAGCAAAGATCTGCTTCACACCGAATTATTGGCTTTATCGAATAGCGGGATCCAGGAGTTCTATCAAGCACGGGTGAAATTGGAAGGGATCGGTTTACTGAAGACATTTCTCGTAAATGAGCCAGAGAAGCAGTACCTATACGAATTGCAGCAACCGCTGTCCAGTCATGCTTTTTTCAGTGATGACCTGATGGGGTTGCTGTTGTATGAAAAAGTCGGCGAACGGAAATACCGCGACTTGCAGCAACGGTTCAGCCGACAAGTCCGCGACGTAAAAAATGCGGAAAATATCACCAAGTCCTTTTTGGATGTTTTTTCTTTCTCGGAAAGCGCCTTTACGGAGCAAGCGCGGATGAGGCAGAACGACAACTCGTTGTTGGGCGATAACGCGGGAAGCCTGCCCGTGATCGAGAATGAGGGGTTTGACTTCGCATTTTTCCGGCAGCTGTTGAACAAACAATTCGTCAAGCGTGATTCCATCACAAAGGAATTGGAGCACACAATCACTATCCTCTACACGCTGTATGGTTGCGACGAACTGCAGATGGCTCAATTCATTCTGGAGGCCGCCGATATCGAATCGGGCAAAGTAGACGGAGAAGCGCTCAAAAAAATTGTATCCGATGCCTATGAGCAGAGACACAGCACCCGTTTGGAAGTTAAGGATAAAGTCACCCAGAGCATCCAATTGGCTAAAGATACTGAAAAAGGCCGGGAACAAAAATTGATTCAGGCACGCTTTTCCAGTGAAGAGATTTCGTTCATCAAGGCGTGCGAACAATTGACGCCGCATCAATTTTTGACGAGCATCAAAAAGCAGAAAGGCGGCATCGTGACCGCTTCGGAGACGCAACTGCTGCGTACGCTGATGGAAAAGGCTGATTTCAAACCGAGTGTGCTCAATGTATTGACGCACTATGTGTTGGTCATCCTCAACAATCCGCATCTTTCCAAGGCCTATGTGGAAGCCATCGCAAACGATTGGCTGCAGGACGGTGTCGATTCGCCCGAAAAAGCGTTGGCGAAGGCGAAGCAATTCGCCGGCGAGATGAAAGCGAAAGCTGAGAAGCGGGCAGCCAGCCGGACAACCGCAAAGAATTACGGGAAAACGGTGGCGCGCAAGAAGGAAAACTTGCCGGATTGGGCTAAAGAGGAACATAAATCGGTTGTGGAAACACCGCTGACGCCGGAAGCGCAACAAAAATTGAATGAGCGCATCAAAAAATTAAAAAGTAGCGGAAAGGCAGGGGATGAGTGATGGATCATATCGGAAGAGCATTTTACAAATATATGAATAATCCCGAAATCAGCCAACGCTACAAAGGCATGATCGACACAATCATGAAGGATGCCGATGTCCAGGCCTTCTTCCAGAAACACGAAGAGCGCCTGACGCGGGAAATCGTCGAGAGAAGTTATTCCAAGTTGCACGAATATGTGCAGGAAAAAGAGAAAATCCGTGTTGGGAAAGAATCACAGAATCCCGGTTATGAGCCGAATCTTGTATTGAATGCCGGTTACATTGATGTCGTCTATACACCGACCAATGAGACGATGGCGAGGGAAAAAGAAAAGGAATTGCGGAGTCGCGTCCATTCGATGTCGATGCCGAAGGATGTCCGCACGGCGACATTGGATCGGTTTGTCCAATCAAACGAGCGGATGCCGGCCATTCTGGAATCGTTGAATTTTATTGATTCATTCAATGGGAATCCGAAAGTGCATCACCAAGCACTTTATTTCTATGGTCCATTCGGGGTAGGGAAATCCTATCTTCTGGGTGCGATTGCGCATGAATTGGCGATGGGCGGCCATCTGACGACACTGATGCATTACCCGACCTTCACGATGGAGATGAAGCAGGCGATCCAGAGCAATACGGTCAACGAAAAGATTGATGCCGTGAAGAAAGCGGAGATTCTGATGTTGGATGATATCGGAGCAGAAGCCAATTCCACCTGGATCCGCGATGAAGTGCTCGGTGTCATCCTCCAGTACCGCATGCAAGAAGACTTGCCGACATTCTTCAGTTCTAACTTTACGATGCAACAGTTGGAGGAGCATTTGCGCATGGGCAACCGGGGCGATGACGAGCCGATGAAGGCGAAACGTCTGATGGAGCGGATCCGCTTCTTATCGCGCGAGATTCCGATGACTGGGAAAAACCGCCGTTTCGAGCAATAGGCACGATTTATCTCATTTCCGAAGGGATAAGCTAACCCGTTCAGCTTTTCTTATTTTAAACTTGAAAACAACTATTTTTTGTGTTTAAATGGACTACAGATGAAACGAAAGACAAATCGATGAGAAAGACACCGATGGATGATCTGATTTTTAGCGAGGGATGGCTTGGTGAAACATCCTAATCAATCATATATTGACCCCTTTCGAGAGATTCCCTGAAACTACAGTAGGGGGAAACGGTACGCTCGTTATCGCGTTCAAGTAAGGATGAGACAGAATCTTAAGCGGATGCCTGTCGCACTCTTTGAATTTGGGTGGAACCACGTAGACACGTCCCATTTCCGGCATAAGCTGGGAATGGGCTTTTTTTATTGCCTTTTTGTCAGTATCACTAAGGTACAGAACTTAATTAATTGGAGGAATCAGCATGTCAGAAATCAAAATCACTTTTCCTGATGGCGCCGTAAAAGTATTCGAAGCCGGCGTAACAGTGGAAGAAGTAGCAAAAAGCATCAGCAACAGCCTGGCTAAAAAGGCTTTGGCCGGAAAATTCAACGGGGAATTGGTCGACTTCACACGCCAATTGGAGACGGATGGTTCACTTGAAATCGTGACACCGGATCACGCAGACGGATTGGGTGTCCTGCGTCACTCGACTGCCCACTTGATGGCGCATGCCTTGACGCGCCTGTTCCCTGAAATCCATTTTGGAGTCGGGCCAGCGATCGAAACTGGGTTCTACTATGATACCGATATGGAAGTACAGCTTGCCGAAGAGGACTTGTCGAAAGTCGAAGCGGAAATGATGAACATTGTGAAGGCTAATTATCCGATCGTCAGACGTGAAGTCAGTCGTGCGGAAGCGTTGGAAATCTTCGCTAATGACCCATACAAAGTCGAATTGATCACAGCATTGCCTGAAGGTGATATCATCACTGTCTATACGCAAGATGACTTCACGGACCTTTGCCGCGGCGTCCACGTGCCGGCAACAGGCAAAATCCAAGTCTTCAAGTTGTTGTCGTTGGCGGGTGCCTATTGGAGAGGGAACTCGAACAACAAAATGATGCAACGTGTTTACGGAACAGCCTTCTTCGACAAGAAAGCCTTGGCTGAATTCATCAAGATGCGCGAAGAAGCAAAAGAGCGCGATCACCGCAAATTGGGCAAAGAACTGGACTTGTTCATGATTTCCCCTGAAGTCGGTTCCGGTTTGCCTTTCTGGTTGCCTAAAGGCGCTACGATCCGTCGCACGCTTGAGCGTTACATCGTCGACAAAGAAGTGAGCCTGGGGTACCAGCACGTCTACACGCCGATCATGGCGAACGTGGAATTGTACAAAACTTCCGGCCATTGGGACCACTACCATGAGGATATGTTCCCGCCGATGGATATGGGCGATGGCGAAATGTTGGTGTTGCGTCCGATGAACTGTCCGCACCACATGATGGTCTACAAGAACGACATCCACAGCTACCGCGAATTGCCGATCCGCATCGCTGAGTTGGGCATGATGCACCGTTACGAAAAGAGCGGTGCTTTGTCAGGTCTGCAGCGCGTGCGTGAAATGACTCTGAATGATGCTCACGCATTTGTCCGTCCGGATCAGATCAAGGACGAGTTCAAACGTGTGTTGCAGTTGGTCATGGATGTTTATGCAGATTTCCAGATCAGCGATTACCGTTTCCGTCTGAGCTACCGCGATCCGGAAGACAAAGTGAAGTACTTTGATGACGACGCTATGTGGGACCGCGCGGAAGCGATGCTGAAAGAAGCGATGGACGAATTCGGTTTGGAATACTACGAAGCCATCGGCGAAGCTGCTTTTTACGGCCCTAAATTGGATGTGCAGTTCAAGACAGCGATGGGCTTGGAAGAAACGATGTCCACTATCCAATTGGACTTCCTGTTGCCTGAGCGCTTCGACCTGACTTATGTCGGCGAAGACGGCGAAAACAACCACCGTCCGGTCGTCATCCACCGTGGCGTCATCTCCACAATGGAGCGTTTTGTAGCGTATCTGATTGAAGAGTACAAAGGCGCATTCCCGGTATGGTTGGCTCCTGTCCAAGCAACGATCATCCCTGTCAACCTTGATCTGCATGCCGATCAAGCATTTGAACTGAAAGCCGTAATGGAACAGTTGGGTATGCGCGTCGAAGTCGATGATCGCAACGAGAAGATGGGTTACAAAATCCGTGCTTCCCAGACTCAAAAAATCCCTTACCAATTGGTCATCGGCGATCAGGAATTACTGAACGGAACCGTAACTGTCCGCCGTTATGGCTCGAAAGAAATGGTTACTTTCAGCATGGATGATTTCTTGGCTGAGGTTCAATCTGAAATCAAAAACTTCAAATAATCTTATCAAATCCACATCTTTCTGAGCAAATCATGATACAATAAGTTTCAGTGATGTAGCTTTGATTCTGTTAGCTTGATGAAGGCCCGGAACATGGCGGTTTGTGTTCCGGGCCTTCGTCTTTATATAATTCGCTTAATGGGGGATGATGAGAAGATGTTAAGAGATGAATTGATGAAAATGTTGGATGGCCGCGAAGATGACATGATTTCTCTGCGCCGTCATTTCCATGAGCATCCTGAACTGTCATTCGATGAGAATGAAACGGCTGCGTTCATCGCCCGTTTCTATGAAGATAAACCGATTGATGTGCAGACGAATGTCGGGAACGGCTATGGCATCGTCGTCACGATCAATGGGAAACAACCCGGCCGCACCATCGCGTTGCGGGCGGATTTCGATGCGCTCCAGATCGAGGAACAGACCGGTCTGCCGTTCGCATCCAAAAATCCAGGCGTCATGCACGCCTGCGGACATGACGGACACACCGCCTATCTGATGGTCTTGGCTGATTGCCTGATCCGTCTGCGGGACCAATGGCAAGGGACCGTCAAAATCGTGCATCAGCATGCCGAAGAGATGGCCCCCGCCGGCGCCAAGAGCATCGTGGAATCCGGCTTGCTCGACGATGCCGACGAAATCTACGGCATCCATTTCTATCCGGACTATGAAGTGGGCACCGTCTTTTACACGAGCGGCTTCGCCTACGCCGGTTGCAGTGACATCAAAGTCACGATTCAGGGGACGGGCGGGCATGGTTCGCAACCGCACCGCTCCAACGATACAATCGTGGCGGCATCGAGCTTCGTGATGAATCTGCAGACCATTGTTTCCCGGCGCATCAACCCGTATGATATGGCTGTCGTGACGATCGGCTCCTTCGAGGCGGTCGGCAGCAGCAATGTCATAAAGGACAGCCTGATTCTGCGTGGAGATGCCCGTTACATGGATCTTGAAGTCGGAAAAGTCATCGAGGAGCATTTCCACCGGATCGGCCGCGGTCTTGAAGAGATGTATGACGTGAAAGTGGATATCGACTACAACTCCGATTACCCGCCTTTGTACAATCATCCGAAAGAGACTGCGAAAGCCGCTGCTGTTCTGGAAAAAAATGGTGTCGGGTCTTACTTGAAACAGGTCATCGCAACTTCTGCCAATACCGGAGCGGAGGATTTCGGACAGTATCTGTTGAAGATCCCCGGCGCTTTCTTGAATGTCGGTGCTCGCCCGGATCAGGCAGAAGTTTTCAATAATCATCACCCGAAATTTGACATCAATGAAAAAGCTCTATTGGTCGCGGCTAAAACAGTCGCTGATATCACCCTTGCGGCGTTAGCCGGGGAATGAGCGTTTAGGAGGATAAAAATGGATTTAGAAAAGATAGAAACCGCCGTCCAAATGATTTTGGAGGCGATCGGGGAGGACCCGAACCGCTCAGGGTTGCAGGATACGCCGAAGCGGGTGGCGCGCATGTATGCGGAAATTTTTTCCGGTGTCGAGAAAGACCCTGCCGATCACGCTAAAGTGGTCTTCCATGAAGATACCGACGAAATCGTATTAGTGAAGGACATTCCATTTTATTCCACTTGCGAACATCATCTGGTTCCGTTTTTCGGTGTGGGACATATCGCTTATATGCCGAAGGATGGACAGGTGATCGGTTTGAGCAAGCTGGCGCGTATCTTGGATGAGGTCAGCAAAAAACCGCAGATCCAGGAACGGATCACGACGACGGTTGCGGATATCCTGATGGAGCATCTGCAACCGCAGGGAGTTATGGTGGTTTTGGAAGCCGAGCATATGTGCATGACAATGCGAGGCGTTAAAAAGCCGGGCAGCAAGACCGTGACATCCGCAGTCCGTGGCGCATTCAAACAATCATTCAAATCCAGAAGCGAAGTGCTGGAATTGATCAAACTGTAGACACATTGCACGCTGACGAGGAGAATGAACCTTGAAATTAATGACAAACACAAAAGTATATGATCTGTCGCAGCGCAGCCATATCATGGGGATACTGAATGTTACACCCGATTCGTTCTCCGATGGAGGGGAATGGAACACGGTCGAAAAAGCCGTCGCCCACGCCCTCGAAATGGTTGCGGATGGGGCCGACATCATCGACATCGGCGGGGAATCGACACGCCCGGGCCATACTCAGATTTCTGATGAAGAGGAAATTGCCCGCGTAGTGCCTATCATTGAAGCGCTCAAAAAGGCGATCGATGTGCCACTTTCGATTGATACCTACAAGTCAGCGGTCGCCCGTGCGGCTTGTGAAGCCGGCATCGACATCATCAACGACATCTGGGGCTGCAAGTACGATCCCGAGATCGCAGCGGTGGCCGCGGCATTTGATGTACCGATCATTTTGATGCATAATCGGGAAAAGCCGGATTATGCCTTTTTGATCGAAGATATGTTGGCTGATTTGGCCGAGAGCGTGCGGATCGCAGTGTCAGCAGGCGTCAAAAGGCAAAACATCATTCTGGATCCCGGTTGCGGATTCGGAAAAACCTATGAAGACAATCTGAATGTTGTCCATCATCTGAAGCGGTTTACGGAGCTAGGTTACCCAGTGCTCTTGGGAACGTCCCGGAAACGGTTCATCGGAACGGCACTTGGGGATCTCCCTTTCAAGGAGCGAGATCTGGGGACAGCCGCAACGACTGCTTTGGGCATCGTGAACGGGGCCCAGCTTTTCCGCGTGCACAATGTGAAGGCCAATGCGGAAATGGCACGGATGATGGATATCATGTTGAAAAAAGGAGAGGGCCCAATTGGATAAAATCTATTTGAATAATCTGCAGTTCTATGCTTTTCATGGATTGAATGCGGAAGAAAAGGTGTTGGGACAACGCTTCAACGTAGATGTTGTGCTGCACACCGATACAAAAAAAGCCGGCTACAGCGACAAAATGGAGGATTCGATCCATTACGGACATGCCTACAAGGCCGTCAAAGCGGTAGTGGAGGGCGAAAACTTCAACCTGATCGAAGCTTTGGCGGAGCATATCGCCATCGCTTTGTTTGCGCGCTTCGACGGGCTGCAGTCTTGCCAAGTGAAAGTGATCAAACCGGATCCGCCGATCGTCGGCCATTATGATTCCGTTGCGGTTGAAATCTACCGCGAAAGGGAAGGGAGCTAAGCGCATGCCTGTCGTGTTCATCGCCTTAGGTACGAATCTGGAACCTCGCGCAGCCCATCTTGAAAAAGCTTTGGAGCTCTTCCGCTCCTTGCCGGATGTGGAAGTGAAACGCGTATCCTCCATTTATGAATCGAAACCCGTCGGCTACCTCGATCAACCGGATTTCCTGAACCTTGTGTTCGAAGCGGAAACGGATCTGCTGCCCGTGGACCTGCTGGACAGATGCCAAAGCATCGAAGAGGAGCTTGGCAGAGTGCGGACCATCCGCTTCGGACCGCGCACGCTGGATGTCGACATTGTTTTGTACAGAGCGGAAATTATTGAAGAAGAACGGTTGATCGTGCCGCATCCGAGGATGCAGGAGCGCGCTTTCGTGCTGTTGCCTTTGCAGGAACTGAATCCCGAATTAATCGTTCCGAAATGGAACAAGACAGTCAATGAATTGGTGGCGGAATTGCCAGCGAATGATCTTGAAGAAATCTGGAAATACGCCCCGGAATCCTGAATGTCTGAGCATATCTTGAAAAAGAATATTTTTAGAGAAATGCGCTTGACGTTTTCATTGCAACAAGGTATACTATAAAAGTTGAGAAATTAAGCAGAAGCACCCGCTTCTCGCCTAAGTGGACAATTGCGTCCCTGGGCCAGATATGTACAAGTAACTTGCAGCAATGCAAGTATTGTCGGCGGGTTATTATGACCCGCCGACTTTTTTCTGCGTTCTTTCTCTCAAATATCATGGAGGTGAACGACCATAGCAAAAGATATGATGGTTAACGACGGCATCCGTGCCCGCGAACTACGCATTATAGGTAGTGACGGCGAGCAACTAGGAGTCAAATCGAAAAGTGATGCATTGCAGATTGCAGAGGCAGCAAATTTAGATTTAGTTTTGGTATCGCCAAATGCAAACCCGCCCGTTGCCCGTATTATGGATTACGGCAAGTTCCGTTTCGATCAACAAAAACGCGAACGTGAAGCCCGTAAAAACCAAAAAGTGGTAAGCCTTAAAGAAGTGCGCTTGAGTCCTTCCATCGACGAAAATGATTTTCAAACGAAAATGCGGAATGCTCGCAAATTCTTGGAAAAAGGTGACAAAGTGAAAGCATCCATCCGATTCAAAGGACGTGCAATCACCCACAAAGAAATCGGACAAAGGGTCCTTGATCGCCTTGCATCTGAGCTTACTGACGTTTCGACGATTGAATCTCATCCTAAAATGGACGGAAGAAGCATGTTCTTGATGTTGGCACCAAAAGCCGATAAATAAATTTGTAACTTAATTTAGGAGGAAAGACAAATGCCAAAACAAAAAACTCACCGTGGTTCAGCTAAACGTTTCAAAAGAACTGGTAACGGCGGACTAAAACGTTGGAGCGCTTTTACAAGCCATAGATTCCACGGAAAAACGAAGAAACAAAGACGTCAATTGCGTCAAGCTTCAATGGTTAGCGCATCTGATATGAAACGCATCAGCCAACAATTATCACAAATGAAATAATTCTAAAACAACAATACGAGATAGAACTTTGGTTCTAATAAGGAGGAAATCACTATGCCACGTGTAAAAGGTGGGACAGTAACCCGTAAACGCCGCAAAAAGATTATTAAATTATCTAAAGGTTATTACGGTTCAAAACATACATTATTCAAAACAGCTAAAGAACAAGTAATGAAATCTTATACTTATGCTTACAGAGACCGTCGTCAAAAGAAACGTGACTTCCGTAGATTATGGGTCACTCGTATCAACGCGGCTGCTCGCATCAACGGCATGAGCTACAGCACTTTGATCCACGGATTGAAACTTGCTGGTATCGAAATGAACCGTAAAATGTTGGCTGACTTGGCTGTTACGGACGCTGCAGCTTTCACTGCAGTGGCTGAACAAGCTAAAGCTGCATTAGCTAAATAATTTTTGAATCGTTGCCTCTCCGGTCTTGTATCGGGAGTGCAGCGATTTTTTGTTTTTCTTAGAGTAAATGCTATACTGATATTATGTCGCTAAATCAATGGGGGTATTATTTTGGAAGAGAAAGAATTACAAATGTTGATCGATTTGACGGATGCAAGAGGCGTTCCGGGCAATGAAGGGGAGGTACGTGAAGTCTTCAGACGATATGCCGAACCTTTCGCCGAAAGCTTTTCGCAGGACGGATTGGGCGGTCTCTTTGCCAAACATGCCGGTAAGGAAGAGGGCCCCACCATTTTGTTGGCGGGGCATTTGGATGAAGTGGGATTCATGGTGACGACCATAACCGAGAAGGGATTCATCAAATTCCAAACTTTGGGAGGTTGGTGGAATCAGGTCATGCTGGCGCAACAAGTGGAGATTACCAACTCGAAAGGCGAGCGCCGCCACGGGGTCATCGGCTGCAAACCACCGCATGTGCTGACGCCGGAAGCCCGCAAAAAGCCATATGAAATCAAAGATATGTTCATCGACATCGGTGCTTGTTCGAAAGAGCAAGTAACGGAATGGGGCATCAAGCCCGGCGATATGATTACACCTTACATTTCCTTCAAACGCATGAACGATTCCAAATTCCTGCTAGCGAAAGCTTGGGATAACCGCATCGGACTGGCCGTTGCGCTCAAAGTGTTGGAAAATGTCGCCAAAGCCGGGCACCCGAATGTAATCTTCAGCGGTGGGAATGTCCAGGAGGAAGTGGGTCTGCGCGGAGCGAAGACGGCCACGCACATGATTCGTCCGGATATCGCATTTGCTTTGGATACTGGCACGGCAGGGGATACTCCAGGAATGACGCCTCAAGAAGCGGATTCCGAATTAGGAAAAGGGCCGCAGTTATTGATTTATGATGCGTCGATGATTCCGCATCGTGGCTTGCGCGACTTCATTGTCGGCGTTGCCGAAGAATGCGAAATTCCATTCCAGTACACAGTCATCACAGGCGGCGGTACGGATGCCGGTGCCCAACATCAGAGTTTGGATGGCATTCCCTCCTTTGCGATCACGGTGCCGGTACGTTATCTGCATTCGCACACGTCCATAATCCATGAAGATGACTATCTGAATGCGGTTAAATTGGTCACGGAATTAGTCAAACGCTTGGATGGCGAAGCGGTCAAACATATCCGCGAAAACGTCTAAAAATAAAAACAGCATGAATATCTGTCGAAAAGTATCCACATATTTTCGTTGGTGGATAGAGTAAGATATAGATAATGAAAAAGTGGGTGTCAATAAAGCAAGAGGAGGGGATGACAGGATGGAGAAGATGAAAAGACGTATCGCGATCATTGGCGGCGGACTGAGAGGGTTGACAGCCGCTTACGAAATCGATAAAGCCATCCGGGAACAGAACCTCCCGTTTGAGTATGTCATTCTTGAGGATCGAGCCTCGGTCGGCGGCATGATCCATACGATAGATATGGATGGTTATGCGATTGATGTAGGGGCTTCGGCTTTCGATTCGAGACGCGCGGACATTTCCGGTTTTCTGCAGGAATTAGGTTTGGAAGATGAAAAACAATTCAGCCGAGGGGGGAAACTGGTGTTGTTCGATGGAAATGCGGTCATCGATGACGTTATGCCTACTTACCATGGTATGCCGCTCTTTCTGAATGACATTTGGCAGGCCAACGGATTGACTTTGGATGCAAAGCTCCGGGCGTTCATGAATAGCGTTTTTCTGTCCAAAAGCTTACATGAGAACCCAGAATATTCAACCGACAACTTTTTGGAATTCCGTTTGGGACGGGAAGTGGTCGACTATATGGCTGAACCCTACTATCCGGATAACGTCTATGGCTCCATGGAACTGATGCCAGTGAAATTATTTGACGGAAATTTGGTGACGATCTATGGGAAGGCGCACATCGGAAAAGGCAAAAAAGAGCAGCTGATGCGCTACGCGGATGGCTCCGGTCAGGAATATACCTTCAAGGGAGGTTTGTCAAGCTTAATCAAACGTCTGGCCCAACATACGGAAGGCCATCTATACGTGAATCAGAAAGTTAAATCGTTGATCAATGTGTCAGAAGACCTGCTTATGATTGAATTGAACGGACGTGAATCCATGCGTGCTGGGAGTGTTGTCATCACAACCAACCCCCAAGAATCCCTTGGTTTTTTGGAGGGCTTCGCTAAGGAGAATGATTTCCCGAAGGCCCAAAGCACGAGTGTCGGTACCGTTTTTTTCAAAATAAATAAAAAATCAGTCAATAACCTACCTGAAGGGCAAGGGTTTGTGATTCCGCGGAAAAGTTCCTTTCATAGCACGAAGGTTGTCGTTTTGAACAACAAATGGCCACTTTTTGAACAAGCAGATTATTATTATGTGCTTGTGGAATTCGGCAGACGTCTAGAAGAAACCTTGATAGAATTAGCCGATGATCTCGTGATGGATATTATCAAAAATGAAGTGAAGGAAATTTTGGCTTTGACAGAGGAACCTTTGCAGTCCACTTTTTATCGCTGGGAAAAAGCCGTCCCTCATTTCAGTTTGCAGCAAAGACAAGAGATGTTGGAAGAAGTATATCCAGTTCGGAGAGAGTATGCAAAAAGAGGTGTTTTTGTAGGGGGAAATGGAATCACTGGTTATGGTTTGGAAAATGCCGTCATTGAGGGAAAACGCTTAGCCCACGAGGCGATCCGTTACATGAAAAAACTGGAAAAGAATGACAGTCCGAATACATAATGAAACAGTCCGCAAATCTGTGTTTTTACAGATTAAGGTGGACTGTTTTTAATTTCATATAGTGTTTGTTTTTGTTTGGTGCTATAATGAACCCAACGATATTAAGCTGTTTTTTTTAGTGTCAGGACTGTTTCTTTTCGTGCCTGTGAAAGAGTTTGCCATTGAGGATGGCTAGAGGCATGCTATAATCTGAATAGGATTCTTTGATTATCAAATATTGGATTGGGGGACGTTTAATGGAATTGACTATTTTGGGCTGCATGGGTGGCTATCCCACAAAAGATGTCGGGACGACGGCGTATCTGCTGACATCCGATGATTTCAAACTATTGATCGACGTCGGCAGCAACGCTTTGCTGTCGCTGGAGCATCATCTGGACCCGTTGGATTTGGATGCGGTCATCCTGACGCACTATCACGCAGACCATATTGCGGACTTGGGTGTTCTGCAATATACTTTTCAGCTGAAAGAGCCTGCTGAAGGCAAGTCAAAAAAAATACTGCCGATATACGGTCATACTGAATCGGAATTTTTCCGCTTGTTGGAAATGCCAGGAGTGAGTGAAGGGATTGCCTATGCGCCGGAGGAAACGTTGAAATTGGGGCCATTCCGGATCCGATTTCTGAAAACCATCCATCCGGTTGCGTGCTATGCGTTGCGGATCGAAGAGATAGCCACCGGGAAAGTCTTCGTGTTCGGTGCGGATTCAGCCTATTTGGCGACATTTGTGCCTTTTGTGAAGGCTGCTGACCTATTCTTGGCTGATGCAAACCTGTTCAACGGCAATGAGCGGCACCATGCGCATATGACTGCAGGCGAAGTCGGAGCGATAGCTGAAGAAGCGGCAGTCAAACAGCTGATTCTGACGCATTTGCCTCAAAAAGGCGCGCTATCCGTGCTGCTGGATCAAGCGAAGGAAGCAGCACCTTCCGTATCCGTCACGCTTGCCAAAAAGGACCGGATAATCACAATCTAATCGCGTCCAGCAACCAGAACAACAAATTGAATGAAGAATGGGAGAGGTATAAACATATGTATTTTGTGGATAATCAAGGACAGTTGGATCCTAGCGTAAATATTGCGTTGGAGACATTTTTATTGAAAGAAAAAATCTTGGATGAACCGATCCTGTTGTTCTATATCAATGAGCCGTCGATCATCATCGGACGCAACCAGAATACGATTGAAGAAATCAATGCGGACTATGTCGAAGCGAATAAGATACACATTGTCCGCCGTATGTCCGGGGGCGGCGCAGTGTACCACGATTTGGGGAACTTCTCTTTCTGCTTCATCACCAAGGATGATGGTGATTCATTCCGCGATTTCGGGAAATTCACAAAGCCAGTCATTTCCTTTTTGCACAGCGTAGGCGTCAAAGAAGCTGAGCTAAAAGGAAGAAACGATTTGGTGATCGGGGAGAAAAAATTCTCAGGGAATGCCATGTATGCGACAAACGGAAGGATGACCGCCCATGGAACGATCCTATTCGACTCCGATCTGGATGCCGTAACCGGCGCGTTGAAACCACGCAAAGAGAAAATCGAATCGAAAGGCATCAAGTCGATCCGCAGCCGCGTGACCAACATCAAACCTTTTGTTGATGAGGCTTATCAAAACCTGACTACGGAAGAATTCCGTGATTTGATGTTGTTGTCGATTTTTGATGTCGAAACGCGTGAGGAAGTAAAAGAGTACCATTTAACCGAGGAAGATTGGAAACGCGTATATGAAATCCGCGAAGAGTACTTCGGCAACTGGGATTGGAATTATGGTAAATCACCTAAATTCGAAATCCAAAAACATCATCGTTTTCCGATCGGATCCATTGAAGTCCGCATGAACGTTGAAGATGGGCATATCCAACAGCTGAAAGTTTTCGGAGATTTCTTTGGCTTGGGGGAAATCAAGGATGTTGAAGATGCTTTCATCGGCGTCAAATATGCCAAAGAGGATATGCTGGCTAAATTGAATGAACTTGACATCAAAAAATACTTCGGTAATGTGACCGCAGAAGAATTGCTTGAAGAATTGTACTGATAATGAAAGAGAAGCCCCGCAATTAGCGGAGCTTCTCTTTTGCATCTGTAGGGCTGAACGAACCCGTTCAGCATTTCTGTTCTATCTGTGGAGGCCGATTGCTGTTTCCATGCGTTTCAAAGTTTCGGAGGCAATTGCATTCGCTTGTTTCGCACCTGCATCCAAAATGTCATCCAATTCTTTGGAACTCAACAATTCATAATAACGATTCTGCATCGGTTCCAATTCAGCGATGATGGCATCCGCTAATTTTTCTTTGAAATTGCCGTAGCCGGAGCCGGCAAATTCATTTACCAATTGATCAATCGGTTGATCGGTAAAGGCCGAGAAAATCGTCAACAAGTTCGAAATACCCGGCTTGTTTTCCTTATCGTATTCAATGATGCCGCTTGAGTCGGTGACGGCACTCTTAATTTTTTTGCGGATGACTTTTGGTTCATCCAGCAAAGAAATGTACCCTTTGGTGTTCTTGTCGGATTTGCTCATTTTGCTGGTAGGGTCCTGGATGCTCATGATTCGGCCGCCGTCTTCGGGAATCATAGGTTCCGGCATGGAGAGGATTTTTTTGCCTTTTCCATACTTGTTGTTGAAACGCTGCACAAAATCCCTTGTCAATTCCATGTGCTGTTTCTGATCTTCGCCGACAGGGACAAAATCCGTATTGTAGAGGACGATATCCGCTACCATCAAAGGCGGATAGGTCAGTAATCCGGCCGAAACCGTCTCTTGTTTGGAGGATTTATCTTTGAATTGGGTCATTCTCTCCAATTCGCCCAGGTAAGTGTTGCATTGGACGATCCACGCAGCTTGAGCATGAGCAGGGACTTCCGATTGGATGAAGATGGTCGATTTGTTCGGATCGATTCCAAGCGCCAAATAAAGAGCCGCCAATCCACGTGTCCGTTCGGTCAAAGTGGCTGGATCTTGCGGAACGGTGATTGCATGTTGGTTTACGATGCAGTAGGTGCAGTCATACTCTTCTTGCCGCTGCACGAATTGTTTCATAGCTCCGATATAGTTCCCGATTGTCGGGATACCGCTGGGCTGAACGCCGGAAAATATTTTCTTTTTCATAAAAAGCCTCCTAGGTTAAATACGTCATTATTTATTATAACGCAAATTGAGCTTGTATTCACGATTTAAATCGAATGCATAAAGTTGGATGATTGTGGATGGAATGGAAGCGTTTTTAAAATTTAGACTGAATTCGGAAAAAAATAATTATCAAACGATATTTATTATAAATTGTAAAATTTCAGAATTGAGATATGTTGACTGGAAACGCCTTTAAATAAGGTTTTCACAAACTTTTTACTGACTATTGAAAAGTGTAATTGTGTCGTAAATGTGACGGAAGTGTGTAGAACCCCAAAAAAAAGGATAGCTATTGTGCGTGGCTTGGTTTATAATAATAGTTGTAAGTGGTTCACAAATAAAGCTTACGAATAAAGGAGAGATCAGAGATGGTAACATTATATACTTCCCCAAGTTGTACTTCATGTCGCAAGGCACGTGCATGGCTAGAAGACAATAACATCCCTTACACTGAAAGGAATATATTCTCCGAACCTTTGACAGAAATTGAAATCAAAAGTATCCTGAAAATGACTGAAGAAGGCACTGAAGAAATTATTTCCACTCGATCCAAAGCATTCCAAGAACTGAACATCGACTTAGACGAATTACCTTTAAATACATTATTCACTTTGATCGAGGATAATCCCGGCCTGTTGCGTCGTCCGATCATTTTGGATGAGAAGCGTTTGCAAGTGGGATACAACGAAGATGAAATCCGTCGTTTCTTGCCGAGGGAAGTCCGCGCGTTGGAATTACAAAAAGCGCAAAGATTGGCAAACTTCTAGTCAACCGCAACTAAACAGGAATCAACAGACAAGTGCACCGGACAGACGGCTGTACTTGTCTTTTTTGACCGCTGAACTTCGATATTTTACAACGACAGAAACACTTAGATGAGAAAACAAATGAGAAGTTAAAAGATTTTGTGCTTTTGGCTTTACATTTTTGCGATTTGATTTACAATGGGTATAAGAAAAATAGGGAAAGAAAAGTGGGGTGAAGCATGATGGAAATGGAAAACATCAACGAAAACACAATTCGCGTTTTGATTGAGAATTCTGATTTAGAGGAAAGAGGCATCACCTTTCTGGATTTATTAGGAAATCAAAAGCAAATCGAGAGCTTTTTCTACAGCATCCTCGAGGAGGTCGATGTTGATAATCAATTTCATGAATCAGATGCAATTACTTTCCAAGTGCTGCCTAATGGGAATGGTTTAGAGTTATTCATCAGTAAAGGGATGAACAATGAAGACGACTTCGACATGGCGAATGGCTCCAATCAATTGGAGCATGTAGTGGATTACATCAAAAAACAGACAAAGAGTTTCAACGCACGTGATAAAACGGATGCTGAATCTGAAGAAGATGATATGGCACCTTTAGAAGTCGTATTTAAATTCCAGAGTTTTGATGACTTCTTGGAGCTGGCGAAACGGATGTTTTTGGAGAGCGGCGTATCTTCGCTTTACTATTATGATAATCAATACTATTTGACGGTTGTCTACTTCATAGATGAGATGACGGAAACGAATATCGACAATGAAATTTTGAAGGCCTTGGAATTTGCGGAGGAATCTGATATTGCTGTTGAGATATTGGGCGAATACGGTAAGTTGGTCATCCAAGACAACGCATTGGAATCAGCCAGACACTACTTTAAATAACTAATCTGATCCGACCCCGAAAAGGGTCGGATTTTTTTATACTTCAACGAGGTTGACTAATTTAATTGAAAATTGCATCACCACAAGCGTTTTATACATTTGCAACAATATTCTGCATCTCCAACCGATGTCTAGCGTTCCAAGGCTGCCTCTCGGAAAAGGAATAAAGGAACCCCTTGTCTCTACGAGCCAAGGATACTATTCGACAAGGCAATAGTTCTTGTCATCTTGATGCCTTAGAAACACGATACAACTGACCGGTACGGTCACGTTGATTCCTTTGTTTCGGAAGTCTCTCAGAATATTGCGCTCTAAGACTCCCAGTACAAGGTGACCGTAGGGAACGTTGCAAGGCACGATTTCCTAAATTTCTTTCGAAGCAGTTCGGGCTTGGAACGCTTTTCTAATTCTTCTGCGGATATTATGGGAAAGAGACAGAAAGGGCGGTTGCTTATGTTGATCGCTAGAAATGCTAATGGAGAACTGGTTCAGGCTTATCAAGCCTCAAAAGAAAAAAGGAAGAATGTTGAAGAATATCATTGTCCGGCGTGCAAAGGGAAGTTGGTGCTGAAAAAAGGAAACATCATGATTGCCCATTTTGCCCATCACCAACATTCGGATTGTGCCGCTTTTTCGGAAGGCGAAACGCTTCCCCATCTGAAAGGGAAACAGCTGCTTCTGGATAAGTTCAAGAGTGAAGGCTTTGAAGTCACGTTGGAGTGTTGGCTGCCTGAATTGCAGCAGCGCCCGGATCTCTTGCTTGTTTTTGCGGATGGAAAGAAAATTGCCGTGGAGTACCAGTGCAGTCCGATTTCTGCTGCCGATTTGTCGGAACGGACAAAGGGATACCGACGATTCGGCTACGAAGTATGGTGGATTTGTGGGATGAATTATCAACCTGGTGGCATCAAAATGACGCAATCTGTCTATCAATTCTTGAAGCATTCCGTCGCACTTGGCAGTTGGATTGGGATTCTGGATACCCAGGCGGAAGAAATGCTTATCCATCACCACCTTAAGTTGGGCGGTGATGATCGTTTCTATTTTGTGAAGACGGCGATTCCTTGGGATAAGCTCACAATTGCTTACTTAGAGAATATCTATAGGAAGGGGAGTTTGCCTAACGATACCGATCTGATGCCCCAATCTACCGGGAAAACTGCTCAGCGAAAGCATATGCAGGCGAAGGATATCAACCTATTACGGTACCGCACCGATCCGGAGCACCGGAAATTTCTGTTGGCGGTCTATCTCGATCGGAAGGACCTGTATCATTTACCGGCATTCCTGTTCGAATTGCCTTGCAAAACATTAGGTATCCGTACGCCGGCATATATTTGGCGGTATTATTTGCTCAGGGATTTCAGTAAACCGGAAATGGCCAATCCGCTCACGAAAAAACAGTTGCTGGATTGGCTGTCAAAATGCATACACATGAACATAATCCGGACAAGGACGTCGATGGAAGCTGAGGAGGCGAATTTATGGGAACCATTGCTCCAATTTATGATGCGGCTGGTCGAGGATGGGCATGCCGCAGCCATCGGCAGGGAAGAATGGGTCCTGATTTCCACGCCGTTGGATAGGCAAACTGAGGGTCATCATTCTTGCTTGGGTTAGAACGTGTTCAACTCTAAGTACCCTTTCGGTCACAAGGTATGCTAAAATTATACTATTGAAAATTAGAGGGGGAACTCGGATGACAAACACAGATAAACAATTGAAGAGAGCGGAAGTCCCGGAGGCATCCACATGGGATTTGACAGCAATCTTTGCGACAGACGAAGCTTTCGGGAAAGCGTTGGATGAATTAGCAGGTGCAGTGCCGTTCGTGCGTGCGTTGCAAGGAACCGTCGGCTCGAGCAGTCACGCCTTGTTGAAAGGGATTGAAGAAGTCCTCAAAATCAACCAGAAATTGGAAAGGGTCTATGTTTACTCCCATCTGAAGAATGATCAGGATACAGCGGATAGCCTATATCAAAACCTGCATGATAAAGCCTTGTCGATCTTGACGAGCGTCAGTGAAGCTACCTCTTGGTTCGAACCGGAAATACTGGAGATTCCGGAGGACGAACTGGAGAAATACTTGGCAGAAAACGAAAAGCTGCAGCCGTATGCGCATCTCTTGGATAGCCTAACTTCTGCTCGTGAGCATGTGCTGACCGCCAGAGAAGAAGAGCTATTGGCGGGGGCTGGGGAAATTTTTGCTGCGCCAAGCAAAACTTTCTCGGTTCTCAATAATGCAGACATCACCTTCCCGACAGTCAAGAACGAGGAGGGCCAAGATGTCCAACTGACTCACGGTTTGTATGGGCAGTTGATGGAAAGTCCGGATCGGGAAGTGCGCGAAGGTGCCTTCAAGGCGCTCTACCAAACGTATGAGGGTCTGAAAAATACGTTTGCGACCACCTTATCCACGAACGTGAAGGCGCACAATTTCAAAGCCAAAGTGCATAAATATGAATCCGCCCGTGCAGCGGCGTTGGCAAACAATCACATTCCGGAAGCGGTTTATGATACGTTGCTCCAGGTAGTCAATGAGCACCTGCCTTTGCTGCATCGCTATGTGGACTTGCGCAAGGAGTTGTTGGGTGTAGAGGAGTTGCATATGTACGATATGTATACGCCTCTGACAGGGGAAGCCCCGATCAAATACAGCATCGAGGCGGCGACGGAAGAAACCTTGAAAGGACTTCAGCCGCTTGGAGCGGAGTATCTGACTATCCTCCAGGAAGCATTCGGAAATCGATGGATCGACTGGCTTGAGAATGAAGGCAAACGTAGCGGGGCTTATTCTTCAGGCGCATACGACACGAATCCGTATATCCTGATGAATTGGCAAGATTCATTAAATCAACTGTATACCTTGGTCCATGAATTGGGTCATAGTGTGCACAGCTATCTGACAAGAAAGAATCAGCCATATGTATACGGCGATTATTCGATCTTCCTGGCCGAAATCGCTTCGACAACGAACGAAAATATTTTGACTGATTATTTGCTGAAGACCCAGACTGATCCAAAGGTCCGTATCTATATTTTGAATCATTACCTGGATGGCTTCAAAGGAACGATTTTCCGCCAAACCCAATTTGCTGAATTCGAGCACTACATCCACCAGCAAGCTTTGGCAGGTGTGCCGTTGACGCAAGATTTCATGACTTCTTATTATGCAGAGCTGAATGCCAAATATTATGGTCCGACCGTCGAGAAGGACCCTGAGATCGGCATCGAATGGACCCGCATTCCGCATTTCTACTATAATTATTACGTTTACCAATACGCTACCGGCTTTTCGGCTGCAACGGCGTTGGCAAAACGCATCGTTGAGGGAGAAGAAGGGGCGTTGGAGAAGTACCTTTCCTATCTGAAATCAGGGAATAGCGACTATCCGATTGAAGTGATGAAAAAAGCTGGCGTGGATATGACCCAGTCCGCTTACATCGAGGATGCCATGAAAGTGTTCGAGGAACGTCTGGATGAACTGGAACAATTGATTGCAGCGCAACAAGCGTAATAAACAATAAAAGCTTCGCGGTCCGTTGAGGACCACGAAGCTTTTTGCTTATCAGTGGGTGATGCGTTGGTAGTTTTTTCCGATTGTCGTGATGTTCGTTTTTTTCAGGTTGGCATGCTTTTGTCCACACTCGACCGAGCAGTCCTTGATCACTTCATGGAGTACTTCGGCAGTGATGTTGTCCTCTAACAAAAGGCCGTATTGATAATTAAGATTGTCAAAGATGACAAGCGACGGATTCGTTTTGATGTTCATTTCCTGGGCGATGTGCTGATCTGCTTCGTAGCTGCTTTTTACGAAAGGCGATTCTTTATCCTCAAAGAACATGTCGACATCCAGATTGGCTTTGGCAGCCACCACCGCCAATAATTCTTTGGAGTAGGTGGTGTTGCCGTCCGCAAGTGATTTCTGCAGATGAAGCAAAAAGTTGCGGCCGCGTTTTTTACCTTGCATCAAGGCAGCTTTATATGCCAATGAGGCATCATAGATTGAACTGTATATTTGGTTGCGTAAGGTTAGGTCTTTTTCCGGCAAATTTAATCTCTTCATATACTGTGTGACGGTATTGAAATTATGGAACGTGATGAAGCGGAAGTGGACTTTAGGTCCATCCAACGAACTCATGAATTTCAGGACTTCTTGTTCCGTACGGTAGCATTTGTGGCCGATCGGATTCACGAATAGATAAAGTTCAAAAATCTGTTGAGGAGAAGAGATAGAATCAGCGGTATTCTGTTTTGACCTATACATTTTATCCCTCCCTCTTTCCTATTTTGCTTACTTTAAGTTTACCAAAAAAAAGCCTAAACAAGTAGCAATAAGGCTTATCGAAGGGCTGCCTTTGGAGATAGGCTCTGATTCTTCCGTGAAACCTTCATTTTTTCTTGTTCAGTATCTTCTGTTTTATTCTCAAGGTGTATTTTACGAGACAATTAACAATTTTGCAACTAAATCGACTGATTTTTTTCATCTTGTATGGCCTAGAATCCGATTCAAATAGAAGGAATTCACGTTTTTGTCTGTTTTCTCGGAAGGTAATAAGCAAAAAGACCCATTCTCCGCTTGGATTTCCGCAGAATGGACCTGTCTGTATGGGCTGTTGCTGGTTACCGGCTATTGGTGTGTCGTCGAATTGGGATAGGCCAGCATGCGTTCAATTTTCTGTTTCGCTTTACGGACTTTGATGTCGTGAAGCTTCAGGAAATTTTGGAATGCAAGAGCTCCTTCGTCCAAAGATTCGGACTCGAATTCTAATTCGTAATCCATTTGATCTTGGTAGAAGCTTTTGTCCAAGAAGTAGGTCCCTTTGTCACCGGGAAAATCATAGCGGATGGTAGAGAGCTGGCCGATGATCCCAAGGTCTCCTGTCTCAATGCCTAACTCCTTCAGTTTTTCGGCTACATTTCCTGACGCTTTGATCTGGTGGGAATCGACCAATGCTCTTGCTTCTTCAAGGGTCAAAGCGTCGGTCGTTTCCAATTTTTCATTTTCCTGAATCGGCGTCTTCAAAGTGATTTCACCTTTATCTTCATACATGCGGATGCGCAGTCCGCTATTCAGGCCTTTGAGTTTATAGTCAGGTGTATCGAAATAGACGTTGGTTTGTTTGATGGGGTCTGTTTCATCAAGGTTGAAGGCAGTAAGCAACGCTTCGTATTCTTCTTTATTCAATAGGTTTTTGAATTCTTTTTCGATATTTTGGCTCATCGTCATTATTTCCTTTCGGTTATGAGGTTCATTTTGATTGCAACAGCTGTTCAAAAATCCGAACCTTCGTTACAGTCCGTTCATCAGCATATATACTAGCAGGCGATGCGAAATCTTATTCTTATTGTATCATAAGTTTTGCGGAGTTGATTATTCGGAGCTGCTAGTGCACATAGCATACCGTGTATATTTGAAGAAAAAATGAATTCGGTCCTTTTCGACAAGAATTGTATAGAATCATAAATAATTGTGATAAAATAAAGTAGCATATACTATATGATAGGGTGTCGTTCTATGGAAAATAAGGAAGTTGAAAACTGGGATTCATTTTTAGCGCCGTACGAACAAGCGGTAGAGGAATTAAAAGTTAAGCTGAAGGGGATCCGTAAGCAATACCGCGATGAGAATGCGCACGCGCCCATTGAATTCATCACGGGCCGCGTCAAAACGAAGGAAAGCATATTGGAAAAGGCGGAAGTCCGGGACATTGACTTGACCAGACTGGAACAAGATGTGCAGGATATTGCCGGCTTGCGGATCATGTGCCAATTTGTAGAGGATATACACGAAGTTGTGCGCCTTTTGCGCGCAAGAAAAGACTTTAAGATCATCATAGAACGGGATTATGTTACACATAAAAAAGAGAGCGGTTATCGCTCATACCATATGGTGATCGAATATCCGGTCCAACGCATTTTCGAAGAGAAGAAAATACTTGTCGAAATTCAGATCAGGACACTTGCCATGAATTTCTGGGCAACGATCGAACATTCATTGAACTACAAATATCGGGGCGAATATCCGGAAGAATTGCATGACCGCCTAATACGCGCGGCGGAAGCAGCCTTCCGACTTGACGAAGAGATGTCGGAAATACGCGAAGAAATCAAAGATGCACAGCGCTATTTTTCCGATAAAAAAGAATAAAGAAGACAAGGTTGGTCGAGAGGAGTTCAAATATGAAAATTGCACTGGTCCATAACCAGACGCCAGAGACTTTATCGGTCGCGGCGAAATTCAAAGAGATGTGCCTCTCTGAAAAAATCGAAATTGTCACGGACCATCCGGATCTTGTGGTGTCGATTGGGGGCGACGGTACCTTGCTGTCAGCTTTCCATAAGTACGAAGACCAATTGAGCCAAGTGCGTTTTGTGGGGATCCATACCGGGCACCTGGGCTTTTATACAGATTGGCGGACCTATGAACTGCCGGAGCTTATCGAAAGCCTAAAGCATGATAAAGGGGAAAGCGTGAGCTATCCCTTGCTCGATGTCCGCGTCAAGTATGCGGATGAGGAGGAAGAAACCCGCTATATCGCTTTGAATGAGGCGAGTCTGAAGAAAATGGATGGAACGATGGTTTGCGATATCTATGTGAAGGATGAGCTGTTCGAGACATTCCGGGGCGATGGTCTTTGTGTTTCCACGCCTACAGGTTCGACAGGTTTCAGTAAATCGCTTGGCGGAGCTGTTATCCATCCCCGAACGGAAGCTATCCAGCTGACGGAGATGGCCTCAGTGAATAACCGCATCTATCGGACGCTGAGCTCACCCATGATCATCGCGAAAGACGAATGGATCGTAATCTATCCGCACAAGGAAGACCGCTTGATTTTGTCTGTAGATCATTTGACCTTCAAGAAAAGAAGCATCGAACGACTGGTGTATCGGATTGCCCAAGAGCGTGTGCATTTTGCACGTTATCGTCACACGCATTTCTGGGATCGGGTCGAAGATGCATTCATCGGCGTAAAGAAAAACGACAGGAATGAACGGACAAAGGAGCAGTGAATATGGCGACTAAAAAGTGGCTGCTGAAGACAAATTTGAAGGAACAGCACGTCGAAAAGCTAAAAGAACTCTATCCGGATTACGAAATGATTACCAATGACGCGGAAACCGAAGCGTTCAGTGATGTCGAGTGGACTGTCGGCTGGAACGACAGATTGACGGATCTATTGGAGGAAGGACAGTTGCCTTCATTAAGATGGGTCCAAGCGATTTCGGCGGGCGTGAACAGCCTTCCCTTGGCAACCTTTGAAAGACAGGGAATCTATTTGACGAATGCGAGCGGCATCCACAGCGAACCGATTGCTGAATATGTCATCGGCGTGCTGCTTTCGCATATGCGCGGATTGCGGACTGCGATCCTGAATCAGCCGCAACGGAAATGGGAACAGACCACGGAACTCCAGGAGCTGAAAGGCAAGACGATGATGATCGTAGGGGCAGGCCACATCGGCAATCGCCTGGGGGAATTGGCTAAAGCGTTCGGAATGAAGGTCATCGCTGTCAATCGCAGCGGCAAGGACATACCAGGGTTGGATGTGACGGTCAAAATGGATAACATTGGCACGGTCATCGACTTTGCGGATGTTGTCGTGGACATCCTCCCCCAAACGGATGAAACCTACCGTGTTTTTGATGATGCTCTTTTCTCGCGCATGAAAAAAGGCGTTCTCTTTGTGAACGTTGGGCGCGGCGTCACAGTGGACACTGCCAGCCTCATCAAGGCATTGGACGATGGAACAGTGGCTTATGCGGCTTTGGATGTGTTCGATGAGGAACCGTTGCCTGCTGCCAGCCCTTTGTGGAATCATGAAAAGGTACTGATTACACCGCATTTTTCCGGTGTGGTTGAGCATTTCCGGGACAATCTGTTCGAAGTTGTCTTAGAAAATGCAGCGAGTTTTAAAAAAGACGGCAAACCAAGCCGCAACCTGATCGATTTTGAAAAAAAGTATTAACAAATAAAGTAGGGCTGCGCCAGCGAGTCAGATGGTGCAGCCCTTTTTGCGGACAATTTTTTTTTGCTTGATGACGGGGCATGAGTTGTAGAATACCCTCGTTTTGGTTAGAATAGGAATGTATGTTGCCGACCAGACGCCTGAAGGTCTCAAGACCATCGGGTTGATTGGGCAACCTGTTCCAAATCTGAAATAGCTTGGAACAAACCAAGGCGGAGGGCCCGCACACAGAGATTCGGTATAGAGTAGGGGTAGTGTAAAGTGATTTTTAGCTGGATATATGAAAAAGAAGAGACGACACTGATGAAGACTTTTTTACGTTCCAAGGGCGTATCAAAAAGTCTGTTGGCCACCATCAAATTCGATGGAGGCTGTATCTGGCTGAACGGCAAGGAAAGAACGGTATTGGCGACCTTGGAAAAAGGCGATAAAGTGATGATCCGCATACCGGATGAAGGGGAACATGAAACGACTGTCGGGGTGGACATGCCATTGGATATTTTGTTTGAGGACGAGCACTTTTTGGTTGTGAACAAACCGTTTGGTGCTGCTTCCATCCCATCGAAGGTGCACCCGCGTCTTTCCATGGCGAATCGCGTGAAAGGCTACTATCAACAGCAGGGCTATGTGGACCAAGTTATTCATATTGTTACGCGTCTGGATCGTGATACGACCGGCGTCATGCTTTTTGCAAGGCATGGATACGCGCATGCTCTGATGGATACGCTGTTGCGCAACAAGGAAGTCGACAAAACGTACCGGGCTGTCTTATCCGAACCAGTGCTGACAGAAACGCATGGATTCATCGATGCCCCCATCGGCAGGACAGAGGATTCAATCATAACGCGAATGGTCCGGGAAGACGGGAAACAAGCGCTGACGGAATACTGGTTGGACAAGTCCTATCCGGACGGACAGACTGTGAAAATCAAGTTGCATACGGGCAGGACCCATCAAATTCGGGTGCATTTCACCTCAATCGGTGCGCCTTTGCTTGGGGATGACCTTTATGGAGGGAAAGCTGACCCAGACATGTTGCGGCAAGCCCTGCATTGCGAGTCATTGGCATTTGTGCATCCGATCAGCGGAGAACCTTTAAAGATTGAAGCACCATTGCCAGATGATTTCATCAAGTGGGAAAGCAGACAGATCAATAAGGAGGCTGATATCCGTGTTGGAACCACAATATGAATTTGAACTAGACGAAGCGTTGGCGAAAATCCGCGAATCGCTCCAGGGAGAGGATATGGAAAGATTCCGTTCCGATTTTTTGGACTATCACCTCTACGATCAAGCCCAGATCTATCTGGCTTTGTCCCCTGAAGAGCGCATAACGGTGTACAATTATCTCTCCGCTAATGAGATGGCGGACATGTTCGAAATCATCGAAGAAGATGTGGAGTCGATCGAAGAGTATCTTTTGGAGATGAACAATCAATACGCAGCCGATATGTTGGCAAACATGTATGCCGATAATGCGGTGGATATGCTGAAGCAACTGAAGGATGAACGGATTTGGCTTTATCTGCGTTTGATGCCCATAGAGGCGGCGAAAGAGATTCGGGCCTTATTGAGTTATGAAGATGAGACTGCCGGGGCCATCATGACGCCTGAATTTGTCTCTATCGTAGCCAATCAGACGGTCCGATCCGCGATGGCCATCCTTAAGAGTAAGGCCCCGGATGCTGAGACAATTTACTATATCTACGTCGTCAATGTGGATAATGTGCTGGTCGGTGTCATTTCCTTGAGAGATCTGATCGTGAACGATGAAGATATGATGATCAGCGACATCATGAGTGAGCGTATCGTATCGGTGAACGTAAAAGAAGGGCAAGAAGATGTTGCCCATAAAATCAGGGACTATGACTTCCTCGCTGTTCCGGTAGTCGACGAAAACAATGTATTGCTGGGGATCATCACCGTCGATGACATCATCGACGTCATCGATGAGGAAGCTGTCAGTGACTTCTCCGGTTTGGCCGGGGTCGACGTTGAGGAGCAATCAGAAAACCCCTTTGTGGCTGCATCCAAGCGGTTGCCGTGGTTGATTACGCTATTGTTCTTGGGTATGGGTACGTCCACTTTGATCAGCCAATATGAGGGTTTGATTTCGGAAGCATCAATCCTTTCAGTGTTTGTCACCTTGATCACCGGAACATCCGGTAATGCGGGGACACAATCGCTTGCCGTTGCCGTGCGAAAGATCGGCATGCAGGATGATGAGGAGAAAAATTTGTTCCGTACCATTTTATCCGAGTTGGCGACCGGATTGATTTCCGGGTTGGTGACTGGGGTCACGATTGCGCTTGTCATCGGTGTTTGGAAACATAACTTCATCTTGGGTGGGATCATCGGCATTTCCATGTTGGTTGCCATCACGGTGGCGAATCTGGCCGGTAGCTTGATTCCGGTATTGATGGATCGTCTTGGCTTTGATCCTGCTGTCGCAAGCGGACCGTTCATCTCGACATTCAGCGATTTGACTTCCGTTTTGATCTATTTCAACATCGCGAAACATTTCATCACCACACTCATGTAGGTGCAACAAAACAGGCAATGGACAAGCAGCCGAAGCGGCTGCTTGTCCATTGCCTGTTTTGTTGCGAAGAGCTGTCACGCTATACTCAAACGCGTTCTGATTCGCAGACACCACTACCGTTTCGCTTAGTGTTAGTCCTCTTAGTGCTCGATTTCTACCCGCGATTTGTCATGGCTCTTGCGATTTTAATCGCATCAGGGTGCATCATTTTGCTTGTTACACAATTTGAAGTAAGGCCCTCTGATGTCGCCCTGTGACATCAGAGGGCTTGGTCGTTTACGACCACAGTGCATCTTTCTACTCTATCATTTTATCCATGTCGTGGTGTTGTATTCCGGCTTCTTCGTATTCTTCGCCGCAGATGCTGTAGCCGGCTTTTTCGTAAAAACCGATGGCGTGGTTTTGGGCTCCGAGGAACAGACGCTTACCGCCGATTTCGCGGACGTGCCTTTCGATTTCCTGCATCAGGATGCTGCCGTATTTCTTTTCCCTTACAGCTTTGCGGATGGCGACACGCTGCACCTTGTGTTTGCCGTTTTCCATCGGGTAGATGCGGGCGGTGGCGACAGGGATGGCTTCTTCGTATCCGACGAGATGCAAGGTTTTATCTTCCAAATTATCAATTTCAATGGAGACCGGGACCTGTTGCTCCTCCACGAATACTTCTTTGCGGATGGCCAAGGCATCCCGATAGGTTTTTGATTGTAAATCTTGTGTCCATTCAAAATGCAACAATGCGTATACCTCGCTTTCAAAATTTGTTGGGTTTGTAGAAACCTCTTTTCTTATTTTACCTGAATCGGCATTTTTTGTCTGAATTAATTACTTTTACCTCATTTACCCGTGTTCTTTTGCTATACTTATCTAATCAGCAAGAGGAGGAAAAGTATGCTAGACATAATTGAAACAATCCAACAATTGACAAACATCCCGTCGCCGACAGGATATACTGCCGAAATCATCGACTTTTTGGATGAAAACCTGAAACGGAAGGGGTACGAACCTGAAAGAAATCACAAAGGCAGCTTGATGGTGACTGTTAAAGGCACCGAAGATCAAAGCCGGCGCTTCGTGACCGCGCATATCGATACACTTGGGGCGATGGTACGCGCAATCAAACCGGATGGGAGACTGAAAATCGACCTGATCGGCGGCTTTACCTACCATTCCATAGATGGTGAATACTGTACGGTCCATAGTGCAGCCACAGGGAAAGACTGGACGGGGACGATATTATTGCACCAAACGAGCGTTCACGTCTATAAAGATGCGCGCACGGCCGAACGAAACCAGGATAATATGGAAATCCGTCTGGATGCAGAAGCGCAAACCGCCAAAGATGTCTCTGCTCTTGGCATCGGCGTAGGGGATTTCATCAGCTTTGCGCCTCGGACAGAGATTACTCCGACCGGGTACATCAAATCAAGACATTTGGACGATAAAGCCAGCGCGGCAATCCTGCTGCAGTTCTTGCACCGTATCGTTGATGAAAACTTGACGCTGCCTTATACGACCTGCTTCTTTTTTTCGAACAATGAGGAAATCGGCTACGGCGGCAACTCGAATATGCCGGAGCATACGGTGGAATATTTGGCTGTCGATATGGGCGCGATGGGCGACGACCAGCAGACTGACGAGTATACCGTGTCCATCTGCGTGAAGGATGGATCGGGTCCTTACCACTTTGGTCTTCGGCAGCAGTTGGTCGGATTATGCGAATCCCAGGCAATTCCTTTTAAACTGGACATCTATCCGTTTTACGGCAGTGATGCATCAGCAGCCATGAAAGCGGGTTGGGATGTCCGCCATGCTTTGATCGGGCCGGGAATCGATGCAAGCCATGCCTATGAGCGTACCCATCGGAAATCCTTGGAAGCTTGCTCCAAACTTTTGGAAGCGTACCTGTCCGCTCCAATGATCGGCAAACAGCCTGGGAAACAAGGGGATATTGAATGGAAAAATTAAGGAAAACAAATCTGCTCTATTGGAGTGTGTGGCTTTTGGTGATGGCGTGCCTGATATGGGTGTCCACCAAAATTGATTTTATTTTTTATCCGATCGGTGCCTTCATCTCGACAATCTTCACGCCAGTGCTTGTGGCGGGATTTCTGTATTATATTTTCACACCGTTCATCGAAATGCTTGAGAATAGGCTGAACATCAAACGACCGATAGGCATCCTCATCGTCATGGTTCTTATGATAGGCATGGTCATTTTCTCTTTTCTGGGACTCATTCCGAATCTCGTAAGCCAAATCGGAGAGTTATTGACGAATTTGCCTAACGTAGTCCGTTCCCTGAATAAACTTTATCAACAAGTCATTGCACAGGAATGGGTGGAGCGTCTGGATATCCCTACCCAATTGTCTCAGATGAGCGGAAATGTCCAAACCAGCATCAGCGCCTTCCTGAATGATCTGACGGGCAGCATCGGTTCTGTGCTGTCGGCCGTAGCGAACGTAGCCTTGCTCGTCATCATCATTCCGCTGATTTTTTTCTACATGTTGAAGGACGGACATAAGTTTCCTGTAGCGGTCGCCCAATTGCTGCCGCATGAATATTCTTCAGATGTGCTTGCGTTGCTGAAGGAAATCAACAAAACAATCGCCAAGTATATCAGTGGGCAGGCGCTTGTCTGTTTATTCGTAGGGACATTCACCTTCATCGGCTATCTGCTGATTGGACTGCCGTATGCCTTCCTGCTTGGGGTCACAGCAGCCATCACGAACATCATTCCTTATCTTGGACCATACATCGGCTTAATTCCGGCCGCTATAATCGGGTTGACTGTCGCTCCTTCAAAGGCGCTGCTGGTCTGTGTCGTTGTGTTGGTGGTCCAGCAAGTGGAATCGAACATCATCTCCCCCAATGTCTTAGGCAAAACGCTGGATATGCATCCGCTGACGATCTTGTTTTTGCTGTTGGCTGTAGGCAAAATATCCGGTGTACTGGGAATGATATTGGCGATTCCCACGTATGCCGTGGTGAAAACCGTTGTTCAATATGTCCACCGTTACGTTAAAAACAGAAGGGAAAAAGTGTTGCATAAACAATAATAAAAAATAATAGGGATTCCAAGGGTTATTGATTGCTTTTTACCTTTGGAATCCTTTATTATGTAAAAAGTGTTAAGGGCATAACGAATCAATTTGTGCAGTTTTTATTATGAATTATGAGAATGACGGCGATTGGTTTGTGCAAAATATATTAATGCGGAAAATTTAGGAGGAAGTATAATGAAAGTAATCGTAGTGGGATGTACACATGCCGGAACGTCAGCAGTGAAGACAATTTTGAAGGAGAATCCAGGTACTGAATTAACAGTATACGAAAGAAACGACAACGTTTCATTCTTGTCATGCGGGATTGCGCTTTACGTCGGCGGTGTCGTTAAAGATCCACAAGGATTATTCTATTCTAACCCTGAGGAGCTTGCTTCACTAGGCGCAAACGTAAATATGCAACATGATGTAACAAGCGTTGATACAGCTGCAAAAACTGTTTCTGTGAAAAACTTAGTTACTGGCGAAGAATTCCAAGATACATATGATAAGTTAGTTTTAACGATTGGATCATGGCCAATTATCCCGCCAATCGATGGCATCCAGAGCAAAAATGTTTTGCTTTGCAAAAACTACAACCAAGCGAAAGAAATCATCGCACGCAAGGATGACAAAAAGAAAATCGTCGTTGTCGGCGGCGGCTACATCGGTATCGAGTTGGTGGAAGCTTTTGCTAACGACGGTAAAGAAGTTACATTGGTTGATGGTTTGGATCGCATTTTGAATAAATATTTGGATTCTGAATTCACGGACATCCTTGAAGATGACTTGCGCGCACATGGCGTAAAAGTACAATTGAATGAAATGGTTAAAGGCTTCAAAGAGAACGAAGCTGGAGACATCACTACAGTAGTTACAACAGGCGGAGAATACGAAGCTGAAATGGTCATCTTATGCGTAGGGTTCCGACCGAATACGGACCTTGTCAAAGGCCAAGTGGATATGATGAAGAACGGTGCGATTATCGTGAATGATTACATGCAAACAAGCTTGCCTGACGTTTATGCAGCAGGAGACAGCTGTGCTGTAAACTACAATCCGAACGGCGGACATGCATATATTCCCTTGGCAACAAACGCTGTGCGGATGGGATTATTGGTCGGTAAAAACATCAACGGACCTAAAATGAAATACCGTGGAACACAATCCACTTCCGGATTGTATTTGAATGGCTTCACTATCGGTTCTACCGGTGTGAACGATGCAAGTGCTGAAGCTTTCGGACTTGAAACACGCTCCGTAGTTCTGGAAGACTTCTACCGTCCGGAATTCATGCCATCAAATGAAAAAGTGCTGATGAAACTTGTCTACGAAGTAGGCACCAACCGCATCGTCGGCGGACAGCTGATGTCCAAGTATGACATCACACAATCAGCCAATACTTTATCATTGGCTATTCAAAACAAAATGACGATTGAAGATCTGGCTTTGGTCGACTTCTTCTTCCAACCTCATTTTGACCGTCCTTGGAACTACTTGAACTTGTTGGCACAAAAAGCTTTGGAACAAGAAGCAGAATTAGCTGCCAAATAATTTAAACACGTTACTTTGTAACCCCTCTGTTAATCAATCCGTTGATTAACAGAGGGGTTCTTTGTGGAATAGATAGGGTTTCCGGATAAAACACTTGTATTTTTTGCTGGGTCATTAGATAATGAACGATAACGATAAACTTTCAAAGAGATAAAAAAACGAAGGAGAAACAATCTATGACCACAGACCCCAGTAATCAGACCTTGCTTTGGCAACTGCTGCTGATTGCGGTATTGACATTGGTGAACGCATTTTTTGCGGCATCCGAAATCGCATTTGTTTCATTGAACAAAAATAGGGTGGCAAATCAAGCCATCAAAGGGGATGAAAAAGCGCGTAAAATTTTGGCGCTTTTAGATCATTCTGATGATTTTTTGGCGACTATCCAAGTTGCTATTACTTTCGCGGGATTCCTTTCCAGTGCTTCGGCTGCCAATACATTCGCAGCCAGACTCGATCCCTATTTGAGCAATATACCCGGAGCGGAACAGGCTGCCATTCTGATCGTGACGTTAGCGCTCTCCTACATTTCCCTAGTCTTTGGTGAACTGTATCCGAAACAGTTGGGACTGCAACGCCCTGAAGAAGTGGCGCGGGCAGGTGCGGGCTTCATCACTGTCGTCCAAAAGCTGATGAAACCCTTCGTCTGGTTCTTATCCTTTTCCACCAGTGTTTTGGAAAAAATGACACCAATCACGTTCACGAGCGGCAACGATATGTTTTCGCGCGAAGAAGTACGGGACCTGTTGGAAAAGAGTAGCGATGAAGGGACCATCGAACGGATGGAATTCAACATGCTGAAGGGGGTGCTTTCCATGGATAACAAAATGGCCCGTGAGGTCATGGTACCGCGGACGGACACCTTCATGCTGAATGTGAACGATGATGTCGATGCTAATATAGAAGCAGCATTGGATTCCCCTTATACCCGCATACCAATCTATGAAGATGATAAGGACAATATCATAGGTGTATTGCATCTGAAAAATTTATTGAAGGAATCCAAGAATACCCCTATAAATCTGATTGATCTTCGAAAAATCATGAATGAGCCTCTGTTTGTTCCGGAAACGATCATGACCGATGAATTGATGTCCTACCTGAAGAAAAGCCATAACCAATTGGCGTTGCTCCATGACGAATATGGCGGCATGGTGGGGATTGTAACCTTGGAGGATATCCTCGAAGAAATTGTTGGCGATATCGAGGATGAATACGATGAAAGCTATGTCCTTATCGAGCGGATCGGCGATAATGTCTACGAAGCGGATGGAGCCACGCCATTGCATCGCTTCAATGATTATTTTGGCACGCAACTTGAATCGGCGGATGTCGATACGATCGCCGGTTATCTGTTGACTGAGTTGGGTGAGTTTCCGGAAGAAAATGAGGAAGCGTCCATCGAAGAGAACGGATTGATCATAAAAACGTTGGCGTTCGACAATCGCCGTCTTTTGAAAGTCGGAGTGTCTTATATGAACGAGAATGACCGACCCGCAAAAGAACGTTTTAAAGAGGACGAGGTTAAAGAAGCTGCCGATGTAAAAAAAGAAACAGAATGAATGATGAGTAGTTTTGCCTGGATCGATAATAGTCGGTCAGGGTGAAACTGCTTTTTTTGGTCCCCATACTGTTGCAAGGACAATCTTGTGGAATGCTCGGATTTCTTGTATAATAACAAAGGCATTGTCGTGGGTTAGCGTGTGCATATTGCTCATGCTATCTTTTTGTTTGGATAGCATTCACGATAGAGATATTCGAAAAAGGAGAACAATATGACTCAAACATTAGCAGATAAAGTAAAAGCAAGAAGAACATTTGCCATCATTTCCCATCCGGATGCGGGTAAAACGACCATCACGGAGCAGTTATTGTTGTTCGGGGGCGCAATCCGCCAAGCAGGAACAGTAAAAGGGAAAAAATCAGGCAGATTTGCCAAATCGGATTGGATGGATATTGAAAAACAAAGGGGTATTTCGGTAACTAGTTCGGTCATGCAGGTCGATTATGATGGCAAACAGATCAATATTTTGGATACACCCGGGCATGAGGATTTCTCGGAAGATACATACCGTACTTTGATGGCTGTGGATAGTGCAGTGATGGTCATCGACAGCGGGAAGGGGATTGAGCCTCAGACAAAGAAATTATTCAAGGTCTGCAGCATGCGAGGGATTCCGATCTTCACCTTCATCAATAAATTGGACCGTGATGGCCGCGAGCCGATGGATCTGATTGCGGAATTGGAAGAAGTTTTGGGGATCGAAGCCTATCCCATGAACTGGCCAATGGGCATGGGTAAAAATTTATTGGGTCTGTATGACATCTACAATAATCGCGTGGAATTGACTCATCCCGAAGAGAATGAAGACAACGATTTCCTGCCGCTGAATGAAGATGGCGAAATCGAAGGCGATTATCAAGTCACGCAATCAACCATCTATACCCAAGCGGTTGAAGATGTCCAATTGCTGAAAGAGGCGGGCAACGTCTTTTCGGAAGAAGCAATCGCAGCCGGGAAATTGACGCCTGTCTTCTTCGGATCAGCTTTGACTGGCTTCGGCGTCCAGACGTTTCTTGATGCCTTTGTGGATTTTGCTCCGAGCCCAAGTGAGCATGTGACCGTAGCGGAAGAGATTGTTGAACCTACAGACGAAAACTTTACCGGCTTCATCTTCAAGATCCAAGCGAATATGAATCCGGCTCACCGAGACAGGATTGCCTTCGTGCGGGTCTGCTCTGGTGAATTCAAACCCGGAATGGACGTCTATGTTCAGCGCACCGGCAAAAAAATCAAACTGGCTCATACGACGCAGTTCATGGCCGATTCCCGTGAGCAAGTCCAAACGGCTGTTGCAGGCGACATCATCGGATTGTACGACACTGGTAACTTCCAGATCGGCGATACGATCTATGAAGGCAAAAAAGGCCTTGAGTTCGAAGCGTTGCCGCAATTTACACCGGAACTGTTCATGAAAGTCACTCCGAAAAACGTCATGAAGCAGAAATCCTTCCATAAAGGTGTGCAACAGTTGGTTCAAGAAGGGGCCATCCAGTTGTACAAAACGTACCATACAGAGGATTACATCCTGGGTGCGGTCGGCCAATTGCAGTTTGAAGTGTTCCAGTACCGTTTGCTGCACGAATACAATGCGGAAGTCGAAATGATGCCGATGGGCTCCAAGATTGCGCGATGGATCGATTCGGAAGATTTGGATCCGAACATGTCTTCAAGCCGTAACTTGTTGTGCCGCGACCGTTTCGGCAATCCCGTATTCCTTTTCGAAAACCAATTTGCTATGCGCTGGTTCGAGGATAAATATCCGGAAGTCAAATTGAAAGCTTTGCTTTAATTCAAATCAAAAAAACAAAACAAAAAACGCACATTGCCGAAAAACAGTGTGCGTTTTGCATTAAAAAGAGTTTTTTTCGAGTGCAGAAAATGTCAATCATTTCAGATGAGATAGCTCCACGAAGTTATGACCAGGCATAACTTCCACATCGGCAACGGTAAGGTGCAACAATTTCGTCAGCACAAAGTCGATTTCGCTTTGCTTCACGCGACGGTTTTTGTTGAGGATGATGACATCCTCATGTGTTACGGCACCGGTAAAGATGACTGTAGTTTGTCCCAAAGAATACACTTTGACAAATTGCGCATCGGTGTTGGCCAATTGCTCACGTACAAGATCAGCATGGCTATTTGTAACATCGATCAATTTCATAGACGAACACCCCTAACTTAGGTTGGCTGTTTATAGAATAATTATATAACAACTGTTCATTTATTTAAAGGGTAAAGAAATAAATGAACAATTTTCATTGGCTTTCCAAAAGAAAAAGGCAAGAGAAGTCAATGACAACTCTTGCCCCCTGATGTTCAGTCTTTTGTCTCTGTGCGCTCGACTTTGCTGACGACCATCAGATTGCCTTCTTCATCTGCGTCGACAAACAAATCTTTTATTTTTGGATTATCCAAGTAAAATTCAGCTACCTGGTCCTCAATTTGATCCTGAATGACGCGGCGGAGCGGGCGTGCTCCCATGCTTGGGTCATATCCCAGATCGATAAGACGATCTTTTGCTTTCTGCGAGACGGTAACGCTGATTTCCTTATCCTTCAACAATGCGTTGACGTCGTCCAACATAAGCGTGACGATGCTGCTCAAATTTTCTTTGGACAATTGATTGAACTCGACAATCGCATCGAAGCGATTGATGAATTCAGGTTTGAAGTAATCGCTCAAACGGTTCAAGATGGAATGCGTCTTGCCTTTCATGGCTGCGCCGAATCCTACGCTTGCTTCCTGAACGCCTGAGCCGGCATTGCTGGTCATGATGATGATGGTGTCTTTGAAGCTGACAGTTCTGCCTTGGGAATCCGTCAGGCGGCCATCGTCAAGGATCTGCAGGAAGAGATGCATAACATCTGGGTGGGCTTTTTCGACTTCATCCAAAAGCAGGATGCTGTAAGGGCTGCGGCGGACACGTTCGGTCAATTGTCCGGCTTCGTCGTAGCCGATGTACCCAGGCGGCGAACCTATCAATTTGGAGACGGCATGTTTTTCCATGTACTCGCTCATGTCGAAGCGGATGATCGCATCTTCGGTCCCGAACATTTCGATTGCCAACTGTTTGGCCAACTCGGTCTTGCCGACACCGGTAGGTCCCACGAACAGGAAGGAACCGATCGGGCGGTTTTTGCGGCTTAGTCCGATCCGGTTTCTGCGGATTGCTTTTGACACTTTGTCGATAGCTTCGTCCTGTCCGATGACATTTTTCTTCAGGTCGCTGTCAAGATTCTTCAATTGTGTTTGCTCTTTTTCAAGCAATTCACCGACTGGTATATTTGTTTTGATTTCAATGATTTTTTGGATATCCTGTTCCGTTACGATGGGATCGCCATCGGCTGGTGTCGGATTTAGTTTCATCTTGTTCAGATTTGTGATCTGATCGCGATAGTAAGCAGCTTTCTCGTAATCTTCTGCATGGAGGGCAGCTTGTTTTTCTTTTTCGGCCGCTTCGATGCGCTCCTCGATTTGTTGCGGATCGATGGCTTTGATTGTCAGATTCTTTTTGGAACCGGACTCGTCAAGCAAGTCAATGGCTTTGTCGGGAAGGAAACGATCCTGGATATAGCGGTGCGACAATTTGACTGCCGCTTCCAGTGCCTTATCCGAATATTTAACGTGGTGATAATCTTCGTATTTCGGACGGATACCTTGAAGTATGATCAGCGTCTGTTCAGGTGTTGGTTCATTCACACGGACGGGCTGGAATCGGCGTTCCAGTGCGGCGTCTTTCTCGATTCTGCGGTATTCATTCAGCGTTGTGGCTCCGACCAGTTGCAGTTCGCCTCTCGCAAGGGCGGGCTTCAGGATATTGCCTGCATCCATACTTCCCTCAGCGTTTCCTGCCCCGACGATTTCATGGATTTCATCGATGAAGAGGATGATCTGTTTGTTCGCGCGAATTTCATCCATCAGTTTTTGCATCCGTTCTTCGAACTGACCACGGATGCCGGTGCCTTGAACGAGCGAGACGACATCCAAGCGGATAACTTCTTTTTCCAACAATTTTTGAGGGACATCGCCGTCCACGATTTTTTGGGCAAGACCTTCAACTACGGCTGTTTTGCCGACACCGGCTTCCCCTGTGAGTACGGGGTTATTTTTCGTGCGGCGATTCAGGATTTCGATGACGCGTGCGATTTCACTGTCTCTACCGATTACTGGGTCGATACCACCATCACGGGCCAATTGCGTCAGGTTTATGCCGTATTCATCCAGCAAACCGCCTTTTCCACCGCCTTTTCCTCCGCGGGCAGCTTCAGGGGCAGGCGGCTGTTGGTAATTCTGTTCTTGGTTTTGCTGCATTTTTTTGAAGAAGGAATCCAGATTACCGAAAGAAAAAGGGTCTACTGGGCCTTGGGATCTTGGATTCGGATTGTTTTGTTGCGATTGAGCGGCTTTGAATTCTTGATAGCAGCTCTGGCATAAGTCGATTTGGCGTCTTTGTCCATTCACACTGGCATACAGATGAATGGAAGCTTGGTTCTTTTCGCAATTTTGACAAAGCATGGCAATCTTCCTTTCTATTATGGATCATAGCTACATGTATATTATAGTAGTAACGGCTAAGGAATTCTCGTGAGAAGGTTTCCTGACCAACTCTGACCTTATGAGCCCATTATACATTGACCTATTTTGACTTTCAAGTGGTTTGACCTGTACAAAGCAAAATTTTTCTTCGCGGGACGGCTTTCAGCCAAATGGGAAGGTTGTATTAAATTAGTGACATTTCAGCAATTATGACAAAAATTTGAACGAATCTAGTTAAAACAGTTGTAGTATAAAGCGAAAGATGGTAATCTTATTCAATGAAAGGGTTATTTTTAATCCGGTTTCCCATTTTTCTGTTATAATGGAAACGTATTAAAAGTACCTTAAATAAATACATCTCAAAAGGGGTTTATGACATGGAAAGAAAAGAATATCACGTAATCGCAGAAACAGGGATTCACGCACGTCCAGCAACTTTATTGGTGCAAACTGCAAGCAAATTTAATTCAGACATCAATTTAGAATACAAAGGTAAATCAGTTAACTTAAAATCCATTATGGGTGTAATGTCATTAGGCGTAGGCCAAGGCGCTGATGTTGTCATCACTGCAGAAGGTCCGGACGAAGCAGACGCTATGGCTGGAATTACTGAAACAATGGTAAAAGAAGGGCTAGCAGAGTAATATGAAAAACCACTTACAAGGAATAGCAGCTAGTGACGGTATTGCAATTGCGAAAGCATATTTGCTTACCGAACCGGATCTATCCTTTGAGAAGCGTAAAGTGGAAGATTCAGAAGGCGAAATTGCTCGCCTTTTGCAAAGCTTTGAAACCGCTAAATCAGAGGTAAGTGCAATCAGAGACAAAGCGGCAGTATCACTTGGCGAAGAAGAAGCACAAGTTTTTGATGCACATTTAATGGTATTATCCGATCCAGAAATGATTGGATCAATGAATTCAAACATCCGCGACAACGGTGTGAATGCTGAATCAGCACTTTCTGATGTTGCCGGCATGTTCATCGGTATGTTCGAAGCGATGGAAGACAATCCATACATGCAAGAACGTGCAGCGGATATCCGCGACGTTACCGAGCGTGTATTGAGCCACTTGTTGGGTGTCAAAATCCCTAATCCATCGACAATCACAGAAGAAGTGATCGTCGTTGCCAAAGATTTGACTCCTAGTGATACGGCTCAATTGAACCGTGATTATGTTAAAGGATTCGTTACCGATATCGGTGGACGCACTTCCCATAGCGCAATCATGGCCCGTTCTTTGGAAATTCCTGCAATTGTAGGTTCAAAAGAGATCACTCAAATCGTCAAAGATGGCGATATCATCATTTTGGATGGTTTGGACGGCGACGTCTACATCAATCCAGATGAAGAAACATTAGCTGCATACAAGAAGAAAGCTGAAGAGTTTTCTGCGATGCAAGCTGAATGGCACAAACTGAAGAATGCAGATACAATGACAGCAGACGGTAAACATATCGAATTGGCTGCCAATATCGGAACGCCTAAAGATTTGGAAGGCGTTGTCGCTAACGGTGCTGAAGCAATAGGTCTATACCGTACTGAATTCCTGTACATGGACTCTTCGGACTTCCCGACAGAAGATGAGCAATTCGATGCTTATAAAGCTGTTTTGGAAGGCATGGAAGGCAAACCTGTCGTTGTTCGTACAATGGACATCGGTGGGGACAAAGAATTGCCTTATTTGGAATTGCCGAAAGAAATGAACCCATTCTTGGGTTACCGTGCAATCCGTATTTGCTTGGCTGAACCAGAGATGTTCCGTACACAATTGCGTGCATTATTGCGTGCTTCCGTTTACGGTAAATTACGCATCATGTTCCCAATGATTGCAACACTGAACGAATTCAGAGCTGCAAAAGCGATGTTGGATGAAGAAAAAGCGAATCTATTGGCCGATGGCGTAGAAGTTGCTGATGATATCCAAGTAGGTATCATGATTGAAATCCCAGCGGCTGCTGTATTAGCTCATCAATTCGCTAAAGAAGTAGATTTCTTCAGTATCGGAACAAATGACTTGATCCAATACACAATGGCGGCAGATCGCATGAACCAACAAGTTTCTTACTTGTATCAACCTTACAACCCAGCTATCCTTACGCTGATCAAGCATGTTATTGATGCTTCTCATGCGGAAGGTAAATGGACTGGTATGTGTGGCGAGATGGCCGGCGACCAAACAGCGGTTCCGTTGTTGGTAGGTCTTGGTTTGGATGAGTTCTCAATGAGCGCATCCAGCGTCCTGAAAACACGCAGCTTGATGAAACGCTTGGATTCCAAAGAAATGGAAACATTAGCGGACAAAGCAATCAATGAATGTACGACTGTTGAAGAAGTCATTGCATTGGTTGAAGAAATGAAAGCTAAATTAGACTAAGCCGATTCAGGTTAAAAAGGCCAGGCATGCTTGCATGCCTGGCCTTTTTGTGTGCCTCCGAGTTGAAACCGATCAAGGATGCAGCCTCTGTTATTTGGGCATTCCGTTTCGGGCGAATATATTTTAAAAGTAGGTCTGACGGATGAGTGACAAATATCAAAATGTTCTATATACTGAACATATTGAGTCATAATAAATTTGATGGGATTTTTTCGAGGTGAAATCATGAGAATAGGCATGTTTACAGATTCGTATTTTCCTCAAGTGAGCGGGGTTTCCACTTCAATCCGCACCTTGAAAGAGGAATTGGAGGCAGAAGGTCATGAGGTCATCATTTTTACCACAACCGACCCGAAAGCTGACGAATCTGAAAAAAATATAATCCGTTTGACCAGCATCCCGTTCTTATCTTTCAAAGATCGTAGGGTTGCGGTCAAAGGGATGAACAAAGCATTGAAGGAAGCGAAGAGGCAGAGAATAGATATCGTGCACACGCATACGGAGTTCAGCTTGGGCTTGACGGGTAAATTTGTCGGGTACATGCTGGAGATTCCGACGGTGCATACTTATCACACCATGTACGAAAAATATCTGCACTACATCGCTAAAGGGAAAGTTGTGAAACCCCGTGCGGTTAAGATAGCCTCCCGTTATTTCTGCAACAGTACGATGGGCATCATTGCTCCAAGCGAGCAAATGAAGGAGAAATTGGCATCCTACAATATTTATAAGGAAATTCGCGTCATTCCAACGGGTGTCAAGATACCCGCACAGATTGTCGGAATCAAATCCCGCAAGCGCGAAGAGTTGGGCATTTCGGATTCCGAATTGGTGCTACTCTCCCTCAGCAGGTTGTCTTCAGAAAAAAATTTGGACAAGCTTGTCCATGCCTTTCCTGAAGTTGTCGAAGCCTGCCCGTCCGCAAAACTTGTGTTCGTCGGGGATGGACCGATGCGCCATGAGTTAGAGATGCTGGTATCGGAAATGAATTTGACCCCTAACGTGATCTTCGTGGGCGAAGTCAGAAATGAAGATGTGAGCGAATATTACCAAATGGCGGACATTTATATCAATGCTTCCGAATCAGAAACGCAAGGCTTGACCTACTTGGAATCGATCGTAAACGGGTGTCCGGTCATCGCTAAACGGAACGACTACTTATCCGGTCTGATAACAGAGGATAGCCTAGGGATGTTGTTCGACGAGGATGACAAAATTGGTAAGACCATCATCGCTTATGCGGATTTTTATCACAGCTCCGATGTTGCGACAAACCAAGAAGTGTGGGATGAGCTGATGCAGAAAATTTCTTCAAAAGCATTTGCGGAGGCCGTATTGAGCTATTATCAAACAAGTATCGACATTTATGACTCGCAGCCGCGCGAAGAAGTGAAATTAAGAGTGAATCTCTTGGAAAAAATCAAACGTTGAGCCGGAACGCCGGGAAACAGATTGCTTGGATAATCTGTTGCTCGGCGCTTTTTTATTTTTATCTGCGCAGAGCGTAGGGTATACTGTTAACATAGCTTTTAGAAGGGGCGGATTTATAAATGGAAAATATTGGATTTATCGGAACGGGTGTCATGGGCTCGTCCATGATCAGGCATCTCTTGAATGCGGGTTATCCTGTCCGTGTTTTTAATCGGACGAAAAGCAAGGCGGATGCGGTTATCGCTGAAGGTGCAAAATGGTGCGATACGCCTGCTGATGTGACGGCGCAATCAGATATCGTCATCACGATAGTAGGCTATCCGAAAGACGTTGAAGAGACCTATTTTGGGGAGAACGGCATCTTTTCGAAAGCGGATAACCACCATATTCTCATTGATATGACCACTAGTACCCCAACTCTGGCAGAAAAAATAGATGATTTCGGGAAATCAAAAGGGATCCGGACTCTGGATGCCCCGGTATCAGGGGGAGACAAGGGCGCGCAAAACGGAACGCTGACAACGATGGTCGGTGGAGATGAAGGAACATTTGAGGCCGCAAAAGAAGTCTTGTCCGTTTTTTCCAGCAAGGTGATGTTGCAAGGGCCAGCCGGCAGTGGTCAGCACACAAAAATGGCCAACCAGATCATGGTGGCCGGTACGATGACCGGTATGACCGAGTTGCTTGTTTATTCGAAAGCGGCCGGATTGGATTTGCAACGCGTAGTCGAACAAGTCGGTTCCGGTAGTGCCGCGAACTGGTCTTTGACGAACTATGCCCCTCGAATCCTGAAGCAAGATTACACAGCTGGATTCTTCGTCAAACATTTTGTAAAAGATCTTAAGATCGCACTGGATGAAGCAGATAAGATGGGCATCGACTTGCCGGCCACAAGACAGGCAGCGGTGCTTTACGAACAATTAGCGGGCAAAGGTTTCGCTGATGAGGGTACGCAAGCATTGGTGAAGCTTTGGTGGGGCGAATAAGGCGCAATACTCAAATATTGATTTTCTTGGATAAATTACAGTAAATTGATGCGTAGTCAGAAAAAAAATGCTAGAATAAATAAGAAGTTAGTCTTGAAAGGGGAAATATCATGAAACCTTCACAGCTCTCAGCGATCCTTCGTCGCCTAGAAGTAATGATGGAAGACAATGGTGATGTCGAAATCCGTCGTTTTGAAAAAGCAGGCGTAGAACGTTGCGTCGTTAAATACAATCGCGATACGGAAAGTTTTGAATTGGAAGAACACGATTCAAACCAAACTTATCAATTTGATGATCTTGATTTAGTTGCCATCGAAATTTACGAATTATTACAAGATTAATTCATCCATCCTTGCATGAACTAAGGCAGCGGGAAAATGAGTAGGCCTCATTTTCCCGCTGCCTTTTTTTGCCCATTCCATTTTCATGGGAATAAAGTGGCAATCATTAAAATTTTTTAATTTTTATGTAGAGTAATTCCGCAACATTCAGTATACTGTGTAATAAGGAAATAATTGAAGAGGTGGAATAATGGCAAACAAGATTTACGTAGGTTTATTAGGACTAGGAACGATAGGGACTGGCGTTGCCCGCATCATCAGTGGCCACCAGAATAAAATCAATCAAGTGGTCGGACAGGAAGTAGTCATCAAAACGGTTTTGGACCGCGATATTGATAAATGCAAAACTTTCTTTGGTGAGGCTGTTTATTGCACAGATAATTTTGATGAAATTTTGAATGACGAAGAAATTTCGATTATTGTAGAATTAATTGGATATGTTCCGGTAGCAAAAGATTACATTTCTAAAGCTTTGGCGGCTGGAAAGCATGTTGTTTCAGCAAATAAAGATCTTGTGGCTTTGCATGGGAAAGAATTGGTCACTCTGGCGAAAGCAAACAAATGCGATTTCTTGTATGAAGCAGCTGTTGCTGGAGGTGTTCCGATCTTACGTGCGATCACAGAAAGTTTCGCTTCAGACAATATTCAAAAAGTCATGGGGATCGTGAACGGTACGACAAACTTCATGATGACGAAAATGGACAAAGAAGGCTACTCTTACGATGAAGCCTTGGCATTGGCACAGGAATTGGGCTTTGCTGAAAAAAATCCGACAAGCGATGTCGATGGGTTGGATGCAGCGCGCAAAATGGTCATTTTGGCTCGTCTTGCCTTCGGAACGAATGATGTGACTTTGGATGATGTTGCAGTGACGGGTATCCGCAATGTTTCCATCAACGACATCAAGTTGGCGAATCGTTTAGGCTATAAAATCAAGTTGATCGGTACTGCCGAAAAAATCGACGACAGCGTCAACGTGGAAGTCGGACCGGTATTTGTTCCGGAATCGCATCCTTTGGCCAGTGTCAACAATGAAATGAACGCTGTCTTTGTGGCGGGGGAAGCTCTTGGGGAAACGATGTTCTACGGCGCCGGAGCAGGAGAATTGCCTACTGCAACAGCCGTCGTCAGTGATGTGATGAATATCGCTAAAAATATCCTTTTGGGAACAACTGGAAACATCTTTAACGAGTATGAAGTAGAGACCTTGATTGCGAAACCTGAGCAGGTCATCAATCCTGTATTCATGCGTTTGGAAGTTACCGATCGTGCAGGACAATTTTTGGAATTGGCGAAAATCTTCGCTACTGCAGAAGTAAGCTTTGATAAGATCATCCAAGAGCCATTGGCAAACGGTAAAGCGATCATTGTCATCGTTACGCATCCGATGTCGAAAGCGCAAGAAAATGAAATCATCCAAGCGATGGAAGATAATGATGATATGAAATTGAAAGTCCATTTTAAAGTGTTGGAACACTGATCGGATTTCTTTCGTATTTCGAACACAGTAAAGATTAAGAATTGATGGACCATCGTTCTTTGGAAAGGGTTGATTAGTAGGATGTTTGATATCCGTGTACCGGCAACTTCCGCCAATTTGGGACCAGGCTTTGATTCCCTTGGATTGGCTGTATCATTATATTTGACGTTGACTGTAAAAGAAGAGGCCGACGAGTGGGAAATTCTCCATGATTTGGGAGCGGGGATTCCGACTGATAAAACAAATCTGATTATTGAGACGGCGTTGTCTTTGGCGCCGAACATGGTACCACGGAAAATCACGATGACGAGTGAAGTGCCTGCTGCCAGAGGTTTGGGCAGTAGTTCCGCCGCCATCGTTGCAGGAATCGAGTTGGCTAATCAATGTGCAAATCTGCGATTGAGCATTGATGATAAAATTCAAATCGCGACACGCATCGAAGGCCATCCTGACAATGTGACGCCTGCCATCACGGGGGACTTCACTGTTGGAACCGTTCTGGATTCAAAAGTATATTGGACAAAAGCAAGTTTCCCTGAGGTTGCCTTGGTAGTGACGATTCCGGAAAAGGAATTGTTGACGAAGGCAAGCAGGGCCGTTTTGCCGGATTCGCTTCCGTTTAAGGAAGCTGTCAAAGGCAGCAGCATCTCGAATATGTTGGTGGCGGCTGTTTTTTCGGGTGACATTGAAAAAGCGGGCGCATTGATGGAACAGGATGTTTTCCATGAGCCTTATCGGGGCGCATTGGTTCCGGAGTTGAGTCAAGTCCGGGAATTGGGACATGAGATGGGAGCGTACGGTACTTACCTAAGTGGTGCAGGCACGACGATCCTTACGATGATCCATCCTGAAAAGGCAGCAGCATTCGTAGCTGCGGCTAGAGCCGCCGTCAAAAACAGTGAAGTCAAGTTGCTGCATGTTGAAAAAAATGGCGTGCAAGTAATCAAATGATAGTCAAATAATAATCAAATAACAACGGGCCCGAGGAGAAATCCTTGGGTTTTTGTATTTTGGGGTAGTGTTCGCAGGCGTTAGGCCGAACGCGGGCGGAAAAGATGGATATCGGAAAGTTATCCATCTTTCCAGGCCCGAGCGCAGCGTCCGGGTGTCTGAGCGCAAATCATCGCGCTCCTCTTAGACGCGCTCTGGCCTGCAGGGGGTTCCGCTTAAGCTGACAAGCTGCCTAGGGACATAGCGCCATATCAAACGTGTTCTGAATCCCAGAAATCTGTGCCTAAGCTGACTACCACACACGGACAAAAAGCGTCCGTTTAGTGTTAGTCCTCTTAGTGCTCGATTTCTACCCGGAATCCATCACACTCTCCCGCATAGCATCGTGCTCTTGTATTTTTTGGTTTATGCTTTATAATGTTACTGGAATGGGGTTATAATATACAATTGGATAGTAGTGAGGCTGGGTCAAAACTTTTTTGTGGGGTACAGGATGCTTGTTTCGGATTGTGTGCCGTGCAGTTTTTTGGTTTTGGGGCGCGACTTGGGGAAGTTCTCTCGGGTTCTGCTTGAAAAGTGACGTTGTTGCTTTTTCCCGTCCTCTTATTTTTTTGATGAGGAGACATTATGTTAAATAAATTCAAACCGACATGGATGGTGGAGTCCATCTATCACATCACTCCGGAACAACTTGAAAAGAACAACATCAAAGGTGTATTGACCGATCTGGACAATACCTTGATCGCCTGGAACAATCCGGAAGGAACACAGGAATTGAAGGATTGGATCGCCTTGATGAAAGAAAATGCGATACCCGTCGTCATCATTTCCAACAATAGCGATAAGCGCGTCAAGATAATCGCGGATAAGTTGCAATTGTCTTATGTGCCAAGGTCGATGAAGCCTTCTCGCCGTGGGTACATCAAGGCAGCTGAACAGCTGCAGCTTCCGTTGGACCAATGCCTGATGGTTGGGGACCAATTGCTTACGGATGTTTTTGGCGCGACTCGAGCGGGAGTCAAGAGTGTGTGGGTAATGCCAATCATCAATTCGGACGGATGGAATACGCGCATAAACCGATTCTTTGAAAGAAAACTGCTGAAACGTTTGTTGAAAAATGATCCAGGAATGATATGGAGGAAATCACTTGACTAAAGAAGAATTAACAGAAGATCTCTATTGCATCGGCTGTGGGGCGAAAATCCAGACCGATGATCCGACCGAACGAGGGTATACCCCGGCGGCCGCTCTGCAAAAGGGATTGGATTCCGGGCAATTATACTGCCAACGCTGTTTCCGTCTGCGACACTACAATCAGATGGAAAAAGTGTCCGTCACGGATGATGAATTTTTGGCGATGCTGAACACCATCTCGATGGAAGATGCCTTGATCGTCAACGTCATCGACCTGTTCGACGTATACGGCAGCATGATCCCTGGATTGCATCGCTTTGCGGGCAATAATAAAGTGTTGGTGGTCGGAAATAAAGTGGATGTTTTGCCCAAGTCGGTCAAACTGTCCCGTGTGAAGCAATGGTTGACGGAGCAGGTGCAGTCAGTAGGTTTGCGTCCGGTTGACGTCATGCTGGTAAGCGGCAAGAAAGCGACGTCCATCGATGATCTGTTGGAAACCATCGAAGAACATCGGGATGGCAAAGATGTTTATGTCGTGGGCGTCACGAACGTAGGTAAATCCACTGTCATGAACCAGATCATCCGTGCGGCTACAGGCAACAAGGAAGATGTCATCACGACTTCCCAATTCCCTGGCACAACGTTGGATCAGATCCGTATTCCTTTGGACGATGGGCATTTCCTAATCGATACGCCAGGGATCATCCATCACCACCAAATGGCGCATGTGTTGAGCCCGAAAGAATTGAAGCTCGTAGCGCCGCAACACGAAATCAAACCGATTACTTATCAATTGAACCCGGAACAGACGTTGTTCTTGGGTGGCGCATCGCGTTTTGATTTCATCAGTGGGGAAAAATCATCCTTCACTTGCTATTTCGCGAATGATTTAAAAATTCACCGAACCAAATTGGAAAAAGCGGATGAATTCTATGCAAAACATCTGGGGACCCTTCTTCAGCCGCCGTCTGCGGAAGACGCGGAAAATTTTCCGCCGTTGGTCAGACGTGAATTCAATGTCAAAGTACCGTCCGATATCGTATTTTCCGGATTGGGATGGATAACTGTCCGCAAACCAGGCAAAGTCGCAGCATGGGTCCCACAAGGCGTGGACACAGTAATGCGCAAACCGATCATTTAATAATAAAAGACTGAGGTGTCAAATGGAATTAAGAGGCAAACAAAAACAATATTTAAAAAAAGAAGCACACCATATGAATCCGCTCTTCCAAGTGGGTAAAGGTGGATTGAACGAAGAGATGCTTTACCAAATTGGGGAAGCGTTGGAGAAAAGAGAATTGCTGAAGATCGCTCTTCTGCAGAACACGGATGAAGAAACAGAAGATGTCGCTGCAGTTATCGAAGAAAAACTGCAAGCGAAAGTCGTACAACAGATCGGACGCACGCTTGTGTTGTTCAAACCATCAACCAAAGAAAAGAATCGTCGTTATTCGACTGTCGTTGAAAAAATCTAAAGGCAGGCCAATCCATATTTTATTGAGGTGAGAAAAAATTGATCACAACTTTAAATTTGATCGGACAAACGGATTATATGATCATCGAAGAAACCGAGGTCGAGACGCAGATCGCTTTCCAGGACCGGAAACGCATCGGCATTATGGGAGGGACATTCAGTCCGCCCCATTTAGGCCATCTGATCGTAGCGCAACAGGTTGGGGAACAACTTGGCTTGGATAAGATTTATTTCATGCCCGATGCCGAGCCCCCACATGTTGATGAAAAAGAATCAATTCCAGCGAATCATCGCGAATCGATGGTGCGGTTGTCCATTGCGGGCAATCCGTTGTTCGATATCGAAACGATCGAGTTGGAGCGGGGCGGTAAGAGCTTTACGATCGATACGATGAAATTGTTGACTTCCATGCATCCGGACACTGATTATTATTTCATCATCGGCGGAGACATGGTGGAATACTTGCCGAAGTGGGAACGCATCGATGAACTGGTACAACTTGTGCAGTTCGTCGGCGTCGCCAGGCTGGGATATGGAAGGGAAAGCATCTATCCAATCATCTGGGTCGATGCGCCATTGATCGACATCAGTTCGACGGAAATCCGCAAGATGGTCAAAACCGGCCGCTCGATCCGTTATTTGGTGAAAGAGGACGTCAAAGATTACATTTTGAAAGAAGGACTCTATCTCGATGACGAAGACTGAGCTTGCATACACAGGAATCTATACGGATTGGACGCGGGAAGCCGTTTTGGCGGAAGTGGAAAAACAGATGAAGCCATCGCGTTTCCAGCATGTGCTGCGGGTTGAAGCCTGTTCCATCCAATTGGCGGAAAAATACGGCGCATCCATGGAAGCCTGCTCGTTGGCCGCTCTCCTGCATGACTTTGCGAAAGAACATGACGCGGAAAGCATGAAGGAAATCGTCCTGTCCGAAGGGATGGACAGCGAAATGACCGATTACGGCAGCGAAATCATGCATGGACCTGTCGGCGCTTATTATGCCGAAATGGTATTCAGAATCACGGATGAGGCTATCCTTGACGCAATCCGCCAGCATACAATCGGTGGTGAGACAATGACCCTGATCGGGAAAGTCCTCTTCGTTGCCGATTACATCGAATCGGGACGCGCATTCAAGGGCGTAGACGAAGCCAGAAGACTGGCTGAAATCAGCCTGGATGAGGCAGCTTATTTTAAAATAGAAAAAACAATCATCCATCTGGTGAAGAAAGAACTGCCGATTTATCCCGGCACAATCTATGTCTACAACAGTTGGATCCAAAGAAAAGTGGGGAAATCATAATGAAATTAACAAGTGAAGAATTATTGGAATTAGTGGTTAAAGCAGCAGATGACAAATTGGCTCAGGATATCATGGCATTGGATGTACGCGGTTTGACATCGATCGGTGATTACTTTGTTGTCATGAACGGCCGTAACGAAAAGCAAGTCGCTGCAATCGTGGAAGCGATCGTGGAGAGCGTGCACAAAAACAAAGGCGAAGTCAAAAATGTTGAAGGCAAAGATTCGGGCAAATGGACATTGATCGATCTGAACGACCTTATCGTGCACGTATTCAACCATGAGGAACGCGGCTACTACAACATCGAAAAATTATGGAGTGATGCGCCTATGGTCGACATCTCGGGGATGGTCACTGAGCAATGAGTTACGACATCTTTGCCCATTACTATGATGAAATAATGGACCAGTCTGTCTACGACAGCTGGCTTCTTTATGTTGAAAAATATACAGCCGGGAAATCCGGTCTGGACATCATGGAATTGGCATGCGGGACAGGGAAGATTGCAGTGGAATTGGCGAAAAAAGGCCATCGGGTAACAGGGGTCGACCTCTCCGACGAAATGCTTTCGCTTGCCTATAATCGGATGCAGGAAGAAGGCGTTACGCTTTCGTTGGCAGTGGGAGACATGCGTTCGCTGGAGCCGATGGGGGATTTTGACGTCGTGACGTGCTTCTCTGATTCACTTTGCTACATGACGGATGAAGCTGAAGTGGCGGAAGTCTTTCAGAGCGTCATCCGCAATCTCGGACCTGGCGGTGTTTTTTTGTTCGACGTCCACTCGATGCATCAAGTGAATAACGTTTTTCCGGGATATCAATACATCTATCAGGATGAAGCGGGAGCCTTCCTTTGGGAAAGTTTTACCGGCGATGCTGCGAATAGTGTCGAGCATGATTTGACTTTCTTCATGGGATCCCAGAAGAATCCGGAATTGTTTGAACGCCATTCGGAATATCATCGCGAACGCACGTATCCGCTGGAAGTCTATAAGCGGATCCTTAAAGAAGCCGGCTTCACCGATGTTGCGGCTACAGCCGAATTCGGTGAAACTGATGTGAGTGATGACAGTCCGCGCTGGTTTTTTGCCTGCAAAAAAGCTTAAGCAACCATACTAATGAAACCAAAGGGGGGCGCTTCGATGAAAGCTTGTGGTGTAATCGCAGAATATAATCCTTTTCACAACGGACACCGCTATCAACTGTCGGAAGCACGTCGGATGACCAAGAGCGATGTCATGATTGTCGCCATGAGCGGCAATTTTGTCCAAAGGGGCGCGCCCGCTTTGTTGGATAAATGGACGCGTGCGGAAATCGCGTTGCGGAACGGTGCTGATATAGTCGTGGAGATGCCCGTGTTGGGAAGTGTCCAGGCCGCGGATCTGTTCGCAAGTGCAGGCATCCGTTTGCTGCAGGCGATGCAGTGCGATGCCTTTGCATTCGGTGCTGAAGAAGGCACAGCGGAAGATTTCATTTCGCACAGCCGCTTCTTGCGCGAACACGAATCGGAAATCAATCGGATTTTTCAGACTTACCGAAATGATGGCAGAACCTATGCTGCGCAACTGGAAACGGCCATTGCCGACATCTTGCGCCCACAAGGTTCTGCTATTTCCTTTTCAACGCCCAATAATCAGCTCGGATTGGCATATGTCAAAGAAAATGAACAATTCCCTGAACCGATGGAAACGGCCATCGTGCTTAGGCGCGGTGCCGGACACAACGACAGTGACGCTTTCGGACAAGAATTTGCAAGTGGGACCGCCATTCGCGAATGGTCACTCCACCACGGGAAAGAAACCGAAAGGAAGGACATTGGCAGGTTTGTGCCGCAAGAGACGTTAGAAGCGCTGGAGAGGCGTCCTCTGCTTGATTGGGCCCCTTACTGGGGAATGTTGCAATATCAGCTCCTGTTGCTTTCGCATACGGAACTCCAGAACATCTATCAGGTTGAAGAAGGTATCGAATACAGGCTGAAAAAGGAAGCCGAGGACGCAGCTGATTTTACGGCCTTCATTCGGCGTGTGAAGACCAAGCGCTGGACATGGGCCAGGCTTCAGCGGGTCTGCACCTATATTTTGTTGGGGATAACCAAAGCAGAAGCGAATTCTTTCCGGGAAAAAGCGGATTCCATCCGGTTGCTCGGATTTACGGAGGCAGGAAGACGCTATCTGAACACTTTGAAAAAAAACACGGAAACCCCGATCGTCACGAAATTGCGTGAGCCACATACCTCGGACTTGCAGCTGGAAATCCGGAGCGATCGCATCTATCGGTTGGGAGCCATTCCGGTTTTGGAGGAGCAGAATTTCACCCGGGCACCCATTTATATCCGTAACGAGCCAAGGAATCAGAGCTAGGTTTTTTAAGGAAATTTATGAAAACTTTAATGAAAAAATGCAAGAAGCGTTTGACTGACCACAACCAAAGAAATATAATGGATAGGTTAATAGATGCTAGAGCCTTGAATATTCGGTTTTAGGCACTAAGGAGGACAATCAAATGAGCGAAGAAGCCAACTCCGTCAGTTTCGTTCCCGTAATCGTGGGGGGGAACAGAGGAGCCTATAGTTTGGCGAGAGCTTTCTATGAAGCGTATCAAGTTAAAACGAATCTCATCAGCCCGATGATCATAGGTCCTATCGGCAATTCCCGCATCATCAAGCATTACATCCAACCGGGAATCGATGACCTGGATCATTTTTTTGAGACTATTCAACAAATCGGCCGTGACTATCCGAATATGAAAAAAATCATCTTTGGGGCAGACGATCGCTATGCAGAACTGTTGATCCGAACGAAGGACCGCTTCAGTGATGATTGGATCATTCCGTACGTGGATGAAGATGTATTCCTGCGGGCGACAAATAAGGAAAGTTTTTACGCCATCTGTGAAAAAGCAGGGGTTCCTTATCCGAAGACTGTAGTTATGGATGAATTTTCACTGAACTTGCCGTTTGAATTTCCGATCATCATCAAGCCTTCGAATGCCATCATGTATCAGGGACTGCATTTTGAAGGGAAAGAAAAAGTCTTCATAGGACGGGATGAAAAAGATCTTGAACGCATCTATCATTTAGTGCGCGACAATGGCTATACAGACAACCTAATCCTGCAGGAGTATGTGCCCGGCGATGACACTTACCTCGGTGTCGTAACGGTCTACACATCGCCTAGGGACAAGGAAATCAAGCTGATCGCGTTCGGCCACATCCTTTTGGAAGACCATACGCCATCCGCCATCGGAAACCACCTGACGATTTGGGCAAGAGAAGAGCAGAAGATTGTTGCTTCCGTCCAAAAACTGGTTGCGGAAACCGAGTTTTATGGTTTCTCCAATTTTGACGTGAAGTATGATGAGCGCAAAGATGACTATGTTTTCTTTGAATTGAACGGGCGTCTTGGCGTCAGTAACTATTATGTCACTGCCAGCGGCAACAATGTCGCGAAATACTATGTTGAAGATTACATAGCCAAGAAAAAACTTGGTGTTACGATCAATACGAATGAAACCTTGTTCACTATGACACCAAAGAGCCTTTTGCTGAAGTATGTCAAGTCCGACGTGTTGCGGAAAAAAGTAAAAGAGCTGTACAAGGATGGCAAAGTAGTGCACCCGTTGGATGCGCCTTTTGAAGTCAGCCCGAAAAGGAAATTCTATGTGTTGGCTTCCAAATTCAATTATTACAAAAAATTCAGAGAGTATCCGCCAGAGGAATAAGCTGAATCAAGAAACAAACGGGAAACGAGGGATGAGAAAGTATGAAAAAATTTTTTGGTATTCTTGGGGGAATGGGAACGCTGGCGACGACCAACTTTCTTGTTGAAATGAATAAACGTCATTTCCCCGAAAACGACCAGGATTATTTCAATTACGTTCTGATGAACCACGCTGATATTCCGGATCGTACGGAATATATTTTGGATCCGACCAAACCGAATCCGGTGGACGCAGTGATAGAAGATGTTCATATGTTGAATCTTCTTCAGCCAGAATTCATCATCATGCCCTGCAATACTATCCATTATTTCTTCGATGATATTCAAAAGGAAACGGATATTCCGATTTTGAATATGATCGATCTTACGGTCGACTATATTGCGGAACATTATGAGGGCGCAGAAAAAGTCGGATTATTTGCCACAGAGGGAACGCATCAGAGCCGCATCTACGAAAATCGGCTTGTTGAGAAAGGTTACCAAGTTGTATTGCCGGACAGAGAATTACAAAACAAGATCAATAAAATGATTTATTATTACATCAAAGAGAGATCGCATTTATTTTTCCCTTTGTATTACGAAATTTTGGAAGACTTCAAAAATTGCGGTGCGGATATTGTGCTGTTGGGTTGCACGGAAGTTTCCTTGATGAACAGTGAGGATGAAGAGCAACGCTATCCGATCGTCGACGCGGAAAAGGTGCTTTTGGACAAAACAATCGCGTTGGCCAAAGAATTAAAAGCATAAAAAAACGTTTTCCTTTTTAGATGTAAAGGAAAATACATTGACAAAGTTTTTTTTCACTAGTATAATTCAATTTGTTATTTTAGGGGTGATGGAAATGCAATGGCCATTAAAAGAATTACAAGAACATCGTGGTGAACCGTACTATTTCTCTCGGATGATAGACCGGGAAAGTTCATTGATGCAAAGAAATAATGAAATCAAAGCAGTGTCGCCGATTAAGGCGGAAGGTTTCTTATTATACGAAAATCATTCTGTGCTTGCCAATTTCCGAATCGATTTAACGATTACCCTGCCTTCGTCAAGGTCGTTGGAATTAGTTGATGTACCCTTGCAATTAGCAATCGAAGAAGTGTACACTGAGAGTGAATCGCTCTACCTCGAGCAGGACAATCCTGCGGAAGTCGTGTTGCCGCTTGAAGGTGATGAAGTGAATCTGGTCCCCGCTATCGAGGACAACATTCTGCTGAATCTACCTCTACAAGTCTTCACGCCGGAAGAGATGGAGTCCGAGGACATGCCTAGTGGCGCTGAATGGGAAGTTGTTTCCGAAGAATCTTTCGCAAGAAAGAGACAAGAAGAAAAAACCGACCAGATTGATCCGCGATTAGCTGGTCTGAAGGCCCTGTTAGAAGACGAAGAAAAAACAGAGTGAAATTTTTGACGCTGATCTTTTTAAATAAATACAGCGATTAATACAGGGAGGTGTAAGGAAATGGCAGTACCTAAAAGAAGAACATCTAAAGCAAGAAAAGCAAAAAGACGTACGCACTTCAAGTTATCAATTCCAGGCTTGAACGCATGCCCTAATTGTGGCGAATTGAAAAAGAGCCACCACGTTTGTGCATCATGCGGTCACTATGATGGAGAAGTAGTTATCGAAAAACAAAGCTAATCCTGAAATGCCATCCGCAATTCCAGCCAGCAGAATGAATTTTCTGCTGGCTTTTTTTGTTCCCTTTTTTCAAGGAAGCATAATTTTCCAGAATGAGGTAAAATGTATCTATGCGGCATGGACGCCATATTTTCGCAAAGGAGCGTTGGGATGCAAAACTTCCACTATTTTGAAATTCTGTTGTATGTTTTTCCGATTTTAGAAATCATTCTGATCAACAAATTTTTTAGGCCGTATCTCAGGTACAAACAAATTATCCAATTGACGGTTGCGGACGTTGTGTTGCCGTTTTTGTTCGTAGGCATTCATCTGCTGAGTGTCTACAGTTTGACTTATTCGCTCTTGCCGCACTTTCTGCTTGCGTCTTGCGTCGTCGGCCTGCTCCAGACGCTGTATTTCGACAAACGCAAAAAGATCCATCAGCCGAAGCGGTTTTATCGTTATTTCATAAAAATACTGTTTTTGATGGCACTGCTTTTTTATTACATGTTGGTGCTGTTGCGCATTTATTTCCTTGTAAGAGGATAGCCGAAAATTAAAGAATGAGGTGGCACGAAATCATGAAAGTATTATTGTACTCTGAAGGTATGAAATACATCGGGAAATCCGGTTTGGGAAGAGCAATCGAGCATCAGAAAAAAGCTCTCACACTGGAAGGGATATCTTTTACGACAGACTACAGAGACGATTTTGATCTGATGCACATCAATACCTACTTCGGACAATCCTATCGTCTGTTGCATAAAGTCAAAAAACAAGGGAAACCAATCGTTTATCATGCCCACTCCACAAAGGAGGACTTCCGGAATTCTTTTATATTCTCCAATGCGGCTGCGCCTTTGTTCAGTAAATGGATTCTGCACTGCTACAGCCATGGCGATGTGGTCTTGACGCCTACCCCCTATTCCAAAAAATTGCTGCTGCAGGCGGGGTTGCAACAACCGATCATCCCGATTTCGAACGGAATCGATTTGTCGTTTTACCAAGCGACTGCGGAAATGGGTGCGTCCTTCCGCCAGAAATATGGGTATACTGCAACAGACAAGGTTATTATGTCTGTTGGCCTTTACATCAAGCGGAAAGGGATCCTTGATTTTGTCGCTTTAGCCAAAGCGATGCCTGCTTACCAGTTCATCTGGTTTGGATACTTGAACCTCCACCAAGTTCCACGGGAAATCCGCGAAGCGGTAGAGACAAAATTGCCCAATCTGCAATTTGCCGGTTATGTGGCTCCTGATGAGCTCCGGAATGCATACTGTGGTGCTGATTTGTTTTTCTTTCCAACTTACGAAGAAACGGAAGGAATCGTCCTTCTGGAGGCACTCGCCATGGGACAGGAGGTCCTGATCCGGGATATACCGATTTATGAGGACGATTTCGTCGATGGCAAACACGTCTACAAAGGCAAAACGAATGATGATTTCCGAAGGTTGATCAGCGGCATATTGGAAGGGGACCTGCCTTCTTTGAAGGCTGCAGGCCAAGATCATATACGCCAGAAAGACCTCAGCTACATCGGTTCGGAATTGAGAAGTGCTTACGAAACTGCGATCCAGTTGAATAAGTCCGACAAAAGCCCAATCTCGGTCCCGCAAACAAAATGATTTTTTGTGGGAAAAATCCCCACATTCGATAAATTTTTCGGAAACCGCTAGTCTGAGCCAAGCTTTATCTGCGTGGCACTGGTGGTGTCCCATCCTTGCGCCGAGCAAAATGATAGATGATAACTGAAAACAAATTGATTTCGATTATTTGTCGAAATCAATTTGTTTTTTTTATGAATTGTTCGGGAAAATGTGGTAGAAAGTGGGGGGATGTGGTAGACTGAAAACATATTTGAAGGTGGGGGCGAGTGTCTTTATGTTGATGGGCGAATTCAAACACAATATAGATGCTAAAGGCAGATTGATCATGCCCGCAAAATTCCGTGAGGAATTAGGCGATACGTTCATCATCACCCGTGGATTGGACGGCTGTTTGTTCGGCTATCCGTTAAGCCAATGGGAGCTGCTGCAAGAGAAATTGAAACAGCTGCCCCTTGCCAAAAAAGATGCGCGTGCTTTTACCCGTTTCTTCTATTCAGCCGCTATGGAAGCTGAATTGGATAAACAAGGGCGCATCAATATCCCTCAAACCTTATTGGATTATGCGAAAATTGAAAAAGAATGTCGTATTGTCGGAGTAGCCGACCGTATTGAAATATGGAGCAACGAGAAGTGGGAAGAATTTGCTGATGAGGCTGCCGAAAACTTCGAAGATATTGCTGAAACGATGATCGACTTTGGATTGTAGGTGTAAAAATGGAAAAATTTGAACATTATAGCGTGTTGTTAAATGAGTCCATCGATGGTTTGAACATCAAACCAGATGGCATTTATGTCGATTGCACTTTGGGTGGTGCCGGACACAGCAGCGTGATTTTATCAAAATTGAATGAAAATGGGCATCTGTATGCCTTTGACCAAGACCGTATCGCTATCGAAAATGCAGAAGCAACGTTGGCGAGTTATATCGAAAAAGGCATGGTGACACTCATCAAGGCCAATTTTCGGAATATCAAAGAAGAACTGGAAGACCGTGATGTGTTTGGCGTGGATGGCATCCTGTATGATTTGGGAGTGTCTTCCCCACAATTGGACCAAGCAGAACGAGGGTTCAGTTACCGCTATGATGCGCCGCTCGACATGCGCATGGACCAAGAACAGGAATTGACGGCCCGCGTCATTGTGAATGAGTGGTCTTTTGCTGAGTTAGTGAAGATTTTTTATCGTTATGGCGAAGAAAAATTTTCAAAGCAGATTGCCCGTAAAATCGAAAAAATCAGAGAAACCCAACCGATTGAGACGACTGGCGAATTGGTTGAAATCATCAAGGACTGCATCCCTGCACCTGCCAGAAGAAAAGGTGGACACCCGGCTAAGCGTATTTTCCAAGCTTTGCGCATCGCCGTCAACGACGAATTATCCGCTATTGAAGATTCGATAGAAGATGGCTTGAAGATGCTGAACGTCGGAGGGCGCATGAGCGTGATTTCCTTCCAATCATTGGAGGACCGGATCGTTAAAGTTCTTTTCAAAGAAGCCAGCTCGAAAGAGGACACCTTGCCGCTTTTGCCTATTCTTCCCGTGGAGTATGAAGCGGACTACAAACTGATCAGCCGAAAACCAATCATGCCCAACGAGGCGGAATTAAGTGAAAATTCGCGTTCTCAAAGTGCAAAATTGCGTGTCATCGAAAGAGTCAAGATATAACAGGAGCACAGCAGCTCTGTAACTAAAGATCATCAGTCGGAAACAATGAAGCGTGCCTGAGCTGCACGATTCATTGCGGGGGAGGAGAGGATTAAGTGGCATTACCTGAATATAGAGCGGCAATAGCACCACAACCGAAGCTGCCTAAAGAACAGACAGAACCCATAAAAGGCCAACCTGAACCGAAAGGCTACAAGGCCGTTAGAGATAAATATGTCAAACTTGAAAAATTTGCCATCACCATCACGCTGTTAAGTGCATTGGTCGTATTGCTGTTATCACTGGCTACACAAGTGACCCTCTCCAATCAGAACAGAGCGTTGCAGGACTTACAAAATGATAGCGTTGCAATCGGTTTAGAAAATCAAAACTTGGAGCAAGAAGTCCAAGAACTTTCAAGATACGACCGCATCATCGAGATAGCAAAAGAACTTGGTCTGGAAATGAATGAAGCAAACGTTAGGAATGTTACGCGATGAAAAAAACAGCTAATCCTCAAAAAAACCGAAAAAAAATGACTCGCATCATGGTTGGTTTAACAGGTTTACTATTTCTTGTATTTATTTTTCGTTTTTCTATGATCATGATCACCAAGAAGGTAAATGGCGAGAATTTAAGCGAGCATGTTAATAACTTATATACCAGAAGTAGTATCCTTGCCGCAAAAAGAGGTACCATCTATGACATAGGTGGTAATCCCATTGCCTTGGATGCTACTTCTTATTCGTTGGTTGCCGTTTTGACCGATGAATGGAGCGAAGATAAAGAAGCTCCGAATCATATCGTCGACAAGGAAAAAACTGCTGAAGCTCTGGCACAATATATCAGCATGAGCAAAGAAGAGATTCTGACCACTCTGAACCAAGAGGGTTTGAAGCAAGTCGAATTCGGAAGCGCAGGAACCAACCTGAATTATGCGACCAAATCCAGCATTGAAGCAGAAGAACTTCCGGGGATTACGTTCGAGGAAACACCTTCAAGACTTTATCCAAACGGGATTTTTGCGTCTCATCTTGTCGGCTTTGCGCAAAGTTCAGCCAGCGAAGAAGAAGCAGACACAAACGAAGAGAAGAAATTGGTCGGCATGATGGGAATAGAATCCCTGTACGATAATGAGTTGGATGGCAGTGATGGTGAAGTTACCTATCAAGAAGATTCCAATGGTTACCTGATTCCCGGAACGCAGATTCAGGAAAAGGAGCCAGTTGAAGGGAATAATCTTTATCTGACGCTCGACAGTCGCCTGCAGATCTATCTGGAAAGCCTGATGTCGCAAGTGTATGCAGAGGCTGAACCGGAATCGATGACAGCTATGTTGGTTGATCCGGATACCGGTGCGATTCTTGCGGCTTCCCAGCGTCCCACCTTCAACGCCACGACCAAAGATGGCATTGATGCGCAATGGCAGAATCTGTTGGTGGAGGATACCTACGAACCGGGTTCCACTTTCAAAATTTTGACTTTGGCGGCAGCTGTGAACGAGGGAGTATTCAGCCCATTTGCAACATATACTTCCGGTAGTGTGGAAGTGGAAGGAGGAACCATCCGTGACTACAATAAGGATGGTTGGGGCAATATCACCTATCTCGAGGGATTGGCCCGCTCAAGCAACGTGGCCTTCGTGAAACTGGTGCAAACAATGGGTTACGATGTTTGGGAGTCCTATATGAAGGCATTTGGAATCGGACAATCAACCGATTCGGGACTGGAAAATGAAGCAACTGGGAATTACAGCTATACGTATCCGCTGGAAAAAGCGAATACGGCTTTCGGACAAGGGGTAACCGTTACGCCTTTCCAATTGATGCAAGCTTTTACGGCAATCGCAAATGATGGCACCATGATGAAACTGAACTATTTGGATCGCACAGAAGATCCGAATACGGGCAAGGTTACCGTTAATGAACCGGAAGAAGTCGGATCTCCGATCAAGGCGGAAACCGCTCAAACAGTCCTGACCTATCTGAAAGAAGTCGTCTACAACGAGAATGGATCCGGACAGGCTTACAAGATCGAAGGGACAGAGATCGCTGCCAAAACGGGTACGGCGGAAGTGGTGAATTCCACAACTGGCGCATATTACACTGGCTATTCCAATTATCTTTACTCAGTGGTCGGATTCGCGCCAGCGGATGATCCCAGCTATATCCTGTATTTGACAATGAAACGACCTGCAAACTTGGACAGCCTGAATGGCTCCAAGTATCTGTCGGAAATATTCAATCCATTCATGACAAGAGCAATCGAGTACGACAACCTGAATACGGAAGTGACGGGGGACGTCAACCAGGCTTCGATGCCGGAAGTGACAACATTATCCAAAGATGAAGCTTTGGCGGCACTGACTGCTGTCGGATATAATGATACAGCAATCATCGGCAGCGGTAGCCGAATCGTGCAACAATACCCATACGCCGGGACACAAACTATCACGAACCAGAAGGCGATCCTTATGACTGAAGGGGCGATGACGATGCCTGATGTTTACGGTTGGTCAAAAGACGATGTCTTGAAAGTATCAGAAATCGCTGGCATAAACTTTACTTTTGAAGGGGAAGGCTATGTGGTTTTTCAGAGTCTGGAGACGGGATCCATCTTGAACGCTGCCACGGAAGTCAAGATCATTTTGGAATAAGCGTTCAGAAGCAACACTCATAAAATTAATCAATCAAAAAATGTAAAACACCTATTAGGAGGAAATCATATGCATTGGACAGAAATGCTGTTGCCATTATCGATCAGCTTTGCCCTTACAATCAGCATGATGCCAATTTTCATCGGCTATTTTAAATTGAAACAATTCGGACAGATCACCAGGGAAGAAGGTCCGAAATGGCATCAAGTGAAAAGTGGCACACCGACGATGGGCGGAGTCGTATTCATCATTGCTGCAATCCTTACCGTTATCGGGACAGCAATCTGGAAAGATGTCCTCACCGTAAAATTGGCTATGTTGCTGTTTGTTCTGTTGTTTTTTGCAGCTATCGGTTTTTTGGATGATTTCCTGAAAATATTCAAAAAACAAAATGAAGGGCTGACTTCCAAACAAAAGTTCATTTCGCAATTGGTCGGGTCTTTCGTCTTCGTCGCGCTGTTCTTCTTGTCGGGCTCAGATCCTCTGATCACCATTCCCTTCTTGGGACAGATCCATAACTGGTTCGTGTTCGCTGCATTCACGATTATCTGGATCACAGGTTTTTCGAATGCTGTGAATCTGACCGATGGATTGGACGGATTGGTTGCCGGCACAGCAGGCATCGCCTATACTGCATACGGCATATTGGCATACCGCCAAGGACAATTGGAAGTACTACTGTTTTGTATCGCGATTGTAGGCGGCCTGATCGGTTTCTTCTTTTTCAACAAAAAACCAGCTAAGATTTTTATGGGCGACGTCGGCTCGTTGGCATTGGGTGCCGGACTCGCTGTTGTTTCCTTGGCGTTGCATCTGGAATGGTCCTTGTTGCTGATTGGCCTTGTTTTCGTCATTGAAACGGCCAGCGTCATGCTGCAGGTAGGCTCCTTCAAATTGCGCGGCAAACGCATCTTCAAGATGTCTCCGATCCATCATCATTTCGAAATGAGTGGGTGGAGCGAATGGCGCGTCGTCTTGACTTTCTGGGCGGTCGGTCTAGTTTCTGCAATCTTAGCCTTGTGGCTGCTTGTCTAAGCGAAAGGAGAAAAAGACATGAAAACAAATAATCGATTTGAAAACAAAAAAGTATTGGTGCTGGGCTTGGCGCTCAGCGGGATGAATGCGGCCAAACTGCTCTTGGAACTGGGTGCAATGGTCACAGTCAATGACGCAAAGGAATTGAACGACAATCCGGATGCGAAGGAGTTGATTTCATCCGGAATCAAAGTCATCGCTGGATCCCATCCAATCGAGTTATTGGATGAATCTTTCTCGTTCATGGTCAAGAATCCGGGCATCCCTTACAACAATCCGATGGTCAAACGTGCTCTTGAATTGGGAATCCCAGTGTTGACAGAGGTCGAGTTGGCAGCAGAAATTCTCGAAGGCCGCCTGATCGGTGTGACAGGCACGAACGGAAAGACCACTACCACGACGATGATCGCTGACCTCTTGAATGCAGGCAGAAAAATAGGGAAAGCCTATAAAGCCGGCAATATCGGCGTGCCTGCATCCGCAGTGGCGCGTGTGGCGACTGCAGACGACGATGTCGTGATGGAACTGTCCAGCTTCCAATTGATGGGTATCGAAGCGATGCGTCCTGCCATCGCCGTCATCACCAATATCACGGAAGCCCATCTGGATTATCATGGGGACCGCAAAGAATACGTCAAAGCGAAGTGGCGTATAACCGAGAACCAAACCGCGGATGATTATCTTGTTTTGAATTGGGATCAAGCGGAATTGCGTGAAATGTCTCAGCTTTCAAAAGCGCAAATCGTTCCTTTTTCACGCACGCAGGTTCTGAATGATGGCGCCTATGCATTAGAAGGTTCACTGTATTTCAAGGGCGAAAAAGTGATGGATATTTCCGATTTGAGGGTTCCTGGCGAACACAATGTCGAAAATGCACTTGCTGCGATCGCTGTAGCGAAACTGTCGGGTGTGGCCAATGTCGCTATCGTATCAGCCTTCCACCTCTTTTATGGCGTAGAGCACCGGATCCAATTCGTAGCCGAGCTCAACGGAAGAAAATTCTACAATGACTCGAAAGCGACCAACATCCTCGCAACCAAAACGGCTCTGAGCAGTTTCCGGGCACCAATCATCCTGTTGGCGGGAGGATTGGACCGTGGGAATACCTTCGATGAGCTCGTTCCCTTTCTTGAAAACGTGAAAACGCTGATCGTCTTCGGGGAAACTGCCGAGAAACTCAAGGATGCGGGAGAAAAAGCCGGAATCAAAGAAATCGTCGTGACGGATCATGTCGCCAGTGCGGTTCCAATCAGTTACCAGTACAGTGAAGAAGGCGAAACGATTCTGTTGTCTCCGGCCTGCGCGAGTTGGGATCAGTACAAAAATTTTGAAGTGCGCGGCAAAACATTCACAGATGCTGTCCATTCCTTGGTCAAAGCCACGAGTGAGGAGGATGGTTCTTTCTAAAGAACCTATGTGCTTATGAAAATAGTATTATCCGGTGGGGGAACAGGCGGGCACATCTACCCGGCTTTAGCCCTGATGAACCGAATCAAAGAAAAATATCCGGACAGCGAGTTCCTTTACGTGGGAACAGACCGCGGTTTGGAAAGCACAATCGTACCGAAGGCGGGCGTTGCCTTCAAATCGGTCAAAATCCAAGGTCTGCGCCGAAGTTTATCGCTTCAGAACCTGAAGACAGTCTACTTGATGATCAAGAGCATTTCGGACTCAAAGAAAATTATTAAGGATTTCCAGCCGGATGTCGTTATCGGGACGGGTGGTTATGTTTGCGCCCCCGTCCTGTATGCCGCATCCAAACTGAGCGTGCCAACCATCATTCATGAGCAAAATTCAGTAGCAGGCGTCACCAATAAATTTTTGAGCCGAGTTGTGGATCGCATCTGCATTTGTTTTGAGGATGCCCGCGGAGACTTCTCCGCCTATCCAGAGAAGATTGTTTTCACCGGGAATCCCCGGGCGCAGGAAGTAGCCTCCTTGAAAGAAAGTGCTGATCTGAAGGACTACGGATTGAAGGAAGAGTTGCCGACTGTTTTGATATTTGGCGGCAGCCGCGGAGCCAGAAAACTGAATGACTCTTTCGTAGCCGCCTACCCGCTCTTCAAAAACAGGCCGTATCAAGTTCTGTTGGCAACCGGAGAAATCCACTACAATGCGGTGGAGCAAGAAATCAATACGTTGACGGACCGTTTGGATAACATCCGTATTGTGCCGTACATCCATGATATGCCGAAATTGTTTAAGCGTACCGACTTAATCGTATCGCGTAGCGGAGCGACCACATTGACGGAAGTGATGGCTTTGGGCTTGCCGAGTATCCTGATCCCCAGTCCCTATGTCACAAACAACCATCAGCAAAAAAATGCGGAAAGCCTAGTGAAAAATGGGGCAGCCGAAATGATTCTCGAGAAAGACCTGCAGGCACAATCATTATTTGAAGCCATCGATAATCTGATGACTAATGTAACAGCACGCAAAGAAATGGCATTCCAAGCCAAGCAGATGGGTATAACCGATGCATCAGACAGGATCATCGATGTCATCTTGACTTTGAAGAAATGAGAAAGGGAGGGGGGCCAGATGATTTTTGGAAAAATCCGTCAGAAGCTGAACAGTAAGCGTTCGTCGGAAGTGACTCCCTGGCAGCGCGCAACTGCTGAATCGGAAAAGCAAAATAAGACACAGTTAAAGCAGAAAATCACCATAAACGGCCGCATGCATTGTTTTCTGGAAGAGAAAAAAGAAAAGTTCAAATCAAGAAAACACCTTCCCGAAACCACAAAAACAGACAAGCGGCCAGGGTATCTTGGATGGTACAGCATTTTCTTGATTGGGGCCATCGGCAGCAGTTTTCTGATTTCTCCTTACGGTAAAGTCAAGGACATCTATGTGGAAGGGGCCGAAGATGTTCCGGAACAAAGTATCATCGATGCCAGCCACATTACGGGGAAGCTGACCGCCTTGGGTGTCGTCTGGAATGACGAAAAAATCGATGCTTACATCACTAATACTTTGCCCGTGGTCAAAACAGCGGAAGTGACGTTGCGCGGCATGAACGATGTCACGATCCATGTTACGGAACACGAAACCATTGCCTACGTTTATTCGGGCGGCAGCTACTATAATGTTCTGGAGAATGGCACTGTGGCGGACACGGAATTAAAGGTTCCGATCGGGAATAACCCGATCATCACAAGCTTTGAAATGAACCAGAATCTGGAAGACCTGCTCGAACAATATACGCAATTGACTGACAGTGTCCAGAACAGCATCTCTGAAATCAAATATACCGGAACGGAAGAAAATCCATATGCAATCACGGTATATATGAATGACGGCAATGAAGTGAAGGCGATCTTGCCATCTTTTGCCGAGAAGATCTTATACTACCCTGACATCGTGAGCCAATTAGGCGAGGCGAAAGGGACCATCGATCTTGAAGTGGGTGTCTACTTTACGCCCTTTGCGCAAACGACGGAAGAGGAAGCGGCGGCTTCGGCAGATTCCGCCACTCCAGTCGAATGAGCTGAAAGAGATTAGGATTGACTTGCAGTCAATCCTTGAACAATGATCGATATCATTGTTGAGGGATTGAAGAACTTTTGTCAGACTTCCTTCTGATAGAATTATTTGTAAAAATCTTCGTAAATGAAGAATTATTATGATAAAATGATAAGGTATAGCTTTCTGGCATCACGTATCAGTAACCGATAATTTTTTTCGGAACAATGCGGATGTTTACACAAGCCATTATGTCAAACGGAGGTTTCAATAAAACCATGAAGAATTCAGGAATATACGTCAGTCTAGATATTGGAACCACTTCAATAAAAGTTGTAGTCGCAGAATATGTGAAAGATCAAATGAACATTATTGGAGTCGGTAATGAAATTTCCAAAGGTCTCAGCCGTGGCGTCATCGTTGATATCGATGAAACGGTCGAATCGATCCGCAGTGCAGTCAGTCAAGCTGAAAGAAAAGCGAATATTCAGATATCAAACGTCATCGTAGGCATACCAAGCAATCAAATCAGCATCGAACCTTGCCATGGGATGTATGCAGTCGCAAGCGAAAACAAGGAAATCACTGACAAGGACGTCCAGAACGTTTTTGCTGCGGCAAAAGTCCGTTCCGTTCCGCCAGAAAGAGAAATCATTTCCGTCATCCCGGAAGAGTTCATCGTAGATGGGTTCGATGGCATCAGAGACCCAAGAGGCATGATCGGCGTACGTCTTGAATTGTACGCAAGCATGATCACTGGTCCGAAAACAATCATCCATAACATCAAACGTTGTGTAGAAAAAGCAGGTCTTCAAATCGAAGATATGGTTGTACAACCATTGGCCATTTCAAGCGTAGCCATGAATAAGGGCGAGCGGGATTTCGGGACCATCCTTATCGACATGGGTGGCGGCCAAACAAGCGCCTCTGTCATGCACGACGATCAATTGAAATTTTCATTTGTTGATCCTGAGGGCGGCGATCTTGTTACCAAAGACATTTCCATCATCTTGAACACGACCTTGGAAAACGCGGAGCGCGCAAAACGTGAATATGGCTATGCCATTTCCGAAGATACCTCCGATGAGGAATTTTTCCCTGTCGAAACGATTGGTAAAGAAGAACCAGTAAAAGTGGATGAGAAATATCTGTCCGAAATCATCGAAGCGCGTCTTGCGCAGATTTTCGAAAACATCAAACGTGCCTTGGATAAAGTTGAAGCTCGCGACCTCCCGGGCGGTATCGTTCTGACTGGAGGCGCAGCGGCTTTGCCGGGCGTCGTCGATTTGGCAAAAGAAATCTTCGAAATCAATGTCAAATTGTACATTCCGGAGCAGATGGGGATGCGCAACCCCATCTATGCAACGAGCATCGGCCTAATTAAGTATGTGGCGGGTCTGGATGACATTTACCGTGTTGCCAAAGGAAAAGTGCAAGTGACAGGTAAAGTGATCCCTTTGCAATCCAAAACTGCGAAACAACCGACAGTCATCGAAGAACCTGTCTATGAAAATGAGACATATGCCGATGAGGATCATTACGAAGAAAGCTTAGTCGGGAAATTAAAACGTTGGTTCAATAATCTATTTGAATAATCACGCTGAACATAAAAAGAATGTTATGAAATAGGAGGAAATGAAATGGAATTGGAATTCGATTCAAGCATGAGTGATGGAGCAAAAATTAAAGTTATCGGTGTCGGTGGGGCAGGTAGCAACGCCGTTAACCGTATGATCGAAGAAGGCGTTAAAGGTGTTGAATTCATCGTGGCCAATACGGACACACAAGCCTTGAATGCATCAAGTGCGGAGACAAGAATTCAACTCGGGCCTAAATTGACGAAAGGATTGGGCGCAGGCTCAGTTCCTGAAGTCGGCCGCAAAGCTGCAGAAGAGAGTGAACAACAAATCTCTGAAGCCTTGGCTGGTGCAGATATGATCTTTGTCACATGCGGAATGGGCGGCGGTACCGGTACTGGTGCAGCCCCTATCGTAGCCAGAATCGCCAAAGATCTCGGCGCATTGACTGTCGGTGTGGTGACGCGTCCGTTCACTTTTGAAGGACCTAAAAGAGGACGTTATGCTGCAGAGGGTATCGCTGATTTAAAAGCAAACGTTGATACATTGGTCATCATCTCAAATAACCGTCTGTTGGAAATCGTCGACAAAAAGACGCCTATGCTGGAAGCCTTCCGCGAAGCCGATAATGTATTGCGTCAAGGCGTTCAAGGGATCTCAGACTTGATCACTGCTCCAGGATATGTCAACTTGGACTTTGCTGATGTGAAGACCGTCATGAAAGATCAAGGTTCTGCTTTGATGGGTATCGGTATCGCTTCGGGTGAAAACCGTACGGCAGAAGCAACCAAAAAAGCTATCTCTTCCCCATTGTTGGAAGTTTCCATCGATGGCGCCGAGCAGATTTTGTTGAACATCACGGGTGGTTCAGACTTGACGTTGTTCGAAGCACAAGATGCAAGTGATATCGTAGCACAAGCTTCATCATCCGAAGTGAACATCATCTTCGGTACTTCCATCAATGAAAACTTGGGCGACGAAGTTATCGTTACAGTAATCGCTACAGGGATCGACGACAAAAAAAAAGATGAAAAAAAAACCGCTAATCGCGGCGGCAGTGCTTTTAAGGGACGTAAAGAAGTAGGGAACGCACCTGCTGCAAACCCGGAGAAACAAGTTCCGACTGAAAGAGCAGAAGAAAAACCAGCCAAAGACCTATTCGGCGACTGGGATATCCGCAGAGACACAAACGTAAGGGAACAGGCACCCCAATCGGTTCAACCTGAGCCAGAAGAATACCCTGTAAAACAAACAGAAAATAATTATCCACGTTATCACGAAAATAAAGAAGATAAAAACGGTGGAGAGGATTCATTGGATACACCACCTTTCTTCCGCAAGAGACGCAGATAAGAATGAATATTGAGCAAAATTGCCGGGAAGTGGAGTCAACTGTGGAAGCAGCCTGCTTGAAAGCCGGACGCAAACGCGAAGATGTGACGGTGGTCGCCGTCACGAAGACGAAACCTGTGGAGCAAGTGGAAGAATTGTACCGCTTGGGCTACCGCCACTTTGCAGAAAATCGCCTCGAAGGTCTGCTCGAAAAGCAAGAAGCTCTTCCGCAAGAAGATATCAGCTGGCATTACATCGGTACTTTACAGACAAGGAAAGTGAAGCAGGTGATCAATCGCATCGCCTACTTCCACGCACTGGATCGTCCGTCATTGGCAAAGGAAATCAATGAGCGGGCGGAGCAGCCTGTTTCTTGCTTCGTGCAGGTCAATGTTACAGGTGAAAGTTCAAAACATGGGCTTTCCGCATCCGAGGCAGTGCCTTTCATCCAGAGTCTGGAAAGTTTTCCGAACATCATCGTTGTCGGATTGATGACGATGGCACCCATTGATGCGACAGACGTGGAGTTGCGTCAATGCTTTAAAGATCTGAAAATAATGCAAGAGCAAGTAGCGGCGTTGAACTTGGCTTATGCCCCATGCACGGAGACGAGCATGGGCATGAGCCAAGATTATCCGGTAGCGATTGCCGAAGGTGCGACCTTCGTACGCGTCGGCTCGGCGTTCTTTGCTGAAACAGAAGCATAGACGAAGAAGAAGCGAGGGGTCTTATGGGTCTGAAAGATTTATTCCGAAAGTACTTTGTCATTGAAGACGAGGAAGACGGATTTGAGGAAGTCGAGGAACCATCGACAGTCGTTCCAGTCCGCAGGTCCGAGCGCAATGAAGAAGGTGCTCCATCTCAACGGAGCACCCAAAAAAGATCGACGAAAGCAAAGGTAATTCCTATGAACCAACAAGCAATGACCGAAAAAGCCAGCATCCATGTCGTGGAGCCGAGAGTCTATTCCGAGGTGGAGAAGATTGCCGATAATCTGCTGAAGAACCAAGCAGTCCTCCTTAATTTCAAAAGGATAGATGCGGAACAAGCAAAACGGATCGTGGATTTTCTGACCGGAACGGTATATGCGATTGGGGGAGAAATCCAACGCGTTGGCGATGAAATCTTTTTATGCACCCCCGCTTCAGTCGGAGTCGAAGGCGCACTGGACGAAACACTGGAGGAAGAGCGTTCGTTCTACTAGAAAGGAAACAAAATGACACAAATATTGATTTGGCTTTTACAGATTATCCGTTGGGGCATATCGGCCTATTCAACCGTCCTGCTTGTATACGCATTGATGAGTTGGTTGCCGGGAGCCAGAAGTTCCAAATTCGGCTATTTTATCTCCAGCATTGTGGAGCCTTACCTGGATATATTCAGAAGATTGATCCCATCTGTAGGCATGATGAGCTTCAGTGTAGTGGCGGGCATCCTGTTCCTGAATTTGGTGGAGTATGGAGCGCAGGTCGTTATCCTGTTCCTGATCAGAATGCTGAATTGACGGACATTTTTTCATCAAACGAAAAAGTGAGGGATACGTATGCAAGAAGTTTATCAACATTTTCGCAAGGAAGAGCAACCATTCATTGACAGTGCCCAATCTTGGATTACGCAAGCGGAGGAAACCTATTCACCGTATTTGACGGATTTCTTGGATCCGAGACAGCAATACATCCTTGAGATGATGGTCGGGAAAAAAGGTGAAATCCATGTCCAATTCTATGGGGGCTACGAAGCGGCTGAACGCAAGCGGGCAATCATTTGCCCCGAGTATTTCAGTCCGACGCAAAGCGATTTTGAAATGGAGCTTACTGAAGTTGTGTACCCATCGAAATTTGCCAGTCTGACCCATGGGAAAATACTGGGGACGCTGATCGGAACCGGCATGAAAAGGGAACTTTTCGGCGATATCCTGTCTGATGGCACACGCTGGCAGTTTCTGTTGGCGTCGAATATAGCAAGCTATGTGCATTCGCAGGTCACTAAGATAGGGAAGGTCAGTGTCCGCCTGGAAAACCGGACCTACACTGATCTGATCACTCCTATCGATGATTGGACGATTGTACATGACACGGTCAGCTCGCTACGGTTGGATACAGTGATCGCAGCCATCTACAACATATCGAGACAACGTGCAAAAGAATTGGTGAGCAGCGGAAAAGTGAAATTGAACTGGGCCGCATTTGAACGTCCCGATTTCGAATTAGGGCTGTTGGATATCGTGTCCATCCGCGGTTATGGCCGGATTCAGATAAAGGCTATAGAAGGAAAGTCCAAGAAAGACAAATGGCGCGTCGAATTCGGCGTATTGTACAAATAAGAATGACAAGAACGAAAGGTGTGTATAAGATGAGCTTGACTCCATTAGATATTCAACACAAGGAATTCCCTGTCAAAATAAAAGGGTACGATAAAGAACAAGTCAATGACTTTTTGGATACTGTCACAAAAGAATTTGAAGAAGTCATCAAACAAAATAAAGATCTGCAAAAGCAACTGAAATTTGCCGAAGAAAAACTTCAGTATTTCAGCAACTTGCAGGATGCTTTGAACAAGTCTATCGTAGTGGCGCAGGATGCTGCCGACAGACTGAAAGAAAATTCGCGCAAAGAAGCCGAGATTATTTTGTTCGAAGCCGAAAAGAGTGCGGATCGCTTGTTGCATGAAGCAGCTGGAAAAGCGACAAAAATCAATGAAGAAACTGACGGAGTCCGCAAGGAAAGCCGCAACTTCAAACAGAAACTGCAACTTTTGGTTGAGTCGCAATTGAACCTCATCATGAATGATGAATGGAACAACTTGTTGAATGCTTCACCGGAAGGGCAAGTTTCAACCCCTACCTTGAATGAAGTATTATCCAATCGCACACGCATCATCGACGAATTGGTCGCCAATTCGGAAGATGCTGCCGAATTCGAAATCGGCGGAAGATTGGCCGAAGAAGCCAGAGCTGAAGAGAAACTTGAGGAAGCTGCAGTAGAGGCTATTGAAATTCCAGAAGAAAACAAGTAAAATCTATGTATTGAAGAATGGAACACCCGAAAAAAAGAAACTTCCAGCGAATTGGCAAATGGTGAAAGGCCAATAAGTCCCTCTATTTTAAGGATCCTCCATGAGAATCTTTTTGAACAAACACAAGTAAAAAAGGTCGCCTGAACAGCGTTAACGGTTTGAATGAGGAAGCATGACAGCCTGTTCCGGCCGTTGTCGCTTTAAATTTGGGTGGTACCACGAAGACTTCGTCCCTTTTGGAGACGGGTCTTTTTTTGTAGAAAAAATTAATGATAAGGGAGCTTCCGACAATGAAAATGAAAGAAACGCTGCACCTGGGGAAAACGTCTTTCCCTATGAAAGCCAACCTGCCTGTCCGTGAACTGGAATGGCAAAAGGATTGGGAAGAAAAAGATATTTATGCAAAACGACAAGAAAAAAATGCGCATAAACCGACATTTGTCCTTCACGATGGCCCGCCATATGCCAACGGTGCTGTCCACATGGGCCACGCCTTGAACAAAATCAGCAAGGACATCATCGTCCGCTCAAAATCCATGTCCGGCTTCCGCTCGCCATTTGTCCCGGGTTGGGATACGCATGGTCTGCCGATTGAACAAGCCTTAACGAATACAGGCGTGAACCGCAAAGCGATGAGCTTGGCCGATTTCCGTAAATTGTGTGAAGATTATGCTTGGAATCAAATCGACGGGCAACGAACCGTCTTCAAACGTTTGGGTATCGCAGGCGACTGGGAAAATCCATACGTGACTTTGTTGCCGAAATATGAAGAAGCCGAAATCCGTGTGTTCGGAAAAATGGCTGAAAAAGGCTACATCTATAAAGGCCTGAAGCCGATCTACTGGTCGCCTTCAAGCGAGTCTTCGCTGGCGGAAGCCGAAATCGAGTACAAAGATGTGAAGTCTGCTTCCATCTATGTGGCTTTCCAGGTCAAAGACGGCAAAGGCTTGTTGGATAACGATACTGCATTCGTCATCTGGACAACTACGCCGTGGACTTTACCGGCAAATTTAGGCATCTCCGCTAATGCTGATTTCGAATATGTGGTTGTTTCCGCTGACGGAAGAAAATTTGTGGTCGCAAAAGAATTGCTGGGCACAGTCAAGGAAGCCATCGGATGGGAATCGGTGGAAATCCTGAAGGAACTGAAAGGCTCGGAGTTGGAGTACATGACAGTCCAGCATCCGTTCTATGATCGCGAATCATTGATCATGGTAGGGGAGCACGTAACGCTTGAAGCAGGTACCGGGTTGGTCCATACCGCTCCAGGACACGGTGAGGATGACTACATTGTCAGCAAAAAATATGGTCTGGAAGTATTATCACCGGTCGACAACAAAGGTTGCTATACGGCTGAAGCGCCAGGTTTCGAAGGCGTGTTCTACGACAAAGCCAATAAGCTGATCACCGAATTGTTGGCTGAAAAAGGCGCATTGCTGAAACTGGACTTCTTCGTCCACAGCTATCCGCATGACTGGCGCACAAAGAAACCAGTCATCTACCGCGCAACGCCACAATGGTTCGCATCCATCGACAAATTCCGTCAGGACATCCTTGACGAAATCGAAAATGTTGAGTGGCTGCATCCATCCGGCAAAGTCCGCTTGTTCAACATGATCCGCGATCGTGGGGATTGGGTCATTTCCCGTCAACGCGTTTGGGGCGTTCCGTTGCCAATCTTCTATGCGGAAAATGGAGAACCTGTCATCACGCCGGAAACAATCGACCACGCTGCGACATTGATCGGTGAATTCGGATCGAACGTCTGGTTCGAAAGAGAAGCGAAAGACTTGCTTCCTGAAGGGTTCACGCACCCAGGCAGCCCGAACGGCACATTTACGAAGGAAATGGACATCATGGACGTTTGGTTCGATTCCGGCTCCTCACATGAAGCTGTGCTACGCGCAAGGGAAGATTTGACATTCCCTGCTGATATGTACTTGGAAGGCTCCGATCAATACCGTGGTTGGTTCAATTCAAGCATTACGACTAGCGTTGCGATCAACGGAGTAGCACCTTACAAAACAGTCCTTTCCCAAGGTTTTGTTTTGGATGGGGAAGGCCGCAAAATGAGCAAATCATTGGGTAATACTGTCCTGCCGGAAAAAGTCGTCAAAAATATGGGCGCAGACATCGTCCGTCTCTGGGTATCCAGTGTCGACTACGAATCCGATGTCAGAATCAGCGACGAAATCCTGAAACAGGTTTCCGAAACGTACCGCAAAATCCGCAACACCATGCGTTTCCTGATCGGAAATACGGAAGATTTCCAACCAAAAGAACATTCAGTGGCTTATGCTGATCTGCGCAGTGTCGATCAATACATGATGGCGCGCTTAGATCAAGTAGTTGAAACATGTGTGACAGCCTACAAAGAATATGAGTTCTCGACCATCTACCAAACGATCATGAACTTCTGTACAGTTGATTTATCGGCATTCTATCTTGATTTTGCGAAAGATGTCGTTTATATCGAAAAAGAGGATAATCTAGAAAGACGCGCCATGCAGACCGTATTTTACGAAGTATTGGTTAAGTTGGCAAAACTTTTGACGCCGATCATCCCGCACACAACCGAAGAAATTTGGAGTTTCCTGAAGGAAGAGGAACAATATGCCCAACTGGCTGAATTGCCGGAAAGCAGCGTCCGTGAAGACCAAGCAGCGATTTTAGGCCAATGGGAGAAATTCATGGATATCCGCAATGCTGCATTGAAAGCATTGGAAGTAGCGCGTAATGAAAAGACGATCGGAAAATCTTTTGAAGCGCATCTGACCTTGTTTGTTGATGAAGATACAAAAGCATTGTTCGCGTCTCTTAATGCGAACCTGGAACAATTATTCATCGTTTCACAGCTTGACATCAAAGAATTGGCAGCTGCTCCAGCTGAAGCGATGCCGTTCGATAATCTTGCCATTCTTGTGGAGCATGCACAGGGGGAAACCTGCGAAAGATGCCGTGCCATCAAAGAAGAGGTCGGAACAATCGAGGATGCAACATCCTTATGCGAACGCTGTGCAGATATTGTGAGATCTGAATTTCCAGAAGCACTCGTGCAGGAAGAAGCATAAACTACCTCAGCTTGAAAAAAAACGTTGAAATTATGCAAACAATAAGTAAGGAGCACGCAAGCGGACGTCATTTGACGTCATTCTTGTGTGCTTCTGTTGATTTTAGGCCGAAGGAGCAGCTTTTGTCCACGGTTGATTCATTTTCCAAAGAAAGCGCATAACTTTCTCTTGAAATCGCGCAAGATATTCGTTATAATTATATTAGTAACTTGTACTAATATGATAGTAAATATTTGTATTAGCATTTTACCAATGAAAATTTTGGAGGTATTACACGATTATGGAACAAGGCAAAGTAAAATGGTTTAATGGCGAAAAAGGTTTTGGTTTTATCGAAGTTGACGGAAAAGACGATGTATTCGTGCATTTCTCAGCTATCCAAGGCGAAGGTTTCAAATCTTTAGAAGAAGGCCAAGATGTTGAATTCGAAATCGTTGATGGCAACCGTGGTCCTCAAGCAGCTAACGTTGTAAAATTATAATCGTATTCTTTTTAACATTAGCGAATTCAAAGCGTATCGGGTGTTTTATTACTCCCGGTGCGCTTTTCACATGCAAAAAAAAGCGTTGTTTCGACAATCCTTTTCAGGATCGTAAAACAACGCTTTTATCAGATAACAGACATCAGTCTGCGTAAGCTCGCTAGGGAGAGGTTACTTTCTTCTCGTGCTTCTCATAACGAAGGATACGATGAAAATCAGGATGACTGCTCCGACTAATGCAGGAACGATGTAGAATCCTCCGATTTCAGGACCCCATGCTCCAAATAAAGTTGTTCCTAACCATGAACCGATGAAACCAGCAATGATATTTCCGATAATGCCGCCTGGAATATCTTTACCCATGAACGATCCTGCTAAAGCGCCTAGGATACCACCAACAATTAAAGACCAAATTAAGCCCATTTTTTTTCCTCCTCTTTCTAATTACAAGTGCGGTAACAATATAGTTATTTCCAATTAACTATACTCTTATTATATATAAAATGAGTCACATTACAAATAATATGCCCTCGAGATGAGAGGGTTTCTGAAAATAGAAGGAATAGTTTGTTAAATTTGATTTCGAAAAAGGGGAAGTTCCACCATACGAGGTTGCATTAAGGAGAAAATCAAAGGCCGCCTCAATTTTCGAGACGGCCCTGTAATATTAGTTGATTTGTTGTTCCTGTTGGTGGATATTCAACAGTTTGACTTTGAGATCGTTCTCCATCAGCGATAGTTCCTTTTCGGCTTCTCTGCGTTTGATTCGGCCTTCTTGCTGGATCTTCAGCGTCTCTTCCAAGGTTTCGATCAAATCCTGCTGTGTCTGTTTGAGCGTTTCGATATCGATCACACCCCGTTCATTTTCTTTAGCGGTTTCGATGGCTGATATTTTCAACATTTCGGAGTTCTTGCGCATCAGATCATTCGTGGTCTGAGATACCTGCCTTTGAGCCGTTACTGCATCTTTTTGGCGCAGAAGGGTAAGGGCGATGGCCACTTGGTTTTTCCATAAGGGAATGGCAGTGTGGATCGAAGATTGGATTTTTTCCGCCAATGCCTGGTTTGTATTTTGGATCAAACGGATCTGTGGCGCTTGTTGGATCGTCATCTGTCTGGTCAAGCGCAAGTCATGGGTCCGTTTTTCGAGACGGTCAAGGAACTGTTTCAGATCGTTGACGATCTGCACATCCATTTGACTTTGAGAAACCTCCGCAGTCTGGATCGCTTTCGGGATCGCTTTTTTCTGGAGGTCCTCCATTTTCACTTCACCGGCCGCGATATAGATGTTTAAGGCCTCGAAATAATCTTTGTTTTTTTGGTAAAGCTGTTCCAACGTAACGTTGTCGTTCAGGAGGCCATTCTTTTCTTTATCCAGTTTGATTGCGATTTTGTCGATTTGGGCGCCTATCTTCTGGTATTTTGCCGTCATTTCATAGGCAGACTGCTTTACCTTGCCGAAGATTTTGCGGAAGACATTGTTGTCCTCGGCCCGCAGGTCTTCCGGTTTGGCTTCGTTAAGCCTGTACATCAGGTCGTTCAAGGAATCGCCGATTTCACCAGTGTCCTGGTTCTGCACATGGTCCAGCATCGAATGGGAGAATTCCCCCAATTGCTTTTGAGCCGCAGCGCCATAGCTGATGATGGCTTGCATATTGTTCTCATCGATTTGGCCGGCTAATGCCATCGCTTGTTTTTGTCTTTCTTCCGGCAACCGGTCGATCAGCCGGTCCGGGTTGATCACCTCGGCCGCAACTGTAGTTTTGTCGGCAACCGCTATTGGTTGCGCAAATGGATCTGAAAAAGGATTGGCCAGCAAATCGTCCAATTCTTGATTGACATCCTTGCTGTCTGTTTGTTTGTTTAGTCCGGTAGCATCAAATTGGTCCATCAGTATTCCCCCTATATCTCTTCGTCCAAAGCATTTTCGCTGCCTTTTCCTTCATTATCCCTTTTCAAAACTTGCTTGGCAAGTTCCAACTCGATATCCATATCTTCGATATCATTGGACATGAAGCGCACGTAATCTTCAGCGATCAGACGACACATATCATCGATTGTTTTGGAGCAGTTATCCAAGGCTGTGTAGGTCTCTTTCGTCTTGGAAACGTGGCCATCGATTGCGATATATTTTTCTGTCAGCTCTTTCAGGTTGGGGAGATTGGTGTATAGGAATTTATCGACTTCGTGCAGTCGGTTAGGCTGATTGACGATATTTTTGAAGAAATCCTTCAGTATGTCCACCGTATCGTTGCGTGCCGCGATAGCTTTCAATTTTGATCGCTGCTGCAGATTCGATTCGATGTCTTGGATCGTATTTTTGGCTTGATCCATCGTGTTGCGGAAATAGGCAATCTGTTCCTTCGTCATCCCTTTTGAATGGTAGAAGGCTTCTTTTTCGGTGCTCACTTTTCCCAGTGCGCCTCTTTGTTGCTTGGTCTTCCGTGACCATTGCATGCTTCCGCCGTTTTGGACGTAATATAGAAAGATGCCCAAGCCGATGGTCATCCCGATTGAAGTCCAGAAATCGAATTCGAAGATGAAAAAGAATATCACTAATGCAATCAGGCAAATTACGCTGGAAAACGTATATTTCAATATATCCTTGATGTTGCTCCACATAAATTTTTCCTCCTTTAATAACGTGCTGTTCACTTCGTCTGTGCTTATGCTATTATTTTAGCATAAAAGCCTATTAAGCACCTATCGGCCGAAAGGATGATTTTCAACGTCAACACCCATTTGCGCTGAATCTCTCGCGGCTCTTGTAAATAGCGGAAAAGATAGGTTATGATAATACATGATTCGGATAGTAGATTGGGAGGAACATAAAATGGAATTTGAAGAAAAAACATTGAAAAGTGAAAGAATATTTGACGGTGTCTTGTTGCATTTGGTGAGGGAAGAAGTATTGTTGCCGAACGGAAAAACTTCAGTCAGAGAGATGATCAGGCATCCGGGAGCTGTAGCGATGATACCCTTCACTTCCGACGGGAAAATGGTCATGGTCAGACAGTTCCGCAAACCATTGGATCGGACCGTTGTCGAAATCCCGGCAGGTAAATTGGAGACATCCGATGCTGAACCTTTGCTGGCAGCGATCCGTGAGCTAGAGGAAGAAACAGATTATCGTGCGGAAAAATGGTCCGAATTGACGGTTTTTTATCCGACACCGGCTTATTTGGATGAGCGGATCACAATCTATCTGGCGGAAGGCTTGACGAAAGTCGATAATTCTTTGCCGATGGATGAGGATGAATTCATTGAGATCTTGGAATTGACATACGACGAAGCGAAAGTCTTGCAGGAGTCCGGAGAAATCTGCGATTCGAAAACAATCTATGCCATGCTGTACTGGGAGATGCGTCTTTTGCGTGAAAGAATAGAGGGATAGTATGTCAGAACCAAAAAAACCGCTGATCACCCGGGAACGCTATCGTCAGTACAAAAGGGACCAAACAACAAAACCGGGGACAGATGAAAAGAAAGTCGCTCCGCGGGTAAAAGATACAGAGCGTTCCGCTCCGGCAACGGAAAAGAACAATAAGCAGCAAACTGTTTCTGCGGGAGAGAATAGCAGTGTTCCAACCGAAAAGAAAAGGTCGGAGAACGGTAATAAAGCTAAGACTGCCAAGCCAAAGGCGAAGCTGTTCCGAAAAGCAGACAAACCTGCAGCTTCAACTAAGGTGCAGCGTCTGACGGACAAAGAAAGAGGCAGAAAACTGGACAACTATCTGAACAAAGCCATCCTGATTGTCATCTTGTTGATCATCTTGGTTTTTGTGATAGCCTTCGTCTTATGATTTAACAATGCAGCTACAAGGAAGGAAACACTCATGATCGGAATTATTGGAGCAATGGAAGAAGAAAACCGTATTTTGTTGGAAAATATGACTGAAAAGATAGAGGAAGTACATTTTCATCTCGCCTTTACACGAGGCAAGATCGAAAATCAGGATGTAGTATTGGTGCAGTCAGGCATCGGTAAAGTCAACTCAGCCATAGCGACCGCCTTCATCATTGATCGTTATCGTCCCGATTTCGTCATCAATACCGGTTCGGCTGGAGGATTAAACACAGACTTGCATGTGGGGGACGTCGTTGTAGCGGATAAAGTTGCTTATCATGATGTGGATGCTACGGCATTCGGTTATTCTGTGGGACAAGTGCCTCAGATGCCCCATTATTATACAGCTGATAAAAAAATCGTCGAAAAGATTACGCGGGCAGCTGAAAAAGTCGGTTTGCATGCCGTGCAAGGGACGATTGTTTCCAGCGATTCTTTTATCGCTTCCGAAAGCGGCACAAACCGCATCAAGGAACATTTTCCTGACGCCTATGCGACCGAAATGGAGGGCGCATCAATTGCCCAGGCTTGCTATGTATTGGGCACACCCTTCGCGATCATCCGTGCCATTTCGGACGGAGCGAGCGAGGGTGCGGCGCTGACGTTCGACGAGTTCATCGTCGAAGCCGGAAAGAAATCCGCGGAAATGGTCATCGAATTACTGAAAAATAGCGAAGAATAGGGGAGACGTTCATGCGAGCATTGTTGTCGATCGATTATACGAATGATTTTGTTGCGACAGACGGGGCCTTGACGACTGGAGCGGATGGCCAGCTCATCGAATCGGAGTTGGTTGCAATCACGCAGGCCTTTATCGAGAACGGTGATTTTGTCGTTTTTGCTATTGATTGTCATGATCTAGAGGACGTTTACCATCCTGAGAATAATCTTTTCCCCCCGCATAATCTTGTGGGAACCGATGGAAGGACACTGTATGGGTCTTTGGCAGCACTTTATGATGCGCATAAAGAGAGCCGAACCGTTCATTGGATCGACAAGCGCCACTATTCCGCATTCAGCGTTACGGATTTGGACATCCGTCTCAGGGAACGCGGCATTACCGAAATCCATCTGACGGGTGTCTGTACTGACATCTGCATCCTGCATACAGCTGTGGATGCGTACAATCTCGGATACAAAATTGTCATCCATGAGAAAGCTGTCGCAAGTTTCGATCCAATCGGACACGAATGGGCATTGCGGCATTTTGCCGGTTCTTTGGGAGCTGAAATCATCAATTAAGCAGGCCTGAACCACTCAACCGAAAATGGGGGAGTGGTTTTTGCTGTCTGCGGCACTTTAGGACGCTATTATTTCAGAAAAGGAAGTGCTTTATGTTTGTAAGGGTTTTTCAAAATATTGTACAATAAGGATGAGATGTCAGGCTAAGGAGGGGTTTTGGATGCGCCACGAACTGGTGATCGGGAAAGGGGACAAACCGGCAATCATCCATTTGGACAAGCTGAATCGCCACGGCTTGATCGCTGGAGCGACCGGTACGGGGAAAACGGTAACTTTGAAAGTGATAGCGGAACAATTGAGCAAAGCGGGGATTCCGGTATTCCTTGCGGACATCAAAGGTGATTTGGCAAGCATTGCGGAACCGGGTGAATTGAGCGGAAAAATAATGGAGCGAGTAACGAAACTGCAGCCAGAGGATTTTGAGCCGCGCGCTTACCCCGTTGAGCTTTTGGATATCTTTGGATCGAACGGTGTGCCGGTTCGGACAACCATTTCCGATATGGGGCCGATCCTGTTGTCGCGTCTGTTGGGGCTCAATGAAACGCAGGAAGGAATCATGAACATTGCGTTCAAAGTGGCGGATGAGAAACAACTCTTGCTCATCGACATCAAAGATTTGCGGGCGATCCTGAATTTTGTCGGAGACAACGCCACAGAATTACGCCGGGAATACGGAAATATTTCAAAGCAATCGATCGGCGCAATCTTAAGAGGTTTATTGGTGATCGAGGAACAAGGCGGGGATTTATTCTTTGGGGAGCCGATGTTCGATATCCAGGATTTATTGAAAACAGATCCAGCCGGACGCGGTTATGTAAACATTTTGATGGCGAATCGCCTGTTTATGTCTCCAAAACTCTACTCGACATTCCTTCTGTGGTTCCTTTCTGAGCTGTATGAGCAATTACCGGAAGTCGGCGATCTTGATAAACCCAAAATTGTCTTCTTTTTTGATGAAGCGCATGTCCTTTTCCAAGACGTTCCGGATGTTCTTGAGGAAAAAATCGAACTCATTGTCCGGCTAATCCGTTCCAAAGGAGTTGGTGTTTATTTTGTGACGCAAAATCCCACCGACCTTCCGAATGCTATTCTTAGCCAATTAGGCAACAAAATTCAACATGCTTTGCGAGCCTTTACCCCTAGGGAGCAGAAGACCGTCAAGGCGGTCGCCGAAACATTCCGGCAGCTAGAGGGGGAAGAATTGGACAAGAAATTGACGGAACTGAAGGTCGGTGAAGCGTTGGTCTCCTTTCTCGATCCGGAAGGAATTCCCGGCTATGTTCAGCAAGTCATGATTTATCCGCCGGAGAGCAAAATGGGCATCCTGGATCCGCTTGTCAAAGAAGAAAAAATCAACCGCTCCTTGTTGTATTATAAATACAGCGATACAATCGACAGAGAGTCCTCTTACGAACAACTGCAGCGACTATCGGAAATCAAAGCGATTGAGTTGGAGGAAAATGAAGAGCTTGCCGCAAGGGACAGGGGAAAAGCCGAACAGGTGAAGCAACTTGAAAAAGGGCGCCAAAAAGAACAAACCCAACAAAAACGGGCGAGCAGTTCCCGTGATTCGACGATGGACAGATTCACGAAAAATTTGATGTCGCAAGTAGGCAGGGAAGTGGGCCGCGTCATCTCCCGCGGTATTTTGGGCATCCTAAAAAAATGAATACAGTTCAATAAGACCAGTCCACACAAGGGCTGGTCTTTTCGTTTTCCTTTTTTCGGATGAACCCGAGAGATGAAAACGTTCCCCTTAAAGTTGCTTACTTTTTTTCATGGAAATCTCATGTTTGGTATTGTGTTTTATTTCAGTATCCAGTAGAATAGCACCTATACCGTCAATTGAGAATGATTCTCAATTAGAATCGTTATCATTAAGGAGTTGTTTTTGGAAGATGGTGAATAGATGTTGAGAAAAATGCTGCTCGTTCTGGCATTGGTAGGAGCGATGGTGCTGTCCCTGGGTGTGGGGACTGCTGCATTTTCGGTGGAACAGTTTCTGGTCGGGAGCAACACAGACCGTTTGATACTGTTGTCGTCACGGCTGCCTAGGACGATTACGGTTCTCTTGGCTGGAGCAGGATTGTCCTTATCCGGGCTGATTATGCAATCATTGACGCAGAACCGATTTGCCGCTCCCGATACAGTCGGTACGGTGGATGCGGCGAGAGTGGGCATGCTGTGCGGCATGATTTTCTTTCCGGGCTTATCCGTTGTGGGGAAAATGACTCTTTCCTTCCTCTTTGCAGCGGCAGGAACCTTCCTGTTTTTGGTGGTCGTGAATCGCTTGCCTTTCAAGAGCCAGATGACGATCCCTTTGCTGGGTCTGATGTACGGAAATATTTTGGGAGGGATCGCCAATTTTTTTGCCTTCCGCTTCAACGTCACCCAAAATCTTTCCGCTTGGATGCAAGGGGATTTTTCTTTGGTCATCAAAGGACAATATGAGGGGATGTACCTCATTTTCCTGTTATTTTTGGCACTTTATTTTTTTGCCGATCATTTTACGATTGCGCGCTTAGGGAAAGACGCGGCCAAAAACCTGGGTCTGCCTTTTGAAGCCGTCTTGTTCATCGGGACTCTGTTCGTCTCCTTGGCGGTCGCCGTCATCCTTAGTACGGTCGGCAATCTGCCATTTTTGGGAGTCATCATCCCGAATCTCGTCTCGTTGCGCTTCGGCGATAATATCCGCAATACACATGGCAAGGTTGCGCTGTTCGGAGCGATTTTCTTGTTGCTTTGTGATGTGTTCGCCCGATCGGTCATTCCTCCATACGAAATACCGGTGGAAACGGTATTGGGTGTTTTCGGCGGCGGCTTGTTCCTCTGGTTGTTGCTGAAGGGAGGGCGACCCGCATGAAAAACGTGTTGAACAACCGCATCATCATGAAACGGTTGGCTATCCTGGCGGTGGCGTTGGCTTTCCTTTATTTCTTTTGGAACCAAGGCAACGGAAATGTATTCATTATGAAGTTGCGGAGCACGAAGCTTTTGACGTTTGCGGTCATCAGCATCAGCACTGCCTTTGCAACAGTCAGCTTTCAGACGGTCGTGCATAGCAATTTTTTGACCCCCAGCATCCTCGGGGTTGAATCCTTCTATCGCCTCCTGCAGACAGTGTTGATGTTCTTCAGCTTTTCGCTGCTGGGCAACCAATTGAATGCTGAATGGCAGTTCATTTTTCTGTTGTTCCTGATGCTTGGCAGTTACTTTTTGCTGTACCGGCTTTCTTGGAACCGGAAAAATTACGATATGCAGGTGATCCTGATGATTGGGCTCATCATGGGTACCTTCTTCAACAGCATCAGTTCCTTCATGCAAGTGCTGATGGACCCGAATGAGTATGACAAACTGCAGACGAAGTTGTATGCCAGTTTTCAGAATATCAATGATTCCGTACTTATTTTGGCTGTTCCGATTGCCGTGTTTTCGATCATTAGTTTGTGGCGTAAGCGCAAGGTATTGGAAGTTTTGGGGCTGGGGACACAAATGGCCAAAAATTTAGGGGTTGCCGTCGAAAAAGAGACCAAGCTCACCTTCATGCATGTCATCCTGCTGATGACAGTCTCCACAGCGCTCGTCGGACCGATGATGTTCCTCGGGTTTGTGGCGGCGAACATCGCTTATCGTCTGTTCAGGACGTATTGCCTGAACTACCTGTTGCCTGGTGCGAGTCTGCTCAGTTTTGTGATGGTCGTGGCCGGACAATTCCTGGCAGAGGAAGTCTTCAAGCTGCAGACGAATTTGAGCATTCTCGTCGAACTGTTCGGGGGAATCTACTTCTTTTGGTTATTATGGAAGGAAAGGAGCAAGTTATGAAAATCAGTCATGTCAGCAAAGCCTATGAGGATGAAAAAGTATTGGATGACATCTCTCTGGCGATCGAGAAAGGAAAAATCACGGCTTTCATCGGTCCAAACGGGGCAGGCAAAAGCACACTCCTTTCGGTCATCAGCCGTCTGTTGACAAAGGACGAGGGGATATTGACGATACACGGGAAAGAAATTGAGGCATGGCAATCCGATGAACTGGCGCGGGAGCTTTCGATCCTGAAACAACAGAATGCCTACCAAGTGCGCATGACGGTCCGCGAATTGGTTTCGTTCGGCAGGTTCCCTTATACGAAGGGCAGGCTGAACGAGGAGGATCATGCCATGATCGATAAGGTTCTGGGCTATCTGAACCTGGGGGAATTCTCAAACCGCTATCTGGATACTCTGTCTGGGGGGCAACTCCAGCGGGCGGCCATCGCGATGATCCTGGTGCAGGATACAGAGTACATCTTATTGGATGAACCGCTGAACAATCTCGACCTGAAACAAAGCATCGTGACGATGCAGACCATCCGGAATTTGGCGGATGAATTGGGTAAAACCATTCTGGTCGTCATCCACGACGTCAATTTTGCTTCCGTTTTTTCGGACAACATCATTGCCATGAAAAACGGAAAAGTGTTCCAGAGCGGCACGGTCGAGGAAGTCATCCGGACACAAGTTTTGCAGGAATTATATGAAATACCCTTGGAAGTCATCACGACTGCGGATGGAAAAAAACATTGCACCTATCAAGCAATTTAACATAGAGGAGAATGGAAAAATGAAAAAATGGCAAAAAACAATCATAAGCTTGGTTTCGACCCTCACACTTGGGGCTTGCGGCGCCCAGGAGGGGGCTGCCGATGCGGCAGATTCACCAACAGCGACTGCGGAAGCCGAAACAACGGTGACCATCGAGGATGCACGCGGATCCGTAGAAGTGCCCAAAGACCCGAAAAACGTGGCTGTTTTGGATTTTGGACATTTGGACACATTGATCGCATTGGGTAAAGAGGATGCAGTCACCGGCACGGCGACCGAAAACATGCCGGCTTATCTGGCTGATACAGCAGATCAATTCGAGAATGTAGGGACGCTTAAGGAACCGAATGTGGAGGCGTTGGCGAATTTGGCGCCGGAGCTCATCATCATTTCGAACCGATTGGTGGACTTTGCGGAACAATTGGAGGAAATCGCACCCGTAGTCGTGCTCAGTGTCGATTACACGGATTATTGGGGTTCGGTCCAAAAGAACATCACTGCTTTAGGTACTATCTTTGACGAAGAAGCTGCAGCCGATGAAGCCATTGCTACTTTGAACGAAGAGATTGAGGCCGTGCAAGCGAAGACCGCGGGAATCAGCGAGAAAACATTGACGTTGCTCCTGAACGATGGCAGCATGTCCGCTTTCAGCACAGGCTCACGCTTCGGCTTCATTTACGATACATTGGGCTTCACTCCTGTCGATGCAGCGATCGAGGATTCCACACATGGACAGTCCGTCGGCTACGAAGGATTGCTGGAAATCAACCCGCAAATTTTGTTTGTCGTCGACCGCACAGCGGCGATCGGGACAGCATCCGATGAGAACGCGGCGCTGTTGGAGAATGATTTCGTCTACCAAACGGATGCTTATAAAAATAACAAAATCATCAACCTGTCCTCCGACTTGTGGTATCTCTCCGGCGGCGGGATAGAATCAATCCACCTGATGGTCGAAGAGATCGCAGCGGATTTCCAGTAATCAAAAGCGGAATCAAAAGATTGTCCATATGTTGGTTTTTTCTCTATAATGAGGGAAGGAAATCAGAAAGAGGTGCACGGTTTGGCAGAAAATCACTTCAGCAAGGAAGACTTCAACGTTTTTGACATTCAGGGACTCGACGAAAGGATGACAGGCATCCGCGAACGGATCCAACCCAAGTTCCGCCATTTCGCGGCAGCGGGGGCCCGCCTCATCGTTTCGGAAGAGCATGATGAATCGGTGGTTCCCGTGCATGTCGCCAAGCACCTGCGCCGCACGAAGTATGCACCCGAGAATACTTGGTGCGCCATCGGTGGGGACACGAGGGGCTACAAAAAGTATCCGCATTTCCAGATTGGGATTGCGAAAGAGGGAGTCAGCTTTTATCTTTGCCTGATTGATCAACCCGTCAAAGAAAAAGAGATGGCTGCCGCTTTGTTGGAACGGATTCCTGAGTTGGAGCAGTTGCCGCGTGATTACGTCGTTTCGGTCGACCATACCGTTCCGACTGTGCAGCCGATTGAGGCTGTCGATTGGCCGCCTATCCTAGTCCGACTGCGGGATGTGAAGAAGGCTGAATTGCTGATTGGACGCAAGTTGGCGCCAGCCGATCCGCGCTTGGCGACGGAAGTAGGCACGCTGGCAGTGATGGAGGAAACGCTCCGTGAACTGCTGCCGATCTACCGGGCCTGCATGGAACAGTATCGCTAAATGCGGAACCTAAGACAAACCAAAAAAGGACTGAACAGCAGGATTGATCGCTGTTCAGTCCTTTTCTTTGTACAAAAAAAACGGCAAATTGCTTTGCCGTTTCCTTGAAGCTGATCCCCGGGGAGATTAGCCTAATTTGTTGTAGTATTCTACTACGAATGACTCATCGATTTCAGCTGGCAATTCTTCGCGAACTGGCAGACGGTTCAATGAACCTTCGAATGTTTCTGTGTCGAAGGTGATGAAGTCTGGACGTCCGAACAAAGCTTCAGCAGCAGCTTTAACAACTACTAAGTTTTTAGATTTTTCGCGCAAGCCGATTACTTGGCCAACAGCCACTTCGTATGAAGGGATATCAACACGTTTGCCATCGACAGTTACGTGACCGTGGTTAACTAATTGACGTGCTTGACGACGAGTAGAAGCTAAACCTAGACGGTAAACTACGTTATCCAAACGTTGTTCCAATAAGATCATGAAGTTAACACCTTGTTTACCTTCTTTGATTTTACCAGCTTTTTTGAATAAAGTTGCAAATTGACGTTCGTTCATGCCGTACATGTGACGCAATTTTTGTTTTTCTTGCAATTGCATAGCATATTCAGATAATTTTTTACGGTTGTTAGGGCCGTGTTGACCTGGAACGTATGGACGACGCTCCAATTCTTTACCTGTTCCCAAAAGGGAGATTCCTAAACGACGAGCCTGTTTCCAGCTAGGTCCTGTATAACGTGACATAATAAAATTCCTCCAATAAATGTTTGATTTTTGGAGTAAAATAAGAATGATAAGTCAGCAATGCGTGCAGTTGATCCTTCAATCTTCACCTTATGCAGCCGCAAGGGTACGCAATTGAACCATCTAACGATGGCGATGAACTGTTGACGCGGGTGCTTCTTTCTCGCTGCATTATTTTACACAAAGGTTATTGTACCAAACAACAGAAGTTAATGCAATGGAAAAGTGATGTTTTTCAGACTTTGCCTGGCAGCGGAACGCTTTCACTGTTCCAAGGAAAGGAATTCCGTTCCCTTATTATTTTCTGGTTTCTGATTGGTTCTTTCTATGTTATACTAAAAAATGAGATATATTGGGCGTTTTCAATTTTCAGATCAAATAAACGAAATTGTCGGAATAGGTGGAGGATTTATTGATGGAGTTTATATACTGGTTAGTAGCGATAATATTATTAGTGTTGATCGGGTACGGTGCGATCATGTATTTGACGAGGCAACAAGCGAATCGAATCAAAGAAATCGATGAGAAGAAGCAAAAAGCGATGGCCATACCTGTGGCCGATAACCTGTTCACATTGAAAAATATGAATTTGACAGGGCAAACAAAGCGTACATATGAAAGTTGGCAAGCTACATGGCAGACCATCACGCGTTTTCAGTATCCTGAAATTGAGGCGGCGCTTGTCAGTGCTGAACAATACATCCAACGCATGAACTTCATCAAGGCGAAGCAAGCCATTTCGCAAGCGGATCAACTGATCGACGAAACGAAAAACAGCGTTGAAAAAGTGAACAAGGCACTCGAAAAACTATTGGAAAGTGCACAGGAAAACCGCAAAGAGTTGGAAGAAATCCAGGAACGCTATAATAAAATCCGCAAACAATTATTGGCGCACAGCTTTACATTCGGTCCAGCCATCGAAACGTTGGAGAAGAACCTGAATTACATGGAGTTGGATTTCACGAAATTCAATTCATTGACGAACGAAGGCGACCATATGGAAGCCAAAGAAATCTTATCGCGTATCGAGCAGGATTTGCTTGTTATGGAAGAAGTCGTTGAAAAGATCCCTCAGCTGAACGAAAAAATCAAAACAGAGTATGAAGAACAAGTGAATGATTTGAAAGACGGTTACCAACGCTTGTTGGATGAAAAGTACATTTTCGAAGGTGTGGATGTCTCCGTTGAGATAGCTGCTGTTGAAAAAGAAATTCAGGAAGCAAAAGATTCCATCGCCCTTGCCGATATCAATGAAGCAGGCAAGAAGATGGATAAGGTAGAACGCGATATCGAAGCGGTCTATGCCATCATGGAAAAAGAAATGGAAGCCAAGGAATTTGTGGGCCGTCATACGGCGAATCTGCAAAAGAAAATGGATCACGTCCTGCAGAGCAACCGTTATGTGCTACTTGAAATCGACCGTGTTTCCCAGAATTACTTCTTGAACAAGAATGAATTGGGCCGTGCGCAAGAGTTCGAAGAGCAGTTGCTGAAGGAAAATGAAGCTTTGCGTTACTACGATAAGATGATGAAGGAACATGAAATTTCCTACTCGGTTGTCCGCGAATATTATGAGAAAATCAGCCAACGCCTTTCGGAAATCGACAAAGAACAGTCTGAATTGGTAAGCAACCTCAGTGACTTGCGCAACCGCGAAAAGGAAATCAAGGACAGCATCGATTTGTACGAGTTGGACATGCGCAACATGAAACGGACAATCGAGAAATACCATCTGCCTGGATTGCCGAAAATCTATTTGGATCTTTTCTTCTCGGTTACGGATCGCATCGAGGATTTGGCTTCCAAGCTTAACCGAGTGAAGATCGACATGGACGAAATCGATGCCATTTCCAAGATGTGCGAAGAGGACATCGAAATGTTGGATAACCAAACCCAAACGATTGTGGACAATGCGATGCTGACGGAGTATATGATTCAGTACGCAAACCGTTTCCGTCATTCGCATGTGGAGATCGAAAATGCCATCAACAAAGCTTTGGTGCTTTTCCATCGTGAATTTGACTATGCAGGTGCATTGGAGGCTGTCAAAATCCCACTGAATCGCATCGAAGCAGGGGCTGCCCGCAAAGTGGAAGAGTCTTATCAGGAAGAAAAAAATCGTCACTACTATTAAATGCAGAACAAACAGAACGCAGGGGTCGGGACATTGTCTCGGCCCTTTTTTGGACCCTCTTTTATGAGAACGGAATAAAATTCAGCCGTATGCTTTAAATGGTCAGGCATTTTCTATATAATAGATGGGATGTCCCGATGAGAGTGCAAAGTTATTAAGGAAGTGTAGATAAAGATGATTTATTTTGACAACAGTGCAACAACAAAAATGTATCCGGAAGCTATGGATACATACCGGAAGGTCAATGAACAATTTTTTGGTAATCCTTCCAGTCTGCACAGATTAGGCAATGAAGCGGATGCTTTGTTGCAGCAATCGCGCAAACAGATTGCACTATTACTGGGTGCCCAGCCGGATGAAATATTCTTCACGAGCGGTGGGACAGAGAGTGACAACTGGGCGATCAAAGGTACTGCGATGGAGAAATTTTCAGCAGGGAAACACATGATCGCTTCTTCCGTTGAGCATCCTGCCGTATCAAAGTCGTTGGAGCAACTGGAAAAGTTAGGATTTGAAATCAGCTACGTGCCTGTCGACGCGAACGGAATCGTATCCATCGAGGAGCTTGAGAAAACGATAAGGAAAGATACGATCCTGCTGAGCGTTATGGCAATCAACAATGAAGTGGGCAGCATCCAACCAATCGAGGCTATCGGCGAGTTGTTGGAAAACTACCCTTGGGTCCATTTCCATGTGGATGCCGTGCAAGCTGTCGGTGAATGCGAACCGCTGATCCGACATCCCCGGGTGGATCTCTTGTCGCTTTCAGCTCATAAATTTCACGGCCCCAAAGGCGTGGGTATCCTTTACAAGAAACATGGTAAACGGATTGCGCCACTGTTGACAGGAGGCGGGCAAGAAACGGGCATGCGCAGCACAACAGAGAATGTTGGTGGAGTTGCAGCGATGGCGAAAGCTTTGCGTATGACGCTTGAAAACAGCGCGTCCAGCCGAAAACAAGAACAGTTGGTTCGGGATAAATTAGTTGTCGCTCTTTCGGAATATAAGGATGTCCGGATTTTTTCTCCTGAAGATGGCGCCGGCCACATCCTCTGCTTTGCTATGAAAGGCGTCAGGGGAGAAGTGATGGTCCATGCTTTCGAAAGCATAGGCATCTTCATTTCAACCACCAGCGCCTGCTCAAGCAGAAAGAAGGGTACGCCATACACACTAGGTTCAATGGGCGTACCGCTTTCCTGGAGCCAGTGTGCTGTCAGGATAAGCCTTTCCGGCGAGAATACGGAGTCGGAAGCGCAAGCCTTCATAGAACATTTCCGGACGCTGCATCAACAGTTCAAAAAGATACAATAGAATAACTAACAGATTGGAAGAGAACATAAATGGAAACACACATTCAAATCCGCTTTGGCGAACTGTCGACCAAAGGGAAAAACAAAAAACGTTTTGTCCAACAGTTGGCGCAAAACGTCAGAATGGTCACAAAGGATCATCCGCAGATCAAAATCAAACCCGAGCACGATTCTATGTTATTGGATCTGAACGGAGCTGACGAGGCAATCATTATCGAGCGCCTGCAGCATGTGTTCGGTATCCAAAACTATTCACCGGTCTATCTGGTTTCGCGTGATCTCGATGAAGTGAAACGGGTTTTGGTGGAGTTGCTTGCCAAAATGGAGACGGCCGCAAAGACATTCAAGATAGCTACGCGTCGCGCGGATCACGCCTACGAGCATGACACGACCTTCATGAATGCCGAGCTGGGGGCCACTGTCCTGGATGCTTTCCCCGGTATTTCAGTCAAGATGAAGCAGCCGGACATCCTTGTGCGCGTAGACATCAAAACCAACGGCATCATGCTGAGTACACAAACCTATCAGGGGGCTGGCGGATTGCCTGTCGGTTCCAGCGGTAGAGGCATGCTGATGCTTTCCGGAGGCATCGATTCACCGGTAGCCGGTTATCTTGCCATGAAGCGCGGCGTGAAGATCGAGGCGGTGCATTTCCACAGCCCACCTTACACAAGTCCGCAAGCGTTGCAGAAAGCCAAGGATCTGGCTGCTAAATTGACTAAATTCGGCGGTGAAATCCAGTTCATCGAAGTGCCGTTCACGGAGATTCAGGAAGAAATCAAAGAGAAGATTCCTGCGGATTATCTGATGACGATCACGCGCCGGATGATGCTGCGCATCACCGATGCCATCAGAGCCGAACGCAAAGGTTTGGCCATCTTTAATGGGGAATCTTTGGCCCAAGTCGCTTCCCAAACGCTGGAGAGCATGATTGCCATCAATGATGTCACAACGACGCCGATCATTCGTCCGGTCGCAACGATGGATAAATTGGAAATCATCGATTTGGCACAAAAAATTGATACCTTTGATCTGTCGGTGCAACCGTTCGAAGACTGCTGTACGATTTTTGCGCCACCGTCACCCAAAACGAAACCGCATTTGGATAAGGCCAGACGATTTGAAGCGATCCTTGATGTCGAGCCGCTCGTGGCACGCGCAGTTGCAGGCATTGTCATATCGAGCATAACCGGCCGAGAGGATACCGCCAGCCAAGACGAGGCGCTCTTTTCGGATTTGCTGTAACCCGCCCGGCAAAAGCGTATCCTTACCATAAATCACCACTTATCTGTATAATGAGAGTACTATCGGATAAGGGGGAATGTTTTCATGCAAGTGACATTAAAAGGTGAAATTGTTGAAGTTTTAGGGAGTCAACCCGTAGTTGGGGAGAAGGCACCGGCATTTTCGTTATACAATACAGAAGACGAAAAGGTATCTTTGGATGATTTGCGCGGTTCGGTTGTCTTGATCAGCGTATTCCCGGACATCAACACGAGCGTTTGCGACAAACAAACACGCAAATTCAACGAGACGGCAGCAAACATCGAAGGCTTGACGTTGTTGTCGGTTTCGAAAAATACAAAAGAAGAATTGATCAACTGGTGCTCGGCAAACGGCATCGATATGCAGATGTTGCATGACGACGCAGGCGAGTTTGGGGAAGCTTATGGACTGAAAGTGCCCAAATTAGGCAACAAGTTGGCCCGCAGCGTATTCGTCATCGACAAAGGAGGCGTCCTTTCCTACATGGAGATCGTCCCTGAAATCGCGACAGAGCCGGATGAAGCGGCAGCATTGGCAGCAGCAAAAAATTTACTTTAATCGCATTGAGATTTCAATCAAAAGGTGCTAAACTAGTGAAGTATATATAAGCGTCGATCAAGAAGAGTAGCTTACCCGGAACCACATAAGAGAGAAAAGCGTTTGGTGAGAGCTTTTTTGGGGAAGGAAAGTGAAGTAGCTTGTGAGCAAGTTGTGTGAAGGTCTGTGGACTGGGTAGCGCAGCTCGGAGTATTCTCCGTTATCAAAAAGAGAGACAGGGATCTGATTCCTGTAATTTAGGTGGTACCGCGATTCATATCGTCCTGCATATTCGTATGCAGGGCGTTTTTTTTTCGCAACAAATCGATGTAAAAAAGAGAGAGGAAGTGGCTGAATGTCTAAAGCAGACGCAATGCCGACAAAGTATCAACCCCAGCAAGTAGAAGCAGGAAAATATCAAAAATGGGTGGAAGCGGGACTGTTCAAACCGAGCGGCGACAAAAGCAAAAAACCGTATTCGATCGTGATTCCGCCTCCGAACGTAACCGGCAGACTGCACTTGGGCCATGCCTGGGATGTGACGCTGCAGGATATGTTGATTCGCCAAAAACGCATGCAAGGATTCGATACATTGTGGTTGCCTGGGATGGACCACGCCGGCATCGCCACCCAAGCCAAGGTTGAAGCAAAATTAGCCGAGGATGGCCTTACCCGCTATGACCTCGGCCGAGAAGCCTTTGTCGACAAGGTTTGGGAATGGAAAGAGGATTACGCTAGCGTAATCCGTGAACAATGGGGAAAAATGGGCATTTCCGTTGATTATGACCGCGAGCGATTTACGCTCGATGAAGGTTTGTCGGATGCAGTACGCAAAGTTTTTGTTGGATTGTATGAAAAAGACTTGATCTACCGCGGCGCCTATATCATCAACTGGGACCCTAAAGCGAAAACAGCCTTATCCGATATTGAAGTCATCCACAAGGACGTTCAGGGCGCCTTCTATCACTTCCGTTATCCGATGACGGATGGTTCAGGCTACCTGGAGTTGGCGACTACCCGTCCCGAAACCATGTTGGGCGATACTGCCATCGCGGTTCATCCGGAAGATGAAAGATATCAGCAATTCATCGGCAAGACCGTGACATTGCCGCTGGTGAATCGGGAAATCCCGGTCATCGCTGATGATTATGTTGAGATGGACTTCGGGACTGGTGTCGTTAAGATCACACCCGCTCATGACCCGAACGACTTTGAAGTCGGATTACGCCATGATTTGCCGCAAGTGAACGTCATGAACGATGATGCGACGATGAACGAAGCAGCCGGAAAATATGCAGGAATGGACCGTTTTGCGGCGCGCAAAGCGATCATAAAAGATATGGAAGAACTGGGCTATTTGGTCAAAATTGAAGAAATGACCCACAGTGTCGGACATTCAGAACGCACAAACGTTATTGTGGAACCGCGCATCTCGACGCAATGGTTCGTCAAAATGCAACCGTTGGCTGAGCGTGCTGTGGAAAATCAATCGGCAGAAGAAAAAGTTTCCTTCTATCCGGAACGATTTGAGAATACATTCCTGACTTGGATGGGCAACGTCCATGACTGGGTCATTTCTCGCCAATTATGGTGGGGACATCAAATCCCGGCCTGGTATCATAAGGAAACCGGCGAAATGTACGTAGGCATGGAAGCTCCGAGCGACAGCGAAAACTGGACGCAGGATGAGGATGTTCTGGATACGTGGTTCAGTTCAGCACTTTGGCCGTTCTCGACGATGGGCTGGCCGGATGAAGATGCGGAAGATTTCAAACGTTATTTCCCTACCAGCACGTTGGTTACCGGCTATGACATCATCTTCTTCTGGGTAAGCCGAATGATCTTCCAGAGTCTGGAGTTCACCGACAAGCGTCCATTTGAGAATGTGCTGATCCATGGTCTGATCCGTGATGAGCAAGGCCGCAAGATGAGCAAATCGCTCGGAAACGGAATCGATCCGATGGAAGTTGTCGAAAAATACGGAGCGGATGCTTTGCGTTGGTTCTTGGCCAACGGTTCCGCACCTGGACAGGATGTGCGCTTCAGCTATGAGAAGATGGATGCATCCTGGAACTTCATCAACAAAATCTGGAATGCCAGCCGTTACGTGCTCCTTAATTTGGAAGATCTGACTTTCGACGACATCGACATTTCAGGGGAAAAGACAATCGCCGATAAATGGATTCTTTCCAGCCTGAACAAGACCATCACAAAAGTGACGGATCTGTTCGAGAAATTTGAATTCGGTGAAGCAGGTCGTTTGTTGTACCGTTTCATCTGGGATGATTACTGTGACTGGTATATCGAAATGTCCAAAGAAGTTCTGCAAGGGGAAAATGAAGAGGCAAAACGCACAACCCGCAGCATCTTGGCGTATGTTTTGGATAATGTCTTGCGCTTATTGCATCCGGTCATGCCGTTCGTCACCGAAGAAATCTGGCAGAATGTACCGCATCAAGGCGATTCTATCGTAACGGCAGCCTATCCGGAAACGGATGACAGCTATATCGATGAAGCAGCTGAGGAAGCGATGGAAAAACTGATCGAATTGATCCGTGGCGTCCGCAATGTCCGCGCAGAAATGAACACACCGTTGTCCAAGAAAGTTCCGATGCAGCTGAAAGTGAATGACGAGGCGACCGAAGCGATTTTCCGCGCCAACGAATCCTACATCTTCCGTTTCTGCAATCCGGATACGCTGGAAATAGGTCTACACATCCAGGCAGCCAGCGACGCTGTCACCGCCGTTTTCTCAGGCGGAGAAGTGTACATGCCTTTAGCGGGTCTGATCAAATTGGAAGATGAGATTTCCCGTCTCGAAAAGGAAGCGGAGAAATTGACCAAAGAAGTCGACCGGGTGGAAAGCAAATTGAATAACGAAAAATTCATCAGCAAAGCACCGCAGGCTGTAATTGATGGGGAGAAACAAAAAGAAACGGAATACCGCGATAAACTCGTGGCTGTGGAAGAACGTATCGCTGCTCTGAAAGAACAGTTGGCTTGACCATAGAATTAAATTGAATTGAACAGGAAGAACCCTATTAGCAAGCGCCTTTGTGGATAGGGTTCTTCTTAAATGGAAATGGAGTGAAGCGGTATATGTTTGCAACTTATGAAGAAGCGATGGAATGGATCCATTCCCGCAAAGGCATGGGTCCTAAACCGGGAATAGTCCGGATGAAATGGTTGATGGAAAAACTGGATCACCCGGAACGTAAATTCAGATCCATCCATATTGCCGGAACAAATGGAAAAGGGTCGAATGTTGCTTACTTAAGAAGCCTGTTCAAGGCGGCTGGCTGTACGGTGGGAACCTTCACCTCGCCGCATATCGTCAGTTTCAATGAAAGGATCGGCGTGAATGGAGCGAACATCCCGGATGAGGACGTATTGGAACAAGCGAACATTCTGTACGCACTTTATGAGGAAATCGGCCTGACGGATATGGGTCCGCTGACGGAATTCGAAGTAGTGACCGCCATGATGTTCTCCTATTTTGGCTCCCATCCGTGCGATGTCGTATTGTTGGAAGTCGGCCTGGGCGGTCTTTACGACAGCACGAATGTTGCCGAGCCGGATTTGTCGCTCATCACGACGATAGGCAAAGATCACAGCAATATTCTTGGAAATACCATTGAGAAAATCGCCTTTCAAAAAGCGGGCATCATCAAGAAAGGGACACCGGTCGTCATTGGAAGATTGCCTGAAGAGGCTTTGTCGGTGATGCGTGACACTGCGGAAAAAAAGGCTGCGCCCTTGCATGTATTCGGCCCGGATTTCAGCGTCTCCAATTGGCATGAGGGTTCTGATTACCATGAGGTCTTTGACTTTACCTCTCCGTTGGGCACTTTTGAAAACCTGGAAATAACCTTGATGGGTGGCCATCAAGTCGATAATGCGGCCACTGCGCTGCAAGCTTTCTTGCTGTTCTGCCAAAAATACGTTTTAGACTATTCGGAAACCACGATCAAAGCAGGGCTTCTCGGGACAGCTTGGCCGGTTCGGATGGAGATCGTTTCGCAAGAACCATTTGTCATGCTGGATGGTGCGCATAATATCCCGGCTATGGAAGTTCTGACTGAAGCGATCAAGAAGAAGTTTTCGGATAAGGACATCACCATTCTGTTGGCGGCGTTGGCGGATAAGGACCTGGAGGAAATGGGCCAGTTGATTAAGTCAATCCCTGACAGCAAGCTTTACGTGACCAGTTTTGATTTCCCAAGAGCTGCATCGGTTAAGGAACTGTGCGAGCGGATGGGCATATCCGAAGCTGCGGCCTATGAAGATTGGCGCATTGCAATCGATGATCTGAAGGCGAAGCAATCCGAAGAAGGCCTGTTATTGATCACAGGCTCACTGTATTTTCTTTCCGAAGTAAGACATTATTTATTAAAGAATGAGGAGTTTTGAGATGCGTAAAAAAGCAGTCATTTTTGATATGGATGGATTGATGTTCGATACGGAAACGTTGGGATACCAGGCACAAGGTGAATTGGCTGAAGAGCTGGCTTTGCCGATAGCGTTCGACTTTGATTATTACCTGAAACAAGTAGGACGATCTGATAGGGATGTGATGCCTGAATTGGCCTCCGACTTCGGTGACGCTGAACTAGCGGAGCGATTCCTGAGAAAAATGAAGAAAAGGCAGACAACCATCGCCTCCGAGCAGGGGCTTCCGATCAAAAAAGGCCTGTATGATCTGCTGGCCTTTCTGAAGGAAGAAGGCGTGGTGTGCGTCGTTGCTTCCAGCAGCCGAAGGAGGGAGGTCAGCTTCTACCTTGAATTGGCTGATATTTCGCAGTATTTCCGCTACCAAGTCTGCGGGGATGAAGTGTCCTTCGCCAAACCGGATCCGGAAATTTTCCTGAGTGCCTGGAAACCCCTCGGCATTCCGAAAGAGGATTGTCTGATTCTGGAAGATTCGCTTAATGGCATCCGTGCGGCTTATGATGCGGGCATTGAAGTGATCATGATCCCCGATCTGATTGTTCCGGATGACGAAGCGAAAGCAAAAACGACGGCCATTTTGCCGGACCTGCACGCGGTCATGGATTGGCTGAAAGAGAAATAACCTGTTTTCGCCCCTTCCTGCGTATCTATTGAGTAGACGGAAGGAAAGGGGTAAAACAGGATGGTGCAAGAAACAAATCTGCTGATGGAGGTTCCGAAAGCCTCGCGCCCGCGTGAAAGATTGGATCAATTTGGAGAAAAAGCCCTAGCGACGCATGAATTATTGGCGATCATTCTGCGTACAGGGCCCAGGGACAGCAATGTTATGCAGTTGGCCTTACGGGTGCTGAATGAGTTCGAGGATTTGCATTCTTTAAAGCTGGCCTCACTGGAAGAATTGACTTCGATCCACGGAATCGGCCGAACCAAAGCGATCGAAATAAAGGCCTGTGTCGAATTGGGAGTCCGTGTAGCCAATGCCACGCAATTGAAGAGCGGTACAATCACCTCGACGCAAAGCGCCGGAACACTTTTGCAGAAAGAGATGCGCGACCTCCAGCAGGAACACGTGGTGGCTGTCTATCTGAACACAAAGAACGAAATCATCAAGAAGAAGACGATATTCATCGGCAGCCTGAACAGTTCGGTTGCGCATCCGCGCGAAATTTTTCGTGAGGCGGTAAGGTTTGCCGCGGCGCGTATAATCCTCGCTCACAATCATCCTTCCGGGAATCCGGATCCCTCTGAAGCTGATTTGGTGTTTACCCGCCGGATGGTGGAATGCGGAGAAATGATGGGTATTGAGATTCTTGATCATTTCATCATCGGGGTCGATGATTATCTCAGCCTGCGTGAATACGGGATCATTTAGTTTCTATTGCCGCCAGTATTTCCACAGATAAAAATGAAAATCTGATGGCAAAAAATTTGCAATATCGGAAAACCTGATATATCATTATATTAGTGTTTTTGTTTGGTAAAGAAAAGATTGTCTTGAACATTCCTATCGTACCAAAAGCAAGAATCACATTTTTAGTGCTTTGCACGAGGAGGAATTTTTCATGGAAAAAGGAACAGTAAAATGGTTTAACGCAGAAAAAGGTTTTGGATTTATCGAACGCGAAAGCGGCGATGATGTATTCGTACATTTCTCAGCGATCTTAGGCGACGGATTCAAATCATTAGAAGAAGGACAAGCAGTTTCATTCGAAATCGTTGATGGAAACCGTGGACCGCAAGCTTCTAACGTAGAAAAAATCTAATATTCCTTAACTTAAACGATCAAAGGGTCCGGGACACTGTCTCGGGCCCTTTTTAAATGCCAAGCGAATTGGTTTGTCGCGTATCCGATGTTCATCAAGGAATGCTGACCAACTGGCGGATTCACTGTGAATCGTGTAGTCATATTGTGTCAATGGGAATGAATATTTGACGACAGTATTACTGAACGACGGCTTTCCTGTCAAATAGATTAATTCTTTCTTTTGTTTGTTACATTGATGTTTTTCTTGTTCCGGTTTGTGGTAAAATAGAAAAGAATTTGTTTGTGGGAGAGTTTGTAGTCAATCAGACGGAAGGATGAGAAGTACTTGGTAAGTTTGAATTTTAAAGGTAAAAACATCGGAATTGATTTAGGTACGGCCAATACGATCGTCTTCATAGCCGGCAAGGGCATCGTGATCAGAGAACCTTCTGTCGTCGCAAAAAATATCCATACGGGGGAGATTCTTTCCGTTGGGGAAGAAGCTTTCCAGATGCTTGGCAGGACGCCCGGCACCATTGTGGCTTCGCGCCCGATGAAAGAAGGCGTCATTGCGGATTACGATACAACTGTCGCAATGATGAAGTATTTCATCAAAAAAGCGACTGGGAATGCATTCATAAAACCATATGTGATGGTCTGCGTACCGAGTGGTGTGACGGAAGTCGAGAAACGGGCAGTTCTTGATGCTACCCGGACAGCCGGCGCCAAAGAAGCATTCATCATAGAAGAGCCTTTCGCCGCGGCGGTGGGAGCGGGACTGCCGGTGCATGCACCTACAGGCAATATGGTGGTGGACATCGGTGGCGGGACGACGGATGTCGCGACGATTTCCCTTGGTGGAATCGTTACAAGCCGCTCAAGCACAGCCGGTGGTGATCGTATGGATGAGGCAATCATTCAATTCATACGCAAAAAATACGGTCTGCTGATCGGTGAGCGCACTGCCGAAAACATCAAAATAACAATCGGCTGTGCCGACATCGAACAGGCAGCTTCTTACGGCTCCATGGAAATAAGAGGCCGGGATATGGTGAACGGCCTGCCCAAAACTTTAGAAATCCATGCTGAGGATGTAGCGGTTGCGATTCATGATGTGGTCGAGAACATCATCCTTTCCGTGAGGGAAGTGCTGGAAGAGACCCCTCCCGAAATATCTGCTGACGTCATTGACCATGGCATCGTTCTGACAGGCGGCGGCGCTTTGTTGAAGAACATTGCTGAAGTCATTTCAGCGGAAGCAGAAGTTCCTGTATTTATCGCCAACGACCCATTGGATTGTGTTTCCATCGGGACAGGCGAAACATTGAAGAATATCAACGTGTACAAGCGTAAAAATTTAAGGCATTAAGCATAATGAATGTAATTGAAAGTGATGTACGAAATGAGGTGTCAATGTGAATCAGTTTTTTAACAATAAAAAATTGATCATCCTATTGATCAGTGTGATCACCTTTATCAGCTTGATAGCATATTCTCTTACGAACAACAGAGAAGATACATCGATACCGCAACAAGTAGGGAACGATGTGACAGGCTCCATTGCGAGAATATTTTCTAAGCCGGCGGAAGTAGTGGCGAATTTTGTTGATTCAGTCGATAACCTGATGAATACGTATGAAGAAAATCAATCTTTAAAAAGTAAAATTGATACCGTTTATGAGCTGCAAGTGAAAGTCTATAATCTGGAGCAAGAAAATGCACGGATGCAGGAAGAACTTGAATTAAAAAGCACTTTATCAGAATATGAGCAAATCAATGCTTCTGTAGTATCCCGCAACCCGGACAGTTGGTTGAACCAAATCGTCATCGACAAAGGATCACAGGATGGGGTAGAGGTCGACATGTCGGTGATGGCCGGAAACGGTCTGATCGGCCGTGTATCCGAAGTCAATTCAACCAGCGCGAAAGTTCTCTTGTTGACTACTTCGAACGATACGACCAACCGGGTGTCTGCTGAAATCCAAACGGAATCCGGTCCCGTTCATGGCATCGTCAATGGCTATGATGAGAACACGAAGATGCTTTCCATGTCCCAGATTGCCCCTGATGCGCTAATCAATCCGGGCGACAGTGTGATCACTTCAGGCTTGGGCGGCGTTTCGCCAAGCGCCTTGTTAATCGGAACCGTCAAAGAAGTATCCATGGACAGCTACGGCTTGTTCAAGCAAGTTACGATTGAGCCCGCCGGAGAGGTTTATAATATCCGCTTCGTGACGGTCATCAAACGGCTGAGCGGGAGTGGTGAGTGATGGTGCAGAACAGATCTTTACATCACACTTATTTCATCCCTGTGATGCTTTACTTGCTTTTGATTTTGGATGGCTTTTTGATCAACGCCTTCCCGGGCCAGTTCGTCAGTGAAGAGTATATCCTCGTGCCGCACCTGGCGCTTTTCGGGTTCGTGCTTTTTTCCTACTATTTCCCAAAGCAGCCGATGCAGTTCTACGCGGTTCTGTTCGGGCTGTTGTTCGACAGTTACTACAGCGGGATTTTGGGCGTGTACGCAGTCGCTTTTGCGGTGATCGTGTATTTCGTGAAGAAAATGCAGAAATATTTGACGGAAAATGTTTTTGTGTTGGCCTTGTTGTTCATCCTGGCAATTGTAGCGGTAGATTCATTCGTTTTTGGCTTTTACAGCTTGATGGACATTACTCAGCTTGATTTCAGCACCTTCGCTTCAGAACGGCTGGGACCCACAATCGTGTTGAATATTGTGTTGTTCATTGTAATTTATTATCCCTTGTTTAAGCTTGTATCCTGGATGTATGATTGAACAGGATGAGAAATAAATGAGACTTTTTTTAATGAAATACTTGCATTTAACGAACGCTGTGGTATTATTGTCTTAAATTCTAAATGCAATGAAGAGAAAAAGTAACTTTTGCCTATTTCCAGAGAGTTTGCGGGTGGTGCGAGCAAACAATAGCGATCAGTGAAATCACATCTCTGAGCAAGAATGCCGAAAAGACAGCATCCGCTGCCCTCAGTAGGTTGACTCGGTTGTGCCCGTTACAGCACTGACGTTTCAAAAGGAACGTTATGAGGCGGTTTCTGTGAAGATGCCGCAAAAAAAGGTGGAACCACGACTTCAATCGTCCTTTAACTTTCAGCAGGAAGTTAGAGGGCTTTTTTTATTGGAAATGGCTTGATGAGGGGCCACCACAAAATACGGTAATAAAAAAGTACACATATATGGAGGAGAAGAATATGAAAAAATTAGCATTAATGTTGTTGGCGTCTACAAGTTTATTGGCTGCATGCGGTGGAGGAGCTGCTGAAGATTCTTCCGCAACCGGATCGGAAGCTTTAGGAATCAAAGAAACATTGGTGATGGGGCTGGATGATACTTTTGCACCGATGGGCTTCAAAGACGAGAGCGGCGAAATCGTCGGTTTCGATGTCGACTTGGCGAAAGAGGTTGCTGAACGCTTGGATGTGGAAATCACTTTCCAACCGATTGATTGGGCAATGAAGGAAACCGAATTGGCTTCCGGGAACATCGACATGATCTGGAATGGCTATACCATCACGGATGAGCGCAAAGAGAAAGTACTTTTCACAGAACCGTATCTGAACAACAGCCAAATCATCGTCACAATGGCAGACAGTGATATCGAAACAAAAGCCGATTTGGCTGGGAAAGTCGTCGCGACGCAACAAGGATCTGCAGCATACGATGCCATCAACGCCGACGAAACGGGAATTGGCGCTGAGTTTGATGGGGGCACGGCTATTTTGTACCCTACCTTCAATGACGTGTTCAACGACCTGGAAAGCGGCCGCAGTGATGCAATCGTCGTTGATGAAGTATTGGGCCGTTACACAATGAAGCAGAAAGGTGAGGAAAAGTATGTCGTTCTTACCGATAATTTTGGCGATGAAGAATATGGTGTGGGTCTCCGCAAGGAAGATGTCGCACTGAAAGAAGCGATTGACGGAGCGCTGAATGACATGCGTGAAGATGGAACGTACGATGAAATCTACACAACTTGGTTCGCTGAATAACATTATTGTTTGTTGAAGGAGGAAAGCCGCATGTTGGATAAGCTAAAAAAAGCTGCCTTAATCGGAACGGGTTTATTGTTGTTGGCTGGATGCAACGGCGGTACTGCTGATGACGCTTCCGCCAGCTCGGAAGCTGTTGCTGAGGAAACGCTGATTGTAGGTTTGGATGACACGTTTGCGCCGATGGGATTCCGTGATGACAATAATGAAATCATTGGATTCGATGTCGATCTGGCGAAAGAGGTCGGTGAACGGATCGGAGCCGAAATGGTTTTTCAACCGATTGATTGGGCAATGAAGGAAACCGAATTGGATTCGGGTAACATCGACATGATCTGGAATGGCTATGCCATCACGCCGGAACGGGCTGAAAAAGTGCTCTTGAGCGAACCGTACATCGTGGATGCGCAATCCATCATCGTCTTGAAGGACAGCGAAATCCAAACGAAAGCGGACTTGGAAGGGAAGTTGGTTTCGACGCAACAATCTTCCAGCTCAGTGGATAAAATCATGGAAGATGCATCAGGGATATTTGAAAAGTTGGGCGGAGATCTGGTGCTTTATCCTTCCAATAACAATTCCTTCAGCGACCTGGAATCGGGCCGCGTGGATGCTATCGTCGTCGGTGAAGTCTACGGGCGTTACTACATGAAGCAGTCCGGTAAAGACATCTACCGTGTCCTGGCTGATAACTTTGGGGAAGACGAGATGGCGGTTGCCTTCAAAAAGGATAACACGGACTTGCAGGAGCGTGTCGATGCAGCTTTGGCCGACATGAAGGACGACGGAACCTTCGATGAAATATACGACAAATGGTTCTATAATGAATAACGAAAATATAGGGTAAGAAAGAGGTTTATGAAATGGACTTGATACAGACGATACTGCCATCATTGCTTGACGGCTTGAAGATGACACTTACGTTGTTCTTCATCATAGGGATCTCCAGCATTCCATTAGGATTTCTGATTGCCGTCATCCGGGTTTACGGACCGAAGTGGCTGGGTTTTCTGATCCAGATATATGTCTTCATTATGAGAGGGACGCCATTGCTGTTGCAATTGATGTTTGTTTTCTTCGGTTTGCCGCTGATAGGCATTACGTTGGATCGTTTTTCGGCAGCAATTTTGGCATATATGATCAACTACGCTGCCTATTATGCGGAAATCTTCCGTGGAGGTATCACTGCTGTTCCGAAAGGACAGTTCGAGGCCATTTCGGTGTTGGGTATCGGTAAGGTCAGAGGGTTTTTCAAAATCATCATTCCGCAGGTCACTAAGATTGTATTGCCATCTGTAGGGAATGAAGTGATTGCGCTAGTAAAAGATACATCTTTGGTTTATGTCATCGGTCTCGGGGAACTGTTGCGCGCGGGGCAAATTGCTGCGAATACATATGCCTCGTTAGTGCCTTTCTTGGCTGTGGGTATCGTCTATCTATCCGTTACGGCTGTCATTACGGTGCTGCTGAATAAACTTGAATCCAAAGGGAACTTTTAGGGGGGAGCGGCAATCATGTTATTAAATGCGATGAATTTAAAAAAGTCTTATCATGACATAACCGTAATCGATGATTTTTCTTTCCACATCGATTCCAATGAGATCGTTGTGCTTGTAGGGCGTTCCGGAACTGGTAAAACAACATTGATGCGTTTGCTCAACAATCTTGAAAAAGCAGACCAAGGCACCATTTCGATTGAGGATGCTGTCTTGTGCAAACAAGGTTTGAAGGGCGCAGAATATGCGGACCGCAAACAAAGGCGTCTTTACCAAAATAAAATCGGCATGGTGTTTCAGGATTACGCTTTGTTCCCGAACCTTACTGTGCTGGACAATCTGCTGGAGGCGCCGCTTGCACAAAAATTGGGCAGCCGTGAAGAGTTGACGGCGAAGGCAGCTGGATTGTTGGAACAAATGGGATTGGAAGACAAATTGAATTCGATGCCGTCGACGTTGTCCGGAGGCCAGAAGCAAAGGGTTGCGATCGCCCGGGCAATGATGTTGAATCCGCGCGTGCTTTGTTTTGACGAACCGACTTCTGCGCTTGATCGTGAATCTTCCGACAGCATCGGAAAGCTGATCCAGGAAATTGCAGCAGGAGGAACCGGTATCCTGATCGTTACGCATGATATCGAGTTCGGGCAACAATATGGTACCCGGATCGTATCCTCAAGTGAATTCGTCAAGAACCGTTAAGGATATTGTGAAGACTAGGGTATGTCCGCAGAAAATTGGACAGTCCAAACAGGAAACAGGGCAGCTGCCCTGTTTCTTTTACTATTTTTGGTCCTCCGTGAGGTAAATGGCGCCTTATTTGCCGAATGTTTTGATTTAGGTTGACTTGAGGCCCGATTTTTGATAAGCTATTAATGTTGTAAATGTGCGCACCACGGCTACAACCGCACGAATGGGAGTCATAAGACCTTAAAGGGCACTTCGTTTGGCGAGTCTAAGTAAAATAAGGAGGTGCAGAGAATATGTACGCAATTATCGTAACAGGTGGTAAACAATTAAAAGTTGAAGTTGGACAAGCGATCTACATTGAAAAATTAGATGCTGAAGCTGGTGATAAAGTAACTTTTGATGAAATCGTATTTGTAGGTGGAGAAGAAACCAAAATTGGCGCTCCATTCGTAACAGGTGCTTCTGTAGAAGGCACTGTTGAAAAACAGGGCAAAGAAAAGAAAGTAACTACTTTCAAATACAAGAGAAGAAAAGATACACACCGCAAGCAAGGTCATCGTCAACCTTATACAAAAGTAATCATTGACGCAATCAAAGCATAAGAGTGTGAATAAACATGATTGAAGTGAAATTTAAAGAAGATGACCATGGCAACCTGCTTTCTTTCGAGATTACGGGACATGCCGGGTATGGAGTAGCAGGTGAAGATATTATCTGTGCCGCTGTTTCCGTACTGGCCATCGAAACTGTGAATAGCGTGGAACGTTTAGCCGGTTACCAGATGCTTGTTGATGAAGCAAATGATGAAGGCGGGTATCTCTATGCGGAAATACTTTCCGAAAGGGAAGCGGAACAGCAATACATTACGCAGATTTTACTGAAGCATCTATTCTATTCACTGGAAGATGTCGCTCAGACATATCCAGATTATGTGACCATAAAAATGCAATAAAAACTGTACTACTTAATAAGGAGGTGCAAACCACATGTTGAAATTGAATCTACAATTGTTCGCCCACAAAAAAGGGGGCGGATCTACTACCAACGGACGTGAGTCCCAATCTAAACGTTTAGGCGCTAAACGTGCAGACGGACAAACAGTAACTGGCGGATCGATTTTGTACCGTCAACGCGGAACAAAAATTCATCCAGGTACTAACGTCGGTATCGGTGGAGATGACACTCTATTTGCAAAAGTTGACGGTGTCGTTCGTTTCGAACGTTTAGGCCGTGACAAAAAACAAGTTTCTGTATACCCTACAGCTAAATAATACTTGTACTTTTGCCGATCAACCAATTACATACACACAAAAAACCTTGCGGGGGCAAATGATTAGTCACTTCCTTCGCAGGTTTTTTTGTTTTTTACAAAACAACAAAAAGTAAGGGACGGTGAACGACTTGAAAGCAACAAATGTTGAGAGTCTTTTCGGTTTAATGGATGAAGCCATCAAATTACTTCAAACGGAAGCTGAACTATCATACATAGAAGCGTTGTCCGAAACGCTGGAAAATCTTTCCTTTGAAGGGAAAGCACAACAAGTGGAAGGATTGCCCTCAAATGAGGCAATCGAGCGCCTGAACAGCCTCTACAAAAAGATGAATTTGGAAGCCTTGGATAAAGAAATCATCCGCAAGAGCATACAACTGACTTTCATCAAAGCTACGAAAGAAGACAAGCTCCAGATGAATCATCAAATGACTCCGGACACGATTGCGTATCTGATTGCTTATTTTATCGGAGAAATAAAAAAAGATAAGACAGAAAAACTGCATGTTTCAGACTTGGCAGCAGGAACTGGGAATCTGCTCAATATCGTTCTGGCGCATTTGGCAAGCAGAGGCAATGAAGTGACTGCGGAAGCAGTTGACAACGATGACCTGTTGATCAGTGTCGCGGCCAACAGCGGGTCCTTGATGGGATTGTCCGAAAAAATCCATTACACCCACTCGGACAGCCTGCAGGAACTGTTGATTGAACCCTCGGATATCATGGTATCGGATTTTCCAATCGGCTATTATCCAGTGAATGAGCGCGCAAAAAATTACAAAACAGCTTTTTCGGAAGGAAATTCTTTTGCGCATTTCTTAATGTTTGAACAAAATGTGAACTATTTAAAAGAATCCGGTTGGGGGGTTTTTATCGTTCCATCCGATATTTTTGAAACAGATAAAACATCTGTATTAATGGGGTGGCTAAAGGAAAACGTTCATATACAGGCATTTTTGAGCCTTCCGGCAGATCTGTTCCACAAAAATGGAATGAAAAAATCAATCATTATTGTTCAAAAAAATGGTGAAAAATCGATTCAAGCCGAACAAGTGCTTTTGGGGGAAATTCCAGATCTTAAAAACGCACAAAAGATGCAATCTTTCCTGGATATTTTCCACAATTGGAGCGCAAAGATGATATAATATTTATTAGAGATATAAGAAAAATCAGTCAATTTAAAGGAGAGAAAAAAATGTCAAAAATCATCGCTATCAATGCTGGTAGCTCAAGCTTGAAATTTACATTATACGCTATGCCTGATCAGGAAGTTCTTGCAACCGGAATTATCGAAAGAATCGGTTTGAACGATTCCGTCTTCACAATCAAATATGGAGAAGGCGAAAAATTCAAGGTAACGGAAGATATTGCGAACCATGAGATCGCGGTACAAAACTTGCTGGATCAATTATTGGCACTAAACATCATTTCAAGCTACGATGAGATCACAGGTGTTGGCCACCGTGTCGTTGCCGGCGGCGAAATCTTCAAAGATTCCGCGCTTGTGGATGATCTTGTCCTGGAACAAATCGAAGAACTGGCTGAATTGGCGCCGTTGCATAACCCAGCGAACGCTACCGGAATCCGTGCGTTCAAAAAATTGTTGCCTGAAATCACAAGTGTTGCTGTATTCGACACCTCTTTCCATACAACAATGCCGAAAGTAAATTACCTTTACAGCATCCCGATGGAGTACTATGAAAAATATTCTGCAAGAAAGTACGGCGCACACGGAACAAGCCACAAATACGTAGCTGAACGCGCTGCCGAAATGTTGGGCAGACCGATCGAAGAGTTGAAGATCGTTACATGCCACATCGGTAACGGTGGTTCCATCACTGCTGTCCAAGGCGGAAAATCTATCGACACATCCATGGGCTTCACGCCATTGGCTGGTATCACGATGGGAACTCGTTCAGGGGACATCGATGCATCTTTAATCGCGTATTTGATGGGCAAACTGGGCATCACGGATATCAATGAATTCGTTGACATCCTGAATAAAAAATCAGGTCTGTTGGGACTTTCAGGCGTATCAAGCGATATGCGCGATGTTGAAACAGAAGCTGAAAAAGGCAACGAGCAAGCTCAAATTGCATTGGATATCTTCCACAATCGCATCATAAAATATATCGGACAATATGTTGCAATCATGAACGGTGTGGATGCGATCGTCTTCACTGCCGGCGTCGGAGAAAATTCTGCGCCTACCCGCAAAATCATCATCGATGGCATCTCTTGGTTCGGTTGCGAAATCGACGATGAAAAGAACAATGTCCGCGGCGTTGAAAGAATCATTTCAACTGACGATTCAAAAGTTAAAGTACTGTTGATCCCTACGGACGAAGAAGTGATGATCGCTCGCGACGTCGTACGCTTCAGCCAAAAATAAGAAAAGCGGAACGGGTTCGTTCAGCCCTGAAAGAAATTTAGGAAATCGTGCCACGCAACGTTCTCTACGGTCACCTTGTACTGGGACTCTAAGGGATGAATCTCTAAAAGTCCCATGCAACTGAGCATCGTAGAGCGCAATATGCTGAGAGACTTCCTGCGTCAGCAGGGTAGTCGAATAGTATCCTTGGCTCGCAGAGTCAAGGGGTTCCTCTATCCTTTCCGAAGGGCTAACCCGTGCAGCTGGACAACTTTTTGGATGCATGAAACCTTTTGCAAACCTGTAAAACACCAACGGTGACGCACTTTGGGATTCAAAATGTATTATGCTTTCATAATAAAAAATAAAAATTCCGATATGCCAACAACTGGCATATCGGAATTTTTTTGTTGAATTTTTTCTGCGGCAGGGAGTTAGGCCGCTGCCTGTCATTTTTTAGGTTTTGGTTTATTCTCCAGGTCGGTCCGGACGACCAGCACATCGCAAGGTGCGTTGCGGATGACGTACTCGGAAACGGAGCCGATGAACAGTCTTTCGACGGCATTAAGGCCGGTCGCGCCGATCATGATCAGATCCACGCCGTATTCGGCAGGCAAATCTTTTGCGATGATGGCTTTTGGCGAGCCGTATTCGATGACTGTGTGAACATCCGTTATGCCTTCGTTCGTGGCGTAGGTTTTGTATTCTTCCATCAACGTTTTGGATTGGCGGACGATTTCATCCGTAAAACTGCCTTCAAAACCTGTAGGGGTCTGTATGGCTCTTGTATCAATAATATGAGTGATGATGATGGCTGCTTTATTCCGTTTGGCCACTTCCACTGCTTTACGGAAGGATAATTCTGATTCTCTCGATCCGTCAACCGGTATCAAAATTTTCTTATACTCTTGAAACATATTAACCACTCCTCTAAACTAGTATCGCTTACAAGTTTATTTTACTTCACTTTCCATAAAAATGAAAGCGTATGCGATATTTTCCGGAATTTATTGATCAGCGGCCCTGATCTTTCATCATGCCGGCCAGCCGGATGCTGAAGAGTGCTGTATACCCTGAGGCAATCAATACGGCAAATGCATAAAGCAGGGAACTCCTGAAGAAAATCGTCAGCAGACAGAGAAACCCAATCAACATGTACAGGGCTCCGCCGTTGCGGAAAAAGAGCCAGATCTGATGGCGTTGCTGTTCTGTGATCCGATCCGGAGCCAACACGAAGACAGTGGGGCCTTTCAATGTCATGAAAAGTCCGGTCGAAACCAATAATAATGAAAAAAGGGCAATCAACAATTCAACCAAAGTGTGTCCTCCTCAAGGAAATTGCGGGATAATGGCTCAAGAAATGCTTTCCCGAATATTTCAGTCTGCAAAAAAAGCTGCTCAAAGAGCAGCTCCAAAAGTATAAAACTTTATTAGAAATCCGATGGTGCCGGTGAGTTATATTCTACTAGTTTTGAACCCGCATATAAGCAGGTGGGCTCCAATATCCAGTCTCTAACTACCAAATGAAAAGGCGTGTTATCCACCGGAATAAACAGGATCCCAAGGTAGTAATAAATTGTTCGGTCAACACATTGAGAATATGTCGAACACCTCAGAAATCTATATACGTATAGTAGCATACTAATCAATCGTTGGCAAGCAAAACACAAGCATTTCAATCCGGAAACAGTACAGCAGCAACTGGTTAAACGCTGCCAAACAGTAATCAGGAATCTTTGTTGAAGCGGTGCTGCAATTGGCTGGCCAAGGCTTGTTCATATTTTCCGGTCGAAGCGGGCTCGTAGTATCGGCGATCTTTCAGCGAGTCCGGCAAATATTGTTGTTTGATCCAGTGATCCGGGAAGTCGTGCGGGTATTGATACCCGATGCCACGGCCCAGCTTGTTTGCACCGCTGTAGTGGGCATCCCGCAGGCTATCCGGTATGTCGCCGGACTTTCCGGCGCGCACGTCGGCAAGAGCGCTGTCCAAGGCAAGATAGGCCGAATTGGATTTCGGCGAAAGGGCCAGATCGACGACAGCATTGGCCAAGGGAATCCGTGCTTCCGGCAAGCCCAGCTTTTCGGCAGCCTGAACAGCCAAAACGGTTCGGGCCACAGCTTGCGGATTGCCTAAGCCGATATCTTCGTAGGCACAGACCATCAACCGCCTGCAGGCGATCAGCAATTCGCCGGCTTCCAGCAGCCTGGCCAGATAATGTATGGCCGCATCGACGTCGCTGCCGCGGATCGATTTTTGGAAGGCAGATATGACATCGTAATGGGCATCGCCGTTCTTATCGTGGACCAATGCCTTCTTTTGGACACACTCCTCGGCGATGTCCAAGGTTATGTGGATGGTTCCATCCGCATCCGGTTTGGTGGATAGCGCGGCCAATTCCAAGGCGTTCAGCGAGCCGCGCACGTCACCCATCGTACTTCTGGCGAAATGAAGCAAGGCATCTTCGTCGATCATAATCTTTTCTTTACCCAAACCGCGCTTTTCGTCAGCGATGGCCCGTTCCAGCGCCAATATGACGTCCTGTGTGCTCAGGGCCTTCAATTCGAAAATTTGGGTCCGGCTCCGGATAGCGGGACTGATGCTGATGTATGGATTTTCGGTGGTGGCGCCGATCAGGATGACCTGGCCGCTCTCAAGATGCGGCAAGAGAAAATCCTGTTTGGGTTTGTCCAAGCGATGCACCTCATCCAACAAGAGGATGACCTGGCCGGAAAATTTGGCTTCCTCCACGACGATCTGAAGATCTTTTTTTGTGTCGGTAGCGGCGTTCAGTTGCCGGAAAGCCGAATGGGTCGATCCGGCGATGGCGCTCGCAATGCTGGTTTTGCCGATTCCCGGTGGGCCGTACAGTATCATTGAAGAAAGCATCTTGGCATCGACCATACGGCGGATGATTTTATTTTCGCCGACCAGATGACTTTGGCCGATGACTTCGTCGATGTGGACGGGACGCATACGGTATGCTAAAGGTTGTTTCATTATTCTCCGCTCCTTTTTCTCTCCCCATTATATGCCATCTGATAATAAAGAACAAACATTCGCCCGGTTATTTCTTTTTGGCAGCTTTGTGAAAATTGATTGAAAAGAAAGGCAAGCAACATCTTTACTATTTACAAGCAGAAAAGCTATAATGAATACATTGAAAATTGGAAGCAGAAAGCGAGAGTATATAATGACAGATTTCAAAGAGATTATTTTAACACATAAATTATCGGCATTATTTTCGAAAGCCTCTTTTGGAATCGAAAAAGAAAGCCAACGGATAACGGGTGAAGGTACAATCGCCAAGACAAACCACCCGACTGTATTCGGAAATCGCAGTTTCCATCCTTACATACAGACTGACTTTGCGGAAAGCCAACCGGAATTGATCACGCCGCCGATGCAGTCAATCGAGGAAACACATGAGTGGCTGACGGCTATCCATGATGTCGTACTGCGATCCTTGTCGGAAGATGAATACCTGTTGCCTTGCAGCATCCCGCCTACCATGCCGGCAAGCGAAGAAATCAAAGTAGCCAAGTTGGACAGCGCGGATGATGTGGCGTACCGGGAGTACTTGGTCTCTGTTTACGGGAACAAGAAACAGATGGTCAGCGGCATCCACTTCAACTTCGAATTGAATCCTGCCCTCATCAAAGAACTTCATCAGCTTTCCGGGTCTGCCGGGACACTTAAGGCGTTCCAATCGGATGTCTACTTGAAGATGGCGCATAACTTCATCCGTCACCAATGGATCATGACCTATCTTATGGGAGGATCCATATCCGCCGACAGCTCCTACTTCGAAAAAGAAACCCAACAGGATTTGCCTCTGGACAGCTACAAAAGAAGCATCCGCAGCAGCAAATATGGATACGTCAATAAAGCGGACGTGCATGTTTCTTTTGAATCGATTGATGCCTATGTACAGGATATCGAACGGATGGTAACCAGTGGAAAGCTTATTGCCGAAAAGGAGTTTTATTCCACTGTCCGTTTCAGGGGGGCCAACAAAGCGCGTGATTTGCTGACGAACGGAATCGCCTATCTCGAATTCAGGTTGTTCGATCTGAACCCATTTGCCGAGTTCGGAATGCATAAAGAGGATATGTACTTCATCCATTATTTCCTGCTCTATTTATTGTGGATCGAGAAGGATGCCAGCGAAGAAGAGATGAAAATCGGGAAAGAAATGAATTACAGCACGGCATTGGAGAATCCTCTGCAGCCATCCGCATTCCAAGCGGAAGGGCTGTCCGTCCTGGAAGGGATGCTGCAGATGCTGGAAGCGATCGGCGCAGAAGAGAAAATCAGCGCAATCGTTAAAGAAAAAATCGGAGCATTCCACAATCCGGAGAAAACAGTGGCAGGGCAGATGGTCAAGGCAGTGGATGCGACAGAGGACAAAACGGCTTGGGCCACATCTTTGGCCAAAAAGTACAAAGAAGCTGCCTGGAAACGTCCATATGCCTTGAGGGGCTTTGAGGACATGGAACTCTCCACACAGATCCTGATGTTCGATGCCATCCAAAAAGGTTTGAAGATCAACATGCTCGACCGTTATGACCAATTCATCTCGCTGACCTACAAGAATCATCGCGAATACGTGAAGAACGGCAATATGACGGCAAAGGACAGCTATATCGGCCCGCTCATTATGGAAAACAAGGTCGTCACCAAAAAAATATTGGCGGAGAACGGATTCGCTGTGCCGGACAGCGGTGAGTACCATTCTGTGGTCGCAGCCTTGCGCGATTACTCTATCTTTGCTGGGAAAGGCATCGTCGTCAAACCTAAGTCAACGAACTACGGGTTAGGGATTTCCATCTTCAAGGACGGCGCAACAGCTGAAAACTACGAAAAAGCAGTACGCATCGCATTTGAAGAGGACGAGGATATATTGGTCGAGGATTTCTTGGCCGGAACCGAATACCGATTCTTTGTCATAGGCAATGAAACGAAAGCCGTGTTGCTGCGTGTGCCGGCCAATGTGGTAGGTGATGGCAGCCACACAATCCGTCAATTGGTCGAGGAGAAGAATAAAGACAGTCTCCGCGGGAAAAATCACCGCTCCCCATTGGAACTGATAGCGACCGGTGAGCTCGAAAAATTGACGATCCAGGGGCAAGGGTATACTTTCGACAGTATCCCACCTGAAGGCACGAATGTCCGTCTGAGGGATAATTCAAACATCAGTACCGGCGGCGATTCAATTGATTTTACGGATCAGATGGACGACAGCTACAAAAAGTTGGCTGTGCAGATGGCAGCCTCACTGGGTGTTGCAATCTGTGGGGTGGATATCATCATCCCGGATCATTCGGTCCCGGCCACGAAAGAGGAGCCGAACTACGGGGTGATTGAGGCGAACTTCAACCCCGCCATGCTGATTCACATTTATCCGTACCAAGGGAAAAGTCGACGTTTGACGATGGAAATCCTGCGCTTATTGTTCCCGGAAATGCAACTGGAGGAAGAGTAGGGGGAACTTCATGAAAAAATCATTTCTGAGAATTGCCGGCCATATTACAATTGCCTTCATCATGTTTTACGGCTATCTCATCGCGAAGGGATTCAACGACTGGGGGAAGCTGTCGTCTTTTGATCCCCTACTCGTTCCAGCTCTGTCGGCAGGCCTGTTTCTATCCATCCACGTGCATGTCTTTCTTCATGAAGGGGGACATTTTATCTTCGGAAAATTGAGCGGTTATCGGCTGATCAGCTTTCAAGTCAGACGTTACAAATATAGCCATGCGGATCACAGCCTGCATCATATGCAGGCTGCCTCCCCGTTGCTGGCTGGCCAATGCTTGATGGCGCCACCTAAAGGGGACTATGCGGAATTGCCGTATCGCAGTTATATGCTGGGGGGCATTATGGCAAATGCTTTGACGGGGACACTCCTGTACAGCCTGGCTTTTTGTATGGAACTGAAGACAGGCTCCCTGTTCGTTTTGTTCAGTTTGGTGCCTGTCTGGATGGCTTTAGCGAATCTGCTGCCGAAAGCGCAGAATGACGGAGCTTTGCTGAGGGAAGCAAGCCGATCATTGCCTGCGCGCAGGCTCCTGTTCCAGCAGTTGGAGATGGCACAGCTTATCGAAGAAAAAGTGCCTTTTGCCGACTTACCGGACGCCTATTTCGAAAGCATAAACGACGCCCAGTATCAAAAAACCTTCCTGGTTGACTACTTCTACATGGTCGCATATGTCCGCGCTTTGGGGGAACTGGATTTTGAAGAAGCCGATTCATTGTTGCTGACTTTTTCGGCCAACCGTCCAGTCAAAGAGTCAGTCTATTGGCCCGTTTATATGATGGAATCTTTGTTTTGCGATGCGCTGTTCGGTCGGCTCGTAAATGCAGAAGAAAAATACATCCAAATACAAGCTCATCCTTTGTTAAAAAGGTACTGGATCGTAAACAACAGAATAAGGGCTGCCTATGCGTTTTTCTGTCTTACCGATATTGAAGAAACGAAAAAATTGTTGGGACAGGGTCCCGCAACTGCCCAAGATTCCTCGAAGGAAATGGAAACCAGCATCGAATTGCGCCTGTACCGTTGGCTCAACAGTTATTTTGAACACTAGAAAGACTTGCGACAGAAAGAAGGTAACAAATTGATTTATTTCGACCACGCCGCTACGACTCCGGTGAGACCTGAAGTTGTAGCGGTCATTCAGGAATCGCTTATCGAAGATTTCGGGAATCCTTCCAGCACCTATGCTCTGGGAAGACGAACAAGACAGCATATCGACCAGTCACGCAGGATTTTTGCGGCATCCATCCAAGCAGACCCGGCTGATATCATCATCACAAGCTGCGGCTCCGAATCCAACAATACAGCGATCATACCGACTGCGTTGGCTCTGAAGGAAAAGGGCAAACACCTTATCACTTCTGCAGCGGAACACCATGCAGTCCTGCATCCGATGCATTATCTGGAAACGTTAGGCTTTGAGGTGACCTATCTTCCGGTGGACGATACCGGAAAAGTAACCTTGCAATCCCTGAAGGATGCGATTCGCGAGGATACTATCTTAGTCTCATTGATGTATGCCAACAACGAGGTGGGCAGTATCAATCCAATTGCCGAAATAGGTGCTTTTTTGACAGAACAGAACATCCTATTCCACACCGATGCCGTTCAAGCATATGGCAGCGAGCGGATTGATGTGGAGCAACAGCATATCGACTTCCTATCGGTTTCCGCGCATAAAATCAATGGTCCCAAAGGCATTGGATTTTTATACCGTAAAAATAGTCTGCACCTGCCTAATTTCATCCATGGCGGCAGCCAGGAGAACGACCACCGTGGCGGTACGGAAAATACGCCATACATCCGGGGGTTTGCTGAGGCCGTCACTCTGATGGAAGCAGAACGCAAAGAAAGCAACCGCAAAAAACGTGAACTGGGCAAGTATTTACTGAGCGGACTTGAAAAAAGCGGGATTCCATTTGAATGCAATGGTGTCTATCCTGAGGGAGTCCCGCACATCTTGAACATCTGGCTGCCCGGTATGCGTTCCGACAAAATGCTGATTCAGTGCGATCTCAAAGGGATCATGCTGGCGGCCGGATCCGCTTGTACAGCCGGCAGCATTGAACCGAGCCATGTATTGGCAGCGATGTACGGAATGGATAATCCGCGAGCAACCGAATCCTTACGCATTTCATTCGGACCGGATAATACGACTGATGAGGCGGACACGCTGATCGCCTTGCTGAAAAGCATCCACAGTAAGCAATACAAGAACGGCTGAACGAAAGAAAAAAATGTGTTATGATAGAGAAAACGTTATCTTGGAGGACTGCATATGGCATTCGAAAAAAATGTATCTTTAAAGGGATCCGGAAAAACCTTTCGATTGGACGAACAGGTGAAACGCTACACTTTGCGCGACAATGGTTTTGAGGAAACCAAAAACGGCAATTTCCAAATGGTCCGCGATTTGGACAACAGCGTGTTGCATAAACAAGGGATCAAAGTGAAAATTGTCGTCGCTGCCGATCTGAAAACATTGAAAGTTTCCACAACGACGAGCAACGGATTGCAGCTAGTGGATGTCTACGGTAAGGAAACCATGTCGGCTGCGAAAGAACAGTTGGAATACATTTTAGACAGCTTGGTAGAAAACGGCGTCCTGGCTGAAGTGTCGGAGTAATCCCAATTTATTTGTGATATTTGAAAACAACGGACCGGTTCTGTAAGAGTCAATCTTACAGCCGGTTTTTTTTTCATCAAATGGGAAAATGGAACTTGCTAAAATCCATGTGCACAAAAAAAACACCATGCATACTATAAATGCATTAATATAATTATATAAACAGTTGTTTTTTTCATTCCAATTCTTATGAAATATGATATACTTATTCAGAATCGCACAAACAATTCGGGAGATGAAGAAAGTGGAACAAAAATATCAAGGCGCAGCCATGACTACAGTTGATAAAAGCGCCCTAAAGAAGTCACATTTATTTGAGACTTCACAAGTAAAATATTTCATCAGATGTATGCTTGCTGGTATGTTTTTGACGTTGGGTACCTCAATTGCTGTAATGGTCGCTGAAAAAGCAGAACACATGCTGCCCGGTAGTGGGAAATTTTTCTACTCATTCATGTTTGCATGGTCTTTGGTCATGATCAATTACATGAACACAGAATTGGGTACATCCAACATGATGTACATGACAGCAGCTATTTACCGCAAGGTGTTGGCACCTAAAAGAGCTTTAGCAATTTTATTCGCTTGTATCCTTTTCAACCTTATCGGTGGTACCATTGCTTCATTCGTCATGTCATTCACGAATATTTTCCAGGATTTACCGGCTGAGCACTTCCTTTTCCACGCAGTTGAAGGCAAGTTGCTCAAAACACCTATACAGATGGTTGCTGAAGGTATCTTCGCGAACGTCATCGTGAATACGACTGTATTTGTGAGCGCGCATATGAAAGATGACGCCGGTAAGCTCTTCTCGACTATTTTCATCATCTTCATCTTTGCATTTTTAGGCTTTGAACACGTTATCGCCAACTTCTCTTCCTTCAGCCTTGCGTTTTTCGCATTCGGCGGCGCTTTGCCAGGGATGACAGTCGGCAGCGTCCTGACGAACTGGTTCTTCGCTATGATCGGCAATTACATCGGTGGCGGATTGATCATTGGTTTGCTTTACGCATGGATGAACAAGGATTCCGAAGTATACGTAGACTAAGCTTTACAACCAAAAACGAGAAGAGTCCGGCAACCGGATTCTTCTCGTTTTTTCGTCTACGGATAAAAAAATGTCCGAATGAAGATTTGTTCGTTTTTCCGAGGTGATAGTTATCCCAATTGGCGATAAAACTTACGGACCGTTGACAAAAGCGAAGATTATCTGTATTGTTTTACTGTTATTTGTTAACAAAAATAAGGCATGCTGGCCGACCGTCGCAAGCGGCTGATAGATAGAACGAAATGTGATTAAGGAGGATTTTTTTATGAAATTGCTGGAGGAACGTATACTGAAGGATGGCATCGTGTTGGGGGACAACGTGTTGAAGGTGGACAATTTCTTGAACCATCAGATCGATCCCATATTGATGCAACAATTGGGGGATGAATTTGCACGGTATTTTGCTGACAAAAAAATTACCAAAATTTTGACGGTGGAGACATCCGGCATTGTGCCCGCAGTATTCACAGGTTTGGCATTGGGAGTGAAAGTTGTTTTTGCAAGAAAACAAAAGAGTCTGACGATGAAAGACAATCTGTACTCGGCCACTGTCTACTCCTTCACAAAAGATGTCACCAACGAAATTACAATTTCCAAACAATATCTTGACGAGAATGATCATGTCCTCATCATTGATGACTTTTTGGCGAACGGACAAGCCACTAACGGCTTGATGGAAATCTGCAAACAGGCAGGAGCGGAGATCGCTGGTGTCGGTATCGTCATCGAAAAATCCTTCCAAAAAGGCAGAAAAATTTTGGAGGAACAGGGTATGGATGTCTATTCATTGGCGCGCATCAAGTCCTTTGAAAACGGCACGGTACAGTTCATAGAAGAATAGCAGCACAGGAAGGCAGATAATCTCTGTCTTTTTTTTGTTTTCAAACATGGAAAATTTTGGGCGTTCAGGATCTTTCGATTTGGATTCAATATCTCCACAAAGCCTTTTGGAATTGTGGTAAAATGTTAAATATACATGAGATTATGAGCGTTATCTTAATGAGGAGGTTCAATAATGAGAATCGAAACACAATGTTTACACGAAGGATATCACCCAGGGAACGGAGAGCCAAGCGCGCTTCCGATTTACCAAAGCACCACTTACAGATATGACTCCACGGAACATATCGGGAAATTATTCGATTTGACTGCTGCCGGACACATGTATTCGCGCATCTCCAATCCGACTGTTGGAGCCGTGGAAGAAAAAATCGCGGCGATGGAGGGTGGCGTAGGGGCTTTGTGCACAACTTCCGGGCAGGCTGCCACCATGATAAGCTTGATGAACATCCTGAAGGAAGGGGATCATTTCATCAGCACCGCCTCCATTTATGGCGGAACAATCAATCTGTTCGCCGTAACTTTGAAGCGATTCGGAATCGAATGCACATTTGTCGATCAAGAACTGCCTGAGGAAGAAATCCAAAAAATGTTCAAACCGAACACAAAGGCTGTTTTCGGCGAAACCATCGCCAATCCTGCTTTATCTGTTCTGGACATCGAAAAATGGGCCGCGATTGCGCACAACAACAACGTTCCTTTAATCGTAGACAACACGTTCCCGACGCCATACCTTTGCAGGCCGTTCGAGTTTGGAGCGGACATCGTGGTCCATTCCACCTCGAAATACATGGATGGCCACGCTGTACAGATGGGCGGAGTCATTGTCGACAGCGGTAATTTTGACTGGAAAAACGGTAATTTCCCGGAATTTACCGAACCGGATGAATCCTATCACGGCATCGTCTATACGGAAAGCTTTGAGAACGCTGCGTATATTACAAAAGCACGGGTACAGATGATGAGGGACATGGGGGCGTACCCAACCGCCAATGCTGCCTTCTTGTTGAATCTAGGGCTTGAAACGCTGCCTGTGAGAATGGATAGACATTGCAGCAATGCCTTGAAAGTCGCTGAATATTTCAAACAATCCGAGAAAGTTGAATTTGTGAATTATCCGGGATTAGAAGGAGACAAATACCACGAATTGGCAAATAAATATCTGCCGCTCGGAACGTGCGGCGTCATTTCACTGTCTATCGAAGGAAGCAGAGAAAATGCCATCAAATTCATGGACAGTCTGAAGTTGGCGTCCAATGAAGTCCATGTTGCCGACATCCGGACTTGTGTGCTCCATCCGGCAAGTTCAACCCACAGACAACTGACCGATGAACAATTGGCGGCGGCAGGCATTACGCCAGGACTGATCCGCTTTTCGGTAGGGCTTGAAAACATTGCTGACATCATCGAAGACATTGAGCAAGCATTGGCAACCCTGAATTTGGATGCCAAGCCTTATACAGTCTGATCGACAGTTTCCCTGAAAATGAAGCAGAATCCCTTCCAAAGGTGTTCTGCTTTGTTTTCTTTAGTGGGAAAGATTTCTCTTTTGCATCCCATATCATTCAAGAAGATCGGAAGTGAAGCAATGGCATACAACAATAAAACAGCACTCATCAAATGGATTGCGATCCTCACAATGACGATCGATCACATCGGCTATTATCTGTTCCCTTCTTTTCTTTTTCTGCGTGTGGTCGGACGCATCGCGTTTCCTTGTTTTTTGTATACAACCGTGAAAGGGGTAAGGGAAACGCGTGATTTTCGCAAGTATTTGTTGCGCTTGGTCCTGACCGGGGTCATCAGTATGCCGATAACCGCACAAGTAGGGAATGTCTTCAATATTCTCTTTACTTTGGCTCTTTTTGCCTTATCGATCAAAGACTATCGTTTCATCTTGCCGGCAATCTTTTTGGTACAGTTTACGGAATACGGCCTGTATGGCTTTATGATGGGGTGGACAATCTATGTACTCTTAGAAAAACATGTTGGAGCGGGAATTGCCTTGTTTTTGCTGGTGAATGCTTTGCAGTTCCCCTCCTTGCAGGCATTCGCGGCAGTAGCGCTTATTCCCATGCTTATGCCGGTCAATTTTGGGATCAGTCCGCTACCGAAATGGACCGGTTATGCCTACTATCCGGTCCATCAAGTTATCCTCATGCTTATCGCCAGGCTGATGTGACCGTCGGCTTGTCTGCGGACAGGCGAGAAAGCTTGAAATATGCGACGGGATGGTGTAAACTGTTTCTTTGTATCGGATGTTACTTATATAATGTAAGAAGTGAGAAAATACACAAATCAAGTAAGGGTGTGAAAGGCATGCAAGACAATTCAAAAATACGCGTGGTGGTCGGAATGAGCGGAGGCGTTGACTCTTCTGTCACAGCATTGCTTTTGAAGGAACAAGGCTACGATGTCATCGGTATTTTCATGAAGAATTGGGATGATACGGATGAATTCGGATTCTGTACGGCAACCGAAGATTACAAGGATGTGCAAGCTGTCGCACAGCAAATCGGCATTCCCTATTATTCTGTCAATTTTGAAAAGGAATATTGGGATAAGGTATTCCAATATTTCCTGGACGAATACACGAAGGGACGGACACCGAATCCGGATGTCATGTGCAACAAAGAAATCAAATTCAAAGCCTTCTTGGATTATGCGATGGAACTGGGGGCGGATTATGTCGCAACCGGGCATTATGCGCAAGTCGTCCGTGACGAAGATGGCACTGCTCATCTTCTCAGAGGCGTGGACGATAACAAAGACCAAACCTATTTCCTGAATCAGCTTTCCCAAGAGCAACTTTCCAAAACGATGTTTCCGCTAGGCGGAATCAAAAAGCCGGAAGTGCGCCGCATTGCTGAAGAAGCCGGTTTGGCGACAGCCAAGAAAAAAGATTCGACGGGCATTTGTTTTATCGGCGAGAAGAACTTCAAAGAATTCTTGACGAACTTTCTGCCGGCGATCCCGGGCAAAATGGTCACCTTGAGCGGGGATGTGATGGGGGAGCATGCCGGATTGATGTACTATACGATCGGGCAAAGAAAAGGTCTGGGAATCGGCGGCGGCGGAGAATCCGATGATCCTTGGTTTGTCATAGGCAAGGATTTGGCGACCAATACGCTCTACGTGGGCCAAGGCTACCATCATGAGAACCTGTATGCCGACAGTCTGGATGCGACCGATATCCACTTCACCTCCGAAGGCAATAAACCATCTGTCTTCACTTGCACGGCTAAATTCCGTTACCGTCAACAAGACACAGCAGTCACTGTCTATCTGAACGAAGATCAGACGACTGCCCGTGTGGAATTTGCGGAACCGGTCCGCGCCATTACGCCTGGCCAAGCTGTTGTTTTTTATGACGGTATGGAATGTCTGGGTGGGGGCACGATCGACAAGGCTTATCAGGCCGAACGCATCCTGCAGTACATCTGAATAATGAGTGAGAGGCTGGTTTTTTCTACGGCCTCTCTTTAATTTGGGCGGGAATTGTGGTATCGTTCTTAAGGAATCTTGTTACAAGTCTGAATATTATAAAAAGGGAGGGGATCATCCGGATGGATACAGAACAAGGCTATATCGTTGGAGAACTCAAAGCGATTTTCTTTGAAAACGCGAGTAATTTCTACAAGGTCATACTGATTTCAGTCAGTGAATCGAATCTCCCACAAAAGAATGAGGAAATTGTAGTGACGGGAAGCTTTGGGCAGATAACCGAAGATACAGCCTACCGCTTTTTCGGTGAGGTCGTGGAGCATCCGAGATACGGCGTCCAATTCCAAGCCAATTCCTACCAGCAGGAAAAACCCACATCCAAGAATGGGTTGATTGCATTCTTGTCGGGGGAACGGTTCCCGGGCATCGGTAAACGCACGGCAGAAAAAATCGTCGAGACTTTTGGCGAGGAGGCAGTCGATGTCATCCTCGATGACCCGGAAGCTCTGAAAAACATCAGCGGCATGACACCCAAAAAGAGAGAAATGATGCGCGATGTCCTGATGCAGACGCAAGGAACCGAAAAAATCCTGATTGCTTTGGGAAACTATGGATTCTCCAATAATCAGGCGGCGAATATCTTCCATTTTTACCGCACCGAAACGCTGACTGTCCTTAACGAAAATCCTTACCGCCTGCTCGAGGACATTGAAGGCATCGGTTTCAAGAAGGCCGATCAATTGGCGGAGGAGTTGAATTTCGCTCCGGATCACACAAGCCGGCTGAAGGGTGGCTTGTTCGCGACGTTGCAGGAACTTTGCCTCTCGAACGGGGATACGTATGTCGACGGGACTGTCTTGCTTGAGCGGACGATCCATTTGCTTGAGCAAAGCCGGCGTTTCATCATCGAGGATGCGCCCGTCATCGAAGCGCTGATGGAGATGGTGATGGACATGAAAGTGGTCGAGGATCACAGCCGTTTTGCCATCCCGTCTCTCTATTTCGCCGAAGAAGGCATCGCTTCATCGATCGACAGACTTCTGAAACGAAAAACGAAAATTGCTTATCCGGGAGTGGATTTGGATCTGGAAATCGAGCAGCTGCAATCAAACCTGCAGATCCGCTATGGCGCCTCCCAAATCGAAGCGATTAAAGCAGCTTTGCTTTCACCGTTCTTCATCCTGACCGGAGGCCCTGGTACCGGCAAAACGACAGTTCTGAAAGGGATCGTCCGCATGTTCTCCGAACTAAACGATTTGCCGGAAGACCCTCACGACTACAAAGATGGACTTTTCCCGATATTACTTGCCGCTCCGACCGGACGGGCCGCAAAACGTATGCAGGAAACGACAGGTCTGCCCGGCAGCACGATTCACCGCTTACTGGGCTTGACGGGCCAGGAAAAGGAATCCGAAGAACTTTATACGCAAGAGCTGGAAGGCAAGCTGTTGATCATCGATGAAGTTTCGATGGTGGATACATGGTTGATGCACCGGCTCCTGAAGTCGGTGCCGTCGGGCATGCAAGTGCTGTTTGTCGGGGATAAGGACCAATTGCCGTCGGTCGGGCCGGGCCAAGTGTTGTTTGATCTATTGAACTGCAAATCATTGCCGCAGGTCGAGCTGAATGAGATATTCAGACAATCTGGCGATTCCTCAATCATTCCGTTGGCGCACGAAATCAAGAACGGCATCCTCCCACGCGATTTCCGGAACAATCAAGCGGACCGGTCGTTTCTGCCTTGCCAAACGCATCAGATCGAGCCGGTTATCCGGCAAGTCGTCGAAAAGGCAAAATCAAGAGGGTTCACCGCGAAAGACATCCAGATTCTGGCGCCGATGTACAAAGGCGCTGCCGGTATTGATGCCATCAATACGATGATGCAGGAAATTTTCAATCCGAAGGGGAACAAGAAAAGACGCGAAGTTGCTTTTTTCGATGTCGTCTATCGGGTAGGCGATAAAGTGCTTCAGTTGGTGAATCAACCGGAAAATAATGTCTTTAACGGGGACATGGGTGAAATCACTGCCATCCAATTCGCTAAAGAGACGGAAGAGAAAGTCGACCAGATCACGGTCCTATTCGATACTGTCGAAGTCACCTATAATCGTAATAATTGGAACAAGTTCGTGCTGGCTTACTGTTGTTCCATCCATAAATCACAAGGCAGCGAATTTACGATGGTCATTTTGCCGATGGTGAAACAGTACGGGCGGATGCTGCGCCGCAATCTGCTGTACACAGCCATCACCAGGAGCAAAAGCAAATTGATTTTGTGCGGCGACTACGAAGCTTTCGAAACGGCAGTCGTAAGCACCGGTGATATCCGGAAAACGATGCTGCACGAAAAACTAGAACGCAATCTGAACAATGACAAAGTCTTCACTGCGGAAGAACCCGCAGAAAGCAAGGAAACGAGAGCACCTAGTGTTGGAATTGAGACTGCTGAATCACTCATCGAAACAACTACCGAATCTGCAACCCAAAAGCCAGAAAACAAAGAATCTCCAAAAATAATACCCATCTACCATTTGACGATCGAACACATTTCCGATGGGAGCATCGATCCGATGATCGGCATGGAAAATATAACACCGGAAACTTTCATGAATGAAAAGTAATCCGAGAGAAGTCCGCAAACAATGAAGAATTTGTCTGCGGACTTTTCTGCTTTCAGAAAATCAGCGGCGCCGTCCGCAATAATCAACGGTGCCTCTATAGGCGCTCCCTTCAGCAAAAGAAATAAGCTACTCGCCGCCTCAATATTCTGCTATACTGACAGTAAAGCAATTTACTGGTTTTCCAATACAGCTACAAGAAGAGAGTGGTATAATGGAACTATTTGATCAATTGATGAATCCGAACTGGAAGAACATCCCGATGGAGCACAAGCTTGTTCTGGCCAGCAGCGTTGTCCGTTATTTTGTGAATCCGCTTTTGTCTGTCGCGGATATCCGTCCGGCGTATTATCAGATGGGCGGCATTAAGACCGAAACGTTTACAGTGGACATCAACGGCGCACCGTTTGTTTTTGTACCCGGGCACAAGGAGGCCGTCCTCGGATGGGACAGCGGAATCAACGGCCTGGACCCATTGGACATCAGCTCTGACAGGAAAGAGATGTACCTCGCCATCGAAAATTGCCTGAAACTTTCTGTTCAAGGCGCTGAATTTTTGCATGACGATCATTGGATGAAGAAGAAAATCGAACCGATCCATTCTTTGGATGAATTGGAAGAATTGGTCAACAGCCAAATGTCGCAGCTTCGGACGACAGAGATCCCTCCATTATTGGTGGAAGTCAGTCCGACTTATGTGGGGATGACGAAAGTCGGGAATTATGCAGTCATAAACGGGAAATTTGAGGGCCAAAGCGATTGGTTCAGCATACACGAGAAGGACATCCATCAAGCCTTGATGCCGAGCGCAAACGGATCATCGATATTTGCGGATTTTCCGGCGCATCTGGTCCAAAATGATTCTTTCTTCCTGAAACAGAACGAAGATTTGGATTCTTACACAGTTTTTGCGCCTTACCAGACCACTTATGCAGAGATGCGCAAGCAATTGGAGAAAGATGGCATGGGGTTGTTGTCCAGCGATGAATGGGAATATTGCTGCGGCGCATCGACGCGCAGGCTTTTCCGTTGGGGTAATCAGTTGCATCGTAACCTATTCGAACCCGAAGATAGCTATCTCTATAAAAAAAACATGTTTGGCTTGGAAATAGCCAATATGGGCTGGGGACCGGAACTTGTCGAAGACGGGTTGTTGGCCAAAGGCGGCTGGATTTTCATTCAAGCCGAGAATATACTGGAGAAACTCCTGCCCTACGCTACCTATTATGAAAACCATGCGGATGCTTTGAAAGCGAAGCAGCAAGAACCCTTGTCACCCGGTTATTACTGCGCAAGACGTTCCATCCGCATCGAAATGTGACCCGAACCGCTTTTCTTAAGAACTGCTTGCATGCGGACATAATTTTGGTTATACTAGTTTTTGATTGAAGCAGAGGATATAGGAATGGATAACAAAAGAGAGTTTCCGTTTGGTGAAAGGAAACGCATCCGTTTATGCTCCCTTTGTGTAAATATAGTAGAAATACTATCGCTTCCAGCGTTAACGGATCCGAGAGGTAATGAATGCTCAAAACATTTCATTGCAAACAAGGTGGTACCGCGTCATTCGTCCTTGTATGCAGTGGGGTGTTTTTTATTTTATCCACTCCAAAAATAAATGAAGAGAAAAGGAAGGTAATAATGAAGAATCTAAAAAGCAGTGACATCCGTCAAATGTATCTTGATTTTTGGGCAACGAAAGGGTCGAAAGTGGAACCGAGCGCTTCGCTGATACCGGTCAACGACCCTACCTTATTATGGATCAACTCAGGCGTCGCAACGCTGAAAAAATATTTTGATGGCACATTGATCCCTGAAAATCCGCGCATCACCAATGCCCAAAAAAGCATCCGCACAAACGACATCGAAAATGTGGGCGTGACGGCAAGACACCACACATTATTCGAAATGTTGGGGAATTTTTCGATCGGGGACTACTTCAAAGAAGAAGCGATCCCTTGGGCTTGGGAATTCCTGACGGATGAAAAATGGTTGGCGTTCGATCCGGAGTTGCTTTACGTCACTTATTATCCGGAAGACACGGACACAAAACGCATTTGGCAGGAAAAAGTCGGTTTGCCGGAAGATCATATCGTTCCGATTGCGGACAACTTCTGGGATATCGGCGCAGGACCGTGCGGACCGGATACGGAAATCTTCTATGACCGCGGACCATCCTTCCAGGATTTGCCTGACGGAGACCCTGAAATGTATCCGGGCGGTGAAAATGAACGCTACCTGGAAATCTGGAACCTAGTATTCTCTGAATTCAACCACAAGCCGGATGGCACCTATGAGCCGCTGCCGCACAAAAACGTCGATACGGGGATGGGTCTGGAACGTGTCACAAGCGTAGTCCAAAACACACCGACCAACTTCGAAACGGATCTGTTCATGCCGATCATCGAAAAAATTGAGACGTTGAGCAACGGCAAGAAATATGGCGAAAACAAAACATTGGATATTTCCTTCAAAGTTATCGCTGATCACGTCCGCGCCGTTAGCTTTGCGATAGGGGACCGTGCCTTGCCATCAAATGAAGGCCGCGGCTACATTTTGCGTCGTTTGATTCGCCGCTCCGTCATGCATGGCCAAAAATTGGGCATCGAAAAAATGTTCCTGAACGAATTGGTTCCGGTTGTGGCAGCCATCATGGAATCTTATTATCCTGAGGTCAAAGCTGATCAAGATTTCATCATCAAAGTCATCACGAATGAAGAGCAACGTTTCCAGGAAACAATCCATGAAGGGATGGAAATACTCAACAGCGTCTTTGAAGAGATGAACGAAAAAGGTGAAACGGTCGTAAACGGCACGAATGCCTTCAAACTGTATGATACATACGGCTTCCCGTTGGAATTGACGAGCGAATATGCCGAAGAAAAAGGCTTCAAAGTCGATACAGCAGGGTTCAACCAAGAGATGCAAGAACAACGGAACCGTGCCCGTGCAGCCAGACAAGTGGAAGACTCCTTCTCCGTGCAATCCCCGGTCTGGGCTGAAGTGCTGGTTCCAAGCACGTTTTCCGGCTATGCCCAAACAAAAATTTCGTCCGAGCTTTCAGTGATGGTTGCGAATGACGAAATCGTCGAAAAAGCAGCTGCAGATGATCGTGTTCAGATCATTTTCCGCGAAACACCGTTCTATGCAGAAATGGGTGGACAAGTTGCGGACAAAGGAACAATCGAAACCGAAGCTGGTGAAGTGATCGCAGAAATCGAAGACGTCAAGCGCGCCCCTAATGGCCAAACCATGCATATTGCGCGTGTCCTGACAGAAATCCATTCGAACGAAACTTATATCCTGCACGTGGATGAAGCGCGCAGAAGAAGCATCACAAGGAACCATACGGCGACCCATCTATTGCACCAAGCACTGAAGGATGTATTGGGAAATCATGCCAACCAAGCCGGTTCGCTGGTAAACCCGAATCAACTTCGTTTTGACTTCACGCATTTCGGCCAAGTAACAGCAGAAGAGTTGGTACGGATGGAAGAAATAGTGAATGAAAAAATTTGGGAAGCATTGCCTGTCGTAACGGTCGAAACAACCGTCGATAAAGCGAAAGAAATGGGCGCCATGGCATTGTTTGGTGAAAAATATGGCAAAGAAGTCCGAGTCGTCGATGTCGGTGGCTATTCAGTCGAACTATGTGGCGGGGTTCATGTACAGAATTCGCAGGATATCGGAGTCTTCAAGATTTTGTCCGAATCCGGAATTGGTGCAGGTGTCCGACGCATCGAGGCAGTGACCGGCCAGGCAGCTTATCAGTATTTCCGCACAAAAGAAGCTGAATTGAGCGAGGCGGCACAGCTTGTGAAAGCCCAACAAACAAAAGAAGTAGCCGGTAAAATAAATCAGCTCAAACAAGAAATGAAGGAAATGCAAGGCGAAAATGAGTCTTTGAAAGCAAAAATCATGAATGCCGAAGCCAAAGATCTCTTTGAAAACGTGGAAACCGTCAATGGTGTCACATATATCACCTATGAAACAATAAATCAGGATATGAACGCGTTGCGTCAATTGGCTGACCAATGGCGTCAAAAAGCTGTCTCTGATCTCTTCGTGGCAGCTTCGGCTACAGATGGCAAAGTCAATATGCTGGCGGCAGTCTCCCAAGAGAAATTGGAACAAGGCCTAAAAGCCGGCGATTTGATCAAGATACTTGCTCCATTTGCTGGGGGCAAAGGCGGCGGACGTCCGGATATGGCACAAGCAGGTGGAAATAACCCAGCAGGCATCCCGGATGCCCTGAAACACGTTGGCGTCTGGATCGAGGAAAATACAAAGTAAGCATCCTTTCTCAGGGGCGGGCATCCCGACAAGATGCCGGTCCCTGTTTGTTGGGCCAATCCGCATGAAACAAAATGCGGAATATACCAACAGGAGGGAAATTGGACAAGTCGCGACGCCCATCCGCAGAGGGCAGCGGCATTTCTTTGTTGTAGTTTTTTGTGATTTCTTGTAAAATGGTAAATATACTAAAGAAAACTGGGGTGTCGCTATGAGTTCGAAAGATGAAACGATGTTATTCAATTTTGATGACAATCTGAAAAAGAATGTACAAGAGACATTAGCCCTTGTTTATGACGCATTGGAAGAAAAAGGATACAACCCTATCAACCAGATTGTGGGCTACCTGCTTTCTGGCGATCCAGCCTATATCCCGCGTCATAACGATGCCAGAAACCTGATCCGCCGTCACGAACGTGATGAAATAATGGAGGAATTAGTGAAGAGCTATCTTTCTGGAACAGGCAGAATCATCCAATGAGGCTCATGGGCTTGGATGTCGGATCAAAAACGGTAGGAGTGGCCATCAGCGATCCGATGGGATGGACGGCGCAGGGGATCGAAATCGTCAAAATCGATGAGGCCAATGGCGTATTTGGCCTTGAGCGGATTGCCGAATTGGTCAAAGAATACGAAGTTGAAAAGTTTGTACTTGGCTTGCCCAAAAATATGGACAACAGCATTGGTTTCCGGGCGGAGGCTTCCATCGCTTATGGGAATTTGCTTGAAAAAGAGTTGGGTTTGCCGGTCGATTACGTTGATGAAAGACTTACCACTGTGCAAGCAGAAAAAATGTTGATTAATGAAGGAAATGTTTCCCGCAAAAAACGAAAAAAGGTTATCGACAAACTTGCTGCTGTCATACTTCTTCAGAATTATTTGGACAGCCAGTAAAGAGAGTGGTTTTTTTGTCCTATTTGCGTTACAATATCCTTTGTTTGAACGATAAAAATAATACTTAGATAAAGAGGTGCATACCATGACTGAACATAATCACGATCACGATCATGACCACAATCACGACCACGATCATGACCATGAAGATAACCACGAGCACATCACAATCGTGGATGAGAACGGAAATGAAGAGTTATTCGAAATCTTATTCACTTTCGAATCAGAAGATTTCGGAAAGTCCTATGTGCTGGTTTACCCAGCAGGAGCTCCTGAAGGAGAAGAAATCGAATTGCAAGCTTATTCCTATGTTGAAACAGAAGATGGCGGAGAAGGCGATTTAGAGCCGATCGAATCGGATGAAGAATGGGATATGATCGAAGAAGTCCTGAACACATTTATGGAAGACGAAGACCTTCAATAAAGTTGTAAGGGAAATGAGGGAGGACCGGGACAATTCATGTCTGGGGCCTCTTTTTTTTTTTGGCTACTGTCTTGTATTTTTAGCTTTCGGCATGCAACCGGGGCCGGCCTGATAAAATGATGAGAAAACTGTCCAATATGCTCCATATGTCTATGCAAATAACGAAAAAGATTCAATTTATATAGGTTTTCGTGTATAATTACGGAAGTCGAATGGCTGATGGACTATCAACAGCCATATACTCAAGTAAGGAGGGCTAGTCTTTGTCACAAAATGATCAGCAAGAGCCTCAAGAGCAACAAAAACTCATTCGGCCTACGTTGGAGAAAGAAGCCGTAGACAAAATGAAAATACGCAAAAAAGAACGGTCACTAGTGCGGAAAATTGTTTTTGCAATCGTAACGATAGGTATCCTGTTAGGAGTCATCGTTGGCTTTGCCGGCTACAAATATATAACAGATGCACTTCAGCCTTTGGAACCAGAAAGTACGGAAGTCGTCGAAGTGGAAATTCCGATTGGGACGTCCACAAAAGGGATCACGCAGCTTTTGGAAGAAGGAAACGTCATCAAAAACGCGACCATCTTCAACTACTATATCAAGACGCAAAATGTTTCTGATTTCCAAGCAGGCTTTTATGAATTATCGCCTTCCATGAGTCTGAATGACATCATTGCGACGCTTCAAGCAGGCGGAAGTCCTGTGCCACAATCGAGCGATCACAAAATCATCGTAAGAGAAGGCAACACGATTGAAGAAATCGCAGCGGAAGTCGAAGAAAAGACGGATTTCACAGCTGAGGAATTTTTTGCGAAAGTGAATGATGCGGAATTCCTGACGAATGCGGCTGCACAGTACCCTGATATTTTGACTGAAGCATCCCAACGCACCGATACGCGTTATCGTTTGGAAGGCTACCTCTATCCGGCGACTTATGATTATTTGACCGGAAACAGTTTGGATGAAGTCATTTTACAGATGTTGCAGAAGACGAATGAAGTGCTTACGCCCTATGCAGAACAGATTGCTTCTTCGGGTCATACGCTTCATGAAATTCTGACGATTGCTTCACTTGTCGAAAAAGAAGGTGTTACTCAGGAAGATCGTGCGAATATTGCCGGCGTATTCTTTAATCGTCTGGAAATCGATATGCCGATACAATCGGACATCAGTATTTTGTATGCGCTGAATGAACACAAGGAATTAGTGACGTTCGATGATCTTGAAATAGATTCGCCTTATAACCTTTACAGGAATACAGGCATGGGTCCTGGGCCATTCAACAGTCCAAGCGAAGGGTCCATTCAAGCGACGCTGTCACCAGCGGATACTAACTATCTGTATTTCGTTGCAGACACAACAACCGGTATCGTTTATTTTTCCGAAACATATGAGGAACATTTACAATTGCAAAGCCAATACGTAGACAGCGAATAAGGCGAATAAAGTGAGTTGCAAGAAGAGAGGAAGAAACACCAGTGAAAAAACCTATCGTTATCGGGGTGACAGGGGGATCGGGAAGCGGGAAAACCAGTGTCAGTCGGGCCATCTTAGACAAGTTTACCGATGTTTCCATTTTGCTGTTGGAACAGGATTTTTATTACAAAGATCAAAGCGATCTACCGTTTGAGGAACGCCTGAAAACAAACTACGATCATCCGTTTGCGTTTGATACGGATCTGTTCATCGAGGATCTTAAAAAATTGATACAATACGAGAGCGTCGAGCAACCGGTTTACGACTACTCCAAGCACACGCGCAGCGATAAAGTGATCCACCGCGAGCCGAAAGAAGTCATAATTGTTGAGGGAATCCTGATTTTAGAGGATCAACGACTGCGCGATCTGATGGACATCAAAGTCTATGTGGATACGGATGATGACATCCGTATCATCCGCAGAATCAAACGCGACATGGAATCAAGAGGCCGGACACTTGATTCTGTCATCCATCAATATCTGACAGTGGTCAAGCCGATGCATCAGCAATTCATCGAACCAACCAAAAAATTTGCGGATATCATCATTCCTGAAGGTGGACAAAATCAAGTCGCAATCGATCTGATGACCACAAAAATTGCCTCAATTTTGTCTGGAAATGCAGAATAATAATAAATACCTGTAATATTTTAAAAATATAATTGCTTTTACTGGGATTAAGTGGTATTTTAAATTCACTATTAATTAGGCAGCCAATAAACGATGTAGAGCCACAGGAAATGATTATTTCTCTTTGGATGACATGCTACCTGTCCCAGATCCGTTTGGCTTTCGGGGACAGCTATCAATAAAAAAAGGGAACTGCAATCCTGTGCTGCATATTGAATATTGAATCATTACTTTAAAGGGGCATATTTCTTATGATCGAAAAAGCATATCCGATGACAGCTGAAGGTAAAGCCAAATTAGAAGCTGAACTTGAAGACTTAAAAGTGAACAAAAGAAGAGAAATCGTTGAACGCATCAAGATTGCCAGAAGCTATGGAGATTTATCCGAAAATTCGGAATATGAATCTGCAAAAGACGAACAAGCTTTCGTCGAAGGCCGCATCACAACATTGGAAAAAATGATCCGTTTTGCGGAAATCATTGAAGTACAAAACGTCGACAGCAATGTGGTTTCGATTGGACTGAAAGTGACATTCGTAGAATTACCGGATGGCGATGAAGAAACGTACACCATTGTCGGCAGTGCAGAAGCAGATCCGCTTGAAGGTAAGATTTCAAACGATTCTCCGATCGCTAAAGCCCTGTTAGGCAAGCAAATCGGCGCAGAAGTCGCCATCGGCACACCGGGCGGCGATATGAACGTGAAAATCGTCAGAATAGAACAAGCTTAAATAAAGCATTCAAGAAGAAGAGGGTAGGACAAAAATCATTCGAAATGATTTTGCTGTCCTATCCTCTGTTTGTTTACGTTCCGTTTTTGCTGATCGAGTATAAATGACAAAGGATATGCATTCAAATGGACTGTACGACTTTAGTCTTAGTGCACTATCCATCCTTAGCGCACTGTCAAAGCGGTCCAGGTAATCTATAATGGAAGCAGATACTTGCATTCTTGGTTGTCGCACTTGTAAGCTAGCGTTCAGCGGAAATGTATAAAACATCGAAGAGAAGGGAGGGGCCCAGGATGAAAAAGAGTGCCTTAAAATTATTCATGCTCATTGAAGGCCTGTTGGGGTTGGCGGTCGTGTTCCAGTTGGTACAGGACACAGATTTGCTGTTGGTCTTTGTATTCGGGCTGATATTTATAAAATTTGGCACCGGAAAAGGCGAGCGTCGTCAGATTCTTGGCTTGGTCGGATGGTTTATGGTAGGAATGAGCATACTTTCCACTTTCTCAGTGTGGCTGATGTTAATTTTTTTCATATTGTTCGTCGTCATCAACGGCAAAGGGATCTGGTCTGAGTTGAAGCTGGATACTTTTGTTGACGTTCCTTGGGAAGAAAAAGCATTTCGTACAGTCAAAACGAAAGAACCGGAACAGCGAAACGGTTCCAGAAAGCGTCAAAAATGGATTGGAAACACCAGTATCGGGACAGATGTCTATGAATGGGATGACGTCAATCTGACTGTGTTCATGGGTGATACCATAATCGATTTGGGGAATACGTTGTTGCCGAAAGAGGAAAACATCATTCTGATACGCAAAGGGTTCGGAAAGACCAGGGTAATCGTACCTTTAGGAATCGGCGTGGCTGTCCATCATTCCACCATCAAAGGCCAACTTATGTTCAACGAAGATGAATTGGACTTGACCAATGAAACAGTTAAATTGTATAGCCGGGACTACGATGAGGCAAATCGAAAAATCAAAATCGTCTCCAATAGCCTGCTGGGTGATTTGGAGGTGATCTATCTATGAGGAGAAGCGCGGTTTTGATTCTGTTCAGTACGATACTCGGCGTCTTTGCTTTTATCGTGGCTGGTGTTTTATTTGCCCTGAGGCCGTATTTAAGTTATCAGGAACTGGTCGAGGTGGATCGTTTTTATGTGCCGGCATTTCTTTACATCATCGTGTTGCTGCTTTTTGCTGCCATCGTTGTAACCTGGATCGCTCACTTTTATTTAAAAAATCAAGAAACTCGCATCAAGGACAAATTGCATTGGCTTTACCTTGGCAATTATGAGCATACGGTATTCAACAACAAACGAGATAAATCATTATTTTTGGATCAGTATTGCCATGCAATCCATATTGAAATTGAAATGCTCAGGAAAAAGATGCTTAGCCTGTCTCGGGAAGTGCAGCATTTAAGTGCAAATCCTCAGCAGATCGGCAACGAAACAAAAGAAGAAATTCTCGAACAGGAGAGGCATCGCATTGCGAGGGAACTGCATGATTCCGTCAGCCAACAACTCTTTGCCGCTATGATGATGTTGTCGGCGGTCAATGAGCGGTCGGATGCTTTTCCGGAAAAAATACAGAAACAGATGCGGCTCATAGAAGACATCATCAATGAGTCCCAGTCGGAGATGAGAGCGTTGCTCCTTCATCTTCGTCCAACTAAACTCGAAGGGAAATCCTTGAAAAAAGGGATCGAACAGTTGCTAGTGGAATTGAAGTCTAAAGTCCAAATTGCGATTAAATGGGAAATCGATGATGTCCACACGATGAGCGGCATCGAAGATCATTTTTTCCGTATTGTCCAGGAGTTGCTTTCGAACACCCTGAGGCATGCAAGGGCAAGCAATCTGGAAGTGTATCTGAAACAAACCTTGCAGGAAATCAGTCTCCGTGTTTATGACGATGGCGTCGGCTTTGATACTTCGGTCGAAAAATCCGGCAGCTATGGTCTGATGAACATCAAGGAGCGCGTGCAGGGGATGGGTGGGAGCTGTAAAATCATTAGTTTCCCTAAAAAAGGGACCGTGATCGAAATACGCATCCCTAATACGAATGTGAATACAAACGACGCAAGTGCTGAATAGGATGACAAAAATTTTCTTTAGGAGGGTTCAGATTGATACGTGTATTGATTATCGACGATCACGAGATGGTGAGGCTGGGATATTCGGCCTATTTGTCCATCCAAGATGACATTGAAGTAATAGGGGAAGCGGAAAATGGCTTAATTGGCTATGAAATGGCCTTAGATTTGCGCCCAGACATCATTTTGATGGATCTGGTCATGGAAGTCATGGATGGCATTGCTTCGACAAAAGCGATACTGAACGAATGGCCCAAAGCAAAAATTATCATCGTTACCAGTTTCATCGATGACGAGAAAGTCTATCCGGCATTGGAAGCTGGGGCTTCCAGTTACATGCTGAAAACTTCTTCAGCGCATGAAATCGCAGACGCGATCCGTTCGACTTATCACGGCGAGTCAGTCCTGGAGCCAGAAGTGACGGATAAAATGCTGGAGCGCTTCTCGAAAAGAAATATCCGGCCGTTGCATGAAGAGTTGACCGCCAGAGAGCGGGAAGTATTGCTGCTCATCGCGCAAGGTTACTCCAATCAGGACATTGCCGACCAACTGTTCATCACACTGAAGACAGTCAAAACGCATGTATCCAACATTTTGACAAAATTGGAAGTGGATGACAGAACCCAGGCTACGATTTATGCATTCAAGCATCATCTGATCCAGTGACTTTGAGCAAAGTGTTATAAAATGATGCTTCCTTATGATAAGATGATTATGATAGAGAGTAGTGAGGGGGGCAGGCTGATTATCCGATCAGCGACTAGATGAAAATAGAGATCAGTGAACGCGCACAAAAGTGGTTTGAACAGGAAATGGGCATTTCAGGCAAAAAAGGGGTTCGTTTCCTTGGGAAAGTGTATGGCAGTAGCCAAATACATGAAGGGTTCTCGGTTGGGCTTGATGTGGATGAGCCAGTATCTCCGATTGGAAAAGCCGAGTACAATGGCATTTTATATTATGTAGAGGATGCGGATGATTGGTTCTTTAATGGCTATGACCTGCAAGTCGGTTTCGATGAAAATCAACGCGAACCGGAGTATAACTTCATCGCACAAAATAAAGAGGATAAATGAAAAAGAGGGCATTGGATTTTTGATCCAGGCCCTCTTTTTGTGTTCAGTTCAGGTTTTCAGGTTCAGACGCCCATAATGACGGGAACAATCATAGGACGGCGCTCCGTTTTTTCATACAGGTAAGGCTGAATGGCGTTCGTAACCGTGTCCTTCAATTTCTTCTCGGTTACAGCATCAGGGCTCTTCAACAAAGAAAGAACATCCTGGCGGACGATTGCTTGTGCTTCATGGATCAAATCGCCTGATTCACGCATATAGATGAATCCCCGCGAAAGGATGTCCGGCCCCGCCAATAAATCTTTGTTGCGGAAATCGACGGTCAATACCACGACTACAAGGCCATCCTCGGAAAGGACACGGCGATCGCGCAGGACGATGTTCCCGATATCACCGATGCCTTTTCCATCCACATAGACGTCCGTTGCCGTAAAGCTACCGGCGCGTCTCGCCGACTCAGCCGTCAAAGCAAGGATTTCCCCATTATCGGATATGAAGCAATTCTCGGTTGGAATGCCGACTGCTTCTGCTAATTCTGTATGAATCTTCAGCATCCGGTACTCTCCATGGACAGGCATGAAGTATTTTGGTTTCATCAAGGTCAACATCAACTTCTGCTCTTGTTGCCCACCATGTCCGGAAGTGTGGACGTTGTTTACTTTACCGTGAACAACGGCTGCCCCAGCTTCCAAAAGCAGGTTGATGACGCGATTGACACTGGTTGTGTTGCCCGGAATCGGTGAACTTGAGAAAATGACCGTATCACCCGGTTGAATGGAAATCTGTCTGTGTGTGCCATTAGCAATCCGGCTTAATGCAGCCATCGGTTCGCCTTGCGATCCCGTACACATGATCAGAACCTTATCCGCAGGAAGGCTATTCAATTCACGCGTGTCGATGAACAGATCATCCGGTGCCACGATGAAGCCTAATTCTCTAGCCGTACGGAAGTTCGTCTCCATGCTGCGACCAAATATAGCGATTTTCCGGTCCGTTTCGAGCGCGACTTCAGTGACTTGTTGCAATCTGTAGATATTGGACGAGAAGGAAGCAAAAATGATTCTTCCCGAAACTTTTTGAATGATGTTTTTAAGGGATTGACCAACAATTTGCTCAGATTGGGTAAATGTTGGTGTTTCCGCATTTGTGCTGTCGCTCAGAAGTAAAAGCACGCCTTCTTCACCGATTTTAGCCATCTTATGGATATTTGCCGGTTTTCCGTTTGCAGGTGTGAAATCGAACTTGAAATCTCCTGTAAACACAATGTTACCAGGAGGAGTCTTGACCACGATCCCCATAGTGTCCGGTATGCTGTGCGTTGTTCCGAAGAAGCTGATGCTGGTTTTACGGAATTTGATGATTGAATCTTCATTGATTTCGTGCAGGATAGCATCCCTGAGCAAGCCGTGCTCATCCAGTTTGTTGCGGATCATGGCGAGCGCCAGTTTGCCTGCATAGATAGGGACATTCAATTCTTTCAAAAGAAACGGGACACCACCGATGTGATCTTCGTGTCCGTGAGAAATGAACAATCCTTTGATTTTGGATTGGTTTTGCACCAAGTAACTGTAGTCGGGTATCACATAATCAATGCCAAGCAAGTCATCTTCCGGAAACATGATTCCGGAATCAAGAATGATGATTTCATCCTGGAATTGTATGCCATACATATTTTTGCCGATTTCCCCTAAACCCCCGAGGGCAAATACACCGACTTCATTATTTTTTATGTTAGGTTTCATACATTGAACTCCGTGATTTTAAAATTCGGATCTTTTTGTTCGTATTCTAAATGGCTGCCTTCCAAAGGTTGAATGAATTCAATGTTGTAAGGGGTATTTTGTTCAACTAATCTTCTGGCTATTACGATGTCTGATGCCTCCACGTATAGAGATTCCGTGTTCTCTCTGGTAGGTGCATCAAATTTTGCTGGTTGGTATGTTACTTTAAATATCATATAGTTCACTCCATTTTTCTTATTGTTTTTGATAGTACTGTACTTAAAAATTACAATCTTAGTTTGTTAACTTGGTCAATAGTTGTATTTTTTCATACAATCGGTACTATAAGTTTACCACAATTAAGGCAGTTAGTATAGAAATGACTGGCAAAATCATTTTTGCAGAGGTGCAAGCCTTTCCAATAGTAAGGCAATTCTCTTTTGTTTTTTTTAACGAAAGCAATCAATATTTTTGTAGACTTAAACACAGTAATTGGCTAGACTGGATACAGAGGGTTTGGAAGGCTGGACAGAAAAACGAGAATGTTTTTTTTTTGCCCTGAAGAACCCCGACGAATCGTTTTTATTAAGGTAGGTGTATCGAAATGTCTTTAATTTGGCGTTATATCAGTCGATATAACAAATTATTTTTATTAAATGTCTTGGGAGCTTTTGGCTTTGTGCTTGTGGAATTGGGATTGCCCACGATGCTTGCGGGCTTGATCAACGAGACGGTTGCAGGTGGCGGAAAAGGGAATATTTTGCGCACGACTGCGGTTATGGTCGGCTTGGCCTTGATTGGTTTTGTGGGCAGAATCATTGTCGCCTATGCAACGGGCAGAATCACTACCAACATGGTAGCGGATATGCGCAATGACATGTACCAAAATATCCAGACTTTTTCCCACGAAGAATATGATCGCATCGGCGTTTCATCATTGGTGACGCGGGTCACCAATGATGCCTTCATCCTGATGCAATTCGCCCAGATGTTGCTGCGTATGGGGTTGATGACCTTCATTATGATGTTCGCAAGCGCATTTATGATAGCGCGCACGAGTCCGGACTTATCGATTATCTTGTTGCCGGCTTTTCCGGCATTGCTTGTGATGATCATTGTAATCGGCAAAAAATCACAGCCGTTATCTGAGGCGCAACAGCAAAATCTTGATGACATCAACGGGAATTTAAGGGAATCGCTTTCCGGTATGCGTGTCATCCGGGCCTTTGTACAGGAAGCTTTCCAAGCTGAACGTTTTGAGGGAGTCAACAATGCCTACAGCGTGGTTTCAAAAAAACTCTTCCGCCTGATGGCCTGGAATCAACCTGTGTTTTCTCATGTCATCAATCTGATCATCATCGCCATAATGTGGTTTGGTTCCGAGCAAATCGAGGGAGGCAGCCTTCAGCTGGGGGACATGACAGCTTTCATCGAATACAGTTTCCATGCCTTATTCTCGTTTCTGAATTTTGCGGTCGTCTTCATGATGTACCCACGGGCGTCGGTTTCCGCAAAGCGGATCCAGGAAGTGTTGGACACTGCCAGCAGCATTTCCCCGAACGAAGAAGGGATTACGGAAACCCTGACGCATGGTTATCTGAGCTTTGAAGCAGTCAGTTTTGCCTATCCTGGGAACACTGACACCCCGGTGATCAAGGATATTTCCTTTTCGGCTGAACCTGGACAAACGATCGCTTTCATCGGCAGCACAGGGAGCGGCAAATCGACGTTAATCCAGTTGATTCCGCGTTTTTATGATGTCACAAAAGGGCGCATCCTGCTTGATGGGCATGATGTGCGCGATTATAATCTGAAATCTTTGCGCAAAAAAATCGGCTTTATTCCGCAGAAGGCCTTGCTTTTCACCGGAACGATATCCGAAAATCTTCGTTACGGGAAATGGGATGCCTCAAAAAAAGAAATCGAAGAAGCTTCCGATATTTCCCAAGCCAAGGAATTCATAGCGCGCAAACCGAAACGTTTCGATGAACATTTGGCGGAGGGTGGAAGCAATCTTTCCGGCGGGCAAAAGCAGCGCTTATCCATCGCCAGAGCCATTGTCCGCAAACCGGATATCTATATTTTCGATGACAGTTTCTCGGCATTGGATTACAAGACGGATGCGACCTTGCGCGCGCGGCTCAAAAAAGAGACCGGAAAAGCGACAGTCATCATTGTGGCCCAACGCGTGAGCACGATCATGCATGCAGATAAGATCATTGTAATGAATGAAGGTGAGGTCGTCGGTCAGGGGACCCACAGAGACCTGTTGCGGAATTGTGAAATCTATTATGATATCGCGTCCTCGCAAATGAGCAAGGAGGAACTCGCATGAAAAAAGTGGACAAAAAAACGTTGCTCCGGGTATGGGATTACCTCAAATTTTACAAAATGAAGTTCTTCGGCTCGATCGTTTTGAGCATAGCGATGACGATACTGAACGTACTGGAGCCTTTCATCATCGGATTTGCCATTACCGAAATAGGCAGAAATGTATCGGATATGTTGAAAGGCGTGGAAGGTGCCGGCATCAATTACGATTATTTATCGAAAGTGCTGGTCATCTATTTTGCTCGGGCACTACTTTACCAAGCTACGAATCTCTATTCGCAATTATTCATGACCGATGTCGTTCAAGATGCTATGCGTGATTTGCGCAAGGATCTGAGCGATAAACTGAACCGGCTGCCGATTGCTTACTTTGACCGCAACCAATTCGGTGACATATTGAGCAAAGTGACAAACGATGTTGATTCGATCGGCAATGCGCTGCAACAATCGTTGCTGCAGGTGCTGAATGCCGTTTTGGGAATCACCTTCGCGCTCATCATGATGTTTGCGATCAGTTGGAAGCTGGCTCTCACCATGGTCGTGCTGATTCCGATGGCCACCATCCTTTCCAAAAAGATCACGCTGCTGTCGCAGCCGTATTTCCGTGGGCAAGCGAAATATCTCGGGCAGCTGAACGGGTTTGTCCAGGAATCGCTGACCGGCTTCTCCATCATCAAGCTTTACGGCAAAGAAGGGGATGCTTTCGATGAGTTCCATTCCATCAATGAATCCCTGACAAAGAATGGTTTCAAGGCGGCTTTCATTTCCGGATTACTGTCACCGGCTGTGGCACTCGTCACCAATGCTTCCTATATCATCATAGCTGTGCTCGGGATTCTGCAAGCGATGGCTGGAGCGATGACGATCGGTAATGTGCAGGCTATGGTGCAGTACGTCTGGCAAGTGAACCAGCCAATCTCGACGATCACACAATTATCGGCCATCATCCAATCGGCTGCTTCTTCCATCCAACGCGTCTTCGATCTCCTTGATCAAGAAGAAGAGGTGCAAGCAGAAGTGAAAATGAGTTTGCCGAAGGAAATCCGCGGAGATGTCACTTTTGAAAATGTCTCCTTCAGCTATGACAAAGAAGATCCACTGATCAAAAATTTCAACATCGACGTAAAAAGCGGCGAAACAGTGGCTATCGTCGGTCCGACAGGCGCCGGCAAGACTACGATGATCAATCTCTTGATGCGCTTCTATGAGGTGGATTCGGGCTCCATCAAAATAGACGGTTATGACACGAAAGATTTGACTCGTGCTGATTTGCGCTCCCAATTCGGCATGGTGCTGCAGGACGCTTGGCTCTACAAGGACACGATCACAGGGAATATCCGTTTCGGAAAACTGGATGCGACCTTCGAAGAGGTAGTGGATGCGGCGACCACAGCCAATGTGCATCACTTCATCCAGACTTTGGGTGCAGGCTACGATACGGTCATAAACCAGGAAGCCTCCAATATTTCCTTGGGGCAAAAGCAATTGCTGACGATCGCCCGCGCTTTCATCGCGGATCCTAAAATCTTAATACTTGACGAAGCGACTAGTTCCGTAGATACTAGATTGGAAGCTTTAATCCAAAAAGCGATGAAACGCATCATGCAAGGCAGGACCAGTTTTGTGATCGCGCACCGACTTTCCACCATCCACGACGCTGATTTGATTCTCGTTATGGATCAAGGTGAAATAATCGAACATGGCAAACACGTAGAGCTACTGGAAAGAAAAGGATTTTATTACGATTTGTACACGAGTCAATTCAAAAATGAGGCAGAATAAGAGGAGCAAAAAATTTGGAAAACAAAAAATTCATTTTCTTTGATATCGACGGAACATTGCTGAACGATGAAAAGATGCCGCTTGAGAGCACTCTCCAAGCTTTGCGCCAACTGCAGAAGAATGGGCACGAAATCGCGATCGCGACGGGACGGAATCTATTTTTGGCCCAAGAGGTCATCGATACGTTCCAATTGGACAATTATATCGTTTGCAACGGTGCTGCAGGTTACTTCAAACATGAACTCAAGTATGAAAACAAATTGGATCTGAATGCATTTGAAAAATTGCTGCAGATTTCCGATCAGAGTGGCCATCAGATTGTCTACGAATCAGCGCATGCTCTGGCTCGTCGCCACGAATCGATTGAGAACAACGCAACTGAAGCGATGCAAAGCATCGAGTTCGATGTCCCTGACCATGATGAGGCTTTTTATCTGAACAATCCGCTTTATCAAGCACTCTTGTTTTATAAAGAAGAAGAGAAAGCAATCTATGAAGACGGCACTTTTCCGGAATTCCGCTTTGTGCGCTGGCACGATGCCGGTGTCGATGTGTTGCCGAATCCGGGATCAAAAGCACAGACTGCCCTGTGGATGGCGAAACATCTGGGCTTTGCGCATGAAGATACAATAGCTTTCGGTGATGGAAACAACGATTATGAACTCATTTCCAGCGTCGGCTATGGGGTCGCAATGGGCAATGCGGTCGATCCTGTCAAGGATGTCGCCAAATTTGTCACGAAAGACTGTAATTCAGGCGGAATTGCCTACGCACTTGAAAAATTAGGCTTGTTATAGAAGTGAAAATAGGGTATCATATCATTCATAAGGCGTTTTTGCCGAACGTCGTTGATACCCTGTTATTTCGGGGGCGTAGCTCAGTTGGGAGAGTGCTTGACTGGCAGTCAAGAGGTCGTGGGTTCGAGCCCCATCGTCTCCATCATGTAAAATTAATAGACCCTAGAAGCGTTGATACAGAGCCATTTCTGTATGTTTCTAAGGTCTGTTTTTTTGTTTTGAGCATGTAATTGACCATGTAATGCTAAAAGTTCACGTATGCGGCAAATTTATCTGCCGTTTCGCCATAGGAGAAACGGAAATTGCTGCCATATTGCGGCCGGGACTTTTGTTTGAAAAAGGCAGGGGTTAAGTCGCCCATCAAGTGATAATATGAGGAAGAGGTGAAATGATGAGAAAGACAAAATATTACATAACCACGAGGGCGAATCGGAAAAATTTCCTTTTGAAATACGGCGACTGGATGTTTAAATACGTCCCGGAGAGCAGAGCCTGGGAATCATCCGATTATTGGTACGAAGAAATCATCATGAATGACTTTGCAGATTTCGAGGAAATAACCGAGGAACGCGCGAAAGAGATAATCGCGAATGGCGGCGTCTTTCAAATTTAATTTTAAAAATGAGTATCTAATTTTTGTGTGCAAAATAAAAGGAAACAGAATCACAGGCAGCATCAATGGCATCCTAATATTGTAGAAGTAGGCAAAAAAACTGTTGTCCTTCTTTCTCAAACGCTTCGACAACGGGTGGCGGATGTTTTGTTTAAAATCGACATCCGGTACGGAAAAATAAGCGGAAGGTTTGTTATTACTCATGGGATTACGAGGTCCATCAATAGAAAAAAGCACCTATTCTTTACAAGGAGAAAGGTGCTTTTTTCGTTTCCGCATATCTTTGTGCAGATTGGATGTTTTGTCCGATATCAAAAAATGAGAGAGAAGAAAAGTAAGCACTGCAAACGTTAGCATGCCAGAGCATAAAGTTTAGGTGCCTTTCACCAAAAGCGATGTAAACGCCGCAAAAAATTCTCTCGATTGGCTTGGGAAAATCCATGGTAAAACCAGCCTAAACCGCTGTTTTGGAGCTGAAACGCTCGCTAGACAAGTTATAGGTGTTCCCAGAGGCTCGTTACTTCAATGCCGATGTAGTTCACCTGTTTATTTTTTCTTTTTTTTCAAATACTCCGCACGTATTTTTTCAAGTTGCTGCTTTTTATCAAATTTGGCAGGCGTCTGTTTTTCATGATACTTCGTCACAGATGCCTGACCTTTGTAATCCAATTGATATTTCCCCACTTTGTTCACCTACTTTTCTTGTCCTTAAAGAGAATCTCTTCAACAAATATATTATACCGTATTTTACTGAAGTAAACCTTATTACTTTATTGTCGCTGAATGTTATGAATTCGCTCTACTGAAGACTGAACTGGAGCGGATGGGCATATGGGATAACCCGAGCAAGATTCGGTATCAAAATGAGTACGACAACCACCAGGTACCGAGTGCGCCTATCTTTCTCAAGTGCTTCGACTGCGGGTAGGCAAATGTTTTGATGAAAATCTATATCCGTTACGGGAAAAAAGCAGTAGGATTGTTGTTACTCATGGGATTATTTTCAATGCGCATGTGCAGATGAGTGTCCAGGAGGTCCATCAATCAGAAAAGCACCACGAATTTATAAATACACGATTAAAACCAACGCAGACAGCGAATTTTTCGGTGTCTGCGTTGGTTTTATTTCCATCCGTGTTGATTAAAATATCAACTGATATTTTTAAGTGATTAGTCTATGTCGTCCGTCGGTTTATTAAACACATATACATTCAAATCAACGGAGTTATCCGTTACACTTTTTGCCATAATATGCATACCTTCACACATTAATTCCTCTCCCACAAATATTGGTGTTACGCGATAACGAACAACTGAGCCATGTTGAATAGCTGTCTTAACAATATCTTCTGCAGCAAAATACATTGTTGGATAATTAGCATTGCGGTATAGAGTGACCAGATTACGCCAGTCTTCTCCACTTCCGCCCAGTACATCTGCTAACAGATGCCCTCTATTAAGTTGTTCTGGGTTGCCTGCGTTCTGCTCACTTTTTTTCCATCCAGTTGGCAGTATACGACCGTCGGCATCTGTGCCGGTGTCATACATATTAGGTGTTACCATAGCATCCATGGTCGTCACACGATTCCAATTATCTAAATTTCCATACACAGCCCATCCTACACCGTCATACTTTAACTCTGCTGCTGTAAAGGTACTGTTTCCAGCATTCAGTATTACTTCATCTACCCCAGTGTATAGCGGAACGTCTGCTGCTGTTAAGATAGCAGAATATGATTGTTCTGGTGTATCCACTGTTGCTTCAACAGAAGTGGAATTTTGGAGGTCTGAATCTGAAGAAACCTCAGAATCCATTTCTTTTATAGACTCAAATTCTATTTCTGGATCTATTATGCTAGTGGATTCGATTATAATTGATTCTTTCTCTTCAACTTCGAAGCTAGATATTTCGTATGTTTGACTCACTTGTTTTTCTGTTTTTGCATTCGATGGATCGATGCTCACCACAATGGAAAAAACAATAGCGGGAATAAGCAACATCCCTAAGAGGTCGAAAAAAGGATTATTATTATTTTTTTTTGACATATATCTATCCTCCTTTCAATTACTATTTCTATCTTAACATCGCAGATAAAAATTTTCCTTAGTATAATTGCTATTTATATATATTAATATTAAACTATGATTATAACGGTAATGTGTTTGTTATAAATTCTTAATAAAGGAGTAATGAAAATGAAAAAGATTATGAAATTATTTGGCGTATTACTTGCTTCTGTCTTTGTTATTGCTATTTTCCAGCTAATATCCCCCGTGCTTTTAATAATTTTCGGATATGGTATTTGGCATTACATGAAAAAGACTCCCAATCCTAAAAAAATGAAACTCGCTATTGTTGGTACGGTCATCAGTTTGTTTGGTACCTTCGCATTAATGACATCTGGAGAGGGAAGTACTGCCTCAGAATCAACGTCAAAGCAATCCCTAGTAGAGACTGCATCTACGAAGGGAAATACGGAGAAAGAACTTGCAGCAGAAGAAAATGCAAAAGCAGAATCAAATCAAAAAAAATTATTGAAAAGTGCCACTGCCGCGATTACTGTTGCTGATTCATGGCCATCTCGATCTAATTTTGAGACTGCCACAAAAACCTTAGATAAAGTAGATGAGCCTTCCCAAGCACTTCAAAATAAATTGAAAGCTATTGAGGAAGAAGTAATTCGAGAAGAAGAAAACATAAGATTAGCGGAGGAAGCAATAGCATCGGCAGAAGCAAATTTAACGGGTGAATCAATTGAGAATGCAAAAACCTATTTAGCGGTTGTCGTCACCCGGCAAAAGGACTTTTCTTCACGTATATCTAGCGTAGAAAGAACTATTGAAGAGCAGGCTGCTCAAGCAGAGGCTGATAGAATCGCTGCAGAGCAAGCTGCTGCGGCTCAAGTAGAAGCTGATAGAATTGCTGCAGAGCAAGCTGCCGCAGCCCAAGCAGAGGCAGATAGAGTAGCAGCAGAGCAAGCAGCGGCTGCCCAGGCGGAAGCCAACAGAGCGGCCGCAGCTCCACAACAAAATTATGGGCAGGTTGTTTTAATTACTCCAACTGGTTCAAAATACCATAATCATAAATGTGGAAATGGGACATACATTGAATCGACAATGGACCAGGCTCTATCATTGGGATTAGAACCGTGCTCGAAATGTTATTAAGTAATAAAATGTTCCGTTGATGAGTTTAGTTTAATAAGTTGGCTTTAGGATTTTAATTCACACTAAATAATCTTCTCCATCACATTACAAATTTAACCTTCAGAAGCGTTGATAGGACAGTTTTCCTGCGACGCTCTGAAGGTTATTTTTTTATGTTCACGCCTATTTCCGCTACATTTCGTTTGGAATATCCATGTGTCATGACAACGAATGCTTTTGGCAGGGCTTCCAGATTCAAAAAGTTGTTGACATTATTCCCCGCAGAACGTAATGTGTGAATAATATATTATGTTGGATGAAGAGAGGATGAGAATTCGGGTGAAGAAATCGGTTTTGACTTTCCACAATGCCAAGCAGAAAAATGAGCGTCTCACGATGCTGACTGCTTACGACTATTCCACTGCCAAACTGATTGATGCTGCAGGGATCGACTCAGTATTGGTTGGCGACTCGCTGGGGATGGTGATGCTGGGGTATGAAGACACCCTATCGGTAACGATGGAGGATATGATCCACCACACGAAAGCTGTCGCCAGAGGGGTAAAGGATGCGTTGGTCGTAAGCGATCTGCCGTTCATGTCCTATCAGACCTCCGTCTATGACGCGGTCTCCAATGCAGGCAGGCTGATCAAAGAAGGCCGGGCGCAGGCAGTCAAACTGGAAGGCGGCCTTGAAGTCTGCCCGCAGATCAAGGCGATCGTGGAAGCTTCCATACCGGTCATGGCGCATATCGGACTGACGCCACAATCCGTCCATGCTTTCGGAGGATTCAAAGTACAAGGTAAAGATGAAGAGGCTGCGCGCAGCTTGATTGAGCAGGCGAAAGCGGTGGAAGCAGCAGGAGCTTTTGCGGTGGTGCTGGAATGCATCCCGGCCAAGCTGGCCGATCTGATCACAAAGAGCATCTCGATTCCGACAATCGGCATCGGCGCAGGAAACGGCTGCAACGGCCAAGTGTTGGTCTATCAGGACATGCTGGGGCTATATTCCGATTTCACACCGAAATTCGTCAAGCGCTACGCGGAGATCGGACCGCAGATGCAGACAGCCATCGAGGGCTACATAACCGAAGTGAAAAGCGGCGCGTTTCCGGCAGCGGAGCACACCTTTGCGCTGTCCGATGCGGTCATCGAAAAATTATATTAGAGGAGTAACCACGAATGAAGATTGCAGCAACGGTTGAAGAAATCCGCAGTACCGTGAAGGCCTGGAAAAAGGAAGGTTTGTCGGTCGGCTTCGTACCGACGATGGGCTATCTCCATGAAGGCCATCAAAGCTTGATGCAGAAAGCCGTCAGCGAAAACGATCGGGTGGTCGTCAGCATTTTTGTGAATCCGATGCAGTTCGGCCCATCCGAAGATTTGGAAAGCTATCCAAGGGATCTGGAAAAGGATGCCTCCTTGTGCGAAGCCAGCGGAGTGGACCTGATTTTCCATCCCGAGCCGAAAGAGATGTACCATCCCGATTTCAGCAGCTTTGTTGACATGCATGGTCTGACGGAGAGCTTGTGCGGAAAGAGCAGGCCGGCTCATTTCCGGGGCGTCTGCACAGTCGTGACAAAGCTGTTCAACATCGTGCAGCCGGACCGCGCCTATTTCGGACAGAAGGATGCCCAACAATTGGCGGTCATCCAGCAGATGGTCCGCGACCTCAATATGGACGTCACAGTCATCGGTTGCCCGATCATCCGGGAAGCGGACGGATTGGCGAAAAGCTCGCGCAACAGTTATCTGTCAGCGGATGAGCGAAAGGCAGCGTTGGTGCTGAGCCGGGCGCTCGAAGTCGCGAAGCAAATGCTTGCGGATGGCGAGCAGGATGTTGCCAAAATCCTCAAGGCCATTTCGGAAACCATCCAAGCGGAACCGATGGCAAAGATCGATTATGTGGAGTTGGTGGATGCGCGTACGCTGCAGCAAGTGGATAGCGTCGAGCAACCTGTATTGGTGGCTTTGGCAGTCTATATCGGAAAAACGCGTCTGATCGATAATTTTATCACGGAATAAGTGGGGGGAAAAACAATGCAACTAAATATGCTAAAAAGTAAAATACACCGCGCCGTCGTTGTCCAGGCGGAGCTCTCCTATGTGGGCAGCATCACTGTCGACAAGGACTTGCTGGACGCCGCAGGACTGATCGAATATGAGAAGGTCCAGATCGTCGACATCGACAACGGGGCCCGGTTCGAAACTTACGTCATCGCAGGCGAACGCGGCTCGGGCATGATCTGTTTGAACGGTGCCGCTGCCCGTTGCGTTCAGGTGTCCGACAAAATCATCATCATGGCTTACTGCATGATGGATGAACAGGAAGCGAAGGAACACAAACCGCTGGTGGTGTTTGTGGATGAGCAGAACGCCATCACAACAGTAACTAGATATGAAGAACACGGCAGACTCAGCATGTAGGCTGTCCAGATAGCAACAAAAAGAAGCGCAACCGCATTGGGTCCTATTGGATCGATGCGGTTGCGCTTTTCCTATCTCACGGATTGCAGCGTAAATTGAATATCTTTGATGGAGAGTTGAATTTTTTCGTATTCTTCATCATCCAGCGGCAAGGGAATCTGTTTCTCCAAGCCGTTCCTTCCGATGATGCAAGGCATACTGAAGGCCGCTTCGCCATGGCAGTTGTAAAAGCCGTCGACGGTTGCGGTCACAGGGAAGATGCTTTTCTCGTCCAGCATGACCGCGCGGGCCAAGGCTGCTGCGACTTCCCCGATGCCTGAATTAGTCCAACCTTTCCAGTTGAAGACATCGGAAGCTGTGTGCACCACTTCTTGGCTGACGAATTTTCGGTCCAATGGTTCCGCAGGGTCCAATAAGGCATCACATTGGGGAAGGGTGAGCGCACCCACAGTCGTGCTGCTGAAAGCCGGGAAGGCGGTGCTGCCGTGTTCTCCCATGATATAGCCGTTGACGTTCTTGGGATCGACCTGATAGTGGGCAGCAACAATCTGACGATAGCGGAAAGTATCCAAAGTCGTTCCGGTGCCGAAAATCTTGCCTTTCGGATAGTCGAACTCATTTTCGGCGATATAGGTAATCGTATCGACCGGATTCGTTATCAGGATGATGATGGCGTCTTTTGTATGTTCGGTGATGCTGGCCATGATCTTGCGAATTTCAACGGCATTCTCTTTGCCCATCAATGCTCTTGGGGGCATCGCCTCGCCCGGGCGAGGCTTCTCGCTGACGCCCGCGGAAATGATGATGACGTCCGCATCGGCGCAGTCTGCATAGTCGCCGGCATAGATTTTGCTGTTTGTCCGGTAGCTGGCGGCCAGCGCATGGCGGTGGTCCAATGCTTCTCCTCTTGCCGTTGCTTCATTGCTGTCGATCAGGACGATGTCGGAAAATAGGTTGAGGTGGCTGCAGTCGGTCAATACTTGCGAACCGACATGGCCGATACCTATGATGGCTAATTTTGTTTGGATCATAAGTCACATTTCCTTTCGTTTTGAGATATTGTCATGAATGGCTTGGTGCATGTCTGCTACAGAATAGAAGGTTGGCTCCAGCACCACTTTTTCATCTTCCGGTTTCCGGCGATGGTTGTACCACAACGATGTCCACCCAGCAGTCTGTCCGCCGATGATGTCCGTTTCGAAGGTATCCCCGATGAAGAGCAGCTCATCAGGGTTCGCTCCCAAAGCCTCCTGCACATGCGCGAAAGCCGCTGCGTGGGGTTTTGGATAACCGATTTTTTCGGAAATGAAGATGCGCACTGGCGGCACCCATCTCTCCAGTCCCAACGCGTTAAACTTTTTCATCTGGTGCTTTTCAGGGCCGTTTGTGAAGACCGCAATCGGAATGTTCTGACTTTTCAGCTCATTCAACAGCTGCCCGATCCCTGGGCTTAACGTGATTTCTGCTTGCCTTTTTTGGTAGGTTTCCTGGAAGTGCATGGCCTCTGCGGTAGTGAGCGTAAGACCCAAGTCGGCAAACGTATGCTGTGTGCGCATAATGTGGGACTCGGCCAGCGTCAGATTCCCGTTGGAGAACAGGTCGAAGGCGGTATCGCAATGCTCGCGGAAAAGAGCAAATGTGGCTTCGTCGTTGTAGCTGGTCTCCAAGCGGTAATTTTCCAACGCTCGGAAAAACGGACTTGCTGTGTCGTATAAAGTATCGTCCAAATCGAATAGAATAGTAAGCATTATTGAAGTAGTTCCTCCCTTTGGTTGTTGCAGTCAGTATAGCATCCGAAACCGGTTTTTTGAAATGGGAAAAATAGGGAAGGCGCGCCAAGATGCACGGCAATGGAATTGGCTGCTCAAATGGCGGGGCAAAGCGCTTTTTGTTGCAAATTAAAAATCAGTACAGTATAATAACATACAATAATGTCATACGATCATACAATAATGGAAGAGGCTGCGAACATCAAGAGTAAAATGCCCGTTTGAAAGGGGTGTTCGCCGAAATGCAGCGTTTGCTGTGTTGGGGTCAGGGTTAAGAATCCTGACACTGTCAGAACGATTTGCCCAAAATCGTTTGTGGAGTACTTTCGGTATTGCGGGCAGAAGGAAGCTGGATTATAGGGCCTTTTGCTTTATAGTCTATTTTTTTGCACAAAAACGGACTGAATTATCGTTGTTATGACGCTCTATGGGTAGAAAGGTGGATAAAAAGCGGCCGTATAAGAAGGGTTATTTGTTATTATTTTTGAGCAGTTAAAAAGGACTATATACATTAGGAGGAAATAGAGATGACAGTAAAAACATGGAAAAAAACAATGGCGGCATTGACAGGCTTGTTTATTTTGGCGGGTTGCGGTAACGGAGCCACTGATGATTCATCCGCGGCTAATGGTACAGCGGATTCTGAAACATTCACGGTTGGAATGGAAGCGGGCTATCCTCCTTTCAACTGGACACAAAATGACGACAGCAACGGTGCTGTGAAAATCGACGGCGCTGATGGTTATGCAAATGGCTATGATGTTCAGATGGCACAAAAAGTGGCAGATGGATTAGGCAAAGAACTGGTCATCGTCAAGACGGAATGGGATGGCTTGGTGCCGGCATTGGTTTCATCCAAAATCGATGCTATCGTTGCAGGTATGTCGCCAACGGAGGAACGTAAAGAAGCGATTGATTTCTCGGATTCCTACTACACGACTGAACTTGTGATTGTCGTAAAAGCGGATGGCGCTTATGCAGATGCGACAGCTTTAGCTGACTTCGCGGATGCGAAAGTCACAGCACAGTTGAATACATTGCACTATGGCGTCATCGATCAGATCGAAGGCGTGCAAAAGCAACCGGCAATGGACAGTTTCACTTCCATGCGCGTAGCTTTGGAGTCAGGTACAATTGATGCTTACGTATCGGAACGTCCAGAAGCCATCAGCGCTTCAGCAGCCAATTCTGCATTCAAAATGATCGAATTGGATGAAGCGGATACGTTTGAATTGTCCGCAGCTGATTCAGAAATCGCAATCGGTTTGATTAAAGAAAGTGAATTGAAAGATCAGATCAATGAGATTTTGAGTGGCATCACCGAAGAAGAACGCATCCAAATGATGGATGAAGCAATCCAAAACCAGCCGTCAGCTGAATAATCAAGGCGGACGGAATATCAAAAAGGGGCATACATTAAATGGAGTTTAGTTGGGTTATCCGAATCATCGAAGAAAACTGGAGACAGTTTTTATCCGGTGCATGGACAACATTATATATCGCTTTAATCGGAACTGTAATCGGACTGGGTATCGGTCTTATGATCGGCGTCATCCGTACGATCCCGGTTGCGGAATCGGGCTGGAAAAAACACGCGTACAATGTGGTGAATTTTTTGCTGTCATGCTACATCGAAATTTTCCGAGGAACGCCGATGATCGTGCAAGCGATGGTCATCTATTATGGGGCGGCTTTGGCATTTGATATCGACATGAACCGCATTTTTGCAGCGTTGCTGATTGTATCGGTCAATACGGGTGCTTATATGTCGGAAATTGTCCGCGGTGGGATCATATCCATCGACAAAGGGCAATTCGAAGCTGCTCAAGCGATCGGGATGAATCATCTGCAAACGATGCGGAATGTCGTCATGCCGCAAGTAATCCGGAATATTCTGCCGGCTACAGGGAACGAATTCGTCATCAACATCAAAGATACATCCGTATTGAACGTCATATCCGTTTCGGAATTGTTCTTTACGACCAAATCGATTTCCGGGAATAACTTCCGTTATTTCGAATCATTCTTCGTGGCTTCAATCATTTACTTCGTCATGACCTTCACGGTGACGCGCGTCCTGCGTGCCATTGAAAGAAAAATGCAAGGTCCTGATAATTACCAGATGATGGGTGCAGGGCAAGACCAATTGACTACACCAGAATTAATGGCTCGCAAAAAACAAGCAGGAAGAGACAGAGCAAATTAATTGCCACAGGAGGAATCATTTGATGGAAAAAGTAATTGACGTACAGCATCTGAAGAAAAACTTCGGTCAACATGAAGTGCTGAAGGACATCGATTTCAGCGTGAATAAAGGAGAAGTTGTGTGCATCATCGGTTCATCGGGATCCGGTAAATCGACTCTGTTGCGCTGCATCAATCTGCTTGAAAAACCTACAGCGGGAGAAATCATCTACAACGGCGAAAACGTTTTGGATTCGAAGCATGACATCTTCAAGTACCGCAGCAAATTGGGGATGGTATTCCAGCAGTTCAATCTGTTCAACAACTTGGACGTGTTGCATAATTGCACGGTAGGGCCTGTGAAAATCCTTAAAAAATCCCAGCAGGAAGCCGAAAAGATCGCCATGGGTTATCTGGAACAGGTCGGCATGGGGAACTTCATCAACGCCAAACCGGATCAATTGTCAGGCGGCCAAAAACAACGCGTCGCTATCGCCCGCGCGTTGACGATGGAACCGGATGCGCTATTGTTCGATGAGCCGACATCGGCTTTGGACCCCGAAATGGTGGGAGAAGTATTGAAGGTCATGAAGGATCTTGCCAACAGCGGTTTGACGATGATTGTTGTGACGCATGAAATGGAGTTCGCGAAGGAAGTTTCCGATCGCGTCATCTTCATGGATCAAGGCGTCATCCTGGAGCAGGGAGCCCCTGACCTTATCTTCAATCATCCAAACGAAGCGCGCACAAAGCAGTTCCTGGAAAGATATCTTACAAAATAAAAACAAAGAAGAACGGTTCTGCAGTAGCTGCAGGTCCGTTCTTCTTTTTCATTTCCTATTCAATTATGATGACGTCGTCTTCAACGGCAAAAGGTGCTTGTTCATTGATGTGGTCGTAGAACATGACCCCGTTGAGATGGTCGATTTCGTGCTGGACCACGATGGCTATGTATCCTTTGTAGCGAGCCTTGTGTGTCACTCCTTCGGCATCCTGGTAAGATACCGTAATACGGCTATGTCTGACGACGAACCCTGGTACTTCGCGATCCACTGAAAGGCAACCTTCGCCACCTTTAAGGCAGGCACTTTCGATGGAATGGCTGACGATTTTAGGGTTGAACATCACTTTGGCCAATTCTGGAGGATCATCTTCATACTCCCCTGGTATCAATAGTGCAACGATGCGCTTGGAAACGTCGATTTGCGGAGCTGCCAAACCGACACCTGCGCGCAAGTTGAGTTGCTCGGCGATTTTTTCATCCTGACTGTTCGAAAGGAACTCCATCATTTCTGTGGCGATTTTTCGATCCTCTGCAGATAAAGGGAAAGTGACCAAGTCAGCCGACCTCCGCAATGTAGGATGACCTTCACGGATGATGTTATCCATAGTGATCATGCATGCATTCCTCCTTTTGCTGGTTTTTATATTGAAATGATTGGGCTAGCAAACTACAAAACACTTCACGTTACATAGTACACGTTTCGAAAAAAAAAAGCTAGACCGATCTTTTCCCTTGTAATAAAGAAGGGGTATGTGTAAAATAGGAAAATGAAAAAATGATTACACGACGGTGTGAGGTTTTTTTAACTTTATAGCGAAAGAAGAGATGATTTTTATGACAGTTGCTAAAGATTATATTGAAAAAGTCTATAAAAAGGTTGAAGACAGAGGCCCGCATCAAAAAGAATTTTTACAGGCGGTAAGAGAGTTGTTCGACACGATCGAACCAGCTTTAGAAAAGAATCCGCACTACATAAAATGGAATATCCTTGAAAGAATGGTAGAACCTGAACGCATCGTTTCCTTCCGTGTTCCTTGGATGGATGACAAAGGGGACGTTCAAGTCAGCAAAGGTTTCCGTGTCCAATTCAATTCAGCAATCGGACCATACAAAGGCGGTTTGCGTTTCCATCCGACCGTCAATGAAAGCATCTTGAAATTTTTAGGTTTCGAACAAATCTTCAAAAACAGCCTGACCGGATTACCGATTGGTGGCGGTAAAGGTGGATCTGATTTTGATCCTAAGGGCAAAACGGATGCAGAAGTGATGCGTTTCTGCCAATCCTTCATGACTGAGCTGCAAAGGCACATTGGTCCTACTTTGGACGTCCCAGCTGGCGATATCGGTGTTGGTGGACGCGAAATCGGCTACATGTATGGCCAATACAAACGCTTGAACGGCGCTGAGACAGGCGTTCTGACCGGCAAACCGGTAGTCATGAACGGAAGTTTGGCTCGTACAGAAGCGACTGGATACGGACTGGTCTACTATACACAAGAAATGCTGAAAGCGAACGGAAAATCGTTTGCCGGCCAAAAAGTGGTAGTGTCCGGAAGCGGAAATGTTGCCATTTATGCTATCCAAAAAGTTCATGAATTTGGCGGAACCGTTATCGCTTGTTCCGATTCCAACGGATATATCTACGACGAATCAGGTATCGATGTTGCTTTGCTTCAGGATATCAAAGAAGTTCGTCGCGAAAGATTGACTGCCTATGCTGCCGAAAAAGCGACAGCGGTATACAAAGATGGCAGCGTGTGGGACTTCGATCTGAACTACGATATTGCCTTGCCTAGCGCAACCCAAAATGAAATCGATAAAGAACAAGCTGAAAGATTAGTCAAAGCTGGTGTTTATTGTGTCAGCGAGGGCGCGAACATGCCGAGCACTTTGGAAGCTGTAGAAATCTATGCAGCCCATAACATTTTTTATGGGCCGGCAAAAGCAGCCAATGCAGGCGGAGTAGCGACTTCCGCGCTGGAAATGGCGCAAAACAGTGCCCATAGTCATTGGACATTCGAAGAAGTCGACGGCAAGTTGCAAGAGATTATGACAAACATCTTTAAGACAGCTGAAAAAACAGCTGAAGAATATGGCATACCAGGCAACTATTTAGCCGGTGCCAACATCGCGGCGTTTGTGCAAGTTGCCGATGCTATGATTTATCAAGGTTTAGTTTAAAATAAGTTTCAGCATAAATTTTAATATAAAAGGTTATTTCTTAATTGAAATGGCCTTTTTTCTTTGTTTTTGAGAGGAATGCACATGCGTTTTAATCCTATTTTCATAGTGACGAGATTGTGATTTCGTGAATGAATGGAATAGCGGGCTGAAAACCGCCAAAAAATAGCAAACTGGTTATGAAAAAGTACTGAAACTGGTTATCCTAAAAAGGGTAGTTATAATATAAAGACTGTTATACTTTTGAAAGCCTATTCCATCAATGATTTACAATTTTAATAGAAACAGTTTTCGTGAAGTTTTAATACAGAGTCTTTGTGTCTGATTGCGGCAATCTGTAAACATACATAACAATAATGAATCAATAAAAAAACACAGATACAAAAAGAATGTTCGTTACATACTGAACAAAACACTAATGTTAAACGCTTACAATTAAGTAGTAGCAGATATTCTGTGCACAAAATATGAAAACTTTCCTTTTGCCTTGCATATATCTCGGATGCGTGGTAAATTATTCATGTAACAACTGTGAATTGATACAGTTGAAATCATCTGTATAAACCTCATCGACAGAGATGAAATATCAAGGAATAGAGAGGAAAGTGTTAGCATGGCTACAAAACAAACAAAAATCGACATTGACGCATTATTAAGCAGCACGAACACAGATTTTCGCATGGTCCAAATCATGGATGAAGAAGGGAATATTGTAAACCCTGACCTTATGCCAGATCTTTCTGATGAACAATTGGTTCAATTCATGACAGATATGGTATGGTCCAGAATTTTACATGAACGTTCAACTGCATTGAATCGTCAAGGTAGATTAGGTTTCTATGCGCCGACAGCCGGGCAAGAAGCAAGCCAATTAGGAAGTATCGCAGCAATCGAGAAGGAAGATGTCTTGTTGCCTGGTTACCGTGATGTTCCTCAACTGGTCAAACACGGTTTGCCATTGACGCAAGCTTTCCTTTGGTCAAGAGGCCACGTGGATGGCAATAAATACGCTGAAGATATCAAAGCTTTACCACCACAAATCATCATCGGCGCACAATACGTGCAAGCTGCCGGAGTTGCGTTGGGCTTGAAGAAGCGCAACAAGAAAAATGTAGCGATTACATATACTGGTGACGGCGGAAGCTCGCAAGGGGATTTCTATGAAGGAATCAACTTTGCCGGATCCTACAAAGCACCTGCGATCTTCTTCATCCAAAATAATGGATGGGCGATTTCAACACCTCGCCACGTGCAGACCGCTGCTCAAACTTTGGCGCAGAAAGCTGTCGCTGCCGGAATCCCTGGTATCCAAGTAGATGGAATGGACATGCTGGCTGTATACGCTGTAACTAAAAAAGCAAGAGAATATGCTGTTGCAGGAAATGGCCCGGTATTGATCGAAACAATCTGCTACCGCTTTGGTCCGCATACCTTATCAGGTGATGATCCAACGCGTTACCGTGACACTGCTGAATTGGAAGGCTGGCAAGCAAAAGACCCATTGATCCGCATGCGCAAATTTTTGACGGCAAAAGGTTTATGGTCTGAAGAAAAAGAAAATGAAGTAATCGAATCAGTCAAAGAAGAAATCAAAGATGCCATCAAGGAAGCTGACCAAGCTCCTAAACAAAAAGTATCTGACTTCTTGAAGAGTATGTTCGAAGAACCAAACCAAACTATGGCAGAACAAATCGCGTACTACGAAGCAAAGGAGACTAAATAATCATGGCACAATTAACTATGATCCAAGCCATCACTGATGCACTTGCAATTGAACTTGCAAACGATCCAAACGTTTTGATCTTCGGAGAAGACGTTGGTAAAAACGGCGGTGTATTCCGTGCGACACAGGGACTTCAAGAGAGCTTCGGAGAAGACCGCGTGTTTGATACTCCTTTAGCTGAATCCGGTATCGGTGGTTTGGCATTCGGTTTGGCACTGGAAGGTTTCCGTCCTGTTGCGGAAATCCAATTCTTCGGTTTTGTATTTGAAGTAATGGATACTGTTGTAGCACAAGCTGCACGTACACGCTACCGTATGGCAGGCACGCGTAATCTGCCTATCGTTTTCCGCTCTCCTTTCGGTGGCGGTGTGCATACACCTGAATTGCACTCGGATAACTTGGAAGGCTTGATGGCTCAATCGCCAGGTTTAAAAGTGGTTATCCCTTCGAACCCATACGATGCAAAAGGGTTGTTGATTTCAGCTATCCGTGACAACGATCCCGTTGTCTTCTTGGAGCACATGAAATTGTACCGTTCATTCCGTGATGAAGTTCCTGAGGAAGCATACACTGTTCCTATCGGCAAAGCTGCCATCACAAAAGAAGGATCTGACGTGTCCGTCATCACATACGGCGCGATGGTCCGCGAAGCTATCAAAGCTGCAGAAACACTTGAAAAAGAAGGCATTTCGGTTGAAGTAATCGATTTACGTACTGTTGCTCCACTTGATGTCGAAACGATCATTGCCTCTGTACAAAAAACAGGCCGTGTCGTAGTAGTTCAAGAAGCGCAGCGTCAAGCAGGTGTGGGCGCGATGGTCATGTCCGAAATTTCTGAACGCGCAGTATTATCTTTAGAAGCTCCTATCGGACGTGTAGCTGCTCCGGATACTGTCTTCCCGTTCGGTCAAGCAGAAAACATTTGGTTGCCGAATGCTACTGATATCGAAAATAAAGTAAGAGAAACTTATCATTTCTAAGAGCTGAAAGCTTGAGCAAATACAATTCCATATCCCATAGAATTGTATTTGTTCGCTTTTGTGCGTTGGAAATCCAAAAATAGACAAATGAAGGGAAGTTAAGAAAATGTCTTTTAAATTCAAGTTGCCTGCTTTAGGCGAAGGTATCATGGAAGGTGAAATCGTTTCTTGGTCAATCAAAGAAGGCGACACCATCAATGAAGATGACACATTATTAGAAGTGCAAAATGATAAATCAGTCGAAGAAATCCCATCCCCAGTGACCGGGAAAGTCTTGAAGATTGTTGCGCCAGTAGGTACGGTTGCAGTCATCGGTGATGTATTGGTGGAAATCGACGCTCCAGGTTATGAAGATGAAGGTTCTGCAGCTCCTGCAACAGCTTCAGCGGCATCAACTGCAGCAGCACCTGCAGCTTCGACAGGAGGATTGTTCCAATTCAAATTGCCTGCTTTAGGCGAAGGTATCATGGAAGGTGAAATCGTTTCTTGGCCCATCAAAGAAGGCGATATGATCAACGAAGATGATACATTGGTTGAAGTACAGAACGACAAATCTGTTGAAGAAATCCCATCTCCTGTCACAGGTAGAGTTGTCCGCATCGTAACGCCAGTAGGCACAGTAGCGGTCATCGGCGATGTATTGGTCGAAATCGATGCACCAGGCCAAAACGGCCCGGCTGCAGCAGCACCAAAAGCAGCCGCAGCACCTGCAGCAGCTTCAAATGCACCTGCGTCATCAGGCGTGGTTGCAGCAGCAAATCCTGACAAACAAGTTTTGGCTATGCCATCCGTTCGTCAATACGCACGCGAAAAAGGCATCGACATCACTGCAGTTGCACCGACCGGAAAAGGTGGACGTGTACTGAAGGAAGATATCGATAACTTCAGCGGAGTGGCTCCAGTGGCAGCAAAAGCTGTGACTCCAGCAGTTCAAGGTCAAGCTTCGGCACAAGCAGCGGTCCAAGCAGCTCCAGTAGCAGCAGCGGCTCAAGCAGCACAAACTACAGCGCCAGCTCAACCATTCACTTCCAACATGGGCGAAGCGGAAACACGCCAAAAAATGTCTCCAACAAGAAAAGCGATTGCCAAAGCAATGGTCAACAGCAAGCATACAGCTCCTCACGTAACCTTGTTTGATGAAGTAGAAGTGTCCAAATTATGGGATCACCGTAAGAAATTCAAAGATGTTGCTGCAGCACAAGGAACAAAACTTACTTTCTTGCCGTATGTCGTTAAGGCATTGGCAGCGACTGTACGCGACTTCCCTATCTTGAATGCGTCTATCGACGATGCAGCTCAAGAAATCGTGTTGAAGAACTACATCAACATTGGTATCGCTACAGACACCGACAATGGTTTATATGTACCGAACGTTAAAAATGCTGATTCAAAAGGCATGTTCAAAATTGCCGATGAAATCAACAACATGGCTGCACAAGCCCATGACGGCAAACTGGCAGCTGCGGATATGAGAAACGGCTCTGTTACTATCAGCAACATCGGTTCTGTTGGCGGCGGATTCTTCACGCCAGTCATCAACTACCCTGAAGTGGCCATCCTAGGTGTTGGAACGATCGCGCAACAAGCTATCGTCAATGCAGAAGGCGAATTGGCAGTCGGTCGCGTTATGAAACTTTCATTGAGTTTCGATCACCGTATCGTTGACGGCGCAACTGCTCAAAAAGCAATGAACAACATTAAGAGATTATTGGCTGATCCAGAATTATTATTGATGGAAGGGTGAAAATAGACAATGGTAGTAGGCGATTTCGCAGTTGAATTAGATACAGTTGTTGTTGGAGCGGGACCTGGTGGCTATGTAGCTGCCATCCGCGCTGCACAATTAGGACAAAAAGTAGCAATCATCGAAAGAGAATGGATCGGAGGCGTTTGTTTGAACGTCGGTTGTATCCCTTCAAAAGCTTTGATTTCTGCTGGACATCATTATCAAGAAGCTTTGGATTCCTCGGTTTTCGGTATCACAACTGAAAATGTGAAACTGGACTTCTCGAAAACACAAGAATGGAAAGACAACAAAGTCGTCAAAACATTGACGTCCGGTGTTGAGTATTTGTTGAAGAAAAATAAAGTTGAAATTATCCGTGGGAATGCATTCTTCAATGACGGAGAAACATTGCGTGTTTTCACTGAAGATGCAGCACAAACGTATACTTTCAAAAATGCAATCATCGCTACTGGTAGCCGTCCAATCGAAATCAAAGGTTTCAAATTTGGCGGACGCGTTATCGATTCCACTGGCGGATTGAATTTGACTGAAGTTCCTAAGAAATTAGTCATCGTCGGTGGCGGTGTTATCGGTACTGAACTGGGCGGAGCATACGCTAACCTAGGCTCTGAAGTGACTATTCTTGAAGGATCTCCACAAATTTTGCCGACATTCGAAAAAGATATGGTTAAATTTGTTGAAAAATCATTCCAAGAAAAAGGTGTTACAGTCGTCACAAAAGCAATGGCTAAAGAAGCTGTTGATAACGGAGACAGCGTAACGGTTAAATATGAAGCAAACGGTAAAGAAGAAGTTATCGAAGCTGACTATGTGATGGTTACTGTCGGTCGCCGTCCGAATACGGATGACCTAGGACTTGAAGTAGTCGGAGTTGAAATGACTGAACGTGGCTTGGTTAAAGTTGATAATCAAGGCCGCACAAATGTAAAACACATTTTTGCGATCGGCGATATCGTTCCAGGTGCTGCATTGGCTCATAAAGCTAGCTACGAAGCTAAAATTGCGGCTGAAGCTATTGCCGGACATCCTTCTGCCGTTGATTACCGCTCTATGCCAGGGGTTGCCTTTACGGATCCTGAATTAGCGACCATCGGTTTTACCGCTGCTGAAGCGAAAGACAAAGGTCTGGACGTAAAAGCATCCAAATTCCCATTATCAGGAAACGGCCGTGCTTTATCATTGAACCAAACAGAAGGCTTTGTCCGTTTGGTTACGACAAAAGAAGATAACGTTCTTGTCGGCGCGCAAGTTGCCGGTGTGAACGCCAGCGAAATCATCGCTGAACTTGGCTTGGCGATTGAAGCTGGAATGAATGCGGAAGATATCGCGCTGACAATCCACGGTCATCCATCATTATCCGAAACAATCATGGACGCTGCCGAATTGGCTTTGGGTATGCCAATCCACATCTAATTCCAAAATAGTCACAAGTAGAGAGAATCCGGGTCCGGATTCTCTTTATTTTTTTTGTCATGTATAATATAGTAGAAACAGGAATCAGATGGAGGGAATAATATGCAACATTACGACTATCCGTTCGAAGTGGAGTGGTCCAAAGAGGAGATCGTTAAAGTCATCTCTTTATGGAATGCTGTAGAGCGAGCTTATGAAAGTGGAATCAGCAAAGAAGATTTTATGCAGGCTTACCGAGAATTTAAGACTGTGTTGCCTTCAGTCGGTCAAGAAAAGAAATACGGCAATCAGTTCGAAAAAGAGTCAGGCTACTCTTTGTATAAAGTGCTGCAGGAAGTAAAGAGAAGCGAAAAAAACAAAATTTTTCTAGGGGAGCGTTAAATGACTGGATAAGTCGCAGCTAGAAGAGCGGCAGAAGGGAGGAGCCGGATGGATCAAATCGAAAAAAGACACAGCCTGATCAAGTCTTGGTTGTATGAAGCTGCAGACTTGCTGCGGGAATCGTTCAACAAGGAGCTTGAAATTAAAGAAAAAACATCGCGAACGGATCTGGTGACAAACATGGATCGGGAAATCGAGGTGTTCCTGTATGAGAAAATCACCGCACATTTCCCGGATGAACGTATTTTGGGAGAAGAAAGCGTCGGTCATGATATACAGGATCTGGAAGGAATTGTCTGGATCATCGATCCGATTGATGGCACCCTCAATTTCATCAAGCAGAGAGCGAATTTTGCCATCATGATCGGTATCTATGAAGATGGCGTCGGTCATTTGGGATATATTTATGATGTCGTAAGGGACGAGCTCTATTTTGCGATCCGGCATAACGGAGCTTACTGCAACGACCGAAGACTGCCGACAGTAGAGGAAATCCCTCTTTCTGAGGGGTTGGTGGCAATCAGCAACCGTTTGGTGGTCTCGGATGCGGGGGAAGCGCGCAGAATCGCAAAAAACAGCAGTGGATTACGCGTGAATGGCTCCGCCGGGTTGGAAACAGCTTGGGTTGCTTCCGGCAAACTCGTAGCCTATATTGCTCCTTCCTTGGCACCGTGGGACATTGCTGCCGGGTTGGTCATTGCCGAAGAGGTGGGTTTGGTCTATAGACAAGTCACGGGAGAAAAAATAAACCTGCTTCAGAACAATGCGGTGATTGTCGCCAACAAATATGCTTTCCAGGAGATCAGGGACGAATGGCGATGAGCGATCGAACCTTCCCAACATTAGAAATAAAGTGGACAAGATGCAGAAAAATGCATTTTGTTCATTTTTTTTCGGTTCACGAAAGATGTCAGGATTCATGACATGGAAAGGTATGAGGTAAGCGGTTTTATTCACTTGTGCTGAAAAGTAAAATTACTTTTCTCAGAAAGAGGATTCGATAAAAAATAATAAATGTGAAAAAAATCCATAAAATGATAATAAAATGAGGATATGCGAGCCTTTTTAATGAGATTTCATTAGGCGGAATTCTCATTTTCGAGGCAATCGGAAAGGCTCTCTCATTTTTTCTAATGAAAAACCTTACAAATCCATGTAAGGTTTTTCCGGTTGTTCTTGCGTACTTGCGGTATTTTTTTTCTTTAAAACATTTACATTTGATTAAATTATGGTTATAATTTTCGTATTCAGTGAGTTGAATGTGAAACAGATGATAAATGGGGGTTATACAATGTCAGATTTTAATCAAAATGCCATAGCTTCTTTTAGTTTAAATGGTCATCAGTATGAGTACTATAAATTAAAAAAATTAGAAAACAATGAAAAAATAAAAATCGCTAAACTGCCTTACTCAATCCGAGTGCTTCTCGAGTCCTTGTTACGTCAAGTCGGAGAGAGCGGCATCAAGGAAGAACATGTTGTCACTTTATCTAACTGGAGTGCAACGGAAACGAATGAAGGCGAAATACCCTTCAAACCTTCCCGCGTTATTCTGCAGGATTTTACGGGAGTACCGGCAGTCGTTGACTTGGCTTCCTTGAGAAAAACAGTCTTTGATTTAGGCGGAGATCCAGCAATCATCAATCCGGAAGTGCCTGTTGATCTGGTCATCGATCACTCCGTACAAGTCGATAACTTCGGATCTCCACAAGCTTTGTTGGCTAACATGCGGATGGAGTTCTTACGCAATCAGGAACGTTATCAATTTTTGAGCTGGGCGCAAAAAGCATTCGACAACTATCGTGCTGTACCACCTGCTACTGGTATCGTACATCAAGTCAATATTGAATACTTGGCATCAGTCGTCACCGAAAAAGTGATCGATGAAAACAGAAGCTTAGTTTTCCCAGACACTTTGGTGGGGACAGATTCGCATACGACAATGGCAAATGCGCTTGGCGTATTGGGCTGGGGAGTAGGCGGAATCGAAGCGGAAGCTAGCATGCTTGGCGAGCCTTCCTTCTTCCCTGTTCCTGAAGTCGTCGGTGTACGCTTCATCAATTCATTGCAGGAAGCAGCTACCGCAACCGACTTGGCATTGAAAGTCACACAGAAATTGCGTGAAATGAAAGTAGTCGGAAAATTTGTCGAATTCTTCGGTCCTGGATTATCTTCCATGACGTTAGCGGATCGTGCGACCATCGCCAACATGGCACCTGAATATGGTGCGACCTGCGGCTTCTTCCCGGTTGACGATGAAGTGCTTAACTACTTGACGTTGACAGGAAGAGATGAAAAGCATGTTTCTATAGTAGAAGAGTACGTTAAGGCAAATGATCTTTACTATCGTGTTGAGGATCCGGAACCGGAATATACCACAGTCGTTGAAATCGACTTGAGCACAATCGAGGCCAACGTTGCAGGACCAAAACGTCCTCAAGATTTGGTGCCGGTATCAAAATTAAAAGAAGATTTCCAAAGATCCTTGGTTGCGCCGAAAGGCAATGCCGGATTTGGATTATCCGAAGATGAAAAAGAAAAAGAAGTCTCGCTGATCCTCGATGGAGAAGAAGTGAAGATGAAAACAGGTGACATTGCGATCGCGGCCATCACAAGCTGCACGAACACATCCAATCCATACGTAATGTTGAGTGCCGGATTATTAGCGAAACGAGCAGTCGAGTTGGGACTGAACGTTCCAAAATACGTCAAGACTTCGTTGGCACCCGGATCAAAAGTGGTTACTGCTTACTTGGATAATGCCGGCTTACTGCCTTATCTGGAAGAGTTGGGCTTCAATACTGTTGGTTATGGCTGTACGACCTGCATCGGAAATTCAGGACCGCTTTTGCCTGAAGTGGAAGAAGCAATCAAAAACAACGACTTATTGGTTTCAAGCGCATTGAGTGGAAACCGTAACTTTGAAGGCCGGATCCACGCATTAGTCAAAGCCAACTACTTGGCATCACCGCCATTGGTAGTCGCTTATGCGTTGGCCGGTACGATGAACATCGATCTGAAAACCGAGCCAATCGGTAACGGCAAAGATGGTCAACCTGTCTACTTAGCTGATCTGTGGCCGGAAAGACACGCTGTCGAAGCGATGATCCGTGATTTTGTGACACCTGAGATATTCAAAGAGGAATATCTGCATGTATTTGATGACAATGCGGAATGGAATGCGATCGAAACGAATGATGACGCTTTGTACCAGTGGGAAGAAGGGTCGACTTACATCGCAAATCCGCCATTCTTCGAGAATTTATCGCCTGAACCGAAACCAATCGTATCTTTGAATGGGCTATCGGTATTGGGTAAATTCGGTGACTCGGTTACGACCGATCACATTTCCCCTGCAGGAAGCATCGACATCAGCACACCTGCTGGACAATATTTGTCTTCTAAAGGCGTGGGCGTCCGTGATTTCAACTCATACGGCGCAAGACGCGGAAATCATGAAGTGATGATGCGCGGTACGTTGGCGAATATGCGAATCCGCAATCAACTGGTATCCGGCAAAGACGGTGGCTTCACGATTTACTGGCCGACCGGCGAAGAAATGAGTATCTTTGATGCATCAGAAAGATACCGTCAAAACGGAACAGGATTAGTGATTTTTGCAGGTGACGATTATGGAATGGGTTCTTCCCGCGATTGGGCTGCCAAAGGTGTCAAACTTCTTGGAGTCGAAGCAGTCATCGCCAAGAGTTATGAAAGAATTCACCGTTCGAATCTTGTGATGATGGGCGTATTGCCTTTGCAATACCAAACAGGCCAAGATGCTGAAAGTTTGGGACTGGACGGATCGGAAAAAATCACGATCGATTTGAACGATAGTGTCGGCATCCATGCGGAAATTCCGGTGACAGCAGTCAAATCGGATGGCCAAGAAATCAAATTCACGACCATTGCCCGTTTTGATTCTGAAGTCGATATGACTTACTACCGTAACGGAGGCATCCTGCCGATGGTGATCCGTAAAAAAATGGGGCTTGCCTATTAAGCAGCAAGCCATCCAATTTGCTGAAGAGAGGTTTTTGAGAGGAGAGAAAAATCATGGAAGTACATAAAGGATTAGCAGACGTTGTCGTATCAGAAACCTCCCTAAGCGCAATTGTTGAGGGACAATTATCCTATTCAGGATATAATATCGACGAATTAGTGGAAAAGGATGCATCGTTTGAGGAAATCATCTTTTTGTTGTGGAATTCAAGAATGCCTGATCGGGAAGAATTCGTACAGTTGAAGCACGATCTTCACACGCATATGGCCTTATCTGAAAGTGTCATTGCTTGCCTGAAAATCCAGTGCCGCCAAAATTTGCACCCGATGAGTGTATTGCGCACGACTGTCTCACTATTGGGTGTATTCGATCCTTATGCGGAAGACATGGACGAACGTTCTGTCTATATTCAAGCAATCTCGATACAAGCAAAAATTCCGACGATTGTAGCCGCCTTCGCGCGATTACGCAAAGGTTTGGATCCGATCGCGCCACGCGAGGACTTGTCGTTCGGAGCCAATTTCCTGTATATGTTGACAGGCGAAGAGGCGAATCCGGATTTGGTCAGAGCGTATAATCATTGTTTGGTACTCCATGCCGATCACGATCTTAACGCATCAACCTTTACTGCACGCGTTGCAGCCTCCACACTGACGGATGTCTATTCTTGCATCACTGGCGCCATCGGAGCTCTCAAGGGTCCCTTGCACGGTGGCGCAAATGAGCGCGTATTCGATATGCTCTCCGAAATCGCTGAATCAGAAACCAGAGATGTTCCAGGCTATTTGAAATCAAAATTGGACAATAAAGAAAAAATCATGGGATTCGGTCACCGTGTCTACAAAACGGAAGATCCCCGCAAAAAACATTTAAAACGCATGGCTAAGGAATTGACCCAGGAATTTGGAAAAGAAGATTTATATGACCTTTCCTGCGAGGTAGAGGATTATCTATTGAAGGAAAAAGGATTGATTCCGAATGTCGATTTCTACTCTGCCACTGTTTATCACTGCTTCGGTATAGAACATGACCTCTTCACGCTGTTATTTTCAATGAGTCGTGTTTCCGGGTGGTTAGGGCATGTATTTGAGCAAAAACGTGAAGCTACCTTGATCCGTCCACGTTCAAAATACGTGGGAGCGGTTAATCTTACTTACATCCCTTTGACTGAAAAAGAAACTATTGGAGGTACTGCACAATGACAGTTGGCGAAAAGATTGTTATGAATGAAACAGGGTTGCATACACCTGATTTTCCGATCATCCCTTTCATCGAAGGGGATGGCATCGGTCCAGAAATTTGGCAAGCATCCAAAAAAGTATTTGAAGCCGCAGTTGAAAAAGCCTACGGCGATTCCCGGAAAGTAGTTTGGAAAGAAGTTCTGGCAGGTGGAAAGGCATTCGATTTGACCGGTTCTTGGTTACCTGATGAGACCATGGACGTCATCCGTGAGCATTTGGTGGCCATAAAAGGACCACTGACGACACCAATCGGCGGAGGAATCCGTTCCTTGAACGTCGCTTTGCGTCAGACGTTGGATCTGTTCGTCTGTCTGCGCCCTGTCCGTTATTTTGAAGGCGTGCCGACACCATTGAAAGAACCTGAAAAAACCGATATGGTCATCTTCCGTGAAAATACTGAAGATTGCTACGCAGGGATTGAATTCGAAGCGCAAAGCGAAGAGGCAAAACGAATCATCGAGATTCTGCAGACCCAATTCGGTGTGGACAAAATCCGCTTCCCTGAGACATCAGCAATCGGGGTCAAACCTGTTTCGATCGAAGGATCGGAACGCTTGATCCGCAGCGCCATCCAGTATGCGTTGCAAAATGGACGCACTTCCGTGACGTTGGTCCACAAAGGCAACATCATGAAATTCACGGAGGGTGGCTTCAAGAAGTGGGGCTATGCCCTTGCGGAACGCGAATTTGGCGATAAAGTCTTCACTTGGGCCCAATACGATGCCGTAAAAGCTGCGGATGGCAGAGCGGCAGCGGATAAAGCTTATGAAGACGCTATAGCGGCAGGCAAGTTGATCATCAAGGACCGGATTGCTGACATCTTCCTGCAGGAGATTTTGATGAACCCAGAAAACTATGACGTCATCGCTACATTGAATCTGAACGGTGATTATATTTCTGATGCGTTGGCTGCTCAAGTGGGCGGAATCGGGATTGCACCGGGTGCGAACATCAATGAGGACACTGGGCATGCCATTTTCGAAGCTACACACGGTACTGCACCGGAATATGCCGGTTTGGACGAATTGAATCCTTCGTCGGTGTTGTTGTCAGGCGCTATGTTGTTCGATTACATCGGCTGGAATGAAGTCAGCGACTTGATTACTCGTGGAATCGAAAAGACGATAGCGAACAAAACGGTCACACGCGATTTTTATTATCTGATGAAGGACGAAGCTGCTCAAAAAGTAAGCTGCTCCGGATTCGCGGAACTGGTCATCAAAAACATGTAGGAACCAATCAAAAAATCAGAGACATAATCATTCTGGATTATGTCTCTTTTTGCGGATAAATCCATAAAGAAGGCAGGGGCCTGAATCCGTGCTGGCCAGGGGCATCGAAGGCGGAGGGACAACAGAAAGAATAACTTTTCCAAGAAAGCCGTTACATTGAACTTTTTTCTTTCCAAATGGTTCCGGAGGTGATAGACTGGATAAGTTGATAGTTGTCTTCATGAGTTTTCAGCGGATTTTCACCTACTCCGCAAACGAAAACTGATGGGAAGTTCAAATTCAGAATTGTGATCGACTATATAATGGCAGTAGCAGTTGGCATATCAAACAGCAGTGAAAAACAAGTAAAATTTTGGAGGAAAACAACAAATGGAATTTAGAAAAGATATTCGTAATGTTGCAATCATCGCCCACGTTGACCATGGTAAAACAACATTAGTAGATGAATTGTTGAAACAATCGGATACATTGAACGCTAGAACTGAGCTTATGGAACGTGCAATGGACTCCAACGATCTTGAAAAAGAACGCGGAATCACGATCTTGGCGAAAAATACAGCCGTACAATACAAAGGTACGCGCATCAACATCATGGATACACCAGGCCACGCGGATTTCGGTGGAGAAGTAGAACGTATCATGCGTATGGTTGATGGTGTAGTGCTTGTTGTCGATGCTTACGAAGGTACGATGCCGCAAACGCGTTTCGTATTGAAAAAAGCCTTGGAGCAAAAACTGATTCCTATTGTCGTAGTAAACAAAATCGACAAACCGACTGCTAGACCAGCTGAAGTTGTTGATGAAGTTCTGGAATTATTCATCGAATTGGGCGCTGATGACGAACAATTGGAATTCCCGGTTGTCTATGCTTCTGCAATGCATGGTACTTCAAGCATGTCAGATGATCCAACTGAACAAGAAGATACAATGGATAACGTTTTTGATGCAATCATCGAACACATTCCAGCTCCAATCGACAACTCTGCTGAACCATTGCAATTCCAAGTAGCTTTACTTGACTACAGTGACTTTGTTGGCCGTATCGGTATCGGACGCGTATTCCGTGGCACAATCAAAGTTGGGGACCAAGTATCCTTACTTAAATTGGACGGCACATCCAAGAATTTCCGTGTATCAAAACTGTTCGGCTACTTTGGTTTGGACCGTATCGAAATCGAAGAAGCAAAAGCGGGCGATTTGATTGCCATTTCCGGTATGGAAGATATCTTTGTTGGTGAAACAGTGACTCCGGTTGATCACCGTGAAGCTTTGCCGGTTCTGCATATCGACGAGCCTACATTGCAAATGACTTTCCTTACAAACAACTCTCCTTTCGCAGGCCGTGAAGGTAAATGGGTCACTTCCCGTAAAATCGAAGAGCGTTTGATGAAACAATTGCATACGGACGTATCTTTGCGTGTTGATCCTACCGACTCTCCTGATGCTTGGATCGTTTCCGGACGTGGCGAATTGCACTTGTCCATCCTGATTGAAAACATGCGTCGTGAAGGTTACGAATTGCAAGTATCCCGTCCAGAAGTTATCATCAGAGAAGTTGATGGCGTTAGATGTGAGCCGTTTGAACGTGTTCAGATCGACACCCCTGAAGAATACATGGGTTCCGTAATCGAAACAATCAGCCAACGCAAAGCTGAAATGCAAGATATGCAAAACAGTGGCAATGGCCAAGTCCGTATCATCTTCCTTGTTCCATCACGTGGACTGATCGGTTACTCTACTGAATTCTTATCCATTACACGCGGCTATGGTATCATGGCTCATACGTTTGAAGCGTACTTGCCAGAGTTGCCAGGCAAAATCGGCGGACGCAGCAAAGGCGCGCTTGTCTCTACTGAAACAGGCAAAACAACAACCTACGGCATCATGGGCGTAGAGGATCGTGGAACGATCTTCATCGAACCTGGTGTGGAAATCTACGAAGGTATGATTGTCGGCGAAAATGCCCGCGACACTGACATCGCTGTTAACATCACAAGAGCGAAACAAATGACAAATATCCGTTCTGCAAATAAAGATTCTACAAACGTGATTAAACGTCCACGTTCATTGACGCTGGAAGAATCGCTTGAATTCATGGGAGAAGATGAATATTGCGAAGTAACGCCTGAAAGCGTCCGTCTGCGTAAACAAATCTTAGACAAAAATGAGCGCGAAAAATCTGCTAAACGCAAGAAAAAAGCAGAATAATCCGACAGTAAGTTCTGAAAAAGGGTCCTTGGCAACCATTGCCTCGGGCCTTTTTCTCTACCATTCTCCGCAATCCGCTAGGGGATGAATGGCGGTAGGCGTCAGCCTATTTATTTGGTATAATAAACTTGAAAGACCATACGTTTTTTGTGTCAACCGCAAAGAATGCGGGGTAATTTGAGATTAAATGAAGTAACTTTTGAGGGGAGGAATTAAAATGGATAGCATCAACAAAACGACTGCTTTGGAAATCTTGATGCAGGATGCTGAAAAGATCTACAAATTAATCAATAGCCAAAAAGAACACCTCTGCTTTGCGAACTGTCCAGCCTTTGAGGATGTGGTGGATACGCAAATGTACGGATTCTCCCGTGAAGTTGATTATGCCGTGAAATTGGGGATCATCTCGAAAGAAGAAGGACACAAGATATTGAGTGATTTGGAGTCTTCTTTGAACGCCATGTACACGAACTATTTTGATCAATCGAAAAACGATTCCGCCGACAAAGGGGTTTAGTTGTCTACATGATTAAAAATACAATCAAGAAAAAATTCTCCTATATGGATTGGCGTCTTCTGATCCCATACATCATCCTGTCAGGTTTCGGAATACTGATGGTCTACAGTTCCAGCAGTTATCGTGCCATGACGGATTACAATAATTCGGAACATTTCTTTTACAGGCAAATGTTATTCGCAGTCCTGGGTTTGTTCGGTGCGCTGTTTGTTTCATTTCTTTCAAAACGTCTGCTGAAAGATGAAAAGCTGCTTACGTATGTTTTGTTTGGTCTTTTCGTTATCTTGACTTACCTTTTACTTTGGCCGGGTACGGCGACAAAAGGGGCGCGCGGGTGGATTTACATTGGATCTTTCGGATTCCAACCCGCCGAGTTCATGAAATTGAACCTTATCCTTTACTTATCCTGGTTCATTTCCAAACACCAATCCCGCATCAATGCTGTTTTTTACGATACGATGAAGAAACCGCTCCTAATAGCGGCGGCAGCAGTGGTAATGGTCTTCTTACAGCCCGATCTCGGTGGGGCTGCCATCATTGCTTTCATCTGCCTCGTGTTGTTCCTGCACAGTGGAGTCAAGGTCAAATATGGGGTAATGATTTTTGGGGCAATCGGAGCGACATACGCGCTGATTATTGTAATGGTGAAAACACTCGGGAGCAGCATCCCATTCATCCAGTCCTACCAGATGGAAAGGATCACATCATTCATCGATCCGTTTGCCGACATACAGGATTCCGGTTACCAAGTGGTGAATTCTTACTACGCTTTAAGCAGGGGCGGCCTTTTCGGTGTAGGCATCGGTGAAAGTATCCAGAAGTCCGGGTATTTGCCGGAACCCCACACCGACTTCATATTGTCCATCATCGGGGAAGAATTGGGCTTGGTGGGTGTTGCATTCGTTTTAGTGCTGTTTTTCTATATGGTCTATCGTATTTTTAAGAATGCGATCAAAATCAAAGATCCGTTTGCCCAACTGGTCTGTATCGGAATCGGTACTATGTTCCTGGCTCAAGGAGTCATCAATGTGGGTGGTGCAACCGGCCTTATGCCCTTGACCGGAGTCACCTTTCCGTTCGTGAGCTACGGGGGATCCAGCTTATTGGTATCCGCCGTATCGATCGGTCTGGTCAACAATATGCACATCAACGATCAGATTTCCAAACAACCAAAATAAGCATAGTAAAAGAGCCGGAAAACCGGCTCTTTTTTTGAATGGTGGCTTCGATTCCGCAATCTGTGGGTACCTCCGAACAGCAGCTGCCGGAAAGCTTTTCGTATGAAGCAAAAATAGAGTATAATAGGATTTATCGTGGTATTCTTTGCCATCTTACGTTCAAAAATCACAAGGAGGGATAGGGATGAAATTTTCCATCAAAGTAGTGTCACTGTTCATTTTGTTCACTTTTATTGCCTATACGCTCCCTCTCTATGTGGACAATGGAGAACGAACCACACCGCCTGCAAGCATCGCGAGGAACGAGCAAGCTTCCATTGATGAAAATGAAGGGTATCCTTTGCCAGTGACGGGTTATGAATCCTACATCGGTCAGCCCATTGCCGCCTACACGGCCAAGCATGGCGATCCGATTCGCATCGGCAAAGCCTATGGAGGTAGTGAGTGGTGGGTATTCGGAACAAATGCTGTCGACTACATCCAAATCGGTGTCAAGGATGATATCATTCGCTCCCTCTATATTTTGGGAAACAAAATCGAAACGGGCATGTACACGATTGGCATGACCCATGAGAATGTACTCGATGAGGGTTACTTGGCACGGAACTTTCAGCTTACTGTCGACGATACGCCTTATGAACTGGCATTATCTAAAAAGCAAAAAAAATTGACGCCGTTGATTCAGTTCGAGAACGGAAGCTTTGTGATTTTGCTGTTTGACGACGTGACAGAAACGGTTTATGGGATGTACTTCCTTTCGAATGAGGCGCTGCTGGATTTGGGATATTATTCTGTCGTCTCAGAAGCAACCTATGAAATCGAACGTGACGACTGGGAACGAAGCGTTGCTGCGGACGAGGAAAATCTCCTGCAAATCAAAAGCATATTAGGCGCACTGCGGGAACGTAGAGGGTTGACGATGTTCCAGGAATCTGAAGAGTTGATTGCAGCTGCGGGTGACCTTATGCCGAGTGAAGCAGGCATCAATGACTTTACGGCAGCCTTCACTTTATCGGATCAACGTATCGATAAAAAATTAGCGGAAGTTGTCCCCGATGCGCGAACTGGCTTTGTCTTTGACGATGAATGTTACAGTGTTCCCGCTCTCTTCCTGAAACTGTTGCAAGAGGATAATGTCATTTTTGATGACTATCTGACGCGCTACGCTGTTGCAGGAAATGAACATTACCAATTGATCCTTTTGAGCGAATAGAGTGTGCAGACCGATAAAAAACGGTTGAGTCGCCCGTTATTTCAAGCTATACTACAAAGTAGACATCATCAAAACACACAAGGCAGGGGAAACAGATGATCATAAATGAAGCGTACTTTGCGTTGGAAGACCAAACGTTCCGGCTTGTGGAAGCAATTTGTAGCGGAGAAATTATGTCATCTTATAAGGAAACGAAGCGTCTACTGGCAAAAAATGAAGAGGCTAACGCTAAGATAAGGGCATTTAATGAAGCGAAAGAGGCATTCGAGCGGGTGGAAGCCTACCCTGACTTTGCGCCGGATTATGCGGAAATCAAACAACGCGTTTACCAAGCGAAGAGAATCATGGACTTGGATGAATCCGTCTATCGCTTTCGTGCAGCAGAACGTGAATTACAAGTGCTTTTGGACAAAGTTTCCGAGAGATTGGCGCATGCCATTTCACCGAATATATTGGTTTCTGCAGGGGACCCATTTTTTCAATCAGGGGATTCAAACATGCCTGCAGCTTGTCAGATACATATTTCCAGTAGGGGGTAAACATATGAGCTTAGAAGTGACCAAAAGGCAGGGAATCGTTGTCTGGGTTTATACCTTGAGACAGATCAAGAATTTGAAAAGATATGGTTATATCCATTATGTTTCCAATAGGATGAAATATGTCTTATTGTACGTCGATCAAGAAGAGGCGCAGGCCACAGCAGAAAAATTGAACAGTCTGCATTTTGTCCGGAAAGTGGAATTGTCTCATCGTCCTGAAATCGACATGACCCTGAAGAACGCACTTCCTGACAGGAAAGATCGCAGTAATCCTGAAGCGGAATACAACGTGTCCGCTTTTGAAACGAAGACTTATTCTTTTTAGAATGCATACCGAAATAAAAAATATTTGTTTGTAGGTGAGGACAGATGCGAGTTATCGCAGGAGAATACAAAGGCCGCAGATTAAAGAGCGTTCCTGGCAGCAATACACGCCCGACGACCGACAAGGTCAAAGAATCCTTATTCAATATCATCGGTCCGTTCTTTGATAGCGGAATCAGCCTGGATATGTTTGCGGGCAGCGGTGGTTTATCGATTGAAGCGGTTTCCCGCGGGATCGACAGAGCGGTAATGTTCGAAAAAAACCGCAAAGCGCTTGATACGATCAGGGAAAACATCGCCGTAACGAAGGAAGAGGAAAAATTCACTATTTATGCAGGGGATGCGCGAAAAAATCTTCGTGTCTTCGCCTCGGAAAATCCGAACACACAATTTTCTTTGGTTTTTCTTGATCCGCCTTATGCTGAAGAAAAAACGGTGGCTGATATCACTGAAATGATCGCCTTGCAGTTGGTCAACGAAGAAACGGTATTTGTCTGTGAAATGGCAAAAGAAAACACCTTGCCTGAACAGATCGGGCCATACGGAAAATGGAAGCGTGCCGTTTATGGAACCATCGCTATCGAAATGTTCGACTACAATCAGGAAGGTTGATCCCATGAAAAAAACAGCGCTATTTGCGGGGAGTTTTGACCCTTTGACAAACGGGCATATCGATACGATTTCTCGCGCAGCCATTGTTTTCGATGAAATCGTTGTTGCCGTGTCGACCAACACATCCAAGCAATCTTTATTTGACGGGGAACAAAGAATTCAGTTGGTTTCCGAAGCTTTGCGTGACCTTCCACAGGTCCATGTCATCCGCCATACCGGTGGGCTTACGATCGAAATGGCAAGGGATGTGGGTGCGTGCGCGCTTTTGCGCGGAGTGCGAAACGTAAAGGACTTCGAGTATGAACACAGCATTGCCTCGATGAACAAACTGCAGGCTCCAGATCTGGAGACGGTGATTCTGTTTTCTTCGGAAAATTATCGCTACCTCAGCTCCAGCCTGATCAAAGAAGTCGCGATGTTCGGCGGGGATGTATCCACCTTGGTGCCGGACAACATCAACACCGCTATCCTTCAGAAGTTCAAGAACAGCGTATTCAAGGGTAAAAAAATATCGGAATGAACCAAACATTTGCATAAGGTTAGGAGAGGGGCCACTGGTTCCTTTCCTAACCTTTTTATTTTGCTGGCCAAGTGGAGAGATATTTTCGGAATGCTGAATATTTCTGTGCCTTTTCGCGTATGTTATTAATGGATGCGAAAGGAGGGATAGCTTGGATGCTATTCGGGAATGGTTTGCTTGCCATAAGCAGGAAGTGATTAGATTTGCCGTATTGTTTTTATTTCTTGCTGGAGGTCTCTTTGGAGTAGGTAGATTGATATACGGCAATACATCAGAAACCGGCACGGGGGAACTGCAGTTGGATGATACCTATCTGGCAGCAAGCTCTGCTGAGTCAAACAAGCCGCCAGAGCACCCGGAAGAGTCGGAGCCAATCCAGGAAATCATCATCGTCGACATCAAAGGAGCCGTAGAAAATCCAGGTGTATACCAGGCTGAAGCTGATATGCGCGTCATTGACATAATCGACTTGGCGGGTGGCTTGAGTGAAACGGCTGATGCCGACACAGTGAATCTGTCCCAACGCGTGACGGATCAGATGGTGATCTATATCCCTGCGGTCGGGGAAGAAGCCAATCGTCCGATTGCGGCGCCGGAAAACACGCTGACTGGACAAGAAACTGAAAATGAAGAGGCTGAAACCGATAAAGTGGACATCAATACGGCGGATGCGGTGTTGCTGCAGACATTGAACGGGATAGGTGAAAAAAAAGCTGCGCTCATCATTGCGTACCGTGAGGAGAACGGCTCTTTCCAGACGATCGAGGAAATAATGGAAGTTTCAGGAATCGGTGAAAAAACCTTCGAGGGGTTTAAAGATCTAATCGTGGTCGGAGCAAAATAAAATTGAATCAAGAGAGCGGCTCTTGTATACTTAAATTTATATATGGATGGAGGTTACTGCATGGAAAGAATTCCTTGGAATCAATATTTTATGGCACAAAGCGTGCTGCTCTCGCTGAGGAGCACTTGTAAACGGTTGGAGGTCGGTGCCACAATCGTCAGAGACAAACGCATCATTGCCGGAGGATACAACGGGAGTGTTTCCGGCGACGTCCACTGCATCGATGAGGGCTGCTACGTCGTGAACGGGCATTGTGTCCGCACCATCCACGCGGAAATGAATGCAATCCTGCAGTGCGCAAAATTCGGCGCCCAGACCGAGAAAGCGGAAATATATGTGACACATTTCCCTTGCCTGCAATGCACGAAAATGATTTTGCAGGCCGGTATCAAAAAAATCTACTATTTGGAAGACTATCATAATGACTCTTACGCCGTCCATCTTTTGGATGCAATGGACATTCCGTATGAACAAGTCCCCCTCGATCCGGATTATTTTTCTCAATTACTGAAACGAAAAGAACAATCAGATGATGGCTCTGCTGCTTGTTGTGGTCATCATGACGACTGACCATTAAAGGCTACCTGCTTTTGCCTGCCTTGCTCGTCTTCCCGATAACGATTATCGGGTTCGACAAAAACAATTTTTTTGCATGGGTAATACTCATTGCCATTTTGGCACGTCTTTTCTTTATGCAATCCAAGGTTTTGAACGTCATTGCTGCCGCGGTGGTGACCGCAAGTCTTTTAAGTTTGCTTATCCACCATTGGTCAGGTGCGTCTGAGTTTACTGCTCAGGAGGCGGAATCGATGGGAACAGCTGCGCTGCAGTTGGATCCGAACGACATGCGGATCAACGGTGATTTGTTGACAGGAGAAGCCTTGCTGCAATCGGAAGGCAAGGAAGAAAAAGTTTATTTCTACTACACGATCGAAACGGAAGAAGAAAAGTTCAACTGGGAACAACAGCGATTTCCCCAGTGGGTCGTTGCCACAGTCCGCTTGGAGGAGCCGGAAGCTGAGCGGAATCTGTACCAATTTGATTTTGAAGATTATCTGAATGCCAAAAGCATCCATTGGGTCGTCACGATCGAAGCGCTGCAGCTCCGGAGCGAGGGTCGTTCTTTCTGGTCCTGGCCCAGCAGCATCAGGAGATCCATCATTTTGATGTTGGAAAAGTTGCCTGCTGTCCAGACGACCGACTACATTCAAACCATGTTATTCAATCAGTCGCATGCTATCGCGGGGGATACTTTGGATGCCTATCGTGGGATCGGTTTAGTGCATCTTTTTTCCATCTCCGGAATGCATATCCAGCTGTTGCTGTCCCAGATGCGCTTTATCCTGCTGCGGATGAAAGTCAGCCATGAGACCACGGATAAGCTGTTGGTTGTGTTTTTGATCGCTTATGGTGTGTTGACTGGGTGGGGAATCGGTGTCTTCCGGGCTATCTGTACACATTTTATCCTTTTGATGGGGAAAAACACCGGCCATCGGGTTGAAGCGAAAGATGCCTTTGCGCTTACTCTGATGATTGCTGTTTTATATAATCCGCTGCTGATCTATTCGGCAAGTTTTCAATTGAGCTATCTTCTGGCGGGGGTATTGTATTTCGTGGCTCCAGCAAGTGCGGAATGGAAAATGAATGGGCTGTTGAAGGATATCTGCTTGACGGCCCTGATGACATTGGCATCCTTTCCGGTCGTCGCCTATCATTTTTTTGAGGTCTCGTGGCTCGGGGTCTTTGTGAATGTGATCTTTTCGTTCTTTTTTTCTTGGTTGCTTTTTCCGCTGTTTTGGTTGTTGTTCTTTGCAGTGCTTTTTTTCCCGGAAACCCCGTTGCTGGGATTGCTTTGCGCCGTGTCCGATAAGTTGCTCACCTTGCTGGAAAACTTCGCTGGAGCAGCCGCGGATTTGGATTTTGCGTCATTGGTTACAGGAAGACCGCCCGCCTTTTATTTTGCGCTGGTCTGGATCGCCTTGGTGCTGATCTTGCTGAGTGTTGAAAAAAAACAAAGGGATATCCGTGTGCTCTGTTTCCTAGTGGCTGCGGTCGGTTTGTTTTCGTTCGCCCACCAACTTAATCCTACCGGAAAAGTCGTCATGCTTGATGTGGGGCAGGGGGATGCCATTCTGATCATAACGCCGTTTCATCGTCGGGCCGTCCTGATAGATACGGGCGGCATGCTGACTTTTGAAAAAGAAGCCTGGCAAGTCCGGGAAACAGCGACCACCGCCGGCGAAAAGCTTGTGTCGATCATAAAAGCCGAAGGCGTCAAAAAATTGGACAGGGTCTTTCTCACGCATGCCGATCAGGATCATGTCGGTTCGTTGCGTGAACTCGCCGAAGGCTTGCCGATCGAGGCGATTTATTTCCCTAAAGGAGCCGAAGGGAATGCGGCATTCGCAGCAGTGCTCCTTGAACTGCAAAGTCAGCATCAAGTGGGTCTCTACCCTGTATTAGGGAACATGGATTTAAAGATGGATGCTGATTTTATTTTTCACATCCTGGCACCGTTATCTCCGGGTGAAGGCGGAAATGAAGATTCATTGGTCATCCAAACAAGCATAGGCGGTTTGGACTGGCTGTTCACGGGCGATCTCGGTGAAGAAGGGGAAGATTTGCTGATACGCAATTATCCGGATTTGAAAACCGATATCCTGAAAATAGGTCATCACGGGAGCGCGACATCCAGTTCGGAAAGTTTCTTGGATCATGTCCAACCTAAATTGGCCTTGATATCCGCTGGGAAACAGAACCGGTATGGTCATCCGGATGCGGAAATACTGGAACGTCTGAAATTGCGGAATATCCCTGTATTTCGTACGGATCAACAGGGCGCTATCCACTTCCTGTTTGGGTCAAGGGAAACCGAATGGCGAACCATTTTGGTGAACAAAAAATAAAAATGATGAATGGTGGTCCAAACGTGAATTATACAACGGAAATGTCCAAAATAAAAAAAGGTCAGCTTCAGCCGGTCTATTTATTTTTGGGCAAAGAAGATTTTTTTATAGAAGAAGCGAAGCAATTGTTGCTGCACACGGTGGTTGACGAAGCCGACAAGGATCTGAATGTAGGCATATTCAATATGGATGGGACACTGTTGGATCGGGCTCTTGAAGATGCGGAGTCGCTGCCGTTTTTTGGGGAAAGACGTTTGGTCATCGTCGAAAACCCGCTGTTTTTGACGGCCGAAAAACCAAAAAATGGGCTGGAGCATGATCTTGATTGGCTGGAGAGTTATCTGGAGAACCCTTCGACATCAACAATTCTGGCTATTTTTGCGCCTTATGAAAAATTGGACAGCAGAAAAAAATTGTCGAAACTCTTGGCTAAGAAGGCCGTCACTGTGGATGTTTCCCCTTTAGCGGAAAAGGATGCCCGCAAATTTTTAGGCGACATGATAAAAAATGAAGGCTATCAGATGAACCGCGACGCACTGGAATTATTTTTCGAGCGGATCGAAAATCAACTGTCGCGGGGAATGAGAGAGCTGCCTAAGCTGTTTCTCGCCGGATCTGAAGACAAGAAACTCACCCAACAGATGGTGATCGACTTGATTCCGCGTAATCTGGAACAAAATATTTTTGAATTGGTGACGCAGGTTCTGAACAAGAACACGTATCAGGCCATCCAGATTTATCGGGATCTGTTGCTCCAAAAAGAGGAGCCAATCAAAATAAACGCTATCCTCTTGGGACAATTTCGGCTGTTGTTGCAAGTGAAGTTGCTTTCAAAAAATGGCTATCAACAAACCGACATCACCAAAGTATTGAAGATCCATCCTTATCGTGTGAAACTTGCTTTCCAACAAGTGAGGAACCTTTCCGAAAAGGTCCTGGGGGATGCTTTTCAGGGATTGGTCGAGACGGAATACAACATGAAGACAGGGCAAGGCTTGAAGGAGATCCAATTCGAACTTTTTCTGATCCGCTATGCAAACGCAATCCCCAAAAAATAAAATAATCGCACGAAAAAGGCCGAAGACGGACCAGCTAAGCTGGTCTGTCTTCGGCCTTACGTTTTGAAGTCTCTTAAATCAAAAAATTATTTTGCTAATTTTTTAGTTAAACGAGAAATGTCGCGAGACGCTTTGTTTTGATGAATTAAGTTTTTAGAAGCTGCTGAATCGATAGATTTAACTGCTGCCTTTAATAATTCTTCGCTATTTTCAGCGCCTTCTGCTACTGCAGCTTCAAATTTTTTGATAGCTGAACGCATAGCACTCTTTTGAGCGTTGTTTTTTAGGTTAGCTTTTTCGCTAGTGCGAACGCGTTTGATTGCTGAATCGATATTTGGCATTGGGTTCACCCCTCTTTCCTTATTTCTATAACTATTAGGCTGTTTTGCCAACATGCCATATTATACATAATTTTGGAGGGTTGTGCAATAAAAAATGAAAGAGATTCCTTTTTTAATCCCAGCGACCTGGAATTTTGAGATACAAATTTTGAAATTTTTGGGTCAAAATCGGGCCAGGCGATGTCGAAAGCTCCAAAGTGTACGAAAGTATGTTTGGGTGGTAGAATAATGTCAACAGTAAGTGAAGAGGTGAATCATCCATATGAAAGATCATTTTGAATTAGTTTCCCCCTACCAGCCCAGCGGTGATCAACCGGAAGCCATCAAAGAACTAGTCGACGGGTTGAATCTGGGCAGACGGGCGCAAACCTTGTTGGGCGCGACTGGGACCGGTAAGACTTTTACGGTAGCGAACGTCATTCAGGAAGTAAACAAGCCGACGCTTGTCATCGCACATAACAAAACGTTGGCAGGGCAATTGTACGGCGAATTGAAGGAATTTTTTCCGAATAACGCCGTCGAATATTTTGTGAGTTACTATGACTATTATCAACCCGAAGCGTATGTCCCTTCCAGTGACACTTATATAGAAAAAGAATCCAGCGTAAATGATGAAATCGATAAACTGCGTCATTCCGCCACCAGTTCTTTGCTGGAAAGACGGGACGTCATCGTTGTGGCTTCCGTATCCTGCATCTATGGTCTGGTGAATCCACTGGACTATAAAGAGCATACCTTATCGTTGCGGCAAGGGATGGAGATGGAACGCAATGAACTGCTGCGCCGGTTGGTGGAAATGCAGTTTGAACGCAATGATATCGATTTTCGGCGCGGCTCGTTCCGTGTGCGCGGAGATGTGGTCGAAATTTTTCTGGCATCACGCGACAACGAGGCCATCCGTGTGGAATTTTTTGGGGATGAGATCGATAGGATCAGGGAAGTCGATGTGCTGACCGGAGAAATCAAGAACGACGTCGAACATTTTCCCATTTTCCCGGCCACTCACTTCGTGGCAAATGAAGAAAAGACTTTGCATGCAGTCGACATGATTCGGGCAGAATTGAAAGATCGTCTAAAAGTGCTGCGTGAAGAAAACAAATTGCTGGAAGCCCAACGCTTGGAACAGCGCACCAACTACGACATGGAAATGTTGATGGAAATGGGATACTGCAACGGAATCGAAAACTATTCCAGACACATGGATGGGCGAGCTCCTGGTGAGCCTCCGTACACGCTGCTTGATTTTTTCCCGGATGATTATTTGACAGTCATCGACGAGTCGCACATCACGATGTCGCAAATACGCGGCATGTACAACGGTGACCGCTCGCGGAAAGAACAGCTAGTGGCATACGGCTTCCGTCTGCCAAGCACCTTGGATAATCGCCCGTTGATGTTGAAGGAATTCGAGGAACGGGTCAACCAGATCCTATATATTTCAGCGACACCGGGCCCTTACGAATATGAACAAAGCCCTTATGTTGCCCAACAAATCATTCGTCCGACGGGCTTGTTGGATCCGATTGTGGAAGTGCGTCCGATCAAAGGTCAGATCGATGATCTGATCAGCGAAATCAATTTGCGCGTCGAACGCAATGAACGGGTATTCATAACCACTTTGACGAAGAAGATGTCGGAAGACTTGACCGATTATCTGAAGGAAGTCGGCATCAAAGTGAATTATCTGCACAGCGAAATCAAAACGATGGAGCGCGCGGAAATCATCCGCAATCTTCGTTTGGGAGAATTTGATGTGCTGATCGGCATCAACCTATTACGGGAAGGGTTGGATGTTCCCGAGGTTTCGCTTGTCGCCATCTTGGATGCCGACAAAGAAGGCTTCCTGCGGAGCGAGCGCTCGCTTGTCCAGACAATCGGAAGAGCAGCAAGGAACGAGAACGGGAAAGTCATCATGTATGCGGACCGCATAACGGATTCCATGGAGCGGGCCATATTTGAAACGAACAGGCGCCGTGCGACACAGGAAGCCTACAACATTAAGCATGGCATCACACCGAAAACAATCATCAAAGAAGTCCGTGACCGCATCAGCATCTCGCATACACCTGATGATGCAGAAGGGGATGTCAGCATGTTGAGCATCTATAAAGCGATGACGATGGAACAACGCCGCGAAGCGCTCGATCAACTGGATAGGGAAATGCGGGAAGCAGCCAAAGCCCTCAATTTTGAAAAAGCTGCTGAAATCCGTGACATGGTATTGGAGCTGAAAGCCGAATACAAAGGTTTATAAAAAAACGATTTTCACTTGCAATCGGTAAGAAATTACGTTAAACTGTTCCATGTATTATATATACGACCTTCAACTTGGTTAAGCGAATCACCAACGTTTTACTCAGTTAAAGGTAACTTTATGAAAGAGGTGAAAAAAATGGCAATTTCAAAAGAACTTAAAAATGAAATCATCAAAGAATACGCTATTCACGAAGGAGATACTGGATCCCCTGAAGTGCAAATCGCAGTTCTTACGTATGAAATCAACCACTTGAACGAGCACGCACGCGTTCACAAAAAAGACCACCATTCTTACCGTGGTTTAATGAAAAAAGTTGGACACCGTCGTAATTTGTTGGCTTACTTGCGTAACAAAGACGTTCCCCGCTACCGTGAACTAATCCAAAAATTAGGCTTACGTCGTTAATTTCGTGGCTAAGATATATGAAGCGAGATTCCACTGTGAATCTCGCTTATTTTTTGGGATTTTTTGGACAATGAGTGCAAAAATGTTGAGCAATCAGCTATAATGGAATGAGGCTCCCGCTCTACAGACCGCTACTATACAAATGTGAGCTTATCAGCATCAGTAGGTTGACATTTGTTTAGTAGTTGGTAGATGGGAAGCATCGCAAAAGGAGAATGATAACATGTCAGAAAAAAAAGTGTTCCAAATGGACTGGGCAGGTCGTTTGCTGCAAGTCGAAATCGGCCAATTGGCTAAGCAAGCCAACGGTGCGGTATTGGTGAGATACGGAGATACTGTCGTATTGACGGCTGCTGTAGGTTCAAGAGAACCAAAAGATACCGATTTCTTCCCTTTGACTGTAAACTATGAAGAAAAAATGTATTCAGTCGGTAAAATACCTGGAGGATTCATCAAGCGTGAGGGCCGTCCAAGCGAAAACGCAACGTTGACGGCGCGTTTGATCGACCGTCCGATCCGCCCGATGTTCCCTGAAGGATTCCGCAACGAAGTGCAGATCACAAACGTTGTCATGTCCGTTGAACAGGATTGCGCACCTGAAATGGCTGCTATGTTCGGTTCCTCTTTGGCGTTGGCGATTTCTGACATTCCATTTTTTGGACCGATCGCTGGAGTGAATGTTGGCCGTGTGGATGGCGAATATGTTTTGAATCCAACCGCTCCACAGAATGAAGCATCCGATATCGAATTGACAGTTGCCGGTTCGAGAATTGCCATCAACATGGTTGAGAGCAGTGCAGCAATAGTTAATGAAGAAGATATGCTTGGGGCATTGATGTTCGGCCACAAAGCGATCCAGGAATTATGCGATTTCCAAGATAAAATCGTAGCCGAAATCGGCAAGGAAAAAATGACAGTCAAACTTTTATCTTTGAATCCTGAACTTGTAGCTGAAGTTACCGCTGCTTATGGCGAAAAAATGACGGCAGCCATCATGACAGAAGAGAAATTGGCTCGTGAAGCTGCTATTGAAGATGTGAAAGCAGAAGCAATCGTGTTCTTCAACGAAAAGTATCTCGATGACGCCAACTTTGCAAAAATCTCCAAAGAAGTCCGCCAAATCGTGGAAGATATGGAAAAAGACGAAGTGCGCCGTTTGATCACAGTCGACAAAATCCGTCCTGATGGCCGTAAAATCGACGAAATCCGTTCATTGGCTTCAGAAATCGGGTTGTTGCCGCGCGTACATGGTTCCGGCTTGTTCACGCGTGGACAGACGCAAGCATTGTCCACTTGTACATTGGCTCCGCTGGGCGAACATCAGATCATTGATGGCCTGGGCCTGGTAGACAGCAAACGATTCATCCACCATTACAACTTCCCACAATTCTCGGTCGGCAGCACCGGCAGAGCAGGAAGTCCTGGACGCCGTGAAATCGGTCATGGTGCTTTGGGTGAACGTGCATTGAAACAAGTCATTCCGACTGAATCCGAGTTCCCTTACACAATCCGTTTGGTTTCGGAAGTATTGGAATCCAATGGCTCCTCTTCACAAGCAAGCATCTGCGCCAGCACGTTGGCAATGATGGATGCGGGTGTACCGATCAAAGCACCGGTAGCGGGTATCGCAATGGGCTTAGTGATGGAAGGCGAAAACTACACAGTCTTGACGGACATCCAAGGTCTTGAAGACCACTTGGGCGACATGGACTTCAAAGTTGCCGGTACAAGTGAAGGCATCACTGCGCTGCAGATGGACATCAAAATCCAAGGAATCACCGAACAAATCCTGACTGAAGCGTTGATGCAAGCGAAAAAAGCGCGTATGGAAATCCTTGCTGAGTTGACAAGCACGATTGCAGCTCCTCGCGAAGAGTTGTCCCAATATGCTCCGAAGATCGAAATGATGCAAATCAAACCTGATAAGATCAAAGTCGTCATCGGTAAGGGCGGAGATACAATCAACAGCATCATCGAAGAAACCGGCGTGAAGATCGACATCGATCAAGATGGTAACGTGAGCATCGCTTCAGCTGATACGGCGATGATTGCCCGCGCGAAACAAATCATCGAAGAATTGACGCATGAAGTGAAGGTCGGCGAAATCTACGAAGGTACTGTAAAACGTATCGAAAAATTCGGTGCATTCGTCGGAATCACAAAAGGCAAAGACGGCATGGTCCATATCTCCGAATTGGCTAACGAGCGTGTCAAAGAAGTTGAAGACGTCTTAGCAATCGGCGACAAAGTCAAAGTCAAAGTCATTGAAGTCGATAGACAAGGCAGAATCAATCTGTCCCGTAAAGCACTATTGACTAAAGAAGAAAAGTAAACTGCTTATAACAGAATAATACTATACGCAAAGAACAGGCATAACCTTCACAAAAGAAGGCGATGGCTGTTTTTTTGCTGATTGTAGTTAAGATCCGTGCCCGAAAGAAAGCTGCTCCCAATTATTCTAATAATCCTGACTAATAGAGTAATATTGATTAATAATAGATTTTAATATTAAATCAATGAATTTTTTCCATAAAAGCGTTATTATGGTGTAAAGAGAAACAAATTTTTACGGCAACATTTTATGGATATATTCTCTGCGTATATCGTCTTCGTTATTGTAAGCGCTTTAAATATTTTTGTGACCTCATGATTCTCTCTGTGCAATCGACAGCAAAGTCAAATAATGGCTCAAATTTCGCCTCCAAGACTCTTTTATATTAAAATTGTGGATATCGCGAAGCTTCCATGTAAGATTTTGTTACAAATAATGGTATCATCAGAGAACAAAATAAAACAGTAAAGGATGAGTGCAATGCTGCCTGAATCTATTTTCTCACAAGGTCAAATGCCGACGCTCAAGGAAGTGTTGGCCTCAAGGGAACAACGTGCCTTTTTTGAAGAAGAAATCAGCAAAACGAACGCAAACCAGACTTTGATTTCCCTTAAATGCAATATTCCTGGACCAGTCAAATATAATGCCATCGTTAGACAGATTTCCGAAATCGGCATCCAAGAAGTAAAAAATGCGATTCAAACAAATAAATGGAAAGTCACCTATGAAAAATTGATGGACTTAGATACGGGTCCGGAATACTTTGTCGTCGTCGATACCTATCCGACTGCCGTGAAGCAAGCCGCCATCATGATAGAAGACGGCAGTTTGCTCGGCCAGCTGTTCACGATCAGCGTGTTTTATCTGGAAGAAGGCAAGATGATCGAGGTGCAGCGAATGGAAATAGGCTATGAACCGAGAACGTGCATGGTTTGTGGGGATGAAGCATTCGAATGCGAAAATGCGAATGTGCATAGTAGGGACGAGATCCAGAAAAAAATCGAATCCATACTGCAAGAGGACGGAAGAGTCCGATTAGATTAAGAAACCTTATCCAGAAAATCCGCGAAATCATCGAAAACAATAAAATAGTCAACATTCAGCATTCCAAGCAGAGATCCCGGACAGGGTTTCTGCTAGGAATGTTTTTTATTGTAATTAAAAAATAGATTAAAAAATTCTAATAAAGTATGGTAAAATGCTTAAGTGAAGGATGTTCAAATCCTAAAAAATAGATAATACAGAAAATGAATAAGTGAGGGATCAATGATGAAAGAGTATAATGTTGCCATTGTAGGTGCTACAGGTGCTGTCGGAGAAAAAATGCTGGGCTTGTTGGAAAATGCTTCTTTTCCGATAAAAAGTTTGAAGTTGTTGGCTTCTAAACGGTCTGCAGGCAAAGTGAAGACTTTCCGCGGACAGGAACTAGAGATTGAAGAAACGACCGACGACTCATTTGAAGGCATCGATATTGCCTTATTCAGCGCTGGGGGCGGCATCACGAAACAATTCTCCCCTGCAGCCATCAAAGCTGGAGCCATCGTCATCGACAATACGAGTGCTTTTCGTATGGATCCGGAAACGCCGTTAGTTGTTCCGGAAGTGAATCCGGAAGACTTGCGCAAACACAAAGGGCTGATCGCTAACCCGAACTGCTCGACTATTCAGATGGTGGTGGCTTTGCAACCAATCCGCGAAAAATTTGGTTTGGATCGCGTCATCGTTTCCACGTATCAAGCGGTAAGTGGAGCTGGCCTGCATGCTTTGGAAGAATTGAAAGCTCAAACCCAAGCGGTCCTGAACGGTGAAGAACCAGTTGCGAATATTTTACCTTGTGGTGGCGATAAGAAGCATTTCCCGATTGCATTCAACGCTTTACCGCAAATTGATGTGTTCAGCGAAGGCGGCTACACGTATGAAGAGTGGAAAATGATCAACGAAACCAAAAAAATCATGGGTGATAAGGACATCAAAGTTTCTGCAACTTGTGTGCGCATCCCCGTGATGTCCGGACACTCGGAATCCGTCTATTTTGAAGTTGACGACAAAAATGTTTCTGTCGCAGATATCTGGGAAGTGCTGAAAGATGCTCCAGGAGTTGTCCTTCAGGATGATACAGCGAATCAAGTCTATCCTACCGCCCGCGAATCAGTCGGTAAGAATGAAACATTTGTCGGACGTATCCGTAAGGATGTGGATGTCGACAATGGTTTCCATATGTGGGTTGTTTCCGATAACCTGTTGAAGGGCGCTGCCTGGAATTCTGTACAGATCGCCGAAAAAATGATCGAAATGGGCCTTCTCTAGAATTTTTAAATGCAAATGAAGTAGTCCGTACCATCTGAAGAAAATGAATATGACAGGACCTGTCAAAGGGTGGACCGAAAAGGGTGTTTGATTAAACATCGTTCCCGGTCCGTTCTTTTTGAGAGGCCTTTTTTTTTCACTTTCAGAAAACCAAAACAGAAACTGAAGCAAATGCTACAATTTTGCCAATAATCATGTATAATATAACAGAGAGGATATCGGTCACGTTTAGCCGAATGTGAAGAAAACGCATTCGCTTGTAGACCCTGAAGGCAGTTCGGCAAAGCAGCAGTGCTGATTTTCAGGGACGATAATACGGAGAAAGGCATTCAAACGATCAAAATAGATAACAGCATAGAAAGCTGAAAAATAAGAGGTGGTACAATGAGTAAAGTAAGAATAATTTCTCTCGGAGGTGTGAGAGAAAGCGGTAAAAACATGTATTTAGTGGAAGTGGACGATTTAATTTTTGTATTGGATTGCGGTTTGCTCTATCCGGAAAACGAATTGTTGGGAATTGATGTGGTCATTCCTGATTTCACGTATCTGGAGGAAAACAAAAATAAGATAGCGGGTATTTTCTTGACGCATGGACATGCGGATGCTGTAGGAGCATTGCCCTATTTATTGCAGAATATCGATGCACCTGTATTCGGTACTGGTTTGACGATTGCACTGGCTAAACTGGCGGTTGAATCAACCGGATTGGCTACTGGCTTTGAGGATTACCATGTCATCGACGAGAACACCGAAATTGAATTTGAAAATACCAGCGTCCGATTCTTCAGAACTACACATACGATCCCGGATTCTGTAGGGATTTGTGTGAAGACGGAAGAAGGCAGCGTCGTCTATACCGGTGACTTCAAGTTTGATCAAAGCGCATCTCCGATGTATCGCACTGATTACGGCAAAATTACGGATATCGGCGAAGGCAAAGTTTTGGCGCTATTGAGCGATTCCGGAGATGCCGAGTCAACTACGGAAAATGTCAGTGACCGCAAGATTGAGGAAGAAATGCTTGATACCTTCATCAATGCTGAAGGACGAATCATTGTATCCTGTGTGGCAAGCAATATTTTGCGCATTCAGCAAGTTTTTGATGTCGCACTCCGAGCTAACCGTAAAATCTTTTTGACAGGACCGACTTTGGTTGAGACTGTCGATGTTGCCATGAAACTAGGAAAACTAGTCTTGCCGACTCCTGATCTGCTTGTAAATGTAAAGAACATCAATGATTACCGAGATGGTCAAGTTTTGGTACTGGAAACAGGCAACAGCGGGGAACCGTTGGAAGCATTGCAGCGGATGTCCAAAGGCAGACACAAACAAGTGAATCTTAAAGAAGGCGATTTGGTTTACATCACGACTACACCTTCGACCGCGATGGAAACAACAGTCGCAAAAACCAAAAATTTAATTTACCGAGCCGGTGCATCCGTGCGGGAAATATCGGGAACGTACAAAGCATCCGGACACGCTTCGCCTAACGATTTGAAATTGATGATCAATTTGCTTCGACCTATGTATTTCGTGCCTGTCCAAGGGGAGTACCGGATGCAGGCTGCACATGCCCAGTTGGCGAATGAAGTCGGTATTCCGTTCAAAAACATATTCATCCCAGGCAAAGGCGACGTCATCGAATTTGCAAAAGGCCGTATGCATATGACGGGACAGGTCCCAGCCGGTAATGTACTGATCGATGGTATCGGCGTTGGCGATATCGGCAACATAGTCTTGCGCGACCGCAAGCTGTTGTCGGAAGATGGCATCTATGTTGTTGTTGTGACTATTTCCAGAAGATTGAACAAAATTTTGTCGGGTCCGGAAATCGTTTCGCGTGGCTTCGTCTATATGAAAGCGAGCGAAGAACTTGTCAAAGAAAGTTCGAATATCGTCAGGGAAGTAGTAGAAGATAATTTGCATACAAAAGACTTTGATTGGGCCAAGTTAAAACAAGAGATACGTGATTCGTTGAGTCGTTATCTTTTTGAAAAGACGAAGCGCAAACCGGTTATTTTACCAATTATCATGGAAGCATCCAATTATCAGAAGAAGAGCTGATGTCCGTTTGCCGTAAAGGCAATAAAACGGATCGTTGTTGAAAAGGAGAGATTCATCTTTATGGGTTCTAATAGTATGAAGGCTTGGATCGAGGCAGCTCTGTTTGCTGTCCTCGCAATCGCCTTGGCATATGTGGCCATTCCATTGGGAGAATACACTATTGTGCTTGTTTTGTTGCCGTTGCTTTTCATTTCTCTCCGCAGAGGAATATTGCTTGGACTGGTTTCAGGAACACTGACTGGCCTTGCTTTATTTGCGCTCAAAGGAGAGGGAGCGGATGTTGGTGCAGATATCCTGACCCAAGCGGCACCGTTCGTTTTTGTGGGCATCGCCGGTTTTTTCGCGAAATTCACGCAACGCACATTGAACAATAAACGTTTTCCGAATGCCGCCTTGAATATATTGACAGCATCCTTTTTCGGAACGCTTGTCTATTTTGTTTGGGCACTGATTTCGGACATATTCCTAAGCGAGGAAGCAGTTCCTGCTGGTGTTTCTGCCTTTGCGCATTTTCTTCCGGAACAGGCGCTATCGTTTGCGGCAACTTTTGCCTTTAACGCAGTCGTTCTGGTGTTGATCGCAAAATTCGCGCCTAAAGCGTACATCCCAAAAGGCAGCCGTTTCCTGAGCAGAAAAGAAAAATCGAAACTGTTGAATGATTAAAAAATGGAAGGCGAAGGACGGATTTTAATTATCCGGACTTCGTCTTTCTGTTTTTATGGGCTCGTGTGCTATCATTAGTGGGTAACATATTTTGTCATTTTATTGATTTGGAGTGGTCATATGAGTATTTGGTCAATGATATTTACAGCAATCATCATTTTAAATACAATCGGTGCAATCATCACTGTCTTTAAAGAAAAGAGAGATGTCGCAGCCACTTGGGCATGGTTGCTGACGTTAAACCTCCTGCCGGTAGTGGGCTTCATCATCTATCTCTTTATAGGCAAAAAGATTTCAAAAGAAAACATCTATGATATGCGGACGCAAAAAAGCTTGGGAATGTCCCAGTTGGCGAAGGTCCAAATTGAGATGTTGGAGGATGAAGATCTGGCGCAAGGTTTGGTCGAAACCGACTATGCACAGAAAACAGCTATCCTGTTCCTGGAAAGTGATGAATCCATTTTGACTAAGGGGAACAAACTTGAAATATTCAAGACGGGTGAAGGTGTGTTTGATGCGCTCGTGCAGGACATCTACAAAGCTGAAGATCATGTGCACATGCTTTATTACACTTTTCGCTCAGATGATTTGGGTAAACGCATTCTGGCGGCATTGGAAGATAGGGCGGCAGCCGGAGTGGAAGTTCTTGTCGTTTACGACGCGATGGGTTGCAGAGGGAATGATTCAAAATTTTTCAATAACCTTGAAAAATTAGGTGGAAAGACGGAAGTGTTTTTTGGATCAAAAATACCTTTCGTCAATTTGCGGATGAACTATCGTAACCATCGGAAAATAATGGTGGTTGACGCGAAAGTTGCTTATCTTGGGGGATTCAATATCGGTGATGAGTATCTGGGGAAAGGGGAACTCGGCGAATGGCGGGATACGCATATGAAAATAGAAGGCAATGCGGTCCTGACACTTCAAAGTCGTTTCTTCATGGATTGGAATGCGGTTGCTAAGCCTAAGAATCGAAAAGATTATGCAGAGGCCTATTTCCCGATTGCCGATAAAAAAGGCGATACAGCCATGCAGATTGTAGCAAGTGGACCGGATGATGAAGATCAGACAATCAAAATGGGTTTCCTGAAGATGATCAGCCAAGCGAAAGAATCAATCTATATACAGACACCTTATTTTATACCAGACGAGAGTCTGCATGAAATGCTCAAGATTGCGGCTTTATCCGGTGTAAGAGTCAAAATCATGATCCCTTCGAAGCCGGATCATCCTTTCGTCTATCGGGCAACGGAATATTTTTCCAAAGACATCATAGAGTATGGTGCCGAAGTTTATATGTATCAGAACGGTTTCCTGCATTCAAAGGTGATGGTGGTCGACGATGAAATTGTATCGGTAGGCACGGCAAATATGGATGTGCGCAGCTTCAAACTGAATTTTGAAATCAATGCCTTTATTTATGATCGTGAAGTGGCTGAAGAATTGATCGCGAATTTTGATGAAGACCAGGAAAAGTGCATCCGTGCAACCCATGATTATTTCGCAAAACAATCGAGGGGTCGGAAATTCAAGCAAGCTTTTTCCAGATTGCTGTCACCGATACTTTAGACCTCAAGCGTACTTGAAACGAATAAAGGAGTACAAGACATGCCGTCAAAGACGGGTGCCTTGTACTCCTTTTTATATATGAATATACCATCGATTGATAAGAATTAACCAAGTTGGATTGCCAATATTTGACTGATATTCAGCAGGTAAGTCACTTTTTTGTCAGCGGTTGTGAACATGACTTGTCTTTTCGGGGTTACGCGGGAATTGAATATGCCCCAAACCAATGTTCTTGTGTATGATTTCGGTCCATGTTTTTCTTCGATCACAACATACACAGGGATGTGGTTTTCAAAGGCTTGATTAGCGAAACGGACAACTTGATGAATCGGCATTACTTTGTCCAGAATGGCTTCATTAATGGATTGGACGGATGAGAGTGGGCGCAGATATGTTTTTTTGGAAGGAGTGTGATTATTATTGGATACCGGATAGATGTAATTTTGCATGTTGGTTCCTCCGAACGTGTGTTTGTCTTGTATTCCTATTATAAGAACATCTGTTCTTTTTTGCAAGCTATTTATTTTGCGCTCAACAAAATTTCACGACAGTAGGCATGCAATTCAACCTGCAGTATTGTCGTTTCGGCTGCAAATGGCCCAAAATTCCCTCGTTATCAAGTAAAGTAGAGTCATGAAAAAAACGTGTTGGCCACACATTAATTGTGAAGGAGGAAAAAAGATACTTTCATTGCTTGGAGGAATCACCGTAAAAAATAAGCCGCAAAAGAGACTCCCCGAGGAGGGCTTGCATTTGATGCCAGCTTCTTGGGGATTTTTGTTCACAAAATGTTCATTTTAATATTTTGAAAGAATTTGAGAAAGTTTCTTCCTATTAATGAAACTGCGGTGGTTGTTGAAAACGCTGAAAATGGCGTTCAATTAGATTTGAACGGCCTTTACATTAACTGTATAATGAAATTACTGATTGGAAAAAAGATTATTTTTCCGAAGGAGAATCAAATGAGGGACGGAGGTGGAATGAAAGATGCAAATATTTGATGAAGTAAAAAAGATTGAGCAGGAAGCAACTGATCTGGAATTGGATTATCAGAACAAACTGCGCAAACTGGAACAGAACACGCAAGATAAAATAGGCGAAATGAAAAGGAATATCGAAAAAGAATTAGCTACTTTTCAATCCGAAGAACTTGCGAAAAAATCAGAGCAACTGGCAATTCTCAAGAACGCTTCCGCAGAAAGTGAAAAATCGGAAATCGAGAAGTTGCAGACTCGGTTTGAAGCGAAAGAAGAAGAACTTGTGAATGCCGTAATTGGGGAGGTGATGAGGAAATATGGCAATCGCTAAAATGAAAAAAATTACTCTCATTTCTTTTCACGAAAAAAAAGAGCAGCTATTGACGGCTATCCAAACGTTGCAGAGCTTAGAGGTCATCGATTTGCCTGCCGCAAAAGAAAATTTGCAAACCTTATCGCCTAAAGAACGAGAGTCAATTGAACAAAACATCAAGAAGACTGAAAGTTATCTCGAAAATGTCACGGAAGCCTTATCTTTCCTACAGTCATATCTGAAGAAGGAGTCTTTGATCAAACAGTATACAACCCCGAGACAATCTCTGTCTTTGGAAGAGTTAGAAAAAGCTGTGAGCGAATTTTCTTCGGATACTGTTCTGGATAAAGTGTTGGGTCTGAAGGCCGAACAGAAGAAACTCGAGGAAGGCAAGAAACATCTGTATGAACAAGAGGATTTTCTGCTTTTATGGAAAAAATTGTCATTCAACCCTACGGAGTCGGGAACGTTTGAACATGTCGCGGTCAAAGTGGGCACGATTCCTCAGACGCTTACCAATGATTACATCACCAATGTGACTTCCAATCCACTGGTCTATGCGGAAGAAATATTCCAGAACAAAGAATCATATGGGGCGGTGATTTTCTATGATCCGTCACAAATTAAGGATGTAAACGCTTTGTTGGACAGCAATCACTTCCAACCACTAGTTTATGAATATGATTTACCGCCTGCAGAGGCATTGGTGGATGTTCAAAGTCGCATTCAAGATAACCGCGAAGCGCACAAGCAGTTGCTGGCAGATCTTTCCGACATGAAAGCAGAAGAGTGGCAGTTAATGCTACTGTCCGAGTTCCATTATGCAAAACTGCAGCGGATCAAAAGCCAACAATTGCTTGTCAACGAGAAACATCTCTTTGTCATCCAGGGATGGCTTGAAGAAGATAAAGTCAAAGAAATCAAGCGGACATTGACTGAGACTGTGTCGGAAAATGAATACGCATTGACGATTGACGATGCAGATGGATCGGATGTTTCAGTCATTCCGACCGTTTTGAAGAACAATAAGTTGATCACTCCTTTTGAGAATATCACTGCCATGTACAGTTTGCCGAAATATGATGAAATAGATCCCACACCACTATTGACACCTTTCTATCTCTTGTTCTTTGGAATGATGATTGCGGATGTCGGATACGGTCTGTTGCTCCTTATCGGAACATTACTGGCATTGAAGTTCCTGAACTTCAACAAAAGCATGCGCACCAATCTGCTGTTCTTTCACATTCTGTCCTATCCATCCATCTTGTGGGGACTTGTCTACGGCTCTTTCTTCGGACTCGAATTGCCGTTTGTGCTCTTGTCAACGAGCAACGACGCCAATACGATTCTGTTGATATCGGTAGTGTTCGGTGTTGTTCAGATTATGTTCGGTCTGGGCATCAAGACTTATTTATCCTTGCGCGACAAAGATCCGCTGGGTGCGATTTCCGGCAGTATTGGCTGGTTGGGGATTTTTGTGGGTCTCATCTTCATCCTGTTCGGGAAGATGCTTTTCCCGAGCCAAGTCCTTGTGACCGTCGGAGCAGCTGTCGCCATCACTAGCGCTGTCGCGATCGTGCTTGCTACAGCTATGGCATCGGATAACAAAGCGTTGGGGGCAGGTGCCGGATTATATAATCTTTATGGGATCACCGGTTATATCGGCGACATAGTCAGTTATACCCGCCTGATGGCTTTAGGGGTATCCGGGGGCAGTATTGCGGTCGCTTTTAACATGATCATTGATTTCTTGCCGGTTTGGGCAAAATTCACTATCGGTGCTGTATTGTTTGTTTTGTTGCACACCATCAACTTCGGTTTGTCCATGCTGAGTGCCTATGTGCACGGCGCTCGTCTAGCTTTTGTCGAATTTTTCGGCAAGTTTTACGAAGGTGGCGGAAGAGCCTTGGACCCATTGAAGACAGAAGAGAAATACATTTACTTAAAAAATAAAAAAGAAGCTTAACTATTGGAGGAATTATAAAATGGAAAATATGACATGGTTACAATATTTCATCGATAACAACGGTGGCATGATGTTCGCAGCTTTAGGCGTCGCTTTGGCGGTCGGATTGGCGGGAACGGGTTCGGCAAAAGGAGTCGGTATGTGTGGTGAAGCCGCTGCTGCATTGATCAAGGAACAACCGGAAAAATTCGGTAAATCATTGATTCTGCAACTGTTGCCCGGTACGCAAGGTTTGTACGGTTTCGTTATCGGATTCCTGATTTATCTGCAAATGTCTCCTGAAATGACCGTTGCACAAGGAATGTATTATCTGATGGCCGGTCTGCCTATCGCAATCACTGGTTTGACTTCAGGTATCGCACAAGGCCGTGTATCTACAGCAGGTCTGCAGATTTTGGCTAAGAGAGAAGAGCACAACACAAAAGGGATCATCTATGCTGCCATGGTTGAAACGTATGCAATCCTAGGATTCGTTACATCATTCTTGTTGGTATTGAACGCTTAATTCTCAAAAGCTCCACAAGAATTAAGGAAAAAGTAAGGAGATGAGAAAGCGTGAAAGATCTACAATCCTTGTCTGAACAGATCCTGAATAAGACAAAAGCAAAAGGACAAAGCAAACTAGAGGATGCTGAAAAAATTTCTGTCGCAAAGATAGAAGAGAGCAGATTGACTCTGGTTGAACAACAAAAGGCGCGCAAAGCTGCCATTTTGAAAAAAGTTGCCAACGATTTTGATCGTGAGCGACAAACCTTGAAGAATAAAGAGCGCAATGCTGTTTTGAAAGAGAAACAGGTCATCCTGAAATCGGTCTTCCAGCAAGCTTTAGAAAAAATGAACACGTGGGATGAAACCCATTTTGCGCAATTCCTGAACGGGGTGCTATCCCAAGCTGACGATTCGAAAGCCTACAGCATTGTTCCGGGCGCAAAATCGGTCGCTCACTTTAAGGGGAAAGAGCTACAACAGCTGTTGGTCAAATATCCCGCTGTCAAGATTTCTGAGGAGACCATTCCGAATAAAGCCGGATTCATCCTTCAGGAAAGTGGAGTCGACTACAACTATTGCTTCGATGATCTGATCGAAGATGTAAAGAACGACTTCGCAGCAGAGCTGGCGAATTTAGCATTCCAAGACGAAAAGTAAAGGAGGGGCACTATGCAAGAGATTGATTACAAAGGCGTCAATACGATACTTCGCACCTACGAATTAAAATTATTGGCGGAAGCGGATTACGATCGGATGCTGAAAGCCTCTTCTTTAAAAGATGCCTTGGATGTTCTGAAAGGTACCGGTTATGAGTTTGACGAGAAAGAAACACTGGTGAACAAAAATTTCGAAGGTTTTCTCATGAAACATCTGGCGGAAGTCTATAAGGAATTGTTCAGCATCACGCCGGTTGCTGAGATTGTGGAATTATTCGCGTTGCGCTATACCTATCACAACCTGAAAGTGTTGTTGAAACAACGTTTTTCGGGTGAAGATTTGGAGCAGCTGTTGATCCCTATCGGTAAATATTCCATAGCCAGTCTGAAGAAATTGGTCGAAACCGGCGACGGCAACGACGAACATCCGATTCTGATAGATGGTGTTCAAGAGGCGATCCGCGATTTCGATGAAGGTCATCGCATCGAAGCAGCCACTATCTTTATGGACACTTATTATTTCAGGCATCTGCGTTCCATCAGCGACAAGCTCCAACATCCGAGCATCACGAAAATGGTGGATGGCATGATCGACCTCTATAACCTTTCGACCATGATCCGAAGCCTGAAACAAAATAAGCCCCGCGGTTTTCTCTATACGGTCTTATCCAGTTCAGGTTCGATTTCGAAACGTGATTTAATTGAAGAATCGATCAACGGACCAGGCGCGGTCATGCGCAAATATTATTTCAGCAAAGAATACGGTACACGCTTATCCAATATGATTTCCGAGACAACAAATGAAGTGGACACACAGAAGCTGGATAAACTTGTGGATGAACTGACCTATGAATTGATTGCAGAAGGCTTGTACCAACCATTCGGTCCGATTCCCTTGTTGGGTTATCTGTTTGCCAAAGAGAAGGAAGTCACCAATATTCGCTTGATTTTGGTTGGCAAAGACAATCAGATAGATGAACAAATTTTGAGAGAGAGGATGCGACCTGTATATGGCTCATAATATTGCAGTTGTGGGAGACAAAGATTCCATCCTTCCTTTTAAGATTTTGGGCTTCGCAGTATTTGCATGCCATAATGCCCAGACTGCCCGTGAAACGGTAGATCGCCTGGCGATGGAAAATTATGGGATCATTTATCTGACGGAAGAAATGGCAAAAGAAATACCTGATACAGTGCGCAGGTATGACAGCAGTGTCCAACCAGCCATCATCCTGATTCCGAACCATAAAGGTACGTTGAATATCGGGAAAAGCCGCATTCAGGAGAATGTGGAAAAAGCAGTTGGACAGAATATCTTATAATTTGGAGGGGACTTTTTTGAAAAATGGAAATATAATAAAAGTTTCCGGACCTTTAGTTATGGCGGAAGGAATGGAAGAAGCGAACATCCAAGATATTTGCCGCGTCGGCGAATTAGGATTGATCGGCGAAATCATCGAGATGCGTAATGATGTCGCATCCATTCAAGTTTATGAGGAGACTTCCGGTATTGGTCCTGGAGAACCGGTAATCACAACAGGGGAAGCTTTGTCGGTCGAATTGGGACCAGGGATCCTGTCGCAGATGTTTGACGGAATCCAGCGCCCTTTGCATACGTTCCGTGAAATTACTCAAAGTAACTATTTGGTGCGTGGGACGGATATCCCACCATTGAAGAGAGAAAACGTCTGGGAATTCAAAGCCACGAAGAAAGTCGGCGATCACGTCATAGCCGGTGATATTGTCGGTACCGTGCAGGAGACGAAAGTCATCGAGCACCGGATCATGGTTCCTTACGGCATCTCCGGTAAGCTGACTGCCATCCAGGATGGCAGCTACACCTTGGATGACACGGCCTATGTCATCGAAACGGAAGATGGCCCGAAAGAATTGACTATGCTGCAAAGATGGCCAGTCCGTCGCGGACGTCCATTCAAGCAAAAAATGAACCCGCACACGCCGATGGTTACCGGCCAACGGGTCATCGATACGTTCTTCCCGATCACAAAAGGTGGAGCAGCTGCTGTTCCGGGACCTTTCGGAGCAGGGAAAACCGTCGTACAGCACCAAATCGCAAAATACAGTGATGTGGATATCGTAATTTACGTCGGTTGCGGCGAACGCGGTAATGAAATGACGGACGTATTGAATGAATTTCCGGAATTGATCGATCCGAATACGGGTGAATCATTGATGGAGCGTACGATCCTTATCGCCAACACCTCCAACATGCCGGTTGCGGCGCGTGAAGCATCCATCTATACAGGCATCACGATCGCGGAATATTTCCGTGACATGGGTTACAGTGTAGCAATCATGGCTGACTCGACATCCCGTTGGGCAGAAGCTTTGCGCGAAATGTCGGGCCGTCTGGAAGAGATGCCTGGTGATGAAGGCTATCCAGCCTACCTAGGAAGCCGTGTAGCAGAGTATTACGAACGGGCAGGACGAGTATTGGCTTTAGGGTCGGAAGATCGTGAAGGAAGCATTACGGCCATTGGAGCGGTATCGCCTCCTGGTGGTGACACATCTGAACCGGTAACCCAAAATACATTGCGCGTCGTTAAAGTTTTCTGGGCGCTGGATGCCACGTTGGCACAAAAAAGACATTTCCCATCCATGAACTGGCTGACTTCCTATTCCCTTTACAATACCGAAGTCGGGGAATATCTGAATAATGCCTTACAGACGAAATGGTCTGAAATGGTTCAGCATGCGATGAACCTTCTGCAGGAAGAATCGGAATTGGAAGAAATCGTCCGTTTGGTCGGTATCGAATCCTTGTCCGAAAAAGACCGCATGACAATGGCGGTCGCGGAATCGTTGCGTGAGGACTATCTGCAACAGAACGCTTTCGATGATGTCGATACGTACACTTCCCGCAACAAGCAATTGGCGATGCTGGACATGATTCTGGACTTCGAAACAGAAGCCCGTGAAGCGATGCGTTTAGGCGCGTACTTCAATGAAATCATCGAAGGCACAGTTGCATTGCGCGATCGGATCGCAAGAAGTAAATATATCAGGGAAGAAGACCTTGCCGAAATGAAAAACATCAAGGCAGACATGAAGCAAAGATTGCATGAAATCGTTGCGGAAGGAGGGATGACGCACCATGCTTAAGGAATATAAAACAGTAACCGAAGTTGTAGGCCCGTTGATGATTGTAGAGCAGATTGAGGGAGTCAAATTCGACGAATTGGTTGAAATCCAAATGCAAAACGGCGAAATCCGCCATGGTCAAGTTTTGGAAGTCAGCAAAGATAAAGCGATGGTGCAGATTTTTGAAGGCCCAAGCGGGATCAACATCAAAGACACCAAAGTCCGTTTCCGTGGAAAACCACTTTCCATAGCTGTTTCTGAGGATATGGTAGGCCGTGTGTTCGATGGGATGGGCAATCCGATTGATGGCGGCCCGGAAATCATCCCGGAAATGAACTTGGATGTGAATGGACAGGCAATCAACCCTGTAGCGCGTGACTATCCGGATGAGTTCATCCAAACAGGTATTTCCGCCATCGACCATCTGAACACACTCGTAAGAGGGCAGAAACTTCCTGTATTCTCCGGCTCAGGTTTGCCGCATAAAGAATTAGCTGCACAAATCGCCCGTCAAGCGACGGTTTTGAACAGCGATGAAAAATTTGCGGTTGTATTTGCAGCCATGGGAATCACTTTTGAAGAAAAAGAATATTTCATGGAAGATTTCCGCAAGACAGGGGCGATCGATCGCTCCGTCATGTTCATCAACTTGGCGAACGATCCGGCCATCGAACGGATTGCCACACCCAAAATGGCTTTGACGGTCGCGGAATATTTGGCCTACGAAAAGGACATGCATGTCCTGGTCATCATGACTGACATGACCAACTATTGTGAGGCTTTGCGTGAAATTTCGGCAGCCCGTCGTGAAGTACCTGGTCGCCGTGGTTATCCAGGGTATTTGTACACGAACCTTGCCGCATTGTATGAGCGTGCAGGCCGCATCATCGGCAAAAAAGGCTCGGTGACTCAAATCCCGATCCTTTCCATGCCGGAGGATGACATTACGCATCCGATCCCTGATTTAACCGGGTACATCACTGAAGGCCAGATCATCCTTTCGCGTGAGTTGAACAACTCCGGCTTCAAGCCACCGATCAACGTGCTGCCTTCGCTTTCCCGTCTGAAGGACAAAGGTACCGGTGAAGGCAAGACAAGAAAAGACCATGCTCCGACCATGAACCAGCTGTTTGCGGCTTACGCAAAAGGAAAACAGGCAAAAGAATTGGCCGTCATCCTAGGGGAGTCCGCCTTGTCCAAGACAGACAAACTGTATGTGCAGTTCACGAAACGATTCGAAGAAGAATACATCAATCAGGGATTCTATACGAACCGCACGATCGAAGAGACTTTGGCTTTGGGTTGGGAACTGTTGTCCATCTTGCCGGTAACCGAACTTAAGAGAATCAAGAGCGATATGATCGATGAGTTTATGCCGAAGGGAGAGTGATCGTCCATGGCTAGATTGAATGTGAAGCCTACCCGGATGGAACTGTCCAATTTGAAATCGCGTCTGGTGCTGTCCACCCGTGGCCATAAACTGCTGAAGGATAAGCAAGATGAACTGATGCGTCAATTCATCTTGCTTATCCGCGAAAACAACCTCCTGAGGGACGAAGTCGAAAAAGAACTGACCGCCTCCATGCGTTCTTTCGTGGTAGCGAAGTCGCTTCTGAATGAGGCTTTCATCGAAGAATTGTTCGCCGTACCCGCTACTGCGGTTGAATTGGACATCCAAGAAAAAAATATCATGAGTGTCGTCGTTCCCCAAATGAACTTTTCGATAGCCAACAAAGACGAAAAATCAACGGATTTGCAGTACGGCTACGTAAACTCAAACGGTGAACTGGATGATGCGATCAAAAAGATCGAAGATATCCTTCCAAAATTGCTTAAATTATCGGAAATCGAAAAAACCTGCCAACTTCTTGCCGATGAGATCGAAAAGACAAGAAGGCGCGTAAATGCATTGGAATACAAAATGATTCCGCAGTTGCAGGAGACGATCCGTTACATTCAAATGAAACTCGAGGAGAACGAGCGATCCAGCATTGTCAGAATGATGAAAGTCAAAGACATGGGCGCTTCATGATGCCGCAGAACAAGACAGGGATATCCTTGTCTTGTTCTTTTTTGTCTTTCCGTCGCTGAAAACGGTAACTAACAAAATGTTGGCGGAAGACTCCAGTAAAGGTTTTAACCTTGACGAAATTGTGTTAAACTATGAAATAATAAACAGAACGCCGCATTAGGCTGTACGATGCTGTAAAAATATAATTGGATGGTGGGCATTAAATGACAGAAAAAGGATTGTTGATTGTCTTATCCGGACCTTCGGGAGTAGGCAAAGGGACTGTGAGACAAGCAATTTTTTCTCGTGGTGAACGGGAGTTCATATATTCAATTTCCGCTACGACCCGCAAAGCGCGCGAAGGGGAAGTGGATGGCAAAGATTATTTCTTCAAGGAAAGAGAAGAATTCGAGAGAATGATCGCCGATAATGAACTGTTGGAATATACCGAGTATGTAGGTAATTACTATGGTACGCCAATCGACTATGTAAGAAGAACGTTGGACACGGGAAAAGATATTTTTCTGGAGATCGAAGTTCAAGGTGCCATGCAAGTGAAGGAACGGATGCCTGAAGGGATATTCATCTTCTTGACGCCTCCTGATATGACGGAACTGGAATCACGGATCGTAAATCGCGGTACGGATGAGTCTCCGATCATCAAGCAAAGAATGGAAAAGGCTATTGAAGAGCTCAGTTTGATGCGTTATTATGATTATGCGGTAGAAAACGACACAGTAGAGAATGCGGTACAGAAAGTGCTTGGCATCATCCAAAGCGAACACTTGAAAGTTTCACGGATTCTGGATACCATCTGTGCGGATGAAAGGGAGTAAAATATTATGATGTTATATCCTTCGATCGATAAATTGTTGGAGCAAGTGGATTCAAAATATTCAATGGTCATTCTTTCAAGCAAAAGAGCGCACCAATTACATGATCGCTCCGAACCTTTATTGGACACTTACCAGTCATTCAAGAATGTCGGACGTGCGCTGGAAGAAGTAGTTGCCGGCGAATTGGAAATCGATCCGAAATCCATCATCCCTGAAAGATAACAGAATAGGAATGAAAAAAGACTACTGTTTTTGAACTTCAAAATCAGTAGTTTTATTTTTTTGATGCCGAAAACTCCGACAAGACTTTATCGGCATAATTTAGTAATATAGTTGTTAGAAAAAGAAGGGGAGGGCTTTATTTGCAAATTGCAAAAGTGATTGTCGATATACCTGCAATGCAGACCAATCGTCCCTTTGATTATGCGATCCCTCCTGCTATGGAGCACAAATTAGGCAAAGGCATGCGCGTTGAGGTGCCTTTCAACAAACGCATCATCCAAGGGTTCATAACGGAAATTTCTGATTATACCGATTTTGAAGGGGAACTGAAGGAAATAATCCAACCTTTGGATATCGAGCCGGCTTTGACCGAAGAGCTGCTTCTGTTGGGCGAGGAAATGGCGGAAACCGTTTATGCCTATCGGATCCATTGTTACCAGACAATGTTGCCGCCTTTGATGAAGGCGAAGTACGAAAAAGAAATAGAGATTGTCGATGAATTGGATGAGGAGACTTTCTACGGACTTTTTCAAGGGAAAAGCAAAATGAGTTGGGAAAATGCCGTCGATCAAGGCATTTTGCCGCAACTGATCGAATTGAAGCGAGCCGGGAAGATTGAAGTCAATTACATCCTCAAAAACCAGGCGAAAGCAAAAATGGTGCAGGTTTATTATTCCGATCTGGAAATGGATAGTCTGGAAGACGCATACCGCAGCCTGAAAAAATCGGCCAAGCAACAGCAAGCCTTGTTGGCGGCAATCATGTCCATGAACGGAACACCGTTGACGTCCAAGGAATACAAGGACCAATTCGATATCGCTTCAGGCACGATCCGGAACGGAGTGGAAAAGGGATGGTTAAAAGCAGCGGACCGGGAAATACTCCGGGATCCTTTTAAGGATAGGCTGTTCAAAAAAACGGAAGCGATGCCCCTTTCGGATGAACAAATGGTAGCTTTTCAGACGATCGGTGCCAGCATCAAGGAAGAACGGCATGCGGTTTTTCTGCTGCAAGGCGTTACTGGAAGCGGAAAGACCGAAGTCTACCTTCAATTGATCGCTGAAGTGATCAAACAAGGCAAGACTGCCTTGATGCTCGTCCCCGAAATCGCTTTGACTCCGCAGATGGTCAACCACTTCAAGAGCCGTTTTGGAGACCGCGTGGCAGTGATGCACAGTGCGTTGTCGTCGGGGGAGAAATACGACGAGTGGCGCAAAATCCACCGCGGCGACGCCGATGTCGTAGTTGGCGCGCGTTCTTCCATTTTTGCTCCGGTTGAAAATATCGGCATCATCATTATGGATGAAGAGCACGAGAGCACCTACAAACAGGACGAAAATCCGAAGTATCATGCCCGGAATATAGCGATTTGGCGCGGGCAGCATAACCATTGCCCGGTTGTCCTGGGAAGCGCGACGCCTTCGCTGGAGTCGCGGGCCAGGGCACAAAAAAAAGTCTACACATTGGTCGAATTGAAAGGACGCTTCAATCAACGCGCGCTGCCCCAAGTCGAAATTGTCGATATGCGTGATGAATTCAAAGCGAACAACCGCAGCAGTTTTTCCATGGTCCTGCAGGAAAAAATCACGGACCGTCTTCAGAAGAAACAGCAAATTGTGCTGATGCTGAACAAAAGAGGCTATTCCTCTTTTATCATGTGCCGGGATTGCGGTTTCGTCCTCGAGTGCCCGAATTGCGACATCAGTCTGACTTTGCATATGGACAGCAAAACGATGAAGTGCCATTACTGCGGCCATGAAGAAGAAATACCCAATACTTGTCCCAAATGCAAGGGACACAATTTCCGTTATTACGGAACGGGAACCCAAAAAATCGAGGAAGAACTGCAGGCGCTCTTCCCGGATGCACGCATTTTGCGTATGGATGTGGATACCACCCGTAAGAAAGGCGGCCATGAAGCTATCCTGTCTGCATTCGGAAAAGGAGAGGCCGACATCCTGCTGGGCACACAGATGATCGCAAAAGGATTGGACTTTCCCAACATCACGTTGGTCGGCGTCATCAATGCCGATACTTCATTGGGGCTGCCGGATTTCCGCTCTTCGGAAAGGACGTTCCAGCTGCTGACCCAAGTCAGTGGCCGCGCAGGTCGTGCGGAGTTGTCCGGGGAGGTGGTCGTGCAATCCTATAATCCGGATCATTACGCCATCCTTTTTGCCCAACAGCACAATTACGAAGGCTTTTACCGTACCGAGATGGCGCTGCGGCATAAAGCGGGTTATCCGCCTTATTTTTATACCGCGCTCATAACGGTAAGCAACCCTGACGAAAAAAAAGCCCAGAAGAAAATTTATGAAATCCATGAAATCCTTCAAAAAAAGCTTGAGGCTGACACGATCATGCTCGGGCCATCCAAAGGGTCCATCGCGAGAGTGAACAATCGCTATTATTTTCAGATATTAGTGAAATACAAACAGGAAACCAAACTACATCCGGCATTGAAACAGATATTGGATGAGTCACAAAAAGAAAATGCACGTGGTCTCTACATTTCGATCGATTCAGAACCGGTCAATTTCTTCTAGGAGGTATATAAATGAAAAAAATCATTTTTATGGGCACCCCGGAATTTTCAGTGCCCATTTTAGAGGCTTTATTGCAGCATGATTATGATGTGATCGCAGTTGTCACACAACCGGACCGTCCGGTTGGCAGAAAGAAACTGTTGACGCCTTCCCCAGTGAAGGAAGCCGCATTGAAGCATGGTCTGCCGGTCTATCAGCCGGAAAAAATTTCCGGTTCACCAGAAATGGCTGAACTGATTGCCTTGGAGCCGGATCTGATTGTGACAGCGGCCTATGGACAATTCCTGCCGGTCAAGCTGCTGAACGCTCCCCGTTTCCGCTCCATCAATGTGCATGCTTCTTTGTTGCCGAAATATCGCGGGGGCGCTCCTGTCCATTACGCCATCATCAATGGGGAAAAAGAAACAGGAGTCTCCATCATGTACATGGAGAAAAAAATGGATGCCGGGGCTGTGTTGGCGCAGGAAGCCATACCCATCACCGAGGCAGATGATGTCGGAACGATGTTCTTGAAGTTGAGCGAATTGGGCAAAAATCTTTTGATCGAAACATTGCCTGAATTTTTCCAAGGCAAACTCGTGGCAGCAGAACAGGATGAGTCCGTAGCCACCTTTTCGCCGAACATCAAGCGCGAAGAGGAACGCATCGATTGGTCCGAAACGGCCGCACAAGTGGCTTGCCAAGTCCGAGGCATGCGTCCGTGGCCAGTGGCGCACACGCTCTTGGACGGGCAAAGGATCAAAGTATGGGCTGGACAGGCTGTCGAGCTGACCACTGCTGATGAACCCGGCACGGTGTTTGCAACAGACAAGGAAGCTCTGTATGTGGCATGCGGGGAGCGCACTGTCTTCAAAATGACGGAACTCCAACCTGCCGGGAAAAAACGCATGTCAGCGGCGGACTACTTGCGGGGCAGCGCCTGCGAAATCCAAGAAGGTACAAGGTTCGAAACGGATGGACAATAAACTCAAAAACAAAATCAAGCACACAGTCCGTTATCTGGCTGTCGATATATTGGAAAGCGTAGAGAATGAAGGCGCGTATTCCAATCTGCTGCTGAACAAAGTCATCCAAGCCGAGAAATTATCACCGAAAGATGCCGGCTTGTTGACTGAAATCGTCTATGGTGTCATCCAGCGAAAAATGACTTTGGATTATGGCCTTTCGGCATACATCAAGGATCCCAAAAAACAACTTTCTTGGGTGACTAATTTATTGCGCGTCTCTGCTTATCAGATGGTCTATTTGACGAAGGTTCCGGATCATGCCGTCCTTTTCGATGCGGCTGAGATAGCGAAAGCTAAAGGCCATACGGGCATCGCCAGTTATGTGAATGGCGTCCTGCGGAATGTGCAGCGGAATGGGCTGCGGGACTGGAAAACGATCAGCAACGCTAAGAAACGCATCAGTGTAGGGGCGAGCATGCCGAAATGGCTTGTCGCCTATTTCATCGAAAAAATCGGCATCGAGGAAACCGAAAAAATGGCGTTTTCCTTATTGGAAGATCCCTTCGTATCGGTTCGATTGCAGTCGCAGGCAATGTCCCGGGAAGAGGCGATTGCGCTGTTGCAAGCAGATGGTTTCGATGTGGTCCCAAGTCCGATTTCAGCTTCGGGCATCCGGATTCACGGCGGGAAAATCGTTGACTCCCCGCTGTTCAAAGAGGGCATCCTTACGATTCAGGACGAATCGAGCCAGTTGGTCGCGCCGGTAGGAGAGCTGGAAAAGGATTTTCTGGTTTTGGACAGTTGTGCCGCACCGGGTGGGAAGACGACGCACATGGCCAGTTATCTCTCGGCTTCGGAAAACGGCAAAGTCATCGCCTTGGATATGTATGAGCACAAGATAAGCCTAATCAACCAAAATGCCGAGCGTCTGCACGTAGCCGATCGCATCGAAACCCGCGTGATGGATGCCAAAGAAGCAGGCACAGTATTTGCACCGGAGTCCTTTGATGCCATCTTCGTGGATGCACCCTGTTCTGGGTTGGGTTTGATGCGCAGAAAGCCGGAAATCAAATATGTGAAAAATATGCAGGACTTTTTGGACTTGCATCAAGAGCAACTTTTGATACTGGACTCCGTCAGTTCCCTGTTAAAAAAAGGTGGACGTTTGGTATACAGTACATGTACACTAACTAAAGAAGAGAATCAAATGACTGTCCAGACATTCATTGAAAATCATGCCGAATTTGCAATCGTCCCGATACACTCCGATTCTTTGGATAAAAAATCTTTCACTCCTGAAGGATTTGTGCAGATATATCCGCATGATTATGGAACTGATGGATTCTTCATCAGCTGTATGGTAAAAAGGTAAATGATTAAGAAAGAATTGAGGGGAAAGAATGCAGATAGCCTTCAAAAGTGATAGAGGCAAAAATAGAGCAATCAATCAAGATTATGTAAGTTATTTCGTGAATGAAGCCCAGCAATCGCTCATGATCGTATGCGATGGCATGGGTGGCCATAAGGCTGGTGATGTCGCCAGCGAAATGGGGGTATCCCACCTGGGTGCAGCTTGGAAGGGATCCCGTTTCACGAACAGCGAAGAATTGTCCCGTTGGCTGATCGCCAACATCCAGCGCGTCAATGATCTGGTTTTTCAAAAATCATTGGATTACAGTGACCTGGATGGAATGGGGACGACCTTGGTGGCTGCGGCCATCGTAGGCAAGGAAATCATTATTGCCAATATCGGCGACAGTCGGGCTTATGTCTACAGAAATTATAAACTCCGTCAAATCACGGAAGACCATTCCTTGGTGAATGAATTCATCAAGTCAGGGGAAATAACCCCGGAAGAAGCGCAGCATCATCCAAGAAAGAACATTTTGACGCGTTCCTTGGGTGTTTCCAGGAAACTGGATATCGATATCATGGCCATGCCGCTTGTGCAGGGTGATTTGTTGCTTCTTTGTTCCGATGGCTTGACCAACATGATGGATGATGAAGAAATTGCCCAGATGCTGAAGGAATGGCTTCCGCTTGAAGAAAAAGTCCTTTCTTTGGTCGATAAAGCGAATGCGGCTGGCGGCTTGGACAACATCACAGTACTTTTGGCTGATTTTACTGATAGAGAGGGGGAACCGATGTGGAGGCAGGAAAGAAATTAGGCGGGCGCTATAAAATCGTCCGTCATATCGGAAGCGGCGGGATGGCGAACGTTTATCTGGGCCATGATCTGATTTTAGATCGTCCGGTCGCCATCAAAGTGTTGCGTTTTGACTTCCGTGACAATAAGGATGCCCTGCGCCGTTTTCAGCGTGAAGCCCTCTCAGCCACACAATTGATCCATCCGAACATCGTAGGTGTATATGATGTGGATGAAGAAGATGAAGTGCAATACATCGTGATGGAATTCATCGATGGCACGGATTTGAAAAAATATATCGACATTCAAGGCAGGGTTTCGCCGGAGAAGTCGATCCATATCATGCACCAAGTTTTGTCGGCTGTGGCGTTGGCCCACAAAAATCGGATCATCCATAGGGACATCAAACCACAAAATATTCTGATCGATAATCAGGACCGCATCAAAATTACCGATTTCGGAATTGCTGTTGCACTATCGGAAACATCGATCACCCAGACGAATACGCTATTGGGCTCCGTCCATTACTTGTCTCCAGAGCAAGCCAGAGGAAGTATGGCCACTTCAAAATCAGACATCTACGCTTTAGGAGTTGTCCTGTACGAATTACTTAGCGGGGCGGTCCCATTCGATGGAGAATCAGCTGTCAGCGTCGCCCTGAAGCATTTTCAGGAACCGATGCCTTTCATTCGGAAGAATCATCCGGAGATCCCTCAAAGTTTGGAAAATGTCATCATGAAGGCCACGGCGAAAGAACCTCTAGATCGTTACGCCACCTGTGAAGAAATGATGGCGGATCTCGATACTTGCTTGAATGAGGAGCGCTTGCACGAAGCACCTTTTATGCCAGTGTCGCTGTTGCAGGAAACAAAAGTACTCACACCTTTATCAGCTGAAGTCGTAGCCAAAGCGGACAGCGATAAAACGATTGTTTCACCTCCAACAACCGTGAAAGCTGAACCGATCCACGAATACGAATCAGGGCGGGAGGTCGCTGGAGGCAAGAAAAAACGAAAGAAATGGACATTCGTTCTCTTCGTGGTGTTGCTGCTGAGTCTGATTGCCAGCTTTTTCTTCTTCTTTTACAATAACCAGGAAGCAGATGCAGTGACTGTGCCGGATGTGTCCGATATGGATCAAGCCAGTGCACGGCTTGCATTGGAAGATGCGGGATTGGTATTGGGGAATATAACGGAAGAATACAGCGATGAAGTCGAAGAAGATGCTGTCATTGAAACGTCGCCGAAAATCGGTGCATCCGTTAAAGCCGGTGATGAAATCGACCTGGTCATCAGTCTGGGCGAGGAATTGTTCACGCTTCTCGACTATGAAGGGCAAGAATATGACAGTGTTCTGGAAGACTTGCGTAAAGAAGGCTTTACGATCGAAAGGACACATGAATTCAGCAGCGAAGTCGCTGAAGGCGACATCATCAGCCAGAGCTTAGAGCCTGGCGCGGAAGTGAAACCAAGCGAAACTACGCTGTCATTTCTGGTGAGTGACGGAAATGAATCCTATACTATGCGCGATCTATCGGGATATACGAGAAAGAGCGTCGAGGATTATGCAGGACAATACGGGCTCGCGTTGACGGTCACTGAAGCTTATTCAGATACGATTGCAGCAGGCTTGGTCGTAAGCCAAAGTCTTGCAGGCGGGTCTCCATTTGTATCTGGGGATGCCTTGAATGTGGTGATTTCGATAGGTCCTGAAGAGCCGCAAGTGGTTTCCTTCAGCCGTACCATCACGATTCCCTATCTCGCGGCAGCCGCACCGCAACCCGCTTCTGAGAGCAGCAACAGTCAAGGCAGCGAAAATGCCAACAGCAATGCGGCCGTCAGTAGTTCCACCAACGAACCCAACCACATCGTCATTTATGTGCAGGACGAAGATCATGTCCTCAGTGACGTTTTCCGTGAGTTCGATATAGCAGCGGATGAGGTCGTGACATTGAATTTCCGTATTCTGGAAGGCAACTCAGCTTCTTACCGGATCGAAAGAGATGGCGAAGTCATCAACGAAGCTTCGGAACTTAAACAATAGAAATATATAGGCTACAAAAATGACAAACATCAAAATGGTTTGTCATTTTTTTGTAGAACAGTGTAGAATAGAGAGAAAGAACTAAACTAGGAGGCGTTGTCGATTTGCAAAAAGGACAAGTCAGGAAAGCAATAAGCGGATTTTATTATATATATGTGGACGGTCAAACGTATCAGACGAGAGGAAGAGGGAACTTCCGCGTGAAAAACATGGCTCCGCTTATTGGGGATTTTGTCGATTTCGAAAGTGACAACTTAACGGAGGGTGTTCTGTTGGACATCTACCCAAGGAAAAATGAATTGATTCGTCCGACTGTGGCGAATGTCGATTTTGGCGTCATTGTGATGTCGGCGATCGAACCCGATTTTTCTTCCTATTTGGTGGATCGTTTCTTGGTTTACCTGGAAGCAAACAACATCAGTCCCATCATCTACGTTACAAAAATAGATCTGTTGGATGAAAAAGCCAAGAAGGATATGCTTCAGTACAAAACTTACTATGAATCGATCGGATACACGATGATTTTATCGGATTATCCCGAGGGAGCTTCCTCTTTGGAGGAGTTGGTTACGACCATGGGCAAAGGGATGGCTGTGTTTATGGGCCAATCCGGTGCCGGGAAATCCACATTGTTGAATCAATTGATGCCCAAATTGGATTTGCTGACAGGCGAAATTTCGACCGCCTTGGGTAGGGGTCGCCATACGACGCGGCATGTCGAGTTGCATCCTGTTGGGGAGGCTCTGATTGCCGATACACCCGGTTTCAGCACAATTGACTTGATCGACATTGAAGCGGTCGATCTGCCTTCTTTTTTCCCGGATTTTGAAGCGCTACGCGATCAATGCCGATTCGGCGGTTGCATGCACATCAATGAGCCGAATTGCCGGGTGAAAGAGGCAGTTGCCTCCGGAGAGGTTGCCCCGTACAGGTACGAACACTATCTGCAGTTCCATGAGGAAATCGTCGGACGCAAACCGATGTACATAAAAAAAAATAAGAGATAAGGTGTGTGTGAAAATGAAAATTGCTCCATCCATATTAAGTGCTGATTTCGCGAATTTAGAGCGGGACGTCAAGTTGGTCGAACAAGCTGGCGCCGATTATATCCACATCGATGCCATGGACGGCCAATTCGTCGCAAATTTGACGTTGGGTCCAAATGTTGTTCAGGCAATCCGTCCGCACACAAAATTACCGTTGGATTGCCATTTGATGGTAAACACACCCGAAAATCTGATCCCGGCCTTCGCCAGGGCCGGCGCCGACATCATCACGATTCATGCAGAAGCCACTGCCCACATCCATGGGGCGATCCAGATGATCAAAAATGAAAACATTGCAGCGGGCGTCGTCATCAATCCGGGCACAAGCGTAGACGTCATCAAACCTGTTTTGGGCGATGTCGATATGGTGCTCGTCATGACCGTCAACCCGGGCTTCGGAGGCCAAGGTTTCATCGAAAGCACCCTGGACAAAATCCAAGAGCTGGCTTCCTTGCGCGAAAAGCATGGCTATCATTACGAAATCGAAGTCGATGGCGGCATTACACATGAGACGATCGTCAAGTGCATTCAGGCGGGTGCGGATGTATTCGTAGCCGGTTCCTACATTTATGACGACGAAAATCCAGCAGCTGCCATCAGCCGATTGAAGGATGCTTGCCATAATGCGGTCTGAGAAAGTGGTGATTGTAGTCGGCGGAGACCAGACGGATGTCGCCGCCTTGGTCCACCGCTATTCGGAAAGCCATCGGTTGATTGGTGCGGACAGGGGAGCGTTGACGCTTGCGGAACTGCTTACCCATTTCGATGCGGCCATCGGTGATTTTGATTCCGTTAGCTCAGCAGAAATGGAAAACATCAAACTGAAAAGTCACGTCTGCCGCATTCTGCCGGCGCAAAAAGATGAAACGGATACTGAAGCTGCCATTGCCTATGCGATTCAAACGTTCAAGCCGGAGGAAATCATTCTTTTGGGTGCCTTCGGTGGGCGTTTGGACCATCTGATGAGCAATTTATGGTTGGCGTTCCATCCGCTCGTGAAAGGGATGGACGGCAAAATCAGCCTAATGGATCGGCATAATACCTTGCGGTTTTACATGCCAGGCAGTTATGTGCTGGAAAAAGAAACGGATAAAAAATATTTGTCGTTCATTGGCATGACCCCAATCAAGAAATTGACCCTGACCGGAGTAGCTTATCCTTTGAATGGAAAAGATTACGATTATCCGGTAGCTTTGGTCAGCAATGAGTTTGAAGAGGCTGAGATGCACTTTTCTTTTGAATCAGGTCTTTTGGCCGTCATCCAAAGTGTTGACAAATGCAAATAAAGGAAAGGAGCCGCGATTTTGCCGGGGCCTCTTTCCTTTATTTTTTAAACTGCAATAAAAAAAGATGAGCTGGAATCATGGCATGGTCCCGGGGCTCATCTATATTTTTATACTCTTTCAACTTTACCAGATTTCAAAGCTCGAGCTGAAACCCATACTTTTTTAGGTTTTCCATCGACTAAGATACGAACTTTTTGTAAGTTAGGCTTGAAAGTACGTTTAGTGTAGTTCATAGCGTGGGAACGGTTATTACCTGAACGGCTTTTACGTCCTGTTACGAAACATTCTTTTGACATTTTCTTTCCTCCTTTGCTGTTACAGAAGCAAAGCTTCTTTCCAATTCATACACTTGATTAATTTATCATAATTCAAAAGTGAATGCAACTGTTTTAAAGGAAAAATACTTGACAGCTCTTTTTTTTATCATGCACTCATCAAATACTCGCATTTGGCCGTCCTCAAAGAGGATGGAACGGGATATGAGAAAACTCTGAAAATATTTCGAAAAAAAGTCAAAATTGCCGTAAATCGATCGGAAATAAGAAATTTAATCGCAAAAAGTTATTTCTTTTGTATAAAATATGCTATCATAATTTGTAATTAACGATTGTGTGCATACATTAAGGAGGCTATTATAAATGGCAGTTAAAATCCAAACACAATATGGGATGGTTGACTTATCGAACGACGTAATCGCTACGGTAGTAGGCGGCGCCGCAACGGATAATTATGGCGTGGTCGGCATGGCCAGCAAAAATCAAATCAGAGATAATATCAGTGAAATATTGAAAAAAGAGAACTATTCACGCGGTGCCGTGATTCGCCAAGAAGAAAATGGAGTAGCTGTTGATGTTTATATCATTGTACTCTACGGAACAAAAATTTCTGAAATTTGCCGGAATGTTCAAACACAAGTCAAATATAATCTTGAAATGATGTTGGGCTTTTCCGCGAATACAGTGAATGTGTTCGTCCAAGGCGTTAGAGTATTAAAGGACTAAAGATTACAGATCACCATGCTTTGTGGTGAAGGAGGATTATAAGGTGAAGAAAACTGAATTAACAGCGGAAGACTTTAAGGCGATGGTCGCAATCGGCGCCGAACGTCTTAGTGAGAATGCAGAATATGTGAATTCTTTGAATGTGTTCCCTGTTCCGGATGGAGACACGGGCACAAACATGAATCTATCATTCACATCCGGAGCCGAACGCGTCAGGCTGTCGAATGCTACAAAAATAGATCAATTAGGATCGGACTTGGCTAAAGGCTTATTGATGGGGGCTAGAGGGAACTCAGGCGTCATTTTATCCCAGCTGTTCCGTGGCTTTTCGAAGGCGATCGAAGGAAAAACAACCTTGAATACAACTGATTTTGCTGAAGCATTTTCCCACGGCGTTGAGACAGCCTATAAAGCGGTCATGAAACCTGTGGAAGGCACCATTTTGACGGTTGCACGTGAATCCGCCAAAGCCGGTATGAAAAAAGCCGAACACACGGATGATATCATTGATTTGATGGGGACAGTACTCAAAGTCGCGCAGATTGCGTTGGACAAGACGCCGGATCTGTTGCCGGTATTGAAAGAGGTAGGCGTCGTGGACAGTGGCGGACAAGGACTTGTATACATTTATGAAGGTTTCCTGGAATCATTGACTGGAGAAAAAGTGCCTTCCGCCGACAAAGTCACCGCGCAAGCAGACGTAACCGAAATCGCTCACCAAGAAAATTATCATAATGTTTCGCACTCCATTGCGACAGAAGATATTGAATTCGGCTATTGCACAGAAATCATGGTCAAACTAGGCGAAGGCGAAACCGTGACGGACGTCTTTGACTACGACACATTCCGTAATCATCTGAACGAAATCGGGGATTCCCTATTGGTCGTTGCGGATGACGAAATCGTGAAGGTCCATGTGCATACCGAGTATCCAGGGGAAGTCATGAACTATGGCCAAAAATTCGGCTCTCTGATGAAAATCAAAGTGGACAATATGCGCATGCAACATGATGCAGTCCTTGAAAAAGCTGATGCGTCCGCCAAGAAACTTGAAAAAGTTCCTTATGGTGTGATAGCTGTTGCTGCCGGCGAAGGTGTGCATGCCCTGTTCAAGAGCATGGGCGTCTCCACGATCATCAATGGCGGACAAACGATGAATCCAAGCACGGAGGACATCCTTAAAGCGATCGAAAGCACAAATGCCGAAAAAACAATCATTTTGCCGAATAACAAAAATATTTTCATGGCCGCAGATCAGGCTGCCGAGGTTTCTGATGCGGATGTGGTTGTAGTGGCTTCGAAGACAATCTCACAAGGTCTGACAGCTATGCTTGCCTTCAATGAATCAGAGAACTTGGAAACCAATAAAGCCAACATGACTGCTGAACTGCAAAATGTAGTCAGCGGACAGATCACGAATGCCGTGCGCGACACAGTCATAGACGGATTGGCCATCACCAAGGACGACTTCATGGGAATCGTCGACGGAAAAATACTGACGGCCGACAAGGACAGAAAAGCTGCAACGATAGAAACCCTGAAAAAAATGATCACGGATGACAGCGAAATCGTCACCATCATCTTCGGGGAAGACAGCGATGAGAAAGAAAGCAAAGAGATTGCGTCGGTCATTGAAGCGGAATATGACTTTTTGGAAGTGGAAGTGCAAGAAGGAAATCAACCGGTATACAGTTATCTTCTTTCTGTAGAATAATCTGAAAAAGCTGAACGAGTTTCTCTGTTCGGCTTTTCTTTTTCAAAAACGGTTGGCCAGATAAACTGTCCTGCTCCCGGAAGAAAGGAGGCGAACGGATGGAAACGGAAGACAACAAGCAATTGGATATTTATGATCCAGTCGGGGAGTTGCCTCATGTAGGACCGAAGAGGGTCGAGGCGCTGCATTCGTTGGGCATCGATACGATCTATGATCTGATCACACATTTTCCTTTCCGTTATGAGGACATAAAAGTCAAAACATTGGACGAAATCGAGGATTCGGACAAAGTGACGCTGAAAGGACAAGTCGTGACGGCTCCGGTCGTACATCATTACGGTTTTAAAAAAAGCAGGCTATCATTCAAATTAGCCATCGAAGATGCCATCATCTCGGTAACCTTCTTCAATCAGCCTTACCTGAAACAAAAAATCCTGCTTGAGGATGAGGTTGCAATCTTCGGGAAATGGGAACGCGCACGTCAAAGTTTGGCAGGGATGAAGATCCTCGGTAGTTCGAACGGACAGGATGATTATGCGGCCATTTATCACGTCAATAAGACGATCAAGCAGCAGACCGTCCTGAATATGATCAAACAGGCGATCGAGCTGTATTCTCCGGTCATTCCCGAGATTCTTCCGCAGCATTTGCTGCAGACGTATCATCTGATGAGCCATCGGGAAGCTATCCGAGCGATGCACTTTCCCAAAAATGATGAAGAATCAGAACAAGCCAGACGGCAAATCATCTATCAGGAATTCTTCCTTTACCAGGTGCGCCTGCAATTGCTGCAGTTGAGCCGGAAAACCAATAACCGAGGCATTCCGATCCTGTATGATGTGGACAAGCTGAAGGGTTTCATAGCGACTTTGCCATTTGAACTGACCGATGGACAAAAGAAGGTCGTCAACGAAATATGCCGGGATCTGCGCAAACCTTATGAAATGAACCGGCTGTTGCAAGGGGATGTGGGCAGCGGCAAAACGATCGTAGCGGTGGTCGCCCTGATGGCTACCGTCCTGGGCGGGTACCAAGGGGCGTTCATGGTTCCTACTGAAATTTTGGCGGAACAGCATTTTCGTACCTTGCAGAGCCTGTTCGAATACACTGATGTCTCCGTTGCCCTGCTAACTGGCAGCACGAAGGCAAAAGACCGGAAAGAATTGTTGAACCGGCTTGCAGGAGGCGGCTTGGATATCCTCATCGGAACCCACGCCCTGATCCAAGAGGATGTCGTTTTTGCCAACCTTGGTTTGGTCATCACCGATGAGCAGCATCGCTTCGGTGTTCAACAGAGGCACAAGCTGAACGAAAAAGGGAACAACCCGAATGTTTTATATATGACTGCCACGCCGATCCCGAGAACGTTGGCGATTACCACGATGGGCGAAATGGACGTTTCGGTGCTTGACCAGATGCCCGACGGCAGAAAACCGATCAAAACCGTCTGGAACAAATCGGACAAAATCGAAAATGTGCTTGAGTTCATCCGGAAACAGATGGATAATGGACAACAGGCGTACATCATCACACCGCTGATCGAGAAATCCGAGTCGCTGGATGTCAAGAACGCGGAAGATGTGCATCAAGCCGTGACGGCTTATTACAAAGGGAAATACCAAATTGGTCTGTTGCATGGCCGACTCAAGTCCGAAGAAAAGGATCAAATCATGCGCCGTTTCCAAAACAACGAGCTGCAGGTACTGGTATCGACGACAGTCATCGAGGTCGGTCTTAATGTGCCAAATGCAACAGTGATGGTCATCCAGGATGCCGATCGATTCGGGTTATCCCAGCTCCACCAATTGCGGGGTCGAGTCGGCCGGGGAGACATAGAATCCTATTGTGTGCTGGTTGCCGATCCGAAAACCGATAACGGCAAGGAACGCATGCGCATCATGGTGGAGTCGACTGACGGTTTTTACCTGAGTCAACGCGATTTGGAATTGCGTGGACCAGGCGATCTTTTCGGAAACAAACAATCAGGCTTGCCAGATTTCAAATCCGGAGACATCGTGCGGGATGCCGTCATCTTGGATATTGCGCACAATGACGCTATCCAAATCACGCGCGAACAAGACTTTGAAAGCAATCCTGCCTACGAAAGTTTGCGGGAAGCAGTCGAACGCGAAAAAGAGAAGTTGAAGAGATTACAGTGAAACTAACAAAAGTGAGGTATACAATCTATGAAAATCGCTGTCGATGCGATGGGCGGGGATTTTGCGCCCCAAGCAATAGTAGAGGGCATTTTAATGGCTGCCAAAGAATTTAATGATTTAGAATTTTTGCTTTTTGGTGACGAAGCCAAAATTCGCAAAGCGTTAGGGAATCAATATGCCGAAGATGGGAAAATCACGATCATTCATACGACCGAAAAGATCGAGAGCGACGACGAACCCGTGAAGGCAATCCGCAGGAAAAAACAAGCTTCGATGGTGCTTGCTGCACAAGCAGTCAAAAATAAAGAAGCCGACGCATTATTTTCGGCAGGGAATACAGGTGCGCTTTTGGCAGCCGGATTATTGATCATCGGCCGGATCAAAGGGATCGACAGACCCGGCTTGATGCCGATTCTGCCCGTCATCGGAAAGGAGAATGAACAATTCCTGTTGATGGATGCAGGCGCAAATGCTGACTGCAAACCGGAAAACATCTACCAGTTCGGCCTTTTGGGCTCGTATTATGCCAAGTTTGTGCAAGGTATCGAAAACCCAAGGATCGCTTTGTTGAACAATGGTTCCGAAGCGACGAAGGGCAGCGAACTGTCCAAAAAAGCCTATATGTTGTTGGAAGAGGACTCCGAACTCAATTTCACAGGCAATGTTGAAGCGCGGGAAATTTTGTTGGGCGCTGCGGATGTCGTCGTGACAGATGGTTTCACCGGGAACGCCGTGCTGAAAACGATGGAAGGAACGGCAATGGCCTTGCTGAAGTTGATCAAAGCCCAATTGCTTTCAGGCGGCCTGAAGACAAAAATCGGCGCAATGCTGATCAAGGATTCCTTTTCGGAAATCAAAGATACGATGGATTATTCGAAGCACGGAGGAGCCGTGCTGTTCGGACTGCGGGCGCCGGTCGTCAAGACGCATGGATCTGCGGATAAAATCGCTGTCTACCACACAGTGAAGCAAATCCGCAAAATCATCAGTTCAAACGTCATCGATGACGTCGTGAAGCACTTTGATGAAATGAATGCCCAGCCTGTAAGCAAAACTGAGCAGGAATAAAAAAATATAGACAAAAGATTAGCGTATGGGTAAAATAGATGTGAGCCTTTACAAAATATTTTCAGTAAATGTGATGTAATTGGTTATGGAACGATAATGGAGGTGTAACGCTTGGCAGATACAAATACTTTTGAGCGAGTAGCCAAGATGGTTATTGAACGATTCGGTGTCGATGAAGCAAAAGTTACGAGAGAGTTGACTTTCCAAAACGACCTTGGGGCGGATTCATTGGATATTGTTGAACTCGTTATGGAACTGGAAGATGTCTTTGCTGTACAGATTTCCGATGAAGATGCTGAGAGGATAATCACAGTAGGAGATGCAGTCGACTACATCGATTCTCAAAAAAAAGGATCGCAATAATTTAACGACAGAAGCAACGTTGACGGTTTTCAAATGCCAATGTTGCTTTTTTTTCAGGCCAAGAAGGCTGATTATGGCAGAAATATGAAATGCATTAAAAGTGAATGAAATAGCGGTTGTTTTTGCATGTGCTTAAACGTATAATGTTAGGAGATATTTCATCAAGTTAGTTATATAAGCATGGAAGGAGGCGCACGATGGGACTTGGAAGACCTTTGCTGGAGATAAACGCATTGCACACCGCATTCCGGATGCAGGAGAACTATTACGATGCAGTGGACGATGTTTCCTTCAGTCTGGAAAAAAATGAAATTTTGGCGATTGTCGGAGAGTCCGGCTGTGGGAAGAGTACACTGGCAACCACAATCGTCGGACTCCACAACAAGGCGAATACCCGAATTTCGGGAGAGATCATCTATCAGAACCTGAATCTCATCGATCTGAATGAAGCTCTTTATAACCGCATAAGAGGAAACGATATCGGGATGGTTTTTCAAGATCCCCTTTCGGCCCTCAATCCCTTGATGACGGTAAGTGAACAGATAGAAGAAGTGCTGCTTTACCATTCCAGGATGATAAAAGAGGAACGTTCACTGCGTGTGAGCGAATTATTGGTCCAAGTTAAAGTGGAGGATCCGGAAGGAACAGCCGCAAGCTACCCGCATGAGCTGTCCGGTGAAGCGCGCCAACGGGTCGGCATTGCCATTGCTGTCGCCTGTGCTCCGCCGATCATCATTGCCGATGAACCGACGACCTCTTTGGATGTCACTGTTCAAGCTCAAATATTGGATCTGTTGAGCGAAGTGAGGGACGACACGGGTGCCGGCATCATCCTGATCACCCATGATTTGGGTGTCGTAGCCGAAATTGCGGACAGAGTAGCCGTTATGTATGCGGGACAGATTGTCGAAACAGCTGATGTCGTTGATCTATTCACGGATCCGAAGCATCCGTATACTCGTTCATTGTTGCGTTCAATGCCGCAAGCGAATAGCGCACTCGACTCGGATTCCGGGGAACTGTATGTGATTCAAGGCGATGTTCCTTCCTTGCAGCAATTGCCTAAGCAAGGTTGTCGTTTTGCCGGACGGATTCCATGGATTCCCTTTTCCGCTCATGAACAATCACCAAAAATACACGAGATTTCTAAGGGACATTTTGTCAGGTGCACGTGCCATGAGTCGTTCCGTTTTGAAGGGGAGAGTGAATAGGATGGGACTTTTGGAAATCAAAGATTTGAAGGTTCACTACCCGCTTAAGAGCGGCTTCTTATCCAGCAAAAAGAGCCTTGCAGCCGTCGATGGCATCAGTCTGTCCCTGGAAGAAGGGAAAAATTACGGTCTAGTGGGCGAATCAGGGTCCGGAAAATCAACTGTCGGAAGAGCAATCGTCGGATTGGAACGGATCACTGCCGGCAAAATCATTTATGAAGGCACTGACGTAACCGCTGCGATAGGAAAGCGGAAGTCAGCCCACAAACGCAATGTCCAGATGATTTTTCAAGATTCGGGTGCGAGTCTGAATCCGAAAAAACAAATCGGTCAGATCATTTGCGAACCTTTGCATAATTTTGAGCAGCTATCCCAGCAGGAAGAGCAAAAACGCGTGCTGGAACTGCTGGAAATGGTAGGGTTGCCGGAAGATGCGCTGCGGAAGTATCCCCACGAATTCACCGGTGGACAGAGGCAACGCATCGCTTTGGCAAGGGCGGTTGCCCTGCGGCCAAAATTTGTCATAGCTGATGAACCCGTTTCGGTATTGGACCTTTCCGTTCAGGCGCAAGTGCTGAATTACATGAAACGCATCCAAGAACAATACAAACTCAGCTACCTTTTCATTTCCCATGACCTAGGCGTGGTGAAGCAGATGTGCGATGAATTGGCCATCATGTACCGGGGGAGGTTCGTGGAATACGGGGACAGGCAGGACATCTACCTCAACCCGCAGCACATCTATACGAAAAGGCTCCTTTCCGCAATTCCGAACCTGGATCCGGGCAACCGGGAGTTGCACAAGCGTCTGCGGCGGGAAATAGAATCAGAATACAAACAAAGCATGGGGAGTTATCTGGCAAAGGACGGTCGCGTCGGGGATTTGATCCCGTTGTCGGAAACGCATCGGATTGCCGGTAAACCATCGAAAGGAGAGCGTTAGCGATGTGGAACAGAATTCTGAGACGCTTCTTCTTTATCATTCCGCAACTGTTGGCGTTCAGTTTGTTGGTGTTTGCATTGGCTCAATGGATGCCCGGAGATCCTCTGACTGGGCTGATCATTCCGGGGATGAAGCAGAGCAGCGTCGATGCGATCCAAGCGAATGCAGTTCTTGACAACCCATGGCCTGTTCGGTATCTGCAATGGATCGCAAATATGCTCAGCGGGGATTTCGGCCTCAGTTACACTTACCGGATGCCTGTGGGTGTTCTGGTTGGTGCAAGGATTGGCAACACACTCTGGTTGGCAATGGCCTCACTCTTGTTGTCGCATCTGATTGCTGTTCCGCTTGGCATTTATGCAGGGCGTTTTAATGGTTCTTTGGGTGATAAAGTCATTCGTTTTTTGAACAACATCAGTTTTGCCTTGCCGATTTTCATTGTTGCCCTGTTGTTGGTTTGGCTTTTTGGATTTCAACTGGAATTGTTTCCGACGCGGGGGATGCCCTTGTTGCCGGAAACGCAGAGCATATTTGCCTCTCTTTGGAATAGGCTCCACCACTTAGCGCTGCCGGCGCTGGCTTTTGCACTCTCGGCATCCGCCGGCAACATCCAACGTTTAAGGTCAGGCATTATCGAGGCAAAACAAGAAGATTACGTGTTGACAGCCCGCTCAAAAGGCGTTCCGGAGAGCATGGTGTATCGGAGGCACATCTTCAGGAACGCGAGTATGCCGGTAACCTCTCTGTTGGGCTATGACATTACCGGTTTCATAGGGAGCAGCATTTTTATCGAATACATCTTCTCCTACCCGGGGATCGGCCGATTATTCATCAGTTCTTTAGAATCACGCGACTTCAGTGTCATCGTGGCTCTGTTGCTTATTTATGGGCTGGCCGCTTTGATTGGCACGTTGGTTTCTGACATCATTTTGACCATTTTGGATCCGCGCGTCCGGATGAGATAGCAAGAGGGAAGGGGGGATATGTTGAATACGGAGGAAGAAAAGAAAGCAGGCAGAATGGAAGAGTTGAAGACGGAGCTTGCCTCCATTGCGGCAGGCGAGAACCGTTTGAGCCACGAAGTGAATGAGGAAACCAAAATAGTTGTTGATTTCCGCGGTATGCTAAGAGAATTCCGAAAAGACAAGTTTGCGGTCATTGCTTTTGGTACGCTCGTTTTGCTCTTGTTTTTGGTCTTTGTTGGCTCTCTTTTTTTTGATGAGAGTCAAGTCCTGCAGGTAGACTTGTTGAACAGGTATGCTTCGCCGGGGAAAACCCATCTGTTGGGGACGGATGAAGCAGGACGGGATATACTGGGCCAACTCTTGCTGGGAGCGCGTACCTCGCTAGTGGCTGGGACCGCCGTGACAGTTTTGACCGGATTTATCGGAATCGGATTGGGTCTGTTTTCAGGCTACTACGGGGGGATTCTGGATGTCCTTCTTATGCGCTCTGTTGATTCCATCATGGTTCTTCCTGCAAGTGTATTGGTTCTCGTGCTGGTAGCCATCGTATCGGAATACAATTTCTTTACGTTCATATTGCTTATGAGCGCATTCAGCTGGGCTGGGAAATCGAAGGTTTTTCGTAACCGGACGCGTGCGGAGGCCAAACATGGCTATGTGCGGGCATCCAGAACTGCAGGGACAAGTGACTTGCTGATCATGTTCCGTGAAATCCTGCCTAATTTAAGTTCCCTGGTCATCATCAATACGACGATGTCCTTGGCAAGGAATATCGGGATGGAAATAGGTTTGAGTTTTTTGGGCTTAGGGTTACCATACAGCATGCCGAGTATAGGCAAGCTGCTGCGCTATGCCATTTCCCCCACAGTCTTTGGAAATTATGTATGGGTATGGTTACCAGCATCCACACTCATCTTTGCAGTGTTGTTGTGCATCATTTATGTCGGACAAGCATTGCGGCGGGCGGCAGATGCTAAACAAATACAAGGATAATAAGGAGGATGAGGTATGCTGAATAAAATGATTGTTCCGTTCTTGTTGGCTGCGCTGTTGGCGGGTTGCGGAAACAAGGATGTCTTATTGCAAACGGACGGAGACTTGTCCAATTCATCAGCTGTCATCCAAGAATTCGATACTGTCATGAACAGCGATGCTCCTGCCATTGCCGGCGGAGTGTTGAAATATGCTCTGGTTGCCGAATCCTCCTTCCAAGGTATTTTTAGCCCTGTTTTTTCCGAAGATGCTTACGACGAAGAACTCATGGGTTTTTCCCATGAATCCATTTTTACGTATGATGAGAAGTTTCAGCTTACGCAAGATGGCATGGCCACGTTTGTGCGCAATGAAAATTTAAAAACAGTTTCGATTACATTACGGGATAACCTGAAGTGGTCGGATGGAGCGGCACTTACAGTCGATGATATCCTGTATGCCTATGAGGTGATCGGGCATCCGGACTATGCCGGATCCCTTTATGGAGAGGCTTTTGCGACTATCGTGGGCATGAGCGAATACCATGAAGGCACTGCAGATACGATTGCCGGTATCGAAGTTTTGGATGATACGCACCTCACCATTGCTTTCAAAGAATTGAATCCGTCCCTTATGCAGGCAGGAGGAGCCTTGTGGAGCCAACCACTGCCAAGGCACCAACTGGAACGTGTCCCTGTAGCTGATATGATGAGGTCGTCCCAACTGCGGGAACAACCGGTAGGGACGGGTCCGTTCCGGGTCAAGGCCATTGTTCCGGGCGAGTCGGTCCTTTTTGAAGCCAATGAATATTATTGGAAAGGGAAACCGAAACTGGATAATATCCTTGTTGAATTAGTCGGGTCGGCAACAATCGTATCCGAAATGGAAGCAGGAAATTACGACGTCGCTGTCATGCCGGCAAGTTCTTACGAAAGCTACAAAGATTTCGACAATATAACCTTGCTGGGCAGAGAAGAATTGGCGACAACTTACATCGGGTTCAAATTAGGATCCCAAGATGTTAAATCAGGCAACAACAGCCTTAATCTGAGTTCAAAAATGGCGAATGCGGCATTGCGGCAAGCGATGGCATATGCACTGGACAATGAATTTGTTGCCGCGGTGCTATTCGACGGGCTGCAGCAACCGGCAAACGCTATGATTCCGCCAGCGTTTGAAGGATTCAGTGAGGATGAGTCAAAGGGCTTCAGTTACGACCCTATAAAAGCCGCAGGCTTGCTGGATGAGGCCGGCTATCTGGACAGTGATGGCGATGGTTTTCGGGAAACACCGGACGGAGAGCCGCTCAAAATCAGCTTTGCGGCCGTGGCAGGGGGAGACGCTACGGAGACGGTTGTTGCCTACTATATCCAGCAATGGCATGAAATCGGTTTGGATGTCTCGCTCGCCACAGGAAGATTAATTGAATATCAGAAGTTCCATGACATGCTTGCATCCGACAGTCCGGCTATCGATGTCTATCAAGCAACCTGGGGGACAGGCATGGACCCCAATCCGACCGAAATGTTTGGTCGTACCAGTTCTCTCAATTATACCCGTTGGACCAACGAAAAGAATGACACCTTATTGGATCAGATCAACGCTGAGGTTGCCTTGGACGAAAATGCGCGGATGGAAATCTATCAAGAATGGCAAGCGTTGCTGTTTGAGGAAGTTCCTGTCATCCCCACTTTCTGGCGTACGCAGATTTTTGCTGTCAATAACCGCGTCAAGAACTTCAATATCCGCTATGGTGCAACCAGAGGCTGGGAAACCATCGAACTGACGTCAGCAGAACCAGTCCGGTAAAGCGCGCTCAGTTTATTTAACAGAAAGGAGGAAGAGGCCTGGACTTTTGTCTGAGCCTCTTTCTTATGAAAACGGACAGACTGTTCGAGAACGAAATTTGCGTGCTTATGGCAAGCATTTGTCGTATAATGAAAAAGGACTCTATTTTCAAAAGTACCTTGACAGCAAGGAGTCCATTCAAGGAAAGGAGGGAACGAATTGGAAAAAATAGTCAAACAAATAGCAATTGATTTCTCGATTGTTTTCAGGAATGAGAAACTTTTGCATGAAGCATTTACCCATTCATCTTATGTGAATGAGCATCGTCATCTGGCATTGCAGGACAATGAACGATTGGAATTTTTAGGCGACGCAGTTTTGGAAGTCGTCATTTCCGATTATTTGTTTCATACCTATGATACGTGGCATGAAGGCAAAATGACCCGTCTGCGTGCGCAGATCGTCTGCGAGCCAAGCTTATCCGCTTTCGCGAAGGACTGCCATTTCGACTCCTATATCCGTTTGGGTAAAGGGGAAGAGAATATGGGCGGAAGGCAACGTCCGGCTTTGCTATGTGATGTATTCGAAGCATTCATCGGAGCCGTATACCTAGACCAAGGAATCGAAGCTGCCAGAAAATTCATTAACCAAGTCATGATCATGAAGTTAACAGAGGATGCTTTTTCACATGTGATGGATTACAAGACCAGCCTTCAGGAAGAACTGCAAAAAAATGGGGACGTGGATATCCAATATATCCTCCTGAACGAAGACGGTCCTGCTCATGCAAAACAGTTTGACGTGGAAGTGCGAGCTTTCGGAAAAGTCATGGGCCAAGGACAAGGCCCAAGCAAAAAAGCCGCCGAACAGAAAGCGGCACAAAATGCTTTGGAATCTCTAAAAAAATGAAAAGCAAGTTTCACCGGAAAGGATGTTATCTTTGCATCTTGAAAGAATAGAAATGTCGGGTTTCAAATCATTCGCCGACAAAACCGTGATCGAATTTGATGAAGGTGTGACAGCAGTAGTAGGGCCGAACGGAAGCGGCAAGAGCAATCTTTCGGAAGCTGTCCGCTGGGTATTGGGGGAACAATCCGCAAAAAATCTGCGCGGGAAAAAAATGGACGACATCGTTTTTGCCGGATCGCAGACACGCAAACCTGTCAACATTGCCGAAGTTACCCTCGTCCTGAACAACGAGGACGGATTCCTGCCGCTGGAGTTCAGCGAAGTGAGCATCACCAGGAGATACAACCGCAATGGCGACAGTGACTGTTTCATCAACAAAAAGCCATGCAGATTGAAAGACATAACGGAATTATTGATGGATTCGGGCATCGGAAAAGACTCTTTTTCCATGATTTCGCAAGGGAAAGTGGAACAGATTTTTCAGAATAAACCCGAGGACAGAAGGATCATCCTGGAAGAGGCTGCCGGGGTAGCCAGATACAAAAACCGCAAAACGAGCGCCGAACGGAAGCTCTCCCAAACGGAAGAGCATCTGAATCGGATTGAGGACATCCTGCACGAAATCAACAGCCAACTCGCCCCCCTGGAAACCCAACGGAAAACGGCTTTGGCGTACAAGGACAAAAAAGCGTCATTAAGCGAGATCGAAATTGCTTTGACCGCTTCCGAAATTGAGCGCCTGAATGCGCAGTGGCAGACGAGCAAACGCGAGCTGAGCGAGTACGACCGGAAAATCAGCACGGAAGAACGGTCCTTAGCAAGCACGCAGACTGCTTTGCAGCAACTGAAACAAAAGTTGGATGTATGCGACGAACAGTTGGAAACACTGCAGACCGGCTACGTCACTGTCATCCAGAAATTGGAACAGCTGGAAGGGCAAAAGCAAGTCTTCCAACAGAGGGCGATGTACTCGTCAAAAAATCAAGAAGAGCAAGCACAGATCATCGCTGAAAAAGAGGCGCTGATCAAGGCGGAAAAAGCCAATCTAGCAGGCTTGCGTACGGAACTTGCGGCGAAAGTGGAAGCGAGGAAAGAGCTTTCGGAAAAAAGAGCGAGCCTTTCCGAAAAGGAAGCCCAGCTGACGCAAAATAAGGCGGAGCTTGTCCAGCAACTCCGGAACGATTACATCACTAGGCTGCAGGAACAATCCAGCAACCGGAACACAACCGTCCATCTTGAAAAAGAAATGACGCTCGCAACCGAACAGGAGCACCGTTTTCTTTCGAAAGGCGACGAAATCAGGAAGAATCTGCGCCAACTAAAGGCGAAACAGCAATCGTTGAATGAGGAACACGTCCAGTTTGTGGAAGAAAATGCCAATCGAGAGTCGGAACTGCAGGACTGCAAACAAAAAAGCTTCCAGCTTGTCTCCAAACTCCAACAACTGAACGCGGAGCTGGATACCGTAACCCGGAATCTGCAGCAGGCGGAAGCCCGTCGCGAAAGCCAACAGGAGTTGGATGACAGCTATGCCAGTTATTATCAAGGCGTAAAGGAAATGCTGAGGAGAAGGGAAAGCGTTCCCGGTATCCGTGGGCCTGTCGCCGAACTGATCCAAGTTCCTGAAAAGTACACCCTAGCCATCGAAATCGCTCTGGGAGCCACGATGCAACACATCGTGGTCGCGGACGAACGCACGGCTTCCCAATGCATCGGCATTCTGAAAGCCCAACACTTGGGGCGCGCCACTTTCCTGCCGATGACAGTCATCCAGGGCAAGTCTTTGCCTGCATCTGTGCGGACGACATTGGAAGCCAGCCCCGGGTATATCGGCATCGCGAATGAGCTGATCGGTCATGAGGAAATGTACAAGGCAATCGTCAGCAGTTTGTTGGGGACAACGATCGTAGCGTCGAATATCCAGGACGGGTTGCAGATCTCCAAGAAATTGCAGAGCCGTTATCGGATCGTGACCCTCGAAGGGGATGTCATCCATGCCGGCGGATCAATGACAGGTGGCGCGACAAGGCGTCAACAAGAGGCATCCTTATTGGCCCGTAAAAACAATCTGAACAAGCTGACCGATTATGTGCAACAGTTGTCCGTCCAATACAATCAGCTGAAACGCGAACAAGAGAAATGGTCGCTGCAGCAACAAAGTCTGCAGGAGGAACTGGATGACAAGCGCCAAAAAGCGACAATCAAACAGTTCGAACTGCAGCAAAGGGAAGCTTCCCTGCAGCAAGTGACAGCTGAAATCGCAACGAAAGAAAAAGAATCGGCTGCACATGAATATGAAAAGCGCATGTTTTATGAAGACAAAGAGGACAGACAAACGCGATTGGCCCAAGCCCAACAAAATTTGCTCGTCCTCAACAGCGAAATCGATCAGCTTCAGAAGGATATAGCCGAATCCAGCTTGGATGAAGAGGAGCGCTTGAAACTGCTGCAGGGCGTCCAGTCAAACCGGCAGCAAGCAGACCAAGAGCTTGCGGTCCTGCAGGAGCAGGAAAAGCAATTGCGGCGTGACGTGAAACTGTCGACTGAGCGCATCCAAACGGAGCAGGAAGCCATCAGCTCGCTGAAAGGCAAACAAGATCAAGTCGCCAAGCTGGCCGATACGGAGACGCTGACCATCCAAGAAATCACGACGCAGCTGAAGTCCACGACTGCAGAAAAAGCTGGATTCGATACAGATTTGAGACAGTTGCGGGAGCTGAAAAAGCAAACCGAACAAAATCGTGCCGTTCAGGAAACCGAACAGAACGAAAAAAATAAGGATCTCCAAAAATTATGGAGTGAGCACGCCAAGCTGGAAACGAATGCCGGGCGCTACGAAATCGCCATCGACCATCACCTTGCGCATTTGAGCGAGGAGTACGGTCTCAGCTTTGAAGCCGCGAAACAGGACCATCAGTTGACCCAAGAGCCCGAAGAGGCAGCCCGCCAAGTGAAACAGTTGAAAAAGGACATCGAAGGGCTGGGCCCAATCAATATGGGTGCAATCGAGGAATACGATCGCATTTCCGAAAGGTTCACTTTCCTTTCGGAACAGCAAACGGATCTGCTGTCTGCCCGTGGGAACCTTCTGAACACGATGAACGAAATGGATGATGAAGTCCGCTTGCGTTTCAAAGAGACTTTCATCCAGATCAAAAAGCAATTCGAAAAAACCTTCCCGAAATTATTCGGTGGCGGAAAAGCGACGTTGGAGCTGACAGATCCGAATGACCTGTTGGAGACCGGCATTGAAATTGTCGCGCAGCCGCCAGGCAAGAAACTCCAGCAGCTCAGCTTGCTCTCCGGCGGAGAAAAAGCCTTCACGGCGATTGCGCTCCTGTTCGCCATCATCGAAGTCAAACCGGTGCCTTTCTGTATTTTGGATGAAGTGGAGGCTGCCTTGGATGAAGCGAATGTATCCCGTTTCGGGAAATATCTGGCAGCATCAACCGAATTGACCCAGTTCATCGTGATCACGCATCGTAAAGGCACGATGGAAGAAGCGGATGCATTGTACGGTGTGACCATGCAGGATTCCGGCGTATCCCGCCTGGCATCAGTCAAATTTGAAGATTACGAAGACATAGGTTAAGGGGATGAAGATAAATGATTAAATTGATAGCACTCGACTTGGATGGCACATTGTTGAATCCTGACAAAAAAATCAGTGAAGCAAATAAACAGGCAATCCACCGCGCTCGGGAAGCCGGCGTGAAGATTGTCCTTTGCACTGGACGCCCGCTTATGGGCATCAAAGACTATGTGGATGAACTGGACCTGCTCCAAGCAGAAGATTACTCAATCACCTATAACGGCGGATTGGTCCAAAAAAATAAAACATCGGAAATCATTTCCCAAAAAGTGCTGAACTACGGTCAGATCGTGGAACTCTATGATTTGAGCAAGGAACTGAACATCCCGATGAACATGCTGGATCTGGAGTCTGTATACGAACCGGAGTATCCGCAAGGCAGAGAGTCCTTGTACAAGAGCCTGCAAAGCTCGAGCTTGCCGTTCGTTGAAAAAAAGATCGAAGACTTTCAGGAACAACATGCGTTCAATAAAGTTGTTTTTTGTATCGCGCCTGCTGTTTTGGATGAAGCGATCGCCAAAATACCGGCGGACTTCTACAGCAAATATTCGATGATGAAATCACGTCCGCTTCTGTTTGAAGTCATGCATCCCGAAGTCGACAAAGGCAACGGCATCGCGGCTTTATGCAATCATCTGGGCATCACTGCCGATGAAGTCATGGCTTGCGGAGATGAAGAGAACGATTTGGCGATGCTGGATTTTGCGGGCGTAAGCGTCGCGATGGGCAACGCCCCCGATAAAATCAAGGAACGGGCGAGCTTCGTCACGAAGACAAACGGAGAAGATGGCGTCGCACACGCAATCGAAACATTTGTCTTTGCGTAAAAACAGGCTGCCACTAGAGAGGAAGTGTTCAAATGGGATTATTTGATCGAATAAAACGCGCATTTACAGGTGAAGATGTCGTTCAGACACCGGTAACCGAAGAAAATAAGATCGTCATCGACAAATTCGACAAAGGCATGGAGAAGACGCGCAAAAGCTTTTCGGATAAGATGAATGAACTGTTCGCCGGCTTCAGGGAGGTGGATGAAGATTTTTTTGACGACTTGGAGGAAACGCTGATATCCGCAGACGTCGGTTTTGATATGACGTTGGCACTTTCGGATGTGCTGCGGGATGAAGTCAAGATGAAGAACGTGCGCACCGGAGAACAAGTGAAGAATGTCATCATCGAAAAAATGGTCGAAATCTATGAAAAAGGCCAGACGGAATTGCCTACCATCAAAATAAATGAAAATGGGCCGACCGTCATCCTGTTTGTGGGCGTAAATGGAGTGGGGAAAACGACGACCATCGGTAAATACGCTTATCAGTTGAAGAACCAAGGGAATAGCGTCTTATTGGCGGCCGGAGACACTTTCCGAGCCGGCGCAATCGAACAGCTGGAAGTTTGGGGACAACGTGTCGGTGTTCCGGTCGTGACGAGCGATGCAAAAAGCGATCCCGCTTCCGTCGTTTACGATGCGTTGAAACAAGCCAAAGAAGAAAACTACGACTATCTGCTGATCGATACAGCGGGCAGACTGCAGAACAAAGTGAACCTGATGAAGGAATTGGAGAAGATCAATCGGATCATCGCAAGGGAAATCCCCGGCGGCGCAACCGAAACGTTGTTGGTGCTGGATGCCACGACGGGTCAGAACGCTTTGATACAGGCGAAACAATTCAAGGAGACGACGGATGTCACCGGCTTGATCCTGACGAAGTTGGATGGCACGGCGAAAGGCGGCGTCATCCTGGCTATCCGCCAGGAAATGGATATACCCGTCAAATTCGTTGGTCTGGGCGAAGGTTTGGACGATCTGCAGGCTTTCGATCCGGAACAGTACATCTACGGATTGGTTAAAGATCTGCTTGAGAAAAAATAACGAAACGGTTTGCCCATTCCGATGAGGCACGCTGCATAAGCAAAAGGCGACAGAAGCATGGTCAGGCCGGCAATCCCGTTGCGATTGCCGGCCTGATCTTACTTTTTGCTGCGGCAACACGGCATCAGTGCAATTTATGGTTGACTAAGCTTAGCAAAATCGGTAATCTAATGAAGTGTAAAGTTTTTTTCTTGACAATCCGTACGAGAAGGAAGGTATTCTGATGGAACTGGAAAAAACCAATAATATGAATACTCTTTATGAATTCTATAATGTCCTGTTGACGAACAAACAGAAAGGCTATCTTTCTTTGTATTATGGCGATGACTATTCGTTGGGCGAAATCGCCGAAGAATTCGCGATCAGCCGGCAGGCAGTGTACGATAATATCAAGCGCACCGAAAAAATTCTGATGGATTATGAACAGAAATTGAAATTGGCGCAAAACTATAGCCTTCGAAACAAAAAATTGGACGAATTGGCGAACTATGCCGAAGAAAAATATCCCGCAGACAGAACTTTGCAGAGCTTGATCAACAATCTGGAAGAACTGGATGACAAAGACGAATAAACAGTAAGGAAGTGGCAAATATGGCATTTGAAGGGTTATCCGAGCGTCTCCAAGGTGCGATGACCAAAATCGGCAAAAAAGGTAAAATTACGGAAGCCGATCTGAAGGAAATGATGCGTGAAGTACGTCTGGCTTTGCTGGAAGCTGACGTGAATTTTAAAGTCGTAAAAGAATTCGTCAAAAAAGTGAATGAACGAGCGTTGGGCTCTGATGTGCTCGAGTCGCTTTCGCCGACACAGCAAGTCATCAAAATCGTCAACGAAGAACTGACGGAATTGATGGGCGGGCAGCAGGAACCATTCCAATTTTCTGCCAAGCCACCGACTGTCGTAATGCTGGTCGGCCTGCAGGGTGCAGGTAAGACCACCACGGCCGGGAAACTAGCCAATTACATGAAGAAAAAAGAGAACAAACGCCCCATGCTGGTCGCAGCCGACGTCTATCGTCCAGCAGCGATCAATCAGTTGCAGACATTGGGCAAACAATTGGATTTCCCGGTCTATGCATTGGGTACCGAAGCAAATCCGGTCGATATAGCGAAGCAGGCAGTTGAACAAGCCAAACTCGATGGACGCGATCTGGTCATCATCGATACGGCTGGCCGACTGCACGTGGATGAGGTGCTGATGACAGAGTTGAAGAACATCAAAGCTGCCGTCAATCCCACAGAAATCCTGTTTACGGTAGATGCGATGACAGGACAGGATGCCGTCAATGTGGCGCAATCCTTCAATGAACAGCTCGGCATAACCGGTGTCATCCTTACCAAATTGGACGGGGACACACGCGGTGGGGCTGCGCTATCCATCCGTTCCGTAACCGGTAAGCCAATCAAATTTACGGGTCAAGGCGAAAAACTGGAAGACTTTGAACCGTTCTACCCTGAACGCATGGCTTCCAGAATACTGGGCATGGGCGATCTGATGACGCTGATCGAACGTGCGCAACAAGATTTTGATGAGACAAAAGCGGCAGAAATGGCTGAGAAAATCCGTGAGAATACCTTCAACTTCAATGATTTCATCGAGCAGATGGATCAAGTCACCAACATGGGGCCGCTTGAAGACCTCCTGAAGATGATTCCGGGCATGAGCAACGTTCCGGGACTGGACAAAATGAAGATCGATCCCAAAGATGTGGCCCACATGAAGGCAATCGTGCTTTCGATGACGCCCGCTGAACGCGAAAACCCTGAGCTTCTGTCGCAGAGCAGACGCAGACGGATCTCGAAAGGTTCCGCAAGATCATTGGCGGAAGTCAACCGTCTGATCAAGCAGTTCAACGAATCCAGGGAAATGATGAACAAGATGTCCAAAGGCAATTTTGCAGGGATGGAAGGTCTCCTTGGACAAGGCCCGAAAGGCAAGATGGGCAAGATGGCCATGCAGCAAATGGCCAGACGGATGAACAAAAAGAAGAAAAAGAAAAAATAATTTCAAGTGTAAAGAGAAAACACTTTACAAGCAAATGGAAAACTGGTAATATATAAAAATGTGAGATATAGATATATGGAGGTGTTATATAAATGGCAGTTAAAATTCGTTTAAAACGTATGGGTTCTAAAAGAAACCCTTTTTACCGCGTCGTTGTAGCTGATTCACGTTCTCCACGTGATGGACGTTTCATCGAAAAAGTAGGTACATACAATCCAGTTGTTGAACCAGCTGAAGTTAAATTTGACGAAGAGTTAGTTTTGAAATGGTTAGCTGAAGGTGCACAACCTTCTGATACAGTTCGTAACTTACTTTCTCAACAAGGTATTATGAAAAAATTCCACGACTCTAAGTTAGCTAAATAAAAGGGTGGTTTAAATGCCTGAAATTTCAGATTTAATCCTGGCAATTGTCAAACCTTTGATCGTCCACGATGATAAGATGTCCATCGAAATCAAAGAGACAAGTGAGTTCATGGAATATCACTTGCATCTTGATGTCGAGGATGTCGGCCGTGTGATCGGGAAACAGGGACGTGTCGCCAGAGCGATCCGTACAATTGTATACAGTGTCAGAACCAAAGGCACAAAACGTGTCCGCCTTGTGATCGAAGGGGCCGAATAATCCGCTTCAATTGCGGATCCGGTCGTTTCCATTCGGTGGATGCCTAACTTAATAGCGAATAGATAGAAGCGGATGATGATACAATTGTAGCACTTATCCCTTCTATTTTATTATGTACAGAAACGTTGACAGTGCGATTTATGTAAGGAGAGGTGAAAAATGGAAAAATTTTATGATGTAGGAAAAGTTGTGAACACGCAAGGGCTTAAGGGTGAAGTGCGTGTCATTTCCAGCACTGATTTTGCGGATGAACGCTACAAAAAAGGGGCTACGCTCTACTTGTTCCGCGAAAACAGTGAGCCAATCACTCTGAAGGTAGCCAGCCACCGCGTTCACAAGAATTTCAATATGCTGACATTCGAGGGATATAACCGGATCGAAGAGGTCGAGCCGTTCAGAGGGGGAATCCTGCGGGTTTCCGAAACACAGTTGGAGGACCTTTCGGATCATGAGTTCTATTATCATGAGATCATCGGATTGTCCGTCGTCAGTGATGCCGGCGAAGAATTGGGTATCATCAAAGAAATCTTGCCGCTTGGGGCGAATGATGTGTGGGTTGTATCCCAACCAGGCCGTAAAGATTTATTGGTTCCGTATATCGCTTCCGTAGTGGAAAAGGTATCTTTGGAAGATAAACAAGTCACAATCCACATTCTAGAAGGAATGATGGACTGATGAAGATAGATGTATTGACATTGTTTCCGGCGATGTTCGAAGGCCCTTTATCCGAGTCAATCATCGGAAAGGCGATCGAGAGCGGGCGTGTTTCGATCACTTGCACGAACTTCCGCGATTATTCCGAAAACAAACACAATTCCGTCGACGATTATCCTTTCGGCGGCGGAGCAGGCATGTTGCTGCGGGCGCAACCGATCGTGGACGCGCTGACGGACATCGAGGTCCAGTCGCCTGAAACCAAAAAAAGGATTGTCCTTTTGGATCCATCCGGAAAAACCTTCAATCAGGAACTGGCGGAAGAGTTTGCCGAAGAAGAGCACCTTGTCTTCATCTGCGGCCATTACGAGGGTTTCGATGAACGTATCAAGCAACACGTAACGGATGAAGTTTCGATCGGTGATTATATTCTGACCGGAGGCGAACTGGGTGCGATGGTCATGATCGACGCTACAGTCCGGCTGTTGCCGGCAGTATTGGGCAATGAACAATCGAACAAGACGGATTCTTTCTCGACCGGCTTGCTCGAGCATCCACAATTTACGCGACCGCGCGATTTCCGGGGGGATGTCGTCCCTGAGGTGCTTTTCAGCGGCAACCACCAAAAAATCGCTGATTGGCAAGAAAAAGAATCTTTGCGCAAAACCTGGCTGAGACGTCCGGAAATGTTGGGAAAGATTACTTTGTCAAAAAAACAGCAAGCCTGGTTGGCGGAGATACTGCTGGAAGAAAAGGCTGATAATTAAGCGCAATAGTGCGTTTTAAAATTCAAACAATGTAAACGAAAAATACTTTACACGTCAAAATTATTGTGGTAGAATTCTACAGGTGAGCAGAGAGACTGCTCCATAATACGATATTCCGCTGTGCAGAATGATTGTGTATGAATGTCGGTTGGAAGGAGAAAAAAACATGAGTCAATTACCATTGATTGAAGCAATTACACAAGGACAATTACGTAGTGATATCCCTACATTCCGTCCAGGAGACACTGTTCGCGTCCACGCTCGCGTAGTCGAAGGAACAAGAGAACGTATCCAATTATTCGAAGGCGTAGTTATCAAACGTCGCGGATTCGGAATCAGCGAAACATATACAGTACGTAAAATTTCCAACGGTGTAGGTGTGGAACGTACATTCCCATTGCACACACCTCGTGTAGCTCAAATCGAAGTTGTTCGTTTCGGTAAAGTGCGTCGTGCAAAACTTTATTACTTGCGCGCATTACACGGAAAAGCTGCTCGTATCAGAGAAAAACGTCGTTAATATTCCGCATATCATACGGAAAGGTCTGGACTTCGGTTCCGGACCTTTTTTGTATACCGTGAGAAACGTTTTTCTTGGGAAAAATGTGCTATACTTGTAGCACTATATATGAAAAGAGTGATAGTTTTGACGATATTAGCAGCGCTTGATCAAAAATTCCAAGAAAAAGGCATGCCACTGAAAAGTCATCCCATCCAAAATGGTCAGTATTTGTATCAAGGAAAATTCAATCTCGATAAAGAACATTCCTTGCCGTTTGGTGTAGTCATCGCTAAAGATGAGGCCGAAAGTGATTTTCAGATCAGCTACAGAAAATTGGCTTACCTGAATAATTATGCTGATAAAGTGAACCTGTTGGAACTGATCAATGAATTGAACCAAACCAAAACTTTTTATTATACACTTTGCCTGGCGGGGGATGGCGAGATTTTCCTTCGACTTTTGGGCCGCTCGACAACGGATGTTAAACCATTATACGAAATGCTCGTGATCGGATCGAATATCGCAAAGGTCATGATAGCAGAATTAAAAAGCAAATTTCCGTCTCTTGGGATCGAATGAGTATTCGTCTCTGTAGCGGAAACCGCAGGAGGAATTATGAAACAAAAATTAATCGCTTTAGATTTGGATGGAACTACACTCAACAATCAGTCGTTGTTGAGCGATCGGACCAAAAATGTGCTGGCAAGGTTACAAAAAGATAATCACCTGGTTATGATCGCAACTGGCCGTCCTTACAGAAACAGCAAAGAATTTTATGAGACGCTCAAGATGACCACACCGTTGGTGAACTTCAACGGTGCCTTATGCCATAATCCCCATGACAGCAACTGGATCAATTATTACCATAAGACGCTCAACAAAGATTTTGCGATGGATCTGATCGAACAACGTGAAGAGATGGGAATCGACTTCATCTGTGTAGAAGGCAAAAATAAACTTTTTGCATCCACCGCAACGTTGCCTGCCAACGAATATTTCCCTAAAAATTTGCTGGCGACGCAAATCACTTCTAAGGATACGCTGTCGGAAAATCCTACTTCCATGAATGTATTTTCGGAGGAACGAAATTTGGAAGCCATCCGTGACCGGATTTTGGCGCGTTATGGGAATTCCATTGAAATCCGCACATGGGGTGGCACGATGCCTTGTCTTGAGATCGTATCCGCTGGTGTCCAAAAAGCGCTTGGCGTTGAAGTGGTCGCTAATAACTACGGCATCAAGCGGGAAGATATTCTTGCCTTTGGTGACGAGGATAACGATATGGAAATGATTCGCTTTGCCGGACATGGTGTCGTCATGCAGAATGGGATTGCGGCATTAAAGAGTATTGCCGACGATGTAACGATGCATACGAATCATGAGGATGGCTTAGCCATCTATCTGGAAAAATATTTTTGCCTATAGCAGCCAATCAGAGCTGAAAAAGAGGGATCCAATTGATCGTAATCGAAAGAAAAATCATAAATAATATACCAATTCTGGAAATCGTAGAGGAAGACAAGAAAAACAAGACTATTCCGCTCGCGTTCTTTTACCATGGTATCACGAACCAAAAGGAAAGAGGTTTGGAGCCGGGCTATGCATTAGCCAGCAACGGCATGCGGGTTGTCATTCCAGATGCCTATCGTCATGGTGAACGCAAAGATGAAGCCTATGCTGGTGAACCGGCAGCAGAATTCTGGTCGGTAGTCCTGCAAAACATCAAGGAACTTCCTGATCTTGTAGCGTTTTACGTCGAAGCGGGATTGGCAAAAAGAGACAAGGTTTCGGTCACAGGACTTTCGATGGGAGGCATCACCACTTGCATCGCCTTGACGCAATATCCATGGATCCATTCGGCAGCCTGCCTGATGGGCAGTCCGGATCCTATTGGGTTATCCTATTGGGCATTGAAGTCCCGCTGGGTGGAAGGCTTGCCGCCGATTGATGATGAGAAAGTCAAATCCTTGATGGCGCCTTTTGAAAGCCTGAGCCTCAAAGAACATCCGGAGTCGCTCGTGGACACGCCGTTTTACATTTGGCACGGCACAGCCGACGAAAGCGTTCCGTACCAACAGATGGCTCAGTTCGTCAACTCCATCAGCGAGGAAGCTTTTGCGGAGAACATTTGCTTCCGTACCACAGAAGGCGCAGGGCATCGGGTTCCTTACGCTATTTTTGAGGAAATGGCTGTATTTTTGGGGAACGTATATTAACATTGAATTTCTGCGCACAAACTGTTATCATCAAATTAATCCTGAAAGGTTAGAGGTGTATGCAATGACTGAAGAAATAAATCCCCAATATTCGCAAGAAGAATTGGATAGCATAAAAGAACGCGTCTTAGCGGCGCTTGAGCAAGTGATAGATCCTGAATTAGGAATAGATATCGTCAATTTGGGTTTGATCTATGAAGTGGAGTTGGAACAGGATGGGTTCTGCCTGATCAAAATGACGCTGACAACGATGGGCTGCCCATTGGCGGATGTCATCACCGATGAAATTCACCGTGCTTTGAAAAGCGTTCCTGAAGTAACCGAAACGCAAGTGAAATTGGTTTGGTACCCTGCCTGGACAACAGACAGAATGTCCCGATATGCACGCATCGCGCTTGGAATCCGATGATGAGAAGAGCAACAAAGGAAATTTCCTTTGTTGCTCTTTTTTTTTACGTTATAATTTGACCAATTCTGACCATGGTCGTATACTTGTCCTATAAAGCGCCAAAGCAGTAGAATTTCGAGGAGGTACTAACATGGAAATGGAAAAAATGACGACAGCACTGCAGGAGGCAATTGCGGAAGCGCAACGCATCGCCATGGTGCGCAAGCACCAGACCATCGATGTCGCGCATCTGTGGAAAATATTTCTGCAGCCGGATAGTTTTGCGCGTAATTTTTATATTGATTCAGGGGTTGCAGTCGATGCATTTGAATCGGCCGTTGATAAGGAACTGGACAAATCAGTAGTGATTGAAGGGACTTCTGTACAGTATGGACAAACATTCAGCCAGAATCTGTACAACCTTTTTTTGGAAGCCGACCGCAAGCGTTCGGAGCTGAAGGATGACTTCATCTCCACGGATACAGTACTTTTGAGTTTGATGACACTGAAAAATCATCCATTGACCAAATTTCTGGCAAATCAAGGCCTGACTGAAAAAATCATCGCCGAAAAAATCAAGGATATGAGAGGTGGAGACCGAGTGACTTCGCAGAATCAGGAAGATCAGTATGAAGCATTGGAAAAGTATGGCATAGACCTTGTGCAGGCGGTCAGGAGTGGGAAACAAGATCCGGTCATTGGCCGGGACGAAGAAATAAGGGATGTCATCCGCATTTTATCGCGCAAAACAAAAAATAACCCGATACTGATCGGCGAACCGGGCGTCGGCAAGACCGCCATCGTGGAAGGCTTGGCCCAGCGGATCGTGAAAAAAGACGTGCCGGATAACCTGAAGGACAAAACGATCTTTTCGTTGGATATGGGCTCATTGATTGCGGGAGCCAAGTACCGCGGAGAATTCGAGGAACGCCTGAAAGCGGTATTGAAAGAAGTGAAGAAAAGCGACGGCCGCATCATCCTTTTCATTGATGAGATCCATACGATCGTCGGGGCAGGGAAAACCGAGGGGAGCATGGATGCCGGCAATCTGCTGAAACCTATGCTGGCGAGAGGTGAATTGCACTGTATCGGAGCGACTACTTTGGATGAATACCGCCAAAATCTGGAGAAGGACAAGGCCTTGGAGCGGAGATTCCAGAAGGTATTGGTGAAAGAACCGACAGTCGCCGACACAATCAGCATCTTAAGGGGGTTGAAGGAACGGTACGAAATCCACCACAGCGTCAACATCCATGACAATGCCCTTGTGGCGGCAGCGACCTTATCCGATCGCTACATCACTGACCGGTTTCTGCCCGATAAAGCAATCGATCTTGTCGATGAGGCGTGCGCAAACATAAAAGTGGAAATGAATTCGATGCCTACCGAGTTGGATCAAGTGAGCCGCAAACTGATGCAACTGGAGATAGAAGAAGCGGCCCTGAAGAAGGAATCCGATGATCAGAGCAAGAAAAGATTGGCGACGCTGCAAGTCGAGTTGGCCGATCTGCGCGAAGAATCAAACGAATTGCGCATGAAATGGGGCAACGAAAAGGAAGAGGTCGAAAAGCTGCGTGCCAAACGGGAGGACCTGGAGGACGCGCGCAGGCAGTTGGAGGATGCGGAAGCAGACTATGACCTGGAACGGGCAGCAGTTTTGCGCCACGGCAGCATCCCGCAGATGGAAAAGGAATTGGCGGCTCTCGAAAAAGAGAATGCAACCCGCAGGAATAAAGAAGGCAATCTTGTCCAGGAATCAGTGACCGAGAACGAAATCGCAACAGTTGTGGGACGGATGACCGGCATCCCGGTGACGAAGCTGGTTGAGGGCGAAAGGGACAAACTCCTGAAATTGGAGGAAACGCTGCATAAACGGGTCATCGGCCAGGAGGAAGCGGTGGAAAGCGTCACGAATGCCGTTCTGCGTTCGCGTGCCGGTCTGCAGTCGCCTAACCGTCCGATCGGATCCTTCTTGTTTCTGGGGCCTACAGGGGTCGGGAAAACGGAATTGGCGAAAGCTTTGGCGGAAAATTTGTTCGACTCCGATGAACATATGGTGCGGCTCGATATGAGCGAATACATGGAAAAATTTTCGGTTTCTCGACTCATCGGGGCGCCCCCTGGCTATGTCGGCTACGAAGAAGGCGGCCAATTGACGGAGGCGGTCCGCCGAAGTCCCTATACGATCATTCTCTTGGATGAAATCGAAAAGGCCCACCCGGATGTATTCAATATTTTGCTGCAAGTATTGGATGATGGGCGCTTGACCGATTCGAAGGGGCGCGTAGTCGATTTCAAAAACACCGTTCTGATCATGACCAGTAACATTGGATCGCAGCTCCTGTTGGAAGGCGTCCAGTCCGATGGTACGATTCCGGAAGAAGTGGCCAATGAAGTCATGAAAGTATTGAAAGGATCGTTCAAGCCTGAATTTTTGAATAGGATTGATGATACCATCCTCTTTACGCCATTAAGTAAAGAGGACGTCAAAAAGATCATCGTCAAAATGGTCAAGGAACTATCCGGCCGGCTGGCGGACAAACAGATCCAGCTCTCCGTTTCTGATGAGGTTGCAGCCTGGATAGCAGATAATGCTTACGATCCAATTTATGGCGCTCGGCCGCTCAGAAGATTCATCTCAGCTGAGATCGAGAATCCCTTGGCGCGTGCCATCATAAAGGGCGATATCCATGAAAATCAGGCGGTGACGGTGACGTTGGTGGGCAATCAGGTCGGATTCCAGACCATCGATCTCGCTGAATTTCAACAATAATTTGACAAGTCAGTACGCAGAGAGGAAGTCCTGAAAGGGATTTCCTTTTGTTATTTTTGTATTTGCGGTAAAATGATAATATAAATTTTCTTATTTTTAACTTCACGAGTGTGGCCGTTTATTGCTTTTATCGGAACAAAGCCGAAGGAGGCGTTCATTTTGCTGTTTTTGGTTATTGGATTTCTGTGTCTGGTTTTTATGCTGTTCACTTCGAGATATTATGTCTTCGGAGGTGCGGCCATCCTAAGTTTTTTGTTGTATTTCCTGTATTTCGGAAGCGGTAACTGGCTGACTTTGTTGTTGTTCCTGTTCGGGATCATGTTGTTGGTGGTTGAATTGTTCATACCCGATTTTGGGTTGGTGGGGATCGCGGGTTTCCTGATGGTCGTGGCAGGCCTGTTTTTGAACAATGAGCGTATTTTGGAAAGTGTGCTGGATGTCAGTTTGGCGATCATCTTTTCCGGGATAGCGACATCTGTGCTGTTGAAAAAAGGCTATAAATTCCTGCCGGACCGCAGCAAATTGATTTTGGATACATCCCTGAATCGTGAGCGCGGGTATTCGTCCAGCAAAGACTATTCCGAATTCTTGGGAATGACCGGTACAGCAACGACGACGCTGCGGCCTGCGGGCAAAGTCTCTATCGGAGATGTGGTGCTCGACGTAGTCAGTGACGGGAAGATTATATTTGAAGGGAAACAGATTCAAGTTATCCAGGTTGAAGGGGTCAAAATTACAGTCAAGGAGTTGGATGGAAAATGACAGAAGGATTGATAGGACTCATCTTTATTGCATTGTTTGTCGTACTGTTTTTATCTTTATTTTTCCGCTTTGTGCCGGTTGGTCTATGGATCACGGCTTACTTTTCGGGAGTGAAAGTCAAAATTTCGAATCTGGTCGGCATGCGACTGCGGCGGGTGGTTCCTTCTATGATCGTACAGCCGATGATAAAAGCCACAAAAGCGGGACTGATAATTGATATAAATGAATTGGAGGCGCATCATCTTGCTGGCGGAGATGTTAATATGGTCATCGACGCGCTGATTGCGGCGCAGCGTGCCGATATTGATTTAGGTTTTGAAAAAGCGGCTGCCATCGATTTGGCCGGCCGTAATGTATTGGAAGCAGTGAAAATGAGTGTTAACCCAAAAGTCATCGAAACACCAATCATTGCGGGTGTCGCTATGAACGGGATTGAAGTAAAAGCCAAAGCAAAAGTAACGGTACGCGCCAACATAGAACGATTGGTCGGTGGTGCTGGAGAAGAAACAATCATCGCCCGTGTCGGAGAGGGGATCGTCACAACCGTCGGATCTGCCAAGATGCACACTTCCGTCCTGGAAAATCCGGACTCCATATCCCAAACGATCCTGAAAAAAGGACTGGATTCGGGTACCGCCTTTGAGATACTGTCCATCGATATCGCCGATGTTGATGTCGGCCGTAACGTGGGCGCCAAACTGCAGGCGGAACAAGCAGAGGCGGATAAGCGGGTGGCTCAGGCGAAAGCAGAAGAGCGCCGTGCTTTTGCGGTCGCAGAAGAACAAGAAATGATCGCTGAGGTGCAAAGGATGCGGGCGAAAGTGGTTGAAGCCGAAGCGCAAGTGCCGTTGGCGTTGGCTGAAGCGCTGCGCAATGGAAACCTAGGCGTGATGGATTATTATAAAATGAAAAATATCATAGCGGATACTGAAATGAGGAGCAGCATTTCGGAGTTTCCGACAGATAGAAGCGAACCGGAATGACTAGCCTAGCATTTCTATTACCGATTCTGTTGCCGATCCTTTTCCTGGTGTTCTTTCTCTCTGTGCTCCTATCGATAGTCAAGAGGATAAACCGTCTATCGGAGAACGCCAGACTTCGAGTGGGCACAGCCCAAACAGCTGCTCTGCAGCAGACATTTCGCCAGTCGTTGGACGGTGCCGGAAATGAGAATGCGAAACAACTGATCAAAAAATTGGCTACATTGAAGCCTGAAGAGGTGTATGGTTTTTTTCAAGAGCGCCTGCCCGAAAAATATCTGCGGGAAGTCAGCCGGATCTTGACCAACAGAAATTGGCGGAGGGAAATCCTGATTTTCGTTAACCGCGAGAATTTATGGCAGTTGCTGTTGCGCGCGAATCCGCCAAAAACAGGCAGCGACCAAAAGAACACGGAACCTGCGGATGAAACCGTTGAAGTACAAGTGTTTACGGACTATAATATGGATCCTGCCGTGGGGTTGGCCGATGACTTCACCGTCTTTTCTGAAGACAAAAAAGAATTAAAGACTGCCAAAAGAATGGAGAAATCCACCATTCATAAGAAGAAAAAATATTCCGGCAATCAAAAAGCGTTGATGCGAGCCGTCATTGCCAAAGAAATACTCGATAGGCCGGACTTTGACCACAAATAGGAAATTGAAGGAGACAGATGGATGCCCAGAGAGATCGGATTGAACACTTTAGCGTACATGCACAGAGCTGCGGACAATAAAGTGGAACAAAAAGAAATACTGAAGGAAATCAAGGAAATGGGCTTCCCGATTGTGGAAGTCAGAAGAGAATACATTCTATCCGGCAAAACGGAAATGAAGGAAATAGCCCAGCAAGCCGCTGACTTGGGTTTGAAGGTGTTCTATTCCGTCCCGGCAGAACTGTTTACAGAGGGTGCGTTGAACGGACAGCTGAGCAGCTATTTTGAAGAGGCTTCCCTATTGAACGCAGTCCAACTGAAACTTACTTTGGGGGAATTCCGGGGATTTACATCCAAGTTGGCTGAAGAATTACGCGAATTGTTGACGACCTATCCCATCCATCTGACAATCGAAAATGATCAGAGCACCAAGAAGGGTAGCCCGCCTGTCCTGATGGGTTTCATTGCAGAAACCCGCAAAGCCTCATTGGACATCGGACTGACTTTTGACACAGGCAATTTCGTTTACATCGATAGCGATCCCTTCGCCGCGGCAGAGCAAATGCGCGAAGCGGTAACCTACATCCACATCAAGAACGTTGCCATCACGGACAGCGGAATTGTTTTATCCGGACTGGAATCCGGGTTGGTGGATATGCGCCGTCTTTTGTCGTTGTTCGCGGAATCGGTGCCAGCCAGCATCGAATATCCCTGCGGTGGCGGCGATGAAGTGACAAAAACCATCAGCGCCGATTACAAAAAGATTCAATCTTGGTGAACGTGCTTTTGCCTATATCCTTACGAATCAGAAAATGCAATCCGAAACTTTCGGATTGTATTTTTTTAGTAGCGAATACAAGAAAATAGTGTGCGACTGTGGTATACTGATTGCCGGATATCTATAAGAAAGAAGTGAATACATTGACTGAACCAGCGATTCGTTATCGCCTTATCAAAAAAGAAAAACATACAGGTGCGCGCTTGGGAGAAATCATCACCCCCCACGGCACTTTTCAAACACCCATGTTTATGCCGGTAGGAACTTTAGCCACCGTGAAGACGATGGCTCCTGAAGAATTGAAAGCGATGGGCTCTCAGATCATTCTGAGCAATACTTATCACCTCTGGCTCAGACCGGGCTCAGACTTGGTGGAAGAGGCAGGAGGCCTGCATAAATTCATGAATTGGGACAGAGGGATTTTGACCGATTCAGGCGGCTTCCAGGTTTTCTCATTAAGCCAGAACAGACAGATCACTGAGGCCGGTGTACATTTCCGCAATCATCTGAACGGTTCGAAAATGTTCCTGTCACCGGAAAAAGCGATCCACATCGAAAATCAACTGGGTGCCGACATCATCATGAGTTTTGATGAATGCCCTCCTTACAGCGAAAGCTATGATTACATCAAAGCATCTGTCGAAAGAACGACCAGATGGGCAGAGCGTGGCCTTGAAGCCCACAAAAAGCCCAATCAACAAGGCTTGTTCGGAATAATCCAAGGAGCAGGCTACAAGGATTTAAGGCTGCAGAGCGCCAAAGAACTGATTTCCTTGGATTTTCCAGGCTATTCGATTGGTGGACTTTCGGTCGGCGAAACGAAAGAAGAAATGAATGGTGTGCTGGATTACCTGACGCCAGTCATGCCTGAGGACAAACCAAGGTATCTGATGGGCGTAGGGGCGCCGGATTCCTTGATCGACGGCGTCATCCGCGGAATCGATATGTTCGACTGTGTCTTGCCCACCCGTATAGCGCGGAACGGCACTTGTATGACAAGCAGCGGTCGTTTGGTCATCAAAAATGCGAAATATGAACGGGATTTTCGTCCATTGGATGAAAAATGCGATTGCTACACCTGCAAAAACTATACACGTGCGTACATTCGTCATTTAATCAAAGCTGATGAAACATTTGGCTTGCGCTTGACCTCGTATCATAATCTCCATTTCTTGATAAACCTGATGAAAAATGTGCGCCAAGCCATCATGGATGACAATCTGTTGGAATTCAGGGAAGCGTTTGTGGAAGAATATGGCTTCAACGTTGAAAATCCGAAGAAGTTTTAGGTTTTGGGTGGTAGTCTATCCTAAAGTTTGGTAAAGTGGATGATAGATAAAAATAATCCACAGATGGAGGAAAATGTATGGATACAGTAATCATGATTGCCTTTTATGGGGTGCTGTTCGGCGTAATGTATTTCATCCTGATCAGACCACAAAAGAAACAAGCGCAAAAAACGCAAGATATGCTGAGTCAAATTAAGCCAGGGGATAAAGTAGTCACCATCGGCGGCCTGCACGGAATTGTCGAAGAAATCAATTCCGCTGATAACACAGTCGTATTGGATTGTGAAGGGATCTTCCTGACTTTTGAAAAACGTTCTATTTCACGTATTTCAAAGGTTGCCACAATCACAACTGATGATGCGATTGTCGAAGATTATTCAGCAACCGAATCAGAGCAAGAACAAGAAGACAAAAGCGAAGAGTAACACGATTTGATTCATCGGAAAGGAGGGACGGCGAATGCCGAATATATCTGAGAAGCAATATGCTCAATTGGAGCCTTGGTTCAAACTGAAAGCAACTGAGTTCAATCAACTGGGCTACGAGAACATCAAAGTCGACGATATCTATCGCTATTTCAAGGAATTTTCTTGGAAGCATACTGTCCCTCCCCATTATTACCAACAGATCCGGGATATCATGAAGACGACGGTAAACCACTACTTCGACTTTGTTGCTTTGGAAGCGCAAGTCTATAAGGTCTCTTCATTGGATGAAATGAATTTTGATGATTTCCTATGAAACGTTACACGCGAAAAGTACAATACTTCAGAGTATTGTGCTTTTTTTGTAAATGTAAATCTGAGTTTGCGGTGCAATCTGTGCCCTAAGGATCCATTTTTGAAATGTCGTCATTTAACCGGGACGATTTCAGCCCTTTGAATCGAGCAAAATAATCTTATCGCTTGAATATTCAAAGTTAATCGCTGATTCAGTCGGATTCAACAATTAGTAAGCGGATTTATGCAGATTGATCAGCGTGATAATGCGGGAATCTATCGAACAGGGACGTTAAACGACCATGCATATTTTCGTCATAAAAATTATCTCAAAAAAACTTTTTTCAGCGCGGATTCCGAACAATGATAATAATTTCACAATCAAAAGGTTGAGAAACAGAATGTTTCCAATGACTATTTGTGAAAACCAGTAGAGACAAAAACATCCGTTGAACACGCTTACATGGCCTGTATGGAAAATAAGTGAAGAACATCACATTTATTCGCTTTACAAACGAAATTCCATGAAATATAATAAGCATGTGAAAAGGATAACATACATTTTTAGGAGGATCTCACATGAGTAAAGAAAAAGTAGTTTTAGAGGAGAAAAAACCCATGATGACTGCAAAAGAAGAAATCAGCAACTACACTGGAAAAGCCCAAAAAGCTTTGACTCTATTTGAAGATTATACCCAAGAACAAGTCGACCACATCGTCCACGAAATGGCATTAGCTGCAATGGAGCAACATATGCCACTTGCAAAAATGGCAGTTGAAGAAACAGGCCGAGGCGTTTATGAAGATAAATGTATCAAAAACATGTATGCCGCTGAAAACATTTGGCATTCAATCAGAAAAAATAAAACAGTCGGAATCATCGAAGACAATAAAGTTGATCAAATCATGAAGGTTGCCGCTCCTGTAGGCGTTGTTGCCGGTATCATCCCGACAACCAACCCAACTTCGACAACAATCTTCAAAGCGATGATCTGTATGAAAACAAGAAACCCGATCATCTTCTCTTTCCACCCAAGCGCAGAAAAATGTTCGGCTGCAACTGCAAAAGTTGTTTACGATGCTGCCATCAAAGCAGGCGCACCTGCTGACTGTATCCAATGGGTAGAAGGCGTATCAATGGAAAAAACAGCTGAATTGATCAACCATCCAGAAGTTGCTGTCGTATTGGCTACAGGTGGAGCTGCAATGGTTAAAGCTGCTTATTCTACTGGTAAACCAGCATTGGGAGTTGGTCCTGGTAACGTTCCGGCTTACATCGAAAAATCAGCAAACGTTAAACGCGCTGTAAACGACATCATCGTTTCAAAAACGTTCGACAACGGTATGATCTGTGCTTCAGAACAAGCTGCAATCGTCGACAGCGAAATCTATGATGAAGTCAAAAAAGAATTCCAATTGCACAATGTATACTTCGCTAAACCTGAAGAAATTCAACAATTGGAAGACGTCGTGATGAATGATGCTAAAACTGGCGTGAGACCGAATGTTGTCGGTATGCACGCTCGTAAAATCGCTGAATTGGCTGGATTAAACGTTCCTGCAAACACTAAATTGTTGATCGCTGAATTACCGGGCGTCGGAGCAGAATACCCAATGTCAAGAGAAAAATTATCTCCAGTATTGGCTATGATGAAATCAGACAGTACAGAGCATGGCTTCGAACTATGCAAACAAATGCTGGATTTGGGTGGTTTAGGTCACTCGGCTTCACTGCATACTCGCCGCAATGATTTGATCGAACAATTCGGAAAAGAAATGAAAGCTTGCCGCGTTCTTATCAACTCTCCATCTTCTCAAGCTGGTATCGGTGACTTGTACAACAATAATATCGCTTCATTAACTTTGGGTTGCGGATCTTACGGCAGAAACTCAGTTTCTCATAACGTTTCTGCATTAGATTTATTGAACGTGAAAACTGTTGCTAAAAGGAGAAATAATATGCAGTGGATTAAATTGCCAGAGAAGGTTTACTTCGAAGAAAATTCAGTTAGATACTTACGTGACATGAAAGATGTCGAAAGAGTCTTCATCGTCTGCGACGACGGCATGGTCAAATTCGGCTATGTGGATGTAGTCATCGAACAATTGAAACAACGCAACAACAAAGTATCTTACGCAATCTTCTCAGATGTTGAACCTAACCCGACAACAAACACTGTAAACCGTGGTACTGAAAAAATGCGCGACTTCAAACCGGATACAATCATCGCAATCGGCGGAGGTTCCCCGATGGATGCTGCCAAAGCGATGTGGTTGTTCTATGAGCACCCAGAAAGCGACTTCTTCGGCGCTAAACAAAAATTCTTGGATATCCGCAAACGTACTTACAAGATCAAGGACATGGAAAAAGCGAAACTTGTCTGCATCCCTACCACATCAGGTACTGGTTCGGAAGTAACGCCATTCGCGGTTATCACAGACAGCGAAACACACATCAAGTACCCATTGGCTGACTACGCATTGACTCCGGATGTTGCCATCGTGGATCCACAATTCGTATACAGTGTTCCTAAATCTGTAACTGCAGATACTGGTATGGACGTATTGACGCATGCCATCGAATCTTTTGTTTCCGTATTGGCAAACGACTACACTAAAGGTTTGAGCTTGCAAGCCATCAAACTGGTATTCGAAAACTTGAGAAATTCATACAACTACGGCGACCAAGAATCCCGCGAAAAAATGCACAACGCTTCAACAATCGCTGGTATGGCCTTCGCGAATGCGTTCCTGGGTATTTCCCACTCGATCGCACACAAAATCGGCGGACAATGGGATCTGATCCACGGCCGTACGAACGCTATCCTGTTGCCGCATATCGTCCGCTACAATGCGCTTGATCCGCAAAAACATGCATTGTGGGCTAAATACGAGTACTTCCGTGCAGACGAAGACTACGCTGAAATCGCTCGTTACCTAGGCTTCAAAGGCAACACGACTGCTGAATTGGTAGAAGCTTTGGCTACTGAAATCACTAAATTAGGTCAAGATATCGGCATCAAGATGAACTTCAAGGATCAAGGCATCACTGATGAAATGCTTGATCGCGATGCGGACCGCTTAGCTGAATTGGCATTCGAAGATCAATGTACAACAGCTAACCCTAAACAACCACTGATCTCAGAATTGAAAGAAATCATCTACGCAGCCTACAAAGGTTAATAGCAGATAAGGAAAAGCCGGGACACGCTCCTGGCTTTTTTTTTGTTCAAAAAAATTTTCATGATCAGGTAACAGCCTGGGCACGCCGTATTGTCCGTATTGTCCAACAGGTTCCGCCAATTTGTAGCCAGCCAACATATTCTGTTGCTGAAGCAGGGTATATACTGACAGCGAACGGATTATTGTGGGTTTTAGGCTTGTAATCAAGTGAATTTGTCGTATAATATAAAATGTAGTTTAGGTAAACCTAAAAAGAGGAGGGAGCGCATGACGCCGCACAAAGAGGATTATCTGAAAGTGATCATGGAATTGGGTGGAGACAAACAGCTTGTCAATAATAAGCAAATCGGGCAGGCTTTATCCGTATCTGCCGCTTCTGTCACCGAAATGTCCGTCAAGTTGCTCAAGGATGGCCTGATTAGCCACATCCCGTACCAAGGGGTGCAGATCACCGACAAAGGCCAATTGATCGCAAATAAGCTGATCCGGAAACACCGACTTTGGGAAGTGTTCCTCTCGGAAAAATTGGATTTCAACTGGGATGAAGTACATGACGAAGCGGAACTGTTGGAGCATGTCTCCTCGGATCGGTTGATCAATAGTTTGGATGCCTATCTAGGTTTTCCTAAATATGATCCGCATGGGGGCGTGATCCCCGACAAAGAGGGCCGGATCGAAGTTTATGAGAGCAAACCATTGATCGAGCTGGAAGTCGGCAGCCGCTTCATCATCAGGGAAGTTGATGACGATCAGGAATTTCTGGCGTATTTGCTCAACAAGGACGTAAAGTTAAGCATCCCTTATCTGTTGACGAACGTGGAACCGTACGAAGGCCCGTATACTTTTGAGGCCCAGAATCACCAGTCTTACCAAATCAGCTTCAAAGCAGCAAGTAAAATTCACGTTCAATAAAGCAGTTCAATACAAGGAGAACAGTATGCAGATTGGGATCTTGACCTTCAAGGAACCCGAAAATGATAAAAGCAGAAAAATCATCCACGTGGATATGGATGCCTTCTACGCTTCAATCGAGGAAAGGGATCATCCGGAACATCGCGGCAAACCGATCGTCATTGCGAATCATCCGAGAGATACCGGGCGCAAGGGGGTTGTGACCACAGCCAATTATGCCGCCAGGAAATTCGGCATCTATTCGGCAATGAGTGCGCAGAAAGCTTTTGAACTCTGCCCGGATGCTATCTTCATTGCTCCGCGCATGGGTCATTACAAGACTGTTTCCCAACAGATTAGAGGGATATTCGCGCGCTATACCGATTTGATAGAGCCTTTGTCGCTTGATGAAGCCTATTTGGATGTCACCAAGAATAAGCAGAATCTGTCCAGTGCGACAATGATTGCCCGACAAATCCAAAGAGAAGTCTGGCAGGAAACGGGTCTCACTTGCTCGGCCGGTGTTTCCTACAATAAATTCATTGCAAAGATTGCTTCAGACTTCCGCAAACCGGCTGGCATGACTGTTATCGCACCAACCGATGCAGCCGATTTTTTGCGGGGGCTACCCATCGAAAAGTTTTATGGCGTCGGCAAGAAAACTGTCGAAAAGATGAAGCTATTGGGCATCCATTCTGGAGAAGATCTCTATCTTTTTGATCAAAGTGAACTGATTTCGCAATTCGGCAAGCATGGATATATCCTGTATCAACGGGTCAGAGGCATTGACAACCGAGCTGTGGAGCCCGAAAGAGAAAGGAAATCAGTCGGGAAAGAACACACCTTTACACAATTCCTGACTGATGAGGAACAGGTCAGAATGGAACTGAAACAAATCGCTCTGGCTGTCCAAATAGCCCTGCACACCAATAAGTTGCACGGTCGGTCGATTGTATTGAAAATCCGCTACGCTGATTTCGATACCATAACCAGAAGAAAGACCCGTGTCGATCATTTTTCCCAAGCAGAGGATATTTTCCGTCATGCTTGGGAACTGTGGTTGGACCACGGCACGATAGAACGGCACGTACGTTTATTGGGGATAACCGTCACACAACTCGACCCAATCCATTATGAGAACATTCAGTTGCCATTATGGGACACGACGCATCTATAGAAATCATTCATCATTTCATTATAAAGGGGAGATAAAAATCATGTTAGAGTCATTCAGTCAATTAAATCCAATTATGCAAGCATTCATAGCGGGGTTGTTCACCTGGGGTTGTACCATCATAGGTGCCTCGTTTGTGTTTTTCTTCAAATCCGTCAACCGCAAAGTTCTTGACGTCATGAGCGGCTTCGCTGCCGGGGTCATGATTGCGGCATCATTTTGGTCATTATTGGCCCCATCCATATCCCATGCCGAAGAGAACGGCTACGGCGGCTTATCATGGGTTCCAGCAGCAATCGGTTTTTTGTTGGGTGGCGTGTTCCTACGCATGACGGATAAAATCGTTCCCCATCTGCACTTAGGTGAACCGATGGAACACCGGGAAGGTCCGCAGACACAAGCTTCCCGAAACCTGTTGTTGTTCCTTGCAATCACGATCCATAACATTCCCGAGGGCTTGGCAGTCGGGGTCGGTTTTGGTGCGGTGGCAGCCGGCATATCCGAGGATAATACGTTATTGAGTGCCATCGGTCTGGCAATCGGTATCGGCATCCAGAACATACCTGAAGGATCGGCCTTGTCTATGCCAATCCGGGCTGATGGAAACAGCAGGATGAAGGCCTTCAATTACGGCCAGCTTTCCGCCATCGTTGAGCCGATTGCGGCAGTCATCGGGGCAGCCGCCGTCATATCGATGAGTGCAATTTTGCCGTACGCACTTGCGTTCGCTGCCGGGGCCATGATTTTTGTTGTCGTCGAAGAACTGATACCGGAGTCGCAAACGAACGGCAACAGCGATATCGCCACGATGGGACTTATGGTAGGCTTCTCAGTCATGATGATTCTTGACGTCGCTTTAGGATGATGAATAATACATTAAAAGGCCTTCTATGCGGAAGGCCTTTTAATGTATGCAGAACAAACTAATAGCACTCGCTTTTAGTTGTACTAATAAACTGTTTCATGATACGATGAACACTGAATAATACAGTTTTTTGTCAAAGAGAAAGGTGAGGAATCGCATGAGGATATCTTTTCACGGGCAATCCTGCGTATGCATCGAAACAGCGGAACAAAAGCATCTGCTGATCGATCCGTTCCTGTCGGGAAACCCACTGAGCGACCTGGATCCGGACACGGTACTTTGCGATGTGATCCTATTGACACATGCACACGGTGATCATGTCGGTGATACAGAAAGGATCGCGCGCAGAACAAATCCGCTGATTATTTCGACTGTTGAACTGGCGGGCTATTTTGCCGCGAAAGGATTCCGTACACATGGCATGCAACCGGGCGGGGGGCATCTCTTCGATTTCGGTTATGTGAAACTGACCCAGGCCATCCATGGGTCGGCAATGACTGTGGATGGCCTTCCTTATACATTTGGGTTGGCAACCGGCATCCTCCTGAACGCTGAAGGTAAAACGATCTATCATGCGGGCGATACAGCGCTGTTTTCCGATATGAAATTGATTGGGAAAGATTATCCGATCGATGTGGCATTTCTGCCAATTGGAGACAACTACACGATGGGACCAAAAGACGCCGCCAAAGCTGTGGCGTTTTTGGAACCCCGAATGGCAGTTCCAATCCACTACAACACGTTTCCGTTGATCAAGCAGGATCCGAATGATTTTTTGTCCCTTTTGGATGATGGAGTCGGCCTCATCATGCAACCGGGAGATTTCATTTCAATATAATAAAGAAAGCAAGGGAGTGCACTATGGCAACGAAACACGAGCAAATCATTCAATACATCGAAACGCTGCCGGTCGGAGAAAAGCTTTCCGTCCGCACGATAGCTAAAAATTTGAACATGTCTGAAGGGACGGCTTACCGCGCCATCAAAGATGCAGAGAATATAGGATTGGTTTCAACTATTGAGCGGGTAGGCACCATCCGGATCGAACGCAAGTCGAAAGAGAACATCGAAACGCTCACTTTCGGCCAGATCTGCAAAATCATCGATGGGGATATTTTGGGCGGCAAGAAAGGCCTGGATAAGACGTTGAGCAAATTCATCATCGGCGCTATGCAACGCGAAGCGATGGAGCGATACATTTCACCCGGATCGCTTATGATCGTCGGTAACCGGAACGATATCCAGGAATTCGCATTGGAGAAAGGCGCAGCTGTCCTGATTACGGGGGGGTTCGATACGGATGATGGCATCGTCCATTTGGCTGATCAGGTCGAAATGCCGATACTGCGCACAACCTATGACACCTTTACCGTAGCGACAATGATCAACCGCGCCATGACGGATCAACTGATCAAAAAAGAAATTATGTTGGTGGAGGATATCTACACTCCAATAGATGAGACGAAATTTCTCTCGTTGGACGACACCGTTTTCCAATACCGTAATCTCAATACCGAAAGCACCCACTCGCGTTTTCCAATCGTCAATCACAATATGCGCCTTGTGGGCATCATCACAGCGAAAGACATCCTGGGAAAAGCAGATACACTTTCACTTGAACGGGTAATGACCCGGGATCCGATAGTCGCAAAAACGCACATGAGTGTAGCGAGTGTGGCGCACCGGATGATCTGGGATGGCTTGGAAGTGATGCCTGTGGTGAAAGATAACCTGCAACTGCTGGGCATCATTTCGCGCCAGGATGTCATGAAGGCCATGCAGCTTGCGCAGCGTCAGCCGCAAGTCGGCAACACAATCGAGGACCAAGTTGTAGAAAACCTATCCTTGACCAGCTCGGAAGAAGGAGACAGCTTACCCGCTTATCGCTTCAGGATTACACCGCAAATGACGAACAGTCTGGGGACCGTGTCGTTCGGAGTGCTGAGCGAAGTTTTGGCGAGCACAACCAAGAAAATCTTATATACCTTACAGAAACGGAATGCTGTCATCGAGCAGATGGACATCTATCAATTGAAGATGATCCAGATAGACAGCGTCATTGAGATACGTTCTAAAATATTGGAGTTGGGCAGAAGATCATCCAAATTGGATGTCGAAGTCTATTTAGAAAATTCACTGGTCAGCAAAGCGATCGTCATTTGCCAACTGATGGAAAAATCCTAGGAGGTAAGTAAGTGGGAAATCCGATTTATGCAGATATAATAAGTAAAATTCAAGAGTATGCCACCATCATCATCCACCGGCACCTGCGTCCGGATCCGGATGCGTTGGGGTCTCAGAACGGCCTCGCCAACTTGATCAGGCAAGCCTATCCTGAGAAAAAAGTATTCGTTGTCGGCGAAAATGAAGACAGCCTTTCCTACCTTGGCAGCATGGACAGCATACCGGATGAGGCCTATGAAGGTGCTTTGGTGATTGTCACGGACACCGCGAATCAGCCCCGAGTCAGCGACAAACGTTTTGTCAAAGGGGATTATCTGATCAAAATCGATCATCATCCGAATGAAGATCCCTACGGTGATATTTGCCTTGTGGAGACGCAAGCCAGCAGCAGCAGCGAAATCATCGCAAAAATTTCTTTTTCAACTGAGGACAAGCTGCCGATGAACACTGCAGCGGCGCGACTTTTATATGCCGGCATCGTCGGTGATACAGGCAGATTCCTTTATCCGGCGACTACAGCAGTGACTATGGAAATAGCCTCCAAACTGATGCAGTTTGATTTTTCCGCGTCGGATATCAGTCAAATGATGAATACAAATTCTTTGAAAACGGCCAATTTGTCAGGGTTCGTCCTGCAGAGTTTGACAATCAATGATGTCGGGGTTGCCAGCATCATCCTCTCCCAAGAAATCCTTGGGAAATTCGGTGCGGTCGACAGCGATACTGCTCCGGTTGTCCCGTTACCGGGTACCGTAGAGGGCGTTTTATGCTGGGGGATTTTTGTGGAGCAACCGAACGGTACCTATCGTTGCAGATTGCGCTCAAAAGGTCCCATCATCAATGAGGTCGCCAAACAGCACGGCGGGGGCGGCCACCCGCTTGCGAGTGGAGCGAATGCGAAGGATAAGTCGGAAATAAACGACATCATTTTGGAATTGGAAGAATTGGCGATCGAATGGCAGAATACGCATTAATGAAGCAGACTTGAATCAAAAAAAGCCGTACAAAAGCGAAACAACGCTTTTGTACGGCTTTTGATTTTACTCGTTTTCCTGTTTTTCTTTGTAACTTTGACTCCAGTTGAATTCAGTCCAGTGGAAACCGTCCTGCTCAAGCAAAGCGTCGCTTTCTTTTGGACCCATCGAGTGGCTCTCATACGCGAAAAGGGTATCCGAGCAATCTTCTTGGGCGTCCCAAACTTTGCGTATTTCATCAACGAAGTGCCAAGATTGTGCGACTTCATCCCAATGGGAAAAGTTGGTCGGATCGCCGTTCAGGCAATCCAATAAGAGGCGTTCATATGCTTCAGGACTATTTGCTTGCGTTTCCTCATCGTAGATGTGATGCATGCGAATATTTTTCATCTCAGTTCCTTGACCGACACGCTTGGCGTTCAGGCGTAAGGAGAAGCCTTCGAGCGGAGAAACATGGATTGTCAGTACATTCGGTTCAGCGATTTCGTCGACGCCTTCAGTAGGGAAGATGTTCATCGAGACGTGTTTGAACTGAATATGGATGTATGTTTCTTTAGAAGCCATTTGTTTACCGGTCCGGATGTAGAAAGGAACGCCTTTCCAACGGAAATTATCGACTAATATTTTACCGGCCACAAAGGTTTCGGTTGATGAAGCAGGGTTGACGTTAGGTTCCTCCCGGTAGGCTTGCAATGCTTTTGCAGGGTTTCCGGCGTACTGGGCCCGGATAAAGTTGCGGTTGACCTCTTCGGGTGTGTTGTACAGACGAAGGGAACGAAGAGCTTTAATTTTTTCGGAACGGACATCTTCGCCTTGCAAGGAAAGCGGCGGTTCCATAACCAACAAGGCAACGATCTGAAGGATATGATTTTGCACCATATCGCGCAAAGCGCCATTGTTGTCGTAATAAGCACCGCGTTCTTCCACGCCAACGGTCTCGGAGAGGGTGATCTGAACATTGTCGATGTACTTGTTGTTCCACAGCGATTCGAAAATCATATTGGAAAAACGGACGGCAGAGATGTTCTGCACCATTTCTTTGCCCAAATAATGATCGATACGGAAGATTTGGTTCTCGTCAAACGATTTGCGCAGCTTAGTATTTAGCTCATCCGCGGATACGAAATCGCGCCCGAATGGTTTCTCGATGATCAAGCGGTTGAATCCGTCTTCTGTGATCAGTTTTTGTTCTTTCAGTTTTTCGGCAATGATACCGAAAAATTCAGGAGACATCGCCAAATAGAAAATACGGTTACCTGACAGCGAATACTTGGCATCCAAGGATTCGGACAAGACCTTCAATTTGACGTAGTGTTCCGAGTCGTTGACGTTGTGGGCGATGTAATAGAAATGGGCTGCGAAAGAAACAGCGTCTTCCGTATCCTCAGTCAAATCTTTGATGGAATCCAAGACCACTTCACGGAAATGTTCATCGGACCAATCGCGTCGCGCTGTTCCGATAACGGCAAAATTATCTTTAATAAATCCTTTTTTGTATAAGCGAAATAATGATGGATACAGTTTACGGTGAGCCAAATCACCAGTTGCTCCGAAAATAGTGAACAGAGCAGTATTTTGGGTAATCATTACATGCCCCCCTTTTATTATGATTAGATTCTATTCATTATATCATTATACTATTATCATATACGGTTGGCAATGAAAGAAAGCGTCTGTTTTCATGTTGAAGGTATCTTTGACGGGATGCTTTCGCTTGCTTGTGTAAATATATTGCGAATAAATTTACGCGTTTGATTTTCAAATTCTTATTTGAAATTAAGGTTTAAACCTTGCGCATGTGTTATAATGGTAAGGCATAAAATACGCAGAAGAAAAACAAGAGGTGTAAACGTGGAATTTAAAGACTTTCAATTGAAGCCATTTTTGCTGGAAGCAATCAGCAAATTGAATTTCAAAGAACCGACCGATATCCAAAAACAAATTATCCCGATCATTCGAACCGGTAAGAGCGTGATTGGTCAATCGCAGACAGGAACAGGGAAAAGCCATAGCTTCTTGCTGCCCTTGATCGATGGCATTGATCCATCAAAAAATGAAGTCCAAGTTGTCATCACTTCACCTAGCCGTGAGCTAGCTGAACAACTGTATCAGACAGCCAGTCAACTGGTCTCAAACGCGCCCGAAGAAATCCGTATCGTCAGCTACGTAGGCGGCACAGACAAAAAACGTCAAATGTCGAAACTAGTCAACAACCAACCGCATATCGTCATCGGGACTCCGGGCAGAATCCTTGACCTGATCAATGAGCAAGCACTTAAGATCCATACAGCTAAAAAGATGGTCATTGACGAGGCGGATATGACACTGGATCTAGGCTTTCTGCATGATGTCGATCAGATTGCCGGCCGCTTGCCGGAGAAACTGCAGATGATGGTATTCTCCGCTACGATCCCTGAAAAACTGAAGGGCTTCTTGAAGAAATATGTCGAAAACCCTGTCGTTGTCCAATTGAAACCGGAACATATCATTGCACCGGCAATCGATAATCTGTTGCTGTCCACTAAAGGCCATGCAAAAATTGATGTTCTGTACCAAGTGTTGACAATGGGGGAACCGTATCTGGCCTTGATTTTTGCCAATACAAAACAAAATGTCGAGGAAATCGCTGATGGACTGAGACAACGTGGCATTCAGCCCGCTGTCTTGCATGGCGATGTGCCGGCTCGTGAACGCAAACGCATCATGAGAAGAGTCCATAATATGGAGTACCAATTCATGGTGGCTACCGATTTAGCGGCACGCGGCATCGATATCGAAGGCGTGTCACACGTCATCAACTATGAATTGCCGAAGGACATGGAATTTTTCGTACACCGTACGGGCAGAACGGGACGCAGCAACTTAAAAGGAACTGCGATCACTTTGTACGCACCCGGTGAGGAAAAGGCAATCGACGATCTGGAGAAGTACGGTGTTGTTTTCAAACCGGTCGCTATCGAAAAAGATCAACTTGTCGAAACGTACGAAAGAAAACGCCGTGAGATGAGAAACGCTCCGAGTCAATTGGAACCCGATCACCGCATCCGCGGAATGGTAAACAAGGCTAAGAAACAAGTGAAGCCTGGCTACAAACGCAAATTGAAAGAAAATATCGCCAGCCAACAGAAACGCAAAAGAAGAGCAAGCCAAACCCGCAACCATGGGTAAAAGATAAGAAAAGCAGAACGGGTTCGTTCAGCCCTTATTAAGGAAACACTGTGATGCACTTTTGCATTCAAATAATTTATACTTTCAATACAAAAAAGAGGCCGCAGCACATGATCGAAAGATCATCTTGCTGCGGCCTCTTTTTGGGCAGGAACCGGATGTTACTGAAGAATTACGGCTTCCCGTGCTATTCTTTAAGGGCTTTGTAGAAATAGAACATACCGATGAGAGCAATCGCTTCATCCTGAATCATCGGGTAGAGGCCGAATCCGTTCAATAGACTAAAGAAAACTAACGGGACTACGGAGGCTATCAACGCCATCTTCAGTATTTCGCGGAAAGGGAGTTTTTTTCGCATGAATCCTGTCAATACATTCGCGAACAGCGCGATTATCAATAGCGTCAGAAGCACACTGAACGAAGAAATGAAAAGACTGAACAAAAGCATGATCACGCCGGAAAAAAGCTGATCGCTGGAAAAATTGCGCAGCAACTTTTTGAACGACTGGTCCGTCAGGTCATCTGCCTGCTCATAGGGCAACCTGAAGGGCACATCTTGAGCGTAAAGGGTGAAGGCATCCTTTGAAAATACGAGGCTCAAAATCAAAACAGGTGATGACATTTCTTTTTCGATTTCCCTCTGCGTGTAAACTTCCTGACTATCGAAAGCCAACAGGACTGTATCGGTTTTGTAGATGAATCCTTTTTCCGTAGCATTCTCCAACTGCAATTCGTTGTCGGAAATAGTGAATGAAGGTATTTTATCCGCTATCACACCTGCATCTGCCGAAAATTTTTGTAGTGTGGCGTACCCATCGAGAAACAGAGGGATGCTGACGGTTAGAGAGAGCAAGAAGAAGAGCAAAAAGGCAGAGCCTTTTTTTAATGCCTTGGCATCCAACAATTGTTTTGGATCCATAAAACTGTCTTTGACTAAACTAACGATTGAGATTGTGATCACCGCTTTCTGCATCATACTTGTCCAGTCTATCGAAAATGGATTCATTTAGCAATCAAAAATTGCTACGGCTTCGAGGCTTTATTTTTGATAAAGTGAGCAATTGATGATACAGTGAAATCAGTCAGAAATCACTAAACTATTTTAGGAGGAATTTATCATGGCTTTTACATTACCAGCATTACCTTACGCGTACGACGCTTTGACACCATACATCGATGAGGAAACGATGCATTTGCATCATGAGAAACATCATAATACCTACATTACGAATGTGAACGCAGCATTGGAGAAACACCCTGAGTTGGCTGAAAAAACGATTGAGGAATTATTGGCTGACTTGAACAGCGTTCCGGAAGACATCCGTACGGCTGTCCGCAACAACGGTGGCGGACATGCAAACCACAGCTTATTCTGGACAGTTTTGGCGCCTAATGCAGGCGGAGAACCTACAGGAGCTGTCAAGGACGGAATCGAAGAAGCATTCGGCAGCTTTGATGCTATGAAAGAAAAATTCGCAGCAGCAGCAGTGGGTCGTTTCGGATCCGGTTGGGCTTGGCTGGTAGTTTCCGATGGTAAATTGGAAATCACATCTACACCAAACCAAGATTCACCGATCAGTGAAGGCAAAACGCCGATCTTAGGTCTTGATGTATGGGAACATGCTTATTACTTGAACTACAAAAACGTCCGTCCTGAGTACATCAAAGCATTCTGGAACCTTGTGAACTGGGATGAAGTCAACAGCCGTTTAGCAGCCGCAAAATAAGCAACAAAGTTATTGCAATCCACTTAAAGGATTCAGGGCAAACGCTCTGAATCCTTTTTTTACTATCAAAATATTGTGATTCAGGACTGGTTTCACTTTTGGGCACTTCCAAGGGCGAATGTTTTACTTTCCGGATTCTATCGATTAATATATATCTTGTAAGATATATATTAATCGATGAGGAAAATTTGGAAAGGAGGCGGTATCGGGATGGAGGAATCTATTTTTGAAAGGCCGCTTGAGGATCAGCTTTGTTTCGAGGCTTATCGGGCTGCAAATGCTTTTGGCAAAATGTATAACCGCGCTTTGAAAGAATTCCATTTGACATTCCCGCAGTATCTCGTTTTGCTTGCTCTATGGGATGAAGACAAAGTATTGATCAAAAACATTGGGGAGCGTTTAGGGATGGGTATGGGAACGTTGAATCCCATCTTGAATCGTCTCGAGAAACAAGGCTGGCTCACGAAAGAAACGTCCCTTTTGGATAAGCGCGCTACGATCATTTCCTTGAGTAAGAAAAGCATCACTTCTAAGAGAGCAATCCATTTGTCTGTTTTATCCGAAGTGAATGCCTGTAACCTCGAGGGCATCGATGGCTTATTCTTGATGAAACAGTTGAAAATACTGAATACCGCGATGAATCAGGCAGATGACCATGCAGGCTAGAACTGGACAGACATCTTATTTGAGGCATCAAGATATTTTTCCTCAACGATAGATAAAAAACTGAAGAAATGAAGGAGTTGTAAAAATGTTCTTAGCTTGGAAAGAAATTAAGCATGCAAAAACAAGGTTTTCGTTGATCATCGGCGTCATGGTGCTGGTGTCCTACTTGGTGTTCTTTTTGGTGGGCCTTGCCTATGGATTGGCCCAGGACAATCGAACCAGCGTAGATAAATGGGATGCGGACGGCATCATTCTGACGGACGAATCGAATACAAACATCAACATGTCGATGCTCCCGAAAGGTGCGATCAATGAAGTTGCGGCGGATGAGGCTGCGGTAATCGGGATCGCGCCGAATGTCGTCAACAAAAAAGGAACATCAGGTGATGATGCCAAGATCGATACGACGTTCTTCGGAATCGAAGCGGATCAATTCCTGATGCCTGAAGTAATCGAAGGGGCGCCCTTCCAAAGCGATGATGAGGTCGTTGCCGACATCAGTCTGAAGGAAGAAGAGGGCATCGAGTTGGGCGACATTCTGCAGCTCGCGGGTTCCGACAAAGAAGTGACGGTTGTCGGTTTTACGGAAGATGCCAGATTCAGCGTCGCACCCGTGCTTTATACAACAGTCAGTTCTTATCAGGAAGTCCGCTTTGAACAAATTGACGAATCGGATGAAGGGCGCGTCAGTGCCATCGTTGTTCGGGACAATGGTGATGCCATCGCTGATGTGGACACAGGAAGCACGGACTTGAAAATCTATTCGATTGCTGACTACATCAGTGAAATTCCGGGCTACACTGCCCAAGTGTTGACGTTTGGACTGATGATCGGCTTTCTGATCGTCATCGCTGCCGTCGTGATCGGAATCTTCATCTATGTGCTGACTATGCAGAAAACCAGTATGTTCGGTGTCATGAAAGCGCAAGGGATTTCGAGCGGTTATATCGCAAAATCGGTTGTCATCCAAACGTTTTTATTGGCTGCTATGGGAGTCGGCATCGGGTTATTGTTGACGGGCGCAACGGCTATGGTGTTGCCGGCAGCTGTCCCTTACCAAACGAACCTCAATTTCCTGGGCGTCATTGCGGCCTTGCTGGTCATCATGGCCATGGTCGGCGGCGCATTTTCAGTAAGAGCAGTAGTCAAAATCGATCCATTGAAAGCAATCGGATAGGAGTGAGCATATGAAATTAATCGAATTGATAGATGTATCCCGTTCATTTGGGGAAGGCGAATTGAGGATCGACGCATTGAAGTCAACCAATCTTGCTGTCGAAGCCGGAGAATTTGTCGCAATCATCGGGCCGAGTGGATCGGGTAAAAGTACATTTTTGACCATTACAGGTGGATTGCAGTCGCCTTCTGAAGGCCGGGTGCTGATCAACGGCAATCCATTCAGTGATGTGAGCGAGAAGAAACGAGCAAAATTACGGTTCGAGGAGATCGGATTCATACTCCAAGCCTCGAATCTGGTCCCGTTTCTGACTGTCCAGGATCAATTGCATTTGGCCAATAAAGTCGAACGTAGCAAAGTGGATAAACAAAAACGGGATGACTTATTGAAAGAATTGGGTATCTTCGAATTGAAAAATAAATTTCCGAGTGACCTCTCCGGAGGCCAGAGGCAACGAGTCGCTATCGCCCGTGCCCTCTACCATGACCCTGCTGTCATTCTTGCGGATGAACCGACAGCGAGTTTGGATACGCAAAAGGCTTTCGAAGTGGTGGAGATTTTGGCGCGGGAAACAAAACTGAAGAAAAAGGCTACCATCATGGTGACGCATGATGAGCGTTTGATAGACTATTGTGATAAAGTTTATGTAATGAAAGACGGCATTTTGACGGAAAGAATCGGAAGCTGAAACAACAACGGGTAACGAAAGGGAGGAAGAAATGATGGACAGCATCAAATTGTATTTCTTGACATTTTTTGTGTTCTTTTTAGTGGATATTGTCTGGTTAGGCGTGTTATCCAAAAATATTTACAGCAAGTATTTGGGTCACCTTATGGCCCCGAATGTCAATTGGGTGGCAGCAATAATCTTCTATTTATTGTTCATAGGCGGTCTCGTATTTTTCGTGATTCATCCAGCGCTTTTGAAAGAAAGTCTGCAATATGCCATTTTGGCTGGCAGTTTTTTTGGATTGATCGCGTATGCGACCTATGATTTGACCAATCTGGCCACTTTGAAAGATTGGCCGATTACGATTACCCTGATCGATTTGGCCTGGGGAACGTTTTTGAACGCTGCAACTGCAGGCATCACATATGTTGCGGCACAAAGATTTCTTTGAGCAACCAAAAAAGCCTAAGAGCGGATGGGGGAAGACCAATGGATATTTCAAAATTGGACAGCGAAAATCTTTACTATTCTTTTGTGTCGGGTGCACAGGAGGTCATAAAAAACAAAAACAGCCTGAATGAAATCAACGTGTTTCCGGTCGCTGACGGGGACACTGGCAGCAACCTTTCTTCAACCATGCATGCGATCATCTTGGATGCGAGAATCTCCGGATCCGTTAAGGAAACCATGAACAGTATAGCCGATGCTGCTTTGACGGGTGCCAGGGGAAATTCCGGTATCATCATTGCGCAATACATCAACGGGATCTTTCTCAGTCTGATGGATGAGGAGACGATAACCATTCCTTCATTTGCAGAAACGGTCAAAAATGCGGTTCCTTATGCCTATCAGGCGATTTCCGATCCGGTGGAAGGGACAATCATCACCGTCATCCGGGAATGGGCGGATGCGGTGTACAGCCATAAAGACCTTTCGACTAACTTCTCCGAATTGTTTTCAAAATCGATGATCACGGCCAACAAATCTTTGGAAGCGACAACTTCTCGTTTAAAAGTGCTTCAAGACTCCAAAGTCGTCGATTCCGGCGCGAAGGGGTTTGTCTACTTTCTGCAAGGATTTGCAACATTTTTGCGCACCGGGAAGGTGGACTTAGAGGTCAGCGATGAACCGGAAGATCTTTCTTTCAATGAGGAATTGATCCATAGTCAAGGGGAGATTCGCCATCGCTACTGTACCGAAGCGCTGTTGTCAGCGGATTCGATTAATCTGGAAGCACTGAGAGCGGAACTGGCACTGTATGGAGATTCCTTAATTGTGGCAGGCAATAACCACAAAGCCAGGATCCATATTCACTCCAATGCGCCGGAACAAGTATTCCAGGTTTTGCGCAAAAAAGGCATTATCCTTCAGCAGAAGGCGGATGATATGGTCAGACAGAACGAATCAGCCTTTGACCGGAAATACGACACGGCACTGATCACGGACTCGATCGCGGATCTTCCGCAGGAAATGCTGGATCGCTACCAAGTGCACATGCTGCCGCTTAACCTGAATTTTGACAACACTTCCTATCTTGATAAGGTGACGATGACCCCAGAACTTTTCTATCCTTTATTGGAAGAAGCCATCGAATACCCGAAGAGTTCACAGCCGAATCCGGTTGTTGTAGAGAGATATCTAGACACGGTGCTCTCTCATTACGATAAAGTCATCATTCTGACTGTTGCGAAAGAGCAGAGCGGAACCAACAGCGTGTTCCAAAATGCTGTCTCGAAAAAACTGCATGAAGGCAAAAAAATTGCCGTGATCGATTCGAAGCGCAATTCAGGTGCGGAAGGGTTGCTTGTCATGAAAGCGGCAGAAATGATTGCGGCGAAAACGCCTTTTGATGAAATCGTTGGAGCGATTGAACGCTTGAGGGACCGCACAAATATCTTCGTCAGCGTCAACAACCTGAAATACATGGTGAGATCCGGAAGGTTAAGCAAAGTGTCCGGGATGGCGGCGATGACGATCAACCTCAAACCTGTCGTGTCCATCGATGCGAAAGGCAAAGGTTCGATAGCCGAAAAAGCCTTCAGCGAAAAAGGAAATGAAAAGAAGCTGTTCCGCTTGCTGGAAAAGGTGAATGCACAGGAGAAGATTTCGAGATATGCGATCGTGCATGCCAATAATCCCGAAAAAGCTGAAGCCTATCGGAAGCGCAGCGTCGCTTTGCTTGGCAAGGAACCGGAGTATATCATGAACATTTCTACAATCGTCGGAATGAGCGCCGGTGTCGGCACTGTGGCGATTTCATATATGTGTGAAGAGGAATCATAGATGAATGCTTTTCTATTAAGTGCTCTGGCACTATGAATCTTCTTTACAATTCTATTCATAGTCGCGCAATATCTTAACAATAATTCGATTGTGGATAGTTTTTTGGGACCGGCCTTCCCATGGTTCCCAAAATGACTAAAAGCTGAGCGGGTTCGTTCAGCCCTGAAATAGACAAGAAAAGCGGCTGGGATTTTGTGATATGCTACCTCTATATAGGACATTGAATTATTTCAAGTCTTATATGGGGGTTTTTTCTATGTCTAAAAGAGCTATGAAATTATCTGTCGAAAACAGAGTCAACATTGTCGAGCAATATGTGAGAAATGAAATCGGTATATCAAGGGCAGCACAGAACGCTGGAGTATCTCAAGAGACCATTCGCAATTGGATTAGACTTTATGAGAACGGCGGTCCATCGGCCCTTTTACCGGTAAAGAAGAACAGTCATTACTCCAAGGAGTTAAAGTTGGCAGCCGTCACGGACTATCTGAACGGCCTGGGCAGCATGATTGAAATCGCCAAAAAATATGGTTTGCGGAGCAAAACGCCACTGCAGAACTGGCTAAAGGATTATAATACTCATAAAGACTTCAAAACAACCAGTGGAGGAAGTACTATGAGCAAAGGTCGGATAACAACCATAGATGAGCGTTTAAAAATTGTGTTGGACTGTTTAGAGAATGGAAAAGATTATGGTGCTATGGCTATAAAATATCAAGTCTCCTATCAAAACGTCTATCAATGGGTAAAGAGATATGCGGAATTGGGAGAAGCAGGGTTGGAAGACCGCCGTGGGCGCAGGAAAGGGACAATGCCCAGCCGGACTCCCGAGGAATTACTTCAAGACGAATTAGCACGTTTAAAACGCGAAAATCAACGTCTAAAAATGGAACTTGATGTAACAAAAAAATTCCAAGAATTAGAAAGGAGGAATCGTTGAGCGAAATAAGAAAACAAGCTGAGTACGAAACCATCAAGCAATTCCATACAGAAAAAGGTTATCCGGTGCAAGTTATGTGCGAAATCTTACATGTGACACGCTCCGCTTATTACCGCTGGCTTGAGCAACCACAAAGTCCAAGGGAAATTCGCAACAACCAAATCGCTGAAGTGGCAAAACAGATCCATGAAGAACATGACGATATGGGTCATCGTCGGATACGCGATGAGTTGGAATATACCCATGGCATGATCATCAGTGACAACCGCGCCCTTCGGTTATGCCGTAGTCAACAAATCCAATCCCGAATCAAACATCGTGCGAATAGCATCACCAAAGGTGCACAGAATCCGTATCATATCGCCGAAAATCGCCTCAACCGGAACTTTCGTGCAGACGCACCAAATGAAAAATGGTTGACCGATGTGACCGAATTCAAGTATTACGAAGGACCGGCAATCAAGAAAGTATATTTGAGTGCCATTTTGGATCTTTATGACCGTCGAATTGTCGCATACATAATCAGTGATCAAAACGATATGCCGCTAGTCCTCCAGACTTTTGATGCAGCCATACAAAATGAGCCAGAAGCTCAGCCGTTGTTCCACAGTGACCGCGGATTTCAATATACAAGTAAGCAATTCTGTGCGCGTTTAAGCGAGGCTGGTATGATACAAAGCATGTCCCGTGTCGCTCGTTGTATTGACAATGGCCCTATGGAAGGGTTTTGGGCGCTCATCAAGCGTGAAAAATATTACCGTCGCAAATTTACGAGTCGTTCCTCTTTGATTGATATGATTCACAACTATATGGAATATTACAATAATAGACGCATTCAAAGAAAGCTGCATATCATGACTCCGATGGAGTTCCATGACCAGTATTTCGAGGCAGCCTAATGACCCCTCACGTTTTGTGAGGGGAGCGGGTTGTGCTTCGCTCATAAAACGTGTGGGCCGCCAAGCGTAAGCGCGGCAGATATATATATGCAAAAAAACTGCCCCCACATTACGGGGAGCAGTCTGTAAAACTGTTTAAATATTTTACTGTCCTATTGACGGGTGGCATACCATTGCCCCCAACCGCTTTTCTTATTTATTTTTACGATATTTTCTCAATAATAAGGCACCAGCGATTGAAACGACGCTGATTGAAAGTCCGGTTATCAGATAGGGGGTGCGGTACGTCAACGCGATGGTATGTTTGCCTGCGCTGATCGGCACCGCCAGCAGACCATTCAGAGCGGTTGCCGTTTTGGCCATTTTACCATCGATTGTCACTTCCCAGCCCTGGCTATAAGGGATTGTCGTCAACAATATTTCATTTCTATCCCCAATAGTGACGGAACCTGTGATGTGCGTCTGACTGAACGAGGAGATCCTCATGCTTTCCGCTTGACGGGATGAAATGGTTTCCTCAAACAGAGCTTTGTTCAATTCGTAAAGTTTCAGGTCCTGTACCCGAATCGAATCCTCGCGCAGTTCGATTGTAAAGGTGATGTTTTCACCCTGTTGGTTGCTTGCGATGTTGATGACCTGATCATTCCGGAAGGTCGTATAATAATCCAACTTAACATTATTCACATAAAGAGTCGCATCATCGTCGTCGATGCCCGCATCCAGAATCAGATAATAAGGATTATCGCTCGTAGGCGTGAACTGGAATTCGATCCTGGAGATGGCACCATCCACAGACCTATAGTAGGTTGTGTTCTGTGCATCACCGGCAGAGGATGTGACATTCTGAAAAACGTTGGAATCGAACGGACGCAAGGAGAAATAAGGTTCGATGCTTTCCTGATTGTTGAAGGCATCCAGCAGCTGTTCCTGCATCAATATGGGCTGATCCTCGACCAAATCAAGTTCCAATACACTTTCGGAAACCCCGAATGCCAATGACAAAGCATATGGATTTTCGTAGGTGGTGGATCTATCCGTTTCGGAATAAAAATTGTACTGGGTCAAATCCGGGCGGGTGGAGTTACGGTTCAACCGATATAAGCCGTCATTGAGGTCATAAAATGCTTCCGGCAACTTCTTGTCCTGAATGAAATATTTCACGCCGAACAGTGCATCCGTAAACAAAGTTCCGGTTGAGTAAACGATAAACCCGTTCCCGTCCGGAAAACCCAATGATCCGAACAAGGCGGGAATCTCCTTTTCGAAAGTAGAGCTGAAATGATTGATTCCGGCATAATTGGCTTGAAAGCTGTCGTTTTTGGAGCGTTGGAACGTTTTTTCGATCCGGTAGAACGTATCTTTGGGTGTCCGCACATCCGCCAACATCGTATTCAGATTCGTTTGATAATCGGCGAATTCGTCCTGCTTGACGTAGCCTAATCGAAACAAATCGATGGCTGCGTTGGCCGTCATCTCTGCGGTGACCACGAAAAGCAAAGCATAGGTCAGCCATTTTCGGGGCTGATCCCTGAGCATCAGCAACACTAGGACAAGCACAGAAACGACTGCTGTGATCAATACCTGGACAGGCTCCAGAAATTCAAAATCCATTTTCAGCACATATATGGCGGTGACTGCATTCGCAATCAAAAGAGAGCAGGCCAGCGAAAAGGGAAAAGGACGATAGGTACGCAACGCCCGAAAACCGTTCAACAGGAAAAAGAAGCAAACTGTGAACGAAAAGCGGTAAGGGTACCAGATTGGGTATTGTCCGGCATGCCAGATTTTATTCAGAAACTGGACGTTCATCGCCAGAAAAAAGAGGGCGGTCAGCACAAGCGACGTGAACCGTTCTTTTTTGGAGAAGGCGGGATGGAAAAAATAATAGATATACGCTGTCAGAGCGACAGTGCCGATAAAGAGATTGGGATGTCCGCTGGGCATCTGGTCGAAATTGAAAGCCCCGATATAAAACTTTGAAACGACTTCGAAAGGATCATAGGCGAAACTCCAATCGATCAGATTATTGGCATAACTTGCTTTGCTCCCCAAGAGCGAATAAAAAGTTGGCAGCAGCAAGACGGAGGCAAAACCAGCTCCCAGCAAAGAATAACCGATGAATCGGGCTGATTGGATGAAGAAGTGTTTCAGCTGCGCCTTCAGATTATTCGGGCCGACAACCTCTTGTCTTGAAAACACGAAAAGGTAATAGAAGACCAGGAAAACACATATCATGAATCCGATATAATAATTGGAAATCAACATCACGCCCAGAAATAAGCTGTAAGACAGACCACTGTCACCCGACATCAGTTTTTCCAAACCAAGAATGATCAGAGGCAGGAAAACGAGCCCATCCAGCCACATGACGTTTAATTGATTGACGATGACATAACCCATCAAGGCATAGCTCAATGCGAAGGACGGAACTAACAAACCTTTTCCTTCGAAGCGGGAAATCAACAGATGAGCAAAAGTCAAACCCGACACGGAAACCTTCAACAAAATCAAGAGGGTAACCGCCAAGGGCAACAGGGATTGCGGAAACATCAGAAAAATCAAATTGAAAGGACTCATCAGATAATAAGCCCACAACCCCAGCATTTCTCCACCGAATGATTTTGTGAACGAAAAGAAAATGGCAGAAGGATCGGACAATAAGGTTGTGCGGTAATAACTGAAAAAATCTACATATTGCTGGCCGAGATCGACCGTCAGCAATGTGCTATTGCCGAAAGGAAAAACTCCCATGGTGGCATAAATGACCGTCATTACAAATAAAGGCAGTAAGAACGAAAGGAAAAGCATATTTTTTTGCGGGGATAGAGTTGTGAAACGCTTCAGCATGCTGCACATTCCTCCTTATGAACCGGTAATTTTTTGGCATTCCTGCAGAGTCGGCTGACCGTGAGGGAACGCTCCTGATAGTTGAAGCGAATAATTCACAAGTGCTTCTGCTATTTTAGCATATCCCGCTGGTTTTATGAAGAATCCGAATGCGTCTTGGCATATCCAGCAAGGATACATGTTAAAAATTTGTTGCTTCGTTTGTAATGCATGCTTTTTTTGCTATAATAGGTTGTCGAACTATGGTTTTAGGAAGGTGTAAAATTGGAAGATAATACCCAAAGCAAAAGGAAGAGAAAATCGCATATCCCGTTTCGCTTGAACCTGCTCTTTTTTATCGTGTTCTCGCTGTTTTCCGCAGTGATATTCCGGTTGGGATACCTGCAGATCGTTCGCGGAGATGAATTCGAAGCCATCGTGAAACGTACGGAAACGACACTTGTCACGGAATCAGTGCCGCGCGGTTTGATATATGACAGAGATGGCACCATACTTGTGGGCAATGAACCACAGCATTCCATAACTTACACCAGAGGAGCAAACACGACAGCCGAGGAAATGGCAAAGGTTGCCTCTTCATTGGCGGGTTTGATAAACGTCAGCATTGAAGAACTGACGGAGCGTGATCTGAAGGATTATTGGATGGCTGTAAACAATGAAGTCATGTTAAAGCGTCTGTCGGATGATGAAAAGCTGTTGCCGGGTTCCGAATTGTATGAAGTGGAGCTAGCGAAAATAACGGCGGAAGACATCGCTTATTCTGATGAACAAAAAGAAATTGCCGCAATCTTTAAGCGGATGAACAGCGCGTATGCCCTGTCGACAACAAGCATCAAAAATAAGGATGTTTCGAATGAAGAACTGGCTCAGGTGAGCGAAAATCTGTCCGGTCTGTCCGGTGTGGATGTTGCGACGGATTGGGTCAGGATCTACCCAGAATCCGACTTGCTGAAGAGTATATTGGGTGGAGTGACCAGCGAGAAGATCGGTTTGCCGAGCGACCAAGTCGCCACCTATTTGGCAAAAGGGTACGCCAGGAACGACCGCGTCGGAAACTCCTACTTGGAGCAGGAATACGAATCGGTGCTCTCAGGCACGAAATCGCAATGGGAAACGATCACGGATCAATCTGGTGAGGTTGTGACGCGGGAGGAATCCTACGAAGGGAAAGCCGGTGATAACCTGGTTCTGACCATCGATATCGATTTTCAAAAGGAAATTGAACAGATTGCTACCGAGTTCCTGAACAGCAATGTCGATTCCTATAACGACCGGGTGTACATAGTGGCATCGGATCCGAATACAGGAGAGATCCTGGGCATGACCGGGAAGCAACGCTCGACATCCAACGAAATTGTGGATGATGCATTGGGCGTCATCAATTCCAGTTACGGGATGGGTTCGGCTGTGAAAGGTGCGATGGTGCTGACCGGATACATGAGCGGTGTCATCAGCACGGACAACAATGTCCTCGTTGATGAACCTTTGCAATTCCAAGGGTCCAATCTGAAAAAGTCAGTTTTCAACCCGTCCATCGGCAGCCAAGTGGCCATCAACGACATCGAAGCGTTAGCCCGCTCATCGAATATTTACATGGTCAAATTGGCGATGCTGATGGGGGGACAATCCAGCTATGAATCGGGAGGCACCTTGAATATTTCCGCAGATCTGATCGACGAGCTGCGCAGCTACTTTGCCCAGTTCGGCTTGGGTGTGAAGACGGGGATCGACCTGCCGAACGAAGGCAGCGGACTGACCGGATTCGATCAGGCGGCAGTTAACGTAGTCGACCAATCATTCGGACAGTACGATCTGTACACGACCCTGCAATTGTCGCAATACATCAATACCATTGCTAATGGCGGCACCCGGTACGCGCCGCAACTGGTTTCGGAAATTCGCAGCACGGATGCGAACGGATCGCTGGGGGCTTTGGAAACGACTCTAGAGACAAAAGTAATGAATCAGGTCGATGTCGGCGTCGAAGCGATGGAACGTGTCCAACAAGGGTTTTATCAAGTGACCCACAGCGCGAACGGAACGGCCTATTCGACATTCGGGAAGGACGCGAATAACGTTGCCGCCAAGACAGGTACGGCGGAGGCCTTCTATGACGGGAACAATGAGAATCTGAAGGGTGAGAGTGTCTTCAACTCCACCTTTGTCGGCTATGCACCCTTCGACAATCCAGAAATTACCGTAACCGTTGTGGTCCCTTATCTCAAATCGGAAACGGGTCGGGCTACACCGATAGCCAAAAAGGTCTTTGATGCTTATTTCAACACTGGGGATTACGCAACGGCAGCGGAATAACCAGTCAGCTCAGAAGAGACAAACGACTGACGACCGTCAAATAAACAAAAAGAAGGAGCCGGAACAAGGATTGCAACATCCTTGTTCCGGCTCCTTCTTTGTTGAACGGCGGGGTATTATTCCAGTGTAATCATATCGGCGATGACTTCATAGCCCATGTCCTGGGATAATTGGTACTCTCCGATATTGATCTTCATGACAAGATTCCGGTCATTCAGATACTGTTCAAAGACTGCCCGATCCGTAATGAGTCCCGCACTAACCAGATTGTCGATGACAACGGAAGTCGGTTGTCCGGAAGTGATGACGAATGTGACGGGTACATTTGCGGCAGGGACAGCTGAACTTTCGACCACGCTTGCTGTTTCGGCTGGGGCACTGGAGGCCACTGCAGCTTCGTCAACAGGTGTGATGCTTGTTGCAGCTTCATTCAGTTGCTTCTGCAATTCCAATTCCGCCGCAGTACTTTCATATTTCTCTTGATAATCCGTTGAATCGGCATTTGCTTCTCCGTTGAAGGTGCTGCCAGGGAGTGCTTCCGGATAAAAAAGCTGGAAGCCGGCCAACAGAACGGCAGACAACAAAAAACCGATGGATATAAAACGAAGCTTTTGTTTGTTCACTTTATTTTCTCCTCTATACGATTGATTGCTCTATGTAGTTATCGACAACGAGTTGCACGGTGGTGATAGGGACGGACAGTTGCTCTGCAATCTCATCAAACGTTCTTCCGCTAGTATACAAAGTGATGATATGCTGCTTAGTCAAATTGTGTACTTTTTTGACGGTCTGCGAATCTTCGGAGACGGGTACTTCTTTTCCCAATTCCTCTTCTACAGCGATGAGTCGTTGCTTCAATTCATGGATTTCCTCCGTTAATTGTAATGTGTATTCACTCATCTCATCAGCGAATTTGCGATCATTATCTTTTACGAAAAATGATGCAAACAGCAATATGATTGCGATTGTCAGTAAGACAATCACGATGGTCCATTGTTCCATCTTTGTCACCTCAATTCTTCTTTTTGACGCCTGATAACATTCTAATGAAATTCGGGTGTTTCTGCAACCTAATCTGGGATTTTATTAGCTTAAAGCTCAAAAAAAGTGGACTTGTACAGAACTTGTTCAAAAAATAGTGGCATAATTTTTCTATAAGTGATACAATGAGAAACGCAGAAGATGATTCGATCTTCAATTTTTTTATGTTTGGAGGGAAGAATATGCGGTTAAATATTACATTGGAATGTACGGAGTGTAAAGAACGTAATTACTTATCAAAGAAAAACAAACGTAACAACCCGGACCGTCTTGAAGTGAAAAAATATTGTCCACGTGAAAGACGCGTGACTTTGCATCGTGAAACAAAATAATTAAAACGACAACAGGATATCCTGTTGTTTTTTTATTTTATCCGGAAGGATGTTTTATAGAGGGAAAATGGCTTGCGACAGACTGCTTAAGGAGGGATTAGGATGAAAGAACAAATAAGAAAAGAGATGCTGGGGAAATTGAGAAGTTTGCCGTCCCAAGAACGCATCCGGATGGAGCAAGAACTGACAACGGCAGTCTGCAGCAGCGACGAGTGGCGTGCTTCAAAGACGATCGGAGTCACCAGGTCGAATTTTCCGGAAATCGATACGCATAAAATCATCCAAAAAGGGCTTCAAGAAGGAAAGCGGATGGTCGTTCCCTATTCCGGCAAGAACCGCGTAATGACTTTTCATGAATACTTGCCGGATACAGCCATGGCGAAGAGCAAGTTCGGCATCCTTGAACCTGTCGATAAGAGCAACCCGGTTCCGCCTGAAGCAATCGATCTGCTGCTTGTTCCTGGATTGGCGTTTTCTGAAACGGGGTACCGCGTCGGGTTTGGTGGCGGCTACTATGATCGCTATCTGGCTGCATACAGAGGGCACACCTTGTCGGTGCTGTTCCCATTCCAATTGTTCAAGGATCCGCATTGGGAAATTGAAGCATTTGATGTGCCAGTCCAAAAGTTGTTGACAACAGCATTCTAGTATAAAATAAGATAATAATGGAAGGGAGTGTCACGATGCGGGCATATAATACCAAAAGATCCTATTTACCGGATCAATTCTCTGTAACACACTTGTTCTTGGCCATTCAGATCGTGATTTTCCTACTGATGACCCTGAACGGGGGAAGCACCAATGTACTGACGCTTATCCTGTTCGGCGCCAAATTCAACCCAGCCATCGCGCAAGGGGAATGGTGGCGTTTGATTGCGCCGATGTTCATCCATATAGGCTTCACGCACATTCTGGTGAACAGCATCACCCTGTATTATTTGGGCACGCAGATGGAAAGTCTCTATGGCTCTTTGCGTTTTGCACTGATCTATCTCCTGAGCGGCTTGATGGGGAATCTTATGAGTTTCGCCTTCAATGATTCGATTTCCGCTGGTGCAAGTACCTCGCTCTTCGGGTTGTTTGCTGCTGCTATCGTTCTGGGACGTCAGTTTCCGCACAATTCTGGGATTCAGCTTATGGCCCGGAATTTTACGATGCTGATTTTCCTGAATTTCTTCTTCGGTTTTTTTTCCTCAGCAGTCGATAATTTCGGGCATCTTGGCGGGGCACTTGGCGGAGCGCTCTCGGCTGTGTTCATCGCGATGCCCCGCACTGCCAAAAGTCAAAATGGACTTAGGCTTCTTTTTCTGGTCATTTATGTTGTGAGCGCTATATTCTTTGCGTATTCGGGTTTAATGCGGACCGGTTTTGCGTTATACTAGATAAAAATTGAACAATTGGAGGAAATGACGTGTATAAAAAATTTATCGGTATTGATTTAGGCGGCACTTCAGTAAAATTGGCTATCTTAACAGCAGAAGGGGATATCCAGCAAAAGTGGAGTATTCCTACGAACATAAATGATGAGGGGACGCACATCGTATCTGATATCATAGCTTCGATCAAACACCATCTGGATCTCTACCAACTGACTGCTAATGACTTTCAAGGCATCGGTATGGGATCGCCGGGAGCGGTGGACCGTGAAGCGGGTACGGTTGAGGGAGCCTTTAACTTGAACTGGAAAACACCTCAGCCTGTGCGTGAAGCGATTGAACGGGAAATCGGGATCCCTATTTTTATTGATAATGATGCAAACGTTGCCGCGCTTGGGGAAAAATGGCGAGGCGCCGGTGCGGATGATCGCGACGTCGTATTTGTGACACTTGGCACAGGTGTCGGCGGTGGAATCATAGCGGAAGGCAATCTGATCCACGGGACTGCAGGTTCCGGCGGCGAAATCGGCCATATGACTGTAGAACCAGGCGGATTTGACTGCACATGCGGGAAGAAAGGCTGTTTGGAGACTGTTGCCAGCGCAACCGGTGTCGTCAAATTGGCGCGCAAACATGCGGAAGAATATGCCGGTGACTCGCAGCTCAAATTCATCATCGACGATGGCCAGGAGATCACTTCAAAGATGATTTTTGATTTAGCGAAACAAAACGATGAATTGGCTGTGCTTGTAGTCGATCGCGCTGCCTATTATCTGGGTTTGGCTTGCAGCCATATCGGCAATCTTTTGAATCCGGCTTATATCGTCATCGGTGGCGGTGTATCCGCAGCCGGGGAATACCTTTTGGAGCAAGTAAGAACTTATTTTGCTGAATTCTCATTCCCGAACGTCAAGAAGACTACGCATATCAAATTAGCCGCACTTGGGAATGATGCCGGAATAGTTGGAGCAGGGTATCTAGCGCTAACGGAGATCAGTAAATAAGACCTGAATATTTTCGAATAAAGAAAATGCGGGAGATGGAGGATGGCATGGTGAAAAGAGGACTAGCATGGTTCATTCTCTCACTCTCAAGTGTGGTTATGTTGGCGGCCTGTACACAACGTTTGTCGTATCCCGACCAGCCTGCCGCAAGTAAGCCGAGCCTTTCTTCCGGCAGCGACTTCCCATCCATTTCCAAGGATGAATTCCTTTATGCTGTGGGTTGGTTGGACGACAAGACTATTCTTGTCGCGTTGGAATCAAATGGAGAATACGGTTTGTACAGCCATGATCTGCTCACAGGGGAAGAACAGCTGATCCGGACTTTTTCAGACCGGCTTGTTTTTGCTGCGCTCTCGGCAAACGGCCAACGGATTCTGGTCCAGATCGCAACCCAACAAGGAAATAACGTCATGATGATTGACAAAACAGGGAAATCATTGGCTGATTCTCATTATTCGGAAGGGATTTTAACGAGCGTTTCCTGGAATCCGACAAACGAAGGGGAGCTGTTCCTTTCTGTCCAAAAAACTGTGGATAGGCCCATCAATTACCATTGGGATTTGGCTAATGAAGAATGGAAAGAGGTGCCGGATACAGAGGATATGCCGGTTTGGTATTCAGAAAATATGTATCTCCACATGAAGAGCGGGACGGATGGCGCATCTGCATTGGTATTGAGTGATATCCGGTTTCCAGGCAAAGATACGGTCATTGATCAGGAAATACTCGCTTACGGACTTGAAGGCGAATCCGTATGGGTAGTGACACCTTCAGATTTCAATGAGGAGGAGCTGCTTGGCATTTCCTACTATCCGCTTTTGATTACCCAAGGCTATGTTACCCTGCCGCGCATCACCGATGGAAACGGACTTATCATCCCGGAATTTACAAAAGGGATTGCCTCAGATGAAACGTTTGCTGTCATCCCGAAACAAGAGACTGGGAGCGTTAATGGCATCATCTTCGAACTCGCAAAGATCGACTTTTCCACAAACGCTACAGAGGCGCTGACTGAAGTCGAGCGAATGGCTCCGATTTCGGCATCGCCAGATTCGACCTATGTGCTTTACGGAAGGCGTTACGAGTATCTGTACGATGTGGAACGCAATCATTGGATACAATTAGCAGAATAGAAAAAAAGTCGTTAAAACTGTAGCAATGCGCCTTCCACAAGTGTAAAATATGAGAGCAAGAGTATGGAAAGGATGGATTTATTTGAATTTAACTGGAATTGATATTTTTAATATCGCATTATGGATATTCATCATCGGATATGCCATTTATCAAGCTTATTTTTATTTCCAAAGAAAGAATGCAGCGACCACGCTGACTGCAGAGGAATTCAGAAAAGACCTGCGTAAAGCACAATTGATCGATGTCCGCGAAAAAACTGAGTTCGATGCGGGCCACATATTGGGAGCGAGAAATATCGCTTACTCTGCTTTCAAACAGCGCTACCCAGAAATCCGCAAAGATCAACCGATTTATCTCTACGATCAAAATTCTATGTTGAGCGGACGCTGCGCAGCAATTTTGAAAAAAAATGGCTACAAAAATATTTTTATCCTGAAGGGCGGCTATGCCGGCTGGGACGGTAAAGTCAAAAAAGGTATCTGAGTCATTCAAAAAAGGTTCCCGGAATCAGCTAGTGGATTCCGGGAACCTTTTTTGAATGTTGTTTCTTACATATTTATGAACAAAGAGTACAAGACAGAAAGAATCGATCCGCCGACCATGGCCAGCAACATGATCCAAATGACGAATTTGCTGAATTTATTGAATTTTGAAGAGGTAGCGCCAGTTTTCTTTATCAACATTATTCCCACCTTTTGTTTTTTACATGGCATAGTTTACAACAATAACATCCAAAAGTAAACGTTGGGGAATCAGGTAAAGGAAAAGAAAGCCATTATTTTCAATTGTTTGCTTTCCATTTAGGCGGATTTTTGTTAGGATTAAGATTATAGAATGATGTGTTTATCATGAAGGGAGAATTTATTTATGTCAAAACAGCAAATTGGCGTTGTCGGGATGGCCGTAATGGGCAAAAATCTAGCATTGAACATTGAAAGCAGAGGTTATTCCGTATCTGTATTCAACCGCTCCGGTTCAAAGACCGAGCAAGTGATCGCGGAAAATCCAGATAAAAAACTGGTTCCTACTTATACAATCGAAGAATTTGTTGATTCTTTGGAAAAGCCAAGAAAAATCATGATGATGGTAAAAGCTGGGGAGGCAACCGACAAAACGATCCAATCGTTGCTGCCTCATTTGGATAAAGGCGATATCCTGATCGACGGCGGGAATACTTTCTACAAAGATACGATCCGCCGCAGCAAAGAATTGGAAAACTCAGGCATTAATTTCATCGGAACTGGTGTTTCCGGTGGTGAAGAAGGCGCACTGAAAGGCCCTTCAATCATGCCGGGCGGACAACGCGATGCATATGATCTGGTTGCACCGATTTTGGAACAGATTTCCGCTAAAGCTCCGGATGGCGAAGCTTGCGTAGCATACATCGGCAAAGGTGGCGCCGGCCATTTCGTTAAGATGGTTCACAATGGAATCGAGTACGGGGATATGCAATTGATCGCAGAAGCCTATGACATCATGCACAAGTACCTTGGCATGTCAGTGGAAGAAATTGCTGCTGTCTTCATCGAATGGAACAAAGGCGAGTTGGACAGCTTCCTTATCGACATCACTGCTGACATCTTGACTAAATACGATCCTGAAACAGGGAAGCCAATGGTCGAGATCATCTTGGACCGCGCCGGCAATAAAGGCACGGGTAAATGGACTTCCCAAAGTGCGTTGGACTTGGGTGTTCCGTTGCCGTTGATCACCGAATCCGTTTTTGCCCGTTACATTTCCGCTTTGAAGACAGAACGTGTCGCTGCCAGCGAAATTCTGACTGCCCCTGCTTTTACGGCTAAAGAGGGTCTTGATAAAGCAGCATTTGTGGAGAGTATCCGCAAGGCACTGTACTTCAGCAAAATCATGAGCTACGCGCAAGGGTTCGCTCAAATGCGCGTTGCCAGCGAAGAAAATGATTGGGATCTGAATTATGGCGAAATCGCTAAAATTTGGCGTGCGGGCTGCATCATCCGTGCGCAATTCCTGCAGAACATTACCGATGCTTACGGGAAGAATCCTGAACTGCAGAACTTGTTGTTGGATGACTACTTCGTGGAAATCACGAAACAATACCAGGGTGCTGTACGTGAAGTGGTTGCTACGGCTGTGGTTGCAGGCGTTCCTGTACCGACATTCTCATCTGCAGTAGCTTATTTCGATTCTTACCGTTCAGCTGTCTTGCCTGCAAACATCATCCAAGCGCAACGCGATTACTTTGGAGCGCATACGTATGAACGCACAGACAAAGCTGGTTCTTATCATTTCGAGTGGGATAAAGAAGTGGAAGTTCCACAAGACTAAAGCGATATAGCGCCATTCTGGGCTACATTTATGTCATCCGAAGCCGTGCTTCGGATGACATTTTACTATCAGGATCATTTAATTAAGACTAATTCCCGACAGTATGTTAAAATAAAATGAAATTGTAATGGCATGTTGTTATTATTCAAATGAGACATTAGGGGAGAATTCTATGGAAAATAGAGACAAACAAAGAATATTGATTATTGAAGATGAAAAAAATCTGGCGCGTTTCATTGAGCTTGAATTAAAACACGAAGGCTACGAAACGGAAATTTGCTACAACGGCAGAGCCGGCCTTGAAGCTGCCATGAACCAGGACTGGGATGTCATCCTTTTGGATTTGATGCTTCCTGAATTGAACGGCATCGAAGTTTGCCGTCGTTTGCGTCCGGTCAAAGATACGCCAATCATCATCATGACAGCCCGCGACTCCGTCATCGATCGTGTATCCGGTTTGGACCACGGTGCCGATGACTATATCGTGAAACCATTTGCCATCGAAGAGCTTTTGGCAAGGGTGCGTGCTTTATTGCGCCGTATCGACATCGAAGAAGAGCAACGCAAAGTGAAGCAGACGACAGTCACTTACCGTGATTTGACGATCGAAAAAGAAAACCGTGTCGTGCGCCGTGGCGACGAGCACATCGAATTGACCAAACGCGAATACGAGTTATTGTTGATCCTGATGGAAAACATCAACATTGTCCTTTCAAGGGACGTATTGCTGAATAAAGTATGGGGATACAAGACGGAAGTGGAAACAAACGTAGTGGATGTATATATCCGATATCTGCGCAATAAAATCGATGTAGCCGGCCAAGAAAGTTATATCCAAACGGTTCGTGGCACCGGATACGTCATGCGCTCATAACACTATGCGCAGAATCAATTATATGCCAACCAAAAAAAGAGGAAATCCCAAGTCCATTCGGTGGAAATGGGGTTTTCTTTTAAGTATAGCTTTCTTCCTGCTGTACTTTCTGTCTGCCTTGCTGATGCTGAATGTCTATAAAGGCTATCAATACGCCGAACAAAAAGATGACGCCGAGAAGCTACTGTCTTCGGTCCAGATTGCGCTGTCCGAAATCGATACGAAACTGTCCGTCAACAGCGTTGAAAGCATGTTCGAGAAAATTTCTGTTTCCACTGTGACGAAGGGCCTCCAGTCTGTGGGGAACTACCCTTTTTTGGAGGATCTCAAGGATAGAGGGGCGAACATACGCGTATTCGATACAGACGGACAGTTGCTCTACGAGACGCAGAAAAGCTATACGACATTCATCAAAAATCCCGATACGTATTTGCGCGAGACAAAACTGAACGATCTTGAGGCGTTTGTCGCCGGCAGTCCGATCCTCAGCGAAGAAGACTCCTTCCTGTTGGGGTATGTCCAGATCGTTTTCCGATTGAATGATTATCATAAAATCGTTTCCCAGATGACGCGGTATTTCTGGTTAGTCACGGCAATCGTGCTCGTATTGTCGGCGGCTGCCGGCTACGGCATTGCGATTTACTTCTTCAATCCCATCAAACAGATGGTGGACACGATGGATGCGATCGAGGAGGACACGTTGTCGGAGACCCGCATCAAAATTTCCAAAAGCAAGGACGAATTCACCGACCTTTCTGTCCACATCAACGGCCTCCTGGATAAGATGGCGCTGTACGTCACCCAGCAAAAGCAATTCGTGGAAGACGTTTCGCACGAACTCCGTACCCCGACGGCCATTGTCGAGGGGCATCTGAAATTGCTGAACCGTTGGGGCAAGGAAGATCCGCAGATTCTCGATGAATCGCTTGCCGCATCCTTGACCGAAATCCAGAGAATGAAGACTTTGGTTCAGGAGATGCTGGATCTTTCCCGTGCAGAACAGGTCGAAATCCATTATAAAAATGAAGTGACGCCGATCCGGAATGTCGTGCTGCATACGTTCCATAATTTTAAGATGCTGTATCCGGATTTCGTGTTCAATCTGGATGATGATCTGAACCGCGAAATCTATGTGAACATCTACCGCAACCATTTTGAGCAAATATTGGTGATATTGATGGACAACGCCGTTAAATATTCGACTGACCGGCATGAAATCCATCTTTCGATTTCCGAATCCATGTCCTATGTCCAGATTGCCATCCAAGATTTTGGCGAGGGGATGTCCCAGGAAGATCAACAGAAGATTTTTTCGCGTTTTTACCGCGTCGATAAAGCCAGATCACGGAATAAAGGCGGGAACGGTTTGGGCCTGTCCATCGCAAAAGAATTGTTGGAAGGCTACAAGGGGGACATCACCGTCGAAAGCGTATTGGGACACGGATCTGTTTTCCGCATCCAGTTGCCGATACTGAAGAATTATGTGCCGGATGAGGAATTATAGCCTCTCGGCAGAGGAACGACCATCAGCAAAAAAGCTGAAATACAAAAAAGCAGGAAGCGAACTCATACGTGAGCCGCTTCCTGCTTTTTTAGTTAGCTGAGATTAAAATTTTGATTGTTTGCCCGCGTTGCGGCCTTTTTTGCCATCCGTTTGTTGATTCTTGTCGGACAAAGCTTTTACCGTTTGCGTAGGTGCTGAAGAGGAAGCCGGCTTGGCCATTTTCACGTTCTTCTTGACCGGACGATCTTTCATTTCTTCTTCAACTTGCTTCTGGATTTTAGGTTTGATCATGTGATTTTGAAGCGCAGTTTGGGCTGCAGCGAAAATACCGCCAGCTAGCCAATAAAGGGCCAACCCTGCTGGTGAAGACCACGAGAACATGAGAATCATGATTGGATTCATCAGCATCATCGATTTCATCTGTGATTTGGTTTCCTGAGGCATGCCGATTGTGGAAACGTAGCCTTGGATTACATAGGCCACACCCGCCAGGATTGCCAATAACGGACTGCTGACACCAAGGTTGATGCCAAGGAATGTGCTTGCAGAAATTTCCGGCGTCAAATTGACAGCTTGATACATTGCTGTAAAAATCGGCATCTGGATCAGAATCGGTAAGCAACCGACGCCGCCTGTCATGCTGATGTTGTTTTCTTTGTACAATGCCATCATTTCTTGCGAAACTGCCGCTTTTTCTTCAGGCGACTGGGCATTTTTTTGACGGAATTGGATATCTTCCAATTCTGGTTTGATATACTTCATTTTTTCTTGCTGTACCATCGTTTTTTTGATCTGGCTAAAGTTCAAGGGCATGATGGCCAAGCGGACAATGATTGTGATGGCGATGATGGCCAGTCCATAATTACCGTTAAGCATTTCCGCCAGCATAACGATCAAATTGCCTGTAGGTACCACCAAATAATCGTATATGAAGCCGGTTGGGTTTTTATTCTCATCATATTGCATGCAGCCTGTCAGAACCACTAACAAGGACATCATTTCCGCGGAAAGCAATAACTTCTTTTTAAGTTTCATCATTCACGTTCCTTTACAATTTTTCGATAACATTACCACTATACATGAAGGGGAAAATATATTCAATTGGTTACGCGAAAACTTATATAATTCTCAATGTTGGCGTCTTCATGGATGTCATAGGCTTCGACTTTTCCGCTTGGTGAGGGACTGCGTTTGACCGCTGCGATGAAGGCGTCGATTTTATCGGTCGGTCCGACGGCTTCAATATACACGCTTCCGTCATCCTCGTTCCGGACGATGCCGGCAATGCCGATTTGGTCAGCCACCATTTTTGTCATGTAACGGAACCCAACGCCTTGGACCCGGCCACTTACGGTCATCTTGATTTTCTTCATTCAGATTACCTCCAAATTCTAGAATGAGCTTGCGCTGTAGCTTATTAATCTAGTTTACAGCCTTCCTCAAGAAGTTTCAATCCCGATACCTTGGGCGGGAATAATTTTCCGGGCTATGCTATACTTTTTACAATAAAGAAGGTGATAGCATGTACCAGGTAATACGGACCGAGGGAGAATATGAACCTTGGTGGTTTTTTGAAGATTGGATGGATTTCATTGTGGAGTCGACAGAATATGCCGATTTCCAGGAGGCGGTCACTGCCTATGAGCGGGCTGCGGAAAGACTATCAGAAGTTTACCCATTCCAAAAAACAAAGGAAGACTACCTGACTGCCTACTGGTCAGACGGAGAAATCCGGTTTTGTGAGAATTGCGATGACGATGTGCAATTGTATCATGGACTGATGCTGCTGCAGGACAGGAAAAAACTTCATCAAGAATAACGGATCCAATTCCAAAAAGCTTCTGCTGCCTGTATTGACGGGAAACAGGAGCTTTTTGTCCGCGCGGATTGATTAAAAAATAGCCTCGTAAAGGGTTCGTTTTGTAGTATAATGAACTGATACGGGTAATCAAACGAATAATCTATGGCCCGCTGTTTTATGCAGACGGGCAGTGGTTTTGAGGAATAAGTTAAAAAAGGAGTTGGCATGTTTGGCGAAACGAACGACGACAACAAGAAAGAAAAAGAAGGCGACCGGGCAGAAGATATCCTACGAGCTTATCGGCGTGCTGTTTCTTTTCAGTTCAGCTTTAGGGATCGGACAACTCGGTTTTGCTGGGATAGCGTTGGCGAATTTTTTCCGTTTTTTTGTCGGCGAAACTTACCCGGTCAGTCTGGCGCTATTCGGTGCCTATGGTCTGTACCTGATTTTGAGAGGAAAAGAACCCAAAATAAGAAAGAACTGGTTGATCAGCGGCATCCTGCTTTATTCAGCAGCGCTGCTATATCTCCATTCACAGGCTTTTGAAACAGTCGTAACAGAGGGTGCGTCGGTCGTGTCCGTTACACTTGCGCGTTTTTTGACCGATGTCAGGCAAGCGGATACGGCTTCAGAGATGGGCGGGGGCTTGATCGGAGCAGCCTTCTATACTGGAACCCATTTTTTGGTTTCGCAATGGGGCACTTACATCATCATCGGCCTGCTTGTATTTTTTGGTGTGGCGGTCATCTTTGGCTTCACGACGCATGATGTCATGGAAGTCGTGCGAAAAGTTGCTTTGATTTTCGGGCACAACAGTAAACGGGCAGTGCTTTACACGAAAGATAAAGTGGCCGGCTCTATTATCGATTCGAAAACAGTGAAGAGATCGACCAGGTCAAATAGCGTTCCGACCGACAACAAACCTTCAATAGTCGAAAAAGCCAAAAATCAGATCAAAAGCGAATCGGCAGCGAAGAAATTGATGAAGGAAGAAGCGGAAGCTTTGGAGGCATCAAAAAATGAAGCACTCGCCGAAAAAGAGCGCGAACCCGTTCAGCTGAAAATCGACAGCTTCCAGAAGCAACTTGAAAAAGCAGCCGAACACAAATATGCGGACAATGAAAAGAGCACGTCCGCCCAACCGGCCAGCCTTGCCAAAACAACGGCTGGAGGCAGCGAGGAAGACAACAGCGGCGTACTGGAGTTCGAAATCACTGCCGAGCAGGAGAACAGGGATTACCATTTGCCGCCGGTCACTTTATTGAATGAAATCAAAGCGATCGATCAATCGAATGAATACGCGACAATCGAAAAAAATGTCAAGAAGCTGGAAGAGACGTTCGCGAGCTTCGGGGTGGAGGCCAAAGTCACGAAAGCGAACCTTGGACCAGCCGTGACAAAATATGAGATCCAACCGGCTGTCGGAGTGAAAGTCAGCAAAATTGTGAGCCTCAGTGATGATTTGGCGCTGGCTTTGGCGGCAAAAGATATCCGCATCGAAGCGCCGATACCCGGGAAATCCTTCATAGGCATAGAAGTGCCGAACAGTGAAGTCAGTGTCGTATCCTTCCGAGATGTCATGGAAGGGCAAAAGCACACCGACAAACTGTTGGAGGTGCCGTTAGGCCGTGACATCTCCGGCGTCGTGCAAAGCGCGAATCTGACGAAGATGCCCCACCTCCTGATTGCGGGTGCGACCGGAAGCGGGAAATCAGTCTGCATCAACGGCATCATCACGAGCATCTTGATGAAAGCCAAGCCGAACGAAGTGAAGATGATGATGATCGATCCGAAGATGGTGGAATTGAACGTCTATAATGGGATTCCCCACTTGCTGACGCCGGTGGTCACGAATCCACGCAAAGCGGCGCAAGCGCTCCAAAAAGTCGTGACGGAAATGGAAAGAAGGTATGAATTGTTTGCCGGTACCGGTATGCGTAACATCGACGGTTATAACAATCTGATTGTTGAATACAATCTTGAAAATGGGGAAAACAATCCTACGTTGCCATACATAGTGGTCATCGTGGATGAGCTGGCCGATTTGATGATGGTGGCGAGCAATGAGGTGGAAGATGCAATCACCAGATTGGCGCAGATGGCACGGGCTGCGGGAATCCACATGATTTTGGCCACGCAACGGCCAAGTGTCGATGTCATCACCGGCATCATCAAAGCGAACGTCCCTTCCCGGATTGCGTTTGCCGTATCCAGTTCGATCGATTCCAGAACGATAATCGATGGCTCCGGGGCAGAAAAGTTATTGGGCAGAGGGGATATGCTCTTCCGTCCGATGGGTGAAAACAAACCGATCCGTGTGCAAGGAGCGTTCATTTCCGACGAGGAAGTCGAGCACATTGTCACTTTCGTCAAAAATCAGCAAGAAGCGAACTATGTCGAGGAAATGATGCCGACCGAAAATGTGGCGGCTGCAAGTGAGGAACCGGAAGATGATCTCTTCGGGGAAGCTGTAGAATTCATCAGATCGGATGAAACGGCAAGCATTTCCAAATTGCAGAGGAGATTCCGGATCGGCTATAACCGGGCCGCGCGCCTGATCGACGAAATGGAGGCGAGAGGGATCGTCGGACCGGCTGATGGAAGCAAGCCGAGAAAGGTGAACATTAGCGAAGGAATATATGAAAATAATACGGATATCCCCTTTGATTCCGAGGTTTAACCCGGAGCATTCCAACAAATATATGGATATTAAATGAAAAAACGATTACAAAAAAATCAATATTATTTATTTTTTATGGAATACATGATATGATATTTTTTGTAAGAAGCTTGTACTTACAAGTTTAAAAAATTGAAGTTTATTGGAGGGGTCATGGTGAAGAAGCAAAAATATGTTAGTTTATTGGCATTAGGTTTAGGTGTCAGCACAATCCTGGCAGCTTGCGGTGGCAACGGCGACACGGCTGACAGCAGTGCAACAGGTTCCAGCACAGCAGAGGGAACGGAAGATAACTTCACTATCGCAATGGTTACCGATGTCGGCGGCGTGGATGACAAATCATTCAACCAAAGCGCGTGGGAAGGCCTTGTTGCATGGGGCGAAGAGAACGGCAAAACAAAAGGAATCGATGGATTTGATTACATCCAATCAAATGCCGATTCGGAATTTGTGACGAACTTGAACACTGCCGTAAACAGTAATTTTGATCTTGTATTTGGTATCGGCTATAAGTTGAAGTCGGCGATGCAGGATGTGGCAACGCAGAACCCGGATACAATGTTTGCCATCATCGATGATGTCATTGAAGGCGAAAATACCGTATCTGTATCATTCAAAGACAATGAAGCTGCTTTCTTGGCGGGTGTCGCTGCTGCTAAAACAACCAAAACCAACCAATTAGGCTTCATCGGCGGACAAGAGAGTGTTGTAATCGATCGCTTTGAAGCTGGATTCGTAGCTGGTGCCCAATCCGTAAATCCTGATATAGATGTGAAAGTTGAATATGTCGGCTCGTTTGGCGATGCTGCGGGCGGGAAATCTAAAGCTGCCGCAATGTATGCAAGCGGAATCGATGTCATTTATCAAGCTGCCGGAGATTCCGGAAATGGCGTATTCTCAGAAGCTAAGGATATCGTAAAAGCTGATCCTTCAAAAGAAATCTGGGTAATCGGTGTTGACCGTGACCAAACAGAAGAGGGTTTGTTGACTCTTGATGACGGCACTGAAAGAAACCTTACTTTGACTTCAACGTTAAAGGGTGTAGGGACTGCAGCTAAGGATATCGCTACATTAACGATGAACGGCGAATTCCCGGCAGGAGAAGTGTTGAATTTCGGATTGGCTGAAGAAGGCGTCGACCTTACTGATGGCCAGTTGAGCGAAGAAACTTTGACTGCTGTCAACGATGCGAAAGCACAAATTTTGGAAGGAACGCTTGCTGTTCCGGAAGCTCCAGAAAACTAATCACTTTTTAAAATCTTTAAAGAAGCAACTTGATTCCGGTTTGGGATATTGAGTTGCTTCTCTTTTTTTTGCGCATAGTCCCCCAATAAAAAATCGTTCCGCACAAATTGAAGGAACAAATGTTTATTTTTTGTGACAAACAAAAGTGGATAGGATTTTGGAAATACTTTATAATAGGTGTGAAATAGTGTTTTACGGTATTATATTTTATAAGCGTGTCTCACTGCTGCATGAGGGAATGCATGCATTCAATTTTAGTAAGGGGTGGAATCAGCATGACAGAAGAAAATTATGTCATTGAGATGATTGGCGTAACAAAAGCTTTCGGCAATTATAAAGCGAATGATGATATTTTTCTCAGCTTGAAAAAAGGTGAAATTCACGCTTTGTTGGGTGAAAATGGCGCGGGTAAGTCGACTTTGATGAATATTCTCTCTGGTCTTTTGGAGCCTACAAGCGGAACCATCAAGGTCAAAGGGCAAGAGGTTAAAATCAGTTCCCCTGGTGTTGCCGATAAATTGGGGATTGGAATGGTGCACCAACATTTTATGCTGGTCAAGGACTTCACGGTTACGGAAAACATCATTTTAGGCAGTGAGCCGAGCAGACTCGGCGTTTTGAATAAAAAGGCAGCCGCTGATGTGATTGCAGATTTGTCCAATAAATATCGCTTGGCAGTCAATCCTTCCGCCAAAATCGAGGACATCACGGTCGGGATGCAACAAAGGGTCGAAATCCTGAAAACATTGTACCGCGGGGCGGACGTCCTCATTTTTGACGAACCAACGGCAGTGTTGACACCCCAAGAAATTGACGAATTGATGGCGATTATGAGGGAATTGACGAAAGAAGGCAAGTCAATCATCCTGATTACGCATAAACTGGATGAAATCAAAGCCGTAGCTGATCGTTGCACGGTAATCCGCAAAGGCAAGAGCATCGGCACCGTCGACGTGAAGCAGACCTCCCAGCAAGAGCTGGCCGATATGATGGTGGGGCGTTCCGTTCTGTTCCGCACAGTCAAAAAACCATCCCAACCGAACCAGGCTGTGTTGGAAGTTGAGGGATTGACGGTTAAAGAGAGCCGTGGTCTGGAAGCCGTGCGTAATTTGAGCCTAACGGTACGGGCCGGCGAAATCGTCGGAATCGCCGGGATCGATGGGAACGGCCAAAGTGAACTGATTCAAGCCATCACTGGCTTGCGGAAGGCCGAGAGCGGAACCGTCAAGCTGAACGGAGAAACCATCACCAACTTGGCTCCGCGCAAAATAACTGAGTCAGGCTTGGGACATATCCCCGAGGACCGACAAAAGTTCGGTCTGATCCTCCCGATGCGTTTGGACGAAAATATCGCGCTGCAGACTTATTATCAAGAACCTTACAGCAAAAATAGCTTCCTGAATGACAACGCCATCGAGAACCACGCGATTGAATTAATCAGAGAGTTTGATGTGCGGACGCAAAGCGAGAAGTCGACAGCGGGCTCGTTGTCCGGCGGAAATCAGCAAAAAGCAATCATCGCTCGTGAAGTTGATCGGAATCCTTCGTTATTGATCGCAGCCCAACCGACCCGAGGCTTGGATGTGGGAGCAATCGAATTTATCCATAAACGCTTGATCGAGCAAAGGGATAAAGACAAGGCAATCCTTCTGATGAGCTTCGAGTTGGATGAAATCTTGAATCTCTCCGATATCATCGCCGTGATGTTTGAAGGTGAGATTGTGGCCTACGTCAAGCCTGAGGAAACTTCTGAACAGGAACTGGGCTTACTGATGGCTGGTTCTTCTTTGGAAAAGGCTCGGGAAGAATTGGAAAAAAACAAGGAAGAGGAGGGAAGCCTTCATGAGTAATCAACAAGGAGCCACTCGCATCCAGGGGATTATCATCCCTTTACTTTCAGTCATATTAGGGCTGTTGATCGGCGCAATCGTCATGTGGTCTTTCGGTTACGATGCCGTCGCAGGTTATTCAGCAATGCTGAAGGGAGCATTCGGATCGCCATTTTACATAGGCGAATTACTGCGTGAAGCTACCCCTTTGATTCTGGTCGCATTAGGTTTTGCGGTAGCCAATACAGCCGGGTTCTTCAACATAGGTGTAGCGGGTCAAACTTTATTTGGCTGGCTGGCTTCCGTCAGTGTCGCCCAGATGCTGCCTGAATTGCCGAAAATCGTATTGTTGCCCTTATGCATTTTGGCGGGTGTTGCGGCCGGAGCTCTGTGGGCGGGTATCGCTGGAGTCTTACGTGCCTATTTCAATACAAGTGAAGTGATTGTCACCATTATGTTGAATCACACAGCCTTATACATCAACAACCACATCGTCAGGAATGTTTTGACGGATTCCGGGGACTCTACGGCCAGAATCACAGAAAATGCCAGTTTAAGGGTGCCCTTTTTATCGGAAGTGACACGCAATTCGACACTGCATGCCGGTATCTTCATTTCCCTCATCATGATTGCGGTAGTGTGGGTGCTGATGAAAAAAACAACATACGGTTTTGAATTCCGTTCTGTGGGATTGAATCCTGACGCAGCGGATTACGCAGGGATGAACGCCAAAAAGAACATCATTTTGGCCATGTTGATCAGCGGTGGGTTGGCCGGTTTGGGAGGTGCAATGGAAGGCTTGGGGAATTTCCAAAATATGTTTGTTCAAGGTGCGATGCCTGCAGTCGGATTCGATGGCATGGCAGTAGCCTTGTTGGGCATTGGGAGTCCTATAGGCATCCTGTTTGCTGCACTTCTGTTCAGTACGCTGAAAATTGGCGGAACAAGTATGCCGCTTATGTCAGGCGTACCGGTCGAAATCGTCGATATCGTGATTGCATCAATCATCTTCTTCGTTGGCGCGAGCTATATTATCCGACTTTTAATCAATAAACTGTCCAAAGTCAATAAAAAGGAGGTGGCGTGAGATGGACATGCTAGCGATTCTATCGATTATCGTATCCTCGGCTTTGATTTATTCTGCGCCGTTGATCTTCACAGGCCTTGGCGGAACATTCTCGGAACGGAGCGGTATCGTCAACGTGGGCTTGGAAGGAACAATGGTCATGGGAGCCTTCTCAGCAATAGTCTTTAATCTGAACTATGCCGACAATCTGGGCAAAATGACTCCTTGGGTTGCGTTGTTGGTGGCTGGAGCAGTCGGCATCTTCTTCTCGACTATCCATGCCGTTGCCACCATCAATCTAAGGGCGAACCATATCGTTTCCGGAACGGTCATCAATATGCTTGCCCCTGCGCTTGCGGTATTTTTGACTAAGGTTCTTTATGAGGGGAAAGGCCAGACCGCCTTCATCATCCAGAACTTCGGGAAAACCAGTTTCCCTATCTTGAAGGATATCCCGATCATCGGTGAGATATTTTTCACGAATACATCAGCTCCAGCCTATGCAGCAATCGCAACAGCGCTTGTCTGCTACTTCATCATCTTCAAGACGACTTTCGGTTTGCGACTGCGTTCAGTCGGGGAGCACCCGCAAGCGGCAGATACGTTGGGGATCAACGTCTACGTGATGCGCTACGCGGGCGTTTTGATTTCCGGCTTTTTAGGCGGTGTAGGCGGTGCTATCGTCTCTCAGTCGATCAGCTTGAATTTTTCCGGATCAACGATTGCCGGTCAAGGATTCATCGCCATGGCTGCCATGATTTTCGGTAAGTGGAATCCGATCGGAGTGATGGGCGCGGCAATTTTCTTCGGTTTCGCCCAGAGTTTGGGGGTCATCGGCAGCTATATTCCGGTCATCCAGAATATCCCTTCCGTCTACCTTCAAATTGCACCATACGTCATTACGATCATTGTGCTTGTAGGCTTTATCGGTAAATCGAGAGGCCCAGCCGCCAACGGTACAACTTACATCAAATCAAAGTAATCTCTGACAGTGAGAAGGGTTGGCTCAACACGAGTCAGCCTTTTCTTTTTGCGCTAGGCAGGGGAGCGGAGTGGACAAGGAATGGCTTAATTGAAAAAAAGCCGGAACTAGAGTATAGTTTTCCCTATCGACAAATAAAATAGCTTACAGGACGTGAAATGGATGGAATATAAATTAAAGCAAGGCGTTACGGCCTATATCGAGCCTTCCGACAAATACAAAACCGTATTGATCCAGTACAAATTCAGGACGAGTTTCGGCGGCAAAACTGCAACGGAACGTTCTTTAGTGAAGAACATGCTTGAAACGAACAGCAAACAGTATCCCAGCCAAAACGAGATGGATCTGAAAATGGCCAGCCTCTACGGTGCGACGCTGCATACGCAATCCCAACGTTTCGGCAAGCAGCATGTCGTGACTATGAGTCTATCCGTCGTCAATGATAAATTCATCGGAGGCGACGATACACTTCTTGAGGAGGCGTTCGCTTTTCTGGAAGAAATCATCTTCAGGCCCAATGCCGAAGACGGCAAGTTCCACGAGAAGACGTTTCTGAGGGAAAAGGAAAATCTGAACAATTATTTCGAATCTCTGATCGAAGACAAATCAGCCTATGCGCGCACGCGCTTGAACCAAGTGCTGTTCGAGGGGACGGATCAAGCCTATCAAGGCATCGGTGATGCCGGTTTCCTCGAGGATATCACCTCAGGCAACCTGTTTGAATGCTATGAAGAGATGATCGGGTCGAATCAGCTTGATATACTCGTTTCAGGTGATGTAGCGCCGGAACGGATATTGAATATATTGGCTGCCCAGAAGCTTTCGGACAGGAAAGAAACCGAAAAGGAAGTATTCTATTTCCGCGCAAAGAATACGGAACCCGTCACTTCAAGCGAAGCCCAGGACATCAATCAAGGCAAGCTGTTTTTCGGTTTTTCTTCACCCGTCTATTACATGAATGACCATTATTTTGCCGGCTTGGTTTTTGATGGACTCTTTGGGGGCTTCCCTCATTCGAAACTCTTCCAGAATGTCCGTGAAAAAGAGAGTTTGGCTTACTCGGCTTCGAGCGGGTTGGACTTTCTGCGCGGAGTCATGACTGTCGGCACCGGCATCGAATTCGATAAGCGCGAGCAAGTCGAGAAGATCGTTTTGGAACAACTACAGGATATGCAAGCGGGTGATTTCTCGGATGACTTGATCGCGCAAACAAAAAGTATGTTGATCAACCACTATAAACAAAATGATGATTATCAAGGCAGAAGCTTGGCGAAACAGTACCAGGATATCCTGATCATAGAAAACCCTCTTTCGCAGGAACAATGGATCGCCGGCTTGAATGCGGTGACGAAGGAACAGATCGTTGCAGTTGCGGAAAAAATGACTTTGCAGGCGATATTTTTCTTGAAAGGCGAGGCTACAGATGAATAAAGTACACTATGAGGCACTTAACGAAACAGTCTATACGGAAGTACTGGACAACGGATTGCAAGTAGTATTGATTCCAAAATATAAGTATTCAAAAACCTATGGCATCTTCACCACCGATTTCGGCTCGATCGATAACCAGTTTGTTCCGATAAACGGAGACAAGGAAATCAAAATTCCAGACGGCATCGCACATTTCCTTGAACATAAATTATTTGAAGGCGAAGACCATGATGCTTTTGAAGACTTTGCGAAATACGGTGCTTCAGCGAATGCTTTCACTTCCTTCACGCGGACAAGCTATCTCTTTTCAGCAACGGACAGCATCTCGGAAAACACGAACAGCCTGCTTGACTTCGTTCAAGACCCGCATTTCACGGCAGAAGGCACTGAAAAGGAAAAAGGGATCATCGCGCAAGAAATCCGCATGTATGAAGATAACCCGGGATGGCAACTCTTTTACGGGTTGCTGCGTAACCTTTATCCCGAACATCCGCTTTCCGTCGATATAGCCGGAACGGTGGACAGCATCCAAGCAATCTCGCCGGAATTGCTGCAAATCTGTTATGACACATTCTACCATCCGTCCAACATGAACTTATTGATGATCGGCAATTTCGTTCCCGAAGAAATGATGGAAACTATCAAACAAAACCAAGAAGACAAGACGTTTCTTCCGGCCAAACCGATCCAGCGCACTTTGCCGCCGGCCTCGATTCAGGACATCATTCCATACAAAGAAATCGAAATGGATGTGCAGCGCCCGAAAGTGATGATTGGTGTGAAAGGTTTGGATGCGGACGTGACCGGAAACCAAGCCGAAAAATACAAAATCTATGGATCGCTGTTGCTGGAATTGCTTTTCGGCCGGAGCTCCACGCATTTCATCGATCTCTATGACAGTGGTTTGATCGATGACAGCTTTGGCTACTCCTTCAATCTGGATCGTTCCTTCCATTTTATGGCTATCGAATCGGATACGGAAGAACCGAAACTGCTGGAAGAAAAGCTGAAACAGATTCTGTTGGATTGGGAAACGGATGCAAATCTGACGAATGAGAAATTTGATTTGCTGAAGAAGAGCATGATCGGAGAACAATTGCAGGCTTTCAATTCCCTGGAATACATCGCAAATCACTACAGCACTTTGCTGTTTTCTGGTGCCGAACTTTTTGAAGTCGTTCCGTTGATCGAAGAAACCAGTCTGGAGGACATCCGTAAATTTGCCGAGGGGTATCTCAAAGAACAAAGCATGAGCACCTATGTGATCCTCCAGAAGGGAGCAAAACAGCAATGAAAGCTGCTTTGGTGACGGGGGCCTCCGGTGACATCGGGACCGCCATCGCAAGGGATTTAGCCCGCTCTGGCTGGTCGCTTTACCTGCATTACCATTCCAATCAAGAAAAAATCAATCTGCTGCTGGCAGAACTGCAATCGGCCTATCCCGAACAGGAATTTTATCCGCTTTGTCTGGATTTTACCGATGAAGCGGGTGTTGCGACACTTGCTGACCATATTTTCTCACTCCAAGCGATTGTTTTTGCGCACGGCAAGACCGAATATGGCTTACTTCAGGATATGACGCCCTTGCAAATGGATGCCTTGTGGGAAATGCACGTCAAAATGCCTATCCTGATCATCCAAGCGCTACAGGACAAAATCGCCCGCTCACGCGAGGGCCGCATCATCTTCATCAGCTCTGTCTATGGGGAAGTCGGCAGCGGGCTCGAAGTGCTCTACAGTACCGTCAAAGGAGCGCAGATTGCCTTCGTGAAAGCCTACAGCAAGGAAGTAGCTTCACTGGGAGTAACAGTCAATGCCATTTGCCCAGGAGCAATCGATACGCAAATGAACGCTCATCTGGATAATGATGAAAAAGAGGCTCTGCTTGAGGAAATCCCTTTAGGGAGAATGGGGAAACCGGATGAAATCAGTTTCTGGGTATCCCAACTTCTGAAGGAAGACAGTCGCTATATGACGGGACAAGCTATTTATGTATCCGGTGGATGGCTCAGGTAAAACAGTATTGGAACTCCTGATGAAGGAATTTTATGGTATAATATCCATGGTAACTTCGGGATTTGCAAGTGAAGGCAGGTGAATAAATGGTTCAAATTGGGGAAATACTAAAAAGTGCCAGACTTTCCAAAGGATACACATTGGATGATCTGCAACAGATGACTAAAATACAGAAGCGGTATTTGATTGCGATAGAAGAAGGCGATTTTGAGATTATGCCGGGCAATTTCTATGTGCGTGCCTTCATCAAGCAGTATGCGGATATTGTGGGCTTGGATGGCGATCGCTTGTTGGGGGATCATGCAAGTGTGATCCCGGAAATACATGGGAGCAATCAAGTGGAAGAATCCGGTTCTTTTTCTCCCAGTCGCTCCGAGTCCAAAAGAGCTTCAAAAAAGACGAATTTTAATTATGGCGGCTCCGTCCAGAGTCAGTTGCCTACTTTTCTGTTGGCGGTGTCGGTAATTGCCATCGTACTTGTGGTCTGGAAGGCCACATTGAACGATGACGATGAGCAGGTTCAGATCGAAGTGGCATCGAACATCAGCCAAACAACTATGGCATCGCAAGCGACAGTTACCAGTGGCACAGATCAGATAGACAGTGCCGTTGTCGCAGAACAAACAGCGCAAGTGACCTTGGTCTCGTCTGCCGATGGTTATGCGGAATATGACGTCACCAGTTTGTCGTTACCATCAGAGTTGAAAATCTCGGCGGTGGCAGGAGGCAGTTCTTGGATCAGCGTAAGCGTGAACGGGATTGTCCAAGAGCCTTCCGGGATCGTAGGCAGCGAAAATCCGTTGACGGTCACTCTGCCGTTGAACACAAGTGAAATCGAAGTGATAGTCGGCGTCATGCCGGCAACGATCATCGAACTGGATGGGACAGTTGTTGCGATGCCAGCCGATCATCAAGAGATTCAGACCCAAACCTTATCCTTTACCGTCAAAGGTGTGGAATAAGGCAGGGTACATTAAAGGAGTTGCAGAAGTTGAATTTACCTAATAAATTGACAGCGTTGCGGATTATGATGATTCCCTTGTTCATGATTATCACCTTGGTTCCTTTCGATTGGGGAACGCTTGAGGTTGCCCAATCAGAGATTGCCGTCAATCAACTGGTCGGAGCCATCATTTTTGCCATCGCCAGTTTTACGGATTGGTTGGATGGTTACATCGCCAGAAGGGACGGGTTGGTCACCAACTTCGGGAAATTTGCTGATCCCTTGGCGGACAAGATGCTTGTTGCCACCGCCTTGATCGTACTGGTCGGCCAAGGTCTGGCTCCGTCGTGGGTCGTCAGCATCATCATCAGCCGGGAGTTGGCAGTCACAGGCTTGCGCCTGTTGCTTGTGAAAGAAGGCGAAGTCATGGCAGCGGCGTGGCCAGGGAAAATCAAAACGGCGACGCAAATGGTAGCCATCATTTTGTTGTTCGTGGATAATTTTCCTTTTCAGGCAACCGGTATTCCGGTTGCGGACATCATGTTGTATCTTTGCTTAGTTTTCACCATCTACTCAGGGGTGGATTATTTCGTCAAGAATAAACATGTTTTTGTCGGATCCATGTAGTTTTTATAAATAAGAAGGGCTGGGTTGCATCAGGTTGCAACTCGAACAAAAGGAAACGCGATTCTTTTGTGCCCTTCTTTTTCTTTATCTTTTTTATGCAATTGGAGTTTTTGTTTTATTTGAGCGAATACTATGAATGTGAGGGATTAAATATGAATGCAGAAATCATTTCAGTCGGCACGGAATTGTTGATGGGGCAAATAGTGAATTCGGATGCGGCATTCATCGCCAAGGAACTGACAGGTTTGGGCATAGACTCGTATTTCCAGACGGTTGTCGGCGATAATCCGGGGAAAATAAAAGAAGTGATCAAAATAGCTGAATCACGAAGCGACTTGTTGATTTTCACAGGAGGGCTCGGACCCACCCGAGATGACTTGACCAAACAAACCGTGGCGGATCACCTCGAGGAAGAACTCGCCATGGATGAAGCGGGTTTGGCGCATATCCGGCAATGGTTCGAACGTTCGGGAAGGAACATGACGGAAAACAATGAGCTTCAAGCTTTAGTGTTCGGGAGCGGTATTGTCTTCCCGAATCCGATCGGGCAAGCGCTGGGCACCTATACTGAAAAGGATGGGAAAGGTTATTTGCTGCTGCCGGGCCCGCCAAGAGAACTTGAGCAGATGTTCCTGCAATTTGTGAAGCCGTTCCTTTCCAGCAAGTATGAAGATCAGCAAGTCATCTCATCGCAGACGCTCCGCTTTTTCGGAATCGGCGAATCTACCTTGACTACGCTGCTGGATGAGCTGATCCGCAATCAGACCAACCCAACGGTAGCCCCGTATGCCGGGAAATACGAAGTGACTTTGAGACTCACCGCAAACGCTGCAACAGAGGCGATCTGCGAACAGCTATTGGATCAAAAAAAAGCGGAAATATTGGCGCTTGTCGGGGAATATCATTACGGCGACGGTGACGAATCCAGCCTTGCCGAAGTGGTGGGGAAGAAATTATTGGAGGGCAAACAATCAATCAGTGCGGCTGAGAGCTTGACCGGAGGGCTTTTTCAAGCCGAACTCGTCAAGGTTCCCGGCATAAGCGAGGTCTTCGCGGGCGGCATCGTTTCTTACCAAGAAAACGCTAAACAAAAGGTCCTTGGCGTTCCGGAACACATTCTCGAGACATACGGGATGGTCAGCGCGGAATGCGCGATGGCGATGGCGGAACGTGCGCGCGAGCTGTTTGATACTCAGTTGGCCATTTCTTTCACGGGCGTTGCCGGGCCTGATCAACTGGAGAACAAGCCAGCCGGGACGGTATGGATTGCCTTAAGCCAAAAAAATGGACCGACAGCCGTCCAAGGCTTCCGATTCTCCCGTGATCGCCTCGGAAACAGGGAACAGGCAGTGATGCAGGGATTTGATATGATTCGGCGGAATTTGTCGGATTCTGGTTTTGAACAATAAAAAAACGAACATCTGTTCACTTTATTCTTGCTTTTTTGTCCGGAACAGGATAGTATTACGTTGTGGTGTTAATGCATGCAAATGAAAGCTTGGAGGAAATAATAGATGGCTAATTTAAATGAAAATAGACAAAAAGCCTTGGATGAGGCTCTGAAAAAGATAGAAAGAAATTTTGGTAAAGGTTCCGTTATGAAGCTTGGCGAAAAAGTGGACACACAAATATCCACTGTACCGAGTGGTTCGTTGGCTCTGGATGTTGCGTTGGGCGTAGGCGGCTATCCGAGAGGACGTATCATCGAAGTGTACGGTCCTGAATCTTCAGGTAAAACAACCGTTGCGCTCCATGCGATTGCTGAAGTGCAAAAGAAAGGCGGCGTTGCTGCCTTCATCGATGCTGAGCATGCTTTGGATCCAAAATATGCTGCAGCTTTGGGTGTGGATATCGATGAATTGTTGCTTTCCCAACCGGATACAGGCGAGCAAGGGCTGGAAATCGCTGACGCTTTGGTTTCATCCGGTGCCGTCGATATTGTGGTCATCGACTCGGTTGCTGCCTTGGTTCCGCGTGCTGAAATAGAAGGCGAAATGGGAGACTCTCACATGGGTCTGCAAGCGCGTCTGATGTCTCAAGCTTTACGGAAACTGTCCGGATCGATCAACAAAACAAAAACGATCGCAATCTTCATCAACCAAGTCCGTGAGAAAATCGGTATCATGTTCGGAAATCCGGAAACGACGCCAGGAGGAAGAGCGCTTAAATTTTACGCTACTATCCGTCTGGAAGTCAGAAGAGCTGAACAGATCAAGAGCGGAACAGAGATTATGGGTAACCGCACAAAAATCAAAGTGGTCAAAAATAAAGTTGCACCCCCATTCAGGACAGCTGAAGTGGACATCATGTACGGGGAAGGCATTTCCCAAGTCGGCGAAATCATCGATATGGCTTCAGAGAAGGATATCGTCAACAAGAGTGGCGCTTGGTATGCCTACAAAGGGGAACGCATCGGCCAAGGCCGCGAAAATGCAAAAAAATTCCTGACTGAGCATCCAGAGATGAGAGCTGAAATCGAGAAGCTTGTCCGTGATGAATATGGCATAGGCGATAAAAAAGTGGTAGAGGCAAAAATAAAAAGTAAAGACGAGCCGGTTGAATCGGTCGATCTGTTGGACGAGTAAACAATTTTTTTCAAGAGGCCGGGACCAAAATCCGGGCCTCTTTCTTTTTTCAAAATCGGAAAAAAGGGCAATATCGAAACAGGTTTAAATGTATTTTGGTTATGTTACCGTTTTATCGTTGACATGTCAGTATTCTACGTTTAGAATGAATTTATGTGTATCTCTTCATTCTGCACATTGTAAAACTAATTTTTATTCATTTTTTTTGACAACAAAATTAAATAGATACGGAGGTGAAACTATGGATATATGGACTTTAGCCTTCGCTATCATAGCTTTAATTTTTGGTGTCGTTGTCGGATATTTATATCGAAAATCGAATCACGAAAAAGAAATAGCTGGTGCCAAAAATACCGCTTCCCTAATTCTTGAAGATGCTCGTAAAGAAGCAGAAACAACAAAAAGAGAAGCTATGTTAGAGGCGAAGGATGAGAACCACAAATACCGCTCGGAAATAGAAGATGAATTGCGCGAACGACGCGGTGAGGTTCAAAAACAAGAAAATCGATTGATCCAAAGAGAAGAAAATTTGGATAGAAAAGATACCAGTCTTTCGAAACGTGAGCAATCTATCGAGTCAAAAGAGGATAATCTTGTCAAAAGACAAAACGCTTTAGTTTCTGAGGAAAATCGCATTCAAGCATTGGTGGAAGAGCAACAACATGAACTGGAAAGAATCGCTACCTTATCCCGTGAAGATGCAAGAAACATCATCATGAAGGAAACGGAAAATCAACTTTCGCATGAAATTGCGGTCATGATCAGAGAATCCGACCAAAAAGCGAAAGATGAAGCAGATCGTAATGCGAAAAACATTATCCTGCAGGCGATTCAAAGAAGTGCAGCCGATCTGGTTTCGGAAGCAACCGTTTCAGTTGTTACATTGCCTAACGATGACATGAAAGGCCGTATCATTGGCCGCGAAGGAAGAAACATTCGGACTTTGGAGACATTGACAGGTATTGACCTGATCATCGATGATACGCCAGAAGCTGTCGTGTTAAGTGGATTTGATCCTATCCGAAGAGAAATTGCGAAAATGGCTTTGGAGAAATTAATTCAAGATGGACGTATCCATCCTGCAAGAATTGAGGAAGCAGTTGAGAAAGCCCGTAAGGATATGGATGAACGCATAAGAGAAATCGGCGAACAAGCAACTTTTGAAGTTGGCATCCATTCTTTGCATCCTGATCTGATTAAAATTTTGGGACGTCTGCATTTCCGCACTAGTTATGGACAAAATGTCCTGAACCACAGCATCGAAGTCGCAAAACTTTGCGGCGTAATGGCTGGGGAACTAGGCGAAGACATCAATCTGGCCAAACGTGCAGGTCTGCTGCATGACATCGGAAAAGCTCTCGATCATGAAATAGAGGGTTCACACGTTGAAATCGGCGCAGAAATCGCCCAGAAATACAAAGAAAATCCGGTTGTCATCAATGCAATTGCTTCACATCATGGTGATGTTGAAGCAAACTCAATCATATCAGTATTGGTCGCATCTGCTGACGCTTTATCTGCTGCTCGTCCGGGCGCAAGAAGTGAATCTCTGGAAAACTACATTCGTCGTTTGGAGAAACTGGAAGGAATTGCGAACAGTTTTGAAGGCGTAGCAAGCAGTTTTGCTATCCAAGCAGGAAGAGAGATCCGCGTCATGGTCAAGCCAGACCAACTTGACGATTCTCAAGCTATTCGTGTAGCTCGTGAGATTAGAAAGAAAATCGAAGAAGAACTAGATTATCCGGGACACATCAAGGTTACGGTTATACGCGAAACAAGAGTAATTGAATATGCCAAATAATGAAATACCAAACGGGACATGCTTTTGTCCCGTTTTTTGCTTTTTATGGATATCCCAGTTGATGGGCAAGGGTGCACCGGCTTATCTAAACAGATAAAATATGTTACTATAAAAAGACTAGAATTTAGAGAAGAGGCTGAAGATGAAAGTATTATTTATTGGGGATGTCGTAGGTTCAATCGGCAGACAGATGCTGCAGGATACACTCCCACAACTGAAGAAACATTACCGTCCGCAAGTGACTATCGTGAACGGGGAGAATGCGGCTGGCGGCAGAGGCATAACGGAAAAAATTTACAAAGAATTTTTGCAGACCGGTGTTGATGTCATCACCATGGGGAACCATACGTGGGATAACCGTGACATATTCGAATTCATCGGAACAGCCAATAAAATGATCCGTCCGGCTAATTTCCCGGAAGGGACTCCCGGCATCGGCTTTACGATCATAAAAGTGAACCAACTGAAATTGGCTGTGGTGAACCTGCACGGACGTGTCTTCATGAACAGTCTGGATGACCCTTTCCGCAAAGCGGATGAAATCCTGGAGCAGGTACGGAAAGAAACGAATTGCATCTTTGTCGATTTTCATGCCGAAACGACCAGCGAAAAACAAGCGATGGGCTGGTATTTGGATGGGCGCGTTTCTGCTGTGGTCGGTACGCATACGCATGTGCAGACAAATGATGCGCGTATCTTGCCGGACGGGACAGGCTATTTGACGGATGCCGGAATGACCGGGGCTTACGACAGCATTTTAGGCGTCGAAAAAGAAATCATCATCCAGAAATTTCTGACGCAAATGCCGATTCGGCATGAAGTGCCCGAAAAAGGCAGGAAATTGCTTTCCGGGTGCTATATTGAAATCAATGATCAGACCGGTAAGTGCGTAAAAATCGAGAACATCGTAATTAATGAAGATCGCCCATTTGGAGGGGAATTCTATTGACCCATGAACTGCCTATCGAAGGCCCGGCAGAAGCAGAATTGAACAGCCTGATCGAAATTCTGAAAAAAAATGAAGTGATCGTCCACTATCAAGAGGCCGAAGAAAACACAAAAGACAATCGGGCGCTGGAACAATTGGTTGAAACCATCAAAAGCAAGCAGAAAGAAGCCGCGGCTTTTGAACATTATGCTAAGCCGGCAGCGGCAGAAAAAACAGCCACTGAATTAGCGGAGCTGAACAAGCAATTGAAGGACAGCATAGCTGTCCAACAATACCGCGAAGCTTTATGGGATGCCAACGAACTATTGGAAAATGTCATCAGCATCATCCAACGCGGCATCGATGACGCTATCGAAAAAGATGAAGCATGAGGATTGAAGAGATATATTAATTGAGGTGAAAGAATGCCACAGAAGACTAAAAACACGCCCATGATGGAGCAATACTTATCCATAAAAGAACAGTATCCGGATGCGTTTTTGTTCTACCGCTTGGGCGATTTCTATGAATTGTTCCATGATGATGCCATGAAGGCCGCAAAATTACTGGAAATCACGCTGACAAGCCGCAACAAAAATGCCGATGAACCCATTCCCATGTGCGGGGTTCCTTATCATGCGGCGGCGGAATACATCCGCAGACTCGTGGAAATGGGGTACAAAGTCGCCGTTTGCGAACAGATGGAAGATGCCAAACTGACAAAAGGCATGGTACGGCGGGAAGTCGTGCGGGTCATTACGCCCGGGACATTCCTGAATGAGAACGGCAGCGAAAGCAAGACGAATAATTACTTGGCCAGCGTCATCAAAAACGAAGCAGGCGGTTATGGGCTGGGATATGTCGATATCGGAACGGGGGAACTGAAAGTCACCCTTCTGACCAATGAAGACGCCGTATTCAATGAGCTCCAGACATTGCCGTTCAAAGAGATCGTCATGGACACAAAAACAGCCGAAGAGCTTGAAGAGAAGTTGGAAAAACACTTCGGTATCCTGGTTTCCATCCAGGCGAAGCTGATTCCGGAAACGGACTTCCACGATCTGGTTGCGGAATTGCCGCAACAGTCGGAAAAAGATGTGCTTGTCCTGTTGTTGAGCTATCTTTCGGATACCCAAAAGCGCAGCCTGTCCCACCTCCAAAAAGCCGTCGCCTATCAAACGGATGCTTTCCTGAAGATGGATACCTATGCGCGGCGCAACCTCGAGCTGGCCGCATCCATCCGGACGCAGCAGAAGAAAGGCAGCCTGTTGTGGACGCTGGATGAAACCAAAACGGCTATGGGCGGACGAATGCTAAAACAATGGCTGGAAAAGCCGTTGATCAACCTGAGCGACATACTCGAAAGACAACGGAAAGTAGAGTCGCTAGTCAATCACTACTTTGAACGAATGGACATCAATGACGCCTTGACATCGGTGTATGATCTGGAACGTTTGGTCGCCCGAGTGTCATTGGGCAATATCAACGGCCGAGATCTGATCCAGCTGAAAACCTCTTTGCAGCAGATTCCAGGATTGGTCCAAGCCATCGCTGCAATCGATGAACCGGATGTTTGGCAGGCTGTCATCGACAAATTGGAAGCTTACCCAGAAGTCATCGAACTGATTGAGCGGGCGATTACGGATAATCCGCCGATCCAGATCACGGAAGGCAATATTATCCGCGACGGCTACCATGAACAATTGGATCGCTACCGCGATGCGATGAACAACGGAAAACTTTGGATAGCGATGCTGCAAAAAGAGGAAAGAGAAAAAACCGGCATCAAAACGCTGAAAATCGGCTACAACCGTATTTTTGGCTATTACATAGAGGTGACGAAGGCGAACCTTGCGGCGCTGCCTGAAGGCACGTATGAGCGCAAACAGACGCTCGCCAATGCAGAACGTTTCGTCACGCCTGCATTGAAGGAGAAAGAAACGCTTATTTTGGAGGCGGAAGAAAAGTCTGTCGAATTGGAGCATGAGCTGTTCGTAGCACTGCGGGAAGAGATAAAAGGATACAGCCGACAGTTGCAGGCACTGGCCAAACTGGTCGCAGAAATCGATGTACTTCAATCGTTCGCCCACGTCAGCGAAGCCTATCATTTTTCCAAGCCGGAATTGAGCAACAGCGACCGGAACCTGTCCATCAAAGAAGGCCGGCATCCGGTTGTGGAACGTGTCATCGGCAAAGATAAATTTGTGCCCAACAGTATTTCCATGGATAAGGACAATCATATCTTGCTCATTACCGGACCGAATATGTCAGGTAAGAGCACTTACATGCGTCAGGTTGCGCTGATTGTCATCCTGGCCCAAATGGGTTGTTTTGTGCCGGCCGAAAAGGCCCATTTGCCTATCTTTGACCAAATATTTACCCGCATAGGTGCGGCGGATGACCTCTATTCCGGGCAGAGCACATTCATGGTCGAAATGGTCGAAACGAACCAAGCGCTTCGATTCGCGACCGATAAGAGTCTGATTTTATTCGACGAAATCGGCAGAGGGACTGCCACGTATGACGGCATGGCCTTGGCGGAAGCGATTCTGCGTTACATCGATCGCACCATCAAAGGCAAAACGCTATTTTCGACGCATTACCATGAATTGACCCAACTCGAAGCCGATTTGGCGGGGACAAAGAATGTTCATGTCGGGGCAATTGAAAAAGACGGAGAATTGGTGTTTCTGCATAAACTGATGCAGGGACCAGCAGACAAAAGTTATGGCCTACATGTAGCCAAGCTGGCTGGTATGCCGAATGAGTTGATTTCAGAGGCGCAAGTCATCCTCAATTCATTGAATGAACAGCACGTGCTGCATTCTGGATCGGACGTGCCTGTTCCGGATGATACGATCGAACAATTGGCGCTGTTCCAAGAGAGCGCGATGCATCCGAACGAGAAGCACATTCTCGATGAATTGTCGGACTTGGCTCTGGAGGATTGCACACCGATGCAAGCCATGCTGATGATAGACAGTTGGAAAAAATTGCTGAAATCGCAAAAAAAGTAGGTGAGAACGATGGCCAAAATCAGGGAGCTTTCCCAAATATTGACAAACCAAATCGCTGCCGGGGAAGTGATTGAACGCCCGGCGTCGGTCGTTAAGGAATTGGTGGAGAATGCGATCGATGCCAACAGTACGCAGATCGATGTTTTCATCGAAGAGGCAGGATTAAAAAAGGTGCAGGTCACCGACAATGGCGACGGCATCGCGGCGGACGAGGTGAAACTTGCCTTTACGCGGCACGCGACCAGCAAAATCTATACGCAGGATGATCTTTTCCGCATCCACTCGCTGGGATTTCGGGGTGAAGCATTGCCCAGTATCGCTTCGGTTGCCAAAGTTTCGATCGAAACGGCTGTCGCCGATCAAAGCGGCACTTACTTGTCCATAAGGGGCGGTGTCATCGGAGAGGAAAGGCCCAACAAATCGCGTAAAGGAACCACGATCATCGTCGAAGACCTGTTCTACAACACGCCAGCCCGTTTGAAATACATCCGGTCCCTCCAGGCTGAGCTGTCGAACATCACAGACATCATGAACCGGATCGCCTTGAGTCATCCGGAAATCGCTTTCCGTTTGCATCATGAGGGGAACCAACTCTTGCATACGGCAGGCAATGGCGATCTGCGCCAGACCATCGCGGGCGTCTATGGGACGATGACGGCCAAGAAGATGAAATTGATCGAGGGCGAAAATCTGGACTTCAAAGTGAAGGGCTACATCAGCTTGCCGGACACGACGCGGGCAAGCCGCAACTACATAACCTTGATACTGAACGGGCGTTTCATAAAAAATTACGCTTTGAATAAAGCCATCATCGATGGCTATGGTTCCAAGTTGATGGTCGGAAGGTATCCGCTCGCTGTCATTGTGATGGATGCGGATTCCCTGCTGTTGGATGTGAACGTCCACCCTTCAAAAAAAGAAGTCAGGATCAGCAAAGAAAAAGAGCTCGGGGAATTGATCCAAAACGCAATCGCTGCTGTTTTGCGGACCGAAGAACGCATCCCGAGCGGCATCGAAAATCTGAAATTCAAACGCCAGAGTCCTGTTGAACCGGTCCGGACCGAGCAATTGAGCGTCTCTTTCCGGTCATTCGATCAAGAGTTCGTGCAAGAAACGGAAACGAAGCTGCCGGCGACAAGTGAAAATGAGGATTTCCGATCTTTGGAGACATCATGGGACAACGCGCCGCTTCAAAATGAAAATGACGAATCCATAAAGTCCTTTACAGATTCTGCAGAATCTGAAACTCGTGAAGAACAGCCACTTTCAAGTGAAGAACAAGAAACTTACGTTGTGCCGTTCAGTGACCAGCCAAAGTTGGACCGCACCGAACCGAGCGCACCTTATCTATTTTCCGAGCCAAAAAATCCGGCTGCCCATGAAGAACCAATCATGAAAACCGTTCAGAAAGTCGAAGCCGAGACGGAGAAGGGACCGGTGAGCAAGCGGCCGTTCCCAGATTTGCACTTTTTTGGCCAGATGCACGGCACTTACCTGTTCGCGCAGAACGAAAATGGCCTTTACATCATCGATCAGCACGCTGCCCAAGAACGCATCAAATATGAATATTACCGCGAGGAGATAGGCAAGGTTTCTACCGACCTCCAAGGTTTGTTGATACCGATCATGTTGGATTATCCGGTGAATGAATTTCATCTGATCCAGGAAAGCCGCGAGGTGTTGGAAGAAATGGGCCTGTTCCTGGAACCGTTCGGCCAAAACAGTTTCATCGTCGAAAAACATCCTGCCTGGTTTACACCGGGTGAGGAGGAAGAAATTTTGAAGGAACTGGTGGAGATGTTTTTGACTGAAGGAGATATCTCCATCAAGAAACTTCGCGAAGCCACTGCCATCATGATGAGCTGCAAGCGCTCGATCAAGGCGAATCATTTCATCAGCGACAATGAAGCACGACAATTATTGATTGATCTTGCAAAAACGGATAACCCATACAATTGTCCGCACGGCCGGCCGGTGCTGATCCAATTCTCCAATCAGGATATGGAGAAGATGTTCAAACGGATTCAGGACCCGCACTAAAAGCGTATCATTTCTTATTTCTGCTTATTTATTGTAAAATCAGGATAGTTAAATAAGAGATAGGAGTGGAAAAAATGGTGCAAATCAATGATATTTCCGAAATGATGGGGGAACTGAACAAAGAAAGTTCGATCCAGGCTCTAGGCAGCAAAACGGGCGTTGATGCAAGCATTTTGCCGAAATTGGCTGTTGTGGCAATTCCCTTGATCCTTCGGGCATTAAGCAAAAACGCAGAGTCAAAATCCGGAAAAGATTCCTTATCAAATGCATTGGAAAAACACAAAGGTCAGACGAAAGACGTATCCTCTATCGAAGATGTTGTCAAGAAAGCCGATACGGATGATGGCGATAAAATATTGGATCATGCCTTTGGGGATAAGGATAAAGTCGTGGATCAGATTGCTGCCCAAACAGGCATCAGCAAATCCGAAGTTTCCAAGGTTTTGGCTTCCATGGCGCCGATGATCCTGGGCATGCTGGCTGACAAAAAGGATGCTGATGGATTGGATTCCGACGGTGTTGCTAAACAGACCGACATCTTCTCCAAACAAGCTGAGGAAGCAGCCACGAAAAATTTCGACATCACCGATCTCTTCCCTAAACAATCCGGAACAACAACGCCAGCTGCAACCGGCGGATTGGGAGGCATTCTGGGAAGCATTTTGGGGAATCTATTCTGATCCAAACCTGTTGAAGTACGTGCGAAGCAGAACAAGACTTTTTTGTTCTGCTTTTTTGTATTTTTTGATATACTGGAGCAATGAAAAGAAAGGGGTCTGATATGACGATGGACAATAAAGAGGATCAATTGAAGCGCTTGACGCCTTTACAATATGAAGTGACCCAGAACGAAGCTACGGAAAGACCTTTTTCCGGCGAATATGATGATTTTTATGAAAAAGGGATCTATGTGGATGTCGTGAGCGGCGAGCCTTTATTCAGTTCTGCCGACAAGTATGATGCCGGCTGCGGTTGGCCTTCTTTTGCAAAACCGATTTCTACTCTGAAGGAGCTGGAAGACCGAAAATTGATGCGCAAACGTACAGAAGTCCGCAGCGCTCAAGCCGATTCCCACCTGGGGCATGTTTTTGAGGATGGCCCTGCAGAATTGGGCGGACTGCGCTATTGCATCAATTCAGCAGCGATGCGCTTTGTTCCTTATAATCAATTGGATGCAGAAGGGTACTCTGAATATAAACAATTATTCGAATAGGCAGCAAAGACACGTCCCATGGCTACCGGTCCTGGGACTTTTTTTAGCTCATACAGACCAAACGAATGTTCCCGCATATAAGATGGCCGAGTGGCTGTCATTTCCGTTCCGTTTTATGTTATGATAGAAAATGAATGACAATCAGGAAATGAAGAGTAGGAGTCAGATGATGTACGAATACATAAAAGGTAAATTAGTCTATGTGGGGCCGCTTTATGTGGTTCTGGAGAACGGTGGCATCGGCTACCAATTGCAGGTGGCGAATCCTTTCCGGTTCTCCGGAAGCCTGAACCAAGAGATAACGTTTTACATCTATCAGGCAGTCCGCGAGGATGCAATCACACTTTTTGGTTTCAAGGATTATACGGAAAAGCAGTTGTACTTGAAACTGATCAGCGTCTCCGGAATCGGACCGAAGAGTGGCTTGTCCATATTGGCGAGCGATGATCATCTGGGGCTGATTCAAGCGATCGAAACGGATAATGTGGGTTATTTGGTGAAATTCCCGGGTGTAGGCAAAAAGACAGCCTCGCAGATCATCTTGGACTTGAAAGGCAAACTCGGCGAATTGCTCCCCGATACGTATTGGATGGAAGAGCATCCGGTCCATGAAACTGCTGGCGCACAGTCGGCTGTGTTGACGGAAGCTTTGGAGGCTTTGGCCGGTTTAGGATATTCGGACCGTGAAGTGAAGAAAATACTGCCGCTGTTGGAAAAAGAAAACTATTCCAGCGCCGAAGAAGTGCTTCGTACGGCATTCAAGCTACTTTTAAAAGGGTGATATAGATGACAGCTGAAAACAGAATCGTTTCCGGGAATACGGAAGACCTAACAGAAGATTTGATCGAAAAAACATTGCGGCCGCAAATGATGGCGCAATACATCGGCCAAGACAAAGTGAAAAATGAACTGAAAGTGTACATCCAGGCCGCGAAAGCGCGTAGTGAAGCCTTGGATCATGTGTTGTTGTACGGGCCGCCCGGGTTGGGTAAAACGACACTGGCGATGGTCATCGCCAATGAATTGGATGTCCGCATCCACAGCACGAGCGGGCCCGCAATCGAACGGCCGGGCGACCTGATGGTATTGCTCAATGAGCTGGAAGCGGGGGATGTCCTCTTCATCGATGAAATCCATCGCTTGCCGCGGATCGTGGAGGAAGTGCTGTACTCTGCCATGGAGGATTATTATGTGGACATCATCATCGGGCAAGGGCCGACAGCCCATCCGGTCCACTTTACCTTGCCGCCGTTCACGCTGGTTGGTGCCACGACCAAAGCCGGCAGTCTTTCGGCTCCCTTGCGTGACCGGTTCGGGATCGTTTCGCGGATGGAATATTACAGCCTCGAGGATCTCCGACAGATCGTCCATCGCTCTTCGGATGTTTTGTCAACGAAAATCGATGAGTCAGGCGCTGTCGAAATCGCCTTGAGATCCAGAGGCACCCCGCGTGTTGCCAACAGGCTGCTCCGCCGTGTGCGCGATTTCGCCCAAGTCTATCTCGACGGCCTGATCACGAAGGAAATCGCCGACAAGGCTTTGTCCATTTTGAGCGTGGACAACAAAGGCCTTGATGACTTGGATCGGCAAATATTGACGACGATGATCCGGTTCTATAACGGCGGCCCCGTCGGTCTTTCGACGATAGCCGCCAACATCGGCGAAGAAATGGAAACGATAGAGGACATGTACGAACCCTATCTGCTCCAATTGGGCTTCCTGCAGCGCACCCCGCGCGGCAGGGTAGCGACCCCTATGGCCTATGACCATTTGGGGATCACGTATGATACAGAAAAATAAGTGAGGTATTTTATCAATGAGGACAAGTGATTTTGATTTTAATTTACCGGAAGAGTTGATTGCGCAGACACCGCTGCTGGATCGTTCGTCATCCCGGCTTCTTGCCCTGGACTCCAAGACTGGAGAAATCACGGACAAACATTTCACCGACATGGTGGAGGAACTTCAAGAAGGCGATGCGCTGGTGCTGAACAATACACGTGTGCTGCCTGCACGACTGCATGGCGTCAAACCGGACACGGGCGGGCATATCGAAGTCCTGCTTTTGAACAATATCCAAGGGGATGAGTGGGAGACCCTCGTCAAACCAGGCAAACGGGTCAAAGTCGGGACAGTCATCTCTTTCGGGGATGGACGCTTGACGGCCGAAGTGACCCAATCGTTGGATCACGGTGGCCGCATTTTGGATTTCAAATATGACGGCGTATTTTTGGAAATACTGGAATCGCTGGGCGAAATGCCGTTGCCGCCATACATCAAGGAGACGCTGGACGATCAGGAACGTTATCAGACGGTTTACGCCAAAGAAGTCGGCTCCGCAGCGGCACCGACAGCAGGGCTCCATTTCACGTCCGAACTGCTTGAGGAAGTAGCCAATAAAGGCGTCAAGATCGTCTATCTGACATTGCATGTGGGCTTGGGGACTTTCCGCCCGGTATCGGTCGATGACATCGCCAGCCACGAAATGCATTCGGAATTCTACCAACTGACGGACGAGGCAGCGCAAACGCTGAATGAGGTCCGTTCCAACGGAGGCAAAATAGTGGCTGTGGGCACGACTTCCGTGCGGACACTGGAAACGATCGGCACGAAATTTGATGGGGAAATCAAGGCGGATAGCGGATGGACCAAAATTTTCATTTCGCCCGGCTATTCATTCAAGGTTGTCCAAGGCATCATCACCAATTTCCATCTGCCGAAATCGACCTTGGTCATGCTGGTCAGTGCTTTTGCCGGCAGAGACAACGTCTTGTCTGCTTACGAGCACGCAGTCAAAGAAAAGTACCGATTCTTCAGTTTCGGCGATGCCATGTTCATCAAATAAATGGAAAAAACCTTCAGGAAATTTATCCCTGAAGGTTTTTTCGTTTTCTCTGCCGTGTCTAAAGCGAACTATCGGTTATTTATGGGAGGCCGTCTTCGGCATCAACGCAGAAACAAGAACTACGATCAGCGCGGTAAAGATACCCGTCATGGTTGCGATCATAAAGTCATAGCTGCCGCCGGATAAGGCGCTGCCCAGATAAACAGATACTTGCCCTAAGATAAATCCCCAAAAAATGATTGCAATATATTTCATGTCGTTTACACCTCTTCTCGAAATTCATTTTATCACTTTTTTTGGAGATGACAAGCATTACTTGCCCAACGACTTTTTCGCTTCTTGGATTAGGACGGGTACGCTATAATGATAGTATTGATTAGAAAAAGGAGGTCTCAGACATGTCTTTTGTGCATTTGCAGGTCATCAGTGCCTATTCTCTTTTGCAGACGACTAGCCGAATAGAGGATTTGGTGCGCAGCGCCAAGGCAAAAGGCTATCAGGCCATCGCATTGACGGACCAAAATGTCCTTTATGGTCAAGTCGACTTCTTCAAACTTTGCAAAAAATATGCTATCCAACCCATTCTGGGAATCCAACTGGATTTGCCCGGAATCATCAGTAAAGATCGCACCTTTCCTTTGGTCCTATTGGCAAAGGATTTTGAAGGCTACAAAAAGTTGATGGCTTTGTCGACGGTCAGGAATCAGGATGTTCCGGATAAGGAATTACTTTCCCTTTTGGAGGATGATTCAAGCCGCATCATCGCGATCACGCCCGGAGAAAAGGGTGAAATCGAAAGTTTTTTGAACGGAAATGATCAGGAAAACGCCAAAGCAGCCAGTTTGGCATGGAAAAAAATCTTCACCCACGGCAATTTTTATTTAGGTGTTCAGCTCCACGAGAAAATGAAACCGATCATTCCGCAATTGAAGCGTTTATCGCAGGCAACAAATATTCCGACTACAGCTATGCATGATGTCAGATACTTGGAACCGAGCGACAATTTTAGTTGTCGTGTCCTGAAGGCGATTGAAGCGAATGAGAAAGTGGATCTGCAATCGGAAGCTTTGGATGGCACGTATTACTTGCCGTCCTGCGAAGAAATCGAAAGGAAGTTTCGGGAAGCTGGCTTGCTGGAATCGGCTGAAACAACCCAGAAAATTGCGGACGAAATTGAAATCGATTTGCCGTTGCATCAGTCGCTGTTGCCGCGTTATCCGCTGCCTGCCGGGACGACACCGCAGGCATACCTCAGAAGGCTGTGTGAAGAAGGGCTGCGTCAGCGGGTCACCACTCCTGAAGCAGAGTATGAAAAACGCTTGGCGTACGAATTGGAAGTCATCCACGAAATGGGTTTTGATGATTACTTCCTTATCGTTTGGGATGTGATGGCGTATGCCCGAAAAGCGAAGATCATGCCGGGAGCCGGTCGGGGATCTGCCGCCGGTTCACTCGTGTCATACGTCCTACGCATCACCCATGTCGATCCCATCAAATACAATCTTTTGTTTGAGCGTTTTTTGAACAAGGAACGCTACAACCTGCCGGATATTGATTTGGATTTCCCGGACAACCGAAGGGACGACATTCTGCATTATGTCAGGGACAAATACGGTTCGGACCATGTCGCCCAGATAGCCACATTTGGGACGCTGGCCGCCAAAATGTCTTTGCGGGATACTGCCAGAGTATTCGGCCTTACTGTAGCGGAGGCGCAAGCCTGGTCGAATGCGATTCCGAATCAATTAGGCATCAGTCTGGCAGAGGCAAAGCAGAAATCAAAAGAATTGCAGAAACTGATCAGTACGAACGATGTGAATCGTCTTTTGTATGAGACTGCCGAAAAAATCGAAGGCGTTCCCCGGCATGTTTCCACTCATGCGGCGGGCGTCGTCATCAGCGACAATCCGTTAAGGGACATCGTGCCGTTGCAGAAGAAAAACAGCGATCTGTATCTGACGCAGTACACGATGGGGAACATCGAAGAAATCGGCCTGCTCAAAATGGACTTCCTGGGGCTGAAAAATCTGACGATACTGAACGATGCGGTGCAGTTGGCCAGCGATGACCACAAAGAGAGCATCAACATTTGGGAAATACCGATGGATGATGATCGGACGCTCGATATATTCCGAAGAGCGGACACGAATGGGGTGTTCCAGTTTGAATCCCCTGGCATTAAAAATGTATTGCGCAAGCTCGGTCCGGAATCGATCGAAGATATTGCCGCCGTCAACGCGCTTTACCGACCGGGTCCGATGGAACAGATAGACCTCTTCATTTCGCGGAAAAAAGGGTTGGCCGAAATCGATTATCTCCATCCCGATCTGAAATCGATCCTTGAGGTAACCTACGGGGTAATGGTCTATCAGGAACAGGTCATGCAGGTGGCTTCCCGGATGGCTGGCTTCAGCCTGGGGGAAGCGGATATCCTCAGAAGAGCGATAGGCAAAAAACAAAAATCGGCCATCGATGAAGAAAGAAAACACTTCATTGAAGGCTCGCTGCAACAAGGCTATTCCAATCAGACGGCCGAGCAAGTCTATGACTATATCGAGCGCTTCGCCAATTACGGTTTCAACCGTTCGCATTCGGTAGCCTATTCTTTCATAGCCTACCAACTTGCCTACATGAAGGCGCACTTTCCGGAAGCATTTTTCGCCGCGTTGCTGAATTCCGTCAACCAGCACTCGGATAAAATGAGGGAGTATTTCATCGAACTGAAAAGGCGCAACATCAGCATTTCCTATCCGGACATCAACACAAGCAACTGGAGGTTTGCGCTGCAACAGCAGACGATCCAATTCGGCTTGGGCGGGATCAAAGGCCTCAGACGCGATTTCATCCAGGAGATCATCAAAGAACGCCAAGGTCACGGGCACTACAAGGATTTCGTTCAATTTTTGAGAAGGATCCATCCGAAGTGGCTGAAGAACGAAAACATCGCACCGCTCATCTATAGCGGAGCGTTCGACAGTTTCGGGCATTCGCGCGCGACGCTGTTGGAGTCGCTGCCGGGTATGCTGAACAGCATCGATTACAGCGGAAACAACGTCGATCTCTTTTCGATACTGGAACCGAAATATGTCGAAACGGAAGAACTTCCCTTGTTGGAACTGCTGGATTTGGAGGAAGCGGCACTGGGCCATTCTTTGAAAGGGCATCCGATCGACCAATTCGGCAAATTGTACAACAATGGTGCAGTTGTGTACGTCACCGAGCTTGTCTACGACAAAAAAATGAGCACGATGGGATTGATCAAAGATATCCGAAGAATCCAGACAAAGAAGGGCGACCCAATGGCATTCGCAAACATGACAGACAGTACCGGCGAAATCAGTGTCACGATTTTCCCCGAGTACTATATCCGGTTCATGAAACTGCTGAAGGCAAACCAGTTGCTTGTTGTTGAAGGCAAGCTGGAGCGATCAAAACAAGCCGAAAAAACGAATTTTTTGGTCACGCACATCTGGGATGCCGAAGCCTATCAGGAAATGATGGGTCAAAAAAAGGAGAATGTCTTCATCCGTTTGACGGCGGAAAACAACACGCCTGAATTGTTCGCGCAAATGTATCGGATACTGAACAATCAAGCGGGGGACCATCCTGTGATCCTTTACAACGAATCCACAAAACAAACGATGCGCTTAACAGCTGAAAACTGGGTGGCGATTTCTCCAGATCTGCTGGAAGCACTACAGGCTATTTTTGGAAATGGAAACATTGCCGTCAAATGAAAGCTAAAAGTTGATATCCGGATACTGTTTTCATAAAAGCAAAAGCTTCCTAGACTTGTTCTGCCGTTTGGTTTGAGCTTCCCCGGAACAATTCCCCCAGAGCGAGGCAGTAGTAATAACAATTTGTCCGAATGTGGCGATATTCCGGACAAGAAGCCATTATTTTTCATTGTTTCCTTTTTAACAATCAAAAAAACGTGAAATTAAAAGACATTTTCATAAAAAGATGATAAGATAGTGAAGGACAAATTCAAAAAATATTTAACACATGATTTTTTTTGGAAATTGAGAGTTTTTAACTTTATTGATGAGGTGAAGTCTAATGAAACGTATTGCAGTATTAACTAGTGGTGGAGATGCACCCGGAATGAATGCAGCCATTCGCGCCGTTGTGCGCAAAGGCATTTATGACGGTTTGGAAGTATATGGTATTAATTATGGTTATGCAGGTATGGTAGCCGGAGATTTCCGTCGTCTGACGATTGATGACGTTGGAGACACAATCAGCCGTGGGGGCACAATTTTATATTCTGCCCGCTATCCGGAGTTCGCAAAAGTCGAAGGACAGCTTAAAGGGATCGAGCAGTTGAAAAAATTCGGCATCGATGGCCTGATCGTAATCGGGGGAGATGGATCCTACCGTGGAGGAGCTGCGCTTACTAAATTAGGCTTCCCGACAATCGGTATCCCAGGAACAATCGATAACGATATTCCAGGAACTGATTACACGCTTGGTTTTGATACTGCGATCAATACAGTATTGGAATCTGTGGACAAAATCAGAGATACGGCAACAAGCCATATCCGTACATTCGTTGTTGAAGTAATGGGCAGAAATGCCGGCGACATCGCTTTATGGACTGGTATCGGCAGTGGCGCGGAATCCATCGTCATTCCCGAAAAAGAATTTACAATGGAAGAAGTAGTTGCTGAAATTCAAGAAGGCAGAGCGCGCGGCAAAAAACATACGATCATCATGTTGGCTGAAGGCGTAATGTCAGGGAATGAATTCGCAGAGAAACTTTCCAAATTCGAAGAATTCCACACACGTGTCACTGTTCTGGGCCACGTGCAACGCGGCGGATCTCCGTCAGCGAAGGACCGCGTATTGGGAAGCATCTTCGGTTACAATGCCGTTAAAATGTTGGAAGAAGGCAAAGGCGGAATCTGTGTAGGCGTCAAGGGCGATGAAGTTGTTTTCAACGACATCATCGACACACTTGAAAACCAAAAACACTTGCCGTTATTGTCGCTTTACCAAATCAACAAAGAAATTTCTTTCTAACGAAAAGTTGACTTACGTTTTACAAAATATAAAATGAGGTGCTTATTTTCTATGAAAAAGACAAAAATTGTATGTACGATCGGGCCTGCCAGTGAATCTGTAGAAACACTTGTTAAATTGATGAATGCCGGTATGAACGTTGCCCGCTTGAACTTCTCACACGGAGACTTTGAAGAGCATGGCGCTCGTATCGTCAACATCCGCGAAGCATCAAAAATCACAGGCAAAATGTGCGCAATCTTATTGGATACAAAAGGTCCGGAAATCCGTACTAACAACATGAGAGACGGCATCGTGTCGTTGATCACCGGCGAAACAGTAAGAATCTCTATGACAGAAGTTGAAGGCACGAAGGATAAATTCTCTATCACTTATCCAGAATTGATCAACGATGTTGTTGTCGGAAACCACATCCTATTGGATGACGGCTTGATTGACCTTGAAGTGACTGAACTTGACAAAGAGAACAATGAAATTGTAACTTTGATCAAAAACTCAGGCATCTTGAAAAACAAAAAAGGCGTTAATCTACCTGGTATCAAAACAAACTTCCCTGGTCTTACACAGAAAGATGCTGACGATATCATCTTCGGTATCGAAAATGACGTCGATTTCATCGCAGCAAGCTTCGTGCGTCGCGCAAGTGATGTATTGGCTATCACGGAAATTTTGGAAAAACATAACGCAACCCACATCCAAATCATCCCTAAAATCGAGAACCAAGAAGGTCTTGATAACATCGATGAAATCTTGAAAGTTTCTCAAGGTTTGATGGTTGCCCGTGGTGACTTAGGAGTAGAAATCCCTACTGAAGAAGTTCCTATCGCACAAAAAATGTTGATCAAAAAATGTAACGCTTTAGGCAAACCAGTCATTACAGCAACTCAAATGCTGGATTCTATGCAACGCAACCCACGTCCTACACGTGCTGAAGCAGGAGACGTTGCCAACGCTATCTTCGACGGAACGGATGCAGTTATGCTATCCGGAGAAACAGCTGCTGGTGATTACCCGGTTGAAGCAGTTACGACAATGGCTACAATCGCTATCCGCACGGAAGAAGCGATCGTTGGACAAGATGCATTTGCTTTGAAAGCATACAGCAACACGGATATGGCTGAAGCAATCGGTCAATCAGTTGGACATACTGCACGCAACCTTAACATTCAAACTATCGTTGCCGCTACCGAGTCTGGACATACAGCGCGCATGATCTCTAAATACCGTCCGAAATCACACATCGTTGCAATCACTTTCTCGGAACGTCAAAGACGTGGATTGGCCCTTTCATGGGGTGTGTATCCGTTCGTTACCGAAAAACCGGATTCAACTGATGAAATGATGGAATTGGCTGCAAAAGTTGCCAAAGAAGAAAACTTCGCTAAAGAAGGCGACTTGATCATCATCACTGCCGGCGTACCAGTAGGCGAACGTGGTACTACCAACTTGATGAAGATTCAATTGATCGGAACAAAATTGACTTCCGGCCAAGGTATCGGCGACAAATCTGTCATCGGTAAAGCTGTTGTGGCTCTTTCAGCTGAAGAAGCAATCGCTAAAGTGACACAGGACTGCATCTTAGTGTTGAAGAACTCTGATAAAGACTACACGCCTGCATTTGAGAAAGCTGCAGCGGTAATCGTTGAAGCTGGCGGCTTGACTAGTCATGCTGCTGTTGTCGGAATCGCAAGCGGCATTCCAGTAATCGTAGGAGCAGAAAATGCGACTACATTAGTGCAAGACAACGAATTGATCACAATCGATTCACGTCGCGGCATCATCTACCGTGGTGCAACAACTACCATCTAAGCTTAACTAAATTAGAGAGCATCTGTGGGTCTGGGACGAGAGTCTCGGACCCATTTGCTTTGCTTAATAACAGAAATATCACAAATATAACAAGCGCATAACAACGACGCTTTGGAAATCATTTTGTGATATGATAAAATGGAAGAAATACAGCGACGGAAAGACCGTCTGGAGGAAAAATATGAGTAAAGTACTGGGTACAATCATTACAGGTGTGATCGTGGACGAGAACGAGAAAAGTGTCTTCGTTCAGAAAGACGGCATCACCTACAGATTGGATAAAGAAGAGTCAGAAACGGAATTGCAATTAGGTGACACTGTCAAAGGATTTGTCTACGAAGGAATGAACAAGCAACTACGCATGACCTTAAAGGAACCGGCTAGCCAAGTAGGACAGTATGGTTGGGGAACAGTTGTAGCTGTCCGGAAAGATTTGGGCGTATTTGTGGACATTGGTCTAGATGACAAAGAAATTGTAGTTTCTTTGGATAATTTGCCCGATATCAAATCGCTATGGCCGAAAAAGGGAGACCGACTTCTGATCGCCCTTGAACAGGACAGCAAAGATCGTCTGTGGGGCATCATCGCCGACGAACCGGTATTCCGTTCCATTTCCCGTACTCCGGGTGAGGAATTGAAAAACAAGGACATTACCGGAACCGTCTTCCGTTTGAAATTAGTGGGAACGTTCATTTTGACGGATGATGATTATATCGGATTCATTCACCCATCCGAGCGGGAGATTGAACCGCGCTTGGGCGAAGTCGTCAGCGGGCGAGTCGTCGGAATCAGTCAACACGGCATGCTGAATCTATCCCTGAAACCGCGGGCGCATGAAGCTATCAGTGAAGATGCAGCCATGATTTTGGTATTGTTGGAGCAGAGTCCCACGCACAGTTTGCCTTATTGGGACAAGAGTGATCCTGAAGCAATCAAAGAATACTTCGGCATCAGCAAAGCGCAGTTCAAAAGAGCGTTGGGCCATTTGTTGAAAGCCAGATTGATCATCCAAGAAGATGGACACACAAAATTAATCAAAAAGGATTAGGTATTCAGCCTGTCCTCAAAGGAGCCGACAGCAGTGACGGAATTGTCATTAAACACCATCAAAAAACAATTGCAAGAGGCAGGATTCAAGCTCACTCCACAACGGGAAGCGACTGTCGGCGTGCTGCTGGAAAAGGAAAAAGAGCATCTCAGTGCGGAGGAAATTTTCCTGCTGTTGCGGCTTAAACATCCTGATATCGGCCTTGCGACGGTCTATCGTACATTGGAAATCTTGACCGAATTGAACATCACGTACAAAGTAGTCTTTGAAGATGGGTTATCTCGATACGATTTAAGAAGAACCAGCAATGAGCATTTCCATCATCATCTTTTGTGCATCGAATGCGGCAACATCGAGGAAATACACGAAGATTTGTTAGGTGAGGTCGAAAAAGATGTCGAATCCCGCTATCAATTCGTGGTAAAAGACCATCGCTTGACTTTTCATGGCATCTGCCGCGAATGCCAACAAAAACTGAGGAATAAATAGCCTCAAAAGGATGAAATGGGTTACCGACATGGAAGAAGAAATCAATGAATATGGGCGTTATTTGAGGATCGAGCGAGGGTTGTCCGATAACACAATCATCAGTTATCTGCGAGACCTCAGAAAATACAGTCAATTTCTGGAAAAGAATGCTATTCATGCATTCGGGGATGCGACCAAACCGGACGTGCTTTTGTATCTTCAATTTTTGAATGAAGAAAAATTAGCGACAGCCTCAATCGGAAGGATGATCACCAGTCTCCGGAGATTCCATCAATACTTGAAGCAAGAAGGATTGATCGAAAATGATCCGATGGTCACCATTCAGCTGCCAAAAAAACAACAAAAGTTGCCGAAAGTGCTTTCGATGGCTGAAATCGAACGCTTGATGGCTGCACCGGATGTCAAAACTGTCCTGGGACTAAGGGATCGCGCCATATTAGAATTGTTGTATGCCACCGGTCTTCGCGTCAGTGAACTCATCCACATCACGATGAGTGAAATCCATCTGGATATCGGGTTCATCCAAACAATCGGTAAAGGCGATAAAGAAAGAATCGTGCCTTTGGGGGAGGAAGCCGCCTTCTGGATTTCGGAATACTTGTCGGACAGTCGGCCAGCTTTGGCGCATGGGAGGAAAGAAACGGCCTTCCTGTTCCTGAATTTCCATGGCAATGGGTTCACCCGCCAAGGGATCTGGAAAAATCTGAAGCAAACCGTGCGGGATGCCGGCATTCAAAAAAATGTATCGCCGCATATGTTGCGCCATTCCTTTGCAACGCATATTCTTGAAAACGGAGCGGATCTGCGGATTGTGCAGGAACTGTTGGGGCATGCTGATATTTCAACAACTCAGATTTATACGCACATCACAACAGAAAGAATGGCAGAAATCTATCAAAAGTATCATCCGCGCGCTTGAAGCGCAACAGCTCAAGTCCGCTGAGGATAAGGGAGGAATAGAATCATGAAATTTAATCGCATCCATTTGATCGTGATGGATTCAGTCGGCATTGGCGAAGCAGCTGATGCAGACAAATTCGGAGATGTCGGCTCGGATACGCTTGGGCATATCGCTGAAGTCGCCGGGCTGAACATTCCTAATCTGGAAAAGTTGGGTTTGGGCAATATCCGCGAATTGAGCGGCGTCAAGCCGGACAGCGCATCCATCGGCTACTACACGAAACTCGAGGAGCAGTCCGTCGGGAAAGATACGATGACAGGCCATTGGGAAATCATGGGGCTGAACATCCAATCGCCATTCCGCGTTTTTCCTGAAGGTTTCCCGCAGGATTTGATTGAAAAAATCGAAAATCATACAGGCCGCAAAATTATCGGAAACAAGCCGGCAAGCGGGACTGAAATCCTGGATGAGTTCGGTGAGCACCAAATGAAGACCGGTGATCTGATCGTCTACACATCGGCGGATCCGGTGCTGCAGATTGCTGCGCACGAAGAGATCATTCCGCTTGAAGAATTGTACGCGATCTGCGAATATGTCAGGGAAATCACTTTGGAGGACCCCTATATGATTGGGCGGATCATCGCCAGACCGTATCTCGGGACTCCGGGCCATTTTACCCGCACAAGCAATCGGCACGATTACGCCTTGGACCCATTCGGGCAAACAACGTTGGATCATCTGAAGGAAGGCGGCTACGCTGTCATCGCAATCGGCAAAATCAATGACATCTATAATGGCCAGGGCATAACGGAATATGTGCGCACTAAGAGCAATATGGACGGTGTCGACCAGTTGTTGACTATCATGGAAAAAGATTTTCGGGGTTTAAGCTTCTTGAACTTGGTCGATTTCGATGCGCTGTTCGGACACCGCCGGGATGTGAAAGGGTATGCTGAGGCAATCGAAGACTTTGATGCGCGCATCCCTGAAATATTGGCTGCTTTAGCGGATGATGATTTGTTGTTGATCACTGCAGATCACGGGAATGATCCAACTTTCCCGGGGACAGATCATACGCGTGAATATGTTCCATTATTGGCCTATTCGAAAAAAATGGCGGGCCGCGGTAAGATGGATCAGGGCAAGTTTGCGGATATCGGCGCAACCGTATCCGATAATTTTCGAGTGGCCGCTACTCAAAACGGCCGCAGCTTTTTGGATGAATTGGACTAGCGAGGTGTGGGAATATGACAAATGATCAAAATAATGTGCGGATAGCTGCCAAATATTTGGAAGAAAAAGGTTTATTGGAACCTGAATTTGGATTGATTTTGGGTTCAGGCTTGGGCGAATTGGCTGATGAGATAACGGACGCGATTGCGATCCCATATGAGGAAATCCCTTACTTCCCTGTATCGACGGTTGAAGGTCACAAAGGCCAACTCGTATACGGGAACCTGAGTGGGAAAAAAGTCATCGCCATGCAAGGCCGCTTTCATTTCTATGAGGGCTACGGGCTCGAAGCGGTTACTTTTCCGATCAGGGTAATGAAGTATCTGGGTATCCATTCCTTGGCGCTGACAAATGCGGCCGGAGGCATCAGTTATGCATTTACACCGGGGGATTTGATGCTGATTACGGATCACATCAATCTGACGGGTCAAAATCCATTGATCGGTCCGAACGATCCTGAGCAGGGGCCACGCTTTACGGATATGAGCCAAGCCTACGATGGCGAATACCAAGAGAAAATAAAACAAGTCGCTTCCGAGATGGGATTGGATCTGAAGGAAGGTGTATATCTTGGACTGACAGGTCCCACTTATGAAACGCCAGCAGAAATCCGTATGTGCCGGGTGCTGGGTGCTGACGCTGTCGGCATGTCCACAGTGCCGGAAGCCATAGTAGCGCGTCATGCGGGTTTGCGCATTTTCGGTGTTTCCTGTATAACTAATTTAGCTTCAGGAATGCAAGCGACCCTAAATCATGAAGAAGTCGTTGAAACGACAACTCGAGTCAAGGAAACATTCAAAGCCTTATTGAAGAATGTATTGGCTACCCTGTAACAAACAGGTCATGAAAACAACTCTCTCGTACAACGTTGCTGCGCAGAGCTGCAGCCGTTCAGAATGGTGCATCCCAGAACGGCTGTCAGGGTAAATACAAAGTGAGAAGGAGATCGAAGTGTTCATTTCTTATAATCAATCATATGAAAAAATAGCTATGGGTCTGCTTTCTTATGTGACAGATCTAAAAAATGTAGCGAGGCTGAAGCCGGAAATGGAAAGCTACATTGATAATGTCGATAGGAAACTATTCTTGTGGAAAGATGAAGAGACAGAGAATATCGTTGCTTTGATAGGTGTGCAAATACATGAAGCAATGGTGTTGGTTCGTCATATCGCTGTCTCGCCTTCGTTTCGGAAGGAAGGCATCGTGCATCGGTTGTTGGATGGCTTGCAGCAACACTATCCAACAAGCGCGATCAACGGGACTCTGGAAACCGCGCCGTTCATCGCCAAATGGAACCAGAAACAGCCGAACCGAAGCGATGAGGAAACGAGTGGATCATTGTGAGCGAACAAAATGAACTCACCCTCATATTGCCGGATTTTGAGGGACCATTGGATCTTCTCCTGCACTTGATCAAAGAGTTGAAAGTCGATATTTTCGATATTCCGATTGCAGAAGTGACTTTTCAATATCTGCGTTACTTGGACACGATGCAGGAGATGAAATTGGATATCGCCGGCGATTATCTGCTGATGGCTGCGACGTTGTTGGAGATAAAAAGCCGCATGTTGCTTCCGAAAAAAGAAGTGACCTTCGAAGAGGATTTTTATGAAGACGGCGAGGATCCGAGGGAGAGCTTGATTCAACAATTGGTGGAATACAAGCAATTCCAGGAAGCCGCCAAGGCATTGAAAACCATGGAACAAGAACGCGGCTTGTATTTCACGAAGCCGGCAACGGATCTTGAGGACCTCCAACAAGCGGTCCCTCTTGCTCCAGGCGAAGTTTCTGCGGCGGATCTGATTGCCGCGCTTCAGAAAATGTATCAAAAATTGCAGAAAAAGAAGCCACTTCAGGCCAGAATGGAACAGGATCAATATACGGTGGATCAGACGATGACTTGGATCATGGAGAAGTTGGAAAACCTGCCTTATGATTCTGACCCAAGGCTTCCCTTTACGGCCTTCTTTGAAGTGCAAACCAAATCGCAGATTGTGAATACATTTTTGGCAATGCTGGAATTGGTTAAAGAAAGAAAAATCAATTTTTCGCAAGAGAACACATTCGGAGATATTTATATACTACGCAATATGGGAGTTTTAATAAATGAATAAAAAAGGGGCACTGGAGAGTCTGTTGTTTGTGGCAGGCGATGATGGCTTGAGTATGGATGAAATCACCTCTTTATTGGAGACCACACCACTGGAAGCACAAAATTTGTTGACCGAAATGCGTGCGAGTCATAACGACAATATCCACTCCGGTTTGACGCTTCTCGAAACCCGCAAAAGATACCAACTAGCCACAAAGAGAGAGTATGCAGAACTAATCAAAATGTACGCTGTGTCGCCATTCGCGACCCATTTATCACAAGCTGCCCTGGAGACACTGGCGATCATCGCATACAAGCAGCCTTTGACGCGGATGGAAATCGATCAGATCCGCGGCGTCCAGTCAGCAGGCTTGGTCCAAAGGTTGTTGCTGAGAGGGTTGGTAAAGGAAATCGGCCGTTCGGAAACACCAGGAAGACCGATCATTTACGGCACAACCGATTATTTCATGAATTATTTCGGATTGACCACAATAGAGGATCTGCCGAATGTGGACGAATTATTCCAGATGCAGGATAACGAATCCTTCGATCTTTTTGATTTTCCCGCGGACGAAGATACAGATAACCAACTTGCTTTTTTTAAGAATGATTCCATCATATCGGAACAAGAATGACAGACAAAAACAAATAAGAATAATAGGTGAATAAATGGAAAGATTACAGAAAGTCATTGCACATGCAGGAATAGCTTCACGGAGGAAAGCCGAAGAACTGATCACTTCTGGTGCAGTCAGCGTTAACGGAAACAAGGTAACGGAATTAGGAGTCAAAGTTTCAAAAAATGATAGAGTGGAAGTGAACGGCTTACCGATTTATCGCGAACAGCCGGTTTACTATTTGTTCTACAAACCAAAGAATACCCTATCATCTGTGAAAGATGATAAAGATCGGACTGTCGTCACTGATTTCTTCAATGTAAAAGAGCGGATTTATCCGATCGGCAGATTGGACTATGATACGACCGGGTTGCTGCTTTTGACCAATGATGGTGAATTTGCGAATCTGTTGACCCACCCGAAATACCACATCGATAAAACCTATGTTGCTAAGGTTGGTTGTATCCCTACGCGCTCCGATCTGAACAAATTGGAAAACGGAATCGTGATTGACGGCAAAAAAACTGCAAAAGCGCGAGCTAAGTTGATTTCTGCCAATTCCCAAAAAAATACAGCGATCATTGAGTTGACCATCCATGAAGGTTGGAACCATCAAGTCAAAAAAATGTTCGAAAAAATTGATTGTCCCGTCGAAAAACTGAAAAGAGAATCGTTTGGGTTCCTTACGCTCGGTGATCTGAAGCCAGGGCAACACCGAGAGCTGAAGGCGTTTGAAATCGATAAGCTGAAAAACATGGCTCTTGCGAACGAAAAAACATCAAAAAGGTAGTTTTCTTATCTAATCGGAGAGGATGATCACGATGACAAATTCCAGCGGGAAAATATTGATTGTGGATGACGAGGAGCGTATCCGAAGATTATTGAAACTCTATCTGGAAAAGGATGGTTATGAAACAGCCGAAGCAGAGGATGGAACAACAGCGGTGGAAATGATTTTGAACAACCATTACGATTTGGTGTTGTTGGATATCATGCTTCCTGGAATGACTGGCATTGAAGTAGCCAAAATTGTCCGCAAGGAAAAAGAAATACCGATCATGATGATTACTGCCCGCGGCGAAGAGAACAATCGCGTAGAGGGATTCTTGTCAGGAGCGGACGACTACATCGTGAAGCCTTTCAGTCCAAGAGAAGTCATGTTGCGGGTCGCAGCCATCCTGAAGCGGACAAAGCCATCAGAAACGGAATCGAGCACAATCGAATATCCGCTGCTGAAGATTTTTCCGGATGCAAGGAAAGTGCTGGTTGACGAGGTGGCGATCAATTTGACTCCTAAAGAATTTGAATTGCTTCTTTATCTTTCGAAGTCCCCGGAGAAAATCTTTACGAGGGAAGTTCTTTTGAAAGAAGTCTGGAAATACGAATTTTTCGGAGACTTGCGCACAGTCGACACGCACGTCAAGCGGTTGCGAGAAAAATTGTTGAAGCAATCGAAACCAGTTTCAAAAATGATAGTGACCGTTTGGGGGATGGGTTATAAATTTTCCCCGAATGATGACCAAGCAGCAGACGACAAACAATGAAAAGGACGAGCATATTCCTCAAATCATGGGTTCTATTGACTTTTTTGACTGTAGCCATCATGACTTTGATGTATATCGGCCACGCAATCATCAGTGTGAACTCGATCGAAGATACTTATAATAAACTGCTGCAGGAGAAAATCACTGCGTATAAGGATACGATTATGACCGATCCCGAAGATTATCTCGCCCAAACAGGGGTTGTGCAATCGCTGGATCCTGAATTATCCTATTACATCAAAATAGCGGATCAGAGCCGTTTCGTCGTACAAAAACCGGATCTTCAAGAGCAGTCTGAACTGCTTCTTGAGAACATTCTGGCGAATGATGAAATTCTGGATGCAATCGATGGTAAAGTAGATGATTTCAGCCGGATCACCATAGAGGACGAGGAAAATAATCCCTTGCTTTTGATGGTTTTTGTTCATACTTTTGAATTGCAGGGACAAGCCGGAATGCTCGTCATCAGTTATGAGCTGGACGAATTTCAGGCTTATGAACTGAACGCAAAAAGCATTACTTTGTTGTTGTTGACAGTCTATCTAATGGGGACGATCATCTATTATCAGTACCTGATAAGGAATGTTGCCGAACCGTTGGAGGTTATGAAGGATATCGCCTTCAAATACTCCCGGAATGATTTTTCCAAGCGGATTACGTTCGAATCCTATGATGAAATATCCGGATTGGGCACCGCCATGAATAAGCTGGGAAAGACTCTCCAAGCCACGACGCTGATGAACAGGGAAGAGCGGGAACTGTTGAATCATCTGTTTGATTCTTTGCCGGCAGGAATCCTTTACTTTGACCAAAATTTTCATTTGAAATTAGTGAATGGACCTGGCCAAGAATTTTTGGATTTTTGGCGAAGGGTGGATCCGAATGCAGAAGCTAAAGCAATACCGCACCAGTTCAAGGAAATGGTCCAACATGCCTTCAACACAACATCCGGATCGGAAGTGGAGCTCAGTTGGTCCCAGCGGCATTATAACGTTAAAGTGACGCCGGTCATCCAAACAGATCTGCAAAAAACTGCCGGGGTTCTGATTGTGTTGCAGGATGTGACGAACGAAAGGCAATTGGATATTATCCGCGGTGATTTCATCACGAATGTATCCCATGACTTGCGGACGCCGTTGCAGATGATAAAAGGGTACAGCGAAGCCATTATCGATAACATCGCTGAAAGCAATGAGGAGAAAATCGAAATGGCCCAAATCATTTTGGATGAAACGACCGAGATGAACAAAATGGTGAACAACCTTCTGGATTTGTCGCGAATGCAAGCGGGTTACATAGAATTGAACCAGCAAAATGTCGATCTCGATGCCTTCTTCAAACATTTGGCGGGCAGGTTCGAAAACAGTTTTAAAGAAGCGGCCATCCAATTTTCTTATGAACTGGCGGATGGCATCAAAGTCTATTCTTTTGACGAAGAGAAAATGAATCAGGTGTTTTACAATCTGATCGACAATGCGGTACGCTATTCAGCCGAAATCGGTACGCGAAGACAAAAATTCATCCATATCACGGTCCGTTTGGATGATATGTTGGATAAAGTTGTCTTTGAAATCAGCGATAACGGCATCGGTATCCAGGCTGAAAGTTTACCGTTCATTTTCGAGCGTTTTTATAAAAATGATAAATCGCGGACATACTCGAAACAAAAGGGAACCGGCATCGGGCTTTCGATTGTGAAGACAATCGTGGAAGCGCATGACGGGGAAATAGAAGTCCATAGCGAACCGGGGGTAGGGACGACTTTCTTGGTCCGTTTTCCATTTCACGCAAGTTGAGAAAAGCGATCGGAAGATAGTCTGAAAATAATTATCTCGAAACTGTGATATTATCCTTGACAATCGTGTGTGCATCGCTTATAGTTTGTGTATAACAAAATATAAATAAGATTCGTCTTCAGGGCAGGGTGAAATTCCCGACCGGTGGTAAAAGTCCACGACCTCGCAATAGTTCATTGCGGGCTGAACTGGTGTAATTCCAGTACCGACAGTACAGTCTGGATGGGAGAAGATGGGGTTTCTTTGAATTGCAATTTCAAAGGCTCTATTTTTATGTGTCCATTTGAGGATGATAAGAATAGGGTCTTTTTGGATTTGGAGAAACCCATCTCTGAGACAGTCAACAGGGAGGATTCATTAACATGCAACAAAACAAAACAAAAAGATTGGTCGGTATTTCATTATTTGGGGCATTGGCATTTGTGCTGATGTTCATCGCTTTCCCGGTAATTCCAGCATTTTCTTATCTGAAGATCGACTTCAGTGATTTACCGATTCTGCTTTCATTTTTCCTTTACGGTCCAGCCGGCGGAATCATCTCTGCTGTCATCCGCTCCATTTTGCACTACCTTCAGACGGGCGGGGATATGGGCTATCCGATCGGGGACTTCGCAAGTCTCTTGGCGACGCTCTCTTACACGTTGCCTATCTACTACCTATTGAAAAAAGCAAAAACAAAAACAGCCGTTATCTTGGCGCTGTTGACGGGTACTTTGGTTTTGACGGTTGTCTTATCAGTGGCCAATTGGTTCATCATCACCCCGTTGTACATGTATCTTTTGAATTTTGAAATGGGTTCTGTCAAAGAATTGGTATTGGCTGGCATAGTGCCTTTCAATATCATCAAAGGACTTGTCGTCAGTGCGGTCATCCTCTTGGTGATGCCGAAGCTGAAACCTTGGCTGGCGCATAACAAAGTTCCTTTTGCCCAGTAATCATTAGGGACTGATATTTTAATTGTTTCAAGAACAAGAGGCTGCACCCGAATCAGTGATGATTCAGAGTGCAGCCTCTTTTGCGTTGTCCCCTCCGTATGGAAGTCTCGGAATCACTGTTCCACAGGAGGAAACGGAGATTCTGAGCGCAAGATGGCGCCAGTGGGGCATTTTCGGTAGGCATCCAGAAACGCACCAAAATGTTCGGGGGGTATCGGTGCTTTGCCCGTATTCGAATCCATTATGGAGAAAGCAATCCCTTCGGAAGTATAGTCGAAGAGAGCCGGTGAAATTATTTGGCAAAGTCCACAAGCGATGCAGTTATCTTGATTTACTTTGGTATAATACATAGAGTAACCTTCTTTACAAAAATTTGGTGGTGATAACATGAAAAGTTTGACATACATAGAGTATCTTTTTTTGGATTGCATTTCAACCGAACGCCCCATCAAGGAAGCGACTCTTTTTTATAACCTGATTGGCAAACGGACTGTGTCCACCATGCTCCAGTGCCGTCAATATGATCTGGAAGCCTATTTCACTGTCATGCCGGGCATGAAACCGATCGTGTTGAAAAAAGGCCTCGAGCGATTGCTTTCGGATGGTTTGATCATCGGTAACGATGGCGAGGGCTATCTTCTGACCAAAGCGGGAAGCGAGATACAAGCTGATTTTTTCAGCAGTCACGCGCATTTTTCTTTGCCAAACCAAATGGGATTTGCCCTCGTTCAGAGTGTTTTGCACCGCCGGATGCTTTTTCTGATCCAAATCCTTTCCGAAATGCTGCATAAAAATAAGCATTACTATCCCATTGAGAGGGAAGCGAAAGAGCAGCTTTGGATGAAGCGCTTGTTGACTCAGCATGCCGGAGATAAAGCCACTTTTGCGCGCGCCTGTGGAGAAGAATGGCATACTTACCTGTCACGGCTGCCTGAAAGGGATGCAGGGCTCTTTGCACTGCAATTTGAAGGCACGGACCACCTGAGGAAAACAACCGGTCAGATGGCCGGCCTGTTCTCGTTGGATGAAGCCGAAGTGAAAATACTGCTTCACCAAAATTGGCTGAGTTTGTATGCTGCATTGGAAAAAGAACCAGAAAAGTTCCCTGTCCTTGCTTCGGTCATGCTTATGACGATAAAGGAAAACGGCTTGGCTTCCGCCAGTGCTGAAACGACTATGCGTTATTTCATGAACGGGCATAGCATAAATGAAATCATCTCGATGCGTGGATTGAAACAGAGCACAATCCAAGATCATTTTGCTGAAATTGCCTTGATCTATCGAGAATTCCCAACGCAAGAATTTTTGGATAAGGAAAAATTGCACTATCTGCAACAACTCGTGGAACGAAAAGAACGTGTCGATTATCGGGAAATCCAAAAAGTATTTTCCGAAATCAACTTTTTCGAGTCCCGGTTGATACAAATAAGAAGTGAGGTTGCGGCTAAATATGGATGAAGCACAATTGAAATCAGAACTTCAGAAATACTTCGGCTACACGGCATTCAAGGACGGGCAATTGGAGCCCATCCAATCCGTTTTGGCGGGCAAGCACACGCTGGCAACTTTACCCACGGGAACCGGGAAATCCTTGATATATCAGTTGAGCGGATACCTTTTGGAAGGGATAGTCGTTATCGTTTCGCCTCTTTTATCTTTGATGGAAGATCAAGTGGCCCAACTGAAATTCATGGGTGAAAAAAAGACGGCCTCATTGAACAGCATGCTGCAGTTCGAAGAAAGGCAAAGATTATTAAGCAACCTGAATCAAATCAAGTTTTTGTTCCTTTCTCCCGAGATGCTGCAGAACCAAGTTGTGTTGAACAAACTCAAGCAGATCCCGCTCGCTTTGTTTGTGGTCGATGAAGCGCATTGCATTTCCCAGTGGGGCTTGGATTTCCGTTCCGATTATCTATTTTTGGGCGCTGCAAGGCAAGAATTGGGCAACCCTTTGACGTTGGCGCTCACTGCGACAGCGACGCCTACCGTGATGGAGGATATCATCGGTTCCCTGCATATTGATGGAAGTGAATTGAACGTATTTGAGGGCCCGGTTGACCGTGCCAATATTTATTACAAAGTCGTTGCAGTGCCTCCAGTGGGAAAGCAGGAGTACCTCCTGGAGCTTCTGGAGAAATATCCATCTCCGGGCATCATTTACTTCTCCAGCAAGGCACAAGCTGATGCGGTCGCATTCATGATCCGGAAAAAAACAAATTTGCGCGCAGAAGCCTATCATGCCGACCGGACAAATGAAGATAGGATCACTATCCAGCATCAATTTCTTCAGGATGAGTTGGACGTCATTTGTGCCACCAGTGCTTTCGGAATGGGGATCAATAAGCCGAACATTCGCTATGTGATCCATTACCACATGCCGAATTCCCTTGAGGAATATGTGCAGGAGATAGGGAGAGCGGGGCGTGACGAGCAACAGAGCACGGCGGTCCTATTGTATTCAGAACCGGACTTCAACTTTAAAGTGAAGATGCTGCAAAGTGATTTTCCGAACGATCATGCAATTGAAAGTGTCATCAAAAATAAGACGATCAATCCAGAGCATGGGAGTTCGACTGAGCAAACCTTGTTGTCGCATATCTTGCGCCAGCGATTCACAAAAGAGGAGGCGAAGCATTTTATCGCAGCCCGCCACGATCTGAAGAAAAACTTACTGAAGGGCATGAAGGGATTTGCCGAAACCGACACATGCAAACGAGACTTTATTTCCGCCTATTTCGGGAAAAGCAGTCTCGTCAAACCTGAATACTGCTGTGATAGCTGCGGGAACGAAGACCCGCCTTTAGTGGGGGAATTCAGGACCAGGAATACGGTTCCAATGACAGAAACACCGCATTGGGAAAAAATCCTGTCAGACCTTTTTCTTTTATAAAATTTAACCCAAAAATTACGAAAATGTGCTACAATTAGCATGAATCACTTATAGGAGGAACCCGAATGGATAAAAAGAATCGCAATCGCAATAATGGAGAGCCTTGGTCACGTAAATTCGGCGAAGATGAAAATCTGAAGAGCCGGCAGTATTCACGTTCGGCCAGAAATACAAAAAACAAAGAAGTAGCACCTCTATTAAAAGTATTGCTGTTTCTCTTTTTGGCTATTCTGATTATTCCATTTGCAACCATCTATTTTAACAAACAGAATCAAAATACTCCCGCACCTAAGAGTGCTGAACAAGTGATGATCAACAAGCGAGTGGCCAGTTCCAGTGTCGAAAGCAGTGAGAAAACGTCTTCCGAAGAGGCTTCAGAAGAGGTTTCCAGCGAAGTGGTCGAGAGCGCAGAGGAGCCCAAAGCTTCGATTGCGGAAACGCCAAGTTCGAGCGCCGCGCCTGCAGTGGTCGAAACACCTGTTGAAACAGTTAAAGAACCGGAAACGACTACTGGGGTATACAGTAATTCATACACCATCCAAGCGGGTGACAATCTTTACCGGATTGCTATTAACCACGGGATGACATTGGATGAATTGATGCAGGCCAACGGGTTGAGCAGCACAGAAGCACAAATCGGTATGGCATTGAAAGTTAAATAGTGAAAGCCGTCTGTCAAGGCGGCTTTTTCAATGAAATCGAACAGAATGAAGTCGGAGGTTTATTGTGAAAAAAATGAATATTGCCATCGATGGTCCAGCATCAGCAGGGAAAAGCACCATCGCGAAAAAAGTTGCGGAAAAGTTGGGATACATCTATTTGGACACAGGCGCGATGTACCGAACGTTGACTTATGCAGCTTTATCCAACGGAAGTGATCTGCATGATGAAGACGTCTTGCATACATTGCTGCAAGGAATCAGGATAACCTTTTCGACTGCCGAAAACGAAATGCAGCGTGTTTTTCTGAATGAGGAGGACGTGACCGAATCGATCAGGTCGGAGCAAGTGACCCAAAACGTCTCCCTGGTTTCGTCGTTCGCGAAAGTGCGTGAAGAGATGGTTGCCCGCCAGAAAAGCATCGCACGGTCCGGCGGCGTCGTAATGGACGGCAGGGACATCGGTACGGTCGTGTTACCTGATGCTGAGGTCAAGATATTCATGACAGCCACAGCCGAAGAAAGAGCGCTGCGCCGCTACAAAGAAAACATGGCGAAGGGTATGACCACTTCCTTGGAAGAGCTGACGGAAGACATGAAGCGCCGCGACCATTTGGACAGCACCCGGACGATATCCCCGTTGAAAAAAGCCGATGATGCCATCGTTTTGGACTCAACGCATCTGGAGATCGACGAAGTGGTGAAGCGGATTCTCGGCATTATCGAAGCGAACCTAAAACCCTTACAAACATTGGATTAACAATACTAGACGATTTTAAGCAAAGATGTTAGAATGATTGTATGCAGTATTACGCTTTCAAAAATATAGAGTCAAGGATTAATTTCTTAGCCGAAAGGCGGGGAGTTAAGGGAACTAGCCAATCGGTTGCCGCAGACTTTTAGGAGGAATAGTTACATGTCAGATTACATTGAAAACCCAGAGTTAAATGAAGAAGAGTCCAATAAAGTTGAGCAAACTATGCAAGATGTGTTGGATGAAGCATTATCCATTGAGGTGGGCGATACTGTCAAGGGAGAAGTTTTAAGTATCCAAGATAGACAAGCCATCGTAGGAATCATTGGGGGCGGGGTAGAAGGGGTTATTCCTTACAACGAATTATCTGCAAAACCATTCGATGAAGTTACAGAAATCCTAAACGTAGGTGACGTTGTGGATTTGGTTGTCATAAAACAAATCAAAGATAAAGAAAATGGAAGCTTCTTACTTTCGAAGCGTCGCGTTGATGCTAAAATCGTTTGGAAAGATATCCAAGATAAATTCGAAAACAACGAAATCATCGAAGCACCCGTCAAAGACGTCGTTAAAGGCGGATTGGTCGTTGATGTCGGCGTGAGAGGTTTTGTTCCGGCTTCAATGGTAGAAGACCATTTTGTGGAAGATTTCAGTTCTTATAAAGGCAAAGTGATGACCTTCAAGATTGTTGAACTTGAACCTAGCGAAAACCGTCTGATTTTATCGCATAAAGCGGTTGTGGAAACAGAAAAAGAAGCCAATAAAGGCAAATTGATGGACGAATTGGTAGCCGGAGACGTTGTCGAAGGAACGGTCGCTCGTCTGACCAACTTCGGTGCATTCGTTGATTTGGGCGGCGTGGATGGTTTGGTCCACATTTCACAAATTGCCCACGAGCACGTGAAAAATCCGGGTGATGTTTTGGCGATCGGGCAATCCGTCAAAGTCAAAATTTTATCCATCGACAAAGAAAATGGCCGTGTTTCCTTAAGCATCAAAGACACATTGGCTGGTCCTTGGAATGCGATCGCTGAAAAAGCACCAATCGGAGCTGTATTGACTGGTGTTGTCAAACGTTTGACAAGCTTCGGTGCATTTGTGGAAGTTTTCCCTGGGGTTGAAGGTTTGGTTCACATTTCCCAAATTTCCCATCAACACATCGCGACTCCGCATGAAGTGCTGCAAGAAGGCCAAGAAATTCAAGTCAAAGTGTTGGATGCCAAAGAAGATGAGCAACGCCTATCTCTAAGCATCAAGGCTTTGGAAGAAAAAGCTGTGACTGAAGCACCCGCAGCTGATGAGAAAAGAGAGAAAAAAGAGAAAAAAACCGAAGAATATGTTGCTGACGATTCAGACGGAAACTTCACATTAGCAGATTTATTAGGCGACAAACTTTCAGGTTTGAAAGACGATTCTGAAGCCTAATCAGCAAGGAAAATGAACATGTGAGGGCATGGAATTCCATCCATGCCCTTTTTTTGTTGTTATTATTGACGGATGTGTGTTATAACTGACATGGACGAAAACATTGAGAAAACCATACACAGTGAGCAAATACCCAAAAAGATTTGTGTTGTAGAGGAAAAGAAAGGCGGAGGTTAGATGCCAAATCCAGTAGTAGCCATAGTAGGCAGACCAAACGTAGGAAAATCAACAATATTCAATAGACTGGCAGGAGAGAGAATTTCCATAGTCGATGACGTCTCAGGTGTCACACGCGACAGAATTTATGCAAAAGGAGAATGGTTGGGCAAAACATTCAATATCATCGATACAGGCGGGATCGATATCACGGATGAGCCTTTTATGAGCCAAATCAAATTGCAGGCGCAAGTGGCGATCGAGGAAGCCGACGTCATCATCTTTTTGACATGCGTCAGAGAAGGTGTGACGGATGCAGATGAAAACGTCGCAAGAATCCTGTACCAATCCGATAAACCTGTCATATTGGCGGTAAACAAAGTGGATAACCCGGAAATGCGCGCCGAAATATTCGATTTTTACAGTCTGGGATTAGGCGAACCCTATCCTGTTTCAGGAAGCCACGGCTTAGGTCTTGGAGATCTGCTTGATGCGGTTGTAGCGAATTTCCCAACAGAAGAAGAGAATGCGGAAGAAGAAGGCATCATCAACTTCAGCTTTATCGGCCGTCCGAACGTAGGCAAATCTTCCTTGGTGAATGCCATTTTGGGAGAAGAACGCGTAATCGTATCGGATATTGCAGGCACAACCCGTGACGCTATCGATACGATGTTCGTTGATGATGAGGGTGCCAAATTCCGGATGATCGATACAGCCGGAATCCGGAAAAAAGGCAAAGTCTACGAATCAACGGAAAAATACAGCGTCATGCGTGCCATCCGTGCCATCGAGCGTTCGGATATCGTTATGGTCGTGCTGAATGCGGAAGAGGGCATCCAGGAGCAGGATAAAAAGGTTGCCGGATATGCGCATGAAGCAGGCAAAGGGATCATCATTCTCGTGAACAAATGGGACACCTTAGAAAAAGACAATCATACAATGAAGGAATTCGAGGACAAAATCCGCAAAGAATTCCAGTATCTTTCTTATGCGCCAATCATGTATGTTTCAGCGGTAACGAAACAGCGATTGTCCAATATTCCTGCTAAAATCAAGGAGATCAGCGAAAATCAAAACCGCCGTATCTCTTCATCCTTGTTGAATGATGTCCTGATGGATGCTGTCGCGCACAATCCGACGCCGTCCGACAAAGGACGTCGTCTGAAGATTTACTACATGACGCAAGTGGCCGTAAAACCGCCGACATTTGTTGTTTTTGTCAACGACCCAGAATTGCTGCATTTCTCTTATGAGCGTTTCCTTGAAAACAGAATTCGAGATTCGTTTGATTTCGAAGGGACACCATTCCATTTGATTGCCCGTCAAAAAAAATAAATTACCTTCCCGAAGGCATTAAATCCACTATAATCGTTGCAGTAGCACGGTTTGTGTGATATTCTTTATTAGAAATATCTTTTCAACTTGACTGCGGTATTTCAGAACTGTTTTTGGACCACTCAAAAATAGTTTTTCCATGTTTTGTTGTGTTATCAAAGAAAGCATGTATTCTTCTTCTTTAAAGGAGGTGAAAGGACAACATGGCAAACAAAGCTGAATTAATCGAAAGAGTTGCTGGAAAAACAAACTTGACTAAAAAGGATGTTACAGCAAGCGTTGATGCATTATTTGAAGTGATTCAAGAAGCATTAAAAGACGGTGAAAAAGTTCAAGTCATCGGTTTTGGTAATTTTGAAGTTCGTGATCGTGCAGCTCGTAAAGGACGCAATCCTCAAACTGGGGAAGAAATCCAAATCGAAGCAAGCAAAATCCCTGCATTCAAACCAGGTAAAGCATTGAAAGATGCAGTTAAATAATTAATGAAAATGAAGTTGGGGCCTTACGGGGCTTCGGCTTTATTTTTTTTGCCAAAATTCTGAGGAAGCCTCTAAAGGGGATTCAATGTGTTTTTGACGGAGAAAAGCCTGAGGAACAAATAGATACAGATGCTGAACTTTATGATAAAATATAAAGGAAGAGCACCAGCAAGCAGAGTGTATTTGAAGGAGCAGTAGACGAATGAATAATGAAGCACATGCAATGATAGAAGCCATTCAAAAGAATGATTTGGATGCGGCTGTTCAACTGTTCAAACAATCAGTTGAGCAATCCGTCCTGGAGAACAACAACGCTGATTTGGCCGAATTGGCAGAAACGATGCATGCCTTGGGCTTCTTGAGCGAAGCAAAAGAGGCATATGGAGCATTGAACTACCTGTCCCCGCATATACAGGAGTGGAATATCGCTTTGGCAGAAATCGCCATCGACGAAGACGATTACGATCAAGCTTTGGATATCCTCCTAACAATCGATAAAGAAAGTGACGTTTACCCGCAGGCTTTGTTGACGATGGCTGATGCTTATCAAGTTCAAGGTTTGTACGAAGTCAGCGAAAAGAAAATTTTTGAAGCAATGACGCTGTTGCCGGATGAACCTATATTGGATTATGCGTTGGCGCAGCTTTACCATTCGATCGGGGAGTACAAGAAGGCCATCCCGATCTACGAGGAACTTTCATACGGAAACGGCGAAATCGCATCCGCAACGCAACTGAATTTTTTCCTGGGCGACTGCCACAATGCTATCGGTGCGTTCGAGACAGCCCTGCAGTATCTGGAAAAAATCCCGGCTGACGAACATTTCCCGGACAGTTATTTCCAACTCGGCTTCACCTATTTCCAACTTAAGGAATATGCGCGCGCCATCACCATTTTTAATAAATTGCTCGAAGTGGACAATGCTTACCTGAGCGCATATTTGTATTTGGCGAATGCGCTTGAGGCTGAACTGGAGTTGGAAGAAGCGCTTGCCGTGATGGAACAGGCCATCCTGCGGAATCCTTATCAGCATGAATTTTACACGACAGCGGCCAAACTGCAATTGAAGTTGAACAGGGAGCAGGATGCGGAACAAAATTTGCGTGAAGCGGCAGCGCTTGAACCGGACCTTTCCAGTATCCATTTAGCCCTGGGCAACTTGTTGCTGAAGCAAGAAAGATTCGAGGAATTGGTCACTTATATCGCAGACCGCGCAGAGCAGGAAGACAACGATCCGCAATACAATTGGTTGCTCGCAGCCAGCCATAATGCCTTGGAGGACTACGATTCGGCAAACAAAGAATACACGGCGGCTTATCCGCATTTTGCCGACAACGAGGCATTTTTACTGGAGTATGCAGCATTCTTGAGAGAAGAAGGCAATCGCGAAAAGTTGAGTGAGGTCATTCACCAAGGCTTGGCTCTTTATCCGGCCAACACTGAATTGCTTCAACTCCATGATGATCTGCACGATTCAGATCAATAAGTCATCATCCCATCGGATAGGAGGTTTTAAAATGATGAATCCTACTTTGGAGGAGAAAAAAAATTTTATTTCTTGGTTTATTCAGAATTATCAATTGAAGCGCAGGGAGTCCCTTTGGATACTCAATTATCTGCTCAATCATGAGATTTTGTTGAAGAATATCCATCTGATTGAGGAAGTCCATACAACGAACAGAGGAATGGGGTTTGCCGTAGTCGGAAATCCGAAAGATGCCTTCATGTACTACAAAGATGGGAAGACATTCGAAGATCCCGAGCAGGCATTCCATGATCTGCGCTTGAATTGGAAAGAGGATTTTTATCTGGAGTTGTTCTTTGATCAATCCTACCAAGTCCTTTCATTTTTTGGTGTTCTGGAGGACAATCCGTACCTCCAAGACTCTGAAATTTTCGATAAAGATCTGGAAGAAATTGTAGAAAAATCATTGGAAAAGTTGGCGGTGAAGGATCGCATCCATTATCTAAAAAAACAGATTGACATTGCGCTAATCCAATACGATGAAACAAGCTTCAGGAAGTTCACGAAAGAATTAAAAGAGTTGGAAGAAAAAAATATGATCTGATAAAACGCGGATATGGTGCGGAACATGTGTGCCAACAGCGTTAAACGGAAGGGAACGTGTGGAATGAAAATAGTAGTTTCTGGATTTAAAGGCAAAATGGGAACCGCCTGCACAAATATGGTCTTGCGTCAGGAAGACTTTACTTTGGCGGCTGTATACGATCCTTTCGCAAAAGAGAAGCAGCTCGATGAATTGCCGCAATATGCCGGTAATCCTGTGAGAGTGTACAGTGATAAAGCGGCCCTCGTCAAGGAAGTTGACGCTGATGTTTGGATTGATTTTTCAAGACCGGATGCGGCCTATGACAATACACGTTTCGCCCTTGAAAACGGTATGCGTCCTGTAATCGGCACTACCGGATTTTCCAGCGAACAACTTGAAGAATTGACCAACTACTCAAAAGAGTTGGGTCTGGGAGGCTTGATTGCGCCTAATTTTGCGATTGGTGCCGTGTTGATGATGGAATTCGCCGCAAAAGCAGCAAAATATTTCCCGAACGTGGAAATCATGGAATTGCATCATGACAACAAGTTGGATGCGCCAAGCGGTACTGCCATAAAAACAGCCGAATTGATTTATGAAGTGAGAGGCGACCATCCACAAGGGCATCCGGAAGAGAAAGAATTGATCGAAGGCGCAAGAGGGGCTGATTACCATGGTATGAAAATCCATAGTGTCCGCTTACCAGGCCTAGTTGCGCATCAGCAAGTGCAATTCGGAAGCGCAGGAGAAGGCTTGATCATCCGCCACGATTCATATGACCGCGACTCTTTCATGAACGGTGTAGCCCTTTCCTGCAGAAAAGTAATGGAAATCGATCGCCTGATCTATGGATTGGAAAACTTCCTATGATCATAAACGCACCGGAATTTCAAAAAGCGATACCCATCATCGAAGCCATCGAACAGGCCGGATATGAGGCCTACTTTGTTGGGGGAAGTGTGCGCGACACGCTGCTTCATCTGGATATTTCGGATGTAGACATCGCCTCGAGCGCTATGCCTGAAGAAATTCAGCGGATCTTCCCGATCACCTTCGATGTAGGCATCCAACATGGAACGGTGATGGTTTTACATGAGCGTGAGACTTACGAAATAACAACTTTCCGGACAGAATCAAAGTATGAGAAGTTCCGCAGGCCAGAGAAAGTCCAGTATGTGCGCAGTCTGCAGGATGATTTGAAAAGGCGCGACTTTACGATCAATGCGATTGCGATCGACCGCCATGGGAATATCAAAGACTACTTCAACGGGCAGGAGGACTTGGCGAACAAATTGATTCGGGCAGTAGGCAACCCGGAAGAACGCTTCAGGGAAGATGCTTTGCGCATGATGCGCGCAGCCAGGTTTGTGAGTCAGTTGGATTTTGAAATCGAAAAAGCAACGAAGGAAGCCATCGTCGAGTACCATCCGCTCCTTTCAAAAATCGCGGTAGAGCGCGTGCGCGAAGAGTGGAATAAGCTTCTGATCGGAAGAAACCGCAAGGGCGGAATCAAATTTTTTGTCGAAACACGTTTATTCCAGATGTGTCCCGGTTTCCAAAATCGGGAAAAGGCATTGATCGACTTGGCCCTTTTTCCGCTGCAATTCAAAGGGACAACGATTGCTTGGACTGTATTGATCCATTTCCTTGATCTGAAGAACGATGCGATCGAACCATTTTTGCGCCAATGGAAGTGTTCCCGCAAGGAAATCATGGATATACGCATAGGCGTGCAGGCACTCAACAAACGCCTGCAACAATTCTGGGACTATCCACTCCTGTTCGAAACAGGGATCGAAATAGCCATGCAGATAGAAGCCATCATCGAAGGGTTCGGTTTGCCGAACCAGAGCGAAAACTTGATCGAATTAAACGAATCCATGCCGATCCATACGCTGAAAGATTTGGCCTTGGACGGAAAAGAATTGCTGTCCTTGCTGGGCATCAAACGTGGCGGTCCTTTTGTGGGCGAGATATTCGAAGAACTAAAAACCTTGGTGTTGGCAAACAAACTGGAGAATAGTCATCTCGCACTAAGGAATTTCATTATGAAAAGAAGGATGATTTATTTGGATGAGACATTCGTAGCCTCCTATACCGTCGGACAAAAGGATTTGGCTTCCGAAATCGGTTCAGGCACATTGCCGGTTCTGGCAACGCCGGCATTGCTGGCCATGATCGAAAATGCCTGTATGGGAATCGTCAAGGAACATCTTTCCGAAGGCGATACGACAGTCGGGATACACTGTGATCTGCATCACAAAAAAGCTTCTCCCATCCACTCAGAAATAACGGTGACGGTCAGAGTGACGGAACACAGAGGAAATAAATATTTCTTCGAATGCGCGGCCCATTCACAAGGCCATGAAATCGCATCGGCGAAGCACACAAGGGCAGTCGTCAACGCAAATGAATTCATGGATAGTCTATAGCAACTTAACTTACTTTTTTTCTCATCATCGGAAGTGTATGGGTACCCACTTGATAAAAAATATGATAAAATAGTTACATATTCAAAAAGTAAATATATCAGGAGTGATTTCGATGAAAAAAGTAATGACAGGTTTGAGATTTATTTTTAGAAACGGCGAAACATGGACGATCAAGCGTGAATATATCGGAGATCTATGGATCAAACAAGTCACAACGAGCTACGGCCGAATCGGAAACAGTGATTTCCAAGAAATCCACCCTTGCGAATCTTTGCGTATCGAAATTAACCAAGAAGCAGATCACGTCAATACGAGCGATATCAACTTGGGCGGACTTGAACAAGGCATGTTCGAGCGCGTTGCGAGCCATCAGGACATCGAAAAAATGGATATCCTGTACCAAGATGAGGATCATCCAAAATCCGACGTCATTGTAGAAGTGGACCGCATCTACTTCCCTTACAAAGCATTGGATACCGATGGATTCGACAATGAACATCAATCTTCATTCGTTTCATCAGAAAACCAATTATATATTGTAATCGATCCAGAAAAAAATGTGAAAGATATTTATTCTGAAATCGTTTAATAGATCAAAAAATGGACCCTTGCTGCTAAAGCGAGGGTCCATTTTTGTGATGCCGGGTAGGCAACCTGTTCATGCAGGCCATCAAAAAAATCCGATAATTATCGATTTTACGGTAACAATAGCCACGACATAGGATATAATGAGGTGAGTTGCATGCAATGCACAGTTTGATCGGAGAGGCTCCTGTTTTTATAAGATACCTTCAGGGCAAGTCTTGCAGAAAGAAATACCGGAACAGGAGAAGCTTCTGTTTATTTAGGAGATTGTTTTTATGAAGAAAACCTACGCCATTGTCGATCTTGAGACAACGGGATCCAGCTTTAAACGAGGGGATCGGATCATTCAATTCGGGTGTACCTTGCTTCAGGCCGGCAAAATAGTTCAGGAAATCAATATAACCATCAATCCCGGCAGAAAAATACCGGATGTCATCGAGAAGCTGACGGGAATCAAGAATAAAGATGTCAAAGAGGCTCCCTACTTTGAAGACGTATGCGATTTCATCTACAACACGTTAGAACGGTGCGTTTTTGTAGCGCATAACGTACATTTCGATTACCATTTTTTGGACTATTCATTCCAAGAAGTCGGCATGCCGCCGCTTTCGCTGCGCGCGATGGACACGGTGGAGTTGACGAAAATACTGTATCCGACCTTATCCAGTTATCGGTTGGGAGATCTATCAAACCACTTCGTTCTGACGCATGATAGTGCCCATGATGCCGCAAGCGATGCGCGAGCAACTGCGGAACTTTTCCTCCAGTTGAAGGAGAAAGCCAACAACTTGCCGTTGGTCACGCTGGAAAAGTTGAATTTCTTGTCGGCGCATTGTCAGGTGGACAACGATTCTTTTTTTTATGAGAGCTATGAAACCGCCAAAGAGATGCGCTCCCCCCTTCCGCAGAAAATCTACGTCAAAAATGGGTTGGCGCTGAAGGAAAAAGACATACTCTCGGAACAGACGGCTTATAGAGAAAAAGAAATTTCCGATTTTTCGGAAGTGGCCAAAAGCCTGATGGGAAATCACGGCTTGGAAATCCGTGCAGAGCAGATTGAGATGATGCAATCACTTTTCGACTTCCACCAAGCCGAAAATTCTGAAAATTTGGCAATTGAAGCTGCGCCGGGCATCGGGAAGACTTTGGCCTATCTGCTACCTGCTGCTTATCAGGCAACGCCGAAAAACAAAGTCCTTATCAGCACTTCCACACTGCTTTTGCAGGAACAGATCATGGATAACGAGATGACCCGGTTACGCAAAATGCTGCCATTTGAGCTGCAGATAAGTTCATTGAAAGGGAAGACGAACATCGTCCACCTGGAGAAATTGGCCGCATTGACCTTGGAAGCCCTCACCAAAAAAGAATCCTTGATCATGATGAGCATCTATGTCTGGCTGACCGAGACGGAAACCGGTGATATCAGCGAATTGAGCCAAGCGCAGAACTTTGATTTTCTCTGGGATAAGCTGACCTTTGAAAGCCACGAAGCCCCTTTAAAAGGGAAGTGGGCCGAGGATGATTTCTTTGCCTTCAATAACAAGAAAGCAGAACAATCCAGCCTGATCGTCACAAACCATTCTTTTTTGAGTCATCACATCGATGATTTGGCAATTTTTGACCATTGCGACTCCATCAACTTGATCCTCGATGAGGCACATCAGTTCCCGCGCGTCTATCAGGATGCGCACAAGAAAAGTGTAGCCCTATCCATCCTGAAACGGCGTTTGAAGCGCTTCGGCTACTTCCTCCGAGATTATCGCGAGGCAATAGAAAAGGATCCAAATGGCGCTTCCCTGGACTATGATTTATTCAACCTCGAATTCGCGATCGATCAACTACAGCAGGAATGTGCCCATTCCGAAGAAGTATTGGTGCGTTCCCTTATCCATGAGGTGGGGGAAAAAGGTGAAGTTTTTCTTGATGAAAATTTTTTGGTTGAGAATGGAATGAAAAAAATATTCAAGAAAATGCACCAGTATATAGAGGAGACAAGGCTTGCCGCCATGCGTTGCCTGGATAAAGCCGACCTGAGGAATGATCCGGTTATGGGTCCCCGCGCAAAGGCAATTTTGGAGGACTTGGGGGCAGTCCAAGTCAATCTGCACTATTTTTCTGAAGACCGCCTAGGTACGTATCATGTGCTGCAATACAATTGGGATAATGACTTGCTTTCGCTGGCAATCGAAATAAACCAAATTGATCTCTCGGAGGAAATCCATTCAAAAATAGAAGAGCGATTCAGCAGAACCGTTTATTTAAGTTCGACTCTCAAAGTGGATGACTCGCTGGACTATTTCAAAAATAAAATCGGCGAAGCCGAATTGCAGGAAGCGTATTTTGCTTCTCCCTACAAGTTGAGCGAACGGTTGCGGATTTTCCTTCCGACAGATATCACTGCCATCACCTCTTTGGACGACAAACAGGCGGCGAAACAGATTGTTTCGACTTTGCAAGAAATCGTGCTGCCGCAACAAGGCAAAGCATTGGTTTTATTCACATCCAACCGCTTGCTGGAGGAAGTTCATAGCCAACTCAAAAACGCTGTTTCTTCCGGATTCCCGGGTACGGAAATACTCGCTCAAGGTTTTTCCGGCAGCCGGAGAAGGATGCACAATCGGTTCATGTCGGCCGAGGCTGCGATTTTGCTGGGCTCTGCTTCTTACTGGGAAGGCATCGACTTTTCCGATCAAGCTGTTGAGATCCTGGTGATCACCAGACTGCCTTTCGATCCGCCGCATCGTCCGGAAAATGCCGCCTTCCAAGCTTTTCACCAGGATAAAGGCAAGAAGGCATTCTATGAAGAGTTTCTTCCGCGAGCGATGATCCGCCTGAAACAGGGGATAGGCAGGCTCGTCCGCTCCAGAAATACGAAAGGCGTCGTCATTTGCCTGGACGACAGATTGATAAAAAGCACTTATTCCAAACGGATGCAACAGATGCTTCCGGAGGGCGTAGGGATAAAAGTAGCCGATCAAGCAGAAATAAATGCGGAAATTCAAGAATTTCTGAAAAAATAATGCGGCGGGATATTCCATCAGCATGAAGTTTAAGGTATCATTAACAATTAGGTGAGATTGCGATTAAATTTCACCCAAAGATAAGGAAGTGGAAGATGTGAAGAAGAATGTCATTGTTGGGACGATTGTGCTTCTTTTCCTGATGATCGTCAGCTCCTACACGATATTTTACCGAAGCCAGCAGCCGATGCTGCAAGCGGAAAAAGAAGCAACCGCCATAGCGGAAACGAACGCCAATATCCAGAAAGTCCAGGATTTTTATTGGTACAATGGATCGGAGACGTATTTCACACTGGCTGGCATCGATGACAAGAACGAAGAATTGTATGTCATCATCAAGAAAGACGGCGGTGAAACCACTATCCTGAATACGGCGGAAGTCATCACCGAAAGTGAAGCCAAGTCAATCACTCAGGCGGACAAGAACCCTGAACGGATTCTGGAGGCAAGACTGGGGATAGAGAACGAAGAACCGGTTTGGGAAGTCACCTACAAAAATGCAAATGATACGATTGGTTACTATTTGATATCCGCTATTTCTGGTAAATGGCTCAAAGATATAGAAAATATATAAATTGGAGTGATTGAGATGGTAAAAATTTCTGAGAGAATGAAAAAAATAAGCGAATCCCCGACATTGGCGACATCAGCTAAAGTCAACGTCATGAAAGCGCAAGGGAAGGATGTCCTGAACTTGACCGTAGGGGAACCGGACTTCGATACGCACGTTTCTATTCTGAATGCTGCAGTAGAGGCGATCCAATCAAACAAAGCAAACCACTACACCCCGACTGCCGGTATCCTGCCATTGCGTCAAGCGATTGTGGATTATCATCAGAAATATGACGGAGTCACTTTCGCCGTCAATCAGGTCATCGTGACTGAAGGTGCCAAAAATGCTTTGTTTGCGTTATTCCAGGTCATTCTTAATCCCGGAGATGAAGTTATCGTCCCTGCGCCGTACTGGGTAAGTTATACCGAACAGATCAAGTTGGCTGGCGGCGTCAACGTGCTTGTCGAAACGGCGCCTGAAAAAAGCTTTAAACTGACTGTGGAAGACCTGGAAAAACATCGCACCGAAAAAACGGTTGCTTTGCTTTTGAATTCGCCGTCGAACCCGACCGGTATGATCTATACGCCTGAAGAATTGAAGGCGATCGGCGAGTGGGCGGTTGAACACGACGTCTTGATCATTGCCGATGAAATATACTACCGACTGACTTATAACGGGAATAAAGCCATCTCAATCGCTTCACTTTCAGAAGAAATCAAGAACCAAACGATCATCATCAACGGCATTTCCAAAACCTACGCAATGACAGGCTGGAGAATCGGATATGCAATCGGAAATGTGGAAATCATCAGCAAAATGATCGAACTGTCCAGCCATTCGACAAGCAATCCTGCCGGACCGAGCCAATATGGCGCACTGGCTGCTTTGACCGGACCGCAGGATTTTGTTGAGGAAATGCGCGCAGCACTCGAAGCGCGACTGAACTTTTTCTATCCGCTTGTTGCCAGCATTCCTGGTTTCAAGGTAACAAAACCTCAAGGAGCTTTCTACTTGTTCCCGAATGTCAAAGAAGCCGCCGAGATGTGCGGTTTTGAGGAAGTTAAGGACTTTACGCTGGCTCTGATCGAAGAGGCTAATGTCGCTTTGGTTTCGGGCGATGGTTTTGGATACCCTGATTACGCCAGAATAAGTTATACTGTCAGAGAAGAGCTACTCGCAGAAGCAGTAGACCGCATCAAAAAATTTATCGAAACCCATAAAAAATAAACTGTTTTTTGTGGAAAAAGGGGTAGACTAGATTGACACTTATCACAATGGATCAAGCGAAAGAACATTTAGGGCAAGAGATTTCCATTGGTGCTTGGGTAACCAACAAAAGAAGCAGCGGAAAAATCGCCTTTCTGCAATTACGTGACGGCGCTCATTATTTCCAAGGCATCGTTATGAAAAATGATGTCGGCGAAGAGTTGTTTGACGTCGCAAAATCGCTGACGCAAGAGACTTCTTTGATCGTTAAAGGGATCATCCAAGAAGATGCCCGTTCAAAGCTTGGCTACGAATTGCTCGTCACCGGTATCGAAGTGCTGGGAGAAAGCCAAGATTATCCGATCACGCCTAAAGAGCATGGGACAGATTTCTTGATGGACCATCGTCATCTCTGGCTGCGTTCATCCAGACAGCACGCCATCATGAAGATCCGGAACGAAATCATCCGCGCCACTTATGAATTCTTCAATCAAGAAGGCTTCATCAAGGTGGATCCGCCGATTCTGACCGGCAGCGCACCTGAAGGGACAACCGAGCTGTTCCACACCAAGTATTTCGATGAGGAAGCATACTTGTCCCAGAGTGGACAGTTGTACATGGAAGCGGCAGCGATGGCCTTCGGAAAAGTATTTTCATTCGGTCCGACATTCCGTGCCGAAAAATCGAAGACGCGCCGCCATCTGATCGAATTCTGGATGATGGAGCCGGAAATGGCTTTCATGCATCAGGACCAAAGTCTGGAAGTCCAGGAAAAGTATGTCGCTTATCTGGTCCAATCGGTGCTGGATAATTGTGATCTCTACTTGGATACGCTGGAGCGCGACAAGGAGTTGCTGAAAAAATACACGCAATTGCCGTACGAGCGCATCAGCTATGATGATGCCGTGGCCTTATTGAACGCAAATGGATTCGACGATATCGTCTGGGGCGATGATTTCGGTTCGCCTCATGAAACCTTTATCGCGAACCAATCGGAAAGACCGGTATTCATCCTTAATTACCCGAAAGCGATCAAGCCTTTCTACATGAAAGAGCATCCGGATCGTCCGGAAGTCGTTCTGTGCGCGGATATGATCGCTCCGGAAGGATACGGAGAAATAATCGGCGGCAGCGAACGTGAAGTGGACTACCAACGCCTAAGCGAACAGATCGAGAAATTCGGGCTGAGCAAGGATGACTATTCATGGTATTTGGATTTACGCAAATACGGTTCAGTGCCTCATTCCGGATTCGGATTGGGACTTGAAAGAATGGTGACTTGGATCTCCGGAACCGAACATATCCGTGAGTCGATTCCGTTCCCTCGTCTACTGAACAGAATCTACCCTTAACCAGGGCGTTTCGCGAATCTGAATTTAATCACAACAGAATGGGAGTGGGGCAAATAGCAGCTATTTGTTCCACTTTCAGTTTTTCCAAAGGAGTTTTTTGATAAGATGTCATACAATGAATTAACCAAATGGATCGAATCAGGGCAGACTCTGATTCCCAATTTATTGCTGCAGAACTACAAAAGGATTGGGCTTGCGGATAACGAATTTATCTTTGTGCTGCAGCTGAAAGCTTACATCGATAAGAATATACCTTTTCCGAATCTGGCACTGATCGCCGAAAATATGGGCATTGCCGAAAAGGATGTCTTTTCCTTGCTGCATAATCTGATGCAAAAGCAAATGATTTTGATGGAGACGAAAAATGATCTCGCGGGAAAAGTGGAGGATTCCTATTCCTTGGATCCGATTTATCAACGGCTTTTCCAATTGATGGAACGATCCGAGAAAAAACAGCCCATCCAGCAACAAGGAAAGAATATCATGACCATGTTCGAGCAAGAATTCGGGAGGAACTTATCGCCCATCGAAATGCAGACCATTGCGAGTTGGATCGATATGGACCACTATCCGCTCGAATTGATCGAATCAGCTTTGAAAGAAGCGGTATTGAATCGCGTCTACAGCCTTAAATACATCGACCGCATCCTGTTGGCCTGGGAGAAGAAAAATATCAAAAGCGTCAAAGATCTGATCCAGCAGCAATCGACGCGGCCCCAAACCAATCAGGACAAATTCGATGAAAAGACAGGAACGGATGCGCCGATGGAAGTTCCACTATACAACTGGCTGGACACTGAGGCGGACGCATAGGTGGGGTGAAGAATAATGCTATCGAAAAAAAAGACTATAGAAGCACTGGATGAGATGGCGGCGCTATTCCCGAATGCGGAGTGCGAACTGCTGCATCAGAACGTATTTCAGCTATTGATTGCGACGCTCCTCAGCGCCCAAGCAACGGATGTTTCCGTCAACAAAGTTACGCCAGGCCTGTTCAGGCGATTCGCTACGCCCGAAGCTTTCCTGGCAGCCCCACTTGAGGCGATCATGCAAGAAATCAAGACGATTGGCTTGTATAGGAACAAAGCCGCGAACATCCAAAAATGCTGCAAAATGCTGCTGGAGGACTTTGGCGGCGAAGTGCCGCGCACACTTGAAGAACTGACCAAGTTGCCCGGAGTGGGGCGCAAAACAGCAAATGTGGTCATGAGTGTCGGTTTTCAAATCCCAGCGATTGCGGTGGATACCCATGTGGAACGGATATCCAAACGTCTGCGCATCGCTCCCCAGAAAGCATCAGTGCTGGAAGTGGAAGAGTTGCTTATGAAAAAAATTCCGAAGGAGCGCTGGTCCGATGCGCATCACCAGATGATTTTCTTCGGCAGGTATCATTGCACAGCCAGGAATCCCAAATGCGACGTTTGCCCATTGCTTTCGATGTGCCAGGAAGGGCAGAAACGGTTGGGTTTGAAATGAAGTGGACGAGTGCAGTCTGCGGGATCCGGAACAAAAAAACAGCCAGCTCCTTTGAATCGGGAGCTGGCTGTTTTTTATGGATTCTGAGTTGATTCTTCGTCGTCCTGCACAGCGGAGGATGATTCATCGCTTTCCGCTGATGAGCTGGATGAAGATGATGAGGATTCGCTTGATGCCTTTTCCTTATCTTTCTCCTCCGCTTTGGAGGATTCCTGAGCCGGGTCGGCGATGGTCAACTGGATAGTTGCAGCAGGTGATGTGCTTGAGCTGACTTTGACGAGCAAGGAAATCGTGATTGTGCCTTTATCAGGATTATCAATGATGACTTTGGTATCTGTTGTCGTTTCAGAGGCGCCACCTGCTGTCACCGTGTATTGCGCTTGTGCATTTGAATCGGTGCCGCTGGCTGAATATTTGTCCCATTCGATGGTCAATTCGTCCTTATCGGTGTTGTAGCTAGCCTTCAAACCGGAAGGCGCCAACAGAGTCACGCCGTATTTTTTGGAGGTGGAAGTGGGTTCCGTTCCTTTGACAAAAAGTTCTGTGGCGATCAGACTGCTTGGCGTATTTGGGCCGGGCTTCATGATCGGATCAGTGTACTTTTCCATCGATACTTGGCTGACCGATGCAGGCAGCGTCCAATCGGCATAATCGGTATCCTCGGAAACGTAGGACATCAACTCACGATAGATATCGCGCGTTAGACTTTGTGTCTGGTAATCCAAAAAGTTTCCGTATTCCTTAGAATTGTCATAGCCGACCCATACCGAAATGGAATAGCTTGTCGAATATCCGGCAAACCAGGCATCAGGAGCGGCATAAGGTACGTTTGTACCGCCGACTGCGGCCAATTCATCATCTGTATAGTTGGTAGTACCGGTTTTGCCGGCCTGCGGCAAGCCGGATATCTGGGCATTCGTAGCCGTTCCCTCGGTGATGACGTCCTTCAGCATATCGGTGATCATATAGGCTGTGGATTCCTTCATCGCTTCGGTTCCCGTCGGTTCGAAGGTGAATTCTTCACCTTCAGAAGTCGTCACGGATTGGACCGTATAAGGCTCGTAATAAGTGCCCCCGTTGGCGAAGGCAGCATAAGCTGCAGAAAGCTCAATCGGTGTCGCTTCGCCACCAATCGCATTGGATTCAACCAAATATTCCTGGTCATCGTTCGTAATCGTGATGCCTAATTTTTGCAGGAATGAAAAGGCGTTATCCGCACCGACTTCCTGGAAAGTCTTCAATGCCGGAATGTTGCGCGAATCGACCAACGCTTCACGGATGGTCTGATCGCCTTTATACTTGTTGTCGTAGTTGTTGATTTCGCTGCCGTCGGAGTAACTGTATTCCTCGTCGACGACCAACGTGCCTGTTGAGTAATCCAAGTATTCGATGGCAGGTCCGTAGACCGCCAATGGTTTCATGGTCGAACCAATGCTGCGTTCCAGTGTGGAGGCGCGATTGAGCCCAAGTTGGACATTCTGGTTGCGCCCGCCGATGACTGCCTCTATGGCGCCGGTATTGACGTCGACCATGGAAACACCTGTCTGCAGCAGATCATCCGGGAATTCGATATAATCGTAAGTATTCACGATATCGTACAGACGTTGCTGTGCATCCATATCGATGTTGGTCGTAATCGTCAGTCCGCCTTCGTAGACGTCCAAGCCGGTTTTTTCAGTGACTTCATCGATGACGAGTTGGATGTAAGGATCGATCACCAATGATGTGTTGACATCACCAGAGTGATCAATGATGCTGCCTTGTATTTGAACCGTTTTTGCCTCAGCACTTTCTTCGGCAGTGATCTTTTCGTTCTCGACCATCATGTCCAGAACAAGGTCGCGCCTAGCCTGAGTGTCCACCGCGTTAGTGATTGGGTCATACAAGGAAGGGGCTTGCGGCATGCCCGCTAAAGTGGCTGCTTCAGCGATTGTCACATCGGTGATGGATTTGCCGTAAAAGTATTCAGCGGCCGTTCCCATACCGTAGACATTGTTGGACATGTATACTTTATTAATGTAAAATGCCAAAATCTCATCTTTCGTATATTCCCGTTCCAGTTGCATAGACATCCAAGCTTCCTGAGCTTTTCGTTCCAAGGTCTGGTCTTCGGAACTGGTTGAAAAATAGGATAATTTAATCAATTGCTGAGTGATGGTGCTTCCGCCTTGCGAGATACCGCCTTGCTGGAGATTCGCGAACAAGGCGCCGATGATCCGGATCGGATCGACGCCGTTATGATCGTAAAAACGTTGGTCCTCTATAGATACGATAGCGTCCTTCAAGACTTGCGGGATTTCTTCAGGGGTGACCAATGTCCGGTTCTGATCGTTTCCGCCAATCTCCTTGATTTCGTTTCCGTCGGCATCCAAAATGGTCGATGCCACCGTTCCGACCAATTTTTCCTCGGTCAATTCGGGAGCGGAGGAAACATAGTAGAAGAAGAGTCCTGCTCCGGAAGCGAGTCCAATCATCCCCAGGGCCAAAACACCGAAGATTATTTTCTTCCAGAGCGGCATCCCGGTTTTTTTCGTATTCGCTTTCGTTTTCGCTTTCAAGGCCGTTTTGCGTGGGCCTTTTGTATTTCCGTTGTTCTTTCTGTTGGTTGCGCGTGATCGTGTATTATTGCCTTCATTCGGCATGTGGTTCACCTCTTAATTATTTGATAGTGCATTCAAGCATTTTATCCACTGCATCCAGATAATCCAATCGGGGATTGAATCCGTATGCCACTTCGAACCCATTATCCTCTATAAATGCCAATGGGATCGATTTACGGCCATTATTCAATGTATTCTCCCAAAAGTCAATCAAATAGGAACTGTTCAGCAAGAAAACGCGGTTAAAGCAGGAAAAACGGATCAGTACGAACGTGATTCCTTGCTGTTGGATACACCTTTTCATGTGGATGATCTGGTGCTCGTGGAAGTTGCTCAAGGGTATGGCTGTCTTGTTTTTTGTTTCTTTGGCCTCAAAGTCCAGATAAAGACCTTTATAAACGCCGTTGTAGTCGGTAGTGGAGGATTGCCGATAGTAAGCTTCTTTGATGACGGCTGCGCTTCTTTTGGGGTAATCCACTTTAACGACTTGGATAGGCGTCGGTTTTTTATGGATGACGGCTTTTCCTGATGAAAGGTAATGCTCATTGCTGCTGTTGATCTCTTCTTCAAGCGTCATTCCGCGGTTGCTGTATACGAAGTCTTTCCTCTTTGCAGTTTTCGGTATATGCGATTCGGCATGGAACTTTTTGCCGTTCGGATAATTTACGGCCACTGACGATCACCCCCATTGAATGATTATACCAAAAACATATGATGAAAGAAATCTAAGAAAGCATTAAAATCGAAGGCTAAAGCATTGATAACGGGCACATTTTTTACACGAATACGGAATAATGAAGCACTTTTTGTTTACAACACCGCTTTTCTAGTGTAGTATTGGAGAGTGTGCAATATCAAATTAATTGCAATAAAATCAAGATTTTTGGAGGAAAGTAAATGACTGCAAACTGGGAAAAAACAGGCACTAACGATGGTGTCTTAACATTTGAAATTTCAGAAGAAATCATCAAACAAGAAATGGATAAGGTCTTCAACAAAGTGAAAAAGAACGTTTCCGTTCCTGGATTCCGTAAAGGTAAAGTTCCTCGTCACGTATTCAACAATATCTATGGTGAAGAGTCTTTATTCGAAGACGCATTGAATGGCGCTTTGCCTGATGCTTATTCACAAGCTATCGAAGAAGCTGGATTGGATCCTGTTTCTCAACCAAAAATTGACATCAAGAGCATGGAAAAAGGCCAACCTTGGGTCATCGCTGCTGAAGTAACAGTGAAACCTGAAGTGAAGCTTGGAGAATACAAAAATCTTAAAGTTGAAAAACAAGACCGCATCGTTACAGATGAGGATGTAGAAAACAACTTGAAAGAAAAACAAGAGCGTCAAGCTGAATTAGTCCTTAAAGAAGAAGGCGCAGAACTTGGCGACACAGCTGTAATCGACTACGAAGGATTCGTTGACGGTGTGGCTTTTGAAGGCGGCAAAGATCAAAACCATTCTTTGGAGTTGGGATCTAATCAATTCATCCCAGGTTTCGAAGAACAATTGGTCGGCGTTAAAGCTGGAGAAGAAAAAGAAGTTGTCGTGACTTTCCCTGAAGACTATCAAGCTGAAGATCTTAAAGGAAAAGAAGCTACCTTCAAAGTAATCGTACACGAAATCAAAACAAAACAATTACCTGCTTTGGATGACGAATTCGCAAAAGATGTCGACGAAGAAGTAGCATCATTGGACGAATTGAAAGCTAAAATCCGCAAGGAATTGGAAGAAAGCAGAACTGCTGCAGCTGACGAAGCTGTTCAGGATTTAGCTTTGAGACAAGCCGTTGCCAATGCTGAAATCGTTGAATTGCCGCACGTAATGGTTCACGATGAAGTGCACCGTCAAATGGATCTTTTCCTGAATGATATGCAACGTCAAGGAATCTCTCCTGAATTGTACTACCAAATCACAGGTACTACTGAAAAAGACTTGCACGTCCAAATGGAATCTGATGCTGATGAACGCACGAAAACATCACTAGTATTGGAACAAATCATCAAAGATGAAAACATCGTCGTTTCTGAAGAAGAAGTCGCTGCAGAAATCGAAGAACTAGCAAAACAATATAACATGGATGCAGACCGTGTTCGTGGATTGGTCAGCCCTGATATGTTGACTAACGATATCCAAATGAAGAAAGCGATGAGCATCATCACTGATTCAGCAATCGAAGCATAAGAAAAGTTGAAACAGAATACAGAGATCGGGACATTGTCTTCCATAGTCAGTGTCCCATCTGTTTATACTCAGGGATATATTCGGACTTTAACCCCACTAGGTAAACGGATCATATTCTTTTTCAATTTTTCCTTTCTGTGTTAAGATGTAAACCGTTCGTAAGCGGTCAGGGTCAATGTGCCACAGCAGTTGGCCTATCCTGGCAAGTTATACTGGATCGGAAAGTAAGTATATAGAGAGGAGAATGATTGTGTTCCATGATGAAAGTATCGGGACAATACATTGTTCATTCTGCGGAAAATCTCAGGACCAAGTGAAAAAGATCATTGCGGGGCCGGATGTATATATTTGTAATGAGTGTGTAGATTTATGCAAAGAAATCATCGAAGAAGAAATCTATGCACCAAGCGAAGCGGTATTCACCGAGGTGCCAAAACCGCAGGAAATCCAAAAGATTTTGAGCGAATATGTGATTGGTCAAGAAAAAGCCAAACGGACGCTGTCTGTAGCGGTCTATAATCACTACAAGCGTATCGGTCAAATGAGCATGATGTCAGAAGACGATAATGTAGAGTTACAAAAAAGTAATATTTGTTTGATAGGCCCGACTGGTTCGGGTAAAACCTTCCTTGGCCAAACATTGGCGCGTATCCTGGATGTCCCATTTGCGATTGCTGATGCGACAAGTTTGACGGAGGCCGGATATGTTGGTGAGGATGTCGAGAATATCCTATTGAAGTTGCTTCAAGCTGCCGATTTTGATGTCGAGCGGGCTGAACGCGGAATCATCTACATCGACGAGATTGATAAAATCGCCCGTAAAGGTGAAAATGTATCGATCACGAGAGACGTAAGTGGTGAAGGGGTTCAACAAGCGCTGCTTAAAATTTTGGAAGGCACTGTTGCGAACGTTCCACCGCAAGGCGGCAGAAAACACCCGCAGCAAGAGTTCATCCAAATCGACACGACGAACATTTTATTCATCGTTGGTGGTGCCTTTGATGGCATCGAAACGATCGTGAAAGAGCGTCTTGGCGAGAAAGTCATCGGCTTCGGCTCTCCGCAAGCCAAACATTTGGAAGACAAGAGCATCATGCAGCAGATCATACCGGAAGATTTGTTGAAATTCGGGTTGATCCCGGAATTTATCGGTCGTTTACCGATTATGGCTGCGTTGGAAAAGTTGACAGAAGACGATTTAGTTCATATTCTGACACAACCAAAAAATGCCTTGGTAAAACAATACAAAAAATTACTTGAGTTGGATGGCGTCGAATTGGTATTCGAAGATGACGCATTACGCTCCATCGCCAAAAAGGCACTGGAAAGAAACACAGGTGCTCGTGGATTGCGCTCCATCATCGAAAACATCATGCTGGACATCATGTTTGATATCCCAAGCAGAGATGAAATCGTGAAGTGCGTCATAACCGATAACATAGTGAATGGCATCGGTGCGCCGTTGCTGTTCGATGAAGACGGTAAACAGATCAACTAAACATGAGCTTGCGTTTGAAGTCCGGCGAATCAGACAATTTCCAATCTGATTTCCGGATTTTTTCGCATAATCATGACAGTCGGTTGCAGAAATAGTATTAAGCGTCGTTTCAATTGCAGACGGCTTTGAAAAGGAGTGGAAATAAATGCACGTAAAAGATGCGGAAATCGTAATGAGCGCGGTCGATCCCAAACAATACCCGGCCACTGGCTTTGCAGAAATCGCTTTGGCGGGGCGGTCCAATGTGGGCAAGTCATCGTTCATCAATAAACTGATCAATCGCAAAGCGTTGGCGCGGACATCAAGCAAACCGGGAAAGACCCAGACTTTGAACTTCTATCTGATCAATAATTCATTTTATTTTGTGGATGTTCCGGGTTATGGTTACGCAAAAGTTTCAAAAACGGAACGGGCAAAATGGGGCCAAATGTTAGAGACGTACTTCACACAACGGGATACGTTACAACATGTCTTTTTGATTGTCGATTTTCGTCACGAGCCTACCGAAGACGATATTCAAATGAAGGATTTCATTGAATATTACAATCTTCCGTATTCGGTCATCGCCACCAAATGCGATAAAATTCCGCGCGGAAAATGGAATCAACATTTCTACCGCATCAAAAAAGCTTTGAATCTTCCGAGTGATGAGTCCTTGATCATGTTCTCGAAAGAAACGGGTGAGGGTTTGGAAAAAGCCTGGACCTTGATTGAGGGAATATTGGCTGAGTATGATGAAGCAGCACAAGAATAAAATAATTGAAAAACAATGGGCAACATCCTACTATTGGGTGTTGCCCATTCTTTGTCCATTCGTTATGATGGGTCAGACAAGGTGTTTCTCGTCGAACGAAAAGAACAGGGGAGGGTAATATGGGAACTGAGAAAAAGCTAAGCCGTTATACCACCGAAGAAAAAAGTTGGATCATGCAGGACTGGGCGAATTCGGCCTACTCCATCATGATCACAACGGCGGTATTCCCTTTGTATTTCAAGTCGATCGCGGAAAGCGGCGGATTGACGGATGCTGACTCGACAGCCTATTGGGGATATGCGAATGCGGCCGCCACTTTGGTTGTGTCGCTGCTTGCTCCTGTGTTGGGAGCCGTCGCGGATTACAAAGGCTTCCGCAATCCTTTATTTACAGGCTTTACATTGGCCGGTATTTTCGCAACAATCGGGTTCGTATTTGTGCCTGCTGCAAATTGGCTGTTTCTGTTGGGATTGTACATGTTTTCGGTTATCGGTTTTTCTGGAGCGAATATCTTCTATGACGGCTCCTTGATGGACGTGACGACCGATGAACGGATGGACCGCATTTCCTCTGCAGGCTTCGGCTGGGGTTATATCGGCAGTTCCATCCCGTTCGTCATTTTTATTTTTTTCCAATTGACCGGCATTTTGCCAGTGAGCACCAGTGGCATTGTGAAAGGCGGCTTCATCCTTACTGCGATTTGGTGGTTCGTCTTCACCATCCCTTATTGGAAGAATGTCAAGCAGAACTATTACATCGAAAAAGAACCGCACGTGATCCGCAAGAGTTTCCTCAGATTATGGGAAACGCTGAAGAACATCAAGGAATACAGACAAGCCTTTTTGTTTTTGCTGGCTTATTTCTTTTACATCGACGGGGTTGGGACCATCTTCAAAATGGCGACTGCGGTCGGATCGGATATCGGCCTCTCTTCGAATGAACTGATTGTAGTCATGCTAGTTGTCCAGTTCGTGGCTTTCCCATTCTCCATCCTGTACGGGCGTGCATCCAAACGGTTCGGCAACAAGAACATGATTTTTGTGGGTATTGTAACGTATATTTTCATTTGCATCTATGCATTGCAGTTGGACTCCTTGCTGACATTCATTATTTTGGCGCTTCTTGTAGGTACAGCCCAAGGAGGCGTGCAGGCGTTGAGCCGATCCTTATTCGGCCAACTGATTCCCAAAGAGCAAGCGAACGAATTCTTCGGATTCTATAACATCTTCGGGAAATTTGCGGCAGTGGTCGGTCCGCTGCTTGTCGGGGTCATCTCGCAGCTGACAGGAAACTCGTTGGATGGGGTTTTTGCCCTGATCATCCTGTTCGTGATCGGCGGGATCCTGTTGTTTTTTGTGAAAGTTCCAGATCTGAAGGAAGAACAGCAAAGATCACCGCTTTGATGCCCGCCTGAGCAAATATTTGCATGTGTTGTGCAGATGTGGTAAAATTTATTTTGCATCTTTATGCGCGTTTTTATAAAATGAAGACATTTCTTCAAGGTGGGAGACATTTGGCAGAACGTATTTCAGAAGAAAAATTAGCGCAGATCAGAACCGAAACAAATATTGTTGATGTCGTCAGCCAATATGTACAACTCAAAAAAAGAGGCAAGAATCATTTCGGATTTTGCCCGTTCCATGACGAGAAGACCCCCTCATTTTCTGTAGCAGAAGAAAAACAGATTTTTCACTGTTTCAGCTGCGGAAGAGGAGGGAATGTTTTTACTTTTTTGATGGATGTCGAGGGTATTTCATTCGTTGAAGCAGTCATTAAGACAGCCGAATTAAGCAACATTGAATTGGATTTCTCGTACGAAAACCATGCGCAAGATAATCCGCTTCAGTCAAAAAAAGAAAAATTGATCCAAATCCATGAGGAAGCTGCGGCTTTTTACCATCAGGTGCTCATGAACACCGTTACGGGGCAAGCTGCGCTGGATTACATGATCCAACGCGGCTTCACGCCGGAGACACTAAAAGAATATCAAATAGGTTTCTCTCCATCCAATCGGACAGCACTTTTTCAAATGCTGAAAGCGAAGGCATTCGATGAAGGACTCCTTCAGGAAAGTGGTATTTTCACGGATAGGCAAGGCCAAAACGAACTTTTCGATCGGTTCTCAGCCCGGATCATTTTCCCGTTGCGGAACGCTAAAGGAAAGACGGTCGCTTTTTCCGGCCGAATTCTGCATGCAACCCCAGCGGATGAAACAGGTTACCATGAAGCAAAATATCTGAACAGCCCCGAAACACTGTTGTTCAACAAACGGGATTTCCTTTTCAACTTCGACAAAGCCCGCAGTGAAATCCGGAGAAATTCAGAAGTGATCCTATTTGAAGGGTATATGGATGTCATATCCGCTTGGCAAGCGGGTGTTAAAAATGGCGTCGCCTCCATGGGGACCAGTCTGACGGATGAACAGAACCGAATACTGACGAAGACAGCCGACAAAATTGTCATTGCCTATGACGGCGATCGTCCCGGTGTCGAAGCGACCAAGCGCGCCATAGAAATACTGGAACGCAACAAGCACTTCGATATTTCGATTTTCCCGCTGGAAGCGGGTATGGATCCGGATGAATACATCCAAGAGAAAGGCCACGAGGCGTTCGCCAAGGCACTGAAAAACAACCGGGAAACGGTCATTCAGTTCTATTCACGCTACCTCAAGATGAATCTGAATCTGGATTCCGAAAAAAATCGCATCACCTATATCGAAACCATGCTTAAGGCATTGGCCCCCCTAGAGTCTTTGATCGAAAGAGAGCTTTACATGAAGGATATCGCGGATGAATTCAGTATTCCGGTAGATATCCTGCAGAAGCAATTGAAGGGGTATCAACAAGAGGTGCTGCAGCAACGGCCTGAACGCGAGCCGGTCAGGCGAACCATGTCGCCTGATGCAGCCTCTCATGCGGTGTATCCAAGCACGAACAAACGCAAAGTGACCCAGGCAGAGCAAAGTGAAAAACAACTGCTTTACCGTCTGTTTCATTTCGAAGAAGTCTGGTCGTATCTGAACGAAATTGATGCAGATTTCAATTTCATCCACGATGATTATCAAACAATCTACATTTTGTATGAAGAGTTTTTCAGGCAGACGGGGTTGGTCGGGAATATCGACCACTTTTTGGACCGCATCAACAATCAAGCACTTCAAAATGTTATTACGGAGATCGAATGGTTCCAATTGGATTCGGAAGTCACCTATCAAGAAATTCAGGATCTCGTCCATATCATCCGGGACAAGTCGTCCCTTCAGGACCAGCTGACCAAGAAACAGGCAGAAATGAAGGAAGCCCGAAAGAAAAATGACAATGAGCGTCTGAAGACAATCATGTTGGAAATCGTTTCCCTCTCAAAAGAATTAAAAGCAACAAAGAAATAGCCCGCATCGAATGGAGGAATCATTTTATGGCAATCGAAAAAAATGATCAAGGTTTCACGTTAGAACAGGTAACCAAAAAGCTGATCGCAGAACACAAATTATTGGGGTCCGTCTTCTACGACGAATTGGCCGACAAGATAGCTACACCTTTCCAATTGGACGCGGATGCAATGGATAAGCTCATACAAAAAATGGAAGACGGCGGTGTCAGTGTCGTAGACGCAGACGGAGGTCCGACTGCTCGTCAACTTGCCAAAGAAATAGTGAAGCCTGAAAAACCAGCAGCAGCCAAAAAAGATGAAGAAGAAGACCCGATGGCTGTGCCTCCCGGAGTGAAAATCAACGACCCGGTCCGCATGTACCTGAAGGAAATCGGCCGTGTGCCTTTGTTGAATGCAGAGGAAGAAGTCAATTTGGCTCTCCGCATCAAAGAAGGCGATCAGGAAGCGAAACAACAATTGGCTGAAGCCAACTTGCGTCTGGTTGTTTCCATCGCAAAACGTTATGTGGGCCGTGGGATGCAATTCTTGGATCTGATCCAGGAAGGGAACATGGGTCTGATGAAAGCTGTCGAAAAATTTGACCACACCAAAGGGTTCAAATTTTCCACCTACGCAACTTGGTGGATCCGTCAAGCCATCACCCGTGCCATCGCTGACCAAGCCAGAACAATCCGTATCCCTGTGCATATGGTTGAAACAATCAATAAATTGGTCCGTATCCAACGTCAATTGCTCCAGGATCTAGGACGCGAACCGACACCGGAAGAAATCGGTGCCGAAATGGACCTTCCGACTGAAAAAGTCAGAGAAATCCTGAAAATCGCCCAAGAACCGGTTTCTTTGGAAACGCCTATCGGAGAAGAAGATGATTCCCATTTAGGCGATTTCATCGAAGATCAGGAAGTCCTGAGTCCGGCTGACCATACTGCCCAAACACTCCTGAAGGAACAACTTGAGGAAGTGTTGGACACTTTGACCGACCGTGAGGAAAACGTTTTGCGTCTGCGTTTCGGACTTGATGATGGCAATGTACGGACATTGGAGCAAGTTGGGAAAGTATTCGGCGTCACCCGCGAACGGATTCGTCAAATCGAAGCGAAAGCTTTGCGCAAACTGCGTCATCCGAGCCGTTCGAAACAATTAAAAGACTTTCTTGAGTAATAAGCACCCCAACCCGAGGTATTGCACTCGGGTTTTTCTTATGCCATTTTCTGACTGATATGAGGATTAATGGGATATATGAAATAGAATTATGCTAAAATAGAGCTATCAGCAAAAATGGAAATGGAGGGATAAGGTTGAACAATCAACAATTATCCGTAAGACTCGAGACAGTCGCAGGTTTTGTGCCTGAAAATGCCAGACTGGCCGATATAGGCTCGGATCACGCATATTTGCCCTGTGTTTTGGCAGCGCGCGACGTCATTAATTACGCATTGGCAGGGGAAGTTGTGAAAGGGCCCTTCGAATCGGCAACGGAACAGATCAGAACATCAGGAGTTGGCGATCGTGTCAGTGCCAGACTTGGCGACGGCATGGATGTGATCGAGCCGATGGATCATATAAATGTCGTCACCATCTGCGGAATGGGTGGGGACTTGATTTCCAAAATTCTGGAAAAAGGCAGACTAAAAGATAAATTGGTTGGTGTGGAACGGTTGATCCTTCAGCCCAATAATGGGGAAAAGAAACTGCGTGAATGGTTGATTGCCCATCAATACAAAATCATCGATGAAACGATATTGGAAGAAAACGGAAAGATTTATGAAATCATCGTTGCCGAAAATGCAGGGACGATAGAAAACTACACGGAGTTGGAATACAGCTTCGGCCGTTTCCTGCTTCAGAAAAAAAATGAAACGTTCCGCAAAAAATGGTTATCCGAAATCGACAAATGCCAATACATATTGGACAGCATGCAAAAAGCAAGCAACAATCTGAACGAAAAAGAACAGCAAGTGATCAATAAAATCAATGAAATTAAAGAGGTGCTGGGATGAAAAGCATTACTGGTTATGAATTCATCGAGTTATTCGAATCGCATGTTCCGACTTGGCTGGCAGAGGAAGGGGATCCGGTGGGACTCCATTTGGGAGACTTGAGCCGTCCAGTCCACCGTATTTTGGTGACGCTCGATGTCCGTCCGGAAGTTGTTCAGGAGGCCATCGAAAAGCAAGTCGATTTTATCTTCTCCCATCATCCCCCGATTTACAGACCGCTAAAAAATCTGGACGTTTCAGACAAACAAACAAAGATGTATGTGGATCTGCTGAAACATGACATCAGCGTCTATGCGGCCCATACCAATCTGGACAACGCGAATAACGGGATGAACGATTGGCTCTCTGAGGCGTTGGGGCTGTTGGATGTTGAAATTATGGACGTCACGAAGCGCGTTCCTGTGAAAAAAATATCCGTATGCGTGCCGAATGCGGAATGCAATCGTGTCCGTGTCGCTATGACAGATGCTGGCGCGGGGAACATTTCCGACGAATACACTCACTGCTCCTATGAAGCGCAAGGGGTAGGTCGCTTCACTCCGCTAGAAGGCGCAAAACCTGCCATCGGCCACATCAACGAACCCGAAGCGGTGCAAGAAAAGAAAATTGAGATGATCGTCGAAGACAAGTATTTGGCGGAAGTATTGGAGGCGCTGTATGAATCGCATCCTTACGAAGAACCCATCTATGAAATCTATACAATCAATAATTTCCAGCGTGAATATGGTTTGGGAAGGGTCGGCAATCTGGCATTGCCGATGTCGTTGCGTTCCTTTATCCAGTACGTGAAGGATGTTTTTCAGATCGAAGGCATGCGCTTTATCGCAGCCGATTTGGATCAGACGATCTCTCGTGTTGCCATCTGCGGCGGGGATGCCGGCAAATATTATCGGAAAGCAATCAAAAAGGGTGCAGATGTTTATATCACGGGTGACGTCTACTATCACACGGCCCACGATATGCAGGCTGATGGATTGACCGTCATAGATCCGGGCCATCACATCGAACAGATCTGCAAACCGAAATTATTGGAATTATTCAATACATGGAAAAAAGAGAATGAGTGGGATCTGGAAGTCATCGCTTCCGAAATCAATACGGATCCTTTTATTTTCGACAGTCAATTGTGAGAGGATGTCAATAAATGCAAGAAAAATTAGTGGACCGTTTTCTGAAATACATTAAATTCGAGACAAGATCGGATGAAGAAAGCCTGACCGTGCCTTCTACCCAAAATCAGGTGGACTTCGCAAAAAATATTTTAATGCCGGAACTGGAAGCCATCGGACTTTCGGATATCCAATATAATGAGGGAAATGGTTTCGTGACGGCTCTTTTGCCACGCAATTCCCAAAAAGAATTTCCTGCAATCGGGTTCATCGCCCACATGGACACAGCTGATTTTGAAGCGGCGAATGTAAATCCGCTTATTTGGGATCACTATGCGGGAAACGATTTGATTTTGGATGCGCAAGCACAGGTGCTTCTTTCACCTAAGGATTTCCCCTCTTTGAAGAACTACATCGGCCAGACTTTGATCACTACTGACGGAAAAACGTTGTTGGGTGCGGACGACAAAGCCGGCATCGCCGAAATCATCACAGCGTTGGAAGCGATAAAAGCAGCGGATGACATCGAACACGGGGACATAAAAGTCGCTTTCGGACCGGATGAAGAAATCGGCCGTGGAGCTGATCTTTTTGATGTGGCTGCTTTCGGCTGCGACTTTGCTTACACGATGGACGGCGGCCCATTGGGAGAACTTGAATTTGAAAGCTTCAATGCTGCGCAAGCTATCGTAACGATCCATGGCAAAAATGTGCATCCAGGCACTGCCAAGGACACAATGGTGAATGCAATCAAGTTGGCCATCGCTTACGACAGCGCTTTGCCGCAAAATGAAGTACCTGAGCAAACAGAAAAGCGCGAAGGATTTTATCATCTGTTGGGCATCGAAGGCAATGTGGAAGAAAGTAAAATGACCTACATCATCAGAGATCATGACAAGGATCTTTTTGAGAACAGGAAAACGACTATGCTTTCGCTTGCGGAGCGCATGAACAAGGAATGGACTGAAGAACGCATCACAATCGAAATGCACGATCAGTACTACAACATGGGGGAAGTGCTGAAAGAGGATATGCGTCCAGTCGATCTGGCTGAAACGGCGATGAAGTCACTGGGGATCACCCCGATCATCGAACCGATCCGCGGCGGCACAGACGGATCCAAGTTGTCCTTCATGGGCCTGCCCACTCCGAATATTTTTGCCGGGGGAGAAAACTTCCACGGACGCTATGAATTCGTGTCTGTCCAATCAATGGAGAAGGCCGTTGCGGTTATCGTGGAAATCATCAGACAGAGCCAAGGTTACGGAAAACAATGAGAGATCCAGTGCTCGTATATTTCATCCTAGCGAACGTGTTTCTTTTCATCTTGATGGGCGTCGATAAAAAGAAAGCGCGGCAAAAAGCCTGGCGTATACCGGAACGAAACCTGCTTCTGCTTGGATTTTTTGGTGGTGGCCTAGGCGGACTGCTGGGGATGCATCATTTCCGCCATAAAACGAAACACCTGAGTTTCAAGGTAGTCTTCACTTTGGGGACACTCTTGACCGGGATAACATCCTATTTCTTATTCATATGAAAATAAAATGCCGCTATTACCCATTTTCGGGAGATAGCGGCATTTTTTATTTGTTTTTCATTAAGAATTGGAGGGATACGGCTTCGGGGCCGGCGTGGGTCATGACGCTGGCGCTGGCGTAGGACGTGTACAGCTGGGCGTTGGGGAACGCAGCATTCAGCATGTCGACGATTTGATTTGAATATTCCGATAAGCCGACATGCGTGATGCCGATCGCTTCAACATCCAGGTATTTCTGTTTCAGCTCTTCGATAATCTCTTCGTAGCGTTTTACGATTGCTTTCGTGCCGCGGCCTTTGATATCGGTAGTCAATGCGCCGTCGATCATTTTCAGGTTGGCTTTGATGTTCAATAAGGTTGTGATGCGTCCCATCGTTTTTCCAATGCGTCCCCCCTTGACCATATTTTCCAGGTTGACGATGCAGATGTAAAGCAGGGTGCGCTCCTTAACGGCAGCGATTCGAGGCAATGCGTCCGCCACTGTCAATCCTTCAGCGGCACATTTGGCTGCTTCCAATACTTGGAAAGCAGCGGCTCTTGCACAAAACTTCGAATCGATGACAGTGACTTTACCGTGGGCGAGTTTAGCCGCCTGGTGAGCAGAATTAACGGTTCCGCTCAGTGTTTCGGTGACATGGATGGACAGAATTTCGCTGCCATCAGCTGTCAATTCATTGTATTTATCCAAAAAAGTGCCCATTGCAGGTTGAGATGATTTTGGCAACTCTTTGCTGTTCATCATTTTTTCGAGAAACTCAGGTTTGGTTATGGTGACGCCGTCGTGATACAGCACGTTATTTATCATGGATGAAAGCGGGATTACGGTGATTCCGTATCTGTCAATTTCTTCTGCGGACAATTCCGTTGTGGAATCGGTCACAATTTTGAAGTTTGGCATGTTGATTCTCCTCAAGTACAGTCTTATTTCCTTTAGCATAGCAGATTTTACAGAAAAAGTAACGCAGTTATCATTATGATTGTAAGCATATTCTTCTAATGTTGATGTTTTTTCCTGTAGAATAGATTATGCTATAATAGGTTAGTTGTAGAAGAAAGTAGGTTACAGACATATGGACGGAATATTACCTTTATGGAAAGAACGCGGCATGACAAGTCACGACTGCGTATTCAAACTGAGAAAAATATTGAAAACTAAAAAAGTGGGGCATACTGGTACGTTGGATCCGGAAGTTGATGGCGTTTTGCCGATTTGCATCGGGAAAGCCACAAAAGTCGTCGAGTTTTTGACTGACACGGACAAAGCTTACGAAGGAGAAATCACTATCGGAATCGCCACAACGACTGAAGACAGCCAAGGTGAAACGATTGCGAAGGCACCGGTTGCGCAAGACTTGTCTTTGGCTGAGATCGATGCAGCGATGGAAGCCATGGTAGGCGAAAGCATCCAAGTTCCGCCGATGTATTCCGCGGTCAAGGTGAACGGAAAAAGGCTGTACGAATACGCCCGCCAAGGGTTGACCGTCGAAAGGCCGCAAAGAACCATCCACGTCATGAGTTTCGTGCGGATTTCAGAACCCGTCTACCATGCGGAAGAGCAAACGATGTCCTGGAGCTTCCGGGTCACTTGCGGCAAAGGGACCTATGTGCGGACTTTGGCCGTCGATCTGGGTGCATCTTTGGGTTATCCGGCGCACATGTCAAACCTGACGCGCACGATGAGCGGATCCTTCACAAAAGAGGATTGCTTGACGCTGCAGCAAGTGGCTGAAGCAATGGCGAACAACGACATTGACGCGCGGCTGAAACCAATCGACTCGGTATTCGGAACGTATCATCAGGTTGCGCTTGACGATGAACTGTGGGATAAGGTCAAAAATGGCGCTGTTCTGCCGAAAGAGGGGCCATTCGAAACAATGGACGCGCCCGTTTTATTCACCTATCAGGACAAAATCGTGGCGATGTACGAACCGCATCCGACCAAATCCGGTTTCATCAAACCCAGAAAAATGTTCCTATCATAAACACCAAGGAGTTGCCTTAGCAATGGAAATAATGCATATACATCATCCCTATGACCAAAAACTGATACCCGATGAGCAAGTGGTATTGGCATTGGGATACTTTGACGGCGTTCACAGAGGGCATCAAGAAGTGATCAAACGCGCAAAGGAAGTTGCCGAAAAGAAGAACCTCAAACTTGCCGTCATGAGCTTCAATCATCACCCGAGCATCGTTTTCCAGAAGATGAACCCAGAAACGATGCAATATTTATCGACCGTCAACCGCAAAGCCGAATTATTCGAGAGCCTGGGCGTTGATTATTTCTTCGTCATCTCATTCACATCTGCGTTTGCCTCTTTGAGACCGCAGGAATTTGTCGACCAATACATCAGCGGCCTGCATGCTGTTGCAGTCGTTGCCGGCTTCGATTATACCTATGGACCTAGAGAAATCGCGGATATGAAGCAATTAGTGAACTATGCCCAAGGTCGCTTCGAAGTCATCGAAGTCGCCGAATTGAAGGACGAAGCCGAAAAAATCAGTTCCACGCACATCCGGGAAGCATTAGCTGAAGGAAACATGGAAAAAGCGAATGCTTATTTAGGCTATATCTATCAGATTGACGGCACGGTCATTCATGGCGATGCGCGGGGCAGGCTACTTGGTTTCCCGACTGCTAATATCCAAACCGAAAAACACACACGCTTGCCAAGGAATGGCGTTTACATCGTAAGCATCAGAGTGAACGGAATCTGGCATCGCGGCACGGCTTCGATCGGGCACAACATCACTTTTGAAGCTGGACGCGACAAAACCGTGGAAGTATATATACTGGACTTCGACAAAATGATTTACGGTGAAGAAGTAACCGTCAGATGGCACCATTTTATCCGCAGCGAGATAAAATTTTCCGGCGTCGACCAGCTGATTGCGCAGCTTAAAAGTGATGAAGCGGATACGATTGCCTATTTTCAGGATCACCCATTGAACGAGGTGACCCTCTAAATGGCAGCGGCTTATTTGCACATCCCTTTCTGCGAACATATCTGCTTCTATTGCGATTTCAATAAGGTGTTCTTGGAAGGACAGCCGGTTGACGAATACGTGGATGCATTGATCAAGGAGATGCAGTTATCGAAGAAACTGCATCCTCAAGAAGAGATCAGCACTTTCTATATCGGCGGCGGCACACCAACGACTCTGAACGAGCGCCAACTGGAGAAGCTTTTGAACGGAATCCGCAGCACCTATTCCTTGCCGAAGGGCGCCGAGTTTACGATGGAAGCCAATCCGGAAAGTATTTCGTTCGAAAAGTTGAAGATCATGCGCGATTATGGGGTCAACCGTTTGAGCATGGGGGTCCAATCGTTCAATAACAATATCCTGAAAAAAATCGGCCGCATCCACACTGCCGAGCAGGTATACACTTCTGTGGCCGATGCCCGCAGAGCCGGATTCGAAAACATGACCATTGATCTGATCTTCCGCCTGCCAAACCAAACGATGGCCGATTTTGAAGATAGTCTGAAAAAAGCCTTGGAATTGGATCTGCCGCATTACTCCATCTATGCCTTGATCCTTGAGAACAAGACGGTGTTTTATAACTTGATGCGTCAAGGGAAATTGCCGTTGCCTTCGGAGGACACAGAGGCCGATATGTATGCTTTGGCTATCGAGACGATGTCAAAAAACGGAAGAAATCAATATGAAATCTCCAACTTTGCATTGCCGGGTTATGAATCCCAACATAATCTCACTTATTGGAAAAATGAATCCTATTTCGGTTTTGGGGCTGGAGCGCATGGCTATATCGGTGGTATCCGTTACCACAATCATGGACCGATCCAGCAGTATCTGGCGCCTTTGCGCGAAAATAGCTTGCCGATCATCCGTCAGCAGCAGTTGTCGAAACAGGAACAGATGGAAGAAGAAATGATTCTGGGACTGCGCACGATGGTGGGCGTCAGCCAAAAACATTTTGCAGATAAATTCCAAACCCCGCTGTTGGATCAGTATGCTGCTGTCGTTTCTGATTTGGTTGCGGATGGCCTGCTTCGGGTCGATGGCGACAGGATCCGATTGACCCAAAGAGGTGTTTTCCTCGGCAACGAAGTATTCCGTTCTTTCTTGATGTGAATGCGTCCGTTGTCTGTGGGCGGTCCATAATGTTATGAAAAATGATTGTATTCCGTTGACAAAGCCTGTAACCCGTGATAAATTTATTTATGGTTAGCACTCATTATGGTCAAGTGCTAAAGTGAGGTGAAAATCTTGTTAACAGAAAGACAGTTGCTAATTTTGGATTTAATTGTCAGGCATTACATCGAATTCGAGGAGCCGATCGGTTCGAAGACGCTTCTCAAGGAATCTGCATTGTCCTTGAGTTCCGCCACAATCCGCAACGAAATGATGCGGATCGAAGAACTGGGCTTCTTGGAAAAAATGCATTCTTCATCCGGCAGGATTCCGTCCATCCAAGGCTACCGTTACTATGTCGATCAACTATTGGGAAAAGAAAGCGAAGAAGTCGCTGACGACGTCAAACAGACGATTAAGCATGGTTTTCAGAATCCTTACCAGGAAGTGCAGCAGGTTGTCGAAAAATCAGCTGAAATGCTGTCTTTTTTGACGAACTACACTGCTTTGGCAATCGGGCCTGAAACAAAGGACAGCCGATTGACGGGGTTCCGATTGGTCGCACTCAATGAAGGGCATGTGATGGCCATATTGGTGACTGATAAAGGACATGTGGAAAATCAGATTTTTTCTGTTTCGCCGGGCTTCTCAGCCTCTGAGATAGAAAAAATCGTCAACATCTTCAATCAGGAACTGGTAGGCCGCACACTGCAGGAAGTATTCATTAAACTGCAAACGGACATTCCGGTGATTATCCGGAAGTACGTCGATGCAAAAATCGATTTCACAGCGATCTTCAATGACATCGTTGCGAAGTTGGAGCATGACCGCTTCCATGTAGGCGGCAGCATGAATCTTCTGAACCATTTGGATGCGACGATGGACAAGAATAAAGTAAAAGCCATTTTAAGCATGCTGAATGGGTCTCCGGACATCCATGCGCTTTTTTCAAACCCCAATGATGGCGTCGGCGTCAAGATTGGAACGGAATTGAACAATGAGCTGCTGCATAATTTTAGCTTGATTACGGCTACTTATGACACGGCCGGCAACGGTAAGGGCCTTATTGCATTACTGGGGCCAACCAATATGCCTTATCAAAAAATGATCAGTATCATGAAATTTATGCGTTACGAACTTTCTGATAGCTTGAATGATCTGAACAAATAATCACGACAAAGGAGATTTTGAAGTGGATAATAACGAAGAATTAGTGGACCAGGAACAAGCGACCGTTGAAACAACGGTTGTTGAAGGTCAAGAGACGGTTACGGAAGCAAGTGAGGTTGAAGCCTTGAAAGCGACCTTGTCCGAAACGGAGGATCGCTTGTTGCGCCTACAGGCTGAACTTGCCAATATTCAGAAGCGCAACGCAAAAGAAAGACAGGATGCGGCGAAATTCCGTTCCCAGTCTTTGGCACAGGAATTGTTGCCGGTGATGGACAGTTTGGAACGCGCATTAGCGATTGAAGTGGAAGATGAAAAATCTTTGAACCTGAAAAAAGGTTTGGAAATGGTCATGAACTTATTCACGGAAGCTTTCGCCAAAGAGGGGATTTCTCCGATCGATCCGATCGACCAGCCTTTCGATCCAAATTTCCATCAATCCATTCAAATGCAGCCGGCTGCTGAAGGTCAAGCGCCTGATACAGTCGTCGCGGTAGTCCAAAAAGGCTACACCTTGAAAGAACGCGTTTTAAGACCCGCAATGGTTATTGTGGCAGAATAGTTTTATTGATAAACACAAAAAAATTTCATATAGAGGGGAATAACATCATGAGCAAAATTATCGGTATTGACTTAGGAACAACAAACTCAGCTGTCGCTGTATTAGAAGGCGGAGAAGCTAAAATCATCCCAAATCCAGAGGGAAATCGCACGACACCATCTGTCGTTTCATTCAAAAATGGCGAAATCCAAGTGGGCGAGGTCGCTAAACGCCAAGCAGTGACAAACCCGAACACAATCAGCTCGATCAAACGCCACATGGGCGATGCTGGCTACAAAGTGGAAGTGGAAGGCAAAAGCTACACACCACAAGAAGTTTCAGCGATGATCCTTCAATATCTGAAAGGCTACGCAGAAGACTATCTGGGCGAAAAAGTTGATAAAGCCGTTATTACAGTTCCAGCTTACTTCAACGATGCACAGCGTCAAGCGACTAAAGATGCCGGAAGAATTGCCGGTCTGGAAGTAGAGCGTATCGTCAACGAGCCGACTGCTGCAGCTTTGGCATACGGTTTGGACAAAACGGACAAAGACGAAAAAATCCTTGTATTCGACTTGGGTGGCGGAACATTCGACGTTTCCATCCTTGAATTGGGCGATGGCGTATTCGATGTGTTGAGTACAGCCGGCGACAACAAATTAGGCGGAGATGACTTCGACAACAAAATCATCGACTACTTGGTTGCAGAATTCAAGAAAGAAAACGGAATCGACCTTTCAAACGACAAAATGGCGAAACAACGTCTGAAGGACGCTGCTGAAAAAGCCAAAAAAGATCTTTCCGGCGTAACTTCAACCCAAATCAGCCTGCCGTTCATCACTGCCGGCGATGCAGGTCCCTTGCACATGGAATTGACGCTTACCCGCGCTAAATTCGATGAAATCACTTATGACTTGGTTGAACGTACAAAAGGTCCTGTACGCCAAGCATTGAAGGATGCAGGTCTATCCACTTCCGAAATCGATGAAATCATCCTTGTCGGTGGTTCAACACGTATCCCAGCAGTCATCGAAGCAGTCCGTAAAGAAGCAGGCAAAGAACCGAACAAATCCGTTAACCCGGATGAAGTTGTTGCAATGGGCGCTGCTATCCAGGGCGGAGTCATCTCCGGTGATGTAAAAGATATCGTATTATTGGACGTTACACCTTTATCATTGGGTATCGAAACAATGGGTGGCGTGTTCACTAAATTGATCGACCGCAATACGACAATCCCGACAAGCAAATCACAAGTGTTCTCGACTGCAGCCGACAACCAGCCAGCTGTTGATGTACATGTCCTGCAAGGTGAGCGTCCGATGGCAAACGACAACAAAACATTGGGTCGTTTCCAATTGACGGATATTCCATCAGCACCTCGTGGTGTTCCGCAAATCGAAGTATCATTCGATATCGACAAAAATGGTATCGTCAATGTTCGCGCTAAAGACTTGGGCACTCAAAAAGAACAAACAATCACCATCAAATCTTCTTCCGGTCTGACTGACGAAGAAATCGAAAAAATGGTGAAAGATGCAGAAGCGAACGCTGAAGCAGACAAATTGCGCAAAGAAGAAGTTGAACTGCGCAACGAAGTGGATCAATTGATCTTCCAAACCGACAAAACTTTGAAAGAGCTAGACGGAAAAGTCGACGCTGATGAAGTGAAGAAGGCCGAAGAAGCTAGAGACGAACTGAAAGCAGCAGTCGAAGCAAACGATTTGGAACAAATGAAAACGAAGCGTGATGCTTTGAATGAGCTTGTCCAAAACCTGACTGTCAAACTTTATGAGCAAGCTGCTCAAGCGCAACAACAAGAAGGCGCACATGAGTCAACGACTGACGACGGTGTCGTTGATGCGGATTTTGAAGAAGTAGACGACAAATAGTCAACTCTAACGAGAGGAAGCCAACGCATAACTGCATTGGCTTCTCTCACTGTATAGAGACAAAATGTTCAGATGAAGCCAATCAATGGAGGCGAAACAATGGCGAAAAGAGATTATTACGATGTCTTGGGTGTGTCGAAGGATGCCACAGACGATGAGATAAAAAAAGCTTACCGGAAACTTTCCAAGAAGTTCCACCCGGATATCAACAAAGAAGCGGGCGCAGAAGACAAATTCAAGGAGCTTGCAGAGGCGTATGAAGTCTTGAGCGACGGCAACAAACGCGCAGCCTATGACCAATACGGCCATGCCAGCACCGATCCCAATTTTGGCGCAGGCGGCGGTTATGGTGGCGGTGGCTTCGGCGGCTTCTCGGGCGGTTTTGAAGATATCTTTGATTCCTTTTTCGGAGGCGGAGGCGGTGGTCGCGGCAGAAATCCGAATGCCCCCCGTCAAGGCTCTGATCTACAGTACCGTATCCACCTCACATTTGAAGAAGCGATTTTCGGGAAGAAAGAAACCATCCGTTACAAACGTGATGAAGAATGTAAAACCTGTAGTGGTTCCGGCGCAAAACCGGGCACGCAACCGAAAACGTGTTCGAAATGTCATGGTTCAGGAGCTGTCGGTGTCGAAAGGAATACGCCTTTTGGCCGCGTAATGACGCAAGCAGTCTGTGATGTCTGCAGCGGAACAGGTAAGGAAATCACGGATAAATGTACTACGTGTTACGGACGTGGGCATGTCGAAACTGATCACTCTGTGGCAGTGACAATCCCTCCAGGTGTCGACGATGGACAACAGATGCGCTTGAACGGCCAAGGCGAAGTCGGCAGCAATGGCGGCCCGTATGGTGACCTCTATGTCGTTTTCCAAGTGGAACCAAGCGATATTTTCGATCGCGAAGGGACCGAGATCCATTACACGCTTCCGATCAGCTTCGCCCAAGCAGCTTTGGGTGATGAGATTGAAGTGCCGACTGTGCATGGCAAAGTTAAGTTGAAGATTCCTGCCGGGACACAAACGGGCACGAATTTCCGTCTGAAAGGCAAAGGGGCGCCACGCTTGCGTGGAACCGGAAACGGTGATCAGCACGTCAAAGTTACTGTCGTCACACCGAAGAACCTTAGCGAGAAGCAAAGAGAGGCAATCCGCGCATTCGCAGCAGCAGGCGGCGATACGTTGGTGGAAGATGACGCCAATTTTTTTGATAAAGTGAAGGACGCCTTCAAAAATAAAAAATAAATAAGCCAAAAGAACCGGTGTGTTGGAAACAGCCAAGCACCGGTTCTTTTTTTGTCCCTGGACTATTCTGTTAGAGTTTTTGTAACGAACATGAGGATAAACAACACTTTTTTTATAGAAAAAGAATAAATATTCGCTAATTCCAGGATGTAAGGGGTTACATTTTACAAAAATAGGATTATAATGGAATTATCAAATAAAAGAGGTGACGTAAATGGCTACTATAGAATCGTTCAATAGATCCGAATTAAAGAAGTCCAACCCTTTACTTACGAAATTCCGGACAACGGTCGAAACAGCTTTTTATGGCAAAAACATGCAGGAAGTCACGGACATGACGGAAGCCTATGAACTCGCACTGAACGCTGAAGGTGTGGTCGTGACCGACCTGCCTGTGCTCCATGCAAAAGAATTGGGATTGCCGGAAGATGCCAAGATACTTGTCGAAAACGGCGGCAGAATCATCGGCCGTACTGCCCGCGCCAAACGGATCATCGGAGAGAACAAGGAAGAGGACGAAAAACTTCAAGCCATCATCATGGATGTCATTTATCAGAACAGACTGCGCCATTATTATAAAGCGACAGGGTATGTAGGTTTGGATAAAGATTTCATCATCAAGGCGCATATCGCTTTTCCCGAAGGAAACGAAAACAATCTTTACTCCTGGCTATTGAACTTCCAGTGGGACAGCCCGGAATATCAGGAAATGTATGCCCATTCGAAAGCATACAACGAAGGCGACATTTACATCTATACGGATCCCGACTGGCGCCATCCGGATTATCCGCTGGGTGTGGCTGTGTTCGAGCCTGATAAAAACGTGGCCTGCATCCTTGGAATGCAATATTTCGGAGAGTTTAAAAAAGGCACATTGACGCTGGCTTGGGGAACGGGTCATCGCAATGGCTACGTTGCTTGCCATGGCGGACAAAAACACTTCCGCTTGCATGATGGCGGTTCCTATGTCGCTTCCTTCTTCGGGCTTTCGGGGTCGGGCAAATCGACTTTGACCCATTCGAAGCACGACAACAAATATGAAGTCAAAGTGCTGCATGATGATGCCTTCCTGATCGATTTGACGGATGGCTCCTCCATCGCTTTGGAACCTTCCTATTACGATAAGACCCAGGATTACCCCGCTGATCATCCTGAACAGAACTATTTCGTCACTGTCCAGAATGTTGGCGTGACGAAGGATCATGACGGCAAAATTGTGCTGGTCACCGAGGATATCCGCAACGGCAACGGACGTACGGTAAAATCACGTTATTCCACTCCGAACCGCGTGGATAAGTTCGAAGAGCCGATCAATGCTGTCTACTGGATCATGAAGGACGATGCCTTGCCGCCTTTGGTCAAAGTGGACGAAGCGGTCTTGGCGGCAACATTCGGCACGACGTTGGCTACGAAACGCACGACTGCGGAAACACTGAAGAAAGGCGAGTCGACCGATACACTGGTCATCGAACCATTCGCAAATCCGTTCCGGGTCTATCCGTTGGTTGAGGATTATGCCGGCTTCAAAGAATTGTTGGCACACGAAGATGTCGACTGCTACATCATCAATACTGGATTTTTCATGGGTAAAAAAATACCGAAGGAAGTGTCTTTAGGCGTCATCGAAAGTGTCGTTGAAGGGACAGCATCATTCGTGCCATTCGGTGCTGCACCGCATCTCAGCTATCTGCCGGTGGAAGGCTTCAATCCCGATTTTGAAGACAAAGACTATACGAAGTTGGTGAGAAGACGCATGCAGTTGCGGGAAGATTTCTTGGAAGAATTCAATGCTGCCCATCCGAGTATGCCGCTGCCTGATGAATCCATCCAAGCATTGCAAAATATCATTGATGCTTTTTAAGTTTCAATAGGAAAGAATCCGGTGGGAAGCCTCCGGATTCTTTTTTCCGCTTATCAGCCAAACAAAAGCGAGAAAGGCTTGCTAATCTGAGGCGGCATCTTGTCAGAAAGGCTTTAGATTGGTATAATTTCCAAGTGAACGAATGGACGTCAGAGAAAGTGAGCAACGATAATGAACTTAGAAGAGATGAAGCAACGACAAAAGAGGATCAGAAATTTTTCCATCATTGCCCATATTGACCATGGGAAATCTACATTGGCGGATAGAATCCTCCAAATGACTGATACAGTCGCCGATCGTGACATGCAAGCACAATTATTGGATTCCATGGACCTCGAGAGAGAACGAGGCATCACCATAAAACTAAACGCCGTCGAATTGACTTACAGGGCCGAAGACGGAGAAGATTACATCTTCCATCTGATCGACACACCGGGACACGTCGACTTTACGTATGAAGTATCCCGCAGTTTGGCAGCCTGCGAAGGGGCCATTCTGGTAGTGGATGCGGCGCAAGGGGTCGAAGCCCAGACCCTCGCCAACGTTTATTTGGCTTTGGACAACAACCTGGAAATTGTGCCTGTCATCAACAAGATCGATTTGCCTGCCGCAGATCCTGAACGCGTCAGGGCTGAGGTTGAGGATGTCATCGGGATCGATGCCAGCGATGCGGTTTTGGCGAGCGCGAAAATAGGCTTGGGCATCCCTGAGCTGCTGGAACAGATCGTCGCAAAAATCCCGGCTCCGGAAGGTGATCTGGAAGCACCTTTGCAAGCCTTGGTTTTTGACTCGATCTATGACCCATACCGGGGAGTCGTACTGAATATCCGGATCAAAAATGGCGTTGTCCGCCCAGGCGACATGATCAGATTCATGGCTAACGGCAAAGAGTATGAAGTCATCGAAGTAGGGATTTTCTCTCCGAAACCGATCAAACGCGACTTTTTGATGGTCGGGGACGTCGGCTATTTGACTGCTGGCATCAAAACGATCCAAGATACACAGGTCGGCGACACGGTTACGTTGGCGAACAATCCTGCCAGCGAAGCTTTGGCCGGCTACCGCAAAATGAACCCAATGGTATACTGTGGTATTTACCCAGTTGATGCATCGGACTTCAATGACTTGCGCGAAGCTTTGGAAAAACTTCAATTGAACGATGCGTCCTTGCAGTTTGAGGCGGAATCTTCGCAAGCACTCGGCTTCGGTTTCCGTACCGGATTTTTGGGCATGCTGCACATGGACGTCATCCAGGAACGGATCGAACGCGAATTCGATTTGGATATCATCACGACGGCTCCATCTGTTATTTATCGCGTCAACAAAACCGATGGCGAATTTTTGGAAATCGACAACCCTTCGGAAATGCCCGATGCGACAACCATCGAAAGCATCGAAGAACCGTATGTCAAAGCAAGCATAATGGTGCCGAATGATTATGTCGGTGCCGTCATGGATATCGCTCAGAAGAAACGCGGCAATTTCATTACGATGGATTATTTGGATGATTTCCGCGTCAATGTCGTCTATGAAATGCCCCTGTCAGAAATCATCTTTGATTTCTTCGACAGATTGAAATCAAGCACGAAGGGTTACGCTTCCCTTGATTATGAATTGATCGGCTACCGTCCAAGCAAACTGGTCAAGATGGATATCCTCTTGAACGGGGAAGCTGTCGATGCCTTAAGTTTGATCGTGCATCGCGATTTCGCCTATGCCCGCGGAAAGATAATCACAGAAAAACTGCGCGGATTGATTCCACGCCAACAGTTCGAAGTTCCGATCCAAGCGACAATCGGCAACAAGATCCTAGCTCGAACTACCATCAAAGCTTTGCGCAAAAACGTACTGGCTAAATGTTACGGCGGGGATATTTCCCGTAAGCGTAAATTACTGGATAAACAAAAAGAAGGTAAGAAGCGCATGAAGCAAGTCGGATCCGTCGAGGTTCCACAAGAAGCCTTCATGGCCGTTCTGAAGATGGACGAGGATTAAAAATCTTCTCGCACAATCGTTTATAGGAATCAAAAATAGCAAAAAATAATAAAACTCTCTACCATTTGTCCCACCGCCGAAAAAAAGCGTTGGATTTGGTAGGGAGTTTTTTTTGTTTAGGCTACTATCTGATTAAAGAGAACAATGATGAATTTTTCGAAAATTGTGTGGAAGAACCTGCGCAAATACATCTATCCTTTTATTCATACTGTACCCCTTACAAATTCAAATAAAAGGATAATGGTATACATATAGAATAATACCATTATCCTTTAGTTAATAGTTAGTTCATCTCTTTTTCCCATTCTCGTACAATTATAATACCTGAATTATCAGCAGCGTTTTCTAAAGTTCTGATTTCGTTTTCAGTCAATGAAATTTGACTTGCTTTAAATGCGTCGTCTACATGATTCACTTTAGTAACACCGATAATTGGAACTGTTCCTTTGGATATTGCCCAAGCTGCAGCAATTTCAGAAACGGTTGCATCATGAACAGAAGCAACTCCTTGTATAGTACTAATTAGTTCTTCTAATGATTCTAAATTATCATTATATATTTTTGCGCGTTCACTATGTTCTGGAAATGGTGTTTTTGTAGTATATTTTCCAGAAAGAGCTCCTTGTTCTAAGACCATGTAAGAGAAAAAAGTAATATCGTTTTCTTTGCAATGGTCGATTATTCCAGATGTTTCTGATGAACGATTCAGAAGGCTTAAGTGATTTTGAACGGCTGAAATTTTTAGATTGTGCTTATTCAAGATAGCTTGGGCTTGTTTAATTTCAGCTAAATTATGATTGGAAACTCCAATATATTTTACTTTTCCGCTCTCAACCAAGGATATTAGTTGAGGTGTCCATTTATCAACATTTGCCGGATTGTGAATCCAGTATATATCTACATAGCTTGTCTGCAATCTTTCTAGACTACCACTCAGCATCTGTTTCGCTGCCTCTGAAGTTTTTTCTGCGATTTGAGGTGTGAATTTTGTAGAAAATAAAAGGGCACTTCGATTTTCATTTTTGGAAAGATTTCCTAAAATTTGTTCTGAAGCACCCATTCCATAGACTGCTGCTGTGTCCCACAAATTTAATCCTCTGCTTAAAGCTGCCTTGAATACGGGCTCCAAATCAGATTCATCAAAATAATTTCCGAATACTTGATCACCACCTGCTGCACCTGAACCCCATGCCCAAGTTCCAAGAGCTATTTTAGGCATATTTAAATTTTTCAGTAAATTAGTAATAAAATTTCCTCCTTAATTTCCTAGGTACCAATTAAAATTCTCTGCTATTTTATTAGCCGTAAACTCATTTATTTGGTACTCTGCTAAGTCAGGGTAGTAGCTATCTTTTTTGAGAATATCTTCAAGTTCTTCTCGATTTTCTGCTTGAGCTATTATGATGCCTGATTTTTCAAATGAAATAGAAGGACCAATAAGCAAAAATTTTCCCTTGTCATAATACTCAGAAAACCAATTTCTGTGTGCGATTAATTGTTGCTCGGAAATTGATTCATCTTTAAAAATATTCTCTTTGATTGCAATAGTGATAAGATACATTGGGTCACATCCTTTATTCAAAAGTTTCTAAATGGTCTAAAGCCACTCTGCTAATATAATTAAGGTATTTTTCTGTTTGTTTGTCCAAATCTCCAGTGCTGATTGAAGAAGCACCGTAAGTTATAAACGGCTTGATGTATTTGGTTCCAATTAGATTACTTGTGGCTTGAAAAGGTCGCAACAAATCATTCATTGTATATTTAAAGGCTCCACTGTTTTGATAGTTATCTTCAGGTGCGCCTGGGGATACGACGAGCAATAACTCTTTCCCATGTAGTTTATTTCCACTGGAACCGAATGCCCAGCCATAGGATAAAACATCATCCTGCCACTGTTTTAATAATGAAGGACTACTATACCAATACACAGGGAATTGTAATACGATCCGATCTGCTTCTTCCAAAAATTCTTGTTCTTTCGTAACATTTATTTGCCCATCTGAGTATATGTCATATAAATAACGGACTAAAACGTCATCCAATTTTTCAACAGCCTTGGCTAATTTTTTATTAACTTTAGATTCATTAATATTTGGGTGGAATACTAAAACAATAGTTTTCAATTTTTTTGCTCCTCTAATTATTGCTGTTGTTTCTTTTTTGTATGATTTCTTCAGCAACGTTATATTCTTCAAAATAACTTTTTCCCTTCTTTATAATCCCAGTTTCATATAAAGAAATTTTGTGCCGGAGTCTGTCAATCGAGCGCTGTAAATCTTCTTGTTTTTTTACTAATAGCAGCTCCTGTTCTTTTAGAAGTTCTTTGCGAGTTTCTAAAGTGTCATCACCTTGGCGGACCATTTCAGCATAATCATATAATACTTCGATAGGAATCTCTGAATGGCGCAAACAAATAATCATTTCGATCCATTCTTGAATTTCATCGTCGTAATATCGATTTCCATTCTTTTGCCTTGGTACCGGAGGCAAAAGACCAACGCGTTCATAATAACGAATGGTTGCTGCTCTAATATTATACTTTTCACTTATTTCGGTAATTGATAAATCAGGCATAACAATCATCTCCCTTCTTGGCTTCAGTATATTGGTTGAAGTGAACTACAAGTCAAGTGTGAATTTATCACCAGAAATTCTGAGGAGTGCGACTTAATGATGTTACTTTGCCTCGTTCTTCTTTTTAAATGAGAATGGGGAAGTATAAATGAGAATGAAACGCACTTTAAATATATCGTTTTTACTGATGTTTATTCTGAATTTGTTCTCATGGTTACATCGAGATGAATCACAGCAAGATTATTGGCAGGACGCTAAATGGGGATTAACTTAATATCTAAAGGTTTCCGGAAGATAAAGTCCGCTCCTTTCAAAAATGAAAAAATAATTATAGTTCCCAGGTGTTAAAACTTGACCGTTTATGACGGATTCTATATAGTTATTGATAGGGATTATTCTAAAATAATTATTCTAATTGGAGGAATTGAAATGTCATTAATCGGAAAAGAAATAGTGGAATTTAAAGCGAATGCTTATCACAAAGGTGAATTTATTGAAGTTTCATCGGAAGACCTGAAAGGAAAATGGAACATCGTCTGTTTTTACCCTGCGGACTTCACTTTCGTTTGCCCGACTGAATTGGAAGATCTTCAAGACCAATACGCAACTTTGCAAGGCTTGGGCGTAGAGGTTTATTCCGTATCGACCGACACGCACTTCACGCATAAAGCATGGCACGACCATTCACCAGCCATCGGGAAAATCGAATACACCATGATTGGGGATCCATCGCATGCGATTTCGATTGGATTTGATGTCTTGGATGAAGAAGGCTTGGCTCAACGCGGAACGTTCATCATCGACCCGGACGGCATCGTGCAGGCAGTGGAAATCAATGCTGACGGCATCGGCCGTGACGCAAGCGGTTTGATCGACAAAGTCCGTGCAGGCCAATATGTCCGCACCCATCCAGGCGAAGTTTGCCCCGCGAAATGGAAAGAAGGCGCGGAAACGTTGAAACCTAGCTTGGACTTGGTAGGTAAAATTTAAGGAGGCTTCCCATGGCATTAGATACAGAAATCAAAGGGCAACTCGGCCAATATCTGGAACTGTTGGAATCGGATGTGGTTTTCAAAGCCAGTCTGGGCGAGGATGAAAATTCCGGCAAAGTCAGCGAATTTTTGCAGGAAATCGCCGGTATGTCCGAGAAGATCACCTTCGAAAAGGCAACCTTGACCCGTACGCCCAGTTTTACGATCACTCGTCCGGAAACGGAAAGCGGCATTACGTTCGCCGGTCTTCCGTTGGGCCATGAGTTCACTTCGTTTATCCTGGCTTTGCTGCAGGTGGGCGGAAGAGCCCCTAAAGTGGATGACGGCATAATCAAGCGCATCAAAGCGATCGACAAGGAGCTCCGTTTCGAAACCTATGTCAGCTTGACGTGCCATAACTGCCCGGATGTTGTCCAAGCATTGAACATCATGTCCGTACTGAACCCGAAAATCTCCCACGTTATGATCGAGGGTGGCATGTTCAAGGATGAAATCGAAGCGAAGAAAATCATGGCTGTTCCGACTGTTTTCCTTAATGGGGAAGAGTTTGCCAGCGGCCGCATGACGATCGAGCAATTGATCGATAAGGCTGCCGGTCCGACAAGTGCGGATGAGTTCTCCGATAAGGATATCTTCGACGTCCTGGTTGTAGGCGGAGGCCCCGCAGGCAACAGTGCGGCCATCTATGCTGCCCGAAAAGGCATCAACACCGGCATGGTCGTCGAGACCTACGGCGGACAAGTCATGGATACTGTCGGCATCGAAAACATGATCGGGACGCCTTACACGGAAGGACCAAAGCTGATGGCGCAAGTGGAGGCACATGTGAATCAGTACAAGGTCGACATCATGAAAGGCCAACGCGCGAAAAGTATCCGCAAAAACGACCTGATCGAAGTCGAGCTGGAAAACGGGGCAGTGCTCAAAGCCAAGACCGCTATTCTTACAGTCGGCACGCATTGGCGCAATGTCAACGTTCCCGGTGAGGAAGAGTTCCGCACGAAAGGCGTGACCAACTGTCCGCATTGCGACGGTCCGTTGTTTGCAGGCAAAGACGTCGCTGTCATCGGCGGCGGCAATTCCGGCATAGAAGCGGCGATCGATTTGGCCGGTTTGGCGAAACACGTATATGTGCTGGAGTTCTTGCCCGAATTGAAAGCTGATCAAGTATTGCAGGACCGTGTCCATGCTTTGAAGAACGTCACAGTTATAACGAATGTGGCAACGAAAGCGATCACCGGGACCGAGCAAGTGGAAGCCATCTCCTACGTGGACCGCGCTACGAATGAAGAGCACACCGTCGCACTTGAAGGTGTCTTCGTTCAGATCGGATTGGTTCCGAACACGGCTTGGTTGAAGGATTCCGGCGTTGCGTTGAATGAACGTGGCGAAGTCATCGTCGACAACCATGGTTCAACCAATCTGGAAGGCGTATTCGCTGCCGGAGATTGCACAAACAGTGCTTACAAACAAATCATCATCTCGATGGGTGCCGGAGCGACTGCCGCTTTGGGCGCATTCGATTACCTGATCCGTCAATAAGCTATATTCCAGAAAGGGATTTCATCTTGAATTCCTTTTCTGGAATTTTTTGATTTGCGGTAAATGTAAGCAGTTTTATCAATCAAACGGCCATAAAACACGTTCTTTCTTCAGGTCTATGTGCTAAAATGTATGTAAACATGAAGAATTTGGAGTGATGGTTTTGAAGACGGATATCGAGATAGCTCAAGCAAATGAGATGCTTCCGATCAAAGAAGTAGCGGCAACCCTTTCCCTAACAGAAGATGATCTGAAACTGTACGGAAAATACAAGGCAAAAGTGGACATCAAGAAAATCAATTCCTTGAATGAAGAAGCAGACGGCAAGTTGATCCTTGTCACCGCCATCAATCCTACCCCGGCTGGCGAAGGCAAATCAACCGTAACAGTCGGCTTGGGAGATGCGCTGACGCGTATCGGCAAGAAAGCGATGATCGCGATGCGCGAACCTTCATTAGGGCCGACGATGGGCGTCAAAGGCGGAGCGGCGGGCGGCGGTTATGCGCAAGTGCAACCGATGCAGGACATCAACCTGCATTTCACTGGCGATATGCATGCCATCACGGCGACGAACAATACCTTATCAGCTTTGATCGATAACCATATCCAACAAGGAAATGCCTTGAACATCGATCAACGCCGGATCACCTGGAAGCGCGTATTGGACATCAATGACCGTGCTTTACGCAACATCGTCATCGGGTTGGGCGGGCCGATCCAAGGTGTTCCCCGCCAGGACGGCTTCGATATTACTGTAGCTAGCGAAATCATGGCAATCCTATGCTTATCGACTTCGTTGACGGATCTGAAGAACCGGATCGGCAATATTGTTATCGGCTATACGTTTGATCGCCTGCCCGTCACTGTCAGAGACTTGAAAGTGGAAGGCGCATTGACCTTGTTGATGAAGGATGCATTGGAGCCAAATCTCGTCCAAACGTTGTATCATACGCCGGCATTTGTGCATGGCGGACCGTTCGCCAATATCGCGCACGGCTGCAACAGCGTATTGGCAACCAAAACAGCCTTGAAATTGGCCGATTACGTCATCACGGAAGCCGGTTTCGGAGCCGACTTGGGTGCTGAGAAGTTCATGGACATCAAAGTACCGCAACTAGGCAAGAGCCCGGATGCAGTCGTGATCGTGGCGACCGTGCGCTCGTTGAAGATGCACGGGGGCGTGTTGGTGAAAGACCTCAATAATGGCGAAAATGTCGAAGCGGTCAAAGCTGGCTTCGCAAATCTGCAGAAGCACATCGAAAACATGCAACAATATGGTGTACCTGTCGTTGTGGCGCTGAATGAATTCACGAACGACACTGCAGCGGAAATCGAAGCAGTCGTCAGCCTTTGCGCGGATCAGGAAGTCGAATGTATCCAGACAGCAGTGTGGGCAAAAGGCGCTGAAGGCGGAGAAGCGTTGGCGAACGCCGTCGTTAAAGCAATAGACGAAAACACAAAGGCTTTCGTTCCGCTTTATGTGGCGGAAGAGAGCAGCATCGAAGAAAAAATCGAAACGATTGTCACCAAAATCTATGGCGGCAAAAATGTCATCTATTCTAAAGAAGCCAAAAACCAACTGCGTCAGTACAAAAAGAATGGCTGGGATCGGTTGCCTGTATGTATGGCAAAAACACAGTATTCCTTGTCAGATGACCAGAAAGCGATCGGCCGTCCGGAAAACTTCGACATCACCATCCGCTCCTTTGTTCCGAAAATCGGAGCCGGGTTCGTCGTTGCGTTGACGGGGGATATTCTGACCATGCCGGGTCTGCCGAAAGAACCGGCTGCTCTGCGCATGGACGTCACCGAAGACGGAATCGTTACCGGATTGTTCTAATTTCATAAAAAACGCAAAAATAGAGTGGGAAACCTCTCTATTTTTTTGACGAAAAGCGCTTCTGAAATAGGGCTTGATTTTTGGGCCTTGAATGTCCCGCAGCCCAGCCGGATATGTTACAATGTCAAGAGACTATCAAGATCCCTGAACATAAAACGACATGGATTGAAAACAAAGGATGATTGCGACATATGAAAGATTTTAATGCCATCGAGTTAGAAAAATCCTACGGGATGAAGACACTCTTCAATAAAATATCCTTCACGATTCGTGAAGGCGAACATATCGGCCTGATCGGTCAGAACGGAACCGGTAAGAGTTCCTTGCTGGAGATCATTGCGGGAATCGAAACACCGGATGCCGGCAACTTGGACGTGCCCAGCGATTATCGGGTCGGTTACTTGGCTCAAGAACCCCAACTGAACAAAGAATCGACTGTTTTTGAAGCGGTCTATGAAGGCGAAGCGCCCATCATCAAGACGGTTCGCGCCTATGAGGAAGCTTTGGAACTGTTGGTGAACGACAGTCTAAATCCGGATTATCAGAACCGATACAGCAAGGCAGAAGCCGACATGAATGCGCAAAATGCTTGGCAAACAGAGGTTCAGATCAAATCAATCCTGAACCGGTTGGGTTTGGATGACATCACGAAAAAAGTAGGCGAGCTTTCCGGTGGACAACGGAAACGCGTTGGCTTGGCGCAAGTGCTGATCCAAGCGCCGGACCTGTTGTTGTTGGATGAACCGACCAACCATCTTGACATGGATTCGATCACTTGGTTGGAAAACTATCTTGCCCAATACAAAGGCTCCGTCCTTTTGGTGACCCATGACCGCTACTTCCTGGAGAATGCCGTCACGAAAATCATCGAACTGAAGAACGGCGGATTGGAAGTTTACACTGGAAACTACGAAGACTATTTGTTTCAGAAGAGCGAACGCGACGCTATCCAGCAAAAGATGGACGAGAAGCAGCTGAAATTGTACAAGAGCGAACTGCAATGGATGCGCAAGGGCGCCAAGGCTAGAACGACAAAGCAACAGGCACGCATCCACCGTTTTGAGGATTTGGAAAAGGTCACGCAACAAAGCACGACCGATGCCAAACTCGAAATCCAATTGGATGGTTCCCGTTTGGGCAAACGCGTCTTCAATCTGGAACATATCTCGCTTTTTGGGGGAGACAAACAGGTTCTCAACGATTTTTCCTATATATTCCAGTCGACCGATCGCATCGGCATCGTCGGCAAGAATGGGGCAGGCAAGACAACCTTGCTGAATATGTTGGCCGGCGAAACAGAGATTGCCGGCGGGAATCTGATCATCGGAGAGACCGTCAAAATAGCCTATTACAAACAACTTTCCGAAGTGCTCCCTGACGATAAGCGCGTCATCAACTATCTGCAGGAGATCGCGGAAGAGGTGAAATTAAGCGACGGCATCATCGTCAGCGTCAAGGAGATGCTGGAAACGTTCCTCTTCCCGCGCGAAACGCACGGCAGCCTAATCAGTTCGTTATCCGGAGGGGAAAAGCGCCGCCTTTACTTGTTGAAGTTGCTGATGACAAAACCGAATGTGCTGCTGATGGATGAGCCGACGAACGACTTGGATATCGATACGCTGACGGTATTGGAAGATTACTTGAACAGCTTCGGCGGAGCCGTCATCACCGTTTCACATGACCGCTATTTCTTGGATAAAGTGGCCGACAAGCTGTTGATCCTGAATGATGAAGGCAAACCGGGCGTATTCTTTGGTGATATGAGCGAATATTTGCTGGTATCCAGTCAAAAGGACAGCGAAACCGCTAAACAGCAAAATAAAAAAGCAGCAGCACCTGTCGCGTCTCAGGATGCGGTCACGGAAAAGACTAAATGGACCTACTTGGAGCAGAAGGAATGGGAAACAATCGAGGACGACATTGCCGCACTTGAGGAAAAAGGGCAGACATTGCAGAGCGCGATGGCCGAAAATGCTTCGAACTTTGAAAATTTGACCCAATTGCAACAGGACCTGGACAACACGGAAGCTGCGCTTGCCGAAAAATGGGAACGCTGGGAATATCTCAGCCAATTTGCCAAAGATTAATGTACATAGGAGAACAAAGATGACAAAACAATATTTGGATTTAGCAAGAACCGTCCTGGAAACAGGCGCGACGAAACACGACCGTACCGGAACCGGCACGAAAAGCATCTTTGGCCATCAAATGCGTTTCGACCTGGCGGAAGGCTTCCCGATTCTGACGACCAAAAAAGTCGCTTTCGGCCTCATCAAGAGTGAACTGCTGTGGTTCCTGAAGGGTGACACGAACATCAAATACTTGTTGGAAAACAACAACCACATCTGGGATGAATGGGCATTCGAGCGCTATGTGAAATCAGCAGATTACACAGGACCGAATATGGATGACTTCGGTCACCGGGTCCTGAAGGAAGTGGGCTTCAAAGCAATCTATGATGCCGAAATGGCCAAATTCCGGGAAGCGATTTTGATTGATGCGGCCTTTGCGGCCAAACACGGGGAATTGGGCAACATTTATGGGTCCCAATGGCGCCGCTGGAAAACGACCCAAGGGGAATTCATCGATCAGATAAGCGATGTCATCGAAATGATTAAGACGAACCCTGATTCAAGAAGGTTGATGGTTTCGGCCTGGAATCCGGAAGACGTCCCTTCAATGGCCTTGCCGCCTTGCCATACCCTGTTCCAATTCTATGTGACGGATGGAAAGCTCAGCTGCCAACTGTACCAAAGAAGCGCGGATATCTTTTTGGGAGTACCATTCAACATAGCCAGCTACGCCTTGTTGACGCATTTGATTGCAAATGAAACAGGTCTTGAAGTCGGGGAATTCATTCACACATTCGGGGATGCCCATCTTTATCTGAATCATATCGAACAGATCGAGCTGCAGCTTTCCAGAGAGCCTTTCGCTTTGCCCAAGCTGGTGCTGAAGCATCCAGAGAAATCCATTTTTGAAATGGAAAAAGAAGATATCGTCCTGGAAGGCTACGAGAGCCACCCGGGCATAAAAGCACCGATCGCTGTATAAATTTTCATCACACCGAGGAAAAGGAGGTTGCCGCCATCAGGATCCGCTTAGGGTCCTGATAGTTCCGGGCGTTGGCTCGGCTGCGCGGCAAAACATAAGATGATCGCATTATTATGGGCTGAAGACGACAACGGAATCATCGGAAAAGGCGGCACATTGCCTTGGCACCTGCCGAATGATCTGAAGTATTTCAAAGAAAAAACACTGAACCACAAAATCGTGATGGGCAGAAAAACGTTCGAGGGGATGGGGTCGCGCCCGCTGCCAAGAAGAGAGAACATCATCCTCACAAGGCAAACCGACTACTCGCATCCGGGGGTTACCGTTCTCCATGAAGTGGATAAGGTATTGGCGCTGAATAATGCAGAGGACACGCTTTTCATCATCGGCGGCAGCGAGATTTTTGAGCTGTTCCTGCCTTTCGCGGATATCCTGTACCAGACCGTCATACATGCCGACTTTGACGGGGACACTTACTTTCCGACAACAGACTGGAACGAGTGGGAATTAGCCTCGTCAACCTTAGGCGTTGTCGACGATAAAAACCGCTACGAGCATGAGTTCAAAGTATTCAAACGGGTTAAATAAGCAAAAAGGGCTGACTCCAATGTTTTTGGAGTCAGCCCACTTTTTGTGTTTTTTGATTTTTTAGACGTACAACAAGATGCCGAAGTACATGAAAGCGGCGCCTGCCAAAACGAAGAGGTGCCAAATGACATGCATAAAGCCATATTTTTTGTTCGAGTAAAAAATAGTCCCCAAACTGTAACTCAAACCGCCCAAACCGATGAGCACAATGCCGTTCAGGCCGAGTGTCTGGTACATCGGTTGAATGATGAACAGCGCCATCCATCCCATACCCAAGTATAAGAGAGTGGAAATTCCGTTGAATTTTCCGACGAAAAAGATCTTCAGGATAATGCCGATGATTGCGATTGCCCAAACGGCAATGAACAAGGCTCTGCTTTGGCCGTTACGGACCGCAATCAAACAAAACGGTGTATACGTCCCTGCAATCAACAAATATATGGCTGCGTGATCGATGTAGCGGAAAATTTTTTGAAACCGGGTCATACTGAAACTGTGATAGAGCGTCGACGACAGAAAAAGCAAAATCATCGAAGCACCATAAATGGCATAAGCAACGACCTCTGTAACGTTTCCTGATTGGGACCCCTTCAAAATGAGTAAGACGCATCCTGCGATGCTTAGCAAGGTTCCGATTCCATGTGTTACGGCATTCAACACTTCGTTTACGATGATTTTGCGTCTGCCTTCTGTTTGCGGAAAAGTAGTCACATTCATTCCTCCTTGTTGCCTGTAAGCAATTGTTTTTTGGCCAATTAAAAAAACAGTCTCCAACAACGTCCTTCTGAATGCATTATAGCACATTAAATGGTAAGATTTAAGAAAATAGCAGTATCTCTCCCACCTGAAAACGACAGAAGGTTTCACGGGAATATTTTGAAAGGGGCGAACAGAATGGGAACCAATCAACAAAGAAGTGCGAAAAAAAGCCCGAATCCATGGAAAATTGCTTTCGTCACATTGTCGCTCGTGCTAGTCATCGCGGTGGTTTGGCTATTCTCGAAAATCACGATGGATCAACCCGCTCAATCTGAAACTGACGCACAAGTCACGGCGCAATCGGAGGATCAGCTTTCGATCGGAGTTTCCCTGAGCAATACCGAATTGGCGGTCATCGCCAACGAATATATGAAATCCGAAGAGAGCCTGGCTGGCTATTCAGTGACAATGACAGATGTGGTGACTTTAAAAGGCGAAACGGTGCTGTTGGGTCTTTCAATCCCTTTTGCTTTGTCAGGGGAGCCGCATGCGACAACGGACGGCAATCTGCAAATGAAGGTGACGGATATTTCCCTGGGCGGGTTGTCTTTGCCTGAAAAAGAAGCCTTGAGTCTTTTGGCTCAATTTTTGACGCTGCCTGCATTCGTCAACTTGGATGCAGACTCGGAAACGGTGCTGATGAATTTGGCCAGCATGGACCTTCCGAAAGAAAGTACCATCCGTTTGCTTTCCATCGATAAAGAGACGAAAGAATATTCATTTGAAGTAACCATACCAACAGAAAATTTGATAGAATAGAAAGAGGCCTAATTTATGAGACAATCTTTTTACCTTTTCATTCTCACGTATAGAGACCCATATAAAAAAGACGACAAAACAGCATTCGCGAATCGGGTTTCCGAAGCAAATGACCGATTACCACGAACTTGCCGATTACCTGGAGTTGAGCGGAGAGTACACGGAGTTCATGTCCGTCTTTGATGAGTTGTTTGACGTATACGTCGAGAGGAACAGAAATTAGATAAAGAAAGAAGGAAATGAAATGAGTACACACATCGCAGCAAAACCTGGGCAAATCGCGGATACAGTCTTGTTGCCGGGCGACCCATTAAGAGCGAAGTACATTGCGGAGACTTACCTGGAGGATGTCGAGCAGTACAATTCGGTCCGGAACATGTTTGGTTACACCGGGACATACAAAGGGAAACGCGTCTCTGTCCAAGGCACAGGCATGGGCTTGCCTTCCATCATGATCTACGCCAACGAACTAATCACTGAGTACAATGTGCAGAATCTGATCCGGGTCGGTTCGGCAGGGGCAATCCAAAAAGATATCCATGTGCGCGACATCGTCATTGCTCAAGGAGCGACAACAGATTCCAGCGTCGTAAGCAATACATTCAATGGCCAAGTCAACTTTGCGCCGATCTGCAACTTTGAACTGATGCACAATGCCTATATGGTCGCGAAGGAACGGAAATTATCCGTCCATGTCGGCAATGTCCTGTCCTCGGACCGCTTCTACAATGAAGAGTTGGATAAACAGAAATTGGCTGACTATGGTGTTCTGGCGGTAGAAATGGAAGCTGCGGGTCTGTACCTGCTGGCCGCCAAATACAACCGGAAAGCGTTGGCTTTATTGACGATCAGCGATCATATCCTGACCGGGGAAGAAACAACTGCCGAAGAGCGTGAGACAACGTTCGACGACATGATGCTCGTTGCTTTAGAATCTATCTTATAATCGTAAAGAGGAGTAGTGTGAATGGGCAACAACGGGCATAAACTAAAAAACGGCAAAAAACGCGGAATCAAACTCTCCTTCTATTTCCTTTCCTTGCTTATCGTCGCTGCTGCGGCAATAGGCGGGACGTATGCGTGGATCGGGAGAAGCGTCACGCTTCCATCCACTGAGGAGATCATTCAAGGGACAAACAGTTCGACATTGGATGCAGCTGCAGCGGACCGGATCGGAGCCGTCTATCAGACGCTGCTCAACAATTATGTCGAAGGTGTCGATGGAGAAGACCTGATTGAAGGCGCCTTGAGCGGCATGGTGGAAGCAGTCGGCGATCCTTACAGTCAATACTTGAATACAGAAGCGAGCGATAACTTGGATGAGACGATTTCCGCCTCATTTGAAGGTATCGGAGCTGAAATAATGTCCTTGAATCAGCAAATCGTCATTGTTTCTCCGATCAAAGGCTCTCCAGCCGAAAAAGCTGGACTATTGCCGAATGACATCATCCTTAGTGCGGATGGTCAGGCATTGCAAGGCCTGACAGCTAGTGAAGCAGTCGCTCTGATCCGGGGCGAAAAGGGCAGTGAAGTGGTTCTGGAAATAGTCCGAGGTGATCAGACCTTTAAGGTGAACATCGTCAGGGACACGATTCCGATCGAAACGGTGACATTTGAAATCGATGAAGAACATCCGGAAATCGGCATTGTCCATGTCTCCAGTTTCTCCACACCGACCTATGACGACATCGTCAGTGCTGTAACGGATTTGCGCACCCAGGGAGCCACATCCTTTGTGTTCGATTTCAGACAAAATCCGGGTGGCTTGTTGGATCAAGCTCTGAAAATCAGCAATATGTTCCTTAGCGACGGAGACGTCATCATGCAGACGCAAGAGAAAGATGCCGATCCAAATAAAATAGTGGCAAGCGCAAGCGAATTCGGAGATTTCAAGATAACCGAACCAACCGTCCTGCTTGTCGATGAAGGAAGCGCCAGCGCTTCGGAAATCGTCGCGGGGGCACTGCAGGAATCATCGGAAATCCCATTGATCGGGACAACGACCTTCGGTAAAGGGACTGTGCAGACAGTGTATCCTTTGACCGAAAGCAGCGAATTGAAATTGACGGTCGCGAAGTGGTTGACACCGAACGGCAACTGGATACACGAAAAAGGGATTGCAGTCGACTACGAAGTCGCGCTTCCGGAGTACGCTACATTGACAATCATCGATTCCACTGCGACCTATGAAGAAGGAACAGTTTCGGAAGAGGTCAAGAATGTCGAAGCGATGCTGAATGCTATCGGCTACGCCGTCGAAGCGGACGGTTATTACGATGAAGATACTGTCGAGCAAGTAGCGTCATTCCAAGCTGCGAATGAGCTGGAAACAACCGGTATCGTGACGGGTGACACTGCATTAGCGATAGTCGAACAATTGCGGGAAGTTCTTACGGAGAACGATACACAGTACGATAAGGCTGTAGAAATATTGATTGGGAACGAATAATCCGAAAGGTTTGGCAGCTCTTACGAAGTGCCAAACCTTTTTGGTGTTGCTTGTAATATTCGTCTTTGGACCGGTTGCGATTCTTTTTATGCGCAAAATGTGCTAAACTATGAGTGTTGTTTTAGCACATTCTATAACCAAAAAGGTTGATACCGATGAAAGTTGATAAAAAGATGCAGGATGGCATCTGGGATTGGATGAAGGCGATCATTTTTGCCATGCTATTGGTGATCATCATCCGTTTTTTTGTATTCATTCCACTGAAAGTGGAAGGCGATTCCATGAGTCCTACGCTGGCCCAGGGAAACTATCTCCTATATGAGACGTTTTCGCACATTGATCGCTTTGATATCATCATCTTCAGCAATGAAGAAGGGCAAACGCTCATTAAGCGGGTCATCGGATTGCCGGGCGATTCTTTAGCTTACAGCGAGGATCAACTGTACCTGAATGGCGAGCCTGTTGAAGAGTCTTTTCTGGGGACAGAGAAGCAGCAGGGGATGGATGTTTTCACTTCGGATTTTGATTTGCTGTCCTTGACAGGAATGGAGGCGGTCCCGGAAGGCAGTTATTTTGTGTTGGGTGATAACCGTGTGCGCAGCAGGGACAGCCGGATATTCGGTTTTGTAGCGCAGGCTGATATAGCCGGAAAAGCGGCGATGGTGTACTATCCACTTGAAGATTTTGGATTTATTGAAAACTAAGTACCAACTGGATTTATAAGAAAGGGTGATTCGATGTCATTTGGCAATAAAAATCATGACGACCAAGACTCAGGTTTTGTTTCAAGGAATGAAAGATTCGGGGTCGATCAAAAGAAAGAAATCCAACCAGAAAACCGAGGCAGTTTCTTGCGGGAAGCGCTCAATCTTATCCTTTCGGTGGTAATCGCCTTTGTGCTGTTCCTTGTCATCCGGACTTATTTGTTTTATCCCTTCCAAGTTGTCGGCGATTCGATGGTGCCGACTTTAGAAACCGGAGACCGGCTGATCCTGAACAAATTGGCGGAAATCAATCGTTTTGATATCGTGGTTTTCCCTGCTCCTGACGGGACCGATGAAGAATATGTGAAGCGCATCATCGGGCTACCCGGTGACGAAATCACTTATTTCCAGGATGAGCTTTACATCAACGGCAAAAAAATCGAGGAGCACTACCTTGAGGCGCTGAGAGAAGATTCAGATCAAGCTTTGACCGGGGATTTCACGCTCTTCAGCCTGACTGGGGAAGCAACCGTCCCGGAAGATATGTATTTCGTTCTGGGAGATAACCGCACCGTTTCCAAAGACAGTCGTGTTTTCGGGTTCATCCCGGCAGCACAGATCGAAGGAACGGCAGATTTAAGATTATGGCCGCTGAATAAAATAGGCATCATTGATGACAATGGTGCAGAAGAATAAAGGGACAACCGCACACAAGTGTATTTGCACTTGTGTTTTGTCTTGAATGGAAGCAAAAGGATTTACTCAGAAAAGGAAGTGTCAATATGTTAATACAATGGTTCCCAGGCCACATGGCAAAAGCGAAACGTGAAGCGTTGGAAAAATTAAAAATGGTCGATTTGGTGATTGAGTTGCTGGACGCGCGCCTGCCGGTATCAAGCCGTAACCCTTTGATAGATGACATCATCGGAAACAAACCAAGATTGATCGTCCTTAACAAAGCCGATCTTGCGGATAAGACAGCCACCAAAGACTGGGTTGAATACTTCAAGCAGGATAAGAAAGCGCAACGGGCCGTTTCGATGTCGACGCTGAACAATAAAGATGTAGAGAATATCAAAAGAGAACTGAAAGAGATGATGGCCCACAAAACGCAAGCGATGATCAATAAGGGCGTCAAACCCCGTGCTATCCGTTTGATGATCCTTGGTATCCCGAACGTCGGGAAATCAACCTTGATCAACAAACTGATGCAGAAGAACCGCGCGCAGACCGGCAATCGCCCCGGCGTAACCAAAGGCCAACAATGGTTGAAAATCGGCGGCGATTTCGAGTTGCTGGACACGCCAGGGATACTTTGGCCTAAGTTCGAGGACCAGCTGATCGGGCAAAAGCTTGCCCTGACCGGAGCGATCAAGGATACCGTTTTCCATAAGGATGACGTCGCATTATTTGCATTGCGTCATTTTATGCAGCATTATCCGGGCAGATTGCAGGCATTCTATAAGGTGGACGAAAAAGAATTCGAAGGAGAGGTTCCGGAATTGTTGATGGAATTGACCACGAAACTGCGTTTTGGAGAGGATTACAGCCGTGCAAGCGAAAAAATCATTTTTGATATTCGCGGCGGCAAACTTGGTCCGTATACGTTGGACCAAGTTCCCGTAAAGGCCGCGGAGGCTGAAGAGGGCTTAGCGGAATGAACAAACCAGTGAGCATCGCTGCCATCAAGGAGCAATTGCAGGGGATCGAATCTTTTGATGATCACCGTTGGGAAGCAATCCGAGCCGACTCCCGCAAAGGCGTCCAAGCTGCCGTCAAATCATGGGAACGGAATTATCAACTCGTCCTTGCCCTAAAAGAGCGGCAAGTCCAGATGATGTCCTTCGAAGAAGAACTGAAGTCAAAAGGCCGTCTCGCTATCGCAGGGATCGATGAAGTCGGCAGAGGTCCATTAGCCGGCCCTGTGGTCGCTGCAGCAGTCATTCTGCCTTTAGATCTCCCTTTCCTTCCGGTCAATGATTCGAAACAACTCTCAGCCAAAAAAAGGGAGCAACTTTACGATCAGATCATGGCCATTGCCGACGTCGGCATCGGATTGATTTCACCAGAAACGATCGATGCCGTGAATATTTATCAAGCCACCAAACTGGCGATGATGCAGGCAATCGCCAATTTGAAACAAGAGCCGGACAGCCTGCTCATCGACGCCATGAAGCTTCCGTTGCCTGTCGAACAGCAATCGATCATCAAAGGTGATGCCAAATCAGTCTCGATTGCAGCCGCCAGCATTGTCGCAAAAGTATACCGTGATCGCCTCATGTCCGAGTATGCTTTGCAATATCCACACTACGGATTTGAGAAGAATGCCGGGTATGGCACCCAGCTGCATTTATCTGGCCTGGATACTCATGGCATCACACCCATCCACCGGAAGACGTTTGATCCGATCAAAAGCATGTTGAGAGACCAATGAAGATTCCCGTTTGAGATTAGTTAGAAGGTGACTTCCCCGGATGACATTCTCTATTTCATCAAAATTTTACAATTCAAAAAGCAGAATCCAACTCCTTTCGTATTATCTTAACAGATGGTATGCAAAGGAGTTTTTTTATGGAAATGAACCGCGAGGATCTGACGATCCGGGATAAGTTGATTTATCATGCAATGACGGGCGTATGCACGCCGAATTTTATGAAGCATCTGCACTTGTCTTGGATGAGGGATCCTTTCTATTCAATAGAAGAAATCGTGAATAGCTATGTGCCGACAACCAATGAAACCAAACAACAGAAGTTGAAGCTGTCATTGGAGACTGCATACTTCAAGAGGCCTTTTGAAGAGCTGAAAGAACTTTATCGGGTCAAAAATATCCAGATTTTGACAATTCTGGACAATGGTTATCCGGAGGGCTGGCTGAACAGCTATCTGCCGCCTATTGTTGTATTCTATGCTGGAAATATCCGTTTATTGGAGCAGCCTTGTTTGAGCATCGTCGGCAGCCGCAGTCCGACTGCATACGGAAAAGCAGTGATGGACGAAATGATCCCACCGTTGGTTTCGGAAGGCGTTACGCTGGTAAGTGGGCTCGCCAAAGGAATCGATCAAATGGTTCATTCCTGTACCATCGAATACGGCGGCGCCACAATCGGCATAATCGGGTCAGGTCTGGATGTCACTTACCCAAGAGAAAATGCTGCGCTGCAACGGCAAATGATGGAAAAGCAGCTTGTCATCAGCGAATATCCTTTAGGCTCGAAACCGGAACGTTTTCATTTTCCGATGCGCAATCGTCTGATCGCAAACCTTTCGTTGGCGACGTTGGTCATCGAAGCGACGGAAAACAGCGGCAGCCTCATAACCGCGAATTTGGCGTTGCAGGAAAACAGGGATGTTTATGCGGTTCCCGGAAATATTACCAGCCGCCTCAGTGTCGGTACCAATCAATTGATAAAGGCCGGTGCAGCCTGCGTTTTGAACGCGAATGATGTGCTCGAAGAAATGAAAACCCAGTGGAACTGAAGCACCTAGGAAATAACTTCCATTTGACAAACACCTAGTTTATGGCATAAGATGAGAAACGATTTAAATGACAGAAATATACATACAAATATTTCGTTGAGAGGAGTCGTTTCTTTGGCTTATAAATATTTAGTCATCGTGGAATCACCTACCAAAGCCAAGACGATAGAAAAGTACCTTGGCAGAAACTATAAAGTGGTAGCAAGTAAAGGCCACTTGCGCGATTTACCAAAGAGTCGCATGGCAATCAATATCGAAAATGACTATCAGCCGGATTATATTTCCATTCGTGGTAAAGGCGACCTGATTAAAGAATTGAAAAAATATGGACATAAGGCAGAAAAAATTTATCTGGCTTCCGACCCGGATAGAGAAGGGGAAGCCATCTCGTGGCACCTCGCTCACTTGTTGGGCTTGGACCCCGCAGACAATATCCGCGTCGTTTATAATGAAGTAACCAAAGATGCAGTTAAAGAAGCATTAAAAAATCCGAGACCAATCAATATGGATCTTGTCTCAGCCCAGCAAGCCCGAAGGATATTGGATCGTCTGGTCGGCTACTCGATTTCACCCATACTATGGAAGAAAGTCAAAAAGGGTTTGAGTGCCGGACGGGTCCAATCCGTTGCCCTAAAACTGATCGTCAACCGCGAAGAAGAGATTGCCGGGTTCGAACCTGTGGAATCCTGGACGATCGATGGCACATTCCTGAAGGACAAACATGTTTTTCAGGCAGCCTTTTATGGCTTGGGCGGGAAAAAGCTGAAGCTGAAGACTAAAGAGGAAGCGGATGCGGTTTTCGAAAAGATCACTTCCAATGTTTTTGAGATTTCCGATGTAACGAAGAAACAGCAAAAACGCAACCCGGCTCAGCCGTTCACGACCTCCAGTCTTCAACAGGAAGCCGCCAACAAACTGAATTTCCGTACGCGGAAAACGATGATGATCGCACAGGAACTCTATGAAGGGATTCCACTCGGCAAAGAAGGCTCCGTAGGTTTGATCACCTACATGCGAACGGACTCGACACGTGTGTCGGCCGGTTCGATAGAGGAAGCGCATGAATACATCACGGGCACATACGGTCCGGAATATGCCATCGAAAAACAGCGCGAAAACAAAAAGGCTCCATCGGCCCAGGATGCGCATGAAGCCATCCGTCCTTCCAGCGTTTTAAGAGTGCCGAGCGAAATCGAAGCCTTTTTGACGAAAGACCAGTTCAAATTGTATCAATTGATCTGGGCGCGCTTTTTGGCGAGTCAGATGACGCCAGCGGTCTTCGATACGATGAAGGTGGACCTCAAGCACGAGGACGTCATGTTCCGGGCGACGGGTTCCAAAGAAAACTTTGCCGGTTACCGCAAAGTCTACGTTGAAGGCACCGCCAAAGAAAAAGACAACCTTCTGCCGGAAATGGCTGTCGGCGACACTGTCTTCTCGAAGGACATCGAACCGAATCAGCATTTCTCGCAACCGCCGGCCCGTTATTCGGAAGCGACGCTCATCAAGGCTCTGGAGGAGAATGGAGTCGGAAGACCTTCGACCTATGCGCCTACGATCGAAACGATCCAGAAACGCTATTACGTAAAAGTGACGGCAAAACGTTTTGAGCCAACCGAATTGGGTACGATCGTCAATGGTTTGATCTCCACCTATTTCCCGGACATCGTGAACATTTCCTTCACCGCCGGAATGGAGCAGGACCTGGACAGTGTCGAAGAGGGTAATATGGAATGGGTCAAAGTAGTTGATCGTTTTTACAAGCCCTTCGCCGAAGAATTGGCGAAAGCGGAAGTCGAGATTGAAAAAATTGAGATCAAAGATGAACCTGCCGGATTCGATTGCGAATTATGCGGACATCCGATGGTCATCAAAATCGGCAGATTCGGAAAGTTCTATGCGTGCAGCAATTTCCCGGAATGCCGGAACACGAAACCGATCGTGAAGAAAATCAACGTGACGTGCCCTGTGTGCCACAAAGGCGAGGTCATCGAACGGAAATCCAAGAAGAACCGGATATTCTATGGCTGCGATCAGTATCCAGAGTGCGAATTCATTTCGTGGGACAAACCGATCGGCCGCGATTGCCCGAAATGTCAACATTATCTGGTTGAGAAGAAGGTCAAGGGCGGCATCCAAGTGAAATGCAGTCATTGTGAATATGAGGAAGATGTACAGAAATAACGTTATGGAGGCATCCTATGACAGATAAATCAGTTACCGTAATCGGAGCCGGCTTAGCTGGAAGCGAAGCGGCTTTTCAAATAGCGGAGCAGGGCATCCAGGTCGATCTCTATGAGATGAGACCCAAAAAGATGACGCCTGCCCACCATACTTCAGGTTTCGCGGAATTGGTCTGCACCAATTCGCTGCGGGGGAACCAAGTCACGAACGCCGCGGGATTGATAAAGGAAGAAATGCGTCATCTGAATTCCCTGATCATCAAAGCGGCTGATGCGACAGCTCTGCCGGCAGGCGGAGCTTTGGCCGTTGATCGCGACAATTTTTCGGCCTACGTGACGCAAACATTGGAAGCTCATCCCAATATCACGATCCACCTGGATGAACTGACGGCATTGCCGGAAGGGATCACAGTGGTAGCGACAGGCCCGTTGACTTCTGAACCAATGAGCCAATCGATCCAAAGCTTTATTGAGATGGAAGGCTTGTACTTCTATGATGCCGCCGCACCGGTGTTGGAAAAAGACAGTATCAATATGGAAAAGGTATACTTGAAGTCGCGTTACGACAACGGCGAAGCCGCCTACCTGAACTGTCCGATGACAAAAGCGGAATTCGAATCGTTCTATCGCGAACTGATCGCTGCTGAAGTGGCCCCGCTGGAGGAATTCGAAAAGGAAAAATACTTCGATGGCTGCATGCCTTTCGAAGTGATGGCCTCAAAAGGCGAAAAAACGCTGCTGTTCGGTCCGATGAAGCCGGTAGGTCTTGAGGATCCAAAGACCGGAAAGATGCCTTACGCAGTTGTGCAGCTCCGTCAGGACAATGCTGCGGGCTCCTTGTACAACATCGTTGGTTTCCAGACGCACCTGAAATGGGGAGAGCAGAAGAGGATCCTGCAGATGATCCCGGGATTGGAGAATGCTGAAATCGTGCGTTATGGTGTCATGCACCGGAATACGTTCCTCAACTCTCCAAAAATTCTGCGCTCCACCTATCAGAGCCAAAAACGCGACGATCTGTTCTTCGCTGGCCAGATGACCGGCGTGGAAGGATATGTCGAGAGTGCCGCCAGCGGCTTGTTGGCGGGCCTTAATGCCGCCCGAATGGCGAACGGGCAGGAATGTGTCGTCTTCCCGAAAGAAACGATGATTGGTGCCATGTCGCACTACATAACGAATACGGACAGCAAACACTTCCAACCGATGAACGCCAACTTCGGCATCATCGAACCGTTGGGGGGCAAGAAAATCCGTGATAAACAAATCAAAAACCAAATGATAGCCGATAAAGCGTTGGCTGCCCTTGATGAATTCGTGCAAACGATTTAAGTTCGTTAGCTTACATTGAAATCTCTCCAACATTGTGATAAATTTAGTCATAAGATGTTGGAGGGATTTTTTTGTCTAATCAAGAATTAATTGATCGATTCATAAACTATTTGGCAATTGAACGGCGCTATTCCGACGAAACGGTCAAAGCCTATCTGTTTGACCTAAAAAAATTCGAATCCTTTCTCGAAGAAAGTGGAACCAGCGACTTAATGGCGGTACAATTGTATGATGTCCGTCTGTATCTGAGTTTTTTGGATGAACAAAAACTGAGCCGAAACACCATTTCGCGCACGTTGTCGAGCTTGAGGGGATTCTATCACTTCTTGATCCGCAATGACCTTCTGGATGAAAACCCTTTATCCTATATCTCTTTCAAGAGAAAGCAGTTGCGTCTGCCGCAGTATCTGTACGAAGAAGAATTGGAAAAACTCTTGCGTGCAGCAGAAGGGACCGAAGTACTGGATTATCGGAACCGGGCATTGGTGGAGTTGTTGTATGCAACCGGAATCCGCGTCAGCGAATGCAAGAACATCAAGCTACAGGATATTTCCTTCGACTTGGGCGTCATTCTGATTTTCGGAAAAGGAAATAAAGAGCGCTATGTACCGTTCGGGCATTATGCTGCCGCAGCCATCCAAGAGTACCTGGAAATGACCCGGTCAGAATTGATGTCAAAGCACCAACGCAGCCATGATTATCTCTTTGTGAATCGATTGGGCGATCCGCTTACAGCAGGCGGCATTGAATACATACTGAAACAGATCATGAAAAAAACAGGTTTGACCGGGACGTTGCATCCGCATATGCTGCGGCATACCTTTGCGACCGATATGCTGAATAACGGGGCGGATATGCGGACCGTGCAGGAACTGCTGGGACACGCCAGCCTGTCATCCACTCAAATCTATACACATGTAACGAAAGACGCCTTGCAACGGAATTACAACCAATTCCATCCACGGGCGAAACGGGACAGCAAGAAATAGGGGGAATACCATATGACAACAATATGTGCAGTGCAGCACAACGGACGTTCAGCCATGGCGGGAGACGGTCAGGTGACGATGGGCGAATCCGTCATCATGAAAGGAACCGCCAAAAAAATCAGACGCATCTATCATGATGAAGTCATCGTCGGTTTCGCTGGCGGTGTAGCCGATGCTTTCACCCTAGAAGATAAATTTGAAGAGAAACTCAATCAATACAAAGGCAACCTGTTGCGTGCCTCCATCGAAGTGGCTAAAGAATGGCGTGGTGATCGTGCCCTTCAGAAGCTGGAAGCGTTGCTGATCGTCATGAACAATGAGCAGATGCTGCTCGTTTCCGGAAGCGGGGAAGTCATTGAACCGGATGACGGGATCCTTACGATTGGCTCAGGCGGGAATTATGCCTTGGCTGCAGCAAGAGCCTTAAAGCGAAGAGGCTCCGAGCTTTCTGCAAAAGAAATCGCCTATGAAAGTCTCAAGATTGCCTCAGAAATCTGCGTATTTACTAACGACAACATTATTGTTGAAGAATTTTAGATAGGTGGCTAGTATAATGAAGGAACAGCACAACAGAACACCAAGAGAAATCGTCAAGGAGCTCGACCGCTATATCATTGGCCAGGATGCAGCCAAAAAAGCAATTGCTGTCGCTTTGCGGAATCGCTACCGGAGGCAACAACTGGACACAGATATGCAAAAAGAGGTGACTCCGAAAAATATTCTGATGATTGGCCCGACTGGAGTAGGCAAGACGGAGTTGGCGAGACGCTTGGCGCTGTTGGTCGAAGCACCCTTCGTTAAGGTCGAGGCAACCAAATTCACGGAAGTCGGCTATGTCGGCCGTGATGTCGAATCGATGGTCCGCGACCTTGTGGAGAACGCTATCCAGATCGTCGAAAAACAAAAACGCGGCGACGTGTATACCAAAGCCTATGAAGCGGCTTTGCAACGCCTGGCCAAAATCATGAAGCCGGGGATCAAAAAAGCCAAGCCCAAACAGGAAGGCATGAATGACTGGCAAAATATGTTCAAAAACCTGGGAATGCCTCTGCCGGAAAATCAGGAAGAGGAAACCGAAGACGTAACTGCGGAAATCGCCCAGAGCAGAGCGGAAATCATCGAACAATTGCGCAAAGGCTTGTTGAACAAACGTGAAGTCTCCATAAAAGTGGAGGAAAAACAAGCCAATCCACTAGGTGGCGGGAACAACGAACAAATGATGATGCTGCAGTCGGCATTCGAATCCATGACGCCGAAAAAGAAGACCCAGCGGACGCTTTTAGTCGAAGATGCCATCGAGGTGCTCGTGCAGGAAGAAACCGACAAATTGGTCAACAAGGATGATATTTCCCAGGAAGCTTTGAAGTTGGCCGAAACCAACGGCATCATTTTTATCGATGAAATCGACAAAATCACTTCCAAGTCACAAAACACCGGCGAAGTGTCGCGGGAAGGTGTGCAACGGGATATCCTTCCGATCGTCGAAGGCAGCCAAGTTTCCACCAAGTATGGGGCTATCCAAACGGACCACATCCTCTTCATCGCGTCAGGTGCGTTTCACGTCTCCAAGCCAAGCGATTTGATTCCCGAACTGCAAGGACGTTTCCCGATCCGGGTAGAATTGAACGACCTCACGGAAGATGATTTCGTCCGGATCCTTACCGAGCCCAACAATGCGATGCTGAAGCAATACATCGCTCTGTTGGCAACGGAGGACGTCAACATCACCTTCACCCAGGAAGCCATCCGGAAAATGGCCGTCATCGCGACAGAAGTCAACCAGGAAAACGATAATATCGGTGCCAGAAGGCTGCACACGATTATGGAAAAATTGCTGGAGGATCTGCTGTTTGAAGCTTCCGAAATTCCCGGGACAGACATCACGATAACAGAACATTATGTGGATGAGAAACTTGAGAAGATTGTAGAAAACAAAGATTTAAGAAGATATATCCTTTAAGCAAAAAAAATCCCCTTTAGGTTGGATGAACCTTGCGGATATTTTCTGATGGATGATTGTAGGGGGGAAACATGGACGAATTATTAGAAAAGTTGAGAAGGATCAACTACATGCTGCAAAAAGAAGGGGGCTTTGTTGCTGTCAGCGACGAAGCGACGGCATTACCTTTTACGGAAATGGCGAGCGTGCTCGGCGACATACTAAGCGCCAACACGTATCTGATCGATCTGTCCGGCAATCTGTTGGGCTACAGCGAGGCGACCGATATCAACAATGCCCGCATCAAGCAAATGCTGGAGGACAAGAAATTTCCGGAGCAGTATGCCCACAATCTGTCTGCGTTGTTTCAGACGACCGCTAACATCGGCATCGAATCCGATTTTACGGCCTTTCCGATCGAGAGCAGGGACCTGTTCATTACGGGTGTCACAACGATCGTTCCGATTTTCGCTTCCGGCAAGCGCTTAGGGAGCTTGGTGTTGGCACGTTTGTTTCCCGTCTTTGACAGCAGCGATCTGATCCTTGCCGAACATGGTGCCACCGTTATCGGCATCGAATTGCTGCATGCCATCAATTTGCGCATGCAAGAAGCAACGCGCGTGACCACACTGATCCAGATCGCCATAAAATCGCTGTCCTTCAGCGAAATGGAGGCGGTCAAAGCGATCTTTGAGACTTTTCCATCCTTGGAGGAACGAATAACCGCATCAAAAATTGCGGCAGAAAAAAATATAACGCGTTCCGTGATTGTGAACGCCTTAAGAAAACTGGAATCAGCCGGCATTCTCGAGACGAGATCGCTCGGCATGAAGGGAACGTTCATCAGAGTCGGTTCTGCAGAATTGCTTGATGCTTTAAAAGGGGCTTTGTATCCAAAAAATGATCAGTAAGCAAAATGGTGTAAAGCCAAACTAGGGGGAAATGTCATGGAGTTTGTAATCGAAAACAAGCACCTTACGGTAACCGTAAAGGATAAAGGTGCAGAAATCACCAGTGTAATCGCAAAGAAAACCGGCATCGAATATATTTGGCAGGCTGATGAAAAAGTTTGGAACAGACATGCGCCGATCTTGTTCCCTTTTGTTGGACGCCTGAAGGATGATACTTTCCGACACAACGATAAAACGTATAAAATGGGGCAACACGGATTTGCGCGCGATTCAAAATTTTCGGTGCATGAGCGTTTGACCGACAGCATTACCTTCATCCTTGCGCCGAATGGTGATTTCAAAGATGTTTATCCATTTTCATTTGAACTGCAGTTGACTTATCAATTGTTCGAGAGTCAATTGTCGATCAGCTACAAAGTGAAGAACCTTGATGCCAACAAGATGTATTTCTCGATTGGAGGACACCCAGGCTTCAATGTGCCGTTGACGGAAGGGGAAACATTCGAGGATTACTACATCAAGATGACTCCGGAAACTTCCCGCCAGCGCCTGTTCCTGAATGGCCCTTATCTTGCAGCAGACAAAACGGTTGAAGTGGAACAGAACACAATCCCATTACAAAGGGACCTCTTCCTGAATGATGCCATCATTTTCAAAACGCCGGAACCGACGACTGTGACGCTGGCTTCCAATAAAGGTGAGCATGGGGTCACGATGTCCTATGAGGATTTCGAATACTTGGGCATCTGGACGAAGCCTCAGGAAGACGCCACTTATGTTTGTTTGGAACCTTGGTGCGGACTTGCGGACCGGTCGGATTCGGGCGGGGAGCTGGAACGGAAAACAGCCATCCAATCGCTGGAGCCCGGGAATAAACGTTATTATGTCCATCGGGTCGATTTCTTTTAATTCATTCGGCCGCTAGTCCAGACAGCATTTGACTTTGGGCCAGATAAAAGGCGGGGCAGTAAATCAACGATGATTTAGTGCCCCGCCTTATTCTGTTAATTTTCTTTAGCGCTCTTCGATTTGTAGCCGAAAGGCACTTTGCTTTCCGTTCCATTTCTGATCCGGTAAATGTTGGAACGATGGCGATAGATGATGAAGATCGTCAAAAGGATCGTAACGAGCGTCAATGGCCAATCCTTAAAAAAGAAGGAAAGAGCGACCGCCGTAAAACAGACCAGGATGCTGGATAGGCTGACCATTCTGGAGAAGTACAGGTAGATGATGAAAGCGACGACGGCTTCCCCAAAGAAAAGCGGATTGTAGGCCAACAGGATACCCGCGCTGGTGGCAACGGCTTTGCCGCCTTTGAATCCGGCGAAAAGGGGATACGTATGCCCTAGGGCCGCAACAACCCCGGTCAATAGAGGATGGATATCGACTCCCAGCCAAATCGGCAAAAGGGTCGCTGCTGAACCTTTCAGCATATCCATGACCAAAACGATGATGCCGGCTTTTTTTCCTAATACCCGGAAGGTATTGGTAGTTCCGCTGTTCCCGCTGCCGTATTTGCGGATGTCTGTTTGATAAAAATATTTTCCGATCCAAATGCCTGACGGGATGGAACCCAAAAGATAGGCCAGGACGATGACGATTGCTGTCATTCTCTCTTCACTCCTATGTTGATGCTCAGTTAATATACAATTGCAGTTCATTTTACCATTTTATCGGCTTTTTTCCTATAGGAGGCAGAATTCCGTCTTATTTTTTATACTTTCCAAAGTGAAAGTTATACAGTATGATAGAATAGATGTTCGGTTAGAACAGATACGAAGGAGTTTTTTTATGGCACAAAATAAAGAGAATAAATACAATGATGATTCCATCCAAGTGTTGGAAGGACTTGAAGCAGTCAGAAAACGGCCCGGGATGTATATCGGCTCGACTGATGCCCGCGGATTGCATCATTTAGTATATGAGATAGTCGATAATGCGGTAGATGAGGCTTTATCAGGGTATGCGGATAAGATCGACATCACGATCCATGAAGACCAAAGCATCAGCGTCAAAGATAATGGCCGCGGCATGCCTACCGGTTTGCACGCTTCAGGGGTGCCAACCATCCAAGTCATTTTCACCGTGCTGCATGCTGGAGGGAAATTCGGCCAGGGCGGTTACAAAACTTCAGGAGGTCTTCACGGAGTGGGCGCGAGTGTCGTCAATGCTCTTTCCAAATGGCTGGAAGTATCGGTCATCCGCGAGAGCACACTCTATACAATGAAATTTAAGGATGGCGGAAAACCTGCCAGCAAATTGACCAAAGCAAAAACCACTGCAAAAGCATCCGGCTCGTTGATTCATTTTTTACCTGACAAAGAGGTTTTCGGAACAGCGCAACTGTCCTACGATGTTTTGGCGGAACGGTTCCGGGAATCAGCTTTTCTGCTGAAAGGCTTAACCATCACGCTAAAGGATGAACGAACCGAACAAAGCGATACTTTTTTCTTCGAAGAAGGAATCAAGGAATTCGTTACTTACTTAAATGAAGAAAAGGATACACTGCACGATGTCGTGTATTTCAACGGGGAAGCCGATGGAATCGAAATTGAGTTCTCATTCCAGTACAACGACGGCTATTCGGAAACGATCCTGTCATTCGTCAACAACGTCCGCACAAAGGATGGCGGCACCCACGAAACCGGTGCGAAGACAGCCATCACAAAAGCCTTCAATGAATACGCCCGAAAAATGAACCTGATCAAAGAGAAGGAAAAGAATCTCGAAGGCAGCGACGTCCGCGAAGGACTTTCGGCAGTATTGTCCCTGCGTGTACCGGAGAATCTGCTCCAGTTCGAAGGGCAGACGAAGGAAAAATTAGGCACGCCGCAAGCGCGGGCAGCCGTCGATGGCCTTATCAGCGAAAAATTGAGCATTTACTTGACAGAAAATGGCGAAACAGCCCAAATGCTTTCCAGGAAATCACTTAAAGCGAGAGAGGCCAGAAATGCAGCGCGTAAAGCCCGTGAAGAGACGCGGAACGGCAAAAAACGCCAAAAAAACGAATCGCTGTTATCCGGTAAACTGACGCCTGCGCAAAGCAAAAATCCGAAAAAGAACGAACTGTACCTCGTCGAGGGTGATTCCGCCGGCGGATCCGCCAAACAAGGGCGCGACCGCAAATTCCAAGCGATACTTCCGTTGCGTGGGAAAGTCATCAACACAGAACGCGCGAGCATGCAGGATATATTGAAAAACGAGGAAATCAACACGATCATCTACACAGTCGGTGCAGGGGTAGGTGCAGATTTCGACATTAAGGATTGCAATTACGACAAAATCATCATCATGACCGATGCGGACACGGACGGTGCCCATATTCAGATTTTGTTGCTGACTTTCTTTTACCGTTACATGAAACCGTTGCTGGAAGCCGGAAAAATTTATCTAGCGCAGCCGCCCTTATACAAAGTATCCAAGGGTGTCGGCAAGAATGAAAAAATCCAGTATGCATGGACCGAAAAGGAACTGCAGGAAAAAATCGACATCATCGGCAAAGGCTATATTCTGCAACGTTACAAAGGGCTAGGGGAAATGAACGCAGATCAACTGTGGGATACAACAATGGATCCTGAAACCAGGACGTTGATCCGCGTGCTCATCGATGACAAGGCCCAAGCGGAGCGCCGGGTCACGACACTGATGGGGAATAAAGTCGAACCGCGAAGGAAATGGATCGAGAAGCATGTAGAATTTTCGATGTCCGACAATAAGAGCATTCTGGAGGAAGATATTGCGCCGGCATCCGACAGCGGGGAGGCGCATCTGCAGGATCAAGTGAAAAAAGAATCTTCAGATCAGCAGGCCGCTCATGATATAGAGCAAATTTCTTTAGATTTTGAAAGTGGTGAACAATAGTGGATAATCTGGAAATTAAAGAGCTGATGCTTGAAAACGTAATGGGAGATCGCTTCGGACGATATTCGAAGTACATCATCCAAGATCGTGCCTTGCCTGATATCCGCGACGGACTGAAGCCTGTCCAAAGGCGGATCCTTTATGCGATGGATGTTGCCGGGAATACTTCTGACAAAGGCTTCCGTAAATCGGCTAAAACAGTCGGGAATGTCATCGGTAATTACCATCCGCATGGCGATTCCAGTGTCTATGAAGCGATGGTTCGGTTGAGCCAAGATTGGAAGATGCGGGAAGTATTAGTCGAAATGCACGGCAATAACGGGAGCATGGATGGGGACTCAGCCGCTGCGATGCGGTATACCGAGGCCAGGTTGTCAAAAATCTCTGCTGAACTGTTGCGCGACATCGACAAAGAAACAGTAGACTTTGTGCTGAACTTCGACGATACCGATCAGGAGCCGACCGTATTGCCGGCTCGCTACCCGAATCTTTTGGTTAACGGCGCCACCGGCATATCCGCCGGTTACGCGACCGATATTCCACCGCATAATTTAGGCGAGGTCATCGATGCGACCTTGCATCTGATCGATCACCCTGAGGCGGAGCTCAAAGCGCTCATGAAATATGTAAAAGGACCCGATTTCCCTACCGGGGCGATTATACAGGGTTTGGATGGCCTGAAGGACGCTTATAACACTGGCAAAGGGAAAGTTGTCGTTCGTTCGCGCACCTCCATTGAGAGTATCCGCGGCGGCAAACAGCAGATCGTCATTTCGGAAATCCCTTATGACGTCAACAAAGCGACGCTAGTCAAGCGAATGGACGAAATCCGCATCAACCGCAAGATCGAAGGGATCGCCGAAGTGCGGGATGAATCAGACCGCTCTGGGCTGCAAATCGTTGTCGAACTGAAAAAAGAAGCGAACGCGGAAGGGATCCTCAATTATTTGCTCAAAAATACGGATCTGCAAGTGAACTACAACTTCAATATGGTAGCAATCGACGAGCGTCGTCCGAAGCAGGTAGGCTTGCACCAAATACTGAAAGCCTATATTCGTCACCAGAAAATCGTCATCACCCGCAGGACGAATTACAGCCTGAAAAAGGCAGAAACGCGTCTGCATATCGTGGATGCATTGATCAGAGTCATTTCAATTCTCGATGAAGTCATCCAATTGATCCGTGACAGTAAAGACAAAAAGGACTCCAAACAGAATCTGATGAAGCAGTATGCATTTTCGGAACCGCAATCGGAAGCGATTGTATCCTTGCAGCTTTACCGGTTATCGAATACGGACATCACCGCCCTCCAGAACGAAAAACTGGAACTGAATGAGCAGATTGCGACTTACCACGAAATCCTGAAACAGGAAAAAACGTTGTACGCTGTGATGAAGACAGAACTAGCCTCAGTCAAAAAACAATACGCGAATCCTCGCCGGACTACGATCCAGCATGAAATCGAGGAAATCAAAATCGACACGGAAGTTCTCGTGCCTGTGGAGGAAGTCGTTGTCTTGATCACGAAAGAGGGCTACTACAAGCGCACCAGCCTGCGCTCATTTGGAGCCTCGACAATCGCCGAAATCGGCTTGCGCGAAGGAGATAAGCCGCTATTTGTCGGGAAAGCATCTACCCTTGATGCGATCGTGATGTTCACTAATAAGGGAGACTATCTTCATTTTCCGATCCATGAATTGCCGGAACTGAAATGGAAAGATACGGGTAATCATATATCCCAAAACATTCCCTTCGCTCCGGAAGAAAAAATCATCAGCGTAGAAATTCTCCCGAACAACAGTGAACCAACCGGGACAATCCTATTCGTGTCAAAAGAAGGCTACATTAAACAGACACTGATGAGCGACTTCCGGACTTTCCGGGGCTACAGAAACAAAAAAGCGGTCGCTATGAAGCTGAAGAGCGAAACGGATGCGATTGTCTCCATCCAACGCTTGGAGGATCAACAAAATTACGATGTTCTCCTTGTGACCCATTTCGGATTCAGCCTGCGTTACGCTGTGAATGAAGTAGGCATTATCGGTACGCGCGCCAGCGGGGTCAAGTCCATCAATCTGAAAGACGGAGACATTGTGGTCGGGGGTGCCGCCTTTAAAGAAGGTGATGAGGACTTCCCAATCCTTGTGGTCACGCAAAGAGGGAACATCAAAAAATTCAAATCCGGCGAAGTCCCAATTTTGGGCCGCGCGAAACGGGGATTGATGCTGCTTAAGGAATTGAAGGCCAAGCCGCACCGCATCATCTTTATGGATTGCAATCTAGCATTGCCTAACCGATATGCGATCCGCACCACAGTTGGGAATAGCGTTGTGGTGGAAAGCAAAGAAACACCTTTCAGTCCTAGGTATTCGAACGGCAGTTTCGCTATCAACGAGAAGACGGATGGCGAAGTATCGGACATCGAGAAAGAGTTTGATTTTTCACAAATTAGAATTTTCTAATTAACTGTTATAAACAAAAAGCCAAAACGGAAACTGTGTAATAATACAGTTTCTGTTTTTTTATGAAACAGATTTTCCATCAAAATAAAGGTTTCACTAACTAATCGAAAGCTCTCTTCGTTTTTTTGACTTCCAGAACGTTGTTATATCAACGTTTTTAAATATTTTTCGAAAAGTTTACAAAAAGTTCGAAAAAAAGATTGATAGTTGTTGCACTTTCATCTGTACGTGTTATAATATTCATGTAGAAACCTGTTACACATATCACAATGTGAAAGCACTTTATAGGAGGAATATATAATGGAACAATGGCAAGGGTTTAAAGGAAAAACTTGGAAAGAAGAAGTCGACGTAAGAGACTTCATCATCAACAACTTCTCTGAATACACAGGCGACGAAAGCTTCTTGGCTGGTCCTACTGAAACAACAACTCTATTATGGGATCAAGTTATGGATCTTACTAAGCAAGAAAGAGAAGCTGGCGGCGTATTGGACATGGATACTAAAGTTGTATCTTCCATCACTTCCCATGCAGCAGGCTACCTGAACAAAGAAAAAGAGCAAATCGTCGGTTTCCAAACTGAAAAACCACTTAAACGCAGCTTGATGCCTTACGGCGGTATCCGCATGAGCGAACAGGCTTGTGAAGAAGCTGGCTACAAAGTTGATCCAGAAGTTTCTATGATTTTCCGCGACTACAGAAAAACACATAACCAAGGCGTATTTGACGCTTACACTCCAGAAATGCGTGCAGCAAGAACAACCGGCGTCATCACAGGCTTACCGGATGCATACGGCCGCGGCCGCATCATCGGCGACTACCGTCGTGTAGCTTTATACGGTGTGGACTTCCTGATGCAAGACAAATTAAATGAATTCGCTAAAATCGGCGACGGCACGATGACTGAAGAAATCATCCGTTTGAGAGAAGAATTCAGCGAACAATACCGCGCTTTGAAAGAATTGAAAGAATTAGGAAACATCTACGGATTTGATATTTCCAAACCAGCAACAACCGCTCAAGAAGCTTTCCAATGGTTATACTTCGGGTACTTGGCTGCTGTTAAACAACAAAATGGTGCAGCAATGTCATTAGGTCGTACTTCAACTTTCTTGGATATCTATATCCAACGTGATCTTGAAAACGGAACATTGACTGAAGAAACGGCTCAAGAAATCGTTGACCACTTCGTAATGAAATTGCGTATGATCAAATTTGCACGTACGCCAGAATACCAAGAATTGTACTCAGGAGATCCACAATGGGTTACTGAATCAATCGCCGGTATGGCACATGATGGCCGCTCAATGGTCACAAAATCAAGCTTCCGTTTCTTGAACACATTGACTAACTTAGGCGCAGCTCCAGAGCCTAACTTGACAGTTCTTTGGTCAACTAGATTGCCTGACGGATTCAAAAAATACTGTGCTAAAATGTCTATCGAAACAAGCGCTATCCAATACGAAAATGATGACATCATGACTCTTGAATGGGGCGATGACTACGGAATCGCTTGCTGCGTATCCGCGATGAGAATCGGGAAACAAATGCAATTCTTCGGAGCGCGTGCTAACTTGGCTAAAACATTGCTTTACGCAATCAATGGCGGGATTGACGAAACTAAGAAAAAACAAGTTGGACCTAAATTGCAACCAATCACTTCAGAATACCTTGATTACGCTGAAGTTACTGAAAAATTCGATGTAATGATGGACTGGATCGTAGCTTTGTATGTGAATACATTGAACGTTATCCACTACATGCATGACAAATATTCATACGAATCATTGGAAATGGCTTTGCATGATACACACGTTGTCCGCACATTGGCAACTGGTGTGGCTGGATTCTCAGTTACAATCGACTCACTTTCTGCTATCAAATACGCGAAAGTTAAACCAATCCGCGACGAAAACGGCATTGCTGTTGACTTCGAAATCGAAGGCGACTTCCCTAAATATGGTAACAATGATGATCGTGCTGACCAAATCGGTATCGACTTGTTGAAACAGTACATGGGCAAAGTTAAGAAACACCAAACATACCGCAACTCTATCCCTACAACTTCTGTCCTTACAATCACTTCTAACGTGGTTTACGGTAAGAAAACTGGTAGCACGCCAGACGGACGTAAAGCCGGCGAACCATTCGCACCTGGTGCTAACCCAATGCACGGAAGAGATACTCACGGCGCTTTGGCAAGTTTGTCTTCAGTAGCTAAGATCCCTTACAAATATTCATTGGATGGTATCTCAAATACATTCTCAATCATCCCTAAAGCTTTGGGACGTGAAGAAGAAGTTCAAAAAGAAAACTTGACTGCAATGATGGATGGCTACATCGCTAAAGGCGGACACCACTTGAACGTCAACGTATTCAACCGTGAAACATTGCTTGACGCTATGGATCACCCAGAAAACTACCCACAATTGACGATCCGTGTTTCCGGATACGCTGTTAACTTCATCAAGTTGACTCGCGAACAACAAATGGACGTTATCAACCGTACAATGCACGAAATGATGTAATCTGCTTCAACTTGCATATTAATCGTATAAATTTAAACGGATGGATCATTTGATTCATCCGTTTTCTATCAAAGGGAGCGAAAGGTCGCTCTTTTTGATAGGAAATATTCCTTATGCGAGATACAATGAGATTAAGAAATAAACGACAGAGGAGTTTTTTTAAATGACTGAACCCTTAAAAGGATTTGTGCATTCAACAGAGAGTTTCGGTTCCGTTGATGGGCCCGGAATCCGTTTTATTATATTTATGCAAGGCTGCCGCATGCGTTGCCAATTCTGCCATAACCCGGACACCTGGAACATCGGTGGCGGCAATGAGATGACAAGCGATGAATTGCTGAACATGGCCTTGCAATACAAGCCCTTCTGGGGACAAAAAGGCGGCATTACCGTCAGCGGCGGCGAACCGCTACTGCAGATCGACTTTTTGATTGAATTGTTCACGAAAGCCAAAGCCCAGGGCGTGCATACGACACTGGACACTTGCGGCTTGCCGTTCACTTATGATGAACCATTCTTCAGCCAATTCAACAAACTCTTGGCTGTGACCGATTTGATCCTGTTGGACATCAAACACATCGACAGCGGGAAGCACAAAGAATTGACAATGTGGCCGAACGAAAGCATCATCGAGCTGGCGAAATATTTGTCGGAAATCAATCAACCGATTTGGGTCCGTCATGTGCTGATTCCGGAACGGACAGACTATGATGATTTCTTGATCCGTCTGGACGCTTTCCTCAAAACATTGAAAAACATCGTCAAAGTGGAGATTCTGCCTTACCATAAAATGGGCGTCTACAAGTGGGAAACATTGGGAATCCCTTATCAATTGGACGGAATCGATCCGCCAACCGCCGAGCGCGTCGAAAATGCCAGAAAACTTCTGCATACGGAAGACTACAAAGGTTACTTGGATCTGTAAAATAATACTATTTTTAAAGGAAGAAAAGAGAATTGCCATTGCTCTTTTCTTCCTTTTTTATTATGATAAATTTAGACAATGGAAGAGAGAGTGAATTGAATGAACAAACTGTTAGTTTTTGGGCACCAAAATCCGGATACGGATGCGATCACATCCGCTATCGCATATGCTTACTATCTGAATCAAAACGGAATCGAAGCCGAAGCCGTTGCGCTGGGCCTGCCGAGTGAGGAAACAGCCTATGCTCTGAATCAATTCAAGACAGAGGCTCCGCGCGTCATCGCGACTGCGGCAAACGAAACGGATACGGTTGCTTTGGTCGACCATAACGAAGCGCAACAAAGCGTCAGCGACATCAAAGATGTTGAAGTGTATGCCGTCGTGGACCACCACCGCATCGCGAACTTCGAAACGGCCAACCCGTTGTATTACCGTGCAGAGCCAGTCGGTTGCACGAATACGATCCTTTACAAAATGTACAAGGAAAAGAACATCGCAATCCCAGCCGACATCGCCGGCTTGATGCTTTCTGCCATCATTTCCGATACGTTATTGTTCAAATCGCCGACCTGCACGCCGGAAGATGAAGAAGCGGCAGCAGCTTTGACGGAAATCGCCGGTGTTTCCTTGAATGAATATGGCCTTGCAATGCTTAAAGCCGGAACGAATCTGGACGATAAGTCGATTGCTGAATTGTTGACTTTGGACGCTAAATCCTTCCCTATGGGCGACAAAAACGTCCGCATCGCACAAGTGAATACTGTCGACGTTCAAGATGTTCTGAATAGACAAATTGAGCTTGTTACCGCCATGGAAGCTGAAAACGGCGCGCAAGGTTATGATGTCTTCTTATTGGTGATCACCAACATCATCGACAGCGATTCTGCTTTATTGGCTGTAGGTTCGCATTTGGGCACAGTCGAGGCAGCATTTGGTGTCTCGTTGAACCAAAATGTTGCGTTGCTGCCGGGCGTTGTTTCACGCAAAAAACAAGTAGTGCCGCCATTGACGGAAGCATTCTCGAAATAATCACTGCGAAAGGGCGGAGCTGCAACTCAGTTAATCTGATATGCATCTTCGCTCTTTTTTACACCATCATTAAGGAAAAGGAGGGGGTTGAGGACGTGAAAATTGGTGTATTGTCGGATCTGCATATAGACTCTAATGCGAAAAGGCTGGCGCCAGGGCAAACGTTTGACCATCTCTTGGCGGAGCTGCTCTATAATCAAGAAATCGACTTGCTGTTGTTGGCGGGGGACGTCTCTTCTGATTACCACGATACCTTTACTTTCTTGGATCGCATGCGTGACCATAACGTTTCGAAAATCCAATTCGTGCCCGGAAACCATGATTTCTGGTCCATCCGCAATCACGAAGAGGATACGGACCGCATCTATCAATTGTTCAAGGAACGGGATGAAAATCCTGTCGGAAATCCGTTTCTGATCGGGGATAAATGGGCAGTGGTGGGGAATCCGGGTTGGTATGATTATGGGTTCGCCAGTGACCGCTATACAATAGAAGAGTTTTCCAGGAAAAAGCTGAAAGTCGGCGGTTGGAATGACCGCCAATATGTGCATTGGTCTAAGGATGATCGCGCAGTTGCAGCAGCCATGCAGGAGGAACTGGAAAACGACCTGAAGGAAGTCAGCGACCGGAAAATAATCATGATGACACATGTTGTGACGCATCCGCAATTCGTCATCCCGCTCCCGCATAAGGTATACGATTACTACAATGCTTTCCTCGGCAGCAAAAGCTATATGCAACTGTATGATCGCTACCCGATTACGCACAGCATCATGGGCCATGTCCACTTCCGGAAAATGCTGCATGAGAATGATACGACGTTCTATTGCGCCTGCCTCGGCAATGCGCGGCATTGGTATACGGAGGACCCTTACATCGAAATGGCTTATACAATGGAAGAAATCATGGTTGACATGTAAAGGGCAGCTTTCACTTGGTGGTTCAGGGACCGGATTGCACCCAGCCTTTGAGAGAGGGTTATTGCTTTCCTTTTGGCAAAAATAAGTTATGCTTATCTTGTGGGCACGCACATATAGCACATTCAGAATACAACAAGTTAGAGGTGGGTTTCAATGAGAGCATTCGACTTGTCGGATAAAGGAGTATATACGCAAACGAAGGACTGGAAAGCGGCCGATTGGATTCATGTGGAGAATCCGAGCAGCGATGATGTTGAGGATTTAATGACAATTTTCGGCATTCCAAAGGACTACATCATGGATTCGTTGGACGAATATGAGATCCCGCGACAGGAGAAGGTCAAAAATGGGGGAGGGGACGATATTAATCTTCTGATCGTCCTCTTCCCAAAAATGCGATCGGTGCAGGAAAAATATACGGAGTATCATACGTATCCCCATCCCCTATCGATCATAACGATCAATGGGACCTTGATCACGGTCTGCAAAGAAACGCCTTTCTTTATGACACGCATTATGAAGAACGAGTCCTTCAAAAATGAACCAGCAACAACGCAACAGCATATTATTCTATACATACTATGGGAATTGACTAAGAGTTTTGTTCACCACCTGAGGGAAATCGATGGCATCATCGAAGATCTGCAGATTCAAATAACCAGCGCCACCCATAATGAATATTTTTATAAGCTGATTGCACTGCACAAGAGTTTGGTGTATTTTGAGACATCCATCAACAAAAATCATCCTTTGATAACAGAGTCCATCCATGAGGCGGTTTTAGGGGATGATGTACAAAGCCAGGAGTTGCTGCGTGATATCATCGATATCTCAAGCCAAGCAGAAGTGATGGTCACCGAATCAAGCAAAATGATCGATCAGCTGAGCGAAGTGTTTTCGAGCGTGATTACAAACAACTTGAACAACATCATGAAAGTTTTGACTTCGATCACCATCGTCCTGACAATCCCGACCATCATGGCAGGGTTCTGGGGCATGAATGTCGATCTGCCTTTTGAAAATCATCCCTGGGCGTTCGGCATCACTAGTCTGATCACAATCTTCATCTGTTTTTTAACGGTCTATTGGTTGAAGAAGAAAGATTACTTCTGAAATGGCGTGTGAATATTGATGAGTAACATCATTCTAAGCGTAGTCGGCAATTATTTCTGTCGGTTACGCTTTTTGCTGTACCATTTGGGTACAGGAAATCTGCCCGGGTTGGTATACTATAGGAGGGAGGTGATGCGAGATGGTGGAAGATTTCCAGGGATGGTTGGAGAGCTATGATTTAGAGAAACTCTTCAGCGACAAGAGGGATAGAGAAACAATCGACAAGGAAATGTTTCTCTTCGTCCGATCGAATGATTTTGACAACTACTTTTCTTATGACGGCGCATTGGGAGCGCTGTATGAAAAAGAAGGCACGCTATTGAGAATCTGGACCCCAACAGCCAAATCCGTGGAAGTTTGGATTTATGCGGACGCTTCCCTCAAGGGCAAATCAAAAAAAATATCGATGGTGCAGAAACCAAAGGGGATATTCGAGGCTTACCTGCCAGGTGATCAGCACGGTACTATTTATGTCTACAATATTTTGTTCCTGAACAATCATGAAACCATCACGGTTGATCCCTACGCCCGCGCTACGACGGTAAATGGAATAAAATCGGTCATTACGGACTTGCTCAGGACAAATCCGGTCGGGTGGGGGGGACGTCTGCCTGCCTTCGGTCTTCCGGAAGAATCAATCATTTATGAGCTGCATATTCGGGATTTTTCCATATCCGAAACGAGTGGGATCGTGAACAAAGGGAAATTCCTGGGTTTGACTGAACAAAATACAAAAAACCCCAGTGGGATAAGCACGGGTTTGGATCACCTGATTGATTTGGGAATCACCCATGTCCAGATTTTACCGATGTTCGATTATGCCACAGTCGACGAGGCGAATCTGACGAAACCGCAATACAATTGGGGCTATGACCCGCTGAACTATAATGTGCCGGAAGGCTCCTATTCCAGCAACCCTTTCGACCCATTCAACAGGATCATCGAATTGAAGGAAATGATCCAAACGCTGCATGCCAACGGTCTGAGGGTGATCATGGATGTCGTCTACAACCACGTCTACGATCCAAAAGATCAAGCTTTGGAAAGGTCGGTTCCGGGCTATTTTTACCGTTACGACGCCGATGGGGCGCTGGCGAATGGCACCGGCGTCGGAAATGATACGGCGTCGGAAAGACATATGATGCGCAAATACATCATCGACAGCGTAAAATACTGGGCAAACGAATACCATCTTGATGGTTTCCGCTTCGATCTGATGGGAATCCACGACTCGGTCACAATGAATGCGATCCGGGAAGCGTTGGATAAAATCGACCCGTCCATTATCCTCATCGGTGAGGGATGGGAAATGAGTACGCCACTCCCGGAGGACTTAAAAGCTTCCCAGAGAAATGCCCAAGCGATGCCAAGAATTGCCCATTTCAACGATTCAATCCGGGTAGCTTTGAAAGGCAGTGATTTGGGTGACGAAAAGGACAGGGGCTTCATCAGCGGCAAAAATTATCAGGAAGATCTACTGATCCGAAACATAAAAGGCGGCATGCATCTTTCCAGCCATAGCAATTTCATCGACCCTGAACAAGTCATCCAGTATGTGGAAGCGCATGATAATTTGACGCTTTACGATAAATTATTGCGGTCCAATCCGAATGACAGTGAAGAGGTGCGCATAAAAAGACACACATTGGCAACGAGCATTGTGTTGCTGTCTCAAGGTATTCCCTTTATCCATGGCGGACAGGAATTTCTAAGGACAAAAGAAGGGGTAGCCAACAGCTATCAGTCTCCCGATGAAATCAACCAGTTTGAATGGGAGCGGATGACAATGTTTCAGCAATCAGTGGCCTACGTAAAAGGTCTGATTGCGCTGCGCAAAAGCGAGTATTTGTTCCGCATGCATACCCACGAAGAAATTGAAGCGCATTTCACACCGCTCAGCGAAAATTTCAATATCGTGGCCTTTGCTTTGCACGACGAAGACAAAAAGTATATCGTCGTTTTCAATGCGAATCAAAATGATACGTTTTTTCGGATGGAAAAAAGAAAATATGCCACCCTTGTTGAAGACAACCAGGTATTCTTGGATCGAAAGTTTGAAGCAGCCGTGATGGATACAGTTCTAGTCAAAGCTCATACGACCTCCGTATTTTATGCGGAAAACCAGAAAGAAAATGATATTTAAACAGGATTGTGTACGTATTTTTTTGTGAAAACGATTAAATATCTCTTTATCATGCAAATATACCAACATTCATATATTAAATCAATGTTTCTTAATAAACAAATGTTCATACCTTGTTTTTGCCGTTTTGACAACATTTGGTTTCGCTTACAAATATTTTTGAATGTTCTAACATGACGTGTTAGATTCTCAATATATATCTAATATCCGTAAATATACTCAAAATAAGTGTAAATATGAATATGTTAATCTAAATTTAATCAATTTATTAAATTCCCAAACTTGATTTTAATATCAGTCAGAACTATAATTAACCTTACTATAGAAATTATAGAAACAGTGGGAATGGGGGAAAAGAAATATGGGCAACAAGAAACTTTCATCTTTAGTGTTATTATCTTTAAGCTCCGCACTTGTATTAGCTGCATGTGGCGGAGAGGGAAGCACGGCCGATTCATCAGAGTCTGCAGGTGCAAAAGACAGCGATCAGGTGTTAAATCTGATTGAAAGCGCTGAAATCCCTACAATGGATTCTGTGCAAGCTACGGATACAGTCGCGTTTACTGCTTTGAGCAACGTAAATGAAGGTCTGTATCGCCAAGGTTTGGATGGAACGGTTGAATTAGGTATCGCAGCAGAAGATCCTACAGTCAGCGAAGACGGTTTGGTATACACTTTCACTATTCGTGATGAAGCGAACTGGTCAAACGGTGAGCCTGTTACGGCAGAAGATTTTGTTTATTCATGGCGTAAATTGGTGGACCCTGCATCGGCTGCATCTTATTCATACATGATGGCAGGTGTTGTTGCCAACGCAACTGAAATTATCGATGGCGCAGTTGAGCCTGAAAAATTAGGCGTTAAAGCAGTCGATGAAAAAACGTTGGAAATCACGTTAGCTTCTCCAGTGCCATACTTCAAAGATCTTTTGACATTGGCTATGTTCTTCCCTCAAAATCAAGCTTTTGTTGAAGAACAAGGCGACCAATACGCCTTAAGCAGTGATGCTTTATTGTACAATGGACCATTTGTATTAGCTAACTGGGATGCAGCAAGCTTGTCATGGACGTATGAACCAAATGCTGAGTACTGGGATAAAGACGCTGTAAAATTGGATGCAATCAACGTAGAAGTCATCAAAGAAACTTCCACTGCTTTGAATCTGTATGATACAGATGCGATCGACCGTATGATTTTGACTGGGGAATACGTAACACAAAGAACCGGTGATGCTGAATTGCACACAATGCCGACTTCTTCAGTATTCTACTTGAAATTCAACCAACAAAGAGAAAATACACCGTTACTGAATGCTAATATCCGTAAAGCTTTAGCTATGGCTTTCGACAAAGAAGCATACGCTGATGTTGTCTTGCAAAATGGTTCTATTCCTGCAAATGGATTGGTTCCTGAAAAACTTGCTTTGGACCCATCAACAGGCGAAGATTACCGTGAACAAAATGGCGATCTTTTGACTTTCAACGCTGAAGAAGCTAAAACATACTTTGAAAAAGGTTTGGCTGAATTGGGTGTTGAGTCAATCACTTTGGAATTGTTGAGCGATGACACAGAAAATGCGAAACGTTCTTCTGAATTCCTGCAAAGCCAATTACAGACAAACCTGCCTGGCTTGACTGTAACATTGCGTAATGTACCTTTCAAAGTCCGTCTAGAAGCTGATACTGCCGGCGAATACGATATCGCTTTATCCGGATGGGGAGCAGACTACGCTGACCCAATCAACTTCCTGGAATTGTTCCAGACAGAAAACGGCAACAACAAATCAGGTTACTCTAACGCTGAATACGATGCTTTGATCGATGAAGCACGTACAAACGTGACTGACCTTGATGCAAGATGGGCTAGCCTGCTTGCTGCTGAAAAGATCTTGATGGAAGATGCGGGAATCGCACCTCTATATCAACGTTCTTATGCAGTTCTGCAAAAACCGTATGTCACAGATTTGGGCGAGCACTTAGTCGGTGCTGACTACTCATATAAATGGGCCTCAAATTCTGGAGCACAGAACGTGGATTAATTAAGGCAATAAAAAATCCATCTGGCATACATTCATGCCAGATGGATGTTTTATTTATAAAATATAATCCCAGAGACAGATCATGCTGATCCCCAACAGTAACAGACCGATAGTCAAGATATTTTGATAACTTTTCCCGACGGAAGATGATAAAGCATGCGGATTCAATGGTTCTTTGAAGCCATCCTCCTTTGGATCTCTTCTGAGCGTTTTTCTGACGCTGTAGTGGAAGAAATCGAAACTTCCGGAAGCCAACACGAGGCCGGATAAACCGATAATCAACAAAATACCCGCTATCATGAACAGGATGTTGGATGTTTCGGTCCAACTTAAGGATCCATATTTAATCAGTTGATATACCAGTGCACATATAAAAATGAATAATGAAACAAGTATGTTTTTTTTTGTGAAGTTCACTTATTTTGGCTCCTTTTTGTTTTCTCAATTTTAAATGTACAAAAAAAAGAAAGAAAACTCAATTAAAATATGATTTGATTTTGTGTTCATTTTCTTTTTTGTATATTTAAATATGATATACTATCAGGTGCTATTTACAAAATAACTAAATAATGGAGGATGACAAACGATGAAAAGTTATGCAAAGTACATCGGCAAGCGTATTTTATACATGGCAATTACTTTGTTTTTGATTGCATCGATAACTTTTTTTCTGATGAAAGCTTTGCCGGGTACACCATACAGTAACCAAGACAAGTTATCTGAGGAACAAATTTTTATCATGAATGAGAAGTATGGGCTGAATAAACCGATTATGGTCCAATACGCAGTCTACATTTTTGGACTACTACGTGGAGACATGGGTGTTTCATTCCAATTCAACAATACACCGGTTACGGATTTGTTGAGCAGCAGAATTGGACCCTCCATGCAATTAGGGCTTCAAGCAGTTATCATAGGAACGATCCTCGGTATTGTGCTGGGTGTAATCGCAGCAATGAGACAGGGTACTTGGGTGGATACAGTTGCCACTTTGACAGCCATTGTCGGCCGCTCGATCCCTAACTTTGTTTTTGCTGTTATTCTTCAATTGGTATTCGGCGTATGGCTGAAAATCTTGCCGATCGCACTATGGAATGAAGGCTTCCGTTCTTCGATTCTGCCTACGATCGCGTTGAGCATTTCACCGCTGGCCGATTCGGCCCGGTTCATGCGAACCGAAATGGTCGATGTCTTGGGCAGCGACTATGTCGAACTCGCGAGAGCAAAAGGCCTGAGCCGTTGGGAAGTCGCATTCAAACACGGTATCCGTAATGCGCTGATTCCTTTAGTAACTATCATAGGCCCGATGACAGTCGGTTTGATGACAGGTTCGATGGTTGTTGAAAATATTTTTGCCATCCCTGGAATCGGGGAACAGTTCGTAAAATCCATCCTGACAAATGATTATCCGACAATCATGGGCGTTACGATGATGTATTCGACCATGTTGGTGATCGTCATTTTGTTGGTTGACATCCTTTATGGTATCATCGACCCTCGTATCAGAGTCGCTACAGAAGGAGGGGAATAAGAATGAGTGAAAATGAATTACGCAGTACAACAACTATGCCGACAGTCACGAAAGATCTTTTCGAAACGGCATCCGAGTCCAGTATGCAGGACAAAGAGAAAATCTCAGCGCCTTCCCTGAGCTTTATGGCAGATTCTTGGCGTCGTCTGAAGAAAAATAAAGTTGCCATGGTCAGTTTGATCATCTTGATCATCATCAGCATGTCCAGTTTGTTGGCTCCTGTCATCGCACCGCATGACCCGAATGCGCAAACGGTTCAGTACGCTAATATGCCCCCGAAGATTCCCGGTATCGACATTAATGGTTTGAACGGAACCGTGAAGCAGAATGGCGTCGTCATCGATAAGTACGAGGCGTCCAACGTTCCTGAGGATGTTTACTATTATCTTGGTACAGACAGCTTGGGTCGCGATTTGTTGTCGCGTATCCTGTACGGGACTCGCGTATCTTTATTCATTGCTTTTATGGCAGCCTTTTTCAATCTTACACTCGGTGTTGTCTATGGTCTGACATCCGGCTGGTTAGGTGGAAAAGTCGACAATATCATGCAGCGAATTCTTGAAATCCTTTCGGGTGTGCCTAACTTGGTAGTCGTTATTTTGATGTTGCTTGTTTTGAAGCCCGGCATTAGTTCCATCATTATTGCTTTGGCTTTGACTGAATGGCTTTCGATGGCGCGTGTCGTCCGCGCGCAAACCTTGAAATTAAAAAATCAAGAATACATCCTGGCTGCCCGCACGTTGGGTCAATCACCGATGAAAATTGCATTCGGGCACATTTTGCCTAACTTGGCAGGTGTCATCATCATTCAAGTTATGTTCTCTATTCCATCGGCTATCTTCTTCGAAGCGTTCTTGAGCTTTATCGGTATCGGTATTCCTGCTCCCAACGCATCGCTGGGTACATTGATCAACGATGGTTACAAGACATTCCGTTTCTTGCCGCATCTGATGTGGTATCCAGCCGGAATCATGAGCGTCATCATGATTTGCTTCAACTTGTTGGCTGATGGACTCCGTGACGCGTTCGATCCAAAAATGAGAGATTAGGAGGTAACCAGATGGAAAATATATTGGAAGTAAAAGACCTACAAATTACTTTTGATACCTATGCAGGTAAAGTAAAAGCTATCCGTGGCGTCAGTTTTGACCTGAAGCCAGGTGAAACATTAGCCATCGTTGGTGAATCCGGCTCTGGTAAATCAGTGACTAGCCGCAGCATCATGCGTCTATTGGCAAACAACGCCAACATTGAACACGGTCAAATCTTGTTCAAAGGCGAAGATTTAGTGCACAAAACCGAAAAACAAATGCAGAAGATCCGTGGTTCGGAAATCGCAATGATTTTCCAAGATCCGATGACTTCTTTGAATCCTACTCAAAAAATCGGCAAACAGATCGCTGAACCAATCATCAAACATCAAAACATCAGCAAGGAAGAAGCCTATAAAAAAGCTGAAGAATTACTGCAGCTAGTAGGTATCCCAAGCCCTGCCAAAAGAATGAAGCAGTACCCGCACCAATTCTCAGGCGGTCAACGCCAACGGATCGTCATTGCGATCGCATTGGGTTGCAACCCGGATATTCTGATTGCGGATGAACCGACTACAGCGCTTGACGTTACGATCCAAGCGCAAATCCTGGAGTTGATGAAGGATCTGCAGCAGAAAATCAAGACATCAATCATTTTCATCACCCACGATTTGGGTGTAGTGGCGAACGTCGCTGACCGTGTAGCCGTTATGTATGCCGGCAAAATCGTCGAAGTAGGGACTGTCGATGAAATTTTCTACAACCCGCAACACCCTTACACTTGGGGGCTGTTGAGCTCGATGCCTACATTGGACACTGCAGGATCGCTGTACGCAATCCCGGGAACACCTCCGGACTTGTTGGATCCTCCGACTGGTGATGCATTTGCGCCACGGAGTGAATATGCAATGAAGATCGACACCATGTACGATCCGCCATTCTTTCAGGTATCTGATACCCATTCGGCCGCTACCTGGTTGTTGCATCCTGACGCACCGTCTGTGAATCCTCCCATAGGCATCATGAACCGACGCGCGACTTTCTCCGAAATGAAACTCGCACCATCCGATGAATTGAAAGTAATGGACACATCAGACAAGGAACAGGCTGTATTGCCTCACGGAAATGGCCCTGCCATCGATCCGAAAATCACTGAGAAAGGAGGACTGCTGTAATGTATGACTCAACAGGACAGAAAAAGATTCTGGAAGTAAAAAACTTGAAGCAATATTTCAACGTCGGCACAAAGAATGAAGTACGCGCAGTTGATGATGTTTCCTTTGATATCTACGAAGGCGAAACACTTGGCTTGGTAGGCGAATCCGGTTGTGGAAAAACGACGACTGGTCGCGCAATCATCCGATTGTACAACCCGACTTCCGGTGAAATCTTTTTCGATGGCACCGAAATCCATACGCTGCATGACAGAAAAGAGCAACTGGCTTTCCGTAAAGATATGCAGATGATTTTCCAGGATCCTTATGCATCTTTGAATCCCCGCATGAAAGTGCGTGATATCGTTGCGGAAGGTTTGAAGATCCATGGGCTTGCGACTACTGAGAAGGAAGTCGATGACCAGGTTGCGGAATTGTTGGATTTGGTCGGATTGAATAAAGATCATTCTTCCCGTTATCCGCATGAGTTCTCCGGCGGTCAAAGACAGCGTATCGGAATCGCAAGAGCCTTAGCGGTAAATCCAAAACTCATCATTGCCGATGAGCCCATTTCCGCGTTGGACGTATCCATTCAGGCGCAAGTGGTCAACTTGCTGATGGAATTGCAGAAAAAACAAAAACTGACTTTCTTGTTCATCGCGCATGATCTGTCGATGGTCAAGTACATCAGCAACCGTATCGGCGTTATGTACTTCGGCAAATTGGTCGAATTAGCGCCCGCAGACGACGTTTACAACAAACCTTTACATCCTTATACGGAAAGCCTGTTATCGGCCATACCGCTGCCGGATCCGGTCTATGAGCGCACCCGCACCCGCTTCACCTATGTCCCTCGGGAAGAGAATGGTGAGCCGGAAGCAATGAGGGAAATCGTTCCAGGGCACTTTGTATATTGCCGCGAATCCGATGTTCCCGTTTTGAAAGAGAAATACGAAAATTATTGATACAAAAAGCCCGGAACTTGTTCTGGGCTTTTTTTGCCATAGAAAATTAATTAAATGAAGAAATGATGAAATTATTGTGATGATATTCCCCATTATTTATAGAATATCCGGATTATTTATAGTATAATATTAGAATACGAATAGAAAAAGGGGAGAGATACATGAGGAGATTGAAAAGTTCTTTCATTTTAGCTACAACAGCAGTCATCTTGGCGGCTTGCGGAGGAGACGGCGCAACGGACGACAGCACAGCAAACACAGTAGGTGAAGGCTCCAGTGGACAAGTAGTCAATTATACAGCGCCGACCGAGTTGGCAACGTTGGATACAACACTGATGACGGACATCAACAGTTCAAATTATATCAGCCATGCGATTGAAGGCTTATTGAAAATCAATGCAGACGGAGAGCCTGTACCTGCAATCGCTGCGGAAGCCGGCACTGTTTCGGAAGATGGCCTGACTTATACTTATAAACTCCGCGATGATGCTGTCTGGTCAAACGGAGAGCCTGTTACAGCGAACGATTTCGTATTCGCTTGGCAAAGATTGGTGGACCCGGAAGCCGGCGCATCATACGCTTACTTGGCTGAGACCGTCAAAAATGCCAATGAGATCATGGCCGGAGAAATGGATCCTGAAGAGTTGGGCGTAAAAGCGGTTAGCGACACTGAAATCACAATCGAATTGACGCAGCCGACGCCATACTTCGAATCATTATTGGCATTCAGCGCATTTTTCCCGCAAAACGAGGAATTTGTGACTGAAAAAGGCGATAAGTACGGAACAAGCAGCGAAAATGTTTTGGCTAACGGACCTTTCACTATCGAGAACTGGGACGGCACCGGCCTGACTTGGGATCTGGTGAAAAATGAAGATTACTACGCGGCTGACGAAGTGCAGTTGGAAGAAGTCAACGTTCAAGTAATCAAAGAAACGAGCACTGTTGTGAATCTCTTCCAACAAGGATCAGTAGACAACGCACAAGTGACCGGCGAATTGGTTAAACAATTGGCGACTGATCCTAACGTAGTTGTTCAGAAAAAAGCCCGCACGGCGTACATCGAATTTAACCACGACAATGTCTACCTGCAAAATGCGAAGCTGAGAGCTGCCATCGGACTTGTCATCAATCGTGATGAATTGGTCGATAGCGTCATCGGAGACGGTTCGACAGCAATCGGCGGCTTCCTGCCGGCTGATTTTGTCAGCAACCCTGCGACCGGCGAAGATTTTGCCGCTGAAGCCGGCTCTTATCTGGACTATGATCTGGAACAAGCAAAAACGCTTCTGGCTGAAGCGAAAGCTGAATTAGGCGTAGATGAAATCACGTTCTCCTTGGTCGGGGATGATGATGAAAAGAATAAAAAAATAAGCCAATACATCCAAGGCCAAATCCAAAACAACTTGGAAGGCATCACTGTAGAATTGCGCAATGTACCGAAGAAAAACCGTTTGGAATTGGCGAATCAAGATGAATTCGACTTGTTGCAGACCGGTTGGGGTGCGGATTTCGCCGACGCAATCAACTACATGGACTTGCTGTACAGCACATCCGCTTACAACGAAGGGCAATATGCAAATGCAGAATTTGATGCTTTGATCGATTCTTCAAAAACCACAAACGCAAACAACCCTGAAGCGCGTTGGGCTGACCTAATGGCTGCACACAAGCTGATTATGGAAGATGCAGCGATCATCCCACTGTACCAAGAAGCAGAAACACAACTCAGAAACCCTAACCTGAAGGGCATCATTTTCAATTCAGTGGGTAATGAATTTGACCTGAGCAGAGCGTATCTCGAAGAATAAGAATGTTCAGCACACACAAAAGGGCCGACTCCGTTGAGAGTCGGTCCTTTTGTGTGTTGTGCGGCCGCTGGTAACATCGCGCCGAACCAAATCAACAAAACAAAAAAACTGACGCAACCCACTCAAGTGGCTCACGTCAGTCTCTTTAGTTACTTCACAAGAATTGGTACGGATCAGATCAGGAATGAATACAGTTTGGAATTTTCGTTCACCGAAATGTAATGCGGATCGAATTTTTCGAGCCTGCTGAGCAGGCCTTCGATATCGTCCTTATTTTTCAACAAGATTCCGATCAATACAGGCCCTTCGCTGCGGTGAACCTTTTTCGTATATTCGAACTTGGTGATGTCATCGTTACTGCCCAATATGTCATTCACGAATTCCTTCAACGCGCCGGCCCTCTGCGGGAAGTTCACGATGAAATAGTGCTTCAGACCTTTATAGAGTAGGGAGCGTTCATCAATTTCAGCCATGCGGTTGATATCATTGTTCCCGCCGCTGACGATACAGACAACCGTTTTGCCTTTGATTTCTTCTTTGTATTGTTCCAAGGCAGAAACGGAGAGTGCGCCGGATGGTTCCGCTACGATAGCTTGTTTAGTGTATAAATCGATGATGGTTCCGCAAACTTGTCCTTCAGGCACTAACAAAATGTCATCGACATTTTGTTGGCAGTGTCTAAAAGTCAAGTCACCGACAGTCGCTACGGCTGTCCCATCACAGAATTTATCAATATCAGTCAAAGTCGTCACTTTATTCGCATCAAGCGAAGCTTTCATGCCAGGGGCGCCCATGGACTCAACGCCGATGATCTTTGTTTCGGGCATGGCTTCCTTCATGTAGCTGCTGACGCCTGAAATCAAGCCGCCGCCGCCGATTGCCGCGAATACCATGTCAGCCGTTTCGCCTTCAGCAACGAGATCCTGGTGGATTTCCACTGCTAAAGTGCCTTGCCCGGCGATCACATTGCGATCATTGAAAGGTTCAATGAAAGTCAGATTGTGTTCATCCGCGTAGGCATGGGCGGCTTCATTCGATTCGTCGAAGGTATCGCCGATCAGTTTGATCTCAACATACTCTTTCCCAAAATAACGGACTTGGTCTATTTTTTGAGAAGGGGTTGTCGACGGCATGAAAATGGTAGCGTTGATGCCCAAATGATTGCATGTGTAAGCTACCCCTTGCGCATGGTTGCCGGCTGAGGCGCAGATTACTCCGGTCTCCGTTTCGGCTTCGCTCAGCTGCGAAATGGCATAATAAGCGCCTCTCAATTTGAAGGAACGGACGATCTGAAGGTCCTCCCGTTTCAAAAAGATGTTGGCATGATACTTCTGCGATAGATACGCATCATGCTGCAAAGGTGTCTGCTTGACCACGTTGCGCAGTACTTTATATGCTTTAAGCACGTCTTCTTTGTTCACTAACTCATCCGTCATTCTATCTGCTCCTAATCTATTGAATACAATGATGAAGAGAGAAGGCTTAAAAATAAGGATGCTCTCAACCTACACCTGATTCATTATTGTTGTTCATTCACGAAAGGCATCATTTTACGCAATTCAGCACCGACTGCTTCGATCTGGTGGCCTTGTTGCTCAGCGCGCATTGCGTGGAAGTCAGGGAAGCCAGCTTTGTAATCGTCAGTGAAGCGTTTAGCGAATGCGCCTGTCTGGATGTCAGTCAAGACGTCCTTCATGCGGTCTTTCACGTCTGAAGTGATGACGCGTGGTCCTGAAACGTAGTCGCCGTATTCAGCTGTGTTTGAGATAGAGTGGCGCATTTTTTCCATGCCGCCTTCGTACATCAAGTCAACGATCAATTTCAATTCGTGCAATACTTCGAAGTAGGCGATTTCTGGTTGGTAACCAGCTTCAACCAATGTTTCGAAACCAGCTTGAACCAAGTGAGTCGTTCCGCCGCATAGTACAGCTTGCTCACCGAACAAGTCAGTTTCAGTTTCTTCTTTGAAAGTTGTTTCCAAAACGCCTACGCGTGTAGCGCCGACTCCTTGTGCCCAAGCAAGAGCGATATCTTTTGCGTTGCCTGTTGCATCTTGGAAGACTGCGAACAAAGCAGGCACTGCCGATCCTTTAGCGAATTGACGGCGAACCATGTGGCCTGGGCCTTTTGGAGCAACCATGAATACATCGATATCAGCAGCAGGTGTAATCGTACCGAAATGGATGTTGAATCCGTGACCGAATGCGATGGCATTTCCAGCTTCCAAGTTAGGAGCGATTTCAGCTGCATAAACTTCAGCTTGCTGCTCATCAGGGATAAGGATCATTACTACGTCAGCTTGTTTTGTTGCTTCAGCAACAGAGAATACTTCGAATCCGTCTTCTTTTGCTTTGTCTGCAGATTTACCTGCACGGATTCCGATGATGACATCATTACCGTTGTCGCGTAGGTTTTGTGAATGTGCATGTCCTTGAGAACCATATCCGATAACGGCGATTTTTTTGCCCTCTAGTGCTTTTACTGTTACGTCTTGATCGTAGTATACTTTAGTCATATTGAAATGACCTCCTTATTTTTTTTATATTCTCAATGCTTTTTAAGCAATTTGATTCGGTCAGTAGGGTGGTGCGGTAGGTTGGGTTTATGCTCTTAAGCCTAAACGTTTTTCGGTGATGTCGGTTGCGCTGATGACGTCTACTTGTTTTTCCAACTGTTTCGTCAATAATTCAGCTGCTTCCAAGGTATCGAAGTTGAGGCCGACTGTGATCAAGGATACGTCGTAATCTTCCGTACCTGTCAGCGTCAAGGTATCGATATTGTATTGCGGCTTCAGGATAACTTGCGTGATGCGGTTCAAAACGCCGGGTTTATTCACGACTTTGGCTTGGATTAATCTTAGCATCGTCCTACACACCTTCCATTTCGTTATTTGGCCTGCCTGAAGCAACCATAGGGTATACCAATTCATCTTTGGAAATCAGGATATCCAAAACATAAGGACCAGGATAATTCAAGGCTGTCTGGATCGCTTCATCCACTTTATCGGGATCGGATACTCTCGCAGCTGTGATGCCGTAAGCATCAGCAAGTTTAACAAAATCAGGAGAATCCGGAAGCTCGGAATGAGAGTAACGGCCTTTGTAAAATTTGTTCTGCCATTGATGAACCATGCCCAGTACTTCATTATTCAGAATGAAGTACTTCACATTCAGCCTGTTGGCATTCAGGATCGCCAATTCTTGGTTAGTCATCTGGAAGCCGCCGTCGCCGACGAAGCAGACAACCGTTTTGTCAGGATAAGCCATTTGAGCGCCGATCGCTGCCGGAATGCCGAAGCCCATCGTTCCCAAGCCGCCGCTTGTCAGCAATTGCTTGCCGTACTTGAACGGGTAATATTGAGCCGCCCACATCTGATGTTGGCCTACATCGGTTACGACAATGGCTTCACCGTCCGTCAATTCGCCGACATACTCGACTACATGTTGCGGTTTGATGAACGTATCGGATTTTTCATAACGGAAAGGGTGTTGCTTTTTGTTGTCCATCACGTGGCTGAACCAAACAGAGTGGTCGGGCACTTCAGCCAATTTTGTGTCGTTCAGCATGATCAGAGCCAATCTGGCATCAGACAACACCGGGATATGCGTGTGCATGATTTTACCGATTTCAGCATTATCAAGGTCAACATGGACAATGACAGCATCGGGTGCAAAATTAGTTGGGTCGCTTGCTACACGGTCATCGAAGCGAGCGCCGAAGTTCAAGAGCAAGTCGCATTCCATCAAAGCCATATTCGAAGCGTAAGAGCCGTGCATACCGCCCATGCCCAACGCAAGTTCATGTTTGATAGGGAAGCTTCCCAGACCCAATAGCGTGTTTACAACGGGAATTTGGTAGTATTCCGCGAAAGCCAGCAATTCTTTCTCAGCTTTTGCATGGATAACGCCATGACCGGCCAAAATGATCGGTTTCTTGCTTGCTGCAATCGCTTCGTTCACTTTTGCGATCTGTTCCGGAACAGGCAGACATTCCGGTTTGTATCCCGGCAGATTTTTTTCGGGTTGGTTGTAATCTTCGTAGGCGACTTCCTGGACACCGATGTTTTTCGGGATATCGATGACGATCGGTCCTTTTCTGCCCGTATTCGCAAGGTAGAAAGCTTCATGGATGATGCGCGGGATATCCTTGGCATCACGGATTTGATAGTTGTATTTCGTCACAGGTGTCGTCATGCCGATCATGTCCGTTTCCTGGAAAGCATCTTTGCCGATGCCTGCTTCATGCACTTGGCCGGTGATCACGATCAATGGAACGGAATCCATTTGAGCAGTCGCGATACCGGTCAAAGCATTTGTTGCGCCGGGCCCGCTTGTAACGATGCAGACGCCAGGTTTGCCGGTAGCGCGGGCATAGCCGTCAGCCGCGTGGACAGCGCCTTGTTCATGCCTTGTCAATACGTGATTCGATTCGGACTTGTAGAATTCATCGTAGATGTGAAGAACAGAGCCGCCTGGATAGCCGAACAGAACTTCAACACCTTCATTTTTCAACGCTTCAACAAGAAGGGTTACGCCTTTTTTTGTTTTAGTCTTCATTTCAGATTCCATTTTAATCTCCCCGTTTCTCGTTTTTCCTTTGTCCGTTTGCAATATGGATAAAAAAAAGCATCCTCATCAATCAATGATGGGATGCTTCATCCCATTTGATTACCACAAATAGGACTTAAACAATCTGCAAAAAATTTCTACAGTGTTTAACTCCTAGATCATTAAGACGATAATAATGTTTAGTGGATTCATCGTTTTCATATGGGATACCTGATTTCTATATGGATTTGTTATTGCTTAAGTGATTGATATAATCATATAAGATTTACATGAGAGTGTCAACGGTAATTTTCATATTATTTTCACTTATTTCTAATAATTGCCCAAAATGAATAGGCTGGGTGATTCTTTTGTGCGGATCATCGTCTTGCCAAAAAGTCCCGCAAATCAGGGAGCTGCCTTTCCGAGGCGCGTGCGGCATACTGATAATAGGCATCCAGACGCTGCACATTGCGTTCCATCCTGCCGATTGCAAGCTGGTCTGGCGCGATCACAAACGCCTTGCCTTCCTTTTCCAGTTGCTCAATCAACGCCATCGATCGGTTGTAGGCGATGTGCCGCTGTTCAATGGCTGCAATAATTTCGGGATAAGCCCGCAGATGGCGCCGGATTATGGCGCTGAAGCGCTGCTTTTCCTTGATGTAGCCACGCGGACGCGTCAGCAGGATCACGTGCTTTTGGTTGCCGTCTGCTATCGCTTTTTCGATCGGAAGCGAGTCGACGATGCCGCCGTCCAGATAGAATTTGCCGTTGATTTGGGTAGGGGGCATCAGCAAAGGCACCGTGGAGGAGGCCCTGATTTTGAGGCCCAATTCTGCACTGGTTGCGATGTCATCCTTATCGAAATAAACAGGCTTAGCGGTTTCCATGTCCGTAACGACGATCTTCATTGAAGCTGGATTTTGCTTGAATGAATCGAATTGAAAGGGAATATCGGTCGTGATTGCATCTTCATAAATATATTTGGTGTTGAAATATCCCTGCCCGTTGAGCAGATATTTCATTCCCGAAAAAGCCGGATTGGCGGCGATATCAACAAATGATGCTTTCGTGCGGACCAGGTCACGGCTGACATAATTGATGCCGTTGGCCGATCCGGAAGAGACACCGATGACATAATCCAAGTAGATTTCTTGACGCAGCAAAGTGCTGATGACCCCTGCGCAAAAGACGCCCCGCATGGCCCCTCCTTCTATGATCAAGGATACTTTTTCTTTATTCTGTTCCATACATTTTCCACCTCATTCTATAGTATAGATGACATTGCGGTGTGATGCGATGCTTTTCTCATTTTTTGTTGTGTAAGGTGTGTGGTGGCGAAAGCCTTTTCCGGATGGGGCAAATGTGGTATATTCGCACTAAAGGATGCCCAATAACCACAATACTATAGATGGGGTGATGTAATGATCAGATTCGACCACGTGAACGTCATTCGCGAAAACCGGAAAATTTTGAACGACATCAATTGGCACGCAACCAAAGGCGAACACTGGGCCATACTCGGATTGAACGGTTCCGGCAAGACAACCTTGCTGCAACTGTTGAACGGCTATCTGTGGCCTAGCAGCGGCAAACTGATCGTGTTGGGCGAGACTTTCGGGCAAACGGCCATACCGGAATTGCGCAAACGGATAGGCTGGGTCAGTTCGGCGCTCCAACAACAGCTGAATCCCAACGACATCGCCGAACACATCGTCCTCAGCGGAAAGTTCGCTTCAATCGGCGTCTGGACCATCCCAACTGAAGCTGAAAAACAACAGGCGCTGGATCTCTTGATAAAATGCGGCGGAAAAGAACTGATCGGTTTTCGTTACGGCATCCTATCTCAAGGCCAACAACAGATCATTTTAATCGCCCGTGCTTTGATGGCCGAACCGGAAATCTTGATATTGGACGAGCCCTGCAATGGCCTTGATCTGTTCGCAAAAGAGAAACTTTTGGATGATATCCAGCGGATAGCTGATGAACCTGAAGGGCCGACGATGATTTATGTCAGCCACCACACCGAGGAAATCCTGCCGTGCTTCAAAAAACTGATGCTGCTGAAGGACGGTTCCATCCATAAGACAGGCAAAACAAGCGACTTGCTGAAAGAGGAAATCCTGAATGATTTCTATGAAAAACCGGTGCAAATAGTCCGCATGTCCAAAAACAGGCTGGCGGTCTTTCCCAAATGAAGAATTAGAGTGAAGAGAAGACAGCAGCGAAACCAATATGCAGATATTTGTTTTCGTTGCTGTTTTTTTCTAAATCTCCATGCCAAAAAAAAGATTGTGCGAAAAATATAAATGTTTCCCGTGAATCATCTCGAATGTAAATAAGAATATTGTTAGAAAGCCTTGTTTATCAAATTATCCCTGTACAAATCATGATAAAAAAAATACAATGTAAAAGTAAGTAAAAGAAGTGGGGGAGTAAGAATGAAAAAGAGAATAGGCTTAATATCTGCTTTAAGTATGTTTATGTTGTTATCCGGTTGTGGAGCGAACACGGACAACGCAGCAGACTCAAGTGTTGCTGTTGAAAGTGAGGAATCGATTGCTGCAAGTTCTGAATCAGTGGAGGCTGTGACAGGCGCATCAGAGGTTACCTATACTGATCCTGAAGAACTGAAGAAAAGCTATGATGTCATCATTATCGGTTCCGGCGGCGCTGGTTTGACAGCGGCTATTTCAGCGAAGGATGCCGGCCTAAATCCGGTCATCTTCGAAAAAATGCCAGTCCACGGCGGAAATACAATGAAGTCTTCCGCAGGCATGAACGCATCCGCAACGAAATTCCAAGCGGAACAAGGCATCGCAGACTCAAATGAATTATTCTATGAAGAAACATTGGCTGGCGGGAAGAGCACAAACAATCCCGAATTATTGCACTATCTTGTCGACAATTCCGCATCCGCCATCGATTGGTTGGACACAATGGGCATCACTTTGAATAACATCACCGTTACAGGCGGAATGAGCGTGAACCGTACGCATCGTCCATCCGATGGTTCAGCAGTCGGTCAATACTTGGTTAAAGGTTTATACGCGAATGTCATGGAACGCGAGATTCCATTGTTCGTGAATTCGGATGTAAAGGAAGTCATCGTGACTGACGATAAAGCAAGCGGCGTCAAAGTCGACTTCAACAACGAAGGTGAAATCACGGTTTCTTCTGATGCAGTCATCATCGCAACCGGCGGATTCGGAGCTGACTTGGAGATGGTCACAGAACTTGCACCTCAACTTGAAGGCTATGTCACCACCAACCAACCAGGATCGACAGGAGACGGCATCAAAATGGCGCAAGCTATCGGAGCCGCAGTCGTCGACATGGATCAAATCCAGATCCACCCGACCGTGCATCAGGAATCTTCTTACCTGATCACTGAAGCGATCCGCGGCGAAGGCGCTATCCTTGTGAATCAACAAGGCGAACGTTTCATCAATGAAATGGAAACCCGCGACACAGTTTCAGCAGCAATCAATGCTTTAGAAGAAGGCTATGCTTACCTTATTTTTGATGCAGGCGTGAAGGACCGTGTGAAAGCAGTCAATACGTACATCGAAAAAGGCTTTGTCCAATCGGATGAAACAATCGAGGCTTTGGCAGGTCAACTGGAAATCGACGGCGCAACATTAGCGCAAACATTGACTACATGGAACGAAACAGTCGCTTCTCAAGTGGATGGCGTGTTCAACCGTCAAACAGCCCTGAATAACCCGTTAGCCACGGCACCTTACTACGCAATCCAGATTGCGCCTGGTATCCACCACACAATGGGCGGATTGAAAATCAATGCCAACGCACAAGTCATCAGTACGGAAGACACTGTCATTGAAGGTCTTTACGCTGCCGGCGAAGTTACCGGAGGCGTACACGGGAGCAACCGTATCGGCGGCAATGCTGTAGCGGATATCATCGTATTCGGACGCCAAGCAGGGAATCAATCAGCCAGCTACGTCCAATCAATGGAATAAATAAATCACCGATAACAAACAAGAACGGCAACCCAATCGCTGGGTTGTCGTTCTTGTTTTTTCTTTAGTTACTTTTGAGGATCATTGGTCGATTCCCAAAAACTGGGCTTCGTAGAGACGACGGTAGGTTCCGTCCTGAGCCAGCAATTCCTGGTGAGAGCCTTGTTCGGAAATCCCTTGTTCATCGACGACGATGATCCTGTCGGCATGCTTGATGGTCGTCAAGCGGTGCGCGATGATCAGAGTCGTCCGACCTTTAGACAAGTTATCCAAGGATTCCTGGATGACTTGTTCGGTTTCGGTATCCAACGCGGAAGTCGCCTCATCCAAAATCAGGATAGGCGGATTTTTCAGGAACATGCGCGCAATCGAAAGCCTCTGTTTCTGCCCGCCGGACAATTTGACGCCGCGTTCTCCGATCATCGTATCGAATCCAAGCGGCATCTCCGCGATGACCTTGTCGAGATTGGCCATCTGGGCTGCTTGGGCGATTTCGGCATCGGTAGCATCCAATTTCCCGTAAGCGATGTTTTCCCTCACTGTTCCAGGGAAGAGGAAGACATCCTGTTGCACGACGCCGATTTGGTTGCGCAAGGACCGGAGTGTCAGATCCTGGATGTTGATGCCGTCGACAGTGATGGTCCCTTCCGTTGCTTCGTAAAAGCGGGGAAGGAGGTTGCACAAGGTCGTTTTCCCGGCACCGCTTGGACCGACGAAAGCGACAGTCTCACCGGCGCGGATCTTCAGATCGATCCCGTCCAACACTTTTTTGGAACCGTCGTAGCCGAACGACACCTGATTGTAGACGATGTCGCCGTTCAAATGACTCACCTCGATGGCACCCGGTTTATCCAGAATATCCGGGGTACGGTCCAACTCTTCAGTGAAGCGTCTGAAGCCGGCGATCCCTTTCGGATAACTTTCGATCATCGTGTTCACTTTTTCGATCGGACGGACAAAAATGTTGGACAAGAGGATGAAACCGACGAACTCGCCGTAGGAAAGCTGGCCCTGTATCGTGTAGTAGGCGCCGAAGAACAGCGCGAACAGGTTGATCAACCGGATCAGCAGATAGTTATAGGAAGAACTGATGCCCATCATTTTGTAGAAGGCAATTTTGGAACGGCGATAAGCCTGGTTCAATCCTTCAAACCGTTTCGCTTCATAGGCTTCGTTTGCGAATGCCTGCACGACGCGGATGCCGCTGACAGATGCTTCAATCCCCGCGCTGAATTCCCCCAGCTCTTCAAAAATGCGGGTGTTGATTTTCGTCATTTTCTTGTTGAAAAAGACGAGCGCAATCGTAATGAAGGGAATCATGACGAAAGTGGCGATCGCCAACTGCACATGGATCTGCAGCATCAACAGAAACGATCCCAGCAAGGTGATGATGGTGATGAAGATATCTTCGGGTCCGTGATGCGCTACTTCGGAGATTTCGAACAGATCAGTCGTCAGCCGCGACATCAATTTGCCGGTCTGTTGGTCATCATAGTAGCTGAAAGGCTGCTTCTGCATGTGGCCGTACAGTTCCCGGCGCATATCGGTCTCGATGTTGACCCCGAGGACATGCCCGAAATAGACGACGATATACTGCATCGCCGTGTTGACGATGTACAAAATCAACAGCCCCAGCGAAACCAAGAGGATCAGATCCCACTCCCCGGAAGGCAAAATGGAGTCAATGATGCTGTTGACGACGACCGGGAAAGAAAGTTCCAGGACAGCCGCCAAAATAGCGCAACAAAAATCAAGCATAAAAAGCTGCTTATAGGGTTTATAATAGCCGAAAAAACGTTTAAGCATGAGTACCTCCTCTAAAATCATTCGAATATAGTTATAACACAGATTATTTGATCGCGGTATTAATTGGCCTTGAATTTATGGGGTCAAAAATTCTATTGTCAGAATTTAGTACCTCAAGCATATCAAATTGATATATCTACATGAATTATATTGCTTCGAACAATTATAGTGGTAAGATTATATTAAAATATATTTTCAATTAACTAAAGATTAATATGGGGAATTCGCTTGAAAATAAACTAATTAAGGTTGGTGAATCCGTTATGTCTAAAAACAACTTATTCGATTATGCTACTAAAGAGTTATCACAAGATGCCTTTATTTGTTGGCTACTTGCTTTTGCAATGAAAGAACATGAACTCGAAGATCTGGCACTAGCCTCATGTGCTAGAGAAATACTAGCTTACTTTACAGGAGATAAATCTCCTCTAGTTGTAACAAAAATAGATAGACAGCAAAAGAATATTGATGTCTTAGTAGAAGTGAACTCAAAATATCATATCATCATTGAAGATAAGACGTATACAGGCCAACATCACGACCAAATAGCGAAATATAAGCAAGCCTTGATGGATGTTGGAAAAAGCAACATTATAACCGTATACAATAAAATTGTTGAACAAGACCATTCGGAAAACGTAGACATTAATTTCACCAGAAAAGATATGATAGCAATCTTTGACAAATATGTAGGTGCCACGGAAAATAATATATTCATTGATTATCACGAAAGACTAATGAACATAGATAATGAGGTAGAGAGTTACAAGCATATCCCAATAAGCCAATTTAGCGGGTTATCTTATGGCGGTTTTTTTAAGCATCTGAAAGAGGAAAAAATTATCAATGAAAAGAAACTTACCGGCTGGGGATACGTACCCAATAAATCGGGCGGGTTCTTCGGGCACTGGTGGCATTATTTATCTGAACAAGAATTAACAAATTGCAACGTGTTGGATTATGGCATCTCAGAATTGTACTTACAAATTGAAAATAATGAAATTGCCGTAAAAATACAAAATCCTAACAACGAAGATGTTAATGCAGTTAAAACTGCACTCTACAACCATATTTCTTCAAAAGAAGGAGCATTTTACAAAAAGAGACATAGAAATGGTAAATTTATGACAGTAGGGTTATTGGCGTATGATGAAAGTAATTACAAAACAAAAATAAGAACAATGGAAACAATATTGGATGATATTGCCAGTGGTTATTTTAAATATCAGCCTTGAATGTATTGAGGCCCTTCTTTATGGCATAAGCTTCTTTACAATTAATTAATGGTGAACATACAATCTCAACCTAGAAACACTTAACTTATAAGGAGTAGTCTAATGGGAAAACATACATGTCGATGGCAATCCACCATTGAAAAATGGACAAATGAAATCGGGTTTACGATGTTAGATGAACAAGTTTACAAGGAGACTAAACAAGGTAAGGTTTTTGTTTTCATGTATGTGGCCATTTGTTTTAGAATCAATGGAATTGAAAATGAAGAAAAGATAAGTAGTTTCGTAAAAAATCAATATTATAAAAAAATTGGGAATGATCCATTGTTATGCATAATAGACGATGTATCTATTCAAGATGATACTGTAGAATGTAGTGTGGCTTTTATTTTTGAAGATGTTTATGCAGGTTTGTATAGACTGTTTAAAGAGATTATTGAAAGCGCTAGTGAAACTGAACTTCAGATGCTATCTTCAAAAAAAACAACGGATATTTTGAATCAACGTGAAAAGTGTCTTGATTTGGCAATGTATTATTCAAAACTATGGGAATCCTTGGATGAGTATCATGAATACTGTTTTCCATTCAAAGGGATAATAAATCATGGGCTCATGGATATTGAATTTCTATCTGAGCAGAGTCTAAAGGGTAATTCCGTCTATTTTGATATATTAAGAAGATCGATTTCAGTAAATTTGTTTGGAGATGAAATTCCATGGATCAAATATTATAGACAAGTTCAAGATTATTTTAATAAATGGAATGCATTTGATGAACTAGAATGGAAATGCCCGAAAGCTAATTTTGAATTGAAGTCAATCTACATGAGAGAATTCGATAATTATCCTTTCTTATATAAAGGAATAATTTCGCAAAATATATATAAAAGTGATTTTGAATATTTGATGTGTGATGAGGATCCGCCTTCCGAAGAAGAAGCTGCTTTACTAGGATCTCAAATATACGATTTAATATATTCAGGGAATTTTCGGCCAGTCGTTATTCCTAAATTTCCGATTTATGAAAATAATAAATTAGAAGCAGAAGTTTATCTTTTGGATAATTCTATCATTTATATCATTCAATATACTATACGAAGTATTCAAAGCTTTTTAAATAAAGCTGGAATTGACGAAGATGCGGAAAGTGATATTATTGAAAAATATGATATTGATGTTGCGGTTAATGATGAATCTGTCAAAGATATACCGACGATTGAATTATTATGTGTTGAAAAGTTTAATTTGGGACACTTACTTTGGATGATTGAAAATGATCATTTGACAGATATAAAAGAAAGTCTACTGTCTGTGTCTGAAATATTTGATAGGTTAATCAACTTAACCGTAAACGATCACCATGTATTTGATCATATTAGTGAGGTTGTACCACGAGAAGGGGCAAAATTACTACGGGATATAGCAAATAAAATATAGTTGAGTTATCCATAAAATTGCTGGGTTTCAGGATACGGTTTAACAACAAATTAGAGGCCCTAGGCTAAACAAATGGAAGCCATAAGTTATCATTAACTTATGGCTTCCATTTGTTGTATTAATTTAGTTATCTTCCGAATGGCGTTCGCCGACTTGGAAGTCGTCAGCATTTTCGAACATGTATTTCACTGTGATGGCTTCTTCGCCGGTCAGTTGTTTGAAATCATCCGTGAAGTTGTCCATCTTGCCTAGGCGGATAGCTTCTCCGAAAGTGACCATGCCTTCAGAAGAGAAGGGTGCTTCGGAGTCTTTTTTGAATGCACCTTCTGTTGTTCTCGGCACGCCCATTGCGTCAAAGATAGCGTAGTTTTCTTCATCAGAGATGGCTTGATAGCTGACGTTGTTGCCGGTCGCTGCGTTGCCGTAATTAACGAAGTCCGTGATGGTCATCAACTCAGGTCCGTTGATGTTCAGGACTGCATCGTGGTATTTGTCGGTAGCCAAAGCATGCGCAACCGCTTTGGCGCAATCTTTACGGGAAATGTAGGCCATTTTCCCGTCAGCTTGATTGTTCTGCATCACGCCGCCCATTTTTACGAAAGTGAAATAGTTGGTGACCATGGCTTCAGCGTATTGGGAGTTGCGCAGGAAAATATGATCCATACCGACTTCATTGATGTAGTCCTCTGTGAAGATATGGTCGATTTTTTCGACGCTCGGGTTGGATTCGTCAGCCGCATTGACCAACGAAGTGTAAATGATCTGCTGAACACCGGCTTCTTTGGCTGCATCCACCACATTTTTATGTGCGTTTTGGCGTTTTTTGCCAACAAAAGGCATCGAAATCAATGCAACTTTATCGGCATTTGAGAATGCTTCAGCCAAGCCATCCTTGTGATTAAAGTTTGTGACGTGCGTTTCAATACCAAGGTCCGCATATTTTTTTAGGGCAGCCTCGCTGTATGCACAGAAAATCAGTTGATCTTTTTCAACCAAATCCAAAAGGTATTCCGCCGCCTGATTTCCTAGGTTTCCATCAACGCCTGTCAATAATAATTTACCCATATTTGTATCGTCTCCTGTCTGTTTTTAACTATCTTCATGATATGTGAAACAAAGAGCAAACTCCAATACAAAAAGCGAATGGGTTATTCGGAAATCGAATAATGCGCTTTGATGGAACGGATCAGCGCTTGGATAGCCGGCTTGGCATTGGCGGATAAATATCCCAAGACAATCTCGAAAGTATGGAAGGAGCCTTCAATCGGAATCATGCGGATTTCGTCTGAGGAGTAATTCAGATTGTAATTGTCCGGAAAGAAGCCAATCAGGTTTTCGGTCCGGATCGCGAACAGCTCGGTTTCGACATCATCCACGGTTTTGGCAATCTGCGGCTGATAACCGTCTTTTTTGGCATGCTGCAGCATCAGATCATAGGAGGCGCCGATGACGGAAGGGTCCAGCATGACGAGCGGGTGCTGATAAAGTTCATCAAGGGTAACCGACGTTTTGTCGAACAAGGGATGGCCTGCACTGACGACGGCCTGGTATTTACCAGCATACAAAGGCACTGTCGTGATGTCCTTTTTGCCCTCGAATTCGGAATCGAAAGCGATGGCCGCATCATAGATGCCTTTCACGAGATAATCGGAAATGTTCTTCAACAGCACCTTGTTCAGATTCAGTTCGACGAGCGGGTTTTCTTTCCGGAAAGCCGGGATAACGGAAAGCAACGTCTGGATGTCCGTCATGGCTGAATATTCTATCGACAACGTTTCCCGCTGATTGACCTGGAAATTGCGCATTTTCTGCTGCATGCTTTGGTATTGCTTCCACAGCACCAGCGCTTCCTCATAGAAAAGCTGACCGGCTTCCGTTGGCTCGATTGGCGTCTTTTTGCGGTTGATCAACCGGATCTGGAACGTCTCCTCCAATGAAGCGACCGTCTTGCTGATGGTCGTCTGCGACACATAGTTCCGTTTGGCTGTCTCCGTGAAACTGCGGCAGTCCACCAGGTCAATGTAGTATTTGATTTTTTCGATGTTGATGCGGTTCGCCTCCAATCAAAAATCCTTCTGACTGTAAAGTACCATAACCTACTGTTAAGAGGCAATTAGAGATTTTGACAAGAATGTGTCACGAATTCGAGTCTGAATGGAAGCGTACAGACAAATTTATTTCAACATAAGCGTTTCGCCTGTCATTTTTGGATGAGTGGCATATACTTACGGTAGTTATCGAGGAGGTATTCAAATGAAAATAGAACATATCGGTCTTTGGACTGCAGATTTGGAAAAAATGAAAGAATTTTACTGTGATTTCTTCAAAGCAACGGCAGGTGAAAAGTACCACAATCAGAAATCAGGCTTCCAATCCTATTTCTTGTCCTTCGCGGATGGTGCCAGATTGGAGATTATGCATCGCGAAGATGTGATCAAAGGTTCCCATACAAATGAAATATTAGGCTTTGCGCATCTGGCCATCGCGGTCGGCAGCAAAGACATAGTGGATGCTTTGACGCAAAAACTGGTGGATGCAGGCTATCCCTTGTTGAGCCCGTGCAGAGTGACTGGCGACGGCTACTATGAATCGGTCATCGGCGATCCGGAAGGAAACAGAATCGAAATCACGATTTGACAATAAATTATGAGGTGAACTGAATGGATCTGAAAGCAATCGTTTTGGACATCGACGGTACGTTATTGAATGACCAGAAAGAAATCAGCCCGAGAACACGGAAATCGTTGTTGAAAGCGCAAGAAGCCGGAATCAAAGTCGTGTTGGCGTCGGGAAGGCCAATTTCCGCAATGGAGCGGTTCTCCAAGGAACTCAAAATGGAGCAGCACCACGGTCTGCTTTTGTCCTACAATGGGGCGTGCGTGACGGATTGCGCAACAAACGAGACTTTGTTCAGCCAAAGCATGTCCGACGAAGTGGGCAAGGAAATTCTGGCGCATCTGGCGAACTTTGAAGTGAAGCCGATGGTCGCGCACAAGGACTACATGTACGTGAACAACGTCTACGACTGCATGATCACCGCACCGCCGCATGGATTGAAGAACATCATCGAGTACGAATCGCGCAGCGGCAATTTCAAATTGTGCGAAGTGGACAACCTTGCCGAGTTCGTCCATTTCCCCTTGCACAAAATCCTGGTCGCGGGGGAACCGGAATATCTGGAAGAAAATTGGAAAGAAATCATGCTACCGTTCGAAGGACGCGTGAGCGGGTATTTCTCCGCGCCGTTCTACTTTGAATTCACCGACAAAGGCATTGATAAAGCCTTTGCGCTGGATAAATCCCTGCAACCGCTGGGGATCAGCAGCGAAAATGTCATTTCCTTCGGCGACGGAGAAAATGATACCTCGATCATCGCCTACGCAGGGGTTGGTGTCGCGATGGGGAATGCGATCGATGCGCTGAAAGCGAGCGCAAACGAAATCACGTTATCCAACAATGAGGACGGCATCGCGCATATGCTTGAGAAATATCTGTAGGAACATTCAATAATGAAATGAGTGGGAAAAGCCAGAATCGCCTTTGCGCGCTTCTGGCTTTTTTGAGCCGAGTACATATTTTAAGAATTGTTTAAAAGAATAAATATTTATTGTAAAACGATAAATCGTAGACTAAACTAACAGTAACAAATCCAAATGAGGTGTTGAAGATATGAAACGAGAAACATTCTTTTTGAAGGCGGTCGTCGTTCTGATGGGGCTTCCGGTAGTGGCGCTATGCATTTTTATTATCCCGGAAATTGCGGCTTTCTTGGTCGAACTGGTCCCAAGCCTGGTGTATTTGCAATATCCATTCATGATCGGCCTGTACGCATCTGCCGGCATCTATTTCGTCGCTCTGCACCAAGTCTTTAAACTGCTGGGCTACATCGATCAGGACTTGGCGTTTTCCGATTTGACGGTGCATGTGCTGAAGAACATCAAACGCTGTGCGGCTGCGATCGGCGGGTTGTTCATCCTGTTCATGCCGCTCATTTTTATGATGGGTGATATGGATGACGCTCCCGGCATCGTCCTGATCGGTTTGATCATCATTTTCGCCTGCATGGTGATTGCCGTATTTGCCGCCGTCCTTCAGAAACTCCTGCAAAATGCGATCGCAATCAAACAAGAAAACGACTATACGATATGAGGTGCGGAAAATGGCAATAATCATCAATATAGACGTCATGTTGGCAAAACGCAAAATGAGCGTCACCGAACTGTCGCAGCACGTCGGCATCACGATGGCCAATCTCTCCATCCTGAAAACCGGAAAAGCGAAGGCGATCCGCTTCTCGACCTTGGAAGCCATCTGCAAAGCGTTGGACTGCCAACCCGGCGATATTCTGGAATACCGAGATGATGAAGAAGTGGAATAGCGATTCTGAGCCAGATTGACCTGAAAAATACAAGGGAAACCCTTAGCCTGGATTAGTGCGAACATTCACAATCTGTGGTAAAATAGTAGGAAAAATGGGGGGCCTACCATGGCTAGATATGAAAAACAACGCAATTTTCTGAAATCGGATTTCAAAACATTCAGCGCGATCGAAACAGATAAACAAAAGGGGATACCGCAGCCACCGAACGTCAAAGCTTACGATACGGATGCAAAAATCGTGGACCTGCCTGCCGTCGATGGCGGGGTTGTGAAGAAGGAAAACATCTACGAAATCATCAAGGAACGAAGAAGCGTCCGCCATTATGCGAAAGATGCGCTCACTTTGGACGAATTGTCCTACCTTTTGTGGAGTACGCAAGCCATCACAGGCACAAACAGATCAGGCATCACTTTCCGCACGGTTCCATGCAGCGGCGGCACGCATTCCTTTGAGACCTATCTGTTCATCCTGAACGTGGACGGTTTGGAAAAGGGCGTTTACCGTTATTTGGCGGATTGTCACAAACTGCTGTACTTGAGCGAAGTCAACGACATCGATGAACAGGTAGACAAAATGACGCTCGATCAGCCATTCGTGCCGAACTTCGCCAAACGCGCGTCGGTCATCTTCTCATGGAGCTGCATCCCATACCGTTCGGAATGGAAATACGACATCACGGCGCACAAGAAAATCCTGATCGACATCGGCGCGGTCATGGAAAACTTGTACCTGACGAGCGAATCGATCGATGCCGGTACTTGCGCATTGGGCATCTACGATCAGGACATGGTCGACGAGTTGCTGCATTTGGACGGCGAAGATGAATTCACGATCTTCCTGGCGGCAGTCGGTAAGAAAGTGGAGAAGAAGTAACATCAGAATAGAATGTATGAACAGAAATAGCCCGCCAAAATGCTTTTGGCGGGCTATTTCTGTTCAAAACACAGCCAGAAAACCCGCCAAAACCACTTTGGTGGGGAAAAACGTCCGCGGGCAACACGAGATTCCCCGTCAAAGCCCTTTTGGCGGGGAATAACGGGCCCCCGCCATGGACCAGAATAAAGATTCCTATTCATTTCCTACTCGCTGATCTGATTCGCTTTCCGGTATTTCGAAGGTGTCATGCCGAAGTGCTCCTGGAAAAGCTTGTAATAATGATTGAGGTTCGTGAACCCACAATCCAATGCGACTTCCCGGACCGGTTTGGCTGAATGGATCAACTGTATGCGGCTGTTTTCTATCCGCTTGTTCAGGATCAGCTCCTTGAAGCTCATGCCAGTGGTCTTCCGGATCATGTGACTAAAGTAGGATGCATTATACCCAAAATGAGCGGCAGTTTCGCCGAGCGAACAAGTCTCGTAATGCTCCTCGATGTAACCCAAAATATCCAAAGCCAATTTCGTCTGCTGAGTTTCCAGTTCCGTACCATTGACCTCCACCGAAAATGAGCGGATCAGTTCCAGAAAAATCAACTGGATGTAAAGATCCTGCATTTCCTTAGTGCCGATGCCCGGTTCATAGACTTCGCACAACAACTGCTGAAACAGCAGCGAAATTTTCTCCGTGTTCGTATTGCGGAAAATCAAATACTGGTTGTGTTTCTGCGTATCCGATATCGCCTGCAAAAGAAACTGAGAAAGGTAGCTTTCAGTTGCGACAATCTGCGAAAGACACTTGGAAAAGAAATTCTGATTGATGATAAGGTTGATGATGATATCATCCTCCCCGGTCGTCCCGATGGAATGCGGAATATCGGTATCGATCAGAACGATATCCCCTTTATTCAGCAGCACATCTTTGTTGTTGATCGTCTGCCCGCATTGCCCGCTGTAGACAAAATTCAGTTCGATGTACTCATGGATATGTTCCGGGACATGGATGAAGCGCGAATGTTTGTTGACGAAATAATCCTGATTTGCAGAAACCGAAAAAAATGGTTTGGAGAAATGAAAAACTTTGCGGCCATCAATAAGCACTTTATTGTCATCCTTAAACCATTCCGACAACACAGGCTCTTTCAAATAACGTTCCTCGCTGGCACTGTGTTTGCGCAAATAGGAATCCAGTTCGATGAAGTTCACGTTTACACCACCTAAAAATATGGTACGAAATATACCGTTGATTGATATTCTTATTATACATTGGAAACGCTATAATTCAAGTTGTTAAGACAACGGAATGAAGATGTGGTCAAGGTGGGCGCCTAAATATTTGATATCCGCAGCTATATTCCAAAACAATTAGGAGGACTGCAATTATGGCTAAAAAAGATTATGACCAGTTAGCGAAAGATGTTGTAGCGCATGTCGGGGGCAAAGAGAATATCGTCGATGTGACGAATTGCATGACGCGTTTACGCTTTGTGCTGAAGGACGATGCCGCCGCAAATGAATCGGCGTTGAAGCAATTGAAGCAAGTCAAAGGCATCATGAACCAGGGCGGGCAATACCAAGTCATCATCGGCACGGAAGTATCGGATATCATTCCGGTCGTACGCGAATACATCGGATCGGAAAATGTAACCGCAACCGCGGAGAAGTCCGAAGCAAAAGCGGGCAGCCTGTTCGACCGATTCTTCAAGGTGATCAGCGGCTGCATTTCACCGATACTCGGCGTGATGGTCGGATCGGGGATGATCAAAGGTGTACTGGCGATATTGGTGACTTTCGGATTATTGACAAACACAAGCGGCACTTATTTGGCTCTTTACGCAGCAGCAGATGCAGTATTGTATTTCATGCCGATCCTGGTCGGTTTCAGCGCAGGGCGCGTTTTCAAATCCAATCAGTACATCGGAGCGATTGTTGGCGCAGCCATCATGTATCCTTCGATCATCACAGCGGTGGCTGAAGGCGCGCCATTGACATTCTTGCGGCTGCCGATGCAGCTCGTCAACTATTCCCAATCGTTGCTGCCGGCTATCGTAGCGGTCTGGGCAGCGTCGCATGTCGAAAAATTCTTCAAGAACACGTTGCCGCAGATCCTGCAGTTGATGTTCGTGCCGGCTTTGACGCTTGCCATCATCGTCCCATTGACGCTGTTGATCATCGGACCGATCATGAATCTCGTTTCCTCAACGCTTTCGACTGCTGTATTGGGCATCTTCAACATGAGCCCGATCATCGGCGGCGTCCTGTTCGGCGCTTTCTGGCAATTGATGGTCCTGCTGGGGCTGCACGCGGCATTCATCCCGGTGCTGATCAACAATCTGATCACTTTGGGAAGCGACCCTATCAATGCGATCTTGGGACTTACGGTCTGGGCGCTGGCAGGTGTATCGCTTGGTTACGCCTTGAAAGTCAAAGACAAGGAACAAAAATCATTGGGATTCGGTAATCTGGCTTCCTGCTTGTGCGGCGTGACCGAGCCGACCATCTACTCGATCGTCATCCCGAACTTCAAAATCTTTTCGGCTGCCTGGATTGGCGGCGGAGTTGCTGGAGGCATCCTGGCAGCATTGGGCGGCAAGATGTACGCATTTGGAGGGGATGGTTTGTTCCGTATCCCGGCTATGATCAATCCGGCAGGTTTGGACATCAGCTTCTACGGTTTCATCGCCTGTGCAGCATTGGCATTGGCAGTATCCGCCGCAATCGCCTATTTCCTTGTCCCGGCTGGAGAAGCACCAAAAGAAAACCAATAATTATGAGAGCAGTGAGTTTATGTTGAAAACTATTACAGGACCGATCGAAAAATTACCGAATCATTTCTACCCGTTCTTTTGGCAGCACGGGGAAGACGAAGAAACACTTGTGACCTATGTGGAGAAGATCCATCAATCCGGCATGCGGGCGGTCTGCGTTGAATCGCGGCCGCACCCGGATTTTGTTGGGGACAAGTGGTGGGAAGATCTGGGCATCATCATCCGCGAATGCGAAACACGCGGAATGGAAATTTGGGTGCTGGATGATTCCCATTTCCCGACAGGCTTCGCCAACGGCCAAATCCGCGACAATTTCCCGGCTTTAGGTAAACAATACTTGTCAATGCGCAGATATGACGTGGCCGGTCCGATGAAGAAAGCCCGGATCGATGCTTCGATGCTGAAGGGACGCCCTTGGAGCAAAGAACGCACGGACGTCATCGAGACACTCGGCGTATACCTGGCGAAACGAACTTCAAATTATACGGTCGAGGGGGATCCCATCGACCCGACTACTTTAGTGGATATCACGGACCATTATCAAAACGATACGATCCAACTGGATTTGGAGAAGGGCGCCTGGAGCGTTTTCGTCGTCTTCTCCACGCACAGCGGCGGCGAGGAAGCAACGAAGGACTACCTCAACCCGTTGGTGAAGGAAGCCACCCAAGTGCTGGTCGAGGAAGTGTACGAGAAGCATCTGCAACAGGTCGGGGATCATTTCGGCAAAACCATCACCGCCTTCTTCTCAGATGAACCGCGCTTCGGCAACCAGAAGGGGACGGAATCACGGATAGGGAAATTGGATATGGTGTTGCCTTGGCGACCGGGCCTGGAAAAAGAATTGGCTTTCGAACCGATTCTGTTACCGTTGCTTTGGACTCCTGCCCAGGGAGCGGAAAAAGAAGTGCGCTATGCCTATATGGATAAGATCACAACTCTGTACAACGAGAACTTCACAAAAGTGTTGGCTGACTGGTGCGAGGATAAGGGCGTGGCATACCTAGGCCACAACATCGAGGACAATGGCGCGCACGCAAGACTCGGCTATGGCGCCGGCCACTTCTTCCGGGCACAGGAAGCACAGCATTTTTCCGGAATCGACGTCATCGGAACGCAAGTGGTTCCGGGCATGCCGTTCCATCACGATGCCTTCCAGACAGGCGGCAGCGACGGCGAATTCTACCATTTTGCCTTGGCCAAGCTGGGCGCTTCGGCAGCGCATCTGACTGCACACAAAAACGGGCGCGCCATGTGCGAGGCATTCGGCGCCTATGGCTGGAACGAAGGCCTGAAGACCATGAAATGGATCACCGACCACCTGATTGTACGGGGCATCAATTACCTGGTTCCGCATGCCTTCAGCCCGAAAGAGTTTCCCGATTGGGATTGCCCGCCGCATTTCTACGCCCGCGGCAACAATCCGCAATACCGCTACATGACGCACCTGACCGATTACGCCAACCGTTTGATGCACATCTTCTCGGACGGCACCCACCGCGCGCCGGTGGCAGTCGCCTATCCGGCAGAGTTCGAATGGGCAGGGGAATCGATGCCGGTGGAAAAACCGGTCCGCTTATTGACCGAGGCGCAGATCGATATGGATATCGTCAGCTTCGACCATCTGAAGGACGCGCTTGTCATCGACAACAAACTGCGTATTCTGTATGAAACGTTCGAAGCATTGGTCATCCCGTACGCCTCCTACATGCCAAAAGCCATGATGGAGATCCTCGTAAGATTGAAACAGGAAGGCTTGCGCATCGTTTTCGTGGATGGCTTGCCGGAGAATTTCGATGCCGCGGACAAAGTCGGTTATGAAGTAAGCCCGCTGCAGGAATTGCCGAATCAGCTCGATGATGTCCGCGAGTTGAAACTGGCGCAGCCTTTCCGCGAGCTTGTCTATTACCATTACGAAAAAGACGGCAACGACTACTGGATGTACTTCAACGAGAGCATCTCCGAAGAAATCGATACGACAGTGTCCATCCCAGCCTACCCAGGGAAAAACGGTTATGCGTTCGATGCCTATCTCAATCAGGTAAACGAACTGGAAGTCAACCAGAAAGGCATTGCACTGAAATTGGCCCCTTATGAGACGCTCGTATGGGTGTTCACGGAAGGAAAAATGTCTGCGACAACCGGAAATCCGCAAAAAGAATCGGAAAGAAAGCCGATCGAAGCGGAATGGGAAGTCAGTTTTGCGGGAGCATTGGCTTACCCAATGTTCGAATCCGTCACAACATTGCAGGATGGCATTCAGCCTTTGAGCGAGCTGGAAGGCTATGACCGTGCCACAGGGACAGTCGCCTACGAAGCGCAACTGGATGTGAGTGACGCCAATGACGTTATCGGACTGGATTTGGGCATGGTTTATGAAATCGCCGAAGTCTTCGTTAACGGCAAAAGCATCGGCACCAAAATCGCACCCCCATATGTTTTCGCTAAAAAAGACTGCTTCCGCGAGGGCAAGAATACCCTGCGCATCGAAGTGACCAATACACTCGGCACCAGCATCAGGGATCCACTGTCCCAATACTTGCTGATTGAACCTTTCGGGATGACTGAGGAAATAAATCTGATATACGGAATTAACGTATAGAAGTATAAGCAAAAAAGCGGAACGATTGTTTCAATACACAGTCATTCCGCTTTTTGCTTGGCTATTTTCAAATTGATCAAGAGGAAATCTTAACACATTACATCAGCGTAAAGGGAGCCATTTCTTTCGAACATGCCCTCGGCGAACGGGCAGCGAGGGATGATTTTTTTGTTTTCCTCCCTGGCCATTTCCACCACGCGATCAACCAATTGCGCGGCAATTCCCTGGCCACGGTAATCGTCATTCACATAGGTACGGTCGATGCTGATTTTACTGCTGTCTGCAGCAGAATAGATTATTTCGCAGATCAAGTTTTCGTTTTCGTCATATTTGTAGAAACGTGAGTCGCCGCTATCAAAGTTCATAGTGTAATCCCCTTTTAAATTTTTGATGTATTTCCGCCACTGAGTACCCTGTTTTGATTTCATAATATTCCTGCGGTTGATGCCCGTCAAGCGATTCGCCTTGAAAAGATAGTCTCGACGTAAGGCAACTTGCACTTGTAAATCATCGATGAAACGGTATACAATAAAAATATTGTACAGGGAATTAAATGTTATAATCGTTGAGTGCTAATCTCGGCAAAGCTCTGTTCATAATTTATTAATTTGTGGCGTGACCGGCCATCCGTGGTCGATTTTTGATAGCAAGAAAGGGGAAATGATATGTTTTCGAAAAGATTTTATGCAGTCGTATTCACATCTTTGTTCATTTTTAGCCATGCCTTACTAACTACTGAGGCAATGGCGGCCGAATCGCCAGCCCAAGCAGCAGCAACCCCGAATAACTCGGCCGATTTTCAGGATGTGATTGTAAAATTTAAAGACAAACCGGGCCAGGCGGAATTACATGCATTTAAGGGCCTGGGTGGCGATGTCAGCAATGTTTTCACCATCATTCCTGCGATTTCCGGAAGACTTCCGGCGAAGGCCATCGAAGCACTGAAAAATAATCCACAAGTGGAAGTAGTCGAATTGGATTACACTGTGCAGGCACTCGAATATTCGTCAGAAAACGAGCTTGGGAACAGTTGGGGCGCCGATCACATCAACGCCGATGCAACTCTTGCAGCCGGGTATTCTGGCGAGGGGGTCAAGGTTGCCGTTTTGGACTCCGGAGTGAATTTCAATCACTTCGACCTTCAGGATAACTTTGATATTTCCGCAAATGAATTAGGCTACGATTTTGTTTCGGATGACTTCTTCCCCGAGGACGTTTATGGGCATGGCACGCATGTAGCAGGGATACTTGCTGCAGCGAGCAACGGATTTGGGGTTGTCGGCGTTGCACCAGACGCACAGCTTGTAGCACTCAGAGTTCTGGATGACAATGGGGAAGGCACCGCAAGCAGGATCATCGAAGCCTTGCAGTGGATTCAGAATTACAATGCCGCGCATCCCGATTCACCGATACGCATCACAAACAATAGCTACGGCACCGGATCCAATTCGTCCCAGCTTGGGGCAGCATTTGATGCGTTGGCAAGCTCCGGGGTTCTGCACATAGGCTCAGCAGGCAACGACGGGCGCGCTGCGGGCAATGGCAATAATGTCAGTTACCCTGCTAATTATGAATCAGTGGTGGCCGTTGCGGCTCTCGACAAAACCAATCAGCGGGCCAGTTTTTCCAGCACGGGCTCGGACGTTGAAATAGCTGCGCCGGGGGTATCCATTCTGTCGACATGGAAAGACGGTCTCAACATTGCGGGTCCACAGCCGTTTTCGTTCGCAGGTTACGCAGGCGAGTACTTCATTGAAGCAAACGGAACCTCAATGGCTTCACCTCATGTTGCAGGAGTCGCAGCTTTGCTGATGGCATCTGATCCGAACTATACTGCGGAGGCAGTCCGCAACAAAATGAATCAGACGGCTTTGGATTTAGGGGATTCTGGGAGGGATAACCAATACGGTTACGGATTAGTGGACGCTTCCTCAGCGCTGGGTATTGTGCCTGTTACCAATAAGCCCCCTGTCGCGTATAACCAGGCGGTTCACACAACGAAAAACACTTCTGTAAATATCACGCTTGTCGCTGCAGATCCAGATGGCGATACGCTGACCTATACGATTGCATCAGCTCCCGCAAACGGAACAGTCAGTGGGGCAGGATCAGATATCACCTATACTCCGAACATAGACTTCACAGGCGCGGATGCCTTTACCTATGAAGTGAAAGACAGCGCGGGCGGCACTGCAACCGGAACAGTGACGATAAAGGTTGCACCTGCAGCTACAAGGACTGTGGATGTTGTTGTCGAGATGAGTGCCACTACCAGAAAAATAAACAAAATAAATCAGATTTGGACTACAGCTAAAGTGAAGGTCATGGAAGCCGGAGCACAAGTGGCCGATGCAACTGTTACTGGCCACTGGGAAGAAGCAACATCAGGCCTCAATTCTGGTAACACCGGAAAAAGCGGGACGGTATCATTCACATCTGAAAAAGTGATCCAGTCGACTGAACAACAAACTTTCACATTTGTTGTCGATAGCGTGTTTATAGGCGATGCTGACTGTACGCTTAGCGGCCAGACGACAAATTCGATAACGAAATGATAGAGCGTCCAGCTATCCTTGATTGGGAATAGCTGGACATTCTAGGCTACAATGCTAATAAAAAGACTTGAACTTCACTTGCCGAAGGTTCAAGTCTTTTTTGCTGCGTCCAGCTGTTCGGTAAAACCTATCAACTGTGTTCGATTCTGTATAATATTCATTTATTGGCAGTCATGATACCATATGTGAATAGAAATTCAATGGAAAAAATACGACAGAAAATTTCTGGTTTAATCATCTTTTTACGAAAATAATGTCTTGGTATATTGATGTAAGCAAACTGTAAAAGCTGACAAAAGCGCTAAAGTAATCGTTGCTTCCTGAATATACCGGGAAGTATTTTTATTTGTGAGGTGATGATCAGAAACTGTACAAAAGCAATAAAGGATTGGAGGGAGACAATGGATTTAGATTTTATCAGAGAAGCTATCCCCATGTATCAGGAAGCGGCCTTCCTTGTGTTGCGCATTGGTGGGATCGGAATCATCTTTGCTTTTACCATCGGCTTGATCATCAGTATTGTGCGCTATTATAAATTGCCTTTGTTATCGCAAGTTTTTGAAGGATACATCGAATTGTCGCGCAACACGCCCTTGATGATCCAGTTGTTTTTTCTGTATTTTGGTTTGCCGCAAGTCGGCATCCAGTTGAGCGCCGAAGTCTGCGGCATACTGGGGTTATTTTTTTTGGGAGGCAGCTACTTTGCGGAAGCGATAAGGGGCGGTTTGGAATCCGTCCCAAATATTCAGATGGAATCAGCTTCCAGCCTGGGTTTGTCAAACACTCAAATTTTCCTGTACGTTATTTTCCCGCAGGCGATCGCAAACTCCTTTCCCAGCATCGGGGCTAACATCATCTTTTTGCTGAAGGAAACCTCCGTGTTCAGCGCAATCGCATTAGCCGACCTGGTTTTTGTCGCAAAAGACATCATGGGATTGTATTACAAAACCAATGAGGCGCTGTTCTTGATGGTCATAACCTATCTGGTGTTTTTATTGCCGATATCCCTTTTGATCCATTTCATCGAAAGGAGGTTGCGTTTTGCAGGACTCGGGAATTAACATTTTATTTGAAGGCCAAAATCTGCAACGTATCTTGGAAGGCTTGGGGCAAACCATTTTTATCGCAATTTTATCAGTCGTGCTTTCATTCGTATTGGGACTTTTGGTCGGAATGCTCATGACAAGCAAAAATATCGTTGTCCGATTCGTCACAAGATTCTACCTCGAAGTCGTCCGGATTGTCCCCGTATTGGTGATGCTGTACATCCTGTACTTCGGCCTTACACGTTGGACAGGCATTCATATTGATAACAGGGTGATCGCCATTTTCGTGTTTACCTTTTGGGGAACAGCTGAAATGGCCGACATCGTCAGAGCATCCGTCACTTCCATACCCAAAATCCAATGGGAAAGCGGACAGGCATTGGGATTGTCTGCAGGGCAACTCTATGTGTATGTCATTATTCCCCAGACAGTGCGGCGCATCGTTCCGCCGGCCATCAACTTGGCCACGAGGATGGTGAAAACGACAGCGCTGCTACCGCTGATAGGGATTATTGAAGTCATCAAAGTCGGACAGCAAGTGATTGAAGTATCCGTGAAGGATTACCCGAGTGCCTCCTTCTGGATCTATGGGTTGATCTTCTTCCTGTATTTCATCGTCTGTTATCCGCTATCTAAATTATCAAAAAAATTGGAATTGAAATGGCAAGAGTGAGGAGGGGTGAAAAAAACTTGGAAAACCCAATATTAACGTTGAAGCATGTAAACAAATATTATGGAGAAACTCAGGCCTTGGCCGATATCCAGTTGGTTGTAGCCAAAGGCGAAGTTGTGACCATCATCGGCCAGTCAGGTTGCGGCAAATCGACTGCCTTGCGCTGCATCAATGGGCTGGAGGAAATTCATTCCGGCAGCATCCTGCTGGATGGAAAAGAAATTGCCGCTGCAGGGACGAATTGGAAAGAAGTCCGGCAGAAAATTGGCATGGTCTTTCAAAAGTATGACCTGTTCCCGCACATGACGGTTCTTGACAATGTCCTGTTGGCTCCTTTAAAAGTCCAAAAACGCAAGAAGGATGAGGCAGTCGAAGAGGCCATTGCGTTGCTGAAACGGGTCGGCCTTGAAGATAAGGCGCACAGCTTCCCACGGCAATTGTCCGGCGGGCAGCAACAACGTGTTGCGATCGTGCGCGCGTTGATGACGCACCCGGAAATCATGCTCTTCGATGAAGTGACGGCAGCGCTCGATCCGGAGATGATCAGGGAAGTCCTGAATGTCATCCTCGATTTGGCAAAAGATGGCATGACGATGCTGATCGTCACCCATGAAATGGCTTTTGCGGAGGCAGTGAGCGACAAAATCGTTTTTATGGAAAAAGGGAACATCGTTGAAGTATCAAGCGATCCGAAAGCATTTTTCAAACAGCCCCAATCGCAAAGGGCTAACGAATTCATCAACACATTCAGGTTTCAATAGAAAGACAATATAGATAAAAAAACATTGGAGGAATGAAGAATGAAAAACAAATTTATCAAATCATTGGCCATATTATCAGCGACAGTGGGTCTAGCGGCTTGCGGAGCTGGCGCAACAAGTGATTCTTCAGAAGGCTCCGTTGCCAATATTGAAGATAAAACGACAGTGGACACAATCAAAGAAAATGACGTCATCCGCATCGGCGTATTCGGCGACAAACCTCCCTTCAGCTATGTGGATGCGAACGGAGATAACCAAGGCTTCGACGTTGAGATTTCCAAAAAAATCGCAGAAGATCTGCTGGGTGATTCTTCAAAAATTGAATGGGTTATCACAGAAGCGGCTAACCGTGTGGAATATCTGGAAACAGGCAAGGTTGACCTGATGATGGCCAACTTCACCGTCACACCTGAACGTGCCGAAGTAGTTGATTTCGCCAATCCGTATATGAAAGTATCCATCGGCATCGTTTCCCCTGAAGGTGACGTCATCACTGATGTTTCCCAATTGGAAGGCAAACAATTGATCGTCAACAAAGGAACAACCGCTGAAGCTTACTTCAGAGAAAATTACCCTGATATCGAGCTGTTGGTCTATGAACAAAACACAGAAACGTTCCAAGCCTTATTGGATGGCCGTGGCGCCGCTCTAGCACACGACAATACCTTGATCTTTGGATGGATCAAAGAAAATCCTGGCTTTGTGGCAGGAGTTGAAGCCATCGGAAATGAAGATACAATCGCACCCGCAGTAGCAAAAGGCGACACCGCTTTGTTGGAGTGGGTGAATGAAGAGATTGATACGTTGAATGAAAACGGCTTTATCGCAGAAGCGTACGAAAAGACATTAGCGCCAGCATTCAGCTCCGAGATTGATCCTGCATCAGTCCTGATAAATCAATAATAAGAGATGCAATTGTCGGCTTAGTCAGCTTAGTCAGCGATAAAAGTATTCTCAATACTCAAAAAGGTCAGGACTTCGGTTACGGCCTTTTTGTATTTCTCATATATCGTGAAAATAAATCAGTTAATCTGTTTATATAAAATGAAAATATAGCGAATTATACTGAAAGTTAATTAGAATTCAAGAAAAAGTTGAATTTCAGACAATATTTCAGAAAAACGTTTTTGTTGCAGTGTGGAAAGGGGATTCTGTGAAAATTTTGCCGTTTGACATGCCTAGTGGACTCTCTATAATGAGGGATGTTGGTTTGGACGTATTCTGCTAATGAATCTATACAAACAACGATAATCATTCTGAGTCCGTTTTCTGGCTACACGAAAAATTGCATTTAAATGAAAACATATGTGAATAATGTCTCATAAATGAAAGCGGTATTCCTGATGTGGATAAATATAATTACATTACAGGCTGAACCTATTCCCTGTAATAGAGTATATCCAGTTGCAGATAGTGAGTTAATTTTGAACAACATAAAAAATATCATTGTGAGGAGCGTTTTATTATGTCGAAAAAATATATACGGATTATCATTGCCGGCATGCTGTTGATGCTAGGTGTAGGGATTCCGATGAATGGTTTGGCTTCATTTTTCAAACCCGTAACGGAAGCAACCGGATTTTCAGTTTCTCAGTTCAGTTTGGTGGGCAGTTTCCTTAATTTGACCGGAATTGTAGCGGTACCTTTAGTCACCAAATTTTTGCTGCCTAAAATTGGCTTGCGAAAAACCTCCATCCTGGGAGGTGTTTTCGGAGCGTTAGGATTCATCCTGCTGGCCAACGGAAAATCCTTGTTTGAATTCTACTTGGCGGCAATCGTCATCGGGTCATTCATGATGTCATCAACGGCTATCGTTGCCGTAACGCTGGTGAATAATTGGTTCCGCAAAAGCCACGGCTTGGTTATGGGACTCGTTGCTGCAACAATCGGCTTAAGCACCACAATCACGAGCGCAGTTGTCCCTTCCTTCATCCAAAATTACGGCTGGGAAAAAGGCTTCTTATTATTGGGCGGCATGTATGCAGTCGCTTTGTTCCTGGGAGCATTCCTGTTGATCGAAAAGCCCTCTGAGGTCGGCATGTTGCCTTATGGTGTTTCGGAAAATTCGCTTTCAGCCGAAGCAGAACAATCAACGAATGATTCTTCGACGGTTGACCTCAAGCACAAAGATACGGATATGACTTATTCGAAAGCATTGCGTTCGCCGGTATTCTACTTATTGGCCTTGTCATTCGTGTGTTTCGCAATGATTTCCACATTTACGCAACAAATCCCGATCTTCTTTACGACAAAAGGCGCTACGGATGTTCAAGCGGGTATGGTTTTGTCGATTGCGGCCATCGTCATGATCGCTTCCAAAATCGTCATGGGCATCGCCAGCGACAAGCTGGGTGCAACAAAAGCTTTCTACATCTTCACGACCTAGCATTCTGTATTTTCGCTGCTACGGATAACATCACTGTCTTAACCGGAGCAGCGATGATTTATGCAGTGAGCACAGGCGTTCCTGCCGCAATGAACCAATTAGTGACGTTTGAGGTTTTAGGCAAAAAGGAATTCACCGCCATTTGGGGCATCTTATCGACTGCAGCTAGCCTAGGTTTAGCTTTGGGCGGCCCGCTGCTGGGCTACTTCTATGATGCAACTGGCAGCTACAACACGACAATCATCGTTAGCATCGTCTTCATGGTTGTGTGCTTAGCATCGTTCTTCTTCGCTGTAACGTTAAGAAAACGTGATCTGAAAAAGGCTTAATAGCACATAAATGACCAAAAATTGTTATCTGAACGAGATTTGAAAGGGTGCTCTCTTGAATGAGAGCATCTTTTTTTGTTTATATAGTAATTAAAATATCGAAATAAAAAAAATCTTTCCTGCTTTTGAAATGGTACAATTAAATTAAAATAACATTAATAATATTTTGTCAGCAGGGTAATTATGCAAGGGGGGGTAGCTCGCATCATTATCCCCGTTTATCAAAGAAATTATGATTGGAAGAAGGCTAACTGCAAATAACTTTATGATGATTTGATCGATGGATCACAGACTTACAAGAAGAAGCATTTTTTCGGAAGTATCGTTTATAAGCCTATTGGGATGATGAGTGAGGTAATCATTATTGATGGGTAGCAACGTTTGACTACAGTTTCCTTATTGCTGTTGGCAATTATGAATCTATTATTTGAAGGGAAAGTGACTTCCAACGAACAAAGTAAGGCTGAAATGATCAAGGATTTATACTTGGCCAACTCTTTTAAAAAAGGTGACGAAAAATTGAAACTGAAGCCAAAAAAAAGATAATCTTGCTTTTCAAAAATTATTTGGCGATTCAGATGAGTTTATTATGTCATCAAATATGACCGTAATATATCTATACTCATATAACTATATCCAAGAAAAGAACATTAATATCAATGAACTATTCAATGCCTTACAAAAACTGGAAATCATGCAAGTCAGCTTAGACTCGCCAGAGGATGATTCCTAGTTAATATTTGAAAATTTAAACTCTACCGGATTGGATTTAAGCGAGGGTGACAAAATTACAAACTTTATTTTGATGGGAGAAACTCCTTTTAACCAAGAGGCATACTATGAAAAATATTGGAATCTTATCGAAGAAAAAACTGCGTATGACGATAGTGATTTTATACGTCACTTTTTAACGCTAAAGCAAAATAAGATTCCAAATCTGTCGAATACCTATTTTGATTTTAAAGAATATGTAACACCCAATGGGATAGCAATTAAGTCGCTGTTGATTGCCCTTTTGGCTTACGCAAAGCGATATGAGCATATATAGAGAAGGCAACATAGGAGTTTATAAAAGAATATTAAAGAAAGGAGAGAGAAGTATGGTAAAAGAAAGATATAGGGGTGTGGAGTACTATAAAGGGCCAGATTTGGCAAAAGGATATATGTTAAATCAGGCTAAAGAAATTTATGAAGAGTTGGCGACAGATCATTCAATAGTGAATATCAATGAAGCTTTAGAATTATATAATATAATCAAGTATGTAGAGGACGATACGTTTCTATTATATCTTGGTGAGGATAAAGAGGAATGGCTTAAAGCAAAAAATAGTATAGCTAATTCGTCAGTAGGTAAATATATTAATCAGCATTCAGACATCCTAGCCGTATATGAAGAGGTTGATTTCAGATATAAGGAATCCTTTTGGGAAATAATTGAAAAAAGAAAATTGAATAATATTACAGAAAGCAGATTCAAGATGTTTCTTGATAAACTTGATGGATTTTCATGGCAAATATTTAAGCAATCTAGACTAGTAATGAAATATGATGCGGAATTGAGAGAATATATGCTTAATTGTCCAGAAAGAAGTACAGATTTACTTTTGGATAAATATTTACTAAAGCGTGTGAGCGAACGAGAGAAACCTTATTTGCCACATTCATTGAATATAGAAGACAAAGGGGAAATTATTAGCGCCTATCTAGATGTCGATAAGCCTAATTTGAATTACACAAGGCTTCTTAGTAATCTACAGAATACGAAAGAGTTTGCTCTTGATGCAAGAGTTAAACTGAAAGCAAAAAGAGTAAGCGAAAGAATTGAAAGTGAACTCTTTAAAGATAGTAGCGGGCATGGAACTAATATAGTAGTCGAGTTCAAAAAAAATGTAGAGGGGACTGTAAGGCATCATTTCACATTAAGTAAAGTGGGAACAGAAGTTGATACAGACTGGTTAGAATCAAATCTTGATAACCCAACATTATTAAACAACTTTATATACATATTCGATTTCGTAGATAGTAATATGGTCTCTAAATTTCCATACAAGGAAATATATGCAAGTGTTTTTGAAAGATTTGGTTTTTCTCATGAGAAAGAATACAGGACATGTACAACTTTCTCATTGAGTGAATCTCGCTCCTTAGCACAAATGCATGTCTATTATTCATTTTTAAAAAGTAAAAATAAAGACTTTGAAGCAATAATTGAATGGTTTTTCAACGTTTATCTCAAAGAGGAATTCTCTATTGAAAACTTCAATATTAAGCTGCCACCTATTGATAATCCGAGTTTTGAAAAGTGTAAATCTATATTTCCGACTATTGAAAGTATACTTAAAAAGTATAAGTTTTATTTAGAAGATGGTTACATTGATGAAGAACTTGTACAAATGGAAAGCAAGCCTTTGCCATTTTCTGAATGTCCAAGCATGACAAATGATAGATACGTATACATATCGCCAAATAATGATGAGGCTAGAATAATGAAAAATATTATGTTCTCTGACCAAAGTAATATTACTTATTTCTCGAGTTATGGGGACAGTCAATATGATACGCTGTTTGAAAGATTGAGTGCTGACAAGCTATATTTACATGACCTAGAGGATTATCAAAAATCATCTTTAGATTGGCTTATTGAACATGAATTTGTAACAGTAAACGACAAGAATGAAATAGTTTTGGTCAAGAAGAAACGTACGCTAATATATTATTATATTCACATTAACGGAGTAGTTGTAACTAGTAAACTATCAGATAGTCTAAAGCAAGAAGTTAATAAGCTATTGAACGAGGGAGCTTTAGTTGCTGAAAATAGATTACTAACAACACAAGAATCTGATTATATAGATTACTGTCTGAATAAAAGCAAGTTTATCAATGGATATGACTTGAGGAACAAGTATTTACATGGTACATCTTCTAGCCATAATAATGAAAATGAGCATTATGTGAATTATTTGTATGCTCTTAAATTATTAATAACGATTATGATAAAGATAAATGATGATCTTTGCACAGCCGAGGTTGAGGGGAATTAATATGAAAACAGGGAGAAATGATCCGTGCCCTTGTGGCAGTGGTAAAAAATATAAGTATTGTTGTTTAAATAAGAAAGATAAGTCACCTATGATATTGACAAAAGAGGTATATGAGAAAGATTTTTACCTGTCTATAACTTAGAGCTATGTAAGCCAAAAACATTTATTGAATTCGAGATAGTTCTACCATTCCATATACCAATGTACATTAGCAAGACAATGACATTGGGTACACAACAGGGATATTTGAGCTTTAGATTTGATATGGTTACAACAAATGAATCTTATAAGTATCCATTTGGAGAAGATGTACCTGTTCTTAATATTCATAAAACAAAGATGCTTATGATGGCAGCTATTGATTTAGATTATGATGAGTTCTTAAAAGATACAGAGGCTTACTACAATACTTATTTTGATATATTGTTAAATGACCTGAATAAATTAGTATTAGGCTATATGGTTTCAAGTAAAGATGATGACTGTCATTATCTAACAAAGGAAATGTTACAGTCGACAATATTGGTTAGGTCAACAAATCTTGAAACATGGGAAAATGAGCTGAGTGTATTTATGCTACACCCACATGTGCCATTTGAAAAGAAGCCACTTACAAATGATGAGTTTTATGAATTTACAAGATTACAAGGAGTTGTTTTATGGGATAATAACCCTTTTGTAGCGGGTGAACAGCACGTGCTAAGTGCAAAGAGATATTTCAAGCAGGGATTCTATATGGAAGCAATAAACCATGCTCAAATAAGTGTAGAAGTTTTAATAAGGACACTCTTCGAAGAATTGTTAAAGAATGACGGTATGACAGCTGACAAAGTAAAAGAAACATTAGAGAATACTTCGTTTATGACAATAATTAAAAAGAAAATGTCAGCGTACTTGGGTGGGATTTGGGACGTTACCAAAGATAAAACAGAGATTGGACAGTGGTATAAAAACACATATGAATTAAGAAATAGAACAATACATAGGGGGAGAATACCTACATTCAAAGAAGTTGATGAAGCCATTCATGATGCTATAGAGTTCAAACAATTTATTGTGAAGAGGGTTAAAGCAAATAAGAAAAAGTACCCAAAGATAAATGAGTTTTTTGTGTAGTGGAAGTAAAAGTGAAAAAATAATCATTGATGTAGGTAGACTATTTGTGGTAGCATAATATGAGGTCAAGGTAAGGTCAAGCTTTTGTGAGACTATAAAACTGAAATGGAAGATTAATGGGTTTATTGATTCTAGTGGTTTGACGAAGATGGGACATTATATTTTCAGGAGTATACTGATCAAACGAAAATTGAATACGTTGGATAGAAGGATAAGTGCTATCCTCTTTAAAAGCTTCTTAAATCGAGAAATTAACGAAAAAAAGATTATCATATTACCAATTTGGCATAACGTCTCTTATGAGTAAGTTCGGGATTATAACTCTTTTTTATTGGACACATTTGCTCTAGATACAAAAAAATATACATTAGATGAAATTGTAGAAAGTATTTACCAAGTAATAATGAATTCGAAGAATGGAAATTAATATATTCAATAATCTTATTTAGATAAATTACGGTGAACCGTACCATAAGTAAGTGAGGTTTTGGATTATATAGCGTGTAGTCGAAAAAGATAAAGTAGAATTTTATATAACTGAAAAATTTTTATGTCTTCGAGAAGTAGGATGAATAACATTAATGTGAGGGTAATTTATTAGTAGTTTGTAATTCAATAAAGTTGAGGTGAAATAGATGACTCTTCTTGTTTCTTGGTTAGCTGTAGATACTCATGGAGCAAGTGCAGCCTATCTAACTAGTGATAGTAGAATTTCTTGGGGAAATAGAAGTAAGTTTGACTATGGACGAAAGGTTTTCGCGTTTAATAATTCTCCAGATATAATAGGATATTGTGGCGATGTATTATTTCCTTCTATTGTTCTTTCGCAAATAGTAGAGATGGAGAATTGCGGATTGTTATTTAAAGAAGAATATACATCTAAACAAAAATTTGAAGTTATAAAAGAAATTCTAGTTCAATCGTTCTTAAAATATCCTAATGAAGTTAATACAATAACAAGCGACGTTTTGCAAGTTGTCTACATATCTCGTGAAGCCAGTGATAATAAAAAGTTTTTTTGTCATTTAATTGAATGGAGCCGTGGAAAAGGTTGGAGGGGCCAGGAAGTTCCACTTCCAAAGCAATCAGATTTACTTCTTGTGCTTGGAAGCGGAAAGGTAGAATTCTCGAAGAATTATAAGCAATACCAAGAAGGGAAAAATCAAAATACTTCTAGAAATGTGTTTCACTGCTTTACTGATACATTATTTAATATAAAAGATAAGCATTGCGGTGGTGCACCTCAGCTCGTTGGAATATATAGAAAACCAAATTCTTCTGCCCAGAGATTTGGAATAATAAAAAACAAAAAAAGATATTTATTTGGAGCGCAAATTGACAAATTAACGAATTTTGATAATATAGAATGGAGAAATGATTTGTTTGAATTGTGTGACGGAAATACAATGAAGAAAAAAGATATCGCCCAATCCCAACCTAATGAATTAAAGAAGTACTGAATTTGGCAACTCCCTGGGTCCCCGCCATAAATATAATAAATATATGGGGAAGCGAGGAGCTTGCCAGAGTTGAAATATAACTCAATATTAATTTGTCAGTAAACAAGGAAGGTACATCTTCCTTGTTTTTTTCTGTTAAAAATTATTTTATCTTCAAATATTATGTATTTTAGACTCTAAATGCTTTTTGTTGACGCGTGTAGCGTTACACGATACACTAAGGTGAGTGAGAGTAAATATTAATTTTGAGGGAGTTGGATATAATCGAATACTTAACTCATCCAGGTACGTATGTTAAACAGAATATCATTCCTTCAGGCATGACGGTTAAAGCTGCAGCTGAAAGGTTGGGTATCGGCAGGCCAGCATTATCGAACTTCCTAAACGGTAAATCATCGCTTTCGCCAATGATGGCAGCCAGATTAGCAAAAACTTTTGACGTCGATCAGAAGCAATTGCTTCAATTGCAAATCCAATATGATAGAAAACTGCAACTATCTGCTAACAAAGAGATCGCTGTGCGCGCCTTTGTTCCTGACTTTTTAACAATAAAGTCGAGGCAGATTGAGGACTGGGTAAATAGCCAACTTGATGCTCGTAGTCGATTTCCAGTTTTATTAAGAAAATTGGTTCATTCGACGGGTAATGACCTACATCAGGTAGATTTTCCAGGTTATGATAATTCTCAGCGTAAAGGTTCCGACGGTTTTGTCGTGTCAGGAGCAGCTACACCTTGGATTCCTGAGGGCAAATCTTATTGGGAGTTCGGCACCGATAAGAGAGCGGGGAGTAAAGCTGAAAGTGATTACATCGCACGTCTAGCTTCAATTAATCCATCAGAACGCTCAAATAGCACTTTTGTTTTTGTAACGCCTCGCCATTGGCATGGTAAGAGTGAGTGGTTAAAGCAGAAGAATAAAGATGGCGACTGGAAATCTGTCAGAGCTTTCGATGCGAGTGATCTCGAACAGTGGCTTGAACAATCGGTACCTGCACAAATATGGCTAGCAGAACAACTTGAGTCAACAGCTAAAGGTTACGAAACACTAGAGCAGGCATGGAACCGCTGGGCAAATGCAAGTGAGCCTCGCCTTACTTCTGAATTATTTGTTCCATCAATCGAAGCTTACAAAGCACAATTTAAAGAATGGCTTATTCAATCTACCGATAAGTCCTATGTTGTCGCAGCTGACTCTCGAGACGAGTCTCTAGCTTTTCTTGCTTGTCTGTTCAATGAAGAGGATGTTAGACAATTTAAAGATATAACTGCGATCTTCACATCACCCGAGGAGCTAAAAAAATTAGTTGCTTCATCTATAAATTTCATTCCAATAGTTACTTCAGAAGAGGCTGAACGTGAGCTATTGGATGCCCATAAACGTCTAAAATATATCGTTCTGCGTCCTCGCAATGCAGTCGATACAGAAGCAGATATCAAGCTTGATATATTAAGCTACGAAAATTTCGAAAAAGCCCTTATCTCTATAGGAGTTAAAGAAGAGAATATTAAAAGACTTGCTAGTGAGTCAGGTCGTTCGCCAACGATTCTACGTCGCCGCCTTTCTCAAAATGCTGCAATAAGGAAACCAATTTGGGCTAATGATGACGAAAGAGCAAAGGCGCTAGTACCGACGGCTCTAATTGGTGCTTGGTATGCAGAGTCGGAAGCTGATCGAAAGATAATCTCCAATGTAGCAGCTCGAAAGTATGATTTAATTGAGAATGACATCGCTCGTCTTCTTCGGTTTGATGACAGTCCACTTTGGTCTGCAGGACGTTACCGAGGTGTCATCTCAAAGATTGATACTTTGTTTGCTATTGAGAGGATGGTTACATGGGAGGACCTCGATCGCTTCTTTGTGGCTGCTGAATACGTCCTTTCTGAGTCTGATCCGGCGCTCGAATTGCCAGAAAAGGATAGATGGGCTGCTGCACTTTATAACAAGACACGAAATCACTCAAGTGCATTAAATCAAGGTATTTGTGAAACACTAGTCATTTTATCCGTTCACGGGAACAACTTATTTCAAAACCGTATTGGTATGGATATTGATAGTCGTGTAGCATTACTAATTCGAAAACTTTTAACTCCCTTAACTTTTGAGAAACTACTTTCTCAAAATCTCAATATGCCACACTACGCAGAAGCAGCACCTGACGAATTTCTTAAAATCATTGAAGGTGATCTGCAACACAAAGATCCGATTGTCTTTGGACTTCTTAAACCGGTCGATAGCAGTTTGTTTGGAGTATCCCCAGCGCGTACCGGACTTTTATGGGCGTTGGAGTGTCTTGCATGGAAACCGCAAAACCTTCTACGGGTGTCAACAATACTAGCTCAACTTTCAAAACTAAAAATTGATGATAATTGGACAAATAAACCAGATGCAAGTCTTAAAGCAATCTTTAGATCATGGATGCCACAGACCGCTGCCTCAGTAGAACAGAGAAATAAGGCGATAGATATACTTGCTAAACGTTACCCAGATCTTGGTTGGGAGATATGTATCGATCAAATTAAACCAGGTTCTAGAATTGGTCACTCTAGTTATAAGCCAAAATGGCGTGGGGATGCGTCAGGTGCAGGACAAGTTGTTACAAAAAAAGAAATGTATGACTTTACTCGAAAATCTCTAGATCTCTTAATAACATGGCCAGATCATAATGAAAAGACCTTTGCTGATCTTGTAGCGTCCTTACAGAATATGTCTGAAGAAGATCAAACCAAGGTATGGGATTTGATTGAGAAGTGGTCCGAAACTGCTAATGATAGTTCGAAAGCAGAGTTGCGGGAGTGTATAAGAAAATTTGCCTTTACCCGGAGAAGTCGTCACCGGGGTGGGGAGATTGCTACCCGTGATCGTGCTCGAGAAGTTCACACTATTCTTCAACCCTTGAATTTGGTGACCCGTCATGCTTGGTTGTTCGTTGATAGTTGGGTGCAAGAATCGGCTGACGAAATTGACGAGCAAGATTTCGACTATTTAAAGCGTGATGAAAGAATTGATAGGCTGCGCCAAGACGCTATGTTAAAAATTTGGAAAGAATATAGTTTCGATGGAGTTTTGGACTTGATTTCTAGTAGTAAGGCTAGCGGGGTTATAGGACACTATGCTTCTGCAAGTATTACCCGACTTGAACAGAGAGTGGAATTTATTCATAAATGCCTTTCAGTTAATGGTGAATTAAGAAGTAAGTATGATTGGTGCATTGAGACCTTCCTCTTAGCAATTGATGAAGATTCACGTCAGGAGATATTAAATGAGGCAGCCAACGATTTATCAGCAGAAGATCAACAGAGATTATTTAAATGTGCACCATTTAAATCATCTACTTGGCGATTATTGGACAAGTATGGAGATGATATCCGCATAGGTTATTGGAAGATCGTTAACCCTTCTTGGAGATCACATACACCTTCCGAGTTAATTGAAATAGTCGATTCTCTTTTAAAAGTCCAACGACCACGCGCCGCTTTCAATGCAGTACGGATGGATTTTAATAATCTAGAGACCTCGCTCCTGAAAAGATTATTATACGATGTAGCAAAAGTTGATACTGAACCTTATAGCCAGTATAAGTTGGAGAGTTACTCTATTTCTCAAGCATTAAATTCGCTGGAGAGTCGGGTGAATGTCACCCGTGAAGAGATGGCCCAACTAGAATTTCTCTATATTGATGCATTAACTCAAACAAAACACGGAATTCCCAATCTTGAATACCAAATTGGAGAATCACCCTCTCTATTTATCCAAGCAATTGGATTTGCTTATAAAAGAAGCAACGATGGTGATGACCCGATAGAATGGAAAATCGATAATCCTGAGCAAAGAAGAGCAATTGCCTCATCAGCACATCTTCTGTTAGATAATATCACTAAAATTCCAGGTATGAATAAAAGTGGTAGAGTTGATGTAACAGTGTTGAGTGAATGGATTGCAGAAGTACAGCGCGTATGTCAAGATCTTGGTCGCAAAAAGATCGCTGATCAATGCGTAGGGCAGCTTCTTGCTAATGCACCTGTTTCTGAATTTGGTATATGGCCATCAGAAGAAATCTGTGAAGTAATGCAAGAAATATCATCTCCAGATATTGCTAAAGGATTTTTAATACGAGTTCTAAATTCTCAAGGTGCTTTCTGGCAGAGCTCAGGTGGAGAACGAGAACGAAAGTTAGCAAAAAAATATCGAGATTTAGCTGAACAATTACATTTTGAATATCCTTATGTTGGGACAATTTTAGAGGACATCGCTAGGTCATACGATAGTGATGCTAGAAGACAGGATTCTGAAGAAAGTGTTATGAATAGATTACACGATTAGGATTAGTTTATGGAATTAGGCTTTAAAGTACAAGAGTGCCCCTAATAAAAATAGGGGCACTCTTGTCTTTCACCAAAGTTATTTATGAGCTTGTTTATGTTCTAATCATTTTGAATGAATTTGTAAGATTCTATAAAAAATCACTTACCTATGAACAACGAAAGCAACTGTTACATCTGTTGATCGACAAAATTACCATTTCAGAAACGCGAAAGATCGATACCATTCAAATAATACTCAATAGAGAAGTCGTCAAACACTTCACTACTAAGGGTCGGGAGAACTCTACTATTACAGAGTTCTCCCGGCCCTTTTCTGTTCTTATTGAAATGGTAAAGGGACTTGATGAAAGGAGGTGATGAGTATCTACTAAAAATATACAAAACATATATTTGTTTTTAGATTTTTGTGATAATATTTATTTAGTAATATTTATCTATTAATTCAGAATTTGAAGGGAGCCGATATAATTGACGAGAGATGATTTAGCTAAATATTTAAAAGATATGTATACAAATGCGAAAGAGGGAGAACAGGTTCTTAATATTCACCTGTTTGGAATCAAGTATGGGCAGTATATTTGAAGCACAATTACAAACCTAAAGAAATCGTTCGAGTCGCAGGTATGAAGGTTTCTTATGCTACTGAAGTAAATAAAGGTGTTAATCTCTCAAAGTATGTCGCATTAAAAAATGAAGTCAAGCAATGAGCATTTTGAATAACCTTTCTTCAACCCATTACGATTATATAAAAGCATTATTATTGAAAGGAAATGAATTTCATATTGTAAGCCCTTTCTTAACGGAGTCTTTTGAAGCGTTTATTGCCGAAGCTAAAAAAGCAGATATAAAGTATATTACCTTAACTATTACTTTGAAAGACAATGACCCAGATTTATTGCCTAAGGCAAACTCTTTTTACTCTTTTTGTGTAAATTGCCTGAAAGCAGGAATAGATTATAATCTATTCGTAGACAATCAATTACATGGAAAGATTTATATCTCTTCAATTGATGGGAAACCTACTCAAGGAATAGTCACTTCAGCAAACTTTACAAGAGCAGGTCTAGAAAAAAATCACGAATGGGGACTTGTATTAAATGATCAAATTCAAGTAGAAAAAATTCAACAAGAGATTTCGAGTGTGAGAGGCGTGCCGTTAACGGCGGAAGATATAGCGAATATAATCATTAAGATTGATGATTATGTAAAGCAAGAAGGATTACCTCAAAAAGCAAGAGTAGATTTGAAGGTTAGCAATATAATTGATTCAGTTGAAAGAGTAGATAAAGCGCATATAAGTTATTTTATAAAACCCGTTGGCTGGTCGGAAAACCCATTTTCAACAAGTAGGGTCTTGTCTCATGATATTGAAACTCTCCACTTTTCTAGAAGAAAATCAGCGTCAGTAAAATCTGGAGACATCTTAATTTGCTATGGAGTAGGAACCACTAAACTGCTAGGGTATTTTGAAGCGCTGGAAGATCCAGTGCATTCTGGGATCAATGGAGATCGCTGGCCTTGGTCAGTAAAAGCTAAAAATCTTTTGCCGAAATATAGCAGTCAATGGAATAACTACAATAATACAATCTGTAACATTCAAAGTTCGTATGATTCTGGAACACCAATAACTTACAAAGGTGGCGGAACACTTGGAGCATTGAACTTTGGAGCAGATAAAATTCGATTAACAAAAGAGTTTGCAAATCATGTAATAGAAGTAATGAAACTTAGCTAAGAATAGGGTTCGTGGCAATAATGAATATTGCAGATGAATTGGGTCACATGTTCGTGTCCTTGCCGAAGAAATCGTTATACAAAATGATAGTAATAAATTTGTCTCATCGTCTGGCAGATACTATTCTGACGAGGCGAAGGTTCATAGTGTCGTAAGTGACTTGTTAGATATGTCATTCCGGATTTACTCGGAAGGGGGGTGTCGAAAGACTATAACATTTCCCTACAAGAGAGTATGCTCAACCGTCATGGTAATAAAGCTTGTATGGAAGACGTCATCTGTGACACAGATGGAACTACGAATTTTGAAGCAATCATTACCTGTCTAAATACCGGAACGCAGATTCCTTCAAACTCGCAGTATACCTATACTTTAATGCATAAAGAAGTCGTTGGTACATTTGACAATGGGAATCCGGATGAAGTAAACGTATCTTTGGCTGCAAAAAAGTAAGGGGATTTAGAATATTCAAGGTGAAAGGAATGGGAAATGGAAAACTTATATCAATATGAACTCAAAGTAGAACAAGTTCAGAGGGGTTTTCAATCGGCTTTAATGAAAAAAGATAGTCCTGATTTTACTAATTATATTGCTTCTTTATTCAATGATTTATCTGGAGATACTTTTATTACCGCAGGTTTGTCTCAATTAATTAATAAAGAAGTATACTTAGAAAATGAATTAATCGATTTTTATAAAGATATATATATTATTTACAATCAATATCTTATGATATTCATGGAAATTGAAGAAGCTTCTAAAAACTGGAAAACACTATTAAAGAAAGAAGACCCAGATGATTATATCATTCCACTTTCATTGCGTTTAAGTAAAAAGCCTTCGATACACGACGCTGATTATTTATTACATGTCTTTGAAAAATTTGAAAAATTTATAGAAAAACATAAATTAAATAAAGAAATAGAAGAAATATACCTTGCAAAAAATCCGATGAAATTAAAAATACGAAATCAAAACATCTTTTTGGAGCAAATATTAGATGGAGTAACTTTACAAGAAGTAAGTATATTACTAAATTGGGAAAATCTTAAAAATCTTATTCGAAAACTTTCTATGTACAATGAACAGATAAAATTTATTGAGCAAACTAATGTAAAAAAATATTTAATAGAAATATTATCGTATTTGAAACAATTTTATTATTTTTATCCTAATTTAAAATCGGTGTATATGAATAATTCGGTAATCGAAAAATATCGAAACGAAAATAGAACTTTGATAGTAGGCGGATATATTGATAAAAGTGATTGGGAATATAAATTAATAAAAATCGAAGAATCTCTGATAAATGAATTAAATTCAAGTTGGAGTATTGATTTTAGTATAAAGCAGTACGCTATGAAAATAGAACAGTTTAATGTTACGAAAGTACAAAAGCTTATTAAAACTTTTGGCCCTTCTAAACTAGAAAAAACTTTACAATTAAATCTAGCAGAATATTTATTTGATAAAGGTTTCAAACCTATAATAGAAAAACAGTTTTATAAAGATAGATTAGATATACTTACAACTACTAAAGGAGATCAAGTAATAGAAGTTAAAGTATTTAAGAATTTAGAATCATTAATAGATATATTTCAAGGATTTGTCCAGACAGATAAATATATGAAACAACATTTAACAAATACTGGATATTATGTAATATTTGCAGATTGTGAATCACATAAAATTAACTGTACTCCAGTATATTCTAATGATTCTAAGGCTATTAATACTTATATTATTGATATATCACAGTTTTCAGGAAGAACTGATGAAAGGGAAGAGGTAAATATAAGTGAAAAAGATATACATGATTTTATGAGAAATAAAGAAACAAGGATAAATCATTCGTTTCAAACCGCTAGTTTGGCAGATTTGCTAAGTGTAAATGGATTAGGGGGCAAATTAGCATACGATATTTTCAAACGAAAGAATTCGATTTCCTCTTCTTCAAAACTTTTAGAGATTCCAGGGATAGGACCTAGAATTAAGTCTATTCTTGAAACTAATTTTAAGTTTGACGATTAAATTTGAATAATATTGAAATGAATTAATTTTTATGTTTGTTATAGCATACTATATAATTTAAAAAACTCATTTAGATCCAATACGGAGAACCGTACCATAAGTAAATGAGGTTTTTATTTGTTAGAAAAAGCAGCTATTCTAAGAATAGCTGCTTTTTCTGATTATCTTATACACGCCCATCGGTTCCTCTTTGATATTTGTAAAGTGGAACCATCTGATAAAAAGTCATGCTCTATATCATAGTAAGCCCGCATTCAAAAGACGCATATAAACGATCCGCACCTCCTGGTACGATAAACGTATCAATTTAAGGAGGTGCTTTTCATATGCCACAACAAAAACCCATCATTGTCCCCGTTCAATTACACCCCGAACAAGAATTTCATTCTGTCACCGACTCAGCGATACCACCTTTGCAACCGATTTGTACGATTAAAACGCCCACCGTTGAAATATCGTTCTTCAATGGCATAGATCCGCACGTCGTGCAGGTGATTATGAGGGGGATTGAGCCTCGATGAAATATGATTATACCAGCGTAAAAAACATCTACATCGTTTGCGGCAAGACGGATATGAGGAAAGGCATCGATGGATTAGCTACACTTGTTCAAGACGTTTATGAACTTGATCCTTATGAAGACGCCATTTTCTTGTTCTCTGGGAGATCCAAAGACCGCTATAAATGCTTGTATTTTGATGGAGACGGATTCGCCTTGCTTTACAAACGATTAGATGCCGGAAAGCTGCAATGGCCCAAAGATGAAAATGAAGTGCGCCTACTTTCGCAGAAAGAACTGCGTTGGCTTTTGGAAGGTCTATCCATTCAGCAACCCAAAGCGATTCTGCCTTCGTCAAAAGGCGTGTTCTGAATTCACACTCTTACCATTTTACTCTTTCTTTTCGCTTCTGAAATTGCGTATAATATAAAGAACGAAATTGGACGAAAGTGGTGAGTGTTGTGGCAAAAGATTCTTTTAAGAAGGAAGATCAATCCGAGAAATTAATCCGATTGCTAGAGGAGCAGTTAGCCCATGCGAACGAACAAATTAATACGTTATCCCAAAAGCTGGATAAATCCTTGGATCAAATCGAATTTTTAAACCAACAGCTACAGCAATTAACCAAGCTCTTGTACGGATCCAAAACGGAAAAATCCAAGTACCTTACGCCCGATGGGCAAGGATCTTTATTTGAAGATGAGCATCCCTCGTCTTTTTCAGATTCTGAGCATACAGAAGAACAAAGCCAACAGGAGATTTCTTATACTGTTGTACGAAAGCTCCACAACAAGAAAAGAAACGACTCCCTTCGTGGGGATGTCGAGACGGAGACGATTCACCACCATCCGGACAACACCATTTGCGACTGTTGCCAACATCAGATGACCGAAATCGGCAGTACGCTTGCCCGCGAGGAAGCTGCCTTTATTCCTGCAAAAATGATGAGGGTACAGCATATTAAACATGCCTATGAGTGCAAGAACTGCAAAGGAGATACCTTACAGTCAGCTAAAATCAAACGCGGAAAAGCGCCAAAATCAGCAATCCAGCGCAGCCTCGCAGGTCCTACTGTCCTCGCCAAAGTTATCTATGACAAATTTGTGCAATACCTTCCCCTTTACCGCCAGGTAAAGGAATGGGACCGCTACGGACTGCAAACCAATGACAAAAATCTTTCCAATTGGGTCATCCGGGCATCTACGGACTGGTTGTTGCCCGTTTATGAACACATGAAGGCAGGCCTAATGGCCAAATCCATTTTACATGTCGACGAAACGTATGCCCAAATCATTCAGCGTTCCGACGGGAAAAAGGGACAAACGCATGCCTATAACTGGGTTTATCGCAGTGTACCTAGCCAAGGACCAACAATCGTCTTGTTCGATAGCGCCTTGTCACGCTCGCGTGCGGTTCTTGAACATTTCACGGAAGGATACAAAGGGACGATCATTTGTGATGGCTATTCTGCCTACGGCAAGCTTCAAGATGTGACTTTTGCGAATTGTTGGGCACACGTGCGTCGCTACTGGTTAAAAGTAGACAGTAAAAAAGGACGGATTGGCGTGAATTACTGCGATAAATTGTATCGACTGGAAAAGTCTTTCAAGAAGCTATCTCCAAGTAAACACCGCAAAAAACGCCAAAAACACTCGAAGCCGATCATAGACGAATTTTTCAAATGGATTGAAACCTCGTGGTTTACTGGCAAAAGCGCCTTAGTGACTGCAGCTGAATACACATTGAAACGAGCGGATGGATTAAAGGCGTTCTTATACGATGGGCGCATTGAAATCGACAATAACGCTGCCGAGAACGCCATAAGACCCAATGTTTTAGGGAGAAAAAATTGGCTTTTTTCTTTCAGTGAAGCTGGAGCGCAGGCGAACGCCATTTGTTTGAGTCTGGCAGAGACTGCCAAAAGCAATGGGGTTGATTTCTATGAATACATCAAAAAGCTGTTTATGGATTTACCCAATCTGGACTTCCATCAAAGCAACGATGTGCTAGAAGAGTATATGCCGTGGTCGAAAAATATCCAAGAGGCATGTGGCAACAAATAAAGAAATAGCCGGATACTCGCGAAAAAATCGCATGGTATACGGCTATTCGTGATGCGCACCAGAGGGTGCGCTATTTTTTATATTTCGGGCTTACTTTCATTAAGACAGATTAAATATATTTGTTTAAGCACATAAATGATACAATAACTGATAACTAGTAGTTATAAATTTAAGTACCAAAGGTATCAATCTATATAAAAAGATAGTAAAAGGGGCTTTTTACCCTATCGGAAAAAGCCATTAAAAAGGCTATGAATAATAAATATGCTAAATGGAGAGAGGCGATTCTAAATAATGAAAATCTTAAGTATAAATCTAAACAACTTTGGCGGAATAAATTCTAAACCATTATATACACCTAAAGACCCCAGCGGTTGGAAAGAAGCAGTTAGAAATTGGAGAAAAAATCTGAATATTCAATTTAATGCGGAGAAAATCCAAGAATATATATACGACAATAAATTTGATATTGTTATTGTTCAAGAGTTTGATTGTAATTCACCAGTTGCAAAATCATTTACTAGTAAACTGAATAAATGGGGTTACGAAATAGTTTATCCTAATAGTTTTAAAGAAGCATGCTTAAAAGGTGATCCTAGCATTACAGCAATGTTTATTAAATATGAAAAATTTCAAGATTCAAAAGAAAACTTTTCTGGAACAAGAAGATCAGTTGAAATTAAATTACATGATTATACAATTGTTGGAGTTCATGTTCCTTTAGGGGATGAACCTTATTGGAATAGTATGATTAATTATTATAAATGTAAAAATAATGAAAAATTACTGTTTATAGGAGATATGAATGTTTTTGATCCTGGAACAACTCAAAAAAAGAAGTTTAATGAATTGCTGGGATATGGCGCGATTGATGCCTGGTTAGAAAAGGGAAAACCAGATTGTAAACCAACAGCTAATACAGAAAAGAGAATTGATTATGCACTAATGACACCCTCACTGTATAGAGATCTTATAGAAGTTGAAATTGATGATACATTAAGAGTCAATAATTTCACAGATCATTCTGCAATAATTGTACATTTTAATTCTATATGAAGGACCAATGGTAAAAGCATTTGCTGAGTCTTCCAAAAACAGAAAATCGATATGAAAATGAGAAGAAAATAAGAAACACATTCAAAATCTGAAAGGGATAGAGTATGGCGAAAAAGTACAAAGCAAGAAATTCAGTAGCAGTAGAACAGCCTGACTTAATAGAAGAATGGTATAAATCCTCTAATAAAGAGGATACTCCTTATAATGTCTCAGCTGGATCAGATAAAATAGTGAAATGGCGTTGTAAGAAATGTGGCCACCTCTGGAATGCACAAGTAAAAAGTAGAGCAATTAAAAAAACCGGTTGTCCTAAGTGCATGGAACGCTACAATGTTTCTTTTCCTGAAATGGCAATATTCTATTATCTTAAAGACTCTTTTGAAGATATAAAGTTAAATTCTGAAATAAAAAATATTGAACCTTATAAGTCTGTAGACGTCTATGTACCTTCTTTAAAATTGATCATTGAGTATGACGGAGGACATACTCATGCTAACAAAGTTAACAATGATATAGAGAAAAGTGAATTAATAGTAGAGCAAGGGTATGTAATCATTAGAATAAGAGATAATGGATTGCCTCTTATAAATATTGAAGACGTTGAAGAATATTCATACAAACGGGAAGGCAATAAGTCAGTTCAACACATGCTTAATCACTTGTTAGACATGCTTATCAATAGATTCAAAGAGCTAGATTTAGTAATAGGGGAGATAAGAAAGAATATTGATGTAGATAGAGATAATATGGCTATATTATCAACGCTGCCTCCTGTAGTAGCAAAGATAAATGTATTAGATTATTATCCGTTTATAGAAGAAATATGGGACTATCAAAAAAATGTCCTAATGAGACCTGAACATTTCCCTCCTTCCTCAAACTACATGGCGTATTTTAAATGTGACAAAGAGCACTCTTACTTAGCTCAGATAGGCAGTAAAACAAAAGGGCATAGTTGTAAGGTGTGTGATGGACAAGTAGCGACAAAAGAAAATAACTTAGCACTATCATTCCCCAATCTTGCTTTAGAATGGAACTATAGTAAAAACCAAAAGAATCCGGATGAGTATCTACCATACTCCAATAAAACAGTATATTGGGACTGTCAAATTTGTAAAACTACTTACGATAAGATTATTAATGAGAGGACAGGAGGCGGTGAGAATTGTCCTTATTGTGCCGGAAAAAGAGTGAATGCTACAAATTGTCTTTCTACTACACATCAAGATTTAATCAAAGAATGGGACTATGAAAAAAATCTTAACGTTAAACCTGATGAAATAACAAGAGGAAGCAAGAAGAAGGTATATTGGCTATGTAAAGAAAGTCATAGTTATGAAGCTACTATTTCTAGGAGAGCAGGAAAGAATGGAACAGGTTGTCGAGAGTGTTATGAACTATACGGAAGAAAAGCTCTTAAAAAAACACAAAAAGAGAACTCTTTAGCTGCTAAGGCTCCAGAGATAGCTAAACAATGGGATACTGAAAAAAATAAGATTACTCCAGATAAAATAACCAGATTTTCGAAAAAAGTTTTCTGGTGGAAGTGTGATAAAGGGCATGAATTTGAGAGATCACCTAATAGTAGAAGAAGTGTTAAGTGTGAATATTGTTGAGAACGGTATCATAGTTAAAAGAGATTCCTAAAAGTGAGAAATTTCCAAGGAGGATTAGATGGACAAGCTGGAATATTTAATTAAGACTTTTTCTCGGACTAAACGAAAAGATTATGAGAATTATATACTGAATGCTATCTGGCAAAAAATTGATTTTTTAGATATAAGACCTGTAACGCAGCAGTATGTAAAGGGTGATAATAATGAATATTATTTAATCGATTTGTACTTTCCTCAATTAAATATAGGGGTAGAAGTAGACGAGGCTTTTCATAAAAAAAATATTGAATCTGATTTAAAACGTGAATTAACTATCGAAGAAAAATTATCATCCATTCGTAAAGATAGCTTATTTGAATTAAAACGGATTGATGCAACGTTACCATTACGAAATTTAACAGAGCGAATAGAAACAGTTTCAGCAGAGATAAAAGAAAAAATAGTAGATAAAAAAATTAAAGAATGGGATACAGATATACCTATTAAAGAGTGAATAAAGAAAAATGGATATATATCGGTTGATGATTTTTACCGCTTTCGTGTAATTCCTGACGTTGCTAACCAGTTGTTTTTCAAAAATTATACAAGATATCAACAGGCAAGTTTCGTAGTTACTATTGTTGATGAACATACACAGGTTTGGTTTCCGACTATTTCAACAAAAGAAAAAGAAGAGCATAGTCAATGGTTGAACTACTTAAATGAAGACTGGAGTGTTATCATAGAAAAGAATATTCGTGAAGACGGTAAAACAGTTGATCATGAAGTAGGTAATTTAAGAGTGGTCTTTGCTAGAATCAAAGATAATTCTGGGAAATTTAGTTATAGATATATTGGGAATTTTCGGCTGAGGGAAATTTCAGTGGACAGTAAATTGCGTAGATATCAAAAAGTAAGTGATCGCTTGTATATTAATTATGAAAACGAACAGTTATTGATGGAGAAACTCTAAAACCTCATTTAGACACAATACGGAGAGCCCTATCAATAATTGATTGGCCAATTTAGTTAGGGGATTCTAACATAGCTGATGAGATAAAAAGCCGCAGCAACACATGTGATATGCATGTGCGTATCATGACACTGCTTATTATTATAAAATATGAAAATAGTGGAAATCCAGCTTAAATGGATTTCCGCTTTTTATTTACCCTTTAACTCAAGGTATCCCCACCCCCTTATGGTAAAATAACATTATTGACATACACGAACAGGAGGCGATCCGATGGGGTTGCAGTTTATTTTAGGCAAGGAATCGGCGGACAAGAAACAAGCGATATATGAGCGGATTTCGGGAATCATGACTGAGGAGCCGGATGCGGAGGTGTTTGTGCTGGTTCCGGAGCACGCGAAGTTCGAAGCGGAGATGTCGATTTTGGAAAAGCTTTGGGAATTCGAGACTTTTCGCGGGCAGGATATGATGGGTTCGATGAATCTGCAGACGTTCAGTTTCAGCCGGTTGGCGTGGTATTTGCTGAAGAAGTCGCCGATCTTCCAGCAGCAGCAATTGTCGGAAGCCGGCCTCAGCATGCTGGTGCGGAAGATTTTGATGGAGAAAGAACAGGAGCTGATCCTTTTCCGCCGGGAAGCCAACAAGGAAGGCTTCATCAAACAGCTGACTGATCTGTTTCTGGAGCTGCGCAGCGGCCGCATCGAAGAGGAAGATCTGCAGGGGATTCTGGCGAACCAAGCCGAATCCGGCAATGAGGCCGATTTCCAGCTCAAGTTGACGGAACTGAAGGAGCTCTACCATGCCTTCAATGAAGCGCTGCTGGATAAGTACCTCGAAAAGGAGGTCATTCTTGAGGCGCTGGCCGGTGTCATCGAAACGCTGGATATGCAGAACACCTATGTCTTCATCGACGGCTTCTACCGTTTCACGGCCCGCGAGCTGCAGATCGTCACGACGCTGCTGCGCTCCGCAAAACAAGTCACGATCACATTGGCGCTGGACAAAGCCTATGTCAGCGAACCGCCGGCCATGCATCAGCTGTTCTATACGGCCGGATCGACCTACTACACGCTCTATCATTTGGCTAGGGGTCTGCGCGTTCCTGTAATGAAGGACCAACGGATTGCGAAGGACACGGATGGGTATAAGGATGCTATGTTGGTTCTGGAGAATTATTGGATCGCATCCACCGATGCGACCGCCAACAAAGTCCAAGGCTCATTCGAGCTGACTGCCGACCAGAAGGAAGCTATCCGGGTCTGGGGCTGCGAAACGAAACAGGCGGAAGTTTTCCACGTTGCCAACGAGATCAAGAAACTGGTCGCCGAGGACGGCTACCGCTACAAAGACATCCTGATTTTGGCGCGGACAGTCGAAGAATACGAAACGATGGTGAAGCCGGTTTTCGACAAGGATGGGATGGATGTCTTCTACGACAAAGCGGATGCCATGAAGCACCATCCGTTCATGGACTTCATCGACGCATTGTTCCGCATCCGCCGCCATCATTGGCGCTATCCGGACATCATGCGCTTGCTGCGCACGGAACTGTTGACGCCGGCAAACCATGAAAATCCGGCAGGGCTGGAGGAAATATCGGCAGCCGTTCTGCGCTTCCGCGAACAGGTCGACGTGATTGAGAATGTCTTGCTGGCATATGGCTATGAAGGCAACAGCTGGCTTTCTAAAGATGACTGGTATTTCGCGACATTCAGGGACGAGGACGGCAACAGCAACCAGAGCCCCGAGGACAGGCGGATGCAGGATACTTCCAACGAGGTCCGCAATTATCTGAGGGATCTGCTGCTGCCGTTCTTCCAGAAGATGGCGAAGGCCAAAACCGGACGGGAAGCAGCGAGAAACCTTTACAATTTCCTGATCGCCGCCAAAGTCGACAAACAGATGTTGTTCTGGCGCGATGAAGCCTTGGCGCAGGGGAACCTGATCCAGGCGCGGCAACAGGAGCAGATCTGGAAAGTTTTCCTGAATCTGCTGGACGAATACGTCGAAATTCTGGGGGACAGCCCTTTCCAGGCTGCAGCTTTCCATGAGATCCTTTTGACCGGTTTCCAGAACGCGACCTTCAGCCTGGTGCCGCCGAGCATCGATCAGGTCGTCTTCTCGAGCATCGAGGGGGCACGTTTCGAGCCGGCCAAGGTGGTCTTCCTGATGGGGATGACCCAGGACCATTTGCCTGCGCAGAAAGAAAACAAATCATTGCTGACGGAAGAGGATCGCGAGCGTCTCAGCGCTTCGTTGAATAATAATGAAGAGAAATACCTGCACCCGACGACCTCGGAATCGATGGCCGCCGAACCGTATGTGGCCTACCAAGCTTTCCTTTCGGGGACGGAGAGGGTCATCTTCAGTTATCCGATGAGTGCGGATGACAGCAAGAAATCGCCGAAGATTTCGCCTTATGTGTCGCGCGTAGCCAATGCGCTACAGATCCCTGTCGAAATCAAACACCAGGACATCGCCGATGCGGAGGATACGACTGCATTCCTTGGCAGCAAACAACAGAACATCAGCCAACTGGTCCATCTGCTGCGCCACCAGCGCGCGACGAACGTGCCGGTTCCGACGCTATGGAAATACATTTTGACCTACATCTCCAAGGATCCGCAAGCCAAACGGATCATGCAGCAGGTTTTCGCCAGCCTCTGGCACAAGAACGTGCCGAGCAAGCTGACGGCTCCGGTAGCCGAACAACTCTACGGGAAAGAGCTGTATCTGTCAGTCTCGCAGCTCGAGCGCTATTTCGAAGATCCGTACAGCCACTTCCTGCAATACGGCCTGAAGCTCAAGGAACGGGCGAAATACGAGCTGTCCGCTGCCGGCACAGGCGAATTTTTCCATGAAGCTTTGGAAAAGATCGTCAACCAGCTGAAGAGCAGGCTCATCGATACCGCTGATCTGAGCGAGGAGACGGTCAAACAGATTGCCGATGCCGTCCTGGATGAGCTCTACGGGAGCGAAAAATTCAAAATTCTGAGGACCTCCAACCGAATGGCCTTCATCCGCGACCAGTTGGGTGAAACGATCCAGAAAATGGCTTGGGTGCTCAACCAGCACAGCCGACGGACGGCGCTGAAGAACATCCGCACCGAAGCGGTCTTCGGGCAAATGGGCGGCGAACAGATGCTGGATGGGCTCGACATGCCGCTGAACAACGGCGGCACCTTGCACATCCGCGGCAAGATTGACCGGATCGATCTGGTCAATGCCGGGGACTCGAATTACCTGACCATCCTCGACTACAAATCGAGCGCGCACAGCTTCGATTTCTCCGACGCCTACTATGGCTTGGCGATGCAGATGATCACCTATCTGGATGTGGCTTTGCTGAACGCGGACAAGTTGCTGGCCGGGAAAACCTTGCCGGCAGGGGCCTTCTACTTGCACGTCAAGAATCCGTTCATCAAGCAGAACAGCTTCATGACATTAGAGGATTACCAAAAGACGATCATCACCGATTACAAGCTGAAAGGGTTGTTGTTGAACGATACGGCCGTGTTGGACCTGATTGATCCGTCTGTTGAAAGCGGCCAGGCTTCGGAAATCTTCACCTTCAAAAAACTCAAGGCCGGCAATCTGGGCAAAAATGACGATTTGATCACACTGGATGATTTCAACCATTTGATCGCTAAGAATCGGGCAAACATGGTGGAGGCCGGCGACAAGATTCTTTCCGGCGACCTGAAGCTGGACCCGATCAAGGAACGGCCGTATACGCCGACCGTCAGCGGGCCTTATCGCGCCATTTCGCAGTTCGACAACACGCTGCCGGAGAACCGTTACCGCAAGTTCAGCAAGTTGACGAAGGATGAAGTCCTTTCGAAGATCAAGCAAGAACGCGACGAGAATAATCAAGAATCCAACGAGGAAGGGGAGGAGCAATGATGACGGGCATACCGGCACGCACACCCAATGAAAAATTCACGGAAACGCAATGGCAATCGATCTACCAGACCGGGGACAACATCCTCGTCTCCGCCTCGGCAGGATCCGGCAAAACGACGGTCCTGATTCAGCGGATCATCGAAAAAGTGAAGGGCGGAACGAACGTCGATGAACTGCTTGTCGTCACCTTCACCGAATCGGCAGCCAAGGAAATGAAGGAGCGGATGACGGGCGCCATCCAGACCGCCATCAACGAAGCCCAGTCGCAGGAACAATACCTGCACCTGATCAAGCAGCTCTCGCTGATGCCGCAAGCGAACATCTCGACGATCCACGCCTTCTGTCTGAAGGTCATCCAACGCTATTTCTATCTAATCGATCTGGATCCGGTCTTCCGCTTATTGGCGGACACGATCGAAGTCGAGCTGCTCAAGGAGGACGTCTGGGAAGAGGTCAAGGAGGAGCTTTACGGGGAGCCGGATACGCACTTCAAGAATCTGGCCAAGGCCTATTCGAAGGACCGCAGCGATGACGATGTGATGAAGCTGATCTTCTCGCTTTATGATTTTTCGCGCGCGAATCCGATTCCTTACCGCTGGCTGGATTCCTTGCCGTCTCTGTACAACACCGAAGACGGGTTGACGAACAGTGTGCTCTACCAAGAATTGCTGAAGCCGCAGTTGCTGAGCCTGATTGAAGGCATCCGCTACGACATCGAACAAGCGCGGCATCTGGCCGGAGATGACGTGGATACGGCTGCCCAACGCGAAATTTTTGAAACCGAACAGGGCTATGCCGACCGCCTGTTGGAAGCTGTCCAGCAGGATGACTACGAATTGGCCTACACGATCGCAAACGAACAAGTGCAGTTTGCGCGTTGGCCGAGCAGCAAGAAGGCCGATCCGGATGAAGTGAAGGATCAAAAGGCGCTGCTGAAAGGCCTGCGCGACAAATACAAGAAGGATTTCGCCGCACTGAGCGCGCAGTACCTCAACAGGCCGCTTGCTGAACAGGAGGAAGTGCTCCTCGGCATCCACCCCTATGCGGAAGAGATGGCCCGGGTGACGAAACGCTTTTCCGAAGCCTATTGGGAACGAAAATTGGACGACAATGTGCTCGATTTCAACGATCTGGAGCATCTGACGCTGCAGATTCTGGCGCCGATCGCCGAGGACGGGGAGCGCAAGATGAGCGACGCGAGCGCCTATTACCGCAATAAATTCGAGGAAGTGCTGATCGATGAATATCAGGACGTGAACCAGCTGCAGGAGAGCATCCTCTACTGGGTGACGCGGCACCAGCCGGAAACCGAGAATCTGTTCATGGTCGGGGATGTCAAACAGTCCATCTACGCCTTCCGCTTGGCTGATCCAAGCCTGTTCCTGCGCAAATACGCGGCCTTTGCCGACAAAAACGGCGGAGAACGGATCATTCTGGCGGAAAACTTCCGATCGCGCGCAGAAGTCATTCATTTCACGAATTTCATCTTCGAACAGCTGATGGACGAAAAAGTTGGCCAGATGGACTACGACGAAGCAGCGAAGCTCCAGGCCGGCAACAAATCCTTTCCGGAGAGCGAGCGCAACCAGACGGAACTGCTGATCTACCTGTCGGAGAATGCCGACAACGGCGAGGAAGCCCTCACGCCGGAGAACGATCTCGAAGCCGACCTGACGATCGACGATAAGACAGCCGGGGAAGTCACGATGGTAGCGCAGAAAATTAAGGCGCTGATCGATGAGAAGTTTCTGATCTACGACAAGAAGAACAAGGAAGAGCGACCGCTTTCCTACCGTGACATCGTGCTGTTGACGCCGACGAAGAAAAACAACCTCGTCATCCTTGAGATCTTCAAGGATTTCCAGATACCGCTCATCCTGAACGACACGGAAAGCTATTTCCAGCGCACCGAGGTCTCGATCATCCTGTCCTTGCTGAAGGTAATCGACAATCCGCGCCAGGATATCCCGCTGGCGGCAGTGCTGCGTTCGCCGATTGTCGGTTTGGACGAGAAGCAGCTGGCGCTGATCCGCATCCAGCAGAAGAACGGCGATTTCTACGAAGCCGTGCAGCATTTCATCAAAATATCCGAAGCTACTGAAATCGACCAGACTGCGGAAATCAAGGACGCGCACAGCAAATTGGCCCTGTTTATGGGACGCTTGCACGAATGGCGCAACACGGCCAGACGGAGCAGTCTCGTCACCCTGATCTGGACCATCTACAACGACACCCATTTTTTGGATTACGTAGGTGGCATGGTAGCCGGCAAGCAGCGGACGGCCAACCTGCATGCACTCTACGAGCGGGCCAAGAAGTACGAGGAAACGAACTACAAAGGGCTGTTCCAGTTCATCCGCTTCATCGAGAAGATCCAACAGCGCGACAAAGATTTGGCGGAGCCGACTTCCTTCAGTGACGATGAGGATGCCGTCCGAGTCATGACCATCCACGCCAGCAAAGGGCTGGAGTTCCCGGTCGTCTTCCTGATGGATCTGTCGAAGCGGTTCAACCTGAGCGACACGCAAAGCAAATATATCTTCTCGGAGACGCAAGGACTCGGGACCGATTATTTCGACGTCCAACAACGGGTCCAGTATCCGTCCTTGGCGCGCCAAGCGTTGGCGATCGAGAAGAAGAAAAAATTGCTGGCTGAAGAGATGCGTAAGCTTTATGTGGCTCTCACCCGCGCCGAGCAGAAACTGTTCCTGGTCGGTTCCTATAAATCCGAGGAGAAGCTCTGGGCCGATTGGCAGGTGGCCGACGGAACAAGAGGAAAGCTGCTGCCGGATTATCTGCGCCTGCAAGCTAGCTCAATGATGAAATGGCTCGGTATGTGCCTGTACCGGCATGAGGATGCCGAGAACGACCATTTCCCTAAGGAGTATCGCGGCGAACTGACGCACTATCCGGTGCACTTTAGCATCCAGACTTACCGCGAGGAAGACCTATTGTCCTACATCCCGGTCGCCATGGAGGAAATCAACGAATCGAAGTGGAAAGACGAAATCGAGCAGATGGCGACGGCAAAAGTCGAAACGCATGAACATTCGCTGGCGGAAGAGATGAAGCTGGCTGTTGCCCTGATGGAGGCGAAATATAACCACGAAGCGGCAACGACTACAACCAGCTACCAATCCGTTTCGGAGATCAAGCGCCTGTTCGAGGATCCGGATGAGAGCCATATGCTGAAGCTGGACCTTTCCGACACCAAACGGGTCTCCCGCTATGTGGAGCCCGAATTCCCGCGTCCGCGCTTCATGCAGGAGATGGTGATGCCTAACAGCGCCGAGATCGGTACCGCGACCCACTTCGTGATGCAGTCCGTGGATCTGGAAAAGGAAATCACCGCAGCCTATGTGGCGCAACTGTTGCTTGAATTGGTAGATGAAGGGTTGCTGGAGAAGGCTGTTGCGGAGAGGCTCGACGCGGAACAGATTGCGTTGTTCTTCCGGACGGAATTGGGCCAAGAAATCCAGGCGAATGCCGACAGGGTGAGACGGGAGATGCCGTTCTCGCTGCTGATCCCGGCAAGCCGGATATTCGCGGAGATGCCGGAAGACTCAACCGACAATCTGCTGATCCACGGTATCATCGACGGCTTCATCGAATACGACGATCATATCGTCCTCTACGACTTCAAAACCGATTTCGTGGGCGATCAAGCGCCGGTATTGCCCGAGAATATCGTCGACAAGTACCGCGGCCAGATGAACCTGTACAAAAAAGGCCTCGAGACTATCCGTCAGAAGCCCGTCAGCGCTGCTTACATCGCGCTGTTGTCGAACCATACGAATGTGGTTGTCTGATTAATGCGGTATGTTGTTATTGAACGATAAACAGAAGGTGCAGCATCCTTGGTTATTGCCAAGTGTGCTGCACCTTTTTTGATATTTCAACAATTGTGCGCTAAAGTTTATTCCAAAATAAGCTGACTATTGGCTTGGATATTACCAAGAATTGTCCGAGAAATAGGTCCAACAACCAACAATTGTAATGGCAAAGCGACAATAACATTCATTCTCCACGCTTCACTATAGGCCGCCCATAAATTATCAGGGATGCCGCCTTCAATAAGAACACCGAATAATGACATGAAAGTGACCATCCCTAGAACCATCAAACTGGAGATTGTCAAAATTAACTGCAACTTATTTTCTTTTTTGATGGGTAGTCGAAAAGCAATTTTCTTTGCGATCACTCCTACAACGAATACGTCCAAAATAAATGCGACAACAAATCCTGGCACTAAGCCTGCCACAAGCGGCACAAACCCTAATTTATCATGTAACAGCAGATTGTAAAGGCTCATTCCTAACACCATCATAGAGCACATTATCGTCGTAAAAATAATTCCTTCTTTTTTGTTTGTGGGCATATAAACACTCCTTCTAATTTTTGTGCAACGTCAACCATGGTATCACAAATATAGAAAGCGTGTAAGAAGTATTTTCAGGATTAATTTAAGTATTTTGAAATTCATTATCTGGCTATTATATAGGGGAGTGTGACTAGAGACAGACTCTTTCTATTTATAGATATCTTTCCGGTGGCCGATTTCAAGAACTAATATAGTGATTGTATCATCATTGATGTCTGCAATCAGACGGTAATCACCAATCCGATAACGCCATTCACCAGAATGGTTCGCGACAAGTCCCTTTCCGTGCTGTCTGGGATTCTCCGTATCCACCAGATTCTTTTTTATCCAAGATAAAATGATTTGTGCTTGATAACGATCCATTTTCTTCAGTGTCTTTTGAGCACTGTTTTCAAATTCTACTTTATATGCCACCATCAGAAATCTAATTCCTTCATCATTTCATCGAAAGAAATAACTTGAGGGTTCTCAACGTGTTGTTTCATGGCTACATGGTAAAGATCTAAGTCAATTTCATCTTCGATTTTTTCTAATACTGCATTCCTGAAGAGAGCAGAAATCGTAATGTTTTTGGCTTTCGCATATTCTTTGATTAATTTTTCTTCTTCTTCATCCATGCGTAATGATATAGTGCTCATTATAATCACTCCTTTGTATGTACATTGTATTACAAATGCAACTATTGTTCAAATGTTTTGAAAGCCTATTGGGGATATTTGCCAACCCGCTGAAAAAGCAGGCTGTGGAACGGCACTTTTCGTAAGCTTCCACTTTCGTTTTTTTCGGGACTATGGTACTTTTATGGGGATGAAGTAAAAGGAGGAATCTCGATGAAACGAATTGATCGAATCTACGAGTATATCAAAATCCGCTCAGAGGAGTGGGCAGAAGCTGCTTTTGAGCAAGAGAACGACGGTGTGACGACTCAGGAAGTCGTGATGCAGCTCGATATCAAACGGCCCAACGCAAGCAGCGACTTAAATGAGCTCGTGCGTCAGGGAAAGCTGATCAAATCCTCTGGACGGCCAGTCAGATATGCGGATCACTCTTTGAAAAGCCAGAAGCGACCATATAAAAAGATGGACTCATATATAGAAGACCAACCCAAGCCAACAGCAAGGGCAACCAGCGAAACACGCGTGCCTGGTTCTGAAATTTCTCGTGTTCCCGCAACCCGGGAGGGAAAGGCTGTGGGCAGCCGCGATAAAAATAACGAAGGATTTGCGAATGTAGTCGGGTCGAATGACAGTATGCGGACTCAAGTTGATCAGGCAAAGGCCGCGATTCTCTATCCTCCCAAGGGGTTAAGTTGCTTGATCACCGGACCGACAGGAAGCGGCAAAACCTTTTTTGTGCATTCGATGTTTCGTTTCGCGCAGGCAAATCAAGTGTTCGCAGCTGATAAGGAGCTGGTTGTGTTCAATTGTGCCGACTACGCGCACAATCCCGAATTATTGATGGCTCACTTGTTCGGATACCGCAAGGGTGCTTTTACAGGAGCGACGGAAACGACGGACGGCTTGATCCAACGGGCAGACGGCGGGATGCTCTTTATGGATGAGGTGCACCGCCTGCCGCCTGAAGGGCAGGAAATGATTTTTTATCTGCTGGATCACGGCACCTATAATCGATTAGGCGAAACCGATAAAGCCAATAAAGTCAACGTCCGTCTTGTTTGTGCAACGACGGAAGATCCCGCTTCCAGTTTGCTCCAGACCTTTGTGCGACGCATCCCGATCGTCATCAAATTGCCGCAATTTTCGGAGCGTCCGATTGCGGAACAGGTGGATTTGTTGAAGCGGATGGTCGCGATCGAAGCCAACCGAATCCAAAGAAGTATCCATGTGAAACAGGATGCTGTGAAGGCTTTGATCGGCAGCGTAACCTACGGGAATGTCGGGCAGCTGAAATCGAATGTCCAGCTGGTTTGCGCGCGGGCCTTTTTGAACTATATGAATTCCAGTGAAATTTCGATCACGCTGGATGAGCTCACGCCGGAGATCCAAAACGGTCTGCTCAATCTGGCGAATAATCATCGCGAGCGCTTGAATGAGCTGACTCGGATGCTGGAGCCCGTGCTGACGTTGGTGCCGAATGAAGGAGCGGAAAGTCCGCTGATAACCGATTCCTATGAGCTACCTTATAATTTGTATGAAATTATCGGGAATAAGGCCGCGCTGCTGCGGGATGAGGGGCTTGATAAGGAATCCATCAACCATTATATTACGACCGACATCAATGTCCATCTGAAGTCTTTTTATCGCGATACCGGTTTGACCTTTGACACCGAGAAAAAGCTTTCCGAAATCATTGATCAACGCATTATCCGCTTTGCCAAAAATATGTTTGAGTATGCCCAAGATCATTTGGATTATCACTTCCAACGGAATTTCGTCTATGCGATGAGTCTCCATATCAGTTCGTTTTTAAAGCGGATTCAACTAGGGGAAAGCAGCCGGACGCTCCATGCAAGCATCAAAAATATGGTGGAGGATTATCCCCAAGAGTTTACTGTAGCTAAATGGATGAAGCAGGAGCTGCAAAAAGAATACAGCATTAAAATTCCTGAGGTAGAAACCTATTATCTGACGTTGCTGCTTGTTTCATTAAAGCAGGACAAGGCCACAGGGCGAGTGGGTGTTGTTATTGCAGCCCATGGCAAGAGTACGGCAACGAGCATGGCGGAGGTTGTCACGACCTTGTTGGGGGTCGACAATATCCGCGCTGTCGACATGCCTCTTGAGATGAAGCCCCAAGTGGCGCTCGAAAAAATTATTCATTGTGTCCAAGAAATCGATCGAGGGAGCGGCGTCATTTTGTTGGTCGATATGGGCTCACTGGCGACTTTTTCGGAAAAAATCACAGAAAAAACAGGGATTGAGGTCAAAACGATCGATATGGTCACGACCCCGCTCGTATTGGAGACGGTACGCAAGACGGATCTTGTTGAAACGACACTTGATGAAATTTATCGTTCGCTCCAATCTTTTCGTGGGTATGCAGGCAGCAACGTGACCACGCGCGAAGAGAACGGCCATTCTTTAAAGCGCAAAAAGGCAATCATTGCGATCTGCGCTTCGGGTGAAGGAACAGCGCAAAAGATGAAAGAGCTCATCGACAAGCATTTGGAGAAATATTTTGATGTGGAAATCGAGGTGCTGCCGATTTCGGTGATTGAAATGGATGAGCAGTTGGTTAGCTTGCAACAGAAGTATGAAATCCTTGCTACAACAGGGATCGTCAAACCCAAAATCGATGCCGTTTACATTCCAATGGAACATTTTTTCAATGGGGATGCCGAAAAAGTATTGGACTATTTAGTGGAAGAGTCCGAAGCCTATGATGACAGTGAGTTGACAGCGGAAAAGGCTAAGCAGATATGCGTGGAATACATGACGGAAAGCTTTACATTCTTGAACCCGCAAAAACTGATCGAACCTTTGTGGAAATTCAGTCGTTCCTTATTGAAAAATGAAGAAAATTATTCCCAAGCAATCAATCAATTGATGCATATCGCGGGAATGTTTGAGCGTTCCCTGCGCCAAGATACATTGATCGCACCGCAAGAAGAACTGGAAATGACGGAACAGACAGAAACATTTAAACAGCTGGAACAGTCCATGAATCTCCTCAGCAGCACCTTCCAAATTGAAATGCCGAAAGATGAAATATACTATTTGCAGCAATTGTTGGCCTACCAAGACTAACGCTATTAGCGATACAGTGTCTGATACACTAAAGCCGAACAAAAACGATACACTAAAACACTGTGGGTTTTAGTGTATTTTTTTCGCTTTTTTATCCAAAGGAATGGGCCATACACTAAGTTGGCACGCTTTTTGCATATAGTATTATGTCTGGTAAATGGCCTGCCAAGTTATTTATCCAAACAGTCACAAAATACATTCAATAGGAGGTAAACAAATGGTAGGAATTATCCTAGCAAGTCACGGGGATTTCGCTGAAGGCATTATGCAATCTGCCTCGATGATTTTCGGCGAACAAGAAAATGTCAAAGCAGTGACCTTAGCGCCTAGCGAAGGACCGGCCGATGTCAAAGCTAAAATGCAAGAGGCCGTCGCATCTTTTGACAACCCAGAGGAAGTATTGTTCTTAGTCGACCTATGGGGCGGAACACCGTTTAACCAAGCCAACAGTCTTTATGAAGCACATAAAGACACATGGGCAATCATCGCTGGAATGAACCTTCCAATGGTCATCGAAGCGTACGCAGCAAGGTTGAGCACTGACTCAGCACTTAAAGTTGCTGCACAAATTCTTCCAGCAGCGAAGGATGGCGTAAAAGCTAAACCGGAAAGCCTGGAGCCTGTAAAAGTGGAAGCGGCTTCTAAGGGGCAAGCGCTGAAAGGCAGCCTTCCCGCAGGGACAGTCGTTGGCGATGGCAAAATCAAGTTATCTCTCGTTCGTTTGGATTCAAGGTTGCTTCACGGACAAGTGGCAACAACCTGGGCGAAAACAACTGGAACAGATCGGATCATCGTGGTTTCGGATGATGTCTCAAGAGATGAATTGCGGAAAAACCTTATCGTGCAAGCGGCTCCTCCAGGAGTCAAAGCCAATGTAATTCCAATCAAAAAAATGATTGAAATTGCTAAGGATCCACGTTTTGGGAACACTCATGCTCTGTTGCTTTTTGAAAACGTGCAAGATGTCCTTCGGGCGTTGGAAGGTGGCGTGAATATTGAGCAACTAAATGTTGGATCAATGGCTCACTCTGTCGGCAAAGTTGTTGTGAATAAGGTCTTGTCAATGGGACCTGCAGATGTGAAAGCATTTGAAGCATTGAAAGAAAAAGGTGTTAAATTTGATGTCCGGAAAGTTCCGAATGATTCATCGGAAAAAATGGATACGTTGCTGAAAAAAGCTAAAGAAGAATTAGCTAAGGCATAACAAGAAAAGAGGAGGTATATTATGTCAGTCGTTTCAATTATTCTTGTCATCATCGTGGCATTCTTTGCCGGGATGGAAGGCATTTTAGATGAATTCCAATTCCATCAACCGCTCGTTGCATGTACACTTATCGGACTTGTCACAGGTAATCTTGAAGCTGGTATTATTCTTGGTGGATCATTACAAATGATCGCCTTAGGTTGGGCAAATATCGGAGCTGCTGTAGCTCCTGACGCAGCACTTGCATCTGTTGCATCGGCAATTATTTTAGTTTTAGGTGGTCAAGGCGTAAATGGCGTTTCATCCGCTATCGCCATTGCGATTCCTCTGGCTGTTGCTGGATTGGTATTGACAATGTTCGTTCGTACACTCGCTGTTCCTATCGTTCATTTGATGGACGCAGCTGCAGAAGAAGGCGACTATCGCAAGATTGAATGGCTTCAAATGGGGGCTATTGCCATGCAAGGTTTGCGTATCGCAATTCCTGCTGCTTTGCTTCTGTTCATCCCTGCTGACGCTGTCCGTTCTGGGTTGGAATCAATGCCAGGTTGGTTGACTGATGGAATGGCAATCGGTGGCGGTATGGTCGTAGCCGTTGGTTATGCAATGGTAATCAATATGATGGCCACCAAAGAAGTATGGCCATTCTTCATCATTGGTTTCGTTGTTGCCGCTGTATCACAATTGACGTTGATCGCATTAGGAGCCCTAGGTGTTGCAATGGCCTTGATCTACTTGAACCTTTCCAAAATGGGCGGTTCCGGTAATGGCGGTTCTGGCAATATGGGTGACCCACTCGATCAAATTCTGAATGACTATTAGGAAAGGAGACTGCAAACATGGTACAAAATACGGTAGATAAAAAATTTGTATTAACTAAAAAAGATCGACTAGCGGTTGCTTGGCGTTCCACCTTCATTCAAGGATCATGGAACTACGAACGGATGCAAAACGGTGGCTGGGCTTTCGCAATGATTCCAGCAATCAAGAAACTTTATCCAGAAAAAGCAGATCGCGTCCTGGCATTGAAACGCCACTTGGAATTCTTCAATACACATCCATATGTGGCATCTCCAGTATTAGGAGTAACGCTGGCGTTGGAAGAAGAACGCGCAAACGGAGCTCCAGTGGATGATGTTACGATTCAAGGTGTGAAGGTCGGAATGATGGGACCTCTTGCCGGTGTCGGTGACCCTGTGTTCTGGTTTACAGTCCGTCCGATTCTTGGAGCTTTAGGTGCTTCTTTAGCCTTAACAGGAAATATCTTAGGACCTATCCTATTCTTTGTTGCATGGAACATTATCCGTTGGGGATTCATGTGGTATACCCAAGAATTCGGTTATAAGGCTGGATCAAAAATCACTGAGGATTTATCTGGCGGAATACTTCAAGATTTGACAAAAGGAGCTTCCATTCTTGGGATGTTCGTATTGGCTGCCTTGGTGCAACGTTGGGTATCCATCTCGTTTGCTCCGATCGTTTCTTCAGTGAAACTTTCAGAAGGTGCGTTTATTGATTGGGAAAACCTGCCAAGTGGCACTGCTGGCATCCAGCAAGCCCTGGCACAGTATACTTCAGGCTTGTCCCTGACTGATACAAAAGTAACGACTTTGCAAAATAACTTGGATCAATTGATCCCTGGCTTGGCAGCGTTGCTGTTGACATTCTTATGCATGTGGTTGTTGAAGAAGAAAGTTTCTCCAATCGTGATCATTCTTGGTCTGTTCGTTGTTGGTATCGGCGGACGCTTGATCGGATTGCTGTAATTTTCAAATGCATCAAAAAAATGACGTTTGTGAGGCTCAGGCAAAGCTGCCTGAGCCTTACTTTTTCTTGTAAAAAGCAATGAGTGTATATTATACTCAAACCAGACGAAAAGAGAGAGGGGCATATACAATGGTTGAATCCCTGAATGCAAAGGTTGATATGGTAGTGGATGGCACTTCTTATATGGGGTTAACGGACTACGGTAAAATTATGATAGGAGATCAAGCGTTTGAATTTTATCATCATCGTGATCCACGAAAGTTCATTCAAATTCCTTGGGAAGAGGTCGATTATGTCATGGCATCCGTGATGTTCAAAGGAAAATGGATTCCACGTTTTGCGCTTCAGACAAAGAAAGATGGTACGTATACTTTTTCATCAAAAAATCCCAAGGACGTGTTACGTGCGATTCGCATCTATGTAAACCCAGATCATATGGTTCAATCATTGGGTTTCTTCGATGTTTTGAAGAATGCCTTCAAGCACATGTTCAAAAAGAAAGCATCCTAAATTGCGGCGGGAAATCAAGATGCATTCTGTTGGCGGTTGCTGGATGGGCGATTTAAGGAGGTGCTAAACAGTGGTAATGGATATTCGATTAGTGCGAATCGACGATCGTTTGGTTCACGGACAGGTGGCAACCGTGTGGACGAAGATAAGCAAAGCAGAGCGGATTCTTGTCATCAGTGATGAGGTGGCGCAGGATCATCTGCGTAAGACACTCTTGCGTCAGGTTGCTCCACCAGGTGTGAAGGTCAGTGTGATTCCAGTAGAAAAGTTTGTCGAAATTTACTTTGATGATACGCTTAACCAATTTCGGGCGATGCTCTTGTTTACGAACCCTACCGATGTCGCCCGAATCGTGCAAAAGGGTGTCAAAATCGATTCCGTCAATATCGGCGGCATGAGCTATTCGGACGGTAAGAAGATGATCACAAACGCAGTAGCGGTTGGCAAACGCGATATTCAGGCTTTTGAGTACTTGAACTATAAGGGCATCCACTTGGATATCCGAAAAGTCGTCGCTGACAATAAACTGGATCTCATGCAAGTGCTGAAAAAAGAAGGATTAACTTAAGGGCTAAAGTATCCATGAGGTGACAGAATGCTAAAAGAAGCATGTGCAGAAAACTTTACGAACGTTCCGGAATTCATCGCACGCGGGGCTAAACGGATCGAACTGTGTGACAACTTGGCGGTAGGGGGCACAACACCCAGCGTCGGCGTCATCAAAATTGCAACGGAGTATTGTTCCGAAAAAGGTGTATCCCTTATTGTGATCCTGCGGCCACGAGGCGGAGATTTTGTTTATTCGATTATGGAAAAAGCCATCATGATGCGGGATTTGGAAGAAATAATTGCCTTGCAGGCCAATGGTATAGCGGTAGGAGCTTTAACCGCACCCAACGAGTTGGATAAACCCTTTTTGGAAGAAATAGCCAAGCTGGCCAACGATAATGGGATTGAACTTGCTTTCCATATGGCGTTTGATGAAATACCGGAAGATAAGCAAAAAGACGCATTATTGTGGTTGGGAGAAATTGGGTTTACACGGATTTTGACGCATGGCGGTCCAAAAGAAAACACAATTTTCGACAACGCAGCGCATCTCGGCGAACTCGCGGGAATCAGTCCAGACATGACGATCATGCCGGGCGGCGGCATTACGAAAGACAATCTCGCAGACCTTGAAAAAATATTGGAATTCACCGAAGTGCACGGGACAAGAATTGTGTAGGATTCTCCATTACGGAATAGCCGACAATCGGTGACAAAAAGCTCGGCCGGGAAATTTTCCCGGCCGAGCTTTTTGTTATGCATTATTAATAAGTGTAGTTATTCAACGCATTCCACAACAGGAACTCGTTGACGCCGGCATCATACAGTGCCTGTACTTGAGCATCGACTTGCTCTTTGCCGTAGGTTTGGTAGAATCCGGATCCCAAGTAGGAAGCGGTAAAGTCCTGCAGCCAAGGACGGCTGATTGGCGGAGTCTCAAGCGTTGCAAGCAACTCGTTTTCGACTATCATGTATTCGGATACCAGTTCATACGGGTACAGATCCGGCTTGTAGATGCCAAAGTAATCGGTGCCCCAGTGGCTCGGGTAAATCATCGAAGAGATAACATCGACATTCTCGGAAATCTCAGGGAAGTTCTGGCCGATGCCGGATGCTTCAACGACAGAGGCGGTATAGCCGAAGATATCAACGGATACGTCCACGCCGTAAGGCATCAGTTTTTCTTTCGCATAAGCGGTAAAATCGGTGATGGCCTGCACACGTTTTTCGTCATCGGTCATATTCAGATCAGCGTATTCGCCCATGTCGTAATTCAATGTATCTCCCCAGACTTCAAAGCCTTCCGGGAAGCGGACATAGTCGAACTGGACTTCCTTGAATCCGACTTTGGCAGCTTCGATCCCGACATTGACGGCGTAATCCCAAGTCTGCTTCAGGAATGGGTTGATGAATGATTCGCCATTCGATGCAACCCAGACGGAGCCATCGCTTTCGGTGAAGGACATTTCCGGCTGTTCGTTAGCCAACAAGGTATCCTTGAAGGTCACGATGCGGGCGATTGGATAGATCTGTTTCTCTTCCATCACGTCCATCAGCTCATTGACATCCGGGATATACTCTTCCGTATTTTCCTGGATGTGGGTATCATCGGAGTTGAAATCAGCCGTCACAACGCCCATGTCGTCCTTGATGTCGATGACCATCGCGTTCAGGTCGTTCGAATCGACGTAAGCGAGCAATTTGTTGAATTTTTCTTCGTAGCCGACCGAGTAGGCCGTCACATAGATTCCTTTGACGCCGTCAGCTGGATAGGCGATTTCGACGCCGCTGTCATAGAAGAATTTCTTCGGCAGTTCCTTAGCTGTGGGTGTCTTCAAAAGGGCACCTTGGCGCAGCGTAAGCGCTGTAGTGGTTGTGGTTGCTGTTGTTTCCGCGGTTGCGCTGTCGCTGGCAGCGGAGCTTTCGGTTTCGCTGGCCAATACGACTGTCGTACCTGATAGGAAAAACAATAAACTGGCGGCAGCGAGTGTCTGTTTAAAATAGGTCATCATTACATTTCCTCCCGTTCAGGCGATTCGATCACATTCGGGTCTACGATTGTGATATCTTTCGCGCGCAGGCCATCGATGATGGCAGCGATCGCGTCGTTTGTCCATGGGCGATCATGCATCAGCAAGTTCGCGCCGTCTCCCAGGTACTGCGAGTTCACCATAACGTCGGCTAAAGCAGTGCCTTCCATGAACTCTTCCACCCAATCATAGCCGTAGGTCCAGTTCATGATTGTCATGCCTTCTGCTGCAGCGATTGCGATGGTGTCGTCATTGTACTGTCCGTAAGGGGCGCGCAGGAAGCGCGGACGCTCGCCGGTGATCTCTTCGATCAGATCATTTGTTGATTTGATTTCTTCCAGTTGCTGATCGTAGGTCAAGCTTTGGAAATCCGGATGAGAATAGGAATGGTTACCGATTTCGAAGCCCATGTCATAGACGGTCTTGATGTCTTTGCGCGCCTGTTCATTCGTGAGGAATTGTCCCATCACGAAGAAAATGGCGTTGGCGTCCTTCGATTTGACGGTTTCGGCAATTTCCACGGTGTAGCTGTTCGGTTGCTGCGGTGCATCATCGAAAGTCAACAAAGCGACTTGCGTGTTGCCATCCTCAGCAATCGGTTGGACTGTGGAAATCTCCGGATTGATGCGGTATTCATAGCTTACAGGTTCAACTTTTTTTGCTGGTTTTTCTGCAGCGGCAGTCTCTGAGGATTCCGCGGTGCCGGCAGAAGAATCGGCGGCTGTGCTTCCTTCCGTCCCTATTGCGGTGATGGCTGCTTCCAATTCAACCAATTGTGCATCCAGAGTCGTCAAATTTTCAGCGACGGGCGCAAGATTGGTTTGGTTTGTTTCGGCACTCAGATTGATTGCTTCGATTCCCGCAAAGAAGGTATCGAAAGTGGCATCGTCCGCTCCAAATCCGGTCAACAGTTCTTCTTCTTTATCCAAGCTGTCTCGATAGGCCGCCAAGTAAGTCAATGAATTTTCGCTGAACAAATCCAGCGTTTCGCCGATTGCCTGCATCTGATCCAGTGGTAGGGTTTCTTCGTCGAACGCAACGAAGTCGGCTTTCGTCTCGGATAAGCCTTCCAAAGCGCTTTCAATCGAATCGGCTAAGGTTCGGCGTTCTTCCAAGTTGCTGAACACGGCTGCAGAGCCGTCTTTGAAATTCTTCAATTCTTCATCGCTGGCCAACGATTCATCGAATGATTTCTGTAACGCGGTCTCCAATTGTTGCAGCTCATTCAATTGGGAAACAATTTCGGTTTCCTCGGTTTTGATCTGGGTGATCGTCTCTGACGTTTCTTTCACTTGGTCTGCGCAAGCTGACAATACCAGAGCACCGGCAAACACTAATCCAATCTTCTTACCTCTCAACATAAACAAGCTCCTTTATTACGTGATATATAACAATACAAGCTTCATTATACCGAAAATGGCTATTCTTTATCAAGGTAGATTGCCATATCTTCGGAAAATTGTTAAAGAATCATTAAAAAAGGGTCACAATTGCCATGATGAGTCAGCTTGTAGGCGGAAATGCCGGAATCAATGACTATACAATTTGAAAAATTAGTTTACAATAGATAGAGGCAAAAGATACGGAAAAACGTTAATTTCAGAATAAGTGAGGCTATCGGATGATTATCTATTATATATTGGCCATCTTGCTGTTGGTCCTGGACCAGTGGAGTAAAATTGCCATCGTAAATAATTTTGCATTGCACGAAGTGAAGGAAGTGTTACCGGGCATTTTGTCCCTGTTCTACATTCAGAACGAGGGCGCTGCCTGGGGGATATTTGAAGGAAGAATGTTCTTTTTCTTCATCATCACTGTAGTTGTCGTGGGCGCAATGGTCTATAATGCGCACAAGCAGGGATTCGACAAAAAAATCGTGGGCATCAGTTACGCTTTTCTTTTGAGCGGTGCTCTTGGCAATTTCATCGATCGGATGCGTTTGGGGTATGTGGTGGACATGTTCCGCCTGGACTTCATTGATTTTCCGATTTTTAATGTGGCGGATGTTTGTTTGACGATAGGCGTCATCCTGATGACGATCTATATCCTTTTCATGGAAGAGGAAGAAGAAAAAATAAGTTCTAAAAATAAGCTAAAGTAAAGTGGGATTCAAATGACAGAAAAAATCGTATTTAACATTGATGGTCAAACCGGCAGGATTGATAAGATCTTGGCGGATTTCATGACAGGCACCAGCCGTTCGCAAATTCAGGCGTGGGTCAAAGACGGCAATCTGATGGTGAACGACAAAGCCGTCAAATCGAATTACAAGGTCCAAGAAGGGGATCTTCTGGAATTGACGATTCCGGAACCGGAACAGATCAACGTCACTCCGGAGGACATTGCATTGGATGTCATCTATGAAGACGATGCGCTGTTGGTCGTCAATAAGCCAACCGGCATGGTCGTGCATCCATCCAAAGGGCATCTTTCCGGTACCTTGGTCAACGGCTTGTTGTTTCACGTAAACGCGCTATCCGACGGCACGGCAAATATCCGTCCAGGAATCGTTCACCGCATCGATATGGACACATCCGGCTTGTTGGTCGTCGCCAAGACGAACGAAGCGCACCAGAAATTGGCGGAGCAGTTGGAGAACCACACGATGGAACGGGCCTATCTTGCTTTGGTCCATGGCGTGATCCCGCATGAAGACGGCACAATCGATGCGCCGATCGCCCGGATGTTGATTGACCGCAAAAAACGCACAGTGGCTGACGGCGGCAAAAAGGCAGTGACGCATTTTGATGTCATCGAGCGTTTCCGTGATTTCACTTTGCTGAAATTGCACCTTGAAACCGGCCGTACGCACCAGATCCGTGTCCATATGAAATACATCGGCCATCCAGTAGCTGGCGATCCTATGTACGGACCGGCTGAAACACTCAGCGGCCATGGCCAATATTTGCATGCGTCCACTTTGGGCTTCATCCACCCGACGACGGGCAAGGAAATGCGCTTCGAAGCACCTTTGCCTGATTTCTACAGCGAAAAACTGGCGGAACTGCGCAAAAACTGATTGACAGCAACGCCTCTATTCGTTATCATTACAGTAATATTGAAGGAACCTTTAAAATAGTCCAGAGAGGCTAAAAGGTGCATCACATTTTGTATAGCGTCACGTGACTGTACCCTTATGCCCACATGCATAAGGGTATTTTTTTTCATTTTGGCGATGAAGGAGTAGTGGAAATGTCAGAAGAAATCGAAATCATGGATGCCCAGACGATGAAACGCGCGCTGACCCGCATCACACATGAAATATTGGAAAAGAACGACGGCACCAAGAACCTGATTTTGGTGGGCATCAAGACGCGCGGCATCTACCTGGCCAAGCGCATAGTCGAACGGATCAAAGATTTTGAAGGAGTCGAGCTGCCGGTAGGGGAATTGGACATCACGCTTTACCGCGATGATGTGCACCGAGACACGAATGACAACCCTGTGTTGCACGAAACGAACATTCCGTTTTCGGTTGCCGGCAAGCATGTCGTGTTGGTGGATGATGTCCTGTTCACCGCCCGCACGATACGGGCCGGCATGGATGCGGTGATGGATCTGGGGAGAGCGAAACGGATCACAGTCGCGGTCCTGATCGACAGAGGCCACCGGGAACTGCCGATCAAGGCGGATTACGTCGGGAAGAACATCCCGACATCCCAGGCAGAACAGATTTCCGTTCAGTTGGATGAAGTCGACGGCATCGAAAAAGTTACATTGATCAGAGCGTAAACAATAGGTCGGTGATTCTTTAACTGTGTCCAGAGAGACACAGAAGAATTTGCTTTGAAGCTTGCTCCATCGCATTTTTTTAGATCACCTTTTTTGTCAAAATTAAGGAGGAAAATAATTATGAGTCAAGCTATGATGACAGTCGTCAGCCAGACAGAAATCGCAAAGGATATCTTCGAATTGCGCCTGAAAGGCGCGTTGGTCAATGAAATGGGAGCACCGGATCAGTTTTTGCATATCCGTGTCCCAGGGGATGAACTGCTTTTGAGACGCCCCATCAGCATCGCTTCAATCGATGCCGAAAAGGAAGAATGCGTCATTATCTACCGTACCGAAGGAAAAGGCACCACAATCATCAGCCAGCTTACAGCAGGCGACGAATTGGATATCCTGGGGCCATTAGGCAACGGTTATCCGATCGACATGCTTGAAAAAGGGCAGAATGCTCTGCTGATCGGCGGCGGCATCGGTGTTCCTCCGCTTTATGAATTGGCGAAACAATTGCATGCGAAAGGCATCAATGTGGTGAGCTGCTTCGGTTTCAAAAATAAAGAAGAAGTTTTCTATGAAGAAGAATTTGCAGCATTCGGCAAGGTGAACATCGCGACGGATGACGGCAGCTACGGCAAGAAAGGCTTCGTGACGCAATACTTCGATGAACTGGACGGCTTCGTTCCGGACGCAGTCTTCGCTTGCGGCCCGAAAGGCTTGTTGGTTGCGGTAGCGAAGACATTCGACCCGAGGAAAACCTACCTTTCGCTGGAAGAGCGCATGGCCTGCGGTATCGGAGCCTGTTACGGTTGCGTCTGCGACAAGAAAGACAGCACATCAGCTTATGATAATTTCAGAGTCTGTGTCGAAGGACCGGTCTTCAGAGCAGAGGAGATAGTATTATGAATCGATTAGCAGTCAGTTTACCCGGTTTAGAATTAAAAAACCCAATCATCCCTGCAAGCGGATGTTTCGGTTTCGGCGAGGATTACGGCAAGTTTTATGACCTGAGCCTATTGGGCGCCATCATGACGAAAGCAACGACGTTGGAGCCCCGCAGAGGCAATCCTACACCGCGTTTGGCGGAAACACCATCCGGCATGCTGAATGCCATTGGATTGCAGAATCCTGGTGTTGAGGTCGTTGTTGCACAGAAGCACACAGCGCTTGAGAAATACGATGTGCCTTTGATTTCGAACGTCGCCGGAAACACAGTCGATGATTATTACCAAGTCTGCAAAGCCGTTTCCCAATCACCGAACGTCAAAGCGATCGAATTGAACATTTCTTGCCCGAACGTCCATAAAGGCGGACTGCAGTTCGGCACCGATCCGGAGATGGCAGCTGCCGTAACGCGTGCGGCTAAAGAAGGTGCAACCGTTCCGGTTTACGTCAAATTATCACCGAACGTTACGGATATCGTCGAAATCGCCAAAGCGGTTGAAGCAGCCGGGGCGGATGGTATCTCAATGATCAACACTTTGGTGGGCATGCGCATCGATCTGCACACACGCAAACCGATCATCGCCAACAAGACGGGCGGCCTTTCCGGTCCTGCCATCAAACCGGTAGCGATCCGCATGATCTATCAAGTGGCGCGTGCAGTCAATATTCCGATTATCGGGATGGGCGGCGTCTACACGGTGGATGATGTGCTGGAAATGTTCATGGCTGGAGCAAGCGCAGTCGGCGTCGGCATGGCCAACTTCACCGATCCGTTCGTTTGCCCGAAATTGATCGAACAGCTTCCGCAACGCATGGACGAACTGGGCATCAATAGCCTGCAGGAATTAATCAATGAAGTGAGAGAAGGCATCCTCAATGAACGATAAACCGATAATAGCGTTGGACTTTTCAACGAGCGAAGAAATCAAGGACTTCCTTTTGCTATTCAAAGATGAGTCGCTATATGTAAAAGTGGGTATGGAACTGTATTACCAACACGGAGCGGAAATCGTGAAAAAAATCAAGGAAATGGGCCACGAAATCTTCCTGGACCTGAAATTGCATGACATCCCGAACACTGTTCACCGCGCCATGAAAGGCTTGGCCGCATTGGATATCGATATGGTCAATGTCCATGCAGCTGGCGGTTCGGAAATGATGAAAGCCGCTAAAGAAGGTTTGATCGCAGGCACCCCGGCAGGAAGCGCCGTTCCGAAACTGATCGCGGTCACACAATTGACATCCACTTCCGAAGAAGCGATGCAGTCAGAACAGTTGATCAAAGTCAGCCTGCAGGAGAGCGTCCTGCATTACGCAGACCTTACCTGCAAATCCGGACTCGACGGCGTCGTTTGTTCCGCATGGGAAGCGCGCATGATCAAGGATCACACGAATGATGACTTCATCTGTTTGACACCGGGTATCCGCCCGGCCGGCAGTGCGGTTGGAGACCAAAAGCGTGTCGCGACACCAGGGCGCGCAAGAGAAATCGGCTCAACCTTCATCGTAGTCGGTCGTCCGATCACCCAGGCGGCTGATCCGGTTGCAGCCTATCACGAAATCAAGAACCAATGGAATGGAGCGGAATAAAATGACGATAGCAAAAGAAGTAGCAAAATCATTATTGGACATCAAAGCAGTGAGCTTGAGCCCGCAAGACCCGTTTACTTGGGCATCAGGTTTGAGAAGCCCAATCTATTGCGATAACCGTGTGACAATGAGCTTTCCGGCAGTGCGCAAACAGATTGCGCAAGGATTGGCTGATCTGATCAAAGAAAAATACCCGGATGCAGAAGTGATCGCCGGAACTGCGACTGCAGGCATCCCACACGCAGCTTGGATCGCTGACATTTTGGACTTGCCGATGGTCTACATTCGCAGCAAAGCGAAAGACCACGGAACAGGCCGCAAAATCGAAGGCAAAATTACTGAAGGCCAAAAAATGGTCGTAGTCGAAGACTTGATATCCACTGGCGGCAGCGTCATCGAAGCTTCCAAAGCAGCTGAGCTGGAAGGCGCAAACGTATTGGGTTGCGTCGCTATCTTCACTTATGAATTGGCTAAAGGAACGAAAAATTTCGCCGATGCCGGTCTTGCGATCGACACGTTGTCCAACTACAGCACATTGCTGGAAGTTGCCCATGAAACAAACTACATCTCCGAAGCAGAATTGGAGTTATTGAAAGACTGGAGCAAAGACCCTGAGAACTGGTTCAAGGGTTAATCCTACGTCCGAATAGTTGCCATGTCAAACCCGGCAAACAAGATCTGGAATCTTGTTTGTCGGGTTTTTTGATTCATTTTTTGCAAGTAAGCGCTCCAATGGTGGTATACTGGTTCCATGTATTTTTAGACACAGAAGAGAAGAACAGAGAAGAGGTGATAGTGATGGCGAGGCAGGAATTCCAGCTGAAGCAAACGCAACAACAATCGATCAAGATGACGCAGCAGCTGCGACAGGCTTTGCACATTCTGCAGATGCCCATGTCGGAACTTTCCAGCTACATAGAGGACCAGGCATTGGGTAATCCGTTGATGGACATCAAAAAGCGGGCATCGGACACGGGCGCTGTGGCCGTCTCCAATGTATACACAGCGGATAATCAGACGCCCTGGTATGAACGCATGGAAAGCAAGAATCAATCCCTCTATGATTTTCTGCATGAACAGATCTATCTGAACATGAAAAACACGCCGCTCAGGCAGCTGGTTCTGTTCCTCATCCGATACGTGACGGATGACGGCTATTTGGATATCAAGCTGGAAGAGGTTGCGGAGGCAACTGCGGCCGAGGAAACGGAAGTGTTGGATGCCCTAACGCTCCTGCAACAGTTGGATCCTCCCGGTGTCGGTGCCCGCGACCTGCAGGAGTTTCTGATGCTGCAAACCGAAAGGGACGAACAGTCGCCCCCGCTGGCCTACTACATACTGGAAAATTATTTCAAGGAGCTATCTACCTATCGCTTGGAGTCGATTAGGGACGTCGAGGAGATCGAACATGACGAACTGATCGAAATCATCACCTACATGAGCAAGCTGAAGACGAAGCTGCAGTGGGAGACCGTATTCGAGGAGACGGTCTTCATCGAACCAGACATCTATGTAGCAATAGCCGAGGACAACTCACTGGACGTCTCGTTCAATCAAAGCGGTCTGCCATCGGTTGCGTTCAACGAAGACTATTACAGCGAATTGCTGGCGTTGGCGGATAAAGATATGAAACGTTATCTGGAAGAAAAAAAGAAAGAAATATCCTGGATTCAGCAGTGTGTTCTCCAACGGACACAGAACGTCATCAAAATAACGGAAGCCATCCTGCAGCTGCAGACGGATTATTTCTTGGAAAAAGCCTCCTCGATGAAGCCTATGACGATGAAAAACATCGCCAAACTGACGGACCTGAGTATTTCGACGGTAAGCCGGGTCGTGAACGACAAATACATGGCGACCCCGAAAGGCATCTTTGAATTGCGTTTTTTCTTCCGGAGCGGTTTTATGAAAGAGGATGACGGAGATCAGGTAGCCATCTCATCCATCGTCATCCAAACCGAAATAAAGCAAATAGTCGGCAGCGAAGAAAAGTCAAAGCCGGTTTCCGACCAGGTGATTGCCGATCATTTCACTGCGCAGGGAATCGACATTTCCCGCAGGACAGTAGCGAAATACCGCATGGGTCTGGGCATTCCCTCCAGTTCGAAAAGAAAAAGGCCATAATTATGTCAATCGGTGAGTGGATAACAAGACGATCAATGGATGAAAGTAGGGATGATGCGATCATTGGCAGGGGTTGGTGAGCCAATCTTATCGGGAACATTATCAAACCACTCTGAACGGAAACCGGATGCGAAAAAAATGACTGCCTCATTTAGAGGCAACCCGACGTTCCGCACAGCACAAATACGAAAATCGCGCAGGCATATGAAGAGGCCCGAGAAATATTTCTCGGGCCTCTTTGCACGCTTTAGGAGAAGCGGACTTTGTATTATCGATTTTGCGATGCAACGGTAATCTGCTCTCAATCGGCCTTCAGCGTCCGGACCAGTTCCTTATCCGGTGTTACATAAAGGGTTTTTTGCCCTTCGTAGATGACGAAGCCGGGTTTCGCACCGTTTGGTTTGCGTATGTTCTTGACCACAACGTAGTCGACAGGGACGTTCGAAGAATTCTGGAACTTGGAATAATAAGCGGCCAATGTCGCCGCTTCAAAGAGCGTCTCCTCGGAAGGGTGATTGCTTTCGATGATGACATGCGAACCGGGTATGTTTTTCGTATGCAGCCAAATATCCGATTTTTTTGCCGTCTTCAGCGTCAGCTGGTCGTTCTGCACATTGTTCTTTCCGATCAGGATGGTCGTGCCGTCCGATGACAGGAATTTGTGGGGCTTGCTGGTTTTGTGTTTTTTCTGTTTACCTTTGTACTTTTTCTTCAAATATCCAGATTCGCGCAGCTCGTCCATTATGTCCTCCAAGTCCTGCGGGTCGGAGAGTTGGATCAGCGTTTCGATGGATTCCAAATATTCGTTCTCTGCATGGGTATGTTCGACCTGCTCATTCACGTATGCGACGGCAGTGGTGAGCTTCTGATATTTGGAAAAGTATTTTTGGGCATTCTGGGAAGGGGTCAGCGCTGGATTCAAAGCAATCGTTATCGGATTCTCATCATCGTAGAAGTTGTTGAGCGTCACTTCCATATCGCCTTTTTTCATTTGATGCAGATAGGCCGTCAAGATCTCTCCCTTGATCCGGTAGACATCAGCTTTTTCCGTCTCCAACAGCGTCTGGTCCAGCTTCTTCAGCTTCAGCTGATTCTTCTTGCGTTCCGTGTTGACGACATGGAGCAGCTCGGAAGCCACTTGGTTGATGCGGTCCCGGGATGCTTTTTCATCATAGTAGGCGTCCAACAATTCGCTGAGGCTGTCGTAATGCCTTTTCTCTCCCGGAAGACTCCGGAACGGGAAGGGTGTAAAATGTTGTTTCTTTGCGGATTCCTCGGTCAATGTAGGGATAGCTGTGTCCAGCTGTTGTTTAAATGCGAGAATCGCATCCGCTGCAGACAAACTATCCTGCTCCGTATAGTAGCTGATTTCCATTGCGGAATCGCTGCCCAAGCCCTGAAAAGCTCCTTGCAATGATTTGAACAGCGGTAATTCATCGTTGAATGTGGCTGAGACAGATGCCAGTTCCTCCTTTTCCATCTCAAAAGGGTTCGCTTTGTCCTGATGGGGCGGCAACTGATAGGCGACGCCTGGATGCAGCGGCCGGAAACTGTTTTGGTAAAACGGCACATGCTTCAGACAATCGATGATCATCCTAGTTTGCTTATCGATCAGGAAGATGTTGCTGTGGCGTCCCATCAATTCGATGATCAATTCCATCTGGCGCTGGTCGCCGAGTTCATCGAAATTCCGGAATGAGAAAATGATGATCCGGTCGTTGCCCAATTGTTTGATGTCTTCGATGTAGGCACCCTCCAGATTTTTGCGCAGCACCATACAGAAATTGGGCGCTGAATCGGGGTTGGATAAGTTATCATTGATTACTTGTATCCGAGCGTAGGATGGGTGAGCTGACAGCAATACCCGTTTGTTTTTCCGATTGGCTCGTATGGTAAGAATAATTTCGTGCTGAAACGGCTGATAGACCTTACTGATCCTTCCGTTTTCCAGGTCGCGGTTCAATTCCTTGACCATGGCACGTGTAAATACACCATCAAAAGACATGAAAACACCTCCTAGTACATGTCAATATACGCCTTTCATTATACCATATCATCTCCGCCGTCTGGCGTGTTTCTTCATTGTGTCATATTTTGGTGCAAACCATAAGGGAAGGCGCACTTGGTATGTACCTATATAATCATTCACCGGATGGCAGATATCCAAAACGGCATGCGGAAAGACAATGTACAACCCTAACAACGGAAAAATACACAAACATAAGTTTCGTTAATTTTGGTAATCTCAGAATAAAGAAGAAACGTGCGAAAATATTCGGGTTTTTACTTTTATTTTTCTAAAAGAAGTAGATTTAGAAATAAACACATGTTGTAAACGAACGGTCGCTAAAAAATGCGACAACTACAAAGTGTATTCAAACAAGAATAGTATCAATTCGACGATGGGCTCCAGTTACTGCTGGTCGCCAAGTTCATCGAAGTTCTGAAAACAGAAAATGAGGATCCGGTCATTGCCTAATTAGTGAATCTCTTCGATGATTTCTCCTTCGAGTTTCTTTCGGAGCACCATACAGACGTTCCAACGTCCTGAAAGGCAAGGGGAGTTATTCGTTTTTTGGACATTCAAAATTCGGGAGGGGGGGATGAAAACAAAATACTGTTAGTTTCCCGAGCAAATACTCAACATAGTGCTATTATATTTGATTTTCAGAGTTTGCCGATTTTTAATAAACAACAATGCAAGTTGTGTTGGATATCTCATTCAAAAAATGTAAAGTCCTAGTGAACAGAGTGTAAAGATAGTATGATGAAATGCTTATACATAGGTATCGTCAGCATTCCCAACTGATTTTCCGGGTGGATAGATCTCGAGAAATCCGTTTTATGAAATGACACCATATAAATTGAATCCTGGACAGGCATCAGACTGTTTTTTGCGACTGATTATATAATAGTAAATAAATTAACATTTAATGTTGCATTTACGATTATGGTGACTTATACTAAGAAAGTAATCGAAACACGAACGTAATTGTAAACGCTTACTGTTCGGTATTTTTGAATGTCAGCACCACTATGATTGGAGCCCGTCATAATGGGGGCCTGCTGTTCATTCCTAATGATCAACAGATAGTTGTTTACATGTAGCTTCATGCGGTGTTGCAGAAGAAAAAGGTTGCGATATCCAAAATGAAACCATCGCGACAGCTTAACTTGGCGGCTTGTCGCATATCAACAATCTCATTACTGTGTGTGGTAATGAGGGATAACCTTGGGGGGATGGAGTACGTAATGGATGAATCAACAAGATTGCAAGGTGTGGAGTTTTGCTCAGTTATTCATAAGCTCATTTTGCAGATGTATACTGCCATTATTCAATGCATATCCATCTTTTATTCTGCACACTTCGATTACACGTACACGCGAAACAGGTAAGATCATCTCGAAAGCCAATATCAACTTCCCCCACGAAGTTTTTTTGGGCCATTCAAGGGAAAAAAATGACCGCAGGAGGTTTCCTGGGTCATTTTTTTGTTTTTTTTTAAGGGTGGGGAAGGTAATATGAGAATACCTCATCTTTTTCTAATCCTACTCTTGACTTTGTTTTTCGCATTGGTTACTATTAAATTATCAATCATATAGAGGAGCAATCATTTATGTCAACATTTACTCGCGTTTCCAAAGTGAATTTTTTCGATTGGCAAAGCCACGTGGAGTAGGTTGTTCTTTGTGACGTATTGATTGTCCGTAGATACAGCCTCAGATGAAACATCTGAACAGTATCTATGTGGATTACTAAAGATATTTAAGCCGCCACATAGACAATATCGGTCTGTGTGGCGTTTTCTGTATTCAGCCGCCATACTTGGGTTCAGATGGCGGCTTTTTTATCACCTTTTTACAGAATAAGAAGCAGAAAAATTGGAGGAATCAGAAATGAAAAAACTATTCAGAGCACGGGCAAGTATCTTGACCCTAATGGCAGCAACAGTATTGATGGCATGCGGCAATACAGAAGGCAATAATTCAGACACCTCTTCAGACGGTTCCGCAGCAAGCTCAACCGACAGCATCAATCCGGATTTGCCATACATCGGCATTATGCAATTGACGACCCATCCGGCACTCGATCAGATTGGGGAAGGCATTATCGACCAATTGGAAGAAGCCGGTTATGTGGACGGCGAAACGGCAACAATCGATTTCCAGAATGCGCAAGGCGATCAGTCCAATATGCAGTCGATAGCAGAGCGGTTCGTTTCGAATGACGCGGATATCATGATCGGCATCGCTACCCCTGCAGCACAAGCGTTGGCTAATGCATCCAGCGATATTCCGATCATTTTGGGAGCCATCACTGATCCGGTAGCTGCCAGTCTAGTGGCATCTATGGAAAAACCGGGCGGCAACATCACCGGCGTCAGCGACAAGACTCCGGCCCGCGATCAATTTGTTCTGATTCAACAATTGCTTCCTGAAGCCAAAACGATCGGTATCCTTTATTCATCGGCTGAGGACAATTCAATCAGCTCCGCTAAAGAGGCTGAGGAAATTGCTGCTTCATTAGGCTTGAAGACAATAACAAAAACTGTCACTTCAACGAACGATATCGCGCAAGTCGCTGAAAGCCTTGCTTCTGAAGTGGATGCCATCTACGTACCGACAGACAACACCATTGCAAGTGGATTGGCGACATTGATCCCGGTTGCGGATTCTTACAACATCCCGGTGTTCCCTGCTGTGGACACAATGGTTGAAGAAGGCGGGTTGGCGACAATCGGTTTGAATCAATATGCATTGGGCACCCAGACTGGTGCTGTGGCAGCTGATATCTTGGCGGGAGCCGATCCAGCTACTTATCCTGTACAATACGCGACAGGCATTCAATTGGTCATCAATCAAGCGAAAGCGGACCAATTGGGTATCACGATTCCCGATGATGTCGCACAGAACGCCATCTTTGTAGGTAAAGGAGAGTAGACTGAATGAATATGATTATTTCCGCCGTCTCCCAAGGATTGCTTTGGAGTATTCTGGCGCTTGGTTTATTTGTAAGTTTCCGTATTTTGGATTTGGCCGACATGACAACCGAGGGTGCGTTTCCCCTCGGCGCGGCTGTGGCTGTTCAAGCCATCACTTTAGGGGCGAATCCTTATATCGCTATTATATTTGCCATCATTGCTGGCAGCTCAGCTGGCTTGATCACTGGTTTTTTAATCACAAAATTGCAGATTCCCAGTCTTTTGGCAGGTATTTTGACGATGACCGGACTCTATTCCATCAACCTGCGCGTGATGGGGAGAGCAAACATCAGTCTGTTGGGTAAAGATACGATTTTCACAGTTTTCAAAAATATGAATCTTCCCAGACATTTCGATACGATCACAGTGGGCTTGTTGGTGGTAGTCCTGATCATCGGGCTCTACGTCATCTTTTTCAAAACGGAATTCGGTCAAGCTGTCATCGCAACGGGTGACAACGAAGCAATGGCCCGCTCATTGGGCATTTCCACCAACACAATGAAAATCGTCGGCTTGATGATTTCGAACGGGATCGTCGCTTTGGCGGGATCCATCATCGCACAGGACAATGGCTACGCCGACATCAGCATGGGTATCGGAACGATCGTCATCGGTTTGGCTTCGATCATCATCGGCGAAGTATTGTTCACGAATGTCTCTTTCAAAATGCGTTTGGTTTGCTTGATGCTCGGTTCGGTCCTGTACCGCCTGATCATGGTCATGGTATTGGAAGCAGGTATGAACCCGAATGACTTCAAGTTGATTTCAGCTGTATTGTTGACCTTCTTCTTGGCGTTGCCGAAAATCAAGGAAACTTACTACATGTACTCATTGCGAAAGAAGGTGAAGCGAAATGACTAATCAGGAAGCGATGTTGACGATGTCACATGTCTCCAAAACGTTCTACCCTGGTTCAGCAAATCAGGTCAACGCACTGCAGGACGTCAATCTGACTGTCAGACAAGGTGATTTCATCACTTTGGTCGGAGGCAACGGAGCCGGCAAATCAACCCTGTTGAATGCCATTTCCGGGAACTTTCTGCCTGACACAGGCGATATCATCGTAAACGGACAAAATGTTACCTTCTTCAAAGAAGACAAACGGGCGCCTTACATCAGCCGGGTCTTTCAGGATCCCAAAATGGGTACCGCCCCACGGATGACAGTACAGGAAAATTTATCCTTGGCATACCGCAGAGGGCAAAAACGGACGCTGCGCTTCGGGACATCACAGGAAGAAAAAGTATTCTTCAAAGAGGAACTGAAAAAATTAGGCTTAGGACTGGAAAACCGGATGGGCTCAGAAATTGGGCTCTTGTCCGGTGGTCAGAGACAAGCTATCGCTTTACTGATGGCAACGATGAAACGCCCGGACATCCTGTTGTTGGATGAACATACGGCAGCTTTGGATCCGAAAACGGCCAAATTGGTTCTGGAATTGACGAATCAACAAGTGCTCGACAACAACCTCACCAGCATCATGATCACCCACAACCTGCAGGACGCCATTCAGTACGGCAATCGTATGCTGGTGCTGCATCACGGTCAAATCATGAATGATTATGACGCTGAAACGAAGAAAACATTGACGCCCGAAAAAATATTTGCTGAACTTCAGGAATTATCCATCCAAGATATCTTGGTCTGACAGAAAGGTAGTGATCTTTATGTGGCATCCGGGAGATGCGATCGGCTTCATCAGCTGTTCGAACGGATTGACGAATAATGATCGCTCGCAGGAAATCGTTTCGTCGCTAAGCCGAAAACTCAAGAATGATTTTGGCCTTGAGACCTTAATGAGTGACGTCCTTTTTCTGGATAAAGAGACACAGCAAACCGAGGCCCCTGCATCCCGTGCAGGGGCTTTATTGTCCCTTTACTCTGATGCGAGCGTAAAAGCGATATTTGATTTATCCGGTGGGGATTTAGCCAATGAAATATTGCCTTATCTCGATTTTGAGATCATCAAAAGCAATCCCAAGCCTTACTTCGGCTATAGCGACAATACTGTAATCGTAAATGCAATCCAAGCCAAAACTGGCATCCAGAACATCCTCTATAACCCGAAAGTGCTTGTGAGTGAGGCGGAAGCGTTCCAAACTCAAGCCCTACGTGATTTGATCGACCAAATCGATGCTGATTGGACTGGAGTATTTAAAATAGGCGATCATCGCACCTCTAAGCAATCTGCTACAGTTTTTGCAGGCGGGAATCTGCGTTGCTTCCTGAAGTTGGCAGGGACCCCTTATTGGCCGGAAATGAAAAATAAAGTTCTGGTCCTTGAATCGGCAGGCGGCAGATACGAAGCGATGTGCAGCGGTTTAGCGCAACTGGAGCAGTTGGGGGCATTCGGAAAAATCAACGGCATGCTGATCGGACAATTCACACAACTGGCTTTGGACGATAAAATGCCTGCCTTTTTGAAAGTGTGCCGAAACTACGCTTCTCGGTACGGGTTCCCGGTATGGGAAACGGACCTCATCGGACATGATGACTATTCCAAGCCGATACGCATCGGCTGAAGGGGTTTTGTTTTGCCTGATCGAGAAAAAACACAACATCCGCTTAGCCAGCATTGACAAAAGCGATTGTGCGCGTTATTATTTTAGCAACAGAATGAATTTCCTTTAACGAGAGTCCAGAGAGACTACTAAGGAGCATATCAGGCCTACTGCGCCTTTATCATGACTTTATGCCCATTGTCTCTTTGACCATGGGCTTTTTTTCTGGAGATTTATCCTATCGCACAACTTAATAGCGAATGTGAGACTTTAAGGGGGTCCAGTGAGGCCCGCAAGGTCACTAGATGGCCGCTCTGTATCCAAATATGCGAGCGGCTGGCCTAGAACCTGAAGAACTTACAAATTCTTCGGGTTCTTTTTGCCTCCATTCACAAAAAACTAATTGGAGGGCTTTAAAATGATGCAGACAACAAATCAGATTGCATTAAAAAACTTTGTAAGTGTCGAGGAACTCACGAATTTGGAAATCATGTCCCTGATCCTGCGTGCATCCGAATTCAAAAACGGAGTCCTCCCAGATCGAAATTTGACGGAGGGCATCTACGCTTCAAACTTGTTTTTCGAGAACAGCACACGCACACACAAAAGTTTCGAAATGGCGGAACACAAGTTGGGGATGCAAGTCATCGGCTTTGACACTTCGACTAGCAGCGTCAGCAAAGGCGAAACACTGTATGACACAGTCCTGACTTTGTCGGCGATCGGCGTGGATGTGGTCGTTATCCGCCACAGCGCGGAAGCCTACTACAAAGAGTTGATCGAAAGCCCGGGCGTTACAGCGTCCGTCGTGAATGGCGGAGACGGTGCCGGCCAGCATCCGAGCCAATGCTTGCTGGACTTATTGACGATCTATGAAGAATTCCATACTTTCAGCGGAGTGAAGGTAGCCATCTGCGGCGACTTGTCGCACTCACGTGTAGCCAAAACAAACATGCAGATGCTGCAACGACTTGGAGCGACAGTCTATTTCACGGGTCCTAAAGAATGGTACGATCCTACTTTTGATCAATACGGCACGCATGTGGAAATCGATGACATCATCGGAGAAGTCGATGTCATGATGCTGCTCCGCGTCCAGACGGAACGCCATGGCGGAAAAGCAATGCGCTATACAAAAGCAGAGTATCTCGATCAATTCGGACTTACAGTCGCACGCGAAGCCCGTATGAAGGAATCAGCCATCATCATGCATCCAGCTCCTGTCAACCGCGACGTGGAATTGGCAGACAGCCTAGTGGAATGCCGCCGCTCACGGATCGTGACGCAGATGAAGAATGGCGTCTTTGCGAGAATGGCCATATTGGAAGCCATCGTAAACGGAAGAACAACGAACGTATAATCATAAAAATTCACCAGTGGAGGGATCACATGTCAGTTTGGATAAAAAATGCGAAAATGTTGGGTCAAAAAGAGGAACTTATTCCTGTAGAGATATATGTGAAAGACGATAAAATTGCCGCAATCGGCCAGGATCTGCAAGGAACAGCTGCGGATGCAACAGTCATCGATGCCAAGGGCGGTCTGGTAACTCCCGGATTGATAGACGTGCACGTGCATTTGCGTGAACCAGGCTTCACTTATAAAGAGACGATCGAAACAGGAACACAGGCAGCCGCTCGCGGAGGTTTCACGACAGTCTGCGCAATGCCGAACCTGAATCCAGTTCCGGATACGGCTGATAAATTCGCTGCTATCCAACAACTGATCAAAGACACTGCCATCATTAAAGTCAAACAGTACGCGCCCATCACCGAGAACTTGCGCAGTGACGTCTTGACCGATCAGAAACAATTGTTGGAAGCCGGCGCTTTCGCCTTCACCAACGACGGTGTAGGTGTCCAAACAGCCGGAACGATGTATTTGGCAATGCAGGAAGCCGCAAAGAATAATGTCGCGCTTGTTGCGCATACAGAAGACGACTCGCTGTTGTTTGGAGGCGTGATGCACAAAGGCACCCGTTCCGACGAATTGGATCTGCCGGGCATCTTGAGCGTGACGGAATCGACGCAAATCGCCCGCGACGTGCTTTTGGCGGAAGCGACAGGTTGTCATTACCATGTCTGCCATGTTTCCACGAAAGAAAGCGTACGCGTCATCCGTGATGCCAAACGCGCTGGGATCCATGTCACTGCCGAAGTCGCACCGCATCACTTGATTCTGATAGATGGTTCCATCCCGACGGATACTGCCATCTACAAAATGAACCCGCCGTTGCGTGGAGCTGAGGACCGTGCAGCCTTGATCGAGGGCTTGTTGGACGGCACGATCGACTGCATTGCAACTGATCACGCACCGCACGGCGAAGAAGAAAAACAAGGCGGCATGGTAGGCGCTCCATTCGGCATCGTAGGCATCGAGACAGCTTTCCAACTGATGTACTCCAACTTCGTTTTGGGCGGCGTTTTCACTTTGAAACAACTGGTTGATTGGATGACCGTCAAGCCTGCTGCACTGTTCGGCATGGAATCAGGAACACTGGATATCGGATCCCAAGCGGATATCGTCATATTCGACTTAGATAACGAATATGAAATCCGCAGCGAAGATTTCCTTTCGAAAGCTACAAATACGCCATTCACCGGCTGGAAAGTCAAAGGCGAAACGCTTTATACACTAGTGGACGGCAAAGTCGTCTACTCAAAATAAATAGATGATCCGGAGTAAGCAACGAATTGCAATTCGTTGCTTACTTCTTTATAATGACAAGGCAGAATAATGAATGGACAGGTGAAAAAATGACGAAACATTTAAAGAACATGCTATTGGTCATCGTGGCGGTAATCATAACCGCTATCGGAGCAAGCATAACAGTAAAAGCCAATGTCGGCGTGGGTGCCTACGAAGCCCTTAACATGAGCATCAGCCAACTTTCCGGCATCAAAATCGGAACACTGGCGATTATACTGAATATCATATGTGTAGTGATCCAATGGTTTTTGATGAAAAAAGATTTTTCACTGAGACAATTATTTCAGATTCCTGTCACATTGATCCTCGGCCAAGTGATGAACCTGATGCTTTACACGGTATTTTCCAGCGTGACGATCGACCATTACTGGGTGAAAATCGCGATGGTCATTTTAGGGGGCATTATAGCAGCAATCGGTGTCGGATCAATGATGGCCTTGAATTACATCAATATGCCTTTGGAGGGCGCTTGTATGGCCTTCAGTAGCCGCTTTGGCTTCAACTTTGGAAAAGTGCGCCAAATAGTCGATATTTTGTTGATCGCATCCGCATTACTGATCGCATTTTCTACCGACACCCCTATTACGGTGCGCGAAGGGACCATCATCAGCATGCTTTTCTTCCCACCAAGTATGAATTTCGTTTATGAAAAACTCAAAGCATCGGCCGCTGCACAAGAACTTTCCATCGATCTGGACTGATTATTTCCGCTCTGAATCACTATATATGGTTTGTTTTTTACAAAATAATACTGTATGATGTATCCATAAGCTTTATTCGAAAAGAGAATTCTTATCGGATAACCAATGGAGGAAACTATCATGTCTAACAAGAATGTCACAGTATATACAAAACCGAATTGCATGCAGTGCAATTTCACAAAGAAATTTTTGGATGATAACAGCATCCGTTATGAAATCAAAGACATTCAGGAATCCGAAGTGGCCTTGGCCGAAGTCAAAGAATTGGGTTTCCAATCTTTGCCGGTAGTCGTCTTTGATGGCGTTGAGCCATTTTTCGGCTTCAGACCTGATCTGCTTGAACAGTTGATCACGGCTTAATTTCGCAACATCCGACAGCACCAGATTTCCCTTTAGGGGACATCCGGTGCTGTTTTTTTCAGCCAAATGCGGTGAATCATGTTAAGATATAGGAAAGCAAAAACAATATCCGCGGTTAGAAAGGGGACATATTTTTTATGAATAAATCGTTATACCATACGGAAGTAATCAATGATCAAGGATTGAACGGGACTGCCTCCGTTTCGGATGGAGAATCCCTGCAAACATCAGATCCATTGAAGGATTTAGCCGGCTTCAATCCGGAACAACTATTCGGATTATCATGGTCAACTTGCTTGAATGCGACCATCGAAGCCTTACTGAAGGCGAGGGGAGCCGCGGCCAGAAGCAAAGCCGAAGTTCATGTAGATTTCTGCAGGGAAGCAGATGGCAAAGGTTTTTATTTCGATTTAAAGGCATTTATTTCGGTCGAAGGCATGGAGTTTGCAGACGTCGAGAAACTTGCGCAATCCGCCCATAAACGCTGTCCTGTTTCAAAAATCATCGGTGACTACAATCATGTCACGCTGGAAGTTGTCCCGTACGCGGAATAAAGGGCTTCAAACCCGTTGCTTCAATCGGCAGCTAAACCGTATCCCTTTGTTCCAGTCTGTTTTATGATAAAATAGTGAAAAGCAGAAAAGGTGGCGTAGCGTATGTTAAAAGATTTTGATTTTGACAAAAAAGACACGACATTATCCAGCACAAAAAGGTCTGAACTCGGCAGTGAATTGGCCGCTTTGCAAAGAAAACTGGTCAACAGCGATTCATCCATGTTAATCATCGTCGATGGCTGGGAGTCCTCAGGTAAAGGGCATATATTGAAGGACCTGACGAGGGAATTGGATCCGCGTTATTTCGAAGTAAGTGTCTTTGATGACGCGCTGGACGATGATGCAGATCATCCTTTTTTATGGCGCTTCGCGAGGGATTTGCCCGGAAAAGGCAGAATAGCTTTTTTTGATCGCAGTTTCTATTCTGAACTCATGAACGATTTGAAAGTGAAAAATGAACGCTTGGAACATCATCTTGGCTATATCAGCTTTCTGGAACGCATGTTGGTGGCCGATAACACAATCGTCCTGAAACTGTTTTTGCACCACTCGGAAAAAACGATGGAAAAACGGATTGAGAAGTTGAAAGGAGATCCGTACAGAGAGTTTCTGATCACGAAAGACGATGAAAAACAACTCAACAAATACAATAAATATTTGAAACACTTTGATAAAATATTGGAAATGACCAGTTTCGAGGCGTCACCGTGGCACGTGCTCTCATCAGAGGATTTGAAAGATGCTTCCCGAGAAGCGATAAGCATTGCAAGCAGCACTTTGAAGAGCCACCTTGAGCAAACCGAAAAGAAACCCCCAGTGCCGATTCGTTCCGGTCTGAAGGAAAAGCCACTAGCCAAAGTCGATTTGAAAGCTGCAATAACAGAAGAAGAGTATGAAGCTCAGCTTGCGAAACTGCAGGAAGAATCAAGTGAATTGGTATACGAAATGTGGTTGAAAAAGATACCGTGTGTCCTGGTATTCGAAGGGACGGATGCTGCCGGTAAGGGCGGAGCAATAAGCCGCTTGACAAGATTGATCGATCCCCGCAGTTATGACGTCGCCACGACAGCAGCACCTACGGAAAATGAGAGCCGTTATAACTATCTTTGGCGCTTCTATCAGACATTACCGATAAAAGGGAAGATGACCATCTATGATAGAAGCTGGTACGGCCGTGTACTGGTGGAACGGGTGGAAGGCTTCACGCCAGAGCACCGATGGGCCGCTGCCTATGAAGAAATCAATGAAATGGAACACAATTTGGCCCACGATGGTTTGTTGATCATCAAATTCCTGATCGTGATAGATAAAGAAGAGCAAAAGAAACGCTTCAAAGACCGGGAAAACGATCCGGGAAAAAACTACAAACTGACCGATGAAGATTGGCGGAATCATGAAAAATTCGAGCAATACGAAAAAGCGATGAACGAAATGGTCGCCAGAACGGACACGAAAGATGCTCCGTGGATTATTGTCGAAGGGACTCAGAAAGAATATGCCCGCATCAAAGTGTTGAAAGAATTCATCAGCCGGGCAAGAGCCTTCATCGCTATCCAAGAGGGCAAAAAGCAAGGAAAATAGTCGAATGTAAGCGGGGCGTATAATTTGTTAACAAACAAGAGAGTAACCATCTATGTAACGGGCGGCATTGCAGTCTATAAAGCAGCCGACCTCGTCAGAAAATTTATCAAAGCGGGCGCCGTAGTTAAAGTCGCGATGACCGCTTCAGCTCAGGAATTCGTCACACCGTTGACTTTTCAAGTATTGAGCAAGCATGACGTATATACAGACACCTTCGATGAAAAAGATGCGCAGTTCGTCAGTCATATCCATTTAGCTGACTGGACTGAGCTTGCCGTCGTAGCGCCGGCAACAGCAAACATCATCGCCAAAATGGCGAACGGCATTGCCGATGATTTTGTGTCGACTGCGCTATTGGCGACGACGGCTCCAAGGCTAATCGTTCCTGCCATGAACCAGCATATGCTGGAGAATCCGGCTACGGTCCGGAATATGGAAGCTCTGAAAAGTTACGGCTATGAAATCATGGAACCTGACACGGGCTTTTTGGCTGAAGGCTACGAAGGCAAAGGGCGCATGCCTGAACCGGAAAATATTGTTGAAGCAGCGCAGCTGATCGTTTTGAATAATGCCAAAGAACTACCTTTGAAAGGCAAAAAGGTGCTCATCACAGCAGGTGGGACGAAGGAGCGCATAGACCCGGTCAGATTCATAACCAATGATTCTTCCGGAAAAATGGGCTATAGTTTGGCGAAAGCTGCCCGTGACTTAGGTGCTGAAGTGACATTGGTCACCGCAACGAACCTGTTGCCGATTCCTTTCGGGGTCGAATCTATACCCGTGCAATCGTCCAAAGAGATGGAATCAGCAGTTTTAGATAAATTTCACAATATCGATATGGTCATCATGGCAGCGGCTGTATCAGATTACAGACCAAAAATGCAAGCAACAGTCAAAATCAAGAAAACCAACGAGGATTTGACCTTGGTGTTAGAGAAAACGACGGATATCTTGGCTGAACTTGGAAAAAGAAAAACGGGTCAATTTTTGATCGGTTTTGCGGCTGAAACGCATGAAGTCGAACATTATGCGATAGATAAGCTGAAACGCAAAAACGCTGATATGATCGTAGCAAATGACGTTTCAAAAGAATATGCAGGATTCAATAAAGACACAAACGAAGTGATCATTTACCAAGTGGATAAAGAACCAATCCAAATTTCGGTGAGATCAAAAGATTTGATTGCTGAAGAAATCTTGTATGCCGCCATCGAATCGATGCATGATGAAGGCGGATCAAACTAAGTCGTAAAAACAAAAAAATAACATAATGTAGCAAAATTGCGAAAATAGTAATTATTTCGCAATTTTGCTATTTTCTCATGGTACGGTTAGGTTAAATTTGATTATTGCGGTTTCTTATAACTTCTACATATAACTTCGTATAATATATATTATGTAAACTAGAATATGGAATTTTTACAGTTGGGCTTTAGATTGGCCGTAACCCCCTGTTTTTCAAGGGTTTGTCGGCCCAAATTCACCTCAGGTTATCGACTCACAATTATCGCTTATTATTCATGCTTATCTGTTAGATTCAATGTAATTCAGGGTTATTCAAGCCATATATGCTGGCGATCCAACAAAATAATTAGTTGGACAGTCAGCTAATACAAGCATTTATGGATTACATTGACACGAACATAATCAGATCGCGTTGTAGATAATTATTGTTGAAAGACCAGCTGATTCAAGTTATTGATCCACGAATAAAGGAATCTTAAGGCACAGGAAGGTTTGCAATGGGATTCGGGTCATTCGACGGAATGATGAGATTTTTCATATATAGCTGAGCCTAAATATAAATAGGCTTATCTGAGCTGAATGGCCAGATTATACATCATAATTGTCAATCGAAATATTCAAAAAGCTTTTCTTTGACTTCATCAAGGAATTCCAAATCTGACGCAACAGGATTTTCGATTTCCAGCAAGGTGAGATAATCATCCGTATCCACGCTGTTGATAACCAGTTCGGCTAAAGAACCATGGGGAAATTTATTCATGCGAATGTCGAGCCCAGCTTCCAGATAAGCACGATTACAACCTGAATAGGACTGAAGCTTTCTGATTAAATCATCATAATTCACGTTTTTTCTTTGCTCCGTGATGATTTCTTCCATGAAGGTCAGAATATCTTGTTCCGTTTGACTCTTGTATTCCGGAGTCACCCTTTCTTTCAGAACCAGCAAAAACTGCTCCAATTTCAACCTGTTGACTGTTACGTTTTTCATGGTCATTCACTCCTCACTCCAAACAGGCTACCAGTGTCGTTTACACCTATATATTACCACCATGGAAGCTGATTGGACGAATGATAGCATTTGGAGGATAGGCAACAAAAAAGCGAATGCGCCCTTTTCTTCTTTCAGGAAATGGACGCATTCGCTTCTATTTTTTTATTTTAGTTTCTTACAGGCACCGCCTGCAGCATTTGGTACAATTCTGATGGAGATGGCACGTCGCTTATGTTTTCAGAGTAATGGCTCAAAACAACTTGCCCTTTTCTATCGAGGACGATGCTCGCTTGCAGTTGCAGTTCATTTCCCTCAAAACGTTGACACTCGATCCCATAGTATTCGAATTCCAGCAGTTTTTCTTCGGAAACGCCGTAAACAAGATCGCGCATGGATTCCGAAGAAGGGATTTCAAAGTGTTCATACACGGACTGCTCTGGGTCTGCTATGACCGTAAATGGTATTTTCATTTTCGCTGTTCTTTCTGCAACGGCAGCTTCTGCACCTTGGATCACCATCATGATCTCGATCCCCTGATCTTTGAGGAATTGATAGGCATCACGGTATTTAAGCATATCCAGTTGACTCATGCCGCACCCCAGATGTCTAAGGAAAATCACCGCAGTGAAATCGCGTTTCAGCTGAGAACGAAAACTTTCACAATTTCCATTCTTCGTCAAAAATAAAAAATCTTCTATTTCGGTTCCTTCGGTCAACTTCACTTGGCCCACCCCTTTCGCTTTTCCCCGCACCAGGTTGTTGCTGATGCAGTTTTCCGTTCAATTAACACAATTTGTTGACTCTATGTAAGAATATCTTACCGTTTCTTTCAGATTTTGTCGATGATATTGTTACATTATTCGTCAGAAAATCTGACATATCTTTTTCTGAGGGCTGTAAGTGTTATCATATTTATCCAATGGCTTTAAATTGACAGCGCTTACTCACTGTGATAGATTGACTTTGATGAGGCGAACAAGCACTCAAGGAGGTGTATGTATGGCAAGAGGAGGCGGTGGCGGATCACGGGGCGGTGGTGGTTCTTTCGGCGGAAGCCGTGGTGGCGGAGGCCGCAGTAGCGGCGGTCGCGGCAGTTCTTTTGGCGGAGGCTCTTTCGGCAGCAGCAAAGGCGGTCGTGGAGGCGGTGGCGGATCTTTTGGAAGTGGCGGGTTTAATATCCCCCGATCCGGTTCAAGTGGTCCGATTTTCCGAAGCGGCCCTATTATTAGAGGGCCATCTTCCGGTGGGCCAAATTATTCCGGAGGAAGTCCCAGAGGTGCTCCAGGCTGCGGTTTAGGTTGTGGAACGATCGCATTGGTACTGATCATTCTGGCTGTGGTGTTCGGTTTGATTTTCTCTTTCAGCACAGGTTCTTCGCTTTCCGGTTCGAGTGGGAACAATGAAATCACCCTTTCTACAGTGGAACGGGAGCCCCTTCCGGATGGTTCAGTCACGGAAACGGATTATTACACAGATACGATTGGTTGGATCGGAAACCGTTCTGAATTGACCTCAGGAATGAAACATTTCTACGAGCAAACCGGTGTGCAACCCTACCTATTCTTGGCGGATGACATAAATGGTTCCACAAATCCTTCATTGGAGGATTTGGAAAACTTTGCAAACGAAAAATATGACGAACTTTTTGCGGACGAAGCCCATCTGTTGCTGGTATTCTTCGAATACCAGTCCGGCATGTACATGGATTATTATGTGGTCGGCACGCAGGCTGCCACTGTAATCGATACAGAGGCTGGAGATGTCTTGCTTGATTACATCGATTCCTACTATTATGATGACAATAAAACGGATGAAGAATTTTTCAGCGACGCATTCCGGGATTCAGCTGATCGCATCATGAAAGTAACGCGTTCCCCATGGATTGCTGTTCTGATTGTATTCGGAGTCATCATCCTGCTCGCCCTCCTGTTCTTATGGTGGCGGCATGCCAAAAATCAGAAGAATCTGGAAGCGCAGCAAACGGAAGACATACTTAAGACGCCGTTGGATACGTTTGGCAATACAGAGGCGGATGAATTGACGAAAAAATGTGATGCCGCTGTCCCGCAGCAAGTCGATTCCAGCCCTACCCCGCAGGCAGAAGACGAACCCCACGAAGACACGACCCCATAAGGAGGAAACAGAAATGGCAATACTAGAGAGATTCTCGGATATCATCAGTGCGAACATCAATGCTATGATCGACAAAATGGAAAATCCGGCAAAAATGATCGACCAATACCTGCGCGACATGATGGAAGATTTGGCTGAAGTGAAAAGAAGCACGGCCGGTGTCATGGCCGAAGAGACTCGGACCAAGCGATTGGTCGATGAAAACCAAGCCGAAGTCATCAAATACACGGATTACGCCAAAAAAGCCTTAGAAGCCGGCAATGAAAATGATGCCCGCATCTTCCTGACCAAAAAGCAGGAATTGGAAAATGTCGGTTCAGGATTAGCGACTTCATATGCTTCAGCACATGAGAATGCCGTCAAGATGCGCCAGATGCACGATAAACTGGCAACCGACATCGAAACGCTCAAATCTCGCCGCGAAATGATCAAATCCAAGATAGCGGTCGCCAAAACGCAGGAGACTCTGAACAAAGCGACGGATTCCATTGCCAGCACGAAAGGTGCCATGAGTTCCTTTGAACGTATGGAAGAAAAAGCCGACAAAATGTTGGATCAGGCGAATGCGATGTCCGAGCTGAACATGAAGCCGATCGATGAAGCGAAAGCGCTGGAAGAAAAATATGCGAGCCAAGGATCGGCATCTGTAGAAGAGGAGCTTGAGAAAATGAAAAAAGATATGGGCGTGTAATCCCATACCAAATTTATGAAAAGTGCACCCTGCCCGTTTTCGATGGCAAGGTGCATTTTTTGCTTGTTTTGCGGAAACGTATTTTGAGGCGATTTCAAATGGAAAGACGTACCGACCATCACGAAACTATCTCAAAACGCGTTATTTTTTTGAACGTGTTAAAACCCGAAATCGACCCGCTTGTATACGTTGTTGATGTTCTCTTGGGTGATGTCGATATAGCGGAGTGTGACCGCCTGCGAAGAATGCTGAAAGATTGTTTGGAGCAAGGAAATGTCCACACCCTGCTTGTAGGAGTGATAGCCGAAGCTCTTCCTAAGCGAGTGGGCGCTCAACGTGATGCCGATCATATCTCCGGCATGCGCGATGATACGGTGTGCCTGTGTACGCTTGATATGGCTGTTCCTGTCGGCGTTGGAATAGAACAAATAATCAGCTGTAGCTAGCCCTTCCCTTTCCACATACTCCGAAATGGATTGTTTCAAGCGGTCATGGATGGCCAGTTCTTTCTTCTTGCTCGTTTTCATCTCGACGATCTGATACGACTCTTTCCCCAGCACTTGCCCTACTTTCACGTTCAGGATGTCGCTGATGCGCAATCCGGTCCGAATGGCGTACTCCAGCAGCAGGCGATTTTTGGAAAATGGCGGATAAACATCCATCAATGTTTGGATTTGGCTGATGTCTTTGATTGCGTGGGTGGTATTCACTGAAATGTCCTCTTGTTTCCTCTATTTTGTGCCCTCCGATATCCGGGGCTTTTCGGTTGATTTCGATAAAAAAAGCATACCATTTTGGTGTTGATAAATCAACGTTTTATGAGGAACACAATTATACATGTGTTCCCTCTTTCAGCGTCTAAACCCATAATTTAGCAAGCTGCAGAAACGACTTTTCAGACGATTTCGGGCATGATTGCGGCCAACTGTGCGTGAAACGGCGCGACAGGCTAATCTTAGGGAATGCTTTGACTTTGCGTCGCGGAAGCTTCATAATTAATTAAAGAAATCATAATACATTTCGTAGGTTATCTTTGATACAATGCAAGCATGCTACGAAAGAAAGAAGGTTTAATCATGAAACTGAAGAAATTTATTACAGTGGGTCTGGCTTCATTTACCTTGTTGGGAATTACCGCTCCGGCAGCGTTCGCCGATAAAGTCGCAATCGAACCGATCTTCACTTACGGCGAGAGCCTGAACGCCGCCCAACTGGAAGAAACCAGAGAAACGCTGGGAGTAGCCGAGGGGACGAACGAGTTGGTCGTGGCAGTCAATGAATTGAATGGCTTGCTGCAGGATGATTACCCTTATAGCCAAGTCTATTCCAGTACGTACATCACGCCTGCCGACAGCGATGGTGCTGTTTCGGTGGAAATCCTGACTCCTGAAACCATCACTGCGATCACGGAGGCGCAATACAAGAATGCAGCCATCACTGCCGGCGCAGTGGATGTGGACATCAAGGTAGCATCCGCCGTCACAGTTGACGGATCCGGTGCATTGGCCGGAGTTTACAAAGCCTTTGCTGATTCAGGGAACACACTGGACGCAGCGGCTGTTGAGGTCGCCCAGGAAGAATTGGCTGTCACTTCTGCAGTAACCGAGGAAAACGAAGCCAATAGCGGCTATTCGGATGAATTGATGAACGCGGCGATCGTGGAAATGAAACAGGATATCCAAGAAGCGAAGGATGCCAACAACGGCAACATCAGCGCTGACGAAATCCGCCAAATTGTTGAGGATGTGCTGAAGAACTACAACCTTGACAGCATCCTTTCCGCGGACAACATCACGAACATCCAGAATCTGATGATCAATTTTGGCGACATCAATCTGACAACTGAGCAAAAAGAACAAATCGCCGCTTTTGGTGAAGAGCTACAGGCGACGGGCGGAGAATTGTTCGAGCAAGCAAAAACGGCTTGGAGCAATGTCGATCAGGAACAACTGAAGGAAGACAGCATGGGCATCTGGGAATCCATCGTCCAATTCTTCACGAACCTATTCGGCGGGAATGACAGCACAACGACTGAAACCGAATAACCCAAGCTTTACCAGCTGCATAATGAAGAAGCCTCCCTTTCTGATTTTATCGAAAGGAAGGCTTCTCTCTATTTATGGGTTCAATTGGAATTAATCAAGGTAGTTCCCTATCCTCTTCACAAAAAATAAAATTTGCATGTTAACCGCTTGGAAGAGTGCTGAAGCATGTAACGATAGGAGGTATAGTAAGATGGACCTTCCCTTATTGATTGTCCTCTTTATTGCGGTGGCCTATTTAACCTTTTCCGGCCGCGGCATGCTTGCGTATACGTTCGGCATTTATCTCGACCTCCCCAACGTCATCATCCATGAATGCGGCCATGCTCTGACGGCGCGCTTGTGGGGCGGAAGCATCCAGTCGATTAAATTCAATGTCCTTCCCTCAATCGTCAGAAGCGGCGGCATCCTCGGTTTGGCCGAAATCGGAAACCGCAGCGGGTTAGGGATGTTCTTTAGCCTGCTGGGTGGTTATGTGTCGCAGGCGATGTTCTTTGTCGTGATATCCTATCTCTATGTACAGGGACTGTTGCTTTGGATCATTCCGCTTTTCTTGGGCATCTATTTGCTTACTAATTTATTGGCGCGGGAAAAGAGCTTTTGGCAGAACCTGATCATCCTGATTGTGATCGGCGGTTCGATTCTGATTTACCGGAACGACTCCAGCGTTCTGGTGAGGATCTATCAATCAGTGGATGTCATCACAATCGGTTTCGTCATCTGGTATATGCTTGGACTGGCGCATCAATTTTTCATCGTTTTGCTTTTGAAAAATGACAGCCATTGGGACGGAACAGCCTTGGCGACAAGGACGTTTATCCCTACCTTCATCTGGAAAGGTCTCTTTCTGCTTGGCCTAGGCGGAGCCTATTTCGCCCCCTCTTGGCTGCAACTACTGTTGGTTTAAATCAGATAATCCAAAAAGCTGAATAAACGCTCTTATAGAGGCGTTTATTCAGCTTTTTTTGTGTTTTTATTGTTGGGCCAGATGCGCTTCAATTTTGGCAATGTCGATCTGATCTTTTTCCCGGCCCAGTTGTTTCTTCATGACGATGACTGATTCCAGGCTCGCGACCGCAACCTCCTCGATCATCGTGATAGCTCCTCTGTGCCAATCCTCAAAAATTTCCACATCATCGCTGTAGATCACTTTGCGGGCAAAGGCACCCTGTTTGATCGGGTATCCTTGAGCCGCTAAAATATGGAACGCTTCCTTGGTGCAGTTGATGTCGATATCTTTTGTTTCCTCTTTTATGCCATGCATAACCAGTGCCGTTCCGGTGATGACGCAATAGTCTCCCGGCTTCAATGGAAGCGCCGATACGCTTTCCTTGATTGTTTCTTTTCGGAACATGTATTTCACCCCTCGTTTGTTCATCCAGGGAACATTATATCATGCAGTCAGATCAATTTATTGAAGCGAAGCAAAAGAAAGACGAGCCACCGAACAGTTTATGTGCTCGTTGGCCCCTCTTATTTGATTCCGTTTATTTCACGTCTTTGAAAAGACCGGTGAAGTCGAACGTTGCAAAGTAATCCGCTGGTGTTTCCGCGCGACGGATCATTTCCGTGCCACCGTCTTCCTTCAACAGGATTTCGGCCGAGCGCAATTTTCCGTTGTAGTTGTACCCCATCGAGAAGCCGTGCGCTCCTGTATCATGGATCACGACCAAGTCACCGATGTCGATTTTAGGCAGCATGCGGTTGATGGCGAATTTGTCGTTGTTTTCGCACAATCCGCCGGTCACATCATATAGGTGGTCTGCTGGCTGATCTTCTTTGCCCATCACGGTGATGTGGTGATAAGCGCCATACATTGCCGGACGCAATAAATTGACTGCGCTGGCATCCAGACCGATGTAATCTTTGTAGATGTGCTTTTCGTGGATGGCCGTTGCCACTAAACAACCGTATGGCCCAAGCATGAATCTGCCCAGCTCCGTATAGATCGCGACATCGCCCAAGCCGGCGGGCACCATGATCTCTTCGAAGGCCTTTCGGACACCTTCACCGATTTTCGCTACATCCGCAGCTTTTTGATCCGGAAGGTACGGGATGCCGATTCCGCCTGAAAGGTTGATGAACGTGATATCCGCTCCGGTTTCTTCCTTCAGTTCAACGGCAGTCTGGAAGAGGATGCCTGCCAGGATCGGATAGTACTCATCCGCAACGTTGTTGCTTGCTAAGAATGAATGCAGGCCGAAGTGTTTCACGCCTTTTGCCATCAACTTTTTGAAGCCTTCCGTCAATTGCGGACGTGTGAAGCCGTATTTTGCGTCTTCGGGTTTGTCCATGATTTCATTATTGATCGTGAACTCGCCGCCTGGATTGAAACGGCAGCTGACCGTTTCCGGCAATCCGGCTGCCTCTTCCAGGAAATCGATGTGGGTAATGTCGTCCAAATTGATGGTCGCATTCATTTTGCGGGCGAATTGGAAATCCTCCTTAGGCGTCACGTTCGAGGAGAACATGATTTCATCGCCTTTGAAGCCGAGCGCATCTGACATCATCAGCTCTGTGTAAGTCGAACAGTCAACGCCGCAGCCTTCTTCCTTCAGAATCTTCAGAATGGCCGGTGTCGGTGTTGCCTTCACAGCGAAGTATTCCTTGTAGCCTTTGTTCCAGGAGAAAGCCGCATTCAATTTGCGCGCATTCTCACGGATACCTTTTTCATCATATAAATGGAAGGGTGTAGGATACTGTTGCACGATTTCTTCCAATTGCTCTTTTTCAACAAATACTTTTTTTGTCATTTCGCTTCAAATCCTCTCATCATTTCGACTACTTTGATTTCGTTCTGCAAAGATTCTTTCAACAAATCAACTACATTTTTCTTTCCGGAATACAGGCAGGTGGAAAACTCGCCCTCATCGATATCTCCAGTCAGAACGGTTGTGGAGTCCACAATGATCCTTACTTGCTTCTTCGGTTTCTCCAGAAGATGGACGGTCATCCCCTCCTGAGGGAACGGAGTATCGGTTATGACGACCAGCTTTATGCCGCGCTGATGCGCTGCCTGCATTTCCTTCAAAAGTTCCGGCAGAATATTACCGGAAACGGACAAATAGACGCGAGACTTCGATTCGGAAATCATATTGCGCATTTTGTCCATTATACGGTGTTCGCCTGTGATGGTTATGTACCCCTCCGCATCTTCTCTTCTTTGAGGGATATTCTTGATCAATTCCTGCTTGGATTCCTGAAGGGATCGGATTTTGTTCCCGCAGAATTCTTCCACAGGTACTGGAGTGTATCGGGTCGTCTCCCCTTCGATGATGAAGGCCGCTCCTTTTTCAACCAACGAAGCCAATGAGGCATAGGCGTTCGAACGTGAAATACCGGTTATTTTCGATACTTCGTAGCCGTTGAGGTCCCCGTCCGACAGCAAGGTCAGGTAGATGGTTGCTTCGTGCCTGGTCAGATTAAATCGCGTCAATAATTCTGTGTTGTCCACTGAATAGATCCTCTCATTTCGATGCGTGTTCTGCTTTTTTGACAGTAGTATTACTGCATAGGAACACTATATACTATTTCTGTTTTCTTGTCTATTTCTAATCCTTTTTCATGAAATAATTTTAAAAGAATTACCTGTTGGGAACATACTACTCTTTAGACATGATGATGGCTATAGTGCTCCACCAAGTCTCCCAGCATATCGGTTGCGATGTCGTTCTGGCCCCCACGCGGCACGATGATGTCGGCTTGCACTTTGGACGGCTCGATGAAGGCATCATGCATCGGTTTTACGGTCGTCAGATAGCGGGCAATCGTACTCTCATACGTGCTGTTCCGTTCGCGGATATCCCTTTCGATTCTTCTGATCAGGCGGATGTCCGGTTCCGCATCCACAAAAATTTTGATGTCGATCATGGAAACTAACTTGGGTATGGCTAAAATCAGAATGCCTTCCAATATGACAACGGGTTTTGATTCGATAGTGATTGCCTTGTCCGAACGGGCTTGCACACTGAAATCGTAGATCGGCGCCTCAATATCTTGTCCTGAACGGAGTTTGGCCAAATCTGAAATCAAGAGTTCGTTATCGAACGCATTGGGGTGATCGAGATTCAATTTTACGCGATCTTCCACACTCAGATGCGTCTGATCCTTGTAGTACCAATCTTGCGATACATAGACGACATTGCCCTTGCCCAGTCTTTTCGCGATCGTTTTTGCTACGGTTGTTTTGCCGGCTCCCGATCCTCCGGTAATCCCGATGATAATCATCTTTATCGTCCCCTGTCATAAGATGGTTGTGTTCCTTATACATCCATTATAAGCTTTCACCGGGCCATAGGCGAACGCGAATGGACAAAAAAGGAAACAAGAATCTGCTTCTGCAGCAGGCTCTTGTTTCCTTACATTGTATTCAAATCAAGAATAATGATTTCAGGACCGTTATGAACACAACCAAACTGAACATCGAAAAGATGGTAGTGAAAACGACGATTTGACTCGCCAAATCCGGGTCCCCGCCCATCTGTTGCGCCATCGTGTAACTGGATACGGCTGTTGGACCGCCCAGCATCGTCATCATCGGCACCAAATTTTCTCTGGTCAATCCGTAGAGGACAGCCAGCGTCAGACCGATTATTGGGATCAAAACCAACTTGAAGAATACCGTCATTGCCAGTTGGATCCGCGCATTATTCAAAGCATCAAAGCGGAAAGTACCGCCCATGACAATCAGTGCTAGAGGTGTGACCAGCCCTTTGATGCCACTCAGCGTATCGTCGAGGAACAGCGGGAATTTCAATCCGGACAGGCTGATCAGGATACCTACTATCGTACCAATGAACATCGGATTCCTAAGGATATCCAATAGGATGCGACCGGGTTGGATTTTATGATCCGAATAGATGGAAAGTGCCACAACGGACAGGACATTATTCAAGGGAACAATGACTGCAATCAGTATCGAGGTCATCCCCAATTGGCTTTCCGACAACAACGAAGTAGCAATCGGCAATCCGAACAGGACGAAATTGGAACGAAATGTCCCTTGCAGCATCACACCGCGTTTGGCATTGTCCTTTTCGATCCGCGGAATGAACAATGCAAAAAGCAAAAAGAAACTTAAAGTAAGTCCGACAGCAAAAAAAAGCACATCGACTCTGAAAGTACTTCTCACGTCCGCTTCGTAAACGTTCATAAGGAGATTGATCGGCAAAAAGAACCGAAAAATGGCATTGTTCAATTTTTGATAAGTCGTGCCGTCCAACAGCTTGGCCCGCAATAATCCCTGCCCAATCAACATGTACAACAATAAAGGCATTACTGCATTCACCGCAATGGAAAAATTCCCCAACAAATCATCTCCTTTTTTGGAAGTATAATTAATAATACATAGCCTTTCTGCGTAGTAAAAGGCTGAATCAAGCGACAATATCAGTGTACCATAGATTTTCGTTGAAGGGACACTGTTTGCAGGAGGCAGGGATAATTTGAATGGATCCTTGTCAGGGTGCTGATCAATAGCAGAGTACACTTTATCTTCCTGCTGCGCGCAATACGTACAAGGCATCTGATGTTACCCACTCATTGCCGTTCTTGCCGTCCACTTCCCCCCAATCCAGATAAGTACTGTTTGATGGTCTATCTGCAGTTTTTTCATCAAGCGTTCGGCCATATTTTGCTTCCAACGGCCAGCTGCCATCCGGGAGCCGTTTGGATTCCAACAGCTCCAACGCATCATCGCAACGACTGTCTTTAACGATCCCCATCCCTGCCATGACCTTCAAGGCGAAGAGGATATCATAGTGCCAATAACAAGGATAATGCAATAATGTGAAATCGCTCTTGATGATCCTGTTATTCGAACGCCTGCGGAAAAGGTGGCGGCACAGGAAGACCTCGGCTGCTTTTCCACATGCCTCCATAACCTCCTTATCACCAGTCTTCCTTCCGTAGAGAGCCAATGCCCGCAATGGGATCAAAGATTCAGTGAAAGACGAATCGTCAGCCTGCGGATTCGGATCACAGTTCCATCCGCCATCCGGCCACTGCCATTTCAAAAGCAAATCCACCAACAACACTGCCGACTCCATCCTGGACTGATCGGTTAAGCTTAACAGGGAATACAAGGCATTCCCTTGTTGAGAGGCATGCCTTCGGAACCTTCCGTTGACAGGATCATTTTCCCAGAATTCCGGTTTCAGCCACTGCTTGCAGACTTGGTCGATTATCGGCAAGATAGTGGGATCGTTTTTTGGATAGCCGAGGTCAGCCAAAAGCGTTAGAGCCCAATGCGCGCCATCCCATTTTTTGTATGGATTGTCCAACGGCAGCAACAGTCCGGAGGCATCTTTTTTGCTCAGGATTTTATTGACCCGATCTGAATGTTTTATTTCCGACAGCAGCTCGCCGATTTCGGATGAATCAGGATTTTCTCCCAATAACCGGACCCTGGCTGCATACCGGATGGATGGCTCTGGAGATTGTAATAATTTTGCAACGACTGGATACATGACACAGGCTCCTCTCTTGGCCTTAGTTCGGCTGATACAGTTTGACCTAATCCGGGTTATTGCCTACAAGACCATGTCTTCCTGTTGGGATCATAATCTATCTGATTTCCCATGATCCTCAAAATCTCAATATACCTTCTGATGGTGGCTTCGTTTTTGTCGATGGCTTTCGCCAATTTCTGTGTCGTGGTTTCCGGATTTTTTTCGATGAGATCCCGGATCTGGATAATATTGGAAAGTGTATGGATCGTGGCTTCGTCACTTTTCGCTTTCTGGTTTGCCTTCGACAAGAGCCCAGGCAACTTGTCCTTCAGTTCGGAAAAGTTTTCAAAAGCTTCTGCATGTGCGGCTTCCGTCAATCCGTCCACCACCGGGCCAACCAATATCACTTTTGTCAAATTGCCGTCGACCTCCCGGAAATATTCCGACAGTACGACAACGGCTTCCTTATCCAGCCTCTCCGTGGTAATGATGGACAGGAAATGGCCTGTTGACATCAAATCGCGATAATCCCCTACAGTCAACAGCTCGCACTCTATCCCTTCGCTGCATTTGCGTAAATAGTCGATTTCCTCACTCGTCAATCCATAAGCGCTGATGTATCTACTGTCCAACATACAACTTCCTCCTCCATTATCACATTCTCTCCCTGAAAAACCTTTGTCAGTACCATTATAACGAAATAGATTTGTAAACTGCATTTCAAAACCTTGCATTTCCAATAAAAAAGCCGTGTGTTAATCTTTGCTCGCACCCTTGAGAAAGGGTTATACTTGAGTAAAGCAGAGAACAGGGGTGGTCAAGATGATTTATGAATTCAGGATTGCTGTCCGCGACATCGGCGTGCCTATATGGCGGGATATCCAGGTGAACAGCGATGAGACTTTCTACGACTTCAACAGCATCATCCAAGCGGCATTCAGTTGGAGCGGGTTTTTTGAACACCGTTTTGAAATCACGCGCTCCGGCGGCACAGACCTGCTTCCCATCATCATCGAGGAGACACCGTTGGACACCTTGGAAGATTATACGGACGAGAGCGACCTCAGGGAATATTCCGATGAGGAACGTGAAGACGTGGATGAAATCGAAGAAAATGACTACGACTATTACGATGAAAACGACAGCGCAGAAAATGAGGACCAGATGCTTCAGAAATTTTTCACCGATATCGATGATGCGGCGACCTACATCTATTTCACGGATGCAGTCCTAGAAGTGGATATCCACCTCACGGAGATGGTTGTGCCGCGAGAAGATTGTAGCTATCCGATTTGTGTAGCCGCGGAAAATGCCAGTCCCGACGAAATGGAAGACCGCACCACGATTCTGCAGAATCGGGATAAATTGAAACTGACGGACACACAAGAGTTGATCCGTTTGATTAACTTCGCATTATCCCAGTTGGGCGACTCGGATATTTTCGACACGGAATATGAAGACTTTGGGTCAGAATATGCGATCGATACAAGTTGGGATGATGCATTGCCTGATGAGACGGAAGATTCGCCGCCCAATTATTGAAAGTTCAAAAAATTACAGCAGGCCACCCGTAAAAAGTGGTCTGCTGTTTCTGTGCCAATTGATATTGTAGTCGCGCTTTATCTCAAACAATAATTTGGCTAGGTCATACTTTCTTAACAAAATAATCGTCATTCCGAAACAAATGCATCATAAATCTGTGTTATGATGTCCATTGAATGCTCCTGAACAACAAAAGCAGTTTCGTTGCAACTATTGTTTTGAGCAAATAGACATACAAGGGGGAATAGGTATGACCTACCCGATCATCTTCGTTTTTATTCTCGTCCTGACGTTTATCCATATCATGAAAAAACGCAACGGCAAGGAATCCAGATTTCCATTTACATCAGTATTTCTCGGCGTACTCTTCGGATACCTGCAGCAAGCCACTGCTGTCGGCAGCATCATCGGCATTCCGGATCTTGGCCTCTATCTTTCGCTCGCCTTTTTAAGCTTGGCCACTCTCCAGGTCTTGGTTGGGAAAAGCAGGCAGAAACGCGAAGCGAATGCCCGATTCCGCAGCGGCGTATCCGGCTTGATTCTTGGGACCGGTTTCCTCTATCTGCACACCCAAACAGCCAGCGATCAACTGATAACTGCCAGAACAGGCATTTCCGATTTGACACTCTATTTGGCTATCGGTTGCTACGCACTGGCGTTCCTTTCCTTCTCGGCTAATCTGAATAAACTGCTGAAGAAGCAAGGCACTCATATCAGAAACGGCGTACTCGGCGCACTGTTCGGCACATTGTTTCTTTTTCTGGATACGCAAACGATGGCCGGCGCCTTATTGGCGAACACCACGGGGCAGAACGGCCTGCTTCTGTACGCCGCACTCGCCAGTTATGCGATTGCTGTCTTCAGTATTCTTATGGAGGGCAACAAACGCTTGAAAGTGACCAGCGGCAACAGCAAACGAGCGATCCTGTGCGCAGGTTTGGGGGCACTGTTTAGATACATCCATCTCCGGACAACGCTGGACGACCTATTGGGTGTTTCCGGATGGATGGGCACCCTCTCGTACGGTCTCTTCATCGCAGCAGCGGTCTTCCTTGCGCTGGATCTGTTCAAATCGGGCAAATTCAAAAGCAAGAAGCGCTCTACCGTAAAGCCTGCCAAGCAGCACCCCAAACAACCGAAAGCTGTCTTCACACCGGAACAGCCGGCTGTCGAAAATACGGAAGCAAACGGCCTCTCGCGTTCAGAATACCGACGCCAACAAAACCTGTAAGCCCATCAAATCATCACCTTCAAAAACGAAAAAAGCAGCGGGCTCTCTTCAAAAGAGAGCCCGCTGCTTTTTTCAATCCTCGTCCTTGATGTCAGGATCTTCTGGCAAAGGCGTATTTAAATAGGCCTCCAATTCGTGTTTGTACTTTTCCCTTTGCTCGATGAAAAAATTGAACTGATCGCGGTTCAGCAGTATGTCATCATCCACGCTGATTGTGCGGATTTGACGCTCGCGGATCAAACGATGGATTTCGCTGATCGGCACTTCCAGATAGTCGGCTGTTTCTTGAATATTCAGATACATAATAACACCTTCCATAAACTTCATTTCATTCATTTTACACCAAGTCCGGAAATTTGGGGGAAAATTTTCTGTCCCATCAGCGCAGGCGATTGATATCGGGATTGAAGAAGTTCTTCCGCTTGACCCAGACCGGGCCGTCCCCTTTTGTGATTAAGAGCACATCGATCGGTCCGCCGACCGTTTCCATGGAAAAGGAAATTTTCCCTTTGAAGGAAGTGATATTGACCAACGTCTCCGCAATCAAAGCAAGTTCCTCTTTCGGCATCGAATCGATCGTCATTAATACGGGGGTCAAATGCCGTTCCTGTTTCATGTTTTCGAAGGCATTCAAGCCCGATTCGATCAGCGTCGCCTTTAATTTGCTGATTTCCGGAGCATCGCTTTCCTTCAACAATTTTTTCTCGGTCAATTCCGAAACAAATTTTTCAAGTGTGGCGCGGAGCAATTCCCCGAGGTCAGCCTCCAAATCAGGCGCTATGCCGTTTATGACCGTATGGACCATATCCTGCTGCGCAAACGGGACGATGGCTGAGGAACACCTGTCTTCGGCGAAATCGTTCATCACGATCTGGCGCACAGTCAGCCGTTTTTTGATCACTCTATCGACGACGCCGGATATGTCGTACTGGTATATGCTGGGGAACAACTCGTTGTAGCCGAAGCCGGCGATCACCAGACCTGAGTACGTGTCGGGATAATAGCTGTCGCTGTAAACATAATTCCGCACGATTTTGTAAAGATCCGGCTTGAATTTATCGTAGAGGTTCAAGCCCAAGAATACGGTATCGAAAAGTTCTTTAAAAACTTCATCCAGCTTCTCCCCGTAACGGTCAGAGAAGGCTTTGAGCGGCGCCTTTTTGGTGATGCTCTTCATCTTTTCGCTTTCTTTCAGCAACGCCGGAATTTTTTCCTCGACAGCCTTTTGGTAATCGGCCAGAGTGAATGCACCGGGTGAAGGTATATATGTCGTATTCTCCAAAATATTGCTGACATTCTCTGCATACCCGATGATGAGCACTTCGGTAAAGATCGTGGAGTAGATTTCATCCACACTCTCTAGATAATTGAAGAATTCCGTGCAGTAATCCCAAACTGTATTCAACGGCCGTGCCCCAATTTTCTGATGGAAGCCAGTTACGATGATTTCCCATGGAATCCCCATGAATTGGACATTCCCGAACATCATGATACCAATCGAGTGGCTCGGTCCGAGCGAAAAGATCTTATTGCCGGAATTGAATATTTTCATTTGTTCGCTGTTCCCCATCGTCAAAGCGGAATCAGCCGCCAGTACCAATCCGTTCGCGTTCAATATCCCTACTTCTGCCGTCATGATGCTTCCTCGCTTCCTTTGCAAAACCGTTCTCCAAAAGCGCTTTCTTTCCTCCATTATAGCCTTACCTGTCGCTTTTCTCAAAACATTACGGACGCAGTCGTAACTTTGGACGCTTGACTGAACGCGAAAAAAGAACCAGACACCACGATTAGGCGGTGTCTGGTCCGGATTGGAGCTAGTCAGTATAAGAATCCAAGCGTGCATAGGACTGATAACGGTCTTTTGCTGCCAGGAGGCTTTCATCGAAGATCGCCTGTACATGTTCAGCATCATACTGGTTATATAATGAAGAGTAGCGGACCTCTTCCATCAGGAAATCCTGGAATCGTTCAAATTGTGGTTCCTTGGAATCCAACTTGAACGGGTTTTTCCCTTTCAGTTTGTTTTCCGGGTGGAAGCGGTAAAGATGCCAATAGCCGACATCCACAGCATCTTTTTCGTGTTCCTGCGATACGGTCAACCCGCACTTGATGCCGTGGCTGATGCATGGCGAGTAGGCGATGACGATGGAAGGACCATCGTAGGCTTCCGCCTCGGAGATGACTTTCAGCGTATGCCTAGGGTTTGCGCCCATCGCAATCTGCGCGACATAGACATACCCGTAATTCATCATCATCATGCCCAAATCTTTTTTGCGGACGGATTTTCCGCCGGAAGCGAACTCGGCGATGGCACCCAGGTTGGATGATTTCGAGACCTGTCCGCCTGTGTTGGAATAGACTTCCGTATCCAGCACGAGGATGTTCACATCTTCCCCGCTTGCGAGAACATGGTCGATTCCGCCGAAGCCGATATCATAGGCCCAGCCGTCTCCGCCGATCATCCAAGTGGAACGTTTCATCAGATAATCTTTATAGTCCACTAGCTCGTGGACCAATTGTTGGTTTTTCGGATCTGTTGTGTCAGCAGTTTCCAAAGCCTTGATGTACGCTTCGGCTAACTTGCGGGCGCTGTTTTTGTCGCTGAATCCCTCAGTCCAAGCTGTGGCGGCCGTTCTGAGCGAATCGTCGATCTGCAGGTTCAGAAGCTCACCTGTCAATTCCAGTGTCCGTTGGCGCAATTGTTTCGTTGCATGGTGCATCCCAAGGCCGAATTCCGCATTATCCTCCAGCAGGGAATTTGCCCATGATGGCCCGCAGCCGGATTCATTTGTCGTATACGGTGTGGAAGGGGCCGATCCGCCGTAGATGGATGAGCAACCTGTCGCATTCGCTATCTGCATGCGATCCCCCACCACTTGGGTGACCAGTTTGATGTATGGCGTTTCGCCGCAGCCAGCACAGGCACCTGAAAATTCGAACAACGGTTTTTCGAATTGGCTGCCTTTCACTGTGTTGATGCCGACAGGATTTTCCTTGTGCGGCAGACGGATCATGTAATCCCAGTTATTGTTTTCCTCCAGATGATCCTCGCGGTTTTTCATCTCGATCGCTTTTTTGCGGGCAGGACAAGTCAAGACGCAGATGCCGCAGCCCGTGCAGTCGGCAGCGGACACTTGGATTCGGTATTTGTAGTCTTTGTATGGGCGCATCCCATCAAGGAATTCCACGCCTTCAGGTGCATTGGCTGCCTCGTCTTCGGTAGCCAGGAACGGTCGGATGGCGGCATGCGGACAAACAAAGGAGCATTGGTTGCACTGGATGCATTCCTCGGGATTCCAGATCGGGATCTGGACAGCGATTTCGCGTTTCTCGTATTGTGTCGTCCCCTGAGGGAAAGTTCCGTCAGCCCGGTCCAAAAAGGCACTGACAGGCAATTGGTTGCCTTCCATCCGCTCCATCATGTTGGCGATGTTGCGGACAAAGTCCGGGTGGTCATTCAATACCTCGGGCTCATCCTGTGCATCTTTCCAGCTTTCCGGAATGCTGATTTTTTGGACTGCTTCCATGCCGGCATCTATCGCTTTCTCGTTCATGGAGATGATTGCTTCGCCTTTGTGCCCGTATGACTTGTGGGCCGCTTCTTTCATGTACTGCATGGCCTCTTCAGCAGGTATGACCGGCAGTATTTTAAAGAAGGCTGCTTGACAGATTGTATTGATCCGTCCGCCCAGGCCGATTTCCTTGGCAAGGTTGATGGCATCGATCGTATAGAAGGCAATCTCATTTTTGGCGATGTACCGTTTCATCTTGGCAGGTAAACGCATTTCGAGATCCTCTGCGCGCCAATTGGTATTCAACAGGAAAGCGCCGCCTGGCTTCAGGTTCTTCAGCATGTCGTATTTTTTTACGTAGGCATGATTGTGGCAAGCCACGAAATCAGCCTTTTCGATCAAATACGGCTCATGGATCGGCTCCTTGCCGAAACGCAGATCGGAAATGGTGACCCCACCCGATTTTTTCGAATCGTAGGAAAAATAAGCCTGTACGTGCATATCGGTATGATCCCCGATGATTTTGATCGAATTTTTATTGGCCCCGACTGTCCCGTCAGAACCGAATCCCCAGAACTGCGCCTCGAACGTGCCTTCCTGACGGACGTCGATCTGTTCATCGATCGCAAGCGATAGGTGGGTGACATCATCGTTGATGCCGATCGTGAAGGGATGTTTCGGTTCCTCCTTCTTCAGGTTTTTATAAACTGCGAACAGCTGCTCCGGCGTTGTGTCCTTCGAACCCAAGCCATAACGGCCGCCGATGATCATCGGACGATCGATTCGATTGTTGAAGGCCGCGACGACATCCAAAAAGAGCGGTTCGCCGATGGAGCCGGCTTCTTTCGTGCGGTCAAGTACCGCAATCCGTTTTACTGAGTCCGGTAAAGCCTTCAAAAAGTGTCCGACGCTGAATGGACGGTAAAGATGCACATTGAGGACACCTACTTTTTCCCCTAAGCGATTCAGGTAATCTGCCGTCTCGCAGGCTGTTTCATATACGGAGCCCATACAGATGATGACCCGCTCTGCATCCGCAGCACCGTAATAATTGAACAGGCGGTAGTCCCGGCCGGTCAACTGGTTCATTTTTTCCATGTATCCTTCGACAATTTCCGGAACAGCATCATAATATCTGTTCGCGGCTTCTTTGGTCTGGAAAAAGACATCTGGATTCTGGGCCGTTCCCCGCAATGTCGGATGGTTCGGGCTGAGACTGCGGTCACGGAAGGCTTTCAAAGCATCCTGATCCAGCATTTCCGCTAGGTCGTCATACGATTGGACCTCGATTTTTTGAATTTCATGCGAAGTCCGGAAACCATCGAAGAAATGCAAAAATGGCACGCGCCCTTTGATTGCCGCCAAATGGGCGACAGCTGCCAAGTCCGTCGCTTCCTGTACGCTCGAGGAAGCCAACAAAGCATAGCCGGTCTGTCTGCAGGCCATCACGTCCGAGTGATCGCCGAAGATAGAAAGCGCATGCCCCCCCAACGCACGCGCCGCTACATGGATGACGGATGGCAACAATTGTCCGGCCATTTTGTACAGGTCGGGTATCATCAGCAATAATCCTTGCGATGATGTATAGGAACATGCCAAAGCGCCTGCTTGCAGGGCGCCATGCACAGTACCCGCCGCGCCGGCTTCAGATTGCATTTGGGTCACTTTTACGGTTTGACCAAAGATATTCTTGCGGCCTTCCTGCGCCCAATGATCGACAGAATCGGCCATCGGGGAAGAGGGTGTAATGGGATAAATCCCTGAAATTTCAGTAAAAGCATAAGATGTATAGGCTGCGGCCGTATTTCCGTCGACAGTCATATACATTTTCTCGTTGGACATAAAGGATTCCTTCTCTCAAATCGTATAGTTCACATATAGGTGATAAAACAACTGTTTTTTTCGGCCATATCCTGCAGAATGGCATCAGCTGATGCATTTGCATGATTTTATTATAGCAAAATAGTAAGTGCTCCGGTACACAAAGAACTGCGTTTCTTCCCGGATTTCTGAAAGCTTAAGGGTTCTTTATCATTTCATTTGGAATGAGGATAGGGATTTGCCTTCTGACGGAGGCAACGCGTTCGAGATTTATCTCCACAATCGCGATATCTTCCTCGAAACCCAGCTGGGTCAGAAGGCTTCCCCAAGGATCCGCTACTAGCGAGTGGCCGTAAGCATGATAACTGAAATCGAGGTCACGAGCAGGACTGACCCCCACCATGAACAGCTGATTGTCGATTGCGCGGGCTCGGAACAGCAATTCCCAATGGGCCGGGCCGGTCGTCATATTGAATGCACCGGGTACAATGCAAACGAGGGCTCCTTGTTTTTGGAGCAGCTGCCAGTCGCTTTGGAATCGAACATCAAAGCAGATACCCAAGCCGAACAGTCCGAATTCTGTCTGAAACACGCCCAGCCCGTCCCCGGGAGTCAACGTATCGGATTCTCTGAACGCTTGCCCGCCCTCTACCTGGATATCGAATAAATGGGTTTTGCTGTAGTCGTGGATTTCGTTGCCTTGGCGATCAAATGTATAGTTTGTGTTGTAGATGTTGTTTTCCTTGATCTGAGGAACCGATCCGCCGACCACATAGATGGCATTTTCTTTCGCCATCTCTGCGAGCCTTCGGTAGGTTTCTCCGCCTTTCGGCTCTGCGTATTCTCTGAAATAAGCATTATCATAAGGACAATTGAACATTTCCGGGAGCACCGCCATATCCGCTCCACCCTGGGTTGCTTTTTTGACCATTTCCTCTGCACGTTTCAGGTTCGTTTCCTTATCCGCTGTGACCATCATCTGAAGCAAGGCTATTTTCATTCCCATCACCCTCCTGATTGTTTCCATAAGTATAACGTTTTACTGCCCTAGTGTCACAAAAAGCAGAGACGGCTGGATTGCCCATCTCTGCTTTTAGAAATCTAATAGACAACAACTGGTGTACCAACCGGATAACTGTAATACAACGTCCGGACAGCTTCATACGGTGTGTTGACGCAACCATGCGATCCGTAGTAGAGGTAGATATCGCCGCCATAGCCATGCGTCTGCCAAGGCGAATCGTGCAAACCCACCATGTTTCCCACGAACGGTATCCAGAAGCTGACGGGTGAAGCATAGTCCTCACCGATCAGAACGGATGGCGATTGTTTAAACGGCTGAATATAGAACAAGCCTCGCGGCGTTGCGTTATTGGCCGATGGTTTACCGGTGATGACCGGAGCGGAAACAAGCATCGTCTCGCCTTTATAGGCCCAGACGCTCTGTTGACTCAAGCTGACGATGATATAACTGTTGCCAATGTAGTAATTGACGCCCGAATTGCTACGGAAATATCCGTTGATCACTGTCCAATCCGGACCTTTTGCATAGGTTGGCAAACCTGAAAGAGCGGCTTTGTCCACCCAACCGATGTAGCTGCCGTTCAGGGAAAGAAGGACATAATGACCGTCAGCGGATTCCCTGATCGCATCGACCTTCTGTCCGACATAGCTGTCCGTGCTCGTACGCCATTGATAACCAGCATAGCCCCATGGCAAGGTATCGACCGAAAAACCCGCTTTAGCGATTGTCGGTGAATAGCTCACGGCGGTTCCGCCGGATATATTCTGTGCCTGGGATCTGTAGCTGAAATCCCCCAAAGCTTTTTTATCGATCCAACCTAATTTTTTGCCGTTCAGGGAAAGTAGCACATACGATCCGTTGGCTGCTTCTTTCACCGCCTCAAATCGTTGTCCGAGATAGTCGGTTGAAGTGGCCATCTGTTGATAGCCGGCGTAACCCCACGGCAGACTGTCGATCGAATAGCCCGGCGAAGTGATGGCTGCCGTATAAGCAACAACGACTGCAGATGCTACATCCTGCAGTTTTGGCGTAACGGCGATATCGGTGAGTGCTCGTTTATCAACCCATCCCAATCGGGTCCCATTGGAAGAAATCAAAACATAAAGTCCATTCAGCGACTCTTGAATAGCTTGGATTCGTTCTCCGATATGGTTGCTGGTCGTATCAATTTGCCCATACCCGGCATAACCCCATGGCAGGCTGTCGATAGAAAATCCAAGGGCTGCTATGGTCGCTTTATAATCTACGGATATCCCCGTTGCCAACTCCTGTACTTTTGGTTGGATATAGATATCCGTCAGTGCCCGTTTATCTATCCACCCCAATCTGTTGCCGTTCAATGCGATCAGCGCATAGAGGCCGTTAGCAGTCTCCTTGACTGCCTTTACACTTTGGTTCAAATAAGCCGAACTCGTTGTCATCTGAGCATAACCGGCATAGCCCCACGGCAAGCTGTCTATGGAAAAACCGGCTGCGCCAATCCGGGCGGCATAGTCCACCGTCAGAGCTGATGCAATATCCTGCACTTTAGGCTGACTGTAAATATCCGACAGAGCGCGCTTGTCGATCCAACCTAACTTTTCTCCATTGAGGGAAATCAGCACGTACTGACCATTTGGGCTTTCCTTTTCGGCCTGAATTTTTTGATTCAAATAAGTTGCGCTCGTCGTCATCTGCATGTACCCCGAGTAACCCCATGGCAGACTATCAATCGAAAAATTTGCTGCGTTAATGCGTGCAGTGTAATCCACGGCAATCGCTGATGCTAGGTCTCGTACCTTAGGAATGACGACTACATCGGATAAGGCGCGCTTGTCGACCCAACCCAACTTTTCTCCGTTCAGCACTGCCAATGCGTAAAGACCGTTCTGCGATTCTCTGGTTACCTCGATTTTTTGACCTACAAAATCGTTCGTCATGTAGCGGAATGCATAGCCTGAGTAGCCCCAAGGAAGACTGTCGAGCGTAAAATCCCCTTTGGCAATGACGGCTGTGTAGGAAACAGCAATGTCAGAAGCACTTTCCTTCACTTCGGGTAAAGTTGATGGCGCTGCCGTCATTTCCATTGTGGGTGCAGACTGAATCTTAGTGGGATCGCTTGATTGAGTACTGGATTCGATAGCTGCTGGAATTGATTCGCTTGTTGTAGGAGTGTCATTCTTGATTGCTGATATATCTTCTCCAGGTTCTTCCGAAGAGCTATCCGAAAGGGCATCTTCTGAAAGATTTGGTGTTGCAGTTACTGTTTCCTCTGAGGGAATAGCAGTTTTGTCTGTATCCTCAGAGAGGATGGATGATTGCTCAATTATATCCGGTGTTTCTGTTTGGGACGACTCGCTCCCAATGGTGCTGCTTGCATTCGCTCCGGTAGTTTCCGCAAAAACTGAAGGTGCCGGTGCCGCAGTCAGCATAGCTGCGGACAGACCGCAAACCAAAACGGCACACCATTGAGATTTGACTTTACGCAATTTTTTCATGACTTACCCCACCAATCTGTTTGATATTGTAAAGGCTTACATATATTCACGCAGAAAATTTAGTGATAGCGATTCGAAAATCATCTTTATACTTCTAGTATATCAATATATTTTGTATCTTCAATATATTTCATCAAATCCCTGCTTTTTATTGAAAAATTGGCTGCCGGACATATGAAAAGAGCCGAGCTGAAACCGATCGGGTCCCTGCTCAACTCTTCCTTTCATCTAAAGTACACGAGGACACTAAGCCAAAGCTGCATCATTCTAAGTCGTACTCGTCGCTACTGACGCTGCCGTACCGGTCACTTGCAGCTTGAGCAGCTTCGATGCTCTTGTTGTATTTTTCCAGTTTCTGTTGGACTTTACGGAAGACGCTGCCTTCCGTGAAATTTCCGTCCGATTCGCGTTTTCCGCAATTCAGCCCCGTCAACAGCTCGATACCTTCCGAAACGGTTTTGACGGAATAGATATGGAATTTAGCAGCATTCACTGCCTCGATGATTTCCTCCTTCAGCATCAGATCGTCCACATTTTGATTCGGAATGATGACCCCTTGCTCTCCAGTCAAACCTTTCGCCTCACAAAGATCGAAAAAGCTTTCGATCTTTTCGGTGGCACCGCCTATTGGTTGGATTTCACCTTTCTGATTGATGGAACCCGTGACAGCAAGATTCTGTCTCAGTGGCGCATCACCAAGGCTGGACAGGAGCGCATAAAGTTCAGCACTGGAGGCACTGTCCCCGTCGACACCTCCGTAATTCTGTTCAAAAGTCAATTGGGCGCTTACTGCCAGCGGTTTTTCCTGTGCAAACTGCCCGCCGAGAAAGCCTGCCAACGTCAATACCCCTTTTGAATGGCTACTGCCGCTCATTTTGGTTTCGCGCTCAATGTTTGTCACTCCGTTCGAACCGATATAGGTACGGGCTGTGATCCGCGTCGGGTGGCCAAAAGCGTATTCTTCTGTATGGATCACTGAGAGACCGTTCACTTGACCGATGACTGAATCCTGAGTATCGATCATGATTTTGTCCCTCAATAACATTTCCTGGAATTTTTCCTCGATCATATTTGCCCTGTATTTCCTGTCAGCAAGAGCTCTTTTCACGTGAATATCCGAAACCATCGGTGCCCCCTCGTATTTGGCGATGGCGCTGGATTCATGGACAATCTCCGTGATTTCGTTGAATTGAGTGGATAATTTGGTCTGATTGCCCGCAAGACGTGATCCGTACTCAATGATTTTACCTAAGCCGCTTCGGTCAAAATGGAGGATTCCTGTTTCCTCACAGATTGAGCTGATGAATGAGACATATTTTCTGATATTCTCTCCGTTGCGGTCCATACTGATATCGAAATCGACTTTTACTTTGAACAGTTTCCTGAAATCTTCATCATAAGTCAGCACTTTGTAGAATATCGGACTACCGATCAAAATGATTTTGACGTTCAATGGAATGGTCTCTGGTTTCAGAGTCACGGTCGGCACATAGCGGTACTGCTCGCCGATGTTCTCGATCAAGGCTTGTTGATGTTTCAAAACTTTTTTCAGGGCATCCCACATGAATGGATCAAAAAGGACATCTTTGGCCTGCAGCACCAGATATCCGCCGTTTGCCTGATGGATAGCGCCGGCTTTTACCATAGTGAAATCAGTGGTCGTGTACATGAATTGATTTTTGTATTCGATTTTCCCGAAAATATTGTAATAATTCGTAAAAGGTTCAATGATCGCGGGAGCGCCTTTACTGTTTTCATTGTTCACAAAGAGGTTGACTTTGTATTTTATGAAGGGGTCACCGTCGTTTTCCGGCAGTTGAAACGGATTTTGCGCTTGCGGTGCATCGGCCAAACGGAAAATGATGTTGTTTTCGGTGATGTCCGTCTGCACTTTGTCGAGGTAATCCTGGATTTTTTCCGAATATGCGTATTTTTCTTTTAATCTGGCGATGGGAGGCTCTGTCGCAAATCGGGTTATCTGCCTGTCCAATTCCTTGAGCTGTTTGTCGGCCTCTTTTTCGAGTGCACGGGATCCGCGGATGATTTCATCGAGCCTCTTTTCAAGCTTGTAGGTATTTTCATCAATGGTTTTGCGTTCTTCAGCCGAAAGAGCTTTATATTCTTCCGGGGAAAGCTGCTTGCCATCTTTGATCGGTATCAAAGCCACGCGTCCAGGTGCTTGCCTGACGACGAATCCCGCCTTGAGTGCCTCCTGTTCGATGTTACGAAAAACAGCATCCACCTTTTCTTGAACCACTTGGATAATGGTGCCTTTCTGTTGATCATAATCACTGCTCTCGAACGTTTTCGGAATGAGGCTGCGCATGTCCTCAACAAACTCGGTCATGTCATTGCGGAATACTTTGCCTTGCCCTGGTGGCAGAGACACCGCGATTGGTTTGTCCCGATCGGCAAAATTATAAATATAGCACCAATCATCAGGCGTAATACCTTTTTCGGCCAATCTGGATACTACCGTCTGGACGTAGGTGCTCTTTCCGGTTCCTGGTGGGCCGGAAACGAAAATATTGTAGCCAGGCACTGTCATTCCCAAACCGAAGTCCATCGATTTCACGGCCCGATCCTGGCCGATGATGCCCTGCAAGGGAGGGACATCCCTAGATGATTCGCAAAAATTCAGTTCGCCGGTATGCAGATAACTCCAGCGTAGCTTCTCGACCGGAATACGGTATTTTTCTTCAAGCGACATGCAAAGGACTCCTTTACTGTTGGATTGCGCTGTTTGTGCCGGCAAAAAAGGGTCGCCGGACTCGCTATAGTAAGCGTTCACATTCTTCTATCTCTATTGTATAACAATTTTGATGAGATGTGGAATGTTTTCCTTTTTGATTTGATTATTACACCCGCAATTATTGCGCAAAAAAACATTAGCCACTTTTCAGGTATGGATTGCTGCGCTATACTGATGCAATAGGACGGAGGGACTCACGAGCATGCGTTTTACTTTTAACACCAAATTTGCAGTTTTATGCCTCTGGATGGGCGTCATTTTTCTTTTGTCGCACCAAAATGGTCAAGATTCATCCGAAACCAGCGGCATCCTTTTGGAGTTGCTGAAATTCATTGGGATCGGGCCCGGCAGTTCCGTTCAGGGCGCTCTCAGTTTCCTGGTCCGCAAAGCAGGTCATTTCACTGAATATTTGATTTTGGCTATCCTGTTTTTGCGTTATCGGAAAGAACGAGGACCATCGGGAAAATCAGCTTTCTATACAGTGCTGTTCGTATTTCTGTATGCCTCATCGGACGAATTCCATCAATCCTTCGTTCCGGGGAGAGGTCCAGCCTTTTCCGATGTATTGATCGATACAGCCGGGGGACTGACCGGCATCATTCTTTATGAATGGAAACAGAGGGTGATGGAGCGAAAAAATCAGATTTGCTTCAAAAAATAAACAGGCATCCGTCATTGCTGATGGATGCCTGTTTTGAAATGATAGGAGCTTTATCCCGCAGCCCTAATCGACAGCGTCTTTTGGCTCGTTGAATACGTAGATGTTCAGGTCGACCGAATCATCCGTGACACTCTTCGCCATGATGTGCAGCCCTTCGCAGATCAATGCATCATCTTTGAAAATCGGCGTTACCCGATAGCGGACCGTGGTGCCCGACTGGATTGCTTCACTGACAATGAATTCCGAGGCGAAATACATTGCCGGATAGTTCGCGTTGCGGTACAACGTCACCAGATTGCGCCAGTCCTCACCGCTTCCGCCGAGCACATCCGCCAGCAGATGGCCGCGGTTCAGCTGTTTGGGATTCGAATCATTCTGATTGCTTTTCGACCAGCCAGTCGGTAGGATGCGGCTGTCTGCATCGGTTCCCGTCTGGTACATTTCCGGTGTGATCATGGCGTTCATTGTCGTTACGCGGTTCAGCTCATCCAGATCGCCGTAACTGATCCAGCCTTCCCCTTCAAAGTGCAATTCTGAATCATCAAAGGTGCTCTTTCCACCGTTTATTTCAAGAAAGTCCGGACCTGTATATTGAGGCGCATCATCCGCGGACAGGATTACTGACGTGTTGGTTGGGCCGTCCTGGTTTGAAGTCGGATCGACTCCTTCATGTATCTCTATCCAGGTAAGGATGAGAAACCATGTAAACAGCAACAGCAGCCGCAACAGTTTGTGCTTGCCTGAGGTTTTTCTTTTTGCCATTTCTACCCCCACTGTCAAAAATTGAAAAGTCGTTCCGTATGGATAAAGAATGGCTTCATCCAATGAACGCATTCCTTCATTCTATCAGTCAACCATTAGGAGTGCAAACCAAATTCTGTCAACTATCAAATCGAATCCCATAGTTTTTAAAGCTTTTTTTGCAATAAAAACGACTCTTCTATACGAAAAGAAGAGTCGTTTGGGTAAGATTACACTGTTGCCTCTTCATTTTTGACACTCGCCCGGATATCGAATTTTCCGATCGGATCCGGTCCGCGCATGATTTCCCGTTTGATCTGGAGCATTCCATCCTCATTCACCCGTGTTTTCCATCTGACCAATTGGATCTGGCCCGCGGTAATCTCGATGGCAGTGATGCTTGTTGGATAGATGCAGCAACCCGAATTGAAGTAAGGCAAATCTTTAGTCTTCGGATATTTAAAACGGTGTGTGTGGCCGCAGATCAGCATTTTTTCATGCTTCTGAATCCACTTCACATAGTTTTTTTCGATTTTGTGCCGTTTGTTCATATTTTTCACAGGACTTGTCGGGCTCTTGACGCCGAATGCGTGCAGGAACCGCCAAAAGTACTTTAGGGAAAGCATCGTCGGATACCACAGTTGATCGTTCGGCAGATCGCCCTGCATCCCATGAACGACGAATATTTCCTGTTTCGTCTTCCGGTCCTTCAAAACCAAGGCTTCGATCGGTCGGATCCCAGGGAGGAAATCATAGAAGAACTCGGTATACTCATCGTAGTTCCGGAAGTAATTTCGTTCCACATACCATTGATTTTTCAGAAAGATATTGTGGTTCCCGTAGATCATGATCAGACGTTTTTCGTCATAAAAACGTTTCAGGATAGCGAATACCTCCGGATGAGCATTTTTGATGTGCTTGAACTCGTGGTGTTCCCACAGTTCATCACCGTCTCCGTTTTCAACGTATATGAATTCATTCTTATAATAGTACTCCATCGCATGCAAAAAAATATTTTTGTTCCGTGAAAATTCATCAGAGAGACTCCCATCGCCTCTGTGGCAGTCACTCAAAAAAACATAATTGGATGTATCATCGATGTATTCCACTCTGGCTTTCTCGTAGGCCTCTGTCAGCCGTTTATCCGTAAACATGCACTTTACCTCATCTCATTAAACAAGTTAACTCTATTATAGTTCTCTGAGGCCAGAAGTGCCACTATTTAGAGTAAATGGTAGGATGCCCAAAAGGACCATACCGAAGCCAACAATGTAAAAACAAGGGAGATTGACTGAATCAGTTCCGGCTATTTCGAGAATCCCCTTCAGGAAACTGCCTATCGTGAGAGTGGCGATCCCCGAATGGTAGTGGTTGGAAAATCTGCGGAACCGCTCAGCATCGCCGCTACCAACCTTAGCGAGGCTCACGAGATAAATGAGCAGTCCTCCTGCTAAAGGATACAGGAGCATCCAAGTCATTGACGCTGAGGTGATGCCGTGGCCGAAAAGCCTGTAAATTTTTTCGATGATGACCGTGACAACCGTCAAAATGAAATAGGTGATGCCCGTTTTCTTTGATGCCGAAAACTTGTTATTCATATCCAAAATAGACAATGTCGCTCACTTTCCTTTCCTCTGTGTTATTGCCATTTGTCGGATTATTGATGATTTCGCCGTTGAAGTATAGTGTTGATGAACCGCCGCCAGCCAAATTGTAGGCCGTGACAGCCCCTCTGTTCTGCATTTCTTCTGCCAACTGCAACAGCGAAAAGCCTTCGCTTTCATCAATCCGGCCATCCGATACGATGATGATGTAGTGCAACGGCGAGATTTGGCCGATGGCAGTCCGCGGAGCCCCCCCTCATTTCCTCGAAATCTATACGAAGAATTGCGGAAAAAAAGTAGCGAAACACACACAAATAAAAGCCGCCATCAAATCTGGCGCGCAAAAAAAAGTGCCCCAACCACATCAGGAGAAATTCCTGTGGTTGGGGCACTATCATTAGTCTATATGATGCTTAATTTTGAAACACTGGTGTGGAAAGGTATCTTTCGCCATTGTCCGGTGCGATCGTCACTACCGACTTGCCTGCGCCCAGTTGACCAGCCAAGGCGATAGCTCCTACAACTGCTGCACCGCTGGAGATGCCCACAAGAATGCCTTCTTCCTTGGCCAATCTGCGGGTCATCTCGAAAGCTTCTTCACTCGAAACCTGGAACACGCCGTCGAAGACAGCTGTGTCCAAGACTTGCGGAATGAAGCCAGTACCGATTCCCTGGATCTTATGCGGTCCTTTTTGGCCGCCGCTCAATACCGCTGATTCGGAAGGTTCCAAGGCATATATGCCCACATCCGGATTCGCTTTTCGTAAGGCTTTGCCTACCCCTGAGATCGTGCCGCCTGTTCCGACAGCCGATAGGAAGGCATCCGGGCCGATGCCATCGAAAGCTGCAATGATTTCCGGACCGGTTGTCGTTTCATGGATAGCTGGATTGGCTGGGTTTTCAAACTGCAATGGCAGAAAATGGCCAGGTTGGGCTGCAATTTCTCTGGCTTTTGCGATTGCTGTAGGCATCCCCTCAGCCCCTGGAGTCAACACGAGCTCAGCGCCATAAGCCGAAAGCAACAGACGCCGCTCGATACTCATCGTATCCGGCATCACAAAGATGGATTTATAGCCTTTCGCTGCCGCCAACATCGCCAAGCCTACGCCTGTGTTGCCGCTGGTCGGCTCAACGATCGTATCGCCCGCCTTCAAGATTCCGTCTGCTTCCGCTGTCGCAATCATATTCAAGGCAATGCGATCCTTTATGCTGCCGCCGACGTTGAACGCCTCCAATTTCAAATACACATCGGCGAAGCCTGCCGGTACGACTTTGTTTAATTTGATGATTGGCGTATCTCCGATCAACGCTGCTACAGACGATACTATTTTAACCATGCTGAATTCCCCCATTGAGTTTGTTATTTATGAATACATGTGCCAAAATCCGAGAATGATGTCACTTCTCTGAACTTGGTGATAGGGGTAGCATAACACGCGAAAGCTTCCGTGAAAATCAGACATAAACGAACAAGGGTGATCGGATTTCCCGAACACCCTTCACCTTCGATTATCATTGTTCTATTATTTGTGCCCCATCAATAGATCTATCGCTGCTTTTGCTTGTTTGTAACGGGCATAATAGCTGAATTCGTCCTTCTCGCCGATCCCTTTCGCATCCAGCATGACGACTTTATCCATGTTTCCGCTGCTTGCGATCTCCTCAAGCATCATCTCGTGGATGGTCGTCAAAAACGCATTCTCAGAAAATTCCATATTGCGGTAGCCGTCGTCGACATATTTCAGTGTCGGTGGCACAACCAGGATCAGATCCCACAATTGGCGCGCAATGAAAGCGTTGGCCGACTGCGCCACTATCGCATATTCATCCGAAGTGATAGCATAATCTTTATCTTCCGCGCCTAGGCGAGCGTATACTTTTGTGACCATCACATCTGTATCCAAAATTGCCATCCCTTGGCTGGCGGGATCAGCTATCGTGTCCCGGTTCAGCTGGAACTGACCGGTGACCAACCGTTGATAATCCATGCCATCCAGTTCAAAATCATTCACATTCGATTCCTCTTGGTACTGACGTGAATATTCGAAACTGTAGGGACAGGAATACAGTTTAGCCAAATCCTTAACAAGTGTCGTTTTGCCGCCGCTCGGGGCGCCCAAAACCAGCACTTTTTTCGTGAATGCGCGCCGGAAAGGCAATGCGATGGCGTTAAAATAGCGCAAGGCATCATTACGGATATTCAGGCCGGTTACCGGATAGAGACTGGTGTCCACCAAATGGACTTCATCGGTGGACTCGTTTCCCAACGCCTCAGCTTGCGCTGTTTTTCCGGTATACCATATTTTTTGAGCATCGTTGTGCTGAAGCGAATCAGCTATCTTGAGGTTGATGATTTGCAACCAGGACTCCCACTCGGTTTCTTTTTGCGGGATAGCTTGGCCCGCTGCCATCACGACATAAATCTGGTTATCATCTGCAAACAATTCACGCATATAGCGGAATCTTCTGTAGACATCCAGACCGAACGGCTCGCCGAAATCGCCCTCCTGGCCGCAGACGATCACGACGCAACCGTCATTCTCCTTCTTGGCCTCCAAGATGACTTCCAAATGACCGATATGGCAAGGCGCGAAGGCTCCGAAAACGATGCCGATCCGGCTGCCGCTTAATTTATCCTTGTACAGATTCCCCATCTCGATTCTCCCTTCTGCAGAACGTATTCTCTACGGTACTTAACCTACCTTTTATATACATTCTACAACTTCCTCCCCGCATCTCATAGCACGAATGTCCTCTTCCAGGCTGATTCAACTACAAAAGCAAGCGCTCAGATCGGGATGATCCTTGCGCCTGCTTGCTTATCGTCGGAACAGAACAGCCTCATATCCGCTTTGATTAATAGCATTCTTTGTGGTTTCTCCGATGGCGAAGAAAAGGAGCGATTTTTTGTCGGTTTTATTGTAGACCGAAAGAAATCTTTTCCATGCCGATGGGCTGGCGAAGTAAACAGCGGACAGTTCGCCCAAGTTGAGCAGCTCCGCCAATTCCGCTTTGCGTTCCTCCAGGAAGACATTGCGGTACAGGACCGAACCGATTACCTCATTTTCAATCCCCAAGAGTTTTTCGATAGAATCATCGGCGAGCTGGCTCTTAGGGTAGAAAATCGATGTCCCCGCCGGAAATTGTTCTTGCCAGGCTGAAACAAACTGTTTTTTTGTTTCCTGTGGGCTGACGAAAGCCACTTCAAATCCGCAGGACCGGACCATTTCACCGGTTTTTTTGCCGATAACGGCAATCAACGGGCAATGTCCCTTTTCGATGACTGCCAGAACACTTGCTACAGGCGCTTGACTCGTAAAGAAAAGCCACTCGGCCGCATTGATTTTTCTTTTGATGGCTTCCGTTATCGGCAACGGTTTGATTGCACATAGGGGGATTTCATAAAACTGTCCGAACCCTTGCGCACGGAACCGAATTTGATCTTCGGCATTCATGGCTAGCGGTCTCGTCAACAACATTTTTTTCGTCATGGCAATAATTCGTCTGCTGCTGTTTCCGCCAGTTTCAACGGATCATCCCCGATGTAACATCTCGTGACTCCGGGTTCGTCGATCGAACCAGCCAAAAACGCCAAAAATTCCCATTTCCCATCGTCCAATCGATGCGCATACCCGCCTATCGGCAAGTCGCAGTTGCCATTGGCGCGATGCAGGAAGAAACGCTCCGTAAGACAAGCTAATGAAGCAGCTTCATCATTGATGCCGCTGAGCAGCTCAATCAGTTCCTTATCCTCCTCACGGCATTGGACAGCCATGATCCCTTGTCCGATCGCCGGAACACAGACTTCCGGTTCAAGCATGCGCGTATGCAGATCCTTCAGGTAGTCCATCCTTTCAAGGCCTGCCGCCGCCAACACGATGCCGTCCAATCCTTCCTCCTTCATCTTCCGGAGGCGGGTCTCGATATTGCCGCGGATCGGCACAAACGACATGTTCGGATATGCAGACTTCAATTGGTTGATTCGGCGCACACTGCTCGTTCCTATCACCGTAGGCGCTGTTATACCCAAAAAAGGTTTGTCGTCGTTCCAAATCAAGCAATCGAGCGGATTAGCCCGCTTGGGTGTCGCGACGATGGTCAAACCTTCCGGCAAACGGGCAGGCATGTCCTTAAGGCTGTGCACAGCAAAATCAATTGTCTTATCCAACAATTGGGCCTCGACTTCCTTTACAAATACACCCTTGCCGCCGATTTGCGTTAAAGGCACATGCACCAGCCTGTCCCCTTTGGTGGTGATGCCGACCACCTCGACAGTCACTGTGGGGTCCACTCTTTTCAGAGCCGCAATGACCAGCTCGGTTTGTTTCAGGGCCAACGCACTGCTGCGCGTCCCTACTTTTAGTGTCTTCATGCAGCGACCTCCCTTCTTTCACTATTATAGAGGACTTTCGCTTGTAATCAAACGGATATCGTTACTTTTGCATACCGATTCTGTATGCCAAGAAATAGAGTCCGCCCATGAAGAAACCGCCTCCTACCAGATTTCCGATCCAGACGATGCTGATGTTCAGCATAAATTCCCCCCAAGTCGCCCCACCGGCAAAAATCCCTGCCGGAATCAAGAACATGTTTGCGACGACATGCTGATAGCCAGCGATCACAAAAGCCATGATCGGCAGAAACGTACCGAAGATTTTCCCAATGAAATCCTTGGCTGCATAATTCATGTAAACGCCCGTGCAGACCAAAATATTGCAAGCAACCGAAGAGAAGAACAGTTGCACGGGTGCTACATCGATCCGTCCTCTGGCAACAGCAATCGTCCTATCGACAAACGCGCCTTGCAGCGTACCGGACAGATAGCCAAAGAAGTAAGCTACAAAAAGGGCTCCAATCAGGTTGAAGAGTGTGACGACCGCCATGTTCTTCAGCCATGATTTTCCGGATATTTCTTTTGCGAACAATGCGAGTGATACGGACAACATATTCCCTGTCACCAATTCACCACCCACCAACAGTAGGCAGATGAGTCCGACCGGGAAAACCATCGCTCCAAATAAATTGACGAGCGTACCCCATTCAGCCGGCATCGATCCCATCGTGCGGATCATGGCAACGCCCGCCAGCCCGATGAAGACACCCGCCATGATGCCCAATGTAGCCATCGTGATGAAAGTGTACTCGGTTTTATGTTTGCCTCTTAGAATGGCTTCTTCTAATAATTCTTTCGGGCTCAACGCTCCCATAATGGCTTCACCTTTTCCGATTCATATATATTTTTTGCTGCTGCATCATCAAAAATGATGGTCTCGAATTGCTGTTCTGCCAAATAGTGGCTGTTTACTGCATCAAAGCGGCGGTCCCGCCCATCGCCTACTTGCAGCCACCAGACATCCGCGCCTCTTTGCGTCTGTTCCAGCAAGGCTTCCATAGCCGGCTTCCGGGTTGAGACATAAAGCTTAGCTTCGCCTTTTTCCGGCAAGTCCGAAAACCAGTCGAAGCGTTCCCCGGCGTGGACGACTTCCCCAAGGATGATCATGGCCGGGTTTTCGATTTTTGTATCGCTGATTTTTTGCCTGATGTCCATAAGCGTTCCTTGAATTTTCGACTGCCTGCCGTATGTCCCCCATTGCGCGATCAGGACGGGCATTTCCGCTTGCATCCCTTGCGCAAGGGCCGCCTCCACGAAGCGGTCGAGCGCCTCGATGCCCATATAAAGGCAGACGGTCTGGCCATTCAATAATTGCCGGAAAGTGTTTTTCTCGTTATCGATCAGTCTGCCGGTAGTGAAAGTCACCGAAGTGGCTACGCCTCTTTGCGTCAGCGAAATGCCGCTGTAGCTGGCTGTGCCGCTGGCGGCAGTGATTCCTGGCGTGATGTCGAAACCGAAGCCCGCAGCTTGGCAAGCCTCCAATTCTTCGGTCAGACGCCCGAAGATGGCTGGATCGCCGCCTTTCAGACGTACGACACAGTCATTGGTGCCGGCGGTTTCGATCAGTTTCGCATTGATTTCTGCTTGTTTGATCGATTTTCGATCAGGTGTTTTGCCGACATAGATGAAAAGGCAATCCTCCTTGCAATGAAAGAGCAACAATGGATTAACCAGCCGGTCATAGATGACCGCATCGGCATGCTGCAACAGCCGCACACCTTTGGCAGTCATCAATTCCGGATCGCCCGGTCCGGCGCCGACGAAATGGATCATAAGGAAGCGCCCTTCAAGTATATGTTCCCGTCTTCAAGCAACAGCTCATACACCTTTAAGTGGCCTTCATCTGGATCCTGGATGCGCCCGTCCAGCAAGGAAATTTTATAATCCCGCAGTGGTTCGTAGAGATATTCCCCTGATACAATCCCTTCCAGTACAGGCCCATTTGTCAGCGGACAAAAATCTTCGATGGCTGTGATGCGGCCGTCGGATAGTTGGAACAGGGCTATCTTTTTATTCCCGATTGATACGGAGCGTCCGATTTGCGGAAGCAAGGCGTTTGTTGTTGTCAATAATATTTTTTCTGTCATCTTAATCACCCACCGTCACAAGTTCTCTTCTGTCAATCGAATACAATTTTTCCTGGATGTCGCGATCGCCGACAATTTCATGCCATGGATCTTTCCGTTTCACTGCTGTTGCCACATCCAGTGCCTCAATCAAGTCTTTCCGTTTTTCAGCATCGCTCAGGATATGTTTGACAGCTTCAAATCCTAAGCGTTCCATCCATGGTGCGGTCCTTTCGGCATAAATGCCTGTTTCGCGATAGTACTGAAGCAAAGCGCCGCAATATTCGATGACTTCTTCTTCCGTTTCCACTGTCGTAAGCAGCAGCGCTTCTTTGACTTCAGTACCGCCATTTCCGCCGATATAGATCTGATAGCCGTTTTCCACACAGATGATGCCGAAATCCTTCACGCCGGATTCTACGCAACTGCGCGGACAAGCCGATACGCCGACTTTGAATTTGTGCGGTGTGTCGATGAACTCAAAGCGTTCTTCCAGTTTGATGCCCAGCCCCATCGAATCCTGGGTGCCGAATCTGCAGAAGTTCTTGCCGACGCAGGTTTTGACCGAGCGGAAGGCTTTCGCATAGGCTTGCGCAGAAACCATGTCCAATTCTTTCCAGATGGCCGGGAGGTCCTGCTTCTTGACGCCGTAAAGGCCGATCCGTTGGCTGCCTGTGACTTTCACCAATGGCACGCTGTATTTTTCGGCTACTTTGGCGATCTGCAGCAATTGCTGCGGATTCGTCTGGCCGCCCCTCATTCTCGGAATGACCGAGAACGTTCCGTCCTTTTGGATATTGGCATGCATCCGCTCATTCACGTAGCGTGATTGGCGTTCATCTTTATGTTCAGTAGGGAAGGCGACATTCAAGTAGAAATTGACTGCCGGTCTGCATTTCGCGCAACCCTCAGGATTTGCGAAATGAAGTTCCTTGAATACATCCGAGCTGGTCGTCAGATGCTTCGCATAGATCTGTGTCATGACCTGGTCCCTGTTCAAATCCGTGCAGGAACAGATGCCGGTTGAAGCTGTGACGCCCTCGCCCAGTTCATGCTCCAACAAAGTTTGGATCTGCGGTTTGCATTTCCCGCAACTGGTCCCGGCTTTGGTTACTTTGCCGACTTCAGCCACATTCGTTAATCCTTTATCGCGGATGCCTCTGATGATGTCGCCTTTCGTGACGCCATTGCAGCCGCAGACGGTCTCTTCATCATCCCAAGCAACGACGTCATCACTGACTGCGTCTTCACCTACGGCTTGCAAGATCGCGATGGATTGCAGATCAGCGATTTCCTGGCCTTTTTTCATCATGTTGTAGTATCGGTTGCCGTCAGCTGTTTCGCCGTAGAGGACGATGCCCTCGATGCGGTTGTCCTTGATGAACACTTTTTTGTAGTTCCGGTTGACGCCATCAAAGGCTTCGATGCTCTGCATGCCTTCAGTCTCCATAATGTTCCCGGCCGAATACAGATCGCATCCAGAAACTTTCAAGGAAGTGAACGTCTTGGAACCTTGGTATGGTTTGGCTTCGATGCCGGTCAATACGTCGGCAAGCACTTTCCCCTGTTCAAATAAAGGGGCCACCAATCCGTAGGTTTTCCCGTCATGCTCGACACATTCACCGATTCCGTAGATTGAAGGCAAATTGGTTTCCATGAAGTCATTCACGACAAGACCGCGGTTCACTTCCAGACCGGCTTCGCGCGCCAACTCGGCAGCTGGTCGGATACCGATCGACATGACGACAAGATCCGTATCGAGCGTGGTTCCGTCCTTGAAGCGCAGGCCGGTGACGCGCGCGTCACCCAATATTTCGGTTGTCGCATATTCCAGCAGGAATTTCAATCCCTGTGCCTCCAGATCGCCCTGCAATAATTTTCCGGCTCTTTCATCCAACTGTGTTTCCATCAACCATTTTGCCAAATGGACTACTGTGACATCCATTCCCTGCAGCTGAAGGCCTTTTGCGGCTTCCAACCCAAGCAATCCGCCGCCGATGACGACAGCTTTCTTGTACTTGCCTGCAGCTTCCATCATTTCAGCTGTATCATCGATGGTTCGGAAAGCGACTACTCCATCCTTCTGCGAACCGGGTATTGGCAAAATGAACGGATGGGAACCTGTGGCAAAAACCAATTTATCGTAAGGGATTTTCAGCCCTTTTTCGCTTGTGACAAGTTTGTTCGCTGTATCGACGCCGACCGCCGGATCTTCATTGATCAGCGTGATATTGTTCTCTTCGTACCATGTATAAGGATTGGTGATGATTTCATCCACCGTCATTTTATTCTGCAACACATTGGATAGCATGATACGATTGTAATTCGGGTAGCATTCCTTCCCGATGATGGTGATATCATACCGTTCCGGATCCCTTTCCCGAATCTCTTCAACCAAACGAACCCCTGCCATACCGTTTCCGATCAAGACCAACTGTTCTCTCATTTGCGCACCCTCTTCTATTCGTTGTTATAAAATTCACAATAAAGGTTTTAGGAATCATTTAATATTAGGGAAACGCCTATGTTTTGAGGGATGCCATATTTTGGACAAAAAATGTTGTGCGCGGGCGCAACGGAGGAACAAAAGGAGCATCTGGATCCGGCCCAATTTGCCTAACTCCGGTTAAAGGCAAGCCGGCCGGAGTTAGGCCGTTTTTCACCATGTTCAGCTCCGATTAAGCAGCCTTCGCCGGCGTACCGCCCGTAAAAGAGTCGTGACCCCCTGCGAAGCGGCGCTCGTCGGAGGTACAGTATCGTACCACCTGGTTTCCCGTGGTCGTCACCGCTCCGCAAAGCTCCCGCCGTAACAAAAAAACTCAAGCACTAGGCTTGAGTCGGATTTGTGTTTTCAGCTATTTTTTCGGCTATTTCATGAAGTATCTGTTTGGCTTTCCGCGGGTCGTTCCCGTAGGTGGAGACAGCCACGAGATAGTCATCTTGGCGCAGCGTCGCGAGATTGATGAAGTCGCTGTTGCTGTGGTCGGTCGTATCATTAAGGAGCTGATGCGGACCGGCGTCCGATCGTACCGCTTTGTTTGTTGCCGGATGATCCGTGCAGATGAAAATGAAATTCGCCCCTGATAGATCGCCGGTTTGGTAGGCGCGTCCGACCAGTATTGCTTTGCCACTTGCTGCCCACTCCTGGATTTCCGGACTGACGGCAGGGGCGATGATGGTCGGCTTAGCGCCGCAAAGGATCAATTCCTTCAATTTCCGCGTAGCAATCTTGCCGCCGCCTACCACCACGACTTTCCGTTTGCTGATGTCGACCATCATCGGATACATCCAGCATCCTCCAACCGTTCCTTAAGGGCCTTATGGACTGCCTCCGAATCGAGCAACTGCTCCAGCAGCACATCCTGAGGCCGATTTTTTTCGAACCAGAATCCTATTTTTTTGGCCAAATAGCCGTCTGTAAAGAACAGCCTTTGGATGATGAAGGGGTCTTCTCCGGAAATCGCCTGATAATGCGGTTCCCCCAAATGATTGGTCGCGTAAACTTCGCGCCCCAAATCGGAGCTCAAAGCCGACGCGATCCTATTTAGTTGTTCGCCGGGTTCAGGATAATGGGTCGTGCCGTGCGCGACCAACATGACCGGGAACGTAGGGTGGCTCTCGGCGGCTTCCTGCAACCGGTCTTTCAACCAGTCATAGATTGCTTTCGTCGTCCCCAGTGTCTCGCTGATTTCAAACGGAACCGCAGCGCATGACTGCATGCGCTGCGGGATATCCTCGCGGGCGTGCGTGGCCGGGAAAAGCAGAACAGGAACAACAATAATTTTGTCCACCTTTTGTTTTTCCACCTCTTGGATTGCGTCCTCCAATGTCTGTTGTTGCCCTTCCAGCATTCCGATCGCTTGGGGCAGATCCAAGCTGTCACTGAAATCTTTGACGATATCAAAAAGTTTTTGAGGTATGCTGGTTTTTCTGCCGTGAAGCACGTATATGATTCCGATTTTCATCTTATTCCTCCTAGAAATCGACCAGATGGTTTTTCACACTATAACGCAAAAGATCGGCGTAACTGTCGACCTTCAGTTTTTTCCTGATGTTTGCTTTATGGACTTCTACCGTTTTGACGGAAATGTACAGTTTTTCGGCTATTTCCCGATTGTTGTGCCCTAAAGCGACGAGCGGAAGGACTTCTTTTTCACGTTTCGAAAGACTCGCGTAAAGACTGTCGCCCTCAAACGTATCCATCTCATCCAACCTGTCGCTTGGATAGCCACTGTAGTAACGTTGATTGGCATGGACTTTCCGGATGCCGTCCAATAAGATGTCGTCGGTTGTGCTTTTGAGGATGAAACCATCAGCTCCCGCATTCAAAGCTTCCCTCACGTAACTTTCCTCATCATGCATCGTCAAGACAATCACTTTGACATCCGGATGCGTTTCTTTGATTCGACGCGTTGTATGCAAACCGTTTTCCCCTGGAGGCATGCTGATGTCCATCAACACCAGATCCGCCAGCGTATTTTCCAGCTTCATGAAAACTTCATTGCCGTCAGCGGCGTCCCCGACGACTTCCATGTCCGGTTGCGCGTTCAACATGAAGGTCAGCGCGTTACGCACCAGTGCATGATCGTCTGCAATAATGATTTTCATGCCAACCCCTCCTTATAAGGCACGCTCATGGTGATGCGTGTCCCTTTTTCTATACCTGTATCGACTTCTATTTTTCCACCTACAGAGTGGGCGCGTTCCCGCAAATTCAGCAGACCGAATCCGAGATGATAAGGATCGTAAATAAACCCTTTACCTTCGTCCGCAATCGTGACACGCAGTTCCTCATGGCCAAAATTAAGGGTGAGGCTCGCTTCGTTCACTCCGGAATATTTCAAAGCATTTGAGATTGCCTCTTGAATACTGCGGTAGATGACAACATTCCCTCGTCCGGTGAGAGCATTCCGCTCCCCGTCAACGTTAACATGGATGACGAATCCTGTCATTTCCATTGTCTGTTCGACAAACTGATTTATCGCCGGGATAAGCCCGACATCATCCAAAATACTCGGTCGCAATTCGGTAGCCAAACTTTTGATTTCCAATAATACGTCCGCGAAATGACGGTCGATTGCTTGAAGCTTTTGCTGATGATCTTCAATAGGCGTCCACTTCAGCCCTCTCGTTTCAAGCATCAAGCTGTAGATGCTCTGGGCAATCCCATCATGGAGTTCGCGCGCAATCCTTTTTTGCTCACTCTCTCGTGCTTCGTTCAAGTATGTCAGCATGCTTTTTCCCTCCGATTCGAAGGGTTTATCGATATAGCGGATCTCGAGAATCCAATGGTGTTCCCTTTTTACAAGTTTTCCGAAAAATTCATAAGACACCCCGTCGCGGCCCATAAAAGTAATGGGAAAACCATCCGAGGCAGCCCATTTATTCTCGAGCGGACAGTTTTTGCATGCTGTTTTATCGGTATGGAAAGCGCAACAAGTGCCCTTGGCTACCTGCACCGCATATTCCATTAAAACAACATAATCTTTCTCGAACTTTTCTGCCTGGGCATTTTTTTCGACTACATTATAGTCAGCATCCATGAGCCAAGTCGGTTGGGGCAAAAATTGGGGAATGCGTTCCTTCAGATTAGTCATCTATTTGCCCCACCTCTTCCAACAGGGCCGTTAAACCTGGCAAACCTGCATAGACAGCAACCACGTCTGGCCTATCGGAATCGATCGGTTTGCGGTACCCCAGCAACAAAACTGCTCGGATGATGCCGTTCTTCATTATCGGAATACCGATTGTCATATCTAGCTGCTCGAGCCTTGCGATTGGATACTTCAAAAGATTTTGACTGTCTGATTGAATATCAGTGGCGCGTTGTTCCCTGCCTGTGCGCCAAACTTCACCAGCGATGCCCTTGCCGATCCGCAAGCGAATGGATTTGTAGTGATCACTTGTATTTCCGGCTACATGCGTCCAGCGCAATTCGGTTTGTTGGCAGGGCGGGGCAACATCCTGGGCCAAACCCAAAAAATCCGCTTGCCATTCCTTTCTTTGCTCTTCCAACCACACATCCATTTGTGACATAGTTCACTACTCCAATTCCCTATATTTTTCGAAATCTGTGGATTTCTGTTGCCCTTTTTCCAAAAAGTTACTATGATGATACCAATTGTTGGAAGTAAATTATTTACTAAGGAGTTTATTATGAAACAAATCAAAAGTCTATCATTTTTCAATCTGATTCTGATCATCGTCATGACAGTATACTCTTTTTCAAGTATGTCGTCCTCTTTTTTCATGATGGGTCTGAAAGCATTCCCTTGGTTTTTGATCAGCGCGTTTTTTTATTTTATCCCCTATGCCCTTATTGTATCAGAATATACGCGAAGTTATTCGAATCGCACCGGTGGCATATATGCTTGGCTGAAAGATGCTTTTTCACCCAAAGTCGCCTTCATCACGGCTTTCCTGTGGTACTGCAGCTATTTCACATGGATCATCAGCCTATTCATGAAATTGTTGATTCCATTTACCATCATGCTTTTCGGACAGGATTTGACCTCCGCCGAGCAATGGTTCGGAATCGACACAGCGTACTGGATCATGGTGCTCTCGCTTTTCGCCGTATTCTGCATGACTTGGGTGATCAACCGTGGACACCAAGCCGTCTTTTCATTTCTGAAGACAAGTAGTTATGCAATGGTCGGTCTGTTGCTCATTTCCGGGATTGGCAACCTGTTGCTGATGGTGAACAATCCGCAACTCATCTTGCAAAACATGCAACAGAGTTTGGCCGCCCCGAGTTTCTTCAAAGGAACCAGTGACTCATTCCTTTCGCAGTTGCCCTTCTTTATTTTCGCCATCACCGCATTCGGCGGGCTCGACACAATCGCCAGCCTGGTCGACAAATCCGGCGAACAAAGAAAGAAATTCCCAAAAGCGCTGATCATCAGTGCCGCGATCATCGTCGTCCTCTATTTCGGTGGCATCATGCTTTGGAGCGGCGCAAACAACCTGAATGTGCTGCGCGAAACCGATCAATTTCACCTGGGGAATCTGATGTACGGCTTGATGGGTAGCCTGGCCAATAACATCAGCATTTCATTCGGTCTTTCAGCAGCCGCTCAGACGTTCCTTTATCAAGCGTTCATACGCTACACTGCCTTTACCTTGTTCGTAGCCTATATTGGGTTGTTGTCGTCCATCACCTACACTCCGTTAAAAAGTTTGATTCAAGGAACGCCAAAGGAAATCTGGCCGCAATTCCTGACAAAAATCAATCAAAAAGAAATGCCGCAAACGGCGCTTTGGATCCAAGCCGGGGTTGTTTCTGTATGCATCATTGGATTATCTTTAAATAGTACCATTTTAGGTGCATTATTCAATCAATTGACCTATATGACAAATGTAGCCCGCGCCATTCCATATTTCGTCGTAGCCGCAAGTTATCCGTTCTATCGCATCAAGAACCCTGGACTGCTGAAGCATTCATTGATTGCTTCGCACTGGCAAGGGTACCTTTGCTCGCTGAGCGTCTGCACGGCTACCTTAATCGCCATCACTTTCCAAGTGTATCAGCCGTTCCATACCGGAGAATATGTCCAAGCCTTGTTGCTGATCATTGGACCGATTCTCTTCGGGCTTCTCGGCAGCGGTATTTACCAAAGGTTCGAAAAGAAACGGGCACAATTATTGTTTGAAACTAATTAACGGATTTTACTGAAACAAAAAAGGAATCGCTCAGCTGACTAGCTTGAGCGGTTCCTTTTTTGTTTCTGCACCAGCCACTAAATCGCGGCGCGTCTTAAGCTGTAGAAGTATTGCACAATCGGATGCTTCATTTTTACGGATTTTTCCATGTCCATGATTCGCTTTTTGCCGATGCGCCTGTCCAGCAACGCCAAACAATTCAATAATATATCCGTACTGGCAAGACTGGCTTCGATGGGTTGGGTAAGAAACACATTTGCGGTTTTGTAGAAATCAGATTTGCTTAAAGCCACTTGGGCGGCAATCGTATCCTTCGCGTAAGCCAACAGTTTGCGGTCCCTCGCGATCACTGCCAACCGTTCTTCCGGCACTTTTCCGCCGGTTTCCTGCCTGATATGCTCAATTTCGGCCTCGCTGAGCGGAATCACGACGGCGGGATCATTTTTGATATCCTGTTCCGACTGGTACCACTTCATCCCAGTCGTTCCGTCCTTCATGTTGAAGATTTTTTTATTGTCCACGGCTATGCAGCACTGGCCGTTTTTATCGGGTGAATAGCGGTAGCTAGTGGATAGGTACCCCACTCTGTCCGCCATCGCAGGCGCGAGGAAGTTCTCCAGCAGCGGCTTCATCTTACTCCAGATCATAATATCCTCCATCAGACAACTTTATTGTTGTCCATTTATTCTTCAATCTGACTTTTATCATTATGGACAATAAAGATAGGGTAGGTCAATCCTATTTTAACATCAAAATCGTATTTTTTTTGAAAGTCGATCGGCAGAACTTTATCCTGACCTGGGAACAGATGGACAAACAAGCCATCTACATTGCAGCAGGGACGCCCAATCAGACGGAAACGCAGACAAAAGAATAGGATTCCGGTTTTATCCCGGGACCCTATTCTTTTCATTTTTTCAATAAGTAGAATCAATAATCGACTTCAAAGCGTTTGGAAGCCTTCGAAAGCGTGTGGCAAATGATCCAGTACAGGAAAGCCATGATGACGTACATCGGCAATACATAGGCCGAATCCATCGAATAGATGATCTTTGAGCGATAAGTCAGCTCCGAAAACGAGATGATCGTCGTCAGGGAGGTATCCTTGATCAAAGAAATGAATTGCGACACCAAAGACGGAACCATCGAACGGACGCCTTGCGGTATGATGATGTGCCGCATCGTCTCGGCAAAAGTGAACCCAGTCGAAAGCCCCGCTTCCATTTGCCCCACTGCGACTGATTTCAGTCCGGCGCGTACGATTTCTGCGATCATGCATGATTCGAACACAACGAAGGCGATCAATGCCGCTCCAAAGGCACTGAAACGATAGCCTAACTGCGGAAAACCAAAATAGAAGACCACGATAATCAAGAGCAAAGGCACGCTGCGGATGACGTCCATAAGGAAGCCGAGAGCATTCGACGCGACCGGAACCTTCATGTAACGGATGACCCCGAGTCCTAAGCCGATGATGAAACTGATTGCGATGGCCAGTACGGAGAAAGATAGTGTGCTGCCTACGCCCTTCATCAGATAAATAAAATTGCCATTTGACAAGGCACCTGTAATATCAAACATCTTCATTGTCCCCCTATGCCATTTCCATTTTTCGTTCAATATGCGCCATCAGGTAATTCAAAGGCAGCGTGATGATCACATAGAACATGCTGATGACCAGATAGGAGCCCATCATATTGAATGTTTCGCCTGCTATTAGGTCCCCGTAGTACATCAAATCCATTCCGGCTACGAAGCCTAAAACCGAGGAATCCTTCACCAAGGTAATGAATTGATTCCCTAACGGCGGGATGACGATTTTGAAAGCTTGCGGCAATACGATATGGTACATCGTTTCCCAGTAGGAGAAGCCTGAAGCAAGCCCAGCTTCCAGCTGGCCGGCCGGTACCGCTTGGATTCCGGTCCTCACGATTTCCGCGATGAACGAGGTCGAGTAGATGACCAAGCCGATCGCCCCGGCAATCATTCCGTTCACTTTGATGTCCAACGCCATCGGAATGGCAATGTAGAAAAACATGGTGATGACCAGCAGCGGAATATTTTTGAAGCATTCCACGTAATAGCCGCTGATTTTATTCAAAGTCTTGTTCTTGGCAACATGGAACATGGCCAAAATGGTTCCGAAAAGCAAACTCAGCAGCATCGAAACCATGCTGATGGCCAAAGTGTGCCAAAAAGCTGTTAGTAATGTACTATAATGCTCCGTTAATATTTCAATCATTTTTCGCACTCCTTAGTAATAGTCGCCGAACCACTTATCTTCGATTTCCGCTAAAGTGCCGTTTTCTCGAATGATTGCGATTGCTTCGTTTAATGCTTCCCGGAATGCGTCCTCATCCTCGTTGAGCGCGATTCCGTATGGTTCATCGGTGATTCTTCCGCCGGCAAATCGGAAACCGGCCGTTTTCGACATCATCCCCATCAAAACGACATTGTCGGATGTGTAGGCATCAGCTTGGCCGGCAATCAAAGTCGTAAAGGCTTCGGATTCCGTGTCATATTCCCTTGTCGGGGCTTGCGGCGCAATCGTCTTCATATTGATCATCATCGTTGTTCCTTTGGCTCCTGCGACAATCGTGTCGGCAGTCAAATCCTCGATCGCTTGGATTTCGCTGTCCTCGGGCACGATCAATGCTTGACCGCCGATATAATAGGAGTCCGTAAAATCAACTTGCTTTTCTCTTTCGTCTGTAATCGTCATCGTACTGATGACGGCATCCGCTATGTTGTTCTTTACAAATGCCACCCGGTTCTGACTAGATACCTCAACAAAAACCGCATTTTCAGCAGACCCAGTGATCACTTCAGTCAGCGCGCGCGCAACATCAGAATCATACCCGGCTACTTCACCTGTCTCTACATTCAATTGCCCTACTAAGGGTGTGGTAACGTTGGTGGCCCAGACAATTTTCTTGTCCCCGCTTTCTATGCGCTCCATCACGCTTTTATCCGAAACTTTCATGCAGCCGCTCATCAGAAGCAGCGACAGCGCACTTGTCAAGAGCACTTTTTTCTTCGTAACTTTAATCATACCATTGCTCCTTATTTTCGACTTTAAATTAGTGGTTGATAACTTTGCTGAGGAACTGCTTGGCTCGTTCGTCTTGAGGATCCAAGAAAAAGGACTCGCTCGGGCGGTCTTCCAGGATTTCGCCATCTGACATGAACAACGTACGGTCGGAAACCTCGCGCGCAAAGCCCATTTCATGGGTCACCACAATCATCGTCATCCCCTCTTTGGCAAGGTCCGACATGACCTTCAATACCTCTCCAATCGTTTCAGGGTCCAGTGCAGAAGTCGGCTCATCAAACAGCAGCACTTTCGGATTCATTGCCAAACCGCGCGCAATTGCGACACGCTGTTTCTGCCCTCCGGACAACTGATTCGGATACATGTCCTTTTTATCCAACAGCTGCACTTTGTCCAAAAGTTTTTCGGCCTGCTCGATAGCCTCTGTTTTGGATTTCTTCAACTTGAAGATCGGAGCCAAAGTGATATTTTCCAACACTGTTTTATGCGGATATAAATTGAAATGCTGGAACACCATACCGACTTCCTGACGGATCAAGTTGATGTTGGTGTTTTTGTCGTGGATATTAACCCCTTCGATCAATAATTCGCCTTCGGATATTTCCTCCAATCCATTGATGCAGCGGATCAAGGTGCTTTTACCGGAACCAGATGGACCAAGTATGACGGTCACTTCTCCTTGATTAAACCTGACATTGATATTTTTCAAAGCGTGGAAACTGCCGTAATACTTGTTGACATTCTTAAATTCAATCATTTTTTGGATCTCCCCATTGTGTAATATTTAACTTTTATTAAAGCAAAGTTAGAAACAAATTACAATAGCAATTTCTTAATGTTAATTCGATTATTCACAAAATAATTCGTATATAGCGCTTCCATTTTTGGTTTACGGATTTTTACCTTCACATCATTCGCAATTTGTACGATACTCTAGGCCGGATCGATTAAATGGATAATTGGCGATCAGTTGACTTTATGGCAGTTTCACCACTTAATGATTAGAAAATCCCAACCAATCAGATTGCTTCCCGCAATCAGGAGCTGTCCAGAATATTTTTTTAATTTTGCCATATCCTTCTTTTGCATTTTCCAATATATGGCATTTCGGTTAGAACAGATTGGACCCAACTCTAAAACCCGCTAAATTTGATCTGTAAGCACGTATAGTCAAACGACGCATTCTGGAGTCAATGCGCTCGCAAAAATCTACTCCGGGCAATTTTATGTGCCTTTAGGAGCTGATTTGTGATCGTTATGCAAAAAAAGACAGACACAATGATCATTACGATCGTTGTGTCTGTCTTTTAGTGCGAAAATATGAAATCTATTTTTTTTCGTCCTCGTGCATCTTGCGGATCAATTCATCGATCTTGCTGCCGTAAGCCACCGATTCATCTCGTTTGAAGATCAATTCTGGTGTCTTGTAAAGTGTCAGACGCGTCCCTAGTTCCTTGCGGACAAGGCCAGTAGCCTTATCCAATCCTAGTTGCGTTTTTTCACGATCGCTGGCAAGTTCCGACAATGTGCTGTAATAGATGGTTGCTTGTTGCAAATCACCGGTGATTTCCACATCAGTGATGTTCACATTCGCAACACGCGGATCTTTTACACGCTTAGCCAGGATATCATTCACTTCGCGTTGTATTTCTTGCTTTATTCTTCCGGCTCTGAAATTAGCCATATCGGTTCACCTCTCACTTGCTTTATTGCTGTTGCGATTTATTTCTTGATTTCAACCATATGGTATGCTTCGATGACATCATCGATGCGGATATCATTGTAATCTTCGATCATCACACCACATTCGAAGCCTTTTTTAACTTCTTTGGCATCATCCTTGAATCGCTTCAAGCTGGCAAGTTTGCCGTCGAAAATGACGATGTTGTCGCGGATGATACGGATACTGCTGCTTCTTCCGATGTAGCCATCCGTTACGAAAGCTCCACCGATTGTGCCGACTTTAGAAACTTTATAAGTTTCACGGATAAGCGCTTGACCGGTTACTTGCTCTTCGAATTCAGGATCCAGCATGCCCTTCATCGCTGTTTCGATTTCATCGATGGCGTTGTAGATGATACGGTGCAGACGGATGTCCACATTTTCACTGTCCGCTTGGATTTTCGCCTGAGGAGTCGGACGGACATTGAATCCGATCATGATCGCGTTGCTGGCTGCCGCCAAGGTAACGTCACTCTCGTTGATTGCGCCTGCCGCCGAGTGAACAATCTTGACGCGGACACCTTCGACCTCGATTTTTTGTAAGCTCGCAGCCAAGGCTTCAACTGAACCTTGCACGTCAGCCTTGATGATGACATTGACATCTTTGAGTTCTCCGTCTTTCAAGCTGGAGAACAAGTTATCCAAAGTCACGCGATTCTGCGTTGAACGTTGTTCCATAAGGGCACGTTTCGCACGTTCTTCACCGGCCTGACGCGCTGTCTTCTCATCTTCAAAGACAACAAAGTGATCCCCGGCTTGCGGTGCTGCATTCAAACCTGTGATTTCGACAGGCATTGCAGGTCCAGCCGTTTTTACGCGTCTGCCTTGATCGTTGGTCATTACGCGGACGCGACCATGAGTATAACCGACTACGATCGGATCGCCAATTTTCAAAGTACCTGACTGCACCAACACGGTAGCAATCGGTCCTTTGGATTTATCCAAACGGGCTTCGATTACGGAACCGATCGCTAAACGATTCGGATTAGCTTTCAATTCCTGGACTTCAGCAACCAACAAAATCATTTCCAACAATTCTTCGATCCCTTGACCGAACTTAGCTGAGATGTTGACGAAAATCGTTTCGCCGCCCCAAGCTTCCGGAACCAAACCTTGGTCGGATAGTTCCTGCATAACGCGATCTGGATTTGCAGTCGGTTTGTCGATTTTATTCACGGCAACAATGATAGGAACATCAGCCGCTTTTGCGTGGCTGATAGCTTCGATTGTCTGTGGCATCACACCGTCATCAGCTGCGACAACGATGATCGTGATATCTGTGACATCCGCTCCGCGGGCACGCATGGTCGTGAAGGCAGCATGTCCAGGTGTATCCAAAAACGTGATCGGCTTGCCATCGATTTTTACCTGATAAGCGCCGATATGCTGCGTGATTCCGCCTGCTTCGGTTTGGATTACGTTTGTATTGCGCAGTGAATCCAAAAGCGTCGTTTTACCGTGATCGACGTGACCCATGATAGTTACAACAGGTGGTCTTGAGACTAAGTCTTCCGGATTTTCTTCGATTTCGAAATAGCTGTCCAAATCGGAAATATCCTGAACGACTTTTTCTTCGGCTTCGATGCCATAATCAGTAGCCAACAATTCCAAAGCGTCTTTGCCTAATGCTTGGTTTTGAGTGACCATGATGCCCATCAGGAATAATTTTTTGATGATTTCCGCTGGTTCACGGTGCAGTTTTTTGGCAACTTCCATTACATTCATGCCGTCTGTATAGACGAAAGTTTCCGGTAACTCGCGGAATTTGCGTGGCGGTACTGCCGGTCCTTGCTTGGTGGCGCCTTTTTTGAATTTTGAGCGCTTATTTTTGTTGTAGGGATTATTGCCTCTCCCTTGATTTCCTTGACTGCGTGGATTGGATCCGCCTGAATTTTGACCGTAAGATGGACGGCTTGATTTGGCTGGCGCATTAGTAGTAGTATTAGTGTTTGCAGTTTTCTGCACTGGTTTATCATTTGATTTGTTTGGCGAAACAGAGTCAACTCGATTCATTTTAGTATTTGGACGATTTTGTCCAGCTTGGCTTGTGGCTTGCGCCGGCCGATTTGTATTCTTTTCTGAAGCGTTTCTTGCTTGTCCTTTATTTTCGGAACCGTTTTTTTGATTCGGAGAAGGATTCGATGGTTTATCTTTCATGTCTGTTTTTTTCCTCAGTTCACTCTTATCAGTAGGTTTATGTGTTCCGGTTGCAGGCGACTTTTTGTTGTCTGCTGGTTGCTTGTTCTGTGTCGCATTGGTTTGCGGTGCACTTGGCTTGGCAACCTGGTTTCCCGCAGGGGAAGAGATGGATTGGTTCAACTTTTTGATGTCTCCGTCTTCCATGGTTGACATATGGCTATGATAATCGATCCCCAATTGTTTTGCTTTATCCAACACCGTTTTACTTGGTATCTTGTGTTCGTTTGCATACTCGTAGACACGTTTTTTTTCCATGTCATCACCTTCCCTTATCTCATTACTTTGTTCCTTTCAGCCGCATGAAACTTTTGGCGAATCCTCTATCGGTCAAGGCGCAAATGGAACGGGACTTGCCTATTGCTTGACTGATTTGTTCCGAAGTGAAATGCACTAGGAACGGGACTTCATAATAGCGGCATTTGTTTTCTAATTTTTCTTTGGTGTTATCGCTGCAGTTCGTCGCACAAAGGACGAAGACTGCTTCATTTTTTTGGATGGACTTGATGGTCATTTCTTCACCTGTGATCAATCTGCCGGCGCGCAATGCCAAGCCCAGCAAATTCAACATCTTATCTTCAGGTGTCATAATAAGCTCCTTGCTTTTTGGTGTTCAACATAATCGAACAACTCTTGATAGAAAGCATCACTGATCGCGGTCTCAAGATGTTTGTCCAAAATGTGTTGCTTCCAAGCTTTCTGCACCAATGCAGGTTCCAGAGAGACATAGGCTCCACGACCATTCATGCGGCCAGTAGGGTCAATGGCGATTTCACCTGCTTGATTTTTTACGATTCGGACTAATTCTTTTTTTGGTTTCATCTCGTTGGAGACGACACATTTCCTCATCGGAACTTTTCTTGTCTTCATAAACCTTCACCTCACTGATTAGTCTTGATGGTCCTCTGCTAGTTCATCATAGCTTTGTTCCGGATCTGTCTCGACTTCCGAGATCAGCTGCTCTACATCTTCAGGATCAAGGATTTGTTCATCATTTTCGTATGCTTCCGCATAATCCGTTTCTTCCGCTGGAACAGCGATATCTTCAGCGACTTCCTCAGCCGGGAACATCTTATCCAAGCCAGCGAAAGAATGAAGCATATCAGCATCTTCATCATCGACTGCAACTTTTTGAGCACCGGATTCCATCAATAACTTATTATACTCCGTTTCGGACTTGATATCGATTTTATAGCCTGTCAATTTTGCCGCCAAGCGCGCATTTTGACCTTTTTTACCGATTGCCAATGATAGTTGATAATCCGGAACGATGACAGTACAACTGCCGTCCGCTTGATGAAAATCTACATTCACGACTTGTGCTGGATTCAATGCATTTCCGATGTAAATCGACGGATCTTCATTCCATTCAACGATATCCATATTTTCTCCGCGCAATTCGTTTACGATTGCTTGGACACGCTGACCTCTTGGTCCTACGCAGGTTCCGACAGGGTCGACGTTCTTATCGCGTGAGCGCACGGCTACTTTTGAACGGTCTCCAGCTTCACGGGCGATCGAAACGATTTCGACTACACCATCGAAGATTTCCGGAACTTCTTGCTCAAACAAGCGCTTCAGCAAGTCGGGATGACTGCGGCTGACAAAAACTTGCGGCCCTTTCGAGGTGTTTTCGACTTTTGTGATGTACACTTTGATGCGGTCGTGCGGCTGGAACGTTTCATTCGGAATCTGCTCCTGCTTGGACAATACCGCTTCAATTTTCCCAAGGCTCACGTAAATGTACCGGCTGTCCATTCTTTCGACGACACCCGTCAAAATGTCATTCTCATATGCGATGAATTGATTGTAGACGATGCTGCGTTCCGCTTCACGGATACGTTGCATGATGACTTGCTTGGCTGTCTGAGCGGCAATCCTTCCGAAATCTTTGGGAGTGACCTCAAAACGGATCTTGTCGCCTAATTCGTATGCTTTATTGATCTGCAAAGCATCCTCCAGACTTACTTCCAAAGTCGAATCAAACACCATATCCACTACTTCTTTAACAGCGTAGACATGGATGTCCCCTTTTTTCGTATCGAATTCCACTTCAACGTTTTGGGCCTGACCATAATTACGTTTGTATGCAGACACAAGCGCAGCTTCCAACGCACTGATGACAATCTCTTTTGAAATACCTTTGTCTTTTTCCAACACTTCAAGAGCACTTAACATTTCTTTGCTCATATTATTCGTTCACTCCTATCTCAAAAAAATGATTAAAATTGGATAGCCAATCTTGCGTTTGCGATCTGTTTTCTTTCGATTTCGATATCTTTTGTTCTGGTTTTGATTCTGATCGTCAATACGACGGACTCGTCATTTATTTCCTTCAACGTTCCTTCGTAGAATTTCTCACCATCAATCGCCTGATAAAAGGACAGATGCACGTATTTACCGATGGCATTCTGCATATCTGCTTCAGTCTTTAATGGACGCTCTGCTCCTGGTGAGGACACCTCCAGGAAATACGCTTGCGGGATCGGGTCAGGGTCGATGGCATCCAACGCTTCACTGACCTTTTCGCTGATTAATGCACACTCTTCGATATCGATGCCGCCTGGCTTATCTATATAGATTCTGAGGAACCAGTTTTTCCCTTCCTTCAAAAATTCCATATCCACTAATTCTAAATTCTGTTCATCAACTATTGGTTGAACCACTACTCGAACTTCATCTACTACACGACTCACAGAAATCCTCCTTTATCAATCCTACACCACTGTCATACATTGGCTGACTGCGTAAAAAGAGTGAGCGTTTCCGCTCACTCCATCCGACGACTTATTCTCATATAATCATACACCATTGTGTCAGTAAATGCAAGGACTTACCAATCTAATGGCTTTGGAATAGCCTTCCCCTAAAAATCAAATAAAGAAAGTTGATTTTCATCAGGCAAGTTTTTCAACACGCCATTTTCATTCATGTAATCGATGATCGTCTTTGAAACTTTCCCTCGCGTGGCCAAGTCCTCTTTGGACAGGAACGGTTGGGATTCCCTCGCTTGAACGATTTGGTTCGCCACGTTGCCGCCCAATCCCGGAATAGCCCGGAATGGTGCAATCAGCGTATCCCCTTCTATCACGAAATTATTTGCATGCGATTTATCGAGATCGACCATCTTGAAGGTGAAGCCGCGCTCGACCATTTCGTTCGCCAATTCCAATACGGTCAGTAAACTTTTTTCCTTGACCGAGGCTTCCAAACCCTTATCCATGATTTCTTTCATGCGGGTCTTGATCATTTCTTTCCCTTGCGTCATCGCGACCAAATCGAAATCCTGCGCGCGCACGGAGAAGAAGGCACAGTAATAACGGATTGGCTGGTGCACTTTGAAATAAGCAACGCGCAAAGCCATCAAGACGTACGCGGCAGCATGGGCTTTCGGGAACATATATTTGATCTTCAGGCACGATTGGATGTACCATTCGGGTATTTCTTTTGCCCTCATGTCCGCCTGCCAATCATCAGGAATCCCTTTCCCTTTACGGACACTTTCCATGATTTTGAAGGCCAGACCGTCATCCATGCCGTGATGGATCAGATATACCATGATGTCGTCACGACAGCCGATAACGTCCGCCAGCGGGATGTTGTTCTCACGGATGAGCGTTTCGGCATTGCCCAGATAGACATCCGTCCCGTGGGAAAGGCCCGAAATTTGCAGCAACTCTGCAAAGGTGTTTGGACTCGTTTGCTCCAACATTCCCCGGACGAAGCGCGTACCAAATTCAGGTATTCCGAGGGTTCCGGTTTTACTGAATATCTGGTCCGGCGTGATACCCAACACTTCGGTGCCACTGAATATCTTCATGACATCCGGATCATTAGGCGGGATTGTTTGCGGATCGATTCCGGATAGATCCTGGAGCATGCGGATTACGGTTGGATCGTCGTGTCCCAGTATATCCAATTTCAGCACGTTATCATGGATGGAGTGGAAGTCGAAGTGGGTCGTTTTCCACTCAGAATCCTGGGCATCTGCCGGGAACTGGATAGGTGTAAAATCATAGACGTCCATGTAGTCCGGAATGACGATGATGCCACCGGGATGCTGTCCGGTCGTCCGTTTGACGCCCGTGCAGCCTTTTGCCAACCGATCGATTTCAGCCGATGAGAATCTGAAGTTATGATCCCGTTCATAGGCTTTTACATATCCAAAGGCCGTCTTGTCCGCAACGGTACCGATCGTCCCGGCACGGTACACATACTCCTCCCCAAAAAGCTCCTTGGTATAGGCGTGGGCCTGCGCTTGATATTCCCCTGAGAAGTTCAAATCGATATCGGGTACTTTGTCTCCGTAGAAACCAAGGAAGGTTTCGAACGGGATGTCGTGCCCATCGCGGTCCATGTCTGTCCCGCATTTCGGGCAGTCCTTTTTTTCCAAGTCGTAGCCGGAACCAATCGATCCGTCTTCATAGAAATAGGAATATTTGCATTCCGGACAGCGGTAATGCGGCGGCAAAGGGTTGACCTCCGTTATCCCGGTCATGGTGGCTACGAAACTTGAGCCGACCGAGCCCCGGGAACCAACCAAATAGCCGTCTTGGTTGCTCTTCAGCACCAATTTTTGGGAAATCAGATAGATAACCGAGAAGCCGTTGCCGATGATCGAGTTGAGCTCCTTCTCCAGCCTCTTTTCGACCAGTTCTGGGAGTTCTTCGCCATAGAGACGCTTGGCTTCGTCATAGGAAAGTCGCGTGACTTCCTCGTTCGCACCTTCCATGTTCGGTGTATACAATTGATCCTTGATCGGAACGATCACTTCAGTGCTGTCAGCAATTTTTTGGGTATTATATATGACGATTTCCTTGGCCTTCTCTTTTCCCAGAAAAGAGAAGCAGTCCAACATCTCATCTGTCGTCCGGAAATGGACTTCCGGCATATGCAGAACTTTCCCTTGGTTCACTTTCAAGGACCCAATCAATATTTCCCGGTAGATGGCGTCCTCCTTGTTCAGATAATGGACATTCCCGGTTGCGACGACCGTTTTTCCCAGTTCATCCCCGATGGCAACGATTTGAGTGATGATATCCTCCAGATCGCTTTCATTCTTGACTAATTCCTTCGTGATGAGCGGTGCATAAACCTCTTTCGGCATGACTTCGATGTAATCATAGAACTTGGCTTTTTCCTTTGCCACCTCTGCCCCTTTTTGCATCATCGCCTCGAAGATCTCGCCTGCGCTGCAGGCAGAACCGATCAATAAGTTTCCTCGAATCGCCTGCAGGACGCTGCGCGGAAGACGCGGTGTCCGGTAATAATACTCGATATTTGAAGCTGATATGATTTTGAACAGGTCCTTCAGCCCATCTTGATTTTTTGCCAGAATCGTTGCATGGAACGGCCGTGCACGTTTGTAAGAATCGCCGCCGCCAATATATTTGTTGAGGTCATCATGAAACAAGATGTTATGCTCTTCGCGTGCTTCCTTCAGGAATATCCAGCAGAGTGCCCCGGTTGTTTCTGAATCATATACTGCTCGGTGATGCTGTTCCAAGCCGACACCATAGCGTTTCGCCAACGTATTCAAACGATGGGATTTCAACTGCGGATGCAGGAAACGGGACATTTCTAATGTATCAATCACCGGATGTGGCGCCTCTGGCATACCATGGCGTTCATAACTGTTGTTCAGGAAGCCCATGTCAAAACTGGCATTGTGGGCTACAAGAATGGATCCTTCTGAGAATGCCGCGAATTCCTCCAACACCGTTTTTTCCGGTTTGGAGTCGCGCACCATGTCATCGGTTATGCCGGTCAATTGAATGGTCGTCTGAGATAACGGATGCCCTGGATTGATGAACTCTTCGAATGTCTCGATGACATTTCCTTTGTACATTTTTACGGCAGCCAACTCGATGATCTTATCGTATACTGCCGACAAGCCCGTCGTCTCCACGTCGAAAACTACATAGATTGCTTCGCTGAGATCCTCATGGACCGGATTATAGGCAATCGGAACACCATCATCGACGACGTAAGCTTCAACCCCGTACAATATTTTCACGTTATTCGCTTTCCCGGCTGCATGGGCGTCGGGATAGCCTTGCGCGGCGGCATGGTCAGTCAACGCGATGGCTTTGTGCCCCCATTTTGCTGCCTGTTTGACAAAATCACCGATGCCATTGGTGGCATCCATTTGACTCATATTTGAGTGCAGATGCAATTCGACCCTTTTTTCGTCCTCAGGCGCACGATCTTTCCGTTCCGCATGCGCCACCTCATTGACGTCGCGGCCATTCACAACCAAGTCACGCATGAATGTGTCTTCTTGGACACTCCCGCGTACGCGCACCCAGATGCCTTTTTTGACCAGCTCGAAGTTCTGTTCATCTGTTTCATTTGACGAGAACAGCTTCACCGAAAACGAGGAAGTGTAATCCGTCATTTTGAATACGAGCAGTTTTCGGCCGGAGCGCAGTTCACGGATTTCGCTGTCGAAAATGTAACCTTCGATGACAACGGAACGCTCTTCTTCGGTGATCGAAGCCATCTGCTTGATTTCTTCCTTGCCTGAAATTTGTCTGCCGATCAGCAGGGGACCGTTGTTGCCGCCTTTCGACTGCGAGCCGTCGCTGCGTTGTCTGTCCTGTTGGTTTTGTTTGATGGCTTCTTCTGCTTGTTTGACCAACATTTCATCCTGCTCTTGTTTTCTTGCCAGATATTGCGCCATTCTGGCTTCGGATGCTTCTTCGTCCACTTCAATCGTAATCTGGAAACTCGGGAACCCCAAGACGAGATAATTTTGTTGGATAACGGACAGATAGTTGTCCGCTAAATGATTTTTGGTGATCTCATTTTCAACATTGATCACAACTTTGTTGTTCAGGACGACGGGCGTGTGTTTGGCAAAAAGCGTCTGGACAAGCGGCGAGGATATGTTGCTTCGCTGGACGACCGTTTCCCAATAATCCAGAATACTCTCGTTCGTCAAGATTGGTTTCCTTGTTTTGATTTGAAAATCGATCGTTGCAATGGATTGGAACTTTATTTTCATATGGTTCATCAAAGCATTGAACACTTCGAAAGGCAGAACGTTGTCAAAAACGAACTGGAAGGACCATAATTTGGATTTTTTATGCACGATGACCTGTTCGATTTCCCCGTTTTCAAAATACGGCAGATACTCCGGCTTGTGATGCAGATTTATCTGTTCCAGCATCTGCTGGAACAATTCATGTTTCGATAATGCCATTTGATCGCTCCTTCTTAACTAACAAACAAAAAGATCCAAAGAATGAACTTTCCTTTCTTTGAATCTTCTTATTAACTTCCTACTTATTGCCCAAAGAAAAATCTTTGGATGTCGTTCCAAGTGACGATGACCATCAGAAGGAGCAAAAGCCCCATTCCGATAGCAGTGATGATGCCTTCCTTCTCAGGATCCAGCGGCTTGCCTCTGATGCCTTCCACCACGTTCAGCAGCAGTTTCCCGCCATCCAATGCCGGAATCGGCAATAGATTCACGACACCGAGGTTGATGCTCAAATAGGCCAAGAAACTGAGCACGCTCAGAAAGCCATAATCAACGACTTGTTCCGTTGCCGCATAGATGGCGACAGGCCCGCCGAAAGAATCGGCTTGGAAGCCGGTCCTGAACATGGAGAAGACCAATCCAAAGATGGAAGTGGCTATCAACCAAAATTCTTCAAAACCGTAACTGATTTTAGCCATCACCGTGCGATCCATAGGAGGAGCAACACCGATCAGCCCATAATCATTGCCTTGTTCATCGGTTTTCGTTTCGGGCGTGATAAGCACATCACGCGCTTCTTGATTTTCAGTCACAACTGTTAGTGTGATTTCATTGCCCGGATTAGCTTGGATGGATGCAACCAGTTCCGTCCATTCAGCGATTTCTTCGCCATTCACAGCCAAGACTTCGTCATCCTCCCGCAATCCGGCTGCTTCCGCCGGGCTGTCAGGTTGGATTTCGCCTAGGCGATTATCGTTGACCGTAACGCCGCCTTGCACGAACGCAATCGTGATGAATACCGCAATACCCAAAATAAAATTATTCATCGGTCCGGCAAAGTTTGTCATCATCCGTTTCAGCAAGGGAGCTGATTGGTATTGCACATCGATGGGCGCGATCTGAACCTCTGTTCCATCCGCTTCGATGATTGTCGCATCGCGTTTGACTTCATAGGTAACGGGTTCCGAACTTCCCGGAATGATGCCCTTAATGAAGAGCGCCTGTTCCAGATCAGCTTCCAGTAATTCTATCGGAACAGCATGCAAATGCTGTTTATTGCTTAAATCTATTTGAGTGACTTGTTGTGCCTCGTCAAGCGATATGTTAAGCGGCATACCGGGTTTTAACTCGGTATCCTCATCTCCGATGCCTGCCATCCGCACGTATCCGCCTATAGGCAGCATTCTGATCGTATAGGTCGTTCCGTTTTTGCGATGAGAGAAGATTTTCGGCCCCATACCGATTGCGAATTCACGAACCAAAATACCCGCTTTTTTCGCAAAATAGAAATGGCCGAATTCATGGATGATCACTAATATGCTGAACACGATAATGAACGTTATGATTGTCTGAAGCATGTAATCCCTCCCTTTCTGTATCTTGACTTCCCGTTCTTAAAATATGAAATGCAGAAAAATATGGAACACAGGCATCACAAAAAGAGTGCTGTCAAAACGATCGAGCATACCGCCATGTCCGGGCAATATCTTCCCGGCATCCTTGACGCCAAAGTGGCGCTTGAATGCCGATTCGACCAAATCACCCATCTGCCCGCAGACCGAAAGCAGGACTGCCAACATAATCTGGAGGCCCATCGATAAACCCAACGGATTGTAGTAGTGGAAAAACACGATGGCGATCAGCACTGCCGCGATCGATCCGCCGACTGAGCCTTCGATCGTTTTATTGGGGCTGATTGCCGGTGCCAATTTGTTCTTGCCAATTTTTCTTCCGATCATATAAGCGCCGATATCCGTTCCCCAGATGATGAACAGCACTAAAAGCACCATCCAAAATCCGATATCCCTTGTCTGCATAAAGTAATAGAATCCTCTTCCGACATATAAGGAAGTCAGAACGGAAGCAGCTGCATCGTCGAAGGTGAAATCATTTCTTGAGAACACTGTGAATACGAACAGGATCAATGCTTCCAAATAAATCAAAAGCATCGCATCGATGCCGTCTGGGATGAAATGCAAGTAGGATTCCGGCAACATCAAAAGGACGGTCGCCAAAGCGGTGATGATTCCCTCCACGCTGAAAATGGTCAGCTTTTTCATCTTCAGTAATTCTTGGACAGCTATCAATCCTATTGCTGTCATAAGCAGTTGCAACGCCAGTCCTCCAACCCATAAAAATGGGATAAAAACGGCGGCAGCCACTATGCCTGTGATTACTCTTTCCTTCATGGTATCCTCCCTATATGCCGCCGAAGCGGCGATTGCGATGCTGATATTCTGCTAGCGCAGCCCGCAAGCTGGCTGTTGAAAAATCAGGCCAAAATTCTTCCGTGAAGTACATTTCACTGTACGCAGCCTGCCAGAGCAAAAAGTTGCTTAACCGGATTTCCCCACTGGTGCGAATCAGCAAATCGGGATCCTGCCATTCACCAAGCCCGCTCGTGAATAGGTATCCGGCGAATATTTCATCGGTGATTTCGTCTGCCGAAAGCTTTCCCGATGCGACATCACCCGCAATCATTTTCGTCGCTTGGAGGATTTCAGCCCTGGAACCGTAATTCAATGCGAAATTCAGAATCAAGCCGGTATTGTCTTTCGTTTTTTCAATCGCATTTTGCACGACTTTCAGTGTCTTTTCGGGCAGTTGATCGATCCAGCCGATGGTCGTCACTTTGATGTTGTTCTGCATCAATTCCGGCATGAACACATCAAAAAAATCGATGGGCAAACCCATTAAAAAATTGACTTCATCAGTCGGACGTTTCCAGTTTTCTGTTGAAAAAGCATAGAGCGTCAACACTTTTACATCAAGGCGGCTTGCTTCTATGGCTATCCTTTTCACGGTGTTCATGCCCTCTTTATGTCCATAGACACGCGGCATCAATTTTTTCTTTGCCCAACGGCCATTTCCGTCCATGATGATGGCGATATGGGCTGGAACGCTGCCGTTTTCATCGAACGGCAATTCTGTTTTTGGATTCTCACTCTTGAATAGAGCCATGCTTTATCCCTCACTTTTTCATAACTCTCTATATTTTAACAAAAACCCGCCCGAATTCCTATGATTAACAGGAAATTATAAAATTTTTAAGTAGGAGGGCTGATTTAAAAAAGCCAGGGCACAAATCATTCGAAATGATTTGTGCCCTGGCTCTTTTTCAACGGATGAAATTTTAAACGTCCAAAATTTCTTTTTCTTTGTCCGCTGTTATTTTGTCGATTTCTTTGGAAGATTTATCGGTCAACTCTTGCACTTTCTTTTCATAGGTGCGCAACTCATCTTCTGTGATTTCTTTGTTCTTTTCTGCTTTTTTCAACGCTTCGATGGCATCGCGGCGAATATTACGGATAGAGACCTTAGCCGCTTCGTTTTCTTTGCCGACGGTTTTTGCCAACTCTTTGCGTCGCTCTGAAGTCAGTGCCGGGATCACCAAACGGATGACACTCCCGTCATTGGCTGGGTTGATGCCAAGGTCACTTTGGTAAATCGCGCGTTCGATATCACCGATACTGGATTTATCGTAAGGTGTCACCAGCAACATGCGTCCTTCAGGAATCGTGATGGAAGCCAATTGATTCACCGGCGTGTTCGTTCCGTAGTATTCCACTTCGATGCGATCCAATAGACTAGCATTCGCGCGGCCTGCCCGAATCGAGCCAAGTTCGCGAATCAATGCAGCTTCTGTTTTTTTCATTCTGTCGGTCGCATTATCCAGGATTTCTTTAACCATGATTATTTCCCCCTAACAGTCGTTCCGATATCTTCTCCAAGTATAACACGGCGAATATTCCCTTGTCTGTTTAAGTTAAACACAACTAGCGGGATGTCGTTATCCATGCTTAATGAGCTTGCTGTAGTATCCATTACTTGCAGTCCTTTGGAAATAACATCCAAATGAGTCAATTCAGAGAATTTTGTTGCGTTCAAGTCCTTCATCGGATCGGATGAGTAAACCCCATCAACATTGTTCTTAGCCATCAAAATAACATCAGCATTGATTTCAGCGGCACGAAGGGCTGCTGTCGTATCAGTAGAGAAGTAAGGATTGCCGGTACCGGCAGCAAAGATCACAACGCGTCCTTTTTCAAGATGACGGACAGCACGTCTGCGGATGTAAGGTTCGGCAATTTGTCTCATTTCGATGGAAGTCTGAACACGGGTCGGAACGCCTGCATTTTCCAGTGCATCCTGCAAAGCCAAAGAATTCATGACAGTCGCAAGCATACCCATATAGTCGGCTTGCGCTCTCTCCATGCCCATTTCAGCGCCTGTCGTGCCGCGCCAAATATTGCCGCCGCCCACAACGATAGCCATTTCCACGCCCAAGTCATGTACTTCTTTGATTTCTTTAACGATTTCTTCGATCGTCGGCGGATTGATTCCGAAACCAGTGTTGCCCGCTAAAGCTTCACCGCTTAGTTTTAAAACAACGCGTTTGTATTTTGGTTCACTCATTCTATATTTCCCTCCGTAATTGGCTGACCCCTGATCAATCAGGCTTATGACTATGATAAAAAAGCCCCAATTAAGGGGCAATTTTCATTATTTTTTAACTTGGCTCATTACTTCTTCTGCAAAGTCCACAGAACGTTTTTCGATACCTTCGCCTACAGCGTAGCGAACGAATGATTTAACAGCGCCGCCTTTAGAAGCAGCAAATTGTCCAACTGTTTGATCTGGATCTTTAACAAAAGGTTGATCGTTCAATGAAATTTCGCTCAAGAACTTGTTCAAACGGCCTACGATCATTTTTTCAACGATATTGGCTGGTTTACCTTCGTTCAATGCTTGTTCAGTCAGAACTTTCTTTTCATGTTCAAGTTCTTCTGGAGAAACTTCGTCGCGCGAAACATATTTAGGATTGATGGCAGCGATGTGCATAGAGATGTCTTTAGCAGCATCCGCATCAGCAGATCCTTCCAATAATGTCAATACAGCAATACGTCCGCCTTGGTGTAAGTATGCACCGAAAGCATCAGCATCCGTTTTTTCAACGATAGTAAAGCGACGCAAAGTAATTTTTTCGCCGATTATTGTAGTAGCGCTCAAGATAACATCGTTTAATGTACCTTCAGCAGTTTCGATTGCTAAAGCAGCTTCCACAGTTTCTGGTTTGTTTTTAGCGATGATTGCTGTAATGTCAGCTACCAAGTTTTGGAATTTGTCGTTTTTCGCAACAAAATCAGTTTCTGCATTGATTTCAGCGATTACGGCTGTATTTCCGTCAACAAATACGTTTGCAAGTCCTTCAGCAGCGATACGGTCAGCTTTTTTAGCTGCTTTAGCCATACCGTTTTCTCTTAAGTAGTCAACCGCTTTGTCCATGTCGCCATCGACTTCTACTAGAGCTCTTTTAGCATCCATCATGCCTACGCCTGTCATGTCGCGTAATTCTTTAACCATTTTAGCTGTTACTTGTGCCATTCTATGATTCCTCCTGAATATTCTTTTTCATAAAAAAAGCTGTCCCAAAGAGAATAGAAAAGATGTCGGCTGCCAAATTGGCTATATCTTTCTTCTTTTCTGAGACAGCTCGTTACTTCAAACTAAATAGGAAATATTATTCGTTGTTGCCTTCTACAACTTCAACGATTTCTTCTAATGAAGTTGCTTCGTCAGCTTCAGCTGCAAAAGTTTCTTCAACAGAAATTTCAACTTGATCTTTTCCTTGGTTGCCTTCGATGAAAGCATCAGCCATTTTAGCAGTGATCAATTTAACTGCGCGGATAGCATCATCATTTGAAGGGATTACTACGTCGATCTCATCTGGATCACAGTTTGTGTCAACCATAGCGACGATAGGAATGTTCAATTTGTGAGCTTCTTGAACAGCGATTCTTTCTTTTCTTGGGTCAACGATGAACATTACATCCGGGATTCTAGGCATATCTTTGATACCGCCCAAGAATTTTTCCAAACGTTCTTGTTCTTTTTTCAAGATAGAAACTTCTTTTTTAGGAAGTAGTTCGAAAGTGCCGTCTTCAGACATAGCTTCGATTGATTTCAAACGTTTGATACGTTTTTGGATAGTATCCCAGTTAGTCAAAGTACCACCTAACCAACGGTGATTTACGAAGAATTGACCTGAACGGATCGCTTCGTCTTTGATTGAATCTTGCGCTTGTTTTTTAGTCCCTACGAATAAAGCTACGCCGCCTTCTTCAGCAACGTTAAGCATATATTTGTATGCTTCGTCGACTAATTTTACAGTTTTTTGCAAGTCTATGATGTAGATACCGTTTCTTTCTGTAAAGATGTATCTCTTCATTTTTGGGTTCCAACGACGAGTCTGGTGACCGAAGTGTACGCCTGCTTCCAATAATTGTTTCATTGAAATTACTGCCATGTTTGTTTCCTCCAAGTTTGTTTTTATTTTCCTCCCCCGATTTCTTCTACAGCAGAAACTCATCTTCCGATAAGCAACGTCTGCCGTATCGATCAAGGTGTGAAATGTGGTTTTGCACCGTTGATAATTATATCCAATTATACTGAAAGAAGCAAGTGTTTTTTCTGGAAATGGATATCAAACAGCCTCATCACTGGTTATTCTCGGATTGAATCCCCAAAATCTGCTTGATGTCATCGTTCGTCAACCGTTGTCGGCTGAGCGCCTCTTCCCCTTCGGATACGATCAACTGATCAAAGAGCATCTTTTTGTCCTGCTGCAGCTGATTGATTTTCTCTTCGATGGTTCCCTCAGCGATGAAACGGTACACCTGCACGTTTTTCTTTTGGCCGATGCGGTGTGCTCGCCCGGCGGCTTGCTCTTCTACTGCCGGGTTCCACCATAAATCGAAGAGGATGACGGTGTCTGCGCCGGTCAGGTTCAACCCGGTGCCGCCCGCTTTCAGTGAAATCAAAAATACATCCGTGTGGCCTTCGTTGAACTGGTTGACCAACGTAATCCTTTCGGCTGGAGGGGTTTTTCCGCTGAGATAGAGATGGCTTAAATTTTGCTTGACCAACTCTGCTTCGATCAACTTCAACATGGATGTGAATTGTGAAAACACCAAAACATGCTGGTTGTTCTCTTGAGCATTTTTCAATATTTCGACCAGTTGCTCCAATTTCCCCGAGCCGCCTTCATAGGCTGCATCCACCAAACGGGGATCGCAACAGATTTGACGCAGACGGGTCAGCCCGGCCAAAATCTCCATTCGGTTCCGTTGGAAATCTTCACTGTCATAATCAGATACCTTTTCCTGCAATTGTTGGAGATAAGCCAAATACATGATTTTCTGTTCGCGATTGAGACTGCTATACAGATCGGCTTCGGATTTTTCCGGGAGATCACCCAGAACATCCGCCTTCAGCCTACGCAACATGAAGGGTTTGGCTGTTTTCGAAATATCTTCGAGCGACATTTTTTTGAATTCTTGTAATTTCGGGAACAATCCCGGCAAAATCAATTGGAAAATCGCCCAGAATTCCGTCACGCTGTTCTCGATCGGCGTGCCGCTCAACGCAATATTGACCCGGGCATTCATCTTCGCTATGGCACGGAACGTCTTCGTATTGTAGTTATTGACATACTGGGATTCGTCCAGGATCATCGCATAGAAATCACACTTTTGATAAGATTCGATATCCTGCCGGAAACTTTGATAAGAGGTTATCGCAATGCCGTTCTCGGGCAATTGAGACAACTGCTCTTCTCGCTCCTTCTTCACGCCGCTGATGACACTTATCTGAAGCTGGGGCGCAAATTTTTGGAATTCGTACTTCCAGTTGTAGATCAGTGAAGCCGGCGCAATCACCAAAGCGGGTTTTGCATCATTTTTACCTTCCTCTACTTCGCTGAGCAAGAAGGTGATCAACTGGAGCGTTTTGCCGAGTCCCATTTCATCAGCCAAAATACCGCCTAAGCCGTAGTTGGCGAGAAATTTCAGCCATTTGAAGCCGGTCACTTGATACGGACGCAAATCCGCTTGCAACGTTTTTGGCAATTCAGCCGGAAACTCATTCGGGTGCTTGATGAAATGATACAGTTCGTTAAGGAAATCTTGGCTGCCGACTTCAGGGTTCAGATCATTGATTTCTTTTTCGAGTGTCATGCTCTTGATCATCGGCATGGATATTGTTCCATCATGGAGCTGAGACTCATCTTTGATCAATGAAAGGAAACGATTCATCTCTTTCATTGTTTCCGTCTCCAAAGATAAGATGCGACCGTCTTCCGTCTTGTAATAAGCGTCATTTTTTTTGAGGCTATTCAATAATCTGTCGATCTCATTTTCCGAAATGCCACCGACATCAAACCGGATATCCAAAAAAGAATCCCTTGTCCTGCGTTGAACCGATGTTGAAACTTCAGTATTTTCCACTATCAGATTCTGCAGATCCGGACTTAATTCGACCTCGGCATAACGGCGCAAAACAGGTATTTTCCTGTAAAGAAAGCTGAATAGATCAACATCCTTCGAAGCCAGGAAGGCTATTTGGTTTTCGATTATGTTGAAATCCAGATTTTCCAATACCTGCAGGATCCGCTCTTCACCTATCGTATCCCTGATCAGGAATTGGGACTCCGTTTTCGAAGCACGGTTCTGACGGAAGACCGTTTCCCCGTATTTGAAGAAAATTTCACCTTTTATGCGCTTGGCCGGACCTCGGAAATGGATGGAGACGGTCAGCGGCTCATCAACGATGTTGCGCTCCAGTTCTTCACTGAAGTGCACCGTTCCAATCTGTTTCAGCAAGGGAATAACATAGGTCAGCAAATCCGATACATCTGGTTCTTCGATTCCGATCACATTTGAGTCTTCAAAACGTTTTTCAAAGAACGAGAGGTACCCCAACAGTTTATGTTGCTGCACACTGAGCGGATGGACTTTGTTGCCCTCGATCAACCAGTCGTAATCCAACAGATGGATGATGTTGTCGCACTGGATGCGAAGTTCTATTCCCTTGCCTTTTTTCCCCAAAAGGAATTGATAGCCGGGTTTTTCGGGACTGATTTGCACATCCGGATACGTTTGTTCGCCGGCAATCCATTCGACCCTGCCAGTTTCGATCAAATCCTCCAGAATGGAGTGCGCTGAACTCGGCGGAAGGATCAGGTAGGAATCCAATTTTCTGGCCGTAACATTCAGCAATTGCTTGTTCAATGCAGCGGGTTGCTCCTCCAGCAGTTTATGCAACCGGTAGATGATGGGCTGGTCCATTTCCTGTATCTTCACTGTCCGGAAATCGATCCCATCGCCGAGACGGTATTCCCATTTTTCTTGTTTGATGAATTGTTCCGTAAATTGTTCGATATTGGTGACCATGTAAGGTTTATCGACCCCTGCACGCAAGGAAAGAGCCAATACATGCTCACCAGTGTTTTGCATCAGACTGTTGGGTTTCATGCGCAGAACTTGCAGCGTATACTGCACTAAAAAATCTGCTTGGGTGTTCAGGCTCTGGGCGCCTTTGTTTTCTTGGAAGAAAATCTGCGTCAAATCGTTCACAAATTCTTGACCGGCAGTTTCTGCATCGACCTGAAACTGTTCTGCGCTGCTTTCCGTCAGAATACGGGTACCGCATTTCTCCTTCAGATACAATTCAACAGCAATCGTATGCTTGCAATACTGATGATTTTTCCAGTACTTGCACTGACATACATCCTGTTCCCTGGCTGTCCCATCTAAGGTGACATGATACATTTTACTGCCGAGCACCTCACAATGCCAAACCTGGCTGTGGAAATCCGGTTGCACGGATAGTACGCGATCCTCATTCACATATTCGCGTCCCTCTTGTATCAACTTGTCCGGCATACTCCATTTCACGCTATCACTTCCTCTGCTTCTTGCTGTCCATCCTTTATTGTACTGCAATTTCGTCGAAAAATATACCTTCTTCCCCATTGATGGCGGTCCGAACTGAATATTTAACTTGAAATATTCAACAAACTATCTCATACTGATTAGCATAATGCCAAAGCAAAAGGAGCCCTGTCATGTTTTTTAAAACAGTCGTCATCATAGTCAGATTTCTGGTCCGTATCCTGAACGGCAAGACCGAAATCCAAAACAAAGAGTACATTCCGAAAGACACAGTCTATATCCTTGCAGCTCCGCACAGAAGTCTGTTGGATCCCATTTTCATTTCGTTTGGCGTGTATCCGCACGCATTTTCATCAATGGCGAAGCAAGAACTGTTCAAGGGGAAATTCATGAACTGGCTGCTGTCTCACATGAACGCTTTCCCTGTCAATCGTGAAAATCCGGGCCCGAGCGCCCTGAAGCAACCTGTTTCGATCCTGAAGGAAGGCAAAACCAATCTGTTGATCTTCCCGACCGGGTCGAGGCATTCCGCAGAAATCAAAGGCGGCACTTCTTCCATCGCCAAGCTGGCCAACGTTCCGATCCTTCCAGTAGTCTATCAAGGTCCACTCACACTCAAGGATCTTCTGAAGCGCAAAAAAGCGACGGTCCGCTTCGGCAAGCCCATCTATCTGCCGAATGAGAAACGCATCTCCAGAGACGAACTGGCTGCCTATGACGAACTGCTCGGAACCACCTTCCGCCAATTGGATCAGGAAATCGATCCGAATTTCGTCTACATCTCAAAATAAAAAACCTGATGTCCGTTACCGGGTCTTCATCATCTCGAAAACAACCAAAAAAAACAGCGCCGGAAATTTTTTTTCCGGCGCTGTTTTTTTGAATTGCTGTTCAACAAGCGGTCAGTCGTTCATCGACTGCAGCATGTACATGTCATAATAGGTACCCTGTTTGGAGATCAGTTCTTCGTGTGTACCTCGTTCGATGACGCGCCCTTTCTCCAATACCAAGATCAGATGGGCATCGCGGATGGTGGACAGACGGTGAGCAATCGCAATCGTCGTTCGGCCTTCACGCATTTTCCGCATGCTTTCTTGGATCAGGAGTTCTGTTTCTGTGTCGATATTAGCCGTGGCCTCGTCAAGGATGAGCACTTTCGGATCACGCAAAATCGTTCGAGCGAACGAAATCAATTGTCTCTCACCACTCGAATAACTGGCTCCGCGCTCGATCACTTTTGCATGATAGCCTCCAGGCAGCGACGCGATGAATGAATCGGCATGCACAAAGGCAGCCGCGCCTTCGATATCGCGGTCGGTATAATCCTTGTTCATTAAACGGATGTTATGCGAAATGTCCCCGTAGAACAGGAACGAATCCTGCAGGACCAAGCCTATTTTTGAGCGGATCTCCTCGATCGGGTACGTCTTGATAGATTTTCCGTCAATCAGGATGTCGCCTTTCTCGAACTCATAAAAACGCAGCAAAACATTGATGATCGAACTTTTTCCGCTGCCGGTGTGGCCCACCAGCGCGACCGTTTCGCCTGGATTGGCGGTGAAGCTGATGTTCTTGAGCACATCCTGCTTCCCGTCATAGGAGAAGGAAACATCTTTGAATTCGATCCTTCCCTGCGCAATTTCCAATTCCGAATCCCCAGGTTGGCTTGGCGCCAACTCGGCATTATCCAATACGCTCAGTACCCGCGAACTGGAGACGATGCCGTCCTGCAAGGCGCTGAGGTTGTCCATCATCATCCCCATCGGACGGAAGAAATTTTGGATATAGGTTGTGAACGCATAGATGACCCCAAGCTCCACGACGCCGTTCAACGTCTGATAACCGAATAACCATAGGACGATCGCCAACGCGATGGCCTGCAACAGATTGACGACCGGCATCAGCATCAAGGCGTTCATCTGGACCATCGCTACGCGCCCTTTGCTGTAGTCTTCATTGATCGCGTCAAATTCCGCGCGCAGCCGTTTTTCCTGGCGGAACTGCTGGATGATCGCCATGCCGGAAATCGATTCATTCAATTTCGTGTTCAGTTGGCTCAGTCTTTCGCGCATTGTGCGGTAAACGCGCGTGCTGTACTTTTGGTAATACCAAATCAGACCGGCCATGATCGGGACAAAAACGATGAAAAGAAGGGAAATCTGCTTGTCCAATGTCCACATTGCGATGAACACTGTGATGATGCTGAAGATCCCCTCTGCCAGAGCCAAAAATACATTCCAGAATTCCTTGATCGTTTCGGTGTCATTCGTGACGCGCGAAACAATCGATCCAGCCGGGGTGGTGTCATAGTAGCGCATCCCCAATTGATTGACCTTACGGAAAACGGCATTGCGGATATTCTCAACGGTTTGTTCGGACGCCATGCTGAAAATATAGCGCTGCAGATACGTGACCAACATCTTCAGCAGGACAACTCCTACATATGCCAGCGCAAATAGCACACTGATGTCGGTCGTGACATTCCCAACAGCCAGATAGTCATCCATGTAAATTTGGATGATGCGCGGCGCCACCACATTGACCAGCGACAACGCGATGCTGAAAAGCAAAGCGATCAAAAATTGATTGCGGAAAGGATGGGCAAAGTGGAAGATTCGTTTGACTACCCGGAGTTGTTCCTTCAATGAGATTGTTTTAGACCATACTGATCCACTCATGCTTCATCCGCCCCTTCCAATTTGGTTTCGAGTTGTTGTTTTTCGTACATTCTGCGGTACCAGCCGTGCAGTTCCATCAACTCATAATGCGTCCCGCGTTCGACAATGCGCCCTTCATCAAGGACAATGATCTCATTTGCATGCATCACGCTGCTGATACGATGGGCTGCGATGATCGTTGTCTGATCGGCTCGCTTTTCCTTAAGCCCCGTCAGGATCGCTTCCTCCGTCTTCGCGTCCACCGCGGATAAGGAATCATCCAGGATGAGCAGCTCAGGTTCAGTCACTAAAGCCCGCGCAATCGCTATCCGCTGTTTTTGTCCACCGGATAAGGAAACGCCCCTTTCGCCAACCAACGTATCGTAGCCCTCGGGAAAACCAAGAATGTCATGATGGATGGCGGTCAAGCGCGCTGCCTCTTCAACCTTTTGTTGGCTGATTGATGGATCAGCGAAACGGATGTTTTCCCTCACGTCAGAAGAGAACAGGAAGTTGTCTTGGGGAACGTAACCGATTCCGCTCAGCAATGCATCCAATGAGTAATCACGGATATCGATCCCGTTGTAGTTGATGCTGCCGGCATATTGATCATACTCACGCAACAGCAGACGGAAAATCGTGCTTTTGCCCGATCCGGTTCTGCCGACAATCCCTAATGTTTGTCCCCGCTCCAAATGGAAACCGACGTCCTTCAGGCTGATTTCTTCACTGTTCGGGTAACCGAAGGAGGTTACCTGAAAATCCAGATCGCCTGTAACCGGAGTCCGGACAGCATTTTTTTGCTCCTGGATCGTTGATTTTTCCTTAAGAAGCTCATCAATCCTGCTGTAACTGGCACTGCCTCGTTCCAGCACATTGAATAATCTACCTACTGCCAACATCGGCCACGCCATCATGCCGATATAACTGATGAACGAAACCAGCTGGCCGATACTGATGCTGCCTTCCACGACAAAACGGCCACCAAAGATGATCGTCAGTGCGAAAGAAAGCCCCAAAATAAGTTGGATCGCCGGGTCAAATAAGGCATCAACCAAGTAGACAGCTTTATTTTTCACGACGACATCCCTCGTCATCGCTTCGAAATCACGAATATCTTCTTCTTCTTCACCGAACGTCTTGATTACCTTAACGCCGGAGACACTCTCCTGCGTTTTGTCATTCAGATTAGAGAAAGCAGCTTGTGCTTTGCGGAAACGCTTGTGCATCTTCTGTCCGAGGATTCGTGACACCAGCGTCAAAGCCGGTAACGGAATCATGGCGATAAGCGTCAAACGCCAATCAATCAAGAAGAACATTGTGAAAAGCGTGATCCCGCCTGAAGAAATCGAATCCGCCAATGTCAGTATGCCTGCGCCTGCGACCATCCTGATCGCATTCAAGTCATTCGTCGCATGCGCCATCAGATCGCCTGTCCTGTATTTCTGGAAAAAGACAGCGTCCATTTCGGTGAAATGCTTAAACAATCGCGAACGCAGTATCTTTTCTAACTCTGCCGAAGTACCCCAAATCTTCATCCGCCAAATATAGCGGAAAAGGTACTGCAAAATGCCTGCTATCAATATGATCGCCGACCACTTCCACAAAGAAGCCATCGTTAGGGTCCCTAAGGCAATTTCATCGATGATGATTCCGACAACGCGCGGCGAAACAACCTGAAGTATCGCCACAATGATCAGGAAAAAGACGCCTACAAAATACGATTTCCATTCTTGACGGAAAAACCAACTCAATTTTTTGAAAATACTCACGTTTATTACTCCCTTCTTACCTGTATTCGGACAAAATAAAAATGTGGAACCGTAGAGATCCACATTTTGTATATTATTTCATTATTCTATTTCTTTTTCTTTGTTGATTGTGTTTTCATAGAAGCCATGATTTGTTTTACTTTTCTTTCGGATGGTTTTTGACCCATCTGCATCATCATAGAACGCAACATTTCTTCATTGATTGGTGGATTTTCTTCAAAATATTTTACCATATAACGTCTTGCAAGGAAAAATCCGCCAACCGCGCCTATTACTATTCCTAAAATGACCATCATTACCCATGCTGTTGTTGACACGTATTCATCCCCCTTTCCAAAGCATTCATTCATTAATTGTACTAAAGATTATGAGAAAAAGAAATAGCAATCACGGATAAATTTAGCGAATTTTCGAAAACGCTTCAGCGGTTGCCGGTTTCAGGATAATTTTAAGCATATTCTCGCGTCACTCCCGAGAATATGCGAACATCTGTTTGATTTTTTAGATGATTAATGGTATTCTAAACTTATAAATTTAGGATTACGGAGATGATGATCTCATGGTTAAAAATAAAGATTCACGCCAAGTTGAAGTGCTTCAATACATTTATGAAGAAGTCCAGGAAAAAGGCTATCCGCCGACCGTAAGGGAAATCGGGAATGCAGTCAAACTTTCCTCAACGTCCACAGTGCACGGCCATCTGTCGCGTCTAGAAAAAAACGGTTTTATCCAACGCGACCCTACAAAACCACGTGCGATCGAACTGACCCAAGCAGGTCTGGATAAACTCGGGATCATGTCGGATAAAATGCCGCTATTGGGTACCGTCACAGCCGGTGCTCCCATCCTGGCTGTCGAAGAAGCAACAGATTATTTCCCGGTTCCGCCGGATCTGAAATCCTCTTCCGGAAGTTTGTTTATGCTTAAAATCCGCGGAGAAAGCATGATCGACGCCGGTATATTCGATGGCGACTCAGTGATCATCAGAAAACAATCCACGGCCGAAAACGGTGATATCGTCATAGCTATGACGGATGATGATGAAGCGACCTGCAAACGATTCTATAAAGAAAACAACTACTACCGTCTGCAACCTGAAAATGCCAGCATGGATCCGATCATCTTGGATTCCGTCATCATTCTGGGAAAAGTAGTCGGTCTGTACCGGAACCACATCATATAAGGGTCAGTCCCCCGACTGCCACAAAAAGGCTGCCAACTTTTGGCAGCCTTTTTGCGTGTCCGTTCATTTTCGGATTATTTATTGTTCTTAGTATTCCATCAGCGTGAAGATGTCATACCCTTGGATCAGGTCACGGCCTTTTAAATCCAACAGCTCGATCAGGAATGCCAAACCGACGACTTCTCCGCCTAATTTTTCCACCAACTCGATGGTTGCGGCTGTAGTGCCGCCAGTTGCCAATAGATCATCGCAAACCAACACTTTGTCACCAGGCAGGATGGCATCTTGGTGCAGTTGCAGAGTTGCTTTTCCGTACTCCAGTCCGTAGGATACTTCCACCGTTTCGCGCGGCAATTTGCCTTTTTTACGGGCCATTGCGAATCCACAGCCTAATTCCACTGCGACCGGACAGCCGACCATAAACCCACGCGCTTCGGGTCCGACTACTTTATCGACATTCAAGTCCTGGGCATATTTCACGATTTCTTTGATCGAATAACGGTAAGCTTCTCCGTTCGCCATCAAGGGTGAAATATCGCGGAAAATGATGCCTTGCTCCGGGAAATCTTTGACATCAGCAATATATTGTTTCAAGTCCATTTTGTGTTCCTCCTAATTATTGTACCATCATCTGTTCATTCAACCAATTCGTCAACTGCGAAAACGGGCTGTAGATGAATACCTTTTCAGCTTCCATTTTCTGCAGGCGATCTTTGTATACCTGGGTGTCGTCCAAAGCTCTTTTGACAGGGTTTTGGACCTCATTGATGAAACCATTGTCTATTGTAACAAATCCCGCCTCCAAAAACACTTGAATCATAAAAATGGCAAGATTTTTTTTGATTTTTAAGTATTTTGCTAAGGCATCTAACCGATTTCTCACATCGATATCCTTATGGGAACGGATATATTGGTAGAATTTCGCAAACTGGTCTTTAGGAGGGACTCCGTCTGCGTAAATGCTGTTTGTTTCATGAGAGACGACATACACATTTTCGAACTGATTGCTCTTTAAAAGATCAGCCAACAAATCCATCTTTAAGGGGCATTCGAAGAGCACCAAGTTGCTGGCACTGACATCCTGAAGAGCATCCGCTGTATTGTCAGTGAGTAACGCAGCGTTCGAACTGTTCGGGATGCGCTCATAAAATTGTTTCATGATACCGGAAGTCGAAAATAGATACAGGGCATCTTCCACAGCCAATACCGATTCTTGGATAATCGAACTCCGTTTGTCGAAAAACTGGACATGTTTGTTTTTGATGTCCTTCAGTTGCAGTTGCGGTTTCGCGCTATCCCGCCAAACGTTGATCGAAAGTTCTCCGATCAGAGAAACGACATCCGCCTCGTTCAAGTGGTTGCTGATGCTTCCTTTGTTGAAGCCAATCACATCCAGAAAGAGGTTTTTGTCCTTAAGCTTGAATTTCAGATGTTTGTTGTCCGCACCGATCTGTCTGATATCTGTCAACGGTACATTTTGGAAGCCGAATATAGGCTTTTGATTGTCGGTCCCGTATGGTTTGAGCAATTCCAATTCCTTCAAAAACGGCAGTGTGACATCAGCAAGCGGCAGCATGGCGTCTATATAAATGGATTCGCCCAACACGATCGCATCATGATAAATGGTCGCATAGTTGTTTATTTTTTCACTGAAGGCTGGCAAATCGGCAGCGGGAAGGCTCATGCCCGCTGCCATTTTGTGCCCTCCAAACTTCGTGAGCAAGTCTTTTGAATCGGTCAGTGCCATATAGATATCCAACGCTTCCGTGCTGCGGGCCGATCCTTTTGCGATGCCGGTTTTTTCGTCGATGCGGAATAAGACAGTTGGACGCCCGAATTCCTCGACCAACTTGCTTGCAACAATTCCAAGTACGCCCTCGTGCCAATTCGTGTTGCCCAACACTACAATATCCGGCAGGCTTTCGTTATTCGCCAGTTCGGCACTGGCTTCTTCATGGATGGATTGGACAATTCCCTGTCTCTCGACATTCTTTTCTTGTATGTAAGCAACCAGTTCAGCTATTTTTTCCTCATCGAATGATAGCATCAGTTCAGCGCCTGGACCCGCATCCTCCAACCGACCGACTGCATTCAAACGCGGACCGATGATGAAACCGATGCTTTCCTCGTCCAAATTAGCCGCGTCTATTCCCGCGGCTTCCATCAGCGCAGCCAAACCGAGCCGATGCGTTTGTTTCATGACTTGCAGTCCCTGCTTCACGATCCAACGATTCTCGCCTGTTAAACTGACGAGGTCCGCAACGGTACCGATAGCTGCCAAATCGAGCGATTCATAAGGCATTTCCCCCAGCAAGGCCGCTGCAATTTTCAGAGCGACACCAGCTCCGGAAAGATCCGGGAAAGGATAAGATCCGGCAGGATGTTTCGGGTGGATGATGGCATACGCGTCCGGCAACGCATCTGGCAATTCGTGATGGTCGGAAACAATGACATCCACGCCCATTTTTTTAGCCATCGCTATCGGTTCGTGGCCTGAAACCCCGTTATCGCAAGTAAGAATCAGTTGTGCCCCATTCTCGATCAATTTCTTGAATGCAGCAGCATTGGGGCCATAACCATCCGTGAAACGATTCGGCAAATAATAGCCGACATTGCCGCCCAATACTTCTATCGTTTCCACGAGAATGCTTGTGCTTGTGATGCCATCCGCATCATAATCCCCATAAACGACGATTTCTTCTCCAGCCTCAATAGCTTCCATCAAGCGGTGGATTGCTTTATCCATATCATGCAGCAGATATGGATCATGGAATTCCATTTCTGCCCCATCAATGAAAGCTTTGATTTGCTCTTTTGTTCCCAAGCCTCGCTGCATGCAAAGCGTAACAAATTTTTCTGATAAGCCTGTAGCCTGACTGATTTCCCTGCTTACAGAATCATCAATTTCTGATTTGCGTATTTTCCAATTCATCTTTGACGATAACAATTTATCGACTCCTAACTATTTAAACTGTACGGGTGCACCTAGGCCCCAGTAATTCAAAAAAGACTAGAAGCTGAAATCGTTCTAGTCTTTCTTTGCAACTGAAAGTGGCCGATTGGATAAATCTGCCACTCTATTTTCGTCAAACGCTTGGCTGATTCGGGTTACCCACTGTAAACTGTTTGACCAATTCCTCTTCAAGGGATTTGATTTTGTTGTCTTTCTGAGTCAGTTCCGCTCTCAGATCGGCGATTTGCTGTTCATACCCGACTTTCGTAGCATCGACTGCCGCTTGGATTTCTTTCCCTTTTGTGTCAATCTCAGTGCGCATCTGTTTAAATTCTTTATTCTTCTTCGTTGCACTGCCTGTCGCAACCAACAAGGTGATGAGCGAGCCCATCAGTAGAGAAACAAGGATGACAATGATAAGAGGTCCATCCACAACTGCGAACCCAAAATTGACTGGCACAGCATCGACATTGAAAACGGCAAATAACACAATGATGATGATTAAAATTATGCCTGCTACTAATCTCCATTGATTTTTCATTATAATCGCCTCACTCATTTTGATATATCCCACTCTTATTATCATCTTTTTGCCGATGGATAGTCAACTTGCAACACTTATCAACGGAATGATTCTCAGAGGATCAAGCTTCAGGGGATCATTTCGTCAGCGCTATTTCGAACTCATCATAATCGTTGACGAGTTTCGTGTCAGGAAAGACTTTGCGTGCATCCCGCTGCAACTGGTGCGCATTGCCGTTGAGGTAACGGGCGCTGATGTGGGTCAAATAGAGTTGCTTAACATTTGCTTCTTTGGCTACTTTAGCTGCATCGATGCATGTGGAATGGAAATAATCCGACGCAATCGCTTGGTCTTCCTTCCCGAAGGTGCTCTCGTGAACCAGCACATCGGCATTTTTAGCTAAAACCACTGTGTTTTTCGTTCTTCTTGTGTCGCCCAGAATCGTTACGATACGTCCTTTAGTCGTTTTCCCGATAAAATCCAGCCCATTGATGGTTCTGCCGTCCGGTAAAACAACAGTCTCCCCATTTTTTAGCTTTCCGTAGAGAGGTCCCGCTGGAACATCCATCTCTTTCAGCTTATCGGCCTGCAATTCGCCCGGATAGTCTGCCTCTTCGACACGGTATCCGTAAGAAACGATGCCGTGATTCAGTTTTGCGCAACTCACGCGGAACTGCTCATCTTCAAACACTACGCCATCTTCGGTTATTTCATGAAAGAAGATTGGATAGCGCAAGTGGGACTGGGAAATACGCAGACTGGTCAAAATAAATTCTTTGATTCCAACAGGGCCATAGATGTTCAAGGGCGTATTGCCGCCTTGAAACGCCCTGCTGCTCAAGAACCCAGGCAAGCCGAATATATGATCTCCATGCAGATGGGTAATGAAGATTTTTTCGACTTTCCTGGGTCGAATCGTTGTTTTGAGCACACGTTGCTGTGTCCCCTCCCCGCAGTCAAAAAGCCAGATGGCATTGCGTTCATCCAATAGTTTCAATGCTATGCTGGAAAGATTTCTGCTGGTGGAAGGGACACCTGCTCCGGTGCCTAAAAATTGAATTTTCATAATCAATTGCTCCCATTTTCATCATTTAATTCTTGATAGATTTCCTCAGCCACAAAAAGGGCTAATTGTTTTGCTCCCGTTGGATTCGGATGGACCTGGTCCTCCAGAAGCCACTCGTCATGCCCGCTGCTGTAGGTATTCCAATCCAAAATATGGACATTGGAATGGGTGCTTTCGGCAAGCGTCAACTGCTCGTTCACGCCGTCCTTCCAGATTCTCGGAACATTTGTCGTGAGGAAAAATAGATCCCGCGATGTCCCGATTTCCTTTATGAACGTTTCCATTTGGGTTTGGGTGAAAGTCCCATTGGAACCTAAGAATACCACGACGGTGTCATGCAATTGTTCCCGCTTCTCCAAAGCAGCAATGACCGCAGAAGTTTGGTAAAGCTGTCTGCTGACGGCACCATCCACAACCGCTTGACCGAATATCGTCACCAGTTGATCCGCGACGGAGAGTAATACAGAATCGCCTATGAAGGTAATATCTGCGCTGTGAGCAAACAACACGGTCTCCCGTTCGAGGCCTTCGATATTGTTGATGGCCCTACTGCGGGTGGACTCGTCACGATTCATGTCATCCATTTTACTTTGGCTGGCTGCAATCTGCTGTCGCAGTTCCTCCACAGCAACATTCTCGCCGGATTCTGCTTGGACAAATCCCGCCAGAGCGGTCAGCAAGAGGAAGAAACTGACGAATGCCGCAATTTTTGCCGAAAAATGCCTGACTGAGTCTGCCAATCCGGAAGCCTTTATTTGGGCAATCGTATCGGCAGGGCTACAAAACTGCACAGACGTCATCTTCCAACGTTTTTTTTCGAATAATTGGTAACCTATTTCGGAAAGGATAACCATGAAGGCCAGTTGGATCAAAATGTGGCGTCCGGGATCAACGCTCGTATCGATTACTTTCGCTTGATAAAGGGAAAGTACAGGATAATACCAGAGATAAAGCAGGAAACTCCGCCTGCCGAGCCACTGAATCGGCTTGAACCGCATCATTCTTGAAAGAGTCGTTGCCGGATGTGCTGTCAAGATTACCGCAACGCCGATGATGATACTGTTTAGGTACATTCCACCTCTGTAAGTGAATGTCTGACTATCAAGCATCCTGCTGAACATCAACCCGAGAATCGCGTAGCTGAAAAATCCTGCAAGCGTCAATCTTCGCTTCGTTCGTTTCGACACTGGCTCGTTCAATTTCGTTAACGGCCACACAACCGACAGCGCACTCCCTATCATAAATGAAAACAAGCGCGTATCCGTCCCATAATAGACGCGCGAGGCGTCCTCTCCTGGCACATACAGCATGGCCATCGCAAGGGCAGAAAACAAAGAAAGCCCGACAGCTGTGTAGAAGATGATCCGTTTATCCTTGAAAAGGGCCATCAGCAAAAGAACAATCAAAGGCCAGATGACATAGAATTGGCTTATGACCGAAAGGAACCAGAGATGCAGGAAAGGTGATTGCACATAGAATTGTTCGAAATAAGACCCGCCCACAGAAATTTGCCACCAGTTGTTGACCATCCCCAATGACGAAAGAAGCCATGGCCGCAAATTCAGTAATAAGTCCCTTTGGAACAAAGTGATGTAGGCAGTCACCGATACCAGCATCCCCAGTAACGGAAGGAACAACCTGTTGAACCTTCTGGCCAAATAGCGTTTATAAGCCAACTTCTCTTTTTGGCCGTATTCTTCAATCACCGACGCTGTGATGAAATAACCAGTCAAAACGAAAAAAATGTTTACAGCCAAGTAGCCGCCAGGCAAAACATGAGGCATCAAATGATAGAAAATGATGGCAAGAATCGCAAGGGCCCGCATTCCATCCAATGGAATGGAGCGTGTCTGTAATGTCACGATAATTATCCCCCATTTATTGGTTATGGTGATGCTTTTTAATCTACGAACTCAAAATGGTAGGTCATGATACGGACCATGTCCCCATCTTTCGCTCCCTTGGCTCTCAGTTTTTCATCCACGCCCATGGAACGTAATTGACGCGCGAATCGCATGATGCTTTCATCATGAGCAAAATTGGTCATGTTGAATAGTTTTTCTAATCTTTCGCCACCCAATACCCATGTGGAATCAGGATCGCGCCCGATAGTGAATTGTTCTTGATTTTCTTCGAATTTGTAAAGGACGGATGATTCAACTTCTTCTTCGTCGAATAATGGGAACTCAGGAGTATCCTTCAGAACTTCAGCAGTGTAATCCAATAATTCGGCTACGCCGGTAGTCGACCAGGCTGAGATCGGGAAAATTCTTGGTGCTTCGTCATCCCCGAATTTTTCGGCGATTTGCTGTTTGAAGATCTCAAGATTGTCTTCCGCTTCCGCCACATCCATTTTGTTGGCTACAATGACGGTAGGTCTTTCCAGCAAACGCAATTGGTAACTTTCCAATTCCTTATTGATTTTTTCATAGTCATCGAAAGGATCTCTGCCTTCTGTGCCACCCATATCGATGACATGCAGAATGACTCTTGTGCGCTCGATGTGGCGCAAAAATTGGATTCCCAGACCGACGCCTTGAGACGCGCCTTCGATTAATCCCGGTAAATCGGCCATGACAAACTCTTCTCCGCTGCGTGTTTGTACCATACCTAAGTTAGGCACAAGCGTAGTGAAGTGATAAGCTGCGATTTTTGGTTTCGCTTTTGATACGATTGAGAGTAATGTCGATTTACCTACTGATGGGAAGCCAACCAAACCGACGTCCGCGATGACTTTCAACTCAAGCTCCAACTCCAGCTCTTTCCCGGGTTCACCGTTTTCGGCGATTTCGGGTGCAGGGTTTCTCGCAGTGGCAAAACGGTTATTCCCGCGTCCGCCACGTCCGCCTTTTGCAACCACAGCCTGTTGTCCAGGTTCCGTCAAATCAGCGATGAGTTCTTTTGTTTCCGCATTGCGTACAATCGTACCAGGTGGAACTCTGACGATTGTATCTTTTGCACCGCGGCCGAACATGCTTTTGCTCATGCCGTTTTCGCCGGGCTTACCTCTGAAATTCCGGTTGTAACGGAAATCCAATAACGTGCGCAGACCTGGATCCACTTCAAATATGATGCTTCCCCCACGGCCGCCATCGCCACCTGCAGGACCCCCATCGGGAACATACTTTTCGCGACGGAACGCTACCATTCCATCGCCGCCTTTACCGGCTTTTACATGCACTTTTGCATGATCCAAAAACATTGACATCTTTTTTCCCCCTTGGAAAACTGTTCGGCACTCTTTGTGCCAAACAAAATGATTCGATTGGTCCAACTTTTTCAAAAGCGTTTCTGCAGTCAAAAATTTGGACAAGTATCCTTAATAAATAATTTGCGTTTCTTTCTTCTGAACCGCTCATTCTCCCCTCTTAATTTACCATATTAACCAAAAAACGAAAAGAAAATACAGTATTGAGGGTCTAGATCCTCCCCACACACGGTGGAAGACAAAATGATGGAGCCGGGAGTAAACAATGTTAGCCCCGCCTCCATCACTTCACTATTTAAGGATCAATTTTCTGACATCAGCAAACTGTAGAATGCTCAAAGTCAGGTTGCCAAGCGTGTTCAAGCGGTTGCTGCGGATAGCAATATCCTCGACCATGACCATATTTTCATCAAAATAAGCTTCAATGTATGGTGCAATCGCAGCTAAGGCGGCGTAATCCGCTTCAGGATCGCCGTGGGACAGAGCCAAATCGAGATGGTTGATCTGCACATACAGATTCTTCTCGCTGGCTGTTTCCAGCAGATCTTTCTGAACGGGAATCGATTCATCAGGATTCCCGGAAATGTTTACGACACGCGCAAGAGCTTCCATAATTACCTTGAATGATTCCTCTTCACTGTGCGCCTGCAATACTTTAGCGTTAGCGAACAAGGTGTTGATATCTTTTTCACCGGATTGAAGAACTGCTTCCACTATGTCATAACGGATGGCATAGGTTTGAAGTTTCTGTTGGATACGGCCATTTGCGAAAACGGTAAGTTCATTCATTGTTTTATCGAATGATTCTGCATCTTCAACCGCATAAACCTCCGTCAACAAGGCTGACAGCAGTTCTTCCAACGAGAATGCCCATTGGTATTTCTCGATGATCTGAATGACCCCAATCATTTGACGGCGCAAAGCATACGGGTCGTTCGATCCTGTCGGGACCATACCCTGCAGGAAGAAACTGATGATGCTGTCCAATTTGTCCGCCATCGCCAAAACTGCTCCGATTTGAGTTTCCGGCAATTCGCCCTCACTGGATACCGGAAGGTAGTGTTCGCGGACCGCGGTTGCTACAGCAGCAGCTTCACCTTGTTGCAATGCATAGACCTCACCCATGATGCCTTGCAGTTCCGTAAATTCGGAAACCATATTGGTCACCAAATCAAATTTGTAGATGGCTGCTACACGCAACAAATGCGTTTTGTCGTCCTCTTCCAGATCAAGCACATCAGCAAGATGGGCAGCGATTTTCGCTGTGTTATCCATCTTATCATGAATGGAGCCGATTTTCGAATGGAATGTGACTTTCTTCAATTTTTCGACCGACTGCGCAATGGTGATGCGTTGGTCTTCGTTGAAGAAGAAAAGGCCGTCCTCAAGCCTTGCTGTCAGGACTTTCTCGTTCCCTTTTTTAACGTTATCGATGAATATGCCATTACCGTTGCGTACAGATATGAAGTACGGCAATAATTCCCCTGATTTGTCCTTCACTTCGAAATAGCGTTGGTGGTCTTTCATCGATGTGATCAATACATCCGCCGGCAACGTCAAGTATTTGCTGTCGTATTCGCCGAAGAATGCTGTGGGATATTCAACCAGTGAAGTGACTTCTTCCAATAAGGTTTCGTCGTTAGGGATGATCCAGCCATTTTCTGCTTCAATCTGTTGGAATTGGGCCCGGATCATATTTTTCCTTTTGTCCTGATCGGCGATGACATGTTGTTCAGCCAATTTCTCCACATATTCGTCTGCATGCGCCAGCGTCACTTCTTCGCCTAAGAAACGGTGCCCGCGTGTGCTCCGGCCTGAAACGACATCCAACACCTGGAATGGGATGATTTCATCATCGGCCAATGCCGCAATCCAATGGATCGGACGGATGTACTTGAAATGATGGTTGCCCCAATGCATCGAAACAGGGAAAGTCAATGACTCAACGACTGTGTTCAATTCCTTCAGCACTTCGGATGATGCTTTTCCGTTGATTTCCTTCTTGACGAAAACATACTCTACACCCTTCAGTTCATCAAAGAAGATGTCTTCAGGAGTCAAGCCTTGTCCGCGGACGAAGCCCAGTGCAGCTTTTGACCAAGTACCGTCCGCCTGCAAAGCGATTTTTTTTGCGGGTCCTTTGACGACTTCAGCCAAATCCGCCTGTTTATCACTGACTCCGCTGGCGATGACCGCCAAACGTCTCGGCGTCGCATACATTTCGATCGCATCAAATCCGATGCGGTTTTCTTCCAAAAAAGCGGCCATTTTTTCTTTCAATTGGATACTGCTGCTGCGCACATATTTCGCAGGCATTTCTTCAAGTCCGATTTCTAATAATACAGTTTGACTCATCACGTTAGTCCTCCTTCAGGGCAAGTTCTTTTTGATCATCCGAAAGCAAAGGGAAACCCAGTTCTTTTCTCTTTTGGACAAAAGCTTTCGCCAATTGGCGCGCCATATTGCGGATACGTGCGAGATAACCCGCGCGGTCGGTCGCAGAAATGACCCCTCTTGCATCCAAAAGGTTAAAGGCATGCGAACTCTTCAGGACATAGTCATAAGCCGGATGCACGAGACCATTCTCAATCTGTTTCGTCGCTTCTGCTTCAAATGAATCAAACAGTTGGAACAACAAATCGACGTTGCTTTCCTCAAATGAATATTTGGAATGTTCATATTCCGGTTGGCCGAATATTTCTCCGTATTTCACGCCTTCGGTCCACTCAAGATCGTAGACACTGTTCACATCCTGGATATAGGAAGCCAGGCGCTCCAGCCCATAAGTGATTTCGCTTGTGACAGGGCTACATTCCAAACCGCCCACTTGCTGGAAATAGGTGAACTGGGTGACTTCCATCCCGTCCAACCAAACTTCCCATCCCAACCCTGCGCATCCCAATGAAGGGTTTTCCCAGTTGTCTTCGACAAAGCGGATATCATGTTCGATCGGATTGATGCCCAATACTTTCAGGCTTTCCAGATATAGTTCCTGGATATTGTCTGGTGATGGCTTCATGACCACTTGGAATTGATGATGTTGGTACAGGCGGTTGGGATTTTCGCCGTAGCGCCCGTCAGCCGGACGACGCGAAGGTTCCACGTATGCAGCGTTCCAGGGTTCTGGACCGATTGCGCGCAAGAAAGTGTACGGGCTCATTGTTCCGGCACCCTTTTCAGTATCATAGGACTGCATCAAAAGGCAGCCTTGATCTGCCCAAAAATTTTGTAGCGCTTGAATCATCTTTTGCACAGTTAATTTGTTTTCCATCATAAATCTCCTCCACTTGAAATAATACATAAAAAAAGTCCCTATGCATCAAGTCTCCTTGAAACATAGGGACGAATATTTTCGCGGTTCCACCCTAATTCCGGCAAATGCCGGCACTTCGTTACAGGACTCGGATATGCCTTTCCGCAATAGTCTCCCGCTTTGGCTCACACTATCCCAAATTCGCTTTTCGGTACTGACCAGAGGTACTTTTATCTTCAGCGTCCAGTATTTAGTTCTTCTCAATAGTAGCCTTGTTCCGGCAGAATGTCAAGAACTACTTGGATGGGACTGTTCGCCTTCGTTCGGCTTGTTCGACACCTCTTCAGAAGCGGAACGAAACGGAATTTCCACCTTTGTCTCCCAAGCGTACATCTGATCGATGAAACTCTTGCTTTTCAGGCGGATTCCGACATATTCCTCATAGAGCTCATCGATGAAGGCTCTGAGCGCCTGTTTCGTCTCCGATTTGATTTGGATATTCCCGACTTGCTTCGGCGTGACCAATTGGAAAATCCGCGCAAAATGGACAGCTGCAGGGCTTGCATGCGATCTTCTGGGATCTTCCCCGTAATGGTTCTGACACAAGGCACCGGAATATTTGACCGAATAATCGAAAGGTTCCTGCTTGCTGTGACAGATGACGCATTCCTGCAATTGCGGCGCAGCTCCAAAATATTTCAGCACCCGCATTTCAAAAATGTTCACCACGATTTCTGCATCCATCCCATTCTGCATAGCGACCAGGGATTCCTCCAACAAATCGTAGAGATCGGCGGCCTTGATGGCATCGTTGATTGCCGCATCGGCAAGGTTATTCAAATAGGTCGCATAGGCGTTCAGATGGATATCCGTCTGCATTTTGGAAAAGTGGATGATTTCACGGCTGTCCTGCAGAAAGCTTAGTCCGTCATCCTTGATACGGCCCAGATAAGTCGCTTTCGTGAATGGCAGCAACGCCGCTTTCAAGGAATGGTTCGGGTTTTTGATGTTCTTCACGAAAAACATCCGCTTGCCATGATCACGCGTAAATATTTTTACCAAAGCGTCCTTTTCCCTGTGTTTTCGGATCGATAAGACGATGCCATCAAATTCCTGATATGTCTCCATGTCGCACCCTTTCGAAAAGAGAAGAGTCCGGAAGGCAGCCTCCCAAACTCTTACTGATTGCTATTCATGTATCAATTGAGCAATAACTGATCAATCGTAATCTTTTTGGCGGTATCCATAGTCCTGCAGATAACTCTGCTTGTCGCGCCAATCTTTTTGGACCTTAACCCAAAGCTCGAGGTAAATTTTATCGCCAAGCATCGCTTCGATATCCCGACGTGCCCGGACACCGATTTCTTTCAGCATTTTCCCGCCTTTGCCGATGATGATGCCTTTTTGACTGGCCCGATCGACGATGATGGTTGCATGGACGTGGACTTTATCGTCCTCGTTGCGCTGCATCGATTCCACGACGACAGCCACGGAATGCGGCACTTCTTCCTTGGTCAACTGAAGGATCTTTTCGCGAATGAATTCAGACACAACGAAGTATTCCGGGTGATCGGTCACTTGATCGTCCGGATAGAATTGAGGCCCTTCCGGCATGTATTTTTTGATGGTGATCATCATTTCATCGACATTGTTCCCTTGGATTGCGGAAATCGGAACCACTTCATTGAACTCATTGTCTGAAGTATAGTCCATGATAATTTTCAGTAATTGTTCCGGCTTGACCTGATCTATTTTGTTGATGATCAAAAATTTCGGAGTGCGCAGGTTCTTGAGTTTTTCAAGAATAAAATTGTCGCCCGCTCCTCTTTTTTCTGCCGCATTCACCATAAATAAAACCAAATCCACTTCATTGAACGTGCTGTAAGCGCTCTTCAACATGAAATCGTTCAAGCGCGTCTGCGGTTTGTGGATTCCAGGCGTGTCGATGAAGACGATTTGGGAATCATCCGAAGTGACTACACCTTGGATTTTGTTCCGGGTAGTCTGCGGGACATCGCTCATGATGGCGACTTTTTGACCGACGATTCGGTTCAACAGTGTCGATTTCCCTACGTTTGGTCTCCCGATGATAGAGACAAATCCTGATTTGAAACCTTCTTTTTTATTCATAAAAAACTCCTCAAATTAACTTATAATATAATTCCACAAACTTGGGCAAAAAAATGATGGCCGCAATAAGGATGGCAAAGAATGCCGTAACCAAGACCGCACCAGCCGCAATGTCCTTTGCTTTCTTTGCGAGCGGGTGGTATTCGTAATCAGTCACCAAATCGACGACATTTTCAAATATCGTGTTAAGAAACTCCATAATGATAACCAGAAAAATGCAGAAGATGATCACGATCCATTCCGTTGGGCTCGATTCGAAGAACCAAGCCAACAAGAGCGGTATCAAGCCAACCAAGGCATGACTGCGCATGTTTTTTTCTTCTTTGAGGATAATGCCGATGCCGTCCAAAGCATGCTTCACTGAAGCAAAAAAGCTTGGATTCTTTCCGATTTTCCCCATCTTTTCCCTACTCGTCTCTTTTAAGTCCATAAGCATCCAGTATCTCTTTCTGAAGACCGAACATTTCCTTTTCGTCTTCTTCCGTCATGTGATCATAACCATTCAAATGCAGGAAACCATGCAACGCAAGGAAGCCTAGTTCTCTCTCGAAACTGTGACCATAGGACTCCGCTTGTTCAGCGGTCTTGTCGGTCGAGATGATGATATCGCCGATATTTGTCGGAAAGGCGCCGGTTATGCTTTCCATGTTGATTGGGAAATCGTCATCCATGTCATCGTTCAGCGCAAAGCTGATGACGTCCGTGGCCTGGTCTTTGTTGCGGTATTCACGATTGATTTCCCGGATGCGCTCATTGTCCACAAAAGTGATCGATAATTCGGTATCGGGCGTCAACTTCAAATACTCACCTGCAAAAGCAATCAAGGAATGGACCAATTCAATGTGCTCTTTCTTTACAGATTCGGTTTCATCAAAAATATCTATTTCCATATAATCGCTCACTTTTCTATGTTGTGTTTTGTTTCCGCTTTGACATCGTATGCTTTGATGATGCTCGCAACGACCGGGTGGCGCACGACATCATAAGTATCAAAGGTAACAAAAGTGATGTCTGGGATCCCCTGAAGTTTCTTCTCGGCATCGATCAATCCTGAGAGGGCGCCTTTCGGCAAATCGATCTGGGTTTTGTCGCCGTTGATGATCATTTTAGACCCGAAGCCGAGCCGTGTCAGGAACATCTTCATCTGTGCAACAGTCGTGTTCTGCGCTTCGTCAAGGATGATGAAGGCATCTTCCAGTGTCCGTCCGCGCATGTAAGCGAGCGGCGCAATTTCGATGACTCCTCTATCCATCAAGCGGGTTGTGTGCTCGACGCCATAGATGGCATAAAGCGCATCGTAAACCGGTCGCAGATAAGGGTCAACTTTTTCCTTCAGATCTCCGGGCAGGAAGCCGAGGTTTTCTCCCGCTTCAACAGCCGGACGGGTCAGGATGATTTTTTTCACCTTACCGTTCTTCAGAGCCTCCACCGCCATCACAACGGCCAAGAAGGTTTTTCCGGTTCCGGCAGGTCCTATTCCGAATACGACATCTTTTTTCTTGACGGCTTGCACATATTGCCTTTGGCCGAAATTCTTCGCCCGGATAGGTTTGCCTGCGTACGACCTGCCGATTTCCTCTTCGTAAAGGTTAATGAAGAAATCAAGGCTTCCGCGCTCCGACATTTTTATAGCTGTGACGATATCTGTTTGTGAAATAGGGATGCCGCGCGCTAACAATTCCAAAAGTTGCTTCAACAGGGAACGGGCCTTGTCGACAGCTGGCTCTTCGCCACTGATTTCGATTTTCATGCCGCGGCTTGTAATGGTCACATGCAAAGCATCTTCCAGCATCTTCAGATGCTTATCCTGTGATCCAAATAATTGAGGCAAAACGGATGCGTCCATCACTTCAATTTTCTCTGTTTTATTCACTTTATCGGTCAAACAAGCTACACTCCTCTTTTTGGGAATTTTTTTCATTGCTAATTGCTAATAGTATAACATAAAGCGGCTTGGCTTATGAAAATATTTATCCCCTTTTGATCTAGGCACTTTTCTGGACAACAAAAAAATGGAATGATACGGAGATCATCCCATTCTTTATCGATTAGTCTCTAAGAATTTTAGAAAGTAAGCATCCGGCTATTAGAATTTACGCTTTCTAGCAGCTTCAGATTTCTTCTTACGTTTCACACTTGGCTTTTCATAAAATTCATGTTTACGAGCGTCTTGTAGAGTTCCAGTTTTTGAAACAGTACGTTTAAAGCGACGAAGAGCATCATCAAGAGATTCGTTTTTACGAACAACTGTTTTTGACATTAAATATTCCCTCCCTCCGAGCATTAAAAGTAACGTTTCCTTTTGAAAAAATATTAAAATCAAAATGAAATTGTTCTTTTGATATTATATCATAGGAGAAAGCAATTGCAACGTTTTATTGCAAAACTAAAAAGTGGATTATCCCATTGGGCAAAAGCTTCACTATCATTGGCCAAAGGGACGCCCTATGCATCTGCCAAACATTTCTTGCAGACTCCAAATATTTCGAAGCGATGGGACGAAATTTGGCACCCTTCCAACTGTTGCTCAAAGAAATCCATCGGACACATCTGCAAAGCAATTGTCATCCCGCATTGTTGACAAATAAAGTGATGATGATGGTGTCCCTCGTGCAAACAAGTTATCCGGAACAGCTTTTCGTTGTTTAATTCTGTTTCTTCCAAGATACCAACTTCCACAAAAGTATACAGGTTGCGATATATCGTGTCATAGCTGAGTGTTGGATATTCATCCTGTAACGCATGCAGAACAGCTTTTGCGGACAGATAGCGGTTAGCTTCCACAAAAACCGTAATGATATCTTCTCTTTTTTGGGTATATTTATAACCTTGTTTCTTTAATTGCTGCAGTGCAATGGTTACGGTATCTACCGGCATCATTTTCCCTCCCGACTCTATCAATTTCAAATTGACTATAGTATATTATTAATGAGATTGCAATCATTAAGATTCAGGAAGGATGAAATTATATGGATCAACCAGAGCAACATGACTTGCATTTTGTGATCATATCCGATTCGGTAGGAGACACCGCCAGAAAAGTCCTCCAGGCTGTCTTGGCACAATTCCCATCAATAACCGTTCATATGTATCATTACCCGTTCATTCGAAAAATGAAAGACTTGGAGCCTGTATTGGTAGAGGCCAAAGAGCTGAAAGCATTCGTCATCCATACTTTAGTCGTCGAGGATTTAAGTGAATACACGGATAGTTTCTGCGCTGCAGAGGGCTTGCCTTGCTACAATATATTGAAAGCAATGGTCAGTGATATCACCGAAATGACCGGGCAGCAACCCATACGGAGAGCAGGCGCCCTACATCGGTTGGATGATGAATACTTTAACCGGATCAGCGCCATCGAGTTTGCCGTCAAGTACGATGACGGGAAAGATCCAAAGGGTTTCTTGGATGCCGATTTGGTCCTGCTCGGCGTTTCCCGCACTTCAAAGACGCCGCTCTCTATGTTTTTAGCGAACAAGACCATCAAAGTCGCAAACCTGCCGATTATGCCGGAAGCTTCAGTGCCAGACGAAATTTGGCAAGTGGATCCTAAGAAGATCGTCGGATTGACCAATGATGCAGAGGTATTGAATAATTTCCGCAAAGAGCGGATGATTGCCTACGGATTATCACCGGAAACCATTTATTCGGACATGGACCGCATCCGGGCTGAGTTGGAATACGCCTATGAATTGTACAACAAATTGGGTTGCATCGTCATCAATGTTTCCAAACGTTCTATAGAAGAAACAGCCGCCATCATCATGAGCAGCATCGAAATTTCCGATACTACCATAATACCCTGACATAAAAAGAAGAGGACCCGGATTAAAATTCGGGCCCTCTTCTTTTTGTTTTTATATTCATTGCTGCAACAGGTGCGTTAGAACCCTCTGCTGGATCCGCCGCCTCCGGAAGAACCGCCGCCTCCGAAGCCGCCTCCTCCGCCAAAGCCACCGCCTCCGAAACCGCCTCCGCCGAAGCCTCCACGATGATTGTTGCCGCGATAACCGCCTCCGCCTCCGCTAAGAAGCAACCACCACAACGGATTCATTCCACCACCACGTCCACCACGTCCACCGCGACCGCCTCTGCCGCCAAAAAAGAAGGACAACAGCAACAGGATGAACAGGAATTGGACGATTGACGCGAAGAACGATGAATCGCCTTCCGCGTATTGCGTTGGATCGACAGGATAGCCGGAGAAAATCACTTCGTCATCATATTGGTATTCCTGATTGACGACAACTGCCGCCTCAGTAAAGATTTCTTTCAGACCGCCATCGAAATCATTGGCCGAAAGATACTCCAGATGATTGTCCAGAATTCTACCGGTTCTACTGTCCGTTAAGGCACCTTCCAGGCCGTAACCGATTTCGAAGCGAATTTCCCTTTCCTCCAGAGCCAACAAAATCAGCACACCATTATCAGCATCCGCCTGGCCAATTTTCCACTTTTCGAACAAATCGACAGAATACTCCTCGATTGTCTCACCCTGCAGTGAATCTACCACTGCCACGACAACTTGGGGTTTTTCTTCGGTCAATTCATACTGCTCATTCACGCTCATGATGAATGTTTTTGTTTCTTCGGAGAGCGTACCGCTTGGATCATAGACATAAAATTCGGTTGTCGGATCAGGTAACTCCTGGGCGTTTTTGGATGGCGCGAACACCATCGAAAAGAAGAATGCTCCTAAAACCAAAAGTAGTTGCCATCGTGCCTTTTTCCTCATTTGAAACAAAGCATCCTCAACCCCTCAATTATTCGTCGTCTGTATTCAGGTCTACACTAGGTGCGGTTTCAGCGCCGCTGACCGCTTCAAAATAAGATTTTTCATCAAATCCGAAAAGCCCTGCCATGAGCGATCCAGGGAACCGTTTGACTTTGTTGTTATATTGTTGCACAGATTCGTTGTAACGATCCCTTTCGACAGAAATCCTGTTTTCGGTACCTGCCAATTCATCCATAAGGGCCGTCACTTGTTCGTTTGATTTCAGTTCCGGGTAGTTCTCTACAATTACCAACAGACGCGAAAGTGCGGATTCCATTTCGTTGCTGGCTGTAACCTGTTCTTCAGTCGTCTGGGCACTGCCGATTCTTGCGCGGGCATCAGCGATTGCACCGAATACTTCCTGTTCCTGTTCCATAGCGCCTTTTACCGATTCCACCAAGTTGGGGATCAGATCATAACGTCTTTGTAGTTTGGTTTCCACATTCGCCCATTGTACATCGACATTGCTTTCCTCCGTCACCAAACCATTATAAGAGCTGATCAATGGCACTCCCAACAGCAACACCGCAATAAACACTCCAATTAAGCCTTTCAACCAACCTTTCATCATTCCATCTCCTTTATTCTTTCATTTTTTGCTTACATACAATTATCCCTGATTTAAGGTAAAACCGCATCCATCCAAAGATGTATTTCTTACTGGTTCAGTATGTCCTCCAATAAACGCGGATTGAATGTCTGCGACTTCAGCATATCCAATTCGAATCTGTAAGGCGCCTTCTTGTTCTTTTTGTCCTCACCCACAAACGGCGTTTCCAATATTTTTGGCAAATCCTGCAGTTGCGGATGGTGAACAATTTTATTTAAGGTTTCGAAGCCGATGGTGCCGAAGCCGATATTCGCATGTCTATCTTTGTGGGCCCCTCTCTCGTTTTTCGAGTCGTTGACATGGATCATTTTCAAACGTTCCAGACCGATGATGCGGTCGAATTCTTCCAAAACACCGTCGAAGTCCTCTTTAACGTTATAGCCCGCATCGTTCGTATGGCACGTATCCAACGTTACGGACAACTTATCGTTATAGATTACGCCATCCATGATGGCAGCCAATTCTTCAAACGTTCGGCCGATTTCGGTGCCTTTTCCGGCCATCGTTTCCAACGCAATCTGAGCGGTCTGGCTGGGCTCCAGCACTTCATTCAGGCCCTTGATGATCTGTTTGATGCCTATCTCAGAACCTGCGCCCACATGCGAACCAGGATGCAGCGTGATCTGTTTAGCGCCCAGCGCTTGCGCCCGCACGATTTCATCACGCAAAAATCCGATCGCGAACTCAAAATGATCCGGTTTTGTGGTGTTGGCCAAATTAATGATGTAGGGTGCATGAACGACCAGCTCGACCAAACCGTGCTTCGCCATATAGTCCATGCCTTCCGGAATATTCATCTCATCGACACTTTTTCTCCGGGTATTCTGGGGAGCGCCTGTATAGATCATAAATACCGACGAACCGTACGATGCTGCCTCCTCTGCTGATCCCAGCAGCATTTTTTTACCGCCCATAGAAACATGTGAACCTATCTTTAACATATCTTCACCCTTTTATTGTGTATTATCCTAAAAAGCATTTCCGTCTTATGCAAAACAAGAGACGAAAAAAAACAGCCTTATGATACGATTATTGTATCATAAGGCCTGTTTTCCTTACCATCAGATGCTCTTTTTAGTGCAATTGTTAGTCCAAGGTTAGTCTAGTGAAGCGATTTTCAGGCTCAGTTCTTTCAACTGAGCTGCGCTTACTTCACTTGGAGCGTTCGTCATCGGGTCGAAAGCTTTCCCGTTTTTAGGGAACGCGATCACTTCGCGGATATTCGATTCGCCAGCCAACAACATGACCAAACGATCCAGTCCTAATGCGATGCCGCCATGCGGTGGGAAGCCGTAATCGAAGGCATCCAACAAGAAACCGAACTCTTCTTCGGCATCTTCTTTGCTGAAGCCAAGTGCCGCAAACATCTGCTCTTGCACTTCCCTTGTGTAGATACGCAAAGATCCGCCGCCGATTTCATAACCGTTTAATACGATATCATAGGCTTGTGCATAGACTTCTTCCGGATGATCGGCTAATTTGTCAAGATCTTCATCATTCGGACGAGTGAATGGATGGTGCATTGCAGTGTAGCGTTTTGCGTCCACATCGTACTCAAGCAATGGCCAATTCACAACCCAAACGAAAGCATATTGGGATTTGTCGATCAGATCAAGATCGCGGCCGAACTTCAGACGCAATTCTCCTAGCGCTTGATAGACGATCTCTTTTTTGTCAGCAACGAACACCAACAAGTCCCCAGGCTCGGCATCCATCAGTCTGATCAATTCTTCGCTGTCTTCGGTGAAGAATTTTGCCACGGCGCCTTTCAGTCCGTCCTCTTCGACTTTCATCCAAGCCATGCCTTTTGCGCCGTATTGTTTGGCGTATTCGATCAGGTTATCCATATCTTTGCGCGAATAGGAATCGGCTTTGCCTTTGACGTTCAATCCGCGGACTTGGCCGCCGTTTTCGCTGGTCGCTTTGAATACGTTGAATGAAGAAGTTTTCGCAAATTCATTCATGTCGATCAGTTCCAATGCGAAACGGGTATCCGGCTTATCGCTGCCGAAACGGTTCATCGCTTCATCGTAGGAAATGCGCGGGAATGGTGCCGGAATGTCTTTGCCTAAAACGTCCTTCATGACTTTCTGAAGCATGCTTTCTGTAATTTCCTGAATCTCAGCTGCAGACAGGAAGCTGGTTTCGATATCGATTTGGGTGAATTCCGGCTGTCTGTCACCACGCAAATCTTCATCACGGAAGCAGCGCACAATCTGGTAATAACGGTCAAAGCCTGCGCCCATCAGCATCTGTTTGAACAGCTGAGGGGATTGCGGCAGTGCGTAAAATTCGCCTTGGTGGACACGCGATGGAACGATATAGTCACGCGCACCTTCCGGAGTCGATTTCGTCAAATAAGGTGTTTCGATGTCCATGAAATTCAAGCCATCTAAATAGGTGCGGACAGTGCGCGTCGTTTTGTGGCGAATTTTCATGTTGTTCATCATTTTATCTCTTCTTAAATCGATGTAGCGGTATTTCATGCGCAATTCATCGGAAACGTTGAGATCGCCTTCGATATAGAACGGCGGTGTTTTAGCCTTTGCCAAAATCTCCACGGATTCCGCTTCGATTTCGATCGTGCCTGTGCCGATGTTCGGATTGATCTGATTTGCTTCACGAAGGACTACTTTACCTTTGACCTGCAGGACATATTCCCCACGGATCGTTTCCGCAATGCGGAACGCTTCTTCGTTGAACTCTGTGTTGAAAACGACTTGGACGATGCCTTCACGATCACGCAGATGGACAAAGATCAATCCGCCTAAGTCTCTTCTTTTGTTAACCCAACCATTGGCGACGACAGTCTGTCCAACGGATGCTTCCGTCAATAATCCGCAATACTCTGTTCTTCTATCCATTTTCACTACCCTTTTCTGTATGTTCTAGTCTTCTTTTCCGAAAAATTCATTAAAAGCCGTCATATCGGCTGTCTGTGTTTTGTACACTTTATCAAAATCCGCGTAAATCTCAGTCAACGCCACTTTCTGCTCTTTGCCGGTCGACATCACTTTGAATTGCACTTGTTTGTTGTTCAATTCATCTTCGCCGATGGTCAGCACTACTTTGGCCCCATTTTTCGTGGCGGTCTTGAATTGCGCTTTAGCTTTGCGGTCATGGAAGTCCCGGTCCGCGGAGTACCCTGCTTGGCGCGCATTTTGGACCAATTTCAAGGATTCGATGTTCGTAGCTTCACCCAAACCGACCACATATACATCCAATTCGGATAATTTCGGCACATCGACTTGCTGATCCTTCATCAAAAGGATCAATCTTTCCAAGCCCATCCCGAAGCCAAAACCAGGCACTTCCGGCCCACCGATTTCCTGCACCAAGCCGTCATAGCGGCCGCCCCCGCAGATGGTCGTTTCCGCCCCAAAGACCGCGGATGCACTCATGATTTCAAAGATTGTATCCTGATAGTAATCGAGTCCGCGGACCATGTTGCTGTTGATTGTGAAGGGAATTTCCAATGCCCGAAGCATTTCCTGAACCGATTCAAAATGCTTCTTCGAATCTTCCGAAAGGAACTCCAAAATGCTCGGTGCCTGGGCAACGATTTCCTTGTCGCGTTTGTCCTTGCTGTCCAAAACACGCAACGGATTCTTGTGGAGGCGGGTCTGGGAATCTTTGCTCAATTCATCATGGAAAGGTTCCAAATAGGCGATCAACGCTTCGCGGTATCTGATTCGATCTTCCGTCTTGCCCAACGAATTGATGACCAATTTCAGATCGCTCAATTCCAATTCTTTCAATATATCCCATGCCAATGCCATCGTTTCGACATCGGTCGCCGGATTGATGCTTCCGAAAACCTCGACACCCAGTTGGTGGAATTGACGCATTCTTCCGCCTTGCGGTCTTTCGTAGCGGAACATCGGGCTGATATAATAGACTTTCAGCGGTTTCGGATGTTCGGGACCGAAAAGCTTATTTTCGACGTAAGCCCGGACCACTGGAGCCGTTCCTTCAGGCTTCAATGCGATGTGTCGTTCGCCTTTATCATAGAAGTCGTACATTTCCTTCGATACGATATCACTCGTATCGCCGACCCCTCTTGAGAACAGTTCATAACTTTCAAACATCGGGGTACGGATTTCCGAAAATTGATAGTCATGCAGTAAGATCCGGGATGTTTCTTCCACGTATTGCCAAATTTCTGCTTCCTGCAAAAATATGTCGGCAGTCCCTTTTGGTTTTTGTATCATTTTTATAACCATTCCTTTCGCTTCATACTGTCTTTTGTCTGAAAAAAAGCAAAAAAATAGCCCTCTTTCCATCATGGAAAAGGACGATTAGTCAGACGTGGTGCCACCTTTATTCGAAAGCATAGCTTTCCTTTAACGAGTAACGTTCGTGGCGTAATAGCTTTTCACTATTAATCCTCCAACCTGTCTTTCGAATAAACGTTTGGGAGTGCTCTCAGCCGCGGCAATCCTCTCTGAATCAAACCAATCTATTCTACTTCGATCTTCACTGGACATTTATAATTTCCTTAACGATACAAGATAAGTACTGAATTGTCAATACTGTTTTCATCATATTTTCACATTCCGGGTTAACGCAGCGGCACGCCTGCTTCTGTGGTGGTTTCCGCAACAATTGCGCATGCCATGTTGGAAGGTTGCGATGCGGTTCTGCCTTGTTCATAAATGCAACACAGCTATAATTTCTGAAAAGGCTTTGCATTGGATACCGTATCTTTGCTATAATAATAGAAGAATTGAACAATTTTTGTAAATTTTATGCATCCCAAACCAGAAAGGAGACAATCAGTGAAGACTATCGCAAAAAATAGACACCTGTTCTTCTTGGCGCTTGTTTTGCTATTTGTCGGATTGGGCTCCTTCGGTACGGTAGCATTAGCCAACTATACAACAGTCAGCATTTCCGCCAGCATTGTAAATGTTCGATCCGGTCCAGGATTGTCCTATGACATTATGACGCAAATTCAAGGCGGTTCCTCAGTCAATGTTCTCGCCGATAAGAACGAATGGTATAAAGTCCGCCTATCGGACGGAAGAATCGGATGGGTGGCCAGTTGGCTGATCAACAACACTGAGATCGCGGCAACATCCGAATTACTGGCAACAATACTGGTGCCCTCAGCCAACGTTCGTCAAGAGAACAATGAAACATCCGAAGTTATCGGAACGGCCAGTGAAGGCGAAAAATTCGCTCTGCTATATGAGGAGAACGGTTGGAGCCAAATTCAATATAACAATAAAGTCGCTTGGATTCTGTCAGAGCTGATCGAAATTTCTCCTGGCAGCATCCAGTTGGCGCCGGAAACAGTCGATACTACAGCGGTTGTAGCAGACGACGCCAATCCAAAAGTCCTCATTACGATGGATGGCGTAAATGTTCGCAGCGGGCCTTCTACCGGTAGTGACATCCTGTTCATTGCCGAAAAAGATGAAGAGTACGAATTGATCAGCGAATCCGGTGATTTCTATAAGATTCTTTACGAGGGAAACAAGGAAGGTTACGTCGCTTCCTGGTTGGTGGAAACATCCGAGTCGCTCAATACACCGGTCACTGCATCATCCACCACCACGCTTGCCGAAGCGACCATCGTGATCGATCCGGGCCACGGAGGAGAGGATCCCGGTGCAGAAGGAACTTATATTTACGAGAAGGAAGTAACACTCAAAACCGCTGAAGCGGTGGCAGATAAATTACGCAGTGCCGGAGCCAACGTCATATTGACGCGCACCTCTGATGTCTATGTTACCTTGGAAGATCGAGCCGAAATGAGTAATGTCAATAATGCCGATCTGTTCATCAGTCTGCATTATGATTCGACTGCAAGCGGTGCTTCCGCGACAGGCTTCACGACTTATTACTATGCTGATGCGGATATTCCGTTGGCAAATCTCGTCGATAATCACCTGGCTGACACATTACCGCTGCAGGACAATGGTTCCAAATTCGGCGATTTCTTGGTCACACGTGAAAATGATCAGCCCGCCTTGTTGTTGGAGCTCGGCTATATGAATAATGACTCCGACGTCAAGACCTTCAATTCCGATTATTATCGCTCGCTGGTGGCAGAAAGCCTCTACCAAGCACTGACCGAATATTTCCAATAAAAAAAGCTGAATAAAAAACAGAGTCGGCAGCTTGAACCTCGAATGGTTCAAGCTGCCGGCTCTGTTATTTGTTTTTGGAATCGATGAGGATGGTTACGGGTCCATCGTTGTTCAAACGGACAGACATGTGTGCACCGAACTTACCCGATGCCACCTGAAAGCCTTCTGCGCTTAACAACTCGTTGAACGCTTGGTAGATCGCCTCCCCGGTTTCCGGAGGGGCTGCATTAGTGAAGCTTGGGCGATTCCCTTTTTTGGTATCAGCGAACAAAGTGAATTGGGATATCGAAAGGATGGCTCCAGAAACATCCTTCAAGGATCGGTTCATTTTGCCTTCCTCATCCTCGAAAACCCTGAGATTCGAAATTTTACGGACGAGGTAGTCAACATCGTCTTGGGTGTCATCTTTGCCGATGCCGACCAAAAGCATGAAGCCCTCACTGATTTCCCCGATGATTTCATCATCAACAGAGACGGATGCTTCCGTCACTTTCTGTACAACAACACGCATATAACTGCCCTCGTTTCATTTTGATTAGGATGTGACCCTTCTGACTGTGTAGACATCCGGAATATTTTTGATTTTATCAACGATTTTATCCAGTTGACTCAAATTTTGGATCCCGATTTTCAACGTAATGACAGCGATTTTATTGCTGTCGACCTTTCCGTTTACGCTGCTGAGATTTTTGGTCATCGTATTGACGACATGCAGGATCTCGTTCAACAGACCGGAACGATTGTAGCCCTCAACCGTCAATTCGGTTTCGTAATCGATATTGGAGGTGCCGGTATCTTCCCATTCGACATCGATCAAGCGGTCGCCGTGTTCTCCGGATACCTGAACATTTGGGCAATCTTTCCGATGGACGGAGATGCCGCGCCCTTTTGTGATGTAGCCGACGATTTCATCCCCCGGAACCGGATTGCAGCAGTGGCTGATACGGATGAGCAGATTGTCCACTCCTTGAATGACAACGCCGCCTTCATGGCGAATCTTCATTTTAGGATTGTCTTTTTTCGTTTTTTGCTCGATTGTGTCCAGCTGTTGTTCCGCTTTATGTTTATCGCGTTCACGGCGGGCTTTTTCGGTCAAACGATTGGAGACGATAAATGCAGACAGTTCGCCGAAGCCGATTGCCGCATAGAGGTCATCTTCCGAATTCACATTGAAGCGATTCAACAAATCTTTGATCGCTAGTTTGGTCAGGAACTCTTTTGGCGAAAATTCCATTTCAGTCAATTGTTTTTCCAGCATATCCCTGCCTTTGATCACATGTTCATCGCGGTCCTGCAGCTTGAAGTAGCGTTTGATTTTATTTTTTGCCTTGCTTGTGGAAACAAGGTTGACCCAGTCCCTGCTTGGACCGAATGAGTTCGGGGATGTCATCACTTCGATGATATCGCCATTCTGAAGCTTGTAATTTAAAGGGACTATCTTTCCGTTGACTTTCGCCCCAATGGTTTTGTGACCGATTTCGGTATGGATGTTATAGGCAAAATCCAACGGGCCGGCACCCGATGGCAATTCAACGACATCGCCTTTCGGAGTGAAGACATAGACTTTGTCCTTGAAGATATCCTCCTTGACGCTTTCGACGAACTCGCTGGCGTTTTTGGAATCATCTTGCAAGTCGATCAAATCGCGGAACCAATCGATCTGATGGGGCATTTTATCCGGTTCGATTTTTTTGGTGATGCCCTCTTTATATGCCCAGTGAGCCGCAACCCCATATTCAGCGACTTGATGCATTTCGATTGTCCGGATTTGGATCTCAACGGGCGTTCCCTGCGTCCCGATGACGGTCGTGTGCAGCGACTGATACATATTCGCTTTAGGCATGGCGATATAATCTTTGAATCTGCCTGGCATAGGTTTCCATTTTGTATGGATGGCACCCAAAACGGCATAGCAATCTTTGATGGAATGGACAATGACGCGGATAGCCAGCAGATCATAGATTTCCGTGAATTGCTTCTTTTGGTCCTTCATTTTTCGGTAGATGGAGTTGATGTGCTTCGGTCTGCCGTAGATATCTGCCTCAATCTCCAATTCATCGATTGAATCTTTGATTTTGTTGATCGTATCTTTGATGTACAGTTCCCGTTCATCGCGTTTGCTGTTCATCAGATGCACAATCCGGTAATATTGCTGCGGATTCAGATATCTGAGCGACGTATCCTCCAGTTCCCATTTGATCCGGTTCATCCCTAAGCGGTGGGCTAAGGGTGCGTAAATTTCCAGTGTCTCATTGGAAATGATCCGTTGTTTTTCCGGCGTATGGAATTTCAGGGTGCGCATGTTGTGCAGTCTGTCCGCCAGCTTCACCATGATGATCCGCAGATCCTTCGCCATGGCCATCAACATCTTGCGGTGGTTTTCGGCCTGTTGTTCTTCATGGGACTTGTACTTGATCTTCCCCAGTTTTGTGACGCCATCCACTAAGATGGCTACGGTTTTGGAGAATTCCCGTTCGATATCCTCTAATGTATATTCTGTATCCTCCACAACATCATGCAAAAATCCTGTTGCAATCGTTTCTGGATCCAATTCCAAATCTGCCAATATCGCGGCGACTTGGGTCGGATGAACGAAGTACTCCTCACCGGACTTCCGCATCTGTCCGCTGTGAGCGTCCCTGGCAAAGTCGCAAGCTTTTTGGACAAATGCCACATGGGTTTCATTCATATATTCCGCGCATAGCTGCACAACCTCTTCAGGCGAATAGTTTTTGATTTTCGGCATGTTGTCACTCCTGACTCTTAAGATTATGTATTTACTTACTGCGATTCCGTCCACAAACGGAAAAGATGCTGAATATATCCTATTCTGCACACAAAAAAGTGAATATAGTTCCCTTTATTATACTTTAATTCGGAACGAAGCGCCATCAACATTTATCCTCTGTTTTCAACCTCAAACCTCAAAAAACCTTGAAGGATCGCTTCATAAAAAAGAAGTCCCTCAAGGTTTCCTTGATCATTCGATTATTCGGATGCAGATGGAGCATCCCTTACATTTATTTTGCAGCAAGCCAGCCTTCGACGATTTTCTTGCCGCTGGAAGTGCCCAAGCGAGTCGCTCCGGCTGCGATGAAGGCCAATGCATCTTCATACGAGCGCACACCGCCGCTTGCCTTTACATCCATCACAGGTCCGACTGTCTTGCGCATCAGTGCGATATCCTCCAATGTTGCGCCACCTGTTGAAAAACCGGTAGAAGTCTTGACGAAGTCGGCGCCTGCCTTTTGAGCCAACTGGCAAGCGATGACTTTTTCTTCATCGGTCAACAGACACGTTTCGATGATAACCTTCAGGATTGCCTTGTCTTTGACGGCTTCGACCAAAGCTGCGATTTCATGTTCGACTGTTTGGTAATTGCCATCCTTCAAAGCTCCTATATTGATGACCATATCCACTTCATCGGCACCGTTCTGCACCGCCTGTTTCGCTTCGAAAGTCTTCACTTCTGCTGTATTGGCGCCATGAGGAAAACCGACGACGGTGCAGACAAGCACATCCGAACCGGTCAGGAATGCTTCAACCTTTTTGACCCAACAGGGCTGTACGCAGACGGATTTGAAGTCATATTCCCTCGCTTCTTCGCAAAGAGCTTTGATTTCCTCTTCTATCGCATCTTGTCTTAATAAAGTGTGATCAATATATTTGTTTAATTTTTCAACCATTTTTATCCGCTCCCTTTCTTAATTCCATTTCATAGGACACTGCCGTCAATGCATATAAAGGCGCTGTTTCAGCCCGCAAAATCCTCGGCCCTAAGGCACAGCTCTTATGGCCGGCTTGTCTGAATGCCGCCAGTTCTTCCGGCGCCAAGCCGCCTTCAGGCCCGAACACAAACAACAACGAATCGCCTGATTCAAGATTTTCAAGCGTGTTCACCAAGATGCTGCCCTCACCGGCCTTTGCATCCTCTTCATAGGCAATCAACACTTTGCTGTATTTTTCCGCTTCCGCCAGCAACTCTTTGAGATTTTGGACAGGATACACAAAAGGCTCTTTTTGGCGGTGCGATTGCTCCGCTGCCTCTTTCGCAATTTTTTGCAGGCGTTGCTGTTTTTTCGTACTTTTGTCCGCTGTCCACTTTACAACCGCATTTTTTGCTGCGAATGGGATGAAGGCTGCCGCGCCCAACTCTGTGCCCTTCTGTACGATGTATTCCAGCTTGTCGCCCTTCGGCAATCCACAGGCGATCGCAATCTTGACCGGAAGTTCGGTGGAGCGGTCTTCATCCGCCACCCACTTCAAACTGACCGTGCTTGCGGATATGTCGGTGATTTCCGCAACAAACGAAATGCCCGAGTTGTCGGCTAAATAGACTTGCTCCCCTTGCTTCATGCGCATCACATGCACCATATGGTGATGGAAATCATCAGACAAAATAATCGCCTGCATTTGGTAATCTTTTGCTAGAGGCGGAATAATGTATCGTTGCATGCTTCAATCCTCCAGATTTTTAGTGCAGATCAGGCAAACCCAATCTTTCATTTGCTTTTCTTGCTCGATCTCAAAACCATTGCTTACCAAAGCTGCGATCAGCTCTTCTTTCTTAGAATCGATGATCCCCGAAAGGATAAAATAACCATCATCCTTGAGGTTGTTGTAGGCATCGGGAAGCAACAGCAGCAGAATCTCCGCCAGTATATTTGCAACGATGATGTCCGCTTGCTGATCGGCAATCCCCACCAAAAGGTTGTTCTCTTTGACGATCACATCCGAAGCATAGGCATTATAAGCGATGTTCTCTTTAGAAACGCGTGTGGCGATTTCATCGATATCATAAGCATAGACTGTGTCCGCTCCCATTGCCTTGGCCGCGATGCTCAACACGCCTGACCCGGTTCCGACATCGATCACTTTTTCACCGCCCCGCATCACTGCTTCAAGCGCTTCGATGGACAGACGCGTCGTAGGATGCGTGCCGGTTCCGAAGGCCATTCCCGGATCCAACTGAATCAGCATTTCTTTTTCATCTTCAGGCGTATATTCTTCCCAATAAGGTACGATCGTTAAAAAACGCGTCAAGCGGATCGGATGGAAATATTCTTTCCAGGAGTTTTCCCAATCCTCTTCTTTCACCTGGTTGATCTGCATCTCATTTTTCCCGATTTTCAGATCAATTTTTTCCAGCTCCGCCAATTGCTCTTTGATGAACAACACGGTGTCCTGGAAACCTGCGTTGTTTGGATAATAAGCCATGATATAGACTGCATGACCTTCTTCAGGCAACGCACGTTCCTCTTTTATCTGTCCGAACCCATCATCCTGCAGATTGACGAAGTCCAATTCGTCATCTATCGCGACGCCTTTCGCACCCGCCTCCATCAATATATTTGATACAGCCTCAACTGCTTCGGTAGCAGTCACAACCTTCACTTCATTCCATTCCATTTGCATTCACCTTTCCTATCATTATGGATAACGATAATACGTTTCATCATATCTTCCTATTTCCTTCAGTGTTTCAATTGTCTGAACAAAATTCTGCTCATTCCAATGCAATTCGAAGCTGGAGTCTCCTTCATTATTCAGAAAGTCCCTGAGCTTGCTGTTAGCCTCACCTACTGTCAAGCGTATATTTTTGACCACTGCTTCGGCCAATCCGCCTTGAATCCCTTTTTTTCGATCAAAGGGAATACCGGTCAAGTACTCCTCTGTTTTTATTTTTGAAGATGCACGATCATAGAACAGCACAGAATCTTCAAAAATGAACCGATCTTCGTGATTCGAATGGCCAAATATATCAGAAATACTGTTATTTGGAGGATAACTGACTTCTAATAATAACACAATTTCGACTGTATGGAAGGGTTTATGCCACTCCAATCGCCATTCGCAAGACAAGTGCTGTTCTTCCAATTCCTCATGGATTTTGTCGATCATACTTTTGTCCATTTTCTTCCTCCTCATATCTTCGTTTCGGCGTTGCCTTAGCGGCTGTGTATCGCCTCCGGGTGATGCTCTCAATCCATTGTAGCAAAAAACGGGAAAAAGATATATTCCGGGCTACGCATCAGCTGGTCATTTGCCGTAAAAGGGCTCACGATTTGCATGGAAGGATTTCTATAAGGGGTAGTTTGTGATATATTTAGGATAGGCAAAAAGTTGGAGGGATATTTCATGACAGAACAATCAGAGATCAGACAATCCATCGATTACTTAGTGACGCGCATCGCCCGTGATTACCAAAAAGAGGAATACCAAGAAAACTTAAAAGTACAGATTCCATTCGGTCGAAGAGCTGAAATACTTTTGACTGATGATTACCTGACAGCAGATGAAAAGATCATTTTCGAAGATGGCATCGATCCGGTCACAAAAAGCGAATTCTTCAAAGAAGTCCTGCAATCCAAAACGGATAAAGTCTTCAAGAGTTTCCTTTTGGAAATATTCGGTAAGCAGCCTGTTCTTAATGAAAATTTATCCATCACGACAACCAACTCCGGAAACAAGCACTACATCATCATCAATTTCCAAGGAGCCATGCCCTATTAGGCTTTCCAATCACTTAGGTCTTTCCTGAACACCGGCGGAGACAATAAAAAATTAGGTTGAGTTTATGCGAAAAGCCTGATATGATGTTGATTAGAATATTTGCTTATTAATATTACTGTTTTATGCTATACTGTTTAGGTAACAAGGACAACTAACGAGGTGTGCAAATATGGCAGATAAAAATCTAACAACTAAAGATATTCTGCAAAAAGAATTCAAAAGCGCTATGAGAGGCTATAATGTTGCAGAAGTCGATGAATATCTTGATATGATCATAAGAGATTATGAATCTTATCAAAAAGACCTTTCTTATCTTCAAAGCGAGAATGAACGTTTGATGAGCCGTGTGGATGAGTTGACGAAGCAAGCAGTTTTAGCTAAGCCGAACCAATCGAACGTATCATCAGTCGGCAGCGGAGTAACGAATTTTGATATTCTGAAACGCCTTTCCAACTTGGAGAAACATGTATTCGGTTCAAAACTGGATGAAACCAACGAAGAAGCAAACTAGCATCAAAAGACATTTGTAAATTTCGGGTAATTGCGGTCTCCTTTATGGAGGCTGAGGAAAGTCCATGCTCGCACAAGCTGAGATGCTTGTAGTGTTCGTGCTTAGCGAAACAATAAGCTAAGGCAATCGATAGATTGACGGCAGAAAAAAAGGCTAAGGGCTCTGCCTATGCCTGAGTATTCTTGAAAGTGCCACAGTGACGAAGCAGACGGGGAAACCTTTCTGGTGGAACGCGGTAAACCCCTCGAGCGAGCAACCCAAACTTTGGTAGGGGCACTCTTTCCAAGGAAATGAACGAGGGAAAGAGGCAGAAATGCAGATAGATAATTACCTCCGCCATCAGAGGCCTGGCTCCGATGGCGCGACAGAACATGGCTTACAGAAATTTACAAATCAGGCTTTTTTTCTTCAAAAAGAATACGATCGAGGATGGGACAAGCTAATTTTTGTCCCATTTTTCGTTGCATTATCCGGCAATTTCTAAGGCAAAACAATAAGGAGCACTAAATGAAAACATATCAATTAATGGCTACGGCCGCAAGCGGCATCGAAGCCATCACCGGCAGCGAGCTGAAGAAAATGGGCTACAATGTCCAGGTAGAGAACGGCAAAGCCTACTTCTCCGGTACGGAAGCGGACATCATCACCACCAACCTGTGGCTGCGGACCGCTGACCGCATCAAAATCGTGTTCGGCAAATTCGAAGCAAAAACTTTCGATGACCTTTTCGAGCAGACGAAAGCTTTACCATGGGAACAAATCCTTCCGATGGATGCGGAATTCCCTGTTTCCGGCAAATCGCAAAAATCGACTTTGTACAGCGTGCCCGATTGCCAAGCTATCGTCAAAAAGGCCATTGTAAACCGTCTGAGCGAATACTACCACCGCCGTACCCGTTTGCCTGAATCCGGCGCCCTCTATCCTATCGAAGTAGCCATCAATAAAGATGAAGTGATCTTGACGATCGACACGAGCGGTTCCAGCCTTTTCAAACGCGGTTACCGTTCCGAAAAAGGTGGCGCACCATTGAAGGAAAATATGGCAGCCGCTTTGGTCATGTTGACCAATTGGTTCCCTGACCGCCCCTTCTATGACCCGACTTGCGGGTCCGGCACGATTCCGATCGAAGCAGCTTTGATCGGCCTGAACATCGCCCCTGGATTGAAGCGCTCATTCCCTTCAGAAGAATGGAACATTTTCGAAGAAGGTTTATGGGACCGCATCCGCAATGAAGCAAAAGCTGCTGCGAACTTCGATGTGAAATTGGATATCGGCGGCTCGGACATCGATCCGCATGTCATCGCCATCGCGAAGAGCAATGCTGAAAAAGCAGGCGTTGCGGATTATGTCACTTTCAAACAATTGGCTTTGGCCGACTTCACGACAACCAAGGAATACGGCACGATCGTCTGCAACCCGCCATACGGTGAACGTCTTTCCGATCAGGATGAGATTGAGATACTCTACAAAGAGATGGGCCAAGTTTTCCGTCCGATGAAGACATGGAGCAAATACATCCTGACAAGTGAATTGCTTTTCGAAGAATTCTACGGCGAAAGAGCCACGAAAAAACGTAAACTCTACAACGGCAGATTGCGTACCGATTTCTTCCAATATTGGGGAACGCGCCCGCCAAGAATCAAAAAAGAGCTTGACGTCAGCGAAACCAAAGAAAAATAATTTTTCAAATAAAATAAAGCAGTCCGGATACCCTCGTTGATGCGGGGGCGTCCGGACTGCTTTATTTTTTGTATAGGATACGTACTTTCTGTGGTAAAGCTATTGATTAAGGTCTGATCAGCACTTTCAACGCTACGCGATTGTCCATGGCTTTATAGCCATCCGGGACACCATCCAGGTTGACTGTCACATCAAAGACACGGCCAGGCTCCAGTGTTCCGTCAAGGATATCGGGCAAAAGCTCTTCCATGTAGGCACGTGTTGGTGCCGGTCCTCCGGTAAGCGTAATGTTGCGGCCGAAAAGACTCGCAAAGCCTACTGGCGCTTCGACATACTGCGGAACCCCGACACGGCTGATGACACCGCCGGCACGGACAGCCCCAAGACTCATCTCGTAAGCAGGCATCAGACCGACACATTCGAGTACGACATGTGTGCCTTCCCCGTTAGTCAACTCCTTGACCTTCGCGATCCCCTCTTCGCCTCGTTCAGCGATGACATCCGTTGCGCCGAAGTCGATTCCAAGATCGGTACGCTCTTTGTGGCGGCCCATCAGGATGATCTTCTTGGCACCGAGTTTCTTCGCCGAAAGGACAGCCAGCAGTCCCACAGCACCGTCACCGATGACCGTCACGGTCGTATCCTCGTTGACGCCGCCCATAACGGCCGCATGATAACCAGTTCCGTATACATCGGACAATGTCAACAATGAAGGCAACAGCGGCGAATTTTCGTCAATGTCGTCGGGTAATTTGAACATGCTGCCTTGCGCTTGAGGAACCCGAACGTATTCCGCTTGGCAACCGGTCATGAAGCCGCCGTTTACGCAGGAAGTCATCAAGCCTTCTTTACAAAACGGACACGTGTTGTCGCCGTATGCGAAAGGAACAACGACCAAATCGCCTTTTTTGAATCCAGAAACTTCAGAGCCCATTACATCGATTCTGCCTAGTACTTCATGCCCCATCGCTTCGCCTTCACCGTGCGCGTGCGCATGCATTTTGTGGTATGGATGCAAGTCACTGCCGCAGATGCAGGCAGCCACTACTTTCAGGATCACATCCGTTGGCTTCTGTATTTCCGGTACTGGAATTTCTTCGACGCGCACATCTCCTGCCGCGTACATTATGTTTGCTTTCATCTATTTCTCCACCTTTTCTTGAGAGTCACTTGCTCTTGCTTAAATAAGGGTAACACTTAAAGTGCACATTAAGGCAAGCATTTTCTGGAATCACTTAAAATTGAACCAATTTGAACCAAGATTATCTGCACTATATCGAATTGACTACTGCCTTTATTTTTGCCACACGCCGAACTGCCCAAGCGTTTTTTCTTCTGAACGCCCTGTTGCCGGTTCCGGGGCCAGGGCAAGCGAACTGATTTCTGCACGCAAATCGGGCGTCATCTCAAAATCGGTTGCCGCCAAGGAATCCTCCAATTGGGCCAGATTCCGGGCCCCGATGATCGGGGCGGTAACTGCCGGGTGGCTTTTTGCCCACGCCACCGCCAATGTTGCCGGACTGACGCCCAGTTTATTGGCGAAGGCCGCAAAGCGATCCGCAAGTTCCAGGTCATTTTGATAACGCAAACGGTTCAGTTCGCTATCGACGAGACGGCCGGAATCCGGTTGTTTAGCCGATCCGTATTTCCCTGTCAGCAATCCTGCTCCAAGCGGGCTGTAAGGAATGACCCCGATGTTCTTGGCTTCAGCCAAAGGGAGCAGTTCCACTTCGGATTGCCGTTTCGCCAAGTTGTACAAAGGCTCCATGATTTCGAAGCGACTGAGCAACTCCCTTTCCGAAATGCCAAGTGCATCCATGATCTGCCACGCGGCCCAATTGCTGACGCCGGAATAAAGGATCTTCCCCTGTTTTTGCAGGTCATCCAAAGTACGCAAAGTCAATTCGATATCGGTAGTCGGGTCGAAGTAATGCAGGATATAGAAATCGATGTAGTCTGTATCCAAGCGTTTTAGACTGGCATCGATGCTTTTCAGGATATGTTTACGGGAAAGACCGCGATCATTGACATTCGGAGTTTTTGAAGTCGGGAAGAAGACTTTGCTCGTGATCACAAGCTCCTCCCGCTGACCCTTCATCAATTTCCCAAGAATTTCTTCGGATCGACCGTGCGAATACATATCTGCTGTATCAAAAAAGTTGATTCCAGCCTCAAGACAGCGGTTATACAAGGCTTTTGCCATTTCTTCATCTGCATCGCCGCCAAAAGACATGGCACCGAAACACAATTCAGAAACTTTGATGCCTGTTCTGCCAACTGATGTATAGTTCATTATTTGTCATCCTCTCATTGGTGGCATAATGGATCTAATTGATCATTCCGGACGATTGATGCCTACACTTTCACGGACATAAAGGGTAGGATCGGCAGCAAGACGAACGACAAGATCCGCGATGCTTTTCCTGGATACGTCATGTCCGCCGAATGGCTCGCCCTTGACGGTAATTTCATAATCGGTATCGTTGTTGCTGTCGAACCAGCCTGGACGTATGATCGTATAATCCAGATTGGATGCTTCAATGACGTCCGCCGCATCACGGTATGTCTGCAAAACCGGATTGGAGCGAAGATTGCCGGAAGAGCCTACGGAAGCCGGAATTTCGTTATAGATACCCATCAAAGTGATAAAAATCAAACGGTTGACTCTAACGCGTTTCATCGATTCGACAATCGCTTTGGCCATTTCCCCTAAGTTCCCTGTCAAAGATGCAAACACTACGTCCTGTCCAGCGATGACCTTGTCCAGGTTGGCTGCGCTCATTACATCGCCTGAAACGGCAACTTCTCTCATTGAATCAATTGGCTTGAGTCTTTCCGGTAGTCGCGAAAAAAGCGTCAGTTCATCATTTGTTTTTTCAAGGAACCGTTGTCTTGCAGCGCGACCGACTGAGCCGGTTGCGCCGATAATAACTATTTTTGTCAACATTTCCACCTCAAATTTCTCTTTGATACGAACATGGTATCACTTGGAGTTCACTCCAAGTCAAGCATGAACGGACATCTTTATTTTCCGGACGTTGAATCCAGCCTTTGAATGGTTAATCAAGTAATGTAAATGTATAATTAAATTAATCCATCAAACGTACTGCATTATTTTTTCATAAACAAATCGCTTGACTTGGAGTCCGCTCCAAGAGCTATAGTCTGAATAGAAATGAAATGGAGGCAAAAATGATGAGCAAAACATGGATGATTACAGGTGTGAGCAGTGGTTTTGGCTACGAACTGACCAAACAGTTGCTGGATAAAGGCGATACGGTGATTGGAACGGTGCGCAATAAAGCCAAAATTTCTGATTTGATTGCGGAGTACCCGACGCTGTTCGATTGCCAGATCCTTGATGTGACCGATACGCCCACTGTACATCAAGTTGTCAAGGAATCTTTTGAAAAACACGGAGAAATCGATGTCATCATCAATAATGCTGGCTATGGCCTGTTCGGTGCTGCAGAAGAGTTGAGCGACGAGCAAGTGGATCTCATCATCGCGACCAATTTGACTGGCTCTATCCAAATGATCCGTTCCGCGCTTCCGTTCTTACGAAAACAAGGTCACGGCCGCATCATCCAAATATCTTCCTATGGCGGACAAGTCGCTTTCCCGGGCAATTCCATGTACCATGCCACGAAATTCGGGATCGAAGGCTTCTGCGAATCCGTTGCTCAGGAAGTGGAACCCTTTAATATCGGCGTGACCATTGTAGAGCCAGGCGGCGCACGGACAGAATTCCGCTACGGAAGCGCACAAATGGCTGACCTGATGCCTGAATATGATGGCAACCCGGCGCACAGCTTTCTTGCGATGCTTGATTCAACAAAGGTACTTGCTCCCGGAAATCCTGCGGAGATGGCAAAACGGATCATTGAAAGCGTGGATATCACACCCGCGCCGCTTCGCATGGTCCTCGGCTCGCAAGCGCTGGCCAGCACCATTTCTACGCTTGAGAACCGCTTAGCCAATTTCCGGACGCAAACAGAATTGGCCGCCTCAACGGACTACAATGAATAATCCCTATATCCTGAACTAAGGCAACACTACTCAGCACACTCATCAGGATACGAAAAAGAAAGCCCGAATGGAATCCTGCAGCTAGGTATCCATTCGGGCTTATTTGTTGTTTAATGATTTGTGTACAAGAGCTTTTTAGTTGTGCCCCATTATATGATGAGGGATGTATGGTTCTTCCAGAGAAAGGATGTCCTCCGCGGAAAGCTTGAAGTCAAGAGCGGAAATGGCGCTGGTCCGATGGCTTTTCTTTGTCGCCCCGATGATCGGTGCAACGACTTGATCCTTCTGCAGCAGCCAAGCCAAAGCAATCTGAACCCTCTCGACGCCATATTTTTCGGCAATCGCTGCAACCCGTTCCACGATGACGCGGTCCTGGGCTTCGGTCGTATCATACTTATGCTTCGCCACCTGATCCATTTCGAAGCGTTTCGTAGTGGCCGACCAATCACGGGTGAGCCTCCCTGAAGCCAGCGGGCTGTATGGCGTTACGGCAATCTTTTGATCCGTGCACAACGGCAGCATTTCCCGCTCTTCCTCCCGGTACAAGAGATTAAGGTGATTCTGCATCGAAACAAACTTTGTCAGACCGTTTTTTTCGGCAACAGATTGCGCTTTGGCGAATTGCCACGCGAACATGGCGGATGCGCCGATATAGCGGGCTTTGCCGGATTTCACGACATCATGCAATGCTTCCATCGTTTCCTCGATTGGTGTGTTGTAGTCCCACCGGTGGATTATGTAGAGATCCACATAGTCCATGCCTAGCCTTTCCAGACTGTGATCGATTTCAGTCAGGATTGCTTTGCGGGATAGGCCCCCTCCATTCGGTGCCTGGCGCATCTTCAGATGTACTTTTGTCGCCACCACGATCTCATCCCGGTTGGCGTAATAATCGTTCAAGGCTTTTCCGAGTATGTTTTCACTGGCTCCGTATGAGTAGATGTTTGCCGAATTTCACATAATCCATCATCATCTCTCCATTTCTTTAGGATAGGACCACTGCCGATCGATCGCAGTCGGTGCCTGTTTCCTTAGCTCATCTTTCGGACATTAACCACGGTTCACCAGCATTTCGACCAACTTCGGATCGTAATGCGAGAAAAAGGCACTCTCTTTCTTGTCCAGTCCTTTAATCGTTTCCATATCCTCTTCAGTCACACTGAAGTCGAAGACATCCAAATTTTGGATCATCCGGACTTTGTGCGTCGTTTTCGGAATCACCACGACTCCCCGCTGCAACAAATAGCGAAGCGCAACTTGAGCAGTGGTTTTGTTGTATTTATCTCCAATCATGCGTAACGTTTCATTCGTGAACAGTTCATTTCTGCCTTCAGCGAACGGGCCCCAAGATTCGATTTGCGTGCCGTATTTCTGCATGATCTCATGCGCATCCAGCTGCTGATTGAATACATGTGTCTCCACTTGGTTGACGGCCGGTACAACATTTGTGAAACGAACCAAATCGATGTACCGGTCGGGATAGAAGTTGCTCACGCCGATGGCACGGATTTTGCCTTGCTCATAAAGTTCTTCCATGGCGCGATAAGTTCCGTAATAATCACCGAAGGGCTGATGGATCAGAACCAGGTCCAGATAGTCCAATTGAAGTTTCTGCAGCGATTCGGCAATCGAAGCTTTGGCTTTTTCATACCCGGCATTCGTTATCCAGACTTTTGTCGTTATGAATAGTTCTTCCCGCGCAACACCGCTTTTTTTAATTGCATTACCGACTGCTTCTTCGTTTCCATATGCTTGGGCGGTATCAATCGATCGGTAGCCTACCTCAATCGCATCCAGCACGCAGCGTTCGCATTCTGCGGCATCGGGTATCTGATACACTCCATATCCCAAAATCGGCATCTTGACGCCATTATTTAAAGTTACATATTCCATCAATATTTCCCTCCAAGTCAAGGATAATCAATGACTTGCTTGCACGAAACAGCGAATGGAGGCAAGCAAAAAAGCCCTCTACATTTCATATAAGAATGGAGAGAGCCTTTATCGAATGATGAAAATGGCATTTTGGATTCTGGATGACAGCTCATCCAGAATCATTTGTTCTTTTTTGTAAGCTGATAGAGCGCTTTTTTGGCGAGATTATCGGCTCCTTTGTTTTCCTTTTCCGGAATCCATTCCAAGTAAAAATTGGTGAATATGGCCAAATCCTGCAATGCCTCTTCCAGATACAGTTTGTGTTCCGCTTTTTTTGTATATCTTTTTCTGATCGAATCGGCAACAAGTTTACTGTCGGTGTAACAAAAAACGAGCTGATCCTGTTTGTTGCGTGCCTTCAGATGACGCAATCCGTACAGGAGCGCTTCGAATTCTGCCCGATGGTTATCCATTCTGGCCTCTAAAGGCAAGCCTATCTGCTCTTGTACCCCGTCCTCAACGACCAAAATCCCGATAGCAGCATATCCTTCTTTTCCGGTAGCTGCCCCATCCACAAATAATTTTATCACCTGATCCACATCCTAAAAAACAAAGGTGAAAGAAAATCCGGAACGGATGCCCTTCACCTTTGCGATTTACTGTTCTTTTTTATATTCTGCCAAGACCATCACATTAGTAGCCTGTGGTCCCCTGACGCCTTCAGCGATATCGAACTGAACGCGTTGCCCTTCTTCAAGTCTTTTGAAGCCTTCTCCAGCTATACCGGTAAAATGTACGAAAATGTCGTCATCCTGTTCATCGAGTTCAATAAAACCATACCCTTTATCATTATTGAACCACTTTACTTTGCCAAATTCCATTGTACATCCTCCTTCAACACTCACTTCTTTGGAACTGCTTTCACAAAGACGGGTTACCCTCATTATAGAGAGGAAACCCTATAGAGTCAATTATTCTGATAGCCTCGTTGGCAGTTATTCGAAAAACCCAAAAAAATCGGCCAGCTTATTTTCCAATTTATCGATTTCATCGCGAATGCTCTTTTCGCTTGGTTCGCCCGTCGATTCGGTCCCGTTGTAAATGCGGTAGAGCACCTCCAACCATTCCTTCACGGCTGGGATCGTCCTTTCTTCGAACGGATAAAGGAGGGATAATTGCATGAAGAAGGCATTCTCCATGGCATCCGCCATAGTCGGGTTTTTATTGGCGATTTCTTCTTGGATGTATGCCATTCCTTCTTTGTACGTTTTCGAGTCGATCAATGGGACCACTCCAGCTAGATCCAATTTATCTACGGTTCCGTCCAATCTGGCAGTCACCGTCGGATGGAGCCCGCGTGCAAGAAATTGATGGATGATCTCTGTCTTTAGCATCCGGTGGAGATTGCTGTTCATGAGCAAACGTTGCGCTATCTTGCCGAATTGGTCATTCTCCAATTCTTTCAATTGTTGCGCGTAGAGTTGTTGCTTGTGGAACGGTTGCGTATCTATGGTTTTTTCGGCCTGGAGGATTTCTGAACTTTTTTTCAGCTTCTTCTCCAAAGTCTTAAGTTCAACTTTTTCGACTTCAGCCTCCAATTGCTCCAAAGCGAATTGATGTTCCATCGACAGACCGAAAGTATTTTTGCGTGCTTCGATTTGTTCGCGGGCCATGTCGAATGATCCGGAATGCAGCAAGCCTTTCAAGAAAAGGAAATCGATGTCGTCCACCGAAATGGCGGAAGCAATATCCGGACGCATTTCGGTTATCATTTCCAGACTCTCCTCTGCTTGATCGGTCTCCTGCAGCAACATGAGATAGAGCGGGAGGATATCGTCTGCCTTTTTGATGGCAACAGCCTTGCCGATCCATTCTTCCGCAAGCTGCAGATTCCCCTCTTCAAATGCCAATAGTCCTTTTTTTAAGTATCCCTCGTAATTTAGTGGAAAAACAATTTTTTCTCCCATTTCCATCACCCCAATCTAAGCTGATTTTCCTGTTAGGTCATTATATCATAAAAGCGGACGCGAAAAAAACCGCCCGCACAACTGCTGCTGTGCGGGCGGTCCATAGCTGTTCTTAAATCAATAATTACGGAATCGTTTTTGGCGTTGCTCAACCAATTCTGCTGGCGTCAGTTGCTTCAGCTCTTTCAGCTTAGCACTTAATTCCCGCTTCAGTTCCAGCATCACATCATCCGATTTCCGGGCCACTTTCCTGCGAGTTTCCATAATGATTTTATCGATGACGTCCAATGAAAAAAGATCATCCGGCGTCAACTTCATTACTTTGGCTGCTTCATCGGATCGCGAGGAATCCTTCCATAAAATCGAGGCGAAGCCTTCGGGGGATAGGACAGAATACATGGTATTCTCCAACATCCAAACCTCGTTGCCCATCGCCAGCGCCAATGCACCGCCGCTGCCTCCCTCGCCGATGAAGATGGCGATGAAAGGAACCGTCAGTTGACTCATCACTAAAAGCGATTCAGCGATTGCTTCACCGATGCCTCGATCCTCAGAATCGACATCGCAAAAAGCGCCTGAGGTATTGATGAAAGTGACGATTGGACGATTGAATTTCTCCGCCTGCTTCATCAAGCGAATCGCCTTCCGGTAGCCTTCTGGATGCGGAGATCCAAAATTCCGGTAGACATTCTCAGTCACATCGTGGCCCTTTTGGGTTCCGATGACGGTAACCGGCATGTCATCCAGCAATGCAATCCCACCGACGATAGCAGGGTCGTCACCAAATTTTCTGTCGCCGTGGAATTCAACAAAACCTTCACAGATGGCATGGATCATTTCTGTCGCCGTCAGACGGGAGATGCTTCTTGCAGAGGTGATAATTTCTTTGACATCCTTCACTGCACTTCACCCGCCTTTTCTGCAGGAGCATGCAGCAGCAATAGATGCTGCAATGCTCTTTTCAAATCTTTTCTGGCAACAATTTTATCGATAAAGCCGTTTTCCAGCACCTTTTCAGCTGTCTGGAAACCTTCAGGCAATTTCGCTTTGATTGTCTGTTCAATGACGCGTTTGCCGGCGAAACCGACAGTCGCGCCTGTTTCAGCCAGGATAATATCCCCTTGCATCGCAAAGCTGGCCGTTACGCCCCCAGTCGTCGGATCGGTCAAGACTGTGATATACAACAGCCCTGCTTTACTGTGATTGGAGACCGCAACGCTGACTTTCGCCATCTGCATCAAGGACATGATTCCCTCTTGCATTCTGGCGCCGCCCGAAGCAGTGAAGACAATGATCGGGAGCTTTTCTGACGTTGCGCGTTCAAACGCGAGCGTCAGCTTCTCACCGACAACTTTCCCCATGCTTGCCATGATAAAGTTCGAATCCATCACACACAAAGCAACTTTATGCTTATTGATGAATGCCGCGCCGGTTACAACCGCCTCGTCAAGTCCCGTTTTTTCTTTGGCAATCTTCAGTTTGTTCTCATACCCCGGAAAAGCCAATGGATTTTCTTCGGGCATGAGCGCGTTCCATTCATCAAAAGAACCTTCATCAACGATATTGGAAATGCGTTCATATGCCGAAATCCTGAAATTATAGGCACAATGCGGGCATACTTTATCTTTCCCCAAATCCTTGCTGTAGATCGTCTTTTGACAATTCGGGCATTTTTCCCATAAGCCTTCAGGAACGATCGGTTTCTGATCGTCTGTTTTTGAAGCGGGAACTTGAGCTATCGGAATGTAAGGACGCTTACGAAATAATTTCATTTCCTCACCTCTAGTGTGACTTCTTGACTAATTGATTTATACACTTTCCTCTTCTTCAGGTGCCCACGTTTTCAGGAACACGTTCTGAAGATATTCCGTATCGTAATCTCCGGAAATGAAATTAGGATCCTGCAGAATATCTTCCTGGAAGAATTGGTTCGTGTCGACTCCTTCGATGACCAGTTCCTGAAGCGCACGCCTCATTTTAGCGATTGCTTCGCTTCTGTCGTCGCCTTTTGTGATGATTTTGGCGATCATCGAGTCATAGAATGGCGGAATCATATATCCGCCGTACATGGCGCTTTCCACACGCAGTCCATTCCCGCCGCTTGGCAAGAACAGGTAGTCGATTTTACCGGAGGAAGGGCGGAAACCCAAAGCCGGATTTTCAGCGTTGATACGGCACTCGATCGTGTGACCGGTGATGGCAACATCATCCTGCGTAAAGGACAAAGGCTCACCGCTCGCGATGCGCAATTGTTCCTTGACGATATCGATGCCAGTCGCCATTTCGGTTACCGGGTGCTCCACTTGGATACGAGTGTTCATTTCCATGAAATAGAAACGCTGTTCCGTGTCGACAAGGAATTCGATAGTGCCTGCATTCGTATAGCCAACATGTTTAGCCGCTCGGATGGCGACGTCCCCCATGGCTTTGCGGGTCGCTTCGGTGATGAACGTGGACGGACTTTCTTCCAACACTTTCTGATGATTGCGTTGGAGAGAGCAATCACGCTCACCCAGATGGACGACATTGCCGAATGAATCCCCTAAAATCTGCACTTCAATATGACGAGCCGGTGTGATGATCTTTTCAAGATACATGCGGTCGTCCCCGAAAGCAGCCTTTGCTTCAGCTTTCGCTTGGTTGAAGGCTGCTTCCAGACCATTTTCTTGATAGACTTTCCGCATCCCTTTACCGCCACCACCAGCGGCAGCTTTCAGGATGACCGGATAACCGATCTTCTCTGCTTGCGCCACGGCATCTTCATATGAAGAGATGTAGCCTTCGCTTCCCGGAGTGACAGGTACGCCTGCTGCGATCATCGTTTTGCGGGCGTTTGCTTTGTTGCCCATCAGGTCGATGATGGTGGAAGAAGGTCCGATGAATCGGATATTCATTTCTTCACACATTGTGGCGAATGCACTGTTTTCCGAGAGGAACCCGAAACCTGGATGGATGGCTTGGGCTCCTGTAACGACTGCCGCACTCAAAATGCTTGTCATATTCAAATAGGAATCGCTCGCTTTGGCAGGACCGATACAAATGGCCTGAGTGGCCAACTGTGTATGCAACGCTTCGCGGTCAGCTTCAGAATAGACCGCTACCGTCTGGATTCCTAACTCATGACAAGCACGAATGATCCTTACAGCAATTTCTCCTCTGTTTGCGATCAATACCTTCGTAAACATGTTATCTACCAATGATGAAGGTCATTTCAACTTCACAAACTTTTTTGTCTCCGACAAAAGCTTGTCCATAACCGATTCCCGCAAATTTTTTCAATTTGATGATATCCACTTGCAGACGCAAAACATCGCCAGGAACAACTTTTTGACGGAATTTGACTTTATTCAATCCGCCTAGGTAAGCTGTTTGTCCTTCGAAATCCGGTAATGTCAGCAATGGGATAGATCCTGCTTGAGCCAATGCTTCAACGATCAATACGCCTGGCATTACTGGTTCGCCTGGGAAATGCCCTTGGAAGAAAGGCTCGTTGATTGTAACGTTTTTGTAGCAGACGATGTGCTCGCCTGGTGTCAACTCTTCAACTTTGTCGATGAAGAAAATTGGGTAGCGGTTCGGGATGATAGCCATAACTTCTTGTGCGCTTAATAAACTCATTTTAATAGTCTCCTTTTTTTAGACGATGCGGAACAGCGGTTGGTTGTATTCAACGATTTGTTCATTTTCGACCAACACTTCAACGATTTCCCCATCGAATTCGCTTTTGATTTCATTCATAAGTTTCATTGCTTCCACCAAGCAGACTACATCGCCTTTAGCGATGATTTGGCCTTTAGTGGCATACGGTTTCGCATCCGGAGTCGGTGAAAGGTAAACAACACCGACAATCGGAGAAGTAATGATCTGTCCTTCTTTTTTCGCAGTCGCTTCAGAAACGGCTTCTTTGATGTTTTGGACCGGAGCAGTCACTGCTGGAGTTGGAGCTGCTGCCGGAATGCTATCGTTTGACGGTTGCTTCGATTGGACCGACTTATTCTTGGACAACAAAAGTTGAAAGTCGCCTGTCTGATAATGCAATTCAGTCAAGGTTGATTCATCGATCAAGGAAATGAGGCTTTTTACATCTTCAATATTCACGTATTAAGCCTCCCATTTTTTGAAACATAGTACGGCATTATGGCCGCCGAAGCCCAAAGAGTTGCTCAATGTGTAAGTGACTTCTTTTTCACGACCGACGTTCGGGATGTAGTCCAAATCGCAGCCTTCGTCAGCCACTTGGAACCCGATCGTTGGCGGCAGGAAGTCGTCCTGAATGGCTTTAACGCAGACTACCGCTTCGATACCTCCGGCAGCGCCCAATAGATGCCCCGTCATGCTCTTTGTGCTTGAGATAGCGACGTTGTATGCTTCTTCGCCGAAAGCGTATTTGATGGCAGCCGTTTCGCCTGAATCGTTTGCTGCCGTGCTTGTTCCGTGAGCGTTGATGTAATCAACTTGTGCCGGAGTGATGCCCGCTTCTTTCATAGCTTGAAGCATCGCTTTGCCAGCTCCGCTGCCATCAGCTGATGGAGCAGTCATATGGTAAGCATCACAAGTAACACCATATCCGACAACTTCACCCAAGATATTTGCGCCGCGTTCCAATGCGTGATCAAGATTTTCCAGCATCAAGATGCCGGCTCCTTCACCCATTACAAAACCATTTCTTTCTTTATCGAAAGGAATGGAAGCGCGATCTGGATCAGTGCTTGTGGACAAAGCAGTCAGTGCCGCAAAACCAGCGATGCCGATTTCACAGACCGTTGCTTCTGCTCCACCTGCAAGCATCAGGTCTGCGTAACCATGTTTGATGCTGCGGAAAGCTTCTCCGATTGAGTTTGTCGCGGAAGCACAAGCAGTGACAATGTCCATGCTCGGTCCTTTTGCTCCGAATTTGATGGCAGTATTCCCTGCCGCCATGTTTCCGATCGCCATCGGTACGAACATAGGCGGTACGCGTTTCGGTCCTTTTTCGTGCATTTTGATGATGCCGGATTCCATTGTGATGAATCCGCCGACACCAGAGCCGATGGTAACGCCAAAACGATCCGCATCGATTTTCTCCATATCGATACCGCTTTGCTCAACGGCTTGAGCGGAGGCTGCTACCGCGTATTGCGAAAACAGATCCATACGCTTGTACTCTTTGCGGTCCATATATAAGGTCGCATCGAAGTCTTTCACTTCGCCTGCGACAGAAATGCCCGTTTCGGATGCATCAAAATTAGTTATGGCAGCAATGCCGTTTTTACCATTTTTGATGCCGTCCCAATATTCAGTGACTGTATTTCCTAAAGGTGTGATAGCACCCATACCTGTAATTACAACGCGATTCATATTTATCCTCCTGTCTTACATGTACATTCCGCCATTGACACTGATGGTCTGGCCGGTGATGTAAGTATTCTCACTTAAGAAGACAGCAGTGTTTGCCACTTCTTCGGCTTTTCCAAATCGTTTCAATGGGATTTGCGTCAACATTTGTTCCTGAATCTTCTCTGAAAGAACATCCGTCATTTCCGTTTCGATGAATCCTGGAGCAATGGCATTGCAAGTAATGCCTCTTGTTGCAGCTTCACGGGCGACAGATTTCGTCAATCCGATGATTCCGGCTTTGCTGGCAGCATAGTTGGCCTGCCCTGTATTTCCGGTTTCGCCGACGACGCTTGAGATATTGATGATGCTGCCGGCTCTTTGCTTCAGCATAAGCGGCAAAGCGTGGCGGATCATATTGAAGGTTCCCTTCAGATTCACTTGATAAGTGGCATCGAAATCCTCTTCATCCATGCGCATGATCAATTTGTCGCGGGTGATCCCTGCATTGTTAACCAAAACATCAACGGAACCGAACAGTTCTTTGGCTTGGCTGACGATTTCTTTGGCAGTCTGAAAATCGCTGACGTCACCTAAGAGTGTTTTGACAGTGACGCCGTAGGATTCCAGATGCGCAATTTTTTCTTCAGCAATCGGTTTGCGTGCGTTCAGAACGATATTGGCTCCACGTTTCGCATATGCTTCAGCGATGGCTTCCCCGATTCCTCTTGAACTACCAGTGACGATGACCGTCTTTCCTTTTAAATCCAAGACTATCCCTCTTTTCTTGTCTGATCTACTTATTTTTGCAATGCTTCAAGGGTCTTCGTGAGGGATTTCAAATCCTCCACATTGTATACAGCGACCTCTTTGTTGATTTTTTTGATGAATTTGCTTAAAGTCGTGCCTGGGCCGACTTCCACGAAGGTGTCCACACCCAGTTCAACCAGCTTGCGGACGCTGTCTTCCCATAATACCGGCGATTCGATCTGACGCACCAGCAGACCCTTGATGGCATCCCTTGCTACGATGGTCGCTTCGGTATTGCCGACGACAGGTATCTTCGGTTCATCCACGTTCACCTCAGCCAAAGCCACTTCCAACTTTTCCGCTGCAGGATGCAACAGAGCTGTATGGAAAGGACCGCTGACATTCAACGGGATGATGCGTTTCACGCCTTTGGACTCAAGGATTTCGATGGCTTTATTAACGCCTTCGATTTCCCCGCCGATGACGATCTGCGTCGGCATATTGTAGTTGGCAGGCGCGACATAAGCGGTCTCGCTTGCTTCCCGGCAAGATTCTTCGATCACGGAGCGTTCCGCATTCATGACGGCGGCCATTTTGCCACGGCCGGCCGGCACTGCCTCACTCATGTATTTGCCGCGTTTCGCTACGAGCGAAATAGCCTCATTAAAAGAAAAAGCATTGGCTTTCACCAGTGCTGTATATTCTCCGAGGCTCAATCCTGCAACAAAATCTGGCTGAATTCCCTTTTCAGCTAGTAATTGATCAAGGGCGTAGCTAACCGTTAAGATTGCTGGTTGTGTATATTCAGTTAAATGAAGCTTGTCATTCTCTTGGAAACATAATTCTGCAACATCGTAACCAAGCGTTGCTGAAGCCTCATCAAAAACAGTGCGCACAACGGCATACTCGTTATAAAGTTCTTGACCCATTCCGAAATATTGCGCACCTTGACCACTATAGACAAAAGCTGTTGCCATTATTTCACCTCTATAAATTTGTTACTCAGCCCACAATTTTGCTTGGGCCAAGATAACTTCTTTGCATTCCGTCATATACTCTTGTATGATATCGTGACATGTCTGTTCCTTCGAAATCAAACCAGCAATCTGGCCGGCCATCATCGAACCGTAGTCTTTATCACCATCGACAGTCGCTCTTCTCAGAGCGCCTTTGCCCATTTCTTCAAGTTTTGCGAAGTCCGGATTTTCCTTGCTCGTCTCTTCTTTCTCGACTTGCAGATATTCTCTGGTCAATTTATTGCGCAACACACGAACAGGATGTCCGGTAATCTGACCGGTAATGACTGTGTCGATGTCTTTCGCTTTAAGGATGGCATTCTTGAAATTTTGATGTGCATTGGATTCTTTGGCAACAACAAAACGGGTCCCAACTTGAACAGCAGATGCGCCCAACATGAAAGCAGCTGCCATCCCACGTCCATCACCAATACCGCCGGCAGCGATGACTGGAATCGACACGGCATCGACAACCTGAGGAACCAGGGCAATTGTCGTTGTTCTTCCGATGTGACCACCGGATTCCATGCCTTCGACAACGACAGCGTGCGCGCCGTCTTTTTCCATTCTTCTCGCTAAAGCAACGGAAGCAACAACCGGGATGACCGTGATACCTGCTTCTTTGAATTGGCTCATAAAACGGGCTGGGCTTCCGGCACCGGTTGTGACAACCTTAACGCCAGAAGCGATCACTGCTTCAACAACAGCATCGACCTGCGGATTCAAAAGCATGATGTTTACGCCAAAAGGTTTATCCGTCAATGCTTTCATTTTGGAAATTTTTTCCTTCGCTACATCCACACTATCATGTCCTGTCCCTATAAGACCAAGCCCACCAGCATTGGAAACGGCACTTGCCAAATCAGCATCCGCTACCCACGCCATTGCTCCTTGAATGATTGGATATTGGATGCCTAATAATTCACATAATTCTGACTTCATACAAGGCCTACTTTCCTTTTACTGCTTATTCTGCTAATTGAGCGTCAACGTATTTAACTAAATCTTCAACAGTGTTGATGCCTTCGTCTGATTCGATTTTGATGTCAAATTCGTCTTCGATGTCATTGATGATTTGGAATAAGTCCAGGCTGTCTGCGTCCAAGTCTTCTCTGAAGTTAGTTAATAATTGTACTTCTGATTCTTCCTTGTCCAATTGGTCCACGATGATTGCTTTGATTTTTTCGAATGTCATAATAAATTCCTCCAAATATTTTTTTTAGTTTAATGATACTACGATGGCTCCCCAAGTGAGGCCGCCACCAAATCCTGTCATCAGCACCTTATCTTTGGTGCCGAGTTGAATTTCCTTGGTTTGAACAAGCTGATCCAACAGTATCGGAATGCTTGCTGCTGAGGTGTTGCCCGTTTCCGCAATGTTTGTGGCAAACAATGAAAATGGCAATTTCACTTTTTTGCTGATTGCCTCCAATAAGCGCACATTCGCTTGATGAGCCAAAATCTTCTTCAGATCGCCGTCAGAAAGATTTCCTTTCTCCATCACTTCGCGTATGACGCTTGGCACACTGCGGATTGCAAAATCGAAGATGGCTCTGCCATCCATCGTAAGGAAAGCTTGATCCTCCTGAGAGGAGTCTCCATACGGGTTTTCTACTTTCATTGTGTTCGCCACTAATGCCATATGGCGTCCACCATCAGAATGGATCGCTTCTGCAACGAAGCAATCATCTTCCGTTCGTTCCAACAACACGCCGCCTGCGCCATCCCCGAACAGGACAGCCGTAGAACGGTCTTCCCAGTTGACGACTTTTGACATTGTCTCAGCCCCGATGATCATGCCATATTGATAGAGACCGCTCTGCATCATATGGAGGCCGGTGGACAATGCATAGACAAAGCCGGAACATGCTGCATTGATGTCGAAACAGAAAGCATTTACTGCACCTATCTGTTCTTGCACTAAGCAAGCTGTCGATGGGCTAAGAGCATCCGGCGTCATTGTTGCTACTATAATGAAGTCCAGTTGGTCTGCAGTGATGTTGCCGTTTTGCAAAATTCTTAGGGCCGCTTTGCTTGACAGATCAGAAGTATTCTCATTCTTCGAAATGTGTCTACTGCGAATGCCTGTCCTTTTGCTGATCCACTCATCACTCGTGTCCATGATTTTAGACAGATCATCGTTCGTGATGATCTGTTCAGGAAGATAGTGACCTGTTGCGCTAATTTTTGAACCCAATTCCATCAACCCTGTTCCTTGATATTTTGAACTAACCCAAATAAGAAACCGTGAAGATTGTTTAGGCCTTTCAGCAAAACTTTCACTTCCTGATCTTCCATATCGCGAATGGTATTCTTTACCATCTCTCTATGGAACTTATCATGAAGACGATACAATAAGCGTCCTTTTTTGGTTAATCCTAGTTTTACGACTCTGCGGTCTTTCTCCATCCGAATGCGTTCGACATACCCCTTTTTTACCAGAGCGTTTATGGCCACCGTTAAAGTTCCCGCAGTTATGTTCAATTTTTTTGCTACTTCTGAAGTTGTATGAGTTTGATACATGCCGATTGCCTCGACAGTGTGCATCTCCTTGATGGATAAATCAGAAAATGTGCTGACACGCAAAGCACGCTCTTCGATATCCAACACTTCATTGAAGACAGCTACGAGATAAGAGTTAATTTTATCTATGGAATGATCCAAAGATAGCTCTCCTCCTTTCGATGCCCAATCAAACCACATTAGTTTGAAGGTCAAAATAGTTTGATGTTCAAACCTTTCGACTTTCAAACTATATAAAATTTTATACAACCTGTCAAGCATTTCGATAATAAATTTTCTCTTATATCTTCCGGTGTAGCAAGATTCATTGATTCCTTACTACTTTAAAACGGTTACGGAAAACTGCAGGATAAATAGCCTGCTTGGTACGGACTGTTGCGACAAAAAGAAGCGACGATGAGCGCCGCTTCTTTCCATATATGTATTAATCAACTTTAACAAACTCTTCAATGTCTTTGAAATTCACAATCGTTTTATCTTCACAGATATCCTTCATCGTGCCGGAGGATAAATCCCAATAAATTTCTACGACGGCGCTATTAGTCAATAATTTTCGGATTACCCCTACCATTTCCTGCTTGCGGAATGTAAATTTTATTTCATCACCGATTTCAGGGCGTATAGATTCCTTGATGGCATCAACGACCTCCAAAGCCTGCTCATACGACACGCCAAGTAGATTCGCAATACGTGAGTTGCTCGTACCTTTACGTAATTCGCTCTCAATCATGGTTTTCGTTTCGTTAGTAATATTTCGTACCATTTCCATTATCGCCTCACTTTTAAGAACCAGGAACTGCAACAGACTTACAAGTAGTAGTATACCACACTTTTCATGATTTAGCCTAAATTTCCACTTATTGCCTTTAACATCGACATATAACTTTCAAATTATTGACTTGTGCCCGCAATTTCATTTTATAAATGTATTAATTATCTGCTTGCTATGATGTATAATGGGGATGTGAAGAGTTTAACATTCTGTTAAGGAGGGATTTATGATGTTGAATGACCTTATTACGATACTGAAATATGAATACACAGTTCATCCAGGTGAGTATTTCAATGTGGATACCTACTGGGTGAAGAGCATGTCTGAAGTGAAGACTGTCATCATTGACCAGGATCATGTATTCACGAAAATGGTCAGTTTCTACCCGAAAAATTTTGTCATTTATTTGGAGCAGTTCCCTGATCAAAGCATCTACCGCACAAATTTCCCATTGAAGAAAATTGACAACAGCGACTCGCATGAAGTTATTTTCGACGAAGCGACAAAAAACGTCTTTGAATATCTGGATTGATTTCACAAATCATTAAAATCATTGTCACAGAAAAAGCCCGCTGTAAGGGTCACACTCCTTACAGCGGGCTTTTTTTGATTGATACGTCTCAAGAGAGATTCGAACTCCCGACCGTTCGCTTAGAAGGCGAATGCTCTATCCGGCTGAGCTATTGAGACAAAGTTGATATTCGGCAAAACAAGTTTGAATCCATTTCAAAACCGGTGTCACAAGAAATGATTATACAGCAAACCGTTTAAATTGTCACCATGATTTTGATTTTTTATCAAAAAATGTTTCACAATCGCAATAAACGGACAATTCCGCCGCGGTTTCTATATATCGACAAGTCCATATGGCTGCAATAAGAAAAAAAACGTCGCATCCGCTTCTTCACGGATGCAACCGATTTTCTGTCATGGACTTATGATCTTAAAACAGATATGACGTCTCAAGAGAGATTCGAACTCCCGACCGTTCGCTTAGAAGGCGAATGCTCTATCCGGCTGAGCTATTGAGACAAAATTTTGAGCCGTCTGAATGACTCACAACATTTAATAGTATAGGCGGAATCGAGCTTAAAGTCAACACTTTTTCGCGGGAAGGTTTCGATGTTGGACATTTTCAGGAATTCCTTATTCCCAAAAATGTGATTTTTGGGCTGAATGTGCGTGCTATTCAGCCCAGAATCACAAATTATTGTGCGAAGAACGTATCCTTCACTGCTGCAGTGACTGCCAATTTGACGTGCTCATAGGTCAATCCACCTTGCACGTACAACAGATAAGGCGGTCTGATCGGGCCATCTGCCGTCAATTCCAAGCTTGCGCCCTGAATGAAGGTTCCGGCAGCCATGATGACATCATCCTCGTAACCGGGCATATAGGCCGGAATCGGTTTGACCGCTGCGTTCACGGGGGAATATTTCTGGATCGTCTGAGCAAAAGCGATCATAGCTTCCTTGCTCGGGAGTGCGACCATTTGAATCAAATCAGTGCGCGGGCTGTCCCAAGCAGGGGTGGAAGATACGCCGCATTCTTCCAAGAGTCCAGCCGTATAGACTGCACCCTTCACCGCTTCACCGACAACATGGGGCGCCAGAAACAAACCTTGGTACATCTCCAGAAGGCTGTATAAGGAAGCTCCGGCTTCACGGCCGATTCCTGGAGTTGTCAGACGGTAGGCACACCGTTCGATCAGGTCTTCCCTGCCGGCGAGATAGCCGCCCATCTTCACGATGCCACCGCCCGGATTTTTGATGAGGGAGCCAGCAATCAGATCGGCCCCGACTTCGATCGGCTCCAGCGTTTCGACAAATTCCCCATAGCAATTGTCGACAAAAAAGACGGCTTCCGGCCCCACATGCGGCCGGATCGCTGCAATCATCTCTTTTATTTCATCGATCGTAAAGGAGGGTCTGGCTGCGTAGCCACGCGAGCGTTGAATCGCGATCATTTTTGTTTTGGGACCTATTTTCTCCAGAACCGTCGGAATATCCACTTTGCCGTCTGCACACAGATTGATATGCTGATAAGCGATATTGTACTCCTTTAAAGAGCCGATCCCGTTCCCGGTCAGACCGACAATATCCAAAAGGGTATCGTATGGTTTGCCGGTCACGTACATCAATTCATCCCCGGGCCGCAACACTCCGAAGAGCGCGGTTGAGATAGCGTGCGTTCCGGAAATGATTTGCGGCCTGACCAGAGCAGCTTCAGTTTGAAAAACCTCCGCATAGACTTTTTCCAGCGTATCGCGGCCGTCATCGTCATAGCCATAGCCTGTGCTCGGGTTAAAATGGTAATCGCTGACACGGTGCTTTCGGAAAGCCTCCAGCACCTTGCCTTGATTGAATAAAGCTTTTTCCTGTATCCCTTTAAAAACGGGCTGGATTTTGTTGTCTACTTTTTCGACTAACCCAGCCAGCCTTGCTTCTTTATTCGTCGCCTGCATCCGTTGCTTTGTCCCCTAACCATTTTGAATTGCTCTTAGCGTACCCTCTTAAACGGTAGGCGTTTGTTTCTTCTATATATTCGATGGATTCCACGAAGGTCTCTTGCTGCATTTTATTCATCGTGCGGGCTTCAGGGCCGCTGGCATCAAGGTCTTTGGTATAAGGAACCAACATTTTCGCGATTTCATCCCAGATGAAGTCCTTCAAACGGTTGATGTCGTCATCATCAAGTGCTGAAATGACGATATTTGGAAAGAGGCGCGGCTGGAAATCCGGACCGGCAAGATCGCGTTTGTTGTAGATCGTCAACATCGGTGTCTTGTCCATATCCAAATCCTTCAACAGGTCCAATACGGTTTTTTCATGTTCATCGATGAAGGAAGTCGAAGCATCGACCACGTGCAAAAATACATCCATATTACGGCTCTCTTCCAAGGTTGAATGGAAAGCATGGATTAACTGTGTCGGAAGATCCTGGATGAAGCCTACGGTATCGGTTATCGTAGCCTGGAATTGATTCGGCAACGTCAGCTTTCTTGTCAAAGGATCCAGAGTCGCGAACAACTTATCCTCTTCGAGCGTTGCTGCGTCGGTCAATCGATTGATGACCGTGGATTTCCCTGCATTCGTGTAACCGATCAAACCAATCTGGAAGACTTCGCTGGCATGGCGTTTTTCTCTTGCCCTTTGGCGGTGCAACTCTGTTTCTTCCAGTGTCTTCTTGATTTCCTGCATCTGGCTATGGATGTGTCTGCGATCGGTCTCGAGTTTAGTCTCACCGGGTCCTCTTGTTCCGATTCCCCCGCCCAGTCGGGATAAATTGGCGCCTTGGCCCATCAAACGCGGCAACAGATAACTCAACTGCGCTAAGGCTACCTGAAGTTTCCCTTCTTTGCTGCGGGCGCGCATCGCAAAGATGTCCAATATCAGTTGAACGCGATCGATGACTTTGCAATCGACACTCTCTTGGATGTTGCGTACATGTTTAGAAGAGAGTTCTTGCTGGAAAATGACGGTGTCCGCCTCCAGCTCTGCACACAAATTCACCAGCTCTTCCACTTTACCTTTGCCGATGACTGTCCGGGAATCTTTGCGATCCCTCTTTTGGGTCAATACTCCAACAACTTCCCCTAACGCGGTTTCGGTCAATTCCGCCAGTTCTCTCAGTTGATATTCAAAGGCTTCATCTGTTTGAGTCGTCTGAACGTTAACCAGAATAACTCTTTCTTTCGTATTTTCCATAAAATTTCCAACTTTCTTTTTTCGTTCTTTACAAACATCAGGCTAAGAACGACTCGACTGAATCTTCGATTTTCTGCATCTCTTGGTCGTTCTGAACCAGATCAAACCAAAGGATGCCGCTCATTCTGTTCCGGAACCAAGTCAACTGCCGTTTGGCATAGCGCCTTGAATTTTGCTTCAGCAGTTCTGTGGCTTCATCGAATGAGACCTCACCATTGAAATAAGCGAACCACTCCTTGTATCCGATGCCTCTTGTCGCCTGCGTCTTGGCCGGCAGCTGCTTGTCAAAGAGTGCTTTTGCTTCTTCAACCAATCCGCCTGCCACCATCAGATCAACGCGCCGGTTGATGCGCTCGTAAAGGACGCTTCGCTCGGTGTCAAGACCGATCAGCAGCGCATCATAATGAGGATCTGCTTCCCTGTCGGTCTGATCCGAGAAGCGTTTCCCGCTGAAGTGGATCACTTCCAGAGCCCGGATCACCCTTCTGCTGTTGTTCGGGTGGATCTGTTCGGCAGCTTTGGGATCTAGCTCCTGCAATTGCTTCCATATGTGCATGGCATCGGTCCGTTCCAGTTCTGCTTCCAGTTGTTTCCGGTAGTTGAGATCTTCGGCAGCAACCCCGCCGAACTGCATATCGAACAAAAGTCCTTCTATATAAAGTCCCGAACCCCCGACCACAATCGGAAGCTTGCCTTTTGCGATGATCGACTCGATGGACTGTCCCGCATCCCGTTTGAAGTCGGACGCAGTGTAATCCTGCTCTACCGGAACAATATCCAACAGATGATGCGGGATGCCCTCCGCTTCTTCCTCGGTCACTTTCGCGGTCCCGATGTCCAAGCCTTTGTACACCTGCATGGAGTCCCCATTGATGATTTCGCCGTTATATTTTTTTGCCAAACGGATGCTCAGTGCGGTTTTGCCGACTGCTGTCGGACCGACAATGACCATGATTTTAGCTAACTTTTCTTTTGTTGTTTCAGACACCCTGAATCACCTTTCTCATTTGCAGTGCGCGTTCCGGATAATCGGTGATCATCGAATCGATATTTTTGCGCAGACAGACCTGCATTTCGACTTTCCGGTTCACCGTCCAAACGCGAAGCGGGATCTTGGATTGTTCGAAAGGCGGCAGACTGCGCAAAATCGAGAATTTCGGATGCCACCCCTCTACAGGGATGCCTTCGCCCAGTTCCATTTGTTGCTTCCCCTTTTTACTGAAAAGCAGGGCAATTTTCGAGTCCTCGCGCAACGCCTTGATTTTTTTCAAGGTCTCATAATGGAAACTGGAGTAGATGACCGAAAAATGGGCAAGATAAGGCTCTGCCAAAGCAAGCACCTTTTCTTCGATTGCGGGGTATTGGAACACATCCGTCTTCAATTCAACATTCAGAACGCCTGTAAAATGATTCTCGGCCAAAAGGGTCAACACCTCTTGGAGTGTCGGGATGCGGGCATTGCTGTATTGCGGGTCGAACCAACTGCCGGCATCCAATTTTTTCAATTGATCCAACGTCATATCTTTGACATAGCCTTTCCCGGATGTCGTGCGGTCCACGGTCTCGTCATGGATGACCACGACCTCACCATCTTTAGTCAGATGGACGTCCAATTCTATGCCATCGCTTGCAACTTTCAGCGCTTCCTGAAAAGACTCCAGCGTATTTTCTGGTCGCGTCCCGCGACTGCCCCTGTGCGCGATAATTTTAGTGTATGCCAATCTCCCCACTCCTTCCGGTCTGCTCCTCTGCGCAGTTCTTCATTCAAGCTCTCAGGCTTTGTTTTTTTCGGTATCGGCCAACTCCAACAATTCTTTTGCGTGGGCCAATGAAAGTTCCGTGATATCGGTACCCGCCAACATACGTGCAACTTCGTTGATGCGTTCAGGCCCGAACAGCGGTTTGACATGTGTCTTTGTCCGTTCAGCGATGATCTCTTTTTCGATATAGAGATGCTGATCCGCCATAGCTGCCACTTGTGGAAGATGCGTGATGCAGAGCACTTGCGAGTAACTTGCCACCAAGTGGATCTTATTGGCGATTGCTTGTGCTACCCTGCCCGAAACACCGGTATCTACTTCATCAAAGATGATGCTGGTGATGCCTTGCGTTTTGGTGAAAATGGCTTTCATGGCCAACATCATCCGCGAAAGTTCGCCGCCGCTGGCCACCTTAGCCAATGCTTTCAGGGGTTCCCCGACGTTCGTCGCGATATAGAATTCCACGTGATCCAACCCGTTATCCGTAATCGCAATCTTCCCTGGCTGCGCATGGAAAACAGTCTTGAAAAGGACCTTTTCCATGTACAGTTCCTTTAACTGCAGTTGGATCTGTTCTTCCAGAATGACTGCAGCTTTTTCGCGGAGGGCTGTCAGTTGTTTGCCGATGGCCAGAATCTCTTCTTTTGCCTTGTTATAGTCCACGTTGAGTTTCTCGAGATAACTTTCCCGGTTTTCGATCAGATCCAGCTCGCGGGAAATTTTCTCGTAATGCCCCAGTACCTCGTTGATTGTGTTTCCGTATTTCCGCTTCAGCTGTCGGATCAATTCCAATCGGTTCTCGATTTCGTTTAAGCGCCCTTCATCGTAGGACAATTGCTCGATCTCCGACAGTATGTCCCCGGCGCATTCCTGCAGCTGGTAATACGCTGCCGAAACCGAGGCTGCGATTGTTTGATAGACTGGATTGATGTCCTGGACTTTCTCCAACGCCGCCATGCCGAGGCCGATTTTGTCGATGCCGTTCTCTTCGCTGTTCTGCAATGAATCGTAAGCACTCGTCAAAGCTTGCATGACTTTTTGATAATTGACGAGTAGGTTCCGTTCTTCCTCCAGTTTTTCATCCTCGGCAGGATCTATTAACTGCGCTTGCTCGATTTCCTGGATTTGGAAAGTCAGCAGGTCAATTCTTTGGACTGTTTCTTTCTCGTCAGTCTTCAATTGGATCAATTGCTTGCGTGTATCCACATATTGGGAATAGGCATGGAGGTAAAGCGTTTTGACCTCTTTCAGTTCATTCCCGGCAAATTGATCCAGCAGATCGATATGTTTTTGCGGATCCATCAATTCTTGATGCTCGTTCTGCCCATGGATATCGATCAGCGTTTCACCGACCTCACGCAGAGTCGCGACCGTTACGATGGTTCCGTTGACGCGGGAAATATTTTTTCCGTTCCGGGAAAGTTCCCGCTGCAGCAGAACTTGGTTCCCATCCGCTTCGATTCCATACGATTCCAGCACAGCCAGTGTCTTGGCGTTTTCGGGAATATTGAATAGCCCTTGAATGACCGTCTTGTTTTCGCCGTATCGAATCAAATCGTTGGATCCTCTTCCGCCGGCCAACAGACCTACGGCATCAATGATGATGGATTTCCCGGCTCCGGTTTCCCCCGTCAGCACGGTCATCCCCTCATCAAAACTCACTTGAAGATTTTCAATTATCGCAAAATTTTTAATGGACAACTCTTGTAACATTCCGCATTCCCCTTCGCAACAGTTCCTTGAAACACCTATTTATCGGAAATTGAGATCGCTTTGCTTTTCAGCTGCAGATAAGCCTCTTTAACCACTTGCGGGCTATCGATTTCTGGAGAGATGATACCCGGTGCATGACCATTGGCCTGCAAATGGACCAAAAATTCGATGTTTCCGGTTCCTCCAGTGATAGGCGAAAAGCTCAGATTTTTCACATCAAATCCGGTCAGGGAAGCAAACTCCAAGATATCCCGCAACACTTCATTATGGACTGCCGGGTCACTAACGATGCCTTTTTTGCCGATTTTCCCTCTTCCGGCTTCGAATTGCGGTTTGATCAGTGCAACGACGTCTCCGCCGACTACGATGATTTCCTTCAGAACCGGCAAAATCAGTTTCAAAGAAATGAAGGATACATCAATGGAAGCCATCTCTGGCTGTCCTTTTTCAAAATCCTGCAATTTGCTGTAACGGAAATTCACCCGTTCCATCACCTCAACCCGTTCATCCTGGCGCAATTTCCAATCCAATTGATTGTAGCCGACATCCAACGCATAACAAAGCTTAGCCCCATTTTGAAGCGCGACATCCGTAAAACCGCCAGTCGAGCTGCCGATATCCAAAAAGATTTTATCCCTGGGATCCACTCGGAATAATCCGATCGCTTTTTCAAGCTTCAAACCGCCACGGCTGACGTATTTCAATGTTTCTCCCTTTATGTGGAGGGTTTTCTCGACGGAAATTTTTTCGCCCGGTTTGTCGTAACGCTGGTTGTTTTCGTCATAGATTTGCCCTGCCATGATCAATCTTTTGGCTTTTTCACGGGAATCTGTCAAGCCTTGTTGTACTACAAGTAAATCCAATCTTTCTTTTTCCATGGTAATCTCCCGTTATATTCTGACGTAATCCAATAATTGGCGGAATACATTTATTTTATCCTCGGCATCGCCATAGGACAGCGCCACTCGATCCAGACAGTCTTCTGCTTGGTGGATGACGCCGTTCAGTTCCTGGATGGCTCCGGTGACACCCAATAAGGATGGGTATGTATTTTTATTCAACTCGGCATCGTGATGGATGGTTTTGCCTGTCTCAGCCTCATCCAATACGACATCCTTCAGGTCATTGTGGATCTGGTAAGCCAAACCCAAGTATCTGGAAAACTCTTCCATTTCGGTTGTGAATGGTTCATCCGCACCCGCGATGAGGCATCCCGCTGTGACAGCGTATCTTATCAATGCGCCGGTTTTTTTATCGTGCACTTGTTTCAATTCTTCTAGTGTCAGAGTCTTCTTTTCGCCCTCAACATCATCCATCTGTCCTGCGATCATTCCGTTCGGACCTGAGGCTTTCGCCAACAAGCCGATCAGTTTGACTTTTTTGTCTGCCGAAATGACAGAGGATTCCGCAAGGGTCTCGAAAGCAGCCGTCAACAAGGCGTCACCCGCAAGGATTGCGGTGGATTCTCCGAATACTTTATGCGAAGTCAAACGTCCGCGTCTGTAATCATCATTATCCATGGCCGGCAGGTCATCGTGGATCAGGGAATAAGTATGGATATATTCCAAAGCGGCTGCGGCTGCAAAGCCATCCGAAATCTCGCCGCCTGCCAGCGAAAGGGTCGCCAACACTAAAAGAGGGCGAATTCTTTTTCCGCCCCCCATTAAAGAATACGCCATCGCTTTGTGCAGATTTTCTTGCGAAGGCACATATGCATCCAATTCCGAGTAGAGGTAAGCATCGAATCGAGGCATCCATTCCGATTGAAATTCGCTGAGATTCATGCTTGTCATTCTCCTTCAGTTTGGGGTGTCTGCTCTTCAAAATTCGCTTCCGAACCATCCGGGTTGACGATTTTCGTCAACGTCTTTTCTGCATTGTTCAAAGTGTCTTGGCAATACTTGCTGAGGTCCATCCCGACCTTGAATTGCTCCAATGCCTCTTCCAGTGGAACATCACCTGCTTCCAGTCTGGTTACAATAGCTTCTAATTGGTTCATTGCTTCTTCAAAACTTACTTTCTTTTCGGCCATAATCATTTTCCTCCACCACTTGTTTTACTTCTGCGTCGGCATAACCGTCTGAAAAATTCACTTTCAATTTATCGCCGCTACGCAACTCTTTGACGGATGCGATTACGTTCCCGTCTTTTGTCGTATACGTGTATCCGCGCGACATGATCTTCAATGGACTCAACAAGTCCAATGATTGCATAGATGATATCATGCGTATTTCCTTCTGTTTCAGATAGCGATCCATGGCCCTTTGCAGTTCACCGGTGATCTGTTGCCTGCGATTGCTGGCCAGCTGCACTTCCCTTGCAGGATTGCGGTTTTCAAGGCGCAACTGCAATCGCTGCAGCTCATTGGAGCGCAAATGGATCTGCTGCTGCATTTGATTGGTCAGGCGTTGTTGTACCTGGTCCGCTTTGATGGCATAACCTTCATACATCCTCTCCGGTTGTCTGAAGATATAGGATTGTAGGGCACGATTCAAGCGTTGCTGTTGCATCGTGTGCAGATGCCGCATCTTTTGATAGAGCCTGTTGTCGATCTGATGGATATAACGGATGACATCGTTCAACACCGGCACAGACAACTCCGCCGCTGCTGTTGGAGTAGCGGCGCGTACATCCGCAACAAAGTCGGCCAACGTTGTATCTGTTTCATGCCCTACAGAAGAAATGACCGGGGCACTCATGGCCGCGATTTGGCGGACGACTGTTTCCTCGTTGAAGGACCAAAGATCTTCGATGGAGCCGCCACCCCTTGCGACGATGACCACATCAAAATCACCTTTATTCTCAATTGCTTGAAGATTCTTTATGATGTTGGCGGCGGAATCCTTTCCTTGCACAATGGTCGGATAGAGCACGAGTTGGACAATCGGATATCTTCTTTTCACAGTCGTCATGATGTCCCGGATGACTGCACCGCTTGGGCTGGTCACAATGGCGATGCGTTTCGGAAATAGTGGGAGCTGTTTCTTCGGCAGGGAAAACAACCCTTCGCGCGCTAATTTCTCCTTCAGTTCCGAGAACGCTTGGTACAAAGCACCGACGCCATCGGGTTCCATATGTTCGACCATGATATTGTAGGTTCCGCCCGATTCGTAGACATTCACCCGTCCGATGAGCATGACCTTCATCCCTTCCTTGGGTTTGAAGGTCAACTTGTCGAATCTGCCTTTGTACATCACTGCTGAGATGACAGCATGGTCATCCTTCAGGCTGAAGTATTGATGGCCCGGACGCGGACGATAATTGGATATTTCACCAGTAAGGTAGACACGCTCGAGATAGGGATCGGCATCAAATTTTCTTTTGATGTATTTGGTTAAAGCGGTGACGCTGAGATAGACAGGTTCCAACTTTGTGCCTCCTTGATTATTTTGCTTTATCGATTGTTTGTTGCAACAGCATCGTGATGGTCATCGGACCGACACCACCTGGAACTGGTGTGATGTGGCTTGCGATGCCCATTGCAGCAGCAGTATCCACGTCGCCGATCAATTTGCCTTCCGCACTGCGGTTCATCCCTACATCGATGACGACTGCGCCCTCTTTGATGAAATCAGCAGTGACGAAATGGCCTCTGCCGATCGCCGCAACCAGAATATCGGCTTCTTTAGCCAATTCTTTCAGGTTTTTAGTGCGGGAATGGGCGATTGTGACTGTCGCGTTTTCGTTCATAAGCATGATGGACATCGGTTTACCGACGATATTGCTGCGGCCGATTACCAATGCTTTTTTACCTTCAAGTTCAATGTTGTATTCTTCCAAAATCTTCATGATGCCGTACGGTGTGCAAGGCAAAGCCGATTCATTGCCGAGGAAGAAGTTCCCGACATTCATCGGATGGAAACCATCCACGTCTTTCTCATAACGGATGGCGCGCAAAACTTTTTGTTCATCTATGTGTTTCGGCAAAGGCAACTGGACCAGAATGCCGTGCATGCTGTCATCTTGGTTCTGCTTTTCAACTTCTGCCAGGAGATCTGCTTCGGAAATATCTGCCGCAAGACGAACGACACGCGAATTCATACCCATTGCTGCGGACTGCTTCTCTTTATTGCGGACATAAACTTGACTCGCTTTATCCTCGCCGACCAAAATGACGCAAAGACCCGGGGTTTTCCCTTCTGCTGTCAATGCTGCTACCTGTTCTTTCATCTGATCCTGCATTTTTTTGGCTAAGCCTTTTCCATCCATGATAATCGTTTCCATTAATCAATCTCCTTTTCCTTGGTGTTACCGTCTATTTTAACATATTATCTTTGATTACGGTTAGAAAAGCGGGTCCGGCATGCCCATATTCACCGACGTGAAAAAAAAAGAAAAACCCTTATGCCGAAGCATTAAGGATTTTCCGTTTTAGGAATGAGGTTGGACAATACGCCATTGATGAATTTGCTCGATTGTTCATCGCAATAAAGCTTCGAAATTTCGATTGCTTCATTCAACGCTACCCTTTGAGGTACTTGTTCCGTATCTCCCAACAGCATTTCATAAGCAGCAATCTGCATGATTAAAGCGTCTGCTTTGGCCAATCTGCCCACAGTCCAGTTCTTCAGGTAAGGTTGGATCGCTTCATCAATCGCCGCTTGATTGTCCAACACGCCATGCACTAATGTGACCAAATAAGGATAATCCTGAATTTCGACATCCTCTTCGCTGTTCCATTCCTCTGAATCGCTCAAAACTGCTTGTTTAATGGCTTCTTCAGGGGTCAATTCTTCGTTCGTTTTCAATTGGAAAAGGGCTTGAAGCGCCTTTTCCCGGATTTCTCTTCTGGTTAAATGGGAAGTGCTCACGCATTCTCCCCCAATTCTGTATCTAAATCAAGATAGGCATTATCTTCGGATTTCGGTGCGACAAGGCCGACCACATGGACGTTCACTTGCGACACTTCGAGATTGCTCATGTAAAGGACTTGTTCCTTCACTTTTTCTTGCATATCCAAAGCGACTTTCGGCACGGAGGTCCCGTATTTGATGTAACAGTACACGTCAATCGCCAAACCATTTTCATCGACTGTCAAATGTACACCTTTGTTATGGGCAGTGCGTCCCAATAATTCATTGACGCCGGTCTTGAAAGACCCTTGCATCGCATAAACACCTTCTACTTCATTCGCTGCAATACCCGCGATCACCTCAATCACTTCAGGAGCAATTTCAATCTCTCCCAGCGGAGCCGGACCGTTTGCTAAAGGAATATTTGTTTCTTCCATCATCTGTCATTCTCCTTTCTTGGGAATCATTATGCGCGGGATACGTACGAACCGTCCGTAGTGTTGACGATAAGCATATCATCCGCATTCACGAAGAATGGTACGTTGACCATCAATCCAGTCTCCATTTTAGCCGGTTTTGAACCGCCTGAAGCGGTATCGCCCTTAATCCCTGGCTCAGTTTCCTCCACTCGCAGGATTACTGTATTCGGAAGATCGACACCGATTGTTTCTGTTTCGTACATCAGGATGTTGACTTCCATATTTTCTTTCAGATAGTTCAATTCATATTCGATTTGGCTTGCATTCAATTCAATCTGTTCATAGTTTTCAGTGTCCATGAAGACGTAAGCACCGGCACTCTCGTAAAGAAATTGCATTTTACGGTTCGCGATATGCGCTTTTCCGACTTTTTCACCCGCACGGAAAGTTTTTTCCTGTACAGCTCCTGTGCGAAGATTTTTCAATTTTGAACGGACGAAAGCCGCACCTTTACCTGGCTTTACGTGTTGGAAATCGACAACTTTCCATAACCCTCCATCAATTTCGATCGTTAGGCCTGTCTTAAAATCATTTACTGAAATCATTAATAATTCCTCCTGTGGCAACTCATTTGAAATAAGTTTACCATTAATTTAGTTCGGATTCTATTTTTTTATAAAATAATCAATTCTTTTGGAGAATGTATCAAAATATCGTTGCCACCATCCCTGATAACAAGATCATCTTCAATCCGGACGCCGCCAAGACCGGCGAGATAAATGCCCGGTTCATTTGTAATGACATTTCCTGGCACAAGCACTTTCCCGGCTTTCTGCGATGTATTTGGTCCCTCATGTATCTCCAAACCGATACCGTGCCCATTGGAGTGTCCGAATGCTTCCCCGTACCCTAGTTCCGAAATATAATCGCGTGCGACACTATCGACTTCGATGCCTGTCATGCCGGCTTTGGCCGTTGCATTCACGCGTAATTGAGCGGCCAGAACGATATCGTAGATTTCCTTCAACTTTTCGTGCGGTTGGCCCACTGAAACCGTGCGGGTCATATCCGAAACATAGCCATTGTAATAGCAACCGAAATCCAGCGTCACGAAGTCGCCTTTTTCGATCAACTTCGGACTGGCAACACCATGCGGCATAGCGGAACGCATGCCGCTGGCGACAATCGTTTCGAAAGAAACGCCGCTAGCACCCAATTCGCGCATGTGGAAATCCAGGCGATTGGCGATCTCTATTTCCGAAACCCCCGGACGGATGTGGTCAAGGATGAACATGAAGCCGGCATCCGCAATTTCACAAGCCCGTCTGATGGTCTGAATTTCTGTTTCGTCTTTGACTTCACGCAATTCCTCGATGATGCCTGAAGCAGGAAGCAGATCGCACGTCACCAGGTCTTCCAAATCCTCGACACTGCGGAAAGACATGATGGCGTCTTCGAAGCCTAGAGACGAAAGTCCCTTTTCTTCCACAATCTTTTTCACTTCATCGAATATCGGCCCTTTATTCTGAATAATCTGAAACCCTTGCGCCTGTGAAGCGGCTTGCTGGGTATAACGGAAGTCGGTCACAAAAAAAGCTTCCTCTTGAGTGATGACCGCCAGACCGGTCGTACCCGTAAAATTGGAAACATAACGTAAGTTATATTGACTTGTCACCAGCATTGCATCCATCTTCTTCGCTTTGATGGCGGCCTGCAATTTTGAGACTCTACTCATTTCACATACTTCCTTCCAAAAAAAATAGCCTGTTTGTTTACAAACATACCTATCAAGTATATCAAAAAAGAGCCCGCATAGATAGAGGAAATATCGACCTCGCGCATGACAGCGTCGATCCACAGCAATTCCCCAAACAGCCAGCACGCAAAAACGCACAAACAAGCCGGCAGGTTATCGGCTTGTTTGTGCATCTCGATATAATGCATGGCTTCTCGTTCGTCGTAAAGCACGACTATCCCTGCTTATCACTCCGGAGACAGGATTTCCAACACCAATGTTTCGCTATAGGCATTTTGCAGGGTCACGGTCGCAGTGACTTTTCCGGTCGCATCTGCTACGCAGTGCACGATTCCTTCTTCGAAAGAAAGGACGGCTGGTACGGTCAGATTTTCCGGAGTCGATGCTTCATTTCGATTCTTCAGCCAATAGTCAGTGTAGGCCAACAAAGTTTGCGCTTTGTAGTGGTTTTCCGTCAATCTGTACAGATAGAACTGATTCTCATATACCCGGATAATCCCGAAAAGCATCATTTGTGAAAGGAACAGGTAGAAAATAGTGATCGGCAAAATGGAGCCGCCTTTTCTCCGAGAACGATCACTCTTAAATGGGTACCTTCGGTAAGATGAGATGCGCTCTGCGCATCTGGTTGTCCGAAAGCGTAGCCTGGATAGAAATCCCTTCATTGGTCACCTCATATTTCAGCGCTTTGACATGCAGCAACATCGGATGATAGCCTTCCCCATTTTTGTAACGGAGGACTTTATTGATTCGGAATTCATAGGTGTAGGCAGCCGTATCGGCCGGATTTTTCGATTTGGTGCGGATGGTCGTGCTGGTCTTTTGCGCCAGCAACTCATCCTCCAACTCATGCTCGAGTTGAATCAGGAAAAGATGCCATTCAGCCTCCTGGGTCTTCTCCATCTGGATATTCGCAGTGCGGATCACCTCCATGCCTCCCATCATCAGCAGGAGCACCATCGTATTGACTGTCAGTGCAAACGCCGCTTCCAACAAAGTGAATCCGGCTTGCGATTGTTTATGGACTTTCTGCTTGGATTTCTTCGGCACGCACCGTCACCCTTTCTGTCCCATCACCCCCGCTCACTATAAGCTTCGCGGTTTCCGGATTCCAAGTAGCCGTGAAGAGCATCCCTCCGGAAGTCTGACTTCCGATTGGGCTGCCTCCCTTGGCGATGACCTGCATCTGGTCCTGCGCGACCCGCCAATAGGCAACTTCGGTTCCCGCCGCTTTTAAATTCGTGAAAAATTGAACGGAATGTGGAAGCAGCACATAGAGCGAGATGCTGACCATAGCCAAGGCAATCAGACTTTCGAAAAGCATATAACCGCTGTTATCGTTTAGCTTTGTTGACTTCATAACGACCGCTCCCCAATTGGATTGTGATGGAATAACGATGTCGGGCCGTTTCCATGATGATGGTGTTAGGCTGCAGATACCCGCTGCCCCCTTTGATGAACCCGGTGTAGCCTTGAATCACTCTTGATCCTTCAGGCAACAGCAGCTTGCGGTTGATGTAACGATCCGATCCGGCCCCGTCTTTGAAAACAGCGTAATGCGTTGCCCCAATCGGACGCACGACATCCATATTGACGCCGTTCCCGGTGATGATCGCATAACTCTGAGCCGTGTGCAGCTCCGTCAGAAAATCGTCCAAAAAAAGATTGAACGCGAATTCATCCGTCGCGGTTTCCAATTGCGGACTCAGCAGTAGAATCATGGATGCGATCATCAGCACCAATAAACTTTCAAACAAAGTGAACCCGTCCTTATGCATCGTTCAACTCGTCATCACGGCGTGTCTTCTGTTACGATTGGTACCACTTCGCCGGCGGTTATCGTCAGTTTGGCGCTCGCTTCGTTCATTTGTTTCGCACTGATGTACCCTTTCGAATTCAATTCAGTGAAACTCGCCGCCTCTGTCCCCGTATCCAATTCGTACATGTTGGCCTGCGTCTGCACGACGACCGCCAGAGCGTCCGTGCCTTTAGTCTCGACGCTTTTCTTCGTGTTCGCCACGTTCGGGATAATCATCAGCATCAGCACAGAGATGATGAATAGAACCAGGACCATTTCCATAAGAGTAAAGGCTTCTTTATTTTTCAGTGTTTTTTTGATCGATTTCATTAATACATTCCTCCTAATGAGCTTAGCATCGGCATCAACAATATTAGATAAATCGCCATCACGATAACGGCCACCATGAGAAATAATATGGGCTGCAGCCAGCCGATTTTCTGTTCGATGTCCGCGATCAGCAGCCGGAAACATTCTTCGCTGTACATACTCAACTTGATCGGCAATTGACTAGTGAGCTCGCCGTGATAGATGATCCAGCCCATCTCCTCTTTGAAGATGGGATAACGCGTGATGATAGTCGTCAGGCTGTCGCCTTGCATCAGCCCTTCCTCCACCAATCCGGATATTTCCTTCATCCAGGCAGTCCCTTCATCGCCGCGCATCAACGAAACGATTTGGTTCAACTGCATACCGTTGCGGAAGAAATAAGCGTATTCGCGACTGAAGAAAAAGGAATAGTAGAGCTGGACCCATTTGCTGAAGAGCGGAATCCTGCAGAACAACAACGACTTTTGAAAAGCTGACTTCTTCTTCAAATAACTTTTTGCCAACAGGAACAAACTGGCGCCTAAGGCTAAATTTCCCAATATGATGAGCGGCAGGTTCTCCAGGTAAATCAAAATGATGCGGACCATCACGCCGGAACCTTGCTCCGAGGGCACCAGCATCGTTTCTAAACTGGGAAGCAGGACCTGCCTGATTGCAATCAGCATCCCGTTCGCGAACACCAGCAAAAACAACGGGTAGATCAAGACTTTTCTGAGCTTATGCAGCTGTTTGTCCTTTTCCGTCAGGAAGTCTGAACAAAACAGCAAAGTTTCCGTCAATTTCCCGTGAAGGAATGAAAGCCGCAGCTGCGAAACCACCTGCTCCGAAAAGCCGCATCCAGCCAATGCGTCCGCAAGATTGATGCCTGTTTCCAGTTTGGCCAGCATGCGCTGGATATCATCCACGCGCTTCGGCTGCATCATCTTCAGAAAAGCAAGCCCTTCGGACAACGAAAAGCCTTCCTTCAGCAATTCACCCAAGCGCCTCAGAAAATAAGCCTGTTCTTTTGCCTGCCAACGTTTTTCAGACGATATTCTCCAGGTAATTCTTTTCCGTAATGTATCCACATGCATAGGCTTTGCGCAATTTATCATTCAGTGTGACAAACCGCTTTCCATCCTCCTTGTTCTGCAGATGATTCTGCAGTTGGTTGCCTGCCAATATTTCGTAGATGGCAGCCGATTTTTCATTTACCTGATAATGGGAACAGTGAATCGTGCACTTACCGCAGCATAACGGACAATATTTTGCAATCAGACGTTGGGAGACGACAGCAAGCAGCGTCTGCTTCATTTGTTCGGAAGAAATCGCCAGTTCCCGCAGCCTTTCCAATACCCCGAACGACTCTTTGGCATGAATCGTTGCGATCACCAAGTGCCCAGTCAATGCGCTTCTCACAACCATTTTGGCTGTTTCCTCATCCCGGATTTCGCCTATGACAAGTATGTCCGGATGATGGCGCAGGCATTGGCGGATGAGCAAGTCGTATGTGATGCCCGCAGCTTCGTTCACTTCCGCCTGCAGAAACAGCGGTTCTTCAATTTCGACCGGATCTTCCATCGTAATAGCACGCGTTTTCTACTTACGGAAGATAGAAGAAGAAAACCTTGTTATTTCAACTGTTTGAGTTTCTTGTTATAAGATAACACCGGATGACAAAAGAATAAAAGGGGCAGAATCCGCCCCTTTTTTGCCCCTTTTTTATACAAAAAAAGCCTCCACCCGATTAAGAGTGAGAGGCTTTTTTGTCATTTGAATATAAAATGAGACTGGCCGATCTTGGGGGGATAGAAACCAGCCTCACTTAATAGATACGTATTTTGTAAGAATTGATTTTATTTATGGGTAAATTTTAATTCGTAATGATAAACTGAATTTCATCATCTGAAAAATTTGTATAATATGCTATTAAATCTTCTATGTTTAAAACGTTTAAATAAGGGTCTTTATCATTTTTATTTTTTTGAACGCAAGCATCTAGCGTAATATATTTTATACCTATACTCTTAGCATATGTTTTTAAGTTATCAATATAATACGTAGCTATCCCTTTTCTTCTGAGTTCATCCTCTCCAGTTTGAATATACCCTATCTTAATTGCATCGTTGGTAGATCTTGATATTCTCATTTTGCTATCGCGATATGACATATAAAAATCCATGGTGAATAGAATCTTACCGGATTTTTCTTTTACAAAAAATCTGCAGCCATTAACATTTCCATCTTCTTTATAAAAGAAATCAAAATTCAAATTATCGTAATTATTCAAAAGAATTTCTGGGAAACCCCAGTTCTTCACTGCTTCATCAAGTAAATTCATATAGTTACCCCTCATAAGTTTTACTTTAGGATACCATAAATAAAAATACCATAAGAGAAAACTGAAGTGGTTTGTGCAATATCTCTTGCGGATCTGGAAAGGTATTAAGAAAATATAAACAAAAAAAGTCCCCACCCGATTAAGAGTGAGGGTTTTTCGCTTGCTCGCATGCATCACTGAACTACCAATCGTTCGGTTTCAACTGAATTTTTCAGTCTGGCCAAAAAATATAGTTCGGATTATGCGTATTGTTTTGTGATTTTTGCGCCCTTCGACTCATCGTACCGAATCGCCACGCGTCCAACGCCACCTTCTAAATCCACTACAATAAGCCCCTGACCTTTATCACCCAGAATCAAGCAAGAACATGCCTGTTCGACCGCGATCACATTACCGGCCTTATATGGCCCATTTTCCGGATAAACGATCCAGGTCTGGCCTGCAGGAAGGTGCAGCGTGGAGGAAACGACGACCGGCTCTCTTTCGACTGCACGTTTATCGATCCATCCTAGACTAGTATTGATGTACTCACCGGATGCATTTTCTTCGATCACTGGGATCGTGCTACCAATAAACGCATCTGTTGTGCCCCAGTTCGCGAAGCCTGGTTCACCCCATGGCCGGGAGTCAATCGAATAGCCGCCGACCTTCACGGTGACGTTGTAGCTGACTGGCACGCGTGCAGGAACGTCAATCAAGGCCCTCTTGTCAATCCATCCGACTTTGATGCCATTGGCGTATTCGCCGCTGCCGTTTTCTTCGTAAATTGAGATGACATTGCCAATAATGTCGTCTGTTTTGCCCCAATTAACTAGACCAGGTTCGCCCCAGGGATTGGAATCAATCGAGTATCCAGGGTAAGCGACCATTTTATTATAATTTACAGGGACACGCATCGGCGCAACTGGTTCCGACGCCGCAACTGCGGATTGCCCCAACCTCGCGCGAAATGCATCCATTTGTTCTTTCGAATAACCTGGGCAGGCCGAATTATTATAAACTTCCCAGTGTCCCTTGACTTTGCTTGCTGGCACGCTCAAATCCCCCATGATTTTGCGCGTCAGCCACTCACGTGCATCAATCTGCGCCTGGGAGTAATCATTGCCGTTTCCGGCCTCCACGCTGATGTGAACGCAATAGCCGTTATTATTATAGACTCCCCAAGTGATTCGCTCGTAGTCGTAGTTTTGCCAGATATTACCATCGGCGTCGATGTAAAAATGATACCCACCCCGATCCCAACCAAGCGTATTTTTCCAATATTCTTCATGACCAGTGATAAATTTACGCACCTTACGCATGACAGCCGAATAGTGCCATACGATTGTCGTTATTGCCGATCGGTTGCGATCCTTGCTTTGTCCACCTAGTGCGGAAGCGCGTCTATCATTAATTGCGTAAGTCATCATTTTTCCTCCTTATTTCTTACCGGGAAATACTTGTCCTTTTTAGCAGCGATCTCATTATCCAACCAGTTAAGTAACCACATTGGGAAATGTTTTTCCCAGCCCAGGACTGCGAAATTAGCCACCAACGAATAGAAGTTATGGTAGATAAATGCTGCTGTGATGATCACAAAAATCACGCTTCCGGTATTGAACAAGAAATCAAAACCATATCCGGCTGCGCACATCCCGATGATGATCACGTCTCTGATCGCAGAGTCAATCGCAACCGAACTGGAATTTTTTTGAACCGGCGACTTCGTGGCTAGACGACTGCCGACAATCCATTCCATGGCGATGACCCCGATCAGAATGCTTATTAATACAGTGTGATTCATGCTCCACTCTGATTTGAAAATCCATTGTGGAATGGCAATAGTCAAACCTCCCGAAACTGCCCCAAATATCCACGATCCATCAACGTTCATTTTTGACAGCTGACCTTTAAGCAAATTCATTATTTCCGTCATTTTCCACTCTCCTTTTCCCATAATAAAAAGACAGCCACTAGGACTGTCTTTTTTTGTTCATTCTGAATATGCATCTATCTCACTCATGTCAACAGAGATTAACCCTTCATCTACATTAAGAAGCTCTGCAACACGTCTTTGAAAATCTCGATCTGGGTACTCTAGATTACCTATCAAGTTACTTTGCTCGATTATTCTTTCGATTCTTTCCTTCTCAATTGAATCCTCAATGTTCACTGAGATATCCGAAAGATAGGTATAATTTTCTGAGTATGAATAGTCAACTGAAATTTCTATCATCTGAAAAACCCCTTTATTTTTATTATAACAAACGGGATTCCCATTTTTATACAGTTGACCTGTTGAATCAATAATAAAAAGGCTGCCCGGATGGACAACCTTCTTTTGCCTTGCTATTTGACAGTCAGAAGTGCCACTAAAAAAGCGACTTTATCTTCTGGGCTCATTTTGTGAAAATCGTTCATATTGTTCCTCCTATGGTCGATGTAGAATGGTAACTTTCCCCATTCACCTAAGGCTAACCCTATTGGATTTCACTTGTCAATCGCGACTTTTAAAGTTGCGGCGTTGCTAAAATCATCGCTTTTTCTTCTTCAGTAATCCGGCCTTTCGTGACCTGCGTCGATAGATACGCTTCGTCAACTTTCCCCATAATCCACATGTTTAATAAAAATGCATACATATCATTCATCTCCATTTCTCCTATTCCATCATCAGTAATAACAACGTATTTTCCAACATTTCAATCCGTTCAGCTTCGCTTGGCGCTTGCGGTATCGGCTCTGGTGCTTGTCCACCTTCCACCCATTCCATTCCTGTCCACCTCGGCAGATACAAGCCTTGCGGCGGCGCTTCTTCGACATACTGCAGATCAAGCTGCGAATTGCCTTCTGCATCCAATGCCGGCTGAATTTCTTCAACCTGTATGATGATTCCTTCTTCATCGGTCACATCAACCAGGACTGTTTCCATCAAACAAGGATGGCTTTCAAAAAGCACATCCTCCAAAAAGTTGCCTGTTGTGGTGTCGGTTTTTCTGAATAGTTTCATGTTATGCCTCCTAGTTTTTCTGTACGAATGATAGACCGTTCATGTCTACCTCATAAGTTCCGTACGGTTGCTCTAAGTAAACAGAGCCGGCACTCATTAAGTAAATTCCACGCACACCGCTAGTACCATCTGTCTTAACACAAGCGGTTCTAAACGTGGAAGCTGGAGCATACCCTACTGGCAACGAGAATACGGAAACGCCTTGTGTGCCTGTTAAGGTGCCCTTGAATTCAACTCTCCCAAATTCATTTTTACGGTACTGAATTGTTCCAGTAGCGCCGTTTGTCAATGTCGGCGTAATCCACGCTTCTTGCGCCTTGTTTGCCTTTTCCTGATACAATGTTTCGATCGTCTGGATCGGCTTCACACCATCAAACCATGAGTTCGGGAATCGTGCCATCAATCTATCCATCTCGGCAAGCGTGGGCTCTTTTCCGGCTCCGAATGTGGCGGTTAGGTCGATTGCTGAAACATAACTTATTTGTACCGCGCTACCATTAGCTGTAGCGGCATCTACATAACTATGCCTTAATCCCAGCGCACCAACCGATCCGGTTGGAGTATAAATTCCGCTAAGCCTATACGGAGTATTAATAACCGGGTTTAAGACACTGGCGATAGTTGTTCCCACACTTGTTAGGTAGGTTTCTATTTTTTGGCATACAGAGGAAAGCACTTTAATTGTCGCGACAATGTAGTACTTATGATTGTTTTCTAGTATTGGAGATGTATATAAACGTGGTGTTGCGCTATTCGAATCCCCTGTCGATGTTAATAGGCTATTTGATACCGCGGAAGTTCCTGCAACCGTCGTCCATCCCGTTGTACCATTTGAGAAATCACCGTTAGAAACCCCATTCCTCGCTTCAAACTCCGTCCGTGCATCAACGGCCATCAGCTTATTCAGCGTTGCATTTGCTCGGAATAGATTCGCCGTTCCGTTGAACCATGAGTTCGTGAACTTCGCCAGGATGCCATCCATCTGTTCGGCTGTTGGTTCGTTGCCTTTGCCAAATGTGGCGGTTAGGTCAATTGCGAATGCGTTTTGCAACTCCATAACTTTACCCAAAGCCGTTGCAGCGTCTGCATATTGATGTTGTAGGAACATTCTGAGATTTACAGTTTGAGTTGTTGGTGTGCAGATACCGCTAAGTGCATACCATTGATCTCCGATCGGATTATTAACAGTCGATAACGATGCTATTGATACAATCGGGGACGATCCATAAGTTAGAAGTTCAAGTTTATTCGCCAATGTAGAACGAACCCTAGCATTAACGCGGACGTAGTATTTATTACCATTTGTCAATAGCAGAGACGTATTCTGTGCCACACTTGCACTTTGGTTGGTGCCGTCATTAGCCAAACTAAGTATGTTATTCGCTGCAGATAAAGTACCAGCCCATGGAGTCCATCCAGTAGTACCGTTGCTGAAATTACCATTTGACACTCCGTTATTCCCCATCGTTGTTGTATCTGCCTCAACATCTTCAAACCGTGCATCCACATCCGCGAACGTCTTGCCTTTAACTGTTGAAATTTTGTTGTTCGCTGTTGCTGTTTCCTCCGCTGTCAGTCGGCCATTAAACCCAGCAACAGTAGCGCTGTCAGCGTCCGCCCTAGTGTGATCGGCCTCGGCTCTGGTATGATCAGTGCCTGCTAACGTATGGTCATTTATCGCTGTGGTGTGATCTGTAGCCGCTTGCTCGCTGTCATCCACCGCAATAGTATGATCGGTCTCTGCACGGCTGTGGTCGGCAGTATATCCGGCAGCACGTCCCGCCTCTGCAAGATCGAATTCTTGCTCGCGGCCTGCTTCCGACGCCGTGAATGTCTGCGTGCGAGAAACCTCTGAAGCATTGAACGTTGCCGTTCTCGAATCTTGAGCGGCCGTGAAATCTGCAGCTCGTTGATTTTGGGTTTCCACAAAGGTGATATTGCGGTCGAACTGAGCGTTATCGAACTGCGCATCTCGCAATAATTCATCTGCAACAAACTGATCAATGTACGCCCGCGCATCCCTTGTTAAAGTGGTCCAGTCGTAAATCATGACTTCCTGGGCGACTTTCGTTTCCAAACCGTTGATGATTTCAAATTCATAAAGTTTAGTGGCGTACTCAGCTTCACCAATTGTTACAATCAGCTGTATTTTTGCAATCCCGGCATGATTTCCTTCGTTTTCTTTTAGTGCATAACTGAATGTGGTCCCGACTAAGCCGACGTCTTCTTTCGGGTTCTGGAAGAAAGAACCATCTCGCATATACAACAACGTCGTAGCCGTGGCGGTTGATAAATCAGTAACACTCATATCAGTTATCTCGAATTGAAATTCGGCAGATCTTAAATCATTTGTATAAACTACGGGAAGTCGCGAGAATTCCACTTTCGGCCTCACAGCTCTCAATTCTACTGCATAGTGTAATATTTTCGGCACTACCATCAAATCACTCCTTTTTTAATTTTTTGCTATAAATGTTATACCAGCAAGCGAGGTGTATGCAGCACTTACTATCTTCGCAACCACATTACCGTTATCATTCACATCAATTCGCCCAGTCCCACTACTGAGAGTGGACGGGAAAAGCTCTTTCAGCCCTGGCCTAAATCCGACTGGCAACGTGAAGAGGACTGTCCCATCCGCTACGCCGCCGTCTTTGATCAATCCGGTAATGTGAACAACGTTGTCCGAATTTTTCCAGTATTCAGCAGCCGCGAACCCATCGCCATAATTAACCCAAGCATTTAGCAGCGTCGGTGCAAAAGTAACCGGCGCCCCGCTGATCAGGGTCCACCCATTAACGGCCGTAACGGATCCATATAGACGGTAAATGTTGCGTGATGTAAGGTCGTGCCAGATGACAGAAAAATCAGTTTCGTGTCTAATTACTTGAACCAATCCACTAGGGCTAGGCTGACCAGTGACGGAACCGAGAACAGCATGATAATAGCCCCCTAGAACGTTCTGCCAATAAAGCAACGTGCCATCTCCGGTTGGTAATGCGATTGTTTCAATCCCACCTGTAAACCAGGTCTTCAGATTATTTTCAAATCCTTCTTTTTCCGCGACTTTTCCGAATGCTAATCCTTTGCCGCCATTGAAATAATCGATCAAAGAAAATGCGGTGGATAGTTGCATCGTTTTTGAAACTTTGTCATCGGTGCTGAAATAATCATTAACTGTGAATTTAATATCCCAGGCATTATTACCACTGATATCCGAAATTATCACATCTGTTTCAATTGTGTACGCCGGACTTGCGATATTTTGATTCGTCCATATTTCGCTTGTAACGGTTTTTTTCGAAATCGTGAATATCTTGTCATTCAGGTTATTCACGGCCGAAACCGTGGCGCCAATAGTCACTTTCGCATATTCCCCTTCATCGTTCGGGGTTCCATCAGATTCGCATCGACTTGCTTTGAGCAATGATAGGACAGGTGCCGAATAAGGCAGCACCGAAATCGTCACGGTCCTGGATGCGGTTCGCCCCCGCGAATCTGTTACGGTATATTTGATGGTTTGGCTTCCAGCAACATTCAGGACCTCGCTCGTCGCATCGTTGGAATTGAAAATTTGCCCGTTCATTTCGATTTTATGACCCACGATAGATGAACATTGCACCCCGCCAACAAACGCGCCTGTGCCGGCCGCCGTTGCTCGGATTTTGGATTTTGATTGCACATAAGCGTTGAATTTCGACGCAAGTCCCTCCACCGCTTCAACATGAGTGACTTGTTCAGCGGAAACCGTTGGGATCACCGATGCCGGAACGTTTGCAGTGAACCACACTTCATTGGTTCCGATGTAACCGCCATTTCCGTTATATGTGTGAACCGTGAATTTCCCAGAATTAGCATTTAAAGTAGGAATCCGCTCGCACCAATCCAAGGGCAAAACAAAATCAAAACTATTCGTGTACCGATCCATACTGCCTATGTCGGTTTTAACATTGCCGATGTCAATCGAAACATAGTGTGTAAAATCTTCACTCGCTCGATTCAAATTCACATGGATATTATCACCGTACTGGATGCCCATCGTCGCCACGGTCGGAACCGATGCGCGTGGGATGGTATTCAGCCAAGCAGAACCGTAAACATCCACAACGCCGATATATGAACCGTTCCACGTGATGTCAAAATTATGAGTAGCGTATATATCGAACCATTTGGAACCATCATTCGTGTGATACACCGTGACCGTATGCGAACCCAGCCATTTCGATTGCCATGCATTGATAGTGGAATTATTCGAAAAGTATTTCGTGTTCCCGTTGATTGATAAGCTCGTGCTGGATGATGTCGCATCATATACGCTCGCCCATGACTGCAAAGAATCGATGTATAGGCGAGCGGTAACGGTCGAGTAATTTTCATTGATGTTCTGCGTAGCGCTCCACTCAACGCGCAGGCGAAACGCGCCATTATTAGAGAAACCCTGTGTAAAGCTGCCTGATAATGCCATGTTTTAGCCCACCCACTTAAATGATAAATTTCCGTTGCTTCTTGGAATGAAAGCGTAATTCCCTATCCGGATGCTAGTCAGTATCCGCGCCTCTGTGATGTAGAAATTGCTGTCGCTCCAATAGGCGACTTCCAATCCGTTCAGAATAAACGCAATACGATCATTTTCTATTTTCAACTTCAGCGGATTGCCTACCTCACCCAGAATGATGTCTCCATCCAGAAATTGGATAAATTTACGGATTTCTGTGAAGGATGCGGAAGTTTCGCCACCTAAATCAGTAATAAACTGCTCCAATGTGCCGAAATCAAACTTAAAAGAATCATTTGTTTGAGTAAATGTCGTGGATACATCAAGTTTGTATTGCTCCAATTCTGATTTGGATGTGTAGGTCTCGGATACGTCCATTCGAATCGCTGATGCAGATTGTTCGATATTCGAATTCAGCGTGGTAACTTGATCTGTGACATAATTTTGAGTTTTTGTGTTCGTTTCGCTGAGGTTATTCGATACGTTTTCGATCGCTTTTTCTGTGTTCAGCTGACTTTCCGAAAAAGTCGCGTAGTTTGTCCCCAGCGTCAGTTTGTTGTTTTGCGGGTTGTCCATGTCGATGGTCAACTTCTGGATCAACATGAATTCATTCAGCTGATGGGCCAGGCTGTTTACTTTTACGTATTCAAAGAAACGAAGTTTGTCTATCTGATCATCCGTCATGGACAAATCGATCGCGGAAACATCAAGCGATACGTTCAGATTGATGCGGCTCGCAAGTTCGGCAGCCGCTTTTGTGAGCAGGTTGCTTCCGATTGTCACGTCATCCCATGTTTTTGTATCAAAAATCCAACCATACGCATCGACAGCCGCTTGATCGTACACGTAATCAATACCGCCATTCACGTCCGAAATGGTCAGGCGCTCATCCGTGTCATTCCCCAGCTTAGCGCCGTAAGGGATCAAAGCTGTTACAATGTCCTGGCCTTTTATTTCTTTGTTCAGGTCCAGCAAATTTTCTCCCAGTTTGATTTCCTGAAGGCTTTGAGCGGTGCTGTCTTCCAGATAATCCATGTAGTTGATGCCGCCTGATCTGCGAATCCTGATATAACCGCCCAACAACTTGATCAGTTTGTCATTAACCACATCCCACGCGCTCGCTGCCGTGATACTCGAACGTGTGATGTAGTCGTTCGGATCAGTCACAGTCACACTCCCCAAAACAAAGCGCTTCGTCTCTTCCACCTGTGCGTTATACTCCATCAGGATATAGCTTAAAAATCCGGACACGCTACCGGAGTAGGTGTACGGCCGAATGATACCATCATTTAAAAAAGCAAGATCCCCTTCGCAGATGACATCCTTCGCATTGTCGAAGTCCTGGACATCATCCAGCACGCGTCCACGGAATACCATATAAGCATCCTGGTAAACTTCGATAGATGATTTCAGCCGTTTGATGCGGTCATACATCGGATGGGATGGGTAGATTTTAAAATCAAATGACCCCGTTTTGTTGACTTCCAACGCTACTTTTTTATCAAAGATAACCAGTTCATCAACCCGGGGGTCGAATAGCAATTCATTGTCGCAATAGACTGTATAAACCACTATAACGCCCCCTCTTGATATTCGAACAATACCGTCGTGCCTTCTGCTCCGGTGATGGTCAGCGCGTTATCGCCATAGCTTAATGCGATATTGGTAAATCGTTGCGTACCGGCGTTCACGCTGATCATCTTGCCATCGAATGCGATCGTTACTGCCGCGCTTGCCGTAATCGTCGGTATTACCCGTTTACGCTCGTTCGTCAAGTTAATTGTTAATGTGCCGCTCGCTCCAATGGTCGCGTTTATTGCCGTTACGTCGTTTTTAAACTTCCATGGCTGACAGGTTGCCTTCACGGTTAAAGTAGCTAGAACGCCGTCATTTTTGAGTGATGTGGCACATCTGCCGATTAAGTAATAGCCGGGTTCTTCTTTTGTTCGGATGGTCCGCTGTTTGCCGTTCAGATATCCAATCATCCACCTCACCAGTTCAACGGAATAAGTTTCCGGCTTAATCGCGAAAATCGCTTCAAACGGTCGACTTTCGTAATGCACTTCTCCGGTCAGCGCTTCGCTAAGATCTAACGCGCCGTCTCCATTCGGTATTTCCACATAGATTTCTTTCGGTTTCGGAGCATCGATAGTGAGCGAGGTAAGGTAAAGCCCCCAGTCACGGAATGATGCTATGCCGTCAAAAAACACTTCGTTCATCTACCTCGCCCCCTCAATCTGTAATCGTTGCCTAGTTGTTTGTCGATTTCGGACCGGATTTCTCCGACCAGTGCGCCGGTGTCCATAACCATCTGTTTGTTTGGATCATAACCCTCGAAAAACTCAGCGATAAGAGCAATAATCGCATCAAGCCTATTTTGGATATTTGTCATCTCGAAGTCCTGAGAATAAATTTGATTACCGGATAACAAATTTTTAGAAAAATCGGCTTCTATGTCCTTGTTCTTAAAGCCATCCAGCTCATCAGCCATCATACTCGATAGTGACGTTATACCCATTTCATCTTGCAGGCTTCCGGCCACTCCGCTAACGGTTTTCTTTACTGTTTCGAATTGATCTTGCAGCCCTTTGTTCAACCCGTTCATAATTGCATTACCAGCCGGTATTAACAGCTTTTTGTCATACGAGATAGGCCCTTTGTTCTTGGCAATCCATCCTGCAATTCCTCCAATAAAGTTCTGAACGCCACTATATGCAGATTTCAAACCGTTTAAGAATCCATTCATGATTGCGGATCCAGCACCACTCAAGCTGATGTTTTTCAATCCATTAAATGTATTTTTAATTCCATCTACGATTCCGGTGATATTCGAAGCAACTCCAGAAATAGTGCTTCTCATACTATTCCAAGCATTGCTCATGCTGCTTTGCAAAGAACCTCCGGCCGTTCCTAATCCGCTGAATATTGATTTAATACCATTGATCACTCCGGTGATCGCGCTACCGGCCAATGAAATAGCTGACTTGATTAAATTCCAAACGGAACTCAATCCGCCGCTCAGCAAACCTCCGGCAGAACTTAACGAGCTGAAAACCGTTTTAATTGTGTTTATTACACTTGAAATAAGGCTTCCGGCCGTAGATATCGCTGTTTTAATATTGGTCCATGCATTGCTTATGATTGTCTTCAACGAGTTTCCTGAGCTGCTTAAGTTGGTGAACATGCCGATCGCTACACCTACCCATTCAGCTACTACTGTTAGCGCTGGTACACATGATTTGAACGCTTCTACAAGCCAAGAAATTACCGGGGTAAGCAGTTCGACAACCGTCCTTATGAAATCGAATGCGGCAGAAACACCAATCAGAACCCCTTTTATAACACCGCCCAAGAACGCGCCGACCACCTGAAGGACCGGCATTAATGCATCAGCTAATACTGCTAGTAGCGGCTGAATCGCGTTCCACATCTTAACAAACGAGTTGACAACCATGTCTATCGCTGGACTAACAATAGACATCATCACGCTAAATGCGTTCGTTATCGCTGGAACGATGGCAGTTATCAGTGTTTGGAGTCCGCTAAAATCCAGCTGAGTGAAAGCTGTAGCAATCTTTGTGATGATCGGGGATACTGCATCCACAACGGTTTGAAACAAGGCTGGCAATTGTCCAAAGACGTTTTGAAAAGCATTCACAATCGGAGAAATAGTAGTCATCACCGTTGCGAGGAGCCCTCCCATTCCTCCTGAAATGCCAATCCCTAAATTATTTAAAAATTCTGTTCCCGCTTGCGTGAATAGAGGTCCGGCCGATTGGAAGAATGTGGCAATGGCGCTTGGTAAAGATTTCAAAATGTTTGATACCATCGGCAAAAAGTTTCCGAAAAAGAAAGTAGAAGTTGTTTCTGCCAACGCTTGAAGTGCAGGTTGTATATCTTGGCCAAGTGACAGGCCGCCCAAAACATTTGAAAATGCCGACTTCATCGAAGCAAGCGAACCGCTAAAAGTTTCTGCGGATTCTCTCGCGGTCGTGCCAGTAATACCCAGTTCTTCTTGGACAGCGTGAATTGCGTTATACACATCATTTAAGTTATTAATATCGTATTCCACGCCTGTTAGTTTAGTAGCATCTGCCAGTAGGCGTTCCATTTCGGCTTTGGTACCGCCGTACCCAAGTTTAAGGTTATCCAGCATTGTATAATTCTGTTTCGCAAACCCTTGATATGCATATTGAATGGATTCCATGCTGGTTCCCATCTTGTTTGCATTATCAGACATGTCAATCAAGGCCATGTTTGCAGTTTCGGCAGCCTTCTCTGTGTCTCCACCCATGGACTGCAGGAGGCTTGCGCTGAAACCCGTTACGCTTTCCATGTAATCATTTGCTGATAATCCGGCTGTTTTATACGCATCGTTTGCATATTGTTTTACTTTATCCGCGCTGCCTTTAAACAGCGTCTCAATGCCGCCTAAGGATTGTTGTAAATTCGCCCCTTCCGACAAAGATGAAGAGATGATTTTACCAAGTGCCACACCTGTTGCGGCGACTGCTGCAGTAGCGGCTACCATTAAGCCGGCGCCAATTTTCATTCCGGCGCTTTTTCCAGCAGTTTCAGCTTCTGGATCCAATTGTTTTTGGATAGATCCGCTAATCCCTTTTGCGGACGGCATGATCTGCACATAGGCTTGCCCTAATTCTGTTGCCAATCTAAATCACCTCCCGCTTTTAGATTTCGCAATAATTGATTCCTTGTGGATTCAAATTCTTCTGCTGAAGCAAACGCGACTTCTTCTTTCCTTTTTTTCGGCAGATTAAGCACTTTTTCCAGGATAGAGATCGGGCGATTTTTACCCTTCTGGCCATCTTTTGTCTGCGCCCAAAGAAGAATACCCAACTTGTCGCTAATTCCGGCCAATAACATAGTTTCGATCGAAGCGGTTTGTTGGCTGAGTTTCATTTTTATTCTGGAATTTTCTCTCAAACCACAAGAAAAAACGGCAACCGTTTGAATTGGCAGCCGTTTGTAATCGTATATTTGGTATGTTTCTGCAAGGTCGCAGATTAAGGATTCCTCGTCTAGATTGATCATTCCAGCGAGGACTAGGAGTTTTTTGTTTCACCTTGATTTTGGAAAATTTCCGTGATTTCTTCTGACATTTTTTCAGTCGGGACAATCCCGTTTTCGGTTCTGAGGTGGTCTTTCAGTTTTTTAGTTTGTTCTTTTCCCAATAACAAATTCACTACGCTAGACAGCACCAGTGGATTCTCTTCTAACTCTCCGATTGCTTCCAGTAATTCGTAGTTGTTCAAGCGGTCTTTATCTAGTTCATACGAAAATCCTGATTTAGTTTTTCCTTTAATCATTGATTACCCCTCCGCCGGTTTCTGGATATACTCATAGTGCGTGTTTCCTTCTTCGTCAGGTAGCGCCTGAATCGTAGTCTCGTATCCGATAGCCTCAGCGTCCCCATATACGATTTCACCGATTTCCGATACCTGGCCATTTGGGACAACAATTCGCTTCAAAACGCCGCCTTTCAGGATCATATCAACCACCAAACAGTGCGCTTCCAGCATTTTCGAATTCGCTTTGATTTGAATACCTGCATCAATCGTTCCAGTCACGTTTGCAGAGCCGTAGACCTCCTTCAGGACATCAACGTTAGTCGCTTCGATCAATGTATAACTAAACGTATCCCCTTTTTCCGTCTGCACCATATCGACAATGTCGCCGCCCCACGCTTTTATAGTTTCCGTAGACGGAGAATTGGCATTGCTCATCCCATCCTCAGAGATATAGCCCAGGCTCTTAAAATCTACTCCGACAGCCGTGAGCGCACTCGTTGGCAAAACTGTTCCTAACGGGGCGGAATAAATCGCTCCACCTACCTTAGGCTTTGCCGTCGATACATTTTCTGTTGTTGACATATACTTTCCCCCTAATAATGTCCGATATCAAATACAGCTTGATACCGGTATTCCTTTGTTGTTGTATCGGTGAAATTGTAGTCGCTGTTTAAGCTGATTCCTCTTATTTCATCCAACCAAATTAAGTTTTCTACTGCATTTTTTACTTTTTCGTTCAACTCAGCTGCAGCATATAAGCTTTTTGCATAACTTTGAAACGCAAAAACAGCAGTCGGCAGATGATTTCTCTTGCCGCTGCTTGTTTTTTCTAAAACAACATAACTTTCGATCGTTGAACTAGGTTTTTCAAGAAAGACCCCAACTTCTAGTTCTAAATCAAGGTGGTTTTTAATAATCGTCTCAATCATTTATTTGACCGCCTTCAGCAATGTGTTGTTATTCAAATTATCTTTTTTAGCTTTTGCAGTTCCGGCGCTAACCATTGCGTTTGCCCTGTTTTTCCCGACAAAAATATCCTGCTCATATCCGTCTCCGCAGCGCTTGCGAATTGCGGACGCATGATCATTCAATGCCGATTGCATTCCGTCAGATTTCATTAATTCAGCCACACCTTTTCGGTTTAACTCAAATTTACTAATCATATCGTTCCACCATCACTTTCTTATTCCATGCAAGGGGGATAAGATCGTCGATTCCTTGCAAAGGAATTCCAAAAACACGCCATTTTTCTCCGAAGAAATGAACTTCTTGATCTTCCCATACATTTTCATCACCTTTAGGAATGGCAAGTGTGTAGACCGCCCTTTTCCCGGTGATTGTGAGTTGGTTAATGACATCTTCAGCGGATGTCGGGCTGACCAGGATGTTATTCACGATTATTTCCTTGTCTTCAAAAATAGGCGCTCCGAATGGGTCCTTACCGGCAAATTCTTTCCCAATCAGAGTCACCGTTATACCTTTAATTATCGCCATAAAGGTTCATCACCCCATATCTCTGTCTTCGCAAACCCAATCTAGCTAATTCTGATTTTTTTATGAATAAGCCGCCGCCAGGAACCAGAAAAGACCCTGAGGCAGAATAGCCCAGGGCGGTCTGGTTGAATTGTGTCATAGGCTCTTGATCTGTGGACGTCATTAATGTTCTGGCAACGATATCGACAGCGACAGACTTAACTACATTTGCATATGCAGCACTCTTTAAGACCATCGCATCCAAGTCCTTGCCGACCTTTTCCGCTTCAACGCGCAATGAGTCGGACACTACCTCAAGTAAAAAACTTGCCCTGTCTGTTTCGTCCTGCTTTAAATAGCGCCACAGCGTTTCCACATCGCTGATTGTTGCAAAAGATGACATAATGATCACTTCCCATTAAGCATTAATTCATATAGCTCTTGTTTCTTTAACCTAGGATCGTACTTAATGCCAAAAGCATCAAGCTCTTGTTTGATTTGCTTCACAGTAATACCGTCAATTCTGTCTGAGCTAGCGTCAATTTCTTCAACGACCTCTTCAACAATTTGCTTTACATCTGGGGTATCCGTTACTTTATCAGGTACATCAGTGTTTACTTTTTCTTCGTTGCTGCCTTGGTCTTCGACTTTTTCTTTTTCTTTATCGCTGGCACGGTCTTCGACTTCAATCCAGTATTTTCCCGAAATGGTAGAGAGGCTGCTTATAACAGCCCCCGTTCGTGTATTTTTATATTTCATAATTACACTCCCTTAACGATCGCAAAGCTCTCGGCATCCATAATTCCCCATCCCAAGTATGTCTCAGAACGCAGGTAGACTTGGTTGTAACCTTTTAAATCTTGGCCAGAGTTGTCAGGATCTCCGTATTTAATAATTTCAAGCGGAATTTGTTTTGCATAACCCCATTTGAAGCTGTCTGCGAAATCTCCCAAAATTACATGGTCGTTATTATATGCAGAAACAGTCGCGTTGATGTCGTTTTTAAGACCATTGATAGATCCTGGATTAGCTCCCCAAGCTAACTCTGGGAACTGTTTGACGTTATTTACCTTATACGCTGCCAAAGCGGCAGAAAACGTTGGTGACATAGCCATACCGCTAATCACTCCACCGGAGGCTTGGACCATAGCAACCGCCGCTTCGATATTATCGTCTGGAGTAGCTGAAGTAAAAGTGACGTTTTGTGTTACGCGGTTATCGAAATGATTTGTACCAATAACGGCAGATGCTAAACCTGATCTAGGGTTAACACCATGCATTGCCATCAAATCTAAACCTTTTGCTAATTTTTTTGCATATCCATCGTTAAAAGATTTGATGATGCTGATTTTTTCTTCATCCGAAGCCAGTAAGAACTCATCAGACACACGCGCGCCGTATTCCACTTTGATCGGAATAATTGTTAATGGTTCGATTGATACGCCGCCGTGTGTTTTTTTACCATTTTCGGCAACAACGTCGATTTCAGAGTCCATAGTAAACGTGAATTCTTTCTGTCCGTTGAAAGGGATCGGCGTTTGTTGAGATAAGACCGCTAGTGAGCTTTTCCCTTTAACTTTATTAATTAAATCTGTTACTAATTCCGGGTCAAATAAATTTCCTCTTGATAATGTCATTGTATTACTCTCCTTCTAAATTTAAATTATCTAATAGTGACTTGTATGCTGCATCTTTTCCTTCTCCGAGTGGCGGTTCCGTACTTCTTAAAGGTGTCGTAGTAGTTTGCTTGCCTACAAACGCAGCTAATCGTTCCGCATCAGCCTTAATGCTATCTTCATCAGTGCCAACCAATCTGTCCGCCAAATCAAACGGCAATCCATTTTGCAAAGCGATTCTTGTACGTAAATTTGCAGTTTCATAGCCTGCTATTTTTGCATTCAGATCAGCTAATGTTTGCTCGTGCGCTTTAGTAGAGGTGCTCGTCTCTTCTATGGTTGCCTGAAAAGCAGCTGCCTTTGTTTCTAATTCTTGTTTTTCCGCCTTAAGGGTTTCGTAGTCAGCGTATTGCTTTTCAATGGACTCTTTTTGACGGCTTAAACGTTCCTGGATAATTCGGTCCAGTTCCTCTTGTGTTTCAATTGATTTAAAATCTGCCATTTTTATCTTCCTTTCTCCCGCTTAACCCGGCGGTATCGGTAATTTTGTATTAAAAAAGCAACGACCATAAAGAATGGCGTCGCTTAATACCTAATTTGTTGTTTTTTCTTCGGCTTCGCGTTATGGCAAGCCCAATGCGCTAACAAAGCACTGTCCATTAAACAAATATCCATATCATCGAATTGCGATTTATATCCAAAACCACCACTTGTGCCAATGTTTCGTTTGTCGCAGTTAGTTACCACCTTATTTAACGAAGGCTGGTCAGCATGGCAAATATTTTTCTGGTATATCCCCTGTTCCCAAGAAGCGTTGGCATTGATGATTTCTTTTACAGTCGGCAATACAGGTGCCTTAAGCCTGAAGTCTTTCATTTCTTTTGTTAAAATGCTCTGCCCGCTTTGACCATCGATTACGACACTTTCAATGTCCGCTTCCTTGAAGAAATTAATGAGCCACTGATTACCATTTCGAATAGATTGACAGTCCAGTGTTTCCACAAAAATTTTGCCAGATAGCGTCTTAACGGCCACGCTCATCGCAACGTTTGCGCCATCGTTTCCGTATTTGACACCAACAAAAAGCGGACCCCTTAAAATCGGCAGCGCCTTAACCTTCAGGTCTTCCCACTCTTTCTTTGATATGGCTGACTTTTGGTTGTACTTCGGCCAATACCCCAGACGTTGGATGTTGTGATCCAGCTCATCTTCGCCGAGTTCCGCCTCGATTTTCCGCTCATTCAGATGGTAACCCATCGAAGGGTTGGAATTGTACCAGGCTTCCACATCATCAATTTTAGTCATATCTTCAACAGACCACTCTGCCCAGCCTGCATATTTCGATTGGCCAAACAAGGTTTTTTCCCGGTAATCAGTAAAGACGGTGCCGCTCGAAACAGGCGTTGGAGGCGTTCCGCACATAATTGTTATCGGATTGCGACTATCGGTAACGGTATACTTCAAAGCTGACTCTTGTTCAGTCGTATACTCTTGCGCTTCGTCGATAACTAAAAGATCAAAACCTTCACCGAGGCCTCCGCTAGATGTCCGCGTTCGGAATTGGATCACTCCGCCTGATTTATAAAGCTCCAACCGCTCTTGCCCCTTGGCCTTGATGGAATTGAAATCTTCACCTTCCACATAACCGGAGTCTTCCAAGTATTTTTTTAACTTTTCGAAAGACGAATGAGATGTGCTGATGCGGTGGGCAGTATGTAAAGTGCTCAATCCGTTTTCAAGCGCCCAAAGTTCAAAAATATAAACAACTTCTGTTTTCCCATTTCGGCGCGGAATTGAATAACCGAATTTTTGATGCACCCATAAGCCATCATCTTCGACTGCCATGATCGCCTTCAGCATGTTCAGCTGCCACTCATAGCATTTGCATTTGGTTTTGTGATAAAAATCTATCGCTTCTTGATAGAGACTTTTGTCATATGGCAAAATTACCGATTGAGTAGGAAATTGATTACCAAGTCTTGCTTTAGTAGTCATGTAAATCCCCTCTCAATCTTGATAGCATGATAACCCTATCGCTGGGAAAAGATGAATTAAATGTTCTAATCCTCTTTTTTTTCTAGCGCAAATCCAGCAATGTTTATCTGATTAAAAATTGCGGATCGCATTTTCCCCGTACTTACTCCAAGGTAATCAAATTTAAGTTCGCTATCGGTATTCTCAAGTTTTTCGACATTCTCAAAATACAAAGTTTCTCCTTTCGGTAGCCAAATCACTAACGTTTGTCCTTTACCCACGCCATCACCTCTTTCATGTTCCGATTTGCATCCTTGCTTTTATCTTTGCGTCTTTTTCGGGATCTACCCACGCTTTTGTCCATACATTTTGGCGTTTTCCTTCTACCGGGTTGTAATCAACGGTGCATCTACATCGCTCATGCCTGCGGTACACATCTTTCGGCTCCTCACCATAATCATAGGTTCCCGCGAGTTTTTGGCACCAATCACACGCGCGCCCGGATACTCTGCGCGTGATTTTTGGTCTTAAACCCGCTTTTGCATGAAAGTTAGCGTTCGCACGAATCGCATCATCTACAATGCTCTGGCTAAAATTGACAATCGGTTCATCCAATAGCCATTTCACTTTTTCGAAATCAGACTCAGATGATATGCGGTTCACAATTCCATCAATCCGATCTTGGCTAATACCAGGAATTTGAGCCTTTAACTTTAAACCTGCAGCATGATTTAGATCCGTTTGCACATCCCCGGCAAAACCAGTGATCAACTCAAAATTCTTTTGCATAGTAGGGTTTAACAATCGATCAGCAATGTTAAAGTACATGTTTCCGTTCGGCAGAACACCGGCCGTTATGTTGGAGCTGAGAACATCGGCGAGTATTTCGCCAACCTCAACAGCAAAGTCATTCACATCGAGATAAGTAGCTTTTTTGACTTTCATAAGCTTTAACGCTTTTTTTAGCTTATCGCTGTTGTATGTCCGTTCGTCAAATTGTAATTGGATTTTCTCCAGCAGCCCAGGGACGATATCATCCATCGGTACCACCTCCTTTCAGGCCAGTCAAATCACGGATTGTTTCTCCGGTGACATATCCAGGGACAGCTTGATTTAGTTTAATCGCTCCGTCACCGACAAGTGTCAGCGTGTTCGCATCTGCTTCGAATAACGGTTCCCACTTCGGACTGGTTTTAACGAATTGACTGCGAGCATATGGGAAATCATCTCGCAAACAAGCGGCTGTGTATGCGACATTTAGCAAACCTGATCCTAAACTACGTTGCGCTTTACGACCTGAAAGCCTCAAATTTTCGTGACTCGCCTTCAACGCTTCTACGCTTGATGGGTTATCTGAGACAAACCCTAAATCATCCAACGTCAAGCCCATTTCCCCGGCGAATCCTGCAGCCGCCGTACGTAGCTGTTCAGTAAATGGAGACATCGATGATGTTGTAAACTGACCGAGCGTCGGTTTATCTCCGTCTTCATCTTTAGTGAACTGCAGCATTGCAGAAACCGTTGCCTTCCAGCTCTCCAGCGGCTCGGCATCATTACTTAAGCCGGTCACATATTTTTGAGGGAATGAATAAAATTCCGCTGTTATGTCCGCTCGTTCAAGCGTTCGTTTAGCGTATCGTTGATAATACATCCCTGCCCTTGAAATCCGCGAACGCCCAAAAGGCCTTGCTTCGTCCGGACGATGAATAACCGGCACCAGCAAGGGGTGCGGAAAGTTATGCGTAACCTCAATATCTTGGATATTTTTATCTTTGTAGTAATAGTTTGTTCGTCCTGGCAAAAAATGTGCTTCTATTGTGGCAGCTCCATTTTCGTCACGATCAAGCACTGCATAGCCATCCGTTAAAAGTCCTGTTATAGGGTCGATGATACCTGTTGCGTCGCCTGCGCCGATTACTTGTAAACGGGGTTCGTCGTTTGCGTTTCTCGAAATATAAACAAACGAACACGAGGCGATCAGTGCCGACAGTACAACATTATCAAAAAAAACATCGGGATTATTCACCTTAAAAATATCGTTTACCTGAAAATCATCATTTCCAAATTCCCGAAACACTAGACGATCGGCTAAGCTGTCAACGCCTTTTGCGCACCAGCCTATAACCGACCGATAACGACTTTGGATCTCTGGCGGAATCGTTATTCCAACCATTTGCTCGTTATGCTTCATTGCATATTGCTTGTAGCGCAAATCCACGCGTAATTTGCGTGCATCGAGCTTTTTTCTTAAATAATCAATGCCTTTTTCGCTCATTATTTTCCTCCTTTCGATTTCGCGCGAGAAAATTTGTACAGTGACGGCGTGAATGGCGAGCGCAGAGGGCGGGAGGGACCCACCCCCTCTTCTGCAGGCCTTTAATCATCTGAATTTGGTTTCTCAGCCCTTGTAAGCGGCCCAATCCATGCTCTGTGGAAGGTTTCTATTTCCCAACACTTGAGGCGCCTCTTGCTTTATTAAAAACATCTTGTCAGACTTCTGCCTGTTGCATGTCCAATGGGCAAGCTGCAGGTTCTCCATGGCAGATGGATGACCACCTTTTGATACGGGAATGATGTGGTCAATGACTGGGCTCAACGGGTCTGGCGCTTTAATACTCACGTCTACTGGTTTACCACAGATGCCACAAGTATTTTGAGTCTTAATTATTATCTTACGGTTCTTATCGAATGCGGATCGGTGTGCTCCTTGTTTATCTAGCCTTACCATGTCCCACTCCTTTCTTTTACCAACCAATTGGGACAACCTGTAACAAGTAATAGAAAAAGAGCAACCACATCAGCAGCTGCTCTTTCGTCGATTTGTTATGCTATTAATATAAACCCTGTAAAGCAAGGAAACCATGCAGCTATTGATATAACAAACTTATTACATTTGATACTTACGCTTTGCATCTTCCCAATCATCCAGAAAGTCCAATCGCCTTCTCAACTCTGCGTGTTTCTGCCTGATGTACCCACTAGAATAATTCAATTCCTCGGCAATGGATTCCAGGCTTTTCCCTTCAACATACTTTTTTTTAAGTATTTGATTTTCATTCCCCTTGAATGTATTGATTAAAAGCATAAGTGATGCCTTCATTTCCTCTCGAAACTTCAGATCACTTTCAATCTTTTGAATGGATTCCTCAACGTGTGCGCCCTTGGATTCGTTTGTGATCCTGACTTTTATCAAGTCACCTTCTTCCCACCTGGCTAGTTCTAATTTTGTTTTGTTTAGGTTCCATTCGAGATAGGCAATTTCTTCATCCAGTTCTCTGTAATCTTTCAGCCATTTGAATTTCGTGACAACTCACCGCCTTATCTGGATTCAAAAGTTAAAACGGCAAATCATCATCTTCAATGTCTACGTGGTCGCCATTGGTACTATTGAATGGATCAGGATAAGAATTAAAATCATCGAATCCTCTTTGCTTCTGATTTGAGCCGTAGCTTCCATTTGTGCTGTGGTTTTGATTTGAATTTGAACTTTGACTATTTACCCGTTCGTTATCGAAACCTCCGCTAACATCGTTTTTTTGCGAAATAAAGGTGATGCTATCAATCACGATTTCTTCTTGTCGGATCTTCTGGCCATCCTTCTCGTAATGATTATTCTGAAGACGTCCGGAGAAAGCGATCTGCGACCCCTTGAAGAAATGCTTATGAATCAGTTCAGCCGTTTTATTAAATGCTTTGCAATTAAACCAGTCAGATATGTATTCCCCGGTTTGTTTATCTTTGAATGGCCTCTTTACCGCGACGCTGAAGCTTACTATCGTTCCGGCTGCGTTCAACTGCGGATCCCGTCCTAGGTTGCCAACCATGTTGATACTATTCATCCAACCACCTCGCTTTCTATGTATTCGATTCTGAAGCCCTTTGGTGGTCTTCTCTCGCCTCTCGCTATTGCCTGGACAGCATCAGCTTTCATGCCTAAGGCTTCTGCTGCCTCTGCTGCGCTACCGAATGCCTGTACAAATTTACCTCTCTTAAAAACAACAACCCGCTTACCATTCTTCGGTGTCGGTTTTCTTGTTTCGGAAGCTTTTGATAGTTCCTGCAGCTTAGTAATTCGTGGGTCATCTTTGGGTAATTTTTCCCAATTTTTGATTTTCTCCAAATCGGCTATATGATCAAGGAGCTCTTTCGATAATGTCATTGGATTTACCTACTCTTTCCCAGACAACCAAGCGGATGCATAAGGCGCAAAGTGTAAACGTGCTTTTTCAAGTTCAGATATTACGGCCGTTTCCTTCACTTCTAACTCCTCTGCAATCTCTTCGTAACTATTTCCATCATCCAACATAAAGAGGATTTCGCGTGGATTTAATTCGATATGTGGTGGCAACGTGAGTGCATTTGTGGACTTGATATAATTGTCCACATCCCCCATTTCGATCAAGAAATTCTTGTAGGATGTGTTTGGACCAAATTCATCCAGAGCCAATTGCTCCTCTTTCACCTCAGTCACCATTCCATTTTGATCCAAAACATATTTCAATTGTGGTTCCCCAGTTTCACGATCGTATGGAATGCGGTAGGAAATCACGCTTGGCTGGATCACCACGTTCACGGCTTCACCAATCAGCTGCGACAGGCTTTCAAATTTGCCGCCCAGGGATCCATTATCAATCGAAAGCACCACTTCTTGTTTACTGCCTTTATTCATTTTCACTGCCTTGATGGTTGGTCGAAATTCTACTGTTTTAGTCATTTGTTTTTTTCCTCCTTCATAAATGTGAGCCAATGTGTTTTACTTCGTTTATTTCCAAAAAGTGGTTGATAAGGAATTGCACTCAAAACATCTTTCAAAGGGACTTGTGCTTCATTCCATTTGAAAATTAATGTACCTGTTGGTTTCAGAACCCTCATACACTCTGACATTCCTTGTCTAATATCATCCGGCCAGTTATCTTTATCCAACTGTCCATACTGAGCTTTCATAATTGAGTTAGGGCCTGCCCACTTCAAATGTGGTGGATCAAAAACAATGAGGTCGTAAATGTCATCATCAAAAGGCATTGACCTAAAATCTGCCACCACATCTGGTTTTACATTTACTTTTTTACCGTGAATTTCAAATGATTCTTCACGAATATCCATATAGGTTGTATTCGGATTTTCTTTGTCGAACCAGAACAATTTGGAACCACAGCAAGCATCTAAGATTTTCACTAACAAACACTTCCCTTCTGTGAGATAATTAAATAAAAATTTATAAAGGTGGTTTTATGTATGAGTTATAGTGAAGATTTAAAACATTTGTTAATAGAAATTGACAACGAATCATTTGATGAGAATAATATCTTTCCTGAATTGAGCAGGGATAGAGTAATGAAAATGTTGAACGATTGTAAGACTCAAGGTTTCATATCGCATGTATCATCTAAACAAAATATAGTTACGGGATATATGGATGGTGGATTTAGTTTGCACCCAACAACATACGTTACTATGCAAGGGAAGCAGTTTGTTGAAGGAAAAGAAAATACTCCTGCACCCTCCCATCAATACAATATAGGCACTGTTCAGGGTTCCCATTTCGGAGACCATGGCACAATAACTAATAACTACGGAGCTTCCATTTCTGAAATAAACTCTTTAATAGAATCAATAACTGATCCTGCAGACAAAGTAGAAGCTGTCCAACTAGTAGAAATATTAGATGCAAAAGAGCCACTTAGACCTGGTTTGTTGAAGAAATTTGATACCTTGTTAGGTAAATATCCTGAACTTGCGAATACGGTAGCTAAGCTGCTTCTTTCCTTTGCCACTGGTTTCATCACTCCACCGCTAGAATAATTCCACTTGTTGTCCTTCAAGCGTGCGAATAGTCATTTCAATACGTGGGTTCTCCGAATAAAATTTTCTGGCAATCAGATCAACCACCTGTCCATCATCCTTCCAGATGATTCCTTTACAGGCGTCAAGCGGTCCTTTTGCATAGTTATCTGAATCTGGCTTCGTTATCGGCCTTAGTAACATTGCTTCAGCAAGTTTTGATTTTTTCTTGCTGAAGCTTTTTAGCATAGGCTTGAATATTAATATCTTCACTTCAAGCGGTCCATCAAGTAATACAACTGGCTTGTGCTGCATGGCATACCGTGCAACCAGTTTTTTGTATGCCGCACTTTCCGGTGGATCATACGCTCTAACAAAAGGCTTTGTAGTAAATTTTGGTCGGCCTTGCGGAACCGGCTCGCCCGGTACTGTGATATTAATTTCCATCGGCATCCACCACTTGTAGCGCGCTCTGTAACGAATTAACGATGTGCAGCGCGACTTCTCTTTTCATGTTGCTGGCAACCATCACTTGGTTTTCTCCTTCAGGATTAAAACCGATGATTAATAGTTCTGGCGAATTATCAAATACCGCCGTGGCTTCCTCCAAAAATCCCGTTTCTTTCTCTGCGAATTCGAATTCATACCCCTTTTTGTCTATCATTCTTCCCGTCCCCCTGTTCTGAATGAATCAGCCAAACTTAGGAACACATCTGCAAAAGCATTTCTTACTCCATCGACTATCCCTTTGACAGTCGATGTGAATTCGTCCCAGTTCTCAATCACATAGGCCGCTTCTTTTTCGGTGTAATAGCGTTTACCATAGTTCCGGATGTAGTGCCGGTCTTCCAAGCTTAAAATCAGTCCGCGCTCTCTATTGGCTTTCGCCCGCTTCACTCTCTTTTTGATCTGGCGCTTATTCATAACGCTTCCCCCTTTCACTCGATGTCGTTCCACGGAAATTCATCCACTCGTTCACTTCTTAAAAAGCGATACCCATTTATGATTAACTCCTTTTCCGTTAAGGGATCGGAGAAAAAGTGCTCCATCCCCACTTCATCGACGTAATAGTAAATTCTCTTCACATACCCACCTCCTTGCCGGTTGATTTTAATTTCGAAATCCGTTCATTTAACACTTGTTGCTGTTCTGGACTCAATGGCGTTTCTTTGATTTCTGATTTAGTATCACTGGCCCATTCCGGCAACTCTTCTTTTTTGGCGTTCTGTTGCCAGGCGTTTTTCTTAACAGGTTGCAATGCCTGGACTTTCATATGATCATATTTTTCTCGAAGCTTCGCGGTAGAAAGGATATTCCCTTTCCAGAAATCATGCGATTGGGACCATATGATCATATTTTTAACCTGCTCCTCTTTACGCCCATCCAGCTCGACCATCTTCCGAACGTCATCAGACCACTTTTGCAAGTCTGGTTTCTTCACATCCGGATTATTCTTTTTCATCTCTTCAAACAAGAAGACAGACAGCTGATAATAATTTGAATCAACGTCGTAAGTCCGCTTTGCGGATTTGCGACTATTATCTTTTATATTCTTATCATTCTTATCATTCTTTTCATTCTTGATTGTTGACACTGGCTTGACAGTCGCTTGACGACCGCTTGACACTTGATTGTCATTCGCCTGATATTCATTCCAGTTTTTTATTGTAATGACGCTATATTTCGTGGTTGATTTGATTGACAACATTTCTTCTTTTTCAAATTTTTTGAGCCATCTCCATAACGTGCGCCCGACAACTTGATTGTCACTCGACACTCCTTCGTTGAATTCTTTTGCGATAGCGTGGCCTCCGGTGACGAATTCACCGCTTGACACGTGAACTTCCTGACCGTTAAATAAAAACTTGTTTCCACTGTGACTAGCCTTCATCAAACAGAGCAACCAAAGCTTCAGCATATTTGGATTTGTCCAAACGAATGAATGAGTTATTTTTCTATAGAGTTTTATATAACCAATATCCATTCCGCTTTTCACCTCCTATGCTATATAGACCGGAACACCGGTTAACTCCTGTACTTCGCGTTTGAATAACTCTTCATCACTATTTGAATCGGACAAATGCAGCAGCCACACGACTTGCAGCTTTTCGCTCGAGTTCAGCTTGATAAAACTTTTCGAATTCTCGAATTCAAAATGACTTCTAATGATCCGATTCTTCAACATATCGGCCAGGTCACCGTGACTATACTTCTCAATCAGAATCTTCATGGAATAGTTGGCTTCCACCATCATGTGTGTGATGTTTTTAAATTTGTAGTGCAGCAACCGCGTATCCGTTACGAACAGCAGGCGTTCGTTCGATGCATTTTCGAATATGAAGCCCATCGGCTCCGCTGCATCATGCACAACATCGAAAGGGATAACAGTCCATGTCCCTATTTGTACGCTTTGACCAATATTCAGAACGTTTGCCCTGAATTTCGGAACGTTCAAGGCGTTTAGCGTACCTGCGCTGGCAAAAATATCGATTGCGGTTGTCTTCAGTACTTTTTGGATTTCTTTGCTATGGTCCATGTGTTCGTGGGTAATGCACATGCCGACGACTCTTGATAGGTCAAATTTCATTTTGCGTTTAACCAGTTCGAATTTTACGCCACATTCTATCAAGATTTGAGAACGGCCATCATCGATCAGATAGCCATTCCCAGAACTCCCGGAACCAAAGACTTTTATATCAATCAAAATGGATCTACATCAGGAAATGCTTCAGCTTGAACTGGTTCTTCATTTATTTCGTGCGGCTGATCAAGCGCCGCAGGTTCGTCGTGGACAATCACATCTTCAAATTCAATGACATTCGCCGTCTCCGTTACATCCTTCTTCAGACGTTTCAGATCTTCATTTGTAGCTTCTTCGTATGTCATGGCAACATAGGCATTTTCAAAGTTCTTCGGATACTTCTTCGTGAGGTTGTTGCGCATCTTTCTGACGATCATGCTTTCACGCGACTGCCCTTCTTTCCAGGCCGGACTGATATATTTATCGAATTCCGGTGCATCCAGGATCGCCTCCAAGGACATTCCTTTCAGTTGATCTTTCAGTTCACGTTTTTTTGCATCGATCTGCGTTTTTTGAGCATCGGTTGCTTTATACCGACTTTCCGCAATGCCGAAGGTTTCGTTCATCATGCTGTTGCTGACATGGGCAATTAGGTTACGAACAACATCCTCGCGCTCTGCAATCAGATATTCGACATCCCCATTCACCTTGGTGATTGGATAAACGATGCGCACCACTTTACCTGTTCCCACCGGCTCCCACTCAGGCGGTGTCATGTCCAAACCCTTCATGCGTGGATACGTGAATTTATCGTTCTCTCGCACTTCCCAAAATTTATGGACCGTTTGAACGTCCCGGCCGAAACGTGACAGGATGCTATCGTTTCCGTCACCCTCAATGCCCATTTCAAGCTGCGTGGTCCATTCGTTTCCAACTTTTTTCTTGCGTGTCTGGAAGTACACTTCGCGAGGTGTCGCTGTTGCGTTCAGCTGAAGGGATGCGACCTGGAGCAAAATCTGAGTCAATGTTTGCTGATCCACCGAATTGATGGCCAACGATTGTGCTTCCAACGTGTTGTTGATTTCTGCAATGGCGCTCATCACGCATTGTTTTTGATAGTCGCTCATGTTCATGCCGTTGCCTTGCAGCTGGTCCGTGATCATCGGCAGGTATGTGTTATTCACCTTGGCCAGTTTTGTTTGGAATGTGGATGCTGTTGCTACTTGATTTTGATTAGTCATTATTCATTTCCTCCGATCAATTGTGTTAGTGTCATTTCAATTACTTCTTTTCTGATATGCAATTCAGTAACAAGCTTCTTTTTCAATTCATCTTGAAGGCTCGTGATTCCTAAATCTTCCAACAACACTTTGTAAAAGCCGCCGTTTTTTGGATAGAATCCGATAATGATATCTGCATTGCCAATTTTTGATAACTCATCTTGCAAATCCTCTAATTCCGCATGCTGTTCTTTTAGCTTCTCCACCCTCAAAATATGTTTAATGGCTTGTTCTCTTAACTGATTCATCCTTGCACCTCCACTTTGAACGCCGGATCAGTGGAAACCACCAAACTGATCATTTGCGACTGTGTTTCAAATAACTTATTGACCCCTTCAGCGTTATCGATGAAGATTGGCGCTGCGATGCCATATGCTTTCGAAAGGGTGTTGATGATGTCAAGACCCGCATTGATTCGTGCAGCGTTGTTCAGATTGGTGTGGTAGTCACTGCCATTCACGGTAATGCTGCACATGTCCTTTTCTTCTCCTGTTCCGTCCAAACCGAAAAATACAAACTTGGTGATTTCGAAGAGCTGGTTTACCTTCTCTTCCTGCAGCTTAATTCGTGTCTTGAAGAAATCTTCCGCCAAGAACAACTTGCCTTGCTTTTCATTGAACGCATTCACAATTTCTTTTCGCTGATCAATCAATTCCTGGACCCGACGTTTTTGGGTGTTGGCCAGATTGACAAGTGAAATCGCATCGTTCGTACCGATCATTTGCTCGGCAATGGATTCCAGTTTCTCCCGGATGGAGGAACTGACTTCCTGTTTGCTCTCTTGTTCGTTGGTAATTTTAGCTTGGAGATCCAGGCCTTTTTGGACAAGCGTTGCGTATTCTTCGGTATCCGTGTAATCGCCGTTCTCAACGTTCATTTTTTCGATGTCAGCCTTCATTACTTGTCCTTGAGCTTTTAATTTCATAACCTTCTCAGTGAACTCGGATTTGGACGCCTTTAAATCGACTAGCTGTTTCTCCGCTACCTCCAAGGTATCTTTGATTTGGTTGCCCTCCGCAATAATCCGCATCAGTTTGTCGGATTTCTCCGCGTTGAACTTCGTTTTCATTTTGTCGATTTGATCAGCCGGCAATTCTTGCCCACACATAGCGCACACGGACCGATGTTCATCGAACGTGATGTTCTTCTCCGAGTGATATTGATCAAGTAAGATGGTACGACGTTCTTTCTCAGATGCCATATGCTTTTCCAGACGCTCGATTTGCGTTGTTGTTTCATACAAATTTTCTTCGGCAGCACGGTACTTCCCGCTCAATTCATTTAGGCTGTCCTGAAGACTGATCACACTGAACTGATTGGTTTGAGAATATTTAATCCGTCCTTCAGCGATTTGCGCCTGGATGGCTTCAATCTCTTTTTGGATTTTCGCCACAATTCCGCCGTTTTTTATATCGGACTCTTCTTTTTGCAAGGATCTGTATTCATCATCCAACCGCTGCAGCTTCAGTTCCAAATCAGCCTTGGATTCTGTAGTCTCCGGAACGCTCTTGCTTGCCTCGTCAATTCGGGTGCTGATATCCTTTTCTTTCTTTTGCAAGTCTTTCAGTTGATAATTCAGGCCATTCTTGTAGTCGTCCAAAGAATTAGCCTTCAGGTCATCCCTCAGGATTTCAAAGTCCGGATCAGATGCAATGACGTCATCAATGGAAATTTCATCCACTAGGTCCATCACGATTTTCCGGCGGTCATCCCAACCCTTTGAAGCGAAGAACGCGGGATTGGTTAGTAATTTGAACGACTGCTCATCGATGATGGTGCTGATAAAATCGGTGTACTCTTTCTTTGTCTTGGCCGGGATGCCGTTGATGAAGTATTTCTTCACATCTTTTCCACGAACCTTTTCGATACTCCCTTTTGGATGGGACCATTTCTCCAAGACTTCCTTCCGGAGTAGCACGCGTTCGCCATCAATTTCCAATTCGGCCTCCACAATCGTATCTGTACCCAGGATATCTTCGCCTGCAGCATTGAACGGTTTGACCTTGAATTGCGCTTGCTCCTGGCTGTTTTTATCGAACAGCAACCAGTAGAAGCCGTCATATAGGCTAGTCTTTCCGATATTATTACCGGCAGAGACGCTGGCATTATTCCCCTCCAGGTTTAACGTGTATAATTTGATGCCTTTGAAATTCTCATAAGAAATTTTATTGATTTTGATTTTCTTCATGATTTTTCCTTTCCGTGATATAATCACCGTGAATTTATATTTCATTGTCACCTACTCGCAATAGGTGGCTTTTTTAATGCACATTTTTTATTTTGCAGCGCCTGACGATTGACCGGAGCCGTTCCTTGTCTTGTTTAGGCATGCATTTGTGGTCCGACATCGGCGTGATGCGGTTGGCTTTTAGATCAAACACGATTACCGGACGTGAAGCTCCGTCTATCAGCCAATCCAGTCTCAGGGATGTTGGAGAAATGCTTCTGTGTGAGATGCCTTCCTCGTTTAGGACTTCCGTTACCTTGAATAAATTCATAGGCTATCCTCGGCATTTTCCAATTGCCGCTGCAGTGTTTTTATTTTGTGCTCGAACGCCCGCGCTTTTCGTGCGGCACGGTCCGCGTCTGCTTGGTGCTTAGCTTGCTCAATCAGCATTGTTCTTAAGCAAATTTCCGCTAGTTCAATCTGCAGCAGTTTTTCCATATATTCTCTCTCGTTCATCATTCTCACTCCCATGTTGGTTTCTTGTAGTGATACTCTTCAAAAACTTTCTTCAACCGCTCCTGGTCCTCTTGATTCAGTTCTGTGTAGCGGTCGCAGTACTTCAGGATATTGCAGCGGTAGTCGAACAAGAGGGCCGGCGCCAAGACCTTTCCAATTTCCCATCGGATGCAGATGTTGCCGAACCCGATCAGTTCATACTTGATGTCTTCGCGGAATAGCAACCAGGTCAGTAATTCGATGTTGTGATTTGGATCTAACTTCACCAGATCAACCCCTGTTCCAGGCCGCCTACAATGCCAAAGACCAGGATAACCAATCCGATTACCAAGCCGCAGCCGATTGCTTTGGCCAAAACTTCCTCAAACTCGTTAGTAAAGATTTTCATCACTGATACACCTCTCTTAGTCTCGGAAGTTCGCCTGCGAAGCTGATACTTCTTGTCCCGGATTCTAGCAAATCTCTGTTCTCGAGATAAAAAGCAAAACAGATGATGTCATACAAAGTATCCATGCCTTGATTTTTCAGATAAGGCTTGTAAGGATTAAAAGCATTTGGATGGCTGTCCACGTAATCCCGGAACCCTTTGAGCAATTTCACGGGATCTTTATAGCCGAATATTCTTCCAATGTCCTTCGTAAATGCGTATTGCTGCGTTTTCTGTTTTGTTTGTAAGATGACCATTATTAGGCGCCCCCTGCCTTGTTCTTCATGAACATATTGATAAAGTACTGCTGTCCTTTTCCAGTGACCTTTGGCGTTTTGCTGATTTTGATGGATCCATCCGGGTTATTGATTGTTGTCTCCTTAACCTCGAACAATTTCATTTCGGCAGAACGCTGCGTCGGCATGTTGTAATCCGTACCTTTCCGCTTAATCAGGTAGCCGTTTTCCCGCATCCAGCCGAACAAGCGGTTCCCTCCGGTCTTGATGCCATTCTGATAGAGCAGCTTGGCCAAGTCTCCGACCAGTATTGATGTATGACTTGCAGCAACAGCATCTGCAAATATAACTTTTGGCTTGTCCAATTGGACGCGCTCCTGGAGATCGATAATTTTGCGATCTGCAATTTGCAAGGCTCGCTTCATCACCATTTCCGGACTGTTCCAGGCCTTTTCTATCGCTATGAAATATTGTCTGGCATGTTTCCCTTTTTCGTTGCGCTGGATCATGCCGATTTCTTTAGCCATGTCGATAGTGAGAACGTGGTCTACAAGATCGCGCCTCACATTCCTATTTCCTTCCAATCGAACCTGCTCAAATTTGAGCGGGTTGAAATCTTGCCCCTCGGAAAAACCATATTCAACCATCCTCGGGAACCAATCTTTATACGGAGTCTTAATTTCAAGAAACTCGTGTAAGTCCCTACCCATCACTGCTACTGAGCCATCATCTTCCTCATGCAGCGGAATCAACGGATTTTGCTTTTCTGCTAAATATTCCATTTTTAAACACCTTTCTAATTATCGTTTTTTACGGTTAAACCGTTATCTGTTGGCAAAAAAATAATCTCGTTATAATGAACGCCGAACGCTTTCTCAATCAAAATTATTTTCGGGACGTCAGGAAAATAATTTCCGCGTTCGTAATTGCCCCAAGTATCTTCGGAAACACCGATTAACTCGGCAGCTTGCTTTTGAGTCATGTTCTTATTGGCTCTCAAAGCCTTTAAAGTCATTGCCACTTTTAACACCTCCTCGACTTGTTGAACTCATTATATAACGGTTATACCGTAAACGCAACGGTTTTTCCGTAATATTTTTAGTTTTCGTTTGAATTATTTACGGTTTACCTATATAATGACTTTAAATTGATCTTATGGTGGGGGTGAATATGATGAGTAATTTAGGGAATAAAAAAGCGATGTCTAAAAATATTAAAAGGTATATGGCTATTAATAATATTGATAGAATGAAACTTTCGAAGGATTTAAAAATTAAGTACAGCACTTTATCTGATTGGATAAACGAAAAAACTTATCCAAGAATAGACAAAATCGAATTGATGGCGAATTATTTTAATGTGTCGAAGGCAGATTTGATTGAAGAATCATCAATACCATCTAACGCTATTCATGTGTCTAGCGAAAACATGGTAGCAATCCCAATAATAGGCACCATAGCATGTGGCGATCCAATACTCGCTGACGAGAACATCATAGGGTATCGGTATCACTTAAGGGACAGGTTGCCAAAAGGTCAGACATTTTATCTAACGGCCAAAGGTGACAGCATGGAACCAAAGATACCTGACGGATCAGATGTTTTGATCAGGCTTCAAAACGATGTGGAAGATGGGGAAATAGCGGCGGTGCTAGTTAACGGAGACACAGAGGCCACGCTTAAACGAGTCAAAAAACAAGGGGATATTGTGATGCTGATAGCTGAAAACACCAACTATGCGCCGTACATTATCACGGAACTCAACCCAGCTAGGATATTGGGTAAAGCTGTAGGAGTTAGTTTTGATTTGTGATATTTACCGCTTTTGCGGTTTATATAAATAAACTATATTGGAGGAATTATCATGAAAAAATATTTATTGTTGTTTGGTAGTGCGTTGGTTTTGGCGGCATGCGGAACATCGAGTGACGTCGAAGTTTCAGATGAGGCATCATCAACCGCTGCGGCATCATCAGAGGCGGCTTCTACAGTTAGCGAGGAAACTGCCAGCGCCCCTGGTAAAAGAAGTAATCCGGTTGCTGTCGGCCAATCGGCTACATGGGATGTAATTTATAGTGATGCAGAATCCAACAGAGTTGATGGGGTTGTAACGGCATCGATCTCAAATGTAGTCAGAGGCGAAGAAGCTTACAACCAACTGATTGCAGCAAATCCATATAACGAAGCAGCTCCTGAAGGTTTTGAGTGGGTAATTTTCGATTTGAAAGCAACTTTGGACGAAGGCAGCGTTGATGATCCCTTCAACACGGTCAATTTATCCGTGACTCCAGTCGCTGCAGACGGCAGCGAAGTAGCCCAACCTTTCTATGCAACATTTGAAACCGGCACTGACTTCGGATTTAAAGATTTGTATAAAGGCGGCACCGACGAAGGTAAAAAAGGTTTGATCGTTCCTATTGGCGACGAAACGCTAGTTGAGATAACTGACTGGAATACCAGCGTATTCTTTAAACTGAACTAAAATACAAAAACACCACTCTCCCCGTCCAAAGCGAAAGTGGTGTTTTCTGAAACTACTCAATAAAGAGCGTTTTTGTTACGCTCTATTATAACAGATAGGAGCGCTAAAAACATGTGGATTGAAGAGTTGCCAAACGGTAAATACAAGTATGTCGAACGGTATACGGATCCTCTGACCGGAAAAAACGCAAAGGTATCCTTGACGCATATAAAAAAGAATAGCCGTGTCGAAAAGGAAATGCTCAAGAAACTTCATGAGAAAATTGAGGCAAAACTAAAGAAAACAAATGCAGACATTGATTTTGCGACGTTGACACAAAAATGGTTAGCCATTTACAAAAAACAAGTCCGGTTGAGCACTTATAACAACAATGTTTCTTACATGAATACGATAAACAAAGAGATTGGCCCCATTTCGTTAAAAGCATTAACCGGTGCCCAGCTCAATTCGGTTATCCTGCGCCTGTTTGATCTCGGCTATGTATACGATTCTGTCAAAGGCATGACCGCAACCATTCGAAAGGTTGTGAATTTCGGCCTGAAGTATGGCTTTTTGACAAACCGGACCCTTCTTCATGAAATTGAACTCCCTAAAATAAACGTCACTAAGAAAGATGAGTTCAAATATTTGGAAAGAAATGAATTACAAATGGTTGTTGATCACTTAGAAGAAAAAAACTACGGAGAATTGGGCAGGATGTGCCTGATTCAAACCTATACCGGCATGCGGTACGGTGAAATGGTTTCGCTGGATTATACGAAGCACATCAATTTTCAGGACAAGACAATTATGATTGAACGCACCTGGTATCACCGAAGAAGAATCTTTCAACCTCCTAAGGGCGGGAAACCGCGAACTATACATTTTAATGCGGAAACCGAAAAACTGCTTAAGGAACAAATACGCCATACGAAAATTAAAGTCATGCAGTTGGGTTTAGATAAAAATCAGCGGCTTTTATTTATAAATGGGAAAAGCGAACCCTTTACAAACAGTTACGCCAATGAACTTCTAGGCAAATACGCAGACATTCCAGGTAAACGTGTTACCACGCACATATTTAGGCACACATTCATTACTTTGATGGTTGAGCAAGGACATAAATCAAATATAATAGCGAAGCACGTAGGTCATTCTAATACCGACATGATAGAAAAAGTTTATTCCCACTTCACAAATAAAATGGACAAAGATCTGATGAATGCAATTGACGACTTTTCTCTCTCCGTATAACACTCTGCCCCTTTTCTGCCCCCTAATAATTTTATTTTCACCCTAAATGTTGTCATATCAACGAATACACTAAAAAACAGATAATTCCATCGTAATGATCTGCAGCGGTTCATCGGCGTATTTCCTGCGCAGCAAATGATAGATGGTGGTCGTTTTTCCGGATCCGGTGGGTCCCGAAAACAGTACCAGCCCGCTCTTGTGGTCCAACAATTCGAGCAACTCAGCCTCCTGGGCCGGGAAAAATGCGTGTAAACCCGGATCTGAACCCGGATTGGCATACAGCATGCGGATCACAAGCGACTCTTGGTAGCGGAAATTGGCGATGGTGGACAGCCTCAGTTCAATTTTTTTGCCGTTCAGCCGGTACCTGACTGCACCGGATTGGGGTTTCCGCCTTTCGCCCACATTCATGTTCGAAAGGAATTTGAAATAAGAAATCAATCGTTCACCCTTTTCGATGGAATACACCGATACTTTCGATAATCCGGTGCTCACGCGGAAAAAGAGTTCATAGTGGTCTTCATAAGGGAGCAGATGGATGTCGGAAACACCCAGCCGCATCGCATCGGCCAACAGGCTCTCTGCTTTTTCTTCCATATCATCACCTCATTTCTATTTTGCCGTCACTTATAGCTTCTGCAAAATCCTCGAGTCCGCTCTTTATCCGACAGGAAACTTAGTATAAAATATGTTATATTGGCGTGAACAGCGGTCTCATACACAGATACTTGAAGGGACCACTCAATGCAAGGGAGGTGAATTGTTTGAAAAAGAACGTTACTGGATCGATTTTTTTGATTGCAATCGGAACATTTCTGTTCGCGTTGGGCATCAATATGTTTTCCGTTGCGAACCATCTTGGTGAAGGCGGTGTGACCGGCATTAGTTTGTTGGCCTTCTATACGATGGATATCCCGGTAGCCATCACGAGTTTCCTATTGAACGCCATCATCCTTGTCATCGGATTCCGTTTTTTGGAAAAATCGACCATGAGACTGACGCTTTTGGCCACGCTGCTGATGTCGGTGTTTCTCTATCTGACGGCGGCTTGGCGCTATCCTATGGAAACTATCATTTTGGCGCCGCTCTGCTCCGGATTTTTGGTCGGCACAGGACTGGGCCTCGTGATGCAAGCGGGAGGTTCCACGGCCGGGACCGATATCATCGCCTTGATTTTCAATAAATATCTCGGCTGGAGCACCAGTGTCGCACTGGTCATATTGGACCTGTTTGTGGTCGGACCTTCCATCTTCGTAATCGGCCTTGAGAATGTCGTTTTGACTGTCGTGCATCTCTATGTGCAAACGAAAGTGCTGGATTTCATCCTGGAAGGGTTCAATCCGAAGAAACAAGTCCTGATCATCTCGGAGCGGCATCAGGAAATCGCGGAGGCAATCGATAAAAAGATCGGCCGTGGAATGACCTTTTTGGCAGGCGAAGGCTATTACTCCAAAAGCCAGAAGAAGGTCATCCTGATTGTCGTCAACAGACAGCAATTGATGCCTCTCAACCGGATTGTGACAGCCATCGATCCGAAGGCTTTCTTCACCATCAGCGAAGCCCAAAGCGTCATCGGCGAAGGATTCTCTTATCTGATTTCGGATGAGCAGTATCAGCAAAAAATCAACGATTTCATCGACGAACAGTCGGAATGATCACAAAACGACTGCATAACGAAAAAGACCGGAAAGGGACCATTAAAAAATGTCCTTGCCGGTCTTTTTCGTTATGAACGCTATCTTATTTTTAAAAATTACCCATTCAGGAAAGCAGAAAAACGACGGTCTTCATGATGTCCATCTTCTCCACTGCGGCGTTGTAGCTCAATCTGGCAATCTTCAGGTTCTGTTCTTCCTCGCGCATAACGGCAAGGTTCTCATCCGAATTGTCTTTGATCCATTCGCCTTTCAAATCCGCTAGGGCGATTTCATGCAGTTCCACTGCTTTCTTCGCTTCCAGCAGCTCGAACCTCAGCAATCCATACTTCCTTTCCAGGTCCTGCATTTTGACGGGATCCTGTCCCTTCAACAGCTCGATTCTGGTTTTCAACTCTTCCATATCCCTTGCCGCCTCCAATTCCTCAAAAACAGCCGTTCTTCCGATTCATCCCGCCAAATAGTTGCAAATTTCCAATCCAAATTGTTTTGCTTTATCCGGACCGCTTGCTGTAATGAGATTGCCGTCGACTGTCACACCAACCTCAGTATAAATAGCCCCTTTGGCTTCGATAGCCGGAACCTCGGATTCGAAAACAGTCGCATTTTTCTTCTTCAGCAAACCGGCATTCGCTAAGATGACCGGCGCGATGCATATGGCCGCAACCATTTTGCCTTGCCCATGCATCGCCTGTGCCAGCATCCAAGCATGCGGATCGTCGAAGAAAACGCGGCTTCCCTTGCCTCCAACGAACACAACACCATCAAAACTGTTCGTGTCGACATCCTCAACCAACAAATCCGACTGCGCAATTCCGCCATGCACACCGATACAGGTCCCGGTCTTGTGGCTGGCGATCCACATCTCATGTCCGCATTTTGCAACTTCTTCCTGGGTCATGAATAACTCTTCATCGCGGAAATCTTCAGGTGCAATCACAAATATTATTTTTGCCATACTGCTGTTCCCCCATTCGTTGTTTATCCCGATCGGATAATGATAGCTTCTCTTTAAGAGCCTTGTTCGAAAAGTCCTTGGAAAAATCGACTTCGGCTAACTAAATTATACTACAAGGTTCCCAAGAAAGCGATTACAGGAACGGGGTTGTCGCCCAGCGGACAGGCCGAATCCAAAAAAACCGATTGCCCACCACTGTCTATCGACAAGGTAGGTAACCGGTTTTGATTTTCTGAAAAAAGTTATTCTTCTTCGTCCAGATCAGCATTGTGGAATACTTCGGAGACATCATCGTCTTCGTCCAGTTTTTCCAGCATCGTTCTGAATTGGATTTCTTTGTCCTCAGCGATTGTCGACAAAGTTTGCGGAACCATCGTGACTTCCGCTTCAGCCAGCACGTAGCCTTCTGCCTTCAAAGCCTCGGAAACGGCATCAAAATCGGTAGGATCTGTGTAGATCTCGAATACTTCATCGCTTGTCTGCAACTCTTCCCCACCAGCTTCCAACACACTCATCAACATCGTGTCTTCATCCACTTCCAAGTCTTCACGCTCAATCGCGATATAGCCTTTGCGGTCGAACATGTAGCTCACTGAACCGGATTCGCCCAAAGCCCCTCCATTTCTGTTGAAAGCGACTCTGATGTTTGTGGCGGTACGGTTGCGGTTATCTGTCAAAGCATGGACCAAGACAGCCACACCGTTCGGGCCGTAACCTTCGTAAGTGATTTCTTCATAGTTTTCGCCTTCTCCAGCAGATGTAGCTTTTTTGATGGCGCGGGTAATGTTGTCGTTCGGCATGTTCGCTGCTTTCGCTTTATCGATCATCAAGCGCAGGCTCGGGTTAGATGAGGGATCCGGACCGCTGTTTTTTGCAGCCATATATATTTCTTTCGATAATCTCTGGAAAATTTTACCTCGTTTTTGATCTGCAGCGCCTTTTGCGCCTTTGATTTTACTCCATTTTGAATGTCCTGACATTCAGATCCCTCTTCTCATCTATTAATTTACTCAATCATTTTATCAAAAGTAACCGCTTATGGCAATTCACTTTCTGCCTTTTCTGGCAGTCAGGAAGAACCAACCGGCGATTATTGCCATAATTACCGCTATGCTGGCCAAAATGACATCTTCCTTCATCGCAAATGCAGGGGATACAAACGACTGGTGAAATTCATCCGAAGCCGCGTAGCTCACGGAAAGCAGCAGCGCCACAACGAAAGGCGTAAAGGCATCCCGCATCTTCCCGGAAAGCCCGCCGTACCAAAGATAAGCCAGGATGGAATAGGAAAGGAACAACCAGATTTTGCTGCCGAAGAATCCCAGAAAGCCGAAGTAGCCCAATGCCTCCATGCTGATCACCTGCTCCCCGTATCGGAAGGTGAACGTTGCGAATAACCCGGAAAGCGGTTGTGCCTGCAGAAGGTTCGCAATGATGTTCGGCAACGCATATAAATCTTGTTGGAAGGTGGCGCGGTAATAGAGGTAACCCATGATCAGAATGGCGCCCATTATGTATGAATTGCTGTTTTTTTCTCGTTGCATATAGTTTTTTTCCTTTCCTGATGAGAATTCCTTATTTATTTTTGACGGAAATGGATATAATGTATTTATGGCATTAAGTTAGACAATTCAGCCTGAGAGGATGAAAAGCATGAAATATAGCCTTACCTGGGATTTGGACTCATTTTTTGAAGGAGGCAGTTCTTCGCCCGCACTTCAAGAAAAGATAAAGGCGATCCAAGATGGATTGAAGGATTTTGAATCCGCAGCAAACGCTTGGGAACCCGAACGCGATAAACCGGAATATCCTGTTTTTCAGGATTTGCTTCATTATGAGGAACTTTACGCAAAAGCTTTGATGCAATGCAACAGTTTCATAACGGGTGTGCAATCAGCCGATGTCTCGGATTTGGATGCAAGCGCAATCCATGCGCGAATAATTCAATTGTACAGCAAATTAACGATTATTCAAACGACTCTGAAGAAAAAAATAACCGCAGTCAAAGCAAGCGATTGGGAGCTGTTGATTGAAAAGCCTGCCTTTTCACCGCTTGCTTTCGCTCTGTCGGAATGGCGCCAACAAGGCCGCCGACTCTTATCCGACAGGGAAGAAGCCTTGCTGGCAACTTTGCGTGTCGATGGTTTCAATGGTTGGAGTGCGCACTATGACACGCTCGTATCCTTCATCAAAATTTCCTTTGAGGAGGTTGACGGAACTTTGAGCGAACTGTCCGCCGGCCAAGCGATGAACCGGATGTATGCCGACCCTGATCCGAGCGTGCGCAAAAAACTATTCGTCGAATGGGAAAAAGCTTGGGGATCCCTTGCGACTGCATTCGCCGATACACTGAATCACCTGCAAGGATTCCGTTTGGCGGATTTCGAGGCGCACCAGGATGAGGATTTCTTGGCAGAGCCTTTGCGCTACAACCGCATCAAACGCGAGACCTTGGATACGATGTGGCAAGCCATCAGCGCCAACAAACAGCCGTTCCTTTCGTTTTTGGGCCGCAAAGCCGCGCTGATGGGCAAGGATAAGTTGGCTTGGTATGATGTCGATGCCCCTGTTTCGCTCGGCAGTTTCCGATCAAAAACCTTCAGCTTCGACGAAGCAGTCGATTACATCATCGAACACTTTGCCAGTTTCGGTCCCAAATTGGCTGACTTTTCCTTGGATGCCGTCAAGAACCGATGGATTGAAGCCGAAAACCGATCCGGGAAAAGACCTGGCGGCTATTGCGAAGATTATCCGGAATCAAAAGAATCACGGATTTTCATGACCTTTACAGGTTCGGCAAGCGATATGAGCACGTTGGCCCATGAGCTTGGCCATGCCTTCCATTCTCACGTGATGCGCGACCTGCCTGACCTCAACACGCGCTACGCCATGAACGTCGCCGAAACGGCATCGACTTTTGCAGAAACCATCATCAGCGCTGCTACTGTCAAAGAGGCAAACAGCGATGAGGAAAAAATTTCCTTGCTCAATACGAAGCTCGAAAATGCGACGGCCATGTTCCTCAATATCCATGCTCGTTATCTTTTCGAAAAGTCATTCTACACCGAAAGGAAAAACGGTTTTGTCACTGCGGAACGTTTGTCCGGTCTGATGGAGGCTGCCCAGAAGGAGGCTTACCAAGAAACTTTGAGTGACTATCACCCCCTATTCTGGGCGAGCAAACTACACTTCTTCATTGATGATGTGCCATTCTACAATTTTCCTTACACGTTTGGCTTCCTGTTCAGTCTGGGGATTTACGCACAATCGCTGAAGCAGACTGGAAATTTTGAAGAAACCTATATTTCGCTGCTGCGGGATACCGGATCTATGACGACGGAAGACCTGGTGATGAAGCATCTGGGTGCCGATATCACGCAACCGGAGTTCTGGAACCAAGGTTTGGAGATCATGGCGGGAGACGTGGAAGAATTCATGCGTTTGACTGAAAACTATATCTGAAGGCAAAATAAATCCCTACGACCCGAATAACATCGGTCGTGGGGATTTATTTTTATTCAAATGGCTGCCGGCCCGTAAACTTTGATGAAGGAAGGCAGTATCTCGATTTCTAGCGGAAATGAAGGGCCTTTGTCACCGTCGACATTGGTGATCAAACTATCGCCATCTTCAAGAGCGATAGTGGCCTGTTTGAAGGATTTGTAGATGACAGAATCCGAATTTTTGATTTCGCCTCTGATGAGCTTCGGCAATAATTTCACCGAATCCAGCAGGTTAAACTCCTTGAAAACGACCATTCTGATTTTGCCGTCATCGACTTTTGCTTGTGGCATGAAACTTTCGAAGCTGGCGATAGAATTCGTCAGAGAAATCAGAATGAGTGGCGATTCCTGTGTAAAAGTCTCTCCATCCACTGTAATGCGGAAACGATGCATGGTCTGTTTCGCTAATGCTTTTCCTCCTTCTATGAAATAAGCCAGCGGACCATACTTTGTTTTTTCTTCTGCGCTGACCCCTTCGACAGCCTCGGGGATCGCGCCAGCAGCGACATTAGAAACAAAATAGCGATCATTGATCTTGCCGATGTCCAGATCTACCAAGGCTGCATTGTCCAACATTGCGATAGCCTGTTCCGGTTCCAAAGGGATACCAATCGCTCTTGCAAGGTCATTGACGGTGCCTAATGGAACAAACCCGAAAGACACGGTTTTTCCGGCAGCCGCCAACCCATTGATGGTTTCATTGACTGTTCCATCGCCACCCATGCAGAAAACTGCGTCATGGCCGTGGGTTGCCGCTTCATACGCAAACGCTTCGGCATCTCCCTGTTTTTCGGTGTCTTTGACGGTGACCTCTTCAAACATTTCGCTCAACTGCGTCCGCATCAAGTCCAAGTAGCCAGTAGCTTGTTCGCCGCCGGACGACGGATTTACGATCAGTGTACAAATGCCCATCTTATTTTCCCTCGCTTTCTTTAAACGTCCACCGTAAGTTTAGCATGCAACGCCTCCCCAATAAAGCGTGACGCTCTTTTTTCGTCACTGAGCATATTCTTGGCTTTCCGCTTACAAAATGTGTATAATTTCATAACGTTCGAAGTAAACCACATTGAATTAGGGGGAGCAGTATGACAAAAGATTATCGTGTCCTACTCTATTATAAATATACACCGATAGAGGATGCAGAAACATTCGCGCAAGAACATCTAGAATTCTGCAAAGAGATCGGCTTAAAAGGAAGAATTTTGGTCGCACCAGAAGGCATCAACGGGACCGTTTCCGGGACCATTGATCAGACGCAAGCGTACATCGCGCACATGAATGCAGATTTCCGATTCAACGACATCACATACAAAATTGACGAGACGGACGGCCATGCTTTCAAAAAGATGTTTGTCCGCCCTCGTCAGGAAATCGTATCGTTGCACCTTGGCGGAGACGACCTTGATCCAAATGAAATGACTGGCGCATATTTATCTCCGGAAGCGTTTCGCGATGCAATCCTTGACGAAAACACAGTCGTGATCGATGCCCGCAACGACTACGAGTTTGATCTCGGCCACTTCCGCGGGGCTGTCCGTCCGGATATCGCAAACTTCCGTGAATTGCCGCAATGGATTCGCGACAACAAAGAAAAATTTATGGAAAAACGCGTCGTAACCTATTGCACCGGCGGCATCCGCTGCGAAAAATTCTCAGGATGGCTCGTCAAAGAAGGTTTTAAAGATGTCGGCCAACTGCACGGCGGCATCGCTACCTACGGAAAAGACGAAACGGTCAAAGGGGAGCTATGGGATGGAAAAATGTATGTATTTGATGAGCGTATCGGTGTCGATATCAATCGCGTCGAACATGTCGTAGTCGGAAAAGACTGGTTCGACGGTACGCCATGCGAACGCTACGCGAATTGCGCCAATCCAAGTTGCAACCGCAGAATGCTGTGTTCCGAGGAGAATGAACACAAGTATTTGCGCAGCTGCTCGCATGAATGCCGCGTTCACCAGCCGAATTATTATGTGCAGCGCAATCAATTGACGGAGTCTGACGTGGCAGAGCGTTTGGCCGCCATCGGAGAGACATTAGAGAGTTCAACCGCAACAACAGCATAACAGCAATGGAATCAGCCAGGAGACTATTCCTTGCTGATTTTTTGGTTTCCTCGGACTTAGTGATTGTTCACGCTATGTAATAGTCAGGGCAAAGCTTTTTTGTTATACTAATAAGTGACCACCTGAAAAGGAAAGAGGGAATATATGAACAATCCAGATGGAAATAAAGCGGAAAAATGGCTGAAAAAGACCGGGGAATTTTTTAAACGTCTTGGGCAATCGATAAATGGCAGCCTCCAGCGGATTTTCACAAAAGAAAATGCTGCAAAAACAAAGGAAAAAGCCTTGCTTTGGGAGCAAAAGACCCACAAACGTATGGATCAAAGCAAAGTAACTTTTCGGAGAATGAAACGCAAACTGGACACGGAAACAAACATGAAGCCTCTTCTTTCAAAAGGAGCTTTCGGTTTCAATGTTTTTTTTGGTGTTATCCGGAACATTTTAACCGGAATCATACTATTGGGCCTCCTGTTGGGCATATTTGGCGGTGGCGTCGGATTGGGGTACTTTGCCAATTTGATTTCAAAAGAGACTGCCCCAACATACGAAAGCATGGCGGAAGACATCGGTAATGTTGAACTTGTTTCGACTATGTACTACGCAAACACCGAAGCCATTTCAGAAATACGCACCGACTTGGTCAGGACCACTATTGGATCGGAAAGCATCTCTCCGATTATCAAAGAAGCGCTCATCGCAACGGAAGACGAAAATTTTTATGAGCATGACGGGATCGTACCGAAGGCTATTTTAAGGGCATTGGTGACTGAATTGACTGGATTCGGCAGCCAAAGCGGCGGTTCTACCCTGACGCAGCAACTCGTCAAACAGCAGATATTGACGAATGAAGTGACCTTTTCCCGCAAAGCCAATGAGATTTTATTGGCCCTACGGCTCGAAAATTTCTTTACAAAAGATGAAATACTGACTGCTTACCTGAACGTCTCACCTTTTGGACGAAACAGCAGCGGTTCCAATATCGCAGGAATAGAGGAAGCCGCCAACGGAATCTTTGGCGTCCATGCAGCCGATGTTTCCTTGGCTCAGGCGGCATTCTTGGTGGGTATCCCGCAGAATCCTTATACCTATACTCCTTTCACGCAATACGGCGAAAGAAAAGAGGATTTGACCGCGGCCCTTAACCGCAAAAACACCGTACTGTTCCGGATGCTCAGCGAAGGCTACATCACTCAAGAAGAATATGATGCTGCAATCGCCTACGACATAACTCAAGATTTCGTAGCTGCCTATGCCACGCAAGAGGACAGGAACAGTTACCTATATCAAGCCGTCGAACGCGAAGCAATCCTGGTACTGATGAAGCAAGCTGCTGCCGGGAATGACCTCACCTTGGAGGATCTGGAAGCAGACACCGAACTGTACAACGAATATTACGCAAATGCGGATAATGCGCTACGCTTATCAGGATATAACGTATACAGCACAATTGATAAAGACATCTATAACGGCATGCAGGAAGTCGCATCCGAATACGGGCAAACCTTGGGAGAAACATTCGTTGATACCTATGTTGATGCAGATGGGGTCACGCAAGAAGTTACTGAGCTTGCCCAAACAGGTAGTGTATTGATCGAGAACCAGACAGGTAAAATCATCGGATTCATCGGAGGCCGTGATTTTTCGGTCAATCAAGTGGACCACGTGTTCAGCACTAACCGCTCACCGGGCTCAACGATCAAGCCGTTGCTGGTCTATGCTCCGGCGATCGAACAAAACCTTATCTACCCTGCTTCGATGGTGCCTGATACAAAAATAAGCATCAAACAGCCCGATGGCACACTATGGGAGCCTACGAACTTCGGCGACACCATTTCCAATTCTTACATGACCGCTCGCCAAGCGCTCTACCAATCAAAAAACAACCCCACAATCAAGCTCTATGTCGCCATGAACGACAAAGGTATGAATCCGGGGCAATATCTGGAAAAAATGGGCATCACCTCGATCGACGAATCGGAATACGGCAATCCATCCTTAGCGATCGGAGCCACAAATGATGGCCCTACCGTTTTGGAACAGACCAGCGCCTTCACGACCTTCGCAACCGGAGGCGGGCATGTTTCGCCCTATCTGATCGAGACGATTACGGACAAGCACGGGAATGTCATTTATCAGCACGAGTCCGAAACGACGGAAGTATTCTCGCAAGACACCGCTTATCTGACTTTGGACATTCTGCGCGACGTCATCACCGATGGCACAGGCAGGTCGATCAACAATTATCTGGATTTCAGCGCCGATTGGGCCGGAAAGACCGGAACATCGGAAGCTAACCGTGACATCTGGTTCATCGCCAGCACCCCCACCGTCACGCTCAGCTCTTGGATGGGTTATGACAATTACAAAGGGGAACATGTCTTCTATGACCCTAACAATCAAGGACTACCGACCGGGCGAAATCTGAATTACTGGTCCCAAATCGCCAACAAGATCTATAGCATCAATCCGGGCATCCTCGGAACCGATCAGACACATCAGCAACCGGAAGGAATTGTCGAAAAATCGGTCCTGGCTGAAACAGGAACGTTGGCGGGAACCGTTTCGTTTGCGAACGGATTGTCTGTCACCCTTAACGGAAGCACAAGGACTGATCTGTTCAAAGTTGATGATTTACCAAAAACAATCTCCTACTATTTCTCTCCCGGCGCCACCGATAAAGATCTGGAAGACTTTTGGGACAGCTATTTGGCTGAAGCAACAGCGAGACGTAATGCGGCCGCAGCTTCGTCTGCCCCCGCGGCAAACCGAAATAACGCTACCAATGATGCTGCTGAAGAAGAAGCACCTGCCGAGCCGGAGACCGACGATACAACTGAAGAAACAGAAGCGGAAACAGAAACCGGAGCGGAATCCCCGCAGACTGAAGAACCCTCCGCAACTGAGTAATAAGATAGTGGCTGTCCCATTCGGGACAGCTTTTTCATTTGCTGCCCCTACTTATTTGTCCTGTCGAAACAAAGGTGCTTCCAGGCGATCCTTTTCTGCACAGGACAGAAAAAAGCCCTGCATCCGAAACAGATGCGGGGCTTTTTGGGCTTGATTGTCATTCGGACGGACCGATTACTTTTTAGGTAATGTTGTTCCTCTGTTGACGATTTTGTAAGGAAGGATGATGGATTTTTCATCAATGTCTTCTTTGTTCATGATTTTAGTCAACAAACGCATCGCAACAGCACCGATATCATACAGCGGCAACATGATGGACGTCAATTTCGGACGCGCCATTTCAGTTATGCGGGAATTGTTGCTGGCAGTGACTTCAAAAGCCTCAGGGACGTTGACACCTGCATTGATGATAGCATTCAGCAGGCCGATGGCAAGTTCATCACCAGCTACATATGCTGCATCCACTCCGGCTTCAAGTAATTGTTCAGCCAATAGTTCACCATTTTGAAGAGTCGGCTCACATTCGAAGACAAGAGCCTCATCAAAAGCAATGTTTGCATTGACCAAAGCATTCTTGTATCCCTTCAGGCGATGCTGACCATTGATTGGATTGGAAAGCGATGCTGATACGAAAGCAATATTCTTCTTGCCGTTCGCAATCATGTTCGCTACAACTTCTTCGGTTGCGCCGATGTAATCGATATTGACGCTTCCAACTTGTTGTTCAGGATCGATTGTTCCCGCCAGAACGACCGGCGTTTTGGAACGGGAGAATTCTGCGCGCAACTCATCGGTGATCTTATTGCCCATGTAGATGATGCCATCCACTTGTTTGGCAAGTAAGGTGTTCAATACTTGAATTTCTTTCTGGTCATTCTGATCGGAGTTCGCTAAAATGATATTATATTTGTACATTGTAGCGATATCATCGATTCCGCGTGCCAAAGATGCGAAGAACAAGTTAGTGACATCAGGGACAATAACCCCTACTGTAGTTGTTTTCTTGCTTGCCAAACCACGGGCAACAGCATTCGGTCTGTAATCCAAACGTTCAATGACTTCCAATACCTTTTTCCTTGTGGATGGTTTTACGTTGGGATTACCGTTCACTACGCGGGAAACAGTTGCCATGGAGACATTTGCTTCGCGAGCGACATCGTAAATTGTAATCGTTTGTTTTTCCATTTATGTTGCTCCTTATCTCAATTGTTTTCAATTTTTTATTTTCCATTATTCAACATAATGTTGTAAATATTGATTGTTTTACAAGCTTATAAAGAATTTACCATTGTTTCATGAGATATGCAAGCGTTTTATAAAAGTTTTCATGAAAATTTCACATTGCAAATATCAAAAATCGAACCCTCATTATATGCTATAATACTAAAGAAAGGAAGGTGTCATATTAAAAATGCCTTTAAACTCCGTTATCAATTTAATGAAAAAACAAGATATCGATATCGTATTTCTCAATGATCCTAAAAATGTCTTTTACGTTTCTTCATACAGGAGCGATCCACATGAAAGGATTTTGGCGGCCATTCTATTTAAGGATGCAAAACCCCTGCTGTTTGTCCCTGCGCTGGAAGAAAATGATGCGCGGAATACCGCTGCTGATTTTGATGTGGTCAGCTACACGGATACGCAAGATCCTTGGACTGTACTGGCAACCAGCATAAAGGAGCGTCATTCGCCGCTATCGGACTGGTCCATCGAAAAAGATTTCTTGACTGTTGAACGCATGGAAGCTTTGCGGACACATTTCCCGACAGCAACTTTCGGGCATAACATCAGCGAAACGCTTCAAAAAATGCGCCTGATCAAGACGGAACAAGAGCTGACCTTCATGAAGAAAGCGGGCCAATGGGCTGACGAAGCACTCAAAATAGGCGCCAATACGCTGCGCGAAGGCATCACTGAACTGGAAGTCGTAGCAGAAATTGAATACCAACTGAAAAAAAGAGGCGTAGCCGAAATGAGCTTCACCACCATGGTGTTGTTCGGTGAAAATGCAGCCAGTCCGCACGGCGTTCCCGGCGACACCAAACTCAAGCTAAACCAGTTTGTGCTGTTCGATCTGGGAACCATGCACGAGGGCTATGCCAGTGATGTGACACGCACGCTCTTCTTTGGTGACAGGCCATCTGTGCGCCAACAAGAGCTCTACGATTTGGTGTTGGCAGCCCATGATGCAGCGATGGCTGCAGTTCGCCCTGGCATAACCGCCGGCGAATTGGATGCCGCAGCGCGGAAGATCATTGCGGATGCGGGCTACGGCCGCTACTTCAACCATCGTCTGGGTCACGGTTTGGGTCAAGGCGTGCATGAATACCCATCCATCATGGAAGGCAATGAATTGGCCCTTACGGAAGGCATGTGTTTTTCCATCGAGCCAGGCATCTATATCGAAGGGGATATCGGGGTCAGAGTCGAGGATTGCGGATTTGTGAGTGCGGATGGTTTTGAATCCTTCACGCATACGCCCACTGGCATCGACGCCTATTCAAAACTGATCAATTAGTTGGTTATACTTGCACAACGGAATAACTCGTCAAACAACACAAAAAAACAGGCAGCAAGCCTGTTTTTTTGTGTTGCTTTTAGATATTTTCCACGTTGTCTTTGACTTCTTCAACTTTTTCTTCCACTGCGGCTTTTTTCTCTTCCGTAACAGCTACAGCTTCTTGTTTGCCTTCCTCAGCGATGACGGATGCAAATTCTTTCACATCAGTGGCTTTCTCTTTGATCTCGTCCTTCGCTTTCTTTAAATCGTCACCGACATGTTTGGTCGTTTCCGTGAATTGCGTTTTGATGGATGAAGTGGTGTCCTTCAAGTTGATTTTAATGTCTTCCGACGTTTCTTTGGCAACATCCATGAACTCATTGCCCTTCTCGACAGCGATGTCTGCATAATCGCGTGCTGTATCAAGCAGATTATTGACTTCCTCAGTGATGTCATCGCGCAATTCTTTTCCTGGTTTTGGCGCAAACAATAGTGCAGTTATAGCTGCCGCTGCCCCACCGATGATTGCCCCTAATACAAATCCGCCTTTATTTTTTGTCATAATATTCATTCTCCTTTTCGTTTATGATTTGGTTGGCTCTTTAGTAAGTTTTGAACTTTGTGTCCTTTGTTTCCTTTGTTTCTTTCTTCGCTTGCCGTTGGCGGGCAATTGCCATTGCCGTCCGCCCAAGCTTTCCGACAGTAGAGGAACCCGATGTGCTTTTTACGCCTTTTCCTCCGCCTTTAAGTGATACTGCCAAATTTCTGGTTGATTGGTTCACATCGGAAACGGTCACACCCAAATCGCCGATTGCGGTGAATAAAGGATCTGTCTTGCTGATTTTTCCGTTCAGGTCGTCCACCAACGTGTTGGCTTTATTCAGTAAGCCTTCAACTTCGATTGACAAGTGATCGACATCTTTTGTGATGACCGCCAGGCTTTTATTGGCTTCCTTGGTAACTTTTTCAACTTCGCCTAAGATGTCAGTGACTTTTCTCAATGCCAAGATGATGAAAACCACCAATACCGCAAAAGCTAGTGCAGCAATCAAAGCTGCAATTTCACCATATCCCATTATTTGTACTCACTCCTTCTTAATTCATACTCACATCTTTCAAAGCATTGTACGAATTTTTATAAGATTTATTTCATTTATAATAAAATGATACCATAGACATTTCCGATATGCTATTGAAACCCCTTTAGATAATGTCAAATCGTCTGAATATGGATTTCTCCGCTTTAGACATGCTTTCTTCAAAGAAACGTAATCCTATCTTCATTTTCATAAACCTTGTAATTTGATACAATGGAAACAGCTGTTTTAGAAATGAGGGATATAAATGATTGATGCAAGTATACAAGACAGTGCTCTTGCGCAAGATTTGATAGGGGAAGTGGTGACGAATCCAAACATTTTTGTCAAATGGTGGAACAGCATCGCCTGGGAAGAGATTGTGGGCCTGTTTATTTCGAAAGGCATAACCTTAATTTTTTTGTTGCTCATCTTTTTTGCTTTAAAACGTTTATCCAATTACGTGTTGCACCGGACTTTCGAAAAACAAATATTGACCAAACATATCACGCAGAATCGCGCTACCACCATCTATAAAATAGCGGAGAATGGTTTGCGTTATCTTCTGTTTTTCTTTTTGACCTACGGAGTTCTCTCCATTATGGGTGTTCCGATCGCTACATTGGTTGCCGGTGCCGGTCTTGCGGGTCTGGCTATCGGTCTGGGAGCACAGCAGTTCATCAATGATATCGTCAATGGATTCTTTATTATCCTGGAATCCCAATTTGATGTCGGCGATCATGTTGTCATCGGCGGAATCGACGGCACTGTCGTAAACGTAGGGCTGCGAACGACACAAATCAAGAGTTTTGATGGAACATTGCATTTTTTGCCGAACCATACCATAACGACCATCAGCAATCTGTCCCGAAATGATATGCGAGCAATGATTGATATTCTCTTGTATCCGGATACCGATTTCGAAACCGTCGACCAGGTCATCCATGCCGTCAACGAGCGGATTGTGCCTGAACATCCGGAGATCGTCAAAGGTCCGAATGTTGTCGGCATTACCGATAAAGGGAATGGTCAACTTGCCTATCGGGTAGTTTTTTATACATTGAATGGGCAGCAGTTCACCATTCAAAACCTGTTCCTGGGAAGCTACCGCTCAGCCCTGTTGGAAGCCGGCATCCAAATTCCGGCTATGCCGTACACCGCGCCGAAAGCATAAGCTGCCTAAAAAAAGTGAGCACCGCCCAATCATTGGGCGGTGCTCACTTTTTTTGTTGTGGGGTGGGTGCTGAAGGAGACAGCGGCATCTATCTTTCGGATGCCACTTCTTCCTTCTCCTCGATTTTCTCAAACTTGTAGAGGCGGTGGAGGCCGTGCACCAGGTGATTTACTCTCGTCAGAATTTCTTTGCGCGTGATGATGCCGATAAACTTGCCGTCATCTTCGGTAACGCACAAGAAATTGTGATCGATCAGATAATTCAAGATATCCTCAAGATCCGTCCATGGGCGGATAGTCTGTACATTACGGTCCATCACTTCTTGGACCGTAAGTGTCTCAAGCTTGTCATAGCGGATCGCATCGATTTCGGTAATGGCTTTGATGATCATCGGTATGGAAATCAGACCTTTGATGCGGGACTTCGAATCCAATACGGGAATGACAGAATACTTCACTTGGGACAGTACTAGAAATGCATGGTTCAGGTTATTTGAAGAATGCACATTGGCGACATTTTCTCCATGGATCATCAGATCCCCACACGCGTCATTGTCCAGTAATAACCCGGCTACTTCGCTACTAATCATTTTTAATTCCTCCTAAAAGGTGTTCATCCGGCGCCTAAGTCGTCAGTGCCACCTTTATTGCATGTGATCAAAGTAATTGAAATTGTTTGTTCAGATCGACCATTTCCTGATGGTGGTCATTGTAATAGGTTACAGTGGCTGTTTGATCATTCAACGTGACGATGCAATAAGTCTTTTCAGTCAGTGTGCCTCGTGGTTGACTGATGCTGCCTGGGTTGATGAACAGGATGCCATCCCCCTGTTCCGCTTTGGCGATGTGGGTATGCCCGTAAAATACCAGCGAAGCGTTCGCTTGCTGGGCTGCTACTTTCAAACCAGCTACGGAGCCTCTCACAGAATGACGATGCCCGTGAACGACCAGCACATTTTTGTCGCCGGCCTGGAATCGGTATTCGTCGTTCATTTGATAATCATAATCGCAATTCCCCATCACGGTGGACATGACCCCCCAGATCAGATCGGTACTGCTCAATTCCGAATCACCGCAGTGGATAAAATGATCGACCTGATTCGAATATCGCAAAATCAACTCATTGAGAATGTCTTTTTTACCGTGGCTGTCACTGACTGCAAGTATTTTTATCATCTAGTCCGCTTCCTTTTCCAGCCAAGCTGCCCAACTTTTTTCCAGATTTTTCAGGGCATTCGCGCGATGGCTGATCTGATTTTTTTCGACATCGCTCAATTCCGCCATCGTCTTGCCTAAGTGAGGCAAATAAAACAAAGGATCATATCCGAAACCATTGTCTCCGCTCGGAAACTCGGCGATTTCACCCGCGATATCCCCTTCGACAACCAGACTCTCCCGATCAGGGTGGGCCAACACCAGCGTACAATGGAAGTGTGCTTTTCGGGACGGGTTCTTCTGGGACCCCAGCATCGCAAGCACCTTCGCATTATTGGCGGCATCGCTTTTCGCTCCACCGGCGAAACGGGCTGAAAACACACCTGGCTGGCCATCCAACGCATCGATGCAGATGCCCGAATCGTCCGCCAAGACTGTCATACCCAATAATTCGGCGATTGTCTCAGCTTTCTTCCGTGCATTGGCTTCAAATGTATAGCCGGTTTCCTCAACATCCTCAATCTCCGGATAATCCAACAAAGTCACGACTTCATAGCCTTTTGGTTCAAATAGAAAGGCGAAATCTTTGGCTTTTCCCGGATTTTTGGTTGCTATTACGATTTTCTTTTTTTCAGTTGCGTTCATCGTATCCCTCATTTCTCAATCATTCTCAATCAAATGTACCAAGTCAACTTTTTCGATCGTAAAATTGCCCTGTCCGAGCCAGTTTTCTGCAATGTCCGAAAATAGTTTGGGCGAACCAGTCGTATAAAATCGGTATTCGGATGCTTCCTTGTTGTGTGAGCTTTCCGCCAAACGGAAATAATCCAAGAGGGTGCTCACCTCAGATACCGTTTCAGCGCCGGAATCGATAAGGGTTACACAAGGCCCCATCACATTTTGGATGAGCGGTGTCAAAAGCGGATAATGCGTGCACCCCAGAATGAGGGTATCAACAGATTCCTTCAGTAAAGGTTTCAGCGTTTCCGCAACCACTTTTTTGGCGATTGATCCGTTGTATTGGTTGCTCTCCACAAGCGGCACAAATTTGGGGCAGCTCATGCTGATGACCGAAATACCCTTGTCTTTGTCCTTGATGGTTTGTTTATATACGTCGCTGTTGATGGTGCCTTTTGTGCCGATTACGGCAATGCGCTCATTTTTTGAATGTTTGATTGCCGCACGGCTCCCGGGATTGATGACGCCGATCACGGGAATGTCCACGCGGTCGCGGATGACATCCAAGGCAGCTGCAGTCGCTGTGTTGCAGGCGATTACCAGCATTTTGATATCTTTCTTCAGCAGAAACTGTGTCATTTCCCATGTGTATTGAATCACTTCTTCTTTGGGCCTTGGTCCATAGGGGCATCTGGCGGAATCCCCCAGATAATAAATGGATTCATTGGGAAGTTGTTTCATTGCTTGTTTCACGACGGTCAAGCCGCCGACACCAGAGTCAATAAAACCGATTGCTTTTTTGCTCATGCAGTAACTTCCTTTATTTGTTTTCGTATCTCTATTTTACCTTAAGATGCACTGATTTGGTGAAAATGAGGCAAATTTCATCCGAAATCGCTTCGCTTTTACGGAAAATAGGGTCTCTTTTTCCCAAGGCCACTGCCGATTATTGGCCGTTCAAAAATATCTATGCTACAATTGGCTCAATTTCAATAATCAGGAAAAGGAGTGGACACACAGATGAGTTATCAATCAATCGTAACCGTAGTCGACAAAGGAATGATCGACCGCGTATTCGAGAGCGCGCGCTGCGAAGAGTCCTACTGCGGCACCGTCATTGCCGGCCGCGGATCCGGTATGCACGAGAACAAGAAGCTGTTCAATTTGGCATTAGAACCGGAAAAAGAAATCCTGCTGGTGTTGACCCAGGAAGAATATTCCGAAAAAATCATCAGCCAAATCGAGGAAGCGGTAAACATTACTGCACCCGGGAACGGCATCCTTTTTGGGCTGAACATCAATAGAGTACATGGTATCAGGTCATAATCACAAACGAAACTCGTTATATCGCGTAATGCGGTATAACGAGTTTTCATTTTTGGCATGGATGGAGAAGCCTGTTCAGCCATTCAGCAAACGGCGTTGCTCCTCTTCTTTTTTCCAGTCCGAGATATATTTGAAGACCGGAATCAATAGCAGCATCAATCCCAAAGCTTTCTTAGCATTCCACATAAACATCTTCCTTTCAAGTTGTGTATTGGATTTCTTAACCCTATTATGCCTGATGTTGATAAAAAACGCCATTGATAGGCATCGCCTGAAAATAGGCTCTAGTCACTATTTAAAATACGTGTATAATGAAGTGTACAATTAAGGGGGGAAAATCACTTGAATCCTGAAAACGAAAATGCCCGTATTATCGATAACGAACACTTCTCCTATTTATTGATAAGGGATTACCTTCTGGGAAACATTCTTGGTGAACATACCAATGAAATATTGTATTGGGCCGGAAAAGATTTGGCTCGGCAATTTCCATTAAAAAGTCAGGAAGATCTGTATGAAGCGATGATTTATTGCGGTTTCGGACAGCTGGAACTACTCAAAAAAGAAAAAAATGCGCAACAATACCGTCTGGATAGTGATCTGGTCACTGTCCGCACCCAAAACGATCAGGCCTCCTTCCAACTGGAAGCTGGATTTTTGGCGCAACAAATCCAGATGACGACCGGCCTCCCCTGTGAAGCAAAAGCAGAAATCATAGTCGGAAAAGACAAGAAAAAAGAAGTCATCATCACCCTTTTCGTTGAATGAACAGGAACACCCAAAGAAAAAAGAGTTGCCGGATACCCTGAAATACCAGGACGCCGGCAACTCTTTCTTATTGTTTAGATATATTTTTCAAGCGTTTCTTCAAGCATTTCTTTTGCATGGTAGCCGACTAATTTTTGTACGACTTGTCCATCTTTTTTTATCAACAACGTTGGGATCCCCATGATGCCGAATTGGCTTGGTGTTTGCGGATTAGCATCCACATCCATTTTGGCGAAGGTCACTTTATCGCCGATTTCTGCATCCAATTCATCGATGATTGGTGATTGCATGCGGCAAGGTCCGCACCAAGTCGCCCAGAAGTCCACTAGCACGACCCCATTTTTTGTTTCTGTCTCAAAATTTGCATCTGTTAATATTTTCACCATTGTGTTTACTCCCTTCAAATGCTTTCTTTATGTTCCAATTATAGCAGAGGTTTTGCTCAGTACCAATCAATCTGCTCAGCCGCGGAATGTCACGATCGTCGCGCCGTTTCCACCGGCGTTCACCGCTGCATATTCGTAGGACAACACTTGGGGATGACGCTTCAGCAAATCGCCCACACCTTTGCGGAGAGCGCCTGTGCCTTTTCCATGGACGATCGTTACTTGCGGATAGCCGGCCAATAAAGCGGCATCCAAATACTGATCGACTTCAGACAATGCTTCTTCGTAGCGTTGGCCTCTAAGATCAAGCTGCGTCGCCACGTGACTGGATGAAGCCGATTTGACAGTGGCGATCTGCCTTTGCCTGCTTTGTTGCTGCGGTTCCTCTTTGATCAGCCTGAGATCCGATTCCGGCAGCTTCATCTTCATGATTCCCATCTGTACGACCCATTCGGCATTGCCTTTCTTTTCCACGAGTGTGCCGCGCTGGCCATACGTCTCCGTCATGACTTCATCGCCGGGTTTGAACATTTTTTTCTCTTTTTCTTTACGCAACACTTTGTTTTTGACCAAAGACTCCTCTTGACGCAGATCGGTGAATTGCTTGCGCAGATCGATCAGTTCGTGTTCTTTGATGCTGCCGGAATTCCCCATGTTCAGCTGCATTTCGCGGATTTCCTGCAATAGCAATTCCGCTTCTTCTTTCGCCGTGTCGACCAACTTGTTGGCCTCTTTTTTGGCATCTTCGATGACTTTTTCCTTATTGGTTTCCAGCTTTTCGTTGGCGCGCTTCAAATCGGCCAACAGCTTGTCGGATTCTTCCAACTGCGTTTGGAGTTGCAGGGATTCTTTTTCGGTGACGCGTCGCTTCTGTTCCAGATCCGCAATCATCTCGTTCAGGTTTTGGCTGTCCACATCAATGAAACTGCGCGCCTGATTGATGATGCTTGGGTTGAGCCCGAGTCGTTTCGAGATATCGAAGGCATTGCTTCGGCCGGGAACGCCTATCTGCAGACGGTAAGTCGGAGCCAACGTCTCTCCGTTGAATTCCATGCTGGCATTAATCGTTCCGGAGCGATTGTAACCGTAGGCCTTCAGTTCAGGGTAATGCGTGGTGGCCATGACATAGCTGCCGATGCCGCCGATGTAGTCCAAAATCGAAATAGCCAACGAGGCCCCCTCTTGGGGGTCGGTACCGGAACCCAACTCATCCAAGAGCACGAGACTTTTGTCATCGATCTGATTAAGGATCGAGACGATATTCGTCATATGTGAAGAGAACGTACTCAGGCTCTGTTCGATTGACTGTTCATCGCCGATGTCAGCAAAAATCTCCGTGAAAATGCCGATTTGGCTGTCCTCATCCGCCGGTATCTGAAGACCGGATTGGCCCATCATCTGGATGATCCCAAGTGTCTTCAGCATGATCGTCTTTCCGCCCGTATTTGGACCGGTAATAACGATTGCTTGGTATGCTTCACCGAGGATCAGGTCGTTCGCGACGACATCATTCTGGTCGATAAGCGGGTGTCTGGCTTTCCAAATGGCGATATGATTCTCTTTGCTGATGATCGGGCGTGTCGCTTTCAGGGAATCGGCATAACGCGCTTTTGCGTTGATGAAATCCAGAGTCGCCAGCACTTCACTGTTCCCGTATAATTCCTGCGTAAATGGCTCGATTTCCATCGATAATTCATACAAGATCCGCTCGATCTCCGCTTTCTCCTGTGCCGCTAGCTGTCGCAAATGATTATTCAGATCCAGGATGGCTTGTGGTTCGATGTAAAGCGTCTGACCCGTTGAGCTTTGGTCGTGGACAATCCCACCGAACTGATTACGGTATTCGATCTTGACCGGAATCACAAAACGGTCATTACGGATCGTGATGATGGCATCACTGAGGTAGGACGCTTTGTTGCCTCTGATGATATCATCCAGTTTGGTCCGGATATTCTGTTCGCCCTGCTTGATTCCTGTACGGATCCCTTTCAATGCAGGTGAGGCATCGTTCTGGATTGTGCCGTCCTCGTAAATGGTTGCTTGGATCTTTCTTGTGATTTCAGGTAATACGACCAGCCTGTCCACCAGTTCATCCAGGACAAAGAAGGTAATCTCGTTGTCATCGAACCATTGGAAGAATTGGATAATTTCTCTTGTAGTCGACAAAACCCGACCGATTTCGGCGATTTCTTTTCCGTTCAAGGTTCCGCCTATCTCCAGTCGCTTCAGATGGCTGCGGATGGACTTCAGCCTCGGCATCGGAATCCCACCCTTCAGGCGCAAAACTTTTCTTCCGTCTTCCGTTTCATCTTGCAAAGCAACGACTTTTTCCGGATCAGTTTCGGGCCGCAATGCCTGAATCTCATCTTTTCCTTGGTCGGTTGCGGCAAAATTCTGGAGTTGTTGTTTTATTTTTTCGAACTCTAATGTTTTACTTATTTTATTATTCATCTGATTCTCCTAAAAAGTGCTTCTCCAAAAAAACGGGACGATATAGTACACTATACAGTCCCTTCCGTTTAATTAACATTCTGTTACTGAATGATGCCGATCCACCAGTCATAGATCAACCGTGAGAAATATGGCGTTTCGGATACCATCCAAGCCGCAAGATCGCTTTCGACATAAAGTTGTTGGATGAAATCCAGCGGAATCATCGATGCAAGGGTCAGCAAAAGGAAGATTCCGATGTATTGCATCAGGAATCCGAGTATGCCGCCGCCCAGCTCATTCAGCTGTTTGATGATCGGGAAGAACGCCAAAGAGTTCAGCATGCTCCCGATAAATCTCGTGACAAGCCAACCTGCGAACAACAACAGAATGAATGCTAATCCATTATAAAACGCCTGATCCAGGACAAAGGACACCTGTTCAGAGTAAAATATCAGTTCTTTGCCGAACTCTACGGATGGGTACGGGACCAACAGATCGATTTTTTCCGCAACGACGGCATAGTATTCTCTAGCGACCAAGAAAGAAATGAAATATCCTACGGTGTAGACAACCTGCAGAATAAGCCCTCTTCTGACGCCAGTATAGATGCCCCACAATAATGAGAGCACTATTATCAACGTAAGCATTTTTTCACCTGATTTCTACAGTCTTTTTTCTACTTTTTCCCATCGTGTTCTTGATTTTTAGTGTAAGGCGGAATGGCATTCTCAGCATTCCTGTTGACACCCAAAGCCGAACGCACTTGCGTCCTGTGTTGAGCCCGTTTCAACGCTGCTTCGGAAGCAGTTGTCGTCTTCGTCAATTTTGAATTGGATTTTCTGGCCGGCAGGTCGTTGGCTTCACGGGCAGCTTGCTGCAATTCACTGATTGTCGCTGGCATAGAAGTCACGGTTTGGCTCTCGTTATCGCGCTTTTTTCCAGCAAAGTTAGTCAATGCCTTCTTTGTTGGAGCATTCCCGGTCATCTTTTCAGCAAACTGGACCTTTTCAGGCCTTTCGACGACTGTTGCTTCGGTTTCGCTTGCTTTTTTAGGTGCTTTCTCTTCCGCCAGAGGAACGGCATCTATTTTTTGTTCGACGTCGGCAACCGTTTGAGTGTGTGGCGCCTCGACTAAAGACATCTCTGCCTCGGCCTGTTCTGTTTCCTGAGTGGAAGCAGGTTCTGTAACGCTTCTGTTTTCCTGCAAAGCTTTCTCAAGCTCTGCCACCTTCAATAGTAACTCTTCCATCTCCAACTGTTTCGTGATCTGATCGGAAATGGCATTCACGGCCACGAGAATGCCGCGCTCCTCCCGTCCAAGCGCCGGGGCTGCCTGTTTGATCTGTTCCAACTGCGCATTGACCAATTCCGATACCGCAGTCAAATGCTCAGGTGCTTTATTTCCCACAATCGTATAGGTCTTCCCTGCTATGATTGTTTTGAATCTTCTTTTGTTTTCCGTCATATTCAAAGACCTCCATTAAAAAACTGTCTAATATATTTTAACATAAATCTTGTAGATTGCAGTATAAACCTCTTCCTGTTCGCAAACCTTCCATTTTGTCGAAAATAGCAGTTATTTTCCATCACATTTCACCATCAAGAATTGCCTCTCCTGTGATAGAATAAGGGATGCTACGATTAAGAAGTTGTACAGAAAAATTAAATAGAGCAAGGATGAGAATATGTCGAATGTCGTTTTGAAATCAACGACGAGCCAACTTAAAAAGATGGCCGTCTTTTATCAAGATTATGCTGTCAAACCAGTGCCCCACAGCCTTTTCACAGCCAAAAAGAACCAAACCACCATCACTGGTTATAATTCCGGAAAAGTGCTGTTCCAAGGCCAAAACGCCGAAAGCGAAGCGGCGCAGTGGCAATCCGCCAGCGAGAAGAATGGGAATTCAAAACCCACTGTCGCAAAAAACGGCGTTAACAAAGAGGCTCCGAGCAAAACCGGGCTCCCAGCAGGCTTTCCCGGCTGGTCCGTCATCGGCAGCGACGAAGTCGGTAACGGCAGCTATTTCGGCCCATTGACGGTCTGCGCTGTCTACGCGTCTGCCGAACAATTGCCCTTGCTGAAAAATATGGGCGTCCAGGACTCAAAAGCACTGACCGATGCCCGCATCATTACGATTGCAAAGCAATTATTGCAGTGTGTCCCTCACAGCGTCATCAACTTGATGCCCGAAAAATACAATGAAGTCCAGCCGACGATGTCCCAAGGCAAAATGAAGGCGTTGCTCCATAATCAAGTCCTCGATCAGCTTTTGAAGAAAATAGCTCCGGAAAAACCCAAAGCGATCTTGGTCGATCAGTTCGAATTGCCTTCGACGTATTTCAAGCATATTTCTGACCAAAAGGTGCAAGTGAAGGAGAACATTCATTTCCAAACAAAAGGCGAATCCCATCATCTGGCGGTGGCGGCGGCTTCCATCATCGCCCGCTACTACTTTCTGAAGACATTGGCTGACATGACCGCAGCCTCCGGTTATCCGATCCCTTCAGGCGCCGGCGCCAACGTCGACCTGATTGCTGCCGAAATGTACCGTGAAGGCGGCTTGGAACTGTTGGACAAATACACGAAGCTTCACTTTGCCAATACCCAAAAAGCCATCCGACTGGCGAACAGATAGTAAAAAAACGATTCACCTAAGAAAAGGCGAATCGTTTTTTTTGTTGTTCAGTAAAATGAGGCAAGCTGGTTCCCTTAACGGATTGCTGCTCCGCATTCGGTTTCCAAAGCTGCGACCAATTTGGTGAAGGCCTTGTTGATGTCTTCATCGACAAGCGTCGCTTCAGGGTTCAGGAATGCCATGGAATAAGCAACCGACTTCTTGCCGTCCTCGATTCCTTTGCCTTGATAGATGTCGAACAGATGGACATCCTTCAAGAATTTCCCTCCGTTTTCCTTGATGGTCTTGACGATCTGCTGGTGTGTGACGGTTTCATCCACCAATAAAGCTACATCGCGAGTCACGCCGGGGAATCTAGGGATTGGCTGCTGTGTGATCACTTCCTTCGGTGCGGCGATGATTGCTTCAAAATCGATTTCGAAGGCATAGGTTTCCTTCAGGTCATAGGCATTTGCCGTTGCCGGATGAACCTGGCCGACATAACCGATATAGGTATCGCCCAGATAGACGGCAGCCGTTCTGCCTGGATGCATCCATTTCAGGTCTTTGGCAGCTTCAAAACGGATCTGATCGTTCAGGCCCATCGTCTCGAAATACCCGTCCAATACTCCTTTAGCATGATAAAAGTTGACGGATTCAGCAGCCATTTGCCAATCTTTTTGGTAGGCCATTCCTGTCATCACGCCGGCCAAACGCTCCGCTTCGATCGGCAAAACGCGATCAGCTGACGGGAAGAAGACGCGACCGATTTCGTAAAACTGGATATCCGTGTTCTTGCGGGCAACGTTGTAAGCGGCATTGTCCAGCAGCGTGCTCAATAAGTTCATCCGCAGCGTGCTGCGGTCTTCGCTCATCGGCCAAGCCAAACGGATGCCTTCCTTGTCTTCGACTGCGTATTCCCGCGCTTTTTCGGCGGTAGTCAGGACATAGCTGATGTTCTGGGTCAGTCCCGCACCTTCCATGAATCTTCTGGTGATGCGCATCGTGTGTTGTTTAGGCGTCAATGCAGTTGGCAAAGCCGGTGTGATCGGCAATGTTTCCGGAAGGTTGTCGTAGCCGTAGATGCGTGCGACTTCTTCCAGGATGTCCGCATAAATGGAAATATCCCATCTTCTCGGCGGTACAGCAACCGTGAAGGTTTCGCCGTCAAACGTCGTGGCAAAGCCCAACTGGTTGAAGATTGCAGTCACTTCGTCGCTGGAAATGGCAGTCCCTAACGAACGGTTGATTTTTTCCAAAGTGATGACCACTTCCGTGTCCTTCACTTCCACAGTATCGACGGAAGCCGTACCGGCAACGACAGTGCCTCCAGCCAACTCATGGATCAGTTCAGCCGCATGTTGTCCGGCTGTGCGGATCGTCGCTACGTTGATGCCTTTTTCAAAACGGGAACTCGATTCACTGCGCAAGTTGAACTTCCCTGCTGTTTTGCGGATCAAAACCGGATTGAACAATGCCGCTTCCAAAGCGACAGTCACGGTTTCATCGGTGATTTCCGAATCCAGACCGCCCATGACGCCCGCCATTGCAATCGGCGCAATGCCGTTCGTGATGACAATGTTATCCGTGTCGAGCGTTCTTTCGACTCCATCCAACGTCGTCATCATTTCGTTCGCTTTGGCACGACGGACGACGATTTCCTTTGAACCGATTTGGTCGTAGTCGAACGCATGCAAAGGCTGGCCGTATTCCAACAGGATATAATTCGTGATGTCGACTACGTTGTTGATCGGGCGGATGCCGCCGTTCATCAATTTGTTCTGAAGCCAAAGCGGGCTTTCCGCGATTTTTACATCTTTGATCACCTGGATATGGTAGGCAGGCGCATCGTTCGTGTCCTCAACGGCAACTTTGATGTAATCCGCAACGGAACCTGTCTTTTCGGAGACAGGAGCCTCCGGGAATTTTAGCGTTTTGTTGTAGATGGCTGCGACTTCATAGGCGGATCCGCGCATGCTCAAAGCATCGGCACGGTTCGGTGTGATATCGATGTCCAGGATCGCATCATCCAGTTCCAACAAGTCAACTACTTCCGTTCCGGGAACCGCTTCAGCAGGCAGTACAAAAATTCCGTCCGCATATTTTTTTGAAACCACACTCTCAGAGTAGCCCAATTCAGCCAACGAACAGATCATTCCATTCGATTCTTGGCCGCGCATCTTGCCCTTTTTGATTTTTGCATTGCCGGTGATCCGTGCGCCATGCAAAGCCACGATGATTTTCTGGCCGGCAGCCACATTTGGCGCGCCGCAGACAATCTGGATCGGTTCCTCAGCCCCGATATTCACTTGGCAGACATGCAGATGGTCCGAATCAGGATGGTCGACCACGGACAACGTTTCACCGACAACGATTTTGGACAAGCCTTTGCCAGGATAGACGACGTCGTCCACCTCGATACCCGTGCGGGACATTTTTTCAGCCAATTCTTCAGGTGTTACATCAGATAAATCTAAATACTCTTTTAACCATTTATAGGAAACTTTCATTATGTTACTCCTTTACATCGAATTGACTTAAGAATCGGATATCATTTTGGTAGAAGTGACGGATGTCATCAACACCATATTTCAACATCGCTACACGTTCTTGCCCAAGTCCGAAAGCAAAACCGGAATATTTCGTTGAGTCAATCCCAGACATTTCCAGAACATTGGGATGGACAATACCTGAACCCAAGATTTCAATCCAACCGGTTTGCTTGCAGACATTGCAACCGGACCCGCCGCATTTGAAACAGCTGACATCGACTTCGACAGATGGTTCCGTGAACGGGAAGTAGCTTGGACGTAAACGAATTTCGCGTTCTTCTCCGAACAATTTTTTGGCGAATACGGCAAGCGTGCCTTTCAGATCAGCCAAAGTGATGTTCTCGCCGATGACCAATCCTTCAATCTGATGGAATTGGTGTGAATGGGTCGCGTCATCGCTGTCGCGGCGGTAAACTTTCCCCGGGCTGATCATCTTCAATGGTCCTTTGGAAAAGTCGTGTTTCTCCATCGTGCGCGCTTGTACTGGTGACGTATGCGTACGCAACAACAATTCATCGGTGATGTAGAAAGTGTCCTGCATATCGCGGGCCGGATGATCCTTAGGAAGATTCATCTTTTCGAAATTGTAGCTGTCCTGTTCCACCTCTGGACCGTCCACGATCTTGTACCCCATTCCCAAAAACAAATCCTCGATTTCTTCGTTGATCTGCGTCAAGACGTGTGTCGTTCCTTGCGCGATCTTCTTGCCAGGCAAGGTGACATCAATCGTTTCGGCCGCGATTTCGGCCTCCATTTTTTTGATTTCCAGCGCATCTTTTTTGGCTTGGATTGCGGCTTCAATATCGTCGCGCAGTTCATTCGCTAACGTTCCGATGACGGGGCGCTCTTCAGGGCTTAAATCCTTCATCCCTCTTAAAGCCTCTGTGATCGGCCCTTTTTTCCCCAAGTAGGAAATGCGGACTTGATTCAATGCCTGCAGATCCTCTGCAGATTCGACTTGCTGTAAGGCATCTATACGTAATGTTTCTAATTTCGCTTTTAATTCCATGTTCTGTCCCCTTTTCATAAAAAATGCAAAAAAATCCCATCCCTGGTAAGGGACGAGATTTTCGTGGTACCACCCTTGTTTCGCTGCAAGCAACGACACTTCATTTGTTTAACGGTAATAAACCGGAACTTTATTCATTGCACGGGGCAAATCCCAAAGTCAGCTCGGGGAGTGAAAAAACACAATCGGCTTCTATAAAGGCTCGCAGTCAATGGCCAATATTCCCTGAAAAAAGCTGCAGATCGTGAAGGTTCCCTTCAACGCTTTTCATATTCATTTTACTTACTTTGCCAGTTTACCCGGAAATGCCGTTTCCGTCAAGTTCAGATTCAGACCCAAGCATCCGACCAATTTTGGATTTCCAGCATAACATTGTTCAAAGCTTTCCCTTTTTCGGACAACCCGTACATCACTTTGATTGCCGCTGCAGGATTTTCGGTTCTTACCACAATTTTTTCATCTTCCAGCTCTTTTAAGCGTTCAACTAATACTCGATCACTGACATTAGGTATCTGCACGGCCAATTCCTTGAATCGTTTATCTCCATCCATCAAGACTTCGATGATTAAGCCGGTCCATTTTTTCCCTAAAATAGAGAATGTTTTTTCAAACTTTGGACAAATACATTTTTTTACTTCCAGCATTTCATTCACAGCCTTCACCTCTTTGACCTATTATAAACACCCTCATTTCCCCTGTCAAAGGGAATGTGCCTTTTGTCACAAAATGTTTACAAAAAATAAGCATCCTGTTTCGCAATCTGCACTGACTGAAGAAGTCCCTCAGAAAAATGCTTATAGCCGCCGCTTCATTCCATCCGAATAAGAAAATAATCACGAATGATGTGCGTGAAGAATTCGCCAGCCAGCTTGCAAGCGTACAAAAAGTTCATGTCTGTTTCCTATAATAGGATAGGAATTTCACAAAGGCAACACTTTTTCACGTTTAATTGAAAATATAGCGTTTTTTTTATGCTTTTCTTCAGCCAACGAAGTGATAAAGCAGTATTCCTGCTGCAACTGCGACATTCAGAGACTCGGCTTCGCCGAAAATCGGGATATACAGATTCTGATCCGTCAATGCCAATATTTTTTTTGAAACGCCATTCCCTTCGTTGCCGAGCACCAACGCTACCGCATCGGTTGGGGCAACGGTCCGGTAATCGACGGCCGCTTCATTCAGTTCGGTACCGTAGACCGGGATCCCGCTGCTCTTCAATTCGGGGATCAACTCTTGCAGATCGCCACGATAAATAGGCAGATGGAAATGGCTTCCTTGCATGGAACGCAGCACTTTGTCATTGTAGAGATCCACCGATCCCTCCCCTAAAATGACCCCTGTATACCCGGCAGCATCCGCTGTTCGGATAATGGTGCCGACATTTCCTGGATCCTGAACCTGATCCAAAAGAATATATTTGCCTTTGTATTCCGAAATCGGAACGGCTTCAGGAATCTGAACGATTGCAACGACTCCCTGGGGCGTCTCCGTCTGAGCCAGGCTGGCAAGGATTTCCTGAGAAACGACGATGATGTTCCTTTCCTCAATCAGCAAATCCGACTGTTGGTGAAAAGCTTCTGTCATCACGACTTCTTGGATGTTCGCATCTGCTTTGATGGCCTCCTTCAAAAGATGCGTCCCTTCGATCAGATATGCTCCCACCTCTTTCCGGCCTTTAGCGGTCTGAAGTTTTTTCCATTGTTTAACTTTTTGATTTTTCATCGATACTATCTTTTCCATTTTGTAACTCCTCAGTTCAACTTATTCCTTATTATACTCCATTTACTACTGCCTTTTCATCCAACGGCAGAAAAAAAGAGACTGGGGACTCCCAATCTCTTCAAAATTTATATATATATTACCCACCGATATAATTAAGCGGATCAACTAGTCCACCATTTTCTTGAACTTCAAAATGGAGATGAACCCCAGTTGAATCCCCTGTTGTACCCATTATTCCAATTTGTTGTCCTTGACTGACGGTTTGTCCAGGCGCGACCATTAACCCTGGTTGCATGTGGGCATATAAAGTTTTAACGTTTACGCCATTGATTGTGCCGTGGTTGATGACGACATAATAGCCATAGCTTGCATGATAAGTAGCTGTCTCCACTGTACCGGATTGCGCTGCTGAAATCGCTCCGCTGCCTGCAATATCTTGCCCTCTATGCAATTCATAGCCACCAGTTATTGGTGAAAGACGATATCCGTACGGCGATGAATAGTATCCACTGGCTGGTTTTATGAAACCACTAGAGTTCACAGTATAACTACTGGATGCAGTCGTAGTCGGTGCTGCTGATGCAGTCAGATTATTAGCTGCCGTTTCTGCTGCGGCTGCTTCCGCCGCTGCGATGGCTGCTGCTTCTGCCTCGGCTACTGCGATGGCTTCAGCAGTAATGCGGGCTTGTTCAGCCGCCATGTCATTACTGATTGTTTCTGTTTGTGCAGCCAAGTCAGCTCTTGTTGATTCCAAGCCATTTTTCTCGGCTTCAGTCAATTCGTAGTTCTCGATGACTTGCGCGATTTGGACGTCGATCTCAGCTTTTTGGGCTACGACATTATTTTTTGAAATCAGAATGTCTTGTCTCAATGCTTCAGCAGCAAGTTTTTCTTCTTCAACAGCCACTTTGCTGTCTTCAACTTTTTGCTGATCCGCTTCCTGTTGTTCAACAATATCCTTATTGGCAGTCACAATCTTTGAAACGACCGTGATTTTTCCGACTAGGTCAGAAAAATTCTCTGAAGACAACAGCATTGAAGCTATATCCGTAACGCCCGCATCCGTTTGGATATAACGAGCCTGCGTATTTAATTTTTCGGTTCTTTGGTCGATGACCACTTGTAATGCTTCGATTTCAGCTTGCAATTCCAAAATTTTTGATTCGATGTCCGCTAATTTTTGCTCTTGAGCGGCTAATCGGTTCATCAATTCATCCAATTGCGATTGAAGTTCATTTACTTTTGTTTCCAAATTTGATTTTTCGGATTCCAAAGTATTCAATGAATTTGATTTTTCTTCAATCTGCGATTGAATCGTATTCGTTTCTAATTGCAAAGCATCTTTTTGTTGTTGCAACTCTTCCAATGTAGCCGCTTGAGCAGTAAATCCACCTGCAATCGGACTAAGCAATAAGATAGATGCGAACAACGCTATATGTTTTTTTCCCAATTATACTTCTCCTCCTGTTTCTTCTACGAGATGAAGTATATCAAAGTTAAAATACCATTACATGATAGAAATATGACAATTGTGTTTCAATTTGTTACGACAGTCGAAAATCCTGAAATGTTGTTCATATTTGCACAATTCTTTGCGAAGACAGCCATCATTTGATTGTTCGCGCTTACAGCGATATACTTAACCTGTACCAAGCAGCACCTCCGCCATCGCTCTTCAGGAAAGAAAGGAGCAAAAAGCATGAAAATCGATCAAAAAGATTTACACAAACCAGGAACGGATAATCTTCCTCCTGGCGTCTACAAAGAAGTCGGCCCTAGAGGTGGCAAAATTACCGGCAGCAAAGAAGTCCACATCGTCGAAGGGCACAGACTTCCTCCTACAAACAAAGCCGGAAACAAATGGATCAAAAAAGACTGATTATTCGCTTGTAACTGATCACTCGAACGATTCAGAGCGGAGGAATCTTGGATTTCACTTCAGAAAAGGACCGTGCTGCAGGAGCCGCACAGTCCTTTTCTTGTCTGATGCATTATTTTGCCAACAGTTCTTTGATGATTTTGGAGACCAACGCTTTATCGGCTTTGCCATCCAGTACCTGCATGGCAAATTTCATCGCATCCTTCAACGGCATCTCGGCTATGCCGTTTTCGGCCAAAAAGAAACGGACTTCTCTTTCATCCATCATTTTAGGAACATAAGCCTCCAAAATGGCCAATTTTTTCTGAGTCTCTTCAATCAGGTCCGTGCGGTCGACTTGTTTCGCGTACTCGATGGCTTCGTTGTTTTTCTTGATGTCCTTCAGAAAAACATGGATTTCCTCTGCTTCGGTCATCTCGCGTTTTTTGTCGATCAAGAAAGAATCGTACTCCGTTTTGATCAAGCGCAGGACATCTGCCTTCAATGTGTCTTTGTCTTTTCTAGCTTGGATGAAGTCTTTGTTCACTTTTTCTTTCAATGACATGATTACAGGTCTCCCTTCGATTCTTTGGTATGGGCTGTTTTAATATTTTTTACTGCAATGGTCAGCCTTCACCCCTCATTTTAAGGAAAAGAAGCGCAATTGGCAAATCTCTGCTACCAGTTCTTAACATCAGTTAGACTGCAAATCTGAAAAGCATAATGACAACAACTGCTGTATATGGCGTTGAGCAAACATAAGCAGTAAAATTAAGACGAACGAGCTTAGCGTCGTGAAGTACTCCAATTCATTCATTTATTCGTGGAAGAGGGCTTAAGTATGTCTTATTTTTGGACTTTTGAATCAGATTTGCCAAGCGGGATGGGCGTGGAAACATTTAGCTCATCTCATATTATTGTCCTTGTTCTATCTGCAATCATCATCTATTCGACAATCCATATCTATCGCAAGCAGGCTGATTTGGGCCAAAGAAATATAAAAATGACGATAGCCGCCTTACTGATTATGCTATATTTTTCGCGCTGGATTTGGTGTGCCTTTTTCGGTAATTTTTCTTTCTTTTTGAGCAATTTGCTTCCTCTTCACCTTTGCAGCGCATCGGCAATAATGGGGTCAGCAGCCGTTTATTCAAACAATCGGCTGCTGAAAGAATTCATGTATGGACTTAGTTTACCGGGCGGATTGGTTGCCATGGCAAACCCTAATCTGGGGACTTACCCTCTCTTCAGTTTCAATTTTGTGGAATATGCACTGACTCACCTGCTGCTGATTCTGCTCCCTTTGCTCTTTGTGTTCGGTGGTGGATTTCGCCCTGATTTCAAAAGCTTGCCGCATTCCATTTATCTGGCAGCGCCTTTCATCGGAGTAGCTTTCTGGGTCAACCAAATGATCGGCAGCAATTATATGTTCCTGAACCGTATAGAAAAAGGGACGGTGCTTGTGCTTTTCGACATGTGGCTGGGAACACCCGGTTACCTGATGGCGGTCCTCGGATCCATCTTCATCGTCTGGGCGATTCTTTACACGCCATGGGAAATTCCCAGAAGACGGAATTTTTCGGGAAGATAAATCGGACTCAGGTGGATATATTAAAAAACAGAAATGCTGATTGAACAGCATTTCTGTTTTTTTTTTTTTTTGCTATAAAACTGAAACAGTTTGTTTATTTCAGCAATTCGTACATGGCTAATCTCATTAACCCTCAATAAATCAAGCTTTCTAGCATGAAAAAGAAAAATATCCCGGGAAAATCCCGAGTAACAAAAGTCCGGGCAGGGCTTTTTTTCTTCCTATAGTGATACTTCTAAACGGTTGCATAAAATTATAGGCAAAGTTCACGCACTTTGATACCATTGACTAAAGGAGGTGTCCGATGATTCCATTGCATTTAATACAAATCTTATTGGCTCTAGAAGGGTTTGATAACGAAGAATTTATTCCTGCGAGAAATAGTATAAAGGCTGTAGCCCAATTTTTTGATAAAAACCCGGAGCAATTAAAGAAGGCGGAAATGCTGCGTGAGCTGAGTGACAAAAAGCTTAAAATGTATTTAGAATACTAATAAACAAAACAACCCTCGGCTCAAAAGGGTTGTTTCGTAATCTCTACAGTTTTTCATTTGATTAGATCTGTGTTATTAATTGTATTTAATGAATAAATAGTAACTACTTCATTAAAAGTAAATTTCTCAATTTTCTCAACTTTAAGATGATACTCCTCATTAGTAGTTAATTTATAATCATTCAAAGAATCATCTTCAACCTTAACAATTATATCGGAATCATTTAAAAGAGAAAAAGTCAGTGTCTTAGACTTATTATTTATCCCTATAAGGGTTCCTACGAACTCAATGGTATTACTAACCTCATCAAGCACGTTATTCTTTAACAAATTGTACACAGTGTTTATTCTATCTAAATTAAAATTTGTTTCAATATCATTAGTTACATGTTTATATTCGAAAGAAATATCCTCTTTTTCTAAGCTCTCAAACCATTTTTTTGTATGATTTGTTGCAGGAACACCGAACTTTGTGACAAATTTGATTACAGATTCGTTAGAGTCTATTTCACTCAATGATACAATTAGATTGTCTAATAACTCTGTTTGATCAATCGTATTTTGAATTAAGTCCAATTGACTGTTTTTCTTGGGAAAGACCTTCTCATTTAATTTATTAGTAGTGTCTACTTTAATTATGAATGAACCAGGTGCTGCCTCAAGTAATGAAAGAGAAGAATTCCTTATAACTGTTGCATTTTTTTTATTAAATCCATTAAAAGACTGATAAGCACTTGTAAAAGTATCCTGAATACCTTTTAACATCTTGGAAAGCAGCCCAATCTCAATTGTACCTACCACTGAATTTTGTTTAATAATTCTAAATAAAGGTGAGGAATCAACATATTCTTCATATAAATAATTGTCCAAGTTTTTTATATCATTATAGATATACTTTTTGTATGGATTGGCATCGTTAATTTTATTGAAGTTTAAGACAGACTCTTCGAAGTTTTCATCTTGTATATGGAAATTTGAAAAATCATACTTGCTGCTCATAAAGTCTGCTCCTTTCCTCAATATTAATTATCTCAACCAATCCTTTTCTATTGAACTTTTTATCAATCATAAAATCATGTTGCCACTGAGCCATATTTATACTGTGGGATCTAACTAATTCCGCTGTTCTATATTCTTCCGAGAGAGTTTCAATATCCATAATTTTATTTATATGACAGTATTTTTGTGTTCTCATTTTAAATCTGTATAAATCAAAATATTGGTCAAAGTTTTTGTTCAGCTCAGCTAATTCATCGTTAACGTCATAGAAAAATAAAATATCAATATCATCAGGATTATTTTTATTTGTTATAAAACTTCCATCAACCCAAATTTTAGTAATATTAGAATAGAATCCTTTTCTTCTGAAATCTTCAATGACTTCCATGAGATTATTATATATTATTCTTCTCGTACTACTACTACGAAACATCTCATTTTCAACAAATAATCTTTGAAATTCTTCACTTTCCATACTATGTATCTCTTGGGAAAGATTGCCGTTTGAATCAAATATAATTATCCCTCCAAACTTTATAATATTGAACTATTTATATATTGTAATTAAAACAAAAAGAAATAGATTATACAATAGTAAAAGTGATAATAGTAAGGGGATGGACCTCTCTGATTATAATAATTCTATATGTTATAATCCAACATAGTATATTTAAGGAGCAAACCATGGTAAAAAATAATTTTGATAGAACAATCATAGATTTAAAAAAATGGATAAACCACACTAAGGAAGGTTCAAAAAGAAGTGAAGATAGTCTAGTATATTATGACATTCTTTGGAATTCACTATCAGAAATGATTAATTCTCTGAACCATAAAGATAAATTATCAGATGAGGAGCAGGATATCATCCAAATGATAAAGTATACTGGCACTTTATTTCGTGTCCATACAAAATTTGATGCAAGTAAGGATACTTTCGGAATCAAAGAAACTCCTCATTATCATTCATGGACAAAAACGAATGAATTAAGTGAAATATACTGGTTAGACAAAGGATCAAATTACCTGGTAATTACTGCTCGAACAGATTCTCAATTGTTTGGAATTGACTTGATCGGTATTCAAAATTTCATACAAAAATATTACGCTTCGGAATTTTCACTTGGCTCCCCAGCAATACAGAGAGAGCAAGAGGTTGTTTTTCCTATTCAGTTCTCACATATCAAGGAAATTAAAATTAAGAAAATTTAAAATTTCAATTGAAATTTTTATTTATTTGTAGCCTTTCTTACAACAAGTTCAGCATTAATCATTGATAATAGTTATTAAAAAAAAGTGAGGCTGGTTCTCCTTGGGGGATAAGAACCAGTCTCACTTATACTATACGCATTTAAATGTATTTCATTTTTCATTTGCTATTTATCATTAGTTAGTGATAAAATGTAAGTTCATAAGTAGTTAACTCTACTTCTCCGCCCTAACGACCACCATTCGTTAGGGCTCATTTTTTTATATACACGAACGACCTTATCTCTATTAAGAGGCAGGGTTATTTTTTATGCAAAACGTTTCTCGATTACCGCTCCTTTATCCGGATCAAAATAAATCCCGACACGACCAAAATTCTCAAGCTCAACGATTAAAACTTTCCCGCCGCTTCTTTCACCGAGAACCGTATAAGCGGACTCCCCATTTGTTCCTTCCAAAGAAATCACATCGCCAGCGGTATACGGTCCCTCAGTTGGATAGGTTGTCCAGTTTTGTCCGTTTGGCAGATGAAGAATAGATGCCACCACTTGCTTTTCACGTGTTATCGCACGCTTATCGATCCAACCTACTTTTAAAGCATTGGCATATTCACCGCTTTCGGACTCCTCATAAAAGTAAAATTTATTTCCAAGGTGGTCATCCGTCTGGCCCCATTGAGTGAATCCAAGCTCTCCCCAAGGAGTGCTGTCGATTGAATAACCTGCTGATGTCACTATTGCGTCATAACTGACCGGTACTCTCGTACGAACTACAGCATCTGTTGCTTCAGTTACTGCCATCTGCCCCAATGCAGGAACTCTTGCACTGTCCCCTGCCCATAAAGCATCATAGTATCTTTTAATCTGCGCGAAAGCCGCATCCCATGAAATATCGACGCTAGACCAATAAGCAATTGGATCAGTATGATCCGTATTACCCAAAAACTTAGTAACGGCCAAATGTGTCCATACCGTTCCATTCCCATTCCTAGTTGCATCCGTGCATGCTAGTCCATACCAATAAAGCTGATAGGCCGCCCAAAATAGCCCCCTATCGATTGCCGCAATGGCCTTCACTTTATTCGCCATGCGACAAACTTCAATCTGTACAAACCTTGCGTTTGCTGGTCCACCTGCACCCCAGCACTTGTAATCAGTATTTGAAATTTCTCTCAGCTCATCATCATCAGCCCAGGCGTGGACAATCCCGTTTGCTGCAGGATCACGTAGCTGGTAACCGATTTGATTTTGAATCAGGCCCTCGTTTGCTGGTTCGTGCAGTACAATGCCCTCTGGTTTGCCGTAACGATAGGATCCGCAATACCCATCTTTCAACCGATGATCCGTTATGATTTCATACTTCATTTTTGCATCTTTAGCCATTATTTTTCCTCCTTATTTCTGACTGGAAAATACTTATCTTTTTTTGTTGCAATCTCGTCATTTACCCAGTTTAGCAACCACATCGGGAAACGCTTTTCCCACCCCAACACGGCGATATTTGCGACCAACGAATAAAAATTGTGGTAGATGAAAGCCGCTGTGATAATCACATAAATCACGCTTCCAGTGTTGAATAAAAAATCAAACCCATATCCCGCTGCACACATGCCAATGATAATCACATCCCGGATGGCCGAATCGATTGCAACCTCGCTTGAGTTTTTCTTTACCGGTGATAGTTTGGCCAAACGACTTCCGACCAACCACTCCATGCCAATGACTCCCAACAGAATCATAATCAGCACCGTATGGTTTATGCTCCACGCTGATTTGTAAATCCACTCCGGGATAGCGATGGACAACACTCCGGTTGCAGCGCCGACTACCCAGGATCCATCCTCGTTCATTTTTAACAATTGCCCTTTTAACAAATCGATTATTTCTGCCATTCTACACGCTCCTATAATTAATTATGTTCAGTTGATTTATCTCACTCTAATGATTGGAAAGCGCTCAACGCGCTCAAAATCTCTCCACCCCAATATCCATACCATGTTTTATTTAACGGATCAGGGCTGAATGTCCCTTCAACTTCTGAATCATTAAAATCTGTTGCGATCGGTAGATGATAATAGTCCAGGTATTCCAAGCACTTTCTTACCAATTTAATTAGCAACGATTTTTCTTCATAAGTTAGTCTTTTTGAATGGAGACCACTTATTAATCCTCTCATGAAATTCGATACCATTTGAGGGTCTGTTTGATCGTTATAAGGCTCCCTCCCTAACACGAAAGCAGTGGGAAAATCAGTAAAGGTGTCTTTCCAATACCGATCCACAGCGTGTATGAATTTCAATATTAGCGTGTACGCTTCTTGGTTATCTTCGTCTTTCTCAAAAATTCTCGCTATATCACTGAAAGTTCTATATTGAAAACCTCCCCATATATCCCCCCACTTACCAACAATGCCAAAAGTATTCGGTTCATTATTACCGGAATCATTCTCGTAGTTCCACCAGAAAATTGGGGCAAAGAATCCTCCAACACCCGTTAACGCCTCATAAGCATTTTGAGAATCAAGGAGGAACTGAAGATTTGTATCAACCGCCGCATCGCCGTCGGTGAAAACATCATCTTGGAACACCCAAGGCGCCTGATAACCGGAATAAATAGCCCCACGCAAATTCGAAAGCTCATAATTTATATAGTGCATATCAAACGGCAGAATATAAGGTGCATAAGGCAATGGATCTCTCGATGGTGCAGGTTTTAGATACTCAAGTCCTATTTTTAATGCCTCTTGTTGAGCGTAACTTAGCGAGATGCTAGTATAATAATCCTTGTCTAGGATAGTTTTTGTGCCTAGGTAGTCCAGGTTAATACTACATACATCGTCTACCGCTTCTATTAATACTGATAGATAGCTGCCTGTCCCAAATTCTGTACCTCCTGAGAAAAGATCTTCCGTTAACCTAACTTCACCATATCCGTTTCCTGTCTTGGGTAATAGGTATGTCCATTTAACATTTTCGCTATCATTGATCGCGAAAATAATATTACTTTCCGTCTTATACTTGATAGTGAATGGCAGCTTTCTACCCCATGCAGCTAACATGAGCTGGGACCAGCCGGTCCATCCCCCTTCATCCCCTCTGGTCATTGAAACGGAAGTCACTTCTACTTTTTTGCTTTCAATGAGGTCCGTAACAATCGTCTTGGTAAGTGAGCTGTTTGCACTAACCACCGGATCTGCGTCAGTTGATTTCCCATAATGAGATCCCCAAAAAATGTCGTCGGTTTTGTAAAATTCATCTGCTCTAATAGCAATAGTTTCTTTTGCATTCAATCCAGAACCTGACGTAATAAACTCATGAATCCATCTTTTTTCAGGTGCATAAACGGAGTCTTCGTCTATTGAAACTCTTACTTTTCTAGCGTGATCACTTCCTAGTTTAACCTCTACCCATCCGTTAGGTGCGAACGGAAGACGATTTCCTGCCCATGTACCTATTGAAGCTTCATCATTTCCTGCAGACTGCGGGTAGTCGATCAGTATCATGCTGCCTTCATTGGTGTACGTCTCTTGAGGACTCCTTACTGAAAAGCTTGTAACTCCGTTTTTCAGCACATCAGTACCTACTTCTCCGTAGCGTAAATGGTACTTGGTGTTGGAAACTTCTGCTACTTCTTTAATGGATAGCCTCGTCGAATGGACCGCTCTTAGCCACTTCTCATCACCATCAATTTGATACCATAGATCAAAAACATCGATTGCCCATGCGAGAGAATCTACTGCACAAGCTATCTCACCGGCGTTCAGAGGCCGCCATACTGGATAAGCCTCACATTTTTCGCCCACTTCAATTGTTCTTCCGGTTTCGGAAGAGTATACAATCAACAAATTTCCGTTGAAAGTTTTATCTTTAAGGGAGATTGTCGCTTCACTTTGGCCATACATAACGGTTGTTTCTTCTATTTCATACTCAGTGCCAACGACTGGTGCAGCGGGCGACCAATCATATTCAAGTGTTGATTCTGTTGTTCGGGCTGAATAAATTCTAAAAACTTTTTCATAATGTACTGTAGCGATACCATTAGTGAAACTTGCAACTCCATTAAGAAAATATTCTCTGCTCACAAACGGCGCTGTCACATTAACTAACCAATGGGGGACCCAACTGGCGTCAGGTTCTGCTGGTATGTTAAATGTCGGATAATAATAGTTTAAGAGGGCATCGGTTAATTTGCGTGACATTGTCAAGAAACCCACGTTTCGAGTGGCAATGTAGTTTTTTAGCATTCCCCTTATTGTTAATAACTGCGCTTCCGAAGCGCTCGTTGTCGGTGGCGTATAGGATGTTTTAGGATCATCAATAACAAAGCTGCCGCCAACCAATCCGAGGTCATTAATCGCCATATTTCCGGATGCTTTAGTATTCTGGATCAAGAAATGTTGATATTCATTTACCCATTGCGTGACTTTGAGTCGGTATTGATTCAATGTGTTTATCAAAAAATTCTTATAACCTATTTCGCCAATATTTCCTATATCTAACCCCTTAATAATCTCAAAGGTAAACATTTGAGATGCGAAATCCTGGAATCCTAATTTCAATATCAGTTGTATTTCAGCTTGACCGAATAGGGATTCTTTATATTCTAGCAAGTCATAACTAACGGTTGTGCCGGAAATTGTTGTTTCTCCAACATGAGGCAGTAGTCGTCCATCTTTCATCCGTAATCGCACATTTGCTGCTCCACCGCCGTCAAGCATTTCTTGTTCTGTGACATCAATCAAGTTGAAATCGAAGCGAACACTATTAAGATCATTTGTGTAGACTTTTGGAATATCCATCTGCCAAATTTGGTGTGTAGACTTGATCGCCACATCTAGTTTGATCAGTTTTTTGGCCATCTGTTTATGTCCCTCCTTTTAAAAGATTACGACTTATTTACAGCCGCCCTTGTTCCGTTATAGTAATTCTGTCTAAATCTCTATTGTGCCTCCAGTGCACTAATTCTAATCTCTAACGCTTCAATCCTACTCAATAATTCCTGGACTCCTTTTGTGGCCAAAGCATTGACCTTATATAAACTAATGGCATCATTAGTAGGGTTCGAAATAGCAGGACTGTTCTCAGCGATGAACCCTAGCTGCTTATCAATGGTCCCCTCTTCCACATCTTTCACCAAATCGTATTCAACCACTTTCAAATCCTTAATCTGATCTAAAGCTCTTATTTCGGAAGGTACAATGTTCGTCTTAATCGTTTCGGATGAGGATACGATAAAATCGGAAGCCTTGACATTGTAAAAAGCTGTCATTGCCGGATCTGAAATATACAGAGACCCCGTTCCATTCGGACTAATTACAAGGCTCCGATTTCCGTCACGCGGCGTCTCCCAGCGATCAGCATGATGATAGGATGGATTGTTTGGATCGGACGTAACGAAGTCCCTCGCAACGATATCACGCGGATTGCCTCCCCAATCCACAACCCTGACGACTTCCCCATTTGCAGTTCGCAGGTATATATATTCGCCATTGGATTCCACACGGGCCCGATTCGTATTCTCCGGAACGCTACCAGTAATATCGTCAAAAAAGTCGATATACGTGATCCCGCCGTGCAATCGGAGCGAGGTGTTCAGATTTGTGCCTATATTGTTTGGCCCCGGGAACATCTTCAAGCCTTCGGATGTATAGGCAAGTATCCGCTCATAAGTAGTACCTGCGCCAAAGATGATTTTCGCCTGATCGAGATTCAGCGTGTCGCCTGATTCTGGATTCGTGAACTGCATGATGCCGGTGATGAGGTTTAGCCAGAAGTTAGCGCCGGTAATGCTGGCCGTGGTCAAAGCATTCAGATTTAAGTTAATTGCATTAATGTTCGCAAAGTTTACTGTCCCTCCGAGCGAGTCAGCGGAATATGCTTCCTCGTTCCAAAATGCGCCATCATAGACATGCATCTTGATTTCTCCATCACCGACTGGCTTGTACCACACATCATTTTTGACCATTCCGGTCGTCGGTTCGTCAACTCCCCTGAAGACGCGGTTTTTGCCGTTCGCGGCTTTCTCGATGGTGTTGGTAAGCGATACAGTAACCTCTTTTACTAAGTCTTTGTAACCACTCTTCAGGTCATCATAAAAGCTCGTTCTCACTGACCCGACTTTCAGTGATTGGTTCTTCTCTCTGAGTACATCAAATACTATTTGCGTCACCTTCGCGGTTAGGTTTACATCAAACTGCTTTGAGTAAACAGTTATGGTATCGCACACTTCGACATTCTCAAATGACTTGAATTGTTCATACTCGCTGCTGTCAGACAAGTCATCCAAATCCACATCCATCGCTATACTTGGTTTATCAATCCCGGCATTTTCAATAAAATAATTAGAAGCTGCAGTATCCAAACTAGCGAAATCCGTCACTCGATCGTCACTAGAATAATCGACCGGCAGAATCATTGTGACCGGGTAATTGTTCGCGTACTGAGAAATGACAAGACTGCCGATAACGGTCTCTTCCGCCTCGCTTCCTTCAGGAGTGTGTGTAAAGTAGGGCAGAATCTGTGTTACTAAACCTTTAGTTGAATACTCGGCCTCCAGACCTGTCAAGTTTTTCCCATGGCGAATCGTTGCAACGTTGTCGCGGCCGCGCTCAGCATATAGCCATATAAAATCATTTCCCCGTTTTAGCTCTCCACCAAACACATCCAACAAAGACCCCTCTTCGCCAGCTATGCAATTTAATGGATTCCGCATCTTCCAGTCAATGCTATTGGTTGCATTGATATCCGAATGAAATATGAAATTAGTAGGTTGAATTAAACTATTCTTCATCACATCAAGGGCTGTTTGAGGCGTAATATCATTGGAAGCGACGCTTTGAACCAAATTACCGCCAAGGTCATTGGAGATGCTTGTCGCGTAAACTGACAAGACCTGTGTAATCGTATCTAGCTGACGTTCATAGACCCTGAAAAGATGCAAAGCATCAACTGAATTAGGCTTTGCCTTTACAAGACATAACTCCTGAATCTCCGCGTAATGCAAGCCAGATGCCGGATATTCCAGATACAGTTCAAATTCGCCGTTACGTTCTTCAGTCACTTCGCATGCGATTGTCTCTGCTAATGTCCCGATGCCATTATGATTAAAGTCTGTTTCACCTGCTTTGTATAGAATTGGTTTCATACGAGGGATCTCCATTTCGGTTTGATGTTAACTGCAGTAACTCCGACGCCCGTCCACGTGATAACATTGTTTCCGGGAACTAAAACAGGAAAGTCGATGGAATGCATCTTACTATTCTCGTTTACAAGCAGACCGTTCACGGTTTTATAGCAGTGTTGGATTTCGCTATCCAGGATGACCTCATCAACGATATTTTTGACCACATACTCTATGCCGTTTATTGTCAGCGTGCAATCACCGCTACCTTGGATAGTGATCAACGGTTCAGCCTCATAGGGTGTCGGATTTAAAATGGTTGCGCCCTCTAGCAATTCATAAGTGCCGCTGCCTATCAAATATTTAAAGGGCTTCACAGAAAAAGTTACTTCAAATACATCAAAGTGCCGAAACGTACTATTTCCCTTGAAGCGAGGATATTCTGTATTGATCACCTTGTATATTTTTTCAGAATCAAAGTATGGGATAAATTCCACATATCGGTTAAACAAAAAAGAAGCTGCCACTCTGCTCCGTTGCAGCGGCAAATCTTCTTCCTCCTCCGTCATATAAAAAATTTCGAGTGCCATCTGCGTATTGCTGTAGGACCCGTCATCAAAAGGGATTGCACCGTTAACACCAGGAATCTCTTTTAATTCGATTTTCCTGTTTGGCATTTCAATTATGGGCCGTTCCGATATGAGCGCTCCGATGTCATCGCTATGCACACCATTCAAATAAAAGCTTCCTGGTTTCAATGCACCTTCTCCCCTCTATTGATAATCTTCCGATCATTCATATTTTTAAGTTCTCGTGATATTTTTTCAGTAATGTTTTTAACAGTTTTGTTCGGTAATTCACCGTAAGCCGTAATGTTGAAATGGTTATGGATTTCGGTAGTGGTCTGGTTTGAATTACTCACACTGTTTGATCCAGAACTTTCGCCGGATGTGTCTCTTTTCCCAAAACTCGCAATCAACCTTTGTGCTTCCGTGCTGCCTTCAACACCTGTCGCAAAGTGTGGGATGTCCATCCTGAAGTGTTGAATACTTGGCCATACCTTCGTTCCTTTTGGAAGATTCGGGTAAAGTGTGTCAGTTGATGGAGAAACCCCGAAGACCCCACTAGGCGTCATGAACGGCTCTTCTCGACCACCGTCACCGAGGACCGCTGGACCACCGACGTGCGAGTCGGTACCTGTTGCATAGCCTACTCCAAGTGAGCCAGTTTTGCTTGTTGCCGTATAAACCCGATTCTCTTGAACGTTGATATAGACCTGTTCGTCAGGAATATTGTAGAGTCGTTGTTGTAAATCAGCAATAGCTTGTAAAGCAGGGGATACGTCAATGTTTATTGTTTTTGCAGGGATACCTGTACGGTTGTAATACTCTAAAGCCCACTGTAAAGCGCCGACTTTATCCTGAACAGATCCGAGAGAGCCGATCTGAGAAGCTGCACTTTCAGACAAGGCCCCTGATTGTTCCAACGAAGCGATAGCAACCTCGCTCACCATGTTCCGCATATTTTCAGATAAAGCATCTTGTCCTTCTGCGATTTCCGTCATGCTTTTACCACTGTTCTCAGACAATGTAATATAACTGTCAATCATACTAGCGGTTTCTTCAGCTGTCAGTTGTCGGTTTTCCAAGGACGCCGCTGCGATTATCGCATTAATTTCATCGTTGGCGTTCTGCGTAATTTGAGTCAACATAGCGTAGTGCATACCGTTCTCTTGCACGCGCTTGTTGTATTCTTCTTGGGTGATCACACCATTCGCTAACATTTCATCAATGCGCACCTGTTCCGCATCTTTTTGAGCAGTTAGTCCAGTTATAATTTCTTCTGTGACAGCGTTATTGGCATTTATCGTTGCATTTGCCAATTCCTCAGTGACGACTTTTCCGGCAGTGAAGGTGGACAAAATCTCAGCCATCGTGTTTCCAATAGTCAAAGAATAGTTGTTGTAACTTTCTTCAATCTCACTGATTTGATCGTCTGTCATTTTTAGTTCTTTTAATTTGTCCTTGATGCCGTCCACATTTCGTGCGAGTGGTTCGGAGAATGACGTGAAAAACTTTTCGTTCCACTCATACCCACCGTCCCACAAATCATCTATTGCATTTGTGACAAGGGTATTTTGTTCTTTCAGTCTTGCTGTTTCTTCAGCTATAGTTGATGCAGTACCTTTGATTGCACCTTGGATTTGCTCTTGGGAACTTACCATGCCGTTTGCGCCTTCGGTTACGGCGTCAAACCATTCTTCGTATTTCCCTTTTGTTGCAGCGACCGACGCTTCGTGATTGGATGAATCTTTCGTCATTTCCTGATAGATGAAAGTCCCTACGCCAGTAGCAGCCAAGGTTATCGCCCCGATGCCAAGAACCCAAGGATTTGCGAACAAGGCTGCAGCTCCTCCGGCTCCTGTTGCCGCGCCAGAAACACCACCCAAAGCACCAGTCACTCCAGCTGCGCCAAGCCCCGTTGTAACACTAGGGAGCAACTTCAACATTGCTCCTAAGCCGCCAGTAACACTGCTGAACACTTTCACAATCGGTCCTGCAGCAGCTGCTACTAATCCCCATTGCACGACATTCTCCTGCATATCCGGGCTCAAATCGTTCCAGGCATCCGTCAAATTATCGACGGCATCTTCCAGGATTGGCAGTGCCTCTTCGCCCATTTCAAGTAGAATATCCCCTAACGGCACGAGCGTATCAGTCATATCGCGAAACATAGCTTGGAATTTCTGCGACTGTGTTTCTTCTAAAGTATCTATAACACCTTGAGCAGCACCATTCACTTCTCCGTATTGCTCTGTGACAGTTCCCAAAGCTTCAACTACCTTAACCCCGGCATCTTCCCCAATCGATCCCCAAAGCATCGACAAGGCATTTGCTTTCTCTTGCGGATCTTCAATAGCGGCCAAGTTCTGAGACATTCTTCTGAACAAATCATCATTCGATTCCCCAGAAGCCTCCCAGGTATTATAGAGCTCCTTCCAACTACCGCCCATCTCTTCGACTGCAGCCTTCACCGTTCCGTCACCAATGCGGATCCCAAACTCTTTGACTAGGTCATTCACCTTGTCCAGGTTATAAGCTCCGGCATCGAGTCCGGCTTGAAGAGTGTTAAACATTTCTTGGGCCGAATAACCATTCTGCTCCCATAGCGGCGCATACTCAGCCAAGTTATCCCCGAGTTCATCTGTCTTGTTTAGGCCCTTCTGTGCCCCCGCTACCATGTAATCAAAGGCCTCGTAAGCGGTCATTCCGTAGGTTTCCATCAGTGCATTAATACCGCGTAAACTTTCGGCTTGATCCATACCAAGTGATTCTTCCAAGGCGATGGTCATCTTTGTGATAGCACCCAAATCGACATCTGATATGCCCGTCAATTGTCCTTTAACATTAAGCAAGGAAGTAGTCACGGAATCAAGCGACTCGCCCCAGCCGTCCTTAAAGACATCATTCGCGATGCCGCCAACTCTTTCGGCTTCTTCAGCGGTCCCGCCAAGATTGACTTTAATTTTAGCCGTCGCATCAGCTACATTTGTAGCACTTAAAACGGCTGCCGCACTTAAAGCGAGGACTGCTGGGGTTACTGTCTTGGTTAATCCATCACCAAGTTTACCGGCCTTTTCGGATATGCCAGTCAACTGATCGCCGTATTTTGTAAAGGCTGAATGCGATTTGTTCATCTCTGTCGTTACGCTGCCGATATAGCGCTGCAGATTATTCAAGCTTGCCAGTTCCTTGTTATAGGCAGTAGCGGCGGCATCGGCTTCTTTTGAGCCTTCTCCGTGTGCCTTGGCCATCTTCTCGTAGGCTTGCCGGGCTCCATCGACTTTTGTCTTTTGGATTTCCAACTTTTTATTAAGTCCATCAAGTTGTGTTTGATACTTTTTTAGAGAGGCATCGCCTTTATCAAAAGCTGACAGGTTTGCCTTCATTTCACTATTTACCAGGGCTAGTTTCTTGTTTAAATCCTGGAGACCGCTCTCGACTTGTACGCTATCGAGATCAAGCCCAATGGAGAGACCTTCTATTCTTTCTGACATCTCTTACCTCCTTTCTGCCAACTAACCACCAAAGGCAGCGATAAGCGACCGTTTGCGTTCAGGTTTATGTTCTTCGCGAAGGACATCGATCAGGAAGCTGTAAGGCATGTCTAGAATCGTATTAATATCCTTCCCTTGTTTGATCAGTTCCAGGATCATCTTGTCCAGACTTTCCTTCTGTTTCTCAGGAGTAAAATCTTCTTCGTCTACTGGATCTCCAGATACTTTTTTGCTTCTTCGGTCTGTTCCCCTCTCGCAACAAAAAGGACTTGCATAAACAGTTCATTGATCGCTCCTGGACCATGTAAATAATTGAACAGGTCATCCCGGGTGAATTGATTATTGTAGACTTTTTCAGCAACGAAGATCAGGACCTTGTCGATCATATCTTTTTCAGCCTGGCCAGATTTTCTGGAGTTCAATTCAGCCATCAAATCGATTGCTTCATACACCACGCTTAACGGAATGAATACCGGGGTCACATATTTCTTGGTGATGATTTCGCCCTCTTTTACTTCGAGAACAAGTTCGATCATATTTCTTTTTAAATTCGCCATTATTTTCCTCCTGTACGTAAAAAATGGACGAGTAACGCTACTCGCCCTTTTCTTCGCTAACCTTTTCGATAAAAGGCCTTCCTGCTGCATTTTTGATTGTGCTTAACTCTTCAATTCGCTCTTTTGAAACCTTCTTGTTTGCCGGCCTCGGATACCCATCGCCCGCTTTGTATGGTTTCCCATTATCCTGCAGATCCCCGAATGATTCGATTACTCTATACTTTGCCACTTGATTCACCTCCTGGATCGCTTTGACATACTCATAAGACGCTTTGTTTTTGTCAACGAAACTCAAGTCCTCGCTTAATGGAGAGTGTTCAACATACTGCCCTTTGAAGAATAAACCTTGGTTCCCATCAACAACACCAGCATTGTGGAATATTTTTGCTTCCTGATAACGGGCAATCGGGTCGTTTGGCCAACTAAAATCCAATTGTTTATCCACCTTCACCGTTTTCCCGAAATGATTGACGTTCCAAAGCTGCGCCCACATTTCAGCGGTCCATTTCTGGATTGGCACATATCCCACGCCATTTCTACCGATATATTCGGATTCCACATCTGATAGGAACTTGTACAGCTTTACGGAATCCTCGTAAACCTTTTTCCAATATTCATGAGTTGGTTTTTTGATAATCCACTGAGCCCCGCCAACCGACCGATTCTTCCTGATCAAAGTAGGATCTATTCCGATAACTTCACACATACGCTCCAGCAAGTCCTCGCCCTTGCCATCGATGTAATCCAACCCAATATAACCGCTGCAGTCTGATGCATACCAGGTATCTTCAGTCGGATTCAGTTCCGGTATTTCTCTGAACAACACATCACTATCAAAGTAAAAATATGAGCCTTGTTCACGCATTTTGTCTTCCTCAAGGTATTTCATCCAAAGATAAGGTTTGACACTGGGGATGTACGTTCTTTCGCGATCAGCATCGCTGTAAACGTGAACTTCCACTCCGTGAGTTTCCTCAAAATGTTTTGGAATGTCACTATCCCACTGCGCGAACAGCAGGACAATGTCAGTGATTCCGAGTTTTTTCAGCCGAGTGATACAGACTTCCAATTCCCATTCAAATCGTTTGATTGCTGGCTGACAAAGGATATATTTCATACCCTATACCACGTTAAACACCTGTAGTGGTGGTTGTCGTAGTCGGATATGCCACGCCGAAAATAGCTTGGAAGATGGCATTACGTTTAACAGTTGCCGCTGCATCATCTGCCCCGACTACAACCGATTTTTGTTTCGTGAAACCTGTCACGGCACGATCCATAAATTCCGCGCTGATTGCATCCTGGTTGAAAGTGGTATTGCCTTGTTTAGATGTCCCTTTGATGCTAGTTTTCAGGAACTTCCCTTTTGGCAAGCCTACATATTCTTTCGATCCATCTTCATATGTTTTGGCAAAAATAACTGCAACGTAAGGCGGATTATCACTGGATCCGTGAGCAGCTAGACCTCCTGCAGTTACTTCCAATCCAAGCAATGCATTTTTGTCTGATTGCGGAATCGTATGGAAATTTCCGCTGACAGTGACACCGCCCTGGGATACACCTAATTCAGCTACTGTATTATCCCCGTATGCTCTTGTAATCTCGGATGACATCGCTACTTCAATCTCCTGCAAAAACTTTACTCGTTCAGGAGCGGCTGCTACAATTTCTGATTCTCCGGTGTTCAACAAACCGTAGTAAAATTCATCTACCCCTGTAGATGACAAATATTTCTTTTCTGGCATTTATCTGCACTCCTTTTCAAATGTCGTTTCTGTAGAATTTCCCTAAATACCTGCGAGCGTCTCGATATATTTTGACATCCTTGTCATATTCATCAATCCCCCCGCCGCTTTGGTAAAACCCTATGTTTTTCATTACACTCCTAATCCGTTCCCCGAGTATGTCCTTCTCTTCCCGGGACTTGGACCAAATATCAATCTGTATTAGATGCTCTTCGGTTAACCAATCATTATCGGCATAATCATCAGGCATCGGCGGCTGCAGCGGATCAATGATGATGTACGCTTTATCTACTGTTCCAGTCTCAGGGTATTCGTAATATTTGATACGATTCTCGACCGCAGCATAAATGATGGAATCAGCTGATAATGCTTCATAGATTTTATTTAATGTATCCATCTAATCACCTCTCAAAGTCCTTTCTCCAGCACCTTTTTAACTGCTGAGCGATAGGCTTTTTTACCGCCATCCAAAGATGCAGCAACCTTCCCTTTACCGGCCGGGTTAGGATTTTTAATCGTCCCCCACTCATTAATATGGATCAGACGATAGCGGTCTTTCGGACCAACCCAGTGGATATCTCGGCGCCTGCCATTAGGACCGTCTTTAGGACCGGATATTGTGATTTCATCAATGGAAGCACCGGTATCTCTGAAGGATTCAAAGTTTTGCTCAAGTTCTTTTTTGATGACTTCGGCTCCTTCAAGCAATGCCTGGTCACTTAATTCTTGCATCTTCGCTTGTCCGAATCTCTTTTCGAGTTCTGCCTGCAATGATTTCAATCCGGTAATATTTACCCCCATCAGCTTTTCACCTCCGCGATTATTTTTACAACGTCGCGTGATTGTAAGGCCGGCTGAACCTCTTTGATTTTATACACTGTGGTTTCGTACCCGGCCGCATAGATTTTAAGCAAATGCTTGTTTGTTGGTACGTATATTTTAAAAGGGTCTCTAATGCTGATAGTCAGATCGGATAACGTGCCGTTGTATTTCGCCAACTCCAGATCACGCATCCAAACCTCATCGATTTTTGCGAATGAAACGAAAAGTGTTTTTTTGACCTCTTCGCCAGCTTCCGGACCTTCAACTGGTACAAATTCATAAAACTCTACTTTCGTCCTGAAATCCCCATTATTGACACGTGGAGGATTGTACGTTCTGGAAATCACTCTGGAACCACCTCAATCACGTCGCCGTTCTCGTCAACCTGGATGGCGGATAATGCCTTTCCCATTCCCAATGCATTAATCTGACTTTGAAAATTTGCTTGAAAAAATTCAAGAGAGTCGTTATACACATAACGCGCTCTCTGGAAAACCAATTCCCTGAAGACATATTCAGTTTCAATATCATAATCGCCACACTTGTAAAGCAAATCCTGTTCACATGCTTCGAGGATTCGTTTCAGATTATCATCCTCATAATCCCCGATGCGCATCCGCTCTTTGAAGTCATATACAATTTGATCTGTAATCGCCAATTAAATCAGCTCCTTATCAGACACCTGTTGTTGTCGTAGTTGTCGCTGGGGCTGTCGTTGTCGTAGTTGTCAGCGGAGCAAATTGGATATCCAAGTCATACAGCAATGCGGCCTTGTTATCTTTCGGTTCTCCGTTAGCAAACTGTTTCAGTGTGTACAAAGTTGCATCTTCGATTGCTAATGTTTGGTCAAACTTCTTAACCTTCACCCCACCAGCCAATCTTGCTTTGTAACGACCTTTGATAAAGAATAATGCTTTTCCTACTGCAACTTCTTCCGATGGAATAACTTTGATGTTGTAAGGCAGAGCCGTCACCCATTGTCCGTTAGTGGTTTGGATTGTATTACGCATTTGTACTGCGATTTCATCAATTGGGTTTACTACCATAACTACTTTGTTGTTAACTTTTAGCGATTTGCCTTCAGCATCAACAGATAACGCTTTAACAACGTTATACAATTCTCCTGCTACTACTTCGCCATATTGTGATGGTGCAAATGTCAAAGTTCCGATTGAGGTTTTTGTCGTTACCGCACCTGTTTCAGGATCCACATCCTTTGTCAAACCAACAGGTTGTTTGGCAACAGCGCCACCACCATTCACGAACCCAAACTCTAAACCGAATGAATAAGATTCTGACAATACTGTACGAACATAAAGTTCAATCCATTTTGGACCCAGTTCTTCAATGTCAGTAGGAATTGCGGCGAATGCTGTAAGCTTTAATTGCCCAACAGTTGATTCAGAGAATGCACTAGCAATTTGTCCTGCAATTCCTCCAAAAAGGTCGCCCCATGCATATGCTTTTGTTGGGTCTGAGTCAATATAACGCGTTACAGCTCCTAAATTCTCCAACCCGATTTCCGCTAATAAAGGATGTTCTTGTACCAAATCTTCAAACACGCGTTCTTGTGTCGTAACCGGCAGAATTGTGTCGTCCGAGAAACCACCGCTATTAGCTACAGCCGCGAAGAATTTAGTTTCTTCTGATGTTAAAACGTTTTGGCCACGTTGTTGCAAAATGCTACGATCCAACATTTCGTTATTTACTTGGCTGGATACAGCTTTCACGATTTCATTTTGCATCACTTCCAGGTAATTTTGATAAGCGGATCTCTGCTCCTCCTCAGTACTTTCAGGGTTGGATAATACTGCGGATAATTTCGCTTTTGCTTCCGCGAATAATTCTGTTTTGTTAAATTTAATAGTCATTTAAATTTTCCTCCGTTTTTATAAGTTTAGTAATGCAGCGATACGGTTTACTTTATTCTCTTTCGGTTCTGCAGGTGGTTCCGCTGAATCTGGCGGCGGTGGTGCGGGTTCCGCTGCGTCTGTAATGCTGGTTGCTAATCCATAAGCTAAAGCCTCTTCTGCAGTCAACCAAGATTCGGCTGCCAGCAATTCACCAAGTTTCTCGCGAGTGTCGGTAAAGTGAGTGAGATACGTTTCTTGGATAGACGTATTCGCCTTGTCCATTTCATCCGCCAATTTTCGAAAGTCTTCTGCATTTCCTGCAGCAATGGTCCAGGGGTTGTGGATCATTAGTTGCGCATCTTTTGGCATGATGATTTCATCACCTGCCATAGCGATCAACGATCCGCCGCTTGCGGCAATGCCATCGACATACGTGATGACTTTCTCAGGCCGGCGCATTAAATAGTTTTTGATTGCTATTGACTCAAACATGTCTCCGCCGTATGAATTGATGAAAACTTCAATCGTGTCCGCTGACTTTCCAGCCAAAGCAGAAACGACACCGTCCAAACTAATCCCAGACCAGGAGTAGTATTGACCGATGTCGCCATATAGCAGCAATTGAATTTTTTCTTCTGATTCAGCTTCGATGGAAATCCTTGTCTGAATCGGGTTTTTCTTTTTTAAGGAATTAAGTTTTTTGCTCACTATCTTCTTTCCCCTCCTCCATGTAATTTTTTGTGATATAGAATTTATCGAACTCTTCGCTCTCAGGTGTGTCGAACCCTGCTTCACCTCTGAGTTCTCTTCGGTTGAACGTCCCAGAGGAAACCAATTTGTCGATGGCAACAGCAAGATCAAAAATACTCTCATACGAAGCAATTTTCACTTCCAGAAAGCTTCCAGAAAGGTATTCTTTCATCGTGAAGAATTTACTGTTGCATTCATCACGAATCTTCTTCAGCATCGGCTTCACCGTGAATACCGTATAGCTTTTCGTAATCTCCTTCACGCCTGCCAGGTCGCCGTGCAAAAGACCTGCTGGGATCCCGATAGCCATCGCAATCTGATCCAAAAATCCATTCGTCACTTTATTGATTTCATCCACACTTTGATTACCCGTGCCGCTGGCATGCTCCTTATAACCAAATCCAGGTTGCTCCGGAACAACGGCCACATCTGTGTTTTTTCTAATTGATTTATAAAGTTTGTCTATATAAGCCTGTAACTTCGCCATTTTCTCTGCATCTTTGGCAACAGAACTATCAATGCTAACAGTCGACCTGATTTGATTCTTTCGTTTTTGGGCACCCAGAACGCTTGAAAATAGATCTGCATAATCTTTATAAAGACCATCTATCAACGGTTGCAGGTTTTTATTTGCGTAGCGCATATGCAAGACTTCAGACTGCTTAAAGACGCGTTTGAACGTATAATCACCAATAGTGACATCCGTAAACGTATCTTCATATACCGCATATTCATTATGCGTAAAATCATCCGCAATCAGTAGATCTTCGTCGTCTGACTGAATGATCAGCACTTCGTTGTCGTAAATCATGTTAATAATGACTTGCTCCCAAAATTCAGTAGCACTTTGATTTTTGTTTGGGCGGACATTCATTTTGTAATACAGCTCATCTTTAACATAGACGCCGTCTGCTTTCACCCGGAACTCCGATTGACTTATCGTCCTGGCCAAAAAATTCGCACAGGTTTCAACTGCCAAATGTTTCATGTGAATGCGCGTTGATGCGGAAACGAAAAATTCGGTATCAAACATAAACGAAAGTTCTGAATTCCTTTTAAATATTGCATCCAAAAATCCCAAGTTATTTTCTCACCTCCTTTAAAATTTAAAAATCTATATCATCTAAAACGAATGCAGATTGCTCATCCAGTTCTGTCGCGCGGTACATAGCATGAACAAGAGCTTGAAATCCATCTGTCTTTCGCTTCACCGCTTCTTTTTTCAGGAATATCTTCCCGACACTCGTTTCTTTTACAAAAACGTTATTCGTATACCAGCGCATCATGTCATCATCCGCGAAAATTATTTTGTTATTCGCAAACGCGTCTTCGATTCTGGACGCTATCAAAGGATGTATAGCTTGCGGCCTCCGGATCGATTCGACTTCGAAACCTTCAGCTTCTAGTAAAGGTCTCAATATATCGAGTTTGTAGTTGTCGGCGATAATTTTGTTTCCACCGTACATCTCCCGGGCCATCACAAACCAATCCACAATGTGTTGCGGATTCAGTGAAGGTTCGTCAATGACCGTTAAAAGGCCGTCTCCTTCCCATTTCTTGATAGGGGCTTTCTTTTCCCCGCCCGACTGATTTGCGCTATTGGAATAGCCATAATGCACATCGACGAAATTTTTGATAACAAAGCTATGTTGCAAGAATGCATAATCTAAATCTTGTTTAAATAAAGCGCCACAACTGGCAAAGTCACGCACACTCCCATAGTCAAGCGAATATAGGGGCGTCAATCCATCTAACTCAAAATACGGTCGACGTGTAGCATCCAGCTCCCCCTTCGAAGCAACGGAGTGTTCCGTGTCTCCCTCGATAACATTCATCCGCTTTGTAACAAATGCAGGACGCTTAGAAGGAGAATAATTTAATTCGGTATACTCTTTTTTCATAGTCCGAATTAAACGCTTTGCACGTTTCGTCAAAGGTTCCTGCAGGGAAGGATTCGCCTTCGGCCACAATGTCGGATCATCCATCTCTTCAATATCATCAAGCTCGTTGATGAACGGGAAAATGCCATTGAAATCCTCTTCACCATTTAAAATAGCCTCGCACCTGGCGTACTTTTCATCAAAGTAACCGCCACGCACGAAACCTTTTGTCCCAATATAAAACTGTCTTCCCCATTGTGTCTTACCAATACCGCCTCCGAGAACGTCTGGGATGGAGCTGTCCTCCATTTCATGAAATTCATCGTAGATGATACAGCCCTCGCGTCCGCCATCAAGGGTTGAAGAGTTAGCTGCAACAAAGATAATTTCCGATTGTGTTTCCAGCGATGTAATCCGCGATTTGTAACCTTCGAACTCTCCGTATTCCTCATTAGGATGGGCTTCTTTGTACTCTGTGGGCGGATTAGCATTCAAAGCTTCATTGCCGCGTTTTGTTATTATTAAGCGAACATCGCTAAAAGAACGCTTTGCCTGCTTTTCAGAGTTGGCCACAAGCGTTATGTCGTAATTATCAACACCATGCAGACTACTTATAAAGTAATGAGACAACGTCGAAACAAAACCATTCTTTCCGGCCCCTCGTCCAACAACGATAACGAACTCATCAAAAACAACCTCGTCATCTTCCACCCGAAACAGGAAAATAAAAGGAACAATAAACTTTTCCCAATCGTCCAGTTCGAAATACCAGGTCTCTGAAAAATCGATATAGTCCTCTATCTTCTGATCATCGAAATAATAAATATCATCATATGGCAGAATATCTCTTTCAAGAAATTCTAAAAGCTGTAGATTTTTGTTGCATAATACATATCTTCCCGATTTCCATTTTTCGTAATAGGCATCAACATACTTCGAGTACAACATATCATCGACCTAATAGTTTGCTGCGCTGATTTTTTTTAGGCGCGCCATCTTTTGGCAGCAGTTCTGTCAATTGCCGAATAACGTTCTGATAGGTCTTATCGCGATTGTCGTAGTTTTCAACTATCGGCCTTTTCCGGTCATACGGCGTTTGCGTTTCCGATTGGCTAAATTTTTCGTATTCGCCATTTTCCAAAATATCTTTCCAATTATCGTCGAGCAGGACACGTAGTCTGGCAGCCTGTTTGATCAAGCCTTCTACAAGTTGGAATTGATGGTCCGGAATACCCTTGAAAATATTGCAAAGACGGACTTCTTCGATTTCGACACGGTTTTCCATTTCTTCGATACGATCGTTCAGCAGATGGAATAGTGAGACGCCTAACGTTTTCGCTATGGCTGTCAGCTTTTCCAAAGACGGAGAATTTTTTCCCGTCTCGATCCGCGAATAATAATTTTCTGAAATGCCAGACTTCTGTGCTGCTTCGCTCTGAGTCATTCCCTGGTTTAACCTCAGGGCGCGCATTCTATTTCCGATTGTATCCATCACATCAACTCCTTTCATTTTGTAGTTGAAGACGAGGGGGGGGAGGGGGTCCCATAACGATGGCGCAGTCGCGAAGTTGACCCTATGCACCGTTTTTCCATATTTGTTAAAACCCCGATTTTTTTCGACCGGGGGGGTGTTACTGATCAGAAATATTCCCGTGAATTTCACCAATATTCATCATGAGCCCATTTGTTTGGTTTCCCTTGAAAGAAGCGCCCTTCCTTTTTGTTGTGGCACTTGATGCAAAGTGTTTCTAAGTTCGAATGGACCAACGCTAGCTCAGGATATTTTCCCAGGCTTTTGATATGGTCGACGTCCAATGTCTTCTGCTTGTCTGGCTTCATGTCCGAAACAAATACTCTGCCTTGCCTCTTGCATTCTTGGCACTCATAGTTGTCACGCTTGAGGATCCATACCCTCGTCTCTCGCCAAGCTCTGGATGCGTAGAACGCTTTCCGATTGGCTAAAGTGCTGTAGTCCATACGTGATTGCCATCAACTCCTATGCTGTTGCTACCTTTCCGATAGCTTGGAAGATGTTAGATCACCTCCCTTCTCCTTGCTTCTCGTGAGTCTTGTAATCCTGAACAACCGCGTCCATCATCTGATCAACGGAACGATACTTCGTCTTGAGTCTATTCCGCATGTACAACGCTCTTTCTAAATGAGTTGCTGCTTCCTGTAATTCTCTAATCAAATACTGAACATCATCATGAACGCTCTGCAAATCTTGAACCATCAGCAAACACTCCTTTAATATTCACTACGTGCTATCGCAAATCATCGATGTAAAAAAAGCTAGGAGACTCCATCCTTATTTCAGGGTTTCTTTTTAAACACATATCATCGTTATAAGCCTCGTTGTAATATGCAACCTTTGCAGTGACATTAGCGTTTGGGTTGATAATCATTTCGCGTTGAGGCAAATCAGGATTATTTATCTCAATCTTTAAATCTGCACCTTCTGCCAAAATTTGGGCGAACAAGGCATTGAACCTATCTTTTCTCGTAATCACTTTCTCGACTCCTTTCTCAACAAAAAGAGCAGCCACATCAGCAGCTGCTCTTTCGTCGATTTGTTATGTTATTAGAATAATGCATGGAAAGCAATGAAACCATCACTCTTATGTCATAACAAAGTTATTACATTTCATATTTCTGTTTTGCGGCTTCCCAATCGTCCAAGAAGTCTAAACGTCTTCTAAGTTCGGCATGTTTCTGTCGTATGTAGCCGCTGGAATAATTTAGTTCTTCAGCAATAACTTCTAGACTTTTTCCTTCAACATACTTCTTTTTGAGAATCTGGTTATCGTTACCTTTGAAAGTGTTTATAAGCAGCATCAAGGATGCCTTTAATTCCTCTCGAAACATCAAATCACTTTCAAGCTTCTTAATGACTTCTTCCACGCGAGCTCCTTTTGATTCATTGGTTAACCTGACTTTCGACAGATCGCCTTCTTCCCATCTGGACAATTCAAGTTCACTCTTGTTCAGATTCCATTTAATGAAGGCAATCTCTTCATCCAATTCTCGATATTCTTTCAGCCATTTGAATTTCGTGACAACTCACCGCCTTCACACGAATTTGAAAATTAAAACGGCAGATCGTCATCTTCAATATCGTATGGATCACCTTGAATACCACCGAACGGGTCCGAATGATTATTGAGATCATCAAAACCGTTCTGATTGAATTGATTGTTACCCCCATTTTGATTTGAATTTGAACTTTGATTATTTACCCGTTCGTTATTGAAACCTCCGCTAACGTCGTTTTTTTGCGAAATAAAGGTGATGCTATCAATCACGATTTCTTCTTGTCGGATCTTCTGGCCGTCCTTCTCGTAATGATTATTCTGAAGACGTCCGGAGAAAGCAATCTGCGACCCCTTGAAGAAATGCTTATGAATCAGTTCAGCCGTTTTATTAAATGCTTTGCAATTAAACCAGTCAGATATGTATTCCCCGGTTTGTTTATCTTTGAATGGCCTCTTTACCGCGACGCTGAAGCTTACCATCGTTCCGGCTGCGTTCAACTGCGGATCCCGTCCTAGGTTGCCAACCATGTTGATACTATTCATCCAACCACCTCGCTTTCTATGTATTCGATTCTGAAGCCCTTTGGTGGTCTTCTCTCGCCTCTCGCTATTGCCTGGACAGCATCAGCTTTCATGCCTAAGGCTTCTGCTGCCTCTGCTGCGCTACCGAATGCCTGGACAAATTTTCCTTTCTTAAAAACAACAACTCGCTTACCGTTCTTTGGTGTGGGTTTCCTAGTTTCCGAAGCTTTTGATAGTTCCTGCAGCTTAGTAATTCGTGGGTCATCCTTGGGTAATTTCTCCCAATTTTTGATTTTCTCCAACTCAGCAATATGATTAAGTAGCTCTTTTGATAATGTCATTGGATTTACCTACTCTTTCCCAGACAACCAAGCGGATGCATAAGGCGCAAAGTGTAAACGTGCTTTTTCAAGTTCAGATATTACGGCCGTTTCCTTCACTTCTAACTCCTCTGCAATCTCTTCATAACTATTTCCATCATCCAACATAAAGAGGATTTCGCGTGGATTTAATTCGATATGTGGTGGCAACGTGAGTGCATTTGTGGACTTGATATAATTGTCCACATCCCCCATTTCGATCAAGAAATTCTTGTATGATGTGTTTGGACCAAATTCATCCAGAGCCAATTGCTCCTCTTTCACCTCAGTTACCATTCCGTTTTGATCCACTACATATTTCAGTTGTGGCTCACCAGTTTCGCGATCGTATGGAATTCTGTAGGAAATCACACTTGGCTGGATAACCACGTTCACGGCTTCACCAATCAGCTGCGACAGGCTTTCGAACTTGCCCCCCAGGGATCCGTTATCGATGTAAAGCACAACCTCTTGTTTGCCGCCTTTGTTCATTTTCACTGCCTTAATTGTTGGTCTGAATTCTACCGTTTTAGTCATTTGTTTTTTCCTCCTATTTTGTAAAAATTCAGTGTATAATATTATTAAAAAAAGAACGGAGTTACCTTTTATGAGTTATTTATTTGTCGATGATGAAGATGGATTTAAATATGTCAAGAAAAATACTTACTATTGTCCGGGATGCGAGGGTAGAACCTCTCACAGTTATTCAAGGGTAAGTTATGAGCCCTTCAATACTTCTCTTTTACTGCGGTCTGTATGTGATAGTTGTGAACATTTAGAAATATGGATGAAAGAGTTCGACCTCCATTATCCAGAAAAAAATCAACATCCAGATATAGATCCTGTTATTATTTTTTTGGATGAGACTATAATCTACCCAAAAGAAGATCCAGTTGCTCCTACACCAACAATTGATATGCCGGATGAAGTAAAAATAATTTTCAAAGAATCTTCATCAGTTTTGGGATTATCTCCACGGGCTTCCGCAGCATTATCTCGTTTAGCGCTTGATATGTTATTACCACATCTAGGCGAAACAAAAGGAACAATCAATGATCGAATAGGTCAGTTGGTACAAAAAGGATTGCCTATAGAAATACAGCAAAGTTTAGATGCCCTTAGAGTAATAGGTAATAACGCGGTACACCCTGGAGAAATGGACCTAAAAGATGATAGACAAACTGCTATAACCTTATTGGAATTATTAAACTTCATTGTCGAAGATCGCATTACAAGACCTAAAAAAATACATCATTTGTATGCAAAGCTACCACCAAAAGCGATCGAACATATTGAAAAACGAGACAAGAAGTAAAAACTAATCTATATCAATTCAATTTGTTGTCCTTCAAGCGTGCGAATAGTCATTTCAATACGTGGGTTCTCCGAATAAAATTTTCTGGCAATCAGATCAACCACCTGTCCATCATCCTTCCAGATGATTCCTTTACAGGCGTCAAGCGGTCCTTTTGCATAGTTATCTGAATCTGGCTTCGTTATCGGCCTCAGTAACATTGCTTCAGCAAGTTTTGATTTTTTCTTGCTGAAGCTTTTTAGCATGGGCTTGAATATCAATATCTTCACTTCAAGCGGCCCATCAAGTAATACAGCTGGCTTGTGCTGCATGGCATACCTTGCAACCAGTTTTTTGTAAGCCGCGCTTTCCGGTGGATCATATGCTCTTACAAATGGTTTTGTCGTAAACTTTGGCCTGCCTTGTGGTACCGGCTCACCGGGAACCGTGATATTAATTTCCATTGGCATCCACCACTTCTAGCGCACTATGCAACGAGTTAATGATGTGTAGCGCAACTTCTCTTCTCATATTGCTGGCAACCATCACTTGGGTTTCTCCGTCTGGATCATAACCAACGATTAGCAGCTGCGGCGAGTTCTCAAAAACTTTCGTTGCCTCTTCGACAAAGCCGGTTTCCTTTTCTCCAAACTCGAATTGATTTCCAAATTTATCAATCATTGCTTGACCTCCTTCACGAGTTCCCATGTGATTTTGGATATTCCTTCTTCTCTTGCATACTGCAGCGCCTCTTTTGTTGATGGGAAAATTCCGACCGACATGTTCCTGTTAATATCAATCAATACAATCATCACTGTTCCCCCTATAATCTTTAGTTTTCCTGTAGTGATGCTTCAAAACCTTTATTGCGTGATTCAGTGACCTTTCGATGTCCTCGCCTTCATCCAGTGGTCCACCACCGCCACACATAGGACCGATGCAGGACTTGAAGTCGAATCCAACTCTGTCCAATTCGTATGTACCGATCAGCTTATCGCCCTCATAAATATTCCAGTGCGTCGCATCGACTTGAACTGAAGGAGAATCGAACAAATCTAATTGTTGATTCATGAAGCTTCCTCCTTTCACACGTTGTCGTCCCAAGGAAATGCATCTACTCGTTCACTTCTTAAAAACCGATAACCATTTATGATTAACTCATCTTCCGTTAAGGGATCAGAGAAAAAATGCTCCATTCCAACTTCATCGACGTAATAGTAAATTATCTTCAAACACCCGCCTCCTTGCCGGTTGATTTTAATTTCGAGATCCGTTCATTGAGTACTCGCTCCTGTTCTGGACTCAATGGTGTTTCTTTAGTTTCTGATTTAGTAGCATTCGCCCAGTCCGGCAACTCTTCTTTTTTGGAGTTCTGTTGGCAAGCGTTTTTCTTAACGGCTTGCAATTCCTGGACTTTCATCTGATCATAATTTTTTCGAAGCTTCTCAGTAGACAGGATGTTCCCTTTCCAGAAATCATGCGATTGGGACCATATGATCATATTTTTAACTTGCTCCTCTTTACGTCCATCCAGCTCGACCATCTTCCGAACTTCATCAGCCCACTTGTCAAAGTCAGGCTGCTTCACTTCCGGGTTGTTTTTTTTCATTTCTTCAAACAAGAAGACAGATAGCTGATAATAAAGTGAATCCTCGTCGTAAGTCCGCTTTGCGGATTTGCGACTATTATCTTTTATATTCTTATCATTCTTTTCATTCTTATCATTCTTGTATGTTGACACTCGCTTGACAGTTGTTTGACACTCGCTTGACACTTGATTGTCATTCGACTGGTACTCATGCCAGTTGTTTATTGTTATGACGCTGTATTTCGTAGTTGATTTGATTGACAACATTTCTTCGTTTTCAAATTTTTTGAGCCATCTCCATAACGTGCGTCCGACAACTTGATTGTCACTCGATGCCCCTTCGTTGAATTCTTTTGCGATAGCGTAGCCTCCGGTGACGAATTGACCGCTTGACACCACTACCTCTTTTCCATTAAATAAAAACTTACTTTCCTTATGACTAGCCTTCATTAAACAGAGTAACCAAAGCTTCAGCATATTCGGATTTGTCCAAACGAATGAATTAGTTATCTTTCTGTAAAGTTTTATATAACCAATATCCATTCCGCTTTCACCTCCTATGCTATATAGACCGGAACACCGGTTAACTCCTGAACTTCACGTTTGAATAACTCTTCATCACTGTTTGAATCGGACAAATGCAGCAGCCACACGACTTGCAGCATTTCGCTCGAGTTCAGCTTGATAAAACTTTTCGAATTCTCAAATTCAAAATGACTTCTGATGATTCGATTCTTCAGCATATCGGCCAGGTCACCGTGACTATACTTCTCGATAAGTATCTTCATGGAATAGTTGGCTTCCACCATCATGTGTGTGATGTTTTTAAATTTGTAGTGCAGCAACCGCGTATCCGTTACGAACAGCAAGCGTTCCTTCGATGCGTTTTCGAATATGAAGCCCATCGGCTCTGCTGCATCATGCACAACGTCGAATGGTATAACGGTCCATGTACCGATTTGTACGCTTTTACCAATATTCAGAACGTTTGCCCTGAATTTCGGAACGTTCAAGGCGTTTAGCGTGCCTGCGCTGGCAAAAATATCGATTGCGGTTGTCTTCAGTACTTTTTGGATTTCTTTGCTATGGTCCATGTGTTCATGGCTGATGCACATGCCAGCCACCCTTGAGAGATCGAATTTCATCCTGCGCTTCACCAGTTCAAATTTAACGCCGCACTCTATCAAGACTTGAGAACGGCCATCATCGATCAGATAGCCATTCCCAGAACTCCCGGAACCAAAGACTTTTATATCAATCAAAACGGATCTGCATCTGGAAATGCTTCAGTTTGAACTGGTTCTTCATTTATTTCGTGCGGTTGATCAAGCGCCGCAGGTTCGTCGTGGACAATCACATCTCCAAATTCAATGACATTCGCAGACTCCGTTACATCCTTCTTCAGGCGTTTCAGGTCTTCGTTTGTAGCTTCTTCATACGTCATGGCGACATAGGCATTCTCAAAGTTTTTCGGATATTTCTTCGTGATATTATTGCGCATTTTTCGCACGATCATGCTTTCGCGCGACTGGCCTTCTTTCCAAGCCGGACTGATGTATTTATCGAATTCGGGTGCATCCAGAATCGCTTCCAATGACATCCCTTTCAACTGATCTTTAAGCTCGCGTTTTTTGGCATCGATCTGCGTTTTTTGGGCATCGGTTGCTTTATACCGGCTTTCCGCAATGCCGAAAGTTTCATTCATCATGCTGTTGCTGATATGAGCAATCAAGTTCCGGGCGACATCTTCACGTTCTGCAATCAGATATTCGACATCCCCATTCACTTTGGTGATCGGATAAACGATGCGCACCACTTTACCTGTTCCCACCGGCTCCCATTCAGGCGGTGTCATGTCCAAACCCTTCATGCGTGGATACGTGAATTTGTCGTTCTCTCGCACTTCCCAAAATTTATGGACCGTTTGAACGTCCCGGCCGAAACGTGACAGGATGCTATCGTTTCCGTCACCCTCAATGCCCATTTCAAGCTGCGTGGTCCATTCGTTTCCAACTTTTTTCTTGCGTGTCTGGAAGTACACTTCGCGAGGTGTCGCTGTTGCGTTCAGCTGAAGGGATGCGACCTGGAGCAAAATCTGAGTCAATGTTTGCTGATCCACCGAATTGATGGCCAACGATTGTGCTTCCAACGTGTTGTTGATTTCTGCAATGGCGCTCATCACGCATTGTTTTTGATAGTCGCTCATGTTCATGCCGTTGCCTTGCAGCTGGTCCGTGATCATCGGCAGGTATGTGTTATTCACCTTGGCCAGTTTTGTTTGGAATGTGGATGCTGTTGCTACTTGATTTTGATTTGTCATTTTATTCTTCCTCCTCGTTAATTTCTTCAGTTTCGAACTTCACTTTTTTTCCGTTATGCTGTTTGATAAAATTTTCAAGCAATCTAGAAAAATCATTTGGCCCTATCAAGTCGCGTTCTAAAATTGCATCTTCAGGACATTCCGACAAAGGGCCAACTTCCATAACTTCAATGCCATCAATTTCTAAAATTTCTCTACGACCATAGTCATATCCGCTTGGTTCTGTATACTTCACTTTTATAACAACTGTGTCTGCCATTTATATAACCTCCATATTCAAAACGTCATCATCCATTATTTTTGATTCAACTTTAAATGCCGGATCAGTGGAAACTATCAAACTGATCATCTGCGACTGTGTTTCAAATAACTTATTGACCCCTTCAGCGTTATCGATGAAGATTGGCGCTGCGATGCCATATGCTTTCGAAAGGGTGTTTATGATATCGAGCCCTGCATTGATTCGCGCCGCATTGTTCAGATTGGTGTGGAAGTCACTGCCGTTCACAGTAATGCTGCACATATCCTTCTCTTCTCCTGTTCCGTCCAGGCCGAAAAATACAAACTTGGTAATTTCAAAGAGATGGTTTACCTTCTCTTCCTGCAGCTTGATTCGTGTCTTGAAGAAATCCTCTGCCAGGAACAACTTGCCTTGTTTTTCGTTGAATGCATTCACAATCTCTTTACGCTGATCAATTAATTCTTGCACCCGGCGTTTTTGAGTGTTGGCCAGATTGACCAGTGAAATCGCATCGTTCGTACCAATCATTTGCTCAGCAATGGATTCCAGTTTCTCCCGGATGGAGGAAATGACTTCCTGTTTGCTTTCTTGTTCGTTGGTGATTTTGGCCTGAAAATCCAGTCCTTTTTGGACTAAAGCGGCATACTCTTCGGTATCTGTGTAATCGCCGTTCTCAACGTTCATTTTTTCGATGTCAGCCTTCATTCCTTGTCCTTGAGACTTTAATTTCATAACCTTCTCAGTGAACTCGGATTTGGACGCCTTTAAATCGACCAGCTGTTTCTCCGCTACCTCCAAGGTATCTTTGATTTGGTTGCCCTCCGCGATGATCCGCATCAGTTTGTCGGATTTCTCCGCGTTGAACTTCGTTCTCATTTTGTCGATTTGATTAGCCGGCAATTCTTGCCCACACATAGCGCACACGGACCGATGTTCATCGAACGTGATGTTCTTCTCCGAGTGATATTGATCAAGCAAGATGGTACGACGTTCTTTCTCGGATGCTATATGCTTTTCCAGACGCTCGATTTGCGTCGTCGTTTCATACAGGTTTTCTTCGGCAGCACGGTACTTCCCACTCAATTCATTTAGGCTGTCCTGGAGACTGATCACACTGAACTGATTGGTTTGAGAATATTTAATCCGTCCTTCAGCGATTTGCGCCTGGATGGCTTCAATCTCTTTTTGGATTTTCGCCACAATACCGCCGTTTTTTATATCTGACTCTTCTTTTTGCAAGGATCGGTACTCATCATCCAACCGCTGCAGCTTTAGTTCCAAATCAGCCTTGGATTCTGTAGTCTCCGGAACGCTCTTGCTTGCCTCGTCAATTCGGGTACTGATGTCCTTTTCTTTCTTTTGCAAGTCTTTCAGTTGATAATTCAGGCCATTCTTGTAGTCGTCTAAAGAATTAGCCTTCAGGTCATCACGCAGGATTTCAAAGTCAGGATTGGATGCAATGACGTCATCTATGGAAATTTCATCCACTAGGTCCATCACAATTTTCCGGCGGTCATCCCAACCCTTTGAAGCGAAGAACGCTGGATTGGTTAGTAATTTGAACGACTGCTCATCGATGACTGTGCTGATATAATCCGTATACTCTTTCTTGGTTTTGGCCGGGATACCGTTGATGAAGTATTTCTTAACGTCTTTTCCGCGAACCTTTTCAATACTGCCTTTTGGATTGGACCATTTCTCCAGGACTTCCTTCCGGAGCAGCACGCGTTCGCCATCGATTTCCAGTTCGGCCTCCACAACGGTGTCTGTTCCCAGGATATCTTCCCCGTTTGCATCAAAAGGTTTGACCTTGAATTGTGCTTGCTCCTGACTATTTTTATCGAACAGCAACCAGTAGAAACCGTCATACAGGCTAGTCTTTCCGATATTGTTACCAGCTGAGACACTACCATTATTCCCCTCCAGATTTAACGTGTATGATTTGATGCCTTTGAAATTCTCATAAGAAATTTTATTGATTTTGATTTTCTTCATGATTTTTCCTTTCCGTGATATAATCACCGTGAATTATTTATTTCATAGCCACTGACCTTGCTTGCCGGCTGTCAGTGGCTTTTTTTGTACCATCGTTTAAACCTGCTTTGATATTCTGATTCCGCTTCAGCAATCAGGATCTTACTTTTCGACTTCAGTCTGGAGTAGTGAGACATTTCTAAAAAGGAACCATCCACTAGGTTTACCATTACGACCGGGACAGATCGCCCATCAATCAGTTCGTAGATTGCTGCGAAGTTTGCATCTGACTTGCTTTGTCTATGCGATATACCACGTTTGGCCAGAACCTCTGCGAGTAACGCTAAACTCATTTCTTCATTTCCTCCAATCTGATGCCATCCAATTTGCGATACATGCTATCAATTTCATCTTCCATCGCTCTGATATTCCTCGTTAGCGCGTCAGCCCTTGCGATATGTTCAGCTTTCTTTGCTGATAGCCCAGCAATTCCGCCTTCAAGCTTTGCGATGCATGCCCAAATCCTGACTTTTTCATCCATCTTTCTCACCTCCATAACAAACCTTGTTCTAACCCGCCGACGACCCCAAAAATCAGTAGAACGATACTAACCACTATGACTGCTCCGATAAAACTAACCAACCTATTCTCAAACTCATCAGTAAATATTTTCATGTGTGTTCCTCCAGTGATGCGCCCTGCCCGGCCGTTTCTCAGTTATATTTGGTGTTTTTTTGAATCCATTTCTCTACTGCCTTCTTTGGATAAAGCCGCTCCCCGCCTCGTTCGCAGTATGGGAAGCCTGGTTGATATAAGTAATACTTGTCCGCCGTATCAACAGAACAATTCAAGATCCGCTTGGAAACTTCCTTCCGTGTCAGCAGCTCTTCATCGAACAGGCTTTCTTCAACGGTTTCCTTCACGATTGGAAGGGTCACGTCTTGAATTTTTGCAGCCATCCACTGGAAGAATTCCTCGGTTGTCTGTCCATCAAAGTGTATTTCCATCTCGATCACTCCTTTCTGAATACGTCCAAACTGACCTCCAACGCATCCGCGATCTTGCACATCAGTTCAAAGCTAGGCTTCTTTATCCGGCCTTTTTTCAAGTCCGATACGGTGCCTGAATGAACCTGCATCCTTTTGGCTAGCTGCTCCTGGTTCAAATTTTTCTCGATTAATAATTTTTCGATGATGTCCCACATCTTCACACCCCCTAAAAGCACTACATGTAGTGGTTGTTCGCATTGTGTTCCCCATATATATCGTGTATAATAATATTTGTAGGAATCGCCTTCGCCAAAAGTTGTTTCCTGCAAATCTATGCATAAGAACCGAGGTGATAATTTTGCCAAATCAACATGTGACACATAATTCAGATGGGACTTGGAATGTTCAACCAGAAAATGGAAAACGAGCTAGCGGTATCTTTGATACTCAGCGAGAAGCCATTGCAAAAGCGACTGAACATGCTAAGAATCAAGGAACTGAATTATTTATTCACGGAAGAGACAACAAAATCCGTGAAAGAAACAGTTTCGGACATGATCCATACCCACCTAAGGGATAGCAATGGATCTCAGATTCACTCAAAGGTGGTGAAAAGAAATGGTTCAAATTCCTTATACTGATACTAACGGTTCGTTATCCGTCAAAGTTCAACTACAACATGCGGCAAAGGTCTTTCTGGTGGATTCATCCAACTACCAAAAATATAAAGCTAGACAACCTTATAAGTATTTCGGCGGACACTACAAAACAACTCCTGTAAACATCAGCGTCACCGGTGCTGGAAGATGGTATCTAATCGTTGAGGGTGGCGGTAAATACAGCTATCAATTTTCTTATTGATTTTTATTTTTATTGAGCTGATGCATTGAGCATGGGCTCTTCTTTTAATACAGCATTATTTTCCATATGTTCGATCACTTCGCTTATCGCATCCATGACACTTGATATGGACCATTCCTTTTCCGAAACAAATGAAAGTACATCCTGAATGAATTTATCTTTATCAGTCTCGGAAACTAATCTTTTTGCTCTCATACGTTTTCACCTTCTTTCTTTTATAAATTAACCTGTTCCTGCTTGTATTTCAGCGTCTGTGCAATGAATCTTAAAGTGGCGTATGTGTCCGCATACGTCATTTTTTCGCTTTCGAATATGGATATAACTTGATCAGTTACTCTACCAATCTGTTCTTTGTCCCCCATAAATATTCTTGGTTCAGTGGCTGATTCCACCATATTTTCTAGATGGACTAGTACTTGCTTCGTTTCTTCTCTCATCCCTATCACACCTCCAACTCTTTCATACATTCCAACAGCGACTGAAATCCAATTAGAATGTCTTCTGTTACTTCGAACAGATCGTTAAGCGTGTCGGCTTTGTCTTCGAACAAGTACAGCTTGCCATCATCGAACTGATGAATGATTTTGATCCGTTCACTTAGAGCCATCCCTACCCCAGTGTCTGCATTTGTTTCTGGATCGAAGCAGCGGATATCAGAACAGTCCGCAATTGTTTGTTTTGCCTGGTCTAGCAGTTTAGTTTCGTTCATACTATTGCTCCTTCCTTATTTGATTCCCAAAACCTTTACAATAGTCAGCAGCATCTCGTTTGCCTTTGGGCCTGTTTTTTTACCATTCAGAACCTCACTCAGGTACTGTGGGTTCTCATCGATTAACAAGGCTAAGTGCCTTTGCGGGATGTTCCTTTCTTCCAGGTGATCGAGTATTTTTTTTCGTAAAGCTTGTGTTTCTGGCATTTCACTATACCTCCTTTGCGAATGTTAAAATAAATAAGCTAAATGGTTAGCTAGAGCTATGTTATTCGTTGACAAAAATTATCCAATAGGATACTATTTAGACATAGCAAATAACCATATAAACCACCATTTTAGAGACGTTCCCCAACGCTTGTTAGGTGTTTTTAGTCTGCTTTTTTGCTTACCAATTAGCTTATGAACAAATAATAATCCATATGGATACTTTTGTCAACAGATAGATACCCTGTTGGATACTTTTTATTTGTTCGTTCGAAAGGAACATTGATATGACAACATTTGAACGAATAAAATTTCTTGCTGAAAAACAAAAAAAGAACCTGAAGACTGTCGCCATCGACTTAGGTTTTGGCGAAAATGCTATTTATAAGTGGAAAAACCAAAGCCCAACAACCGAAAATTTGACAAAAGTGGCTGATTATTTCGGCGTGACTCTGGATTATTTAGTTGGGAGAGAGGGAAAAACCGACATGCATGAATCGTCTAAAGATTTGGATGAGATACTCGACAACGCAATGAGCTTCGACGGGAAACCTCTAACTGAAATCGACAAAGATGCTATCAGGGCTTTTATGCAAGGGAGACTAAGTTCTAAGTGAGGTGAATTTATTGTTAGAGATAAAGGAGAATCTTTACAAATTGGGTATCAAATTAGAGTTCATTGAAATGGAGTCTAAGGGATGCTTTATAAATGATTTAAAAACTATGTTTGTGAATAACGCTTTATCAGAAAATGAAATTAAAATGGTGATCTACCACGAACTGAAACACGCATTAGATCACGCTGACTATGTGTGTTTGTATAAGAAACCGATATATCTAATCAAAATGGAATCTGAAGCTAATGATTTCATGATTAGACAAGTAATCGCCGAAAATGGCGGCGTGTATAACTACACTCAACTGGTAGAAGAATTTAAAATCGGTATGGGAAAAGATGTGAAATTTGCTGAATTACCAAAATAAAAAATCCCACTCCTTAGCTTTGGCGGGCCGGAGTGGGATTGATCAAAATAATTACCAATAGGTTGGTATAGAAATATTATATCATTTATTGGAGGGAACGAAATGAAAAAAATTTTTCTTGTTTTGGTTTCATCAATGTTTTTGTTAACTGCATGTGGTGGATCTAGCGATGAGCCGGAAGAATATGAAGGTCATGGCGATGGCTCAGTGAGTAGTTCAGAAAAGAACACTAACACAACAATGTTAGAAGCTTTTATAAAAGAAGTGGATAAAGTGAATAATTTTGATGCAGATTGGCGAAATGCCGAAGTCACCGAAAGTCCGAAGGCCAGAATCAACAAGACGGATCAGACGGAATACGACAACATTTATATAATCGATATGGATTTCACTTTGCAAAATAAAATAGAGTCCGTCCGGGCCACACTCTCTTGGGAAACTGATGAACCAGGCGGATCCGCTACTCTTTTGTCTTACTCATCCACGCTCGGCGGTAGTTACACAATAGAAACAGACTATAAAGAGTAAAAACCCCCACTCCCCTACGTTGGACGGTAAGGAATGAGGGTTATCCTAATAAATAACGAATGGTGGCGAGAGATTGGACTCAGTTGAGTATCCTAAAATGAGTATATGTCACAAGTTTGGACGGGATATACTTATGAAACGAATACCTGATATTACAGAAGAATTGATAGATTCAATGCTGAGTGAATATAAGCAAGATTATACCATTAGAGCTAGAGAAATAATCGGTTCCGAAGATGTTAACAAAGATTTGTTTTCATGGTTAAGCAAACCAATGAACATTTGGATTCTTATAATACTAAGTAACAGCCCATATTATAAAACTATATTTTTTGCTCAATACAGTAGTGATGAAAATGATAATCTTCACATTATTGACCTGCGACAACAAACAAACGATTACCAGTTTAAGCGCATTTATCGAGTAGCAGATCAGGTGTCTTATCTCCTAAATAATAATTTAATAGAAAACCTGGACCCTCAATCAATTATATATAGTTCCCTTTATAATAATAGTTTATCATCCAGTACTACTAATTGGATAAATAAAGAGTACACAGATTCAACTTCACGCTTATCTTTGCCGCCAATGAAACAGGTAGACTTCAACACATTGCGGATTCATGCTGACCGCTATCAATTTGACACAATGATCAAAGATATAAACGATGATCAATTCTCAGCAGAGCTTTCCGAATGCCTAACAGCTTACGAAAATGAACAATTTTATGTCTGTGCAGCTGGTCTCGGAGGTGTATTAGAACATCTCATGTACCTCACTCTCGAAAAACATAACATGATCGATAGGAGTTTTCCGGACAACGCGACTTATCAAGATTATGTTAATGCTTTCGGGAAAGAACCATTGAAAATAGATAGGCGGCAAAAAAATGCGATTAAAAGTACTTTTATGATCAGGAATTCTGTATCCCATTTCAATTCTGGATTCGCCGGTAAAGAAAACTGCCAGCTGCTGATGTCAGGGATAAAAAATATTTATGCTAATTATTATACGAAGGTCTTTAGTTTACCTTCAATCGATTGAATCATTTTGTAACGCGAAACCTCGAAATTATCGGTTACTTTGTTTCCTTTATTGTCATACGCATAAAGGTTATCTTCGTCATCCACCTGTACCTCATGTATTGAAGGATGCTCGTACACAAATAAACTGATCATCTCATCAATGAATTTGGCTTCGTCTTTTGAAAAAATAAGGTTATTCATAATGCGTGATTCCTCCTCAGTTGTTCTATAACCATTATAACAACACCATTGATTTTTAGATACCAAAAACACCACTCTCCCCGTCCAAAGCGAAAGTGGTGTTTATCGAAAAAGCGCCTTGATTAAAGGTCTTTTTGTGTACAGTCATTTTATCACACGAAAGGAGTTGATGCCAGATTTCCTTATGCAGCGCCCTGCCCGGCAAGCGAAAGGAGAAACTATAATGACAAAGAGAATAAAGACGAACTACCCGAACATCTATAAATACGAAACCAAAAAAGGAACGCGTTACCAGGTCCGGCGCGCCTATGTGATCAATGGTGTGCCTGGTGAATTCGATAAATCCGGATTCAAAACGATAATGGCCGCCCGCGCCAAGTTGCGTGAAATCGAAGAATTCATTGAGAAAGAGGAATTCGGGATGATCAGCAATCCAAATATCACCCTGGACGAATACTATCAGAAATACAAAGAAAAACGGATCGTCCGGAAGGAATGGACGGCCGATTCTCTTTCCAGCCTCGACAGCCACTACCGCAATCACCTATCGAACCGCTTTGGAAAAACGCCACTGAAAAAAATCGATCGGCACAACTATGAACTGTATCTGAATGAAATGCTGCACGATGAAGGGCTGGCTGAAGAGTCGGTCAAGACCTATCACCATCTGATGTGCGCCATCATGAATGATGCTGTTCGTTGCGGCGTCCTGGAGCGCAACCGGCTCTCTTACGTTAAGATCCGCAAGGAAGGCGCCAAGCCGAAAACGAAGAACATCGATATCGAGAACTACAATCTGTTCATGGATAAAGCCAAAGAAATTCTGACGAAACAGCATTATGCGATGCTCTACCTCACCACTTTTGGCCTCCGTCGCGGTGAAATCATGGGCCTGACACAAAAGAACGTGGTTTTCCGGCCGGATGGGACGTTCATCAGGGTTTTACTCACCCGCACACTAAAACGCCCTGACGGCAAAGGAACGAAGACTCCGAGCAGTGAGCGCATGATCGCATTGAACGAGGACGCGGCAGCCATGTTGGAATATTGCATCCAGGAAGCGCGGGATATCAAAGCGGACTTCGGCCAGATCCTGAACCAGGAGGATTTTATCTTCTTGAATCCGAAGCGAGGCGTCCCCTACTGTGTAACACACTTGAACCGCATTATGTCCTACGTCTCGGAAGAAACCGGCGTGAAGGCCAGCCCACACATGATGCGGCACACCTTCACCACCCAGGCAGCATTGGCAGGCGTCAACGGAAGAGCCCTGGCGGATTACCTTGGACACAAAAAAACCTCCATGACGGAGCATTATACTCACGCCACAGAGGAAGGCAGTCAAAAGGTTATTCGCATCGCCAGCACCCGCATGCATGGCTAAAATGGCTATATAACAACAAAAACGCACTCGGGATTTTTTCCGAAATGGATCAAAAAATCCCGGATAAATCCCGAGTGCGCATATTTTCGCATCGTTTCAAACCGATTTCAAAAAACGGAGAATGTTGATTTAAAAGCTTTTCGTTTCATTTTCGAAAATAATTGAAACGTTGAAAAGTCAACATTATTTCAGCAATTCGTACATAGCGTCCGCGTAGATGGCGGTCGCGCGGAAAAGATCATCCAGAGCGATGAATTCGTTCGCCTGGTGCATCGTATCGATGCTGTCCGGGAACATCGCGCCATAGGCAACGCCGCGTTCCAACAGGCGCCCGTAGGTTCCGCCGCCGATGGATTGTTCATGCCCTTTCAGGCCGGTATGTTTTTCGTAGACAGCCAACAACGTTTTGACCAACGGGTCGTCAGCCGGCACGTAATGCGGCAATTTGCCGTGTCCGCCTTTTGCGATCGTCACGCCATAGGAGGCCAAAGCCGCTTCCAACTTGATTTCGATGCCTTCTTCAGAAACGCCTTGCGGATAACGGAAATTCATTGCCACTTCGCCACCCGTTGTCGGTGTGAAGGTGAAAATGCCGGCATTCATGGTCAATTCACCCATGACCGAGTCCGTATAAGCCAAGTTCAATTTCTGTGCATCATGCTGCAGATGGATACGTTCCGCGATCAATTCGAGGAATGTAGCCGCTTGTCCGCCGAAGTTGAATTTGTTCAGGAAAGTGGCAAGATACGTGCCCGCGTTCACGCCCGCAGCCGGATTCATGCCATGAGCGGCTTTTCCGATCAATTCAATTGTAACTTGTTCCCCTTCCACAGAAATCGTCCCTTTGACCGGATTGTTTTCAAGGAATGCAGCGAATGCCTGCTCAATTCTGTCGGCCTCCGGGCTGCTGAATACGGCAGTCGCATCCTGAGGGACCATGTTTTCGCGCAGGCCTGCATCAAAGCTCAACAACTCGTTCTTGCCGCCTTTATTGTCGCCTCGGAATTGGACCATGAAAGTCTGCATGCCTTTTTCGCCATTGATGATCGGGAATTCGGCATCCGGAGAAAAGCCGAAATCCGGAATCCGTTCGTTTTCGAGATAGTGATCCATGCATTTCCAGCCGCTCTCTTCATCCGTTCCGATGATGACACGGACCTTTTTGGATATTGGCAATTTCAAGTCACGGATGATCTTCAATGCATAATAGGCAGCCATCGTTGGCCCCTTGTCATCGCTGGATCCGCGGGCGTAGATGCGGTCATCGATGATGACCGGCACGAAAGGATCTGTATCCCAGCCAGTTCCGGTAGGCACAACATCGACGTGGCCGAATACGCCCATCAATTCTTCACCTTCGCCAAATTCGATGTGTCCGGCCAGATTACCGACATTTTTCGTAGTGAAGCCGTCCCGTTCACCGATAGCCAAGAAGGCCTCCAGAGCTTCTTTAGGGCCGGGTCCGACAGGAGCATCAGGTGTTATTTTCGAATCGTCCCGCACACTGTCGATCCGCAATAATGTGAATAAATCCTCCAGCAGTTCTGTTTTTCTGACTTCCACTTCTTTTTTCCAATTGATTTCCATACGCGCACATCCTAACTTAAAATATCATGCTATCATCATATCATTTTTGGCAAAATAACCAAATAAAAGCTTGGTATTTAGGCCCAACAATCCGCAAAATCTTAACCTTTTTTAATCGACTCCGGCAGATGTTCCCGCAATGCCGCAAGTTCTTCATCACGCAGCGGACGGTAATCGCCTTTTTCCAATTGCTCGTCCAAATGCAAGGGCCCCATTGTCAACCTTTTTAGGAAAGTGACCTCTTTTCCGCAGGCCAGCACCATTCGTTTCACTTGATGGAACTTTCCTTCTTTGATCGTGATTTCTACTTCTGAGCAATCTTTTTCTTCATCATAGCGCAGAAGCTCCAATTTTGCCGGCAGACAACGGTAGCCATCTTCCAGTATCAGACCTTCAGCAAAGGCTTTTTGGTCCTCTTCCGTCATCCGACCGGCAACTTCCGCGAAGTAGATCTTGTCCACATGCCGTTTCGGCGAAAGCAAGAAATGCGCCAATTGGCCATCGTTCGTCAACAGCAGCAGGCCTTCCGTGTCCTTGTCCAGCCGGCCGACTGGAAAGAGTTCCTGCTGATGCAGTTCGAAAGCCAGCAGGTCGATGACCGTCTTTTGATGATTGTCCTCGGTAGCACTGAGGACGCCCTGCGGCTTATGCATCATCAGGTAAATGTATTCCTGATAGCTGACAGGATCGCCACCGACAAGAATGGTGTCCTTTTCGCTGTCCACCTTGGCTTCGGCTTTCGTTTCAATTTCCCCATTGACCGTCACCAATTTCTTTTTCAATAACACTTTGACTTCTTTTCTGGATCCGAATCCGGAATTCGACAGCAGTTTATCCAAACGCATATTTTTTCTCCCTTATAAACCAAAAAGCACCCACTAAGGCTGCTTTTCGGTTTCTTTTAAATTTGTTGTAGGCACACTTTTTATTCATAAGTGCATCACCATTGGTGTATTACACAACCCTTATGAGTTTCACTATCCAACAAGATGTCTAGCGTTTCAAGCCTGCCTCTCGGAAATTAGATAAATCTGACCCTTTGCGCTCTACGATGCTCATTCAGGGCCAGATTTCCTAAATTTCTTTCGAGGCAGAACGGGCTTGAACCGCTTTTCTTATTTGATGCGCATTTTTCTGCGCAGGCCGTTCGCTTTGGCGCCCAAAATGTCATCAGCGATGCGCAATTTCAGGGTCAGGAACAAGTAGACGAAGCCTCCGACTGCCGCTACGATGGCGACAACCACAAGTGCCGTCAACTTGCGATCAATCGGAATGACAAGCATGCTGGCTTTCAAGGCGATGAACGCGCCGCCCGTCATGACCAAGGCGACTGCCAAAATTTTCCCGGTTTTTCTCAACGTGTCAACCAGCCCGAAATGGGTCAGGTGATAGATTTTCCATCCGCTCAAGAGTACCGTCACGATGAATCCAATCGTCGTCGCAACCAATGCGCCTGCCGTATCGAACAAAGCCAACATCGGATACTGCATGACCACTTTAACCGCTAGTCCAACCAACAGATAGGAGATCATTGTCTTATGTCGGCTCAAAGACTGCAAAATCGATCCGAGAACCGTGAACAGTCCCAAAACGATGCTCATTAAAGCCGATACCGCCAATAGCGTAGGACCTACCGGATGAAGCGGATAGAACACGTTGTAGATTGGTTCCGAAACGACCATCATCCCCAATGATGCCGGAAGCATGATGAAAGCGAAAAGTTGGATAATCTCCCTCACCTGGCTCTGCAGCACACGGAAGTTTCCTTTCGTGAACTCGGCGGCAATCAGAGGCACCGCGGCTGTGGCCATCCCGACCGCCAATGAAACGATGATCATGATAAGTTTGTCGGCGTTGAAACTGAACAGTCCGAAAAGATCCTCGATTTCCTTACCTGTGTAGCTCGTCAGGTTCTCCATCATTGGTTTGAACGTCACCTGATCGATCAGCTTGGCGAAAGTGATGCCTGAGCCAATCAGGATGAACGGGATCGATTCCTGAAGCATGCTCTTGATGGCCGCAGTCGTCTGAATGTTGCTGGAAGGTTCACTGTTGGCGATCAATGGCTGATATTCGGCCATTTTCTTTTTGTAATAAAAAAGCAGGATGATGGTTGCAACGATCGCTCCCACCAACGCAGCGAAAGTGGAATGCGCAACAGCTGTGGCGATGCTGCCATCCATAAGTTGCATCACAATGTAGGTGGCGCCCAGAATGTAGATTACCCTGCCGACCTGTTCGAACACTTGCGAAATCGCTGAGGGCACCATATCCTGATAGCCCTGGAAAAAACCGCGCATCAAGCTCATACCTGGTACCAACAATAAAGCTGGTGCCAAGGCCCGGATTACCAATGCTCCGTCTTCAGGTGAAGCGGCCGGGCTGTTCTCAGCGATCATCGGTGCCAATCCATACATCAATGCGGCACTGACGGCGCCCGTCAAAATCATGAAGAACATGCTCTTCTTGAAGATGTCGATCCCGGTGCGGTATTGATTTTTTGCATTGTATTGGGCCACCTGCTTGGACATCGCTGCAGGGAAGCCTGCTATCCCGATCGAAAGGAACAGCTGATAAGGTGTGTAGCCGATCGAGTAAAGGGCATTGGCCGTGTTGGCTGCATCCGTCGAGCCCATCAAGGCGTTCCATGGGATGATGTAGAGTGCGCCGATCAATCGGGAAAAAATGCTCCCGAATGTCATCCAAAAAGTCCCTTGCACCATCTTATTGTTGGTTGTTTCATTTTCTTCGTTAACTTTTCTATCTGTTGACATTTGCAACCCGCTTTCTTCCCGATGAATGAAAGATAATAATACCATCACTCAAGTATTTTACCAAAAATCCGTTTTATTTCAATCTATGGCAGTCTTATTTTGCAAAATCCTAACAATTCGGAATATTCCCTGACATTTCCAAGCTAAATGCCCCATTTAATTGCATGCGTTTTCATATCATCACCTAAACGTTTATGGTAAAATGTAAGTGTGAAAAAGAACTAAGCTAATCACTTTTTTTGCCAAAAACACATTCACCGGCACTTGGCTTTCAACGCTGTCACGTCAAACGAGTCGCATAGTTTGCAATAGAAAAGAGGAATAAAAATGAACACCTCAAGAAAGGGGTTCAGACATTTATTCGGATTCTTCCTTTCGCTCCTGCTTTTCTTCACCTTTTCGGCAACACCTGCTTTGGCTGCTACCTCGCAGATCATATACCAAGGCTCCACATCCAATAAGGTTGTTGCCTTAACGTTTGATGATGGATCGGACGGATATTATATCCAATCAATTCTGAACACATTATCAGCCAATAATGTAAAAGCCACTTTCTTCCTCACTGGTCAAGGTGCTGAAAATCATCCGCAAGCAATCAAGAACATTGTCGCAGCTGGTCATGATATCGGAAATCATTCCTACAATCATCCGGACTTCACAACGGTATCGACGACCGAGATGACAAATCAAATCAATCGCACCGAAACAATCATCGCAAACCTCACCGGCAAGAGCACAAAACCTTTCTTCCGTGCTCCTTTCGGATCCTATAACAGTACCGTCTTGCAAACAGTCGGAAACGCCGGATATAGTTACACTTTCCAGTGGACAATCGACTCGCTCGACTGGACAGGCAATTCATCCATTGATATCTACAACCGTGTCATCAACAATGTCGTGCCGGGAGCCATCGTATTGATGCATGCCGGTTACGGTGCCAACGGAACGAACGCCGCTTTGCCTAACATGATCAATCAGTTGCGGGCCATGGGCTACTCGTTTGTGACCCTCTCTCAGCTTATGAACACTACTAGCACTCCGGGAACCGGTTCAGGAACCAGCTATACCGTCCAAGCGGGGGACACCCTTTATGCGATCGCCTTGCGGTATGGTGTGACGGTCCAAGCGATTGTTAACGCCAATGGCTTGACCAATGCCAACCTGATCCGCGTTGGACAAATGTTGACGATTCCGGGAACAGGCACGCCTACGACTCCTACAACGCCGACAAACGGAACGTCCTATACAGTCAAAGCCGGGGATACCCTGTATGCCATCGCCTTGCGGTATGGTGTGACGGTCCAAGCAATCGTTAATGCAAATGGCATCACCAATGCCAACCTGATCCGCGTCGGCCAAGTGTTGACGATACCTGGCACCGGAACGCCTACAACACCTACGACTCCTACAACGCCCACAACCGGGACCAGTTACACAGTCAAAGCCGGGGATACCCTGTATGCCATCGCCTTGCAGTACGGGGTGACGGTCCAACAGATTGTTACCGCCAATAACATCGCTAACGCCAATCTGATCAGTATCGGCCAAGTGTTGACGATACCTGGCACCGGAACGCCGACGACTCCAACGACGCCTACAACCGGAACGTCCTATACAGTCAAAGCCGGGGATACTTTATATGCCATCGCGCTCCGCTATGGCGTAACCATCACGCAGCTCGTGAACGCAAACGGCATAACCAATCCGAATCTTATCCGTGTCGGTCAAGTGTTGATCATCCCTTAAGTATGGCCGCAGAAGCCTATTTAAAAGAACACAAATAATTAAAGAGAACGCACACCCCGTCAGCGTTGGAGTGTGCGTTCTCTTTATTTTTTCGGATTAGTTTGCTACAATATTGATCAATTTTCCTGGGATGGCGATGGTTTTTCTGATGGTTTTGCCTTCGATGCCATCTTTGATGACACTGTTTTCCAATGCCAATGCGATCATGTCATCATTGGAAATATCGGAAGGAACCATTTCTTTTGTTTTCACTTTACCGTTGATCTGGAAAACGACTTCGATTTCGTCTTCGACAAGGAAAGATTCATCATAAGTTGGCCATGCAACATAGGAAATGCCTTCCGGTTTGCCCAGCTTCGCCCAAAGCTCTTCACCGAAGTGAGGCGCAACTGGCGCTAGCAATTGAACAAAGCCAGTGATGTATTCGAACGGCAATGCATCCACTTTGTAGGCTTCATTGATGAAGATCATCATCTGTGAGATTGCTGTATTGAAGTGCAGATTATCGTAATCTTCGGTTACCTTCTTGACTGTCTGATGGTAAACCTTGTCCAATTCATGCGTGTTGATGGTTGTGATACGGTCCCGCATCTTGTCATTTTCATCCAAAAGCAGACGCCAAATGCGATCCAGGAATTTGCGGCTGCCTTCGATGCCGCCTTCACTCCATGTCGATGATGCATCCAACGGTCCCATGAACATTTCGTACATGCGGAGTGTATCTGCGCCATATCTTTCCACGATGTCATCCGGGTTGACGACATTCCCTTTGGATTTGGACATTTTTTCATTGTTTTCGCCCAAGATCATGCCTTGGTTGTACAACTTTTGGAACGGCTCTTTCGTCGGAACGATGCCGATATCGTAAAGGAATTTATGCCAGAAGCGCGCATACAGCAGATGAAGCACCGCATGTTCAGCACCACCGATATATAGATCGACGTTCTGCCAATAGTCCAGTCTTTCGTTTGAAGCAAGATCATTGCGGTTATGCGGATCCATGAAGCGCAGGAAGTACCATGAACTGCCTGCCCATTGCGGCATTGTATTGGTTTCGCGTCTGCCTTTCATGCCGGTAATAGGATCGACTACATTGACCCATTCAGCGATGACGGCAAGCGGGGATTCCCCAGTGCCGCTCGGTTTCACTTGGTCGGTTTTCGGCAACAGTAACGGCAGTTCATTCTCAGGAACCGTTGTCGATGTGCCGTCTTCCCAATGGATGACCGGAATCGGTTCGCCCCAATATCTCTGTCTCGAGAACAACCAATCGCGCAGACGATAGGAAATAACTTTTTCGCCCAATCCGTTTTCAGATAGCCATTCGTTCATTTTCGCAATCCCTGTCGCTTTATCCAGACCGTTCAGGAAATCGGAGTTGATGTGCAAACCATCTTCCGTATAGGCTTCCTCTTCGACGTTTCCGCCTTCAAGGACCGGGATGATTTCCAATTCGAATTTTTTGGCAAATTCATAGTCGCGGGTGTCATGGGCAGGAACGGCCATGATGGCGCCGGTTCCGTATGTCGCCAAAACATAATCGGCAATCCAAATCGGGATTTCTTTGCCGTTCACCGGATTGATCGCATAAGCGCCAGTGAATACTCCTGACTTCTCTTTTGCAAGCTCAGTACGGTCAAGATCGCTCTTCAGTGAAATGGAATCGATATAAGCTTCGACGGCTTCGGCCTGTTGCCCGGACATGATTTCCTTCACCAATGGCAATTCAGGTGCCATAACCGCATAGGTAGCACCGTACAACGTGTCCGGTCTGGTCGTGAAGACCGTGAAGTCTTTATTCGTGTCTTTGATTTTGAAAGTGACGTTCGAACCTTCTGAACGTCCGATCCAGTTCCGTTGCATTTCTTTGATGCTTTCAGGCCAATCCACCAATTCCAGATCGTCCAGCAGGCGTTCTGCATAGGCAGTGATTTTCAGCATCCACTGTCTCATTGGTTTGCGGTAGACCGGATGGCCGCCACGTTCGCTTACGCCATCGACAACTTCTTCGTTGGCAAGTACAGTGCCGAGCGCCGGACACCAGTTGACGGAAACTTCCGCCTCATAGGCCAAACCTTGTTCGTACAATTTTGTGAAGATCCATTGCGTCCATTTGTAGTAGCTCGGATCTGTCGTATTGATTTCGCGGCTCCAGTCATAACTGAATCCCAATGATTGGATCTGGCGTTTGAAGGTCTTGATGTTAAGCTCGGTAAAATCAGCCGGATCGTTACCGGTGTCCAACGCATATTGCTCAGCCGGCAATCCGAAGGCATCCCAACCCATCGGATGCAATACGTTAAATCCTTGCGCGCGTTTTGCGCGGGCAACGATATCCGTCGCCGTGTAGCCTTCCGGATGGCCTACATGCAAGCCTTGGCCGGATGGGTAAGGGAACATATCCAATACATAATATTTCGGTTTCCCGCCCTCTTCGGTCGTTTTGAAAGTGCGGTTGTCTGCCCAATATTTTTGCCATTTTTTCTCGATCGTTTTATGCGTATAGCCCATTTCCAGCAACATCCTTTTCTTTTCATTCATCCAAACAGGTAATGGTCCATAAAAAAAGCCCTATAGGCAGCATCCATCACTGGTTCTGCCTATAGGACGAGTTTTTTCGTGGTACCACCTATATTGAATGTCTTTGCATTCCTTATCATGCCTATAACGCAGCGATGCGGTTTCGCTTACTTTTTCTTTCGGCGGAACAACTCAAAGGCGAGTTCAGGAGGCTCTTTGTGCATTTTCACCACCCATGCACTCTCTTCAAAAAAGCTGTTCCCTACTATTCCTTCTCTATGTCTTTTTCAGTTATGAATTGATTCATCTGCTATTTTAACAAATAAAACTCATTTCATCAAGACTTGATGCCTACCTAAGTCAATCCTTTTTGAGATTAGAAGCTGATTACTTGACCGATATAAATGATGTTGGACGTAATATCATTCGCTTCAATCAAAGCCGCTAAGCTAACGCCTTTTTTCTTGGCGATGCTGTACAAAGTATCGCCTTTTTGGACAGTGTACGTATTAGCGGATGCCGCAGGAGCACTTGTAGTTGGTGCTGAAACCTGCGCTGAAGTTGTCGCTGCAGCCACTTTCAAAGATTGGTTCACAAAAATGATATCCGTGTTCAGGTTGTTCCAAGTCTTCAGGTCCGCAACCGAAACGCCATTTGCGGATGCGATTTTATAGAGCGTATCCCCTTTTTGGACTGTGTACACTTTGTTCGTGACAGTCGGAACGGAAGGTGTTGTTACAGTAGGCGTCGTTACACCGGTCGAAGTATTCCCGGTCGTAACCGTGGCCTTCACTTTCAATGATTGCCCCGGATAAATATAATCGGAACTCAGGTTGTTCAGTGTTTTCAGTCCTGCAACTGTCAGGCCGTTCGCATTCGCGATTTTCCAGAGCGTATCGCCGGATGCCACGGTGATTGTGCTCGTCGTCGTGGACGTTGACGGCGCTGTTGTCGTCGGCTGTGTAACGGTCGGTGCTATGACTGTTGCACTCTTAAGCGTCAACACTTGGCCTGGCAAAATGACATCAGAGCTAAGACTGTTCAATGCTTTCAGAGCCGCTACACTCAAACCGTTGGCGCTCGCGATTTTCCAGAGCGTATCGCCGGATGCCACGGTGATTGTGCTCGTCGTCGTGGACGTTGACGGCGCTGTTGTCGTCGGCTGTGTAACGGTCGGTACTGTGACTGTTGCACTCTTAAGCGTCAACACTTGGCCTGGCAAAATGACATCAGAGCTAAGACTGTTCAATGCTTTCAGGGCCGCTACACTCAAACCGTTGGCGCTCGCGATTTTCCAAAGCGTATCGCCGGACGCTACCGTGGTCGTGCTTGCTGTAGAAGGCGTTGTCGGCGTTGTTGGTGTCGTCGGTTGCGTCAAACTCGGTGTTGTCGTAGTTTGTTTTAGCAACAATGTTTGGCCTGGAACGATGACGTCACTCGTCAGATTGTTCAGGGATTTCAGTTCGGATACGCTCAATCCGTTCGCATTCGCGAGTTTCCAAAGCGTGTCGCCAGATGCTACCGTTACTTTACCGGTTGTTGATCCTGGTGTCACGGTTGGAGTTGTCGGTGTGGTTGGTGTTACCGTAGCCGCACTCTTCAAAAGCAAGACTTGACCCGTCAGAATCGCATCACTAGTCAAGTTATTCAATGTTTTTAAATCTGCAACCGTCATGCCGTTCGCGGTCGCAAGTTTCCAAAGAGTATCTCCGGACACGACAACGACGCTGCTGCCGTTCGATGGCGTTGTTGATGGTGTGGATGGTGTTGTCACTCCAGGTGTCACATTAGTGGTGCCATTGATGTAGTTCACCGGATTGACGACGGTCCCGTTTTCCTGCACTTCGAAATGCAGATGCACTCCTGTCGAGCTGCCGGTAGTTCCCATCACGCCGATTTTTTGCCCTTGGCTGACGGTCTGTCCTACAGATACCGAAAGCCCGGATTGCATATGCGCATACAGCGTTTTGATGGTCACGCCATTTATTTTGCCGTGGTTGATGACGACGTAGTTGCCGTAGCTGTAATGATAAGTAGCGACTTCCACAACGCCTGCTTGTGACGCGGATATATTGCCGCTGCCTGCAAGATCAATGCCCCTGTGGAATTCCAACGCACCATTGATGGGCGACGTACGGTATCCGAAAGGAGAGGAAATGTATCCGCTGGCTGGTTTAATGAAAGCTCCTGTGACAGTGGTTCCCGCAGTGCCCGTATTCGTACCGGTAGTTGGTGTGGTAGTGCCTGTCGAAGTGCTGGTTGTTTTTAAAAGCTGACCTGGATAGATTGCATCGGACGTCAGACTGTTTGCGTTCTTCAATGCAGCGACGGTCATACTGTTAGCGTTCGCGATCGACCACAGTGTGTCGCCTGATTTAACGGTATAGGATTGGGTAGTCGTTTGCCCCGTATTGCTGTTTGATCCGTTTTCGGTTGTACCCGGTGTAGTCGTTGTCGCTTTTCCCAACAATAACTTCTGGCCTACGTAAATGGTATCGCCCGTCAGCGTGTTCAAGCTTTTCAACTCACTGACTGTCAAGTCTTTTGCGTTCGCGATTTTGTAAAGGGTGTCGCCAGCGACTACTGTATAAGACGCAGTTGTCGTGTCTGACGGTGTTTCAGTTGGTGTGGTTGGTGAAGTTGTTTCTTCATCCACTTCCTCCGCAGGTGTCTCATCCTCGACTACGACACTTTCAGGCAGCACCAGTCGATCGCCTACATAAATCATATTGGAATTCAATTTATTTAGCGTCAACAAATCGACCAAAGAAATCCCATATTTTTTAGCGATAGCATATAACGTGTCGCCGGATTGGACAACATGGACTGCAGCCCCCGCTTGGACCGGAGTATCCGGTGTTGTTGGTGTTTCAGGTGTTTCAGGTGTTTCAGGTGTTTCGGCGTCTTCTGTATTTTCAGCAGGTGCACCCGGTGTCTCTTGTTCTGTAGTATCTTCGTCTGTACTGCCCGGAAGCTCTACAGTCGGAAGTTCAGGTGATTCAGTCGGCTTTTCGAAGTCGACATTGCCAGCATCCGGTTCTTCAACTTCATCTTCAACGATAGGTTGATAGTTGTCATATTGATCCAACCCATACTGCGCAATGATCCTGTTCAATTTGGTGCTGTAGGCTGTGTCTGTCGCATAACGGCCGGTCAAGTAAGTCGTTGCGTCCTGATAACTGGCTGCATTGCTCTTCCAAGCACCCGCATAATAAGTCGGATTCCAGCTGGTCCCGTTGGACAAAAGATTTGCATAGTCCTGCAGGGATTCCGCATAGGAAGGATACTTTCTGAATTCAGCGTTGATTGGATAGTAATTCTGCCCACCACTGTCTTCCAATGTACCCATGTTGACGGATTCTCCGTCATAATTCCCTTTGATTCCGAACAAGTTATAGTTAGGAGCCGTCGATAAAGCACTTGTACCCCAGCCACTTTCCAAAATGGCTTGGGCCATCATCACGGAGGCATATAAATCATTTTGGGCGGCTATTACGGTCGCGGACGGGATAATCTGATTCAAAAAGGGATTTGTGGAATATACTTTTGTATCCGTTGTTCCAAGTGTAGTCGACTGTGCTGCCAAAACCAGTTGGACTGGCTTAACGACAGTTGTCATAAAGAACGACGTACTCAATACCGCTACGCTTCGTTTCAGTCTTTTATTCGTGGTGATAAAAGAATTGATCAATTGTTCTTTTTTCTTTTGGGTAATGCGTTCGTTTCTGGATAACACCAAAATATACCACTCCCTTTATTAAAATACTGCCGTTTTGGCAGTGAAAAACATCTGAATTTCTAAAATGATGGAGCATAATTTAAATTTCTTTTAAGAAAATTATCCAACATACCTATTATATGTTTGTTTCCCAAATTTTTGAATGGCTTTCATAACCATATTTAATATTTAACAATTGAAATAAAACTGTAACAATCCTTTCCATTGCTTAAAAGTAAGCCCTTTTCTTCTTTGGCCTATCATTAAATGTAACACACACGGTCAAATAGTCTACTGATAGGCCAAAAATCATGATAAAATGGATGGTGAGGTGAAAGTATTGACAAATCAATTTTTATACAGTGACACAAATAAACGTTACCATACATGGAATTACCATCTGCAACAACACTTTGGCGAAAAAATTTTCAAAGTCGCTATCGACGGCGGTTTTGATTGCCCGAACCGTGACGGCACTGTCGCACACGGCGGTTGCACCTTCTGCACTGTTTCCGGGTCCGGCGATTTTGCTCAAGACCGGATCGACCCGCTGCCTGTCCAATTGCGCAAAGGCATCGATATGATGCACAAAAAATGGCCGAATGTAAAGAGTTACATTGCCTATTTCCAGAACTTCACCAATACGCACGCTCCGGTGGATACTCTGCGCCATCGTTATGAGCAAGTTGTCAATGAGGAAGGCGTGGTCGGTATCATGATCGCGACACGTCCAGATTGCCTGCCGCCGGAAACGATCGCATATTTGGCGGAACTGAACAAGCGTTACTATATTTGGGTGGAATTGGGACTCCAGACCATCCATGAAGAAACAAGCAAAATCATCAACCGTGCACATTCTTATGACACCTATTTGAAAGCAGTCGAAGAACTTCGTGCGCATAATATCCCAGTATGCACCCATCTCATCAATGGGCTTCCTGGAGAAACCCATGATATGATGATGGAAAGCGTCAACCGTGTCATGCTGGATTCGGATATCCAAGGCATCAAGATTCATTTGCTTCATTTGATGAAAAATACCAAAATGCTTCGGGATTATCATCAAGGCAGGCTAAGGTTATTGGAGAAAGACGAATATGTTGAACTCGTATGCAATCAACTGGAAGTCATTCCGCAAGAAATCGTCATCCACCGCATCACAGGTGACGCACCGCGAGACACCCTTGTCGGTCCGATGTGGAGCCTCAAAAAGTGGGAAGTGCTGAACGCAATCGACCATGAACTGGAACGTCGCAATACCTATCAAGGAATCTACAATATCAGGAATAAGGGTGAGGAACATGTTGTTGTCCGCAGTGGACTTCAGTCATAAACTACTTAAAGAAACAGTCAGTAAGGGAGATCTCGTCATCGATGCCACTGTCGGAAACGGTAGTGACACGGTCCTCTTGGCTACGTTGGTCGGAGCGGCAGGAAAAGTGATCGGTTTTGACATCCAGGAACAAGCCATCGAAAACACGAAACAAAAGCTATTGTTGGCTGGCTTGATAGATCAGGTCACCCTGCTTCACCAAGGACACGAAACACTCGCGGATGTTTTGGACGATCATGCTGATGTCGGCGGTGCCATCTTCAACTTGGGCTACCTGCATGGAGCCGACAAAACTGTCATCACCCGAAAGGATACGACCATCACGGCGGTCAGCGCTTTGCTGCCTAGGCTGCGGATCGGCAGCTACATCCTTTTGGTCGTATACAGTGGGCATCCGGGCGGCATGGAGGAGAAAAAGGCTCTGCTCCATTACATCAGCGGTTTGAATCAAGCATCATTCAAGGTCCTGTACTACGGCTTCATCAATCAGATCAATGAGCCCCCGATTTTGATTGCCATCGAGAAAAAGAAAACGCCGTATATGAAATAGAAATAAGCACAAAAAAACTGCAAACGAGTTGCAGTTTTTTGTGCTTATTATTATTTGCCAGCTTGGACATATGAAAGCAAAGCTTCAGTTTTGTCCGTCTTCTCCCAAGTGAAGTCAGCATCGGCACGGCCGAAATGCCCGTACGCTGCTGTCTTTTTGAAGATTGGACGACGCAGATCCAACATTTGGATGATACCCGCTGGTGTCAAATTGAAGTTTTTGCGTACAGCTTCAATCAAAGTAGCTTCTGGATATTCGCTTGTACCGAACGTGTCGATCGCAATCGATACGGGTTCAGCAACGCCGATCGCATATGCCAATTGGATTTCGCATTTTGTAGCTAACCCAGCCGCAACAATGTTCTTAGCGATGTAACGGGCCGCATAACTTGCGGAACGGTCAACTTTTGTAGCATCCTTACCTGAGAAAGCTCCGCCACCATGACGCGCATACCCACCGTAAGTATCAACAATGATTTTTCTTCCAGTCAAACCGGAATCACCTTTAGGTCCGCCGATAACGAAGCGTCCTGTAGGATTGATGAAGTATTTAGTGTCAGCATCCAATAATGAATCATCGATGACCGCATGGATGACATGCTCCAAAATATCTTTTTTCAATTGTTCCAACGTGACATTTTCATCATGTTGCGTGCTCAAAACGATTGTATCCACACGTTTCGGTTTGCCGTTCTCATCGTATTCCACGGTAACTTGCGTTTTCCCGTCCGGTCTTAAGTATTCCAAAGTACCGTCTTTGCGGACTTCAGATAGACGTTTCGCTAGCTTATGACTAAGCGAGATAGGTAAAGGCATCAATTCTTCCGTTTCGTTGATCGCAAAACCGAACATTAAACCTTGGTCTCCTGCCCCGATTTCATTGTAATCCGTAGTCACTAGCTCTCTGCGTTCCAATGATTCGTTGACGCCGATTGCGATATCGTCGGATTGTTCGTCCAAAGATACCATTACAGCCAAATTATCCGCATCAAAACCAAATTTACCACGTGTATAACCAATTTCAGTTACAGTATCGCGGACAATCTGTTGGATGTTTACGTATGCGCTTGTCGTGATTTCACCAAAGACAACTACCAATCCTGTTGTGACAATCGTTTCGCAAGCAACACGCGCATATGGATCAGCAGCCAACAGTGTATCCAAAATTGCATCGCTGATCTGATCAGCGATTTTATCCGGATGACCTTCCGTTACTGACTCTGAAGTAAATAATCTTTTTTCTACCATTTTTCATTCCCCCATTTTTTGGTTACAAGGCGTCTTCACATATTGTGAATCCTATCGGGATATTGCAATTAGCCTCTGAAAAGCAACATACCTAATATACGCTATCATCATCAAAAAAGCAACAAAAAATAAGAGAATTTCATTTTTCTGCCATGGATCGTGCGCGCAAAAATACGCAGCGAAACTTTTTTGGGCGCTTATGACTCTTAAGTAGCTTGACATCACAATGACGTTAACCTATGATGAATTTGCGCAATATGTATGAGATGATACACTAACTGTACCCATTAATGAAGAAGGAAGAGATTATGCATACAATCAAGAGACAATTCATGCACCTGATGAACCACACCTTTTTGGCGATGCTGACAGCCCCTTTGACGCTGCTTCTTTTCGGAGCATGGAGAGGAATGACATTCAACGGACCCAACTATCTGCTGCTTTTCATGCTTTATCTATTTCTGATGTTAACCCATGCCCTCGAACGGCTCCTTTCAAAGAGTGAACAAGCCGGCACCAAACCTCCCTATAGAATGATACTGTTTTTCGTGATCCTTTCGATCGGATCTTTGACCATCATTTTCTCTTTATCGAATGTGTTCCTGGCTGCCCTTCTTTTGCTGTATTTTGTTTACTCGATCTTACAATTTTATCCGTACAGTATGACAAACACTTTTTACGAGATACTGCTGAGACCGTTCTTTAAAATATTGATTCTCTCATCTGTATCCTTTTTTTCGCAAGCAAACTTTATCCCACTTCAGCTGCAATACGAATTGCTTCCGTTGATCCTGTTCCATATCTTTTGTTTGATACAGATTCAAATCAAAAATACCACAGGCAGCGATCGCCCAATGACTTATTATCAACAACTGCTTCTGAAGCACTCAAAATTTCTGAAAATGACTTCCTTCATGCTAGCCTATGCCACAGCAATCTTTCAAATATTTAATCTCAGCAGCTCGCTATGGGCCATCAGCTTATTCGGATTGTCCACACTACTGGTCTTTCCTTTATTCAAAAAAAGATTTCAAGCCGCCCTCAGAATTGAACATTATCTGTCCAACTACAGTTTTCTTTTCACGCTGGGTTATTCCATACTATTCTTGGTCTAACAGAAACAGGCAGCTGCACCAGTCGAATTGACGGGTGTAGCTGCCTGTTTACGTGTAAGAAAAAAGCACTCAAAAGAGTGCTTTGCAATGATGATCCGTACGGGAATCGAACCCGTGTTACCGCCGTGAAAGGGCGGTGTCTTAACCGCTTGACCAACGGACCATAAAGATAGTACAAATGGGCCTAAATGGACTCGAACCATCGACCTCACGCTTATCAGGCGTGCGCTCTAACCAGCTGAGCTATAGGCCCTTCAAAAGCGCATGACGCGAATCGGATTCGCGATAGTAGATCCTTCATTCAACTGAAATAAGAATCAATTGCGGGGACAGGACTTGAACCTGTGACCTCCGGGTTATGAGCCCGGCGAGCTGCCAACTGCTCCACCCCGCGATAATTTTATTATGACCTAAAGGTCATGACAATGATCCGTACGGGAATCGAACCCGTGTTACCGCCGTGAAAGGGCGGTGTCTTAACCGCTTGACCAACGGACCAATCTTTTATTCTTTGCGATAAAGCTACGGAGAAGGAGGGATTTGAACCCTCGCGCCGCGTTAACGACCTACACCCTTAGCAGGGGCGCCTCTTCAGCCACTTGAGTACTTCCCCATAACAAGAAATTTCTGTTAATATTGTTGCTTTATCAATGGGCCTAAATGGACTCGAACCATCGACCTCACGCTTATCAGGCGTGCGCTCTAACCAGCTGAGCTATAGGCCCTTCTTTAAAAAAGCGGGTGAGGAGAATCGAACTCCCGACATCAGCTTGGAAGGCTGGGGTTTTACCACTAAACTACACCCGCATGGCGGCTCCGACGGGATTTGAACCCGCGATCTCCTGCGTGACAGGCAGGCATGTTGACCCCTACACCACGGAACCATGCGTTAAAAAAAGAAAACAATTGCGGGGACAGGACTTGAACCTGTGACCTCCGGGTTATGAGCCCGGCGAGCTGCCAACTGCTCCACCCCGCGATAATAATACAATGGCCTGAGGCCACTAAAGGAGGATAAGGGATTCGAACCCTTGCGCGCTTTTACACGCCTGACGGTTTTCAAGACCGTTCCCTTCAGCCGGACTTGGGTAATCCTCCATAAGCTGATAATTTTTTCATGGACCTTGCAGGACTCGAACCTGCGACCGGACGGTTATGAGCCGTCTGCTCTAACCAACTGAGCTAAAGGTCCGAAGCAAGGTATAATAGCGGCGAAGGGGGTCGAACCCATGACCTTCCGGGTATGAACCGGATGCTCTAGCCATCTGAGCTACACCGCCAAAAAAAAAATGGAGCCTAGCGGGATCGAACCGCTGACCTCCTGCGTGCAAGGCAGGCGCTCTCCCAGCTGAGCTAAGGCCCCATAATTTCAGTGATCGGGAAGACAGGATTCGAACCTGCGACCCCTTGGTCCCAAACCAAGTGCTCTACCAAGCTGAGCTACTTCCCGTTGTATTCTATTAATGCACCCAACAGGAGTCGAACCTGTAACCGCTTGATTCGTAGTCAAGTACTCTATCCAATTGAGCTATGGGTGCCTAAATGCCGAGAATCGGAATCGAACCGATACGGTGATCACTCACCGCAGGATTTTAAGTCCTGTGCGTCTGCCAGTTCCGCCACCCCGGCATGTTACTTTTTGTTGCAATCATAAGGTCTGGCATAGTCCTTATGAAAGCGGAAGACGGGGTTCGAACCCGCGACCCCCACCTTGGCAAGGTGATGTTCTACCACTGAACTACTTCCGCGAATGGTGCCGGCTAAAGGATTCGAACCCTCGACCCTCTGATTACAAATCAGATGCTCTACCAACTGAGCTAAGCCGGCGTATTAAATTATGCGGGTGGAGGGACTTGAACCCCCACGCCTTGCGGCGCTAGATCCTAAATCTAGTGCGTCTGCCAATTCCGCCACACCCGCAAATGAGTTATGCAGGGCTCGAACCTGCGACCCTCTGATTAAAAGTCAGATGCTCTACCAACTGAGCTAATAACTCATGAATGGAGGTTGACGGGATCGAACCGCCGACATTCTGCTTGTAAGGCAGACGCTCTCCCAGCTGAGCTAAACCTCCATAATATAAATGCGCGGCAACGTCCTACTCTCACAAAGGGAAACCCTTCACTACAATCGGCGCTAAGAAGCTTAACTTCTGTGTTCGAGATGGGAACAGGTGTGACCTTCTTGCCATCGTCACCGCACATTTTTCAAGAGAACGTTGTTCTCTCAAAACTGAATCTACAAATTTAAAGGGAACCCGAAAACACCGCTTGAGTTTTCATCTTTTAAAAATTGGTTAAGTCCTCGACCGATTAGTATTGGTCCGCTCCATACATCGCTGTACTTCCACTCCCAACCTATCTACCTGATCATCTCTCAGGGGTCTTACTCACTTAAAGTGATGGGAAATCTCATCTTGAGGGGGGCTTCACGCTTAGATGCTTTCAGCGTTTATCCCGTCCACACATAGCTACCCAGCGATGCTCTTGGCAGAACAACTGGTACACCAGCGGTGTGTCCATCCCGGTCCTCTCGTACTAAGGACAGCTCCTCTCAAATTTCCAACGCCCGCGACGGATAGGGACCGAACTGTCTCACGACGTTCTGAACCCAGCTCGCGTACCGCTTTAATGGGCGAACAGCCCAACCCTTGGGACCGACTACAGCCCCAGGATGCGATGAGCCGACATCGAGGTGCCAAACCTCCCCGTCGATGTGAACTCTTGGGGGAGATAAGCCTGTTATCCCCAGGGTAGCTTTTATCCGTTGAGCGATGGCCCTTCCATGCGGAACCACCGGATCACTAAGCCCGACTTTCGTCCCTGCTCGACTTGTAGGTCTCGCAGTCAAGCTCCCTTCTGCCTTTACACTCTACGAATGATTTCCAACCATTCTGAGGGAACCTTTGGGCGCCTCCGTTACATTTTTGGAGGCGACCGCCCCAGTCAAACTGCCCGTCTGACACTGTCTCCCTGCTCGCTAAGAGCAGCGGGTTAGAGTGGTCATATCACAAGGGTAGTATCCCACCGTTGCCTCCTCCGAGACTGGCGTCCCGGTATCATTGGCTCCTACCTATCCTGTACATGTGATACAAACACGCAATATCAAACTGCAGTAAAGCTCCATGGGGTCTTTCCGTCCTGTCGCGGGTAACCAGCATCTTCACTGGTACTATAATTTCACCGAGTCTCTCGTTGAGACAGTGCCCAAATCGTTACGCCTTTCGTGCGGGTCGGAACTTACCCGACAAGGAATTTCGCTACCTTAGGACCGTTATAGTTACGGCCGCCGTTTACTGGGGCTTCAATTCAAAGCTTCGCTTGCGCTAACCTCTCCTCTTAACCTTCCAGCACCGGGCAGGCGTCAGCCCCTATACGTCATCTTTCGATTTTGCAGAGACCTGTGTTTTTGATAAACAGTCGCTTGGGCCTATTCACTGCGGCTGACCTTGCGGTCAGCACCCCTTCTCCCGAAGTTACGGGGTCATTTTGCCGAGTTCCTTAACGAGAGTTCTCTCGCACACCTTAGGATTCTCTCCTCAACTACCTGTGTCGGTTTGCGGTACGGGCAGTTACTTTCTCACTAGAAGCTTTTCTTGGCAGTGTGACATCAGGAACTTCGCTACTAAATTTCGCTCCCCATCACAGCTTGTCCTTAAGAGAAAAAGCATTTCACTCGTTCTCAGACTTGCTGCTTGGACACACATTTCCGATCGTGTGCATTCCTTAGCCTCCTGCGTCCCTCCATCGCTCAAACAAAAGCAACTGGTACAGGAATATCAACCTGTTGTCCATCGCCTACGCCTATCGGCCTCAGCTTAGGTCCCGACTAACCCTGGGAGGACGAGCCTTCCCCAGGAAACCTTAGTTATTCGGTGGACGGGATTCTCACCCGTCTTGCGCTACTCATACCGGCATTCTCACTTCTAAGCGCTCCACCAGTCCTCACGATCTGGCTTCGATGCCCTTAGAACGCTCTCCTACCACGGAACCCGAAGGTTCCATCCACAGCTTCGGTGATCTGTTTAGCCCCGGTAAATTTTCGGCGCAGGGTCACTCGACTAGTGAGCTATTACGCACTCTTTAAATGATGGCTGCTTCTGAGCCAACATCCTAGTTGTCTATGCAACCCCACATCCTTTTCCACTTAACAGATACTTTGGGACCTTAGCTGGTGGTCTGGGCTGTTTCCCTTTTGACTACGGATCTTATCACTCGCAGTCTGACTCCCGGATCTAAATCAATGGCATTCGGAGTTTATCTGAATTCGGTAACCCGAGAAGGGCCCCTAGTCCAAACAGTGCTCTACCTCCATGATTCGCATATCCGAGGCTAGCCCTAAAGCTATTTCGGAGAGAACCAGCTATCTCCAAGTTCGATTGGAATTTCTCCGCTACCCACACCTCATCCCCGCACTTTTCAACGTGCGTGGGTTCGGTCCTCCAGTGCGTATTACCGCACCTTCAACCTGGACATGGGTAGGTCACTTGGTTTCGGGTCTACGACCTCATACTTATTCGCCCTATTCAGACTCGCTTTCGCTGCGGCTCCGTCTTTGCAACTTAACCTTGCATGAAATCGTAACTCGCCGGTCCATTCTACAAAAGGTACGCCATCACCCATTAACGGGCTTTGACTACTTGTAGGCACACGGTTTCAGGTACTGTTTCACTCCCCTTCCGGGGTGCTTTTCACCTTTCCCTCACGGTACTGGTTCACTATCGGTCACTAGGGAGTATTTAGCCTTGGGAGATGGTCCTCCCGGATTCCGACGGAATTTCTCGTGTTCCGCCGTACTCAGGATACTGGTAGAGCTGATTTGGATTTCGCATACGGGGCTATTACCCTATTTTGCGCAACTTTCCAGTTGGCTTCTGCTATCCATTGCAGTCTCATGTCCCAGTCCTACAACCCCAAAGAGCAAGCTCTTTGGTTTGGGCTTTTCCCGTTTCGCTCGCCGCTACTAAGGGAATCGAATTTTCTTTCTCTTCCTGCAGGTAATGAGATGTTTCAGTTCCCTGCGTGTTCCTCGATACACCTATGTATTCAGTGTAACGTAATATCCTATCAAAGATATTGGGTTGCCCCATTCGGAAATCTCCGGATCAAAGCTTACTTACAGCTCCCCGGAGCATATCGGTGTTAGTCCCGTCCTTCATCGGCTCCTAGTGCCTAGGCATCCACCGTGCGCCCTTATTCACTTAACCTATGGTTAAGCTCGCCATTGCTGGCTTGCTAACTTATTTCGTTAAAAACTCATTTAAGTTAACTTAAAACGCGGTAAAATGTTTAGGTTTCTTACTTTATTTTTGTAGTATTCAGTTTTCAAAGAACAAATTGTCTTGCTTGAGAGATTGATCTCTCAAAACTGAACAAAGAATGATTGAACCAAGCAAGGATTCCATTATATTCCTTAGAAAGGAGGTGATCCAGCCGCACCTTCCGATACGGCTACCTTGTTACGACTTCACCCCAATCATCTGTCCCACCTTAGGCGGCTGGCTCCATAAAGGTTACCTCACCGACTTCGGGTGTTACAAACTCTCGTGGTGTGACGGGCGGTGTGTACAAGACCCGGGAACGTATTCACCGCGGCGTGCTGATCCGCGATTACTAGCGATTCCGGCTTCATGCAGGCGAGTTGCAGCCTGCAATCCGAACTGAGAATGGCTTTAAGAGATTCGCTTGACCTCGCGGTCTTGCTGCTCGTTGTACCATCCATTGTAGCACGTGTGTAGCCCAGGTCATAAGGGGCATGATGATTTGACGTCATCCCCACCTTCCTCCGGTTTGTCACCGGCAGTCTCATTAGAGTGCCCAACTGAATGCTGGCAACTAACAATAGGGGTTGCGCTCGTTGCGGGACTTAACCCAACATCTCACGACACGAGCTGACGACAACCATGCACCACCTGTCACTTTGTCCCCGAAGGGAAAGTCCTATCTCTAGGATTGTCAAAGGATGTCAAGACCTGGTAAGGTTCTTCGCGTTGCTTCGAATTAAACCACATGCTCCACCGCTTGTGCGGGTCCCCGTCAATTCCTTTGAGTTTCAGCCTTGCGGCCGTACTCCCCAGGCGGAGTGCTTAATGCGTTAGCTGCAGCACTGAAGGGTGGAAACCCTCCAACACTTAGCACTCATCGTTTACGGCGTGGACTACCAGGGTATCTAATCCTGTTTGCTCCCCACGCTTTCGAGCCTCAGCGTCAGTTACAGACCAGAGAGTCGCCTTCGCCACTGGTGTTCCTCCATATATCTACGCATTTCACCGCTACACATGGAATTCCACTCTCCTCTTCTGCACTCAAGTTCCCCAGTTTCCAATGACCTTCCACGGTTGAGCCGTGGGCTTTCACATCAGACTTAAGGAACCGCCTGCGCTCGCTTTACGCCCAATAAATCCGGACAACGCTTGCCACCTACGTATTACCGCGGCTGCTGGCACGTAGTTAGCCGTGGCTTTCTGGTCAGATACCGTCAAGGCTGGAGCAGTTACTCTCCAACTTGTTCTTCTCTGACAACAGAGTTTTACGATCCGAAAACCTTCTTCACTCACGCGGCGTTGCTCCGTCAGACTTTCGTCCATTGCGGAAGATTCCCTACTGCTGCCTCCCGTAGGAGTTTGGGCCGTGTCTCAGTCCCAATGTGGCCGATCACCCTCTCAGGTCGGCTACGTATCATCGTCTTGGTGAGCCATTACCTCACCAACTAACTAATACGCCGCGGGTCCATCCATAAGCGACAGCACAAAGGCCGTCTTTCCTTTCTCGATCATGCGATCAAGAAAACTATGCGGTATTAGCACCCGTTTCCGGATGTTATCCCCCTCTTATGGGCAGGTTACCCACGTGTTACTCACCCGTCCGCCACTATCTTCTCAGTGGAAGCAAGCTTCCATAGAAAAGACCGTTCGACTTGCATGTATTAGGCACGCCGCCAGCGTTCGTCCTGAGCCAGGATCAAACTCTCATGTAAATGTGGACTCTTGTACAGAAATCCTACACGTTAAGCTGATTGCTCTTAATTTTTTGCTGACTTTATGTTTGCGATACTAAGTATCGTCTTCGTTTGCTTCGACCGAAGTCTAAGCTCCTTGCACATTTGGTTCGTTCATTCTTTATTCAGTTTTCAAAGGCCAATCGTGTATCACGTATTACGTGATTGCTTATTTATATTATCACGGTCGCTTCATCTTGTCAACAGTTTTTGAAATTAAATTTCAAACTGTTTCTCGGATGAATCAGCAACTTTCATATGATAACATCGTTTTATCGTGCTGTCAACAATGATTCTTATCATGCCGTTGCCTTACAAAAGACAACTTCATAATACTATCATCATTTCAAACCTGTGTCAAACAGATTTCAGAATAAAATGCATCGGATCACCGAGGAACTAAACTTTACCACAAAATTGTAAGCCTTGTCAACAGCAGTGCATCAGCATTGTTGTGGATCTGCCACTTTTATTCGATGTGTTATTTGAAAACTAAATTTCAGTTGATTACTTACCTCTGGCAAAGCCATCCTCATCGGGGGTTCCAATCCAATCTTCCTCCTCCAGAAAGCCGCCTAAACTAGCGCGAACTAAACTTTTCGGCACAAAAAAAGCGGACAATGAATTGTCCGCCCCAATCAATTTGTAGCTTATAGTCTATCGTTTAATTCTTTAGCTAATTCTTCGAATCCAGGTTTGCCAAGAAGCGCAAACATGTTTTTCTTGTAAGCTTCTACACCTGGTTGGTCGAATGGGTTAACGCCGTTCAAGTAACCAGAGATACCTACTGCGATTTCGAAGAAGTATACTAGATAGCCTAAAGAGTAAGCATCCATTGCAGGCATAGTAACCAACAAGTTTGGTACGCCGCCGTCTGTATGAGCCAATAATGTGCCTTGGTAAGCTTTTGTATTTACGAAATCAACATCTTTACCTTCAAGATAGCCTAAGCCGTCTAAATCTTCTGCGCTTAAAGGAATTTTGATTGTTTTGCGTGGGTTAGCAACTTTTACGACTGTCTCAAAGATATTTCTTTGTCCATCTTGGATGGATTGGCCGATTGAATGCAAATCCGTCGAGAAATTCGCGCTTGTTGGATAAATACCTTTTTGGTCTTTACCTTCAGATTCGCCGAACAGTTGTTTCCACCATTCCGAAAGATATTGCATGCCTGGTTCATAGTTAGCTAAGATTTCAGTCACTTTGCCTTTGCGGTAAAGGATGTTGCGGATAGCTGCGTATTGGTATGCGACGTTAGTTGATAAATCAGGATTCGAGTATGCTTCACGGGCATCAGCAGCACCTTGCATCAACGCATCGATATCAGCCCCACTGACAGCGATTGGAAGAAGACCAACTGGTGTCAATACAGTGAAACGTCCGCCGACATCATCAGGAATTACGAAAGTTTCGTACCCTTCCATGTCCGCTTCATGCTTCGCTGCGCCTCTTGCTTTGTCTGTGGTAGAGTAAATGCGTTTTACTGCTTCTTCTTTACCATATTTTTTGATCAATAATTCTTTGAAGACACGGAAAGCAATCGCTGGTTCAGTTGTTGTACCTGATTTTGAAATCATGTTTACTGAAAAATCACGATCTCCGATCACTTCGATCAAATCAGCTAAATAAGTTGAGCTGATGCTGTTTCCTGCAAAGAAAATTTGAGGTGTTTTGCGATCCGCAGTTGTCTGAACGTTGTAAAAAGTGTTGTTAAGGAAGTCGATTGCAGCACGGGCGCCTAAATAAGAACCTCCGATACCGATAACAACCAAAACTTCTGAATCAGATTGGATTTTTTTCGCTGCCGCTTTGATGCGTGCAAATTCTGCTTTGTCATAATCTTTAGGAAGATCAATCCAGCCTGTGAAGTCGCTCCCTGGGCCTGTACCTTCACGAAGCGCTTTGTCAGCCGCTGTTACTTGGTATTGGATGTAATCCAACTCGTGTTGTGCAAAAAATTCCAAAGCTTTAGAGTAATCAAATTGAATATGTGACATTTAATATCCTCCTAATTTGTTTTTATAAAATGATTACTGATCGAAATAAGGAACCTTTAATGGTAAATAGGTACGCTGTCCAATTCCAAGTCAGTAAGTATTTCCGAGATTTCCGAAGATTTTTTCCATGCGAACTTGCCTGGTTCATTCAGTAAGCTGTCCAAATCGGAAGGTTTTTCTAATGAATCGAAAACAAATAAAGGCATATTTTTGCCATTTACTCTCATGTTCGTCAAGTCAAGCAATCGCAAGGACTCAGATTCAATGCCAACATGCGCCAGCAAGACTTCCATTATAGATCCTAAAGGGGATTTTCCGCCCTCGGATAAGTTTACACTAGGTAGGCTGTAGGATTCGTTTTCTGTATTGACCAGAAAGTAAGTTTCCTCCGCCTCATTAGTGACCATAATAGTCCCTGCCACTATGTTTTCTTTTTTCATAATGAATGTCCCCTTTCACCGGAAGTCGTAAAGACAGGATTATTCCCTGTCGATTTTCTGACTTTCTCGTCCTCTTTGGCCTCTTCGATCCAGGTAGGCATCATTTCTTTCAAGGTCTCAAAACCAATCTGCGGTAAGTATCTTCTTTTTCTTTTCTTTCTTTTTGCCGGGTAACAAGGTGTCGCCAACTTTTCCATAGCTCTGAGAGACAGGCTTATTTTCCCTGTGTACTCATCGATATCTATGATTTTGGCTTCCACTTCATCGTCGATTTGAATGAATTCGTCAAGATTAGTCACATATCCATGCCTGCATTCGGATATATGGATCAGGCCTTGCGTATTCTTGTCTAATGAAATGAACACGCCATATGATTGGATACCTGTTACATTTCCTTCAATTATGTCTCCGATTTTATATTCCATTTTCATTCATAATTCCCCTCACAGTACCATATAATTATACCACGTGCCTAGATGAAAGGATAGAATTTCTGATGCAACTTTGATCAGAAGCGACTCTTAGGCGGCGTCATAAAGATTACTACCTTGAAAACACTCCAGTAGTGTTAGGAGCGGCAGAAACAAGATAATCTTATCCATGAAGAAAAAGGGGCATTTTTTGTGCCCCCGTCTATACTATTATAAAATCGTGATGCTCTCGATGACAACGTCTTCGACAGGTTTGTCTTGAGCGCCTTTTTTCACGCCTTCGATAGCGTAGACTGTGTCCATGCCAGCTTCCACTTGTCCGAATACAGTATGTTTTTGATCCAACCAAGGTGTTCCGCCGTTTGTAGCATAAGCATCTATGATTTCTTTAGGCCAACCGCCAGCTTCCAATTGAGCTAACATTGTCATAGGCACTTCTTTAGCGGTAACGATGAAAAATTGGCTTCCGTTAGTGTTCGGTCCAGCATTTGCCATCGACAACGCACCATTCAGGTTGAAAAGACTCGTCGAGAATTCATCTTCAAAAGAATCGCCCCATACACTTGAGCCGCCCATACCAGTTCCTGTAGGATCTCCGCCTTGGATCATGAAGTCATTGATGACACGGTGGAAAATGATGCCGTCATAATAGCCGCTTTCAGCTAAACCCAAGAAGTTTTCGACTGTTTTTGGCGCCAAATCAGGGAATAAACGGAATGTGATATCCCCTTTATTTGTTTTCATAATGACTTTCTTATCGTTATCTGTTGCTTGTAATTGTGGAAATAAACTCATTATTCATCCTCCTTTTTTTTACATTTTACCACAATATGCAAAAGATTAATCCCCCGATTATCCAAAAATGAAAATTCAGCCCGTTTTTTCTTTTTCATTAGGCTGTATGTATCGATTCATGTTATCATAAATGAAAAGTAGCTATTTAAGTGAAGGATGAAAAATAATGATGATCTTCGAGAATTTCCCCTTAATTTGTTCCCTGGCAGCTATCATGTTCACCCAAGCTTTAAAATATCCGATTGCAATATTTTCAAAAGACAAGAAAACTTCCTTGTCGATCGTTACGACTACAGGCGGGATGCCTAGCTCCCACTCGGCTGCCGTCAGTTCGTTGATAACGGCACTCATTCTGCAATACGGTATCGGATCAGGATATGTATCCATTGCTACGACTTTCGGTGTCATCGTCATGTTCGACTCGATGGGCGTACGTCGTCAGAGCGGTGAGCAAGGCATCGTCCTCATCGACGCCATCAAAGAACTGACTCGCTTGTCGCTTAAGTTCCCTAAGAATGAGCAGGAACTGGTTGCGGATGAAAAGGATGAGAAAATTTATCCTGAAGAAATGGCCGTCAAAAAATACCTAGGTCACAAACCTTCGGAAGTTTTTGTCGGACTCTTGACAGGTATCTTTGTGACATTCATCGTCAGAATGTTCTATGAGCAGATCTGATACCTCTCCGGGCGATGCGTTCGCCCGGAGCAAAAACAACGGAGGAAGAAAATTGACAGATAAAGATCTATACGATATCACCATCATCGGCGGCGGCCCTGTCGGAATGTTTACGGCTTTCTACGCCGGACTGCGGCAAGCCAAAGTCAAAATCATAGAAGCATTACCCCAGCTTGGCGGCCAACCCGGCATGCTGTATGCTGAGAAAAATATATATGACATCGCAGGCTATCCTGCAATTTCCGGCGGCGACCTCGTCACTAACTTGAAAGAACAGATGGATCGCTTCGATACGAAGTTGGTATTCGGCGAAGAAGCGTTTGAACTCAAAAAAAATGCTGATGGCATCTTCGAAATCCAAACAACCAAAAACCGCCACTATTCGAAAGCTGTGATCATATCCGCAGGCAATGGGGCTTTTCGACCAAGGAAACTGGAAATAGAACATGCAGAGAAGTACGAGAACACCAATCTCCACTATTTCGTGAACAATATCGAGAGTTTCCGCGATAAAACGGTCGCCATTTGCGGCGGTGGCGATTCGGCAGTTGATTGGGCGTTGACATTGGAGCCGATCGCCAAAAAAGTCTATCTGATCCATCGGCGTCCGCAATTCCGCGCCCAAGAGCACAGCGTCCACTTGTTGCATGAATCGTCCGTCGAGGTCATGACGCCTTTTGTTCCTGTCAGCGTCAATGGAAACGATGAGTTCCTGACGAGCGTAACCCTTCAGGAAGCCCGCAAAGAAAACACTATTGACCTGGAAATAGATGACTTTTTGATCAATTACGGCTTTTCATCTTCCATCGGCGGCATGAAAAAATGGGGATTCGAAGTTCAAGGAAATGCCATCGTCGTGAACTCGAAAATGGAGACCACTATCCCTGGTGTCTACGCCATTGGAGATATCGGAACCTATTCCGGCAAAGTCAAACTGATCGCCACTGGATTTGGAGAAGCACCGGTAGCCGTCAACAATGCGATGGCGTACATTAATCCCGACACACGCGTGCAACCTATGCACAGCACTAGCTTATTTTAAATCTTATGGAGGGTCGTCTCACCCAGAGCCGGCCTTTTTTGCTTATCCCAGAATTATTGGATAAACTCTGCGTCAAATCCCGCTCATTGACTCAAATAGTGAATCAGGAATACCTCCTCTTTTGTTTTCAATCGTCATTCCTCTATAATAAAAGTATCAAATACGAATCCAGGAGGAATTTATATGGTCAAATCAGACAGTGAGTTGCATGCGAGGGCAGTGGCTTTAATAGAAGAACGCGGCGTGAGCGTCGAGGATATCGCCGACCTCGTTTTGCATCTCCAAAAATCCTATGTGGAAAATCTGACTATGGAGGAATGCATCGAAAACGTTAAAGCTGTATTCCTGAAACGGGAAGTGCAAAATGCAATAATTACTGGTATCGAAATAGATAAGCTCGCCGAATCGGGGCAACTCTCCCAACCACTGGCGGATATTATCCTGAACGATGAAGGGCTTTACGGCATCGATGAGATCCTTGCTCTTTCCATCGTCAACGTGTATGGGTCGATCGGCTTCACAAATTACGGATACATCGACAAAGTCAAACCCGGCATCCTGCAGAAACTGAACGACAAAACCGATTCAGAATGCCACACTTTCCTTGATGATATCGTTGGCGCCATCGCCGCAGCAGCCGCCAGCCGCATCGCGCACGACAACCCAAACAAAAGCGATATAATGAAATAGATTTTGTAGGATGCACTGTGACCATACCGGTCAAGTGTATCATGTGTCTAAGCGATTAAAATCGCAAGAGCCATGACAAATCCCGGGGAGAAATCGAGCACTAAGAGTACTAACACAAAGCGGACGCTTTTTGTCCGTGTGTGTTAGTACTCTTAGGCACTCAAACGTCACAGTGCGACGTTTGAGGTCTTTAGCAATCTTTGTACCAAGTCTAAAAGATACACTTGCTATTAGGGATTCAGAACACGTTTTAGAGAGTGTGACCATTCGCGTTTAGACACCCGCACTACACAAAAAGGGATGCCTCAATCAGAAGAGGCATCCCTTTTATAATGTATTATGTTGTTTTGACTTTCCTGCGTACCCAGAAGTACAGCAGCACAAGCAACAGTTCGATCATCACAAAGACCATCACAAAACAATGCATGAAAAAGTCCTGTGGCAACGCTAGGATGATGGGATCTGTCCGTGAATCAAAAATCCAGGCATCATTATTGAAGAAGACACCGTGGAACGCGACAAACAAACGGTCGAAGTTCATGAATATCACTGTCAAAGCCACTAATGGTGCAGCGATCATCAGGCGCAACGGATTCAGCATGCGCCAATAGCCTTGCTCTTTTTTCACCATCCGCAAAAATAACACGGTTGCGGCAGCCGATACGCCCAAAATAGCGTAATCCAGCAGGAACAGTCTTTTTACCTCATGAAAATGGAAAAGTCCGCTCTCGGAAGCCGGAAAATCAGGCATCTTCAATTCCGCGATCCATGGCAAATTCAGATACTGCATCAGGACGCGGTAATTATCCAGAATGACGTCTTTCGAAAACCCGGTCATTTGTTCAATGTTCAGATAATCGATATCAAAACTGTAGAGCGGTGTGAAGTTGATCGTGAAGGCGATGCTTGCACTCAACACAAGCAAAAAGATTGCTGTGTATCCGAAGAAATATTTCAGTTTCTGCGCCATCACTACACTTCCCACTCGGACAGATCATTGACGATATAGGTCGGTTGCTCATCCTTGCCTTCGATGTCCACCAGTTGGGAGAATCCTGTCAGGACCATCAATGTGTCCACACCATAATGGACACCCGCCAGGATATCCGTATTATAGTTGTCCCCGACCATGACGACATCTTCCTTCTCCAGTTGCATCCTTTTGATGGCGCCGGCCATGATTGTGGGATACGGTTTGCCGATGATCAGCGGTTCTTTCTGGGTGCAAGCCTTCAGAAAGGCAGTCAAAGCACCGGCTCCCGGAATAAATCCTTTTTCGGTCGGCAGATTGGTGTCGGGATTGGTGGCGACGAACTTAGCCCCCTTTTGGATGGCCAAACAGGCAGCCTCCAATTGCTGATATGTAACACCGCGATCCAAAGCTTGCAGCACAAAATCTGGATCTTCCTCGACCATTTCGAAGCCCGCAGATTGCACTTCCTGTTTCAAAGAGGCTTCACCGACGACCAAAACCTTTTTGCCGATGTTCAATTCATTCAGGTGATCCAATGCCGCCATGGCACTGGTGTAGATATGATCTTCTGTCACATCAATCTGGAAGTTATGCAGCAGATTTTCTTTGACTTCTGTAGCGGTCTTGGTTGCGTTGTTCGTGACGAACAAGAACGGAATGTTTTTATCCTGAAGTTCTTTGACGAAGACTTCCGCTGTCGGAATGCGTTCAGCACCTTTGTACACGGTTCCGTCCAGATCGATTAAATAACCTTTATACTTTTTGATGATGTTCTCCTCCTGATCACTGCTCAATCTTTTTGATTTGGAAACTTTTCTTCTCGCCTTTAGCAGACCTCGTTGTTGTCGTTTTTGGTTTATCCATAGGCTGGGAGTCCTTCGCATTCACATCTTTGATGACGAATCCTTTTTTCTTCCCTTGGCTTTTCGGTCTTTCGACATTTTTCGTTACCTTATTTTTGTTTGGTTGAGCCGGTGCGGTAGTCGGAGTCGGCTGGGCAGCTGTTTGGACAGTTGCATCATCTGGCAATTCCTCTCTGTTCGCTTCACGGTTTTTGCGTTTGCGGTTGCGCTTTGTTTTTGTGATTTTTTCTTTTTCGGCGCGCGTTTTCTCGATCACGAAATAGGCGCAGCCAAAGTTACAGTACTCATAGAGATAGTCTTCCAGGAAACTGATTTTCTTGTCTTGTGAGACTTTGCTGTTGTTATTCCTGTAAAAGCCTTTCAGACGTAATTGTTCATAGCCCCAATCCCCGACGATATAATCGTACTTGCTCAGAATGGACGTATATCTTCCAGCCAACGCTTCAGCATCAAAGCCTTCACGATGATCGATACTCAATTCGTATTCTTGGGTACCTACCAAAAGACGCTTTTCGTCCAATAATTTTACAATTTCTTCCTCTTCGTTACGGTCGCTTGTTTCCGACTCACCATCATCCGCAATAGTTTCCAGCAAGGAGTCCACTTGCGTTTTCAATGATTCATCCAGCAATTCCTTTTTATCCACGATAGCACCTCACTTTTCTCTCATTATGGGAAATTTGTTTTCTAAATGCAGACCGAACACGTCCCGTAGGAAATATGGGAATAACAGACGGCTGCGGCCTTCGTTTTCGATCGTTGGGAAATAGGTGATATACCGGAAATGGTCCACCGTCACAAAGGTGATGTCCTCTTCATCGGAAAGCTCCCTGCCTTCCACCGTCACTCGGTTCGTGTACGGATCGACCTCGAAGCCACGGTAGCAGAGCTCCCCGAAAATCCTTCCCCGGAAGCCCATGCCAGTTATTTCCTTCGTCATCAGTTCTTCACGTTGCGATTCCATTTCATCAATCATGACTTTAAAATCCCGCCCCGTCAGCGTGCATTCCAGCAAGCGCATCGGATGCGGCAGGATTTGATGCAGATGGTTTTTATTTATGATTCCTTCCGGCAAATCTTCCAGGAACAGTCCGGAGTTCAGAATGCCGAATGGTGTACCGGCATATTCGGTCACAGCATCCAATCCCAACAGCAACAAATCATTGATGTGGCCTTCATCCGCTTTGAGCCGAACCGGGTTTTCCGCGATCGGGATGGCAGACAGCAGTTCCTCGCCACGTTGCTGCAACTCCTCGACTTCTGCTCGATCGCCAGGTTCTTCCGGAAGATCTTCAGCTTCGATTAATTCCGCTTTACGATCCAAAATCCTGTCGGAATTATAGCTGACTGTCACATGGCCAATGTACTTCCCAAACTTGCCCGCTCCCAGCAACAAGGAATCATCCACATGCTTGCCTTCCGGCAGTACATGATGGGTATGCGCTCCGATGATGATTGGAATGAAACGGTACATTTCGCCGATATGGATGTCCTCGATGATGCCGACATGCGACAAAAGGATGATCAAATCAACGGACGGCGCTACTTTCAACAAAATTTTCGGTAGGACTTCATCCGATTCCTTCGGGTCCCAGCCGTTCGGGACATAACTGAGATAGAGCGGTGCCGTCAAGCCTATGATACCAACCTTTAAACCGCTGGACAAGGTCTTGATCAGATAAGGCTGCGCCCACTTCGGCAAAGCATCCGTTTCCGGATCATAGAGGTTCGCCAGCACAACCGGGAATTCGGCATCGTCGTAGAGTTCGTCCAATTGCCGTTTGTCGTTGCCGATTCCTTCATTGTTGCCGATCGTCACGGCATCGAAGGAAACTTGGTTCAACAATTCGATGTTTGCCTTGCCATTGGTGGCTTCCGTCAAAGGATGCACCCTGTCGCAGGCATCGCCGATGTCGAAGAGCAGAACCTCTTCTCCGTTCTTTTCATGAAAAGCCTTCTTCTCCAACAAAAAACGCCGAATTTTCGGCCAATTGTCAAAATGCGAATGCAGATCATTGATATGGTAGATGTGCAATTTCTTCATGATACGTTCTCCTTTTCCGTTGACAAAGAGGAACGTGCTTCATTCATCTTTCTCTTGAGTAATCTCTTCAACTTTAGCGTGCGCTGCAGTCATCAGATCGGCAGGACTGAGCTCAATCTGCGTACCGCGTTTGCCGCCGGACACCAGCACGCTCTTTTCATCAAGAATATGATGGGACAGATAGGTAGGGAATACTTTTTTCATCCCAATCGGCGAACAGCCTCCCCGGATGTACCCGGTGGTTGCTTCCAAATCCTTCAAAGGCAGCATTTCGATCCGTTTATTGCCGCTGACCTTCGCAAAAGCCTTCAGGTTCAGTTCGTTCTGCGCCGGGATGACCCCAACGACGACACCGGTCTTATCGCCGACCGCCACAATGGTTTTGTAGACCGTACCGGCATCCTGACTCATTTTCTCAAGGACCGAAAGCGCATCAAGGTGGTCCTCCGACCAAGCGTATTCGTGGACTGTATACGCGAGCTTCTGTTTATCCAGCATGCGCATCGCATTTGTTTTGGTTATTTTCTTATTTTTCACTGTCATCTTTCCTTTTTTTCTGATAATGCCTATTTTACCATATGTATAGGGATTGCATCCGGAAAAAGTGACGGTTCCTGCATAAAAAAGCGCAAAAATAGGGACCTCCCAGCGCAATGCTGCGGCAGTCCCTGATGTTTTGACGCTAGATTCTGATCAATGCTCCAAATTTTCAGCATGGAGCCCTACTCGTTTGGCCAAGTCGATGAACGTTTCTACTTCTTTATCTGAAAGGACAGAAAATATATCTGCGATATAAGCAGCATGCAATGGGAAAATGCGGTCCATCAATTTGCGCCCTTCTTCGGTAATGGCTGTAAAAATAACGCGGCGGTCAGTTGCACATGGGATGCGTTGCACTAGCCCTTTGCTCTCTAATTTATCGACAACGTACGTCAAACTGCTGCTGGCAAGCAAGACTTTCTTTCCGATGTTTTGGATCGGTTGCTCCCCTTTATGATACAACAATTCCATCACGGCGAATTCGGAAAAATTCAAACCTTGCTTCATCATATCTTTCTTCAGCTTGTCCTGTACATGTTGAGATGATTTAAATAACACAGTAAGGGCCTTTAAAGTATCGCGATCTGTTAAAGTCATCGTAACACCTCCCTTTTTTATTTCGATTTCGAAGTAATAATAGCACGAAAGAAAATGTTTGTCAAAATATACAAACGCTTGCATGATGGGAATAATAGCAATCGGTCCAAAACAAAAAAACCGCACGGATGGACATCCAAAGTCGTCCCGTACGGTTTTAAAAATTGTCATGAAAGCTGCTCACTCCACCCGAAATACAAAACAGTCAGATAAAGGATCAACGTCAACAACATCGCTACGGAAACATAATACCCGTAGAGCACGACGTCGAGGAATATCATACCGTTGGATATCAGCGGCGACAGGATGATTCCTGCCAAAAAAATCAGTTCCGCTGCCAATAAGAGCAGGACATTGGTTTGCCTGAACCTGAATAGCAAAAAATACGTCAGCAAACTCAGGACACATAATAATAGCACGAAATAATTTTGTGAATAAAACCGATAGCCGGATGTCGTGTCCAACGCTAATGTTTCATAATTTGGGAGCAGGATCCAAGGCATAAACATACTGATTCCAAAAAAGGCAAACAGTAAACCCAAAATTATAAGAGATGTATTTTTCATAATAGCTCCTTCTCGGTGATGAATCAGGACTTCCCTAATACACACGCTCCGCCAAATGTACTATACTATCTGAATAGTATATCACAAACAATCTTCATTACGACGATATTGCTAACTATAAGCAACAAAAACTATCTGGTTTTTGCCAGATTTGAAGGAGACTATCCATTTGAAAAAATACCTATACATCGGCATGGGTTTCTTGACGTTCGGTCTCGGGACTGTCGTGATATTCCTGCCGTTCCTGCCTACAACTGTCTTCTATCTGCTGACCGGCTTTTTCTGGGTCCGCAGTTCGGACCGTTTGCATAAGCAATTCATCGAATCGGAAAAATACAAACAATACATCGAGGAGCCGTTAGTAAAGAAAAACATCACGAACCCAGGAATGGTCCGGATGTTCGTGATGATGCTCTTCGTCTTTGCAATCCCTTTTGCGCTGACCGACAGCGCGTTGTTGCGCATCGTACTGATAATCGTATACTTGGCCCACCTGATCGGATTGACCTGGCATTTGCGGTTCAGAAAATGACACCACTCACGTCAATCTCCACCGTCAGATTACAGCTTGCCAACAGTTCCGGATAATCGCTGGCCACTTTCCGAATGGTCCTCCTCCTTGCGTGATAAATTCGAAATGACTTTCCGGATCAGTTGGGGCAGGACCTCTTCGTCGTCGATCAGCTCGCACAAGTCGGGGTTCGTGTTGATCGCCAAGTTGAAGATCAAAACGAGGGTGATCTACCGGACGGACAATCCGATGTTGCACAGCATCGAGGAGTGCCTGCAATTGATTGTCGCTGAAACGAGCAAATCCTAGCGATCATGGGGATCGGTCCTGTACCGTCTGCATCCGTTTTGTCTCAGTAAATGGTCCGATTCACCTAAAAAAACAGCGATTCTTCTCATTCAAGAGGGATCGCTGTTTTTTCATATTTATTTATTCTTTTTGCAGTTGTGCGTACTCCTGGCCGATCAAGCTGGCCACGTAATCCAACTGATAAGGATGACTGGCATAATCTTGACGAGAAGAGAATGTTAAGGTGTCCGATATGAATTTCGGATATTCTTTCTGCTGTCCGGTAACCATCCATATTTTCGGGATATCCTTCCCTTTAAGAATATTCCGTTGGTTGTCATAGTCAAAGTAGGAGCCCGTATAGGTGAAAAGGATAATCAAATGACTTGAATCCGCATTAACGATGTAATTAATCTGCTCTGCGTAGGAAATATTTGTATAAATCTGTTTCCGGAACATCAGCAGGTCGCTTTGAAGGATGATTGCGGCTGTTTGAGCTTTCAATAACCCGAAAACGGCCACTTCATCGTATTGCTGGATATCTTTTGTCAGTTGCATCAGTTTGGAAGTCGTTAGTGAAGCTTCCACCATATCGATGCTCGTTTTGATATGTTCACCCAAAGTGTGGATGCGTTTATCAATTGAAATATCCTCTGAAAAACCGGTATAGTCAAATTCTGTGGATTGAAGCAAATCCTTCAGCTCAACGAAACCATTCAGACCGATCTCTTTACAGAAGCGGGAAATCGAGCTGGGAGCAACATTGCAGTTCTCGGCCATTTCTTTGATACCTATATTTTTCATGTTGTCCAGATTCCCTAAAATATAAGTCGCGATCGTACTGTTGATCGAACCTCTCTTTTCTGCGGCAATGGCGCTGAGAAATACGATGGGGAGCTTACCGTAAAGCATGATTTCACCTTCCCTTTATTTTCCGCCGGCAAAGTTGTACAGCATTTTTTCTTTCATTTGGCTGACATCTTTTCCTAATACCTCTGCAATTTTGTATGCAAAAGGATATGGGGTAGCTGGGCCTTGGCTAGTGATGATATTTTGATCAAAGACGACAACTTCTTCTTTAAAGATACCACCTTTCAGCTTTTCAGCATAGCCTGTATATCCGGTAACTTGTTTTCCGTCAATTACTTCTGCATCGGACAAAACGATGGTTCCCGAACACATGGCCGCAACATATTTGTCGTGGGAATCAAAATAGCGAACCATCTCGATAACATCCGGATTTCCTCTCAAATTTGCTCCGCCCGGTCGGCCGCCAGGAAGGACCAAAACATCATATTCTTTAATCGCATCTCCGAAGAGACGATCGGCTTTTACATAGATGTGATGCATTCCTTTGATGAATCCTTCTTCAAAACCGAATGTATCACAGGGAATGCCCGCACGCCTCAAAATATCCACAATGGTCAGCGTTTCGCTTTCTTCGAAGCCTTCCGCCATTAACACCGCAACTTTACGCATAAACTTTGTCCCCCTTATGATCAAATGCACTGAAATAGACCATGCGATTTTTTACTGTTGCTGAATCGCCGCCGAGGATATCTACCAAGGCATAACTGAAGGCGTATGCTGTTGCTGGACCCCGGCTCGTAATCAATTTCCCGTCCACCACTACGATGTCTTCTTTGTAATGTCCGCTTGCAATTTTTTTATCATAGCCAACATATGCGGTGTAGTCTTTGTCCTCCAGTAGATTTGCTCTTTCCAGTACGATTGGCGCTGCGCACATTGCAGCGATATATTTGTCGGCGCGCTGCATTTCTTTAAGGGTGGCAATCACCCGTTCATCATCTCTTAAACTGACTGCGCCTTCGTATCCTCCAGGAAGAACGACCATTTCATAGTCTTGTGTAAGAGTGGGATAGAGCACCTTATCGCACCGAACGGTGATGTCATGTCCCCCTGTAACTTCTTCCGATAAACCGACCATATCGCATTCAATGGAAGCTCTACGCAAGATATCCACAATGGTTAATGTTTCTCCTTCTTCAAAGCCGGGTGCAACCAATACTGCTACTTTTGTCATAGTTATTTCCTCCTATCGTTATTGTCGAAATCATTATAATTGTTTATAGGACTCCTGACTAAGAATTTCCAGAATCTGGAAATTCATCGAGACAACAGCCGTTGGACGCAATTATTTTCTTATACCAGTCAAAAGATTTTTTCTTGAATCGCGCATTAGTCCCGTGCCCTTCATCATCCCGATCCACATAGACGAATCCATAACGTTTGCTCATTTCCCCAGTGGAAGCGGCCACCAAATCAATGCATCCCCAAGCTAGATAACCGATCATCTCAACACCATCCTGTTGTGATTCCCTCATGGCTCGAATATGTTGTCGGAGATATTCGATCCGGTAATCATCGCTGACCGTGCCGTTTTTTAGGACATCCTTTGCACCCAATCCATTTTCCACCAGGAAGAGCGGCTTTTGATAGCGATCGTAGAGAGTGTTCAAAGTAGTCCTGAGTCCAAGGGGATCCATCTGCCATCCCCAATCACTACTTTCAAGGTGGGGATTTTTTATGGATGTCATGATATTTGATTCCGTATTTTCTGCTGTATTTTCATATGAAATACAACGAGACGTATAGTAACTGAGTGCGATAAAATCGACCGGGTGATTCGCCAGCATAAGAAAATCATCTTTTTCGGTAACGAGTTGCACCCCCTTTTCAGCGAATAACCTGTCTGAGTAGGATGGGTAGGCACCGCGGGATTGAATATCGATGAAAAAATAACTTTCGCGATTTTTATTCAGGGCCGACCAAACATCTTTTGGGTGGCAAGAGAACGGATAATAGTCTCCTGCGGCCAACATACAGCCTATTTGGTTATTAGGATCGATTTCATGAGCCATTTTCGTTGCTGCTGCGCTGGCGACTAATTCATGATGCGCGGCTTGGTATTTCACTTGTTCAGGATTTTCTTCATCACATAGGATAAGCCCCGCTCCAGAAAAGGAATTATGCAGAATCACATTGATTTCATTGAAGGTGATCCAGTATTTTACGAGCCCTTTGAACGCAACGAAAAGGCTGCGGGCATACTTCAAATAGAAGGCGATCATCTTTCGGTTTTTCCAGGACCCATACGTTTCGACCAAATGCAATGGTACATCGAAATGACTGATGGTCACTACCGGCTCGATTCCATATGATTTGCACAGTTCGAATAACGATTTGTAGTAGCGGAGTCCTGCGGCGTTTGGTTCTTTTTCCTCGCCTGTGGGATAGATTCTTGTCCATGACACGCTCGTCCTAAAAGCCGTGATGCCCATTTCTGCCAGTAGTTTTATGTCTTCGGGGTAAGTGTGATAAAAATCTATGCCATCATGGGATGGGTAATGGTAATCGTTCTCGTCATAGAGTGTTTTATAATCGATCAACCCTTGTTTTATTTTACGTCGATTCACACCTTGAGGAACCACATCCATTACGGTCAGCTTTTTCCCATCCTCCATATAAGCTCCCTCAGCTTGGTTGGCTGCGATTGCACCACCCCATAAAAATGTATCCGTCATTTTGCAGCCTCTACATTTAAGACTAATGGCTTTTTATCCACAGTAAAATCCAATGAATTGAATTCCTTTGCATTCGTCACAATTACCGGTGTGGTGAGGTCATAGCCCTTAGATTGGATGAAATCGTTATCAAATCTGATTAGAACGTCACCGATAGCAATCGGATCCCCTTCTTTGACAAGCGTTTCGAATCCTTGACCATGTAATTCGACTGTGTCCAGTCCGATGTGAATCAGAACTTCTACTCCGTCATCGTTCCGCAGCCCGATGGCATGTTTAGTTTCAAACAGCATAACCACGTTACCGTCGAAAGGAGCGCATACTGTTCCTTCGGTCGGCTCAATCGCAAACCCTTCCCCCAACATGCCGGTTGAGAAGACAGTATCTTTCACTTCTGACAATGGAATGATAGTTCCAGGTATTGGTTGAACCATCGCAATTTTTTTCGTGAGCAGTTGTTCTGTTTCGTTTTTCGGTTCAATTTCTTCAGCTTGTCTGATCCCTAAAACGAGCGTGCCTACAAATGCGATGGAGATGCTGATCGCTACCGCAATCAATACATGAATATAGCTGTCAGCAATATACGTAGGCAAAGCCAAGATGCCTGGCAAAATGATAGCAGTAGCCCCGCCACCGAAGAAGTTCATGTAGGCTGCACCGATTCCTCCGCCCAACATAGCACAAAGCATAGGATTTTTGTATTTCAGATTAAATCCGAACATTGCTGGTTCGGTTACACCAAACAAAGCAGTGATGCCACTCGTAAAAGCTGAACTTTTTTCGGTTTTATTTTTTAGCAAGAAGAATACGGCCAACGTTGCACCCGCTTGAGCCAAATTGCCGGTCAGATTGGCCGGAGAGATGACGGAAAACCCGTATTCTGCAATCAATTGCGTATTGATGGGAGTTATTGCATAATGCATCCCCAAGATTATCAGTAACGGACGGAAAGTTCCGAACAGGAAGGCGCCGAGAACACCATTAACGTTGTATAGCCACGTGACGAACTGCGCCACGCTTTGGCCGATGTATGAGCCGAACGGTCCAATCGCTATCAATTCAAGTGGAACCATGATGAAAAGCACAAGCATTGGGACAAAAAGCACTTTAAAAGTGTCAGGGATTAGTTTGTTGATGAACCGATACACATAAGACATTATCCAGACGCTGATGATGATGGGAATGATTGTAGATTTATAATTCACCAATAAAATCGGCAGTCCCATAAAATCCAATGATTTCACCCCGGTCTCTGCAGCCAACAATGCACCATTCTGGATCGTGGGATACATCAATGCCCCGGCAAGAGCAATTGCCAAAAACTCATTGGTCTTGAACTTCTTAGCCGAACTGACAGCCAGAAAGAACGGAAAGAAATAAAACAATAGATCACCGATCATATTAAAAATAGCAAAGGTGCTGCTTTCAGTTGATATAAGGGAAAAAGTAGTCAAAACGGCGGTCACGGATTTTATCATCCCACAGCCGATCAAGACTGGAATCACTGGTCCAAAAACTCCTGATATCGTCTCTATAATTTGCGAAACCACGTTCTTCTTCGTTTCTGTCTTCTGCACGATGACATCATCGTTCAGGCTTATCAACTTTTGCATTTCTTCAAAAATTCCACCCACTTTTGCACCGATGATCACTTGTAGTTGTCCATTTTTATATTGGGATTTGATGACGCCTTCAACTCTGTCCAATTGCTCCAGGTTAACGATGGAAATGTCCTTAACATTGAAACGGAGTCGGGTTGCACAATGTGTTAAATAAGAGACATTATCTGCACCGATTATTTGAATGATTTCTTTTGCGGTTTCTGTATGATTCATAGTGATTCTCCTTTTATGTATTCCCCGGGTATACACAGAAGTATAAAACCGTTTACAAAACACTTCCATTGTTTTCCGATTTCTGGAATTAGAAAATGAAAAAGCTTACATCACTTACTATAGGGGCATCAACATGCGGTAAACTGATTGGATTCATCTTGACAAAACAAAATGGACACTTAATTCCTTCATTCGAGGAATTTAGTGTCCATTTTATATTTTTTGTATTAATTTTCACTGGCGTTAAACTTGCAGCCAGGTAATCTGCTGGGGTTTCACTCCGATAAGTATTCAATCGCCTTGCGGTATTTCTCTGCCCGCTCCCTATCTTTTTGCGTGATCTTCCCCAAACGGCTCATATCCGAATTATGCTTCAGATCCGCCAACTTCACGGCAGTGGCCAACCGATTCTTTTTAACACCAGCCAAATATGCGGCATAGTTTTGGTTAGGCTTTTTGGTCAATGCATTAACAGCTTCGACAACATTGTCCGGCAAGCCCTTAGCCAACAATTCACTGGCCGTCACGTCCGTATCCTCGATGATGTCATGCAGCAGCGCGACAGCCTTCTGCTCATCCGTCGTCACCATCGCAGCCACTTGTTGGGGATGCAGGATATAATCAAGCCCGGCTTTATCCGTCTGTCCGGCATGCGCCTCTTTCGCTATTTCAAACGCCAATTCCTCCAACATGGTTGCACCGCCTTTCTCATCCATTATAATCGACTTTGTTAAAAATATAAAAAAGGATCAGCGTCAACTGATCCGAATGTTTATTTATATTTCAATTTGGCGATCAAAATGATCAAGGCCAAGCAGAAAGTGACGACATTGGCGATGAAAAGCGCCATGTCGCCGATTATGTATCCGTGCACCATCCATAAGAAGATGCCTATCACAGACATGAGGTACATCCCCAACGAAATGGCTTTTGTATCCTTTGTCTGCAAAACTTTGATAACCTGCGGCAAAAATGCCAATGTTGTCAATATTCCTGCGACTGTTCCAATCATATTCTTTTCCCCCTATTGTGTTTTTATTTCATTTTATAGACCAAGTAGTCCAGACAGTCGATTGCCTTCTGGTCCTCATGGATTTTATCCAATAAGTTGTTCCGGTGTTTCTTCAGCAAATCCATTTGCTTTGACTGATCGTTCGTTTGGCGGTATTGTAGAAAAACAGCGACTGTTTTGGCATCGCAGCCGGCATCCTTCAGATTTGTGATCAACATTTCTTCAGTTATGTCCAATCGTCTCACTCCTCTTGACAATAGAATACCTCGAATCAGTAGGAACATCAAATACCTATATCAGATAGTTTGCTATACTTGAAAGGCATATCAGAAAGCGTTAAAATGGTGCTGAAGGAGTTGAGGACATGGAACTCAGAGTGCTGCAGTATTTTTTGACGATCGCAAGGGAACAGAGCATTTCAGGAGCAGCGGAATTTTTGCATATCACGCAACCGACCCTTTCCAGACAAATGAAGGAACTGGAAGAGGAACTCGGCAAGCAGCTATTCATCAGGGGTAACCGCAAGATCACTTTGACGGATAACGGCATGCTGCTGAGAAAACGGGCTGAGGAAATCATCCAGCTCGTGGAGAAAACCGAGTCGGAAATGAATGCGGACACTGCCGAATTCAGCGGAGACATTTATATCGGCGGTGGCGAATCCGAAGGCATGCGGATCATCGCGCGCGCAATCAGCAAGGCCCAATCGGAGCACCCATTGCTCAAATTCCATCTGTTCAGCGGTAATGCCGAGGATGTCACGGATCGATTGGATAAAGGTTTGCTCGATTTCGGGGTTCTTGTGGAGCCAACGAACATGACCAAATATGATTTCATCAAGCTGCCGACAAAGGACATCTGGGGTGTCCTGATGAGGAAAGACAGTCCCTTGGCTGCTTTGGAAAGCGTCACACCAAAGGATCTGAGAGGTAAGCCGATCATCTTCTCGAACCAGCTGCTGGTCAAAAATGAGCTCGCCGGCTGGCTCGGTGGCAATGAACGCAGCCTGAATATCGTCACAACCTATAACCTTCTTTATAATGCCTCCCTACTCGTAGAAGAAAACAATCATTATGCGCTTTGCTTGGATGGCATCATCCATACCGGCGAAGGCAGCGACTTATGCTTCCGGCCATTGGAACCGCGGCTTGAAGTCGGGCTTCATTTCGTATGGAAGAAATACCAGGTGTTTTCAAAAGCCTCGGACTATTTCTTGGGATTGGTGCAGGAAGAGGCAAAATCCCAAAGCTAGCAATGAAAGAATATATGAGATAAAAAAATACCCGATGAATGGCTGCGCGTAGTTGGCGAGCTCCATCGGGTATTTTCGTCATGTTTTGGAAACCACCCTGCTTATCTGCGTACTTTCTTGGATTCCGCTCGCGCCTTTGCTTTATAAAAATAATGTTTGGCGACTTCCGTTACGATCACGTACAAGCCTAGGATAAGGAACAAAGACAGCATCAGCATTGGCTGGATCGGCTCAATGCCCAGGTATTGATGGAACGGCAGATACGGGATCAGCAAAGTGATGATACCCACAACGATGGATGAATATAATAGGATCGGGGCGGGTTTGCTCCTGTAGAAACGCTTCTGCGTACGCATAACCAATAATACCAACAATTCCGTGAGCACTGAAAAAGTGAACCAACTGCTCTGGAATAATCCGTGCTTGGCATCAAAACCGATGAACAAGAGGGCAAACGTCAGGTAGTCAAAAACAGAACTGACCAGCCCAAAGACAAACATAAAATCACGGATGAAATGGATATCCCATCTGAGCGGCTTTTCCACTGTTTCCTTATCCACGCTATCATTGGCGATGGTTATCGCAGGGAAATCACTCAAAAAATTGATCAAGAGAATTTGTTTGGGGAGCAACGGCAGGAACGGCAGGAATAAGGATGCCCCCGCCATGCTGAACATATTGCCGAAATTGGCACTGGTGGTGACTTGGATGTATTTAAGCGTGTTGGCAAAAGTTGTCCTTCCCATCACAATACCGCGGCTCAGTACTTCCAGGTTTTTTTCCATCAATACGAAATCAGCGGATTCCTTAGCCACATCAACGGCGTTATCCACTGATAGGCTGACGTCTGCCGCGTGCAGCGCCGGCACATCGTTGATACCATCGCCCATATAGCCCACCACATGATTTTTCTTTTTCAGGGCTAGGATAATCCGCTCCTTCTGGTTGGGATCCACTTCTGCAAATACCGTAGTGGCTTCGATTTTAGCCCACAAGGCTTCATCGCTCAGCTTCATCAGTTCCGATCCGGTCAGAATCCCAGTGACTTTCAGACCTACCGCCTCGGCAGTGTGCAAGGCGATTAACTTATTGTCCCCAGTAATTATTCGCAAACTGACCCCTTTACGCGCCAACTCTAAAATGGTCTGCGAAACATCCGCTTTCGGATGGTCAAAGAGGAGCAAAAAGCCCATCAGCACCATTTCCTTTTCATCTTCCACTGTATACTTTTCCTTCGAGGCCACCGTCTTTTTGGCGACCGCGATGATGCGTATCCCTTGGCCGCTCCATTCTTCATAGTGCTGTTGGATGCTGGAGAGGACCTGCTCATCCATGGCCTTTTCGGAACCAGCGATTTCAACCCGCGTGCAAATGGCGAGGACGCTGTTCAAAGCCCCCTTCACGATCATCGTGTACTGTCCATCCTCCTGAACAATGACACTGAGGCGTTCACGGTTGAAATCAAAAGGGATTTCTCCTTGCTTTTTGATGGCGCTGATATCCACATCTTTTGATGCGCTGATTGCCTCGTCCAGCGTATTCACCATCCCCGTCTGAAGGCTCGCATTCAAGTACGCAAGCCGGAACACTGCGTCGGAGGGCTGTCCTTCAAAATCAGCCGCTCCATCGAGACGGATTGCCCCTTCCGTCAAGGTTCCAGTTTTATCGGTGCAAAGGATATCCATGCTGCCAAAATTTTCGATTGCGGTCAAGCGGCGGACGATGACTCCTTCCTTCGCCATGATGCGGGATCCTTTCGAGAGGGTAATGCTGATGATTGCCGGCAGAAGCTGCGGCGTAATCCCAACTGCAAGGGCAACCGAGAAAAGCAGGGCTTCGATAGCTGGCCTGTTCATGATGACGTTGATCGCGAAAACGACTAGGGTAAGGATAAGCATAATTTCAGTCAATAAATAACCGAACCTTCTTACACCGCGCTCAAATTCCGTTTCCGGCGGGCGCAAAGAAAGTTTATCGGCGATTTGCCCGAATTCGGTGTTTGCTCCCGTTTCCATTACCAACATTGTGGCGTTTCCGCTCTGTACACTCGTACCCGTGTAGACACAGTTGGTGCGTTCCTCCAGGCTGGCGTCATCACTGACCTTATCCGGCTTCTTTTCGGAAGGTTGGGATTCTCCTGTGAGGATGGACTGGTTGACAAATAGATTCGTGCTTTCGAGAATCAAGCCGTCAGCGACAATGAGGCTGCCGGTTGAAAGTCTGATGATATCTCCCGGTACTACCGCTTTTGATGCAATCTCGATCGGCTTGCCATCGCGAAGGACAACGGATTTTGACTGCACTTTCGCCCGGAGCTCCGCAATGACATTTCCAGCAGTATATTCCTGATAAAAACTGAGTGTCGCACTCGCCAAGATGATGGCCAGGATGATCATCGCATCAATCCATTCCCCTGTCGCAGCCGAAATGCCGGTTGCAACAATCAACATGAGGATGATTGGATTTTTGAATTGGCTGAGGAAGGCCTTGAGTTGCGTATTTTTCTTCTGTTCTTTTAGCGTATTTTGACCGTGCTGTTTCAGTCTTACCGCCGCTTCCTCAGCAGACAGACCGTTTGCGTTGGAATGGACAGCTAGAAGCACCTCTTCTGGAGTCTTACTCCAATAGTTAATCCTCCCTTTTTCTTGCATGAAACGCCCTTCTTTCCCGAACCGCTTTACCTATTTCCCCATCAGCACTTCAATATCGTGCACTTTCCCATCGTTAACCAATTCCAAAAGGTTGCCTTCTCGTATTTCACTACCTTCGCCTATCGTCTTCACTCCCTTGTTGAGGCCCTCAGGATTTTTGACATTTATGTTATAGATGGAATCAAAATATTTATACCTCATCGTGTATTCTGGCCATTTCTGCGGGATGCAAGGATCTATCAACAGCGTATTCCCGTGTTTTTGGAATCCCAATATAGACTCTAATCCAGCTTTATACATCCATCCTGCTGATCCGGTATACCAGGTCCAGCCGCCTCGCCCTGAATGAGGGGGAACAGCATAAACATCAGCAGCCATCACATATGGCTCAACTTTATACGTATAACACTCTCGCTGGTTCCTTGAATTATTTATGGGGTTAATAAGCTCAAATAGCTCCTGAGCCTTGTCTCCATCGCCAAGTTCAGCAAATGCAATAATTACCCATGCGGCTGCGTGTGTATATTGCCCGCCGTTTTCTCGGACTCCCGGACTGTATCCCTTAATATACCCGGGCTCCATTTCGCTGGTGTCAAAGGGTGGCGCAAGAAGTTTAATCACCCCATCTTCTCTGGTGATGAGATAATTTTCAACCGATTTCATCGCCTGCCTTACTCTTTCTGGATTCCCCGCTTCAGAAATGACCGCCCAACTTTGAGCAATTGAATCAATCTTGCATTCGCTGTTTTCTGACGAACCCAGAGGCATCCCGTTATCAAAGTAGGCCCTGATATACCAGCTACCATCCCAAGCGGACCTCTCGATAGATTCCGTAATCTGATTCATTATATTGACGTATCTTTCCGAAAGTTCAGATTCCCCCATTTCAAGGCATACTGGAATGATTTTTTTAAGCACTGCTACCAGAAACCATCCCAGCCATACACTTTCGCCCGACCCTTTATTACCGACTGTGTTCATACTGTCGTTCCAATCGCCTGAACCCATTAATGGCAGTCCATGATTTCCAAATTCCAAACTCTTCTCTATGGCTGCGATGCAATGTCCAAATAAAGTCGCAGACCTATCCGAAATGGAAGGAATCCCATATTTCTCCTGTTCCCCTTCTTCAAGCAAGTCGCTTTCCAGATACGCCAATTCGGATTTTAATATCCCCATATCACCCGTTATGCTCACATATTCCATGGTCACATAAGGGAGCCAAAGAAGATCATCGCTGAATCGGGTACGAACGCCTTTCCCGCTGGGTTCATGCCACCAGTGTTGTACGTCCCCTTCTACAAACTGATGCGCTGCATGAAGCAACAGCTGTTTTCTCGCAATTTCAGGGCTGCTATGAACTACCGCCAAAGAGTCTTGAAGCTGATCTCTGAATCCATACGCACCGCTGGACTGATAAAATGCCGAACGGGCCCAAAGACGGCAGGAGATGGTCTGGTATTGAAGCCAGCCATTCAGCATAAGATTCATTGAAAGATCTGGGGTCGTAACCTGAATCCCTTCAAGTTTTTCTTCCCAAAACGCTTTGACAATTGTCAGTGCTTGGTACGCTTCCTGAACATTCTTATATTTGTTCGTAAGTTGATCCACCTCATCAATTGTTTCAGCTGCACCAAAAGTGAATACGATATCCTTTTCTTCCATTGGATTCAGGGAAATATTGACTTGCATAGCCGCACACGGATCAAAACCCATTCCAACCGCTCCCGTAAGCTTTTCTTTTCTGAGGCACTCAGGATTGGCTAGACTCCCGGAGCCAATAAACTCTTTCCGGTTTCCTGTGACGCTTCTGTTTTCTAACGAACTGTCCATGAAACCAATTCCTGCTTTATATTCTTCATTGTAAGGATTTTCCATCAACAGGACTCCGGCTGCGTTTAAGCTTGTCTTTATGTGCCTCGCAGTAATCTGGTCTGTGACGCCCAGTACCGGTCTCACATAGTAGATTAGAGACAGGTTCCTCTGTTCATTGGAGGAATTGGCAAGTTTTAAAATGCTGATTTTGATGTTTTCATCTTCAGGAACGAATTGGACCAATGTTTGCTTAATACCGTGGCTGGCATGCCTAAATTCTGTATAACCAAAACCGTGTCTAATTTCATAGGCTTCCTTTTCCCTGATAGGTGATGATGTTGCTGTCCATGATTCACCCGTATCATCATCCCTGAGATACAAGGCTTCACTAGGATCATCACTGACCGGATCATTGGACCATGTGGACAGTTTGTTTTCGCGGCTGTTTCTGTACCATATATACCCCGATCCCGATTCAGAAACGGTAAAACCAAAATCGGGATTTGAAATCACATTAATCCATGGAGCAGGGGTAGTTTTGTCTTTTTCAATTTGAATGACATACTCCCTGCCATCTTCAGTGAATCCACCGAGTCCATTTGGATACAGGAGAACAGGTTTTTCAGAAGCATGACTGACATATTCGCTGCTTGCTTTGGAATATGTGATTTCTCTTTGCTTTTCCGAGTCTCTAATACTTGGTTCTTCTGTCTGCTCATTCAAGTTTCCGCCATCGCCTCTTATTATCATTCTCGCCACGGCATACAGAAGGCAGATTTCCTCCGAACTCGTTTTGCTTTTGTCGATTATGTATACTCCACCTGATTTCCCTATCATTTGATGAGTATGACTTGAATTTAAGGTCTCGATGATGGATGCATGCAGCGGGAGGGCATAACTGTTGACTTCTTCACACAGTATGATCAGATCTACTTTTAACTTTTTGTACATCCAATACTCGTGGGCTTCTAAAAGTTGATCGAGTAACCTAATTTCATCGCTCTTCTTTATAACCAGTAATACAATAGGATCGTCTCCGGAAATGCCGAACCGCCATAGTGAAGACTGCCCCAATATGTTCTTTTCGATTAATTCCTGGAATTTCCTTCTGGATGGACTATTGAACAAGATGCTAGAAGTCATATTTTGATAGAGTTCCAGTTGAGAAGGCTCTATGTCCAGGTATGCTGCTTCAAGGTGGCCACTTGTGTGAGCTAGAGTGAACGCCCGATCAATGAATCCATTCTGGGAATATTTCTCAATTAAGAGCAACAAATCTTCCCTGCTTTCGCTCACCGCGGTGATATAAGCTATCTGCAATGACTTCCCGGGCAATATTCTTCCCTTCAGTCTCAGACTCATGACCGGATCGAGCACAGTTCCCTCTGTTCCTGAAAGAAGTTTGTCATCATCCATAGCTTCCGGGGATGCTAAATCACGGTTTCGTCCAATAAACTGCATCCTATCGGTTTCGAATTGCTTGTCCCCTATGGTTTCACCGTCAACCACGGCAAAATTGGCAGTCCATATTTTTTTATTGGAGGAAGACCTTGGTCGATTGGTGGTAATTATGCCATTCAGGTCTTTAACAATCTCTGTTTTCTTGAAAAGCTTATGAAATGCAGGGTGCGCTAGATCTTCGTTTTGTGTGGTCATCACGGCTTCAAAGTAGCTTGTCACTTCGATATCACATGTGCTGTCTCCGGCATTTCCCAAAGTCATTTTTCTGATTTCCACATTTTCCTTTGGGACAACGATGACTTCTGTTTGCGTATGGATATCTCCATCAGTTCTTTTGAAAACGGCTTTGTCGTTTGTATAAATCACTTCATAATTTTCAGGAATTTTGTTGAGCGGTGCATAAGCGGAAGACCACACTTTATTTGTGGCTACGTTTTTGATGTAGAAAAACATTCCGTACTTATCTGCTGCATTGTCCTCTCTCCATCTTGTTATCGCTGTATCGTTGTATTTGCTGTAACCGGTCCCTCTATCCGTAATCATCACAGAATAATTACCATTTGAGAGAAGATGAACTTTCGGCAAAACGGGATCGGCAGTCCTGAAGGTCCTTGTAAGTCTGCTGTCTTTATACACCTTACTTCTGTCAATTTTAATTTTCTTAGGTTTCGCTTTCAAATTAAAGTTATAAACAGCCGATGGAATCGGCTCTTGAAGCAAAAATCGAGAAGCATACATGGCAGGATTTTCGAAAAAACGTTTTTGCATGATAAAATCATGCAAAAAATTGTTGATAGCCATGAAACCCATACCTTGGTGGTGAGCCATGAATTCTCGGATGATGCTTCGCTCATCGTCAATCAGCAGCCTGTCGGGTGTGTAGTCAGCGGCTTCATAAAAACCATAGGCTCCTTCTAGCCCTTCCTCCTTAAGGTATGCGATATTTTGAGTTGCACTTACGGGATCTATCTGGAGAGCCAACAATGTTGAGTAGGGTGATACCACCGTATCTTCCATCAAGCCTCTTTTCAACCCAAGCCATGGTACTCCGAAAGCCTTATACTGATAGCTTAAATTCACATCTGTGTCATTAAAGCCGGATTCGGATATTCCCCAAGGTATATCATTCTGTTTGCCGTATTTTTTCTGACTCCGAATGACAAAATTATAGGTTTCATCCAACATCGTATTTTTGTAACTTTTCATGATCAAAACCGGCATTAGATATTCAAACATTGTCCCAGACCAAGATGCTAACCCCTTGTAACCGTCATCCACGGTTAAGGACCTGCTCAATTTGAGCCAATGTTCAGGAGGTATTTCATCTCTTGCAATGCTTATATAACTTGCCTGGCGTGCCTCCGAAGCAAGTAGATCATAATAGGAGTCTGTCAGTTCCCCTTCCTCCAGATCAAAGCCAATAGAGAATAATTGTTTTTTCTCGTCATACAATGGTAAAAATTTCGTGTTTTCTGAAAGATCATCTACTCTGCCGATCAACTCTTCATAATCCGATAAAAAGCTGCCAACAGCAGTAGCGGATGCAGCAAAACTCTGCCGTAATTCGGAAAGGAAAACCAGGTCATCCGAGCATTCTGTTTCAAACTGTTCCAGGCCCAACATAATTCCCCCGATGAGAGCCTCCGCATGAGCATAAACATCTGGCAAATCTTCTAAACTAGGATTGTTCTTCAAAAGAGCCGTAATCTCATCAAAGTCATCTTTGTAATGCGAGAAGCAAACAGCGGACAAACTCTCTGGAAGTTTTTCCATCAAATCAATGGCTGGCATAAATTGCAGCCGCTCATTATTGAATGTCATGAACATTTCTTTGATTTTAATTTTCCAGGATACATTTGTAATGCCATCAAATGTATCGCTCGATGAAAGATCCCTCACAATCCTGTTCCATGAGAACATGTCCATGGATTGAATTTGTTCAAATCCAAGCGATTGATAAACCGCCACGCCTTCTTCCTCACCGTTGTACAAAGTATCCCTGATTCCCTTTATGAATTGCACGTCAGTAATCGGCTTTTTAAGATATCCCCTTAATCCTTCAGACAAAGTTATCAGGTATCCTACTAAATTACCGCTGTCAGCAGTGGAAATATATATAGGCAGTAAGGGCCGCAGTGATTTCGTATCGTACCAGTTGTAGAGATGTCCATTCCATTTTTCCATTTTTTCAATCGATGTAATCGTATTCGAAACTTTTTCCAGCATTTCTTTTGTTCCAACATATCCAAAATCCCGGGCTGTAAGGACAGCCATCAATCCCAAACTGATGTTGGTCGGTGAGGTTCTGTGAGCGATTCCGTTAGGGGAATCTTCTTGGTAGTTGTCTGGTGCAAGGTAATTGTTCTCAGCGTTTGCAAATTCCTCAAAATAGCGCCATGTTTTTCTAGCGATCCTACTGATTTCGGAAAGTTCTGCATCGGTTAGTGTGCATGGCTTTTCTGCCCTTTTTTGACTGATCAAATAGGCAATATAAGGGGCGCTCAGTGACAGGATAAAAAATATGAAACTTAAAACAACAGCTTCTGATTTAAAAGATAAAGCTAATAAAAAAACAGCCAGCCCTATCCAGCTTGAAGATTGCATTTCCTGTATATAGCTTTTTAATGAGTTGTTGTTTTTTCTTTCCTCAGCGGCCGAAGTCACCCATTCAAGCAAATCTTTTTTTGTTATGTACACGCGCCAGAGCGTAATTAGTACTGCACGTACTATCAAATAGGCCTGGTAAGGCAAAAAAATGAGTTTCAGTGCCGCCTGATAAAAGGTTGCTTTGACTCCCCCAATTGTGGGTAGGTACTTTTTGGTCCTTATGCGTTGGCTATGCCGGTTCGACTTCATATATCTTGTTGTGCTTCCTAATACATTGGAAATAAGGTATACCGCCAAGGTCAGCACATAAAAACCTATCCAGTACATTTTGCTCCCTGGTAGTATCGTGACAGCCAGCATAAGTAAACCAATAAGGCTTGGCGCTAACAGACTTCTTCTCAGGTTGTCCATCATTTTCCATCTCGATAATGCCGAAAGGTGATTTTTTCCGAAGATAAATGGAAGCAACTGCCAGTCGCCTCTAACCCAACGATACTCCCGCTTAACAAAGGAATTGTACGTTGCGGGAAATGAATCCACTAGCCTCACGTCCGAGACAAGTGCCGCCCTCAAATAAGATCCTTCCAGAAGATCGTGGCTCAAGATGGCATTCTCAGGGAAAGTGTCTTTCAAAAGGGTTTGAAACACCTTCAAATCATAGATTCCTTTCCCTGTAAAAATACCTTCACCAAAGATATCCTGGTAGATGTCAAATTCAGCTTCAGCATACGGATCTGCATATTTTTGCCCAGTAAATATTTTTGAGAAAAAAGTGGCGTTTGTGCTTTCCATTTCTATATCAACTTTAGGCTGCAGAATGCCGTATCCCTCAGTTACAATCCCCTTCTCTTTATCAATTGTAGGTCTGTTCAATGGATGTGCCATTATTCCGATCATTTTTTTGGCAGCATCCATGGGCAATATGGTATCACTGTCCAGCGTTATCACATATTTAATGTTTTTAGAGATCGGGAAAGCAGGCGAAGCATAGACAATCGACGTTTCATTTGAGCCAAGCATCATGTCGTTAAACTCCAACAATGCGCCTCTTTTTCTTTCCCAACCAATCCATTTATTATTCTCTTTACTGAAGTGCCGCTTTCTATGGAAAAAATAAAACCTTTCAGTAATGGAATCACTGTATTTTAGGTTCAGCTCTTTTATGCCATTTATTGCCTTTTCAATTATTTTCGAATCATCAGCTTCAACAGGTGAGTCCCCATCTCTAAAACACCCCAGCAACGCAAAATACAAATGATTTTCCTTGTTTAACAAATAATGTCTTTCCAGATTTCCCAGCAGTTCTTCAACCCTTTTTTCATCAGGAAGAATTGCCGGCACAACAATAATGGTCCCCAAATCCTCAGGTATGCCATCTTTCAGTTCCAGTTTGGGGAAAAATGCAGGCCCTAGCCGGCTGCCGAAGATATGATTTGCTGTACATAACGCTATTTCTGCAGAAGGTATCAAAACGGCCAAGCCAGCAATGACTGCAGTCAGAACTGTATTTTGTGATGCGTTTGAAACTGCATATCGAACTGCTGCTGAAATAATTATTACCAACATTAAACTCATTGTGCTGAAGTACAGCAGCCCTAGATTTTTCTTGACCATTTTCCTTAATTTGGGAATTATTTTGCTGCTTCCACCAAGCTTTTCGCCTAAAATTTCTGTCCCCTTGCCGACCAGATAGTAGCCTACATGATTGGTTCTCTGAAATCCGCTGCCCTCAGCATCTGAATCACTCAATTCTGAATAAGTATTTTTAGTAAGTTCAATCGCTTCTTTCGCCACATATGTTTCTGAAACACCATAAACGGCAGCAAGTTCTTCAACTTTTCCTTTATAATAATTTCTTGTGGCTATATCCATCAGTGGATAAATTTCTGCAGGATCCTCTTTCAGTATATTCCCAACAAAACTGATTTCCTCAAAAATAGTTGACCATTCCAAGGTTGAAAAATATTTGAGGCTGGTAATATAATTTCCCATCGAAACTGTATTTGATGATTGGAACTCATTTTCCTTGCGGATGGATTTTTCGATGGTTGTTCCCTGATTTTCAAGGGCCTCCTCAATGACATTTAAAAATTCGGTGTAATTTTTACCCGATTTTCTCAGATGGTATAACAAATGTTCTATGAACAAAAAATTGGTTTCATCAAATTCTTTTATGCTTAATTTGACTGAATCCCGTATTTCCCCCATGTCATCACCGGTGATCCATCTATCAAATATCACTTCGGCTCTGTGCCGCTGGTTCTGCGTTGCTTGGATTTCCTCGCTTATATGCCTTATGTTCTCAATCAGGGCAATTTTCATCACTACAGGTATTGCCCAGATCTCCCTGTCATAGAGAACATTTTCCTCCTGATACACCCTCATATATTTCAATAAGTTTTCTTCATTTATTTTACCGTCCGTATGGTTCACCAGTTCCATAATTAGCGCAAAGATTCGAGGATAGTTTTTGAAGTCGCCACCTCTCAAATCCGGCAGTTTGGAAAATGTTTTTTTTGATAAACTTCTTTGCAATTCTTTCACCAGTTCTTCAACAAAATAAAAATTGTCAAGCAGCCATTCAGAAACTGGAGAAAATTGTTCATTTAGCTGTGTATCTGAACTTAAATCGTTATAAACGGAAAGAATAAAATTATAGTTTTCCGCTAATCTTGGAACAGGCCAATTTGGAATATTGTTCGTAATGAAATTCGAATGCTCATCAGCCAAATCCTTTACATGCAGCTCAATTTCTTGATCATTGAGAGGTATCTTCTTCATCCGAAAACTGTAAATATCCCTTAATTTTTTCAGTTCAAGTCGGAATACAACAATTGTAATCATCGCAATAATAAAGACAACAACAATTACAACTGTAGCATAAGCATTTAGATGTATCTCCATTTATTGGCCCCTCCCCCAAAATATAAAAAAACAAAAGTGAAATAACCAGAAAAACAAGCCTATTGTCTTATCCGGTGATCACTTTTTCTGAATTTTATATTGACCCATATGTTTTTGCTTTAACTGTTTAAAATGCGCTCAACTTTTCAAGATAAAGTCGATTTATCGCGTCGGAGTTTACTTTATCCATAAACACCTGGCACCTTCCAAAAAGCAGAGCGCACAACCCAATACGGAAAAAACTATTAAATCTTATAATTTTTTGCCGCTAATCAACTGCACTACTACCAGAATGACCGCAATTACCAAAAGAATGTGTATTAGCGAACCAGCCGCCGGTAGCAAGGTGAAACCAAGCAACCATAAAACCAATACTACAACTGCAATTGTCCATAACATCTTTCTCACTCCCTTTCGTTCATTTGTTTGGTTATTTTAATTCTCTGCCACGCCTTCATATACTAAGGCTAAACGAGCGGAGAAGTTGTTCCTTATAGCTATTCTTCACCATACGAAAAGTAAGCGTTTACAATTATTCTCAAAGGAACTTTCCTCAATCTTTTTTGACTACGCCCTTTTTATAGCCTATGGTCATTTTACCACTAATTATTAATTTTGCATAAAAATAGTGTTTTGTCGGTATATGTCAATAGTTTCACAATACCCCCTCAAAGCAACACCATAATAAGGTTTGTTTCAGTATAAATATTTTGTGTGTTTTTCTACCGCTATGAAGAACCCTGCTCCATTTTTCCCGCAATTTTACGGCTTGTTTTCGGGGAATCGTCAAACTCAGAGGCATACAATGAATGCATGCGCAAGAAAATACAAAAGAAATGGTGATTCCATGCAGATTTCGTTCCAAGCTTTCGGTACCTATAACCAGATCATGACGGAGGAGGATTGTCTGCCGCTGTTGGAAGATTGCCGGGCATTGTGCGAAGCAATTGAAGCCAAATTTTCCGCCTTCCAGCACACAAGCGCGATTGCTAAAATATCAGCGCAAGCCGGCATCCAACATGTCTCGATTGACGAAGAGACTTTTTTCATGTTAAAAAGGGCACAAGATTTTTCGAACCTTTCCCGGGGAGCGTTCGACATCACCATCCGCCCCGCTACTGCGCTTTGGGGAATCGGCAAAAAGGGGGATTTCGTCCCTGACAACCAGGACCTCAATCAACTCCAGGAGTTCGTCAACTACAAAGGCCTCATCCTGGACCAAAAACACGGCACAGCCAATCGCCGCCCAAGCAGTCGAAGTCGATGCCATATCGGGCGCGACCTTCAGCAGCAACAGCATCATGGAAGCCGTCTCCGATGCACTCGGGTTGGCTTTTGAAAACCCGAACAGTTCGCTGCCAATTGGACACGGTGGACATTAGGGATCTGCAATATCGCTTGACAGATTTTAAAAAAACAAGTGCCCCGATAGATGCAATTTACGCATCAATCGGGGCACTTTTCCGTTTGGAGTTTCAAATGATTGAAGTATCAAAGCTGATGCTGGCGGGATTGATCAAGGTATCGCCGACAGGGCAATGCGATTCCACAAACTCCACGAAATGTTTGATCTCCTCTTGGGTATTATCGGCTTTGACGCGGTAGGTCGCATGAATGTCAGTGAAGCCGATTTTGACATTCTCATCGCCCAAAAATCCGTCCGTGTTCAGGTTTCCGCTCACCTCAACTTCAAGTTCATGAAGTTTGATGCCGAGCTTTTCGGCAAACATTCTTCCGGCGATGGCTTTACAGCTGCCCAATCCGGCAAGCAATGCCTCCACCGGACTCAAGCCGATGTCCGTGCCTCCGAATGCTTCCGGTTCATCCAACACAATGGACTTGCCTCTGGCTTTGTTGATCACCTGGTAATTTTCGTGCAAACTGGTCGATGTCACTTTGAATAATTGATTTGGCATATCTGTTCCCCCTGTTTATTAAAATTTGATAAGGAAAGAGTACCATCTTACTTACTTTTTGGATAACATACAAAAACGAACAAGCTTGATAGCTGAAACAGAACATCCGTTGTCGGATCGTGAATCATCCGAGCGAACAAGGTTTTTGTTTCTTTTTAACCCTGAATCAGCTATTATAGGAACGGTGGGAACGAGTGTTCTTGCTTATTTTATTTTTGAAAGGATTCAACATGACTGGAAAAACACACGTAGCGATTGGGACTGCCTCCAGCTTACTGGTTACGCAACCCTCTACGCTGAAAGAACTATTTATCTGTCTGGGCGTAGCGATCGTCGGGTCCGTCATCTGCGACATTGATGTCAGCACCTCAGAATCCCATCAGACACTGAACCGTATTCTGGGTTTGATCCTGGCGGTATCGGTGCTGTTGGCATTCGCGGAGTCCAGCTGGTCGCTCGGGATCTTCTCCGCCATCCTGAACGACAGCTCCTACTCCCGGATCTTTTTCGGGACCGTCATTTTCTTGGGCATCTGCATCTTCGGAAAGGAACAGCCGCATCGGTCGTTCCTTCACTCCATACTCGGACTGGCCTTGCTGAGCATGGCTGTCTATATTCTGTCGCCGCTGTTGGTTCCTTATTTCGCGGTTGCGATGGCGTCCCATATTGCGATTGATATGCTGAACCACAAGCGCGTGAAACTATTTTATCCGCTGCCCGGCGGCATACGCCTCGGTCTGTGCAGTGCGGATGGCATCGTGAACGCTTGGTTCTTCAAAATCGGCAGTCTGGTGGTCATCATCGAAACGGTCCAGCTGATCGGCAGAATGGGATTGGCCTTCTTTTCATAGACGGTAAAACAATACAACACAAGTGTCCGGGCTACATGTTGCCGGGATGCTTGTGTTTTTTGTCCATGCTTGGCCGTGGCGTTGAGCTGAGTTGCTCCTTCCTCCGGTGAGAGCAGCCTTGGACGGAGGCGCGATCTTGATAATCAGTTCTTCTCCGCCCAAGCGGTCTTCGCAGGAGTTGCGGCCACGTATTCTAAATCTCCTCCGGTGACACAACCTTCACCGGAGGACAGGACCTGTTCAGTTGTCCGCTAATATGCTCTTCAATCACTTGTTTCTAGATTGCCCTATCCTAGACCCCTCTTTCATTCGGATCCCAGATGATTTTGTGGAGCTGAACCTGCATATTGACTCCGTTCATCTGGTTATCCTTCATGAAATCAACGATACTTTCCAACTCGATATTCCCAAACACCGGACTGATAAAGATGCTGGTTTTTTCAGTAAGATTGTATTTGTTGATCAATTCCCGGGCTTTCTCCAAGTCCGCCATGCTTCCCGATACAAATTTGACCGTATCCTTCTCAGTCAGATGATTGAAATTTTCCAACGCCATCATCCGCTCCATCCCGCTGGAAGGAAGCTTGTAGTCCATCGTGAAGCTCGGCGGGTTTTCCAAATCCGAAAATTTACTCAACAACACGCTGCCGTTCGTCTCGATTTCGACATAGAGTTCCGGATCCTGCGACAGCAACTCGAGAAGTTCTCCCATATCTTGCTGCAGCAACGGCTCTCCCCCGGTCAGAGTGACGTTGGTGACGTTGGTTTCCTTGATGTAAGCATAAACTTCCTCGGCCGTCATCGGATTATACGCGACTTTTCTGTCGTTGGCCCAAGCGGTATCGCAATAGCCACAGTTCAGATTGCATCCTGCGAAGCGGATGAAGGTCGCCAATTGCCCGCATCTTCGTCCTTCTCCGTTGATACTTACGAATTTTTCAACTACCTGCAGTACCATTTATTTTACCCCGCTTTCTTCATAGGCGGCGCTGTTTGTCGGTGTTTCATAAACGGTCGCCCGCTTCACATCATAGCCCAGGTCAGCCATCGTTCTGTAGAAATATGAGGCGAAATTTTCAGCTGTCGGACGGGACGGGAATTCGATGACGGCAAAACCGTCTTCCTTGATGCATGCTAGCGTTTGTTCCCGCATGGTCCCCTGCTCGATGATCAGCGCGTGGTCTAAGTGATCCACAGCGGCCTTGAGATCCTTTTTCAAATCCCCGAAATCCACCACCATTCCGTCCAGTTGGCCGGATGCGACCAAGTCTTCCGCTTGCACCTCGATTTCGACCCGCCATCTGTGGCCGTGGATGTTTGCGCATTTGCCTTCATACCCCGCAAGAAAATGAGCGCTGTCGAAGCTGTGTTCTGTTTTTAAAATATACATCTGAGTATTTCTCCCCCTAAAGTTGTCCGCAGCACCGCCACTTTTCAGGCGCTGCTGCCGTTCTGCCGATCCGTCGTTCCAGAACTTTCCTTGTCTTTAATGGCTTCGAAATATACATAGCATTTATATTTTTTGGCACAAAAAAAGGGCACAGTATGCCCATCAACAAACGACCGCTTCAAATAAACTGCAGTCAGGTCCTAGTTTTATTTTGAGACAGGATGGTTTCGAACTGTCTTATTCTGTTGTTGATACCCATACAGACTACTACAGGAAAATTGGATAGTCAAGCTAACCCCGGAACAAAAGCAGACGAAGTCAGCTCAAATCCGTTCGAATTGTCTGAACCATTTTCGTTTGTATGTCAGCCTACCGTAATCACCGATGAAATACTTTCGATATACCCCTCTGCCGACACGAAATGTGATGCGTTCGCCTCCGTCCGCTTCGAAGGTCATCACGTAGCTTGTTGTCGTCATCAAAGAATCGCCGTTCATGTGACTCGCGTTTTCCGTATCTTTCCCGATCAATTTGGCATTTTCGGTAACCTCTATGGCAGTCAGATTCAAGATCCAATTAAAGACTAGATACCCAAACACTGCGATAATTCCGATGCTCGTCAACAGCATAATCAATTCAAGATCATCACCCATGCCCCATCACACTCCTTGTTAAAATAATAACACTATTTGGTGGAATATTATAACAAATCATCACTGGATTATTCGGCACTTGATGAATTTCACGAGTTGAAACACAAAGAATGCCCCACAGTCACTGCCAGTCCATTCCCTTCTATAAATCATTCACAAAATAAGGGCTACGATATATAACTAGCAGTATAGATGGGAGGAATTTGCATGAATCCTGAAACTGAAAAACCTAAATTCAATGGTGAAACACTAGCTGCCATCCGAGAAGCAGATGAAATTGCAAAAGATAAGTCTGGTAATAGATATGCCACCGCCAATGAACTATTTGGTGATATTTCCGAGGAATTGAACCCGGAAACCAACAACCACGAGTAAACCCTTTGCTTACACCAAAAAGACCGGGAAGATTCCAAATGGAAATCATCTCGGTCTTTTGCTGTTTATTTTTTATTCCAATCGCTGATCAATTTCTGATACCAATAGAAACTGTCTTTCTTATAACGTTTCAGATCCTTGAGATCGTTGTCGGTGCGGTCGACGTATACCAAACCGTATCGTTTCGCGAACCCTTCCCTTCCGCTCAGGGAATCGAGGAACGACCAAGGCGAGTAACCCAACAGCGGGATGCCTTCTTCCACTGCCTGGAAGCATTGATTCAAATGTTCTTTCAGGTAGCTAATCCGGGTTTCGTCATGGATGCGGCCATCCTCCTCCAGTGTATCGCTATTGGCATAACCGTTCTCTGTAATCATCAGAGGCAAGTTGTAGCGTTGCCACAATTTGTAGATGGAGAGCCTCAAGCCGGTCGGATCCGTTCCAAAAATCATCCACTCCGATTTGGCGCTTTCCGGATTTGATACAATCCGGTAGTGTTCGGATCGGAAAAACGGCGGCATATCGCTGTCATCCTTTCCCGAGTAAGCCTCGGCGCAAAGGCTAAAGTAATAGTTGATGCAGATCCAGTCCGCACTCTCAGACAGCAGCAACTGCTCGTCTTCCTCATGCGTTTTCGGATAGAGCCCTTGTTTTTTGAGCATATGTGCGATTTGAGCTGGAAAACGGCCGCGGACCGTAAGATCCAACAGTGTGAAGCTCAGCAGTTCCTCCGCCGTCATCGCGGCTTCGACATTTGCCGGAGCTGCAGAAGCCGGATAAATATTTTGGAATGGTGAAGCAGGCCCGATCATTCCACTAGGCACCAATTCATGGCACCATTTGAAGGCAAATTTTTCGGCAAGTGCCATATGGTACATAATCTGATAGTTAGCCCGTTCATAAGCTTTTCCCTCAAGGTCGCGGATTCCGTTGAAATCCTTCGAATACATCACCATCAAAGGCTCATTAATACTAATCCAATACTTGACTTTGTCGCCGAATGCTTCGAATAAGGTTTTGGCATACTTCTCGTAGGCGTAAATCGTCTCCCTACCTAGCCAGCCGCCATAGTTGTCCACCAAACTTTGCGGCAAATCGAAATGATAGATCGTGACGATCGGTTCGATTTTGTAGGCAAGCAAACGATCGATGACTTTCGCGTAAAAATCCAAGCCTTCCTGATTCATTTCACCTTCGCCATCCGGGAAGATCCGAGGCCAGGAAATCGAGAAACGGTAGGAGTTTACTCCCAATTCTCGCAGCAGTTCGATGTCCGCTTCCCATTTATTATAGAAATCACTCGCGACACTGGTGTCGGCGATTCCCGGTCTGACAATCCGGGTATCTACGGTCGATAATCCTTTGCCGCCGGTTTGGACTGCGCCTTCGATTTGGAAAGCCGAGCTGGAAACGCCGAACATAAAATTCTTCAAGTCTGTTGTTTTCATCATCAACCCTCATTGCTTTCGATATTGCTCATACTGAAAATTTCCTGATTTTCTGGACTGTCCGTGCTTGCTGAACGCTCATTTGCCAAGGCTTGCTTATCCATCAGTTTGAAGAACGGATAATAGATTACTCCGGATAACGCAACGGCAAACACTTGGAATACTGCGATTTCCCAGCCGCCCTGCATCAAACCAGAGAAAACGATCGGCGTGCTTGCCGGAATAAAAATACCCATCGGCGCAGGCATTAGGCCGGTAACAATCGCAGCATACCCTAAAACAAGCATGATGATTGGTGTGAAAATGAAAGGCACGAATACTAATGGGTTCAAAATGATCGGCATACCGAAGATCAGCGGTTCATTGATATTGAATACGCCCGGCAAAAGCACCAGCTTCGAGAACTTCTTGTACTGCTGGCTTTTCGCAAAAAGAGCAATGACAATCACAAAGCCCAATGTCGAACCCGCTCCACCAATCACCGTCAGATCATAAAGAGCGATGTTGAAGATATGTGGAATCGGCAAGCCTGCTTGGTAAGCTGCGACGTTTTCTTGGATATATCCCATCCAAATCGGCATCAGGATAGGCAATATCGTGTAAGAACCGTGAATCCCGAAGAACCACAGCAATTGTGCGGCCAAAACCAGAATAATGAAGGCAGGAAGAGAACTGGTCAAATTTTGCAACGGGGTCTGCAGGCTCGCGTAGACGAAATCAGTGGCAGAGCCAAAGCTGGTCAAAGAGAAGCCCCAACGCACCAAAGCGAATGAAGTCAAGATAACAAAGGCAGGGATGATATCCAAAAACGCTTTTGCAACTTGAGGCGGCACATCTTCACCCATCTTGATCGTCCAATTTTTATCGATCAAAATTTGATAGATTTTCGCTACCAACAGACCAGTGATGATCGCGGTGAAAGCGCCCCTCGATCCAAGGTAGGCTGTGTTCAAATAAATGATTGGTTGGAATGCGCCCTCTTCCATCACTTCTGTTAATGGTATCAGCATCAAGAAACTGACAAGCGCTAATATAGCTGCATTCACCGCACCATCCTTTTTACCATAGATAATGGAGCCTTGGTATGCAACAAAGAATACCATGTAAAGTCCGATGGCGTTGATCGTTACCGTTGGTACAAAGGCGAAGAGAGTCGACAGTCCTGAAGCAGCCAGAAATTCCTGATAAGCAGGAATGTTGATGGTGTTCAATAAAGAGAAAATGGCACCGACAATGATAATCGACATCAAGGTCATGCTCCCGCCACTGACTGCTCGGACGACCTTATTATTGGAGATCTTTGTAGCGACTGGAATAAATCTGTTTTCCATAAAATTGATAAAATGCTTCATGTTATAATTCCTCCTGTCTTTTGATAACCTTATGATAACAAGCGCTTCCATCATAGATAATCACAAAAAAAAAGAGGAAATTCCTCTTTTCAAAGATTCGTTCGGAATTTCTGTGGGGTCTCGCCATGAAAATCCTTGAACTTCTTGTAAAAGAACGAAACGGAGGAATAACCTATTTCCGCAACGATCTCTTCCACCGGCAAGTTGGTGCTCGAAAGCAGCACGGTGGCAACCGCCATCTTTTGGAGCTGAAGCAATTCCATATAACTTTTGCCCGTCTCACTCTTCAGCCGATTGGACAGGTAATTCGGATGGTAATTGAAATGCGCCGCCATGTTGTTCAGGCTATCTTGCTGGTAATTTCGTTCGATGTACTGAAGGAAATCGATGGTCGTATATTTATCGGCTGTTTTGCTCTCAGGTTTCGTGGCTTTTTCGATGAATTTCCCTCGAATCAATTCTATAAAGAACAGTGCCATGTAGGAATCGATGATTTCTTCAGAAAACTCCCGTAAATTATAATATTCCAACAAAATCCGATCCAACAGATTGACCGGTTCGTCCTGCTTCTTAGTCAGGAACATCAGATAGCTCTTCTCAAACTTCTTGTTCTTAATCGACTGCAGCATGAAATGTGTGATCAGGCTATTCTTGGACAGACGGTTCAACAGATGTTTTGTCAGATAATCTTTTTTGATGACCAAATTCAAAATGATATTGCCCTTTTTGACCTCTTCTACGCGATGACAGGTCCTCTTATCAATAATCAAGAGGTTTCCTTCGTTCAAAGAAATTCTTTCATCCACCAGCAACACTTCACAGGAACCTTTGTAGGCATACATGATTTCCATATAATCATGGAAATGCCAAGGCACGAACGATCCATAAGCTTGTTGTGAAACATTGAGGCTATCATTCACCTGGTCAAGCTTGTGATCCATATTGAAGCGGAAACGGTAAATCTCTACACCCTCGACGACCTCCTTGTCATCCAAAGCGATATGTTTGATGTCTTTCCACAAAACCATCTTTTGCCGATTCTCAAAAAACAGATCCAAATTTTCTAATTTCATCAGTGACACGCTCCATGGTTGTATAATTGTTTTTCCTAATTGTATAATAAAAAGAGTGGATGTCCACTTCAGGACTATATGAATTTTAATGTTATGCAAATAAATTCTCCGCCACACAAAAACTCTCCCACCAATTGATGGAAGAGTTCCTCTATAATCTTTACTTATAGTTCGCTGCCGTTTGAGGCGATCACTGATTTGTACCAGTAGAACGAATCTTTCTTGATGCGGTTGAATGTCCCTTTGCCGGCATCGTCAAGATCGACGTAGACAAACCCGTAACGCTTCTTCATTTCGCCCGTGCCCGCTGAAACGAGGTCGATGCAGCCCCATGGCATGTATCCGATCAGATCGACGCCATCGATTGTGACCGCGTCCCGCATTGCCGAAATGTGGTCGCGCAAGTAAGCAATTCTGTAGTCGTCGTGGATTTCGCCATTTTCGATTGTGTCTATGTTGCCCATCCCGTTTTCGACGCACATCAATGGTTTTTGGTAGCGGTCATACAATTCGTTCAGGACAAAGCGGAAACCTTTGGAATCGATCGGCCAGCCCCACGGCGTTTTTTCCAAGTACGGATTCGCTTGCCCTTGCTGGCCGCCGGTTGTTGTAGTGATGTCGGAATTTCTGTCGAACACTGTTGTGCGGTAGTAACTGAACGCAAGGTAGTCGGATGGGTGATTTCTCAATATTTCTTCGTCGCCTTCCTCCATCTTCAATTCAAAATCGTATTCATCAAAAATGCTCTTCGCGTATGCCGGATAATAGCCGCGTATCATCACATCCGAGAACAATAACGCTCTCCGTCTGAACAGATAAGCACCGAAGACATCGTCGGGATGGCACGTATTCGGATAAATGCCGGACAGGGCCAGCATAGTGCCGATTTTGACATTCGGAATCATTTCATGGGCCAGCTTGTTCGCATAGCTGCAGGCTACCATCAGATGATGCAACGCCTGGTATTTGCCCGCTGCTTCTTCCGGCAAATATTTGGTCGGAAGGATCGGACCCTTGTTCTCCGTTTTAGCGTCATCTTTTTTATAGGTTCCCAAGGTCCAGAAACCGCCCAGAACATTGATTTCGTTGACTGTAATCCAATATTTCACCTTGGATTTGTATCGGGTGAATAGCACTTCACTGTAGCGAAGATAGAAATCGATCATTTTCCGGTTTGCCCAACCACCGTATTTCTTGGCCAATCCAACCGGCATATCGAAGTGAAGGATCGTCACGATTGGTTCGATACCATGCTTCAAGCATTCGTCGAAAACATCATCATAGAATTGCAGCCCTTCTTCGTTTGGCTCTGCTTCGTCACCGTTCGGAAATATTCTCGTCCAGGAAATCGACAACCGATAGCTGTTGAACCCCATCTCCGCCATCAGTCCGATGTCTTCTTTGTAATGGTGGTAGAAATCAGTAGCATTATGGCTGGGATAATACTCGTCCTCTTTTAGGATCGGCTCTGCCCCCATAGGCAATGACTCCCCTAAGGTAATGTGATCCATTTTCCCATTGGCATCGGTAAAGTAAATTTTTCTGGATGATGTATGGCTTCCGGCCGTGATCAGATCCGAAGCGGCCAATCCACGGCCACCTTCAGCATAACCGCCTTCGTATTGGTTCGCGGCGGTTGCGCCACCCCATAAAAATGTTTCTGGAAATGCTTTGTTCAAAACAATTACCACCTTTTATTTTTATTTGTGCCGGTAGGGCGTTACTATGTTTTTAATGATTGTCTGTTTTCATTATTCTTCTTTGAGCAAAAAAAGTAAATGCTTTCGGCAGCTATTGGCATGCCGTTGCAGGTTTTCTTTTTGTTTGCGCATTTGTTGAAACATAATTTCAGGATTCAAATCGACAAATGGTATAATTGGCATAAATAAAAGATAAAACGGGGATGATATTTCTGAACATAATCAGCAGGATGAACCAAAGCCACTTTTTTTCGAACTCGGAGAACAGCATCATCCGTTTTCTGCTTGAAAACCCGGATGACATCAAAAACGCCACAACCAAGGAACTTGCCGCGAAAACCTTCACGAGCCCATCAACGATCGTGCGGCTTGCCCAAAAATTGGGCTTTCAAGGCTACAATGATTTCAAGATAGAATTCTTGGCCGCTGTCCAACAGCTAGACAGCCCCTTGATTTCGATAGATGCCAATTTTCCGTTCAAAAAGGCAGATGGCATCACCGAAATTTCCTCAAATCTGTCCCAGCTTTTCGTGGATGCGGTCAAGGAAACCAATTCCCTGATGGATGAAGATAAATACAATCAAGCCATAGATCTGCTCGACCAAGCGACCTTCATCGACATTTATGGCGTCGGCTCAAACCAGCACTTGGCCTATAATTTCACACTCGATATGCGGCGCATCAACAAGGAAGTCACGACATCCACTAGCCAGCAGGAGCAGCTCATCAAGGCCGCCACCTCGAGCAAAGACCGGGTCGCTTTGATCATTTCCTACACAGGCGAAACCAAAGACATCCTTGAAATCTGCCAACTGCTGAATGCTACGGAGACGCCGATGATCTGCATCTCCAGTGTCGGAAACAACAGCATCAGCGATTTGTGCGACATCACCTTGAACATCGTCACATGGGAAAAAATGTTCTCGAAAATCAGCACCTTCTCTTCCAGCGTGTCCACTCTGCTGGTGTTGGATATTCTGTATGCCGCCCTGTTCGCGCGAAACTATGATAAGAATAAGGAACGCTTGCTTCAGATAAAAGCGAACACCACCGGTTTCCGATCCAAAATCCAGCCTCTGATAGAGGATGTTTAGCTTCAATAATTTTCTTATTCCTTCCGGTATTTAGAGTAAAAATTTAAATAAAAGGAGTGTTTTGATTATGATGCAAGGAAACAAAAATGCTTTTCCGAAGGATTTCCTGTGGGGCAGTGCTTCGGCAGCTTATCAAGTGGAGGGCGCGTGGGACGCGGACGGCAAAGGCCCATCGATCTGGGATGAATTTGTGAAAGTGCCCGGCACCACCTACAAAAACACGAACGGTGACGTTGCGGTCGACCATTACCATCATCTCGAGGAAGATGTCCGTTTGATGGCGGAAATGGGTCTGAAAACCTATCGTTTCTCGATCGCCTGGGCACGTATTTTCCCGACTTCAATGGATGAGGTGAACCAGAAGGGCTTGGATTTTTACCATAAGCTGATCGATCTGTGCCTGGAAAACAACGTCGAGCCGATGGTGACGATCTACCACTGGGATCTGCCGCTGTTCCTGCAGGAAAAATATCGCGGCTGGGAAAACCGGGAAATCATTGCCGACTTCAAGAAATACGCAGTGACTTTGTTCGAGGCATATGGCAGCAAAGTGAAGTACTGGATTACGATAAACGAGCAGAACATCTTCACGCGGATGGGCTGGATGACGGCGCAGCACCCGCCGAAAATGAGCGGCGAAGAAAAACTCTATTACCAAGTCAACCATAACGTGTTCCTAGCTCATGCCGAAGCCGTGCTCGCCTTCCAGGATCTGGTTCCGGACGGCATGATCGGCGCAAGCTTCGCCCTGCATCCAAGCTACGCCATCGATTGCAAGCCGGAAAACGTCGTCGCCAAGATGGATTACGACGATCTGAAAAACTATTGGTGGATGGATGTTTACGCTTACGGGCGCTATCCGAAAGCGGCCATGAAATACCTCCAGACAAAAGGCGTTGCGCCTGAATTTGAAGCGGGCGATGCTGAGTTGTTGGCGGAAGCAGCCAAACACGTCGACTTCATGGGAGTCAACTATTACCGGAGCGATACGGTCGAATACAACCCATTGGATGGGGTCGACAGCAGCGGTGTGTTCAACACTACCGGCGAAAAAGGCTCGATGACTGTCCCGGGCATCCCTGGCTTGTATAAGAATCCGCTGAATCCTAATCTGCCGACGACAGACTGGGATTGGACCATCGACCCGATCGGCATCCGTGTCGGTTGCCGCGACATCACCAGCCGCTACGACTTGCCAATCGTCATTTCTGAAAACGGACTCGGCGCTTTCGACACGCTCGAAGCGGACGGCAGCATCCATGATCCCTACCGGATTGCCTATCTTTCGGAACACCTCAAGGAGATCAAACTGGCGATCGAAGAAGGCTCGGAAGTGCTCGCCTACTGCACCTGGTCGTTCACCGATCTGCTCAGTTGGCTGAACGGCTACCAAAAACGCTACGGCTTCGTCTATGTCGATCAGTACGAAGAAGCCGTCGAACCTTCACTCAAGCGCTACAAGAAAGACAGCTATCACTGGTACAAGGATGTCATCGCCAGTGACGGAAAAGCGTTGTTCGATTAAGCTTAATGAAGAAAGCATGAATGCGTAAGGAATCCCCTGGCCGAGCTGCTATTAATGAGCCCTACCGGGGATTTTTGCGGTTGTGACATTGTATTGGTTCACTTTTCAGAGCAAGCGCAGTTGATTACCCCGCCAAAACAACCCCATTTACAATGCAGTCCATATATCAGAAACTTTATTTGAAATCTCCTCTTACAAAAACAGTCAAAATTTGGTATAATATGTATACAACGTGTAGTTATGACAAACGTAAGTCCTGTTGTCATATATCTGCGCGCTTTTTTGTTGCTTTTGGAAAAGATATGGAGGATTAAATGTACAAAGTAAATGATTTGATAGTATATGGAAACGAAGGGGTCTGCAGAATCGAAGCGATCGAAGTTATGAATGTCACTGCTGTCGCAACTGATCGTCTATATTATGTTTTGAAGCCACTGTATCGTAACGGCAAAGTATTCACACCAGTTGATACGAAAGTGTTTATGCGTCCCGTTATTTCGGCTGATGACGCGCAAGAAATAATCGAACAGATTCCGTCTATCGAAACGGATATCCTATACAGCAGCGCAAATCTGCTTTCCGAACATTATGATAAAGCCATGGAACGTCATGATTGCAAATATCTGATCCAAGTGATCAAAACGGTCTACCTTAAGAACCAGATCGCAGCGACAAAAAATAAAAAGGTCTCAGAAACCGACAGACGGTACATGAAAAAAGCCGAAGAAATGCTTTACGGCGAATTCGCTGTCGTATTGGAGATGCCCAAAAATGAAGTGAAAGCTTACGTCGAAGAAAAAGTTGCGGCAATTGAATTAACCTTAAGCAAATAAAACACATTAAACAAAAAACAGAAATCCACTGATTCGGATTTCTGTTTTTTTGTGTTCTTGCATTCGTCTCTAATACAAGCACGTTCCCTACTCCACTTGTTTTTCCCAAAATCGGACCGCCTCATCAATCCAGCCTTCCGCCTTCGTGCCGGTACCGAGTCCGAATCCATGCCCCAAGCCTGCGATCACTTTGAACGCAACCGGGATTTCTAAAGCATTCATCCTCTACGCTCTTCTGCGCATGATTTCCGGATCGGCGATATAGTCGTTCTCGCCAACGATGCTGAAAGTGGGTGCATCATTTTCTGAATATCCCGAATGCCCGGTATAGTCCATGACGACAGCGCGTGGCCTGATTCCCGAATTCCCTCCGTATGCTTTTGCACCATATTGGCGACTACAAGGGCGCCGGCTGAACTGCCCCAGAGCGAATAGTTTTATTTATCGACACCTAACTCATCCGCATGTTCTTCGATGAAATCAATGGCCGCAGCCATGTCTTCGCTGGCTTTCCGGTTCCCCAGACGGTAGCGGAGCACAAACGCATGATAACCATGGTCAGCGATTTTCATTGCATAAGGAAAGCCTTCATGCACGGATCCTATGTAAGCGAAACCGCCTCCGGGAGCAATCACCGCATAAGGCGAGCCGGCTCTACCAGGAAAGCAGAACAAGCCGGTCTGCCTTTTCTCAGGACCCTTGGCTTTCGCCTCTTCCGAATAAATATCATAAAATATAGTTCCACCGGCATTGGAAGCGTCAATCATCCGATTCGGCGCTTGAACGACAGTCTCCACATCCACATGGCTGTGGTAAGGCAACAACCTGGCAATCCTTGAAAGCAGCAGATCAAGATCCATTCTGTCATTCCACGGCAGCAGCAGATGTCCGCACCCCCGAAGGCACAAACTTTCTGTTTTTCCAATGTGTACTATTAATTTAATCTACAGTTCAACAGAAACCTTAAGCAAAAGTATCTGCTTCCGCTTTAGCCGCAACAGCCTTATTAGCGTGTCCGGTTTGATAGCTGTTCGCAAACACGCGCTTGCCGAGCTGTGCTGCCAGACACACAATTCCGATGATCGCACTTGCGATTCCTGCGAAAAGGAAGGCTTGGTTACCAAAGGAAATGCCCAACCAGCTTAATACCATCGGAGAAATGATACCCCCGAGCGAATTCATGAATGTGAAGATTGACATCGCGATTGCCAATTCAAACGGTCTAACGACTACTGATACATAATACGGAATGGTCGACATGATCATGACCATAGCCAAGCCTGATAAGATCGCACCCAGGAGCATGATGAAGACACTATCAAAGAGAAGCACCAGAATGAATGTGGAAGCCAAGAACAAAAAGCCGATACCTAATATTTTGTCTTTCACCGCGCGATTGATGTATTTCAGATTCATCCCCGCCAGGAATCCTCCAACAGTACCCACCGCGTTGATGATGCCGGTCGTGCTCGTTCCGCCTATCCCTTTGCCACTGACTACAATTGATAAATTGGTTGGGTAAACAGTGTAGATGAAGGACATTACAAAAGCAAGAATCGAAATCAGAAAGACATATTTATTCAGGTTACCCATTGTTTGCATCAGGTTCATTTTCTTCCCGCCATGTCCAGCGGTAAAATCTTTCTCGATTTTGTCGAGCGGCAAAAACAGCATGACCAGGAAGAAAATCAAGATTGTGATCAGGAAAATGTAATAAGTGTTGCTCCAGTTTTGACTACCCAGAAATCCGCCTCCCATCATCAAGATGATTGCCCCTAAGGAAGTCACCGCGGCTCCCATACCCATCAAATTGGCTCTTTCTTCCCCTTCAAAATAGATGGACAACAGCATCGGATTGATCGTGGCGATGAAACCGAGGCCGATCCCCATGATCAATGAACATACCAACAGCGTATTGATGCTCCCATGAAAGACAATCGGCAACAAACCGCCTAGGCTTACCGCAAAGATACCCAGTAATGCCAAGATTTTCTTGGGAATCTTTGTAGCCAAAACACCTATAAATAACGTCGTAATCAGAGCTCCTAAACTAGGAATCGTAGCGATCATCTGAATTTTTGAGATCGGCTCCCCCGGAAATGCTGCGATTATCGCGCTGAAAGCACTTGTTATCACCAATCCGCTCATGCTCAAAATAGACATACATAAAATACCGATTTTCACTTTATTGCTTACCATTTTTTTCTTCCTCTCTTTTTAAGCTTTCCTCTTGTCCATTGCATTCTCACAAATTTGTCATAACGGTTCCATGGAAATCCACAACGTATTCACCCGACATCAGTTCTGCTTCAATCAGATCACCCATATTGTTGATCTTTTCGGCCGAATCCAAATTTCTGGAGGTAGCCGGCACTTGGACGAACGCTTTCGATCCTTCAGGAACCGTAACATGCAGTTGCCCATCCGCGAGCTCGATTCTGATTGTGCCCTGGGCGGAATCGTAGGCCAGTTCATAGGATTCCAACCCGCTGTTTTGCATCGGCCGGACATAAAATTCCTTGTATCCAGGCTCTTTTACTTCCAGTCCGGCAATTTTGCGGACCATCCAATCCCCTACGGAGCCAAACGCGTAGTGATTGAAGGAAAAATCCATCACGTCCCCATTAGGCTGGATTCCTGCCCATGACTCCCAGATCGTCGTCGCGCCATTGTTCACTTCATAAAACCAGGACGGACACTGTTCCTGATAGAACACTTTTTTCGCCAATTCCTCCTGACCGTTTTCACACAGCACATCCAAAAGATGCGGAACGGAAAGGAAGCCTGTATCCAAACGATTCCCGTTTGCCTCAATCAGCGTCACCAAACGGTTGATCAGCGCCTCGGATTCCTGAGGGATCATGTCAAAAGCCAACGCGATGACATAGCAGCCCTGAAAATCGCTGGTCAGGCGTCCGTTTTCGAAGAATCTATTGCGGAAGGCTTCTTTGACATCCTTGGCGTATTCGGCATATCCTTCAGCTTCCTCAACCTTCCCGAGTAGCTGTGCGATTTCAGCCAGTTTCTCGCTGGAATTCGCCAAAAAAGCGGTTGCAAAAACGTCTTTGGTGACTACAGATGTTGCGATTGGGCCTTTCGACTGCTCACCCATCATGTAACTCGGGAACATCCAGTCGCCGAAATGGAAAACCGTATCCCAAATGAATTTGTCGGGGCCTTCTTTATCGCCTGCCGCGCTTGCTTTGCAGTGCTCATGCCACTTCTGCATCGCCGGATAGGTTTCGGAAAGAACCTCGACTTTGCCGTAGCGCTCATACAATGTCCAAGGAACCAAGATGATTGCATCCCCCCAACCGGCCGAGGAATAGGCGCCAGTCATGCTCGGGTTATCAAGAAAATCCCGCGGCGCCGGTGAATAATCGACAACCTCGCCGTTAGGCAATTGATCAGCCATCACATTTTCCAACCATCTGCGCGTGAAATCATAAATGTCCATGAAGAACGTAGCAGTCGGCGCAAAAACTTGAAGATCCCCGGTCCAGCCCACCCGCTCACGCTGCGGACAGTCGGTCGGGACAGAAAGCATGTTGCCTTTTTGACTCCAATGGATGTTGTCGATCAAACGATTAACTTTTTCGTTGCTTGTCTTGAAGGATCCTGTCGTTTTCATGTCCGAATACAGGACGTAGGCTTTCACCATTTCCGCCTTCAACACGGGCAACCCACTGATTTTGGCATACCGAAAACCGTGGAAGGTAAAATCAGGTTCCAGCACTTCTTCCTGTCCCCGCCCGACAAAGATATCTTTTTGGTCTTTGTTTCTGCCAAGGATGTTGTTGAAGAATTTGCCTTCCTTGCTCAGCACTTCGCTGTGTTCGACGGAAATTTCTTGGCCTTCATCCAGGAACGCCGAAAGTTCGATCCGGCCGGCAATAACCTGTCCAAAATCGACGATCCAGCTTTCCGCTTCCTGCCAAATCTTCAACGGCTGAAGGGTTTCCTTTCTTTTGACGAGCGGTCCGATCTGTTCAGTCAGATTCTCGTATCCAAAGTCGGCCACAGTCACCCTGTCCATGCCTTCCGTACTAAAAGACGTTTCCCACTCAGCGTCGGCCACCCGCAGATCCTGCTTTTCCCCGATGAAGATATCGCTGTACATGTATTTGTCCGTGCTGGAGAAGAAATCCTCATCCGTGACGATGATTTCAGTGGTGCCGTCCGCAAATGATACGATCAGTTCTCCCAAAATACCCAACTTGTTTCCGAACTGAGCACTGGCTCCGTTGACGCTGATCCGCCCCGCATACCAGCCATCCGCGACTACGACCGACCAGACATTTTCTTCAGCCAACAGCGCGGTAACATCGTATTCTTGATACATTAGCACCTTGGAATACGAAGTATTGTCCGGAGTGAACAGCGCATCGGTGACATCCTGTCCGTTGATTTTTGCACGGTAAACGCCGTGTGCCGTCATCACTAATTTAGCGCTTACAATTTCTTCATCCGCATTAAGTTGAAACACTTTCTTCAAGCATTGGCTCGGCAATAACCGATCCTCGACAGGTTCCTGCACTATTTTTTCACCGGAGAACATTTGCTGCAGTGTAAAAACCGGCTCCTCTCTTGTTTCCTGTTGCACAGGTTCAATCCATTTCGCTTTCCATTCTCTTTTCATAGGCGGTTCCTTTCCCGATCTCTTTTTTTTACATATCCAAAGTAAAAATATCACACCCACACATTTGATATTTACTATACGATGATGTTATCATGTTGGTGGTAGCGGTAATAATGCTGAGAAACTATATAAACATGCGATTAATTTACATAAGGAGATGCAGGATGCGGTATAAATCCATTGATGACCAACTGATTGAAATTGGCGACAAATCCCACAATATTTGGGCGAATGGCGAAATTTCCATTGAGAATCAACTGAAAGATGTGCTAAAAAACGACAACCAAGAAATCTTTACGGTGAGCCACAAAAATGATGCGGTCACACCCGAGCACAAACATACGTTTTATGAAATCATGTATGTTTATAAAGGATCCATCCTGAACATCACCCAGAGCAAAAAGATCTATATGTCGGAAGGCGATTTCTGCATCATGAACCTCTCGAGCACCCATTCCCTTCAGGTCCTTGATGAGAGCGCGATTTTGGTCAATATCTGCATACGCAAGGAAAGTTTCACTAACGGCCATTTACGTTCTTTTTATGAAAACGACAACCTCATCAGTCTGTTCTTCCGTGAAAAAAGCGAGGAGGATTACCTCTATTTCCCGAAACGGATCAAGTCGGATGTCAATCTGACGATTTCCGAAATTCTGTCCTATTCCGACAGCGATTTGCCCACCAATAATTTCCGACTCGCCGGGAGCGTCCTGTTGCTTTTGGCGGAATTGCTCGACCGGGAAGCCTACAGTTATCATGGAATTGATGAAAAAGCGTTTGAGATCCTCACTTATATCAGCAAAAATTATCAGCATACTTCCTTGGAGGACATCGCGGACAAATTCAACTATAACAAAACTTATCTGTCCCGCTACATCAAGCAGCACGTCGGGAAACAACTGACCACTCTGATCACCGAACAAAAAATGGATCAGGCTTCAAAACTTCTGCTGACAACACAAGTGCCCGTCAGCACGATAGCCGAGGATCTGGGCTACCAAAGCCTGAGTCATTTTCATAAAGTATTCAAAAGTTGGTTTGAAATGACGCCCAATGAATACCGGAATAATTCGCATAAATGAGCGTAGCGATTGAATAAATAAAAAAAAACGAAATAATTATCACTTAACGGTTTACCCGCTATGAATAAGCATTTCGCTTTTTTATTAGGATATTAAGATAATGCTGTTTTTATACGTTCATTTTTCTTTCCGCTAACCATTTTATTATCTTAGGATCGGCATGCGAAAAGAATTGGCTTTCATCGTCATCCAAAGTCGCAATTTACGCTTTGTCTTCATCTGTTAAGGCGAAGTCGAATACATCCAGGTTTTCAGCCATGCGTTCCGGTTTGGTCGATTTTGCCAGGACAACAATATCCTGCTCCACCAACCAGCGGGTAATGACTTGCGCCACTGATTTTTTGTATTTTTTCCCAATGAAGACCAGCACTTCATTGTTGAAGATGTCATTTTTGCCTTCAGCATACGCATTAAGCGTTCAATCAGAACCAGGGGTTATTGTTGTAAAGTATACAACTCACTTATCAGCCATCAATAAGCTATTTTTGTTTTTAGAACGTGTCATCTTTCTTGTAGCCAAAAAACCAAGTTAATGCGAAGGAAACACTAAACGCTACGAGATTGACAAGAATATAATACGGCAATTGTTCATTTAAATATAACAATGTCCCAGGGATTCCGGTTAAGGCCATTCCGGTTGCGCGCAGATTCAATAGCGAAGCCAGGAATCCGCCCACACCACCGCCTATCATCGACATCACAAACGGTTTTACCAGTCGCAAGGTCACTCCGAAAACGGCCGGCTCAGTAATCCCCAACGCTGCCGGGAAAGCTGATGGGTAAGCAATTTGTTTAATTTTTGATGACGTTGTCTTGATCGCAACAGCCAAAACCGCACCAGCCTGTGCTATGTTCCCGCAAGTTCCGATAGGATTGAGCATGTTCCAGCCAGTTTGACTCAACATACTGATTTCCAGGAAATATTGGAGAACCCGAGCAGAGATTATGTAGCTTTCAGATTAGATTTTGAAAAGTGTTAAGACAAGCCTTATAAAAATAAAATGACATCGTTTCAGTATTAACCATAGTTACAATAAATAACAACATCATTCGATACCACATATGAAAATAACCTCCGCGGAGCATCACTGCTCGGTGGAGGTTATTTCAATTTTTATATTTTACGAATGGTGAGCGACGGCGGATTGATGGGATAACAAGCCAATTAATTCAACAACAACCGAAACTGAATACATCAAATTATCTAAGCACCAATTCCTTTATTTCCAGACCATTCGATCGAACGAAATGCAGCTTCAATTCAAAGACGCCCGTTTCCATCTGAATAGTTCGGTTGATTTGTTTTCCATCAATAATCTCCAGCGTACCCGCCTTTTCCTCATTGAAATACACATCAACAATCCCATCTCCATCGGCAATGATTTCCAAATCAGTAAAGTCACTGTCGCTCTGGACATACCGGAATAGCGCGTGATTATTGTCCTTGATATTTGTCAGTTTTTCGCCGTACTCCTGATCCACATCAATGAAAAGTCCTCCCTCTAGTTCGCAGGCCTGATAACCCATAATCTTCTCGCCTTTGGCAAACGGCGCACCGACACCTTGTGATGTCATTTTGACTTCCTTGATTTTCCCATCCAAACCGATGCTGATCGGTTCGATGCAAAGCCTTCTGTATTGCTGCACGCCTCTGCTACAGCGGTGGTAAAACACATACCACTGTCCGTTGAAATTCCCTATCGAACCATGATTATTCCAGCTAGCCGGATCACATTTATCGTTATCGATAATGATCCCCTGATATTCGAAAGGCCCTAACGGCGATTTGCTGGTGGAGTACCCGAGTGATGTCGGCTTTCCTCTTTCGATATTCGCATAAACCAAATAGTAGGTGTCGCCGATTTTCCGCATCGAGGATCCTTCGTGGAAATAATGCTGCTCCTCGGTCACCAGATCATCGACAATTTCTGCCCGGTTGAAGGAAACCATATCTTCGTTCAGCTTTACGCCATGCGAGTACAGCTGACCCCAGAAATAATAAGCCTGTCCGTCATCATCAATGAAAACTGCCGGGTCTATCCCGCCGCAAGGTAATTGAATCGGATTCAAAAAAGGTCCTGTTGGGCTGTCCGAGACAGCTACCCCTTCGCTATCATCCGGCATGCAGAAGTAGAGATAATATTTCCCGTCTTTGTGGATGGCATCAGGCGCAAAAAGCAACGGCGGCCGTACTGCGTCTGAAACACTTTCGAATTTTTCCTTTTCAGCCGAATGATCTGCGCTCTCAAGCATTTTCTTTATGAATGGAGTCGGATTGCTCCAATCGATCCCGGGGTACTTAGGAGCATCCGGATTGTTGAACCAAGGGATGTCCTCCCCCAGCAAAGCCGTATCGTGGATCGTCCAATGCTGCAGATCAGCGGTCGAGACGACATGGTATTCTTCGCTGCAAAAAACATCGTCCCTGTTGTCAAAACTTCCGTAAATATACAATTTACCGTCAGGCATCACATGCGCTTCGCTGTCAGGGACATGAAATGTCACAGGCAGGATCGGATTCCTGGTGTTGTTGTGTGTTTGCATCTTTTCTTAACCCCTTTTCTATTGCTGCTACTGGTTTAATGAATGAAATAAATGATTTTCCTTACGCGGCTAATCTATCTAAATCATTTCACAAGCTCATTGTAACCGCATTCCCGAATCATTTCACTGGACCATAAGGACCAATTATATTTGCTTATCCGGACATCCTGCAGTAGAATACATGAAAAAGATACTTTGGAGGTAGTGGATGCGCAAAGAGTTAAATCAAACAGAAGTTTATTTGAAAGAACAATTTATACAGTTTGGCTCTGATTCTGATACTGATACTGTTACTGAAATCCTCCGTCTTGTTCAAAATGGAAACAAGGATAAAGAACCTTTAAAAAATTTAGCTCAAATCATGACTCAAGATCGATTGCGCGCTGAAGATTTCTTCGAAGAAGATGAAGCAGTCGCAATCTATCAGCACATCAGATATCTACCTAAAAAAATGCACAGCCATGATTTTTTTGAATTGATTTATGTCTATTCCGGCAATGCCACGAACATCATCGGTACAGAAACATCCCAAATGAATGAAGGCGATATATGCATTCTGTCACCGGATACCCCTCACGCTCTCACAACTTTTTCCGATGACACCATCATCTATAACATATTGATCCGGAATGAAGCATTCGAGAACGAATTTATGAATGTAGTATCCAACAATGACAGTATCCTTTCAAAATTCTTCGGCATTTCTTTGATCAAAAATATAAGTTCCTATATTTATTTCGACACAAACAATGATCAAAATTTGAAACAGTTTATGGACTATGTCATCTCTGAATACCAGCTGAACAGAAAATATAGAAGCGAAATGATCACAAACTTATTGAATGGTTTCTTCATTATTCTGCTCAGAAATCACGAAGATCACTCCTATAATTCTCAGATCATGACGGATTCGAAGAACGATCAAATTCTGGAAATCATCAGATACATCCAAAATAATTACTCAAACCTGTCCTTAAAAGCAGTCGCGACACAATTTTCCTACAGTGAACGGCATATTTCCAGAATCATTAAGCACTATTCAAGTTATTCCTTCAGCGAATTTTTGATGGATATCAAACTCAGCAAGGCCAAATCCTTGATCCATAATTCAACCATGCCGATCGAGGATATCGCTGCCTTCGTAGGCTATGCGGACCTCAGTAATTTTTATCGCCTCTTCAAAAAGAAATACAGTTGCACACCGGCATCACTGCGCCGCCGCAACTGAAAACAAACGCAAAATAACCTCTCATGACTAAATGTCATTTGAGGTTATTTGGATTGTTGCTTTAATGCGCTGCATTCCTTACCTGTTCAAGACCATCTCTTCATCCGTATTCAGCAACAGCTGATACAAGGCCCCTAACAGGTTCGCATCATTCAGGAATCGGCAGCTGTCGATTTCAACTTCCGTCAGGGTGTTCGCCACGAAAGGCAGGCCTGCGCGGATGGCGCGGTATTGTTTGCGGATTTCTTCGGTAACGATCGGTTGGGCGCTGATCCCGCCGCCGATGACAATCTTCTCGAGGTCAAGGACAGCTTGGACGTTACAGATCATGAAGGCAATCTCTCTGGCGAAGGCTTCGAAAATCGGATAGACGCTCGAGTCTTGTTGATTGATCGCTTCGAAGGCAGTTGCGCCGTCCTTCGTGTCCTCGGTCCCCAGTTCCAGATTCACTTTCTTGACCAACCCGACAGCCGAACCGGTCATGCCGTACATATCGTCGAAAGATGGCTTGTCCGATTGTTTCATCATGAAGCTCAATTCCCCGGCTTGGAAATACTTGCCTTGATAGAGTTTGCCGTCAAGGATCAGCCCACCGCCAATGCCTGTCCCCAGCACGAGTGCCAAGCCGTTCTCGATGCCATTCAGATTGCCAAGCCACAGCTCCGACAAAGCTGCAGCCTTGCCGTCATTGATGACGGAAACCGGCACATCAAATTTCGGCTGGAATTCCTCGATGAAAGAAATGCCGTCCAAGAATGGCAATGCTCCACCGAAGGAAATCATGCCCGTATCTGTATCAACTTTCCCAGGGCAACAGAAGGCGATGCCGCGAATCTCACCCCGTACCAATTCTATTTCATTTTCCAATGTGGCGATGAATGCGCCGTATTCGTGCGGTGTCCGCACCTGCTTCTTGGACTGGATCTGCCCGGAGTGGTCGATCAAGGCCAATTTGATGTTCGTGCCGCCGATGTCGATACTTAAGTAGTTTTTATTCATGTCAGTCCCGCCTTCGCCAAATTATAAGATGCATCTGCTCTTCTAAACAAAAAATCAGGGTGCGGCGAGTAATCCGCCTCACCCTGAACATTATCATTTTTTCAATTTTCGTTCATCTAAGTCTTTGATAATATTATCATATTCTTTATCCAATTTATACAGGTAGATGAAAATTAACGAAACCGCTGTCAGTGCCAATGGGACATAAATGTAGACCGCGTTGACTGCACTGATTGCACTGCTTGTTTGCACTGCCGCTTCACCGTCGTATCCACCGGCTGCGATGATCCAACCCAAAATGGCACCACCCAAACCGGATCCTACTTTGCTGCCGAATGAAGAAGCTGAGTTTGCCAACCCGGCTGTCCGGATTCCGGTTTTCCATTCGCCGTATTCGATCGTATCAGAAAGCATTCCCCATAGACAAGAAGCTGCAAATCCTCCGCCGATACCCTTGATGATGTTTCCGGCTAAAATCATGGAATAATTGGTTCCTGCCATGATCATCACGATATAACCCAACGCCGTCACCGACATACCGACCAAAATTACGTTCCGTTTACCCATCCGTTTGATGAAAGGAGCCGTGAAGAACATTGTCGAAATCTGCGCAATCGTCGTCGCATTTCCTAGAGGAACAACAAAAGCAGGATCATTCAGAACCGTTTTCGCATAGTAGACCGCACTTCCGCCATTTACAGTCAGGGACAAGTACAACAGGAAAATGACCGCAGTCATCATCAGCCAATATTTATTCTTCAGCAATGCTTTGAATTCCTCGGCAACACTTCTCTTATTCTCTTCTGTGCGTTCCTCTTCGATTACGCGTTCATGCGTGAACATAAAAGTGAACAACAGGATAGCAACTGTCATCAGTCCGAAAACAGCAAATGTCAACGTCCAAGCGCGAGGATCGCCACCGAAGTAATCGACGAATTTCAAAGTGAACGTATTGATGAACAACGTGCCAGCAGTCGCCAGAAGCATCCGGAACGTTCCAAGCAACGCCCGTTCATACTGGTTTTGGGTCATCATCGCATTCATCGTAGCATACGGGACATTGATGGCCGTAAAGATGATTGTAGAAACTAAATTATAGCTCAAGAATACATAAACGATTTTGAACATATCACTGGCGTTCGCCGGAACGGAGAACAACAGTATGGCGGAGAGTGCGTATGGAATCGCCATGCGCATGACCCAAACCCGAGCTTTTCCGTACTTGGAACGTGTACGGTCAACGATGACGCCCATGACGATGTCGCTAATTCCGTCAAAAATCCTGGAAATCAGCATGATACTACCTACTGCGGCCGCATTGACATGCACGACGTCCGTATAATAATACACCAAGAAGATCGAAATCGCCGAATAGACGATATTGCTGGCAAAATCCCCCGTTCCGTACGCGAACCTCTCCAGAAATGTCAGCGATGCTTTTGGATCCGGATTGTAGTTTACACCTAATTGATTCTTGACTTCAGTTTGTGTTGCCATGTTTTCATTACCCCTTCCACTGCTCATTTATTGTTGTTCATTTTCCAAAATCACAAGATCCCACGGTTTGATGATAAGGCTTTCATTCATTGCAACATTTCTTTTCTCCCTAATCGACATCCCATCAGATGGAGAAGCGACCGCCAGTTCTTTCTCGGAATAATTAAAGAGATACGTCAGTTCATGTCCAAATTGATTGGTGCCTTTTTTGACGATGATTGGAAATGCATATTCACTCATTTGATAAGCAAACAGTTCCGCGAAAATTTTCCGGATTACCTGACTGAAACTCTGGTCGTCCATCATGCAGCCAATATAGACTGCTTTGCCATTTCCGTGATCGTTTGCGGTGATGGCGACATCCCTGTCACCAGGTGCATGGTCATAAGTAGCCAACACGGTTGCTCCATCCGGTTCCAAGAGTTCCATGAACCCTCGCACTTCCGCATCCGTTTCGAATGAAAAGTATTCGCTTATCAAACGAGTCTTGCTTGGGGTAGCGAATTGGTTGTATCGCATGCCGAAGGTTTCCTGCAGTCCTTTCGGTGTGCCCTCATAGGATATCTTCAAGTGTTCGTTGGCGACTGCCGTTTTGAAAGTGGACAGGAGTTTTCCGCCATTCTCGACAAAGTCCGCCAATTCCCGATAGGTTTCATCCGATGCGCTGTACAGCGCCGGAACAACCAGAATTTCGTATTCCGTCCAACCTTCCATGTCCGGCGTCACGATATCGCACTCGATGTTCAGATTGTATAGTTGGGTGTAATACGCCAAAACGATATCATTGTAGCTGATGCTTGATTGGAAAGCCGCATTCAGGTCCACAGGGAACCATTTCAACGCTGTCAAAGCTTCATTGCTGACCACTAGCGCAACTTTATTGTCTTTCTTCAGATTGACCAGTTTCGGCGATAACTCTTTCCATTCGTTGCCTATCGTCACAGCTTCCCTATAGGTAGCATTTTCCTTGAAGTCGTGGCTCAACAACCCTCTCCAATAGGATTCGCAGGCATTGTGGATCGAATGCCAGTGCCAATACATCACCATGTTTGCTCCGGATGCCAAGTGGCTGTAAGCCTGTAGGAGCAACTGGTTACGGAATGGCGTCCATTGAGGAAAGCCTTGCGCTTCCGTCTCCAAAACAAGGTAATTGTCCTTTTTCAGGCTGCGGGTGCTGTCCCCGCAGAAGGCGATCTCCTTGCCTGTCAGTTGATCCTGCGTCGGATGATAGATGTCGCAGCCTGCGATCGTGATGGCTTGGCTCGCTTTGTAGTGATTCACTTCCGGCTGTACCCCATAGGAGTAACCGCGCCATTCAAAGTCGAAGTTTTGCGTGAGGAACTGATCCTCCCGTTTGTACTCATTGACGATGTCCGCCTGCCATTGCAGAAATCCATCCACCAAGAGCCGTTGATATTCTTCAAATGCCGCTCCCAGACTGCCGTTGATGGTGCCATTCACGTCAGGGAAGTTCTCCCAGGAATCGATCCGGTTGCTCCAGTAATCCAGCCCGTATGCGGCATTCAGCTTGTCCAGATCGCCGTCGAATAATCCCTTCACATGCTCGACGAATGCTTTTTGGACATTTTTTCCGGAAGTCCCGTAGGCTTTCGTTTCATTGTCCAGTTGGAAGCCAATGACGTTTTCTCTATTGGCCGTCCGCTCGATCAGTTTCCGGATGATCCGCTCAGAATGGTAAAGATACGTCTTGTTCGTAATGTCCATCGATTGGCGCATACCATAGATGGCGCGTCCGCTGCCTTTTCGAGTCACCATCACTTCCTCGTCCAAATCGACCAACCAGCTCGGTATTGCATAAGTAGGCGTGCCGATGATCACTTTGATGCCGGCCTTCTCCATTTCGTCTATAACCAAATCCACAGTCGAGAAGTCGAATTCCCCCGGCTTCTTTTCATAGGTGGACCAAGTGGATTCCGCAATCCTGACGACATTGATACCCGCTTTCTTCATCATTTCGATGTCTTCCTTCAAACGATCGTAAGGCAGATATTCATAGTAGTAAGCTACTCCGTACAAAATTTCTTCCATGTGTCCTCCTCCAAAAATATATTATTGATTACCCTAAACCGAAAGCCTTGAAATCGATGGTGCCCGGACCTTCATAGCGGAAGAACAATGGCTGTTCCCCCACAACACTATCGGATACATTCGCTTCAAATGTTTGCCATTCCGTTGAAGGGCTCACATGAATTTCCGCAATTGGTGCTTTTCCCAATTCCGTATATACGCCCAACAGACCTTTTCCAGGACCACGTGTCGTGACTGAAAGCGAGTCCAAATCATCGAAATGGAAATACTTGAACCCGGCGACCGATCCGTCCATCAAATTGTGGATGTACTGGCTGGGATCATTTTGGCTATCTTCCTTTTCCTGCGTGAAACAAGGATGCTCTTCTTTTTCCAACACTTCCGTGCTCTTCAATGCTCCGTTGCCGCTGTACAGTTGGCAAGCGATCGCAGCCGGATAGCTGCCGGTTCCTCTAAGCGGTCCTTGATTCAAACCACAACTGGTCATCTCGGCCATCTCAAAGCGGCCGTCTGCCGTCATCAGCAATTTTTCGGCAACCCCTTGTCGTGAAAACTCGGTGTAATTCGTTTGACGATGCCCGAAAATGTAGTATTCACCATTGATGCAGGCGACAGAACCGTGATTGTTTCCCCAATAGTTCACTTCCTCTGTGTTCCCTTGGTACCCGATATCCCCGTTGGAATGCAGACTGCCGCCGTAAACAAAACCTCTGTCAGGATAATCACTAATCGCATATGCCAGTTCGTGGCTTAACTCCGAGGAATAGATGAAGTAATACTTGCCGTTGAACTTGCGAATCGAACTTGCTTCATAGAATGCATGTCCTTCGAAATCAGTGCCTTCGCTGTCCCAGGTATTCGGAATCAGCTGGACAGGAGCCGTTTTGACAGTCAGCATATCCGTTTCCAGTTCAGTCACAAAGTTTCCGCATTCACCCAGCGTTTGCCCGAAGTGTTCTGCGAACATCTCCCGAAACGATTCGTTAGGACCGAATCCCGTATACAGCCAAACCCGGTTATCGTCATCCACGAGCACACCTGGATCGAACTGGAAAGCATCCGTGGATTTTTCTCCCAACATGGTACCTTCCGGATGGTGGACAGCACCGTAATATGCAAATGGCCCTTCCGGACTGTCGGAAACCGCTACGGAAATCTGGTTGATGAAATCCATCCCGTAATACATATAGAATCTACCGTCCTGCCCTTGGACGACATCAGGCGCGAACATATTGAATTTTCCTTCCGGATTCAACGGATCCAGGTCCTTTTTGTAGATGACCCCTTCAAACCGCCAGTCGCTCAAATCATCCACCGGAGCGGAGTAGCCGACATAATCATTGACGCAATAAAATTCTCCGTTAAACCGGTCATGGCTTCCGTACACATATACCCGGTCCCCGAAGACTTTTGGCTCCCCGTCCGGGACATATTCATCATTCGGCAAATAAGGATTAAAGACTTGTTTTTTCATTCGCGACACATCCTTTTTTCTTTATACCCGTATAATAAAGCGTTTCCAGATAATCGTATATAAATTATCTATGCTGATTGGTAATTTTCTATTATAATTGTCAAAAGAGGTGAATCATATGAATCTGAACTACTTGATGGCTTTTGCATCCAGAAAACTGCACACAAAAATCAGTCTTTATAAGAATGGAACGGAAACGCAATCCGTCTGCAAAAATCTGGAACTGGCGGAACAATTTGAGTTGAATGAAGAATGTTCACAAAAATTATTGCGGTATTCCAACAAAGCCGTGCCCACGATCGTCAGTCTGAACGACCACTATGTTTTTGGTTTGGTGGAACATGAAGACCACATATTTCTCGTCGGTCCGCTGGAAATGAACGAAGACTACAAAATCACGCGAAAAATCTGCATGGAGGATTGGGGAAATATCAGCACCTACCGCGTTCCGTCGATGATTGTGAGCGAACTTGTTGAAGTGCTGCTGTTGATGCATAATCTGGCGCACGAGCATGAATTGATTATTGAAGAACTGTTGGCGCATAACTTCAAAGATCACATGCAATCCGCGAAGAAAAATTACGTCGACAAGTTCTTTCAAGACAGAGAAACGGATGTTTGGCATAACTCCTATCAGCAAGAGGTACGCGAATTCGACAGCATCATGAACGGGGACATCCTCAAATTGAAGGAAAGCTGGGCCGAGGACTACGGCGGGGAAGTTGGCCGACTCGCCAGCGATGAACTTCGGAATATGAAGAATCTGGGGATCGTCGTCTTAACTTTGGCAAGTCGGGCCGCGATGCGAGGCGGCTTGCATCCCGAAATCGGCTATTCATTGAGCGACGCCTTCTCGCTCGAAATCGAGCGCTTGAATACTGTAGAGGACATCACAAGATTGATTCGCAATGCGGAAATGGAGTACACTTTGTTGGTCCATGAATTGTCAAAGAAATCCAGGATCCAGTCGTCTGCGGTTTATACACATCCGTACGTGAACAAAATCCAGGAATTCATCCTGAAGAACCTGCACAAAGACCTGCAGATCGGCGAAATAGCGGAGTTACTTTCCGTCACGCCGAACTATCTTTCCGCGCTGTTCAGAAAGAATACCGGCAAAACAATCCAAGCCTACATGACGGAAGAAAAGATGAAATACGCGGAGCAATTGTTGCTGTATTCCGAAAGACCGATCAGCGAAATCTCCTCCAGCCTCGGCTACAGCTCCCAAAGCTACTTTGGAAAAGTGTTTAAGAACTTTTCCGGCTACGCCCCGAGCGAGTACAAAATGCGCTTCGGGAAGAGCTGAACTGATAAATTCCTAGCTAATATAAACAAATACGCCTCTCAAAATTAAGAGATGTCATTGTAATTCCCAAATAACCTCTTGCATAATTCAACCTCACACATTGAACTATGCAAAATAAATCGCGCAATCAGCCAGGATTCCCCACTGGCTAACTGCGCGACTTTTTTGACTAATATTTAAGAAACAAGAGAGCGAACGTATAATTATTCTTTGATGCAAACATTTCTAAATACTGGTGAGGTTTCACCGAAAAAATATTGTTTCGCTGATAATTCATTGATGATATCGTTCACTATTTCTACGTATTTAAGAAATTCGATAAGTTTAAATTGCGAATAATTTTTTATTTACTTATCGATTTTATTTTTGATAAATCTCCACTACACAATATCTCGAGATTATTGAATATTTTTTCTGAATCCCAATTCCACCATTCCAAATAAAGAAGATACTCAATTAAGTCGTCATCAAATCGTTTTTTGATTAGTCTACAAGGGTTTCCTCCTGCAACTGAGTAAGGAGGAATATCACTAGTTACTGTAGAATTCGCTGCAATTATAGAGCCATCACCAATATGAACACCTGGCATAACAGTTACATTTTGCCCAAACCATACATCATTTCCAATGATGGTATCTCCTTTTAAAGGTAATTCATCGAGGTTAGGAGTAGCTTTTTCCCAACCATTTCCGAATATGTTGAAAGGGTATGTCGTTACACTATTCATTCGATGGTTTGCACCATTCATAATAAATTCAATACTTTTACCCAAAGCGCAGAATTTGCCTATAATTAAATCGTCCCCAATGAAATCATAATGATGCGTTACATGTTTTTCAAAATCTGCTGGGCTTTCATTATCATCATAATAAGTATAATCACCCACTTTAATAGTTGGACGAGTGATTACATTTTTAATGAAACAAACACTTGGGATAGCTGGATTAGGGTAGATAGCATCCGGATCTGGACCAAACATAGTATAACCTCCTCTTCTAATTATTAACTTTTACGAGTAAATCTCTTAACAGTGGAATTAACTTTTCTATTTTTTTATGTTCCTTTTTTATGCCTAAAATCACATAATATTAAACATATTAAATAATTTCATCATGCGTATGTCATTTTGATTGATTTTTAAACGTTTAATGAGCTCTTCGTCCTCTTTAAGAGGAGTTTTAGAAAAAAGCATCTTAAATGACACTGGCATGAAGGGACGAAACGAGATTCCACTCATCATTCCCAAACGCTCCGTTGTTTCTTGAAATGTCGACAAAATGGTTATCGATACATTTTCAACTTCAGTAGAACTATGTGTAAGGAACATAGATGTGAATGTGTCGTGATGTTGAGAATATCCAAAATAAGTATTCTCAGCAAACATGTATTTATCAAATGTCGGTATATTCATATAGAAAGCGGTTGGAAACCTTCCATGTTCCGGGTGGTTAGAGATTATAAAAAGACAACGAAGCAATTTATTAATTCGTCCATCATACATATATGAATATAAAGTCGTTGACTCCTTAAATAACGTTTTTGGATTAGAAGATTCGTTTTCCATCAAAAGGTTGGATTTACTATATAAAAGTTGTTCAGGATGTACATTAAGGGCAAAAGCAATTTCATAAAAAGTTTCAATATCAATTATAATTTTTCCTGCCTCATACTTTTGCATAGTAGATTTACTTCTATTTATTTGCTCGCCTAACTCTTCCAAAGTTATTCCTTTGCTTTTTCGAAAGTATCTGATGGTTCTTCCCAATTCTGACGATATGTCTGACATAGTTCATTCTCCTAAAGTTTGTATTTTTAAATTAGGTTATATGAAAAGTATTATAAATATTCTTTTTGATGAAATTAGGTGAAAAGATGAATAGATTCTCAATAAACCGAAAATGAAATCGTTTTCAGTGTATCCAGAATACTTTTTTATACGGAAAGTTGATTTTAACGATTTTTGTATCTATTGGATTTCTTTTTGATACACCTATATTATTACATAGAAGGTAGCTGATATAAAAGTATTTTACCGAAGGAGAGAGGATATGTAATGGATTTTAATCAATCAGTCAACAGAATAGATACAGGTAGTGTTAAATGGGATATGGCGGAAACGGTTTTTGGGAGTAAAGATTTATTGCCTCTTTGGATTGCTGATATGGACTTTGTCTCATCCTCAAAAATTATTGATGCTATAGAAAATGAGGTCTCTAATGGGATCTTTGGGTACAAAACGCCATCGGACTCTCTCATACAGGCAATAATCAATTGGCAGTCCACTCAACATAATTATCAATTGACTAAATCATCTATCGTATTCTCGCCAGCAGTAGTTTCCTCTATTTGCACTGCGATTCAAGCTTTTTCCCGGGAAGAAGATGCTATATTAATTCATGATCCAGTGTATTCTCCGTTCGCCAGCGCTGTCTTGCTCAATAAGAGAGCGTTAGTTACAAGTAAATTAATTAGCAATGATGGTGAATATACCATTGACTTCACCGACGTTGAGGAAAAAATGAAGACCCGACAAGTAAAAATGTATATTTTCTGTAACCCTCACAATCCTGGAGGCCGTGTTTGGAAACACGTCGAACTTAAAAAAGTCGTAGATTTGTGTAAAAAGTATGAGGTTATCCTCATTAGCGATGAAATACACCAAGACATCGTTTTTAAACCTAACAAATTCACCAGTATGTTGGCACTGGATGGTTCAGACGCGTTTACCATTGCTTTAACTGCACCAACAAAAACATTTAATTTGGCAGGATTGAAATGCTCTTATGCGTTTATCCCTAATCAGTCATTACGGGAGCGATTTGTTCTCTCTCAAGCAAGAAATAGTGGCCCTAATTTACATTTGGAAATGAATTCAATTGGTTTGACTGCTACAGAAGTTGCATTAAATGAGGGAGAAGTATGGCTGCAACAACTGCTTCAACATTTTGACGAACAATTTAATTTTATAGAGGAATTTATTAAAAATGAAATTCCTAACGTGAAGTTTAAAAAACCTGAAGGGACTTATTTAGCTTGGTTGGACTTTTCAGATCTGGGACTTGATGACGATCAATTAATGCGTCTACTCGTAAATAAAGGAAAGGTAGCTCTAAATGCAGGGTGTGCCTATGGCGATGAGGGAAAAATGTTTATGCGTCTGAATATTGCTACTTCTCACGAAAGATTATTTAAAGGTCTTCATCGAATTAAAGAATCGGTTAAATATATTGAAAATAAAATTATTGTTTAAGAAGTGTATTTAGCTCAAGAAGCAGTTTCCAGCACCTAGGACGATCGCTTCTTGTTCCTGTAATTCTCTTGAAGTAGATTACACGCACCCCTATCCCTCGCATCATTCAGCAACACAAAAAGGCCAGGATTTCTCCTGGCCTCATATATTTATGCTCTTATGCGTTTTCTGCGATGTAGTTAACCAATGCTTCTGTATCTTCCCAGCCTAGGCATGGGTCGGTGATGGATTGGCCGAAGACTGTTCCGTCGTCTTCTTGACGGCCGCCTTCAAGGAAGCTCTCGATCATGAAGCCGCGCGCCAATTTCTTGATGTCATCGTTCCAAGAACGGTTGAACATCGTTTCTTTGACGATGCGGATTTGTTCCAGATGCTTTTTGCCTGAGTTGTCGTGGTTCGTGTCGATCATGATGAACGGGTTTTTGTAGTCCCCGCCTTCGTAGGCTTTCACGACTTTGACAAGGTCTTCGTAGTGGTAGTTCGGGATGTTATCGCCGTAGTCGTTCGTTCCGCCGCGCAAGACAACGTGCGCCAACGGATTGGAGCTGGACTGCACTTCGACCCCATTATGGATGAATTTTTGAACTTGTTGAGCAGCGTAAACGGAATTGAACAACACTTTCAGGTTCCCGCTTGTCGGGTTCTTCATCCCGGCTGGGTGATCGATTCCGCTGGCAACGAAACGGTGCTGTTGGTCTTCCACGGAACGCGCGCCGATTGCATGGTAGCTGACAAGATCATCAACAAAATCCAGGTTTTCCGGGTACAGCATTTCATCGGCTGTCGTCAAGCCTGTTTCTGTGATGACACGGTTGTGCAGGCTGCGCACAGCAGCGATTCCTTGGATCAGGTTGCTCTTGCCGGTAGGATCTTGTTTATGCAACAAGCCTTTGTAGCCGTCGCCGGTCGTACGCGGTTTGTTTGTGTAAATACGGGGAACCATGAATACTTTGTCTTTGACTTTTTCCTGCAATTTCGCCAAACGACGCACGTATTCCATTACCGCTTCTTCATCATGGGCGGAACAAGGTCCGATGACCAAAAGGATGCGATCATCCTTGCCTTCGATGATATCGTGCAACTCTTTGTCGCGGGCTGCCTTCATCGCTGCTTGCTCAGGTGTCAGCTTGGATAATTCTTTGACTAATTCGAAATCGATTTTTTCACTCAATGCTTTGAAACTCATATTAACCCCTCCATTTTCTTCAACAAAAAAAGCTTCATCCATTCCAATTTTCATTGGAAAGGACGAAGCCTGTATAGACTCGTGTTACCACCTTTGTTCATAGACTACTCGCGCAGGTCTACCTCGATAGGTACATTATAATACCCTAGCGAAATAACGAACGCTATCACCCGTCGCAGCCTACTTGATTCAGTGCGAAGTTCAAAGATGAATTCGGATATCTCGCATGTGTGCCTCGCATCGACCGGCACCTTTCTGGTCAGCTCAATAACTTACTACTTCTTATCATCACTTTTTATGTTGTTTCTCAGAATATACTCATTTTCCAAGCAAATGTCAAATGGTTTTTTGAAAAAAAGTGAATGATAGGGTTTTCTTGACAGATTAGTCCAGATCTTTTGCGATTTCGTCCTGAACAGTCACGCCTTCAGCTTCCAAGCGTGCGATTGTTTCAGCGAATTGCGGCAAGTGTTTTTTGTGTGCGATGAACAATTCATTCATGATTTTGATTGCAGTGTCGCCTGAACGGATCAATGGGTTGACTGTGAATGCTTGCAAAGCTGTACCGTAGTCGCCTGTTACAGCCGCTTCGATAGTCAACAATTCCATGGCTTTCATCACTTGCAACCAGCCTTTTTCAGCAGTCGGCAATTCACCGAAAGCTACGTTACGAGCGCCTTGTGCGCCTACGTAAGCTGTAACTTCGACTACACAGTCAGCTGGCAGGTCAGGAACAGCGCCATTATTTTTAGTCGATACAACGATTTGGGTGTCTTTGTTGCCGTAGATGGCAGCGATTGTTTCGCAAGCAGCGTCTGAGTAATAAGCTCCACCACGTTTTTGCAATTGCTCCGGTTTGTGATCCAGGTTAGGATCTTTATATAATTCGAACAATTCAGCTTCTGTCTCTTTCACTTGTTGTGCACGCGTGCCTATGCCATTGTACTCTTCCAAGCCGTGTGTCAGCATTTCTTCTTCACGGTAGTAGTAACGGTGGTAGCCGCATGGGATCATACCCATTTGATCCAGTTGTTCTCTGTAGAACGGAATGTCGTGGATATTTTTCGGTAAGCCTGCATCTTTATCGAACATAGCGTCGATCACTTTATGAGTGATGTCGTTGCCTTTGTCGTCAGCGACTTTATGCCAGTGGAAGTGGTTCAAACCGGCAAATTTGTAGATCAGATTTTCTTTTTCAACGCCTAATGCTTTCGGCTCAGTCATGGTAGCCATAACCGGTACGTTGCACAAGCCCATTACTCTGTCCCATTTACCGTAGCGGACAACTGCTTCCGTTACCATGCCGCTTGGATTCGTGAAGTTGACCAACCAGGCATTCGGGCATAACTCTTTCATGTCTTCGACGATTTGCAAAATGATAGGGATTGTACGGAATGCTTTGAACATACCGCCGGCACCATTGGTTTCTTGGCCCAACATGCCATAGTAGAAAGGAATACGCTCATCTTTGACACGTGCGTTCAATAAACCGACACGGAATTGCGTCGTTACGAAATCTGCATCTTTCAAAGCTTCTCTGCGGTCCAAAGTCATATGGATTTTCACATCATAAGGGGATGCATCCCACATCCGTTGCGCCATTGTGCCAACGATTTCTAATTTTTCTTTCCCTGCTTCGATATCCACTAACCAGATTTCGCGGATAGGCAGTTCATCATAACGTTTGATGAAACCTTCCATTAATTCAGGTGTGTAGCTGCTTCCTCCGCCGATTGTTACAATTTTAACGCCTTTAGTCATTTGTATATTCCTCCTCGTTTCGTTTACAAGGTTATTATCTATCATGTAAATAACGATAACAAGGGTTCTTGGTACACTTCAAAACCTTTTTACAAAAATCGTGCAAAATCCGCCTAAAAATTCAAATTTTTTTTGCTTTTTGGCCTTTTTTTTGCAAAATATCGTTTACATAACATTTACATTAATTTATAATTTTTGTAAATGGAAGAAACGCGATTCGAGCCTGATAGGAATCGCTGGACTTGAGAAAAGGAGACGCGCCACCTATGTTGATACGCGAAAAAATGGAAACCATCAAGTTTTCTCCGGCCGAAAGGGAGGTCGTGAACTACCTGCTGCGTTATCCAGAAGTGCTGGACGAAAAAACGATGCAGGAAATCGCAGCTGAAACCTATACGCAGCCTTCCACACTGATCCGCATCGCCAAAAAATTGGGCTTCGACGGATGGGTGGAATGCAAAAAAGCCTACCAAGAAGAGCACGACTATCTGACCCGCAACTTCGTCAATATCGATGCCAATCTCCCCTTCGAGGCGAACGATTCGATCATGACAATCAGCAACAAGATGGCCTCGCTCGGACAATCGACGATCGAGGATACGCTCTCGCTCATCCACCATGACACGCTGCAACAGGCGAAACAGATGCTGCTGAAAGCAAAGCACATCCAAATCTTTGCCAACAACGCCAACATGCTCATTCCGCAGGACTTTGCCCTGAAGATGAACCGGATCAAGCACCACACTGCCGTCTCTACCATCAAAGGCGAAGACGTCTACACAGCTTATACCAGTCCAGAAGGCACCTGCGCCATTTTGATTTCCTATACCGGCGAGAGCTATGCGATGAAACAGATCGCAAATATTTTGAAAGCGGAAGGTGTTCCGACGATCGGAATCACGGGCATTGGCGACAACTACCTTTCGCGGGTGGTGGACTGCTACCTGCCGATCACGACCCGCGAGAAACTGTATTCCAAAATCGGCAACTTCACGATCAACTTGTCCATCATCTATTTGCTGGATGTGCTGTATTCAGTAGTCTTTGCCGAAAATTACGAGGAAAATCTGGCCCACGTCATACGCCTGGGCAAAATAGCTGATAAAAGGAAGACGAGTTCGGATATCATGCAAGAGGACACCGGTTGGGAAAAGACGTAGCGATTGGGTTGGAGAATTAATGACTATAATATTCCATTTTGTAATGGCTTTGCGATATGAAATGAACTCAGTTCAAACAGCACAAAAACCACTCCCTGACGAAAAAAGGGAGTGGTTTTTACGTCTACTGCGACAATAGACGGGTAGGTTAGCGATGACTTGCGTAGTTATTTGCTAATCATCTAACCAATTTCAACGAAAGTTCCATCATCTTTTCCAATGGGCGGAGGGCCCGCTGCATCAATTCCTCATCCATCTTAACTTCCGGTGTCATAGTGTCCATCGCATCATACAATTTCTGCAATGTATTACGTTTCATGCTGCGGCATGTTTGGGTACGTGTCGGCACCAGAAACTCCTTACCCGGACCCGCCTTCCTCATCTGATGCAAAATGCCCACTTCGGTACAGACGATATATCCAGGTGCATCATTCTTCTTCACCTCATCCAACAGCACTTTTGTACTGCCGACTACATCACCGAGAGCAACAACTTCCGCCTGCGCCTCCGGATGCACCAGTACTTTGTAATCCGGATTGGCCTCAATCATCTCCTGTACTGCGGCGACGCGGATCTTGTGGTGTACGCAACAAAACCCGTCGTGGAGAATGACGTTTTTCTCCGGCACCTGGCTCTTAATGTACGACCCCAGATTGATATCAGGAATAAAATAGATGTTTTTCTGCGGCAGGCTGCGCACGATTTCCAGACAGTTGGACGACGTCACGCAGACATCGCTATGCGCTTTTGTTTCCGCCGTCGTATTTACATACGCGACAACCGCCAAATCATCGTGCAGTGCTTTGACGCGCTCGATTTCATCGGTCGTTATCATATCAGCCATCGGACAACCGGCTTTGATATCCGGCATAATGACCCGCTTGCCTGGACTCAAAATCTTCGCGCTCTCCCCCATAAAGTTTACCCCACAGAAACAGATTGTCTGCTGCGGCGTAGTCTTCGCCAATTTCGCCAACTGATAGCTATCTCCAATGTAGTCTGCCACGTCCTGAATCTCGTCCTGGACATAGAAATGCGCCAGAACAATGATATCCTTCTCTTGCTTCAACCTCTGTATCCCCGCAACTAATTCTATATCGCCCAACTGTGTGTTCACCTTATCCATCTATCCCATTACCTCCACGGCTTAATTTTCCTTGTGTCTTGACACCTGTAAACTCACTAAAGGTTATCATGCTGAACAAAACCTGTCAATGTCCCCTTCCCCTCATTTTAAGCCAACCAGTATGCCAAGATGCAACACAAAAACAGCCGGATAAACATCATTTGACGTTTATCCGGCTGTTCTCAATTCAGTATTCTATTTCCTAAGTGCTCCACTACAGTAACTCACTTAGTTTATTTCTGCATCTCATCAGTACCAATTGGTCTACTCGCGTATCGGCCATTGTTTGATCAGCTGCAGAACGCTTCGCCGACCGATAACTATTGGTTCGATTCACAACCACAGATATCTTCCATTTTTTCGGTCATTTCATCCGATAATACGTTGCTTACAAAAGCACCGTAATAGTTTTTCTTCATTTCCATTTCAACTTTGAAATGTTCGCATTCTTGTAAAGTCATGTCGTTCACATTTGTATAATTTTTCATATTGGTTTCCTCCTTGTAAGTAGCTTGTGTAATGTAACGGGCTGATTGGCCGAGGCAACTCCAACAGGCAGATTTCTGATGAGATGTATATAATATATACCCTGATGTGGACTCCAAGTCAAGAATACTGCTCAGCCAATATTGTTCCAAACATCTCTTTTCAGTCTATATACCGCAAAAAACAGGAAGACAGCCCTACACCTGGTAGGATTGTCTTCCTGTTGTACTTGCTGTTTTTCTGGTGTATCTTGAAGCAGTCCCCGTCAATTCGGGAGACGTTTAACACTTGAAGTATTCAGTCGATTACTTCAAGAATCTCATCCAAGGACTGTCTTTTCTTCGGCGTGATCGGTTCATTGCGGTATCCAAAACCCAACATATAGGAAACGCCGAACCCGTTCAGGGCGACCAGACCTTTTTCCGACAGGTATTTCTCAACATTGGCTTTGTTGAAGCCTTCGATTGGGCAGCTATCGATGCCCAGCAAGGCTGCAGTGGTCATCATGTTGGCCATTGCGATGTAGGTCTGTTTGGAGGCCCAGTCATACAGAGCGCGTTCATTCGTCAATTGCTGATTGTTCTTTTGAAAGTTGTCGAAGTACTGGCTGCGCGGTGAGTCAATCGCAAAATCCACGCCGAGCACGTCCTCCACGATGTGTCTGACATGATTGCTTTCGATCGTCACATTTTTTCTGGCCAGCGCTATGATGAAATGGCTAGCGCCATTAAGGCTGTTGACTGCTCCCGCAGCGATTCCCTTCAAGTCATCCTTGATTTCTTGGTTGTTCAGCAACAAGAATTTCCAGGGTTCATACCCGAAGGAACTTGGCGATAAGCGCGCCGATTCAATGATTGTTTCCCAATCTTCCTTGGAAATCTTTTTCGACGGATCGAAGGATTTCGTGGCGTAGCGGCTTTGGTGCGCTTCGATGATTTGTGCTCTTAATTCAGGTGTCGACATAAATGGATCCCCTCACTTTACATGATATAGTTCGCAATAAAATCTACCTAATCAATATACTACTTTTTTACGGCAGATACAGCAAGGAAGACGTAAAGGAGAAATGGAAAGCGCGTATTCTTTCGATTTTCATAAGAAATCTATATCTTAGCCCTTCATAAAAGATCCATAATATAAATCTATCCTGTAATCAAAGCCCCTCCGTCAGCATGAATGTTTTGGCCTGTAATCCAATGACTGTCATCTGACGCTAAAAATACTACCATGCGGAAGACGCATCTCAAACCGGTCATCCGGCACCGCTGAAGTAATAATGAACAAAACAGCTGCACTCATGTTTAGATTCAATGCTTACCAATCATCTCAAATCCATACATGTCGCTGATGAAACCAGCTTGAATTTGGCTTTCCAGTCCATCATCCACAACGAGCATAACCCCATTCATATAACTTGCCATTCCGCTATTCAAAAAGACGATGGGTAGACCCATTTCTTCGCTTTCCGCTAATCTTCCATTGAATCCTGTAAAACTCTTCAGGTTATCAATGCCGCCCGCAGACTCAGCAAACTCGTCTTTCATGCCCGTGTCCGTTGTTCCCGGCAGAACCGCGTTGACCCTGATGCCTTTTGGTCCAAATTGTTTCAGGGTATGAGGCACATAATAGTTCATCGCCTTTTTGGAAACAACATACCCTAAGTTCCCAGGGTAGCCTTTATCCAATTTCGTAATTTCGGCAAGTGTATCCTCCCAATTGTCCGCTTCGATCATCGGCAGATAAACTTGTACATTTTCTTTCTTTTCCCATCTCAATCCAGCTTCGGAAGTGACGAATGCAACAGCCCCGCCCTTCTGCATTCTTTTTGATAAATAGGCTTCCGTCATATACTTATTCGACAAAAAGTTGATGATAATTGTAGACTGAAAGTCAGTCTTAATGCCTGAAACACCAGCAATACCAAAAAAACAGTCAATTTTTTGTGGCAATTCTTCAAATGCAGCATCAATAGAATTTTTATCCCCCAAATTGACATGAATATTCTTCATGGTGCCAGGAACAGTTGTTTCTGCCCAATCCAATGCATATACTTTCGCACCCATGTCTACTAAAGCTTCTGCAGCAGCTTTTCCCATACCACTGGCAGCACCGGTAACGACACAAATTTTCCCGCTATAATTAAAATAATCCTTCAATAGTGTTTCCTCCTTTATCCTGTCTTTCTCTTAGCTGATTACACAGCTTTGTTGATGAAAATTTAGGATGATTGATTCATTGTGTGCTAAAATTATTTAGTTTTCCCATTGTTTACTGATCGTGCCTAAGGATCCTAAACTTTCTTTAGGAATCCTTTTCTGATCGCTTCTATCTACCGCAATGAGACCAAACTGCTTAGAAAACCCTTCTTGCCACTCAAAGTTATCCAATAAAGACCAATACAAGTATCCGTATACTGGAATCCCATCATTTATGCATTCCTTCAGTCCTTTTAACGCTTTTTCAATGAATACCACACGTCTGCTGTCATCCTCAGTCGCTACGCCGTTTTCTGTAACGATGATCGGAAGCTGAATTGATTTCCATACTTCCCGGATGACATTTGAGATCGCCTCAGGATAGAATTCATAGCCCATTTGCGTAGTTTCTGCACCTGCGGGCACTGGCATACTGCCATCTTTTCCGATTATTTTCCGGGTGTAGTTCTGTACGCCGATAAAATCATCTTTTTGCATATACGGAAGATAATGGGTAAATTGCTCTGCCCATTCTGTCTCAGCAGCTTTCTCTCCACCAGGCTCTACCTGCAAATCATACAGGGATAATGTCACCCCTATTTTTAAATGGGGGCAAATCTTTTTCATCGCATCACGAGCAGATTCGTGGGCTTGCATAATTAACAAGTCGCCTTGTTCTGTTCGGAGTGACAAAAAAGTATTAACCGCATCTCCCTGATTAAGCCCAAAAACTGCTGCTTCTTGGTTTCTGATTTTCTGAAATTCTTCCGGAAGCTCAAAATTTATGCCAACTTGTGGCTTAATTCCCATTTGCAGCATCATGTCGCGCGCAATTGCAGCAATCTGCAATCCCATATTTGCTTCATTTATCGTGCAGACATATTCCATTAAATCGCCTAATTTTTGGACGACGAATTGGCAATATGCTGTGAAATATTTGATCGTATCTTTATTCTCCCAACCACCTTTTTGAATCAGCCACTTAGGGGAAGAGAAGTGGTGCATCGTGACGATCGGGGTTATGCCGTGCTCCAGGCAGTATTTTAAAACATTTTGATAGTGCGTGATTTCCTTTTCATCATAACTCCCCTGTTCCGGTTCGATCCTTGCCCATTCAATCGAAAAACGGTAAGCATTCAGCCCGGCATCAGCCATCAGCTGAATATCTTCCTCATAACGATTGTAGTGATCTACCGCATCCAATGAAGGTTCTTTATACATGGAGCCTTCCATTTGTTCTAAAGCCCAGCAATCACTGTAAATATTATTCCCCTCTACTTGGTGCGCTGCAGTGGCAGCCCCCAACAAAAATACTTCACTCATCTGATTTCATTCCCTCCAGTATCCCCTCGTTCAGGAGTCAAGCTGCGATACCGTGCCGACAGTGATCCCATTCTCGTTAAAACTGTCCACACGCACATAAACTTCTTGTCCTTTAACTAATGCGCCGATTCCTTGTTTGTGATCAAAAGTTTGATAACTGTGGTACATTTTTTCAGGGCTATGTCCCCATAAAATGTTGTAGCCGACAGCATCATTTTTCTCAATTGTGATTTCCATATCGACATCACCGATCCGCAATGCCTGGAAATTCGGCACACTCGGCTTTTCGCCGTTTCCAATTCCGAAAACCCTAAATCCTGAAACACAAAACTTTTGATTATAGGGTACTTCTATTAATGTCAATTTTAAGAAACGCGCCTCAATCCCAGCATCTTTCACGATAAGATCATGAGGTAAACTCGTTTTTGCTGAGGATTTGTCCTCTATCACAAAAAATTCTTTACCATCCATTGAGCCTTCCAAAATCCAACGCGTTACTAAAGGAGACTCCTCGATATATCTCGGCATCGACTCGCCTATGATTGTTCCGGGAACAGGCGTATCTACTTGATCATCCGCAAAATTAAGCTGGACTGCCCTTACATCAAATACTTTCCCTAAATCCATCAGTAACCATTCCCCTGATTTGGCACTTGAAGATTTCCACCACGTTTGAACATCTTCATCGACTGCTTTATCAGGCACGTTTGAGTCTTCAAAAGAAGAAGCAGAAACCCGTTTTTTGTAACTGAGTAAATACCATTCAGGATCTGCCCAAGGATTCGTTTGCGTCTTTTCTACACTTCTTGGCCAATCGCCATAGTTCTGATTACAGAACAATTCATCATCTTTATCAAAACCTGCTGGCCAAATGCCAACACGGCGCTCAAATTGATGATTCATGCTGATGCGCATTGTGGATGTATGCCAGAAATTTCCGTTCAGATCTTGCATAGTGGAACCATGCCCTGCACCGGTAATAAATCCACCGGGTTTATAAGAATAAGGATTATTCTTTGCCAGAGTGAAAGGCCCCAGAGGACTGTCTGAGATGTATGTTCCGTCTGCATACACATTATATTGTGTTCCCGGGCAAGCATACTGAAGATAATATTTCCCATTGTGCTTCGTCATCCAGGCGCCCTCTATGTAAGGCCGATTGCTGAGCATGCTTTTGATTATACCTTGTGTTTGGATTGGCAAGGAGTCTTCAACTACGTTTTGTTCTTTCAGAAATCCTTGAAAACGTTCCTCTAATTCTGTATCTCCGAGTGCTTGTATAGAATGGTTCTCGCCTTTTCTTTCAAATCCCTTTACTTGGGTATCCTGGGAGATTACCTCCACTTGATCCACTATCGGATGCATGGTTTCCTTATCTAACTCAACGCCCCATACAGGCGCACTGTTGGAACATCCCCAGTAAAGATAGACTTTTTTATCTTCATCTTCGAATAAATTCGGATCCCAAAAATCGAAACTCCCAACAATTTCTTCATATGGGCCGTTCAAAATATCTTTTGTGCGATAAAAATTACAAATTTCATCTGATTTTGAAGCGCTGAAATAAACATAATCATCAATCACCCGAACGTCTGGTGCATAATCGTAAAGGGGCAAATTATCCGGCAATCTGTGGTTTTCCCAATCAGCCAAATTGTCAGACACCCAGACGCCCAAGGTCATTGATGCAAAAATATAATATTTTCCATCAAACTCAATCATGGAAGGATCAGCTGCTTCTCTTGCAATCTCGATTCTGTTATTATGTTTTCGATTTTGATAAAATTGGTATAAATAATCCACATTGATGGGATTACAATAATAATTCATTATCAGTTTCCCTCCCAAAATTTATTGTTGATTCTATCAATCCAGGATCTCTCCATTCGTTTCAATCACTTTTTTATACCAATCAAATGATTTTTTCTTGTAGCGTTTATAGGTTCCATTTCCTTCATCGTCCCTATCGACATAAATGAACCCGTAGCGTTTGCTCATTTCTCCCGTAGTGGCACTCACCAAGTCGATACAGCCCCAGGTTGTGTAGCCAAGTAAATCAACGCCATCCAATACCACGGCATCCCTCATCGCTTTGATATGTTCACGGAGATATGAGATCCGATAATCATCCTCCACTTTTCCGTCAACGAGCTCGTCTTTAGCCCCCAACCCGTTTTCTACAATAAATAAAGGTTTTTGATAGCGATCATAGAGCGCATTTAACGTAATCCGAAGCCCTAATGGATCGATCTGCCAGCCCCATTCACTGACATCCAGATACGGATTTTTTAAAGTCGCAAATACATTAGCATCTGTCGCATTATTTACTTCGGGATCTGTACTCACCAATCTGGATGAATAATAGGACAAAGAAATAAAGTCGGCGTTATTTTCCCGAAGGACTTCTTCATCATCCTCTTTAAATGGAACGGTTATTCCTTTTCTGTTGAGTTCCTTTAGTGCGTATGAAGGATAATAGCCGCGGACTTGAATGTCTGTAAAGAAATATTCTGACCGATCTTTTTCCAAGGCCAACCACACATCTTTCGGATTGCACGTATTGGCATAGGCATTTCCAGCAGCCAACATGCAGCCCACTTTCATTTCAGGATCGATTTCATGGGCAATTTTTGTCGCCCAAGCGCTCGCAACCAACTGATGGTGTGCCGCAGTGTATCTGACAGCTTCTGTGTTATCCGTCCCCTTCAGCACAACTCCCCCAGCCAAAAACGGAGCATGAAGGATCATGTTGATCTCATTAAACGTGAGCCAGTATTTTACTAAGCCTTTATATCTTGTAAATAGTGTGCTTACTAAATTCTTGTAAAAATAGATTAACTTTCGGTTTTCCCATCCTCCATACCGTTTGACCAAGCCCATGGGACAATCAAAATGAGTAATGGTGACGAGCGGTTCGATACCGTATTTCTGACATTCTTTGAATATCTCCTCGTAAAACAATAAGCCTTCCTCATTCGGCAGTTCCTCATCCCCAAGCGGGAAAATTCTGCTCCACGATATCGACAGCCGAAAGGTTTTAAAACCCATCTGATGGAATAATGCGATATCTTCCTTAAAGTGGTGATAAAAATCAATGGCTTGGTGGGAAGGATAATAATGGTCCTGATCCGTTTCCAGCGAACCTTCCCCTGCAACAAAGACGGGGAAACGGTCCTTGCCGTGCGGTATAAGATCCACATTAGAAAGGCCTCTGCCGCCTTCAGTATAGGCGCCCTCACATTGATTTGCCGCTGTTGCGCCACCCCATAAAAAATCATTTCGAAATGCCATATTAAATTCCTTTCTTACTTGTCACTATAGATACTTTCTTTTCATCTTTTCCGGACTTCACAACGATATCAATTGTTCCTGGTTCATTTGTTGACCTTACAACAGCAAGCAAATGCCCATCATAGGTTTTCCAAGTATTGTTGCCAAAGAAGTTTTCTGTTTGAGGATTTCCAGATCCGAAGCCCTGGATTACCCCAGGCCCGTCTATCTCGATCGTCACTTCGGCCTCTGCTTGGTGGTTAAGGGTTCCGGATTCATCAACAACAGAAATCTTTACATAAGCCAAATCCGCTCCGGTTGCTTCAAGCTCATTCCTATCAGGCTCAACGAACAGCTCCACTTCGGGATTCGCTGTACATAATTCTTCTGTTTCTGAAGCTTTCCCGTCACGGTAGCAGACTGCTTTCAAACAGCCAGGTTGGTAGAGCGTTTCAAATGAAGCCGTGAAAGGCTCACGCTCTCCTACATTCTTCCTTCCAAGCGATTCACCATTCAGAAATAGTTCAACCTCATTGGCATCACTATATACATCTATGATGGTTGGTTTTCCTTCGTAACCGCTCCAGGTCCAACTTTCAATATTGTCTTTAAATGCCCATGGCGTTTTTATGCATGGCATTCCAAATCTATTCAAACGGGCGACTGAGATGAATGGCTTCTTTCTTAGCCCAAAGATCACTTCTCGGTAATAACTGATTACCCGACGCGTCCCTATGATGTCTATATCCCCACAATATGCGGTCAGATCCGGCCAATGATTCGAAAAAGGCCGACTGTCATCGTAGTAAAAGTTTCCTATACCAGCCTCACCGAGATAATCAAACCCAGTCCACGTCAAATCGCCGAGCACATTATTGTTCTCCTTCACAATATCCCACAAACGGGGAATTTCACTCGGAAAGGTTTCCGTTCCCAGCACGATGCAATTGGGATCCAGCGTATGACGTGAAGTCATATAATTTAATCCCGCTACATCTGTGCCTTCAAGAAATTCTTCGATTGTATCGCTCATGATCGGATGGCTGGCGACGCTATCCGCTAACGGTCCCACCAGCATAGCCATCATATTGTTCACTTGATTGCTTCCGGCAGCGTCCGTATCTGAACTGTCTTCTTGGGAAGAAATATCGCTATGCAATGCACTTTGAGCGATGTCCTGGAAAATCAACGGCAGTTTTTTTGAAGCAGCCGTGAGGCCATTTATTGCATTGACAGTAAATTGGGCACCGTCCAGGTCTTTTATTCTCCTGTTGATCTTCCGATTCAATTCAGCCCCCTTCGCTGTTCCTGCTTCGGAAAGTTCATTTCCTAAACAATACATAATGACAGAGGGATGATTTATGTCTTTCGCAACCATGCTGTCTACGTCCTCTTCCCAGTTATCAGAAAAGAAGGTTGAGTAGTCATTGTGATTTTTGCAGACATTCCATACATCAGATAATTCATCAATCACTAACATGCCATGCTTATCACATGCATCCAACATTGCTTTGCTGATGGGTTGATGGGCACTACGGATGCAATTGAACCCTGCCTCTTTGAGAAGCACACAGCGCCGTTCTTCAGCTCGGTAAAAGGTGGCTGCGCCGATAACGCCATTATCATGGTGAATGCAGCAACCCTGCAGTTTTATTGTTTTCCCATTTAAACGAAGACCATTTGCCGCATCCAGTTTCAGATCACGAATGCCCAATGAAACCAATTCTTCGTCCAGTAAAGATCCGTCTTGCTCGATTCGAATGCGTGTCTTATACAGATAAGGGGTATCTATATCCCATAGAATTGGCTTTTTAAGGGCAATTCTTTGTATAACAGTCGTATCTTCTTCAAAAACGGTTACCTTTTTCGTTTCGCTGGCAACAACATGATTATCGGCATCAAGGATATCAGTCGTGACTCTTACGGTTTTTGGTAAACGTTGTTCGTTCTCCAAGGTTGTTTCAACGACGACCACCGCGAAATCCGCATCAATTTCTGGAGTAGTAATTTTAACGCCGTCAATAGCGATATGCAGCAAATCACTGCGCAGAATGTTCACGTCCCGATAAATTCCGCTTCCTGAGTACCACCGGCTATTCGGAAGAGCCGTATTGTTTACGGCTACTTTCAGCTCATTTTCTTCCCCATATTTCAAATACATATTGGCATTGATATAGAAGTTTCGGTACCCGTTGTTGCATCCGCCAGCGTAAACATCATTGATGAACACTTTCGAATTTGAATAGACGCCTTCAAATTCGAAAGTGATTGACTGGTTTTCCCATTCTTCAGGAACCGCTATCTTTTTAATGTATGTATAATTCCCGCCCGGATAAAAGCCCGTTTGGGAGCCATTCGCTACTTCTTTGCTTCTGGTTTCATGAATCATTGCATCATGCGGCAATTGAATTAGCTTTGCAGCGTGTTCACTGTTCATCACGGCTTCCATCAACGGATTGTCCGCACCTGCCTTAAAGATCCAATCTTCATTCCATTTTTGTCTAATCATACATTTCCCCCAAAATACTTCTCTATATGTCTGTCTGCAACATCTTCTCAGCTTCTAAAGCGGCTTCCAATTTTTGCTCTTCCTGAAGTTCTTTTTTATCCAAAACCATAAACAAAGGCAGATACAGGAATACATTCAATAAAATGATCGCCAGGAATATCAACATCAGTGGCAAGCCGCCAACTAAGAACCCGGTAATCGGAAACGGCATAGTCCATGGTGTCATCACTGCAACTACTGGGTTAAGGTTAAATAATCCTAGCTTGATTGCAAGATAACCAATCCCCATCGAAAGGGAAGGTGTCAAGACCAAGTGTAAGAAGAACATAGGATTCAAAATGATCGGAAAACCGAACATAATTGGTTCTTGGATATTAAAGATACTTGGAATGATGCTTATTTTCCCCATGACTTTATATCGTTGAGATTTGCCAAACACTACCATACAGATTGCCAAACCCATTAAACTGCCTGCTCCCCCAAGGTTTGTGAAGAGATACACTACGCCTTCTTCCAAATATGGAAGTGGTTGTCCACTCATATACGCCGTGATATTGTCAGTTAAAATAGTAGTGAACACTGGAATATAGAGAGAAGTGATGGCCAATGGATGAATTCCAAAATACCACAACACACTAGCTGCCGTTTGCAAAATGATCAAGGCAGGAACGTTAGCGCCAAGTTTCATGATAGGCCCCTGAATGAGGACGGTAATGACATTGAAGACATTTTCAAATGGGGATATGGAAACAACCGCTTTAAGGACAATGACCAGCCCAATGATGATGAAGCCAGAAAATAGTGGTTCAAATGATTGAGCAACCATAGGCGGCACACTATCAGGAAGCTTCAAAATAATTTTTTTCTTTGTGATGAACACATAAATTTTAGCGACTAGGATACCAAAGATGATCGATACAAATATCCCATTACCCCCTAAATATTGTGCTGAGTATGCAACTAAATTTCCTTCTCCCATTGGAATATTTTCCGGGATGAGCATGAAGTAGGTCAAAAGTGAAAAAATTCCGGACGGTATCGGATTGATACCTTCTTTTTTCGCATACGTGTAGCCGATAAGAAACGATATAAATACAGGCGTTAAGTTATTTTGCGTTGTCACAAATGAATCCAAAAATCCCTTGATACCTATATTTGTAAGAAAAGTTGTTACAGCCGGAATTGGAAAGTTGGCCAATAAAGAAAAAACTGCTCCGCCGATCATAATCGGTAAGGTCGCCATCATCGATTCCATAATAGTGGATAATGTTTTATTTTGAGTCAGCTTATAAGACATCGGCTCCACTTTTTCAGTCAAAAAATTTTGTACTTTTTTAAATATTTTCATGTTCATTATTTCCTTTCTCTTGCCATAGTTTTTTTCTCCCATATAGCTTCATTCATCCAAAAATCCAAAAAAGTCGAACACCTCCAAATACTCTGTAGACCAGTCACAAACTATAGTTATTGAGAAGGCCCATCCCCTTGCAACTGCTTACATTTTATATCAATTACCCTGACTAGGATATCAAAATCTATTCCTTTATATCAAAATGTCATTCTCAGGAACACGGAAACTGTAAAATTCAGTTCCCTGAAATAAAATCCATAACCCATTATCATCAGCCGGATAATTTAAAAACTCCGATCACTAAAATCTAGTAACCGGAGTTTATATCAGCAATAATTGTTAGATCTCTTCATTTCTCTCTCTATACTGCTTCGGAGTGAAGCCTGTGATACTTTTAAATACTGAGGTAAAGTAACTCTGTGAAGAAAAAGAAAGATGGTCGCTTACTTCAGTAATATTCATGTGTCCGTATTTCAATAATATTTTTGCCTCAGCAACCTTTACATTCTTTATATAATCAACGATGGACACATCGGTTTCTTCCTTAAACTTCAACAACAGGTGATTTTTACTGACTCCCATCTGATCAGCTATATCTTGGATTACGATGGCATCACGAACATGATCATTGATGTATTGCATGCAAAAATTCGTGACATGCGAATATCCTTTAATGTCAACGGTGTTTTTTACTCTGATTGCAAAATCCAACAGCATCTTATTGACAAACATTTCTACTTGATTAGCTTGATCCATGCTTTCGATCTTTCTTATGTAATAATCCCCTAAGGAAAAAGCTTTTTCTACATTCAGACCGCCCTGAATCGCAGCTCTGGTAGCAAGTGTGCATAAACAAATGAATTCATTCTTTCTTTGGCGGAGCACGGCTTCTTTTCTGCTTAAGCCCCCTGCTTGGACATTCGTTTCATATTTTAAAATGCTGATCAACTTTTCTTTATCACCGGTTCGTACACTGTCCATTATCCTTTTTTCATAAAGGAAGCCTTCGTACACATCAATCTCATCATAAACATTTTCTTCATAAATACGTTCTCTGTTAACGCTGTTCAATTCAGCAGGGTCAAAAAAAGAAACTTCCGCAATGATCATTTCTTTTTGGGAAATGTTGATTTTTTTCCCATTCAAATAAAAGTTCAAAAATTCAAGGATCGAAAAGAAATTTGATTTGCTGGTAGTCACTAAAGGCATAATATATCCCATTTTTTCTTTTACGATAGCTTCATCATTAAAAGCTCTCATCAACTCCGTTTGAATGAACTGCTCAGACCTGCTGCCTAAAAAAACATGCCCTAAAAGGACAACTTCTTTCGTTTTTCCCACATAGATACCAGCAATTGTCAGAAAATAATTGTTGATGATGACTTGAGGTTGTTTTTTCTTTCTGCATTGACTGACGATTGTGTTGATTGCAGCATCATTCAATAATTGTTCCTCTGCATTTTTGTGATCTGTATACGTTATCCTATCCTTGTGATCAACGACAGTAGTGCGGATATGGTGTATTTTGTGGATCGTGGACAAAACATTTTCCCATTGACACTTCAAATAGATAACCTCCAATCTTTTTCATTTGTATTATTTTAGATATATTTATAAGGTTGAATACTTCATAAAATTTCATATCGCTATCAGTAAGCTTACCTCTTAAGCTGCGCTTTCTCGACCCTGGGATGGCATAAGTGTAGGGTAAATTAATCCTGAATATCAGTATCGAAAGTAAACATCGCATAACAGGAACATTCTCATATTTTCCCGTTTATTATACCTTATCTTGAACATTTCAACGAACGTAAAAAATCCACCCAAAAACTGGACACTCAAAAATAAGAGCGTCCAGTTTTCTAGTGGGTTTTTGTTTTATACGTCTGCTTCTTTTATTGCAATAGGATTGATTATGATTCGGAAATACACAGAACTGGTCTAAAAATGCGTTTCATCGATATCCAGAGCATCCAAGGCTGCGTTGATGTCCTTCAATTCCTCTGGGCTCAACTCAACATCGGCTCCGCCCAAATTTTCTTCCAAACGGTGCATTTTCGTTGTTCCGGGGATTGGGACAATCCATGGTTTTTGTGCGAGTTCCCAAGCCAAAACGATTTGGGCACTCGTTGCGTTCTTACTGTCAGCGATTTCTTTCAATAAGTCCAACAGCGTTTGGTTTTTTTGCATGACTTCAGGGCTGAATCTGCCCATCTTGTTTCGGAAGTCCCCTTCAGAATATTTAGTGTTCACATCATATTTCCCGCTCAGGAAACCATTTCCGAGTGGTGAATACGCGACAAAACCGATGCCCAATTCTTCGCATACCTTAAAGATTTCCTTTTCCGGCTCTCTGAAGACCATGGAATATTGGTTCTCGATGCAGGTTACCGGACAGACAGCGTGGGCTCTTCTTAAGTAATCCAAAAGCGCATTGGATAAGCCCCAATGTTTGATTTTCCCTTCAGCCATCAATTCCTTCATTACCCCGGCAACCACTTCCGGTTCAACCTCGGGATCGACACGGTGTTGATAGTACAGGTCGATGTAATCAACGCCCAAGCGTTTCAAAGACCCTTCCAATTGTTCCCTGATCGAATCCGGTTTGCTGTTCAGCTGATTCTCAGGCTTGCCATCGACCATTTTCTGTCCGTAGATACCGAACTTCGTGGCGATGATCACATCTTCCCTGTTGAAGATTTCTAATGCTTTGCCCAACAACACTTCATTCGCTTCACCGTACACAACTGCGGTATCGAAGAAATTGCAGCCCAATTCGACTGCGCGTCTGATCAACTTGATCATTTCTTCCCTGTCGGCCGGCGCACCGTAGGCATGATCCATCCCCATGCAGCCAAGCCCGATTGCCGATACTTCCAATCCTTGTCCCAATACTCTTGTTTTCATTTCCGTTTCCCCCTTCGTTCTATTACAACTTAAGTATAGTAAAAAAGAGACTATTAAGAAGTCTCTCTTGGCTCATAAGTTGCAACCCAAAGGTTATAACTGATTCGTATCTATTTTGCTGATGATCTGCAAAAATTCTTTGACATCACTGGATGGATTGTTTGAATGCAGGATGCCCATCGGAATGCTATGGTTCCATTTAATCGGAATGATTTTCAGCAAGGGATGGACATTTTTCCATTCATCCACAACGATCATGACCGAATTGTTGTTTTCACATTTATTGAATACATCTACATTGAAAAATGGGAAATCCTCAATTTTGACAGTTGGGTAGTTTTCCGATAAATCGGCCCTCACTTGATCAAAAGCACTCATGTAGCCTTGTCTAACGAGCATGACTGTTTCATCAAATAAATCTTCGATCATGATTTCATTTTTTGAAGCCAACCGATGATTGAACGAGACGGCTGCGCATAAGGGTGTATCATATAATTTCAAAGCCGCGCAATTCCTTTCGGCCAGGAGGTTACCGCTGTATATGCCGACAACCAAATCAATATTTCTTCCGAAATGATTCATGATTTCCCGCGCGTTCTCAGGATTGTTCTCAAACGAAACCAGTTCAAATTTCAAATTTGGATTCTGTTGGAGGATTTGCGGCCATAGACTTACCAAAAACTGGACCGGCGTCGTCAATGAAGTCCCGATCCTCAGTACTTGTTTGGGCTCAGCCATCATTTTTTCCGCTCTGGCGATTGAATCTTTTGCGTACTGAATGATATATTTTGCATCCCGATAGATCGATTCACCTGCCGGAGTCAATTGGACGCCTCGAGGAGTTCTGACAAACAAGTCAAATCCCAAATTGTTTTCCAGAAGATTGATTTGCTTCATGACAGCATTTGGTGATACAAATAGTTCTTCGGATGCTTTATTGAAACTGCCTGAATCGGCAACTTTTACAAATGTATCCAATTGATGATTGTACATATGATTTTACCTCCAAAACATTTCCACTCAGCATAACCGGCGAGAGAAGTCTTCTGGCTATTATCTTACCAAAAAATCATACAAATAAGGGATTAAATTGTTCCAAACAAAATAGAGCCAAAACCTCTAACGGGAGGCTTTCAGCTCTATTTGTCGATATCCAGTCCCAATTCAATTTGCAATTCTCAGTTTTGCCAATACAGCCTCAGCTTCGGCAAACAGCTCCTGGATGATTTGTTTGGCAGGACGGATGTTTGCGATCATCCCGGCGATTTCGCCGGCCATGCAGGAACCCGTCTCGATATCCCCATCATGGACTGCCCGGGCCAGTGATCCGACCGTCAGTTTCTCCAACTGTTCATGGGAAGCGTTCGCTGCTTCCAAGGCGGCATATTGCTCCAGCATCGGATTGCGGAGTGAACGCACCGGTTCTTTGGCTTTGCGGCCGGTCACGATTGTCGCTGTGTCATTTGCCTCAAGCAGAAATTGTTTGTACTTGCCCGAAATCGGGCTTTCTTCCGCGGAAAGGAATAAGGTGCCGACTTGTATGCCTTGCGCACCTAAGGCGTACATCGCGACAACCGAGCGGCCGTCCCCGACTCCGCCTGCCCCCAAAACGGGGATAGCGACGGCATCGACAACTTGCGGCAACAAGGATAGGGAGGCTGTCTGGCCGATGTGCCCGCCGGCTTCCTGTCCTTCGGCAATGACTGCATCCGCCCCTGCCGCCTCCATTTTTATGGCATGTTTGACCGAGGCGATGACAGGGATCACCTTGATGCCCGTTGCTTTGAAAAGCGGCATGTATTTCTTTGGCGAACCGGCTCCCGTCGTCACAACCGCAACCCCTTCTTCGACGAGGACTTGCACAAGTTCATCACAGTTTGGCATCTGCAGCATCAGATTTACTCCGAACGGTTTGTTTGTGATTGCGCGCGTCAGACGTATTTCTTCGCGGAGCTGTTCTGCGGACATGCCGCACGATGCGATGATGCCTAAGCCCCCTGCTTCCGAAACGGGGCCCACAAGTTTATGCGTTGAGATGTTTGCCATTGCCCCCTGCAGAATGGGATATTCGATGCCTAATAGTTGCGCCACTGTTGTCATTATTCATAACCCCTCCATTTTTTGCATCATTTCCCTACCTACCCTTTACTGCCACTGCAAAGAGAACCGGATAGCATTCCCTCTCCGGTTCCCATATATAACCAATGCTTCAAATAACATATTCGGACCTGACCGGCCGGTGATAGTTCCAGACTTGATCGCCGTTGATCCCGAACACAGTTCCCGTGGGCGTCTTTGGCGAATCAATCAATTGGATTATCCGAGATGCAACTTGCTCGCTCGAACCAATCCGCCAATAATCAGGGAAAGGTTCTCCCTTCCTGGCACAAGCTTCCTCAACCCGCTTGATGGCCGGAATCGTCATGTCGGTTTTGGCGGCTGGCGAAATGGCATTGACCTGGATGTCAAAGCGTTTGACTTCTTCCGCCAAAGCATAGGTGAATCCGATCACAGCCGCTTTGCTGGCGCTGTAATTCGTTTGCCCAAAGACGCCGAACATGCCGGCGGTTGAAGTCATGGAATAGATAAAACCGGGTTCCGGCTGCTTCATCATCTGCTGCACCACCGGTTGGGTAACGTTGTACAAGCTGTTGATGTTGGTGTCCGTGACTTGATTCCAATTGTCCTCGCTCATCTTGTAAAATTGCCCGTCGGCACAAATGCCTGCATTGTTGATCAGAATATCGATCCTGCCGAATTTCTGGACAATGTCCTGGACCAGCTCTCGGAAGTTCTTGCGGTCGCGGACATCACAGCGCTTCGCCCAAAGCTGATCTTTGTATTGGACCGAATCCGCCTCCGCTTGTTCGATGCTTTCCATCGTCTTGGAAGTGATGACGACTTGGTCGCCCACGCTCAAAAAAGCTTTTGCCAAGGCAAAACCAATGCCTCTTGTCCCGCCCGTTATCAATACGATTCTATCTGCCAACACAAACACCCTTCCCGATGCATTCATTCTCCCGCCAAACCTCAAATTCACCTTCCTGAAGAAATTTTACTTGGGCACGTTCGCCCACAAATAAAGGCCTCAGGAACTTGTACTCATATTTGGTGATGGCCTGATAATCCCAATGGGCTGATAAAATCGCCTCGACTTTGGCCATTATCAAAATGCCGAACACCAAGCCTGTGTCATGGATCGGATTGGCATCCCTTGAAATTGTTTTGTAAGCCTGCAGTTCCGTTCGAGAGAAAAACAAGATGTTCGCTTCTGATGTCATATTCGGTCCTCCACCAGCAAAGTGGTCGCGCATGTCGCAACCACTTCGTTTTCTTCCTTGATGTCCAACGTGTACGTCCAGCAAGCCTTCCCGGGTTTAAAAGGCGCTTGATCGGTAAGGCTCAATGAAATGGCATACGTTTGATCGAAGCCAGGTTCGCGGCAACTGCTGAAGGCTTGCTTCATCAGTATCGGCGTTTGGTCGACCAATTCAGGCAAGTCGAATTCCTGCCATAAGGTCGCCAAATAGCTGAGGCTTATTTTGCTGCCCAAAGCTGGATTGACGAGCTGATTGTACGCGCGGATATCCGCTTCGGAAAAGCGCATGATTCTACTGTTCGCCATCAATTGGTCCTGCCTTTCTGATGAGCATGGCCGCACCTTGGCCTCCGCCTACGCACATCGTGACGATGCCCAATCGATTCTTTTCATTCCTGTTCAATTCGGTCAGCAGCCTGGTCACCAGGATAGCCCCTGTCGCACCATACGGATGACCGAACGCAGTCGCACCGCCGGAAGGGTTGATTTTTTCGATCGGAAATTTGCCCAGCTTGATGCAAGCCAATGCCTGCACCGCAAAAGCTTCATTCAGCTCAATCACATCAATGTCCTCGAGCGTTAAGCTCTGGCGTGCCAAAAGCTTTTCAACCGCAGGAACGGGACCTAACCCAGAGTCATTGGGATCAACCCCTACCGCAACCGCATCGACCAATTGCGCAATCGGCGTCAAATGATAAAGCCGGCAGGCGCGTTCCGATGCCAGAATCGTAAAGCTTGCCCCATCATTGACAGGACAACAATTCCCGGCCGTTATGGTGCCGTCTGCCTTAAAGACCGGCTTCAACCGATTCAGGCTTTCCATGTTGCTGCGGCTTCTTGGGCACTCATCCTCGCTCAGAAGGAGCTCGTCATTGACCCGAAAAGGTGTAATCTCCGAATCAAAGACGCCAGCCTGTTTGGCGGCCTGATACTTCAGTTGACTCTGAAGCGCGAATTCATCTTGCTGCTGGCGGGAGATGCCATACTTGTCGGCGAGTTCCTCGGCTGCTGCGCCCATATCCGGATCGCCATATTCGCTGGTGGACAACGGTTGGCGGTTCAAGATGCGCGGCGCTTGCATGCCGTACAGGGATTTAGGACGCTCAATCTGCCACGGTGCGCGGCTGCTGCTTTCCACGCCACCGCAAATCATGACTTCACCGAAGCCGGACATTATTTTCATGTGTCCGATTGCGATGGCTTCAAGACCGGATGCGCATTGCCGGTCAACCGTGACCGCAGGCGTCTCAACCGGCAAACCCGCTTTTAAGGCGACGCGTCTGGCGACATTGCCGCCCCCGCCGATTACATTCCCGACAATGACTTCATCAATGTGCCCGTTCAATCCCGGATGTTTGGCCAGCATTGTTTTCATCAAAAATCCGCCCAGCTCTTCCGGACCGACATCGCTGTACATCCCACCGTACTTTCCGATGGGCAAACGTGCAGCCTCCACAATATATACCTTAGATGACACTTGGCTCGCGCTCCTTTGCTAAATCATGCAATAGTTGTTTCCTGGATATTTTGCCGTTGCTTTGTTTCGGTATCTCTTCGACAGCGAAAAGATGATCGATTTTTGCGGGCCGGGACATCCGGGATGATAAATAAGCATTGAATTCGGTCAAGCTCATCACTTGATTTTGGTCGGACCAAACAATGACAGCTCCGATTTTTTCATTGTAATGCGCATCCGGAATCCCAAGGACGACTATTTCAGCAACAGCCGCCAGCGGTAATAGATGACGCTCAAATTCCAGCGGGTAGAATTTCTCCCCGCCGCGATTGATGCAATCATCCTTTCGGCCATAGTATTCGAGCGTGTTCCCTGCCAATTTGCCCAGATCACCGGTCGAAACGCATGCGACAGTAGCTACGCGATCCTCGCCTTTGCGGTGGTAACCCGCAAAATTCAGGGGACTGCGGACCTGTATTTCGCCAACGCCTTCAGCATTGGGCTGATCAATGACTATCTCAACGCCGGGGAACAGTTGGCCGACACTATCATCTGCAGGGATGCCCTGCACGGTTTCCATCGAGATGTAACTTGTTTCCGATGACCCGTAGAATTCATATAACAGCACATTTGGGCAATAGCGGTACAGCTTCCTGCGGATGTCCACATTCAGCTTTGCTCCTGATGAAATGATCGTATAGTTTTCCGTCAACACCTCGGTTTGAGCCTCCAGCTTGGAAACGAGCGCGTGGATCATGGTCGGCACAAGGTAACAGGTCAACGCCTCCGTTTGCTTGACCAGGCCGATCAGGCGTTTTGTGGAAAAATACTGATTCAGGATGAAGGTCTGCCCAAAATAGAGCGTCTGCATCAGCGTGTACAGGCTCAACGAATAGTGCATCGAGCCAAAAACCGTGGCGCATTGATTACAGGACTGGCGAATCAATTCATTGGTCCCCTCAAAACTCTTGACCCAGGATTGATGGGTTCTGCGGTAACCCTTCGGCTGCCCCGTCGTCCCTGAGGTAAAGCCGATAAAGGCCAAATCACTCGCTGACGCATATTCATAAGACTCAAACGGGCAAGCAGCTTTTTGGGAAATGGTACGGATATCCGTCAGCAGCAACGGAGCCTCGAACTGAGACAATATGTCCTGCAGCCCCTGCCCGGAAAGGCATGCATTAACAGGCACTGCCACTTTGTCCGCCCTGATCAATGCCAAGAAATTAATCAGCTGATCGATCGCATTTGACATCGGGGCTAGGATAACCTTTTGAGGAATCGCTGCTAAAACCTTCGCCCGTTCCTGAACGCGCTCCTCCAATTGCTGGTAGGACAGCGATTCTTGCCCATCACTTATCGCTGTCTGCATAGCATTTTTTGCATGCCAATCATCTATACGCTTCATCGTCGCACCCGCCTAATTTATTTATGCTAACTTTAACGAAATCAGACTGTAGCGTTTCTTGAGGCGCAAGGTGATCCAAGCAGCTAAAATTGCTTTTACCGTATCCAGAGGAACAAAGGCCAACGTCATCTTCAATCCGTTTAACCAAGAATTGCCCATGTAATAAGCCATCGAAAAACTGCCGCAGAAATCAACCAGCAAGGTCCCACCGACGATAAAAATGAGCACGGCTTTGGCAAAAGTAAGGTTTTCCCAATTTTTTTCAAGTAAGTAACCGATCACAAGCGGTGCTAATACGTATCCAAGCAAAAAGCCGCCGCTTGCGCTGGCGAATATGGCAATGCCGCCCCGTCCGCCTGATAAGACCGGAAAACCTACCGCTACCATCAGCAGAAAAATACTTACAGCCAGAGGGCCGTATTTCTTGCCGAGCAGCCCGCCCGCGAGCATCATCATCATATTTTGCAGAACGATCGGAACCGGCAGACCGGGAAGCGGAATCGTCAATACCCCCGACACAATCATCAAAGCCACCATCATTGTTACCCTAGTCAAAACTTTTGTCTTCATCACTATACCCCTCCTGTATCCATCATTTTGATTGTTACCCTTAATATAATTATGGTTTACAAACAACATGATAACCCATTTCTATTTATCCCGCAACGCCTTTTTTTAACGAATCTTGCATGCATCAAAAAAAGAACACACCAAAAACAGCAGCACGGGAACCATCGTCGTGGTTTCCATGCTGCTGTTTTTGAGTCCCTATTCAAATATTCATGCACGCAAAAAATGATTGCCTCTAGAGGCCAAATCTCTTCTCTGTTGTGCTCAGGAAATTATCCAGTGCTTCTTCGCTGTCGATGCCCATCCGGTCGGCCAGCACCATCAGCCACCAGATGCTTTCGCCGATTTTGTGCTCCAAACCGGCTTCATTCGACTCGCCTGCCGGCCAACGTCCTTGCTTCGCCATGGTCAAACGACCCACAAGCCCCGCATCAGTCAAAAACGCCAGCGCATCCTCTTCCACGGACCATTCGCTGCCGTGGTGCTTCATTTCCAATGCGCGGTAATGGTCGCGGATTTTTTTTGATCTTTCTGCTGCTTGTTTGATTGTTAGGTTGTCCATTTAGTACCTCTTATCTTCATGATTCGCGCTGCTGTCACAGCTCCGTATACTTCCCTTTGTTCCCTTTGCTTTTGTCCACCGGATACTTGATGTTGTTCTTCTCAAGCTTTGCCTCGATGATCTCATCGATGTCCAAATTGAGGTTGCTTGCCAGCATGTGGGAATAGATCAGCACATCGGCAAGTTCCTCTTTAATCCTTTCAATGCTGGTATCCCTGACTTCCTCGGGAGATTTCCATTGGAAAAGCTCCAGCAGTTCAGCGGCCTCCAACGAAATCGAGATGGCAAGATCTTTCTCGTTATGGAATTGGCGCCAGTCCCGGTCATCGCGGAATTGATTGATTTTGTCCATTGTGTTCATGTGTATCATCCCTTTCTGACATCCACTAGTGCTTGTTGCTGACCTTCAAGATTTTCTATTGAGTGATGCCCTTGTTGTATATTCCTTAATGGACAAAGATGTTTAGACTTGAGTATGAATCTTAATTCCAAGTCTTTTTTCAAGTTTCTTTTTCCTATTCTTTATTTTTCGCATCATTAAATTTTCAGTATTTGGAGATAATTGATCAAAAGTATTTTGCGCTCTTTGGGCATAAGCTATAAAATTCCCAAAATCTCCTCTATTTATACCAAGATCAGTGTATAAACTATATATCATTTTTCGATAAGGTAATTCTTGTAGGTTTTTTCTTGCCCTCACCTTTTTAGAGCTATCTATCAGCTTATATGCCTTGCGATAAAATTTATATGGACTTTTCCCTCGCATTTGAACTTTTTTTCCGTCGAATACAAAACCCAAATAATCAATATGAGAAGCTTTTTTCTCTTTTATATTGGTTATCCTATTGTCACTGTACTCAAATAACCCAGTCTTAGTCTCTTGTATCTCAATTTTATTTTCCTCGGCTAAGGCTCTAACTCTTTTTTCAATTGCTTCAATTTGAGTTAGAGAGACTACACCGCTGATTTGTTTTTTTGGAATGACTAATATAAAATCATCGGAATATCTTCGATACATTCCCAAGTGTTGATCTGCCAAATTTTTCATACAAACATCAAATCCAATCGAATAGACATTTGCAAACACAGCACTGATAGCAGTACCCTGTGGAATCCCATATTTATGTTCATTTTTGCTGATTGAGTGAATTCTCTGAAAATTTCGAAAATCTTTCATTTGAGGAAAATAACTTGCTTTTTTGTCATTTCTTATCTCTTTATCAGTGCCAAATATTTTGACTAATGAGTCTTTTTCATAATACCCGTACTTAGTTACAGATTTATATACGTTAAACCAATCCCTACTCAGCTTTTGTTTTTGAAGTATCTTAAGTAGATTCTTTTTCATTATTTTATGGTCAATTTTATCAAAAAAGTTAGTAAAATCTCCAACCAGAATATAGGCTTCTTCTAAATAAGAAATTCTATTGATGATTTCAGCCGCAAAATCAATATTTGATTTTCTCTTTATATTGTTCCGATAGGCAGTTGAACATTCATCCACTTCATGAACGAGGACCCATTCATTATATTTATCATTTAAGGTCTCTGCATAATATTTATAAATATAATTATCAAGATGCCCGGCATACATAATGTCCCTATTTTTTGTTTTTATTGGGCGATTGTTCATTTCAGAATTTTTACATCCAATATTTTTATCGAATGAAGTAACATAGTGAATAAATGGTAAAAAGCTATGCACCGCAATCCTTTTTGGATCTGTTACATAGCTTTCAACCTTTTCAATTTTAACTCTATGATCAAAGTGTAGATAACGTTTCGATCTGTATTTTGTAGAATCTAACATATTACACCTCTTTTTTTGGAGCGGAAGGAATTGCAGATCTGGTTTCTGGCAAATATTCCTTCTGCAGCATTGAGTCATAGAACTACAGTATTGACCCTTTTTTACCTGTAGCTCACCAGAGTGATTCAACTAATCATTTATAATGTTATTGAGGAGATCTTAGGAGGTCAAAGTCAAATGAATATAACTCTACCTACGTCAACCTGCGTCACAATCTTGTTAATTCGAGGATTATTAATATTAATATTCCTTGAAATTAACTCAAAGCAGAACTTTACTGAGCTGTTCAGTGAGTTACTACTTGACTGCTACAAACATATAATTCTACTAACATGGTACTAGTAGGCTTACTTATTATATCACTTTTTTTATAAAACATCATTATATTTCTTTTTATTTTGATGCAACTGTTTTAACCCACAAATTTACATATTGTTTTTATATCTCGATATCATATCATCTAAATACACTTTCCTGAACGCCAGTTTCATACTAAAAAAACAGGTACTTTGATTAATTAGTTCTCTAATCAGTAAGTTCTTTAATAAACAAATCCTGAATTTGTTCCTCAACATCCCCGTACAGATCAAGATACCGCACATCAATCTGCACACCATTAGAAGTAGAAATTTCCGTTAAACTATGAAATTCAGTCGGCAGAAATTCTTTACTGTACGGATAAATCAAAATTACCTTTTGAACCTTCTCCCCTTTATGGCTGTACCTTGTATGATACGCATACATCTGATACAAGTCTGCTTGGGCTGGACCGTCTGCCTTTAGTACTTTCCATTTCGTATCTGCAATCACAGTTGTTTCATCTGATCGAATAACGATATCAGGTCGCAAACGATAGGAGCTACTCTGTTTCCCATGCTCATCAAATAACCAAATTCCCCTATCCTGAAGCGAAACATTATAGTCACTCAACGTTTTGCTTACCAACTCAGACACGTAGGCTTCAAAAATTTTGTCCATAGGAAACAGTACAGCAAAAGCCATTGTATTTCCTTTAAAAGAAGTAAAGGATTGTTTTGCTAAGATAATTTCACACCATTGTAAAGCATGAGTGTAGTATTGAAAGTTTCTGCCAAGTTTGATTCGCTGAAAACCTTGTTCAACGTTATGTAGAATCGTTACTTGATTGAAGTGAATGAGCTGCTCCCGGATCAGACGCTGATTATTGAAATCTGACGAAATATGGAGTAGATATTCCAACGCTGTACGGATCAATCGATTTTCCAGGCAGTTAATCATAAATTCATCGTGATTATTGTAAAAGCGCGCTTTGTTTACCAGGTTATGTTGTATCTGCTGCTTCATCAGCAATTTCCCTTTTAAGAAAGCCTCGTTCTCTTCCAAACCTAAGTAAGCAGACTTCAGACCTTGCTTGATGATGCTATCTACTTCGCCCAAAAACATCCGGATAAATACCTCAAAAAGGTTGGTATTAGCTGTGTCCAGATGTGCCATGGAAAATGTTCTGCCGTCAATATTTTTGACTGCACCCAACATCTTCAAAAAAAGCTTCCGGACATCGTTATCCTTTTTGCTAGCCTCATTCTTCCCATGGATCTTGGGTAGAATTTCAATCGTCAAGCCCGATTTCGTTTGCAGGACACCGACATAATTATTCGCTTGTACACCTAAACGGATAGGTCTGAGAAAATTATCGATTGAGGAATCAGCCCCGTCGTCATAAACTGTGTTGCCCTCATCAATGAAAGCCTTCAGCTCTTCGATATCTTTTTTTGTCACCTTTACACCTTCATAGATAGTGTCTGCATACAGGCGGCCAAATTCAGTGATCGTAACTACTCTGTTCTTCATGATTCATCTGCTTCTTTATCGATCAGGACTCCTGACATGAACTTTTTAAACTCTACATCACTTGCCATAGTTTTCAGAACGTAACGATTTTCATTATCACTGAAGAAGCCCTCAGATAGATTTTTATCGAACAATCTATGCACTGACGTTTCCTTCTCAGTAATGTAAATGCCATTCTTGTCATTTAGTATTGCTCTAATTTTTCGAAAATCATCGTAAAAATATTCTTGAAGCAATGGAATGATCTTATTTTCAAAGGTCCTTTTCACATCAGCGAGTGTATTGTTGTTCATGAAGAAAGCGTGCCCCAACGTATGCTCTCGGTCATAAAGGTATGCAATCCGTTCATTTAATGCATCCAAAATATCAGCCAAATTATACTCACCGATTTCCCCTGATTTTCCTACTTTATTACGGATCAAGTCGCTTTCAGGCATCATTTCAACAAACTCAAAGCGGCGACGTAAAGCAGTATCCATCATCGCAATCGATCGGTCTGCCGTATTCATGGTCCCTAAAATATATACATTCATCGGAATCCCGAACTGATCACCCGAATAAGGTAATGTTACCCTTATTTCTTCAGTTGCACCAATCCGTTTCTCGGGTTCGATCAAGGTGATCAATTCTCCGAAAATTTTGCTGATATTGCCGCGGTTGATTTCATCAATCACAAACAGGAAATTATTGCCTGTCCCATTTTCCAAATCCTCTTCCGCTCTTTCGCAGAAGGCACGAAATACACCCTTTTTTACCTCATATTGGATGTTCCCGTCAACTGTTTCTGCACGGATTCCTTCAATGAAATCTTCATAACTATACGATTGATGGAAGGTCACAAACTGATAATAATAATCCTTTGCTTGTCCTGTTTCCATTGCGATTGAATATATTTCCTCCGCTTCCATGCATCCAACCTCAGTCAATGCCCATTTATCATCAATTTTCTCAAAAAGATCTGTTCCTTTGCAATAATTGCTTGTGATTGATTCCTTAGTTGCATTCTCAATGATAGTCGACCTGAGCGTTCCAACAATTGATTTACTTTTTTTATTTTTGGAGTATGCTCGAACTACTTCAGTGTTCTTAATATCTTTGACAGTCAATGCTTTGGAATTTCTTTCTTTGTAGGCTAGGTATATGGCGTCTTTCCAGGATAAGCCTTCAAAATTATACTGCTGATCAGTCAATGTTTGTTCTGAGAGTAAGGTTTCATTATATTCGTTGACGCGGTATGTTTTTCCGGTTCCCGGAGGGCCGTATAGTATCGTATTTAGACCGATTTTTTCAATTTCTTCTAGTTTAGATTCCACTTTTGGCGGATGGTCTTTGGAATGTTTCTTCCTGACTTTTGTTTTTTGCTTATCAGAATATTCAATTCTTATTTCATCATCTTCGCTACCGAACTTATTCAATAATCCTTGTGTCAGCATAACCGCATCAATGCCTGAAAAGCTACCGTAATAAACAGATTCTCCATACTTTTCGACCATTTTAATACCTGTACGGGGAGAAGCGTGTCTTCTTCTTATCTCACTATTAACATCCTCGCGGCTCTGATAAAAACCGATCGCATTTTTTATATCACTATCTTGTTTTACTTCTGATACATTTGGATAAACATCATTAGCGGTTATAACAGAAGGAATTACCTCCTCAGTCCAATAAAGAAGCGCTGTCTCGTCCAATATGCGCTTCCAAGAAAATCGTTTGGTATTTTCGTCCGAATATTCATTGCCGTTAATGACAAATTTCAATAATTCCCTATTTTTTAAGTCTTCATAATTTGCCAATAATTGTTTATTCTTTTTTAGGATTAGTTCCATATTTGAGAGCCTCTTCCATATTCTAAATTTTTATAATTGAAGGGAAATTTAATATGACCTCAACTTGACCGCATAGAAACTCCACTGTTTTTTGGATTAATAATAGATTTTTCTTGTGATCGAAACCATAATTTCTAATCCTATTAATCTTATTTATTATCATTGCAGCTCCGTATACTTCTCTTTATTCCCTCTACTTTTATCAACCGGATACTTGATGTTGTTCATCTCCAGCTTCGCCTCAATGATCTAATCGATGTCCAAATTGAGGTTGCTCGCCAACATGTGGGAATAGATCAGCACATCGGCAAGTTCCTCCTTGATGCGTTCTATGCTGGTCTCTCTGACTTCCTCAGGGGATTTCCATTGGAACAGCTCCAGCAATTCAGCTGCCTCCAACGAAATCGAGATGGAGAGGTCTTTCTCGTTATGGAATTGGCGCCAGTCGCGCTCATCGCGGAATTTGTTGATTTTATCCATTGAGTTCATTTGTGTCATCCCTTTCTGGCATCCATTAGTGCTTGCTGCAGTTCTTCATCCACCGCATAGAGGTACAAGCCGTTAACGCCCCGAGTCAGCAATACGTTCAGTTCGTTCTTCAGCAACGTATCGGAGAAATATTCCTTGCTGCCGTCCTTCAGGCTTCTCTTTTGGGTGGCCTTCTTGTTTTTGCTCTCCTGCCGGTCAAAGATGACCTTCCCGTTCCGGTATTTCACGGACGGTCCGATGATGACTCCGGCATAATTCAGGTCGAAACCTTGGACCGTGAAGGTGGAGCCGACTTCGTCGACCGTCTGCTCCTGCTCGGCCCACGAAAGGTGCTTGTTTTTGATCGATTGCTTTTTCGAAGCGACAGGCAGCTGCAGATTCCACGGCAATTTCCATTCACCTACCCGGACGTACCAATAATCCTCACCTTCAGGTTTGCGCTTGTCTACGTAATCCCAATCGAAGGTTGCGGTCAGCCTGGAAATGCCCGAATCCTGGCTCTCCGCCTTTGCTTTGATGGCTGCATGCAGTTCTTCCGGGCTATCGAAAATCTGGATATCGTAGTTTTTTGAATCGGCAGGGATTTTCCCGACTTCCTGTTCATCGATCAGGGAACGGATCCAGTCCACCGTCGCTTTGTCGGAATTGATGCGCATCTGATTCGACAGATACATCAGATTGCAATTGAGCTGGGCCTCGTGCTGGAGGCTCATCAGTTCCTCGTATTCCCAATACTGCTGTGTCGAAAGTACCTGATTTTGGTCGAAAATCGCCACAACCACCTTGGCGCGTTCCAACAAATCCTGCAGTTGGTTCTTTCCTCGATAGGACTGTTTCCCCTGCGTCCACAGCAAATGCGCCTCATCAACAATCACGACATCCACTTTATCCTCAGGCCCGTGATTATTGATGAACGGAGTCGGTTTAGAAACGAGGTCTGGCTGCTTTTTGCTGTAGATGCCCAATTTGGCTGCGATTTGCTGATACACTTTGAGCTGCTGCTCATGGTTCACCAAGAGGAAATTCTTTGTATCCTTGAAGATCAGATTTTCCGGATCCTCCTTGGATAATTGGTTCAATTCATAAAACAGACTGCTCATCAGAACAGTCTTCCCGGATCCCGCTTCGCCGGTTACAAGAATCAGCTGGCCCGTTTTACCTGTCGTCAAAGCTTGCATGATGCGCAAAGTGATAAAGTCCTTCGTGCGGACCTGCTCATCCGTCAGTTTATGAAACGGAGAAGCCTTGAAAATAGCGGAATCCCGGATGATCTGTTCAACCGGAAAAAGCTCCTTATTTTTCTTCTGCAACCCTCTCCAGATCTTGGAGAAGATATTGTCCAGCTCATGGGATGTAAAATAATCGTTCTGCTGGTTGGTCCGACGGTTATAGACCGCATCAACATTTTCAATGCTGGACATGTACAGCATCAGCTTGTTTTCGATATCCAACGTAAGTGATTTATTGAAATGATCATGCCCGATCACATACATTTTCGATGAATCCGAAATAGCCAGGTTCTCCCAATCGCTCCTCGATTTTGGATCGACCGTCAGATGCTGCATGGTCCTTTTCTTAATGTCGGACGTTTCCCCGATATAAACCGAGAACTGTTTCTCTTTATTCTTGTCATTGACGATATACACTGTCGGATAATGCAAAAGGTACTTCGCATCCTTACCGATATTTTCTTGGACTTTTGAATCAAAATCCTTCATGCCCTCGCTGCTGTAATCCAGCTCATAAATTATCGGGGCGGAAATGTCTCCCATACCAGCACCTCCTTGAAAGTTCTGCTATAACAAATATTCTACAATTTCGATGAAATTATTTCTAATAACTTAATACAGTACACACCTTTGTCCAAGTCTTAAAACACAATTCTTGAATTTTCGGATTCCTAAAAAAGACATTTCGAATCAGCAATCATTGAATACTGTTACCATGAACATTATCATGTACCCTTTGATCGTGAATCATTTTTTCAACAACTTGTACACATTCATCAGGATTTCTTCTTATGTCATTTCCCCAAAATCGGATTACTGTCCAACCGAGAAATCTAAGTTGCTCATTAATTTCATTGTCACGTTCCCGATTCTTAGAAATTTTATTGACCCAATATTTACTATTTTTGCTTTTTTCTAACCTTGGTTTAAGGGATTCCCAATCCTTACCATGAAAAAATTCACTATCACAGAATATAGCAATTTTAAATTTTGTAAGCACGATATCTGGGGCCCCTGGGAGTTTTTTATAATTTTTCCTGTATCGATAACCTTTATTCCAAAGTGCCTTTCTAAAAATCAATTCAATTTTGGTATCCGATGAGTGAATATTGCTCATATTTTTTTGACGTTGTTCTTTTGTCAAATTATCCATTCAATCACCTTTCTTTAAATTTCCTCTATTCCAATTTGTTTGAAATATTCATATGTTCCATCATAATATTCCTTTGAGGCTGTTCGATCAATTTCACTTCCTTGAGGAACATAAATAACAACCCCTTGTCTTGCTCTCGTCAAAAGAACTCTATAGGCATTTTTTAAATATTTCTGGTTTTGTAAATTATTGACATGTTGCCATTTATTACCCCTAAATTTATAGCAGGCAAACGCACCATTGTGATACCTATAATCAGCATCCCATGCAAGTAATCCGTAATCAATTTCTAATCCCTGCACTTTAAACTCCGATGCTGCAACCTCAAGATAGAATGATGAATCAACATTATCTTTTTCATTTAAAAACCAGCCAACATGATTTATTTTTGAAGGAACCCATATTCCATTTGCTCGAAGGCGCTTACCTTCGGAACTTGCTAGTAATCCATAACGTTCTGTTCCTCTAGCCTTGTCCATAACCCACTTCTTTGCCTTAATATAATCTCTGGTCATAACAATTGGATATGTCTCTTTTAATTCAGAATATATTCCCTTTGCTTCTGTTAAATTGTTATCCAATAATGTTTTAGTAAATAAAGACATTTTTTCACTTCTAAAAGAACGAAGAGACACTCCAAGATGCAACTCACTAATGACATTATACGTTCTATCACCGAGCATATTTTCAAGAGTTTCATTTCCTATATACTCCGAATCAGTCATTTTATCAGATAAATATATTTTCCAACTCGGATATCCTGATTTAAGAGCCTCGAACCAGTCAGCTATTCCAGCCTCACCTTTATATATTTCCTGCCCACCACCTATCAAACAAACAATAGTAGACCAGTCGTTATGTCTATCCATAATACCAATCAGAAAATCCGGTTCAGATTTATTGAAGTTTGGAATCCCTTTTTTTCTTTTCATAAAATCTGATAACGCATCTTTGTGCCATGCTCTTTGTGCCTCATCAAATATTGCAACTTTTTCTATTGGTGCTCTAGGACTACTCAAAGCTTCGTCTCTAAATTTATGAATTATTTGTATAAAAGATTTTGTTTCTCGCTCTGCCTCTTTTATAGTGACACCCTTCTGTTTTGCTTTATCTCTAGCCAAAGCAGTTTGTAAAACATCAACAAGTGGTCCATTTCCTGATAGAAAAACTGCATGCTCATTCTCTTCAAATTGGTGTCTTTCATTTGCAATGTTTAACCCAGCTAGTGTTTTCCCAGCCCCTGGCACACCTGTAACAAAACAAATTGCTTTTTCTCCTCTTTGTTTACACTGATCAATTACCTTACCTATCGCAATGGATGTCTTATTTAAATTACTCGCTCCTGCGTCATTTCTCGAAATACCTTCAACTGAATGATTTCGATAAAGTGCTTGTGCAGCTTCAATAATCGTCGGTGTAGGTACATATCGTGAATTCAACCATTTTTGTGCTTGTATTTCGTCTTCTGCTGTCTTTTCTAAAATTTCAGAAATGAAATCGTTGATATTTTTTTTATTACAATTAATGACATTATATATTTTATCACTCATTATTGCGGTTGAGTTTAATATACTATTTGCTTCGGTTGCAATAAGAATTGGAACCAGAATCCTGTTTAGACTCTCTTCATGAAAATATTTCAAGTCGAGTGCATAGTCCATTACCTGATCTATTGCCGCCTTTGAATATTCTCTTGCACCAACTTTGAATTCTAATAAAAAAAGAACCCCATTAATAAGCAAAACTGCATCGATACGACTTCCTAAACGAGGTATCGTGTATTCAAGAATAATATCTCCAGAAACAAATACAGCTAGTTGCTCTTTTAAAATGATAATTTCTTCTTCCCACGCATTTTTCTGTAAATCTGTAGTATTAAAAATATCATTTGTTAACAACTTACCTAATATTGACTCATTCGATTTACAAATAAACTTTTTAATCGAATTATGGTAGTATATTTTTGCCATATTTGCTCTTTTCTTCTTCATTTTTATACTGATCATAAATACTCTTAAGGGTTTCGAATTTCTGTCCACATCCAATTAGTTCCAATACTCTTTCAGCAACTGCACGTCCTAATAACGGTGGTACCGCATTTCCAATCTGCTGATAGACAGAATCCTTTGTTCCAAAAAATATATAACTATCCGGAAAGCTTTGAAGTCTTGCAGCTTCTCTTGCGCTTACTGCTCTATTTAGTTCCGGGTGAATCCACATAGATTTTCTTACATTTACGACAGTATCTGATGGCTGGTCATACGTCAATCGCTTATAAATCGTGTTCTGTGTTCTTTCTGGATTCTCATAGGTACTTTTTAATTCATCCGGCAATGAGTGAAAGTTTTCCCCCTGTTGAATAATTTCAAACCTTTTAAGAGCAGTTTCTCTAGTTTCTGTACATACATGATTAAAAATTTCTTTACTCGAGCTGTCTATTACAAGTTGTCTATAATATGAATTAATCACTGGTACGCTGACTTTTTTCTGTATTTCATCCATGCTTTCAGTAGTAGGCGTATATGTAACCAAATCTCCAATAGCGTGCCCAACAGTAACATAGTCTTCGGGATTATCGATCAAATTCTCCGGAAGATTTACTTCTCCGCTAACATCTTCTTTTCTTACTCCAATTAAAATAAACCGTTCTCGAGATTGTGGTACTCCAAACGACGATGCATTTAATACTTTCCCATTAATTTCATATCCTAAATGCTTAAAAGCACTTCTCAAGAAATCAATAATTATATATGTTTGCATTCTTACTGTAATTGATCTATTTGAAACAATTCTTTCAAAAATTGCATCTTTACTATCCAGTTCAAATATTCCTTGAAAAAATCTCTGAATATCCCAAAAGCTCTTTACTGAGTCAATACCATTATTATCTATGTTTCCCAATGTATCAACCATACTCTGAAGAACATTTCTAGCTTTCATTGTCGAATTATTATACCAATTAGGCATGTCTAGTCTTATTTTCATATGTTCTATGATATTTTCTACTTTCTTTACATTAGCTATCTTTTTGAAATACTTTTGTAATTGATTTCTCTTTTTGTAAAGGTTATAGATTATATAAAGTTCCTCTTCACTAAGCAGGGCCAGTTCATTTGCAACAAAATTATCGCATAATTCATTTATATCATTTACAAAATTTCCTTCATACAAAATGACATCTCTATCATGGATCTGTAATTGTAATGTATTTGTAATATAGTCATAATCATCATGGGTCAAAGCGAATGAATGTTTATCCGAAGCAATAGTCTTAACGTTTTCCATCACAAATGCCTTTGGATTTATTTCTTCTATTGCCTTAACATATCTTTTAACAAGTTCATTACTTCCATTGATCAACTGTCTTCGTTGCCGATTAGCATTAGAAAATCCTTGACATGGTGGTCCACCAATAACCACATCAATATTGCCATTCTCAGCTATTATATTTTCATAATCTACATTTAAAATATCTTCGTAGTTTTTTAAACCTGGATGATTTTTTATATATGTCTTAGCTGCATTTTTATTATTTTCAACGATTGCTACAGTCTCAAATTGACCTGTCATTTCAAACCCTAAACTGAGACCGCCCGCTCCCGCAAATAAATCCAACATTTTATACATAAGTTACCTCTAAATCAATTTATTTTTATATCTTTCCTTAAGCAATTTCCAGCAATCTTCCTTCTTACACCATTGGGTGATGTTGATTCCTTGAACATCTGGAGTCATTAAATGGTTCCATACACGCAAAATCAAATCCTCAATAAAAACTGACAATTCAGGTGAAATTGTCTGTCGCTTCCATATGAGCATATCAGATACCTGATCTGGATGAAACTCCGAAAGCAACGCTATTGTGTAATAATTTATTTGTGCTTTAAATCCACCAAAATTTTGTTTAGCAACCAACTTGTCACATTCTTTGAATAGTATTACCTTAGCAATCATACTTATATATGTATCATCGGATGGTGCTAATAAATCCCCATTTCTTACCATTATAGAATATTCAATGAAATTTGTTTCTAATCCTTTACTAACTACATATGGGTATTTCATCCATGCCATCATACATTTAGCTGCTACAGTTTTTGAAATACACATTGATTTTGGATTTAGTTCTTTAAATTTCTTCTTTGTTGCTGGTGTTGGCTGCCTATTGACATCCACCATATATTGACCACGAGCTCGCTCGTAGTACCAACGAAATATAGATTTTCCATTATCAACTGGAACATAAATTTTTCTGGACAATCTCTCCATCTCAATATGATAAGAATCATTCGCACTAAAATCAGACATGTTTATTTTGTTCTGACTGTTAGCATATTTAGAAATATATCCAACCATTTCTTCGATTTTATTGAGATCCCGAATAACAGTAAGTTTCATCTGGACGTTTACTGCTGAAATGTCAATGCCAGACTGGAATGCATTATAAATAGATGCGGTGGTTTGACCACCATTCACAATCTGCCAATCTTTGACTTCCTCTATCACCACAAAAGAAGCATTACTATTTTCTTCATTAATAGTGATTCCTTTTGCTGTTGTAGATATACCATTATTATAAGTTAAAAACATGTCTGGTTCATTCTGTAAAGTTGTTTTAATTCTCTGATTAATTTTTCCTGTAGCTTGCAAAAATGATCTAACATTTTTTTCAATTAAGCGCTGTCCTTCATCTCTATAAACTTCCGCTAGGCACTGCCCAGATATTACGCCAATGTAGCAATCATAGATATTATTTTTCTGATTTACTTTTATCATTTTTAGAGGGCTTTTGTATTTGTTTTGAAATCTTACAGTTAAATCTTCATGTGACTTCTTTTGAAATACTGATTGGCATACTCTCTCCAGGTCCCAAACATCAAATTTTACCACAACATTATCGATTTTGATACTCGCTGGGATATCAGGTGTGGTTTCTAGATTTGTTAATAGAATCACACGAATATTTTCTATCACATTTTTATAATTATTAATATATTCTGAAACAACGTAGCCCGGATCTGTTTCCTCAACATTATCGAAATAGCTTGATTTACACATACGATAAAATTTTGTAGCCTGTTTTGAATTTTTGACAATATCAGTCTTTCTCATTTTTGCTATTTCTGATCTATTTTCAAAAACACTCACGATAAGTGTTAATGTCTGAAAATACTCATCAAAAACATAGCCATTTATTTTCGCATTCTCAAATTCTTTTTTGTAACAAAGAACGTTACAATTATTTATGAAAGACTCCCCAGCATCAATTACATAAGCAGAGAATACATTTGTAAATGCATCTTCTGTACTACATTTATCATTTTCTTTATATTCCCGTACTTCTTCAATCAGCTCTTCATTGAACTGTCTCATCTGATCTGTAATAATTATAATTCAACTCCTTCATAATATGATTCTATTGAAATCTGAAATGAATTACATGCATTTAGGCTGACAACATAATCTACAGATCCAATACCTTTACTAATAGTCTTTGTTGTAATTCTTGGAAATCCATCATTCACAGCATAGCAACTTTCCTCACGTGTCCTAAAACATAACATATATAATTCTGGCATCTGGTACACATATCCAACCTTAAGCAATTTATCATAAAAACTAAGTCTAATGTTCGCGCTTAACATATCAGCAATTCTACCAACAATATCTGAAAGTTTTTCGCCATCAATCTCGCTCTTTTTCACTTTTAAATATATTAAATAAAGTCTTCCTAGTAATCCCGTATCATCCAATTGGTATTCATTGCTGATGTTTACTTTGTCGGGTCCTTTAGCACTTGATGTTTTTACCTCTAAAGCATCTTTTCCAAAATAAAAATCATGTGTTTCTGAATTACATCCCGTCCAACAATTTATGACGTTTTCGCCCTTTATAGTAACAACCTTTTCAAGTAAATATAATTCTCCATAAAGTCCCTGCTGAACATTATCAGATAAAACATAATTTTTATCGAATTGAAAAAATGTGTTCCACTTTGTCAAAATCTCTTTTGTTGCTGATATCACTTCTGTTTCTGGTAATTCATTAACCGATTCAATGACATCTTGCAGTACTAGGAAGAATATTTTTTCTTCATAACCATCCATTTGCTTAAATGATAAATACCATTTTCTCGTGTTGGCGTTACAATTTGTAATTAACTTTCCTTCCATTCCCTTCCATTTAGGAAGATTTTTTAAAGAGTCAGCGGTAGTATAATCCGGTATCGAAATACTCACTTCACAAGCCATATTGCTTTTTTCGACACTAATAAGTACTGTACTTTTCCCATTAAGTCTAAAAATTCTGAATAGCGCACTTGATTCAACGTACTTGCTTTTTTTAAAATCATCTACCATTTCTTTATAAACATCAGTCAAAAATATCATAATCTTCGCCCTTCATCGCAATTGGATTCACTTGATAAGAGATTGACTTTCCATTTCCTTTGGGAAATACAACAGCAAATCCAAATGGGGTTTTATGTTCTGTACCGTCTATCTTGAGTTTACTAGTTTCAGAGCAATGATAATCGATTGGATACAATAACAGTAGCCCCTTTTTCTTATCCATCTGTGCCCTTATACTTGCAGCAACAGTTTTTTCATTACCTTTATCCGAATTTCTTTCCATACTAATTGCTGTATCATATTCATTTTGATTCAAAGCAAAATATTCATGCCCCTTTGATTTAAGCATTTGCACTGAGCAGACCTTATCATCAGGTGATAACACTACGCTATTCTCTCCTGATCTTGTAATCCCATTTCCAATATTTATTCCACAAATATTTATGCCTGGGTCCCTATCTCCCACATTTATCAAGCAGACTGTCCAATCAACTAAATATCCGTCTTTATTCTGTTCCTTAATATATGTAGCTATATTATGACCATTCACCTTGCTAGCGTACTTTGATGTTTGAAATTTTCCAAAAAATTCCACCATATGCACTCCAGCAACATGTTCAATGAAATAATGATCATTCCTCGTTTCACGATCTAAATTTTCAAAATGCTCCTGTGATGTATATATTTTTGGGGCCATCTTGAGTAACCTCTCCACAACATCGAAATTATTATTATATTGATGTGCATCTTTATCTATATCTCTCATAACTGTTAAAGTATTGCTAAAATCCAACTTCCGGACTGATCCTGATTTTACTTTTTGAGGACTCGAAATTTTTAATTCAGGATGAGTGGCAACTCTTAATCCAAAATCCTTTGGCTTCGCTTTTTCTTGACACATATATGCAATCTGATCTCTTAAATTGTCCGTGGCAAAAGCAATTCTTGCAAACCACCGATAAATTTCTTCTGTAATAAAAACCCTGCATAAGTCAGCATATTGAGGTCTAAAACCGAACCAACGCCCCATCTGCATTAATGTATCATAATGCTTGGATTCTCTTGTAAAGTAGCTTATCGATAAGCCTTCTAATGTTAATCCCCGCGAAAACTTGTCACCACCAATAGCAATTACATTATATTCTTCATTCTCATGCTCCTTGTAAGCTAATGAGTCTTTACTACTTCCGTTAATAACATTAATTTTAATCTTTTCATCATTCATTAAACGAACAATTTCTGAAAATATATCATCAGGCTCAAAAACATCAGCACCTTCCATATATTTGCTAAATTTGTTCAGCATGTGGTTAGTAGTTGGTAGATAGTCTTCATCCATTAATTTGTAAAATTCTTTTTTAGTTTCAACATCCCCATCAATTATCATTGCTTGTAATTCATCAAAAAAATATTCATTAACTTTTCTTGCAAGAATTTCTTGCATATTTTTTATTCGTGCAACATGAATCAGCATGGTGTTGGCTTTATTTTTTCCACCTCTACAATTACGAACAGCAATAGATATTAAAAAACACTTTATCGCAATTTTTAGGCTATCCGGTAATTCTCCAACTGTTTTTTTCTTTACGTCAACGAAATTTGTTTCTTTGATCTTCCTTACAAGTTGCATAGGCTCAATCTCTTCATTCTCGGTACCATATCCAAAAAACTCATTCGCACCAATATATTTATATGGTTTTGGAAGACTGATAATACAATCAGCTGGAAATAAATCATTTCCTAAATCTTCACTTGCAACACTTATACTATTTGGTATAAATATATTCGCATAAGGTGTTGCAGTATATCCAACATATGATCTACTTTCAAAGTGATTAAACAATGAACGGATCAATTTATTAATTGTTTTAACATCATATTCATCAACTATATTTCCGTCATCATCATAATCATATCCCGTATTAACTGAAGCTTGATCAGCTTCATCATCAATAAGTAGAAGTGGATACTTAGCTTTCATGAAAAAGTTTCCTTCACTATCAATTGCAGCTTCGCTATTGCTCTGAATATTGTCTATGAGATTTTCTAATGTTGATTTTATTTTCTTTGTTACAATAATTGTTGCATTATCAGGAGATGTTAAGATTCCTGAACGTTTCTTTGTGAAATCACCTTTCTCATCACGGAAAGTTAGCGTCTGCACAAACCCTGCATTATACAACTTACCTACTCCTATTTTATTCTTCTCGGCTCGTTCTCTTTGTTTTTGTTTTGCTGCTGAGTCTGTCTCGTACCCTAACACCTCTTCATCAATTCTAGACTGCGTTTGACTTCTTAAATTGTTATGAATACCTGCAAGTACAATAATATATTTGTATCCCGCATCCAGTGCTTTATTTATTAACCCAATATAGTTGGCTGTTTTACCTGATTGTACATAACCAACAACCATTGCTCTTTTTTCCTGGGCAATATTGCTTTTTGGATCAGCAATAGAATTTAGTAATGTGTCTGTTGTGTTATCAATACTTTTTTTTATTGCACTTCTTTCCCATTTTTTTTCTTCATACAAATATTTATAATATCTATTCCAAAAATTCAAATTTGCATCATTATCTCTTCTATACTCCAGCCACCATGACTCATTTTCTACTTCTTCTCCCAGTAAAACCGATGGTTCATCTTCTTCTCGTTCTCTACTAACACGACTATATAAATACGTCTTTAAATCTTCTGGTTCACTTACTCTCGCTGAAAACATTGAAACTGTATCTTGAATAGCAAAATCAATAACACTATTCAAATCTTGTCCCTTCGATTTATTGATTATTTCATCGCAATACATATATGCAATTTCATATAATACACGTTCCTCTTGAAGTCCCATTCCATTAATCCTCCTCAATGATCGTTTTTAGTTCTTCATGTAAATACGCGTATTCCGGCGATTCGGAATATACTTCATATATCTCTTCATTTTCGTACTGCAACTCTTTTAATATCGATATTTTTTCCTTAAGATTCAATATATCTCGAGCCTTCATGTCTTCAGCCACATCTGTATTTCCACTATTCGCAATGACTCCACTTAACATCGAAGGGGAATAATTCTCGATCAATGAAAGATATGTCTTCAATACCTTCTTGTTTTCGTCATCTAAATTCTGCATTAATTTCATAAGCATTGGGTGCTTTTTATTTAAATAAAACATATAATTTCCAGTTGCACTTTTTCGTTGCTCCCATGCATATTTCAAACTCGTATTGTTTGCAGTATTTCTGCGATTATAAACACCTCTGGAGTTGTATACTGCAACAGACTTCTCAATTGCTAAATAAGCAATTTGCGTAATACTTTCCTCAATAGCTACTGGCAACGTAGCCTTTGATTTTTTTATATCTATCCCCCATTCAAAATCGCTCTCAGAATTCATGTCTAACTGAATTCTTGCCAAGTTATAAGCAGGTTCCTTCTTGAATTTCCCAAACCATGTTCCATACACAATTAACCTGCGATTTCTATATACATAAAAGCCCTGCTGACCTAACCAATCCTTGCGACCACCTGCCTTTTTGTACTCATCTTCATTTTCAAATTTATTTTTATGAGGAAGTATAAATGGCTCTATAAATACATCTGCTTTGCCATCATTCAATTCTTCGAGTGATAACTCCATGGTAGCAGGATTTTGTCTTACAAATGGATTCCAAGCACATAGCAAATTTCCATTAATAAATAATTTCAAGTCATCTTCTTCGATAAATCTATGGAAAATCATTGATAAATGTAAACGAATATTGTTTATTGTTTTGTAGAATTTCTTTTTGGACTTCTGAATATTATTTTCATCGATAAGTCTATCTAGAGTAGATAAGGAGATAACTGTTCCATGTTCCCATTTTTCAAAATCAATCAGTGTCTTGGCAGAATCCAAAAAATTTACTATTTCATCATCGGAATTAATTAGTATTTCCCATTTATCTGAGTTCTCAACATGCTCCAAATTCCACTCTGCATTTACAATATTCCCATTTTTTTTACTTACTACCAATAACTTTTTCCCAATTGAGAAGGAAGCAGTTTTCATGCCCATACCAAACCTACCTAAATCATTTTGGTTGCGAATCTCTGCAGGATCGGCAGAACCTATTTTCATCGACTCAAGCAAGTCTGTATTATCCATACCTTTACCATTATCTGCTAGTAATATCCTTTTTTCTTCCCAATCAAAATACAACTGGATCTTTGTTGCCCCACTCGAAATACTATTATCAACTATATCAGCAATAGCGGTTTCTTCTACGTATCCAACAGAACGCAAAGATGCCAATAACATCTTTGCATCAGGTAATAATTCGTATGTACTTTTTGTCTCCATTTCATTATCCCTCCTAATTATTTCTTTGGTCCCATGGTTCCTCGAAAAAATTTGGAATCATCCATTTTTTTTAACGCCGTTGATATTTTTTTCACAAAAATTATCCGCACTCATTGTATGCATATTCCATATTCCAGATACTTCAGAAGAATTTTGTAGCTTCGGAAAATGGTTCAGTGTATATATTTCGTATTTACGCAAAATATTTAATATAATTTTAATTATAGATAAATTTGATGCGCAATTCAATGATGTTAGGTTTGGAGGTATGGGAATATTAGTGATCATCGATATGCAGAAACATATTCTGGATCCTGCCAATGAATTTCACATCCCCGGCATCGAAGCATTGTTTTCGAGAATAGTTGTGCTGATTGGAAAAGCGCGCCAAGCAAGGGAAGAAATCCTCTACACCCGGGAAAACCGATCGCATACAAGGACACCCAGGGCGAAGAACAATACGGTCTATAAATCATTGATGCGCAGAAGCCGATCGAGGACGAGCATGTCTTAAGAAGTATTATTTCAAGCTTGCACCTGAAGCTCTGATGGAGATCTAGGGTGATTTGGAAAAATACGCGAATGCTCGCAAGCACATCGAAGTCATCTGAGTGGAAATAAGTTTCTACGTGCTGACCAACACACTGAAGTTACAGAGCGCTTTCCCGGAAGCCGTATCCTGGACCAATCCGACTTGACAGCAGGAAGAAAACAAATGGACGAAGCTTTGGAGATTCTGAAGGGGTTTAATGTCAAGGTTCGTTGAAGAACGAAAAACCAGCACAAAAGTTTTTAGGCGTTTGTGCTGGTAAAAATTTTTAGATATTCAAAATACTCTGGCTTTTTAAACCTGTACGCTCGCTTGGGCAAAGCGCCTTCTATTGTGCGTTTCTCTATCCGATAGACATATTTTTTGTCATCGTAAACGATTTCGAGAGCTCCGCTGTTGGTGCGGTTATGTTGCCCATGCTTGTGATTTTCCTTACGCAATTCCTACTATGCCTTGATTCCCGCAATCGCCTCTCCCGTTTTCTTAATTGAACTATTTTCATCAGCGACGAGTAAGATATGATCGTACATGATAAACATTTGCGAGGATTGTTTTAAGATACACTGAAACCAACTTTTTCCGGGCATAGTTGAATCCGGTTCATTTATCCGAAACTCTTTGCCAATGCCTTATAAAAACCATTCTCATCATTCGTACCCGTTACATAATCAGCTGCTTGTTTTACTTCATCAGGAGCATTGCCCATCGCAATTCCTTTACCAGCGTGTATGATCATAGGCATATCATTGAAATTGTCACCGATTGCTAAAGTATTTGCTAATTCAACACCATATTTTTCGCATAAAAAATCGAGTGCTCCTAATTTTGATACTTGATTATTCACGATTTCCAGATAGGTGTCTTTTGATCGATAGTAGGAAACATTTGATAGTTTTGACCCTTCCAACTCATCCTCCAGTTTTTGGATATCATCCGGACTTCCCATACACAATATCTTGTGGACAGGAAAATGCTCGTTCAGGAAATCTTTCATTGAGATGGATTCTGGATCCATTTTGGTGATTGCCGCTTCCTGCTTGACCCACTCATCTTCTTGTTCAACGTACCACCGCTCGCCGGAATAGATATTGAAGCTTATTTCCGGAAACTTTGTGGATACTGCTTGATAGAGTCGTAATGCGTCCAGTCGCTCTAAAGTCAGACTATACAGATCATCAAATGACCCTTCTGTATATTGTGTGATCAGTGCTCCGTTGAAGCAAACCAGTGGTGAAGACAACCGGACTTCATCGGCGATTGAAATCATTGCTCCCGGCGGTCTGGCGGATGCCAGAATGATTTTCGTACCTTGCTTCACCAAGTCCTGAATGATTTGGCTTGCTTCGGCTGTAACTTCATGCTTCGAATTTAACAACGTACCATCTATATCGCTGAATACCAACTCAATCTTTGTCATATCGTTTCCTCCTCAAAGATGATTTCGGTTTGATCTCCGAAATAAGCCTGCTGTTTTGATGTCAGAACTTTATCTGTAATGAAGCAATCAATGTCCTGGTAATTTGCGCCTTTAAACTGCGCTTCTTTGCTGAATTTCTGATTTTCAGCAACCAAGATCACTTGCCGGCTTTGATTAACTACTTTCTGCTTGATCAAGGCATTGTTTGGTTCTTTGAAAAAGATGCCCTCTTTCTCCAAACTTGCCGCTCCAATAAAACAAATATCAAATTTTATCGAATCCATTTCTTCCAGACTCCGGACCGAAAAGAAGAACCTGTCTTCATAGTTGAACTCTCCACCCAAAAGATGAACCTTTATTTTTGGATTCATTCCCAATGCAAATGCATTGTCCAAAGAATGGGTATAAACCGTACACTTTTTGTTTAATTTCTGCGCTGCAAATAATAATGTGGTCGATACATCCAAAAATAACGTGCTGTCTACTGCTATTTCTTCTAAAACTCTATCAGCCATCTTTTCCTTCTCGGGTTTTAATATACTTGCCCGCTCCCCAAAATTGAATATCTTGGAGCTGTCTTCAGATAACATAATGCCTCCATGCGTACGGACAGCATTTCCGGTTTTCAAAAATTCCAGGATATCACGGCGAGCAGTATCAGACGAAATATCGAATGCTTCCATTATTTCTTTTTTGGAAAGTCTTTTTCGCTCCTCCAACAGCTGTTGCATCTGCTGAATACGCTCTTCTTGGTACATCACCCCACCACCTTTGATTTAATTATATAAGCGTTTGTAAGTATTATCAAGCTTATTTAAGTATTTCAAATGATTAAAAACCAGCACAAACGTTTTTAGGCGTTTATGCTGGTTTATTTTTAGATATTCAAATTAAGATTTTGTTTTTGAACGAAACGCTACTGCCAACCACGATTTTGTCTTCAAGTCCGCGGATCAGGCGGCCCTCTTTGTCATAGACATGGGCTCTGGCTTTATTGATGTCAGCCATCGCAAGAATGAGTCTGTCGCGCAGCGGTTCGGGCAATTCATCGAACAGGAACGATTCTTTGTTGAGATTGTATTTCCCACGCAGCGATTCCACTTCTCCGGCTTTCTTCAGTCGGTACGTTCGTTTGGGTAAGGCACCTTCGAGTGTACGTTTCTCTATCCGATAGACATAGCTGTTGTCGTCGTAAACGATTTCGAGTGCTCCGCTATTGGTGCGATTATACTGCACATGCTTGTGATTTTCCTTATGCAGTTCCCACCAGGCTTTGATCCCCGCAATCGCCTCTTCCTCAGTTTTATAGCTGCCGTGTTCCTTCCGAATGTTGCCGATGCGATTCTGCCAATAGTTGGTATACACTGTTTGACTCATACAATCCGCCCTTTCGTTTATGGTGTAATCGCTATCATTGTATGCCTAATCCGGAACTTTTGCAAGAGGAAGGACTCTGAAAGAACATAGGCGTCGATTCGCGCCATGATTTGAATCAACCGATTCCCTTCACGTCGACCACTTTGTGAACCACCCACGTCTCAAGTCGCGGGCTTCCTTCGACCTCCCTTCTTATCTGCGTATTTAAATGGAGTGCCATCCAGGTCCAATGCGATCAATTTTATCATGTTGTTCACCTGATCCTTCTTAACGCTCGTTTGGATGCTGTTGTGCCGTTAAGTAGGCGTAGACAGCGCCATAAATGCCGGCATCATTGCCGAGTTCCGCTTTTTTCACGGAGTAATTGCCTCTGATTTCCGGAAACACATGCCGATCGATGACTGTTTTCAATGGCTCCAGCAACAAGTCGCCAGCTTCGGAAAGCCCTCCGCCTACCACAATCTCTTCCACATCGATGGTGTTCATGATCCCCGCCAAGGCAAAGCCCAGATGCATGACTGTTTTTTGGACAGCCTGTTCAGCCAATGCATTGCCTTCATTGAGCCAGTCGAAAACATCGATGGTTGTGAAGCCGTTCTTCGTCAGCTGCTTCTTATCATCGAGCAGGCTCATCGTCTTCAGCAGTCCGGTTGCGGATGAATAGGTCTCCAGGCAGTTGATGTTGCCGCATCCGCAAACCCGCTGTTCTTCCGATTGGACAGGGATATGCCCGATTTCCCCACCGGATGAGTGGGTTCCGTTCAGGACTTCCCCATTCAGGATGATGCCGCCTCCGACACCGGTGCCCAAAGTCACAAACACCAGATTGGCTTTCCCTCTGGCCGCTCCCTTCCACATTTCACCCAAAGCTGCCGCATTGGCATCATTGAGCAGTATGACCGGCAGCTGCAATTCCTTTTCGATCACCAATTTCAGTGGCATGTCCGACCATCCCAGATTGACGGCCTTCACTACCAATTCCCCATTCTGGGAAATAGGACCCGGAACGCCGATGCCGATACCGATGATGTCTTCCGAGCCGTTCATTCCGTTCAAAATCTCTTCGTTGATTGCACGGATGATGGCATTCGGGATATGGTTGCCGTTGTCAGCCGCATCCGTTTTGATTTTCCATTTTTTTGAGATGTTTCCGTACACATCGATCAAGGCGAACTTGATTTCCGTCCCGCCTATATCGATCCCGATCATTTTTTTAGCCATTTTATGCTCTCCTTTTAAAAAAAGGATGCGAAATATCCCTGAAGCCGAGTATTCCACATCACATCTTTATGTTTAGTTGTTGTCTGTTTTTGGGATTCAAATCAAGCAAACTTGCTTACTGGACAAAATTCCTCAAATAAAGAGTACTTTGCCGTACGGATGTCTTCACTGCAGCATAATCTTTTTCATATGCCTTGTCCTCCACCTCGATGCAGGTATGCCCTTCATAGCCGATATCCGTTAAGGCAGAAACGTATTTCCCCCAATCAACGTCGCCTAAGCCTGGCAGTTTCGGGCTCATGTACTGCAAAGGCGTTGCCATGATGCCGACATCCGCCAATTTTTCCGGATAAACCTTGATGTCTTTGTAGTGGACATGGAATAATTTATCCTTGAATTCGTAGAGCGGTTTGATGTAATCCATCTGCTGCCAGACAAAGTGGGAAGGATCGAAGTTCAAGCCGATATGATCGCTGTCAAGCAGCTCGAATACTTTCCGGAACAATGCTGGAGTTGTCATGAGATTCTGTCCGCCCGGCCACTCGTCTTCCGTGAACAGCATCGGGCAATTCTCGATCGCGATTTTGACGTTCTTTTGCTCCGCATACTTCACGATCGGTGTCCAGACTTTTGCGACTTCCGACAGATTTTCGCTGACGGTCTTCGAAGGCATGCGCCCGATGAAGGTCGTGACCAAGTTTACATCCATCAACGCAGCCGCGTCGATGACCGAATAGAGATGATCGATGGCAATTCGGCGTTTTTCGGGATCTTCGTCCAACGGATTCGGATAATAGGCCAAGGCTGAAATCTCCACACCTTTGCTGGAAGCATAAGCGTTCAATTCATCGGCTTTTTCTTGCGTAAGGTTTTCGGTATCGATATGGGATACCCCAGCATAGCGGCGCTCCGCTTTGCCTGCGGGCCAGCAAGCGACTTCCACGCAATCCAGCCCGTTTTCAGCAACAATATCGATCATTTCCTTGAAATCACTTTGATCAAGGATCGAGGTAACCAGTCCTAGTTTCATGCTTTTTCCTTCTTTCGACGATTTATCAATGTTTATTCGAATGATACGGATCTGTGCTCTTTCGCGGATACGCGGATAGCATCAAGCAGGCTCATCAAGCGCAGAATTTGCGCCGGTTGCACAACCAAGGCTTCTTCACCGTTCACATGTTTGTTGTAGTGCTCGAAAAACATGTCATGATTGACAGTGACTTCCGGAAGCGGCTCCGAAGCCAGGCGTCCTTCCGGGGCAGGACCGAATGAGCGGGTCGGGCCGGCAGCGGTCATCGTGATTTTTCCGGGAACGTTCTTCAGCAACTCTGATGTCCGGACGATTTTCCCTTCTGGATGGAATCCATCAACATAGGCGCTGCCTTTGTTGCCTCCGACAAACCAATGGCGTTCGAACCAAGTGTCCTTATCGGTCAGGAAATAAGTGCCCAGCTCGACTTGCCCGCTGATGCCGCTGTCAAAATGCAGCTGGATATTGAAGTAATCATCAACTTCTTTGTTGATCACATTGCGGACATCTGCATATACAGTCGTCAACTTCCCGGGAATCATCCAGAGCATCTGATCCAGCAGATGCACGCCCCAATCATAGAGCATGCCGCCACCGAACTCCGGATAAATATGCCAATCGTGCATATTGCCGTTGAAGCCGTACAAAGCATTCTTGATCGTATAGACATCTCCGAGCGTACCGCTGTCGACCACTTTCTTGATCAGGCGATAGTCTTTGTCCCAACGGCGCTGGTGATGGACCGTGAAGCGGACTTTGGCGGCTTCCGTTACGGTCATCATTTCCTTGAATTCTTCCGCATTCATCGCGGCCGGTTTCTCCACGATGATGTCTTTTCCTGCTTGCGCAGCTTTTTTGACCATTTCCAGGTGCAGATGGTTCGGTACCGCGATGATGACTGTGTTGACTTCGTCATTCGCCAACAGCTCATCCGCCATCAGGTGCGTTTCGACACCTTCCGCTGCGTGTCCGAGTTGATCCTTGTTGATGTCGCAGACCGCGACCAATTCCGCGAAATCCAATTTATTGATGGTTTCGGCATGGGTTTGACCCATGAACCCGAAACCGATGATGCCAAATTTCAACATATGTATTGCCCCTATCTTTCATGATCTTCAACGATCCTGTATTTTGCTTATATCGTGACTGTGCGCTCTTTCATTCCGACCAACGGCACCGGGATATAGGCCGTTCTTGTGGCGATCGTCAAAGCAACATCATGGTTACCTTTCGCCAATCCGCCCTCTTTCATCACGCGGATATGCAGGGGTTCGCCGTATTCCCATTTGTAGTAAGAGACTGTCGCAGCTTCCTTCAGAGTGAACCAATCTTCCTCATCAATCGAAATCTGGATTGCGGTTGGTTCTTCCTCTACGCCATCGACAGCGACTTTTACGAATTCTACCATCGACAAAGGAATTCCACGGTAGTAAGTGATCAGTGTCTGCAGTCCGTAACCGATCGTCGTGCCGTTTTCTACGATATTTTTGCAGGTATCTTTTTTGAATACATTATTATCAAACATCTCTTCTTCCCCCTACCCTTGGATTTCTTTCAAACAAGCTTGCAGATATTGCTGGTTGGCGATGACTTGCTGGATTTCCTGCATCGGCTCACCAGGTAAGATGAAGCGGTTTCCTTCGTATTCAGTCGCTACATAGCCATCGTACTGATGCTCATGGAGATATTCCAATAAGCCTTTGTAATCCATCGAGTATTCCGGTCCCTCAGGAGTCATTTCGAACATTTTGATATGGAAATGCTTGATGTACGGCATGTATTCATCCATCACTGAGAATGGATAGTTTTCATAGCCATCGCACAGCGGCGCAAACATGTGGTCCTCTTTGGTTTTGATGACTTGTTTGAATTCATCTGGATAAGTACCGCCATTCTCTTTACGGACTCGGTGCAGGTCCGTACCTTTTTCGAACAAGCTATCGAGGTAATCGAACATTTCTGGGCTGGCGCCATTGTTGACCTCGTAGGCACGTACAACGCGTGGGAATTTTTTGCAGAAGATCCCGGTGTCGATGACCAGTCCGATGTACGGAGAATCCAGACGTTTCATTTCTTCGATGAAAGCAAGCGTTTCTGGGCCGTCGAAAGCCATCCCTGCATGGATTTCCAGGGCGATGGTAACGTCGTACTCTTTGCAGTAAGGCAGCAACGGTTCGCAAACCCAGTAAGGCACCATCGAAACCAAGCGGATCATTTTCATGCCCAAACGGTTTGCCTGCTTGATTTCTTGAATCAGCAAATCGATGCATTCTTTTTTCGTCAGCGTGCGGTTGTTGTAGAGGTTGGAGTTCAAGAAGACATCGGCAATGACCGGTTTCACGCCGGTTTGGTCAAGCAGCGCGTGCCAGTGATCAACTTCTTCCTGGGATGGATGCGGCGCATTTTTGATCATCTGATCCGGCAACATTTCCACGCCTTCGACGTTAAGATCTTTCAGTAAGTTCATCAGGTCTTCCAAGTTCATTCTTTTGTTCAGATATTCGTCTTGCAGGCTGTACAGACTGACAGCAGTTTTGATTCTTGCCATTGTTGTTTCCTCCTAGTGGTTAGTGGCTATAGGCCTTGCTTAAAATTCAACGACTTGTCCTGTCTCAGCTGATTTGTAGATTGCTTCCAGGATTTGGGTCACGACGATCGCTTGTTCAGGCTTCACCATTGGGTCCGTGTCATTCAGGATCGCTTCCACCCACTGTTTGGCTTCAGCATCACGTTGTTCCAAGGTCGCCCCTTCGAATCCGAACACACCGCCGGCATCGGATGGTTGCGTCTGTTCCAATTGATTGTGGGCTGCTTTATTGAAGACGACATAGCCCTGATCAATGAAAGCTTTTCCGAACATCTCTGCTCCGCCTTCAGTTCCGCAAAGCGTAACCTGGGCTTCTTTCGGGTTGATCATGTTGAGCGCCCAAGCAGCCTCCAGGAAGATGGTCGCGCCGTTTTCCATTTTGATCAGTCCGAATGCCGAGTCTTCCGTTTCGAAAGTATCCGGATTCCAAGGGCCGAACATGTTCGCCATCGGATTGTCCTTCAGTTTTTGATAAGTTGATCCTAGTACTGATTTTGGTTTGTAGTTGTTCATGTACCAAAGCGTCAAGTCCAAGGCATGCGTGCCGATATCGATCAGCGGGCCACCGCCTTGTTTTGATTTATCAGGGAATACTCCCCAGGTAGGAACGCCTTTGCGGCGGATGGCATGTGCCTTAGCGAAGTAGATATCGCCCAATTCGCCTTTGCTGCAAGCATCGTAAGTAGCTAAGGAATCGGCACGGAATCGGTTCTGGTAGCCGATTGTCAATTTTTTGCCGGTGCGTTCAGCAGCATCCAGCATTTCTTTTGCCTCTGCATAGTTGATCGCCATCGGTTTTTCGCACATGACATGCTTCCCTGACTCCAAGGCATCAACCGTGATGTATGAGTGGGAAATATTCGGCGTCAACACATGGATGACATCAATGTCTTCCCTAGCCAAAAGCTCTTTGTAGTCTTCCGTCACTAAAACATCCGCTGTACCATATTCCTTAGCCGCTTTTTCAGCCCGTTCGATGACCGTGTCACAGAAAGCCACGATTTCCACTTTATCCGATAATTTAGCCAATGCCGGGAAATGCTTCCCGTTGGCGATTCCTCCGCAGCCGATGATTCCGAATTTTAATTTATTCATGTTATTTCCTCCTTTTGGTTATCGCTTACAAGATTATTCTATTATGAATTGCACTTTTGCTCTCAACTTTATGAATAAAAATAAATCACACATTTTTATCATAAAATAAATCAAGTTAGACTCTGATTAAACATGAATCACACATTTTTAATTTAACGTGTAAAAAAAAAGATTCCACTGCAATTGCAATGAAATCTTACAGGTAAATATCCGCTTGCCTTCTTTTCTTTGACTAATTACTATAGATTTCCTTACAAAATACCTTGCCTCAATCCATTAATCTTCTTCTAGTTCTCGGATTTCCAATTCGACTGCGATTTGATCCATTTGTTTTTTATCAAGTTTGTACCAATACAAGGGAAGGATGCTGAGTACCATTAAAATCGCAGGGACTAAGTTTACTACCACATTTATTCCTGTGATAGAGGCTTGTGACTGTACTGCTCCTGGTACATAACCGGTTGCTGAAAGCATCAGCACTCCCCCGGCTCCGGCTATCGCTGATGCAAGTTTTACACCAAATCCTAAGAACGAGAATGTCAATCCTTCATCTCGCACTCTATATTTCCAATCTCCATATTCCACACAATCAGATAACATTCCTGTGGAAACACTGCCAGCTGAGTTCGCAAGTCCAATAAATGCAGCAGTCGTCAGCAAGAAGGCGGTGTTACCGGATGGGAAAAGAAAAAGAACGAATATAGATATAATACTGATCAGACTTAGTATCAGCAACCAATTTCTCTTACCAAATTTCTTTGTAGCCACTGGCAACAACATACTACCTATCAATTGAAAAACAGTCATACTTGTAAAAATTGGTGCAATCATTGTAAAAGATCCGACTACATAAATTACATAGTATGCAAGTAAGGTCATTCTTCCAATAACGGACATTGCCCCCAAGAAAACACTCCAAACTGTGATCAACAGCATTTTGTTTTTAAATAGCGCTTTCAAAGATGTCGTAACAGAAATTTTTTGTTTCTCTCTCTTCCTTGAATCCGTTCTTGCTGTTTCCTTACAATGATATGCTGTTAGCCAAAAAGCTGGAATCATAATCAGGGAACAAATAACAGTGACCCAAAAGTAGCCTCGAGAATTAGCAACATCACTGTTACTGAAAAATAAGATGGCTGGCATTACTGCCATGGATAAAATCATTTGAATGATACTGCCACCAACTGCTCTTGCTGACGTATAATTCATTCGAACTTGTGAGTCTTTTGCAATTCGGTTTACTAAACTGGCATACCCAACCGAAAGTGCAGTATAAGACATTCCTGCGCCAATATATAAAACTAAGCAAAGAATTACTTTCGTTACACCTTCTACAGGGAATACAGTAAACGTAAGAATATTAAATATAGCTAGGAATGGTGGAGCAAAAATGAGATATGGCCTGAATTTACCCCATCTAGTATGTGTTCTATCAGCTATGATGCCCATCATTGGATCGTTCACAGCATCCCAGATACGAGCAACAAGCATGATCATTGAAATCGCAGCAGCAGAAAGCCCAATAATATCAGTGTAAAAAATCATCAGATAGGTATTGATCATATACCAACTCAATTGACTTCCAACTTCACCGAAGCTGTAAAAAACAGCTATCTTTTTACTTGTTTTTTCTTGAATTTTCACTTTTTGACTAGCTACCTCAAAATTCATATCCACCTGTTTTTCCATTTGTCTTCCTCCTGATTGTAAATTATAAGACCGCTTGTAATCGATTACATACATAGTTTATACCGGGACGGAAGTTTCCTCTACTTTGATAGCGTTTAAATTCATGGTACTTCCATGACGAGAAAACGCTACCTTTTATTGTTGTGTAAATTTGTGTGGCACATTCTTAACTAATCTGATACTTTTTGGATGTCAAACAAGCAAATATCATACGGGGACAGATGGATTTCCAGTACTAATTTATCATCGCTGATGATTTGTGTCAGTATTTCGATCTTCGGAACGCATTTTTGCTTCAGGTATTGGATCATTTCTTTATCAAAATGATCGATTTGGCTGATCGCATTGACTTCTTCCAAAAAATTGCCGTTGTTCTTCCCGATGCTGTACTTGGTGATCCGGTATTTACCGGCTGCTTCAAAGCCATTCAGTTCAATTGTCCAATCGATCGGCTGTTCATTGTCAAAAATGGCGTAGGCATTGTTTTTGTGGAATCCTCCGATGGTGTCGTAGTAATAGGTCGCATTCAAATGGCTGTAGTGGTAGCACAGCAACTGATATTGCTTTTCTTTTCTGGTCACAATCAGATTTTCGGAAGCGAAGATTCTTTTCGGACCTAATTTCTTCAGAAATTTGAAAGCATAGTAACCGATTTTGGGGACTCCGTTTTTGGATAGGATACCGGCTCCGCCAAAGATTTCTTTTTTGGCTGTATCGAAACTGGTCACCGTCAAATCCGACAATTGCCAATACCCGATCAGATCGCAATAGGAAAGGATCGAAAGGATATTCTTCAGGATATAGGCGCCTTTGAAGGCCGTATCATTGACGATTTCCCTGTTCAGGATGGTCACGTTGAACTCCGTCACGTACAACTTCGTACCCAAATCCAATTCATCCAGTAAGGTGCGGATGTCCTTGATTTTATTCAGCATATAATCTTCATCATGGGAAATCGGATTCGCACGCTTCTCTACAACATAGCCATGTTTGATTTCATCGATCGGATAGATGCCGATGCTGATGAAGTCCGGTTTGACTTTTTCCTGTTTCCATTTGCGCAGAAAATTCCGCATGTCTCCCCGCTCGATGTCCAAACTCAATCCGCAGCCGCCTACTTGCATTCCCGGAACGATACGCTTGATAGATTCGCTGATTTTACTGAAGTAACGGATATAGTGCGGATACTGCGAAATATCCACCTGTCCGTCACCCATCTCGATCAGGGATAGCTGTTCCTGATCCGTGTTCTTAAGGACCAATGCGTTCGGTTTCCATATTTCGATGATCCATTTTGAGACTTCCTCATCGCCGTACTTATCGATACAATGGTTGAGAAAGGTTGTGAACCTGAGCAAAATCCCGTCCATTCTGTTGGTTTTCAGCTCAAACGGTTCTTTCTTAATGATTTTTGTGTGGGTTTCATGTATCAGTTTGCCTTTGAATCCGAGTTCCAAAAACGGAATCATCCCGGCATCGAGAACCGTCTGCAAAATTTCATCAACTTTTGTGAAGTCGAATTCATCGCCAACTTGTTCAAACAAAACATTGTTGAACAAGCCCCAAATCCGGCCGTAGCGAAAAGCATTCTGCTCTTGCGTATATCGGATCTGTTGGGAGAATGACGTGTGGAGCAGGTCACCGGCGTAACCGAGATTGATCAGATATTTGTCGTAATCGAAATCTTCCGACTCTGAAACATCGATTTTCAACTTGTCGGCACTATTGCCTTCCTCCTCTTCCACAAAGTACTTCTGCAGATCCGTCAATTCTTCATTCAGTATCGCAAAAGGTGAAGATTGGATTTCGATGCCTTTTTTCGATTCTCTGCGGTACTCGCTGGGAGTCAGCCCTTGATATTTTTTGAACAACCGGTTGAAGGAATTGATGTTGGAAAATCCGGCTGAGAATGCAATGTTGGTCACGGATTTTTCTGTTTCGAACAAATCTTTCCGCACTTTTTCCAAGCGCTTTCTGATCAGATACTCGCTCAGTGACAAGCCGATTTCGTTCGAGAACAGTTTGGAAAGGTATTGTTCCGACACGAACAATTTCCCCGCCAAATCGGATAAGCGGATCTCTTTATCAAAGTTATTATCGATGTAAAATTTGACTTCCTCGACTTTTTGCTTGATGCTCCTGTCCGACTCAAGTTGCACTTTCACAAAATACTTCTTTTCCAACGTATTGATGAGGTTGAAGTACACCTCAAAGATTTCCGATATCCGTTTCTGTTCCTTGAAAATGTACAGTTCCACCAATTGATTCAACAGATAGGTTACCTGCATATCCGAGCTGTGGGTATTTTTGACCGAATCGCCGGTAAAATAGTAGCTGTACGGGTCGGACTCATCCTCTTCGGAATAAAAATACTGCAACGACAACTGAAAAACTTTCGAATCGCCCGTATGGCATGTATACGATTTGGATTTATGCAGAATGAAAAAATCGTCCTTTTGCAAAGTCAAATAACTGCCTTCGGATTCTACCGACAGTTCCCCGACCAACACATACAGCAGATGGATGTCATCATCAAAATTTTGGATGACTTCCTTGTTTCCGATTTTTTTGATCTTGATGTTTTCCCATGGATTGATGAGTTTCATCCAATCACCTCTTTCAGGTATTACTATATGCTATTCAGGCAGCCCCTCACAAGAGCATACAGAATAAAAACAGTGCTGCGCTTAAAATAACAAACTGGATTTTAGGACAACATTAAAAAGTCCTTAATAATGGTTTGTCAGAATACTCATCCTAGACCACTAAAAAGGACTGACTGCTTTGGAGAAGCATAAAGGGAAAACTGAACCGACTGACGTATAATCAATTCTAGTTTAAATCGAATGCCCCCTTAATATTTAAACAATTCAATGATGTAGCAACTTGGCATTGCATCAAAACCAACTGACATTTTTTCATCACCGTTCAGAACTCTACCGGATATAAATTTCCCATCTTTTAAATCGCCTTCTTCAAATTTGATCACTTCTACTTTATAATTTTCACCTGGCTTAGCCCGGAAGCTAAGCTTGCTCATCATTCCTACAAGTAAGAATTTATTTTCTTCAAGTTCAAAAATCGCTCCTGAAGCAACAGGCTTCTTGTCCATTCTCGGTGCATAAGAAACAACTACATCATAATGAGTCAGGTTAATGAAAGCCCCAAAATCGGTTTCGTGTTTTTTAACATAACTATGCACTCTACCCGTTCCTCGATACTCCATCAAGAGTGATTTTATGTTTTCGATTATTGAGTATGTTTTGGCCAAATAGTTCTTACTGTCTTCGATATCAAAAGCGGATGGATCTATATTGAGAGCCAGCATCACATCCATTGGAGGCTTATTGATACTTTCTGGAGGGAGCACCAATTCTTCAATCCCAAATGGAGAATAACCAATCGCATTATGCTTCGTAAAAGCATACAAACAGTAGGAAGAAGTGACTGCATCTTTTCTGACTTCCGGAACCAACAGCGGATTTCCTTCATACGCATACTCATCCAATACTTGTGGCACGTAGGGAACGTAGATGTCTGGAGCCAAAGTAAATAAAGAGGGTGCAATGGATTTCCAAATTTTATGAACTTCTTTTACAGGGCCGCCGCTAGGATACGAACCAGGATACCATGGATACTGTTTTAGCCAAGCGTTTGTGAAATATGGAATTGGATATTCGTATTTTCCGGCTGAGGTAATTTTTTCAACCGCTCTTGCGTAGTGATAGGCCATAAAGCTCTCATTTGCATCTTTCCCGAAGGCCTCGTCCCATGTGCCAACTAAGTTAAGATTATCCGCTAAATCTTTGGGGATTTCTTTGCTGATGAGTTCATTTGCTAGGGGACTATAGTCTCTGTCCGTCCCTAATAAACCGATTTCATTTTCGACCTGAACCATGATAACAGTTGAATGTTCTTGGTCTGTCTCCTTAATATGCTTCATCACTTTGGAAAAAGCGTAGGCATCTTTCTCGACAGCCAGTTCGCATAAAGGCGAAATGGAATGCAGCTTTTCTCCTTTAGCAGTTTGCACTCTGCTGTATTTGCTGGAGTCCTGCTTCATCCACTTGGGCGTATACATGCTCTCAGCATTTTTCCATAGTCCAAACCAGATCAAGATGAGGTGCATCTTTTGCTCTCTAGCTTGGGTGATGAGTCCATCCAACAAAGTAAAATCAAACTCCCCTTCTACAGGTTCTATCAACTCCCAATAGATTGGCGCAATTACAGAATTCATATTAAGCGGTTTCAAATTCGGCCACACGTTTTCCTCCATGTATTTTAGATCGCTGGTACTCGAATTATGAAGTTCACCGGCTAATGAAAAAAATGGTTCTCCCTTTACGTAAAGTGTTGGAAATCCCTTTTCGTTTCTGATTTCAGGTATTTTTGTCATTGATATTCCTCCTTTTCTATCTACGCTTAGTATAGTGCCTATTGACAATCAGCGTCCATCTTAATATATTTATAATCATAGTAAAATATTAAGATGAGGAGAAAAAACACATGATAATCACCATAAATAATCTGGATTATCGGTCCACGAACATTCCGATGATGGTATTGACCCTAGGATTTAAACATAATCAAGAATCCATTAACCGGATAGAAGGCGTCTCCCATTTCCAATGGTTTTTTTGTGAAAAAGGCCAAGGAGAAGTTATCATTGATGAGAAAAAAATGATCATCAATGAGGGTCAAGGATTTCTGATTTATCCAAACACTGCTCACGAGTACCATGCACTATCCGATGAATGGCTGCTTGATTTTGTAGGATTCAATGGAGATATTTGTCTTGAACTCTTAAAAAATCTGGACATGACACAATCAGGCGCTTACCACTTATCTGATACGCAGATTTTTTCAACATCTGTGGTTGAAATGATAAACAATTATAAGACTAGTGCGAATTTTAAAATTGAACTTTCGACCTATTGTTATAAACTTCTATTAAATTTGGCCAATGCAGTAAGGTTGATTATTGGAGAAAATCAATTTGGAACAAACAGAACAGTTAACAGTATCATTTCGTTTATCGAAGAGAATTATCACAAGCCTATCAATCTTGATGATATCGCTGCATCATGCGGAATGACAAAGGAACATATTTGTGGGGTTTTCAAAAAAAATATGAACCAGACAATCAATCACTTTCTGACGACTGTAAGAATTATCCACGCTAGAGTGGAATTGTTGCAATTCCCAGAAAATAAAATCCATCAAATTGCAGACTCTTGCGGGTTCCGGGACTCGAGTTATTTCTGTAAAGTTTTCAAAAAGAATGTCGGGTATTCTCCAGAGCAGTTCAGAAAGGTAAGATATTGATGGCTATACCCTCGGAAAATCCAGCATCATTGACAATAGGGCAAGGACATGGATTTTGAACATCCAAGTCCTTGCCCTATTATTGTCCGAAGTGTCGCCAGCGTATCAATCAAATGTTAGGGTGATTTTCTCTTCTAAGTATTCCTGAGAGTTTTTGCCCAAACAAATCAAAAATTCCCCGTCTTCAAATTTGAACCAGTAGAGGTTAAATTTTTCATTTTCATTTGATAGATTTATGACGATTTCATGGGTGCTTTCATTTTCGTCTATGTTCGAGCCCAGCAAGTATTGTTTTACGGGCGAATATTCCCATACGTCATTTTCAATTTTGACTTTTTGATTCAGCGTCGTATATTGGCTAGGATTTATTTTGTATTTTTCCTTAAAAACACAACCCATCATCCTCTGAGAAAAAACTGAATGATGGGTTAATTTTTATAGGCTTATTTCGACTAGCTTGGGGATTTTATCTATAGAACATCAATGAAGGTTTACTTCAACAGCTTGATTTCTTTGGATAAAAAACATTAAAAAAAAACAGTTTAACATTTGCATAAAGGATGATGGGTTTATTTTATTATGTTTATTCCAACTAAAGAACAGCAGCGAAGGTTTCCTTCAACAGCTTGATTTCTTTGGAGGATGTGCAGCAACAGCCGCCGATCCATTTGCAGCCCAGTCCATTCCATTTCAATGCTTCGTTTGAGAATACTTCGTCCACTTCATGACTGTGCGTCCATACTTTTGTGGTGGGATTGTAGATTGCTCCCGAATTTGGATAAGCGACCAAGGGCTTTGTCGCATTCTCCTTCAGATATTCCAAGGCAGGCAAGACTAAATCAGGCTGCACGCAATTGACGCCATATGCAATGATTTGCTCGGATGACTCTGCCAATTGTTGGAATACATGCAGATCGGTCCCGTCACATAAGTGGTGGGCGTCTTTCAGAGTGACCGTCAACCAGGCTGTCGCATTGGGATACTGGGCCAGCAGCTCAATCACAGCCCGGATTTCCGTTATGTCCGGAATGGTTTCGATAGCTAGCAAATCAGCCCCTGCTTCCAGCAGCAACGCTAGCCTTTCACGATGGAAATCGACCAATTCGGTTTGCGACAGACCGTAATTGCCACGGTATTCAGATCCGTCCGCCAAATAAGCACCGTATGGCCCGATTGAAGCCGCCACCCATTTTTCTTGCGTGCCTCGGCTTTTCGATTGTGCCTGTTTCGCAAGTTGAACCGTTTTTTTGATCAAAGCTCGGCTATCTTCGGTTGTGTGGCCCAGCCGTTCAAACCCGGCAACCGTCGCCTGGTAGCTGCTGGTGATGGCAATGTTTGCCCCTGCATCGTAATAGTTCTGATGCACTTTTTCGATTTTATCCGGTTCATTCACTAATGCTTTCGCAGTCCATAACTTATCATTCAGGTCCAACCCTTGCTCTTCAAGCCCCAGGGACATCGAGCCATCGATGAGGATCACTTTTTGATTCTTTTGCCACTCTTTAAAATTCATCGGAAAGCTCACCTACTTCTTGATTCTCGATTGCTACAGAAGCCTTTTTGCTGAAGAATAATTGGTAATAAAAGAAGCACAAGATCGTGAATGGGATGCCGATGATCAAGGCAATCCGCTGGTTCGGATCAAAAGCGATGCCGATGATCGACACTGAGCAAAGAATAATGACGAGCCAAGGAACGATTGGATAGAATGGCGTTTTGTAATCCAACGCATCGAGCTTATTCCCCGATTTTAGGTACTGTTTTCGGAAATTAAGTTGTGCCCACGCGATGCTCAACCAAACAGCCACGACCGCGAATGCAGAAATGGAAACCAAAGCCAAGTAAACGGTGTCCGCGGAATAAATGCTGGAAAAGAGCGAAAGCAGTCCGCCGAGAATGGTCAGCAGCAACCCGTAGATCGGCAACCCGCGTTTGGATAGTTTCGCGAAACGTTTCGGCAGCGTTCCCGCATTGGCCAATGACCACAGCATTCTCGATGCGGCGTAGACCCCGGAGTTTGCGCCGGAAAGAACTACAGTGATCAGGACGAGATTCATGATGTCGGCGGCGTATGGGATACCCATCAAATGCAGAATGACGGTCACCGGACTTTCATCCAAATTAGCCGCAGAATCCGGAAGCAGCGCACCGATCACAACAATCGTCCCGATGAAAAGGACCACGAGAATGACGATTGTCTGTAGGATTGCTTTCGGGATATTCTTCTTGGGATTTGTCGTTTCGCCAGCGGCTACGCCGATCAATTCCGCACCGGAAAAAGCAAAGTTAGCCGACAGTATCGCCAAAAATACGGAGCCTCCGCCTTTCGGGAACCAACCGTTTTCCGTCAAATGGCTGAAAAGTGGTGCTGACGAATTCCCCTGAATCGGTATAAATCCAAAAATGCCACCCAGACCCAGGATAAGGAAAATTGCCAGTGCGAGCACTTTGATCAATGACATCCAAAATTCGCTGACAGAAAACCAACGCACATCAATAATATTTGAGAGTAAAATAATGCCTATGAAAAAGATGCACCAAAGCCATGTGGGAATGCTAGGAAACCAGCGCTGCGACAAAATCGCCAAAGTGATGAATTGCGATCCCAATGCCACTGTCCACGTTAACCAATAAAGCCACGCTACCACGAAACCTGCTCCGGGATGGATATATTTTGAAGCGTAGTTGTGGAACGAACTTGTGCTAGGCTCGTGGACCGACAATTCACCCAAGCACATCATAACCAACGTCACCAAAAATGCTCCGATCAAATACGCAATGATGGTTCCGATCGAACCCGTCGTTTGAATCAAATACCCCGAACTTAAAAAGATTCCGGTTCCTATTACTCCACCCAATGAAAGCATAACTAGATGCTTTGATGTCATTTCCCTTACAAATGATTGCTCCATATTATTCCCTCCAAAAATGTTTTAAAAATATATAAAAAAAAACACTCCCCCTATTGAAAGGGCGAATGCTCGCGTTACCACCTTTGTTCATAATCAAAAAGATTATCTCAGCAAGGGACTGTCATCCCTTCACGCGCTATCGGGCGTACCCGTCACCTGCTAAGTTTCCCTCACATGTGATAACTCAAAGACCATTTTCGCTAATTCCGAAACATCTGCTTTCACCATTCGCAGACTCTCTGTGGTTTCTTTCCTAACTACTTATCTCATCAAAGTTTCATATATTTTTAATAAATATACAAGAATGATGGAGGGTTGTCAATTAATTTGTGAAATATTTTCTGCTTACTTTCATTCTTGTTAGTGCTTTGGGATGATTTTTGGGGGTGGCCGGAGTTGGTACTCCGTTCGGGTGCTGTCCTCCGGCCAAGCGGTTGTGGCCGGAGATACGATGCGGGTCACGTCGCTCTGCTCCCGTGGGAGGACTCTGGACGGAGATCAAAGTCATTTTCGACGCTCTCCTCCGTACAAGCATTCCTTCACCGGAGGAGAGCTCCGGTATCATACAGAAGATACAAAAAACAAGCCCGCTGCACCGAAATAAAACGGTACAGCGGACTTACTATTCCTAATATTTATTACCATGGTTGGATGGTCGGTCCGATCGTAAACTCGTTTACGTTGGTATCCTCAGGCTGGTCGATCGCAAAGGCGACCACATTGGCTACGCGATCTGGGCTGATGCCATATTGTTTATAAATGATCCCCATATCTTTGGCAATCTTATCGTCACTGATGGTTTCCAGCAATTCCGTGTTGATCGCGGCCGGATAGATTGTGGCTGTTCTGATATTGGTGCCTTCCATCGCGGATTCCATGCGCAGCACTTCCATCAGATCGCGGACTGCCCATTTAGTGGCGCCATAAACTGCTCCACCCGGATATGCTTTAAGGCCCGCAACAGACGATGTGGTGATGACATGACCGTATTTCTGTTTTACGAATTCGGGCAGAACCGCTTCGATCCCGTTCAGCACGCCTTTGATGTTGACGTCCACCATTAGATGCCAATCCTTTGTTTTCAGCTTCGATAAAGGCGAATTCGGCATCACACCGGCATTCAGGAAAATGACATCCACTCTGCCGAATTTTTCTTTTGCCAGATCAACCAGCTTTTTGTTGTCTTCGATTTTGGTTACGTCCGTAACGTGGTAAACAGCTTCCCCGCCACCCTGAACGATTTCATCAACCAATTTCCGCAAATGCTCTTCTCTGCGCGCGCCTAATACTAATTTAGCTCCCTTACTCGCCAACAGTCGGGCTGTCGCCTCGCCAATCCCTGAAGAAGCTCCCGTGATGATCACTACTTTGTCTTTGATTGCCATTATCTTCATCCTTTCCATTCTGACCCGGAGTATCAATAAAGAATCGAAAAACGGTTTATTGCATCTGACAACTGCTTGTCCATTTTTATTATACCACCGGGTACCCGTTATAGGCTTACCAGAACCTTACTCCTTAACCTTGAGGTGAAGTCAAGGAACAGCAATTGGAAATTCAGAAAATTCGCCTAACTGTTGAGCGGTGTCCTCCGGTGAATAGGCTCTCTCCAGTAATTCGTCTTCATATTTGAACCCATCATTACCGGAAAGCACAAAAAGGAGTGCTCAACTGGTTGGTGAGCACTCCTCTGTTATTTGGTGAAACGCGTTTGTTTCGCTGTTCTCCGGTCAAGCAGTCACTCCCCGGAGGAAATCCCGCCTCGGTCACAATACGCAGGAACGCAACACCGAATCTATTCCTTCAACAATCCGCGCTCGCGGTACCACTCATCAGGTGTCCACACCCACTCATGGTTCTCTTTTTTCAATAAATCAAACGCTTCTTTTGGGCCCATTGTTCTTGCCGCATACTTTGGAATCTCATCACTTTCGCTGTCCCACGTTTCCCGGATTGCATCGATGATTCTCCATGACTGCGCGACTTCTTCCCAACGCGCAAAGTTGGTTGCATCGCCCAAAATAACATCATAAGTCAGGCGTTCATACGCTTCTGGCGTATTGGCCATCATTTCGCTATCATGGCGGTACTCCAATTTGATCGGCTGCGTATTAAATCCCTGCCCGATTTCTTTGCGGTTCATGGTCAAAGCAAAACCTTCTGTTGGCTGGATATAGATGGTCAGATCATTTGCTGGGACATCCTTCTCAGCATCAAACGGATTAACGGGAACTTTTTTGAAAACGATATTGACGCGCGTCCCTTTTTCCGTCAGGCGTTTTCCGGTGCGCACATAAAAAGGCACTCCGCTCCAACGCGGACTATCCACCATGAATTTCCCGGCTACAAACGTTTCAGTCTTCGAATCGCTTGCGACATTCGGCTCTTCTTGATAAGCGACAAATTCCTTGCCATCCAATTCGCCTGCCGCGTACTGGCCTCTGACGAAGTTTTCGCGGACTTCTTCAGGCCTGTAGACGCGCACAGCATTCAGCGCTTGGATCTTGGCTGTTTGAATATTCGCTTCGGATACGGAGGCTAATGGTTCCATCGCCAGCAAGGATAGCACTTGCAGAATATGGTTTTGAACCATATCTTTCAAAGCCCCGCTGTGGTCATAGTAGCCGCCGCGCTCTTCCACTCCCAATTCCTCGGCAAAAGTAATCTGAATATTTTCGATGTACTCACGATTCCACGAAGATTCCAGGAACGGATTCGTCAAACGCACGGCCAAAATATTTTGGATCATTTCTTTGCCCAAATAGTGGTCAATCCTGAAAATATCCTCTTCCGGGAACACTTGCGTGATTTGGTCATTCAATTGCTCAGCTGATGCATAATCCATCCCGAACGGCTTTTCGATGACGACGCGGTTGAACCCTTTGTCAGTCACGATCTGCTGCCCTTTCAAATGAGTCACGATCGGTCCGAAAAATTGTGGCGCCATCGCCAGATAATACATCCGGTTCTGCTCCAAATCATATTGGACATCCAATTTGTCAGCTAGCTCTTTGAGATGAACATAATGCTCCACATCTGAAACGTCATGCGCACGATAATAAAAGTGGCTTAAAAAAGCAGCTTTTTCCGCTTCTGTCGGCTGGAATGATTGGATAGATTCCGAAACCACATCCCGAAAATGCTCGTCGCTCCACTCTCTTCTTGCCGTCCCGATCACTGCGAAACGTTCTGCCAACGCACCGCTTCGGAATAATCGGAAAAATGAAGGATATAACTTTCTTTGGGCTAAATCACCTGTCGCGCCGAATAATACAATCAATACTGGATTAGTTTTTACCACCTTATCGCCTCCTGCGTTACTTAATATTTCCATAATACCATGATTAGCGGAAAGTTCCTTAACTCTTAGAGAATTTGAGCACCTGAAAAATCAAAAATTTTTTATATTGCTTTCGGATTTTTGGATTTGCTCATTTTTCTCCGGTGAGACGTTTCTTACCGGAGAACAGTACAATTTTTCGTAGTCTCCTCCGGTAAAGCGACCTTCATCGGAGATCAGATTCCATTTTCCCGCCCACCTCCGGCGAGGCAGCCTTCGTCGTAGATGAGGCCTCACGTATCATGCTCTCCTCCTGCCAGCGGGTCGTTCACCGGAGATCCGGCCCCGCAGCAGCCCTCTTCGTTCAATACCAAACCCAAAAAAGCACCCCTGCCATCCGGCCGGGGTGCCCACACATATATGCTCTCTTAAGGTTGTTTGCCGATGTAAGCCAAGATGCCCCCGTCGACAAACAGAACGTGTCCGTTCACAAAGTCCGAAGCACTCGACGATAGGAAGATGGATGGGCCAGCCAAGTCGACCGGTTCGCCCCAACGCTCGGCTGGTGTGCGGCCGACGATGAATTGGTCGAATGGGTGGCGTTCGCCGTTCTCCTGTAGTTCGCGCAATGGCGCTGTTTGTGGCGTCGCGATGTAGCCGGGTCCGATGCCGTTGCACTGGATGTTGTATTGGCCATATTCGGAAGCGATGTTTCTTGTCAGCATCTTCAGTCCGCCCTTAGCGGCTGCGTAGGCACTAACGGTTTCGCGGCCGAGTTCACTCATCATCGAACAGATGTTGATGATCTTGCCGCTTCTTTTTTCGATCATGTCCGGAAGCACAGCTTTAGCCATGATGAACGGTGCAGTCAGGTCGATGTCGATGACTTGGCGGAAGTCCGCCACGGCCATTTCGATCATCGGTGTGCGTTTGATGATGCCGGCATTGTTGACCAGGATATCCACGGAGCCGACGTCCTCTTTGATTTGTTTGATCATGGTTTGCACGCCGGACTCGTCTGTCACGTCGCAGACATAGCCGCGCGCTTCGATGCCGATCGCTTTGTAGTTGGCAATCCCGTCGTCCACTGATTTTTGATCTAAATTATTGAAAACGATCGTCGCACCGGCCGCAGCCAAAGACTTCGCGATCTCGAATCCGATTCCGTATACCGCACCCGTGATGAGTGCCACTTTTCCGTCCAAACGGAACATATCCATTGTAAAATCCATACGTATCCCTCTTTCTTTTTTCGTTTATTTTAATTGGTCCATAGGAACCATATCCATGTCAGTGTAAGTGATGTTTTCGCCGCACATCGCCCAGATGAACGAGTAGTTGCTTGTCCCTACTCCGGAGTGGATGGACCAGCTTGGTGAAATCGCAGCCTGTTCATTTCCCATGACCAAGTGCTTCGTTTCATCCGGTTTGCCCATCATGTGGAAAATGCGCGTGTCTTTTTCCATATCGAAGTAGACGTAGGCTTCCATTCTGCGTTCGTGCGTGTGGCTCGGCATGGTGTTCCAAGCGCTGCCTGGTTCCAAAATCGTGTAGCCCATCTGCAATTGGCAGCTTTCGCAAATATTTGGATGGATGTATTGGTAAATTTTGCGTTTGTTCAGCGTCAACGGCTCACCGGTTTCCATCGGTTTGATGTTGTCGATGCTGATTTTCACGTTCGGATGTTTGTGGTGCGCCGGCACGGAGCTGATGTAGAATTTGGCCGGATTGGCTGCATCCTCGGACGTGAAGACGACTTGGCGCGTTTCTTTGCCGATGTAGTAACCGTCTTGTTTTTTCATCTCTTCTTTTTTCCCGTCGATCTCGATGGAACCTGGTCCGCCGATGTTGATGACACCCATCTCACGGCGCTCCAGGAAGTATTCGACACCCAATTCTTTGTCCAGGACGATCTCCAATGCTTTATCTGTTGGAGTGACGCCGCCGAAGATCATGCGGTCATTGTGTGTGTACGTCAGGCTGATTGCGCCCGGAACGAATACTTTCTCGACCAGAAATTCCTTGCGCAGTTGTTCTGTCGAGTAATGACGGATATCCTCCGGACTGTGTGTATAACGTGTTTCCATGTTTTGCATGTGATGATCCCCTTTTTTTGTATTTCGTGTTGCTTGTTTGATAGAAGCTTGTACTTCACTCTGAACCTTTTTTACTTCCCTTTGATCTCCGCAAACTTATCCGCATATTGCCTTGCCACTTCGGTCACTTTATCAAAGTCACCGGTCGCGGCAGGTGCCAACAAGTTGCCGCCGACACCGACCGCGGTGACACCTGCATCGAACCATTCCTGCATGTTCGCCAGGCTGACGCCGCCTGTCGGCATCAAATTCAGGTGCGGCATCGGCGCTTTGAAGCTTGACACGATGCTCGGACCATAGGCGCTGCCTGGGAACAGTTTAATGATGTCAGCGCCACTCTTCAGTGCTTTTTTCATTTCCGTAATCGTCATGCAGCCCGGCAGATAAGGGATTTGGTACAAATTACATAACTCTGCTGTCTCTTTGTCGAAATTCGGGCTGACGATGAACTCGGCGCCTGCCAGTATCGCCAGACGGGCAGTGATGGCATCCAATACCGTCCCCGCTCCGACCACGACTTCCGGTTGATCCTTGTAGACTGTCGCCAGCTCGCGGATGACTTCATCCGCGTTCGGAACAGTGAATGTCAATTCGATACCGTTCAGGCCGCCCGCGACGATTGCGTGGCTGGACTTCAGAGCCTCTTCTTTCGTGGCGCCGCGGACGACTGCCACGACCCCCGTTTTTTCCAAACGATTCAAAATAGATACGCGTTTCATCCGTCTCCCACTTTCTATGATTACTTTATAGTTCAAACACATGGCTCAATTCTTTCGATACCGGCGAGTCATCCGGATTGGTCTCCATGATGTCGGCCATGTAGTGCCACCATTTCTGGTTGATGGCGGTGGCGGCTGTCCCGCTCCAGCGTTCTTCGTCTTCGATCTCGAGATAGCCGAACAATTCGCTCGTCTCCGGATTGAGGAAGATCGAATACTGGTTGGCCCCGTGATCTTTCAGCATCTCGCGCATTTCCGGCCACAATTCGTCATGGCGCTTCCGGTATTCCTCGTGCTGATCGGGATAGATTTTCATTGCGAAAGCTTTTTTGATCATGTTCATCCTCCTTTCGGCATCTCAACCTAACAACTTTAGGCTTCAAAATGCTCATAGTGGATTTTCTGGTTCTCTTTGTTTTTTGCCAAAAATTCTTTCGGCGTCATGCTGAATTCCTTCTTGAACGCCTTCAGGAAATGCGGATATGATGCGAAGCCGCATTGATTGTAGACGAGGTTCGAACTCTGGTAGGTCTTCAGTAGCTGCTTTGCGTAAAGAAGCTTCTTTTTCATCACGAACTGATGGAACGTGAAGCCCGTATGCTTCTTGAACTCGCGCGTGATGTAGTATTTACTGACGAAGAAGTTCTTTTCCATCTCCTCCAGCGTCAGCGGATTGCTCAAGTTCGCGGAAATGTAGTCGATCATCTGCTCGATCCGCTCATTCTGCACGATCACTTTCGGCTCCTCTTCGTTCTCCTCCGACTGCACCAGCTGATTCAAAAACAACAGATACTCAATCAAGTTCTGCTCGTACTTGATGTCCGAACCGTAGATCGATGCATCCGGCTGATGGTCGATGAAGGAAAGCTTTTGCCGCAACAAATCGGCATCGATCTTCAGGACCTTGCTGCGGCGTTCACCGCCCCCGTAAAAACACTCCTCGAGATTCGTCCATTTCGTGGAACTGCTCTGCAGAAATTCCGGCGTCAAAAAGATGTAGACACGTTCGCAGTAGTCCGTGTTCTGTTTGACGATCCGGTGCAGATCATTGTAATGGATGAGGAGAATCGTCCCCGCTTCGATATCGAACTGTTTGCCATCCAAATAGAAAGTCGCTTCCCCCGCCAACGTCGCATGCACCTCATAATAGTCATGGTAGTGGTAGAGCGTCTTCTCTTGGCTGATGACATCCTTCACGTGATAGACCTCGTACTGATCCGAAGCCATCGTGTTAACGTTTGAGGACTTTTTTAGTTGCTTATCTGTATTCATGGATATTCCCCTCACCTATTCTTGCGTGTTTCTACTATATATACTGATGAAAATTATGGTTTGACTTCGCTTTCTCTCAACAGCTGCAGCGCCTTCCCGATATGGTCATCCTTTGTTTCTTCGAGGACGACGTAGGAAAGGGGCTTGTGCTTGGCAATGATTCCGGCAATCGCCGCGTAATCGATCAGGCCTTCCCCAAGGTTGACCGGGATGATTTGGCCGTCTTCGAATATGAAGTCCTTCAGATGGACCGCCACGATTTTGTCGCCGAAGCGTTCAAAAGCCCGTTCGACCATGGCAACCTGGTGCTGATAATCTTCACTCGTAATCAGATTCGAGGGATCGAAGATGATCCCCAAGTAATCCGACTGCACCGCCGCCACCAGCTGCTCCACCCGCTCGAGACTGTAGAGCGGATGATTCAGGCCGGGCTCGATTCCCACCAACATACCGGCTGCTTCGCCGGCCTTGACCAAGCGGCGGATGACTGCGACCATGTCGGCGAAGGCTTCATCAGTGAAATTGTCTTCTGTATATTGTATCTCCGGCAATACGCAGCCGGTCTCGGAAGCAACCATCGCCGCCCCGAGGTAGCGGGCGTGGCGCACGTAGCTCTCGAATTTCTGAAGCAGCTGTTCGCGGATCTCGGGATCGGGATGGATCATATTGATGTAGCAGCTCAGAATGCCGACCTGCACATCCTCTTTTGCCAACTCCCTTTTGATCGCTGCCCCCATGCCGGGGTTCAGATTGGCTGCGCCGGAAGGCATGTCCGGAAAGGACATGCCCAGCGCCAACTGCAGATTGTGGATACCTTGCTTTTTCGTTTGCTCGGCCAGATCCTTTACCGATGTGACACCGGATAAGTCATGACCACGGACTGTGATATTAAGCATATCCTGTTACCCCGCCATGTTCGGTAACCACATCACCAATCCAGGGAAGTACGTGATGAGGAAAAGCACGACCAAGATCGCCAAGTAGAACGGCACGAGCGGCTTGAGCATCTGCTCGGCTTTGACGCCCCCGACGCTGGCCCCTACGTACAACCCGGTTCCTACTGGAGGTGTGATCGAGCCGACGCACAAGTTCATGATCGAGAACAATCCGAAGTGGACAGGATCGACGCCAACGCTGGTGATGACCGGCAAGAAGATCGGCGTGAAGATCAGGATGGCAGGACCAACGTCCATGAACATACCTACGATCAATAATACGACGTTGACCAACAACAAGATCAGGAATTTGTTCGTCGTCAAGCCAAGGATTGCTGCGCTGATTGCTTGCGGGATGCCGGTGAAGGCCATCGCGAAGGACATCATCGATGAAGTCGCCAAGAGGAATGTGATCGTACCGGTCGTCAAAACAGCTTCCTTCAGCATCGGATAAATGTCTTTGACAGTGACTGTTTTATAGAAGAACATTGCGATCAGCAGCGAATAGGCAACTGCGATTGCGGAAGCTTCGATGGCCGTGAAGATGCCGGTCAGGATGCCGCCGATGATGATGACGATCAGCATGACACTGGGAATCGCTTCTTTTATGATCTTGAAAGCCGAACCCATTTCGGAAGCTTTCATCGTCGGATATTTATTTTTCTTGGCGTGGACGTAAGCAACCAGCATGATTGCCAGACTCCACAGTGCTCCTACCAGATACCCTCCTAAGAATAGTGAGGAGATGGATGCACCGCCTGCGACCAACGAGAACATGATGAATGCGGTACTCGGCGGGATGACCATCCCGGTTGGAGCGGACGCAATATTCACCGCTGTAGCGAATTTGCGGTCATATCCTGCTTTGATCTGTTGCGGAATCAATACCCCACCGATGGCAGTCGAAGCTGCGATCGCAGAGCTGGACATGGAGCCGAACAAGGCATTACCCAACACGTTTGTATGGGCCAACCCGCCTGGGATGCGGCCTACGAACAGCATCGCGAAGTTCACGAGTTTCTCGGCGATCCCACCATTATTCATGATGATCCCCGAGAGTACGAAGAACGGAATGGCGACGAGCGAGAAACTGTTCAAGCTGGAAACCATTTTCTGTGCGGAAGTGAAGACGGCAATTTCAAACGGGACAACCAACAATAATGTGGCGATCGAGGAGACCGCGATACTGATCGCAATCGGCATCCCCACTATCAGCAATACTACGAATACAAAGAATAATATCAAACCTGCTTCAAAAGCCATCTTTAAATTTCCCCGCTTTCTTCAACATTTTCGATCGCGACTTTTCCTTGGATCAGGTTCAGCAGACTATAGAGGAACATGATGAACCCGGAAACCGGAACGGACAAGTAGACATAGCCCATCGATAAAGACAACGAAGGAGAAATCTGGCCGGTTGTCACGGATACGGCTTTCCAGCCGCCATAAACTATGATCAGCGCGGCAAAGACCAAGAACAATGCTTGAATAACGATTTCCAACAAGCGCTTGTTTGGGCCGCTCAAGTTATCACTCAACAATGTCACCGCCAAGTGGCTGCGTTTGCCTACAACGTAAGCCATCGCCAACATGGATAACCACACCAGGCTGAAGCGGACAAATTCTTCCGTTACCGTATTTGGATTATTCATGACTGTTCTCATGAAGATTTGGTACAACGTCGTCAGGATCATAACGACGAACACCGCCGAACACAGGATCTCCAACGTCTTATCTAAAAACGTTCTTATTTTTTCCATCATACTCTCCCCTTACTCTGCATCAGCGTGCGCGCGAATCATGTTGTACAATTCGCTGTAGGTCGCATTATTTTTGAATTGTTCATGCAACGGTTCTACGGCTGCTTGGAATGGTGCGATGTCCACTTCGTTGAACACGATGCCATATTCTGCCACTGCAGTCTCTTTTTCTTTCTCGACAGCTGCCTTGAACACGCTCTTCTCGTAAACCGTAGATTCTTCAGCCGCTTCCAGAACCGCTTCGTACTGGTCGTCGCTCAAGCGTTCTTTTACGGCATCGTTCATGATCACAACATCGGGAACGCGCGTATGGGCGTCATAGGAATAGTACTTCGCAACCCCACCGTGGCCGGCTGTGTACAATACGAATTCGTTATTTTCCGCTCCGTCAATCAGGTTGGACTGGAGCGAAGTGTAGACTTCACTGCTTCCCATCGGAACAGCGGAACCGCCCAGCAATTCGACCATCTTGATCGCTGTTTCACTCTGCATGACGCGGATCTTTTTGCCTTTCAGATCTTCAGGCGTATTGATCGGACCGTCCGTCATGTAGAAGCTCCGTTGACCGGAATCGTAATAAGTCAAACCGACAAAGCCAAGTTCTGCAGTCGAGTTGTAGATGCCGTCCATGATTTCGGGATCTTCCATGACCGAGTAGAAATGTTCCTCGCTGTCGAAGATGTAAGGTACCCCAAAAATCGAGTAATCCTTCGAAAAACTTTCCAATGCGGATCCGCTGACTTTCGTGAAGTCGATCCCGCCGGTTTGTGTCAATTCGATCAATTCCGTTTCGCTGCCGAGTTGGCCGTCCGGGAAATACTCAATAACGACTTCGCCGTCTGTCTTCTCTTCGATCAAACGACCGAATTCCTTCATCGAATCGATGACCGGTTGGCTGTTGCTGGCGTAGGCATAGCGCAGTACGATGGCATCTTTTGCTGACACCTCGGAATTTCCGCAACCGGCCAACAAGCCGGTGCCCAGTACGGACATCAAAACAACTGATAATAAATGTTTCTTCTTCATGATATTTCTCCCTTGTTTGTATGATCAGCAGTATGAAACGAGAAGTTCCGTCAAGCATAATACTGTCAATGATTGTCCGTACGGCATCGCCGTTTTATCGATGTTCTTGTAGAATTCCAGGCAATCGCCCATGCCGGTTCCGACCGACACATTCTGCACTTCGCCTTTTTCGTCAATCTGTTCCAACAGACCGTTGATTGCTTTGTAGGCGACTTTTTTGTATTCCTGCGGCAAGTAACGCTTATGAACCGCTTTCAGCAAACCGTAAGCAAATCCGGCTGTTGCGGATGATTCAACATACGATGTCGGGTCATCCAAAAGTGTGTGCCATAAACCGCATTCATTTTGATATTCCGTAATCGCTTTTGCCTGCGCTTCGAGTGTTTGGATCAGGAATGCGCGGAATGCATCGCCTTCACGCAAGTCCATGATCTCGATGATTTCCGGAATCGCAATCGTCAACCAGCAGTTACCGCGGGCCCAGAACGCTCCGGCGTAGTTGTGGTTGCCTTCGAAAGTCCAGCCATGGTACCAAAGGCCTGTCTTCTTGTCCATCAGGAATTTGATGTGCAGCAGGAATTGGTAACGCGCCTCTTCCAGGTATTCGGGACGGTCCAACAAAACGCCGATTTTCGCGAGCGGCAATACCGTCATCATCAAGGTATCGTCCCACAATTGGTTCGTGTTCGAGGGTCCGTAGGTTTCGTGCTGCAATCCGTTTTCATCCGTCCGTGGCATATCCTTCATGACCCATTCGGCCCATTGTTCCAGATAAGGCAAGTAGCATGAGTCTTTTGTATCTTCGTACAGGTAAGCCATCGTCAGCAGCGGCGCCATCGTGTTCACGTTCTTCGGCGGAGCTCCCTCGGTCATCCGTGCTTCGAACCATTCTTCGACAACCGCTAACGAGCGCGGATTTTTTGTGTTTCGGTAATTTTTATAGATGCCGTACAATCCGACACCTTGCGGCCAGTTCCAGACCGTCCAGCTCTTGTCGTCGACTTTCAGTCCGTCGAAGTCCAACAGGAAGTCTCCGTTGTCATCTTTGATTGTCGTCAGATTTTCGATCAGCAAGTCGATTTTCGACTCAACCAATTCCTTCGTCACAAATAATTGTTCTGTAATCACCATTTCTTTACCACCTTCTCGATATATGAATCGCTTTCATTTGATGAGTTAATAATAACAAGCATTCAATTCGAAAAATATGGCGGTTGTTGAACAAAAACTGTCTAAAGTTGCACACCCATTGTATGCGGATTCAGATGAGGAAGCAACCAATAATTCGATTAAAAGCCGTCCCAATTCGTTTTCAGCGCGGTTTCAAGAAAATATATCCGCATTTCCCCCCGCGTATGTTCCGCAATTATGAACGGAGGTGGTGCTAATTTTATGCTCTCTCCTCCGGTGAAGAAACCCTAGCAGGAGATCAGCCAACAATTCCCCTACCTTCTCCGGTGGAGCGGTCTTCATCAGAGATGAATGTTGTTTTCGGTATTGGGCTCCTGCGAGAGGGTCGCTCACCGGAGCTGAGGTCCTCCGCAGGCCTCTTTTGCGATTTCATTCCATCCCAAACTTCAAAAAAATTAGCAAAAACGCCGAAAATGACTCTCGGCGTCTTTGCTTATTCGTTTATTTGGATTTGCAGCCCACGGGGACCGACATTTGTTGAAAAGACAATATGCGTTTTGGTATCGCCGAAGCGTTGCAGGTCAGTGATAAATTCATCAAGCTCGATTGTGTTTGTGAAGTAGACCTTCAATAACATCGAGAAATCACCGGTAATGCAGTCGCATTCCACGACATTGGGGATTGCTTCGACGTAACTGTAAAAATCTTGTTTATCCTTTGCATTGACTGCACAATTCACATAAGCTTTTATCAAAAAGCCCAACTTCTGATGGTCAAGAACAGCTTGATACGTACGAATGTAACCCATACTCTCCAAATTCTGTAAACGCACGGATACAGATGGAGACGAGATGAAACAGTCTTCGGCAATCTGTTTGACAGTGATCCGGCTATTTTTTTGCATAATATTTAAAATTTTCCGATCTAACACATCCATAATGGCCACTCCATTCTCTCATCATATTCTTAATTTTAGTAAGAAAGGATAAGAGTTGCAAGGCTGGGCTCACAGGATGTGTCATGCTTTATGACATTTGCTTCTTCCTGCCATCAAACAAAAGGTAAGCAAACAGAGCGGTTAATCCAAATCCTGCACAAAAGAGGTACATGACTTGAAATCCATACAAACCGGCGATGACACCCCAAAGCATCGCCCCGCCACCATAGGCTACATCCAGGGCAGCCGAGAAAATCGCTATCGCGCGCCCGCGTTCATGATCGGAAATGCTTTGCAAAACAATCGTATTCATGACCGGCAGCAAACTGGCAAAGCCAATCCCATATAGGACCGCCGCTAAAAGAAGATGAACAAGATCATCGGCATAAGCAAGCATGCCAAACGCTGCACTGATACTCAATATGCTTCCGCAAATCAAAAACGTTTGATTGACGCGTTTTAACAATTGGGGGAATAGAAAACGGATCAGAACCGTGACGACCGTCATCACTGTAAAGTAGTATCCGGCTCCGCTTATTTTCTTTTCGATCGCAAACTGTGCGATAAATGCGATGACGCCGGAATTCGCAAAGCAGATCAAAAACATGATCAGACTAGGAAAAATAACGCCCCGATTCTTCATGACGGACAATGCTTCCGTCGCTCCGCCCTTCGTCTTTGGCTTTTCTCCGAAAAAAAGCGTTCTTGGCGATTCCGTACTCAGAAAAAAGCTTAATACAAAAGCGACACTTGTCAACAAAAGCGCCACTCGAAACAAGGCCTCAAATCCGTATGTTTCCACCACAGCCAACCCCAGCAAAGGTCCGATTGCGCCTGGGACTGCTTGGGATATACTGAAGTATCCCAAGCCAACAGATAACTGTTCCTTTGGAATCAAATCCGCCGCCATTGTAGCAGCACTTGTAGCTTGGATGCTGTTGCCGATGCCTTGGACCAAACGTAAACAAAAAAGCATCAGGAGCGTCTGCAGCACATTCAACAAGGCAAAATCAAGGAAAAGAATCCCCAGACCGATTGTGAGCAACAGCCTGCGACCGTATCGATCCAATAGTATTCCGATCGGCAATCGGAAAAACAAAGCCGAGATGCCTAAAATTCCTACGATACTTCCGGCAACCGCTTTAGACCCACCCAGGGCAGTCACATAGAGGGGCAATGTTCCCATTTGGGTCGTGATTGCCGTCATTGCCAAAAACGTGATGCTGTTCACCAAGAGAAAATCTTTGGTCCAAAGCTTGCTATTCACTTCCGTATATTCCACATGTCATCCCTCTCAGACTGCTGTTTTGAAACGGACTTGCATCAAAAATTGTTTTGTCCGTTCTTGTTTAGGGTCATCAAAGACTTCTGCAGGTGTTCCGGATTCAACGACCACCCCATCCGCCATAAAAACAACTTTATCCGCCACTTCTTGCGCAAACTGCATCTCATGGGTTACGATGATCATCGTTTGACCCGTGTCAGCCAATTGCCTCATCACATTCAACACATCCCCAACAAGTTCCGGATCCAGGGCTGATGTGGGTTCATCGAACAACAACAACTCTGGAGACAACGCCATTGCTCGGGCAATGCCGACGCGTTGCTGCTGCCCACCGGATAGTTGAATCGGATACATCCCGGCTTTGTCCGCCATGCCCACTTTTTCAAGGACGGAAGTGGCAATTTGTTCTGCCAGTTTTTTAGGGACTTTCCGGGGTGTAACCAATCCTTCCATCACATTTTGCAGAACCGTCATGTGGCTGAACAGTTCATAAGATTGAAAAACCATCGCCGTTTTTCTGGCAATTTCCCGGCTCTGATGCGAACCAATACGACTCAGGTCATAGCGAAGATCGCCGAGTTCATACATGCCTGCATCGGGCCTTTCCAAGAGATTCAAGCAACGCAAGAAGGTGGTTTTTCCAGATCCGCTCGGTCCGATAATGCAGATAACTTCGCCTTTATTGATTGTCAACCCTACGTTTTTCAATATTTCGTTCTTACCGAAGCTTTTTTTCAGCCCTATTATTTGCGCCTGGATCATCTTCATCTCCTCCTTCTTTTTAATTCTCAAAGCGAGACCGTGTTGCGCGAGATTCCTGCTGTTATAATATCCCGCGCATTGGTTAATGAGGTCTCAACAATTTCTTGTACGGCCAATTCTGTATGGTAGGCAATATGTGGTGTGATCATGACATTCGGCAAGGCCATCAAGCGGGAATGATACGGGTTCTTTTCCCAACCGACGGAAAAATATTTTTCCTCGTCTTCCAACGCATCCAAGGCTGCACCAGCCAGTTTTCCTGTTGATAAAGCTTGGATCAATGCTTCAGTATCGACAATTTTTCCGCGCGCTGTATTCACCAGACAACTTCCTTGCTTCATCTTCGCAAAAGTTTCCTCTGAAAATAGATAAGTGGACTGCTCAGATAAGGGGATGTGTATGGAAAGAACATCCGATTCTTTCAACAGTTCTTCAAAAGAAACATAGCTGACTTTCCCTTTCAAGCGCGGATTTTCTTTTGAGCTTGATGCGATCACGCGACCACCTAAAGCATGGATCCCTTCCGCGACCACAGAACCGATCCGGCCTGTCCCTAAGATTCCGACCGTCACATCTTGCAGTTCTCTACCAATTGTTGTTTTACGGGATGAATTAGTTTGCAGGACGGTCGGGATATTCCGCAGGACCATCAAAATCGACATGATCGCAAAATGACCGACTGAAGTGGGACTGTAAGAAGGAACGTTCGTCACGGTCAAGCCATATTTTTCCGCCCATTCGAAGTTGATCCCATCCACCCCGGTCGATTTGACCGACAACTGGTGGATGCCTTGTTCCCGCAATTTGCGATAAAGCAGCTCGCTTTGGCGCATTTCCGGACTCGGATACAGGCAGACCCCATCATGGGGGCCGGCGAAATGGACATTTTCGCTGGATATGCCTTCGTTGATGATGGTCACGGGTATCTTGTTGCTGAAACTCCAACGCTTGATGAATTTTTCTTCGTCAGCACTGACCCCATAATAAATCAATCTCATTTAATATCCTCCTCAAATCACTTGTTTGGATGATGCAGGTGTCGCTTGTTCCAAAGCTTCACCAAGCACTTTTACGCCTTCCACGATTTCTTGCATTGTCGGTTTTGTGAAGTTCAAACGGAAATAACGTTCATAGCCTTCTTGCGCCACACTCATGATGTTTCCAGGGATCACGGCGACCTTGGCTTCATCCAATGCCGTATAGAATGTTTCCGGATCCAAGTCATCCGCCATTTTGCAGCAGATGAAATAGCCGCCAGTCGGTTTGATGAACTGAATTTTGTCTTCAGGCAACGCTTCAAGGCCCGCAACCATCGCTTCAAATTTCCCCTTGTAATACAGCTTCAACTCCGAGACATGTTCTTCAAACTGATGATTCTGCATGAATTCCGCCAGCATCACTTGCCAATAAAAATTGGTATGGGAATCGGAAACTTGCTTGGCCAAAACCAGTTTTTCCATGATCTCATCCGGCGCCATAATGAAGCCTAAGCGTGCGCTTGGTGCCAAAATTTTGGAGAACGAACCAGCATACATGACGCGCCCGTCCGTATCCATCTCCTTCAGCTTCATGATCGGTTCGCCGTAGTACAGGAGATCACCATAAGGATCATCTTCGAATATCAGCACATCATATTTCTGGGCCAAATTGTAGATCGCTTGGCGTTTTTCCAAAGGAATCGATGTCCCCAATGGATTTTGAAATGTGGGAATGAGGTAAATGAACTTGATGCGTTGATCAAAACGCAGCATTTCTTCCAGAGCTTCCACATCGACAGATTCTTCTGAAACGTTCATCGGAATCGGTAAGGGAATGGCTCCATAGCCTTTGATGGCATTCACCGCGCCTGAAAAGGTTTGTTCTTCGCAGAGCACAACGTCTCCCTCATCACAAAAGACTTTCACTGCAATGTCCATCGCTTGGGTGGAACCAGATGTTATCAGCACCTGTTCCTCATTGTGAAGATTGGCGGTTGCAGCCAGCCGTTCTTTGACCAGCTTACGCAGCAAGGGATAGCCTTCAGAGGCACCATATTGCAAAAACGTTTCCGGATCGACTTCTGTGTATAATTTTTGTGAAATTTTTTGGAGTGTCTCCATTGGAAAAGCTTCAACTGGCGGAAAGCCGTAAGCAAATGAAATCACATCTTTGGCTTCCATATTTTTATTTGCATTCTCCCTTAAAGGCGATGATTTCAATCCTTCGATACGATTTGCGAAACGATATGCCATCTTATTTCCTCCCCTATCTTGCCATTTGAGTTGTGAAGCGGGACAAAAAGGCTTTTGTCCGCTCCTCTTTCGTTTGTTCAAATACTTCTTTGGGTGAGCCTTGTTCAACCACCAGGCCGTTTTCCATAAAGATGATTTTGTCCGACACTTCATAAGCGAATTTCATCTCATGCGTCACCAGCACCATCGTTGCGCCGGTTTCTGCGATGTCCCGAAGGAGCGTCAGCGTTTGTCCGACCAATTCCGGATCCAATGCTGAGGTCGGTTCATCGAACAAGATCACTTTGGGATTCAACGCCAAGGCCCGTGCAATTCCGATTCGTTGCTGCTGGCCGCCGGATAATTGGCTGGGATAAAAATCTTGGCGTTCGGTTAAACCCACTTGTTGCAACAAAGCATCTGCCACTTCATACGCTTCCTGCTTTGTCCTTTTTTTCGTCAGCAACAGCGGCATCACTATATTTTCGCGCGCTGTCTTGTTATGGAACAACGCATAATTTTGAAAGACCATCGCGGTTTGGCGTTGGTGCGCCAAAATTTCTTTCGGATTGGCTTTGTTTACGATCGTTTCGGTCTCTCCAAGGAGAATGCTGCCTTCATCTGCCCGTTCCAAAAAATTCAGACAGCGGAGAAAAGTTGTTTTGCCGGAACCGCTTGGCCCCAGAAGTGTGACAACTTCGCCTTTGGCAACATCCATATCGATGCCTTTGAGGACTTCTTGCTTGCCGAAGCGCTTGTGGATATTGCGTACTTCCATCATAAAATCGCCCTCCTCAATTTACGGGTCATGCGCTGTTCAAGGATTTGCGCACCTTTTTCGATCACCAGGCTGATTCCCCAATAGATGACCGCAACCGCCACATAGGCTTCCAGGAAGCGATAGTTTTGCTGGGCTGTGATCTTCGCGGCTGCAAAGACATCGACGACACTGACCATCGAGGCTAAGGACGAAGCCTTAACCAAGCTGATCAATAAATTACTGAACATCGGTAAAGAGATAGGGATTGCTTGCGGCAACAGAACCCGGCGAATCGTTTGCAGGTCGGTCATGCCCATCGATTTGGCGGCATCGAACTGCCCTTTTTTGATAGCCGCAAATGCTCCGCGAAAAATCTCGCTGCTGTTGATCGTGGCCAATAACGTCAATGCGGAAATGGCGATCCATACCATGTTGAAATCCCTGAACCGAAGCGACCAATTCATGGATTCTGACCAAACATCAAACTGTTTGGAAGCGACCAGGTACAGAGCGAGAATAATCAATACCATCGGAATGCCTTTCAATAAAGTGACAGCCACTTGGAAAAATTGGCTCAGTCCTTTGATACGATAAAGCCGGATCAACGCTATCCCTAATCCTAAAATAACGCCGATGACTATCGATGTGATGGCCATGAATAATGTTGTGCCAATGTATTGGCTTGCTACTTTCAATGATTGGATCATCACCTCAAATTTGAAACTCATGGCCCTCATCCTTTCTTATTCTGGAACGTAATCACCATCTAAGTATTCTTCGGAAAGTTCTTTAATGGTTCCATCCGCTTTTAATTCCTCTAACGCTGTGTTCACGGCATCGATGAAGGCTTGATCGGCTTCTTTATTGAAGAGCAGGTAAGCATCCGAATTATGCACTGGTTCACTGCCGATCGCTAAGTTTTCATCAAAGGAACGGTTCCAGTTATCAACTTGATATTTTGGTGCTAATGATGCATCCACGGCTCCAGAAGTAATCGCTTGAACGATCTGTTCGTTGTTGTATTCGCCATAAACTAATTCAAAAGCATCGGGATTTTCTTCTAAATAGGTTTCAGCCATTGCTGCCTGGTTTGTCGCAGTTGTGGCGTAGACTTTTTTGCCGGCAAGATCGTCAAAGGTCTCATAAACCGTCCCTGCATCCGGATCAGAGACAATGTATGTGTCCCATACCACGTAGCCGACATCCCCGTATACAAATTTTTCTTGGCGCTCTGCGTTTACTTCAAGTTCGAAAGCCGCCATCTGAACTTTATCGCTCTCTAAATTTGACAATGTTGTGGGGAAGTCCGCTCCTTCAAAAGTGAACGTGTAATCCGTCAATTTTTCATCAATGGCTTTCACTACAGCGACATCATAGCCATCATATTCGCCATTTTCGTCCAAATAAGCATATGGCAGAGCTTCATTCCCTGTACCTACTTTAATCTCTGTCGCGCCGCTGTCTGCTGCACTTTCGGTTTCAGCTGAACCACTGCTGCACCCAGCCAAGATAACCCCTGCCATCAATAAACTTGCTCCGAATCCCACTGTTGATTTTTTCATAATAATTCCTCCTTCAAATTTGTCTCGATTTTTTGAACCTTTTTCATTTGACCCTCTTTATTTTTAATAAGGAATAATCTTGGCAGTTGGAATGACGATTTTTTTGCTTCGGTGAAATTCATCCGTTTCTCCAACACGTCAAAGACTCTTTCGAGGATAACGCTCAAAGTAATGAACAGAATTGCCGCGCCTACGTATCCCTCCAACGTGTGGTAGGTCACAGCACCAATGGCCCGCGCTTTTCCTACCACATCCACGATCCCGATTGTAAATGCCAACGATGTATCCTGCAGCAAAGCGACGGTCGTGGTACCGAATGATGGCAATGCGACGAGCACAACTTGCGGAAGAATGACCCGCAGGTACATTTGCGACTTCGTCAATCCACAAGCGATGCTGGCTTCTTTCTGCGTGACAGGTACACTCAAGATTGCTGCTCGAATGGTTTCTGATTGAAACGCTGCGGTGTTCAATCCATACGTAATGTAGATGAAAATAATTTTGTCCCATGATGACACATCAATTTGGATCGCCTGTAAGAGGCTGGGTATACCGTAATAAACGATGTATAACTGGACGAGAATCGGCGTCCCGCGAATAAAGGAAACAAATACTGCGGCGATTTGATTCAATATCGGTATTTTTTCCACCCGTATGAACGCAATAAAACTTCCTAACACCAAGCCTACAAGAGTCGCAATGCCTACAATCAACAATGTCACGGGCAACGCACTGAGAATTTTTGGAAAAAATTCCCACACAAGATCCCAACTAAAGAAACTTGACATTTTATTCCCTCCTCTCACATTTCTTTAAATTCATTACTGTCAGAACTTTCTGAACTTCTTGAATTTCCAATAGAATACCTCACTGTCCCGTCCTTCCACAAGATGTGGTGCCTTCTTGATACCTTAATTCGTAAATAGCGTGCTTTTGATTATGAAAATAAAAAATGAAGCGTAACCATGGTTATATTATTTTGTGGGGAAAGAGGGAGGGGATTGCTTGGATCGCAAGGCAACCTGAGGAATTGAGGTTGTTTTTTTTTCTTCTCCGGTTGCAAGGTCCTCGCCGGAGATCAGATACCACCTTACCCGCCCTCCTTCGGCGAAGCGGTCTTCATCGGAGATGAAGACTCATTTTCGGTGTTGACCTCCGGCCGAATGGTCCTTGGCCGGAGGTCCGGTTATGTTTGAGTTCTCCGGTGATCCATCGCTGGAGTTCGTAACACGCAAAAAAGCCGCAAACGTGAGTATATCAACGTTTGCGGTTGTTTATTTGTGTGTTATACTACTGACTCTTTCAATGACGCTTTCGGATATCATGTAAGAAAGTTACCTATTATGTAACTGCTCATTCGATCTGAAAATGTTTATTGATACTACAAAACAGCATATGATACCAAATAGAACACATCCAATATAACAACCAAAGAATGCAACTACTGAAACTAAGTGGGAGATTAATAAACTTTTAGAGTTATTGATGAAACATTCTTGTTAACCATACTTGGATTGACATCTGATACTAAATTGTTCAAATCTCTTTGCGCTAATAAAATGTCACTAGCCTCAAAAGAACCATATCTCATTGCCATTTGCATAAATTCATTCTCCAAATTCAACTCATTTTCAATATTATGAAGAAATACATAAGCTATATCTGTATTACTTAAGATAATACTAGTATCCTCATGTTCCGGTTTATTGGAAAAAGTATTTATTTTCAAAATCCCTTCATCACATCCCCCAACACATATCATAGCCTTGCTCATAGAATCGGAATAAGCTATCGATTTTGTTGCCCTTCTTACTTCTGTTGTCCACAACTCATAAGATAAATGCTGTTTATTTATTGCAATATCTACAACTGAAAAGCAAGAATGAACAGTCCCTGCAAAAGCTATAAATCGAGTTTCTCCAATTATCCTGTATTTTTCCCAATCATTTTGAATTGTTCCATCGTTAAAAACAGCTCTTCCATCGCTCATAATATTAATATAATTTTTATTCCCCGCTATAGATACAAAACTCAATAGAAACATCCTCCCTTTGAAAAAATTTCCCATAAAACTATTAACTAATACTAGAAAAATAAAATTTCTAGCAAATATTAAAGTATTGCAAAAAATCCAAAGTGGGATTTTTTCTTTTATGTAAGCAACTACCGTGAAAACATGCTAGAGTAAAATAACAATTTTTTACATATAAATTATTGCATGTTAGTGGCTTTTTGCGCATTCTTCAGCTATATATTTTCTGACAAAATAATATTTAATTTTTACAATTTAATTTGGAGCAGAGTTCAAGTACTGTGATAATTTTTGAATGTAATAATCAGGGTAACTCTTTAATTCCAAGAATATTTTATCTGAATAATTTTTGATTACTGAATAAAATGAGACACTTTTATTTTTTTGATTTCCCAATAAATCATCAATCAAATTAGCTAACATACGATCATTGGCAATTTTTTCACAAAATTCTATTGAGAAAGCGCTACTGACACCATATTTAATCATTTTCTGAATTTTGGTAAGTTTTTCTATCAGTACAGAGTTCTCTTCACTGACTGCATCCAAGAGCGCACCAATGAAAAAGGAGAAATCATAAGAAATGCAATTCTTCAGTATTTTTTCAACCTTTTGAAATTGATTTTCGTCAAGCATTATTTGAATATCTAGAACTGATTTCCCTGATATCCATGCATTTACTGCTATTAGATAATTTGACAAATCAAGATCCAGCGTTACCTCAAAGAGCTGATAATACCATTCAATGACAATCATGATAATTTCGTCTAAATTCATTTGTGCAAGTTCATCTTCTAAACCCCTAACCCTTTCGAAGATTCTTTCTGAAACATCAAGACCGTACAAACTCTTTGAGTAAAAGAATTTATTATCTTCATCAATCATATTTTGAACTTTTATTGAAATACTTTTGAAAATATGTTTTAGTAACTTTTCCTGGCTCTCATCGGCCAAATAAACAGCAAAAGTATTTTCAAATATTCCTTTAACGAGTTCTTCGAAATCTATCTCATTGCGTTTTTCAACATAAATGAATGATAAATAGTTTTCTAAATCGTCAATAACCCGGAAAATATTGTTAGCATAATCCTCAGTAACCTGTTTTGCGCGTTCAGAAGACTCTGAAGAAAATTCACTAAATTTATCTAAAACCAGACTTTTCCAATTTGATTCTTTCAAATAATATGCATTTATCCAAGCAGTAACACTATAAGAAGGCAAAATATGTCCACCGAAATCTGGTGTGAAGCTTTCAACCAGAATAAGGATACGGCTCCTACATTCTTCTATCATTTTGTTTGCAAATGCTATCCTATTATCTCTCCATAACATTTTCCCTCGATAATTTCTATTTCTGTTATCAAAAATGGTTTCATCCATTAACACAATTGATCCCTCAGTATATACCCCTGATCTAGCAGTTCTACCAATTAAATTTGCTATTTTCCGGTTTTGTATTGTCCCGCCTCCTTGCGATAGAGAATGAATCAATAAATATTTAATTGGTATATTTACACCTTCCGCCAGCGTCGACGTACTGATAACTGCTTTGTAGTGATTGTTCTTTATTGCATGCTCTACAGATTCTCGAATCCCTTCAGATAAAGCAGCATAATGCGGAAGTACTCCAAATGATGACACTTGTGTGTATACATGATTATCATTATAGTGAAGTCGAAAAAGGTTCCTAAATTTTTGTACCTCAATTTGATTAGTTTGTTCAAGTGTTTGCTGCATAATGTTATGTCTTGTGTTGAGTTCGGTCATTCTTTTCATTATCGTATTAATGGAAGCGGGTTTCCCAACAAAAGTTGCAACAGATCCATTTTCTACAAGCTTATTAACAAAATAGATACATAAATCGACTCTCTTATTAGTTGGAGAATCATTTCTCGGGTATTTCCATTTGTTGAAATTATTGTTATTGATATTAAAATCTTGCGCTTGAATTATATTGGGAACAAAGAATGATTCCTCATTCACAAGATTATTATCATAAAAATGAATTTGGTTATTGGAGCTAAAATAGCCAATCGATTTTTCTGATGTTTCAATTTTATCGACACTATCAACAACTCTATTTTCACCGAATAACCATTCTGAGATTTGATTAGAATTAGACAAAATAGCAGAAAATAGTATTTTTTGACTATCTGCGCTAGAAAGTCTATTTACCTCAGCTACCAGCAATTCATAATTCACCCCCCTTGATTGATCATCAAAAAGGTGCGCCTCGTCAAAGATAAAAAGATCGATATAATTAATGAATTGTGGTTGATGTCTTAAAATAAAGTTGAACTTTTCGGGTGTCGCAATTATGATATTCTTTTTGGAATTATCAAAAGTGGTATCATCTTGGTAAATTTCAGTAAACTCCGTCACTTTTACTCCAGAGAAAGTATTGAAAATAGTATTCAGATTAAAAGAAATTTCGTTGTAGAGTGCTCGTAATGGAGCAATAACAACTACATTCTGCCTCTCTTCAATCATCAATTTTTTGTAAATAATCAACTCAAAACTCTTTGTTTTTCCAACACCAGTTGGAAGAGGAACAACGCAATTTTTATTGATTAATGCACCATCCTTGATAATCATATTTTGTGCTGGCCAAAGAAGATGAATACTATTTGGTAAATTAAGGTACGGGGCCCATGCTTCTATCTCCACACCTGATTTATTTGGTAGAGCGATCCATGAAGAGTATTCTCGTGCCAAAGTAATTATTGGTTTGACAAAATCGATGAATGATACCTCAAATATATCATTTGAATTTTTTAATTTCGTTCTAAGATTTTTATAATTATCAAAAATTTTCTGAAAATCGCTCCCATACATAAAATGGTTTCTAATTGATTGTACTATTGGACCGTACATAGAATCACTATCAAAAGTGGTTCTTGATGAATCAAACAATAATATTTCGAGAATTTGATAAATTGCCAATTCAATGGTTGATCCCAACTTTGCTGGATCAATTTTAGCTATTAACACCTTAGAATTCCCAAAATTTTCAATAGTAAAATAGGTGATAGCTCCTAATAAAAGTAGAGTTGCATCATATGACAAATCTTCTTCCGCTTGTACTGCGAAATCAAAGTATTGAGCTATAACTTTCAAATCATCTGTTCGAAGTTCTGAAAGTTTATCGTAATCTTCGAGGAATTCTTTTTCACAAAATATAGAAAGAACATATATTGTTGTGTAAATTAAATCAGCAGAATTTAGAGGGAACTCAGGAAAGTCAACCTCATCAACAAAAAACTCCCTCAATTTAGATTTAGTTTTTTCGTACATTAACATTCTTTCAGATCGGTTTGTTAGAATCATTCTATGCACCTCTCATATAAGTCATGAACCAAATCCATCAACTTACCACAGTGAATCAAAAATATACTATCAATTTTTGTAAGTCTAATTTCGCCCTCATCTTTAAAATCTATTTGTACATCATGCTCCACGTTGGCTCGACTTATTGCAGCTCCCGCAATAAGTCTTTTAATATAATCCTTTTCAGATTTCATTTGAAATCTAGCTACTCTCCTCGCTTCATCATGCTTCCCCATACTCTTCAATTTTTTACGGTAATAATTTAATGTCATCGAGTATCTGAATTCGTCTTTTATTGAATCTTTTATCGCTTTATTCAGTGTGCCGAAATCAGAAGTTGTGGCTCCCATTTTAGATTCAACTGAACTCAGATGATCTTCTGGATGTGGTTTGTAATCTGGATTATAGAATTTATATGCAAGTATGTCAGTTCCTTGTTCACTTTGAGTGGGAGTGGCACGATTGTAAAGCTTGCATCTCGGCACTTCAAAATCATAAATAAACTCTAATAAATCAGAAAAGACAATTTCCCCAAAATCAGCGGACCTCATTGTAGCGCCTTTTTCCATACTTTTTTGTGGGATAACGTTCTCACGCAAGTATTCTTCAGCAGTCATACCTGTTTCTTCTAAAGACTCAGCAAGAGACTCATCTGATTCATATTGCCTCCGTATATGTTTTGCCCATATTCTTAAAGTTTGATCATCTTCTAAATCATAGTTAAGCTTATAGCATTTAATTATTTTTTCATCTCTCATTTCAATGTCACATTCTTCGACAAGCCACTTTATATGTTCTGGAATTATCATACCTTCTCCTTTCATAAACATAAAATAACGGGTATATCCTCTTGGACACCTATTTTCGAATAATTATGGATTAAGTCTAAAATATTTTTGTCAAACTCTATAGCTGTTGTTATTGTTAACTAACTTGAGAAGTTTTCGATTACTATTATATCAGTATTTTTAACTATTAACACAATATTTTTAAAGAACTGGCTACTGTGGTGACTAAATAGTAATTCATAATCTCTTAATAAATTTTTCATAGTTTATTCAATTCCACAAATTGACAACTACCATCAAGCTTGACTTATGTCTCACTCGTAATATCAATGTCAGGTAACAATAGTTGCTTAAAAGATCAGCTGAACCAAGTTCTTTTTCTAAACGTTAACATCTAATGATTCTGCTTATTGCATAAAAATTCGAATTATGTTCCTAAATATCAATATTTAAGAACATTAAAATTGTTTAATCCCTCAATTAAATATGCAAAAAAAATTCAAGTTACTTTTCAGTGTGAACCTGCTTTCACTAACTGTGTCGTCTATAATACTCAAAAATGACAAATCAAGTCTTCAGCGAGTTATATCCTAACACGAAGAAGGTAGCGCAGATAGGTTCACTCAGTACATTGTAGTAGAACAATATTTCCCCTAAAAATTATCATTGTTGATATTATTAACGTTAATTCAAATTCTACAAAATAAAAAAGACTAGAAATACTTAATTTAAGCATTTCTAGTCCTTATTTTTGTATTATCCCACTGACCCTTCCATCTCATAAGCAATCAGTCTGTTCAACTCGACTGCATACTCCATCGGAAGTTCTTTGGTGAATGGCTCTACGAAGCCCATGACGATCATTTCGGTCGCTTGGGACTCGCTGAGGCCACGGCTCATCAGGTAGTAAAGCTGCTCTTCGGAGATTTTGGAAACTTTCGCTTCGTGCTCTAGGGAGACTTTGCCGTTGTGGATTTCGTTGAACGGGATCGTGTCGGAAGTGGAAATGTCATCCATGATGATCGTGTCGCATTCGATATGCGAGATCGATCCTTCCGATTTCTTGCCGAACTTCACTTGTCCGCGGTAGTTCACTGCCCCGCCGTCTTTGGCGATCGACTTGGAGACGATCGAGCTGGACGTGTACGGTGCGTTGTGGATCATTTTTGCGCCGGTATCCTGCAGTTGGCCTTTTCCGGCGAAAGCTACGGAAAGCATCGTTCCTTTGGCGCCACGGCCGTTCAGGAAGACACTCGGGTATTTCATGGTCACTTTGGCACCCAGGTTGCCGTCGATCCATTCCATTGTCGCGTTTTCCAGGGCTACTGCGCGTTTCGTCACCAAGTTGTAGACATTGGCTGACCAGTTTTGGATGGTCGTGTAACGGCAGTAAGCATCCTTCTTCACGATGATCTCAACGACTGCGGCATGCAGGCTGTCGGCCGAATAAGTCGGCGCGGTACAACCTTCAACATAGTGGACGCTGGCGCCTTCGTCGACGACGATCAGCGTGCGTTCGAATTGGCCGGAGCCTTCGTTGTTGATACGGAAGTATGTCTGCAACGGCACATCGCATTGGACGCCTTTAGGCACATAGATGAACGTGCCGCCGGACCAAACGGCCGAATTCAAGGCTGCTTCGAAGTTGTCCGTTGGTGGCACAACAGTCGCAAAGTGTTCCTTGAAGATTTCCGGATATTCCTTCAGGGCTGTATCCGTATCGGTGAAGATGATGCCCAGTTTCTCGAACTCGTCCTTCATGTTGTGATAGACGGCTTCCGACTCATACTGGACAGTTACGCCGGCCAGATAAGCGCGCTCGGCTTCAGGAATCCCGATCTTTTCGAAGGTTTCCTTGATTTCGTCAGGCACATCTTCCCAAGTCCGGGCGACTTTATCGGTGGCCTTCTGGAAATAGGTGATTTCGTCGAATTTGAGAGTGGATAGATCCGGGCCCCATTTTGGCAGCCCTGTTTTTCTGTATGCTTCCAATGATTTCAGACGGAAATCCAACATCCATTGTGGTTCATCCTTAGACTCGGATATTTCTCTGACGATTTCTTCAGTCAGCCCTTTGCCGGTGGAATAGATGATTTTTGCGTCGTCATGAAAGCCAAATTTATAATCGTCAACTACTGGTACTTCGCTCATAAAATCTCTCCTTCATGCGGGGATTCCGCTTGTTCTTCCCCTTTTTCTTTTTTGTCTTGGATAATCGCTCTTTCCAAAGCTTTCCAAGCCAAAGTCGCGCATTTGATGCGGGCAGGGAATTTCGCGACGCCGTTCAGGACGATCGCTTCGCCGAGGTGTTCCTCATTCGGCTCGATTTTGTCCTGCACCAGCAGGAAAAATTCTTCCGCCAAGGCCAATGCTTCTGCCTTCGTTTTGCCGATGACAACGTCCGTCATCATGCTGGCGCTGGCTGTGCTGATGCTGCAGCCGTGGCCTGAGAATTTGGCGGCAGTGATCGTGTCGCCATCCATCGCCAGTTGTAAAGTGATGACGTCGCCGCAGGTCGGGTTGTTCAGCTCGATCTGTTCATCGGCGTTTTCCAAGGTGCCGTAATTGTGCGGATGACTGGAGTGGTCAAGAATGACATGGCGGTATAGGTTTTCTAGTTTAGATAAAGCCATCTTTGAAAAACTCCTTTATTTTATGCAAGGAGGCGATGAATTGATCGGCCTCTTCGAATGTGTTGTAGAAATAGAAACTCGCTCTGGCTGTCGAGGATACGTCCAAATAACGCATCAACGGCTGGGCGCAGTGATGACCGGCGCGGACAGCGATGCCTTCCATATCGAAAGCCGTAGCCAAGTCATGCGGATGGACCCCTTCCAGATTGAAGGTGATGACGCCCGTATGCTTTTCCGGATCGGCAGGACCGTAGACAGTGATGCCTTCGACAGCCTGAAGTTTCGGCAGCACGTACCGAACCATTTCCTTCTCGTAGGCTTCGATGGCATCCATGCCGATCGCTTCGAGATAGTCGACGGCAGCCCCAAGGCCTATTCCGCCGGCGATGTTCGGTGTGCCCGCTTCGAATTTCCAAGGCAGGACGCTCCAGGTGCTTTCCTGATCGTAGACAAAATCGATCATTTCGCCGCCGAATTCGACTGGCTCCATTTTTTCAAGCAAGGCTTCCTTGCCGTATAGCACGCCGGATCCGGTAGGGCCAAGCATTTTGTGGCCGCTGAAGGCGTAGAAATCGGCATCCAAGGCCTGCACATCGACTTTCATGTGCGGCGTCGATTGGGCGCCGTCCACTACGATGTAGCCGTTGTGCTGGTGGATCAATGCAGCCAGTTCCTTGATCGGGTTGGTGATCCCCAAAACGTTCGAGGAATGGCAAACCGATAGGATTTTACCTTTTGCAGTGATGACTTCGGCCGATTTTTCGACATCGACGAAGCCGTCTGCAGTCAACGGCAGGTAGACCAATTTGGCCTTCTTGCGTTTCGCCAACTGTTGCCAAGGAACCACGTTGGAGTGGTGCTCCATCGGCGTGATGTAGATTTCATCGCCCTCTTCGACGATCAGATCGCCGAAGCCGACTGCAACCCAGTTCAGGCCGGTTGTCGTGCCGCGGGTGAAGAGGACTTCCTTCATCGAAGCGGCATTGATGAAGCGGCGCAATTTTTCGCGGGCGGCTTCATAGGCTGAAGTCGCGCGTTCCGCCAACGTATGCACGCCGCGGTGGATATTGGCGTTGTCAAATTCGTAATAATGTTGGATGGCTTCCAGCACCTGTTTCGGTTTTTGTGAAGTGGCCGCGTTGTCCAGATAGATCAGCGGCTCGTCATTCACGGTCTGGAAAAGGATCGGGAAGTCCTGTTTGATTTTTTTTGCATCGATCAAAGCTTCATCAACTTCCTTTCGATCATATCCACCAAGCTATCACGGATTTCTTTGACCGGGATGGCCGCGATGACCGTACCCAGGAATCCGCGGATGACCAGACGTTCGGCTTCTGCCTTAGGGATACCACGGGAAAGAAGATAGAACATCTCTTCCGGGTCGACGCGTCCGACGCTGGCGGCATGGCCGGCTGTGACGTCGTTCTCGTCGATCAAGAGGATCGGGTTCGCATCCCCTCTGGCGTTATCGGACAGCATCAGGACGCGGCTTTCTTGTTGCGCATCTGCGCCCTTCGCGCCTTTGATGATGTGGCCGATGCCATTGAAAGTCAAAGTCGAACGGTCCATGATGACCCCGTGCTGCAGGATATGGCCGATTGAGTGCTTGCCGTAGTTCGTGACGCGGGTATCGATGCCCTGCACTTGTCTGCCTGTGGAAACAGCAACGACTTTGATTTCACTGTGGGAACCGTCGCCGATCAGATCGGAATCGAAATCGGAGATGACATTGCCGTCGTTCATGACGCCGATCGCCCACTCGATGGAGGAATCCTTCAACAGGTGGCCGCGGCGGTTGATGTAGACTGAAGTGTTTTCGCCCATGGTGTCGACTGCAGAGAATTTGACTTGCGCGCCGGTTTTCGTGATGACTTCAACGATGATGTTGGCGCTGTTCTTTTCGTTGCCTTCGGTTTCGTAGCGCTCCACGTATTTGACTGAGCTATTCACGTCAGCAACCAAAAGCACGTGTTTGACGAAGCTTTCCTTCACGTGGGAATTCTGGATGAACAGAGCTTCCAACGGTTCTTCGATGACGACGTTCTTCGGCACGTATAGGAAGACGCCGCTGTTCATGAAGGCTGTGTGGAAAGCGGTGAAACGGTCTTCTTCCGGCTTCACGGCTGTCGTCATGTAGTATTCTTGGACCAATTCAGGATAATCCTGAGCGGCTGTATATAAGTCGGTGAAAATGACGCCTTGATCGATCAAATGCTGTGGCAATTGCTCCATCAGCGTCACATTTCCGTATTGTACGATTTTCGGTGTGTCGCCCAAGTCGTATTGGAGACCTTGGCTATTCACCAATTCCTCGCCGTATGCACCGGCGGAGATGGTTGTGTCAAGGAGCGGCCAACGGTGGTAGCTGATGCGTTCCATCAATGGGAAAGCTAGCTCTTCGTATTTTTCCAGCCATTCCAAACGTTTCGTGCGCATCCATTCCGGTTCTTCCTTTTCAATGGAAAACAGGCGAACCACATCCAACAAGGACGTTTTTTCTTCGTTCAGCATGTGACGTCCTCCTATTCTTCATCCAAATGGATATCTAGACCTAATTCGTCGCGGATGCCGCGGTAGCCTTCCGCTTCCAGACGTTTCGCCAAGCTGGCGTCGCCGGATTTCACGATGCGGCCGTCCATCATGACATGGACGAATGTAGGGTGTACATAATTCAAGAGACGTTGGTAATGGGTGATGATTAGGACGCCGAAGTCGGGACCTGCCATCAGGTTCACGCCTTTGGAAACGACTTTCAAAGCATCGATATCCAAACCGGAGTCGATTTCGTCAAGGATCGCGAATTTCGGTTCGATCATCATCAACTGCAGGATTTCGTTGCGTTTCTTTTCTCCGCCTGAGAAGCCTTCGTTCAAATAGCGTTCAGCCATTTCTTCCGGCATGTTCAGGATTTCCATTTTTTCGTCCAACTTCTTGATGAAGTTCATGACCGAAATTTTGTCGTCTTCCGGACGGCGGGCATTGATGGCCGCACGCATGAATTCAGCGTTTGTGATGCCGGCGATTTCGCTCGGATATTGCATCGCCAGGAACAGGCCTGCGCGTGCGCGTTCGTCGACTTCCATTTCCGTCACATCTTTGCCGTCCAACAGAACTTGGCCTTGTGTGATCGTGTAGCTCGGATGACCCATGATTGCTTGTGACAAAGTCGATTTACCTGTACCGTTCGGCCCCATGATGGCGTGGATCTCACCTGTGTTCATCACCAGGTTGACACCCTTCAAAATTTGTTTATCCTCAATGGAGACATGCAGATCTATTATTTCTAAAGTAGACATAAATTAACTCCTCACAATCTATATATTTTAATCGAAACTTCATAATTAACACTACGACTATTTTAACCCAATTGAAAACCTTTCGCAATGGAATCATTATGAAAACCCCATTAATCAACGATAATTTTTTTCAATTTATAATCATTATAAACTATCGGCCGGTTTTGTCCACTTATAAGAACGATTCTTTCCCATATTCTCAATTATGATGTAAAATGGTAAAAATCAGCCAATAACGAAAGGAAGACAACATATATGAGACCATTGATCGGCATAACCGGCAACCAATTACTGGAGGCTGTCCCTGCTTTCTCAGGGATTTCCGTCGCCTACACACCTATCGGATTCGTGAAAGGGATCCAGGCCGCAGGCGGCAATCCGCTGATCATTCCGATCGGCGCCCCCGAAACGGCAGCGGACTACGTCGCCAAAATCGACGGGCTGTTATTGACGGGCGGACAGGATGTTTCCCCTAACTTTTACGGCGAAGAACCGAGCCTGCATATCGGCGCGACCTTCCCATTGCGTGACGACTTCGAAATGGCGCTTGTGGAGGAAGCACTGAAACAGAAGAAACCGATCCTGGCCATCTGCCGCGGCTTGCAGATTTTGAACGTCCAGATGGGCGGCAGCCTGTATCAGGATCTTCCCCATGAATATCCGGAAATGCGCATCCAGCACCAACAGAAGACCGACTTCAAATATGCGACCCACTCCGTCGTCGTGACGGAAGGCAGCCACCTCCACGGACTCGTCGGCGATAAGCTGTCCGTGAATTCCTTCCACCACCAAGCCTTGAAAGTCGTCGCCAAAGGCTTGCAGCCTGTCGGATACAGCCCCGACGGTCTTGTTGAAGCCGTCGAAGCGACGGATCCGGAACAAAGCATCCTCGCCATCCAATGGCACCCGGAGACAATGATACCGGAAGCCAAGAACATGCGTCTGTTCTTTGAGGATTTGGTGGCGCGGTCTTCGCGCTAGAATGGTTTCGGATTTCGGGTTTCGGGCCTCAGCTCCGGCGGGGAACCCTTCGCCGGAGTTGAGTATGGAAAGGTTTCGCGTCCTCCGGTGAGGCAACCCTCCCCGGAGGACGAACAGGGTACTCAATCTGTCCTCCTGCCAAGATTCCCTCGCAGGAGGACAAGTAAATCCGGGGCTGGCTCCTCCGGCCAACCCGGCGTTCGCCGGAGCACAAACAAAAATCAAAAAGGCAAGCACTCGGACACGACGATGTCCGGATGCTTGCCATTTTGTCTTTTCACATTCTTTTACAGTCCGGATTCGTTCTGCAAAGCTTCGAAAGCTTCATCCGCGACATCCGTCAGCTCGACGATCCAGTTCACTGTTGCATCGGTGCTGTTCAGGTTCTCCGGATTGTTTTCCAGCGCTTCGTTCACCGCTGTGATCGTGCCCGCCAACGGAGAAGCCAAGTCGGTCATCGCTTTGGCGGCTTCGACGCCGATCAGCGTGTCTGTCGTTTTGATCACTCCCGTTTCCGGCAGGTCGATGAAGCTGACTTCGCCCAGGTCATCCTGGCCTTTTTCGGACAGACCAATGATGTACTTGCCCGCTTCCTTTTTGATCCAGAAGCCGTTCTCGCTGTATTTCACTGTGTTTTCAGTCATGTTGTTTTCCTCCTTCACTTATTTCCAGGTCGTGGTTAATTTCTCTTCGTCGTGGCCGACCGTGATCTGCGTGCCGTCTGTGACGAATGGTCGGCGGATCAGCATGCCGTCCGATTCGAGCAGGTCCAGTGCTTCTTCAAGGTCCATGCTGTCGAGTTTGTCCTTCAGTTGCATTTCCTTGTACAGGTTGCCGCTCGTGTTGAAGATGCGGCGCAGCGTCAGATTGCCCGATGCGATCGCTTGGCGGATGCTTTCCCGGTCCGGGCGCTCTTCGCGGATGTCCTTCAATTCGTAGGCGATGCCCTCTTCGTCGAACCAAGCGCGCGTCTTTTTGCAGGTCGAGCATTGGGGATGTTGGTAGATGGTGATCAATGCAATTGCCTCCTTGAGTTAGGGTCAGATTCCGAAATGTTCGTCCTCTTCCGAGAACATATAGCTGCGGTAATGGTAACGCATCGACATGACCAGCCCAATCCCCAGCATATTGCCAAGGAGCGCCGAGCCCCCTTGCGAGATGAACGGCAATGGGATACCGGTGATAGGCAACAACCCGATCGTCATGCCAATATTTTCCAATACGTGGAACAGGATCATCATGATGACGCCCGTCGCCATGTAGGCATAAAATTCATTTTTCGTATCGAAACAGATGCGGATCATCTGATAAATCAGCAGGAAGTAGATGAAAATGAGAAAACATCCGCCGATGAAGCCGAAGTTCTCGCCGATCGTGGAGAAGATCATATCGGACACACGCACCGGCACGTAGACTTCGGAAACGCCGAGGCCTTTGCCGAACAGTTTGCCTGATCCGATCGCTTTCATGCTTTGAGCCAGTTGATAGGCATCCCCGGTGCTGTCCCCAAACGGGTCGAGCCAGGAATCAATCCGGGCGAATTGGTAATTCTGGAAGCCGAAATTCAGGAGCACGTCGCGGTTATAGACAACCAGGTAGATAAGCAGCGATCCAAGGGCCCCGATTGTCCCGAATACGGGCAGCAGAATTTTCCAGGATACGCCGGAAAGGAACGTCATTCCGATGATGATCGCCAGGAACACGAGTGTCGTGCCGAGGTCATTCTGCAGGATGACCAGCAGCAACGGCGGTGCCGACCACATGGCAATCTTCAGCAGCAAGTTCATGTCAGTCTTTTCGGTGCGGTCATCGATATGCATGTTGTGTTCGGTCATGACCCGCGCTAACATGATGATGAGGGCGACCTTCACGACTTCCGAAGGCTGGAAAGTGACGGAACCGAATCGGAACCAACTCTTCGCTCCTTGCAGCGCATAGGTGTTGCGGTCATAGAAAATGAGGACCAGGAACAGCAGTAGGACGCCGGCCCCGTATGCAATCGGCGCGACTTTCCAGAGTTGTTCGGAATCGAAGTGCATCACGATGGCCGCGGCGATGATGCCGATGCCGTACCAGACGAGCTGCATGATGGTCGTATCGATCCCGCCGTCCGTCTGCAGGACAGTAGTTGAATAAATCGTCAGGACACTGATGATGGCCAGAAGGAACACGGACAGGATAATGCCGTAATCGATCTTTGAAACATCCGCATTCTGCGTATTTTGTTGATTTCGCATGATTAAATCCTTTCTTTCAAAAACAATAGGCGTGCTATCTATTCATTATATAGAAACTTCGCCCAAAAAAAAAGGCGAGGAGGTTTAAAAAAACCTAAACCTCTCTGCCTCGTCATACCGGATTCAATCATATGTCTGCTTGTTTGTTCCCTTGGATGCGCAGTTTTTTGCGGATCAGGCGCCGTTTCAGCGATTGTTCGTTGACTGTCAGCGCCAATGCGTTCTTCGAATAACGGATTGCATAGCGGCTCTCTTCCTTCAGAACAATCGGCAACGGCCGAAAATAATGGTACAGCATCACATTGAGGAAGCCCCCCAGGATCAGCACCGTCCCCATCAGATACAGCCATAACAGCAACGTGATCACAACCCCAATTGCACTGTTTCCGATGGCTTGGCTCCCGGCGACTCCCACATAAAAAGAGAACAGTTGCGAAATCAACAGGAAGCCGATCGTTGCGAATGCCGCCCCCGGCACCGAAAACTTGAATGACCAACGCACATTCGGCACCACGAAATAAATGACCGTCATGATGACTGAGATGATCAGGAAGGCCCCAATCCAACGGACATTTTCGAAGGCGGTGATGAAGTCCAACTGGATGGATAAAAACTCTTCGAAGAAATCACGGATATACCTGCCGAACATGAACAGTACGGCGACAAGCGAAATCATGGCGACCAACAGGAATGCGATCACAAACGAAAAGATCCTGTGGACGATGATATTCTTGCGCATCTTCGTATTGTACACTTGATTCAAAACGTTCTGGAAGACATTGAATGCTTTCGAAGCCGTCCAGATCGACAACACCAGACCGAATGAAACCACCCCGCCACTGCCGCTGTTCAAGTATTCTTCCAGTATTGGTGTGATGGTGTTGCGAATTTCAAGCGGCAAGGCCATTTCCACGTATGCCAGCACCTGCTCCCGCGGTAACGGTAACAACGGAATGATGTTCCCCAGCAACAACAATGTCGGAAGCAGCGCCAACAGCACATAGTAGGCCATCTCAGCCGACTGCCGCCCGATCTCCATCCGGCCCCAATGCTGCTGGAACAAAACCATGATTTGGCGAATGTTTGGATTTTTGATGAATTTTCTTAATGCGTTCATTATTTTTTCCTCCCGCCAAACTCTATAGCTTAATCATAGCCAAAAGCGGCTGCGATTGCCACAGATAAGCATCGATTGTGCGATTTGTCCGGCTCCGGCGAAGGTGGTTTTCGCCGGAGCTAGTGAGATTGAAAAATGTCACCTCCGGCCGCGTCGGCTTCGCCGGAGGACGCCTGCCGGATACCGCCTCTCCTCCGGCCAGCATTCGCTCGCCGTAGTTGGTCGCTGGCGCGCATGCTGTACTCCGGGCAACGCACCTCTCACCGGAGCTGACGTACTCCTCCGCTCACACCCATCTCCAGCACTCACCAGCTCAAAAAAGCAGCCCTCCGCCAGCACATATGCTGAGGGAGAGCTGCTCTGCATTCAATTGAATTAGTCTACTTTCACGATCCAGCCTTCCGGAGCTTCTAAGTCGCCGAATTGGATGCCGGTCAGTTCTTCATACAATTTGCGCGTCACAGGTCCGACTTCTGTTTCGGAATTGAAAACATGGAAATTGTCGCCGTACTGGATGCCGCCGATCGGAGAGATGACTGCGGCAGTTCCGCAGGCGCCGGCTTCGCTGAACCCATCCAGCTTGTCGATGAAGACATCGCCTTCTTCGACTTCCATGCCCAAGTGGTGCTCAGCCAAATACAACAAGGAATATTTGGTTATGCTCGGCAGGATCGATGGTGATTTTGGAGTCACGAAACGGTTGTCCTTCGTGATGCCGAAGAAGTTTGCGGAGCCGACTTCTTCGATCTTCGTGTGCGTTGCTGGATCAAGATAGATGCAGTCGCTGAAATTGCGATCGTGTGCTTCTTTACCAGGCAGCAAGCTGCTTGCGTAGTTTCCGCCTACCTTCGCTGCACCTGTACCGTGCGGCGCGGCACGGTCATAGTCGGACACGATGAAGTTCGTCGGCGTTAAGCCGCCTTTGAAGTAAGGGCCAACCGGCATGACAAAGATGGAGAAGATGTATTCAGTCGCTGGGCTGACACCGATGTTGTCGCCGACACCCATCAAGTAGGGACGCAGATAGAGTGTGCTGCCGGTGTTGTAAGGCGGCACCCATTTTTCATTGGCTTTGACTACCGCTTTAGCGGCCTCAACAAATTTATCAATCGGAAACTCAGGCATCAATAAGCGTTGGCAGCTTTGGATCATCCGCTTGGCATTTTCTTCCGGACGGAACAGGTTGATGCTGCCGTCTTTTGTGCGGTACGCCTTCATCCCCTCGAAGCAGGATTGGCCGTAGTGCAGCACTGGAGAGCCTTCGCTGATGTGCACTTTATTGTCGGTCGTCATTTCGCCGTCGTCCCATTTCCCATCTTTCCAATAAGAAATGAAGCGATAATCCGTCTTGACGTAACTGAATCCTAGATTTTCCCAATCGATGTTCAACGCTTTTTGTTCTGCTGTCTGTGTCATTTCTGTCATCCAAACCACTCCATATCTATATTATTTATCAGATTTAACGATAAGAAAAGCTGAACGGGTTCGTTCAGTCCTGAAAGAAATTTAGGAAATCGTGCCGACTGAGCATCGTAGAGCGCAATAGGTACGATTTATCTAATTTCCGAAGGGCTTACCCGTGAAGCTAGCCAACCATTTTGATTGCATAAAACCTTTTGCAAACCTGTAAAACACCAAAGGTGATGCACTTTTGGATTCAAAATATTTTATACTTTTCAACTCTACAAAAAAAAGAATGAGCCTATGTGATTAGGCTCATTCTTTAATGAGAGCCCCATGAAACGGAAAGAGGACTCTACTTGTAGTAAGTAAGAATCCGGGCTAAATCACTTTTAGAATGACTAGGGCATCGAATGAGAACGACGCTTTCTTTTTGTTCAGTAACGTACACATTCCGCAAGTCGCATCCATCCTCATTCTCCCCCTTCTGTTTGTTAGATTATGATGTAATTCTATGCCTGTATCTAATGAATGTCAAATGCTTTTTTCATCGTTTTGTAATAAATAACTTTAGGACAAACGGAAAATCATTTCGGCAAGCGGTACGACGCCGGGAAAGCTTGCTGAATCAAAGCGATATCCTCTACATCCAAACGCACTTCTGCAGCCTCGAGGTTTTCAAGCACCTGCTTCCGGTTGCGTGCGCCGGGAATAACGGCATCGATGATGTCCTTGGACAGATAATAGGCCAGGACGATATTCTGCAGCCCGGTCTGGTGCTTCACGGCGAGTGGCCGAATCTGGTCCACGCGTTTCAGGATGTCTTTGTAGGTGTCGCCCCGGAACTGCGGACGCTGCTGTTGTTTCTCCGAAAGGATCGAATCTTCCGTGTACTTGCCGGCCAACAACCCTGACGCGAACGGGAAGTACGGGATGAAGGAAATGCCCCGCTCACGGAAATAAGGGAACAGCTTCTCTTCGGCCGACTGGTTCAGGAGGTTGTATTCATCCTGGACAACATCGATGTAGCCGTTGGCGTTGCCTTCCTTCAGCTGCTCCAGGTTGAAATTGGAAACGCCGATGGCACGGATCTTTCCTTGTTCCTTCAGTCGATGCAGCGCGCCGACAGCTTCGGCTTTGGGTGTCTTTTCATCCGGAAAATGGATGTAGTAAAGGTCGATATGATCAGTCTGCAGACGTCTCAGGCTGTTTTCGACCTGCTCCGTCAGGAAAGTTGGATTGTTGTTCAAGACGATGCCGGCTTCGGTCACCTCGTGCGCGCCTTTTGTGGCGATGACCACGTTATTGCGCAGGTTGTGTTCCTTCAGCGTTTTGCCGATGATGGTTTCGGAAGTGCCCTGCCCATAAAGGAACGCCGTGTCGATGAAGTTAAGTCCTTTGTTGATCGCGCTCAAAAGCACATCACCGCCGTATTCGGTGTTCGTTTCCGGATTGGCTGCGGCAATCTTGTTCGCCCCCAGCCCGATCGGATGGATCAGTAGGTCGGTTCTTCCCAATTTCACAAGTTCTGTCATCTCGTTTCCCCTTTCCTTGCCCGTTCATTTATTCATTTGTTTATTTTTTGCCAAGATGGACCCGTTTGGACCAGAAGCCGCCGTGGATGTATTTCGGATCGTATGAAACCATGAAAGCTTTCGGATCGATTTCCAATACTTTGTTCTGAAGATGGCGTTCGGCTTTGCGTGTGAGCAGGATTTCAAGTACAAGCCGCTCGCCGTCCCTCCCGTGGGCTCGGTAGCATGAGACTCCATAGCCAAAATCGCGCAGTAAGTTCGGCATTGGGCTGTTCACATCCTGCGTCATGACGGTGATCATTGTGTACCCAAGCGCGAGCAAATCCTCGATTTTGATGCCGATAGCGATGCCGGCCCCGTAACCGAGCGCATAGGCCGCCAGATTGAGTGGATTGTCCAGACTGTTCATGACCATCGACAGTCCCAAAACATAGATGACGATTTCCACCATGCTCAACAGTGGCGCCAAAATGCGGTAGCCTTTTATCGTCAACATGAACCGGATCGTGTTCATCGTCACATAGCTCAGACTGATCGCGAATATTTTCGCCAATAATCCCCAATCGAACATCGTCATCACCCTCTCCTTTTTTGATTCAAACCTATCCTCTTAGTATTGTGCAGGATGGCGGGTGTATTCCCCTGTTACGATATCCATTTCCAGCAATTCCCCGGTCGTTCCGTTGTAACGGTAAAAACCGACGGAGCTTGCTACATCAGTGCCGTTTTCGCGGACGTTGATTGTGACTTCATTGCCCTCGACCGATTCCACGATAAACAGGTACACATCGCTTTCGACATAGCCTGTCAATTGCGTGATTGTTTGTTTCGCCTCGGTGATCAGTGTTGCCTCATCGGTGGTCTGAGCAGTATCGGCGGTCGTTGCGGGATCCGCCGTGGTACTGTTTGCTGCGGATTGTGCTTGCACGCTCTCATCTGCTTCCAAACTGCTCGCTCTTGAAGCAGCTTGATCGCTTGCTTCGTTGGTCGTTTCTGTATCTGATTGTACTTGTGACGTGCTTGTCGCCGCCTCGGTGGCTGCTGTGTCTGTTGCCGGACTCTGGCACGCGACAAGAAGCCATGCTGTTGACCCTAAAAGCAATGCGGATAATCTTTTCTTATGCATAATTTCCCCTCTTTCATACAATATATGATTCCATTGTACCTTTTTTGAGGAGAAAATGCTTTTCCCATCCATCAACTTAATCGAACCTTTACAATTTTATTGGATGTGGCGCAATATTGCGGCAGCTGATCCAGTTTGCCCGCTTCGATCAAATTTGGCAAAAAGCGGCTGCGGGAGATGTGCAATACAAACTGGCCCCCAGCTCCGGCGAGGGTTCTTTTGCCGGAAGAGACCGGAAATAAAAGGGCGCTCCTCCGAGGAGTCTTCTGCTTGTCGGAGGTGAGCATCTGTATGCGGTCCTGTCCTCCGGCGAAACACCCCTCACCGGAGGACGGCAATCGTTATGTGCCTCGAAAGAAAAAAGCACCCTGGTGAGGGTGCTTTTTGGTTGTATATTTTGTGTTCGGTAACTTGACTGTTGGCTTTTAGCCCTTCAGCCCTTCCTTTTCCAGGATCAGGTCATAGCAAGCGATTCCCTGCAGCAGCACCTTCTCGTCGAAGTTGAAGCGGCTGCTGTGGAGCGGGTGCGTCCAACCCATGTCGGGACGGCCGGTCCCGAGCAGGATGAAGGCACCGCGGATGCTCTCTTGGTAGAAAGCGAAGTCCTCGGCCAACATCAATGGTTTGACGACTTCGTAGGCATCTGCCGGCAACGCGTCCATCAACGTGCCGATCATTTCCGCATCGTTCGTGACTTCTGGATAGAAATCGCGGATATCCAACGTGCAGATGACGCCGCTCATGCGCTCGATGCCTGCACAGATATCGGCAAGGCGCTCCTTGATGGATGCATAGACCGCCTTATCGTAGCTCCGGATCGTCCCGGTCATCTCGGCTTTTCCGGCCACGATATTGCGGGCTTCCCCGGCATGGAGCGTGCCGATGTTCACGACAGCTGGTTGCAAGGGATCAAGATCGCGGGCCAGAATGTTCTGGACCGAGAGCAGGATCTGTGCGGCGGCAATCAAGGCATCCTTGCCGAAGTGCGGCTGCCCGGCATGCGAGCTGACGCCCTCAAGCGTGATGTCGAATTCGCCGTTGCGCGCCATCAATGGTCCCTTTGCCAAGCCGAGAATGCCTTCAGGGAGACTCGGATACAGGTGGTAACCGTAGATTTTTTTGACCTGCAGCTCCTGAAGAATGCCGGAGTCCATGATCCATTTCGCGCCACCCGGGCCTTCTTCAGCCGGCTGGAAGACCAAAACGACGGACTTTTCCAAAATCGGCAGGGACTTCAGGTATTTTGCGAAACCCAACAATAAGGCCATGTGCCCATCGTGTCCGCACGCATGCATTTTGCCCGAATGAAGGGAAGCGAAATCCGCTCCTGTTTCCTCGGTTACTTCCAGGGCGTCCATGTCCGCACGGAAAGCGACAGCCTCTGGGAACTTGCCCTTCAGGACGGCTACCCAGCCCGTTTCGGCGGTGCTGATCGGTTCATAACCGAACGACACCAGCTTTTGGCGGACGTATTCCGAAGTCAACGGCAGATCGAAGCCAATCTCCGGAATCTGGTGGAGCTCCCTTCGGATCGTCTTCACCGTATCATATAATTCTGCAATTTGCATGCTGTTCACCTGGTCCCTCCGCGTTTAGTTATTAGTCTCTTAAGTCCGCCAACAATTTGGTTTTTTCGCTTGTCTGAGCGTCCTTCATCTTCACGATTTTAGCAGGGGATCCCGCAACAACCGCGTTAGCCGGTACGTCTTCCAATACGATTGCGCCTGCTGCGACAACAGCGCCTTCGCCGATGTGCACGCCTTCGATGATGACAGCGTTCGCGCCGACCAGAACACCGTCTTCGATGATGACTGGTGATTTCGATGGTGGCTCAAGGACGCCTGCAACCACTGCGCCTGCTCCGATGTGGCAATTTTTGCCGATTGTGCCGCGTGCGCCGACCACCGCGCCCATATCGATCATTGTGCCTTCGCCGATGATTGCGCCGATGTTGATGACCGCACCCATCATGATGACGGCACTCTTGCCGATTGTCACGTGATCACGGATGAATGAACCTGGCTCGATGCGCGCTTCAATTTTGGTAGTGTCCAACAACGGAATCGCAGAATTGCGTCTGTCGTATTCCATCACATGATCTTTGATCTTATCTTTGTTTTCTTCCAAGAAAGGATAGATCGCTGCAGCGTCGCCGAAGACTGTGTAGCTGTCTCCGTTTCCGAAGAATTTCAAGCCTTCGTAGGCAGGATTCTCGAAATCCCCTTTGATGTATAGTTTTATAGGTGTTTGCTTTTCGGCAGCTTTGATATATGCTGCGATTTCGTAAGCATCTGTCAATAATAGTTCGCTCATTTTGATGTTTCCTCCCGATCATTTTTTCTGTTCCAACATGCCCATTATAGCATGCTAGCCTGTGTTTGCCTTATGCGGCAGGCAGCCGTTTGTTGCTGAAATGCAAAAAAAATAGCGGTAAGCGAGTGCTTACGGCTACGGAGACCTGCATTCGCCCAACCAAGCTAAAGCGCAATCCATTGTCATCGGGCAACAACAATGGAACAGCCCCACATTTGTTCAACCTGGGTCCAGCATCTGCATGCTTCGGCGACCGTCCCTTTCCCTTGCGGTAATCTTGACCAGCCGCGACCTCTTTTTGCTTGGAGATTCATTTTATTTTTCTAATCGTACACTTATCCGCCAGAACTGTCAACCGCTCCGGGGCAGAAGCTGGATTCAACTTGGTCTCTAAGTGTTTTGGAGTTGCATGGCAAGGCGCGGGCTGGACTCCGGATCGGAAAGTGCTGGGCAGGATCGGCCACTCCTATGTGAAAACGCTCATCAAACTCGCGGATTTCTAATTTTCACCCAAGAGTACGCAACTTTGCATAGAAATACGTCTGCAATCGTGTTATGTTATTTTCATGATATTGGGCGTCAGCAATCGGCTGGCGCATGTTCGACTATACATTGATAAAGGATATTTCATCCGGAGGAGATAAATTATGAGCAGAGAAACGAACCGTTTTGTGAAGCAACTGAAGGGGTCGCCCATCCGCAACTTTGACGCGGCCATCAGCGACGTGAAGGATCTGATCCGTTTCACAATGGGGGAGCCAGATTTCGATACGCCGGATTTCATCAAGGCGGCGGCCGCAGAGGCTTTGAACCAGAATCAGACGCATTACGCCCCTTCCGCCGGTGTCCTTGAGACCCGCAAGGAAGTCGCGAAGTTCATGGAGCGGAAATACGGCCTGCATTACAACGCCGAGACCGACATCATCCTGACTGTCGGCGCAACGGAAGCGATCACTGCGTCGATGTTCGCGCTGATGAATCCGGGCGACAAAGTGATCATTCAATCGCCAGCCTTCCCGCAGTATGAATACGTTACGCATTTGGCTGGCGGCCAGAGCGTCAAAATCGACACATCCGAGACGGGTTTTCTGATCACACCAGAGGACCTGACGGCGGCGTTGGATGAGAATCCGGAAACGAAGATGGTCGTGCTTACCTATCCGAACAACCCGACCGGAGCCACTTACACGCAGGCGGAAGTCGAAGCCTTGGCCGATGTCGTCAGGAAATATGATGTGTTTGTCCTCAGCGATGAGATCTACAGCGAACTGACCTACGACGGCAGTCACACATCCATCGCCAAGTATATCCCTGAGCAATCGATCGTCATCAATGGCACTTCGAAAAGCTACGCAATGACAGGCTGGCGCGTCGGCTTTGTCGCTGCCCAAGCGGACCTGATCCGCGAAATTCTGAAATATCACCAAAGCTTGGTCACTTGCGGCTCTACCCCTGCACAAACGGCAGCCGGTGTTGCTTTCCGCGACGGTGATGAAGCGACTGCCACGATGAAAGCTGCCTACCTCAAACGCAGGGACATCCTGTTGGAAGGCTTGACGGCTGCCGGGCTGAAGATGAACAATCCGGACGGCGCTTTCTACCTGTTCCCGCGTATTCCGGAGCAGTACGGCGACGATGACTGGAACTTCTGCATCGACCTCGCGCGCAAAGCCGGCGTCGGCGTCATCCCTGGATCGGCTTTCGGCGAATCCGGAGTCGGCTATTTCCGCATGAGCTATGCCGCCAGCGACGAGAACGTCATCGAAGGCTGCCGACGGATCGTTGCATTTCTGGAAGATTTGAATGCAAAATAAGTGAATGAATGTTTAACCGCACAATCGGGCGATTGTGCGGTTTTTTCTGTTGGGTTTTGGTTGTTGATTGTTGGCCGGAGGAATGGCCCACATTTTTTGGGTTTGCTCCGGCGAGAGCCGGCTTCGCCGGAGGTCCGGCTGACATTCGGATTTCTCCTCCGGGGAGGGTGGGCTCGTCGGAGGTGGCGTCAAAATTTTGGATCGTCCTCCGGCCAACGCCTCCTTCTCCGGAGGAGCAGCCGCTCCGCCCATCCCCACAACAAAAAGAAGCGCCCGCCGACAACAATCCGGCGCGCACTTCTTTCATTTTATGTCGTTAAATTCTTACTCAGCAGCCATCGCTTCGGCTTCCATCTCGCGGATCGATTCCGCGACTTTCACCATCATCGAGCATTCCACGCGTTTGCGGAACAGGTCGCAACTGAATTCATAATTGCCTTTCAACGAACCTGTCGCATGCAGGGAGTTTGCAGGGCAGCCGCCGCTGCAGTACAATTTAGCCCAGCAATCCTGGCATTCCGGTTTGGAATAGCAGTTGACTTCCTTGAATTGGCCTTGCAGTTCCGGTTTGGTCACGCCATCCCAGATATTACCCAGGCTGAATTCTTCATCACCAACGAATTGGTGGCAAGGGAATATTTCGCCCCAAGGAGTGACAGCCATGTATTCCGTTCCTGATCCGCAGCCGGAGATGCGTTTCTGGATGCAAGGGCCTTCGGAAAGATCCAGCATGTAGTGGTAGAAAGTGAAGTCGTTGCCCTCTTCGCCGCGCTTCAGCATTTCCTCAGCCAAGATTTCATACTGTCTGTACAATGCCGGAAGATGTTCCTCCGTCAATGCGTAAGGTTCGGTTGGGTCGCAGATAACCGGTTCCATCGACAGTTTGTCGAATCCGAGATTAGCCACGTGGAAAATGTCGTTTGTGAAATCGACGTTATTGCCTGTGTAAGTGCCGCGGACGTAGTATTCCTTGTCGCCGCGCCCTTCCACAAATTTCTGGAATTTCGGCAAAATGTAGTCATAGCTGCCTTTTCCGTTAACAGTGCGGCGCAGCCGGTCATGGATTTCCTTACGTCCGTCCAAGCTCAAAACGACGTTGTACATTTCTTTGTTCAGGAATTCATTGATTTCGTCGTTCAAAAGCATCCCGTTTGTTGTGAAAGTGAAACGGAAAGTCTTGTTGGACTCCTCTTCCTTGCTGCGCGCGTATTCGACGATCTGTTTCACGACGCGCCAAGCCATCAACGGCTCGCCGCCGAAGAAATCGACGTCCAGATTGCGGTGGAAACCGGAATTCTCAAGCAGAAAATCGATTGCTTGCTTGCCGACTTCAAATTTCATGATCGCTCTGTCGCCATTGTACTTGCCTTGGCTGGCGAAGCAGTAATCGCAAGTCAGGTTGCAAGTGTGGGCAACGTTCAAGCAAAGAGCTTTCACGAATGTTTGGCGGTTTTTCAAATCGATGGAAAGGTCTTGGTACAAGTCTTCCGTGAACAATTCCCCGTTGGCCTTCAATTCTTCGACATCCGACAGCGTATCGCGGATCTCCATTTCGTTGATTTCAGGGTCGTTCGCATATTGTGCCAGCATCATCGTAACAATCTCTTCGACCGGCGTTGCTTCGTACAGCGCGATGATGTCGAAGGCAAGGTCGTCCACGACATGGACGGCACCGCTGTAGGTATCCATTACGATATTGTATCCGTTCAGTTTATATTGATGAATCATTTCGGTTTCAAACTCCTTTTTTGTCCATAAAATTGCCGCCCAACTGAAATCAGTCAGGCGGACTCTTTTTTACTTCGCTGCTTGTCTAGGGTTCACACAGCTTTGGTTAGCGATTCCGCAAGAAGTTTTGCATGCGGATTGGCAAGATGTTTGGCATGCTCCGCAGCCGCCGTGTTTGGCAGTATCCTTCAGGTTGCGGGTGCTTAATGTTACGATTCTTTTCATAACGACATCTCCTCTGAAATAGGTTAAGGAAGCATATTGCTTGACAGAAAAATGCTTCCTTTGTGAATTATTTTACCAACAAATTGTTAGTCCGTCAATCTACCGACCTATCAGCATAGTGACCGTTTTTATAAAAATCGTGATTCATCCAATAACTATCAAAATGTAAGTTAGTGAGCAAGGATTTCTTGCTTCATAATTCGGATATTTTTCGGAAGCCCATCCACATCGCTGTAGACCTTTGTCCCCTTTTCCAATAGCGAATGGATTTGGCGGATAAACCCGTCATTGATCCGTTCACCAGGCACCAGCAAAGGGATGCCTGGCGGATAAGCCCAGACGGATTCGGCCGCTGTTTGCCCTACAGCTTGATCCAACGGACACACAGCTTTTTCTGATTCCAAGGCCTGCCAGATTTCGCATTGCTTTTCGGGTAATGCGAAAATTAAAGTTACGTCATTCGAGGTGTGCTCGCTAGCCTCAGAGCCGAGCGTGCCGTCGATGGCCAACAGCGCATCAGCAAAAGCTGCCATAGCGGCATCTGTATCGCAGACGCTGGTCATCGCCAATGCATGATCGCCGTAAGCCATCTCCATTTCGATATGGTATTCGCTCCGCAACATTTCGGAAAGTTTCTGTCCGGTCAATCCAGTTCCTTGCGCCGCAATCAGGATTTTGCCTCGGTCGAAGTCGAAAAATGTTTTGTGAGCGTCAAGTCTGTCTTTTCCGTGGCACAGCACCTTGAGATGCTGGAGCTGTTCCATTTTTTCCGAGAAGTCGGTTAACCTTTGATTGTAGTTTTCGAATAGCTGCTCCCCTTCATCTCGCAGCAAACGGAAACAGCGGTCGATCGAAGCCATCAGCACATAGGACGGTGAGCTGCTTTCGAAGATGGCGAGTTGCCGGGCCATTTCTTCCGAGCTGATCAGATCACCATTCAGATGGGCCAATGACGTCATCGTCAACGAAGGCAAAGTCTTGTGCAGACTCTGGATCACGATGTCCGCGCCGAATGCGGTTGCACTGGTTGGAAAATGTTCCGAATAATTGAAATGTGAGCCGTGCGCCTCGTCGACCATCAACGGAATCCCTTGCGCATGACAGTTATCGGCAATCGCCGCGATGTCGCTGACTACCCCTTCGTACGTCGGCGAAGTCAAAACGACCAGCTGCGCATCCGGATGCTTTTTTAGCGTATCCGCGATGCTTGCCGGCGAGATGCCGCCGTGGATACCGAATGCTTCATCCATTTCTGGCATCAGATAGACGGCCTCCAATCCAAAAAGCTCGATCGCATGATACACGGATTTGTGGCAATTCCGTGCGATCGCAATCTTGCCGCCTCGCCTCGTCGCAGCGCGGATTCCCGCCAGTATGCCGCAGGTGCTGCCGTTCACGAGGTAGAATGAGCGCTTTGTGCCGTAGAAGTCTGTGATTTCTTCCATATATTCATTGAGGATACCGCTCGCGCCGTGCAGATTGTCGAATCCGTCTATCTCCGTGATGTCGATGTTGTAAGGCAGATCTGTGCCGAGCAGCGCAGTGTTCCGCTTATGCCCCGGCATGTGCATGGGGATGCTGTCGGACACCGCATGTGCTTTCAGTCTGTCCAACAAAGAAGGTTGCGTTGTATGTTTGTCCATATGTTTGTCCTTTTCTTGGTGATATATGTTTGCTTTCATTATAGCAGAGGGAGAAGGTCAAAAGATGAAAAAATTTGGATACGTTCCTTGGTGTAGGTTTTGGGACATCCGTGATTTAAATATGTGTCTTGCGGTTGGTGTCCAGACGTAAAAAAATGCCCCTCCTGACTTATTGTCGTTAGGAAAGGCATTATTCTACAATTATTTATTTCGATTGTTTTGTGCTTTCAACTAATTGAACAAAGGCATCCACAATCGATTGGAAAAATTTCGTATCCTTCTCTTCCTTTACGGATCCGTCTTCATTAAATATCGTATCGACATTTCCGATGTAAGCTTCGGGTTGCTGCAGCGGAACCATATTCAGAAATACAAGCACTTGTCTTAAGTGATGATTCGCACCAAAAGCACCTATCACTCCTGGAGAATTACTGATGACAGCAGCGGGCTTGCCATCCCACAAGTTAGCTTCATAAGGACGGGAACCAACATCCAAGGCATTCTTCAACACAGCCGGATAGGATCGGTTGTATTCCGGAGTTATTAGCACGAATGCATCACAGCTCTTGATTTCTTCACGGAACGGAGTATAGGCTTCAGGAAGCATTCCTTCCACTTCATCGAAATCCTGGTTGTACAATGGCAATTGGCCGATTTCAATGAAGGAAACCTCGTATCTGTCCGGGAATAATTTTGAAAATGCTGCAGCTACTTTTTTACTGTAAGCCTCTTTCCGCAAGCTACCAACTAAGAATCCGATCTTTTTCACCATAATAATCATCGCCTTTCTTATTTTGGAATCCTCTTACACTTTCACAATAGCCTGATAAATATTTTCCTCATACAATTTACTGATTTCAGTTGGAAGAGCCTTTTAACCCAGCTTGACGCGGAACAACCCACCCGCCAGTTCCTCTTCCGTTTCGCCGTCCTTCGCGGTCGTGATGTAGAGATACTCCAGATCCTTGCCGCCCAGACAGCAGGACGTCGCATTCTTCACCGGCATCAGGATTTCCTCAAGCTTTTTGCCGGTCTCCGGGTCCCATCTGCAGACTTTGCCGCCACCGTATTGCGCCACCCAGATCATACCTTCCGTGTCAACGCACATGCCGTCCGGATTGCTGCCGTCGGTGATCTCGACCACATATTTCTCGAAACTCGCTTCACCCGTTTTTGTGTCATAAGCATAACGGCCAACTTTTTTGGTCGGCGTGTCGATGAAATAGAGCGTCTTTCCATCCGGTGACCAGCCCATACCGTTGGCCAACGTGAGGCCATCCAAAACCGTGCGGACCGTCCCGTCCTTTTCGATGGCGTACAAAGCGGCTTCCCCTTCATAGGTATCATCATAGCCCATCGTCCCGACAAACAGACGGCCTTTCGGATCCAACTTCCCGTCGTTGTAACGCATCCGTTTGTCGTTGTGAGCCTCGGCCACCAGTTGCTTCTCCTTCGTCCGAGTATCGATCCGGAAAATACCGCTCCTTTCGGCTTCCAGAATCATCCCCTCCTGATCGAGCACTGCGCAACCGACCGGTCCATCGGTCAAGTAGGTCTGCACCTCACCTGTTTCCGGGTCGATGGCGTAGATCATGGTGTTTTCGATCGAAACGCAATAAAGCAAGCTGTTCTCCGCATCCCAGTGCGGCCCTTCCAACAATGTCGAACCCGCATAGAAAACCAGTTCCGGTTTCCGCATCTTGATTTGATTAGTTCTTTCTTCCATGTTCATACACCTCTATTTTGTGTGCCATTCGTAATTTCAGTATATAGCAACACAAAACGCATTCCAATTAATACGATTTTGCAGATGCTGTCTTTTTACAACTTTCTTATATTAACCCAATCGTCATTTGGTCGATGTGTATGATTCTTCGTCCAAACAGAAAGGATGTTATAATGTCTGTATAAATAAGGTCGAAAAGTCATTCCCAGAATTAGTCAGGAGGATTTCTATGAACACAAACAACATTGAAAAACAAAACAGCCACTTGGACTTGCAGAATCAAACGGTGCAGGATATTTTCGCGCTTTATCAGGATTATCCGGAAGTGCCTTACATTTCCAAAAAACGCGATAAGGTGGGTTGGCTGAACGCCGTCCGGATAGGTTCGGAACAGCTCGTACCCAAACGCAACATGATCCGTTTCGAGGAAGATATCCTGCCGGGGCATCTGATCCTGTTGTGGCGCATCCAATTCGGTACGTTCACGAACGAGAGCGGTTATCCGAAATATTTCGAATACAACTACGGCATCAATGGCCCTCAAGCGTTGGATAAGGTGATTGAAAAAGGCTATGCGGTGGAGCTCTCGGCAACCGATTCACTGGATCACTTGAACGCAGCCAGCCTGAAAGCCATTCTGAAATATTACGAAGTGGCTGGCTATTCCAAAATGAAGAAACCGGAGTTGATGGAGCTCGCGAAAGAGGAATTGAGCGAAGAACAACTGGCATCACAGTTCGCGCTGAGGGGATACCGCATCACTCCGGAAGGCGAAGCGATTCTTTCAAAATATCCGGAAGTCGTAGACCGCCATCCCAAGAAGAAATATTGATGGAACACAAAAAAGCATTCAGATTTTGAATTCTGGATGCTTTTTTGTATGCGTTGCTCCGCTGAGGAGTTGCTTCATCGGAGGAGAGCTGGCTGAATGGGTTCGAATCTCTGGCCAACGCAGCTAGACCGGAGATCCGATACCTGATTATCGTTGCTGCTCCAATAAAAGCTGTCCAACCGGAGCTGGGATGACGAAAAATACCGAAAAAAAAGAACCTGATCCAAAGACCAGGTTCCTATAAGTTTAATTTTGAATTAAGCTTTGTTTACGTTTGTTGCTTGAGGTCCACGGTTACCTTCTTCGACGCTGAAAGTTACTGCTTGTCCTTCTTCTAAAGATTTGAAACCTTCAGATTGGATAGCTGAGAAATGTACGAATACATCGTCTCCGTTTTCGCGTTCGATGAAGCCAAAACCTTTGTCTGCGTTAAACCATTTTACTGTACCTTGTTCCATAATTGAAAATCCTCCTCGTGCTATTGCACATATATCATACATTGTTGCTAACGCTACGGATCGGAATTTTCGTAATGCAATTCGTTTCTCTAACCCAACAAAATGTTAAATTCATTGTATCATGCTTTATTCAATAATGCAAATCGAAATGGCAAATAAATTCGCAATACTGATACAATTCTTTTTTTTCCGTGCGCCATTCTACAATTTTTCGTCAAAAAAAGAACCTGATCCGAAGATCAGGTTCCTATAAGTTTAATTTGAATTAAGCTTTAGTAACGTTTGTTGCTTGAGGTCCACGGTTACCTTCTTCGACGCTGAAAGTTACTGCTTGTCCTTCTTCTAAAGATTTGAAACCTTCAGATTGGATAGCTGAGAAATGTACGAATACATCGTCTCCGTTTTCGCGTTCGATAAAACCAAAACCTTTTTCTGCGTTAAACCATTTTACTGTACCTTGTTCCATAATTGAAAATCCTCCTCGTGCGTTTTGCACTTTATGATACATTGTTGCTAACGTTACGAATCGGAATGTTTTGAAACAATTCTTTTCTGCGCTTCACAAAATGTTAAAGTCATTGTACCATGGATTTTTGGGTTGTGCAAGCCCTATCCTCTTTTCTTGTGACTACAAATTAAATAAAGAGAAGCAACCTTTGCGGGATTGCTTCTCTCTTTTTCTTTATTTTTTTTCTTTATCAAGAATTTCGGATATTTTTCTATCGACATAATTTAAGCCCATACTCATGAAATATTCAGCCAAGTCTTCATCGCTGATATCTTTTACATCGTATCCGCCCTGTCTTCTTTTAGCGGCATACCCTTTTCTCATTTTTTCAAGCATGTCTTCGGGTAGCTCCACTTGGAATTTCTTCATTGTCATCGCAACCGCCTCCTATGTCGTTGTAAGCCTGAACGATCGGATAAGGTAATGTTACTTCCGCATTGATCAGGTAACGCTTTCATTATACCCTTCTTTTCAAAATATATACAGAATTTTATGTCTGAAGCAGCAATATATTCGATTATTTTCATTTAAATATGACAAAAACCTTTGAAGGGAGTGCATCTTCAACTCATCCTTCAAAGGTTTCCCTATTGGTTTTCAATTATCATCACTGATAGTGGTATTTCAGTCGATCATTCTTCAGAGCTGTCGATGATCAGTTCACCATTCTCGGTATTTCTCTGATAACTCTGGAAGAAATCCCAGATAAATGTGGCTTCCGGCTTGTAATTCCAATGCGCCAAGTCTTTAACGGCAGCTAATTTCATGACCACGCCGTTTGCATTAGAGGCTGTTCCGACCAGCATTTGCTTGTCGCCGAGTGCCGTCCATTCCTGATTATCCAACGCCACGCCGTAGAATTCATTCAACGACATGTCGTATTGCGGAGTTACATCCAGCTGGTTGATTTTTTGATAAGCTTGGATGAACGGGAACATATCGACATTCGGGTCATTCTGGAAAATGCCGGGGGTACCGAATTGTCCGGAACCGTCCACAGGGATCATCTGGAAATTATCGTGATCGCCGCAGATGTAGAGATACGGCACTTCGGGACCTGCATAGGTTTCCGCGATTGCGCTCAGCTCTTGCTTGTCTACACCCGGGGAGGAAACGGCCGCCACCGCTGCGAAAACACCCGGATATTTGACGCCCATCAAGGTTGCTTTGGATCCGCCTGCCGACAAACCGGTCAGATAAATCCGCGAAGGATCGATCTGCGGATATTTTACTTTCAGATCCTCGATCAGATTAAGCACGCCTTCTTCTCCCAAGCCTTCGATGCCGCCAAAATTCACTTCTTTGTCTTGCCATTCAGGCGAAACGACGATCAGATTTTCTTCAGCAGCCAACTCAGTCCAACCGCTGGTGTCTCCCTGCAGTCTCGGATCGTTCGCAAAGCCGTGAAGAGTTACAATCAACGGCACTGTGTTATCCTCCTGCTCCACTGCTGCTTCAGGGATGTATTCGTACCAAGAATACGCGCCTTCCCCCTTGACGGGTTCGGCTATCATCTGATTGTAGGTGATGCCCAGTTCCTCAAAATTCGGAACCGCAACAAACGGGTAAGGATCTGTATATTTGCTGACGTCAGCCATGTAAAATTCCGTCAGTTCGTTATGCATCCGGTAATTTTTCGAGAAGACACGCTCCCAGGCATTGGCATAGGCTTCCTGCACGGTCTCTTCTTCCGCATTCACGACGACTTGCTGGAACTCATTATCCTGATTGCGGTAAACGGTCAGATCGTCCTCTGTCAGCTGTTCCTCGGCTGCATTCGCTGAAGTGTAGAAATCCGTTACAGCTTCTTCGGAATTGCTGAGGTATACAGGAACGGGGGTCGTCGATGTGCTGGCCGCATCTACCTCACCGCCGTACAGCATCATCCCTGCGATCGAATAACTTTCCTCCCCCATAAAGTTGTTTACGAAAGTCGCACCTTCATCCAGCGCGATCACTTTGACGTTCTTCACTGGCGCTTTCGCCAACAGTTTGATGAAAGCTTCCGCATCCTCCGCTTGATACCCACCCTCATTCAGAGGATTGATCACGTAGGCTTGCCCTGCCCATTCCTGGACATCCGGCAACAGTCCGATTTCGTCCAATAGTTCTTCTGCTTCCGCTTCGGTCTTTTGGCCGGCGTAAATATAGAAGGTCGGCATCAATACATCCGAGCGTGCGCTTACGTAGCCATCCTTCATGGCATCATAGGCAAAGTAATGCAATTGTGACGCTTCATCCGTTGCCGTCTCTTCCAAGGCGATGCCTGTTTCCGGCGAACTTGCGGCTGATTCCGCCGTTTCGGATGGAGACGCGCAGGCGCCGAGGTTCAACACAGCCATCAGCACGGCCGCTTGTCCGATTTTTTTGATATTCATTATTTTGCCTCCATTATTTTGAAATGGTCATTCAAGCAAAGCGGAACAGGTTAGGCTCATGCATTTCCCCATCCGATTGCTTCTACAGCATCAGCCGTCTGGAGGAGCGTCAGCCTGATTGTCAGGCGTTCCCCTCCCAAGGCTGTAATGTTTTTGTTGATGATTTGATACGTATCCTCTAAACGAAGATCGTAGTCCAACGATTCCGGAAGCGACACGCTGTATACGATTCCATTGTCATCAAGCCGCTCCCACTGCGCTTCGATTTCCCCTTTCGCAGTGAGGAGTGAACCATTTACTTCGGTTAGATCCTTTGCGAAGTAAGGAGCCAATTGGATGCTGTAATCTTTTTTGAGTGAAATGCCTACCAGCTTTTCCATCATCCAAACCGAATAGGAAGAAAACATCGCGTGGTTCAAGGATCCTTGCACCGTGTTCGTTCCGTTCTTCACAGGGAAATATTCACTCAATGTCTGATTACCGTTTGCCAACATGCTCAGATAATTCGGTTCCCGGCGGCGGGACAGCCAATTGTAGATCAAATCGTCTTCGCCGACATCGGAAAGTATGGTGTAAGCCCACGACATTCCGAAAATGCCGAACCGGAAAACGCCGGCATCATCGTGGATGCGCTGGACCAATTTCGCTTCAAGGGCACGTTGTTCCTCGTCATCCCTGAAGAGACGCCCTTTCAAGGCGAAAATAATGCTCGATTGCGTCCCAGAGGCAAAACTGCCGTCCTCGTTTCGGAAAAGAGCGATAATTCTGCTTCTTGCTTCCAGTATGCGCAATTCCAAAGTTTCCATCAGCGTTTCAGAAACTTCATGCGCTGCAAACAACTCTTTGTACTCCTCCAAAAGGATCAGATACATGCTGGCCGAACAGAACTCCTGATCCGGCGAGACGATGCGCTTATTCAGGACGCCGGCATCGACAGATCCCCAGTCGCCGAGGCAACAGTAACGGATATAGTCGAAATCGAAAGCCAGCAGATAATTCAAATGCTTAACCAATTCAGGCAGATGCTCGTGCACAAAGGCGGTATCCTGGTAATGCTGCTCGATTCTTGCAGCAAGCACAGGGAAAACCAATTGCCAGCCCAAGGAACCCGCCCCGTTGGAAGTCCCGTTCGTCATGATGCCGACGTAAGGGGCTGTCTGCGGAATGCCGCCTTCCGGTGTCTGATCATAAGCGAAATCCATAAAGACTTTCTTCAAAAGGTTATGCATATCGTGGCTGTAAAGATGGGAATCCACCAATGACACGATATCGCCTCCATAGCCGAAACGTTCCCTTGTGCAGTCCTCGAAGTAGGAATGGATGTTGTTCAAGCGGGTGTTCCGTGCTGCTTCCCACAGACGATTCAACTCTTCTGAAGTCGATCCGAACCGGCTCACTGACGCGAGGTCTGTGTACACGCTGTAAGCCTGGATGTTCGAAATCAGCTTCTCCACCAAATCTGTTTGCGGATCTGCCTTCACCAGCACATAGCGGAAGGAGTGGTAACAGTACTGATTTTCAAAACGGTAAATCTCTTTTTCAGTTTTTTTGATGACATCCTTCTGGATGATCGGGTCACCCGAATTTATGCCGTGCTCTTCATCCGTCACGCCGTAGGTTCCGCTGATGCTGGAATCAAAACTAATGGTTCCGTCAGCGTTCAGTTCCTCGGCGTACAGGAACGTGACCTGTCCCATAAAATCGGCGACGATGTCGCAAAGGAAATGACCGGATAGGATTGTCCCGAAATCGATCAGGATGCCTCCATTTGCATAATGGTTCGCCACCAAGGCAGGCAGGTAATGCTTCTGCCTCTTGATTTTGGGGATGAAACTGGGCGTCAAGCTGCCAGCCGGTCCAGCTATTTTTACCGTCTTCTGTATTGTGGCTGCCTCCGGACCAGCATCCGTCACGACTTCCCCGATGTACAGATTATTGAACAGATAGTTGCCTTGTTTGCTTTCCCAGCTCGAATCCGAGTTGATCACGATTTTTTCATTTGCAGCAGTCGTGATCGTCAGTTGACTGATCAGGCAAGGTTTTCCGACAGCGAGCTGCTTGCGCACATTGTATTTTCCCAAAATGGTGATGGGAGCTGCATTGTACCAACCGTTCGCCAATTCCACCGACAGCTTGTTGCTGCCCTGCTTCAAAATTTTTCTGATGTCATAGGTGTCGTAATAGACTGTTTTGTCGTAATTCGTCACATCGTTGTTCAGGTAGGAATCGCCCATACGATGCCCGTTCACGTACAAGGTGTAATACCCCAAGCCGCAGATATCGATTGCAGCCTCCTCAATTTCATCGGAGACATCGAATTCCTTTTCCAGGATGATGTTGGGCCGTTCATTCAAAAAATCTGCTTCTTTTTCAAGCGGATTGTCCAACCGCGTGATCCAGCTGGCCTGACCCAAGCTGACGCTCAAAGGTTGGACCCTCCCGTTTATCGTCAGCTGATCCGTTGCAGTCATTTAACGGATTCCTTCAGCTTCCTGGATAACCGAATCCGAACCTGTGCTGTCCATTTCTTTTTCCTCTTTGTACAGTTGCTTGTCGGCCATCCGAACGAAAGGAATCCAAACAACTGTCGTGATTGCGATCAGGGCAATCTGAAGGAGTGAACCTCTGATGCTGCCGGTGACGAAATAGCCGCTGATGATTGGTGGCGTTGTCCATGGAATCTGCGCCAATCCTGTCGGAAGCGGCACAAGTCCCATCGCGAAGACGAAATAAGCGACGATAGTCGAAATGGCATTCGAGAAGATGAACGGGATGAAGTACAAGAAATTCAGCATCAACGGGATACCGAACAATGCTGGTTCGCCGATATTGAACATGTAAGGGACGCTTGAGATTTTGCCGACTTCTTTGTACTGTCTGCTCTTGGCTACGATCAGGATCGCGATGACGGCACCAACGACACCGATCGATGCGAAATGATTACGGAAGCTCATGCTGATGATGTTCGGAGGAATGGCGCCTGCCAACGATGCAACTTTGTTCTGATCTTCCAAAACTTGGTGGATGGGATCCATTACGGCTTGGATGATCGAGCCGCCGTGCAGGCCGAAAAACCACAGGAATTGTTCAAAAATTTTGACGACGACCAAGCCACCGATTGAGCCGCCTAGGTAAGTCAATGGTTTTCCTAATGTGCCGTTGATCAATGTCAAAGCGTCACTCTTCAGTAACAACTCGATGACCAAGCGGATGATGAAGAAGATAGTCACGACGATGAAGGAAGGGATGACCGATTCGAATGGTCCGGCAACTGCAGGTGGTACTGATTCAGGCAGTTTGATTTTGATTCCTCTTTCTTCAATTTTTTTGTAGATGATGGTGCTGAACATGCCGACCAAGATGGACAGGAACATCGATTGTGCGCTGATTTTTGTGATGTTCAGAAAATCGACGCCTTCGATGTTATCCAGCGGCGTCAGCAAAAGGAAGGAAACGACAGCGGTAATGATGCATTGCAGCACGTTGGTTTCCAGCTTATCCGCCAAAGATTTCGCCATGGAAATGACGACAATCAAGCCGCCTACCGCCAAGGTTGCACTGTTCACGTATAATAATTTCGATTGCCACACAAATGCATTTTCTGTGCCTAAAATCATCGTTATAAAGTCAGTAACCTGGGTAATAGGGAAAAAGGCGATGATCAAAAAGATCGAAGCGATAAAAGTAAAGGGCATGTATGCCAGCATGGCATCTCTGACGGAAGTCAGGTAAATGTTATTGTTCACCTTGGTGGCGAAAGGTCCAACTGTGTTTTGAATCTTGTCGCTGAGGGACATTTTTTCAGTATTCATGAATTTTCCTCCTATATTTGATACTTCTGTGCAAAGAACAATGTCAGACGAATCATATTGACTAAATTTATCATCCGGATTATCATTATGGTATCGCTAACAAGTACATCTTAACGGATAGACCGTAATTTATTAATATCATATTCTTACGAGATGATTGACCATTTCTTACCTGAAGGAGATTCCATGGATAAAGCACAGATTCGCGAAAAACTATTCACCCATACAGTGACAGAGAAACTTTATCTTCAGAATGCAGACGGTCCGCCATCGGACTTCTTCGAAAATTTTGATTCCTATCTGAACGAGGATGCTGAACGCGTATACCGTTATACGTTTGAAAAAATCCTAAAAAGTGCCGAAGAGCGACAGAAAGAACGCGCCGGTTTTATCGAAGGCAGTCAGCTATTGATACTGAAACATGCACGCTACTCCTATACGCCTCTCCACGTCCATGATTTCATTGAAATGAACTATGTCTATTCAGGCAATATAGATATTATAATCGATGGGACAGAAATTTCATTAAAAGAGGGGGATTTTTGCATCCTGGACACCGGCGTTTGCCATCGGATCCTAGCTACGGGCGAAAACGATATTTTGATCAACTTCTTGATGAGGAAGGAGTACTTCTCTACCCACATGCTGAGCCGGCTGGCCTCAAACAGCATCATCACTCAGTTTGCCGTCAACGCCCTCTCCCAAACACAGAAGCATGACCGCTACCTTCTTTTCAACACAACAAACAGCGAATTCTTGATCGATGCCATCGAGGGGATGCTCGTCAATTACTATGAACCGTCATCCTATTCAAAAGATGTGACCGACGCCTACATGATCATCCTCTTTTCCGAGCTACTGAAGGCTTTCCAGCAGAAACAATCCAGCGAACATCGCAAGGCGGATCATTCCTACATCGGCGACATTCTGCTCTTCATCGAAAAGAATTATCAGGACTGTAGCCTGCAGCAAATTGCCGATACTTTCAAGTTCAATCCAAGTTATCTGAGCCGATTCATCAAGAGCCAGACCGGAAAGACCTATGTCGCGCTGGTACAGGAGCTGCGTCTCAACAACGCCTGCATCCTTCTGAAGAACACCGACACCCCAATCGAAACCATCAGCGAACAGATCGGTTACAGAAACGTCACTTTCTTTTACCAGAAATTCAAAAAAGCCTATGATATGACGCCGCATGAATACCGGATGAGTTCAAATTGATGCTGCTTTTTCCGACAAAAAAATAACCGCGCTCCCAGTAAGGAGGCGGTCTTCATTCTTATTGACTTATTTTCTTTTCTTGAACAAATCCCGAATCGAGAACGTGGCTTTTTTGTATATTCGGTTATAGGCAGTCCTTTTGGCATCCCGGATCAGGCCCATGCCTTTTTCACCGTAGAACGGATTTGTTTTCCGCTTGATCGCCCGCTTCACCTTTCCGGTTGTCCTAGCCTTAAATGAACGTTTCAGGCTAAGTTTGCGCATGCCGAATTTCATAGTGACCAGTCCTTTCTAGCGTACAGGAATACTTCTGTATGCTCGATCTGCTGTTAGGGCTCTTCAATCGGCTCAAGTTCCATCTCGGACACCCACTTGTGGTTATTAATCGTTTTCCCAGTGACCGTATCTGTATAATCCACCATATAGACTGTAGTCGTTTCAGCAGCTTCGATGATGGCGGTCGCGCCATTCATGCCTTCCGTGTGCTCAGCATCCAGCATCACTTCACTGCCGACGGTGAACGGCTCGGTACCGGCATCCATGATTTCTTCTTGGATAACCCATTGGTGGTTCTCCACTCTTGGATCTCCATTGGTTGGGTCATAAGAAACTTCGTAAACAATCGTGTCGAAGGCTCCAACGATTGTGGCTTTTGCACCGTCCATTCCTTCCATATGCCCTGCCTGCATGATGACGGAATCACCAACTTTATAAGTAGGATTTTCAGCTTCCATCAATCCTTCCGGAATTACACCCGAATCGTCGTGGACCATATCCCCCATGCCTTCTGAACTGCTGTCGGAAGACTCCGCAACCATGCTCCCCATCGAAATACTTTCTGATCCGACAGAGACTTCCTCCGTGCTCGTGTCCGTTGAACAAGCGGCCAATAATACAATAGCCGATAGACTGAAAAAACTCATCAACATTTTTCTTTGTCTCATTTCTATCCATCCTTTCTTAATGGTGGTGCTTGTCACTTACTTACAGTGTACTGAAAGTGATTGCGCATTTCAAAGGATAGCCCTTTCAGAAAAACCGATATGATACACATTAAGATCCAAAACCCCTTCGCTCCGGGTCGGCACAGCTTTGAGATTCTTTTTAGTTTGCGGCACACTGCCAAAATATTTTGTGCATAATCCTTGCTTTTTGGAATGGATGCCGTATAATATGAAATGCAAGATAACTCTGTGCATTCCCATTACGGGGACGTTACGGATTCGACAGGTATAGGTCGAGCTTTTGATGCGCTCCGTAGGTTACGTCTACGCTAAAACGTTACAGTTAAAACAACTGACAAAACACAAAACAACACTTTAGCTTTCGCTGCTTAATTGTAGCTAGCTAAGATCCTCCTGGTATCGCCCATGTACTCAGATCAGGGTCTCAATGATGTGGGATACGCTGTGACCTTCCATCTGGAGGAATCAGAAGAGAACAATCAGATTAGCCAACAATAATGCCTGTTAAACGGCTAGTTCAAGGCGAATTCCAATAGTTTAACTATGAGCGTAGACTTGAAAGTGCCGATATGCTTGGACACGGGTTCGACTCCCGTCGTCTCCATACTACACTAGTATGAAGCGACACCCCACAGAAATACCGATATGAAGCGATTCATTCGACATTCTGTGGGGTGTTTTTTTGTCGTTCAGCAGGTTGGTTGGCTTTAGGGCGGGAGCGGCCTCTAGCTTATCGAGCTAAGGTCTCGACTGTTTAGGTTACCATTCTGGTCTATCGACCGACATCCGCGCCATGTCTCGACTGTTTGAGTCACACCCTGCGTCGAACAGTCGACACAATCACTTTGTCTTGACTTTTCCTGTATCCGGGTCGAGCTAACGGTTGACACATTCGTCTTGTCTCGGTTGTTTATGTTACCCTCCTGGCCTAACGACCGACACAAATAAACAAAAGAAAAGAGAAGCGGCTGCCCCAACGAGGCACCCCCTTCTCTTTTCCGCTTACTGATTTGATCGCTTATTTACTCATGTCTTCCAATTGGAAATGGATGGTTTCCATCGCTTGCAGCAACGCTTCTGCTGTATCCAACGAGGTCAAACATGGGATGTTGTTTTCGACTGCTTCACGGCGGATCAGGAATCCGTCGGTCTCGCTCGTTTTGCCTTCCGTCATCGTATTGACGACCAGGTTGATGCGGCCGTCGCGGATGGCGTCAAGAATGTCGTTGCTGTTTTCATTGATTTTCTCAATGACGTCGACTTTGATTCCTTCTGCTTCCAACGCTTTGCCGGTACCTGTCGTAGCAACGATGTGGTAGCCTAACGAAATCAAGCGTTTCGCCAATGGGATGATTTCTTCTTTGTCTTTATCCGATACCGTCATCAAAGCTGTACCATAGTCAGGCACATTCACGCCGGATGCGATAAAGCCTTTATACAAAGCTTTCGGCAAGTTGACATCTTTACCGATGATTTCTCCGGTGGACTTCATTTCCGGTCCCAGAACCGTGTCGACTTTCTTCAGTTTGCTGAAACTGAAGACTGGCATTTTCACGTATACGCCCGATTTCGACGGAACCAGACCTGTCTTGTAACCCATATCCTTCAGTTTCAGTCCTAGTATCCCTTTTGTGGCCAACTTCGCCATCGGAATGCCGGTTACCTTGCTCAGGAACGGAATCGTCCGGCTCGCGCGCGGATTCACTTCGATGATGTAGACAACGCCTTCGCTGATGACGAACTGGATGTTCACCAAACCGATGGTGTTCAAACCTTGCGCCACGCGGATCGTGTAATCTTCGATCGTCTGGATCAATTCAGGTGACAGGTTTTGCGGTGGGTAAACAGCGATCGAGTCGCCCGAGTGGACTCCGGCACGTTCGATGTGTTCCATGATGCCCGGGATCAGGACGGTTTCGCCATCGCAGATCGCATCGACTTCCAATTCTTGTCCGATCAGGTAATGATCGACGAGGACCGGACGTTCCGGACTGGCCACGACCGCTTCGCGCATGTATTTCTCAAGGTCGGCTTGGTTGTAGACGATCTGCATCGCCCGGCCGCCCAATACGTAGGACGGACGCACCAAGACCGGATAACCGATTTCGTTGGCAACTGCGACCGCTTCTTCAACGGTCACGGCCGTCTTGCCGGGTGCTTGCGGGATATCCAAGTCGCGCAACAACTGTTCGAACAGTTTGCGGTCTTCGGCGCGGTCCAGATCTTCCAGGCTCGTGCCCAGGATCTTAACGCCGTGTTTCACCAATTTGTCGGCCAGGTTGATGGCCGTTTGGCCACCGAACTGCACAACAACACCCAACGGTTGTTCCAAGTCGATGATGGCCATCACGTCTTCTTCAGTCAATGGTTCGAAATACAGCTTGTCGGAGATCGAGAAGTCCGTCGAAACGGTTTCTGGGTTGTTGTTGACGACGATCGCTTCATAGCCGGCTTCCTGGATTGCCCAGACAGCGTGCACGGTTGCGTAGTCGAACTCGACCCCTTGGCCGATACGGATTGGACCGGAGCCCAAGACGATGACTTTTTCGCGGTCACTCGGGAACGATTCCTGTTCCATCTCATACGTGCTGTAGAAGTACGGTGTGAAGGATTCGAATTCGCCTGCACACGTATCCACCATTTTGAAGACAGGGACGATGCCGTTGGCTTTGCGCAACGCGTAGATGTCTTCTGAAGCCAGGCCCCATAATTCCGCGATGATTTCGTCGCTGAAGCCGTATTTCTTCGCTTCGCGCAGGATCTCGAGGTCTTTTGGTTCGGCTGCCGCCACTTCCTTCTCCAAGTCGATGATGTGCTTGAATTTGTAAAGGAAGAAGTAGTCGATTTCGCTCCATTCGTGGATCGTTTCCGGTGTCACGCCGCGGCGCAATGCTTCTCCCAGATAGAAAAGACGTTCGTCGCAAGCGACTCGGATGTTCTGTTCGATTTCTGCCATCGTAACGGTCTGGCCTTGGTCTTTCGGCAATGCCAGATGATTGACGCCGTATTCCAAAGAACGGACGGCTTTCAGCATCGATTCCTCGAATGTATGGCCCATGGCCATGACTTCGCCGGTGGCTTTCATCTGTGTGCCGAGGGTGCGATCGCCCTTTTCAAATTTATCGAACGGGAAACGCGGGATTTTGGATACGATATAGTCCAAAGCCGGTTCAAAAGCCGCATAGGATGTACCGGTGACCGGGTTTTTCATTTCATCCAAAGTCAGGCCGACAGCGATTTTCGCTGCCATCTTCGCAATCGGGTAGCCGGTCGCTTTACTCGCCAAAGCCGAAGAACGGCTGACGCGCGGGTTCACTTCGATGATGTAGTAGTCAAACGAGTACGGATCCAATGCCAGCTGGACATTGCAGCCGCCTTCGATTTTCAGGGCGCGGATGATCTGCAGGGAGACATCACGCAGCATTTGGTATTCTTTATCGGATAAGGTTTGGGAAGGCGCCACGACGATGGAATCGCCTGTGTGGACGCCGACCGGATCGATGTTTTCCATGTTGCAGACAACAATGGCGTTGTCGTTGCTGTCGCGCATCACTTCGTACTCGATTTCCTTGAAGCCGGCGATCGATTTCTCCAACAAACATTGCGTCACTGGTGAGTAGCGCAAGCCGTTGGCGACGATTTCGCGTAGGTCAGCTTCATTGTGACAGATGCCGCCGCCGGTGCCGCCCATTGTGAAGGCCGGACGGACAATCAGGGGATAGCCAATTTCGGCAGCGAAGCGAAGTGCTTCGTCCACATTATGGACGATGTCGCTCTCAGGAACCGGTTGATTCAATTCCGCCATCAATTGACGGAACAAATCACGGTCTTCGGCTTGTTGGATGGAACTCAATTTTGTTCCCAACAATTCGACATTGAATTCTTCCAATACGCCTGCTTTATCCAATTCTACAGCCATGTTCAAACCGGTTTGGCCGCCTAAGGTCGGCAAGAGGGCATCCGGGCGCTCTTTGCGGATGATGTTCGTGATGAACTCTACAGTTAGTGGCTCCATGTAGACTTTATCAGCGATTTCAACGTCCGTCATGATTGTAGCAGGGTTGGAGTTGACCAAAATGACTTTGTATCCTTCTTCTCTTAAAGCCAAGCATGCTTGCGTTCCGGCATAGTCAAATTCAGCGGCTTGGCCGATGATGATGGGGCCTGAGCCGATTACTAAAATGGATTGAATGTCGGTACGTTTAGGCATGTTGTTTTCCTCCTTGGACTGCTTTCATAATATCTACAAAATGATCGAACAAGTAATTTGCATCGTGCGGTCCCGGAGCTGCTTCCGGATGGTATTGAACCGAAAAGACCGGTTTGGTTTTGTGTTTGACGCCTTCGTTCGTGCCGTCATTCAGGGCGCGGTGAGTTGCGACCAAGTCGGTTTGGCTCAGGCTGTCTTCATTCACGGCATAGCCATGATTTTGGCTCGTCAGGCTGATTTTTCCGGTTGCAAGATCTTTTACCGGATGATTTGCGCCGCGGTGACCGAATTTCATTTTGTAGGTTGTCGCACCACCGGCTAATGAGATCAACTGGTGGCCTAGGCAAATACCGAACATCGGCAGATTTTCCTGCGCAATCAATTGCTTGATCGTTTCGATCGCTTCCGGAACCGATGTGGGATCTCCAGGTCCGTTGCTTAACATGATGCCGTCCGGGTTGAAAGCTAAAATTTCGTCTGCGCTTGTGTTCCAAGGAGCCAGAATGACTTCGCAGCCTCTTTTCAATAATTCTGCAAGGATATTGTCTTTGAAGCCGAAGTCAAGCAAGACAACGCGTGGGCCTTCACCCGCAAATTTTTTGATTTCTTTTGTTGAATTCAATTGGATTTCGTCAACCGGCAATTCGTAGGCTTTCAATGATGCAACAATCGCATCCAAGTTGTCCGCATTTTTTACCATTGTACCGCGCATAACGCCGGCGTTACGGATTTTTTTGGTGATGCTGCGTGTGTCCACGCCGTAGATTCCTGGTACATCAAAGTCCTTCAAAGCTTCATCCAATGTTTTGGTGGAGCGGAAGTTGCTTGGATGTTCCGCCACTTCATGCACGACCATCCCTTTCAAGCCCGGAAGCACACCTTCATAATCGTCTATGTTGATGCCGTAGTTGCCGATCAACGGATACGTGAAAGTGATGATTTGGCCTGTGTAGGAAGGATCTGACAAAGTTTCTTGGTAACCTGTCATCCCTGTGTTGAATACGATCTCTCCGATTGCATCCTTTTCTGATCCGAAAGCATATCCTGGATAGCAGCTGCCATCTTCTAAAACTAAAAATCTACGTTGTTTCATGTTGTTCCTCCTGATTTCTGATTGACAAGGTACGTACCTCACTTGCATGAAAAATAGGAAAATGTAAAAAAAACACACCTATTATTGGGCGTGTTTCAACGGTTGTTTACATTAATCGTTTCACATGCCTTGTTAGCCTCTCTGTGCTAATTTAAAGACGTTCTAGCCACGCTGTATCCCGTACAGTATTGTGGATTACGTTAATTTTAGACTATCCGAACGGAATTTTCAATTGATATTTCCAAAAAATGAAAAAAAGATGTGATTTTTAATTGTTCCTGACTCTAAAATACAGAAAAACCCTTGGAAACAAAGGATTTTGTTCCAAGGGTACTGTGTAATATTTATTTGACATCTTCCTCGACTTTATCGGCAGGTGTCACTTTATGGACTTCCGGCTCCTGCTCATCGCCAGGTGTGAAGTCATCGACAAAATGGTCGGTGCCGTTGTAAAGATCCAAGTGATAGAAGCCATCCTCATAGCGGACAACCGAAATGCTGGCATTATCCAGATGGCGGTCAATCGAGAAATCAGGAATGACGGCATGGATCATGTTCCGGATCGTCATCCCGTGGGAAACAATCAGAATGTTTCTTTCGGAATCGCGGTGCTCGCTGATCAGTTTGATCAAGCCGCGTTCGACGCGCAGCCAGAAAGTCATGTAATCTTCTGCTTCGTGGTAAGGATCCATTTCTTTCAATCCGTTCAGCTCTTCGATGACCGAGCGGTGGGCATCATAATTCGGCTCACCATTCGCGCTTCCCAGGAATTTATTCAGGTTTCCCCAGGTTTCACTCGCATCCAGTCCTTCAAAAGAGCCAAAGAATATCTCCCTGAATTCGGGCATCGCTACTACTTTCAAGTGATCGGCATGCTGGTTTTCTTTTAAAATGATCTGTGCAGTTTCAAAGGTCCGTCTCAAGTCGCTGCAGTAGACCGCATCAAATTTGACATCGCCCAAGCCTGCTCCGCTTCTCATGACATCGCGTCTGCCTCTGGGCGTCAATGGTGTGTCGGACCAGCCTTGCATCCGATTGTATTTATTAAGATAAGTTTCTCCGTGTCGCATAAAATAAAACGTTACTCCCTTTTTCAAGGTTAACCCGCCTCTCTCAAGCTACTTTCGCATTAGGATACTTGCTTTCCTTCTCTTATCTTAACAATTCCGGCGGCTGATTGCATCTATTTTCATACAACTATTTGTCGCTGAGCAAATCTTCGACGATTTCACCGGATTTATAGGCGCGCAGCAGCTGCTGCAGGTCGATGACTTGTTGGGTCAGCTTCTTGCCGACATCCGTCTGCCTTACTGTTTTGCGCTCCAATTCCTTGTCGACGATGCGTCGGGTCGAAACGATATCCTTTTCGTTTTCGATAGCATCCTGACGGGAAGTGAACGGCTGATGCGAAACCAGCTGCATCCCGAATGAGTTGTACAGCAGCGTATAGCCGGCAAGCCCTGTCGTATTCTGGTAGGCTTTCGAGAAGCCACCGTCGATGACGATCAGTTTGCCGTCCGCCTTCAACGGATTCTCGCCGATCTTTTCTTTTACAGGCGTGTGGCCATTGATGATATGGCCCTTCTTTGGATCCAGCCCGAATTCCTTCAATATTTTATAGGACAGTTCCACATTGTCGCGTTGCTCGTAATACAGGTTTTTCTTCTCGACGTGGGTTTCTTTATCGGCGACGTAAAGGCGCTCGAAAGTCGTCATCTTATCTTTCCCGAACAAGGACGAAGCTTTTCCTTCCCACAAATACCAAATCAGGTCCAGGCTGCGGATGTTGTGTTTGGTTGACTCGCGGTTCAGGTACCCTCTGCGCAACACTTCTTCGTATTTGTCCAAGAGAGCTTTGCCGCTGTACTTGACGTTGGCGATTGCCATCTCCATGAAGCTGCCGTCCGGATTCAGCGGCACGCAGCCGTGGAACAACAGATTGTCATTGTAGCTCAAATACATGCTGCCTTTGCTGAAAAGGAACTGGACATGTTTCTGTAGCCTTTCCGAATTCAGGAATCCGGTCCGGAGCCTTTCGACAACCAGTATCTCCTCTTCGGTCAAGCGGTACGGATCGGCTGGATCGACTGTCGGGAAATAGTCGCACAGGACCGGATATTCCTTCCCGTCCAACTGCACGGTTCCTTTTTCGTAGTCGATAAATTCCAGAACCATCCGATCGGCCATGTCGAATTCAGGGTGGCGTTTGATGATTTCCCCTTCTAGTTTGAACTGGATAATCGAAATGGCTTGATTCATTTTGGCGATCTGACGGATTTCTTCCGGGAAGATTTTACTTTCATCCTCGGTGTTGATTTTCGGCATGAATGTTTCATAGCGGTCCTCTTTGTATACCATTTCCGCGAACGTGATCAGCGGACGCAAAGAGATCCCATAAGCATCCTCGATAATTTCAAGGTTGTTGTAGCGGGCAGAGATGCGGATGACATTGGCCATACAGGCGGCTGACCCGCTCGCTGCGCCCATCCAGAGGACATCATGGTTACCCCATTGGATATCCAACTCGTGGCCATCCATGAAGGTATCGATGATTTTCCCCGGGAAGGGGCCTCTGTCGTAAATGTCCCCGACAACATGCAGGTGATCGACCACCAGCCGCTGGATGACATGCGAAATGGCAGAAATGAGCTCCGTAGCGCGATCCAGGGAAATAACGGTCTTGATGATCTTTTCGTAATAATCCTCTTTGTTCGTCATGATCGTGTCTTTGAAAAGCAGCTCCTCGATGATGTAGGCATAGTCGGCCGGGATCGCCTTTCTGACTTTCGAGCGCGTGTATTTCGAAACAGTGAACGCGCATAGTTCCGTGATGCGCAGCAAGGTCAAGGAGTAAAATTCATTGATTTCCTCTTCGGAGTCCAGACTGTCCACGATCAGATCGATTTTGTCTTCCGGGTAGTAGACGATCGTCGCAAGCTGATTCATCTCACGGGTGCTCAGTCTCCCTTGGAAAATTTCCCGGATTTTTTCTTTGACATTCCCGGATCCATTCCTGAGTACATGCTGCACGGCGTCGTATTCCCCATGCAAGTCGCTGATGAAGTGCTCGGTTGCTTTCGGCAAGTTCATGATGGCTTCCAAGTTGATGATTTCGGTTACAGTTTTTGCTGCTGTCGGATATTCTTTTGCCAGCAATCGAAGATACTTGTCTTTCGTTATCATTACAATTACACCCCTACTTTTGTCATTTCACTTAGAACGGAACCCCGCAAGGCAAACGTTGCTTACAGGATTATCTTTATTTATTCGTGACAAGATGATTACTTCTATCATAGCTTGAATTAAAAAAAAATGATAGACAAGATGCAAAAATTACACAATTGGTCACAACTTCGACTGTGTACCTTTCCGAGGTGGTTTCTTTGGATTAAGCCAGCTCCGTTCTGGTTGCCAACTCCGGCGAGGGTTGCCTCGTTGGAGTTGAATGTGGATTCCGCCGCTCTCCTCCTGCGAAGACTGCCTCGTCGGAGTTGAATCTGGGTTCCGCCGCTCTCCTCCTGTGAAGGGCGGATTCGCCGGAGCTGACGTTATCCTACCGCCATAAAGACGCCAAAACCGCAAAAAAACGCGCCTGCACTCCATCAGGAATGCGGACGCGTTCATTATGCAAATCTATGCTTATCTTTCTTTCATCGCTCTGTCGATTTCGCGCTTCATATCCTTTTGTTTCAATGCGTCACGCTTGTCGTAGCTCTTCTTCCCTTTTGCGAGTCCGATGAGCACTTTTGCGACACCATTCTTGAGATAGACCCGCAACGGCACCAGCGTCACGCCGGTCGTCTTCGTCTCCTCGATCAGGTACTTGATTTGCTTTTTGTGCAGCAACAATTTCCTTGTGCGCAGTGGATCGTGGTTGAAAATATTGCCTTGTTCGAATGGGCTGATGTGCACATTCTGCAGGAATACTTCCCCGTTCCGGATGCTTGCGTAGCCGTCCTTCAGGTTGATTTTCGCTTTGCGGACGGATTTGATTTCCGTTCCCGTCAGCACCATCCCGGCTTCTATCGTGTCGAGGATGATGTAATCATGGCTGGCTTTTCTGTTCTGCGCTAAAACTTTTCCTTCGCCTTTTGGCATAGTCCGGCACCTTCATTTCGTTAGCTTACTTCTTTTTGCCTCTTTCTTTTTTCCCTTTGGTTTTCTTGCTTGAATGGGAATAGAACGGCTCTTTTCCTTTTTCGGTCTTTTTGCGCGGCCCACTGTCGCGATCAGATTGCCGAGGATTCCGTTTTTTGCTCTTCGGAATCTTTGCACGGATCTGTTTGACCAGATCCAAGTCGCTCTGGGTCTGGGTCTTTTCCTTGTCGATGACAAGCGAAAAGTCGATTTCGCGCGTGATTGGATCCGATTTTTCTACTTTGATTTTGACTTTTTGGCCGATACGGTAAATGACGCCGGTCCGTTCGCCCATCAAAAGCAGGTGGCTTTCGATGTAGTTGAAATAATCTTCTGTCATTTTCGAGATATGCACAAGGCCTTCAACCGTGTTAGGCAACTGTACAAAGATGCCGAATTTCGTTACGGAGCTGATGACGCCTTCGAACTCTTGACCGACTTTGTCCATCATGAACTCTGCCTTCTTGAGCGATTCGGTTTCGCGTTCCGCGTCAACCGAGCGGCGTTCCATCTGCGAACTCTGAACGGCGATATCAGGCAATTGCCCTTTCCATTTCTCAACCACTTTAGGCTCAACAATGCCTTTTCCATACGTGCGGATCAAGCGGTGGACGATCAAATCGGGATATCTTCTGATTGGTGAAGTGAAATGGGTATAATCCTTCGCAGCCAAGCCATAGTGGCCGACTGGTACAGCATCATATTTCGCTTGCTGCATGCTGCGCAAAAGCGTGGTTGAAACAACAGCTTCGTATGGTTCGTCCTTGACTTTCGCCAAAACGGCCTGCAGTTGCTTCGGTTTGACGTTTTCATGCGTACCGCTAACGAGAATGCCGAATGTCGTCACGAATTCCAGGAAGCGCATCATTTTGGTCGGGTCCGGTTGATCGTGGATCCGGTAGATGAAAGGCAGATTCGCCTTCGTGAAATGATGGGCGATCGTTTCATTCGCGCTCAACATGAAGGATTCGATGAGGCGCTCGCCGACACCGCGATCCGTCACATAGATGTCCAACGGATGGCCATTTTCGTCCACGATGATTTTCGCTTCATCCGATTCGAAATCGATGGCGCCGCGTTTTTGGCGTTTCTTCAGGAGAATCTCATGCAGGATGCCCATTTCTTCGAACATCGACACAAAATCGCTGTATTTTTCGCGCAACTTCTTGTCGTGGTCCGTCAAAATCGCATTGACATCAGAATAGGTCATCCGCTGTTTCGACTCGATGATGCTCGGGAAAATATCATAGGCGACAACTTCCCCATCCGCATCCAATTCCATTTCACAAGACATCGTCAAACGGTCTTCATGCGGCAACAAGGAACAGATGCCGTTGGATAATTTTTGAGGCAACATTGGCACGACACGGTCCGTCAAATAGACACTGGTGCCGCGCTCATAGGCTTCGCGATCGATCGGGGAATTCTCCGTCACATAATAGGAAACATCCGCGATGTGCACGCCCAACAGATAATTGCCATTTTCGAGTCTCTTCAAGGAAATCGCATCATCCAAGTCTTTGGCATCGGCCCCATCAATCGTGACGATTTGTTCCGAACGCAGATCCCGTCTGCCTTCCAACGCCTCAGCTGGAATCTCTAATGGAATGCTTTCAGCCTGGGCCAAAACATCTTCCGGGAATTCCGAAGGGATACCGAACTTGTAAAGGATTGCCAGGATATCAACGCCTGGTGCATCCTTATGGCCGATTTCTTTCGTGACCAACCCTTCCATCTTGACCGGATTCTGCGGTGTCGGATAGCTGGTGATTTCCACCAGACAGACACTGCCTTCAACAGGATGGATGCCTTCTGGTTTGATGTAGACAACGATACTGTTTATTTTCGTATCCCGCGGAACAACAAATCCCAAAAAGCCGGTCTCTTCACGGCGATCGGAATCGTAAGGAACAAATTCGCCGACCACCTGATTTGATTTGCGCGTCAGAACAGCCGTTACCTCGGCTTCGACTCCTTTGTCATTCCAAGGCTCCGCCTCGCGGGTGATCTTCAACTCGACCGTATCGCCGTCCATCGCGCTGCCTGTTTTGCCGCGCGGGACAAAGAGGTCACTCTCGTTCGGATCGACCGTCACAAAACCGAAGCCGCGATCATTGCTGCGGAAAGTACCTGTCAAAGTGGCGCCTTGGACCTTAAGACGGAACTGCCCGGTCTTGTTCAGCAACAGGATGCCTCTTTCCTCCAACTGTGCAAAGACTTTGACCAATGCCTTGAATTCTTCGGATTCCGTGTAGCCTAACGCTTCACTTACTTCCTTCAAGGTCATGCTCTTTGCGGCATGCTCCTGAAAATAGGCTAGAACGTCAATTTGGATCTGATCTATCTTTCTCATACTTATCCCTCATTCCAATTTAGTCGGTTCAAAAATGCCAATACTGTTTCTTCAAATACGTTTCTGTCTTTCCCAACGGTGATGACGTGCGTTGCTTCCGGGAAGAAATGATAATCCACGTCAGCGTCCACGAGGCGATCCGCCAACAATTTTCCGCAGTCGGCGCTGATCATTTCATCCTTGCCGGATTGCGCGATGTAATAGGGAACGGCGATATCGGACAGATTCGCGTTTATCAGTTCTGTAAACTCATCAAATTGGGCAAGCTGGGCATTCAATTTTGGCTTCATTAGCGCCAATTCATGCTCGATTTCCAGATTTGCCATGCCCAGTTTCTTTTTAGACATCTTGGCGAAATGCATAAAACTGATTGGCACCCGCGATTCCCCAAAACTGATGATCGGTGAATTGAAGGAACCCCCGCCGATGAATCCGCCTGTTTCGATAGCCCTTGTCGCCATGACGCCGCCCATTGACAACCCGAATACGGCAAGCTGATCGTAGCCCTTTTCCATCAGTTCTTTTTTTGCGCGCATCACATCAGCGAACCAAATAGCCGGGTTGCCCAAATCGAGGATATCTTCAAAACGGCCGGTCGCATGTCCCGTAAAATTCGGTGCGTATACAGTATACCCGTTCCGTTCCAAAAAGCGTCCCAACAAACGCACATCATTTGCACTGCCGGTATAGGCATGCAGCAAAAGAATGGCGCGCGGGCCAGCTTCGAAGAAAAAGGGTTCTGGTAAATTGATTGCTTTCATAATATTCCTCCCAACTCGTTCATCTTCATTTTACTGTATTTACAGCTTTTTTCCTAATATATCAGATATTTGCAGTCGAAATTTTTTAGCAAGACATAAGTAGCACCCATGGTTTTGTTCAGCATACTTTTCAGGCGAAAAAAAAGCAGAACCCGGTAATGTGGTTTCTGCCTACAATAGTTAATTTGAGGATAGATAGGTTAAAGCCAGGGCAATCAAGATGAAAAGTGCTCCCAAAACGACTGTGATCTGACGCAAAACCGCTTCAAAGCCTCTTGCTTTTTGTTTGCCGAATAATTGCTCCGCTCCACCTGTAAGTGTGCTGGCTGCATTTGTTTTTGATGGCTGCATCAGCACAACAATGATCAACAGCACAGAAACAACCAAAAGGGCCGTTAATAGTACATCGTATAATGACAAAGGATGGACCTCCCTATAATAATTTTCTACTACTAACTTTAGCACAAACTATAGGGTTTTGCTAGCAATTTCAGAAAAGAAAAGCGCCCGGACCCGCTCCCCTCCACTGGAGGGGACAGTCCGAACGCTTTTGCCGTGCTTTTTATTGAGGTATCGCACTGTTGAAACGTGTTCTGATTCGCAGGGGATTCCGCCTATGCTGACTAACCCACAAGGACAAAAAGCGTCCTCTTTGGGTTAGTCCTCTTAGTGCTCATCCCCTCCCGCGAATCATCACACTCTCTTATCTTCTGATGATGCGGACGTTTACGATGCCATCGATTGTTTTGAAATTTTCAACGACTTCATCCAGAATTGCTTGATCTGTTTCGGCGATATCGATGACAGTGTAGGCATAGTTGCCACGGCTGCGATTCAGGATATCTTCGATGTTGATGAAGTACTTAGCCAAGCCGGAAGAAATCTGGCCGACCATGTTCGGGATGTTCTTGTTGATGATCGTCAAACGGATGGGTGATTGCATCGCGATGTCGATTGACGGGAAGTTCACGGAATTGACGATATTCCCTGTTTCCAGGAAGTATTTCAATGTTTGAGCTGCCATGATTGCGCAGTTCACTTCAGCTTCCTCTGTAGAAGCTCCCAAGTGAGGCAATACAATGATAGCATCATTGTGAAGCAAAGCTTCGTCGGCAAAATCCGTTACGTATTTGCGGATGCTCTTTTCTTTCAATGCTGCCAGCATATCAGCCGTGTTGACCAATTCGCCGCGGGCAAAATTCAAAAGAACAGCGTTATCCTTCATTTGAGCCAGGAAGGCAGCGTCAACCATACCTTTTGTTTCGGCATTGACTGGTACGTGAATGGAAATGTAGTCCGCTTTAGCCAATACTTCAGCGATTGAAGCAGCTTTTTGGACACGACGGTTGATGTTCCATGCAGTTTCCACGGAAACATATGGGTCATAACCGATGACTTCCATGCCTAAACGGAATCCATCATTGGCCAACATCGCACCGATAGCACCCAAGCCTATGATACCCAAGGTTTTTCCGGAGATTTCTGTCCCTGCGAATTGGCTTTTGCCTTTTTCGACTTGCTTTTCGACATCGTCACCGCTTAATGTTTGGACCCATTCCATTCCTTCTTTGATCGGACGTGCAGCCATGATCATAGCCGCCAAAACCAGTTCTTTTACCGCATTGGCATTCGCACCAGGCGTATTGAAGACAACCACGCCTGCTTCGGAACATTCTTCAACCGGTACATTGTTGACGCCGGCGCCGGCACGAGCGATGCCTTTTAGGCTTTCAGGGAATTCCATGCCATGCAGTTTTTCGCTGCGCAGGATGATACCGTCAGGATTTGCGCCTGAGTTAAGGATGAATTGATCTGCGTTCAGTAAATTTAAGCCTTCTGGAGCAATCGCATTGTAAGTTTTAATCTCGAACATTATTTGAATTTCCCTTCTTTAGCTTCAAAAGCTTTCATAAATTCTGTTAATTCTTTCACGCCTTCATAAGGGAATGCATTGTAAATACTTGCGCGCATACCACCAACAGAACGGTGGCCTTTCAGGTTCAGGAAGCCTAATGCTGTAGCTTCTTTGACGAATTTCGCATCCAAGTCTTTGTTTCCCGTAACGAATGGGATATTCGTCAATGAACGGGAATTGATAGCAACAGGGGAAGAGAACAAGTCTGATTCTTCGATTGTGCGGTACAGTAAGCCCGCTTTTTCTTCGTTCATTTTCGTCATCGCTTCTACGCCGCCCAGATCCTTCAACCATTCGAAGACTAATTTAGCTACGTAGATGGAGAAGCTTGGTGGTGTATTGTATAACGAATCATTTTTGATGTGTGTACGGTAATCAAGCATGCTTGGTAATTTATTCTCGGTCTGGATCAGATCTTCTTTCACGATCACGATCGTCAATCCTGCAGGCCCGATATTTTTTTGTGCGCCAGCATAGATCAAACCGAAGTCATTGACATCGTAACGGTTGGACAAAATGTTGGAAGACATATCGGCAACGATAGGTGCATTCACGAAACGAGGGATTGTTTGGAAAGCCGTTCCTTCGATTGTGTTGTTTGTTGTGATGTGGATGTAATCGTATGCTTCGTCTGTTTCCGGAATTTCAGGAATGTAAGTGAAATTATCCTCTTCGGAACTAGCCAATACTTCCATATTTGGTACTTTTAAGATTTTAGCTTCAGAGATGGCTTTCTTAGCCCATGATCCGGAGTTGATATAACCGACTTTGCCGCCTTTTCCAAGATTCATCGGAATCATGGAGAACTGCAGGCTTGCGCCACCTTGTAAGAACAAGACTTTATAGCCTTCAGGGATATTCATCAATTCCCTTAATAATTGCTCTGCGTCTGAAATAATCTCTTCGAACAAGGAGGAGCGGTGACTCATCTCCATAACTGACATGCCACTATCTCTGTAGGATAGCATTTCACTCTGTACTTTCTCTAAGACTGATTCTGGTAGTATTGCTGGACCAGCGGAAAAATTTCTTGCTCTTTTCATCCTTTTGTCTCCCCCTTATCAATTGTCCTCATTAATTATTAATAATAATTTAATCTTATTATAGCAGATTCCGCGACGAATGAAAGCGAAAATGCCCATTTTCCAAAAATAATTACATGCGGATGTTAGGAACAAACCTATAAAATAAGAATATATCGGAACTCAACTCAATTTTTTTGGCTCAAAACCGAACATTGTGGCTTTAAGGCACAAAAAAAGTCCGGCGTTCCAAGCGCCGGACTTTCTCTCGCGTCTGGTCTTGCCAGACGTTAATTATGTGAAGACAGTGTTCCAAGCAGCTGCCTTTCTGTTAAACAATTAAAATTATTTGTTTTTTAGGTTGTAGAAAGATTTCAAGCCATCGTATACAGCCAATTCGCCTAATTGATCTTCGATGCGTAACAATTGGTTGTATTTAGCGATACGGTCAGTACGGCTCAATGAACCAGTTTTGATTTGTCCAGCGTTTGTTGCAACAGCGATGTCAGCGATTGTAGCATCTTCTGTTTCGCCTGAACGGTGAGAAACAACTGCAGTGTACCCAGCTTTTTTAGCCATTTCGATAGCTTCAAAAGTTTCAGTCAATGAACCGATTTGGTTAACTTTGATCAGGATTGAGTTAGCAACGCCTAATTCGATAGCTTTAGAAAGTTTTTCAGTGTTTGTAACGAACAAGTCGTCACCAACGATTTGAACTTTGTCGCCTAAAACTTCAGTTAATTTTTTAGTACCTTCCCAGTCATTTTCATCTAAGCCATCTTCGATGGAGATGATTGGGTATTTTTTGCATAGGTCAGCGTAGAATTCGATCATTTCATCGACAGTCTTTTCGCCTTCGCCTGAATCAGCTAAGTCGTAAACACCTTTTTCTTTGTTGTAGAATTCTGAAGAAGCAGCATCCATAGCAAGAACAACGTCTTTACCAGGTACATATCCAGCTTTTTCGATTGCTTCGATGATTACTTCGAAACCTTCTTCGTTTGAACCCAAGTTAGGAGCGAATCCACCCTCGTCACCTACTGCAGTAGAGTAACCTTTAGATTTCAAGATTGCAGCCAACGCGTGGAATACTTCAGCACCCATACGTAGAGCTTCTTTGAAAGTAGGCGCGCCTACTGGCATGATCATGAATTCTTGGAAGTCGATGCTGTTGTCAGCATGTGATCCGCCGTTGATGATGTTCATCATTGGAGTTGGCAATGTTTTAGCGTTGAATCCGCCTAAGTATTGGTATAATGGAATATCCAGGTAATCTGCTGCAGCGCGAGCTACTGCGATAGATACTGCCAAGATTGCATTTGCGCCCAATTTTTCTTTGTTAGGAGTGCCATCTAAGTCGATCATAGTTTTGTCGATAGCTAATTGGTCACGTACGTCGAAACCTAAGATAGCATCAGCAATGATGTCGTTTACGTTTTCAACAGCTTTCAAAACACCTTTTCCAAGGTAACGAGCTTTGTCGCCATCACGTAATTCGATTGCTTCGTGTTCGCCAGTAGAAGCTCCTGATGGAACCATTCCGCGTCCGAAAGCGCCGCTCTCTGTGTAAACTTCAACTTCGATAGTTGGATTTCCGCGTGAATCTAATACTTCTCTAGCTAAAATATCTGTAATGTATGGCATGGTTTTCTCTCCTTTGAGTTGGCTGAATTACTTGTCTTACCAAGTATCATTTTAGACAATTTTCGTACTTTATGCAATAGCTGAAACGTTTTGCTTACGCTTTAACGATCAGCGATTCGCCAGTCATTTCTGCTGGTTTTTCTACGTTCAATAAATCAAGCATAGTTGGAGCAACATCGGCAAGTTTGCCATCTGTGCGCAACGTAACGCCTTTTTTCGTTACAATCACTGGAACTGGTACAGTTGTGTGCGCAGTATGCGGTTGTCCGTCTTCAGTGGACATAGTATCCGCATTACCATGGTCAGCAAAAATGATGGCATAACCATCTTTTGCAAGGATTGCGTCCACGACTGCTCCCAGGTTTTCGTCAACTGCTTCGATTGCTTTGATTGTAGGTTCTAACATACCTGAATGTCCTACCATGTCAGGGTTCGCAAAGTTAAGGATGATGGCGTCGTATTTGTCGTCATTGATCTCTTTCACTAATGCTTCGGCCACTTCATAAGCGCTCATTTCAGGTTTCAAATCATAGGTTGCAACTTTCGGTGAAGGGATCAGGATGCGTCCTTCGCCTTCAAAAGGCTCGTGACGTCCGCCATTCATGAAGAAAGTTACATGTGGATATTTTTCAGTTTCCGCGATACGCAATTGCGAAAGTTTGTGTTGCGCCAGAACTTCACCCAAAACGTTTGTCATCGGGATAGGCTTGAAGGCGATATCCGCGATTACAGTGTCTTGGTAAGAAGTCATCGTCACAAATTTCACGTTTGTTGCGCGCTCTTTGCGGTCGAATAGTGTCCACTCTTCGTTAGTGAAGGCATTTGAGAGTTGGATTGCGCGGTCCGGACGGAAGTTGAAGAAGATGATGGAATCATTATCCTTCAAAGTTCCGATCGGTTCGCCGTCTTTGACGATGACGGACGGCAATACAAATTCATCTGTTTTATTATCTGCATAGCTTGCTTTAACAACATCCTGTGCAGATTCAAATTTTTCCCCTTCGCCGTGTGCGATGGCATTGTACGCCAATTCCACACGTTCCCAACGGTTGTCACGGTCCATAGCGTAGTAACGACCTGAAACAGTCGCGATTTCGCCAAGTCCGATTTCTTCCATCGCTTTTTCCACTGTTTCGATGTAGCCTGGTGCGGCGTGTGGATCCACGTCGCGGCCATCAAGGAAAGCATGCAGATAAAGTTTTTTGACGCCTTTTTCTTTTGCGCTCTTGATCAAAGCAATGATATGGTTGATATGACTGTGCACACCACCGTCAGAAAGCAGACCGAAAAGGTGCAAAGCAGAATCATTATCGTTGGCGTGATCGTAAGCACCGACAAGCGCTTCGTTCGTCAAGAATTCGCCATCGATGATGGCTTTGTCGATTCTCGTCAAACTTTGGTAGACAACTCGTCCGGCACCAATGTTTGTATGTCCTACTTCGGAATTACCCATTTGACCTTCAGGCAGTCCAACAGCAAATCCGGAAGCTAGCATCGTTGCATGCGGAAAATTGTTCCAATAACGGTCAAAGTTCGGTTTTTTTGCTAGCTTAACCGCATTGCCCATCATTTCGTTTCTCCAGCCGAAACCGTCTAAAATAATTATTGCTACCGGTGTTTTACTCATTATTTAATAGCCTCCAATAATGCTAAGAATGAATCAGGAACTAAACTAGCACCACCTACCAACGCGCCATCAATATGTTCTTCAGCCATGTATTCTGCAATGTTTTCAGGTTTAACGCTGCCGCCGTATTGAACGCGGACTTTGTCAGCCACTTCTTGTCCGAAGATTGTAGCAACAGTTGCGCGCACTACGCCGCAAGTGTCGTTCGCATCTTTTGCAGTAGAAGATTTGCCAGTACCGATTGCCCAGATTGGCTCATAAGCGAGAACAAGGTTAGCCACTTGGTCTGCAGTCAAATCTTTCAAAGCAGCCGTGATTTGTCCTGATACCCACTCGTTTGTTACGCCTGATTCACGTTGTTCCAACGTTTCGCCACAGCAAACGATAGGAGTCATACCATTACGCAGAATAGCATGTGCTTTTTTATTGATATCTTCATCTGTTTCGTGGAAGTACTCACGTCTTTCAGAGTGTCCAATAATGACGTAGTCGACGCCTAAGTCCCCTAAAGCTTTCGGGCTGATTTCACCAGTGAAGGCACCCTCTTCTTCAAAGTAACAGTTTTGCGCGGCAACTTTCAAATCAGTTCCCTCTGTAGCTTCTACCATTTTTTCTAAAAATAAAGCCGGTGATCCAATAACAGCTTCTACTTTATCAAAAGCAGGAACCTTAGTTTTTACAGCCTCGATAAATGCTTGTGCTTCCTTAGCTGTTTTGTTCATTTTCCAGTTACCGGCAATAATCGGTTTACGCAATATAATCACTCCTTAAGATAGGTTGCTTATTTGTCAGAAATTGATGCTACACCTGGTAATTCTTTGCCTTCAAGGTATTCCAAAGATGCTCCGCCACCAGTTGAGATGTGCGTGAAGTCATCAGCAAAGCCTAACTGCATAGCAGCTGCAGCTGAGTCTCCGCCGCCGATGATTGTTACAGCATCGTCTAATTTAGCGATTGCTTCGCAGACACCGATTGTTCCTTGAGCAAAGTTAGATAATTCGAACACACCCATAGGTCCGTTCCATACGACAGTTTTCGCGCCTTCAAGCTCTTTAGTGAACAACTCAATGGAAGCAGGTCCGATATCCAATGCCATTTGGTCAGCAGGGAATGCTTCGTTTTTAGCGATTGTGATTTCTCCATCGTTGCCGAACTCATGAGCCATTTTAGCATCGATAGGCAAGATCAATTTGTCGCCAGCGCTCTCCAACAATTCTTTAGCCAATTCAACTTTATCAGCTTCCAATAAGGATTTACCGATTTCCAAGCCTTGTGCTTTCATGAATGTGTAAGCCATACCGCCACCGATAAGTACTTTGTCGGCTTTGTTCAATAAGTGTTTGATAACACCGATTTTGTCGCTTACTTTCGCTCCGCCTAAGATAGCTACGAATGGACGAACAGGCTCGTCAACAGCTCCGCCGATGAACTTGATTTCTTTCTCCATCAAGAATCCAGCTGCGCTTTCAAGGTTAGAAGCGATTCCGACGTTGGAAGCATGTGCACGGTGAGCCGTACCGAATGCATCGTTAACGAACAGGTCGCCTAGGCTAGCCCAGTATTTGCCCAATTCAGCATCATTTTTGCTTTCTTTTTTGCCGTCAACATCTTCGAAACGAGTGTTTTCGAATACCAAAACATCTCCGTCTTTCAAAGCTGCAACTGCTGCTTCCAAGGCTTCGCCGCGTGTTTCAGGAACGAAAGTGACTTCTTTGCCCAATAATTCAGCCAAACGGTCAGCGACAGGTTTCAAGCTCAACTTCGCTTTGTCTTCTTCAGTTTTTACTTTTCCTAAGTGAGAGAAAAGGATGACTTTTGCGTTATTTTCGATCAAGTAGTTGATTGTAGGAAGAGCTTGAACGATACGGTTGTCGTTAGTGATTGCTCCATCTTTCATCGGAACATTGAAATCAGCACGAACCAATACTTTTTTTCCAGCTACATCTAAATCTGTTACAACTTTCTTTGTCATTACGTCGCCTCCTGATATGTGTATCTACATAAGAAAAGCGAGGAAGCGCGTTGCCTCCCCGCTTTTGTTATCTTCTACGATTCAGCTTTCATTATATGAAAGACTTGATCTTATAAGCTAGCAAATTCTACTAAAGTACGTACTAATTGTGAAGCGTAAGACATTTCATTGTCATACCAAGAAACAGTTTTAACTAATTGCTTGTCTCCAACTGTCATTACTTTAGTTTGTGTAGCATCGAATAAAGAACCGAAGTTGATGCCTACGATGTCGCTTGAAACGATTTCGTCTTCAGTGTAGCCGTAAGATTCGTTAGAAGCAGCTTTCATAGCAGCATTGATTTCTTCAACAGTTACAGTTTTTTCCAATACAGTAACTAATTCAGTCAATGAACCGGTAGGAACTGGAACACGTTGAGCAGCTCCATCTAATTTGCCTTTCAATTCAGGCAATACATCGCCGATAGCTTTAGCAGCACCAGTTGTGTTAGGAACGATGTTTGCTGCAGCAGCACGTGCACGACGGAAGTCACCTTTAGGATGTGGAGCATCCAAAGTGTTTTGGTCGCCAGTGTAAGCGTGGATTGTAGTCATTAAGCCTTCAATGATTCCGTATTCGTCGTTCAATACTTTAGCCATTGGAGCCAAGCAGTTAGTTGTGCAAGATGCGCCTGAAACGATAACATCTTCAGCATTTAATTCGTTATGGTTAACGTTATAAACGATTGTTTTAACGTCGCTGCCTGCTGGAGCAGATAAAAGAACACGTTTAGCGCCTGCATCAACGTGAGCTTGAGCTCCTGCTTTGCTCATGAAGAAACCAGTACATTCCAATACGAACTCTACGCCAAGTTCTGCCCATGGAAGATCTGCTGGGTTACGTTGTGATAACACTTTGATGTCTTTTCCGTTTACAGTGAAGAATCCGTCTTTAACTTCTACATCACCATTGAATCTGCCTTGAGTTGTATCATATTTCAATAAGTGAGCTAACATTTTAGCGTCAGTCAAGTCATTGATTGCTACAACTTCGATTCCTTCTACTTCTTGAATACGGCGGAATGCTAAACGTCCAATACGTCCAAAACCGTTAATACCAACTTTTACTGTCATACTGAGATTTCCTCCTTAGGATAAGTCAAAATTTTTATTTTAAAGGGTTACCCCTTTTAAAATCAGATTAGCTGCGCCCTCATCCGTAATCAGCCATGTTTGATGCGGGGCATATTTCATGAACGCTTTAATAGCCTTGGCTTTCGTGCTTCCCCCTGCAATGGCCATTGCGTACGGGATCTTTTCGATTTCTTCAATCTGAAGCCCGAATCGGGACAATCGATAGACGATTTCTCCATTCTCATTGAAGTAACAACCAAAGGCTTCACCTACCGCGTTATGCGCTTCTAGGGACGAAATCAACCCATGCGACATCCTGCGTCTTTCCATCATTACTTTAGCATTACCGATGCTATATAACAAGCAGTTTGCCTTTTTCATGACGGATAAAGTATGTTTGATCGATGGCTCGGATTTCATTGATGCATAAGCTTTTTCGCTCAAATTATCGGGAACGAAAAGTGCCATGTTCTCACCGCCGACCAATTGCGCCATACGATCGCTGACACTGTTGGCTTGGATCGACATGGATTCGCCTAAACCGCCTCGTGTCGGGACAAAAATGAACTCCCGGTTCTGTGACAATTCAGGTGAAAAATGTTCGGCAGCCTGTGCCATTGTACTTCCGCCAGCAACAGCAACGATAAATTCGCCTGCCGGCAATAACGCATGCAATTCTTTGGCGGCAGTTTTTCCGATTTCATCCAGAACGGATGCATCTTCATCACTATCACCACGAACAATCCTACAAAACTGAATGTTCAAATAATCCGCTAACGCCTTTTCTTTCGCATTCATATTCAGCAATAACCGCATGAATCTTTCCAGTTGACGAAAGATGTCTTCGCCTTCCTCAGTCAATTCCATCCCGTTCTTTGAACTGGAAAGAAGACCTTGTTTCCGCAAAAAATCTGTCTCAGTCCTTAAAGTCCTTTCTGACAAGGAAACTTTATCGGCCAGGACGCGTCTCCCGACTGGCGCATACATTTGGATATTACGCATGATATGGTAACGATTTTGAAGGACTGACATAATGTCCGGGACTATTTGCTGCAAGACTGAAATAGACTCTTCCATAACAACCCTCTTCATTTGCACGTGGACGCTTTTCGCCCCGCTGCAATCTTAGGCGGTCCTCGTTTATTTCATATCAGGAGAGATGGAATAAGGCTGCAAATACTTTTTGCATCCGTCTAATCTCCCTCGTCTTTACTTGCTTATTTTAACAGTAAACACTAGACGTTTCAAGCATTTTGGCAAATAAATTCGATTTCCTTCAAAATAGATTCGTTCAATATATCACGATTAAGCTATAATCCGATTGCCTTTTAGTCGTACGCTTTCAGAAAACCTTGATACAGCAACTTTTTGATGATGGTCGATATTCGTCCCGTTATTGTTTAGCGTTTCGCATCTTTTTCATTTATTATCATCGATTCACGGCCTATTCACCGCATAACTGGTGCAACAAAAATGTCCCACGGTCCGTTTCGATTGTTTTCTCTAATATTTGTTCGCGCATGACAGTGACCGGGATCGCTAAATCCCCAGCCAATCGAGTCACATCAATTAGTTCCAATTCCCTGCCATCCAGGAAAAAGCCTTTCTGCAAACTGCAGATCAATTCTCCCACCGCAAGCAACAACTCTCTTCTGAATGCAACTGCTGAACGCAACTGCTCCCATTCCGTTTTCTTCGCTGCCAGAAATTGTTGCACATCCTCATCTTCGTGCTGCATCATCTCTTCATAATATTCTTTTTGGAAAACAACAACAGGAGAAGCCAATTCATTGTATTTTACAGTCAGATGCCCATCCACGAGATGCAGATAAAGATCCGGTCTGGGCAAAGAGAGACTGTCATCGCCGAATGCTGATCCCGGGGTAGGATCTAAAGTTTGGGCATACTCGAATACCGCCTTCACGTCGGACAGGTCCACACCCATCTCGTCCGCTATGGCTTGCCAGTTTTTGTCACTGAAGGCCATAAAATAATTCTCAAATATATAATAGGCAATTTCCGGTGCATATTCATCACGCTCCGTCTGTAGCATCAGACATTCCTGCAGATTTCGGGCTCCGACACCCGGAGGATCCAATTGATGCAGCAGCGTCAATGCGTCCAACATCACGATCGGTTCCACACCCTTCTGTTCCGCGGCCTCTTTCAGGTCGATGGTGACGTATCCTTCTGGATTGATGAATGCCACGAGAAATAAAACCAACTCGCGCAAGGGCGTGTCCCGCATATTTGCATAGATTTGTTCCAATAAGAATGTATCCAACGCAGGCACTTCTTCATAGACTTGATCCATAGCGGAAACAGTGTCCATCGGATCGTCTTTATCTGGCTTATACACGACCGATTTTTCTATTACAGCGCGTTCATCGAATTCTTTATTGATTTTCACTTCGATTAAAGGATTACCTAATGCTTTTTGTTGAAGGTAAGCGAACAATTCTTCATTATCGTATCCAACGAGTCTCAGTGATTCCTCCAAGCTTTCCTTATTCATATGCATACTTGATATAACTGACACATTAACCCCTCCTTACCTTTTCACAATCATTTTATCACACACAAGCTTTTATTGAAATCGTTTTCAATGTATAGCAGCTAATTTCAAGTGCAATGGGGCTGCTGATTCTGGAGATCAATGGGCGTCCCGTAGATCCGGGTCTGCCTCAGAACTGTCGTGCGATTTGATATAAATTTCCTGCTTGCTATCTTTCACGCTATAGGTTATAATTTTTGATGTTGCTTGTCTCCTTGGTGTAATGGATATCACGTAAGATTCCGGTTCTTGAGATGGGGGTTCGATTCCCTCAGGAGACGTACTATTTTATTGATGCATCAACGTTGCGGACTTTGAATTCAAAACAAATAAAAAAATCTCCTTTCCCAAGCGGAAGCGGAGATTTTTTTATTTGCTTCTTGCTTCACCCTGAATCCAATCCATATTTTCAAAATCTATTTTTGGACATTTGCTGACTGAAACGATATGATTGACTAAGGTATATTTCATCAGAAAACGCGAGGCTAAAGGCCAAACATTACAATTGACCTTTTCTGACCAATGAGTTAAAATAAACCATGTAAAGAAAAACTGTTCATTCAAACGAACGAGGAGGAAACATATATGAATTTAATCCCTACAGTAATCGAACAATCATCCCGTGGTGAACGTGCGTATGATATCTACTCTCGCCTTCTGAAGGATCGCATCATCATGTTGAGCGGCCCAATCGACGATTATACGGCGAACTCTGTCATCGCGCAATTACTATTCCTGGATGCACAAGATTCAGAAAAAGATATCTATATCTACATCAACTCTCCAGGAGGTAGCGTCTCTGCTGGTTTGGCCATCTTCGATACGATGAACTTCATCAAAGCAGACGTTCAGACCATCGCAATGGGTATGGCAGCATCCATGGGCAGCTTCTTGCTGACTGCCGGTGAAAAAGGCAAACGTTTCGCATTGCCGAATGCTGAGATTATGATCCACCAACCGCTTGGCGGCGCACAAGGTCAAGCAACAGAAATCGAAATCGCAGCCCGTCACATCCTGCAAACCCGCGAACGCCTGAATAAAATTTTGGCTGAACGCACAGGACAACCGATGGAAGTCATCGAACGCGATACCGACCGCGATAACTACATGACAGCCCAACAAGCCAAAGAATACGGTTTGATCGACGAAGTCATGGTCAACTCAAAATCATTGAAATAAAATTATGCGAAAAAAGCGAAGACGATCAGCAGAATGATGCTGATTGTCTTCGCTTTTGTGTATTGCATTAGTATGGTAGCCAGGCTGTGACCGTCTTTAATCGGGGCTCAGCCACAGCGGAAGCAAGTTCGTAGCTCAGGCGAGGCATACGCTCGCCGGAGGAGACCGGTGAAAACTGGATTGTACTCCTGTGAGGCCATCCTCGCGGGAGTTCGCTCACCAAGTTGCCCCTGTCCTCCGGCGAAGGCTTCGCCCACCGGAGGACAGCCGAAGAATAAAAAAAACCGTCAGCGCACCTGCGCAGCTAAAATTCAACAAGAAAGGCAGACGGAAACGCAAGCGTTCCGATCTGCCTTTCTTGTTTCCTTAACGGATATAATTGAAGATATGTTCCCAGGTCTGTTTACTGAAGACAAGCATCGGATTGCCGTCACCGAGGACGCCAAACCCGACCATCAGACCGGCTCCGAACAGAATGAAGGCCATCAACATGAAAATCAAAACCCACATCACCGTTGACAGTACAGGTTTGAAATCAAATTTCACAGCGATCACCTATCTTCCTTTTTTGATTTTGGTTTTTTGGATCAATCGTGCCAACAATCCGAAAATCCCACTGGATGGGCGATTCTTTTGATCAATGTTATTCAAGAGAATACCCGTTCCCAAAGCTACAGCATCCAAAGGTTTTTCCGCAGCGAAAACAGGAACCTTCAACTCGCTCGAGAAGAGTTTCTCGATTCCACTGATCAATGCGCCCCCGCCTGTCAGTACGATTCCGGTATTGATGATGTCCGCAGCCAATTCAGGAGGCGTCATTTCCAATACTTCCTTCGCTTGTTCCACGACAAGCACCAAGGTTTCGTGCATCGCTTCGTAGATTTCTTTGGAAGTGATGTAGATGGTGCGCGGAAGGCCTGTCACCATATCACGTCCACGGATTTCCATTTTTTCTTCCTTTTCAGGCTCCAAAGCGGTTCCGATTGTAATTTTGATCTTTTCAGCTGTCCGCTCGCCGATCAATAATTTGTGTTCTCTTTTTACAAAGTTCATGATGTCGGCATCCAGTTTATCGCCGGCCGTTTTAATTGAGCTGCTCGTTACGATGCCGCCCAATGACAAGACTGCAATATCACTCGTTCCGCCACCCATATCGATGACCATATTTCCGTTCGGCTGAAAAATATCAAGGCCAGCACCGACAGCCGCAACTTTCGGTTCTTCCTCCAGATACACATTCTTGCCGCCACTCTTTTCTGCGGCTTGGATAATTGCTTTTTGTTCGATTGTTGTGATGTTCGTCGGACAACAGATCAAAATATTCGGCTTGGTCAAAAAGCCCTTTACATTCAAGCGATCAATAAAGTGGGTCAACATTGCTTCTGTGATGTCAAAGTCTGCGATAACGCCGCCTTTCAACGGACGGATCACTCTGATGTTTGCCGGCGTACGCCCGACCATCATATAGGCTTCTTCCCCAACTGCTAAAACTTTTCCGGTTTTTGTGTCTACTGCTACGACGGAAGGCTCATTCAAAACGATACCTTTCCCTTTAACGTGAATCAGCACGTTCGCTGTACCTAAATCGATTCCTATATCTCTGGCCACGTTGTTCCCCTCTCAAACATTCATCATTTAGCGATAGCTATCTTGCGGACGACAGTTGTCCGACTTATTTTGCAAAAAGTGCTTCCACATCTGAATCACTGAAGGCCTTCTGTTCATCTTCCGTTACACGTTCGACGTCAGCGCCTAATGCCTGTAGCTTTTTATCGAATTCATAATAACCGCGATCCAAATGCGATAGGTTTGTGACGCGCGTATAGCCTTTGGAAACTAGACCAGCGATGATCAAAGCCGCTGCCGCACGTAAATCCGTTGCGGCTACTTCTGCCCCTTGCAAGTCTGTATTGCCATGAATCAGGACCGTCTGCCCTTCGACTTTAAAATCAGCGTTCATACGGCGCATCTCTTCCAAGTGCATGAAGCGGTTTTCGAATACCGTTTCAGTCATTGTGCTGGTACCTTGGGATACCAATTGCGCAATCGTCATTTGCGCTTGCATATCGGTAGGGAACCCTGGATGCGGCATCGTTTTGACGTCAGTCGCCTTCAAAGTACGCGGTCCGATTACGCGCAGTCCATTTTCTTCTTCCTGAAAGGCAACGTGCATTTCCTTCAGTTTTGAAATCAGCGGTTTGTTGTGTTCGGCAATCGCATCTTCAATGAACACATTTCCGTTCGTGACTGCAGCCGCGATCATGAATGTCCCTGCCTCGATACGGTCCGGGATGATCGAATGTTCTGTTGCTTTCATGGATGAAACACCTTCGATACGAATTGTTTCTGTTCCGGCTCCGACAACTTTCGCGCCCATGCGGTTCAAGAAATTCGCCAAATCAACGATTTCAGGTTCCCGTGCGACGTTTTCGATAATAGTGGTTCCTTCGGCTAAAGTAGCGCCCATCATGATGTTCTGGGTAGCACCGACACTTGGGAAGTCCAAGTAAATGCGTGCGCCGACTAATCTGTCGACTTTTGCTTCAACAAAACCATTTTCGATTTTGATGTCAGCACCCATCGCTTCAAACCCTTTCAGGTGAAGGTCGATAGGCCTTGTTCCGATGGCACAGCCACCCGGCAAGGCGATGCGTGCATGCCCCAGACGTGCCAAAAGCGGACCCATTACGACGATCGATGCACGCATTTTGCTGACATAAGCAAATGGTGCTTCAAAATTAATGTCGTTTGATGCATCCGCTAAGATGGTGTTGTTGTTTTCTTGAAATTCAACGCCGACATTCAGATGTTTCAGAACGTTATTCATTGTGAAAACATCAGAAAGTATCGGAACGTTCGTCAATACAGATTGCCCTTCGCTTGCCAATAGTGTAGCAGCTAAAATCGGCAAAACTGCGTTTTTTGCGCCTTCAACTTTAACTGTTCCTTCAAGACGGTTACCGCCGCGAACAATTATTTTTTCCATAAAAAAATCCCTCCGAAAGTCAATTGTGATCTCATTTGTATGTTTGTATGCAACTAGTTTGATAAACCTGGAACTCCGAACTGCCCGTACAGCAACAATCTGTTGCGCAACCACCAGCAGCTCATGAGAACAATAAGTAGCTGATGTTCCGCGAGGTCGCCACCAACTCAAGCAGAAACGTACTTACTATGTAGCCTAAAGCAATCGACAGAAAGAAATAGAGCACCCGTGCTTCGCGTATGTGCCCCTTCCTTATCCATTTCTCCAATCTGATGGCTTTCATCGACCAGAAAGAAATGAAAATGAATATCATATGGGATAGCAATACTATTATACCGTTAAACATCGTTATGTCCAAGCGACGCACTCCTCCCATATTCTCAAACTATACTAACATAAATATTGTGAAAAAAAAACAAGGAAGCTCGTTTTTGTCCGACCATCTGCAAAGAATTTACTAAGAAAATCGTTTACATTTGTTTTCCTGTTAAGGTATAATAATATGTTACAACACATCAAAATGAAATTGTGGGCTATTTACGCAAATGATTTGTGCATATTATCTACTCCACTAAATTAATTGTCAGAGAATAATTGGCTCAAAAAAAAGAGGCCATCTCTGGCCTCTTTTTTCTCAGTTGGATCTGTTCTTCGAAACGCCGATACGGTTGATGGCTTTCGATAGCGAGATCTTCGCGCGTTGGAATTCTTTTTCATTTTTGATGTCACGCGCCTCCACCATTCGTCTTTCGGCGCGTTCTTTTGCGACTTCGGCACGGTCGATATCGATATCCTTTTCACGTTCCGCACTGTTCGCAATGATGTTGACAACATTGTCGCGCACTTCCATGATGCCGCCGTTGACGGCAATATGGTTTTGTGCCAACTCATCGGTCACACGCGTTACGATCAGGTCGGAAATCGCCAAAGGCACAATGATCGGGGTATGGTTTGGCATGATGGTAATGCCGCCGTCCGTTGTTTTGGCGGTCACCGCTTTAGCACGATGCTGAAAGGCGATACCATCCGGCGTCACCACATTGACTTGCAGATATGCCATCTCATTCCCCTCCTTGGTAGCCTAATTCTTTCGCTTTATTCAGAACTTCTTCAATCGTACCGACGTTGCGGAAAGCTTCTTCCGGAACACCGTCGTATTTACCTTCCACGATCCCTTTGAAGCCGCGTACGGTTTCGGATACAGGAACATACGATCCAGGAACACCTGTAAAGGCTTCTGCCACATGGAAGTTTTGGGACAGGAAGAATTGGATTCTTCTAGCGCGGTTAACAGTGATTTTTTCAGAATCGGACAATTCGTCCATACCCAGGATAGCGATGATATCCTGCAGTTCACGATAACGTTGCAGTATGCGTTGCACTTTCGTAGCAACGTCATAATGTTCATCCCCGACAATATCCGGAGATAACGCACTTGAAGAGGAAGCTAATGGATCTACAGCGGGATAAATCCCTTGCTCAGTCAATTTACGCTCCAAGTTGGTCGTTGCATCCAGATGGGCAAAGGTTGTCGCCGGTGCCGGATCGGTGTAATCATCCGCTGGAACATAGATTGCTTGAATAGAAGTAATCGAACCATCTTTTGTGGAACTGATACGTTCCTGAAGTTGACCCATTTCTGTCGCCAATGTCGGTTGATACCCTACTGCTGAAGGCATCCGGCCCAATAGCGCGGAAACTTCGGAACCAGCCTGCGTGAACCGGTAAATATTATCGATGAACAACAGGACATCTTGTTTTTCTTCATCACGGAAATGTTCCGCCATCGTCAAACCGGACAAAGCGACACGCATACGTGCACCAGGTGGCTCATTCATTTGACCGAACACCATGGCCGTCTTTTCACCGACGCCTGACTCCTGCATTTCGTGGTAAAGGTCATTTCCTTCACGCGTACGCTCACCGACACCCGTGAATACCGAGATGCCGCCATGCTGTTCAGCTACATTATGGATCAATTCTTGGATCAGTACCGTCTTACCGACACCCGCTCCACCGAAGAGACCGATTTTTCCGCCTTTAAGGTACGGCGCCAGCAAGTCGATAACTTTGATGCCTGTTTCCAGGATTTCAAAGTTACTGCTCAACTGATCAAAAGTCGGTGCTTTTCTGTGAATAGATTCACGACGGAAGTCATCAGGGATAGCGCCCTTCAAATCAATTGCCTCACCCAACACGTTGAACACCCGGCCTAACGTGCCTAACCCAACCGGCACCTTGATGGGTGCGCCAGTATCGACGACAGTCAAGCCTCTTTGCAGGCCATCGGTCGATTCCATTGCGATTGCGCGAACAACACCATTCCCTAGTTCAAGCGAAACCTCCAAAACGATGGTTTCCCCTTCTTCATTACTCCCAGCTTTGGGTGCCTTGTGTACAATGAGCGCATTGCGGATGTCCGGGACACCTTCTTCCAATGGGAAGCCAACGTCGACTACCGGCCCGATTACTTGTACAATATGACCTTTTTTCATGCCTTTTCCTCCCATTTTCTAATCTTCCAGAGCAGAAGCTCCACCGACGATTTCGGTGATTTCTTGCGTGATTGCAGTCTGTCTCACTCGATTGTATTTAATCGTCATATCGTTGATCATATTGGTCGCATTATCGGTAGCACTCTTCATGGCCGTCATGCGTGAAGCATGCTCAGATGATTTAGCGTCGATAATGGCGCCGTAAATCAAACTTTCCGCATATTGCGGAAGTAAAATTTCCAAAATTTCCTCTTTGTTTGGTTCAAAAAGATAATCGACTTCGTAACCGACTGCTTCATGGGAATCCAAGTCCGTCAACGGCAGCATTTTTTCAGCCCGATACTCAGAAATCAAAGCGTTGATATGATGTTTGTAACAAACATACAATTCATCAAAAGCTCCATCACGATAAAGCTGGATGGCTTTCACTACGATATCACTGACTTCCGTGAAGCTGGGCTGGTCGTTCAGATCCCGGATTTCGAATGCAACTTCGATGCCGCTCTTTCTGAGATCATCAGCGACCGCTCCACCGACCGACAGCACAACAAATTCATCATTCGAAGCGTGGTCGATCGCAAGCATATCTTTTGTCGCTTTCAGGATCGAACTGTTGTATCCTCCGGCTAAACCTTTATCGGAAGAAATAATCAGATAGCCTGTTTTGCGGATCGGGCGTTCAATCAACATATCGTGAAAATCGACCAGAACTTGATCGTTCGCTGACACATGACCATGCTCTTCAAGCAAAGATAATTGCGTGCTGGCTATGTGTGTTACGATTTCGCGTATTTTTGCTGCATAAAGCTGATATCCCCGCACCTTTTGTTCGGCGCGGATCAGTTTGGAGGCAGATACCATTTGCATGGCGCTTGTTATTTGACTTGTCTTCTTTGTGGAAGCAATGCGTTTCCGGATGTCTATTAAAGACTCTGCCATATTATCACCTCAATATTATCTGTACATGCTATCCAATCTACTCGACGTGCGGAATAAAGATGCCCGCGAATGCACTAAGCGCTTCATCCAGGTCTTCCGCAGGTGGTAAGTCTTTTGTCTCCACAATGATGGAGAACAGTTCAGGATAGGACATTTTGACGAATTTGAACAGCTCAGATTCATATCGCTCGATGTCCTGCACCGGAATGGAATCGATAAATCCGTGCGTCAATGCATAGAGAATGAGAACTTGTTTTTCGACATCCAAGGTCTTGTGCAAGTCCTGCTTCAGTATTTCCACGGTTCTGCGGCCGCGGCTAAGACGTTTCTGTGTGGAAACATCCAAGTCCGAACCGAACTGAGTGAATGCCTCCAGTTCGCGATAACTTGCCAAATCGATACGCAGCGTGCCGGATACTTTTTTCATAGCTTTGATTTGAGCAGAACCGCCGACACGGGAAACCGACAGACCGGCAGATAGTGCCGGACGGATTCCCGAGAAGAACAAATCGCTTTCCAAGAAGATCTGACCATCCGTGATGGAGATGACGTTCGTCGGAATATAAGCTGAGATATCTCCCGCTTGCGTTTCAACGATCGGCAGGGAGGTGATGGAACCGCCGCCCAATTCATCATTCAATTTTGCTGAGCGTTCCAACAGACGGGAATGCAAGTAGAAGACATCCCCTGGATACGCCTCGCGACCTGGCGGACGGCGCAACAGCAAGGACATTTCACGGTAAGCAGCCGCCTGTTTGGAAAGATCATCGTACACGATAAGGACGTGTTTGCCTTTGTGCATAAACTCTTCTGCCATCGCTGTAGCAGCATAAGGCGCGATATAAAGCATCGGCGCGGATTGCGAAGCACTTGCAGTCACGACAATCGTATAATCCATTGCATGATATTTTTTCAACGTTTCCGTCATATTACGGACTGTAGATTCCTTTTGTCCGATTGCGACGTAGATGCAGATAACATCTTTGCCGCGTTGGTTGATGATAGCATCGATTGCGATGCTTGTTTTACCGGTTTTGCGGTCGCCGATGATCAGCTCACGTTGGCCTCGACCGATAGGCACCAAAGCATCCAATGCTTTAAGGCCGGTCTGAAGAGGTTGTCTGACGGATTGACGATCCATGACGCCTGGCGCTGCGTTTTCAACCGGTCTTGTGCCCGTCGTTTCGATGCTGCCTAAACCGTCCACTGGGCTGCCTAAAGCATCCACAACACGCCCGATCAAAGCATCTCCGACCGGAACTTCCATGATTTTGCCTGTACGTTTGACGATATCGCCCTCATGGATATTTTCATAAGCTCCAAAAATGATGATACCGACATCAGTCATCTCCAGGTTTTGGGCCATACCGATGGAGCCGTTGGAGAACTCCAACAATTCACCGGACATAACGTTCTCCAAACCTTTCGCGCGCGCGATTCCATCACCGATGTAGGTAACTTTTCCAATTTCTTCAAACTCTGATACAGATTGAAAAGTGTTGATCCTATTTTTGATCAATGAACTTAAATCTTCGTTTTCAGTAGCCACATTATTCACCTCTTCAACCCTATTAATCTTTCAGGATATGTCTCTTCATTTCTTTCAACTTTGTAGCGACGGTATTGTCGAAATAATGGTTTTCCGACTCTAACCGGACGCCACCCATCACGGTGGAATCGACCACTTCAGTCACAAAGAAGGTCGCTTCCCCGATTCTTTTATTCATTTTGTCCATGATGCGCGTTTTTTGATCTGCAGTTAAAGGTACCGCAGAAATCAACTTCATATTCACGAACTCTTTTTTATTCTCATACAGCGCATTGAACGCATTGATGGAAGCCAAGATACCTTCGTTATCAAGATTATCTTGGAGTCCCTCGAGAAACAAAAGCGTCTCCGGAGCGAGATACTTCACTGCCAAATCAAGATTTGGCTTCTCGCCCGCAGTGGCGTCAGCATGATTGAAGGCATCCTTCAACTGCGATAGATCGAGATAAAGTCTATCCGCAATCTTCGAGTCTGTCAGGCGGTTATAGTAGGCTTGCACATAGGCTTCTACAGTAGCGATTGCTTTACCGTCCTTATCCATATCAATCATCCAGCCCTTCAATGAACGCTTCGATCAAAGTTTGTTGGTCTGCTTGATTGATTTCCTTGCCGAGGATCTTTTCAGCGATTTCCAATGATATGACCCCGATTTCGGCGCGCAATCCTTCAAGAGCTTGTTTTCTTTCGAGCTCGAGCTCTTTTTGGGTCACTTGTTTAATCCGTAGTGCATCTTCTTTTGCTTCTTTGATGATGTTCTTTTGTATTTCATTGCCTTCCGCCTGAGCCCGGTTCAAAATATCGCTCGCCGTTGTTCTGACTTCTATCAGCTGCGCATTGACTTCCGATTGTTTCTTCTCGGCATTCTCGCGCGCTGCTGCAGCTTTATCAATATTTGCATGTATCATTTCTTCCCGATCCGTTAAGATCTTCATCAAAGGCTGCCATGCGAATTTTTTGATAAGAGCCATCAATATCAGAAATGACAGCAGCGTGACAATCGTATCACCTAAAGCGGTGATCTCTCCCAATACGAGATTGGCTGTCATTATCATCCCTCCTGTAGTTATCTGTCTTTCTGGTCCCTATTATTGGAAAATCAGTAAGAAAGCTATAACTACCGCCATGATGGGAACAGCTTCAATTAAGCCGACACCGATAAACATCAAAGTTTGTAATTTGCTTTGCAATTCTGGTTGTCTTGCGATAGCTTCGATTGTAGTAGAAATAACCTTTCCGTTTCCTAATGATGCTCCGATGGCCGCACCGGCAACCGCAATAGCAGCTCCTATAAAGTTCATAATAATAATCTCCTTTTTCTCATATATAATAATGCACACTTATTAAGCTCATGGATCAGCAGTTTATTCCGCTTCGATCTTATGGGCGAGGTAAACCATAGTCAACGTAGTGAAGACGAAAGCTTGGATGGAACCGATAAAGATGGAAAATCCTTGCCAAACCATTTGGAGTGGAATCCCAACCACCCAAGTCAACAAGCCGTAAGAATTCGCTAATGAAGCAATCAACCCCAACAAAATTTCACCGGCGTAAATATTTCCGTAAAGACGTAACGCCAATGTCAATGTGTTCGTGAATTCCTCCAAAATTTTGATCGGCATGAGAGGTGCGACTGGGCGAACATAGCTGTTCATGAAATATTCCTTGAACCCATTTTCCTTAATACCAAAGTAATGCGTCAGCAAAATCACCATCAAGGCCAAGCCTAATGTGACGACTGGACTGGCTGTAGGACTCTTCCAATAGGAATAGCCATCGATGTTCAAGATGAACACAAGCCCTAACATATTGGCTACCCATACAAATAGGAACAAAGTGAATCCCAACAAGTGGAATTGTTGCCCGACTTTCCAGTGAAGAGAGCTGGAAATCATGTTCCGGATAAAATCAACCAAATATTCAATTGCCGATTGGCTTTTGGATGTTGGCCTTATCGCCAGTTTCCGGGTAGCAATAAAACAAAATAAAAAAACGATGATGCAGGTCGCCAATACGCTAATGATGATATTCAAACTGAAACCCAATCCCATAAAATGGATGACTTTAGATTCAGCTTCCAATAATTTCACCTCTTTTCAATACAAATAAAAAAACAGCTATGCCAAACCTAGTCCACGCTACATTATTATTAAAAGACAATCGTAAAAGTAGACAACTAATTCAGCTGGACCTCCCATACTCTAGTCACAATAAGTGGCTATTTCATAAGTTTCTTTGCACATCTGTTCAACATCGCTAATCATAACACCAACTTTATCGAAATTCAAAGCAAATATACGGATTATAAGGATATTTTCGGCCTTTTCATGAAAATGATGAAAAGATACCGCCTTCATAATCAATGATACTCAATACATAAATATACTTATAGGATTATGAAAATTCGAAGGTTGACTAAAAAGTGTTTCGAACTGGGGAAATAAAAGCAAATTTATTGTCTTTCATGCTACCCTCCAAACCCGTCGGCACTGTAACCTTAAGCGATTGAAGTATAATTAACTTAACTTGCACAAAAAAAAATGAGCCAGAAATACCCATCGGTTTTCTGGCTCAGTCCATTATTTTCACTTTTCAAGATTATGTAAATCGGATGATCGTTCTCATGATAATATTGACTGTTCGACAATTATGGACACAATTGCCTCAATGCCATTTTGAACGCTTATTTTGTGCCGAATAGTCGGTCGCCAGCGTCTCCTAATCCAGGTAGGATGTAGCTGTTATCGTCCAATCTTTCATCCAAAGAAGCTGCATAGATATCCACATCCGGATAAGCCGCGTGCAATGCTTCGACTCCTTCAGGTGCTGCCACAAGGCAGATGAATTTCATGGAGGATGGTGATGCGCCTCTCTTTTCCAACGCTTCGATAGCTGCAATAGCTGATCCGCCTGTCGCCAACATTGGGTCAACGATGAACAATTGACGTTCTTGGATGTCCGTCGGTAATTTCACAAAATATTCTACTGGTTCCAGTGTATCATGGTCACGGTACATGCCGATATGGCCAACTTTTGCAGCAGGCAACATCGCCAAGAAACCATCGACCATCCCCAAACCTGCACGCAAGATCGGAATGATGGCAACTTTTTTACCGGATAACGTTTTTTGAGTCGTTTTAACCAATGGCGTTTCGATCTCGATGTCTTCCAAAGGCATGTCCCTTGTTACTTCATAAGCCATCAACATGGCGATTTCGCTTACTACTTCACGGAATACTTTTGTTCCACACTCTTTCTCGCGGATGATTGTTAATTTGTGTTGAATCAACGGGTGATTCATTACATGGAATTCTCCCATATACTTTTGCCCCACTTTCCTATTTTTGCTCAACCTATTGTAATTGAAAACCGCTACAAATACCAGAAATAAAACAATGAGAAAACAGCAAAAGATCTGTCAAAGGGTGATACGGACCCGGTCGTGCCTGTTTTAGGGATGAGGAATGTGGTCGTCGGCTGTTCGCCATTCTCGACTCTACTATCAGCTACGTTGCGGACTACTCCGGGTGAAGAAAAGAGCCGCCTCATGGAGGCAGCTCTTAAGTGGTCTATTTATGCTTCAGTAGCAGCTAGTTTTTTGTGCAATGGGAAAGCTTGCGTGATGGCTTTGACAGCCGCACGGACTTCAGCCAATTTCGCTTCATCTGTGTGGTTATGAATAGTTTCCACGATCAATTCAGCAATCTTGCGTGCTTCTGCTTCCTTCAAGCCTCTTGTTGTGATGGCAGGTGTGCCGATACGGATGCCACTGGCTTTGTTGGCGCCAAGCGTTTCAAAAGGGATCGTATTTTTGTTGACAGTGATCTCAACGGTATCCAACAATTTTTCTACTTGTTTTCCGTTCAAGCCGCTGCTTGTAACATCCAACAACAATAAGTGGTTGTCTGTCCCGCCACTGATGACGCGCAGGTCGGATGCATTGAAGACGTCAGCCATTGCTTGGGCATTTTTGATGACCTGGCCGATATATTCCGTGTACTCTGGTGTTGCAGCTTCAAAGAATGATACAGCTTTAGCAGCGATGACGTGCTCTAAAGGACCGCCTTGGATGCCTGGGAAGACAGCGCTGTTCAACTTTTTGCCGAATTCTTCTTTGGCTAAGATGACTCCGCCACGCGGGCCGCGAAGTGTTTTATGTGTTGTAGTGGTTACAATGTGGGCATATTCAACCGGATTTTGGTGATGTCCTGTTGCGCAAAGTCCTGCGATATGAGCCATATCCACCATGAAGTAAGCGCCGACTTCATCAGCGATTTCTCTCAAACGTTTGAAATCGATTGCGCGCGAGTAAGCACTGGCGCCGCCAACGATCAATTTTGGTTGTTCTTTCAGGGCAATCTCTCTGACGGTGTCATAATTGATTGTTTCTGATTCTTTTTCCACACCGTAAGCAACGAAGTCATAAGTCTGACCGCTGAAATTCACGGATGCGCCATGCGTCAAGTGGCCGCCGTGGCTAAGGTCCATACCCAATATTTTGTCGCCGGGTTGAACTAATGCACGGTAAGCTGCCATATTTGCTTGCGAACCGGAATGCGGTTGTACGTTGGCATATTCTGCACCGAATATTGCTTTAATGCGATCGATCGCCAAGTTTTCGATGATATCGATAAATTCGCAACCACCGTAATAACGACGACCTGGGTAGCCTTCAGCATATTTGTTGGTCAAGATGCTGCCTTGCGCTCTCATAACATCTTCAGATACAAAGTTTTCGGAAGCAATCAGCTCGATTCCGTTCTCTTGTCTTTCGCGTTCTTTTTCAATTGCTGCAAATAATTCTTTATCCATGTTTGCACCCTTCCATCACATTATTCCAAAATTTTAAACATAAAAAAATGTAAGTTGAGTATAGCATAATTTTTCAGAAATAAAACATATAAGCTCCTGGATTTGAATATTTTATATAAAAAGTAAGCTAAAGACGGATATTAGACGATTATTCCGCCTGTTTTTTCGGATATTTTGAAGAAGCCGCTTTTTCCAGACGATTCATGAATGCCTTCCCGAGGCCGGCAAGGTCATAAGCTTCCGCCAAAATCACATCGACCGGCTGTTCATCGAGATACCGTAATCCAGCATAGAGACGCTGCGATGCAGCTGCCACATCATCCTTCAATCCCAATGAATAGGTAGCTAGCGCTGCACCCTTATGCACAGCCAGTTGTTCTTCAGATGCCAAAATGCCGATTTTCTTGCCTTCACCGCGATACACTTCAATGATGGCTTCCCAATCAGCGGCCGTTCCATCAATCAGGATGACCGGTTGCGCGGGGGCATAATGTTGATATTTCATCCCTGGGGCTTTCGGAGCCTCTGCTTCATCTGTAGTTAGCGCACTTCCTGCCAGTTTGCCGATGATCGGCTCCAACTGCACTTCCGTGATGGCGCCCGGGCGCAAAATGACGGGTCCTTCGGCATTGGTCAAGTCCAGAACGGTTGATTCCAAACCGATCTGCGTTTCTCCTCCATCAAGGATGCCTGCAATTTTCCCTGAAAGGTCATGCATCACGTGTTGGGCGGTCGTCGGGCTCGGTTTGCCTGAAGTGTTCGCGCTCGGTCCCACCAAAGGAAAGCCGGTTTTTCTGATCAATTCCAGTGTTTGTTCTTGGGCAGGCATCCGCAGCGCAACGGTATTGTGGCCTGCTGTTACGGTCGGCGCAAAAACTCCTTCTTTCATCGGGAAAATCAAAGTCAAAGGTCCTGGCCAAAAAGCCTTCATCAAGGCTTCTGCTGTGGGCGGCACAAGGGCTACATATTGCGCAATCTCCCGATCGGATACATGAACAATCAATGGATTGTCGCTGGGTCTTCCTTTTACTTTATATACATTTTTGACGGCTTCATCATTTGATGCGATAGCACCCAGACCGTAAACTGTCTCTGTCGGAAAGGCAATCAATTCTCCAGCTTTCAGCAGTTCGGCCGCCTCATCGATCGTTGAGGCGGCATATATTTTTGTTTCCATAATAAATAAATGCTCCTTTCTGAATGTTTGACCACACAGCAGCGCTGTTCAGGTTAAAAAAATAGCCGGGGCAATTGCCCACAGCCATTTTTTGCCCATGGATTACAGGCGACTCGTCTCATCATAATATGCTTAATAAGCTAGTTGGCTAGCTTCACGGGTTAGCCCTTCGGAAAACGGATGAAGGAACCTCTTGTCTCTACGAGCCAAGACATACTGTTCGACTAACCTGCTGACGCAGGAAGTCTCCCAGCAATTGCGCTCTACGATGCTCAGTTGCATGGGACTTTTAGGGATTCATCCCTTAGAGTCCCAGTACAAGGTGACCGTAGGGAACGTTGCATGGCCCAATTTCCTAAATTTCATTCAGGGCTGAACGAACCCGTTCAGCTTTTCTTATTTGACTATTAGCATGCGATCGAGGCCGGACAGATCTTTTTCGATCGTGACCGTTTTATCCGGGAAAGCTTTTTTGTAGAGTTCCAATAATTTTTCGCCTTGGCTGAACCCGATTTCCATGAACAGGCATCCGTCTGTTTTCAAATGAAACGGAAGCGTGAACGCCATCTTTTGGTATAGGTCCAATCCGTCGTGGTCAGCGAATAAGGCCGAATGCGGTTCGTAATCCAAAACGGAGCGATCCATCAAGCCGATTTCATCTTCGCTGATGTAAGGCGGATTGCTGAGGATGCAGTCGAAGGTCTCCAACTGCACGGGTTCAAGCAGATCCCCTTGCAGAAAACGGATGTCCACATTCAGATGCTCAGCATTCTCTTTCGCGACGGCCAATGCTTCTTCAGACAGATCAGTGGCTGTAACTTCATCCTGCGGGCGTTCCTTTTTCATCGCAATGGCTATAGCGCCGGACCCTGTCCCGATGTCGAGGACTTTCTGAGGCCCTTTCCCTTCCAGGCATTTTAAAGCCCGTTGCACAAGTTCCTCGGTTTCCGGACGCGGAATCAACGTAGCTTCCGTGACTTTTAAGGGATAGCCATAGAACCATTCGACGCCTACGATGTACTGGATCGGTTTGCCCGCGACGTACTCATTTATGTCGCTGAAATACTGCTTGTATTCTGGATCCGTTATCGGATCGGCAAAACGCATCAACAAATCCGTTTTCGTCCAACCCAAACGATCCAAAAGCAGCCTTTCAGCAGCCAACGGACTTTTTTCGTTCTGTTCCAAAAAAAGCGCGCCATTCTGCAATGCTTGCTGGTAAGTGAGCTCCTTAGATTGACCCATTGTTCAAGGACTCCAATTTTTGCGTCTGATCTGCCATGATCAACGCATCGATGACTTCATCCAATTTTCCGCTTAAAATCGTATCCAACTTTTGCAAGGTCAAACCGATACGGTGATCCGTGACACGGTTTTGCGGGAAGTTGTAGGTGCGGATCCGTTCGGAACGATCGCCTGTACCGATTGCTGATTTACGCGTAGCATCGTATTCTGATTGTGCATCTGAAGAGATTTTGTCGTACACACGCGTGCGCAAAATTTTCATCGCTTTCTCGCGATTTTTGATCTGGGAACGTTCATCCTGCATGGCAACGGCGATTCCGGTCGGTAAGTGGGTCAATCGGACCGCTGATGCCGTCTTGTTGACGTGCTGTCCGCCGGCTCCGCTGGCATGATAGATGTCTGTGCGGATGTCTTTGTCTTCGATGTTCAATTCGACATCTTCCGCTTCAGGCAAGACGACAACGGTGGCTGTGGAGGTGTGCACACGCCCTTGTGATTCTGTTTCCGGGACACGTTGGACACGGTGTGCGCCGCTCTCATATTTCAGTTTGGAGTAGGCACCGTTTCCGCTGATCATAAGGATGATCTCTTTGTAGCCGCCGATGCCGGTAATGTTCGCATCCATGACCTCAACACGCCAGCCTTGGTTTTCAGCGAATTTGCTGTACATGCCAAACAGCTTTCCGGCGAATAAAGCTGCCTCATCTCCGCCGGCAGCCCCGCGGATCTCCATGATGATGTTTTTGTCATCGTTCGGATCGGTAGGGAGCAACAAAACTCTGATGCGCTCTTCAAGATCGGTCTTCTCTTTCTTTAAGTCGCTCAATTCCTCTTTAGCCATAACAGCCATGTCATCATCTAAATTTTCTGACAACATTTCTTCTGTGTCGGCGATTTCTCCTTCGACCTCTTTATAGCGATTGAAGGTCGCGACTTTCTCGCGCAGCCCTGCTTCTTCCTTGGTCAATCCCAAGAACCGTTTTGTGTCAGCCTGGACTTCCGGATCACTTAATAATTCGGAAAGCTCTTCATAACGGATAATGAATGCATCTAATTGATCATACATAACTATTTTAAACTCCTCTTTTTTTGTTTCTGATTATCTGTTCTAGGCCAATGGCGGGTGGTGGTAATGGTTACGGCAGACGGGAAGATAGGATTCGTTTCCGCCGATCTGGATCTGTTCGCCGGCATATACTGGTTTTCCGTCCACGACACGCATGTTCATGATCGCTTTTTTATGACAGTACCAGCAGATGGTTTTGATTTCTTCTATCTTATCCGCATAAAGCAACAGATATTTTGAGCCTTCGAACAATTCGTTCTGGAAATCATTCTTCAATCCGAACGCCATCACGGGGATAGACAATTCGTCCACGATGCGTGCCAGTTGGATAACATGCGCTTTGGATAGGAATTGAGATTCATCTATCAAAATGCAGGCCGGCTTTTTCGGATTTTTGCTGACTTCCAAAAATATATCCGTATCATCCGCAATCGGAGTGGCTTCGCGCTTCAATCCGATCCGACTCGAAACATAGCCTACACCATCCCGGTCATCGATCGCGCTAGTAAAGATCATCACTGATTTGTTCTGCTCTTCATAATTGTAGGCAACCTTCAGGATCTCAATCGATTTCCCGCTGTTCATCGCCCCATATTTAAAAAATAACTGTGCCATTATGTCCACCTTTCCAACAGCGTCTTGCCTATTTTTCATAAATCGGTCGGAATTTCCTGCAAAAAGAAAGGATGCCCTTGTGTCATCCTGCTTCCGACCCGCTATTATCTCACCTTCATCATCCCGCTCCCGTAAGGTTGGCGAATGATAAAAAAACTGAATAACATCCCGTATAATGATAGTAGGAAATGGCTCCAAAGTCAATAAAATTCACGATCATCAGCTGTTATCCGGCAATCGGAACACCCTTTCCTGACACGATAAGGCATCTTAAAATATTAAATCCGGGCAATTTCTGCTATACTAACGCTATCGAAAAAAGCCTTGTTATATGCTATGATGGCAAGAGATACATAAGTAAGGAGCGAATTTATTTGACTATCCGCGGTTCACTAGCAATCAATATCGGCAAAATCGCCCAGTGGGGTCTTCAAACATTTACCAAAGGCGGAACCAGTCTGCCCGGCAAACTGGCCGTGAAATTGGATCCCGACGTATTGCAACATCTTTCTGAAAATTTTGATGTCGTCATCATCACCGGCACAAATGGCAAGACGCTGACGACATCGTTGACTTATCATGTCCTGCAACAAAAATTCCCGCATATTTTGACGAATCCGACCGGCGCCAACATGGAGCAAGGCATCATCTCTTCATTCCTGGAAGGCTATTCACGAAAAGTAAAAAAGGAAAGAGCCTTTGCTGTTCTTGAGGTCGATGAAGCCAGCCTCGTCAAAGTGACGAAATTCATTAAGCCAAAGGTCATCGTAAACACGAATGTTTTCCGCGATCAAATGGATCGATTCGGCGAAATCTATACAATCTACCAAAAAATGGTCGATGGCGCTGCACTCGCACCGGATGCGGTTATCCTGGCGAATGGAGACAGCCCCATCTTCAACTCCAAAGAGTTGGTCAACAAACAGATCTATTTCGGTTTCAATCACGAGCCGGATGGCGACACCTTGGCGCATTACAATACGGACGGTGTGCTGTGTCCGAAATGCCAGCACATTTTGCGCTATAAATTCAATACATACAGCAACCTTGGGAAATACTACTGTGCCCATTGTGATTTCAAACGTCCGGAATTGGCTTATGCGGTCACCAAAGTGGACAAATTAACGCACAAGAGTTCTTCCTTTGAAATCGATGGCCAGCCGTTCCACACGAATGTTGCCGGTCTCTACAACGTCTATAATGCATTGGCTGCCTATTCCGTCGGCAAGCATTTCGGCTTGACTCCTGAAGAAATCCAAGCTGGCTTCTCGGCTGCCCAGCAAAAATTCGGTCGTCAAGAAACGATCACCGTCGACGACAAGGAAATCATCCTGAATCTGATCAAAAATCCGGTCGGTCTGAATCAAGTCATCGACCTTCTGCATTACGAAGAGGAGCCATTCAGCGTCGTCTCGATCCTGAATGATCGCCCGGCAGACGGAACCGATGTCAGCTGGATCTGGGACGGAAACTACGAGAAATTTTTGGATTTTGATATCCCGAAAGTTACCGTCAGCGGCATCCGCCAAAAAGAGCTGACCTTACGCATGAAGGTGGCCGGCATTCCGGAAGAAAAGCTGGAAGTGTTGCCGGAAATCACCGATGTCATCAAAGCTTTCAAAAAGGCTCCTACGAAAAAAATCTATGTGATGGCAACTTACACCGCTGTGCTGCAACTCCGTAAAGAGCTGGCGAACCAAGGCTATATAGCGGAAAGGATGAAATAAATGCAACTACGTATTTGCCATTTGTACGGCAACCTACTGAACACATACGGTGACAACGGAAATCTGTTGATGCTCCAGTATTGTGCCCGTGAAAAAGGCATCGATTTCGAAACAGAGATCATCAGTTTGGACCAGCCTTTCGATCCCGAAAAATATGACCTCGTCTTTTTTGGAGGAGGCCAGGATTACGAACAGTTCATCGTTTCCAAAGACATTCAGGACAAAGCAGCAGGAATCAAGGAATATATCGAAAACGATGGCGTGGTATTAGCCATCTGTGGTGGTTACCAATTATTGGGCCACTATTACATGGATGCATCCGGCAATAAAATCTCCGGCATCAGCGCCTTGGATCATTATACTTTGAGCCAGGACAACAACCGGTTCATCGGCGATATCACGATCCGCAGCGAGGAATTCAATGAGACCTACGAGGGATTCGAAAACCATAATGGACGGACCTTCCTTGGCGAAAACATGCGCCCGCTCGGAAAAGTCGAAAAAGGCATGGGTAATAACGGTGAAGATAAGACCGAAGGCGCCCGCTATAAGAATGTCTTCTGTTCTTATTTCCATGGGCCTCTGTTGGTCCGCAACATCCACTTGGCAAACCGCATCGTCGATATGGCCATTGCCCAACACAACAAAAAGATCGAAAAATAAAGTGAAAAACAGAGGCCAGGACAAAATGTCCTGGCCTCTGTTTTGATGTGTGCTCATCGTTATTCCATCGCGAATGAAAGCACAATCGTCAGCACTACAAATGCCAACAGTCCGGCGACGAACGCCCATGCTTGCCATCTCGCCATATTCAGTGTGCTTCCGATACCGAAGCGTTTTTCTACAAATATCGACGGATCTTCTGGGTTGTAATACCATACTCCCCACTTCCAGTAACGTTCTTCGTCCGCTTCCGTCACTTCATCCGGCAGTTCCCCCGCTTCGTTCAGGAACAGTTTTTCGCCGCCTTGGCCGTATTTCCAGGTCAGATAAACGCTGTACCCAACTATGACGACCACGAACGGAATCGTCATGCCGATGATCCAACCGGCCCCGCTGTCAGCGAAGAACAGGGAAAAGAAATGGATGCCGCTCATCAAGAGTTGCGTCAGCACCGTCACGACTAAGAAGTAATAAGACCAGGCTTGGCGGAACAGCTTGCTCTGCTTGCTGGAGAGGTCGGAAAGATAGGGCGAAATCTTCTGTTTCGATTTGATGAAGGAATAGTGGCTGAAAAACATCATCGGAACCATCAACAATTGTATCGCCGGCAGCATGAATACATTCACGTACGTTTTATCGACGATCCGATCCGGCTCATTTGAGCTATTCCAGTGAACTGGGAACCTTTCGGGTATCAGGTCATAAAAATAAAGCGTTACCGCCACAGTCACCAACAGGATGAACAGTTGCGCCGAAACGAAGACCGAATGGGAGACCACCTTCAGATCTTTTTGATAGCCGGTATCGATTACGATTTTGGCTTTTTTCGTTTCAATTCTGATGTCGTTCGTTGCTTTCCAACTGCGGAGCTGTTTCCGTTTCTGCAGATAGAGAAGGAAGGACAGGAAGATGAAAACGAACATCGCAACCGTCACATAGATGCTGGAGACCATCTCCACTTTCTCTTGATCATCCCAGCGAAGAAAGAAAAAGATGGGCGCAGCGAGCAGAATGCTCCCGACCACATTTTGGTATAGGTAGGCTTTTTTCAGCTTCAAAACATAGGGGTCCTTCTGATGGGATGTCGGAACCGTCACTCCAAACGGTGTACTTAACCGGCTGTAATATGGCGTAATGCCGTTGACGACCCCAATAATCAAAAATAGTATCACCATGAACCAACTAAATATCAGCATCTGCTTTTTCCTCGCCTTCCAGCTCTTTCTTGATTTCGTTCAACCATCCGTTGAACGTTTCTTCATTGACCTCAAAAATCTGTTTGTCGATCAGGATTTCCTTGAGCTTATCCTGCATCGCCGCTTTCGTATGCTCATTGGAAGCCATCATTGCCCGTTCGCTGACGAAATAGCCTTTCTGGTTTTTTACCAGCACGCCTTCGTCGACCAACAGATTATACGCTTTATTCACGGTATGCATGTTGATGCCCAATTCACTGGCCAGGCTCCGGACGCTCGGCAACCCCTCCCCATATGACCATTGCCGTTTGAGGATTCCAATTTTAATCTGATACATCAGTTGCGTGTAGATCGGCGTATCACTGTTCGGAAGAATTTCGATGAACATATTCAACCCTCCTGTTCGTTATATAACAAGTATAACACTAGCGGTGGAATTTGCAAGTACGAATAGACGGACTGCCGTCTCCTCCGGTTAAAACAGGCTTCCCCGGAGGAGAGGGTAAGATTGATAGGTGTCCTCCTATGAGCAGGAGCTCGCCGGAGGACCTGCTGTAGTTTTCCGCTCTTCTCCGGAAAACGACGGCGTCACCGGAGCTCCACACTATCCTACTTATTATCCCCGTTCTCCTCCGGCCAACACACCCGAACCCAGCACAACACAAAAACGGCATGCGACCGATAACCACCGGTCGCATACCGTTTTCCAACATTTGTTCTCGCTACTAGTAACTCTCCTGCAAAGCCCTGATGCTGTTTTCCGTCACGACCGAGGTATCGCAAAGCATATCGATCGGATGCTGTTTCTTGTTTTGGAAGGCAGCGACCAGATAGATCGCAGCCACGATTTTGCCGATATAGCGGCCGACGCCTTCCCGGATCAAGAGGGTCTGCCAACTGAGTTTTTCTTCTTTGAAGCAGACGACCCGGATGCCGAAAATCATTTTCCCGATTGTTTGGCCGTTCGTATATTTCGTCATCAGGATGAAATACCCGACAAGGATCAGCAACTGAAGAAATCCGTACAAGGTCAAGGGATCGTTTCCTAGCATACTGATGCTGGCCAAAGCGAAAATCGGCTTGATTAAAATCCCCACCAAAGCCTGCACAATCAGCAAATCGACGAGGTAGGCAAAGAACCTGATCCAAAAACCGGCGAAAACGTAATCCGGATAGCGGTGAAACGGGCGTTCCTGCTGGTCGGAAAAGCGCTCGGCTTCCTCCCAAGCTACTTTCTTTTTCCGGATTTCTTCCAAGCGTTCTTCATGCGTAGTGGTTTGCTCTTCCATCATCACTCACCCCCGTAGAGATAAAGCAATCTCGGAGCGGCGGTTGTCCCGAAAGTGTCACGTAGCAATTGCAGTTCGGTAAGTGTCTGGTTGTTCTGGCCAGTCAGTTTGGCAGTCGCCTGGGCGAACAACCAAGAAAAATCGGAAAACAGGCTAGGTGTCGAAGTATAGTCGAACACTTCTGCATCCTCGAGGTCATAAGCTACTTTCATCGCTTGCAACGCATCATCCGTGTAGGCTATCTCATCCACCAACCCTAGCGCTTGCGCTTGGGTTCCCGAATAAATCATGCCGTTCGCTACTGCGCGGACTTCTTCTTCCGGCATATCCCTTCCCGTTGATACAACGGTGACGAAACGCTGATAAGCCTCATCGACGTATGCCTGAAGCAACGCACGCTCTTCTTCCGTCATATCCCGATCCGGCGACCCGATGTCCTTGAGGCTGCCTGACTTGATCGTATTGTATTCGATACCCAATTTTTCAAGAAGGCCAGAATATTCGATTGCTTGCATGATGACGCCGATCGAACCGGTAGTCGTTTCAGCAGTAGCATAAATTTTGTCCGCACCAGCGGAAATGTAGTAGCCCCCGCTTGCGGCCGTTCCTTGCATCGAAGCATAGACCGGAAGTTCCTTTTCAGCAGCAATGCGGTACAATTTATCGTGTGCTTCCGCACTTTCATATACCCCACCACCCGGGCTGTCCACTATCAGGAAAATCCCTTTGATCGTGTCATCCTCTTCGATGGCTTTCAATTGCTCCAGGAAAAGGTCGTGATCATAGCTGGAGCCGTCCGTCAGCATACTTCCTGTACCTGATTGGATCGTGCCTTCGATATGCAGAACCGCGATCCGGTTGCTGGCATCGCCACTTTCCATAACATTTTCCTGCAGGCCCGTCCCTGGAATCAAGTTACCGGTGAGTTGGCCGAGCGAATCTTCCGTTTGGTCAGCCAACTGGGTAGAAAGAGCTTGCGAGCCGATTGATGCCACGAAAAGCACAAGCGCGATTGCCACCGCAATCCATCTCTTTTTATTCATCAAACATTACCCCTTTTCGTTTCGATTATTCTTGAACATAATCCTCTTCCGGTTCTTCTTCAATTTCTGGTTCATCCAAATACAATCCGGAAATTTCCTTGTACCAATCAAAAATATGCATGAACAGCACTTTAAGGACAGCATAACCGGGAATGCCTAAGATGAAACCGGTCAGACCGAACAGTTTTCCTGCCGTAAGCAACACGAAGATGATTGTGACGGGATGGACCTCGAGATTGCTGCCTAATACTTGCGGTGAAATGACGCGCCCCTCGATGAATTGTTCAATCGAGAAAACCAACAGCACTTTTGCCAACATTAGCGGAGAATCCACTATCGCAACAATCACAGCGGGCACCATCGCAATGAAGGAACCCATATATGGGATAATATTCAAGAAGCCTGCGAGTATCCCCAAGACGATGCCGAATTTCATTCCGATAAGGGCATAGCCTATGACAAACATGAGCCCGACAAAGAAGGCGACCGTTATCTGACCGCGGACATATTGGCTGATCTGCGTATTGATTTTCTTCAGAAGTTCACCAATTGATTCCCGCAGATTTGTCGGGAAGAATTGCAGAAAAGTCAGAGGCAACTTATCCCCTTCCTTCAGCAAATAATACAAGATTATAGGCATCGTGACGATTCCCACAAACGCATTCGTCAAAATCCCTACCACGCTTCCCAAGCCACTTACCGTATTCGACAGGACCTCGTTCAATTTCGTTGAAACACTGTTGAAGATGTCAGCATTGATTTGGTTGATCTGATCCTGAAGGGAAGTAAACCAATCATAATTGACCAATTCAATCGTCATGGTCTCGAGCGCCTGCCAGTAAGCCGGAAATTCGCGGACAATGCCTATTGTCTGATCGCGGATGATCGGGATCAGAATCGCAAATCCCCATATCATCATCAGCAAAACCAGCACAAAGGCGATCCAAGTCCCGGCAAATCGCTTGATGCCCCGCTTCTCCATCAGCGTAACCAACGGATTCAACATGTAATAAAAAATGCCCGCCATTATCAGCGGAAAGCCGATGACACTGAAGAAGCTGCCTACCGGTCCCAAAAGATGGGAAATTTTTGAAAATACCAAAACGATCAGGAGAATCAATAAGGTAATCAGAAGAACAGTCACGAACTTATTGTTCAGAAACCATTTTTCGAACCACGACAATCGATTCCCGGATTTCGTTCCTCTACGTGGAGTTCTTTCCATTGGACTCACCTTCAATCTTTCTTCTTATAAGTAATGGTGGTACCGTCCGTTATTGTGGGCAAAATGTAAGGAGTCAAATAAATGCTTGTTTCCAGGCGTTCGTCATCCCAATTTTTGAAAATCATGGTTGTGTGGCCGAGCGACTGCAGATTTTTCAGGACATGCGTACCGATATAGGATATGCGGTATTCCTGGTCGTCAAACAATATCTGGTCCCCATCTGCCAGTTCGAACCATTCCTGCGGCTCCAAAAAACGATGGATGACGGAAACCTCCTGCAATGTTGCCGTTGCGCTGTCATCGAACAGGATGATCATCGGTTCCTTTATATCTATTGCTTTTTCTCCAATTTGAATTACTTTGCTTTGCATTGACATATCCCCTTTTCAGACACTTTTTACAACTTCTATTCTATCACAGTTTATTTGGCAAACCATTGATTATGCCATTGAAACCAACTTTATTTGCTTTACAAGCTTTTTCCCCTGTAATTGTGAAGGTCATTTGTTATAATGGAATTATCATAATATATAGGAGGTCTTTGGATGGAACAAGTTTTATATCTTGGCTCTTACACGAAAAGAGAAAGCAAAGGGGTTCATCAAATCATTTTGGACACCGATAAAAAAGAATTGCGTGATTATCGCTTGATTGCGGAAGTCGACAGCCCTACTTACCTGGATCTATCTGCAGACAAAGAAACACTGTACGCGATTTCCAAAACGGACGAAGGCGGCGGCATCACTTCTTTCAAGAAAAATGAAAACGGAACCTATGATAAGGTAGCCGAAATTTCTGCCGAAGGATCTGCGCCTTGCTACATCTACTTCGACGAAGACAAAAAATTGATTTTCACTGCCAATTACCACGGCGGATACTTGACAGTCTACAAAGAGAACGCTGACGGCTCCTTCACGATGACTGACCGTGCGCAACATGAAGGTTCAAGCATCCATGAAAACCAAAACATTCCGCATGTGCATTACAGCGCGCTTTCCCCGGACAAAAAATACTTGCTGTCATGCGATTTGGGAACCGATGAAGTCTACACCTACACAGTTTCCGATGAAGGCAAACTGACGGAAGTTGCCCGCTATAAAGCGACTCCCGGCACTGGCCCGCGTCACTTGGTTTTCCATCCGAACGGCAAAGTGGCTTACTTGTTCGGCGAATTGAGCAGCGATGTCGAAGTGTTGGCTTATGATGCAGCAGCAGGCACGTTCTCATTATTGCAAGTCATCACGACTATCCCTGAAGAGCATACCGGCTTCAACGGCGGCGCGGCTATCCGCATTTCCGCTGACGGCAAATTCGTTTATGCTTCCAATCGTGGTCATGACTCATTGGTTGTCTATGCGGTATCCGAAGACGGTAAAACATTGTCATTGGTGGAATATGTACCGACTGAAGGAAATATCCCGCGTGACTTCAACTTGGATCCAAGCGACCAATTCGTGATCGTGGCTCATCAGGATTCCGATAACTTGACTTTATTCGAACGCGATGCAGAAACAGGCAAATTGACATTGCTACAAAAAGACGTCTACGCGCCAGAGTGCGTATGCGTGTTCCACTAAAATAAACAAATTTCCCTTCACGTTCTGATGAACGTGGAGGATTTTTATTTTCACTTTGTGTATCCCGTCGCAATCAACGCACAAATCGCTGAAGCTACCAGCTGAGCAGAATAGTAACCTCGCTGAGTCACTCTCCTGTATACTCGACTTATGGATTATTTGAACGGAGGTTGGAGCTTACATGATTACCGGTTTTCACCATCTCACTGCCATCACCAAAGATGCGGAGAAGAACAAGACATTCTATACAGATATCCTAGGGTTGCGTCTCGTAAAACAGACGGTCAATCAGGATAACTTGACCGATCCCCATCTTTTTTATGGGGACTACAAAGGAACTCCTGGTACGATTTTGACCTTTTTCGAGTTGCCGAGAGTCGGCCATCGTCACGAAGAAGACAGTTTTATCCACGAAGTGCTATTGAAGATTCCTCAAGGCAGTCTGCCGTTCTGGAAAAAACGCCTTAACACGGGGGCCATTCGTATGATTGAACATGTTGAAGCCGGATGTACCTTCCTGGACCCTGACGATATGCAGATCAGTTTGGTCGAAGTAGCCGAAATGATTGCACCCAATCAGGCGACGAACCACAGCGCGGTGCCCGCCGAATACCAGATCATCGGAATCCAAGGCATTCAATATACCGTGTCAGATGTGGAAAAAACCAAGGCCTTTTTCCACGATGTGCTGGGGATGCTGCTGACAGATCATATTGCCCATCCGAGGTCTTCCCCGGATGAGAAAAGTTGGTTGATCCAATCCGCCAGCCTGAAGCCTTCCCGCCTCGGCAGAGGAGCCATCGACCATATTGCTTACAGCGTGCCGGACCGCAAAGATCTCGATCAGATCCTTGAAAAGGCAAAAGGAAATAACATTACCGTAGAAAAATTCATCGATCGCGGTTACTTCCAAAGCCTTTATCTGCGCGAGCCGAGCGGATTGCGCATCGAGTTTGCAACCGACAAACCGGGCTTCACATTGGATGAACCCTTGGAGAAACTCGGGGAAACATTTGCCCTCCCAGATTTCCTGCATTCACAACGAAAAGCGATCGAATCCACTATCCTGAACAGAAAGAAGTGATCTCATGCAACATTTCAATAGCGAAGAGCTCAACACAAAACAGATGTACAAATTTTTGACCGGGAGCATCATTCCCCGCCCGATTGCTTGGATTACCACTCAGAATCCGGAAACACAGATCGTAAATGCTGCGCCTTTCAGTTTTTTTAGCGTCGCCTCGAATGTGCTGCCGCTGATAAGCGTAGCTATTCTAAGGAATGACGGAAAAAGTAAGGATTCTGCCAAAAACCTGCTGGCTTCCGGACAAGGGGTCGTCCATATCGTCAGCGAAGAACTGGTTGAGGAGATGAATAGAACGGCTGCTCAATTGCCTGACACCGAGAGCGAAATCGATCTGACGGATTTGACATTGACTGCCAGCAACACTGTCACTGTACCTGCCATCAAAGAGGCGAAAATACGGATGGAGACAACTGTACACCAATATGTTCCTCTCACGGATACGGAAGGCAACGTGCTTACAGATCTTTTCATTCTGCGCGTCGTAGATTTCTTTTTCGATGAATCGGTGTTCGATCAGGAAAAACAGTATGTTTTGGCCGACAAATTGGAGCCGGTCGCAAGGCTGGCCGGCAACGACTATACAAAGCTAGGGGAGATTTTTTCGCTGGAACGTCCTTAACGGATTTTCGGTTTGAAAAAGTCGACTCGCAGTCATCTTTTCCGCCTAACGAAAAAGCTTCATCCGGCAATCTCCGGATGAAGCTTTTTTGGATAAATAAAATTATTCCTTCGGCAATACGCTTCCGATTTCTGCTTTGACAGCGGCTTCACCGGTGACATCCAGGCTGAAGTTTTTAACTTTGTCCATATTTGTGATGACGACGACCATCGCGGAATCTTTTCCGGCTTCTTGCAGTTGCGCCAAATCGACTTTAGCGATCAGAGTGTCCGCTGTCACAGCTTGGCCTTCCTTCACGAAGATTTCGAATGGTTTTCCGTTTAATTCAACCGTATCCAATCCCATGTGCAACAAAAGCTCCAAGCCGCTGTCTAACAAAATGCCTACAGCATGCTTTGTCGGAAATACGCTCAGTACTTTACCTTTTGCTGGTGAATAGATGTTTCCGTCTGCAGGAATGACTGCGAAACCGTCACCCATCATTTTTTGAGAAAACACTGGGTCTGCAACATCAGAAACAGGTACCACTATCCCATTGGCAGGTGCATATAAAATTTCCTTCTCAACCGGTAATTTCCCTTTTTTTTCATCCTTCTTAAAAAAGCCAAACATGCTATCGCCTCTTCCTTATTTAAGTGCGCTTATGTGAAAATTGGTATACTTCATTTTAACATAAACAGACAAGTATTGTGAATTTTTTTTGCACCGCTTACATTCAAAAACGCTCTTCCATTCCTTAAAAATCCTTGAAAAGGATTGGCTAATCTTTTTCATTTCGCTATACTAGATGATGGAGTATCAAAAAAATGCACAACAGAAAGGATATTATATGGAATTTATGGAAATACTGAAAGCAATTATCCTCGGCATTGTAGAGGGTATCACTGAATGGTTGCCCATCAGCAGCACGGGCCACATGATCTTGGTTGAAGAGTTCATCCAATTGGATCTTTCGCAGGCATTCAAAGAGATGTTCTTTTATGTCATTCAGCTGGGTGCCATCCTCGCAGTCATCGTGATTTATTTTCACAAACTGAATCCCTTCTCTCCAAGCAAAACGAAGGAAGAGAAGACACAGACTTGGGATATCTGGAAAAAAGTAGTCATCGGGTGTATTCCGGCAGCAGTCATCGGCTTGCCCTTGAACGATTGGGCGGACGAAAACCTCCTGAACGCGACAGTTGTAGCTTTGGCGCTGATCATCTACGGGATCTTGTTCATCGTGATCGAAAACAAGCATAAAGATCGCGAACCAAGCATCACCGAATTCAGCCAATTGACCTATATGAAGGCTTTCCAAATCGGTTTATTCCAAGCGCTCTCGATTATTCCGGGAACATCGCGCTCCGGTTCTTCCATCTTGGGGAGCATCGTATTGGGCACTTCCCGCTTCATCGCAACTGAATTCTCCTTCTTCATGAGCATTCCGATCATGTTCGGGATCAGCTTTTTGAAGATCATCAAGTTCGGCTTCAGCTTTACCGGACTTGAATTCGCGGTTCTCTTGTCAGGCATGATTACCGCTTTCCTCGTTTCAATCGTCGCCATCAAGTTTTTGATCGGATATTTGAAACGTAACGACTTCAAAGCTTTCGGTTGGTATCGGATCGTACTTGGAGCAATCGTTCTGATCTATTTCCTGTTTGTCTAAAAAATAAGTTTGGCCATCCTTCTGGGATGGCTTTTTGTTTTGTCCCCCAGAACACCTGGAACCCTTATTGATAATCATTATAATCTACCATCATTCGTTACCCTTCTGATTTTATTGCTGTGTGCAATTTTTGGCTTCTTCAAATTGTGTCTGATATGTGGATATTGAGAATGAGATTCATTTCCGTTTGATTGTAATGATTATAATCTAGACTTCTTTAGTGCTATCATGAAGGCATATAAGGAAGGAGTGTCAAATCATGAAAGACTTATTCAAAAATAAAGCGATGATCGCAACCACGATCAGTGGCATTCTCATCATTATTGGCATTTTGTTGCAATGGCAAAACTTTGATATAGCTGCAGCCATCATTTTCGTCCTATCGTTCATCATAGGCGGCTATAAACAAGCAAAAGAAGGATTCATCGATACAGTTCAAAATAAACACTTGAACGTCGATATCCTGATGGTGCTTGCCGCAGTGGGTGCCTCGTTGATTGGTTACTGGATGGAAGGGGCGCTGCTCATCTTCATCTTCTCGCTCTCCGGTTCGCTTGAGGAATACGCGACCGAAAAAAGTACCCAAGCGATTACAGCATTGATGAACATTGTCCCTGAAATCGCAAAACGCATCAACCCGGATGGCTCAATCGAAGACGTTGCAGTCAAGGATCTGAAAGTCGGCGATATATTAATGGTCCCTAAAGGCGCCAGCATCCCTATCGACGGCACGATTGCATCGGGTCAAGGTCTGATTGATGAAGCCGCTATTTCCGGCGAATCCGTCCCTGTTGAAAAGACTGTTGGCGATGATATCTTCGGGAGCACGATCAACTTGAGCGAAGCACTGACCATGACTGTCTCGAAAGAATCGAAGGATACCCTGTTCGCCAAGATCATCCGCATGGTAGAAGAAGCGCAAAAGACCCCTTCGAAGACGGCAAGCTTCATCAACCGCATCGAAAACACCTATGTCAAAATCGTTCTCATTTTTGTGCCGGTCATGATTGCCGTTTTTTATTTCCTCCTGGATTGGGGTTGGAATGAATCATTCTATCGCGGCATGGTGCTGTTGACGGTCGCCTCTCCTTGCGCATTGGTGGCTTCGGCCACTCCCGCTGTCCTTTCCGCCATTTCCAATGCAGCTAAGCGCGGTATCCTGTTCAAAGGCGGTATCGCGATTGAAAACTTTTCAGCTATGGATTGCATCGCATTCGACAAAACAGGCACGCTGACGGAAGGCAAACCTGTAGTGACGGAAGCCATCTACTTGAGAGGTACGGATGAAAAACATATCATGTCCGTCGTCTATGCGCTGGAGCACTCTTCGACCCACCCGATCGCTTCCGCGTTGGTCCAACATCTTGATACGAAGGAATATGAGAAGTCCCAGATGGATTCAATCCAGGACCTTACGGGTTACGGGTTGGCCGGTGAAGCATTCGGAAGCCAATGGAAAATCGGCAAAAAGACCTTCGTCGTATCCGATGAACTGAACGAGCCGCCGTTCGTGAAGGAGGCTTTCGCGCTCCAGAACGAAGGAAAGACCGTCATCTACGTTTCACAAGATGACAAAGTCGTGGCCTATTATGCTTTATTGGATACACCTAAATCAGAGGCAAAAGACATGATCGCCTTTTTCAAAGCCAATGGTGTCCATACAATCATGATCACAGGCGACAATGAAGCAACGGGACAGACAATCGGCAATCAATTGGGTGTGGATGAAATTCGCGCGAATTGTCTTCCTGAAGATAAGACCACCATCCTGAAAGATCTTCAGGCGAAATACAAATTGGTCGGCATGGTCGGAGACGGCGTGAACGACGCCCCTGCCCTGGCAAACGCCGACATCGGCATCGCTATGGGAGAAGGAACGGACATCGCCATGGAAACAGCTGACGTTGTACTGATGAAGAGCGAACTCGACAAACTGGAATATTGCTATGGGTTATCGAAGAAGCTGAAAAAAATTACCATGCAAAATATCATCTTTTCGATTTGCGTCATCCTCATTTTGATCATCTCCAACCTGTTTCAACTCATCAATCTTCCGCTTGGTGTAGTTGGACACGAAGGCAGCACGATACTGGTGATCATGAACAGTCTGAGACTGCTGGCCAAAATCCCTACCCACCACTTTCAGGGCACTACTAAATCTACCGGAAAAACTTCAAGCACCGGACTCGCGCACGAAAAATAATCAGCCAAATGCTGGTGGTAGCTGAACACATAAAAACGGAGCCGTCTCATTTTATTATGAGGCGGCTTTATCTATTTATATGCGTTCGCATTCTTCAGCATGCGCTGTACGGAAGCACCCTAGATTGGGTCGGATATATATATGTGATGGATGGAACATGAATAAAAACATGAATAAAGGCCATGTATTCATGTTTTCGGATGCTGGGGTACTCAAAAAGATGGATATCGGAAAAATATTCATCTTCTTGAGTATCTGGCGGACGAAAAAGATGAATATCGACCAATTATCCATGTCCACGCGCAAAACGGGGCTGCCTCTAATTTAAGAGACAGCCCCGTTTCTGATTTAATCTAGTCTTTTTTTGCTGGGAAGAATGCATCGTACAGCACTTTGACTGCTCTAGCTTCGTCCTTTTCATCGATTCCGAACATGATGCTGACTTCTGACGATCCTTGGTTGATCATTTCCAGGTTGATGTCCGCTTCAGCCAGTGCGGTACAGGCTTTCGCTACTGTCCCGACGGAATTGACCATGCCTTCGCCGACGATCATCAATAAGCAGATGCCGCCTTTGACATTTACATCGTCCGCTTCCAATTCATTCTTTAAGCGGTACAACAACTCTTGTTCCTGCTGCATCGTCATCTGATTGGCACGCAGGATGATCGACAAATCGTCGATACCGGATGGCATATGTTCGAAGTTCAGGTTGAAATCTTCGAAGATCTGCAACACTCTGCGACCAAAACCGACTTCTCGGTTCATCAGGTATTTGCCGATGTAGATGCTCATGAAACCGGTCGAACTTGCGATACCGGAGACGATCTGCTTGTTTTCAGGCTTTGTTCTTGTGATGCTCGTACCTGGAGCAGACGGGTTGTTGGTATTTTTGACGACCACCGGAATTCCGGCGCTAAAAGCCGGCTGCAAGGCTTCATCATGGAAGACCGAAAATCCGCTGTAGGATAATTCACGCATTTCGCGATAAGTTAATTGCTTGATTTTTTTCGGATGTTTGACCATTTTAGGGTTTGCCACATAAATGGCGTCAACGTCCGTAAAGTTTTCATACAGGCTGGCTTTGACACCGTTGGCGACGATTGCGCCGGAGATGTCCGAGCCTCCCCTTGAGAAGGTAAGCAATTGTCCATCTTTCGTGTAACCGAAGAAGCCCGGGAACACGATGACTTCTTTCGAGTCACGCAATGCATACAGATTCTTGAAGGATTCCGACAATACGCGCGCGTTTCCCGGGTTATCGGAGACCAAAAGCCCGGCATCCTTCGGGTTGACGTACCTGGCCGGGACTCCCTCTTTATTGAAAAATGCAGCCACGAGGATGGCGCTGTTGTCTTCACCGCTTGCTTTGTACGCATCCAGTGCATACAATTCATTGTAGAATTTCGACTGGATCAGTTTCTCATAGTTTTTGGAAATGGTGTCCATGACACTCGGATCGATCTCCAATTCTTCGACGATATCTTGATATCTTTTCAGGATTGTCTTCAGGGTTTTTTTGTGATCTTCTTTATTTTGTACCTCATCGGCCAGCTTGATCAGCAGATCCGTAACTTTTTCATCCGAGTCATTGCGTTTTCCGGGTGCTGAAACGACCACGATTCTTCTGTCTGCGTCATCTTTCACAATCTGCAATACTTTTTTCAATTGAGTCCCATTCGCCAGAGAACTCCCGCCAAATTTGATAACCTTCAAACCGAACACTTCCTCACTTGATTTCTTTAATCTTTTTTTAATTTTGTAATTGTATTTTCATTTATGCTTTAGAATATCATCATATCATGGCTATGGCAATTACCTTTTCAAACTTTACATCATTTGTAACATATTTGTATTGTTAATGCTATGGCCATTTGCAAAAAAAGGAATATACTATGAGTTAACTTAATGTAGGAGGTTTCAATTCAGTGAAAAAAAATAATCCTTGGAGGATCGTAGTCGGATTATCCGTAATCGCAAGCATCAGCTCTGCTTTGTTCAAGTCAAATCGCAATGCCGGCAAGAGCCAATCAACATCGTACACCCCTTACATCGGCACATGGAAAAACGACGCACAGTCCTTGAAGGTCGAAATTACTGATAATCTGGAGATTCTCCTGAACAACAAAAAATTAAAAGCAACCCTTGAAGAAGCCAAACCCAACGAACTGGTCTTCCGCGACCACTTCGGTTATTATCTGATTCTGAAGAAAGATACGTCCCCTACGCTGACCATCTACGATGAGGCGGAAGAACAGGAATTCTACTTCAAACGTGAAACCGATAAATAGCGAATCGCTCATATAACATCGTCGCCCCTAATCAGGGCTTTTTTTTTTGAAAAGGGGCGACTGTGAACAGAAGTATCACATGAATAGGAATATATTTCGATTATTCATATTCATGAAAAAAGCAAGGGTTGCCTCATTTTTTTGAGGCAGCCCTTGCTTGCATTTAGTTAACTTTCGATTAGGTCTGTGGTTTAATCTTCCAGATTTCATCCGCGTAACGCAGAATCGTGTAATCCGATGAAAACGGCCCCGAGCTTGCAATATTCATCAGTGCCATGCGGTTCCATCTGTCTCTGTCAGAAAAGGCCACATCCGCCTCATATTGCGCGTGCAAGTATCCGTCAAAGTCCTTCAGCAGGAAATACTCATCGTTGTACATAACCAACGAATCGAAGATATCCCGGCCTTCAGTCTCGACACCTGGGATTGTGCCGTCAATAAGCAGATTCAGGATGCGTTTCAAACGCGGATTCTTTTCATAGATGTCTCTTGAATTGTATATGCCATTGCGATAGTACTCTTGCACTTCATCACTCTTCAGGCCAAAGATGAAGATATTGTCATCACCGACATTATCCCTGATCTCAACATTGGCACCGTCCAATGTTGCCATCGTGATGGCACCATTCGACATCAGCTTCATGTTGCTGGTACCGGAAGCTTCCTTGCCGGCAAGGGAAATCTGTTCGCTGATATCGGCTGCCGGGATGATCAGCTCTGCCAACGATACACCATAGTTTTCAACGAAAACAATCTTGATCTTATCATTGATGGACAGGTCATTGTTGATGAGATAAGCAATCGAATTGATCAGTTTGATGATTTGTTTTGCGTAATAATAGCTAGGTGCAGCCTTCGCACCGAAAATGAAGACACGTTTCTGCAGGTTAGCATTGGGATTATCCTTCAGTTGCAGATATCTGTCCAAGATGTGCAGAACGTTCAACAATTGGCGTTTATAAGCATGCAATCGTTTAATCTGCACGTCGAACAATGCAGTCGGATCGATTTCGATGCCCATCTCTTGCTGCGCATACGCCGCAAAACGTTTTTTGTTTGACAATTTGACTTGCTCCAGCTGGTCCAAGACAAATTTATTGTCACGGTGCGCCTTCAGGATTTTTATTTCTTCCGGATTGCTTTTCCACTCCGTACCGATCGTTTCATCAAGCATCGCGGTCAGACCTTCGTTTGCTATCTGGACCCAACGTCGCTGCGTGATCCCGTTCGTTTTGTTGTTAAATTTTTGCGGATACATCACGTAAAAGTCATTTAGCGTATCAGCCATCAGGATGTCCGTATGCAACCTAGCGACACCATTGACGCTATGGCTGCCGATGATGGCAAGATTGGCCATCTTGATCTGGCCATTTGCTATGATGGCAGTGCGCTGGGATAATTCTTCCCCATATAAAGGTGTTTTTTTATCAATATGGCGACGGTTGATTTCCTGAATGATCTGGTAGATACGCGGCAATAGATCCGAAATCATCGTTTCCGGCCAACGCTCCATCGCTTCCTGAAGAATGGTATGGTTGGTATAGCTGACTGTTTTCTTCGTGATTTCCCACGCCTGGTCCCAAGTCAAACCTTCCTCATCCAACAGGATCCGCATCAATTCAGGGATCGCCAAAGTTGGGTGCGTATCGTTGATGTGGATGGCGATTTTATCCGGGAAGCGGCTCCAGTCCAGTTTCAGTCGTTTGAAATAGCGGACGATGCTTTGGATGCCGGCAGAGGAGAAAAAGTATTCCTGCTGGACACGCAAGAGACGTCCTTCGTAGTTGGAATCATCCGGATACAGTACTTCGGTGATACGCTTGACTTCTTCGCGTTGTTCTTCTGTCGAAAACCGTGCCTCATCCCCGTAAGGAATTTCTGCCGACCAAAGGCGCAGGTTATTGACGACGCCGTTATTGTAGCCGACTTGGGCCGTATCGTAAGGAACCGCTAGGATATCACGGGTATTTTCGTGCCGCACACGCAATTTGCCGTCCCCATCCTCCTGCGTAAAGCTGACATCTCCGCCGAAACGGACGATGACGGCTTTGTTCTCTTTCCTGACTTCCCATACGTTCCGGTTGCGGAGCCAATTCTCAGGCAATTCAATCTGATAGCCATTGATGAATTTTTGTTTGAAAAGACCATAACGGTAGCGGATTCCGTTGCCGTTTCCGGCAAGACCGGTCGACGCGATTGAATCCATAAAGCAGGAAGCAAGTCTTCCGAGTCCGCCATTCCCTAAAGCCGGATCGACTTCAGCACGCGCTACTTCATCCAAGTCCAGTCCGAGCTCATCCATGCCTTGTTTGACGCAGTCCAATATACCCATATTCAGGAGATTGCTTTTCAGCATCCTTCCGGGCAGGAACTCCATCGAAAAGTAATAGATTTGCTTTTCCTTTTTCTTGTTGTACTCCATGATTGTTTGGATCCAATCCTCGGAGTAGAGCCCGCGGACCAAGTCACCAAGAGCAATGTACTGCTCTGTTTTCGAACCAGCCTCATAACCGTAAGCGAATAATTCCTCGAATTTCTTTTGGTATTCTTTTTTGAACTCTTGAACGTCAAATGCCATATATGTTTCCAACTCCTCTTATTCGTTGACTAATGACTGATAGACGTCCAGATAATCCTTGGCCGGTTCTTTCCAGCTGAAATCGCTGCTCATTGCTTCGCGCACCATTTCTGCCCAAGCTTTCGGTTGATTTTCATAAACATCGAGCGCACGATAGATGGTTCCGAGCAGTGCATATCCACTGAAATCAATGAATGTGAACCCGGTGCCTTCGCCTGTGTAGGAATTGTAAGGGACTACGGTATCTTTCAAGCCGCCCGTTTCATGCACAATCGGCAAAGTGCCGTAGCGCAAGGAAATCATTTGCGACAAGCCGCATGGTTCGAATGCAGAAGGCATCAAGAACAGATCTGCGCCTGCGTACATCTGCTGAGCCAAAGTGATGTCAAAATCGATGACCGCAGCAAAGCGATCAGGGTATTTGGCGGCAAAGTAACGGAAGGAGTTTTCGTATTCTGATTCGCCGGTCCCAAGGATGGCAATCTGCACATCTCGGGCATTCAATAATTCTTCGGTCTTTTCCTGCACAAGTTGGTATCCTTTTTGGTCAGTCAAGCGTCCGACGCTCGTGATCAATGGGATGTCAGGATTCACTTCCAATCCCAAACGCTCCTGAAGGGCCGCTTTGTTGTCTGCTTTACCCGTCAAATCGTCGGCTGAAAAATGGAATTCCAGTTTCGGATCGGTTTCGGGATCATTGACATCGTAATCGATTCCGTTGATGATGCCTCTGATTTTCCAACTGTTGTAACCCAGAGTACCTTCCAATCCTTCACCGAATTCTTGTGTCTGGATTTCGTTCGCGTAAGATGGGCTTACCGTCGTGACGACATCTGAAAAATTGATGCCGCCTTTCATGAAGTTGACGTTATCATAATACTTCACGCCAGCTTCATGATAGATGTTCAGGCCGGTACCGAAAATGCTGGTCAGAATGGATGGGTCGTACACGCCTTGGAAACGGATGTTGTGGATTGTGATGACTTTGCGGATGCCTTGATACGCTTCAACCCAATGGTATTTATCCACAAGCAGAACCGGAACCATGGCTGTATGCCAATCATTCACATGGACGACATCCGGGATGAAATCAATTTTTTCCATCATTTCACAGATCGCCAAGGAGAAGAACCCGAATCTTTCGGCATCATCCATTTGACCGTAGAGGGATGGACGATTGAAATAGGCTTGATTATCGATGAAATAATAGGTTACGCCTTCCAATTCCAATGTTTTCACGCCACAATACATGCTTTTCCAACCGACTTGTACGCGGAAGTGCAGCAATTCTTTGATATCTTCTTTGTATTTTGCAGGCATGGTCGAGTAATACGGAAGCACTACCCGGATATCCACGCCTTGTTTTACTAACTCCTTCGGTAATGCGTACGCGACATCACCGAGACCACCTGTTTTAAAGAAGGGAGCAGCCTCACTTGCGGCAAATAAAATTTTCATCGTGCGCAGCCTTCTTTCTAAACAGTGAGTGTTTTATTTTTTTCGATCACAACAAGATTATCTTTCGTGCCTTTCAAAGTCACGCCAGCCCCGACAGTCACATTTTTATCCAGGATACAATATTCGAGGATTGCGCCTTCACCGATCTGTGCGCCCTGCATGATGATGGAGTTGCGTACTTCGGCATCCTTAGCGATGTTGACTTTACGGAAAATCAAGGAGTCCTCGACTGTCCCTTCAACAAAGCACCCGGTAGCGAACTGGGCATTTTTCACATGAGCCCCTTTAGCATAATAGGTCGGTGCCCCGTTCTTCACCTTCGTGATAACGCTTTGGCTGCCGTGGAACAAAGCTGAGAATTTATTCTTTTCCAACATTTCCATGTTTGCAGCGAAGTAGGCCGGGATAGAGTCGATATTCGCCATATAGCCTGTGTATTCATACGTATTGACTTGGTATTCCGGCAAGTAGTGTTCGATCAGTTTGTCCGAATCAAGTTGCACGCCTTCCAATTCAGCACGCTGGATCAATTCCAACATCTTGTCCGCTCTCATGAAATACATGTTCATGCTGATCGCAATGCGTTCAATATCTGAAGGCGCATCCTGTAAGTCGGTCAGATGCAGCAAATATTCATCACGATCGATTTTCAAGACTTTTTCATGCGGTCTGTTTTCTAAAGCGCCTTTAGGAAGGCTCTTGTACACGACAGTGATGTCGCCTTCCTTCGCCAAATGGTGTTGCATAATGGCTTTGATGTCGACATTAGCCAAAATTTTGCTGCCCATGACGATGACATATTCGCCCTTGGAACGGGTGATGAACTCTTTGTGGTTCATGTAAAAGTCCGGAGCATCCCCATTTTTCTCCTGGACCGCTTTCAACAACTGTTGGGAGTAGGTAAAGATTCCGCCAGTAAGGCCGGATTCAAGATTCCAGACGGAACCACTGCGGATATGGTCATAAATCGAACGGCCGCTTCCGGCGATGAACATGCCGACTGATTTGATTCCAGCATGGCTGATGCTTGAAAGATTGAAGTCAATCAAGCGATAACGACTCGCAAATGGCAAGGAAGCAATTGGGCGGACATGCGTCAATGGTTTCAACGCCGTTTCGTCCTCGGTCAAATTTAAAATGGCACTAATACTATTCATCTTCATCTTTAAGTCCCCCTATAACTTCTGCATATCCTACAACTTCAATTTCACCGTTCTTGCCGATGACATTCGCATTGTCGGCAATTTTTGCATATTCTCCGATGATGGCATGCTCGATTGTAACATTCTCTCCGATTGTTACATTCGCCATGATCAAACTATCACGTACGACTGACCCATTGCCGACCCGAACATTCTGGGAAAGAATCGAATGGGTGATTTCACCGGCCACATAGCATCCGTCAACGATCATGGAATCCGTCACATTGGATGTCTCTGTCAAGAATTGCGGAGGGGATACCGGATTTTTGGAATAAATGCGCCATTCTTCATCCCTGATGTTCAGCGTGTGATCAGGATCAAGGAATTCCATGTTCGCTTCCCAAAGGCTTTCGATAGTACCGACATCTTTCCAATACCCATCAAATGCATAAGCAAAACAGTTTTCGCCGTTTTCCAGATAGGTTGGGATAACGTTTTTACCAAAATCTTCCATTTCGCGTTGCTTCGCTTGATCCTCAACCAAATATTTACGCAGCACTTGCCAATTGAAGATGTAGATCCCCATGGATGCCAGATTGCTTTTCGGTTCTTTCGGTTTTTCATCGAATTCGATGATGCGGTTGGTCTGATCCGTATTCATGATCCCGAAGCGCGGTGCTTCTTCCATTGGAACTGGGATAACGCCGACGGTCAAACTGGCGTTGTTCGCGATATGGAATTCCAACATGTGGGAATAGTCCATCTTGTATATATGGTCACCGGACAATACCAAAACGTATTCGGGATTGTATCTGTCGATATAGGCCATATTTTGGTAGATGGCATGTGCGGTACCCTTGAACCACTTTTCGCCATCTGCGCTCGAATAAGGCTGCAAGATAGTCGCTCCACCATCTCCACCGTTCAGTCCCCATGACTCACCGTTGCCGATGTGTTCGTTCAATTCTAAAGGTTGATATTGTGTCACTACCCCAACTTTATTGATGCCTGAGTTAGCGCAGTTACTTAAAGCAAAATCGATTATGCGATATTTTCCGCCGAACGGGACGGCCGGTTTGGCTGTTTCGCGCGTTAATTTTCCAAGCCGAGTCCCTTGCCCTCCGGCTAATATCATTGCTACCATTTGATTTTTCATAGTATCAGGAAGAATGCCTCTTCCTTTCCCCTCCTTCTCATCATAACTATCTGTAGATCTATTTATTAACACCAAAAACGCGTTTTGGTTTGATGAACAAAACTCCTAATGCGGGTAACGTAAATTCGACCGAGAACGGTTGGCGATTCATGCCATCGAGGCTGGTGATCATTTCAGGCAGATTTTCGGTCCAAGTACCACCGAATTCCTGCATTTCCGTATTCAGCAATACTTCATAGTGTCCCTCATATGGAACACCCACTCGGAAATTGCGACGTTCTACAGGTGTGAAGTTGCACACGACAATCAAGAAATCGCGCGGTTTTTCACCCGTTCTTATGAAGGAAAGGACCGATTCCAAGCTGTTGTCAGCGTCGAGAATTTCTAAACCAGTATTGGCATCATCGACTTCATGCAAAGCTTTCGAATCTTTGTATAGATGATTCAACGTTTTGATGTAATGCTGGAACTCCGGATTGAACTCATTGTTCAGGACACCCCATTCGATTTGGTCGTAGAAACGCCATTCCAGGAATTGTCCGATTTCATTACCCATGAAGTTCAATTTCTTCCCTGGGTGAGCCATCATATAGGCTTGCAGCGTGCGTAAGCCTGCAAATTGTTTATAGCGGTCACCTGGCATTTTAGCCAGCAGAGATTGTTTACCGTGGACTACTTCATCGTGGGAAATTGGCAAAATAAAGTTTTCATTGAATGCATACATGAATGAGAAGGTAATCAGATTGAAATTGTCTTTTCGGAACAATGGATCCATTTCGAAGAAGCGCAAAGTATCATTCATCCAGCCCATATTCCATTTATAGTTGAAGCCCAAGCCGCCCATCTCGATAGGCTTCGTGACATTGGCCCAAGCAGTGCTTTCTTCCGCAATCATGTAAGTATCCGGCTGGCGCTCGAAGACTTTTGTATTCATCTTCTTCAGGAATTCAATCCCTTGGCGGTTATCATTGCCACCGTCTTCATTCGGTGTCCAAGGACCTTCATCATAATCAAGATAAAGCATATTCGAAACGGCATCGACACGGATTCCGTCAAAATGGAACTCTTGTAGCCAGAAAATGGCATTCGAAATCAGGAAACTGTGAACTTGCGCTTTACCCAAGTCAAAATTCAATGTTCCCCAGCGGTTGTTGATGGCGCGATTCGGATCGGCATATTCAAAAGTCGGTGTGCCATCGAAATTAGCTAACGCATAGTCATTTTTGCAGAAATGTCCGGGAACCCAGTCCATGATGACCCCGACCCCTTCTTTATGCGCTTCTTCCACGAAATCCCTTAATTCTAGCAAGTTACCGTAACGGGCAGCCACCGCAAAGTACCCGGTGATTTGATAGCCCCAAGAAGCTTCCAGCGGATGTTCCATCAATGGCATGAATTCAATGTGCGTGTAACCCATTTCCTTCACATATGGAATCAACGACTCAGCAAGATCCTTGAAGGAATACCAGCTGCCATCATCATGTTTTTTCCAAGAACTGAAATGCACTTCATAAATGTTAAGCGGTTTTTGATAGATGGATTTTCTTTTTTTGTTTGCGGACCATCTGCCGTCTTTCCATTTTTTTTCGGGCATGTCGAACACGACAGAGGCGTCTTTTGGCGGAACTTCATAAGCAAAAGAATAAGGATCGATTTTATATTTCTTTTTGCCGTTCTTATCCTCGATATAATACTTGTAACAGTCGCCTTGGGCTGCATCCTCCGTAAAGAGCGACCAGCCACCGGTTTTGCCGATTTTTTGCATTTCTACGGGTTTCCACTCAGTAAAATCTCCGACCAACGAAACGTTTTTTGCATTAGGCGCCCAAACGGTGAACCGCCAGCCTTCAACCCCATCTTCGGTCCGTTGTTTACTTCCTAAAAAGCGGTAGCTTTCAAGATGTTCCCCGATGTTGAACAAATACATCTCTTTTTCCAACTCTTTAAGTATGTTCATTTTTGCACTCATCCAGACACTTCCCTCACAATTATATTGCCGCAACAAAACGATCTGATAATAATTTATTTAATCATGCCAGGCCCTTTCATTAATATATATCCATAATACCATTTTAAAGATGATTTTGCCATAAATCATGATAAATATATTGAAACGTAATTTCCTTTTTGATAGTAATAATCTTTCACCCTTAACAGATTTTTTACATAAAAGCAACATTGTAAACGCTACGCAAAACCAAGACACGAATATCACTATATAGAATCCACTTAATTCATAAAAATGAATATTTAATTAGATTGTGGTGAGATCCGTTTCAATTAAGCCCACTGTTACAATACTTTTTCAGTGTCCACTTACAAATAGGAATATGAAAATACACAGATATATATTGTTATTCATTTCACAATTTGAATATTTGTCCCGACAATTAATGTTGACGCTTACATTTATATAGTAAGAAAATCCCGATTTGCAAAGATTGTGGCATAATTTTTACAATTCAGGATTATTTTTACTTGTTATTTACAAACGTCCAACCAACAGTTCCACTGTGGGCACATCTGCCGGCGCCCAGTCCAACTCAGGCAATTCGGAGATGTTCACCCAACGCATTTCAGTATGCTCCGACAATCGCGGTTCGCCCTCGTGTAATTCACAGAGCAACGTCGTCAATTCCACGGTTCCAAAATCATATGGATGCTTGATTGTAAGAAGTTTGTCTTTGACCCGTATCCGGCAGGAAAACTCTTCCTCCATCTCCCGGACAAGTGCTTCTTCTGCCGTTTCATTTCCCTCAAGCTTACCTCCAGGGAATTCCCATAGGCCGGCCAACGCTTTACCCGGACCTCTTTTGGCACAAAAAATGCTGCCCTCTTTTTCTATTACAGCTCCCACTACTTTGATCATGCGGCGATTAAATCCTCCTGATTACAAGAATATTTTGTTAATGACCCTTCCATCCGTGGCTTCCGGAAATTTCAGTCCAATTGCATGCAGGAAAGTCGGTCCTTCGTCTATCAACCGGCCCTTTTCGACAACAGCGTCTCTGTCGATTCCGGGTCCGGAAACCATCAGCATCGTGGCATATTTTTTCTTTTTCGGACTGAAACCGTGCGTTGCGCTATGCAATCTTCGGTCGGGAAGGTTTTTTGCGGTGCTCTCCATGAAAGGATAGAGCACGTCGCTCTCAAAATAATAACCCGCCTTCGCTTCCAGAATGAAGAGGCAATTCTCATCCGCTCCCATTTTTCTGGCCTCTGCGGCCGAATGGATGGTTTCGATCCTGCCTTCGATCCCTTTCAACGCATCCAAGATCATTTTATTGGTGATGGTGACATCTTTCCGGTAAATATAGCAAGCTCCGTCCGCCGCTTTTGCCAGCACTTTCCAGTCCTTGATATTCCTCTTGCGATCCAAAGTCTGCCACCCTTTATCCAAAAACAGGTGGTTCGGGCGGATGACTGTATGCGTATCAATCTGATAATGATCGCCCAACACGGCCAACACAGTATTCTCATAGATGTCCATTTCTTTCATCGCTTCGATGATCTGACCGAGGTGGCGATCCATCCGGATGATGGCTTCTTTCGCTTGGTCGCTCAAGACGCCATAATGATGACGCATGCTGTCCAGATCAACCAGATGCACAGCCATCAGATCCGGTTGTTTTGTCTTGATCGTGTCGACCGCAATCGCTGTCACAAACTCATCCAACTCCGGTTGGTCAATGCCGTTTCGCAATGAGCTGTATTTTTTGTTCATCTCCAGCGCATATTTCGTGCTGGAGGCAAAAGCGGAAACCATCACCAGAGTTTGCCATGGCCGATTTGGAAAAATTTCTGCAAGGTTATAGTCAATGGAAGGACTTTTCCCTGTCACCGGCCAAAGCAAAGCACAAGTTGTGTAACCAGCCTTCTTGGCGACATCAAACAACGTGGCCTTCTTTATTTCTTTGGCATACCAATACCAATCTGGTGACAGTCTTTCCGGTTGCCGGTGTGTATTGTGGATGATGCCGTGGCGGTTCGGATACATCCCTGTTGCGATTGAAGTATGGGCTACATATGTCAAAGACGGATAGATCGACTCTACCTCTTTGACAAGTGCGCTTCTATCCAATATTTCCTGGAAATGGGGCAGCGTCTTGGCAAATTCTAAGTCACTGGCACCAAATGCATCTAATGAAATGATATACAGTTTTCTTTTTACCATAATATTACCCTCCTATTCTGTTATTTTACCATATAATCCAGTCATCCAGTCGACTTAGACGCACTTATTTCAGCCATCTTTTTGTGCAGAAAACACAAAAAGATGCATCCGGATTTTCGGGCTATCCGGATGCAGTCTTTATTTCGTTGGATTTCGTCCACTCTTCACTTATGGTTCGAGCGGATCCCCTTCATTATCTTTCGGTTTCAATTCTGGCTGGTCGGCCTTTTCTGCCGGCGGGCCCGGCGTTTGTGGTGTGCCTGTTGTTTTCATAGACGGTTCCACGGTCGGCTTGGAAGCGATGGTCGTTCCTCCGGGTTTTCTTGGATGGGTCCGTTCAAAGCGTTCTTTCCGACGCTCTTCAATCTGTTTTCTTTCCTGAAGTTGCTTCTCTGCCCTTTGTTTGCCCCAGATTGTTTTGCCGAACAGTTTTTTGATTGCCCACAACAGGAGCAACAATAACAAGACTGCTACGAAGAACGGAAGTGCATAGATGAACCAGATTGCAGCATCCTGTAACCAATAGTAAAAGGCATAAAGCGAATCGATGAACGCTTCCTTCACGCGATCCCAGAACGGCGTCGATCCACCTTGATTATTCGAGATGCGTGAACGCTCAGACACTGTCAGATACAAAGCTGTATAGTCGATCAGATCATCAATGTTGTCCAATTCCGACTGCAGTACTTCCCTTTCTGCTATGGCCGCGCTAAGACTGTCTTCGATGGCAAGGATCTCCTCGACCGTCTCTGCTTGCTCAAGCAGCGTCAACAAGCGCGCTTCCTTGCTTTGCAGGACGCTGATGCGGGTGGCCGTGTCTTCATAATATTGGGTTACATCCTCATTCCCCTGCTGCTCGCTGGTTTTCGTTCCCAGCCCGCCTTCCAGATCATCCAGGAAGGCTGTTACGGAATCTTTCGGAATCCGGATTGTGTAGCTGCCTTGGCGGTAATTCTGGCCCAATGAGGAAGGCGTGTAGATCGTGTCGCCTCCGCTTGATTCATAGGAGTATTCTACATAGGCTCCATATTTACCGACAATCTCTTTCAGGTAAGCGATAGAATCATCATATTTCAACGTTTCATAGGAAAGGTGGACGGTGGTCACTACCTTTTCACCAATCAACAATCCCGTGCCTTCTGCCCCATCCGATTTGGATATTTCCGTCGTCACGTTGTCTACTCCAGCAGCGTCCTGTTGTGAAACACTCGTTTCTTCCGTCGTTAAAAATGAACAACCCACTAGCGAGAATGACAGCAGGGAAAGGATCAATAATTTCAATTTTTTCAATTGAGGCGCCTCCAATCTTTCCTAAGTTTCCTACTTAGATTATACCGCATGGCGGCCGCTGCGCCTAATAAAGCCCTTACATAATTGCAGGTTGTGGCGAAGCTCCGGCTATGGCCCGAGCTGGCACGGCTTTGGTGCTCTCTGCTCCGGCGAAGCGCTCCTCGCAGGAGTTGAGGTGTCTTCAGCGGCCATCAGCTCCTGTTAACCACCCCTCGCCGGAGCTGACGGCCCAATTAATCCCAAAATAAAAAGAAAGGGCCGGAAAGGTAAACACCTAAGTGTTCAACTTTCCGACCCTTTTTTCTGATACGGCATGGGTAAACCCATGGATGGGACTGTTCACAGCAGTCACCATCAAACATCCACATCCTGTGGTTGTGCAAGCACGTATGTCCCGTTTGATTTTGCAATCACTATGCCGCTTGCGCGGAATGGGCGAACCCACCTGATTGCTCGTCGCCTCATCGCATGTAAAACATGTTATCATGCAAAAACCGAAAAAGCAAGACTTTTATTTCAGTTGCCGACAGTCTGCTGAATAAACCTTATTCTTGGCCGCTCTCATCAAATTGCTTCAGCCAAGCATCAGCGATAAGACGGTGCCCTTTTTTGGTCGGATGGACGCCGTCATTCGATAATGTTTCATATCCCTCGACAGCACCGATTGCATTCAGATAAGCATCCAGCCCAATCCAATCGGCATGGAACTCCTCGGCCAGGCGTTTGACGATTTCCTGTTTCGGATCCAAATCGACCCGCCAGGTTTTGCGGTCTTCCGGATACGGAAAGACGAACGGCTCCATCAGAATAAGCCGTGCATTCGATTTTTTCCGCAAGGAAGCCAACAAATGTCGGTAATGCATTTCGAACTGCTCAGCCCCCTCTTCGGTCGCGAACACATTCTCGTCGCCGACGTTATGCCACGTATCGTTGATGCCGATCAGCATAGTGACGACATCAGGTTCGAGCGAAACACAATCGCCGTGCCATCTTTCTGCTATGTCATGGATTCTGTTTCCACTGATGCCGCGATTGATCAGCTGATAGTGTTCGGCATCACCTCTTTCCGCAAGAGCCTTCGCTATCATGGCCACATAGCCTTTTCCCAGTGAATCCGGATTGTTGCGGTTGCGGCCGACATCCGTGATGCTGTCTCCGATGAAAAGTAATTTGTACTTGGACGTTTTCTCCATAGGTCCGCCCTATCTATTCTGGATGACTTCAACCTTGTAGCCATCCGGATCGGTGATGAAGTAGTATCTAACGGAAGAATCAGGCAAACCTTTATAGTCGGTCACGTTAAATCCGGCAGCCACCTGTTTGTCATGAAGGGCTTCAAATTCATCAACTCCAATAGCGATGTGGCCATAACCGTCACCGATGTTATACGGTTCATGATCATAATTGTAAGTCAACTCCAACTCATAATCATCGCCTTCCAAACCTAAATAGACGATTGAAAACTTGTGCTCAGGGTAATCCAGCTTCTTTTTTTCTTGGAAATCAAAAGCCTCTTTGTAGAATGCGATCGATTTATCCAGGTGCTGAACGCGGATGCAAGTGTGTAACATTTTCATTAAGTCATCATTCCTCTCATTTATGCTATCTTTATCATACCGAATTATCGGTTCCTTTACAAAAAAATTGTCGCAAAAATAACCTTGCTATATCCCACAAACTGACTTATTCTAGAAGTTAGTTACCAGTGAGAAGGAGAAAACTCAATGAAGATATGTATTTATTGCCATAATCGCATCCCGAAAGAGGCTTTGATCTGCCCGATGTGCGGGTCGGATGTTTCCGATTCAGACGCAATCCAACAAGATGAATTTTATCAATCCACTTTATTCGAAGATAATACGGAAAATTTTGTCGATCTGACAGCTGATGAGGAGGAAGAAGCGGCTGAAGCGGCTTCGCGTGCTGAAAAGCAGGCCTTCTCTTTCAATGAAGCAAAGAATAAATTCATCCGCTACGTGCGTTTTTTGTGGAAAAAAATGAAAGACCCCGCAGAGACCAGAAAATCGCGCAGAGAAAGCCACAACCTTTACGGCTATTTTACCTTCGTCCTTTCGGCGCTGCTTTCAGCCGGATTGGTGACGCGGATTGCGGTCGCATTGACTAATCAATATGATCTGCTGTCGCAGATTTCATTGTTGCCGACCGTCACTTTCCAGGTCGAACCAGTTGTTTGGTTCATGAAGAGTTTCCTTTTGTTCCTGGCGTTCTATTATCTGTACCCATTCTTGGCGTACCTCATCAAAACATTCTTTCTGCACAGACGCCATGCCTTCCATAACTGGATGACGCAGTATGCGGGAATGAACGCTTTCGGCCTGTTGCTGTTGGGTGCCGCCTTTGTGACCAGCCTCATCGCCCCGATCCTGATGGCGGTCCCGGTGCTGCTGTTGTTCTTGGTCCATCTGTCCAGCTATCTGGTGACATTCATCGCCAGCCTTTACCAGACGATCAACGAAACGAAACGGGATACGCTTTACCTTTGCCTCGGCGGCATCAGCGCACATTTGCTGTTGATGATGACATTGGCCTATGTATTATTCCTGAAAATGTAGCATCAAGAGGAGCGCCTCCGCTCCGAACCCAAAAAAAACAACTGCGGCCCACCTCTGATTGGTGGGCCGCAATTGTTTTTTTACTTACAAAAATTCTGGAATTATTCAAACAAAAAAGCGCATCACCATAGGTGATTCACATATTTGCAAAATATTTCATGCATCCAAAAAGTTGTCCAGCTTCACGGGTTAGCCCTTCGGAAATTAGATAAATCTGACCCATTGCGCTCTTCGATGCTCATTCAGGGCCAGATTTCCTAAATTTCTGTCAGGGCTGAACGAACCCGTTCAGCATTTCTTACATATCCAAATCGGTAAAGGCGTAGGGAACCAACTCTTTGATCGTCAGCTCCATGATTTTTCCGTGCTTATCGGAAAGGTAGACAGGCGTTTCGTATCCGCACAATTCCACCATCACCTGGCGGCAGATGCTGCAAGGCGGGAGGAACGTTTCCGTGTCGCCGGCGATGGCTATGGCTGCGACGTCCTCTTTGCGGTAGCCTCTCGTAACTCCGGTGAACAAGGCGGTTCGCTCAGCGCAGTTTGTCGCGCCGAAGGAAACATTTTCCACGTTCACGCCTTCGATCACTTCGCCGTCCTTATAGAGGATTGCCGCTCCTACCGGAAAATGGGAATACGGGCTGTATGCATGATGCATGGCCGCTCTTGCTCTGGAGACTAATTCTTCACTGTTCATCGATGATCCCTCGCTTATCAAGAATGGGTATTTTTTCTGATCGGTAAATGTTCGTGTTTACAGTATACCGATTATTCCAGATTTTGCCAAACCGGAAAGGTCATCGATCAGTGTTGCATAGTTCCTGCTCAAGCTCTAATCGTTCGGATCAGAGTTCCGGCAAATTCGCCATGTAATCCTCGAGTGCCTGGATCGTTTCCGCCATCAACTCGGCAGTGACTTCGTAAGGCAGTCCGTGCGCCGGTGCTTCCGGCTTGGTCGACAGACGGGCGATTTCCATGATGCCTTCCGCGTCTAGCCTGTCCAGATGCAGATCGTGGAGGCTCTTCGGAATGTCCAAATGTTCGTAGAACGGAATCAGATTATCGATCTCCGCCCATTTCTTTTCATAGGCCAATTGGACCATGATTCCATAGGCAACTTTATGCCCATGCAGGAAATGATGCGATTCCGGGAAGTTGGTGATGGCATCATGGATTTCATGGGCGATGGTCGTCCGCGCAAAAGCGTCCCCCATCCCGCCGACCATGCCGCTGATGGAAGTGATGACTTCCGTCAGCTTCACAAAAGCTTCCGTCACTTCACCGGCTTCCAGACTTGCGATCGCCAACTCGGCGTGGTCCAGGATGCTTTGTCTGCAGATGTATGCAGCTTGGCGCGCCATCATCAGCATCGGTTGTTGGGCATGCTCAGGCAGCGAAAGGATTTCATCCGATTCGTACCATTTGGCCAGCGTATCCGCCAATCCGGCCACAAAGAAATCCTTCGGCGAATCGATGATCAATTTTGGTTCCAACAACAAAAGCGAAGCTTGTTGCTGCAGGAAATCGTAGCGGATGAACACGCCATCCTCAGTATACATGACGCTTAACGGCGTCCATGGCGCGCAATTGCTCGCCAATGTCGGCACCATTACGTTCAATATCCCCTCCGCTTTAGCTGCAGCATATTTCACTGCATCCATGATTTTCCCCCCACCGACGCCGATGATCGCATCACTTTTATGCTGTGCGGCCAACCCGACGATGCGGTCGACTTCTTCATAGCTGCATTCGCCCGAAAAAGCCACTTCGCTGATCGAAAAACCGGCTTGGTAGAGGTCTTCAAGGTAAGGACGGGCTTTTTGCCAGGATACGGTTCCGTGCACGATCAAAATATTTTTTACGAAGCGTTCTTCCAAACGTTTCGGCAAAGTTGACAGGACCTCTTCCCTGCATTCGTATTCTTGCGGACCAGTCCTAACAATCAATTCTTTCGTCATATAACGTCATTCCTCCCTGAATTTCTAGACCGTACGCGTGAATGGATCACGGCTGATGCCCGCCGCCAACACTTGCTTAGCGTATTCTTGTGCACCGAACAAGGAATGATCGCGGTAATTTCCGCATTCCTTCGCGGTCGTTGCCGGAACTACGGTCGTTTCCAATACAATCTGCAACACTTTTTCCAAAGCAACAGCGATTTCTTCCGGAGTATGTTCACCCCAGCAAATCATGTAAAAACCGGTACGGCAACCCATCGGCGACAAATCGATGACCCCATCCACAAAATCGCGGATATTGATCGCCAAAAGGTGTTCCAACGTGTGCATAGCCCCCGTCGGCAACGCATCCTGGTTGGGTTGCACAAAACGCAAATCGAATTTTGTGACGATAGCCCCCGCTTCGTGCACTTCATAGCCTGCTTGGCGGATATACGGAGCCTTCACCAAATCATGATCCAATTCAAAACTTTCTACTCTAGCCATCTATATTCTCCATCCTTCAGCTCAAGTGCTGTTGTTTTTTTATGATGCATACCAGTACATTATACTAGACATTTATGAGATTTTCCTTAAAATTATATCACGTGGTGTGTTATCATGTAGGAACAGTAAAAAAACTTAAAATTTGCTTCCGCACATGAAAGGAGTGGCGCGCCACTTTGATTAGTATCGTTTTTCAACAGTTGCTGACGATGTTCAGCATCATGTTCTTTGGTTTTTTTTGATCCGGTCGAAGGTCCTCACCAGCGAAGGGACGCGTCAAATATCGACGATCCTCTCCTTGTTCGTGATGCCCGCAACCATGATCACCTCGTTCAATGCGGATTTTGATGCGCAGCGTTTGAAGTTGTTGTTATGGGCGACGTTGGCGGCTTTTCTGACGATTTCCATCCGGGCGTTCATCGTCCATTTCCTGCTGAAAAAAGAGGATCGCATCGATAAATATGCCACGATTTTCCCGAATGCCGGTTTTGTTGGCATCCCCTTAGTCCTTGCGACTGTGGGCTATGAGGGCGTCTTTTTCATGTCCGGTTACATCATGGCAAATAACGTCACCCAGTGGACCTATGGCCAATATTTGATATCAGGCGACAAAAAAGCGATGACGCTGCGACAAACCATACTCAATCCGGGAATGATCGGGGCTGCCATCGGTTTGTCCATCTACGTCAGCCGCTTGCCGGTCCCTGCTTTTCTCTGGAAATCGGTCGATAGCTTGGCCGCATTGAATACGCCGCTGGCCATGATCATACTCGGCAGCTACATCGCCAACAGCAATTTTTCGGAATTATTGGCTTTCCCGAAAGCTTATTGGACCACATTTCTCCGATTGGTCGTGACTGCCCTCGTATCGATTGGGATCATTTATTTGTTGCCTATCGATGACTATATGGTCGAAATCGTCCTGACCATCGCTTCGGTTGCGCCGGCGGCAACGAACACAGCTATCCTTGGCCGTCTGTTCGGCGGCGACTACGAATACGGTGCGCGGCTCGTGGTCCTGACCACATTATTGTCCTTATTCACCATCCCGATCCTTGTGCAATTTGCACAGCTATTGTTTGGATAATCATTTCAGAAAGAAGGTATGCGCATGGAAAAGTTATTAGAAGGAATCGTCAATTTCAGAAGAGGGGATTTTGAATCTCATCGTGAGCTGTTCAAGGGTTTGAAAGCTTCCCAGAAACCTCATACCCTCTTTATTTCCTGTTCCGATTCGCGTATCGATCCAAATATGATCACCGGAACGTTACCAGGCGAATTATTCATCGTCCGTAACATCGCCAATATCGTGCCGCCTTATCGCATGACTACCGAATATGTGGCAACGACATCTGCCATCGAGTATGCCGTACTCGCGTTAGGCGTAGAGAACATCATCATCTGTGGCCATTCCAACTGCGGAGGCTGTGCTGCTTGCCTGCATCCAGAAGGCAAACTGGAGGAGTTGCCGCACACCCGCAAATGGCTGGAACTGATCCACCCTGTCCGTGATCGCGTCCTGAAGGAAATCCCGGAATCCGAACCCGAAGCACGGGCTTGGATGATGGAGCAAGGCAACATCGTGGAGCAACTGAAGCATTTGATAACTTTCCCTTACATAGCCCAAAAAATGAGGGAAGGCAAGCTGAAGATCAGCGGTTGGCACTACATCATCGAAACCGGTGAAGTTTTCATCTACGACCGCGATAAAGGCGAATTTTTACTGGCTAACGGTTGATAAAAATCGAAGCACGACTGTTCCGCACTCAGAAAAAGGACGCACCCCGCAATTTTGGGATGCGTCCTTTTCATTTTGATTACTGTCCCGTTCTATACAGAGCGTACAGGAAAAGCTTTTTTGCCGACCGATTTCCAGACGATTTGGGCCAACCAATAGTCGACCATGCTATGGATGACTGTTCCAATGCCGACAAGCAGCATGACGGAGGAAATCAAGCCTTTATCGTAATAGGCTTCCGTAAGGTTTCCTGCAAAGTAGAACAGGCTCACGACGATGACTTCGCAGCCCGCGTGCAATACGCCAAGGACCAGGCTGAAAAGTAATGATTTTTTGAAATCATGCGCCATATCCGGGTGCTTTTGGATGTATTTCGCGCCGAAAAACGAAAAGATCATGTGTGTCGCCGCACGCAGGACTACGACCAACGGAAAGCCGCCAAGCATAAAGCCGACTGCTGTACCAAAGGCAACCGCAACAGCGATGCCGGGTGAAAGGAACATGGCGATCATCGTCGCCACGTGGCTTGCCAATGTAAAGGATGCCGGTTCCAGAATTATTTTCAAAGGGGAGATCATCGGTATCAGAATCCCTATCGCAATAAGTAGAGCAGCTATCGTTATATGTTTCGTTTGTGTACGTGTATTCATTTCGCCAATCCCTCCAAATATATTTACAACTGTCTTGACAGTTGTAAATATATTATATAATCTTTTCAGGAGTTGTCAAGCATATTTTCATGCGTTTTCATCCGGAATACAGAATGCCTACTTCCTGCAGTTCCTTTTTGATGCGCAGGAATGTTTCTTCATCCTTGCAAGCAAGTGTATGCAGATGCACGCCGCCTGTCAGCGAAGACAGCATCGCCGCTTCGTTTGATGCGATTTTCGACATAAAGTCGATTACATCATGGCGTGAACGGATATGTAGTTCACCGGTCAACGTGCCATAGACGGGATGCTCGACTTGGACATCCACAACCTCGCCGCCATTGTCCACGATGATGTTCAGTTCCGTCACAGTCTCGGCTTGCGTATGTTGACAGGCAATTTTACCTGTGAACAGGCTCTCGTCGCTCTTGAATGCATTTGCGGACAGATAGCCCCGCGGCGTTGCCAGAATTTCAATCCCTTTGGCCCGGATCAACGCGATATCGCCCACGATGACCTGACGGCTGACCGATAACAGTTCAGCCAGTTGGGTGGCGTTCACCGGTTGGTCCGTAGCCTCCAATAATTTGATGATTTCATTTCGTCTCTCTGCTGCTTTCACAAATTTCACCCTTCCGTAACGCTTTCTCTCCCTAATAGTACTCATTTTTGCTCCGGACTGCAAGAATCGTAAAAACAAAAGCCAGCAACGCACCGCACGAAACGGTCATTGCTGGCTTTTCTCATTTATTTTCGGTTGCGGCCTTATAGCAGCCCAACAGTCGGAAATAGACGCTGCTCCGGTGGATGAAGCGCAAGGCTTCATGGACATTTTTGTCGACGATGTTGCCTTCGAAATCCAGGTACAGCAGGTATTCCCATTTCTCCCCTTCGACGGGACGGGATTCGATTTTGATCAGGTTGATATGGTACCTAGCGAAATGACGCAGCAGCTTGAACAAGGTTCCGGCTTGATTATCCAAAGAGAACACCACACTGACTTTGTTGCAGCGCGGATTCGACTCAAGATCCTTGCCGACGATGATAAAACGGGTCGTGTTTTCGCTCTGATTCTGGATGCTCTCCGCCAAGATGGAGAGTCCATGGATCTGTGCGGCCCTTCTGCTGGCGATGGCCCCTTTATGCGCATCACCGGAGTCCTTCACCATTTTCGCGCTGTCGGATGTGCTGTGGAACGGAATCTGACGCCACTGCTCGTGGTCCTTGAAATAATCGGTGGATTGCTGGAAACCTTGCGGATGCGAATAGACTTCCTCGATCTGATCCAGACAGGTCCCTTCCAGGCCGATCAGATGCTGCTCGATTTTGATGTATTGCTCGCCCACGATGGAAAGGCCGTATTTGTACAACAGATCAAGCACTTGTGAAATCGCACCAGTGGAGGAATTTTCCACTGGCAGCACGCCGTAATCGATTTCCCCATTCTGGATACCAATGAACAGCGATTCGAAGGTATGGTAGTTTTTTGGATCGCGGGGCGCTTCCTTAAAATAGGCCAACATCGCTTCTTCGCAGAACGAACCCGTTTCCCCGAAATAACCGATCTGCGCGGGCAGTTTTGGGTCGTGGATCGCAAAAATCTGCTCATAATCGTTCGAAGCTGCCCGGACATCTTTTTGGACTTCCTTCGAAAGATCCATGATCGTATCCAAAAAATGATGGGTCTGCACCGCAAACTCCTCACTCTTCAGATGGGTAAGATTCTTTTCCACGACACGCTGTTCACGGCCTTCATCAAAAATGGGCAAGTCGTTCGCTAGCTTATAATTTCCGATGGCTTGGGAAATGTGCATCCGTTTTTCGAACAGAGCCACTAACTCTTGATCAAGGGCATCCAACTCTTTGCGATAGTCTTCTAAATCCGTCATACTCGCCTTCCACTCCGTCCTAGTCGTATTTATAGAATTTGGAATCCAACAGCAGGTCCAGGATCGCGATCGCCGTCACGGCTTCCAGTACAGGAATAGCGCGCGGCACGATGATCGGATCGTGTCTGCCTTCAACCGACAATTCCGCATCGATCTTGTCCTCGATATTGATGGTTTGCTGCAGTTTGGTGATGGAAGCTGGCGGCTTGATAGCCACTTTATAGATGATCGGCATGCCGTCCGTGATGCCTCCCAAAATACCGCCGTTATGGTTCGTGCGGGTCTTGATCTGGTCGCCGTCATAGTAATAAGAATCATTCGCTTCCGAGCCGAGCATTTCGGCGATGCCGAAGCCACTTCCGAACTCCAAACCTTTGATGGCAGGCACGGAGAAAAGAATATGCGCCAGAACGGACTCAACCGAATCAAAGAACGGGTTACCGACTCCTGCCGGGATACCCAATACGCAGATTTCTGCGGTTCCACCAACGGAATCGCCGCTGGCTTTCGCTTCGCGGATCAGATTGCGCATTTCCTCTTCAAGCGACTCGTTCAACAATGGCAGTTCTTTTCCTGCAAAGCCTTTCAGCATTTCGGCAGTGATTTCCGTGTTCAGGAAGCTGTCATCCTGAATCGTGGCTACGCTCTTCACGTGTCCGCCGATTGTGATGCCTTGTTTTTCAAGCAATTGCTTCGCGATTGCACCCGCAAACACTAATGGTGCCGTGATTCGGCCGGAGAAATGGCCGCTGCCGCGGTAATCGTTGAAGCCGTCGTAACGGACATAGCCTGGGTAATCGGCCTGGCCGGGACGCATCAATTTCTTCATCTGACCGTAGTCTTTCGAACGTGTGTCGCTGTTGCGGATGATCGCCGCAAGCGGGCTGCCTGTCGTCATGTCGTTGAAGTAGCCGCTCAAGATTTCAGGCTGATCTTTTTCTTTCCTTGGCGTCGTCAAAGCCCCTTGGCCCGGCGCTCTCCGTTTCATTTCCAACAGAACCTTATCCATATCTATTTCATGGCCTGGTGGCAGACCGTCGATGGTGACGCCGATTGCGGAACCATGTGATTCTCCGAAGATGGATACCTTTAATTTATTCCCAAATACACCGCTCATAGTATCTTGCCCCCTATTGCTTTATAGTCTTCCCAAAAATTGGGATATGATTTTGAAACGCACTCGGCATCCGTTACCGTGATCGGCTGTTCGCAGACCGTCGCAGCGATCGCCAACATCATGGCGATGCGGTGGTCCTTGTAGCTCCATACCGTCTCTCCGCCCTTCAATGATTTGACGCCATGGATCAACAGACCTTCCGGCAATTCTTCGATGTCAGCGCCCAGTTTCTTCAATTCGCTTGCCGTAGCTTGCAGACGATCGCATTCTTTGATGCGCAATCTGCCGGCGTTGATGATTTCGGTTTTGCCTTCGCTCAGGCAAGCCGTCAACGCGACCACCGGAATGATGTCCGGGCATTGCGCCGCGTCGATCAGTGTGCCGTGCAGTCCGGCTTTTGCCGTGCCGATCAAGCCGTTGCCCTCTTGCTCGAAGGAGACGCCCATCGCTTCCAGAATTGAGACGACAGCGCGGTCACCTTGGAGGGAATCCATCGACAGATCATCTACCAACAGGTCATTCCCCAATGCGTCTGCACAAAGAAAGAAGGCCGCTTGGGAATAATCCCCTTCGACGCGGTAATCCGTCGCTTGGTAGGATTGTCCGCCCTTGATTCGGAAGAGTTGATGGCCTTCATTTTCGATGGTGACACCGAAAGCGCTCATGACATCCAACGTCAAATCGATATAGCCAATCGATTCAAGCGGCGTCGTGATTGTGATGAGTGAGTCTCCGCCCAACAACGGCAAAGTGAACAAGAGGCCTGTGATGAATTGTGAGCTGACGTTCCCAGGAAATGAGAACTGCCCCGGTTTCAGGTTCCCGTCCACGACCAAATCAAGTTCGTCTTCAGTCGGTTGGTACGAGATGCCTTGTTCCTCGAAAATATCGTAGAAGATGGTCAATGGACGTTTGCCCAGATTCCCTCTGCCGATGAAACGGCTCGCGCCTGGGAAAAGCGTCGAAATCGGAACGACAAAACGCAAGGTCGACCCCGATTCATTGCAGTCGATCAGGTGCTCAGTGGTCGTTGCGCTCTCAGCGGCATTTGCTTCTGTAACGTATTGGCCCGCGCCGGTGATCGTCAAAGTGCTGCCATGCTGTTCGATGATTGCTCCGAATGCCTTCATGGCCTCCGTAGTTGCGATGATGTCATCCGAAAGCGCGATATTATCGATTTTGCAGGTGCCGTTGGAAAGCGCTGCACAGATGACCGCACGGTGCGCCAAACTTTTTGAAGGCGGGACAGTCACTGTTCCCGATAGCTTATGTGGCTGTATCGTCAAATCCATTGTAATCCTCCTGTTTGTTTCATCTATTTTGTTTCTTCGATTTTATTTCTTTTGTTTCTTCTATAGTATAGCTCTACATGTTCTCCAGTTCATCAAAGAAGGCGATGGTTCCATCCTGAACATAGCTGATGCCGATTTCCTTCAACAGGATGACTTTCAGATGATCGTCCAAGTTCTTTTTATCCAACGTCATGATCGCCAACAAGCTATCCAAATCAACTTCTTCCATATGCAGTTCCGTAGGCAAGCCAACTTGTTTCGCCAGTGCTTCGATTGCGGCGGCCGTGCCGGGTTGCGTGAAGCCTTTACTCTCGGAAAGGCGTGTGATCGCGACCATCCCGATTGCCACTGCTTCACCATGCGAATATTTCGCATAATTGGTGTAGGTCTCCAAAGCGTGGGCGATTGTGTGTCCAAAGTTCAGCAGCATCCGCTCTCCGGTGTCCTTTTCGTCCTCCTCCACGACTCTGCGCTTGATGTCGCAACAGGTGTAGAGGATCTTTTCGATGTGCGCCATCATCTCTTCGCGGCTATGCAGCGTCTGCAGGAAGCTGAAGAAAGCGGCGTCCTTGATGCAACCGTATTTGATGACTTCCCCGAGACCGTCGCGGAAAAAGTGGTCCGACAACGTGTTCAGCATTTCCGGATCGATGAATACTTTCTTCGGTTGATAGAAAGCCCCTACCAGATTCTTCCCTCTTGCCAGATCGACCCCGACCTTGCCTCCGATGCTGCTGTCCACTTGGGCCAACAAGGAAGTCGGAATCTGGATGAATGGGACGCCGCGCAGGAAGCTGGCAGCCGCAAAGCCTGCGAGGTCCCCGATGACGCCGCCACCCAAGGCGATGATCAATTCACTGCGGGTCAGTTGGAAATCCAACAATTGGTCATAAATCTGCGGCAGCATCTGAAAATCTTTCGTCTGCTCGCCGGCAGGCAAGGCCACCACAAGCGTCTCGTACCCCGCAGCCTGCAGCCCTTCATCCAACTGGGACCCATAATGAGCATTGACGTTATGGTCCGTAATGATGGCAATCTTCTTGCCGCTGTAGATTTTTTTGATTTCTTCCGGAAGACGGTGGCGCAAGCCATTTTCGATCAGGATCGTATAACTGTTTTTGCCGAGTCCTACATGTAATTCAGCCATTGTTTCACTCCTTTTTCAGATCTCATTCAGATTTCGTTTTTTATCAAGGAAAGTTCTTCCTTTATTTTACCGCATCCAAATGCTTTCCTTCAATGGCAATCAACTGTTTTACGACAGCCATCAATTCATCGAACTCATTCGGGTTCAGGCACTGTTGGCCATCGCTCCATGCGTTCTCGGGATCATGATGGATCTCGATCATCAGACCGTTCGCGCCGGACATGACTGCTGATTTGGACATGGATGGCACCAGGTATGCAGAACCGCCGGCGTGACTTGGATCGATGACGATCGGCAAGTGGGATAATTTATGGATTACCGGAACAGCCTGGATATCCAAGGTGTTGCGTGTTTCCGTTTCAAATGTACGGATGCCGCGTTCGCAAAGTATGACGTTTTCGTTCCCTTCGGACATGATGTATTCAGCCGACATCAACCATTCTTCGTAAGTTGCAGACAAGCCACGCTTCAAAAGAACCGGCGTCTTGGTTTTGCCGACTTCCTTCAACAGATCAAAATTCTGCATATTACGGGCACCGATTTGGATCATATCTACATCCGCCTCGAATTCGTCAACGAATTTCGTGGACATCAATTCGGTTACGATCGGCAAGCCAGTCGCTTCCTTTGCCAATTTCAACAAACGCAAACCTTCCAATTCCAAACCTTGGAAACTGTATGGGGATGTACGCGGTTTGAAAGCTCCACCACGGAGGAAGTTTGCGCCTGCCGCTTTTGCGCGTTGCGCGATGCTGATGATCTGTTCTTCGCCTTCAACGGAACAAGGACCTGCAATCACGCCGAAGTAGCCGTTACCAATGCGCTGGCCGTCGATTTCGACAACCGTATCATCGGGATGGAATTTGCGGTTCGCCTTTTTGTAAGGCTCCTGAACTTTCAATACGCGTTCAACGATATGATGTTGCTGAATAGTGTCCATCGATACTTTTGAAGTGTCCCCTACCAAGCCCAAAATAGTCATTGTTTCGCCGATTACTGGGCTCACGATGACCCCTTTATCCGTTAAGCGTTTAGTCAGTTCGTCGATTTCCTCTTTTTTGGCCGTTTTCTTCAAAATGATGATCATGTCTTGTTCCTCCTAGTGTGTGTTTGCTTTTAAAAAAATAAAAAGCGGTGCCCATGTTATATGAGCACCGCGTTAAGCTTCGTTATCCAAAAATGCTGTTGCCTGACGATCCGTCCTGCAATCTATTTCTCGCATCCTCTGATGTTTCTCATATTCGCTCTATGCAATTTTTTCCAAACAAAATATCCAGCGCTAAAATAGAAGCCCCAGAATGTAAAGTATGTAAAGTAAAAGTTTGTTTGTAAAAGATTGATAGTATGCGTGGAACCCATCGGATGACCTCTTCTCTTGTGTATCATTTAATCAGCTGAACTCATAATGAAAACGTCTGATTTCCATCATTATAACAAACGTTCTAATCATTGCAATAGTTTTTTTAATTTTTTTTTAATTTAAACTGGGTATTGAAATTTACATGGCAATAATCTACACTTTCCTAAAAGGAGTGAAACTTGATGCAATTTTTCGGATTATTCGGCGAACATCTGAGCCACAGTTATTCAGAAAGAATCCATTCGACTTTTTTCGATCTGATCGGTATGAATGCCGGTTATAAACATATTGAATTGCCCCCTGAAGAGTTGGAAGAAGCGATTGAAGGGATCCGCGTGCTTCAGTTTGTAGGCGTCAACGTGACAATCCCCTACAAACAGACGGTGATGCCTTACTTGGACGAAATCACACCGGAAGCGACGCGCATCGGTGCAGTCAACACAATCAAGGTAAAAGACGGTAAACTGTACGGCGCTAACACCGATTATTACGGATTCGGAACCATGTTGGCTTCGCACGATATCACAATCGAAAACAACATAGCCATGGTTTTGGGTTTCGGCGGTTCCGCAAAGGCAGTCGTTTTGTATTTGCTTGATAACGGCATCAATAAGATTATCATCGTTTCACGGAAAAAAGGCTCCCTGACTGATATTCCGGTGGATCCTCGGATCTCATTGATGAGTTATGATGAGATAGCCGACATTTCAGGCGATCTGATCATCAACACGACGCCGCTCGGCATGTTCCCCGACAACATCGGCCTCAGCGCTGTGCCAGTTGAAGTGATCCGTCAATTCAACGCAGCCGTGGATCTGATCTACAACCCGCAGGAAACAGAATTCCTCCGTTTGGCAAAAACAGCCGGTCTGAAAACCTGCAACGGATTGGAAATGTTGGTGCATCAAGGCATCAAATCCCAGGAAATCTGGCTGGAACGGCCTTTCGAACTGACATTGAACCAAGAAATCTATGAAAAAATAACATCATAACGGGAATAGGTGAAGGATTTGGGAAAAAATATCATCCTGATTGGGCTGCCTGGCGCAGGCAAGACGACTTTAGGTAAATTATTGAGCAATATAATCGGTTACCGTTTCATCGATACGGATGCCTTCATTGAGGAGAAGACCGGCAAAAGCATCACCGCCCTCTTCCAAATCGGGGAGGACTATTTCCGCAGCATCGAGTCTGCTGCCTATAAAGAAATTGCCGATTTCGAGGATACAGTCGTGAGCACGGGCGGTGGTGTCGTCAAGCGCAACGAAAATATCGTGGCCTTAAAAAAGAATGGCACAGTCTACTACATCGACCGCGCCGTCGAAGACATCACGCATGACATCGAAGTTTCCCATCGTCCCCTGCTGAAAGACGGATTCGAACGGATCTATGCGCTGAAGGCCGAACGCGAGAGCCTTTACCAAGACGCTGCAGATTTCGTCGTCAAGAACGATAAACCGTTGGAAGAGCTCGCTGCGGAAATCATCGCGCTCCACTCTGGATCAAGAAAGGAAGGCAACGCCCATGACACGCCTGAATAAGGAGCTGAATATCACAATCGTCGGCCTGGGCGTAATCGGCGGGTCCTTCGCGATGGCCCTTTACGATGCCGGGTACCGCAATCTTTACGGGATCGACATCGATCAGGCGACGCTGGACAAAGCCAAAGCGCAGCACATCATCAAGGAGGGCTATCAGGATGGGAAAGAGATCCTGCCGCATTCTGATTTGGTGATTTTTTCGCTCTATCCCCGTCTGGTGCACGATTTCATCGTCACCCATAAGGATCATTTCAAACCGGGATCTATTCTGACGGATGCGACTGGCGTCAAAAAATTCTTCATCGAGGACATCCTATCGGTTTTGCCTGCCTCGATCGACTTTGTCTTCGGTCATCCGATGGCCGGACGCGAGAAAAAAGGCATCGATTTCGCCAGCAGTTCCGTCTACAAAAATGCGAATTATATACTGACGCCGCTCCCGTCGAACAAAGCGGAGAATCTTGCTTTCATGGAAGCTTTAATCATGGAAATGGGATTCGGACGGATCACGCGTATTTCTGCCGATTACCATGACGAAATGATCGCTTTCACCAGCCAGTTGCCGCATGCGATCGCCGTCGCTTTGGTCAACAGCGATGTCGAAGACCGGGAAACGGAGAAATTCACAGGCGACAGTTATCGCGAGTTGACCAGGATTGCCAAAATCAACGAAGAGCTGTGGAGCGAACTATTCCTGGAGAACAAAGAGTATTTGCTGAAGAGCATCCAGACGTTCGAGGATCAGCTCGACCTGATCAAGGCGGCCCTCAAGAACGACGACAGCGTAGCCCTTAAACAACTTTTCATCAAATCGACCAAGCGTCGGGAAAAATTTGACAGATAAGCGCATGTTTTATTTATGAATGACAAAAAAAGGATGCCATCGCGGCATTCTTTTTTTGCGGCTTTGGGAGGCTTGACAAGTTGCGAATCCCGCCGAAGTCGACTAAAATGAGAGTAGATGATATATGCGCTGAATAAATGAAAGAAGGCTGAAGAACCATGCGTGAAACGCTGAAAAAATTCAGTTACGCTGTTATCCTGTTCATCTTTGCGAGCTTCATCCTGATCACCGGGTATGAATTTGTGCGGTTCATCCAAACGAGAGGCACTGAGAAGCAAGCAGAGCATTTCCTGCGGCTTGTTCAAGTCGGCTTCGGCCTTGTTGCTTTGCTCTTCCCTTCGCTCCTGCGGAAACATACGCGTATCCTCTTGCCTCAAAGAATCACCTTTATCTATGCTGTGTTTCTCTATTTGGCTCTCTTGTTGGGCAGTCTTGGCGGGTTCTATGACACGGTTGCCGAATGGGATACCCTCCAACATGCCTTGAGTTCTGCTTTATTTGGGGTGCTCGGATTCTCCGTCATCGCCAATCTGCAGGAGGGAGGCGTCCAAAGATTGAACCTCACACCGGTTTTATCTTCGCTTTTTTCTTTCTGCTTGGCAACTACAATCGGTGTGCTTTGGGAATTTTATGAATTTTTCGCCGACAGCGTCATGGGCCAGAATACGCAAAGGACAGCTACAATCGGGGGTGTCCCACTGATTGGGCAGTCAGCCTTATTGGATACGATGGGTGACCTAATCGTGAACTGCACCGCCGCTGCGATTGTCGCTACCTTGGGCTACTTCGCCTTGAAGAGCAGCGGTAATTGGCTTGAGGCTTATCTCATCACCTTCGATACGGAAACCAAAAATAACGAAATGGACTAGGGGTAAAAAATGATTACTATACGTAACCTTTCACAAGATAATATGGAAGCCGCGCTTGCGCTGAGCGTCGATGATTGGCAGCGCAAATACATCCGCCCAAATGCGGAAATGTTTGCATTGGCTTATGTCCAACCGCAAGAATTATTCCCAATCGCCCTCTATGCAGGAGAAGAACTGGTGGGCTTGGCGTTCGTCAAAAAAGAGTCGAAGACAGCGATAATGACGCTCGCACAGTTCATGATCGGCCAGCCCTTCCAATCCAAAGGTTTCGGTTCCGAAAGCGTAAGGGAAATTGCGAAATGGATTGATACGCAATTTGCCTGCACACTGCTGCAGGCATCGATCCAGATCGGCAACCAATGGGGACGGGAAACGCTCGAAAATGCCGGCTTCATGAAGCGCGGCACCGATCTTGAAAAGCGCGAAATCGAAATGATCTACATTATGAAATAAAGAAAAGTGAGGAAACAATATGAAACCTGGACAATACGAAGCATACATCAAATGGCGCAACAACATGGTCGATTTATCGGAGGACCTCGATGAGGACGAGGCTGCGCACACGCTCATCTGGGATGCCACCGATTCGGAAGCCCGCGACGACTTCAACTTGTTGTTGGCTTTCATGACGCTCGACCAAGCAAGTCAAACTGAAATGAAACAGTTGGAGAAGCAATACGACAGCGAATTCATCTGATTATTAAAGTTACACCACGGCCCAGCCGACAAAAAAGGCAAGCATTCGGTTTATTGACCGAACGCTTGCCTTTTTGATATGCATTTTCTTATCGTTTGATTGCGCCTGACTCGGAATTCATGAAGTCTTCCACTTCTTCTGCGGAAAATTGGTTGCAGTCGCCATGGATTGTGTGCTTCATGCTGGATGCGGCGATCGCGAAATCGACGGTATGCTCAGCTGTGTACCCGGACAGGATACCGTGCAAAATCCCCGCTGCATAGGCATCCCCGCCGCCGACCCGGTCAACAATCGGTGTGATCGTATGCACGTTCGAGAAGGTCGTCTCGCCTTTGCGCCACATCGTCCCTTGCAGCACATTATGGCTGGCGGAATGCACCTGACGGATTGTGGAATAGAAGACTTCGATGTTCGGATATTTTCCCGCCATCTTTTCGTAATAAAAGGTCACGTCTTCCTGCTCGCTTGTGTTTTCCGGGATCCCCATCAGATACAAGGCATCCAATTTGCCCGCAGAAAGATAGTCGGTCAACGGCAATACTTGCTGGAGGAAAGCCCCGCATTCGGCCTGCGTCCAAAGTTTGGCGCGGTAGTTGATGTCGAAGCTGACTTTTATTCCGCGTCTTTTCGCTTCCCGCACCAACTCGACCGACCATGCGGCCCAATCTTTGGTGAGCGCGGCAGTGACACCGGAAATATGGAACAGGTTCACATCCTCGAACAATTCGTCGAAATCCCATTCCAGCATTTCCATGCTTGAAAAGCTTGAATGGGCACGGTCATAGACAACGGAAGCCGCACGTTCCCCAACGCCGCTTTCCAAATAGTAAGTGCCCAGGCGTTCGCCGCCCTTCCTCAGCAAGGCCGTGCAAATCCCGTAACTCTTCAGATGTTTGCGGACCGCAACCCCCAACGGATTGGCTGGCACTTTGCTTGCGAAAGCCACTTCATGGCCAAAATTCGCCAGACTGATGCCGACGTTCGCTTCCCCGCCACCGTAATGCCCGGTGAAATTTGTGGAATAGGTCATCAATGTTCCTGGATCTGTAGACAGGCGCAACATGATTTCGCCCAACGTCAAAATTTTACTCATCTTCTCGCACGCTCCCGATTATATTAATAGATTTTTACTGAACGCGGTTACATTATTCTTTCTGGTATGACGCAACCGACCTGAAATGCATGATATAAAACTTAAGTTATTTCCAAATAGGAAATATCGTTTTCTTTTAGGAAATGCTTTGGTTTCATTATACGGTTTCTTTTTGGTTATTTCAACACCTATGTGGGCGAATTTCTGTTTTAGTGACGTTTATCCAAGAAATTGTCACCTGACATTTTGAAATTCCGCACATTTCATCTGACAAAACAGAAAACGGGCAGAATCACTATCGATTCCGCCCGTCCTTGGTTAACTGTCAGCCAAACGTGTTCGTCCTGCTCAATTCAGCCAACAGATTCTTTTTCGTTTCCAGCACCTTTTCGATGGTCTTCTCGCGCTCGAAACGGTACTTCGGCGTGCTGACGCTGAATGCGCCATAGATTTTGTTGTCGACGACAAGCGCTGCCCCGATGCAGATGACATCCAGGTCGTTTTCTTCGTCATCGGTGGCAAAACCGGTTTCTTTGACTTTTTTCACTTCTTCCTTCAGATCATCCCGATTCGTTATGGTGTTCGGTGTGTCCGCAACCAGTTCGACCCGATCCAGATACGCTGCCAACTCTTCGTCGCTGAAGGCAGCCAGCATCGCCTTGCCCATCGCGGAACTGTAGAGATGGTTGGTATTGCCAATCCGGGAATTGATGTTGGCTATCGCTTTCTGGGTCTCCAACTTGTTGACGTAGAGGACCTCATCCTTATCCAGAATACCCAAATGGACCGTTTCGTCCAAGCCAGCCTGCAGATTGCGCAAGTACGGATCGGTGATTTTGATGATGTCCAGATTCGCCAGCCGGTTGTTCGCGTAGCGGATCAGCGCGCTGCCCAAGGTAAAACGCTTGGTCTGCTCGTCTTTTTCGACATATCCGATCAAAAGCAGCGTGTCCAGGATCTTCAGTGCTGTCGGGCTGGACAGACCGGTGCTGGCTGCGACGGCGGCCAGACTCTGGGCTTCCTTGCTGTTGGATAAATGATCGATGATTTTTGCGGCTTTCAGCAGGACCGTTCCATAAGGTTTTTTCTCTTCTTCCATTTTTGACACCCCTCAACTGTTTCCTATTCAGAAATAGTTTACCCCAAAACGAGTATTCCGTACAGAAACATTTCCAAATAAGCAACGCAAAAAAAGCGCCCTATCAAAGAGCGCCTTGCTGTGTTGATCAGTTGTTCGGTATCTCGTTCAGTTCTTCCACAAGCGTGACTTGCCAACCTTCGCCGTCGATCCAGTTTAGCTGGACGCGTGCGATCGTCTCTTTCTGTGTATTAGAGACTGTGGCGGTCACTTGCTGATCGCCGGCGTTGCCGATCCACCATTCGATCATGTTGTCGGCGCTGATGCCAGTCACTGCAGCAATTGCTTGCTTGATTTCATTGCGGTCGGCGGAGCCGTCGCTGTAATCCGTGACATGTTCCCCGGCTTGGGTTGTGCCAATCGGTTCCCAGTCGCCGGTGTAAGCCGTGCTGACATTGTCATCGGTGGATGGAACTTCCTCCGTATCCGCATCAGTGTCCTTTTCTGACTCCTTATCAGCGCTGTCTTCCTCTTCATCTTCACTCGAGGATTCTTCGGCTGAATCGGACGTTTCGCTGGCATCATCCGATTCGGTGATGATCATGCTTTGTGAGTTTGTTTGATTACCTGCCGCGACGGATGGTTCTTCGTCATTCCCGTAAAAAATATTATAAAGGAGCACGAGCCCCAAAAATGCGGCGGCGATGATGCCCAATATAACGAGCAGGTTATTGCGTTTATGATTTCGGTGTAAATCTTGTCTGGTCGGTTTTTGATTGTTCTCGGACATGTAGTAGCCCCCTTCTGAATGATACAAGTTTAGCATATTTGCGATACGGCTGCGTTAAATTCAGTTTACATCTCTGTGTCACAGGCGGCTATTTAGCCTGGCTTTTCTTTTGCTTTGAAGCCTTAATTCTGGCCATGAGCCCGAAAAGGCTGTCCACAATGAAGATCGCAAGCGCGATAGCACCCGATATCTGCAGCGTCAGGACCAAATGCTGCTGCGCGACTGCATACTCTTTGTTGATGAAGGAATAGACCGATTGATAAACTCCGGCTCCGGGAACCAAAGCGATGAAGGCAGGGATGAAATAGATCGTCACCGGCGTCTTCAGATGACGCGCGAACAGGTGCGCAATCCAAGCGATGAACAGGCTAGCCAGAAAAGTGGCCCCGACGATGTCCAAAAACGACAGTCCTACAAGGTAGACGCCCCATCCCAAAGCCCCGCCCGATGCTCCATAGCACAAAGTCCGTTTCGGAGCTTCCAAGGTGATGGCGATAAAATAGACGGCCACGAAAGCGACGATCATTTCCAAAACGATATTGAACAGGGTCATCGGATCACCTCCCCGCCGACGATCAAACCGGCACCGATGCCGATTGCGATGAATACAGCGATCACAAAGGCCTCCAATATTTTGGCCGCTCCCGACATGTAATCCCCCCGGAAAGTGTCACGGATGCCGTTCGTCAGTACAGTACCCGGCAACAAGGGCATGATGGCACTGATGATGATTGTATCCGGCTGTATCGGAAAGGTTAATAGTTCGGACAAAATGGCCGTCAACACGGCGATCACAAAACTGGAGACCATGTTCTGGATGAACGGGCGGATCTTCCATTTGACCGCGATGTGCAAAACAAAAGAAACTGCGGCGCTGACCGGAATCATCGCCAAAAAGTCATAGAAAGTCCCGCCCATCAAAAAGATGAACAATTGGATAAAGCCGATCAGCGCAAAGCTTTTCTGACGCCTGCTGTATTGGATTTCGTCGATGTTCTGCAGCGCATCGTAAGCCTCTTGAATCGTCAATCTGTCTTCGACGAAATTCCGCGAAACGGCATTGACGCGGGACACTCGGTTCAAGTTCGTCGTGCGTTCCGTGATCCGTTTGACGACTGTAATCGCGTGCATATTCGGACTGTCGAGCGTGGCGACGAGTCCGGTGGTCAAAGCCAACGCTTCGGTCATCTGCAGCCCGGTCTTCTTCAGGATGCGCGTCACCGTATCCTCGACACGGTAAGTTTCCGCGTTGCTTTCCAGCATGATTTGCCCAGCCAGGACCGCTGTATCCATGTATAATTCAAAATCCATTTCCGGATTAGGTGTAACTGTCATCCAAATCCCCCTTCCTTCTCAAAATATTATTGACTTGTGCGCAGCTTGCGAGCAGCCGCGCCCAATCATTACAGCAAGCCCTACATTTCCAGCAGCTGCATCAATTCTTCCTTCGTCAAGGAGGTGACCGATTGGCCGCCTGCCTGGATTACTGAATCGATCATTTCGCGTTTCTGTTCCTGCAATTCGTTGATCCGTTCCTCGATCGTGCCGGTCGCAATCATGCGGACGACCTGGACGACCTTCTTCTGTCCGAAACGGTGCACGCGGTCAGTTGCCTGACTTTCGACGGCCGGGTTCCACCAAGAGTCATAGAGAATAACGGTATCCCCGCCCGTCAAGTTCAAGCCCGTCCCGCCGGCCTTCAGGGAAATCAGGAAGAGATTCTTCTCCCCTTCATTGAAGCGGGTCGTCAGGGTGAGTCGATCCTGATTCGGCGTCTGCCCATCGAGATAGAAATAGGCCTCGCCGGCCGCATCCAGTTTCTCGCGGATGATGGCCAGCATTTGCGTGAACTGGGAGAACAAGACGACGCGTCTACCGTTCTCCTTGGCTTCCGCCAAATACTCCATCAGCCTGTCCAATTTGCCGGAACCGCCTTTGTAATCGGGCATGACCAAGGCCGGATCGCAACAGATCTGGCGCAGGCGCGTAATACCTGCCAAGATTTTGATCCGGTTTTCGTTCAGCGTATCCGCGTCCAACATTTCTTTTGTTTCTTGGCGCATCAACTGCAGCTGCGATAAATAGGCGGTCTTTTGTTTTTCGGTCATTTCGATGTAGGAAATCGATTCGATCTTCGGCGGCAGATCCTTCAGTACATCCGCCTTCAGCCTGCGCAAGATGAATGGTTTGACTTTTTTTGCTATCTGCGCCGGTTCCATTTTTTTGAAATCCGCTCTCGTTCCGAAAAGTCCGGGCTGCGCGATGCTGAAAATGGTGTACAATTCGGACAACGCATTTTCGACCGGCGTCCCGCTCAACGCGATTTTGTTGTTGGCTTGGAGCGCGGAAGCGGCTTTCGTCGTTTTCGCAGTGGCGTTCTTGACGCTTTGGGCTTCATCCAGGATGACGGTCCGGAATGCCAGCCCGTCATAAAGATCCTCATCGCGTTGCAGCAGCGGATAGGACGTGATCCAAACCGGAATATGTTCGGCGATCGCGGTCGTTACGCAGTCGCTTCTTTCGCTCTTCATACCGGTGATGAGTTGCGTCCGGATGCCGGGCGCAAACTGCTGGAACTCCTTTTGCCAATTATAGAGCACGCTGGAAGGACAGATGACCAAATAAGGTTTGCCGTCTCCTTCACCCAGAGAACCTGCGATGAAGCTGATGACCTGCAGTGTCTTTCCGAGTCCCATGTCGTCCGCTAGAATCCCACCGAAGCCGTAATGATCAAGCCCTTTCAGCCATTTGAAGCCTGTTTCCTGATAAGGACGTAAGGTAGCATTCAAATCCTGAGGCAAGTCGAAATCAATCTTTTCGGGTTTCTCCATCCGATTGATGAGCGTCATGAAATCCTCATCCTGGTGAACGACCCCCGCATTGGAATCGACCCCGAAAGCCTTATAGAGCGGCAAGGACATCTCTTTTTTCAGATCCTTCAAAGGCACATCCAACTGCACGACCGCATCGGTAAGTTCCTTAATTTCCTTTTGGTGCAAGTTGACGATCTTGCCGTTGGACAGGCGGTGATACGACTTATTCGCCGCAATTTGCCTGACCATCTGTTTCAGGTCATCCATACTAATTTCGTCGGTGCTGAAGGTCACATCCAACAACCGAGACTGATTGTTGACTTCGATGGCGACTTTCGGCAGCCTGACCGGTTGGTAAAGCAGGCTCTCGACAGCCGCCGTCGTGAATATTTCGCAATGCGGAGCGAGTTTCTCAAGACCTTCGTACAGGAACGACATGATATCATCCAAGACCTCCAAATAGAGGGAATCCTCAAATTGAAACCCATCATTTCCTGACTCGATGAATTTTTGCAATAAGACTTCCTCAGCGATCCTGTCCCTGACAATTGTTTCAGGCGACAGTAATTTTTCAGTTTTTATTTCTTTTGTGACATCAATTTTGGTTTCACCATAGCGGAAAAACAATTCCAAAATCAGTCTTTCCATTTTCCAGTCCAGATAGAGTTCAGCCTGCAAAGGATAACGTTGGTAGCTCGCCTGCACGGATTCCGTTAGCGAGATGTTCGCAAATTTCTGCATCGCTGGAACAGCGATCGCCAAGAAGTCACCAGCGGCTTCCGGTGGGATATGCAATCCCTCATGTCCGGACTGCGAAATGGCTGCATATATGCTGTTCAAGCGGTCCTTTATGCTTGTGGTCAAATAATAAAAACGTCCGCCTATAAGAAAGATATCCGCCTCGTGGAAAAAAATGTTCTCGGGTGCAGCCTCTGTCGTCTCTTCGAAAAGCAGGCCACCATCCGTTAATTCACTCAAGTCAAAATGGATCGGCAGTTTTTCAGAACCCATCACCAAATTTTCCGGCAATATGCGTTTCCCATAGGTCTGATAAGGATTGGTTTTGAAGCTGGCTAGAGGTGTCATCGACAACTTCTCCAATAGTTCTTTCAGCATACTCCCGGGCAAAGTGATCTCTTTGCGGTCCTCGTTCGACCGACGATCACGGCCTGAAGCTGCAGCAGAATCGTTGACTTGCTTCAAAAGAAGAAAAACGGCACGGTCCTCAGCGGACAACTCATGTTTGTCAGCTGAAAAAGTGAATTTCTTGCCAAAGGGAACCTGTTGTCCCGTCAAAATGCTGTTGACGACGTGTTCGCAATCTTTCACAATATAAAGTTGCCCGCACCCTACCCGCATCTGCAGACTGAAACGTTGCCCATAACGAAGGTTAGACATGATCAGTGTAAATTCCACCTGGATGGGTACCCTATCGAATACATCGTTTTCTTGAAGCAATTCGAATTGAAGCACGTTCAGCAAGCGTCTCGTCTGTTCGCTATCATATAGCTTCGTCGAAGCACTGCTGGCCACGTTTCCTGTCGATTCTTTTGTGCTCGAGGATTTCCGTTCATCTCTGTAGTCCGAGGAAGAATTAAGTAACTCCAGCAGGAAGGCAACCACATGTTTACAGGGTCCAGGATAACCTTCGAAGGCTGGACACGGACAGTAATAATCCTCGATTTCCCCATATTCATCAAGATAAACCTCTACCTCATAGATTTTCGTCCCTTTGATGTCTGCATAGAAGGAACGCCCACCCTCTTCCGATGTGAATTTCCGGATTGCCCTGCTCTCAAACAATTGCAGCCCTTTCTCGAACGTCGTTTTGCTGTATGTAATATCCTTAATATCTTGCGTGTTGTATCCCACTGAAAACATTCTCGGCCCCCACCCTTACTCGCTTAGTCTTTATAAGTTTACCATAGACCCGTGTTGATCTGGTTACAAAAAAAGCGCCCGAATTGTCAGATGCGATAGAATGTCCAAAAGCCACTGGCAGGTAGGTTCGGGGACCAGGGCCAATTTATCGAATAGGCCACTGGCATTCGAGTATTTTATTCACCGCCAAGGCCAAATTATCGAATGCTCCTTTCGCATTCAAGAATATCGTCCTCCCCCGAAACATTCCCTAAAAAAGATGTCACTTTATGTTGACAACGTCTTAAATGTGACATACTATATACTCATTAGCACATCACATTAAGAATTGAGGTGGAAAAATGGAACTTACCGATAGGCAAAAGCAAATCATCGAAATCGTCAAGAAACAACAGCCGATTTCCGGTGAAAAGATTGCCTCCCTACTGGGATTTGCGCGGGCGACGCTGCGCCCTGACTTTTCGCTGCTGACGATGAGCGGCATCCTTCAGGCCAAACCGAAAGTCGGTTATCTAATCAACGAGGAGCATACCAACTCCGTGCTGGTCGAACAGATCGCCAAACAAAAAGTCGAAAAGGTGATGGCCATCTCGGTCAACCTCACCAAAGAAACGAGCATCCAGGACGCCATCATCCAGCTTTTCCTAGAGGATTGCGGTTCCCTTTATGTCACAGACAACCGGGAAATACTGGGGATTGTTTCCCGCAAGGACTTGCTTAAGAGCGCGTTGGGCGATTCCGATCTGAATGCCATCCCGGTCGGAATGGTCATGACGAAGATGCCGAATCTGTATACCGTCTTCAGCGATACGTTCGTTGTCGATGCCACGAAATTGCTCGTTACCCATCGCGTCGACAGTTTACCAGTCCTTTCCCGTTCCGTGTATGAAGAGACTGGAAAAAAAGAAGTCATCGGAAAATTTTCGAAATCGACCGCCAGCAGATTGTTGCTTGATATATTCAACAAAGACCTTTAGGAGGAAAGTGTGCAAATGGACCTTAATGCGATTTACTTAGTATCCGATTCCGTCGGAGAGACAGCCGATGTGGTGATCCGATCCGCCCTCTTCCAATTCGAGACGGAAAATTACCAACTGAAGAAATATTCCTACGTGCAGACGACCGAGGAAATCGACGAAATCTGCGTAAAAGCGGCCGAAGATGAGAAGGCAATGATCTTCTACACCTTCGTGAAAAAGGAAATGGCAGACTACATGAAGGAGCGGATCGAACAATCCAGCCTGATTGGAGTCGACATTTACAGCCCGATCCTTACCGGTTTGGGGCAACTGTTCCAGCTTCCGGCCAAGGAAAAGCCGGGCATCAACCGCAAACTGGACAAGGACTATTTCAACCGCGTCGAAGCCATCGAGTTTTCCGTCAAATACGACGACGGACGCGATCCGCGCGGCATCGAAAAGGCAGATATCGTGCTGCTCGGCGTGTCCCGCACATCCAAAACGCCGCTGTCGATCTATCTGGCGAACAAGAACGTGAAAGTCGCGAACATCCCGCTTTTTCCGGAATCGAAGCCGCCAAAAGAAATCTTCACGATTGCCCCGGAGCGGATCATCGGCCTGGTGAATTCGCCGAAAAAGCTCAACGAAGTCCGCAAAGAGCGCTTGAAAACACTGGGACTGCCGCCCTCCGCCAGCTACGCCGGCATGGAACGCATCCTGGAGGAACTCGAATACGCTGACCAGATCATGAAACAGATTGGCTGCGAAATCATCGATGTTTCGAACAAAGCGATCGAAGAAACCGCAGACCACATCCTGCACTACATGGATGTTATGAATATCAGCCGCAAGCAACTATAGACCACTCACAAGGAGGAAATGTATATGACTTTGACGAAGCAATGGGTTTACCGTTTTTCAGAAGGCAAAAAAGAACAAAAGATGTTATTGGGAGGAAAAGGCGCCAACCTCGCCGAGATGACCAATCTCGGCCTGCCCATCCCTCCAGGATTCACGATCACGACGGAATCCTGCATCCATTATTTCGATGAAGGACGGACACTTTGGACTGCGATCCAACAGCAGATTGATTCCGCCCTCATCGACCTGGAAAACGCGGTCGGGAAATCGTTCCATGACCCCGCCAACCCGTTGCTGGTGTCGGTCCGTTCCGGTGCCGCCTTCTCGATGCCCGGCATGATGGACACGATCCTGAATTTGGGCCTGAATGATGCTTCAGTCGCCGGTCTAGCAGAACAAACTCAGAACCCGACCTTCGCTTTCGACAGCTACCGTCGTTTCATACAGATGTTCGCCGATGTCGTGAAATCCGTTCCGCGCATCCATTTCGAATCGATTCTGGACACAGTCAAAAATGAGAACGGTTACCAGTTCGACAACCAACTGACTTTGGAAGAGCTGACCGACCTGGTCGCGCAATACAAAGCCGTCTACCAACGCGAAACAGGCGAAACTTTCCCGCAGGAACCGTTGGATCAATTGCACCAAGCCGTCCAAGCCGTTTTCTCTTCATGGAACAATGAAAGGGCTATCCTTTACCGCGATATCCACAATATTTCGCATAACCTCGGCACAGCCGTCACCGTCCAAAGCATGGTGTTCGGAAACCGCGGCAACGATTCGGGTACCGGTGTGGCCTTCACGCGCAACCCGGCGACCGGCGAGAAAAAACTCTTCGGCGAATTCCTGATGAATGCGCAAGGCGAAGATGTCGTGGCCGGTATCCGCACGCCATTGAACATCGACACACTGGAAGAAGTGATGCCTGCCGTCTACAACGAATTCAAGGCCATCGCTGAAAAACTGGAAGACCACTACGCCGATATGCAGGACATCGAGTTCACGATCGAAAAAGGCAAATTGTACCTGCTGCAGACCCGCAACGGGAAACGCACAGCAGCCGCAGCCGTCGCAGTGGCCGTTGATTTGGCGGACGAAGGTCTGATCACTAGAGAAGAAGCCATTATGCGCATCGAAACCGGCCAGTTGGACAAATTGCTCCACCCGACTTTCGACACGAAAGCACTTGAGGAAGCTACGATATTGGCGACCGGACTTGGCGCTTCGCCAGGAGCGGCATCCGGCCATATCTACTTCTCCACTGCTGATGCCGAAGCGGCACAAAAGGACGGCCTGCCGGTCATCCTAGTCCGCCGCGAAACATCCCCGGAAGATTTGGCCGGCATGATGAGTTCGGAAGGCATCCTGACAGCGCGCGGCGGCATGACTTCGCACGCGGCAGTCGTAGCCCGCGGTTTGGGCAAATGTTGTGTGGCCGGTTGCACGGCAGCGGTCATCGATGAAGAAAACAAAACCGTCGTGATCGATGATTTGACCCTGCATCAAGGCGACCTGCTTTCGATCGACGGCGCAACCGGTAGAGTCTACGCCGGCACCATCGCCAAGCAGAACCCGACTTTGGGCGGCAAATTCAGCACCTTCATGGAATGGGTCAATGAAATGAAAGTACTGCAAGTCAAAGCCAATGCGGACTCCCCCACTGATGTCAAACAGGCATTATCCTTGGGCGCGGAAGGCGTCGGCCTTTGCCGTACCGAGCACATGTTCTTCCATAAGCACCGTATTCCGGTTGTCCGTCAGATGATCCTTTCCCGCACGTTGGATGAACGCAAAAAGTACTTGGTTGAACTATTAGAAATGCAGCGCCAGGATTTCCAGGAAATGTTCGCTTTGCTGCAGGATCGCCCGATGAACGTCCGCCTGTTGGACCCTCCGTTGCATGAATTCCTGCCGACAGCGCATGCGGACAAAGTTGCCCTGGCGGAAGCGATGGGAAGCAGCCTTTCAAACTTGGAGGCGCACATCGATTCCTTGCATGAAGTCAATCCGATGCTCGGGCACCGTGGCTGCCGTTTGGCCGTCACTTACCCGGAAATCTACCGGATGCAGGTGCGCGCCATCATCGAAGGCGCCATCGCCGCTTCCACAGAGAGCGGCAGCACGATTACTCCGGAAATCATGATTCCCTTGGTCTGCGACGTCGACGAACTGCGCTACGTCAAAGCGGAAATCGTGGCGGAGATCCAGGAAGTCTTCGCTGAAAAGGATGTGACCATCCCTTACCTGATCGGAACGATGATTGAAATCCCGCGCGCGGCCGTCACTTCCGACGAAATCGCAATGGAGGCCGACTTCTTCAGCTTCGGCACGAACGACATGACGCAGATGGGCTTCGGCTTCTCCCGCGACGATGCCGGCAAGTTCCTGCAGGAGTACGAAGAAAAAGGCTTACTGAAGCCGAATCCGTTCCACTCATTGGACGTCAAGGGCATCGGCAAACTCGTCAAATTGTCCGCCAAATTGGGCCGCGAAACCAATCCAGGCTTGGTGCTGGGCGTCTGCGGCGAACACGGTGGCGACCCTGAATCCATCGCCTTCTTCTCAAGCATTGGCTTGGATTACGTTTCCTGCTCGCCTTACCGCGTGCCGATCGCACGCTTGGCTTCCGCGCAAGTAGCGATCAAAGAAAATAAAGCGAAAATGTCTGTTCAGAAAGATGCTGTGTTGAGCAGCATTTAATGGAAAAGCCCCTGATCGATGACCTCGATCAGGGGCTTTTGTGATTATAGCGATGCGATCGCGCTCTGCTTGTCCGATTCTTCTTGGTTATCGGATAACCTCAGCCAAGAACGCATATGGAGCCTTACGGAACTGTTCTCTTTCTGCTTATTGGTTATTATTCTTATATTGTCCGGATTCTATTGTCAACAAGGCGAAAATGTGGCAGTATATAAGCATCTTCCGCCTTGTAAAAACAGGCCGGAAATGAAAAGTCAGAAGACAGTATTTCAAAATAATGGAGGAATAAAAATCATGATGGAATTACCTAATTGCCCGAAATGCGGCTCCGCTTACACTTACGAAGACGGCGCGATGCTGGTCTGTCCTGAGTGCGCGCACGAATGGAGCGCGGATACTGCTGAGTCAGCAAACGAAGATCAATTGATCGTCAAGGACGCGAACGGCAACCTGCTGCAGGACGGCGACACTGTCACGGTCATCAAAGACCTGAAAGTCAAAGGCAGCTCGAGCGCTTTGAAAGTCGGAACAAAAGTCAAAGGCATCCGTTTGGTTGAAGGCGACCACAACATCGACTGCAAAATCGATGGCTTCGGTGCTATGAAGCTGAAATCCGAATTCGTCAAAAAAGCATAATAACGATTCCAAAAAAACTGGCGAGGCACCCCGAAAGGGAACCTCGCCAGTTTTTCTATTTTTATATTTTATTAGGTGATACGTTACCATTCTATCCGGCCTCACGCCTTTCATCTGTACGATGGCTGTCACCCCTGACAGCTAGGAGATATGCGTCGGATCACCGTTCCTTTCCGTTGTGTCTTATTTTTAGAAAGATTAATGGTCATCACCCCCGTTTTAATGCTAATGTTCATGATAAGCCCCATTGTTTCCGTTCAGGACTAGCAAAAAAACACATGCGAAAGCACGTGTTCTGTCGGGCAAAAGAATGAATGGGAAGATTGTTGCACAACAGATCCGCACTGACCTTGAGAAGCGCGCATTTGCAAATTCAACAAGTCCATCCTACTCACTCCCTCGTTTTCGATTGAAAAGTATCTTGCCCTTGCCTATCATCTTATCTCTATTATACTAGGATAATCTCCCGGGCTCAATTAATTTACCTGATCATTACAGAAATAAAATATTCCCCTTTATCGTGCCCAATCATTGCCTTTGCAAGGGCTATGCATTGACATTTTCCGGCGGCTTGCATAAAGTTAAAGTAAAGCCACTCACGAGCATAACAGCAAAGTTTGTCGCATAGAAACAAGGAGGTTTACCAATAATGACTACAATCATGATCACAGGCGCAAGCGGTAATATAGGGAGAGTTTTGGTGGATCATCTGAAAAAGGACTACGAACTGACTTTGGTTGATATCCATTTCCATGACATCGAGCCTGCCCTTTTGGAGGGAACAATCGTCAAGGAGCTGGACCTGACTGTCGTCGGGAACTGGGATGGCCTGCTGGAAGGGATCGATTACGTCATCCATCTGGCCGCAAACCCTTCGCCCTATGCTGCTTTCGACGATTCGCTTATTAGTTTGAACTACAAAATGCCCTATTACCTGTTCAAGGAATCATCCAAATACGAGAACTTCGTCAAGCGCATCATCTTTGCGAGCTCCTTCCATGCCGTCAACGCCTACCCCAAAAATGTGCAGATTCCCGTCGATGCCCCAGTCCGTCCGGGTGACCTTTACGGCGTCTCAAAAGCCTATTTGGAGAGCTTGGCCAGCCATTTCGCCTTTACCCAAGGACAGGAATCGATCGGCATCCGCATCGGCAACTTCGATGAAAATCTCGACAATCCATACATCAATGAAGCAGACTTGGCCGAATACGTGTCGCCCCGAGACCTTTGTCATCTCATCGATTGCGCTCTCAACGCCACGCTGATCGAGCCATTTCTGTTGGTGAACGGACTGTCGGACAATCGGTTCCCGCGCCTGGACATCTCACAGGCACGCACAGCCATTGGTTATCGGCCACTCGACGATGCCTTTGTGATGAAGGGCTTCTTTAATGATGACAACGGCGATCCTGTCGAAATCTCCAACGACGAGCATTGATTCGACGATTTGTGAACAAGTTTCCGTTTTTGTACGTTTTCGCCCACATCCGCCACCAAAGTCTATTGAAGAGCTTGAATCGAACTGATATGATGTTCAGTGGAGACAAAAGATGTTTCAGATAGACGGAGGGATGTACAATAAATGGCGAAAAAGAACAAAGGCAACCAAATCCAACGCAGAAATGTGACCCCAACAATACCCGAACTGCATAAAAATAAACAAGCGGCGGCGAAGAAAAATTTGCCCGTGGATGAAGACCCAACATTGCAAAATTCTTATAATATCACGATGTACGGTATGTTGATAGGCGCATCAATCGGCTACTTCGCCGGCAGTGTGACCATCGGTTTCGGTATCGGTACACTGATCGGTGGGGTTATCGATTTCTACCTGAATACTCAGAGGAAAAAGAAACGCGAAGCCATCTTGAAGGCACAGGCTGAAACCGAGCAGAAGTAGGTCTTTTTGCACAACGTGATGTTCGGGATGTTATTTTCGGACATGGTGTTGTGCAGCGTGAATCTTGCATAACGAAATAAACTGTAGTAAAGTTAGCTGTAACTAAATAGACCGTTTCACAAAGGGGTGCCTTCATGGCTGAGATTGAACATAGATTCTGACCCTTCGAACCTGTTCGTTAATACGAGCGTAGGGATTGTGATTGAGAAATGAACTTCATTCTCCTCCTTTGTTGATGGTATATTATGCCCAAAAAGGAGGAGTTTTTTTATGTCAAAAAATCTGAACATCTGGATCGAAGGAACCATCATCGCGGCTTTAGCGACCGTGTTGTCCTTGATTCCTTTCAATATCGGCCCTAGTTTTTCCGTAACGGTTGGGGCGCCGGTCATGATGCTTTACTGCCTGCGCCGCGGCTTGGTTCCCGGGTTCTTCGCCAGTTTCCTGTGGGGTGTGTTGCACATCCTGATCGGGACGGCCTACATCCTGACACCGCTGCAAGGATTCATCGAGTACTTCATCGCCTTCGGTTTCACCGGCTTGGCCGGTCTGTTCACGCCGAAAGTCCAACAAGCGATCGCGGACCAAAACCAAAAGGCATTGGTATGGCAAGTCATTTTGGGCACCATCGTCGGCACCATCGGTCGTTACTTCTGGCACACAATCGCCGGCTACTATTTCTGGGGATCCTACGCCCCAGAAGGCTGGAGCGCATGGTTCTACTCCATCACGCTGAACGGCGCAAGCGCCTTGGCGACCGGTGCATTCACCATCATGGTACTGGCCGTCATCGCGAAAACGAACCCGCAGTTGTTCATACCGAAAAAATCGGTGCGCGGGTACTGAGCGGATGCCGAATAACTGTATGCTAGCGAACCGCGTCGGCTGTTTGGGGTAGAACGCAGATAGAACGGCCGACGCTTCCGGGTGATGTAGACTGTTAACGCTGACGAACAGCCAGAACAGCCTACACTTCCGCGGTTTGTCGACTGTTTACCTTGGATCGCTAACTGAACTGTTGACGAATCAATTTTTATCGTGTAATAAAACCAATAAAGCAGAGGCATCCTCGAAAATTGGAGGCTGCCTCTGCTTATTTTATTACTCTACTAGTCCGGATTGGCGTTCCAGCGTGAAGCCCTTCCCTGCGACCTCGTGAACCTGTCCGATGATTACGAATGCAAATGGATCGATATCATTGACCAAAGCATTGATGGCGGAAAGTTTACGCTGCTCGATGACGCAAAGCACAGCTTGCTGCTGCACCCCTTCAAAAGCCGTTTCAATGTTCACCAGCGTCAGCCCAACATCCTGGACAAACAGTAGCGCTTTTTTAATTTCTTCAAACTTTTTTGAAATGATAAAAAGCTGCATCTTATTCGTTCCGGTGACCATGACTTTATTTATGACGATGGATGTCAGGAACACCATAATGAGCCCGTAAAGGATCTGTTCCATACTGGAAAAGAACGCCTGTACCAGCAGAAAAATGACGTCGAACGCATACATCCCCACCGCAACCGGAATGCGGAAATGCTTGTTCAGGAGCAGTGGTGGAATGTCCATTCCACCCGTTGAAGCGCCGACCTTGAACACCAGCCCGACACCCAACCCGCAGAGGATCCCTGCATAGATTGCCGAAAGTAAAATATCATCGGTCATGTCCTGCAATGCAGGTACTGTCCGAAAAAAAGTTAAAAACGTCGGAAAAATAATCGTGCTCAAAATCGTAGTCAATGCGAATTTCTTGCCCAACAAGGCTGCCCCGACAAAAAACATGAAGCCATTAAAAACCAACACAACCAAAGAGATGTTCAATCCAAAAAAATGATTCAAAATAATGGCAAGCCCCGTCGTTCCACCGGCAATCAGATTCTTCGGCAGGATAAATGCCGCAATCGCAAATGCGACAATGATATTACCCGCAACAACCGCAGCAATCGGTTTTAAAGTGTGCAGTAGTTTCAAAAATGTCACTCCTTTTTCTGAGATTTAAAGCAGTTGGATACCTCTCCAGAAAGAGGTATCCACGCCATTATAACAGATAAATGGCCGATAGAAAGAGTAGTATGTACCTTTGAAAATTGTTTAAAGAAAAATAGGATTCCCGACATCAATACGATGAAGGAAATCCTATTTTGAATAATTATGCGGCCAAGAAGACTCGAACTTCCACGGGAGATACTCCCACCAGCCCCTCAAGCTGGCGCGTCTGCCATTCCGCCATGACCGCAAAACCAACTATTTCATTATACTTTTGAAGAACATTTCTGTCAACGTCTGCTTACTGATTTTCTTTATATTAATAAGACCATGATTATTTAACAATATACGCAAATATGAAACATTGCAATATGCTAATACTACCAATATATATTGGATAATGAATTGAATTATACGCATGTGTACAAAATATAAAGAATCCTACTCGCAAAAAATATAAAAGACATCAACTGACCCCAAAATCAAGGGACAATCTATAATTTGTACATATCTACTCAACTTTTGCGTTCAAAATTATACGATGATTCATTGATTCATCTATGTTAACGGCCTTTTCAGAATTGACAGATGATATTATGTTGATGCATGGGGGATTTCGGTATGTGCTTGCAGAAAAATCATAAGATGAGTAGTGCAATTCCATTATCGTGGTCTTTCACTACTCACCTTAGTGTGATTTAAAGAACTTTTTATCTCTTTCATATTAAGCCCCAAATATTCCAAATTTCCACCTACCTAATGAATCGTATACAAAATCCATCTTGAGATATATGCTATTCAGTAAGCCTCACGTTATGCAAACCATAGTCAGTTTGTTCACCTGCAACACTACTACCGACAACAGCATATTCGAAAGTGCCAACAATTACTCCTTTTTTCTTTTTACTACCTTCTGTTTCTTCTTCAGAATATGATTTAATTTTAAATGCAGCGAATCCTACAATCGTAACCTCTTTTTTGCCGTTCACATCCATACTATCAACTATCGGGATGAAAGCTATTTTGTCTTTTGTAAAACTTTTTCCGGTCATGGCTCCAGTTTCAGTTTTTACCTTCTCATTCACATAAATAGGTTGATCATACCCTTTTGTAATCAGGTTCTGGAATAGATTAGCTCCCCCTCCTTTAAATGCACTGTTTTTAAAACTTGTTAAAGTCCCGAAATCCAATCCACCAAAGTTTCCGTTAGACCCGTCTCCTCCACCTTCTTTCAAAGTATATTCATGTCCAAAGATGAAAGTCTGTTGCACAACACCTACAGGAATTACCCCTATGACACCATCCGCGGGACTAATGGATGCGGTGGCACTGGCAGTCACATTTGCGCTATTTAGTCCAACAACATGCGCAAATGAATAATCCACTTGCTTTGTTGCGGTTACGGTTACACTATCAGCATCAGGAACAATTATAGGAACAATATCTGTGTATCCGTTTGAATCGAAGTAGGCATCTGCACTGCTTGTCGCATCAGCCCCTTTGGGCAAGTCGTACGCACCAGCTAAAGCTGCTGCATCTACTGCATTTTGCAACTTCGCTTTTTCTACATATACACTGCCTACATCTACAACAAAAGCCATAATAGCCAATAGTATCGCAAATATTCCAACAAAAAAAACTAATGCCTGTCCGTTTTCTTCATTCTTTAATTTTCTTAATTTTTTCAGCATTGCCTTCCCTCCTTAGTAAAAGAATTTCTCTGAGAGCCATATATCTTTCATTGATGTCTTTTACCTATTTTCTGACAGAGATTGCGTCACCAATCCGTAATTTTCCGCTCAATGTGTGCGCATTGCTCTCAATTACATATCTTGCTTTCCTGACAATCGGAGAAATTCTTCCTGGTTTCATCGCGGGCATAATATGGACGACCCTATCATCGGAATCCACAAATATGACATCAATAGGGAATCTCATGAAAAAACAATGAACACTGTTACATGGTTTTATGATCAGACCTGCCTCTTCAGGCAAATCCTTTTTCCCCATCAAGCCCAAGAATCGGCTGATAAAGTTATCCGCGACCTCAGCATTCTCTAAAATAACCTCATTCGTCTCTATCATCACTAGTTTGCCCATATCACATCTTACCTTCCAGCACATTTTTTGCTTTTTCTTGTTGCTTGAGACTTTTTACTTCCGTTCTGTACACAAATGTATATCCTCCAGTTTCAAATGTATCCTGATCAAATATTTTACTCTGTGTCAGAACTTCCCCATCAATCATGAATATACCTGGAGCTTCCGTATTCAATAGTAGGTGAAATGGTTTGTAGCCTTTTGAAAGCGATTTGTATCCTTCAATCCATTTCATCCCTTTGTTATTTTTCACCACGGCAAGGTTCAAAGTATATTTGTATTGGGATTCCTGGATACTTATATCCGCAGTTTTATTATGTCCCCCAAAAGAAATGGATATTTCTGAGGCATTCTTCGGTAATTGGAATTTCATCATAGAATCGATGGAATCTTTTTTGTAGTACTCCAAATAACCCAGTTTATTCATTTTTTTCTTGACTAAGACGAAATACAGTAGCCGACCAGTCGCAACAAACGAAATCAGCAGCACGGTTATCAGAATAATGATACCCTGATTATTTTGGAATGCGTCTTTCAGTGTTATTATCAATAGGTCTGTTCCGGACACGACAGAAACCGCAACCAACAGATCCATCGTCACCACTGTCAAAGGATCCACAGCTACTAAACTTAACTGAATGTTATGATTATCCAAATTGATGCCATCGGACAGTTTCACCGCGACAACACCGTCCAGTATTTCACCTGATTCCAACAAAATTGGAGTTGATTGTACATTTCCGATTGCAGGATCGACTTCGACTGTTATCGTTTCACTCCTACCGGAATAATTTTCCAAATGAATCGGAATGCTAATCTTCCCCCCGGCTTTTCCAAGCAAATCAGCCTTTGGAATTGTACCCACGACCTCTCCTGATGAGACCACCCTATAATCTCCCAAATCCACTTCCAACTGGAACATTTCTTCTTTATAGACCCCTTGCACAACCAAAGACGCGGAAAATTCACCTTCTTGTTCAAATGGCATAACCGCTGAATAGATTCCATCTCCACTAACTAAGTCACAGCTGGCTTCATCCGAATTGTCTGATAACGCCTGCATTTCTTGTCTCCCATCAGCATAGTTTTTCACCAAATTAAAGCTGGTGATTTCTATACCTTGTTGACTGTCGACCACATTCTCACGCATCTCGAGATATCCGGTGACCTTTTTACTTTCTGATAGCTTATAGGTAAGGTTGTCTTTTTCGTACTCATCCGTTCTCAAAGTAGGCAATTCTTGGACTTTTATGTTTGTCAAACTTTTCGTGACCAAAACATCACCATCTTTGACGATCGTCTCCAAGGAATAGGAACCTTGTTGATCTACTTCATCATATGTGCCTACATAGTAACCATCCTTTAAGGCCAACTGAATACTGTTCGGTTCAGGTATGTCGTTTTTTGATATCAAGACTTCAATTGTCATATCAGGGGACAGTTCCCCTAGCACAGCAACTGCCACTGTAAGTGGTTCATTTACAGGATGCTGCATGTTTGTCTGCGGTTCTACCATCCAGGATTTGAAGAACAGATCCTTATCTCCGAACAGTTGAACGTTACCATCCCCATTTACGATTAATTGCCAATCACCGGTCAATTCCTTCTCATACTGATTCAATGTGATGATGGTATAATTATCGTTCTTTTGCACCCCTAAATTTTGAGGTACCGTCTGCCCATCTGAAGATACGATGGATACATCCAATCCAGCATTTTCATTTGCCAAAACCATCGTCACTTGGGAAGTATAGGGATCAACGGAAAAGGGAATGGCATGCTCTCCCTGGATATCCAAGCTCTCATTGAAGACTGTTTGACGATTCTTCAGCATACGAAGAACCTCAAAAAAATTGGTTGCAATTGCACCGGGACTTTCAATGAATTTTGCTTCACCATGGGAATCATCTGCAATTTGTTGCAGAATGCTCTGATCGGAATTTCCAAATCCTAGTGTATAAATCGGATAATCCTTTAATCCAACATTTGCCGTTGTTGCCCAAATGCTATCCATATATTCTGACATGAAATCCGGATTATCCCTTTGAGCCGAGTTTGGATCAGGCACTCCATCTGTCAGAAAGATGATTACCTTTCGGACATCTTGCTCTGCAAAACTGTCAAGCTGATACTCTGCAGCTTGTAAAGCTTTTAAATAATCCGTATCCCCCGACGCCGTTATGGCAGGGGCAAGTGTAGACTTCAAATTTGCTTTATTTTCCATGCTTAACACCTGTTGCATGGGGATTGCTTCCACTGCATCAGTAGAAAACATGACGACACCGAAATAGTCATCGGGGCTCAGCAGATCAATAAAGATTTCCGCCGCTGTCTTTCTCAAGTTATTCGGGTCCGTATCGGCCATACTCCCAGAGGTATCAATCACTAGGGAAACAGCAATTTTTTCCGAAGTAGTTGTTTCTTCCGCACAGATAGAGGGGATATTCAAAATAAACAGGCTTATAAGTATAACGACCAACGCTATTTTCTTTATGAACATGCTGAGCGTCTCCTTTCTGCTGTTCTCATTTCAAAAAATTCTCCATGATACTGATGATGGATGGTCCAACAGCTACTATCAACATCGCAGGCAATAGGCATAGTGTCATAGGAATCGTCATTTTGACTGGAATTTTCGCAGCCTGTGTTTCTAACCGTTGGCGTTTTGCGGTACGGATTGTTTCTGACTGAATCCGAAGGACGTTCCCAATATTTGAACCCAGTTGTTCAGCCTGAATGATTGAAGTGACGAATGTGGCCAAATCTTCAACCTGTGTGCGTTTCACCAAATCACGAAAGGCCTCCGAGCGGTCTCGCCCTTTATTCATCTCATTCATAGTGAATAATAGTTCATCACTCAACGGTCCTTTAAATTTGCTGGTTGTACGATAAATGGACATGTCAAAAGACAAGCCTGCTTCTACTGTTACATGCACCAAATCCAAAAAGTTAGGCAGCGCATGCTGAATTTGTTGTCTCCGTTCTTCTGACTTTGATTTCAAGACCGAATACGGAAATAATAAACCCAGTAGGACAGCCAAAAACAGGAAAGTGGAATTGTTCGGGCTTCTAAATTTTCTGGATATAACAAAATTTACCAGAACCAACAAACTTGCTAGAAGGAATTGAATCGCAATGATATTATAGTATTTCATTTTATCCAACAACCCAGCACTCGCAAGCAATGAATTGTACTTGTCACGAATGGTGGCAGGAGCAATTTTCGCCAAATTTATTACTATTTTTTCATAGGCTGGATTGATAACCCGCTTTACGAAAGGCTCATGCATTTCATCAGAAAGAGCCTCCCGCGTATCGGTAATGATCTTAACATTATCCAAACGTTCTTTTACTAATGCTTTCGGCTCGAGGAAGCGTTCGTAGATTACGTATAGAATTCCCATGCTGGTGAGAAAAACAGAAGCATAAACCAGAATTTCCATTTTTATCTTCCCCTTTATACTTTTATGTTCACGATTTTGATCAACGCGAAAATGCCGATGACCATTAACACTGCTGCTGCGATGGCCATTATCATTCCAATTGGATTTGTAATGAAGGAAAATGCTTGATCCGGGCTCGCTTTATATGTCAAAAACGCTATGGCGAATGGCATGATTCCGACTACCCAAGCAGACATGCGGTTCTGCGCGGTAAGCGTTCTTATTTCCCCTCTTAATTTGACACGCTCACGGATTGTTTCCGAAATCGTGTCCAAAATTTCTGCCAAATCGCCTCCGACATTCATTTGGATCAAAAGGGTAGTGATGAACATGTCCAGATCTTCGTCATCTGTCCGTTTAGAAAAGTCCACCAAAGCCTCTTCCATCGGTTTACCATACGCATTTTCACGCAAAACTTTTCCGAACTCATCAGCGATAGGGGCTTCCATTTCTTTCGTAATGACTGCCATCGCCTGCGAGAAACTGTAGCCTGCCCGCAAACCATTAGCAAGCAGTCCTAAAGCTTGCGGAAGCTGCGAGTTCAACCTGGCCACTCTCTTTTTCCTGACTATTTCCAAAATTACTTCCGGAACTTTATATCCCACAAAAAATCCGATGAACAAAAATAACAGGTTGCCAGAAATCAGATAGAGCAATATACCTGTTATCAAGCCAGCAGCAAGGGAAATTTTGACAAATTCGAGCGGTTTCATCTTGATGTAGGCTTGAAGCAATTTAGACTGTACATTCAAATAGTATTTTGATTTTTCCATATCTTTATTGAATTTGTTTAACCATCCGGAAATCTTATTTCTTTTCTCAACCTGGACTTCCTCACTCGAAGCCAACACATCATCTTGTCTGGTTTGTGACAGTCTTTCCTTTACAGAATGCCTATGTTCAAAGAAAAACAAGTAAATGCTATAAACGGCAGACAGGACCGTAAAAAAAACGGAAATCAACATAATCGGCAACATATCAATTCCCCTTTCTGAACATATCCGAGTGGAAATTCGATGGCTTGAAAAGGATTGCTGATACATTTTCGCCGTGAGCTTTCAATTTCGGCAAAAAGCTTGGTGTTACCCCTGTTGCTTGGTGTCTTCCTCTGACTTTTCCCTTCTCATCGATTCCTTCTTGATTGAATATAAAGATGTCCTGTAAGGTAACGGTATCTCCCTCCATACCGACAATTTCACTGACCTTCGATATTTTGCGGGTCCCATCCAACATTCTTTCGATTTGGACAACCAAATTTATGGCTGAAGATACTTGTTCCCGAATCGCGCGGGATGGCAATTCGATTCCGGACATCATGACCATTGTCTCCAACCGTGACAAGCTATCACGAGGTGTATTGGCGTGCACGGTCGTTAACGAGCCATCATGCCCCGTGTTCATCGCCTGCAGCATATCCAAAGCTTCTCCACCACGAACTTCACCAACAATAATGCGGTCTGGCCGCATACGCAAAGAGTTGACCACTAAATCCCTAATGGTTATCTTCCCTTTTCCTTCGATATTGGCCGGCCTAGATTCCAAAGTCACTACATGCGGTTGCTGCAACTGTACTTCCGCAGCATCTTCAATAGTGATGATCCGTTCATCATCCGGGATATAACCGGATAGGATGTTCAATAAGGTTGTTTTCCCGCTTCCGGTCCCTCCAGAAACCAATACATTTGTGCGTCCTCTTACGCAGTGACGTAAGAATTGGGCAAGGTCAGCGCTCAGTGTTCCGAAAGAAATCAAATCATCAGCAGTGAAAGGGTCTTTCGCAAATTTTCGGATCGTTATGGATGGCCCTTTCACTGCCAGTGGCGGGATAATGACATTGACACGTGATCCGTCCGGCAAGCGTGCATCGACTAATGGAGAACTCTCATCAACACGTCTCCCCAACGGTGAGATAATCCTATCAATGATATGCATGACATGCTTGTCATCACGAAATTCGTTATCCGTCTGCTGTATTTTCCCTTCTCGCTCAACGAATATTTTTTTGGGGCCATTTACCATTACTTCCGTAACTGTAACGTCATTCAGCAAATCCGTAATCGGACCATAATGATAAACTTCATTCATTACGGTCATATTCACGCGCTTTTTATCCGCAAAGGAAAGATGCCGTTTTTGTTCAAAAATGATGGTATTGATCACATCATTTATCTTCTCTTGCGTTCTCTTTTGTTGTGCAGAGAGATCGTCCCCTGCTTTTGATTCGGGAATTTGATCAATGACGATCTGCAAAACTTCATAGGACAATTCGTCCAAATCACTGCGCCTTTTGGCGATAACATTCTGCCCCTCCAGATTTTCACCCAGTTCCTTGTTTTCAGAGGCGCCGAAATTTCCATATGCTTCGATATTCATCATTTTCTCACCCTCTTTTGATAGGTTGCTATATTTGATTTTTAAGCTTTTAATGGTTCATCTTGTACAATTCTAAGGCAGAGTTTCTCAATATTCTTTGAAACTACATTTTTTGGATACTCCGATACCAAGGGGATTCCTCTATTTAAAGAAGACAGAACCTTTTGATAATCAAAGCCGATTGCAGCGTCCACCTTTTTGTTCAGCGTGAGCTCGATGTCTTTCTGCTTGATATCTCCCCGGATCTGCTCTTTGTTCAAGATGATCTTTACTTTTGATTGCGGGAAATTCAAATCCATCAACGTAGCCAAAAGTGCTTTCACGTTCCGTACGGAAGAAATTTCCGGTGTGGTAACAACCAAAAGTGTATCTGCCAAAGCCAATGCTGGCATCACCTTGTCCACGAAACGGGCAGGCATATCAACGACGATGTAGTCGAATGATTCCCGCAATGATTCCAAAATGATGCGGATGTGTTCCGCATTCATGTAATCATTCATTTGTTGCTGTAAGTTTGCCGGCAGTACTTTAATTCCTGATTCATGTGGCATCAGATAACTTTCAATCAAATCGCTGTCAATATTGCGAATATCATCAACTACGTCAGAAATAGTAAATTTTGGATAGAGATTCAAGGCTAATGCGGCATTGCCAAAATCGAGATCCAAATCGAGCAACACTACTCGAGCATCTTGTTTCTTTGCCAGAGAAGCCGCCAAGTTTATTGAAACAAAAGTCTTTCCTACGCCGCCTTTGGTACTGAATACGGTATACACTTGGCCAAGATCTCTTTTCCGAACTTTCTTGTTTACATTGTTGTTCTGTAGGGCCGCTTTCCTTTCACTCAGTTGATGGATCCGATAGATAGCACTTGCTACTTTTTCGGGTTCCAATGGTTTCACGAGCACATCCTTTGCGCCTGAAAAAAGGGCATTATGCATGGTCTCTTCAAGCAATTCACTTTCCAGCATAATAATTCCGAGGTCAGGATGAATGGCAGAAATTCTTTCTGCAAAAGCATAGCCTTCTCCGTTCACTCCAGCACCTAGCAGCATAATTTCAGCTGAAGATCTTTCTAGACTATCCCATGCCGCGTCTTCATCGGTGTAATCTCCAATCACATTAACGTAATCGATATTTTTCAATATTCCCATGATGTTCTGACGATCAGACTCTGTGTCAGCCAAGAGTATCAGTTTCATTTTGTTCATTTTCATTCACCGCGCTTTCCTTAAATTCATGTTTACTCCACTATATTCGCGTCCACTGGATTTCGTAACGTAAAGTAAAGACTACCATTAAGCGATGCGTTGGCAATGACGTCTGCTTGTCCGGGCGAAACCAAAATGGTTATTGATGTAGGTACCCCTGTCTGCTCTCCTTCTACACCAACTGCATTGGGACCTTTTTCCAAGATTTCTATATTCTGGATTTTTTCGACTACTGGTAGATCTTCAGCTGAAGGATAGCTAGCTAAAATGTCAATTTTATCTCCCGGCATAATATACCCTCCGATACTGTCCACTTCTGTGGTCGGGACCGTGATTGCTCGCATATTTTCCGGCACTCGATAAGCTAATGGTCCAACTCCGGTATCCAAAACAACACGTTCACTCAATATCTGTTCCCCCGCTACCAAGTCGGTGGTCGTTGTTCCGCCGACAACCTCATCAATGGAAGTCAATGCATCCGGATGAACTGCATCTTCCGAGATTTTTTTTGTTCCCAACATATCAGCGGTAACTTTTACGTGTCCCGGAATCGTGATCAATGCTACTACCACCGTTTCTGTTTTTGCTTTGTTTGCTTCACTCGCTTCTGCCACTTGGTTGAGATAAACATAAACCAATCCTGTCGTGAATAAAGCCAAAAAAGCTGTGATGATCCATACTCTTTTTTTATTCTTCATTTTCTGTTCACCCCTAGCAAATTTTATTATTAAGTTAAAAAAGTTAAGCACTACTTTCTTCATCCTATCATGATCATTCAATTCTCATGATAACTGTTGATTCCAATTGCAGCGGATTCGGTAACCCAGGAATGAAACTGGGTACATAATTATAAACTACCGTTACCGATAACGAATCACTTGAAAGCACTGTAGCATCCGCCTCATATCCGGAAGATTTACCGATGTTAGCCATGTATATTGCGACATTACTTTCTGCTGCTGCAATATAATCAGCTCCCTCCGGCAATATCACACTTGACCTGGCGCCTTCTCTTGCAGCCTGTGTAGCCGTTATTTTGGCATTTAGAATCATCCCAGTTTCAGCCATGCCGAATACCAGCAATAATAAAAACGGCAATACAAAGATAAATTCCACCATTCCCTGCCCTTTTTCGCTCCTTCGCAGTTCTACTATTTTTTTCAAGAATATCACCCTCTTCTTTTAAAAAACTTGTATGCCTTGACTATATGCAAGCAACACCATTACCGCTCCACCGGCAATCGCTACTCCGTAAGGAATGTATATTTTTTTATACTCTTTGCCGTTCTTGTAAAAGTTTTGCTCAGCTTTCATAAGTGCCTCGCTGTAGCCTCTTTTTTGGATAATGCGATTTAAAAATTGGACAAGAGCCAATAGCATCCCGCTCAGTGTATCGCGCATTTTTCTGGTGTAAACCAAGTAGACAAGTACCATCAGTCCGCCCACAAACGCAGAGTAAAAAGCCGTTTCCATTGAAAAACGCCACCCCATCAAAGCACCAATTGCTCCCATTAATTTCACATCACCAGCTCCCATACCGCCAACCACAAAAGGAATGAAAAAGATGGCCATCCCTGCTAGCAATCCAATAAAACTGTTAAGTAGTCCCGTCCCTCCTCCAGTAATTAAATTGAATAACAAGCCAACAATAATACCCATAAAGGTAATTTTGTTGGGTATCCGCCGTTCTCTGGCGTCAAATGCTGCGGATAGCGAGACCAGCATCAAAAGCAGTACATTGCTTATGATTCCCATCTTCATCAACTCCTTATTAATTTAAAATTATTTCATTTACGATTATTTTTACATTCTAATCACATAGCCATATCAGATCAGATCAGATCAGGGAATTTTATACAAAGAGCCCGCTACAATCAGCGGGCTTTTTGTATAAAATAATTTACAGAGGGTTCATTTTGTTGCTGTAGTGATAAGTGAGGATAATTTAGTGCTAATTGTCGTTCCCAAGCCCGTTGCAGTTACAGCTACTCCAATAGCCACAACAACCGCAAGAATCATTACATACTCTACCAAACCTTGTCCTTCTTCTTCCTGTACCAATCTTTTCATGATTTCCATGATCTTTACCTCCTATTTTCTATCCGTTTTTTATATAGTTGTTGTTTTTGAAATGGCTTCCCGCTTGTGAAGTCACCTCATTAAGCAACAAGTCCATTTATTAATGGAGCGGCTTACCATCGCTGGCCCACTAAAAAATAGCGTTTTCACGTGCGGCAAAAGAGTGATGTTATTATGAGCCCGCTAAATCCAACAAACTCTTTGTCAATAATAATTTACAGAGGGATCAATTTGTAGCTGTAGTGATAAGCGAGGATAATTTAGTGCTAATGGTCGTTCCCAAGCCCGTAGCAGTTATAGCTACTCCAATAGCTACAACAATCGCAAGAATCATGACATACTCTACCAAACCTTGTCCTTCTTCTTCCTGTACTAATCTTTTCATGATTTCCATGATCTTTTCCTCCTCTTTCTATCCGATTATTTAATGTAGTTGCTGTTTATGAGGCGACTTCCCCATACCCGTATAGAGGGAAATCACTTCATTCAGCAACAACTCCATTTTTCAATAGATATAACTTCTCCGGTCATGCCTACTCAAAAATAGAGTTTAAGCCTACCAAAATAACATTTAGGCGACATTTAAAAGTTGTACAATTGATAAGAAACAGATTATACTCAAATAAACAGGAGTTAATTTGGAAGCACATGTTTCTTTTTTTTCGCATAGAAAATAATATTACGGCTGGTAGGTACGGATTCCCTACTTACTAATAGTCGGTTTTTTTTGAAGGCAGTGGTGGCGAAACTTTGATGTTAAGCGTTTATTCGTGGATGAATTATTTTCGTTGAATTGCATAGGAGAGAAACTAAGTTAGAGGATTTAAATGAAAACGTAACTTGTTAATGATGTTTGAATGAATTAAATATTTTAGATGAGGTAAATTAATGGAGTCCGTCGATGGACAATTTTGGATGTAGCCGATGTTGATGTTTAACCAGCTGTTTGGGTCATGCAAGCTTGGTTGAGGTGTGTTTTATTTATGCCTTTATTTTAAATCATTTGCTTTTTAATACAATCCACATATTTAGCCTATTTGTGCAATTAATAGACACTACCGCTAAATGTGTCGTTTTTATTGACATTATATTGAAATCTATTGATTTTGAGGGGGTTTTTTTGCATGATAAATGAATCGAACAGTAGAAGTGCGCGGCGAACCAAACATCTATTCAAGGATGCATTGATGCGTTTGTTGGAAACGGAAAGTTTCGCTTGCATATCCGTTAAGGACATTGTGCAGACCGCCGAATATAATCGCACGACTTTTTATAACCATTACTACGATAAATATGATTTGCTTGATGATTTGACGCAAGACTTATTGGACGGATTGGCAGCTGCGGTAAAAACGAGCTTTAAGGATTTTCACAAAAGCCAACGCAGATCATTGAACGTGTCTAATATAACCTTTTTTAATTATGTCTATCAAAATCGCCGTGCTATTTCCTTATGCTTTCAAAATGATGATCAAAGAAAACTCACTCTCAAAAGTTTGGACACCATCTACCAAAATCTAATGGAATCTTGGCGACCACTTGTCAATTTATCAGAAAAGCAACTATCCTCTGATGCAAGAATTCTCACTTATACATTGGCTGGTGTCATTCATGGCTGGATCGAAGAAAATTTCAAAACTCCTCCCGACGAAATTAGGGCATCGTTTGTATCCTATCATAATTAATAATTTTAATGTCTAGCGTGCCCTTATTTAACTAACTTTATATATTAAAAAGCCCGAAGAATCTATTTCTATAGATTCTTCGGGCTTTTAATCTTGATATTGTTCTTATTTAGTGCTCAATCGCAACTTCCCCTTGCACTTCCCGCAGACATACTTCTTCAAATCAATCCTTCGTTTCCGCGGATAAAGTTGCCCGCACTCACTACAACTATACAGCCATCTGGGGGGCGCAATAGTCCCAACTTGACGGAGGTCCTTGACGAAGCGGCTCCCGCCGCTCTCCGTCAACAGCCTCCGGAAATCTGAATCCCGATGCTGATACCCTCGCCCCTCAATATGCAGATGATAGTGGCAGAGTTCGTGCTTCACGACCTTCTCCAGTTCTTCCGGTCCATGCAACTTCAGCACCAATGGATTGAAATCCAAGTCATGGCTGTTGAGATGGTAGCGCCCGCCTGTCGTGCGCAGGCGGCTGTTGAAGGTAGCGCGGTGACGGAACGCCTTTTGGAAAACGGTAATCGAGATGCGCTCCACCAGTTGCTGCAGTTCTTGTTCGTTCATTTATTTGTTCCTCATTATTTTTGCGGCAGCATCGTCAAAGCAACACGGCCTTTGTTCGTGTCGACATTATCGACCCATACGGTCACGATATCGCCGACTGCGACCACATCGGATGGATGTTTGACAAAGCGGTTGCTGAGTTTGGAAATGTGGACCATGCCGTCCTGTTTGACGCCGATGTCGACGAAGGCTCCGAAGTCCACGACATTGCGGACAGTACCTTGCAGTTCCATTCCTGGTTTCAAGTCTTCCATAGAGAGCACGTCTTGGCGCAGCAATGGTTGCGCGATGTCGTCGCGCGGATCGCGGCCTGGTTTCGTCAGGCCGGCGATGATGTCCTGCAGCGTTTCTTTACCGAGTCCTGTCGCTTCGCGGGCGTTGGTGCGATCCAAGGCGCCTAGCGATTCGCGGGCTTGTTCAGTGCCGATGTCCTTCAGGTTGAGGCCAGCCAGTGCCAACACTTCTTTGGCGGCGAGATAGGATTCCGGATGGATGTCCGTATTGTCGAGGATGTTCTTGCCATTGGCAATGCGCATGAAGCCAACTGATTGTTCGAAAGCTTTGGGGCCGAGGCGCGGCACTTTCTTCAATTGTTGGCGGCTGTCAAAAGCGCCGTTCTCTTCGCGGAAAGTAACAATATTATTCGCGATCGTTTTATTCAGGCCGGCGACGTGTTGCAACAATGGCGCGCTAGCGGTATTCAGGTTGACGCCGACTTGGTTGACGGCGGTTTCGACGACAAAGTCCAGTCGTTCCCCCAGCTGTTTCTGGGAAACGTCATGCTGGTATTGGCCGACACCGACCGATTTCGGATCGATCTTCACCAATTCAGCAAGCGGATCCTGCAGACGACGGGCGATGCTGACGGCACTGCGTTCTTCGACTTGGAAATCAGGGAATTCCTCACGGGCGATGTCGCTGGCTGAATACACCGAAGCGCCGGCTTCATTGACGATGACGTAATAAACGGTTTCGGCGACTTGTTTAATCTGCTCGGAGACGAACAGCTCGGATTCGCGGCTGGCGGTTCCGTTCCCGATGGCGACCATTTCCACTTTGTAGTCCGAAAGCATTTTGCGGAAAGCCGGGCCGGCAGCGGCGCGTTTTTCTTGGTTGGCCGGTTTGTGCGGATAAATAACGCTCTTCGCAAGCACTTTACCGGTCGCATCCACGATCGCCAATTTGCAGCCGGTACGATATGCCGGATCCAGGCCAAGCACAACTTTGCCTTTCAAAGGCGGCTGCAGCAACAAGTTGCGCAAGTTGTCACCGAAGACATCGATCGCTTGCGCATCGGCGGCTTCAGTCAATTCGTTGCGCAGTTCGCGTTCGATGGCCGGGCCGATGAAACGGCGGTAGCTGTCTTCGTAGGCGGCCTTCAGATAAGGCACGGCGATGCTTTTCGGATTCTTCACTACCTTTTTTTCCAAGTAAGCGAAGATTTTCTCTTCATCAATCAGAACGGCGACCTTCAGGATACCGGTTTTCTCGCCGCGGTTCATGGCCAGGACGCGATGTGAAACCATTGAAGAGATGCCTTGGGAAAATTCGTAGTACATTTCATAGACGCCTTTTTCATCCTTTTCGGTATCCTTGGCGGTGCTGACGATTTGGCCGTTTTTGCGCGTGAACTCGCGGATATGTTCGCGGTAGGCAGGTTCATCGCTGATGATTTCGGCAATGATCTCGTGGGCGCCGGCCAAAACGTCTTCTATAGTAGAAAGTTCCATTTCCTCGTTCAGGTATTCCTTGGCCTTCGCTTCAACGGATCCATTCATGGGACCATTCAATAGCCACTCCGCAAAGGGCGCTAAGCCTTTTTCGCGGGCGATAGCTGCTTTCGTGCGGCGTTTCTGTTTATAAGGACGGTATAAATCTTCGACACGCTGCATTTTTTCGGCGCGCTCGATATCCGCTTTGAGCTTCGGCGTCAGTTTGCCCTGTTCCTCAATGATGCGGATGACTTCTTCCTTACGTTTGTGCAAGTTTGTAGCGTACTGGTGGCGCTCTTCGATCTGGCGGATTTCCACCTCATCGAGCGAACCTGTCACTTCCTTCCGGTAGCGCGCGATGAAGGGAACGGTGTTGCCCTCTTCCAATAGCTGCAGTACTTTTTCGATCTGTGCGGGTCTGAATTGGTTCAGCTCGGCTTTCACCAAGCCCAAAACGATTTGTTGTGCTGTTTCTGTCATGTTATTAATTACTCCTGCCTCTCAAAATAAAACTGCCGTTTCGGCAACTTCATCATTTCTGTATAATATGGTCCTCTTTCAGACCGTTTTTGTCAAACACGACGCCATGCAGCGAACCACCGTAGACAGCTCCGCCATCGATGCCGATCTTATCGTCCGACATCCAAAGATCCGAACGGTCGTTGTCGCCGTGCAGGTAAAAGGTCGGGGTATGCCCGAACACGATCGTTTTACCGGTGCGGTTCTTCTTTTTGTGGAACGGTTCGCGGATCCAAAGGAAGTCCTCCTCGGTACCGTCATGCCAATCCTTTTTGCCCAAGTCTACGCCGGCATGGACGAACACATACTGTTCCCATTCATGATACACAGGAAGCTCCGCCAAAAAAGCGAGCAGGTCCTTGTAGTAATGCTTCATCATTAAGGCGATTTCGGTAGGCGAATACTCCTCGTTGATGCGCTCATGCAGGAAACTTTCCAGGGTGCCCAGACCGCCGTTCAGGAAATAGTTGCCCGCGAATTCCTCCGGCTTAGCAATGAAACGCAGCAGCATGTCCTCATGATTGCCCTTCAGATAGATGGCACCGTACTTTTCCACCAGTTCCTTGGCTAGCAGAAAGCACGCTTTCGGATTTTCACCGCGGTCCCCCAGATCGCCGATAAAAATCAGCTGTTGCCGCTCCCGGTCCCACTTTTCCAATAATTTCTTCAATAAGGTGATCTCCCCATGGACATCGCCCACCACAAACACTTCATCTTTCATGCTCATCACCTTCTTACTTTCAGACTGTTTCGCTCCTTCTCATTTTAGCATACCGCCCGCTTTCCTGCTCAGGCAGATTGACCAAAAATAGTCCTGATTTTTCCGAAAACCTAACGTTAAGATGTAAGGATAGCTTTTTTGATGCGCTTTCATTCCCTGTTTAAGCAAATCACGAACATTAAAGTGATAAATTGATTAAATCATTCACTTATTTATTGCAAGCTTTTGTGTGATTGGTTATAATAGTCGAGTGGTAAGCAAGGAAAGCATCTGAAATCATTTATTGTTACGGTTTCCTGTCGCTGCCGAAAAAAATTCAGATGGGAGATCTTTTCAAAATGGAAAATTTCTTTAAACTCAAAGAACACGGAACAACAGTTTCCACAGAAGTCGTTGCGGGGATCACAACTTTCTTCGCCATGTCGTATATCATTTTCGTCAATCCGGCAATCCTTTCTTTATCAGGGATGCCTAGCCAAGCAGTTTTCTTGGCAACAATCATTTCCGCTGCAGTCAGCACATTGGTAATGGGCCTATTCGCAAACGTACCTTACGCTTTAGCACCAGGTATGGGCTTGAACGCCTTCTTCACTTTCACTGTCGTCTTCTCACTTGGTTTCACTTGGCAAGAAGCTTTAGCCATGGTATTCATTTGTGGGATGGTCAACGTTCTGATCACAGTAACCAAAATCAGAAAAATGATCATCAAATCGATCCCTGAAAGCCTGCAGCACGCAATCAGCGGCGGTATCGGAATTTTCATCGCCTATATTGGGATCAAAAACGCCGGCTTCTTGGAATTCACTTCCGACGCCAGCACCATCACTGCAATCAATGGTGCTCCTTACGACGCAACTGCTGAGACTTTCACTGGCGGAGTAGGAACAGTCATGACTGGCGGCGGCATCGTCCCTGCCTTGGTCAATTTCACGCAAATGCCTGCTTTATTGGCTTTGATCGGTTTGGTCATCACGGCTGTACTGATGGTCAAAAACGTTCGTGGCGCGATCCTAATCGGAATCGTTGCGACTACTTTGTTGGGTATCCCGATGGGTGTTGTTGACATTTCAACAGCAAGCCTGCAAGCAAACTCGCTTGCAACAGCTGTTTCCGAATTAGGTGTAACATTCGGTGCTGCTTTCGGTTCAGAAGGCCTTTTGTCCTTGTTCTCCGATGTTTCCCAATTGCCTTTAGTTTTGATGACCATCTTCGCATTCAGCCTCTCCGACACTTTCGATACAATCGGTACGTTCATCGGAACGGGCCGTCGTACTGGCATCTTCTCTGAAGAAGATGAAAAAGCGCTTGAAGAAGGATCCGGATTCAGCTCGAAAATGGATAAAGCTTTATTCGCCGATTCTGTCGGTACAGTCATTGGTTCGATCTTCGGTACTTCAAATACTACTACTTACGTAGAAAGTGCTGCCGGTATCGGTGCTGGCGGACGTACAGGTTTGACTGCGGTTGTGGTTGCCGGCATGTTCATCATCAGTGCATTCTTCGCACCTCTGATCGGTGTTGTGCCTGCTGCGGCAACAGCTCCAGCTTTGATCCTTGTTGGTATTTTGATGATGGGTTCATTTACGGAAATCAACTGGCATGATCTGGAAGATGCAATCCCTGCTTTCTTCGCATCCATCTTCATGGGTCTTTCTTACAGCATTTCTTATGGTATCGCAGCTGGATTCTTCTTCTACTGCATTGTTAAAGTTGTAAAAGGAAAGTCGTACGAAATCCACCCGATCGTGTGGTTCTCTTCGGCATTATTCCTGGCTAACTTCATTATCCTGGCATTGCTTTAATGAAAATGGACACATTTCCGATTAATCGGAAATGTGTCCATTTTTTTAAATGTTTTCGTTTTCGGTAATAAATTGTTGCGATTAAATGATTTTGTCGATATAATAAATCCGAGTGTTAAACTGAATATCTCCATAGGGGAGTAACTAGCAGTACAAGGCTGTGGTAACGTCAACAATAAGTAGAGTAATCCTATCTGCTGGTGTTACCTTAAATAGTGAGACTTATGCATACAGTGTTGTCTGACGGACAATTTTATGCATAGGTCTCTTTTCATTTTAACACTACTACATTCAGGTCAAGAGAGGGGAAATACTGTGTCAAAAGAACAACTGAATAAAGCATTCTTCGCGCAAACGGAAGAGGAAGTCTTAACAGAACTTAATTCGACCAGGGGTGGACTTACGAAAGAGGAAGCCGCGAAGAGATTGGCTGAGTATGGCGAAAACGTACTAGAAGCAGGTGAGAAACGCACCTCTTTACAAAAATTCTTGGATCAATTCAAGGATTTCATGATTCTCGTTCTATTGGCTGCAGCTATCATTTCTGGTACTATCGGTCATGAAATCGCTGATGCTATCATCATCTTAGCTGTTGTTATCATCAACGCATTCCTAGGTGTCTTCCAAGAAAACAAGGCAGAAGAAGCGATCGAAGCTTTGAAGAAAATGGCTTCACCTCTTGCTAACGTAAAACGTGGCGGAGAAGTCATCCAAGTCAAGTCCGAATTACTTGTGCCTGGTGACATCATCGTATTGGAAGCCGGAGATGTTGTTCCTGCAGATATCCGCCTTTACGATGTAAATTCACTTAAAGTAGAAGAAGCTGCTTTGACTGGTGAGTCTGTACCGGTCGAAAAAGACTTGCGTGACGTTGAAACGGATGCTGCTTTGGGTGACCGCAAGAACATGGCATTCTCAAGCACAAACGTTACTTATGGCCGTGCGGAAGGTGTCGTTGTCCTTACAGGGATGAACACAGAAGTCGGACACATCGCAAACATGCTGCAAAACGCTGAAGAAAAGAAAACACCATTACAGATCAACCAAGACCAAATGGGTAAATCTTTGACAATTTTGATTTTGGTCGTCGCTGTACTGATGTTCATCATCGGATTCGTTTTCAATGACCGTCCTTGGTTGGATATGTTGATGGTTTCCATCTCCGTAGCAGTTGCCGCTATTCCTGAAGGTTTGCCTGCCATCACAACAATCATCTTGGCATTGGGTACGCAAAAAATGGCAAGCAGAAATGCGCTTGTCCGTAAATTGCCTGCTGTTGAAACATTGGGTGGTACTGAAGTCATCTGTTCCGACAAAACCGGTACATTGACTCAAAATAAAATGACGATCGAAAAAGTTTACTACGATGGCCAAGTCCACGATGCCGATGAAAACATCGACTTGGATTTGCCTGTCATGAAAATCATGAACTTCGCGAATGATACAAAAATCGCCAATGACAAATCATTGATTGGTGACCCTACTGAAACAGCAATGGTTCAATATGGTTTGGAAAAAGGTTTCGACCTTTCCGCTAAATTAGTTGATATGCCGCGTGTTGCTGAAGTTCCTTTTGAATCAGACCGTAAATTGATGTCAACGATCCACCCTGAAGGCAACCAATTCATGATCGCTACAAAAGGTGCTCCTGATGAATTGTTGAAACGTTGCACGCACATCATCAAAGCGGGCGTCATTTCACCAATCACTGATGCTGACAGAAATGCAATCCTGGACACTAACCACAGCTTGGCTATCCAAGCATTGCGCGTATTGGCAATGGCATTCAAAAACGTCGCTACTGTACCTGCAAAAATGACGACTGAAGCAGTCGAAACGGACTTAGTCTTTGCCGGTCTGATCGGTATGATCGACCCTGAGCGTCCGGAAGCTAAACAAGCGATTGCTCAAGCCAAAAAAGCTGGTATTCGCACTGTCATGATCACGGGTGACCACAGAGACACTGCTTCTGCTATCGCGACTCGTTTAGGTATCTTGGATGAAAACACTTCTGGTAAATCAGTCATCACTGGTGCTGAATTGAATGATATCTCTGATGATGATTTCTTGCGCACGGTTCAAAATTACTCTGTATACGCTCGTGTTTCTCCTGAGCACAAAGTACGTATCGTTAAAGCATGGCAAGACCAAGGTAAAGTTGTTGCCATGACTGGTGACGGCGTAAACGATGCACCATCATTGAAACAAGCAGATATCGGTATCGGTATGGGTATCACAGGTACGGAAGTATCTAAAGGCGCTTCCGATATGGTATTGGCTGATGATAACTTTGCTACAATCGTTCACGCGGTTGAAGAAGGACGTAAAGTTTTCGCAAACATCCAAAAAGCGGTTCAATACTTGCTTTCCGCTAACTTGGGTGAAGTATTAACATTATTCATCGCTACTGTTTTGGGATGGCAGATCCTTGAACCAATCCACTTGCTGTGGATCAACTTGGTTACGGACGTATTCCCTGCTATCGCATTAGGTTTGGAAGAAGCTGAGAAAGATGTTATGGAACAAGCACCTCGTGGCCGTTCTTCCAACTTCTTCTCGAACGGCGTATTCGCCAGCATGATTTACCAAGGTATCTATGAAGGTGCCATCACATTGTTCGTATTCTGGTTGGCAACTGGCTACTATGGCTTTGAACTGCACATTGGTGAAGCAATGGCCTTCTTGACATTAGGATTCATCCAATTGTCACATGCCTTCAACTGTAAGTCAGTCTTCAAATCATTGTTCTCGGTTAACCCGTTCGGCAATAAAATGTTCAACTATGCGATCCTGCTTTCCTTAGCATTGATGCTGATGGTAGCATTCACACCAGGATTGAACACAATCTTCGGCATCTACGACATGACTGGCCAGCAATGGATGATTGTTGTCGCAGCTGCATTGTCAGTAATCCCATTCGTTGAGATTATGAAAGCAATCTTGCGCGGTATCGGATACGACAAAAAAGTGAACCAAATCAAAGAATAATAAATGAATATGGAAAACCCCGTCGCAACTTGGTTGCGACGGGGTTTTCTTTTTCGTCTTTATTGCGTTCGGGTGCGTGGGTTCTGTGCGAGATAGCCCGCCAAAATGCGTTTGGCGGGCTATCTCACGGTGAAGTGTATCCAGTTTGCCCGCCGAAATGGTTTTGGCGGGTTATCTAGCGCGTTCTGTCGCGAATTGTCATGGCTCTTGCGATTTTTAATCGCTTAGAGACATGATACACTTGGTCGCTTGCGACCACAGTGCATCCTTCCCTATCTCATTGTCACAAACTCTTCTGCTCCGGTGGGATGGATGGCTACGGTGTTATCGAAGTCGGCTTTGGTGGCGCCCATTTTGATGGCTACCGCGAAGCCTTGGATCATTTCATCGACGCCGTAGCCGATGCCGTGGAGGCCAATGACTTTTTCATTTTCTCCTACGCAGACCAGTTTCATCTTCACAAGCTGGCGATAGGCTGTAACGGCCGTGTACATAGATGCGAAGGTGGATTTGTATACTTTCACCTGATCGGCGCCAAACTTCTCTATGGCGTCTTTTTCGCTCAATCCGATGCTGCCGATTGGCGGGTGGCTGAAGATTACGGTCGGGATGTTATCGTAGTCCAATTTTTCGTTCGGCTTGTTGTTGAACAACCTTTCCGAAAGTCTGCGTCCGGCTGCAATCGCTACAGGCGTCAGCATGTTCTTGCCGGTTACGTCCCCGACTGCATAGATGCCGTCAACGGAGCTGTTCTCGTATTCATCGACGATGATGAATTTTTTATCGCTGACTTTAACATCAGTTGCTTCAATGTTCAGCCCGTCGATGTTGGCGGTCCGGCCGATCGCCCAGATGATTTTATCGAAAACTTCTGCTCTGCCGTCCTCTAGATGGAGCGTTAAAGTGCCGTCCGCATTCTTTTCAACAGATTTTGAAACAGCGTGGGTGTGCAACGTCGGTCCATCATTTTCGATTTCCTGCATCAAGCCTTCGATGATGATGTCATCGTATTTGCGCAGCGGTGTGTCGTAGCGGACATACAGATGCGTATCCACGCCCAAATTGTGCAGAACACCGGCCAATTCGATAGCGATGTATCCAGCACCGACGACAGCGACTTTCTCCGGCAGTTCGGTCCATTCGAAGAACGTATCAGAAACATCACCGAGTTTTGCGCCATGAATTCGCGGACGAATCGGTTTTGCGCCTGTCGCAATCAGGATATGTTTGGAGCGGATCAGCTCCCCGTTCACTTCAACGGTATGGTTGTCGACAAATTTGGCGAAGCCCTCGATCACATCGACATTGCGGCGTTCAAAGCCTACTTGATAGGAGTTGCGGGAGCGCTCGACGTAGGCATCCCGGTTCTTCAATAAGGTCGGGAAGTCGATTTTATGCGCTCCAGTATCGAACCCGTAATCCGGTCCGTATTTGTGGATCGTCTCGGATATTTGGGACGCATACCACATGATTTTTTTCGGTACACAACCGATGTTCACGCAGGTTCCTCCCAATAAATTCCCTTCAATAACAGCTGTTTTGGCACCATATTCTGCCGCACGGTTCATCGTGGCGATGCCGCCGCTGCCTCCTCCGATGGCAATAAAATCATATTCCCTCATCATGTTCCTCCCAATAATATCTATGTATTCTTATTTATTTTTTCTTTCTTCCAACCAGACACAACCGATCGTCTGCGAGGCCGGCAAAATAGCCTGATAACGGCCATGGTTATCGTATGCTTTATAGAAAAGCTTTCCGTCTTCGTTGTAGCCGTATGCATAGACGACCACCCAATGGTTCTTGTACTTGCTGTTGAAAAGCCGCGTCGTTCCGACGATGACAGGAACCGGATCCGGGCGATCCAACAACGCCGGAACGATTTTTTCCGTAATCAGGCCCGATTTTACGGTCCAATCCGGAATATCCGCCAGCAAGGATTTCAGTCCGTGCTGCACATCCCAAAAGAAGGTCCCTTTGTAAGGCAGAAATTCGTCAACGACCGTCAGCAGACCCGCCAACAACGTATCTTTATCTAGGGAATGCTTGTATTTATGCAGAACCGCATCGTGTACGAGCACGGCGCTGCAGTAGGTTCCGCAGATTCCCGGGCTGCCGCTGTTGATCCAACTGCGGTACTTCGCGAATCGTGACGGTTTCAGGCCGTGCCACTTCTTGGGAAAATTCTTTTTGGACTGAAGCTCTTTATCTGTATGATTTGACGTCATGACAAATTCCTTTCTATATGAAGCGCATAAGGCTATCTTTTGATTATACACCCAGTCAGCTGATTAAATGGAAGAGGATGCTCACGGCCCCTGAGACCAGTATCAGCCAAATCGAATCGATTTTCGTGGCCCGGAGCGCATAGAGTGCCGCCAGGAAGATGGCCACCGCCAGGAAATTGATGGTGACGCCGCCGATTGCTGTACCGCCTGATTGGAATAAGGCAGCCACGAAGAGCGCCAAACCTGCTGCGGCAATCAAAGCCACTACAGCCGGCCGGAGCCCGCCGAGGATGCCTTGCATAATTTTGATGTCGCGGTACTTATAGTAGGCCCATGCCAGAATCAGCGAGAGGATGATCGAAGGCGTGACCGTACCGAGCGTCGCGATGATGGCCCCCGCAAAACCGCCCACCTTGGTGCCCACGAAAGTCGCCGAATTGATGGCGATCGGACCCGGGGTGATCTGTGAAATCGTGATGATGTCCGTGTATTCCTGCATCGTCAGCCAGCCTTGGTTCACGACAATTTCATTCCGGATCAGCGGCAAAGATGCGTACCCTCCACCTATCGTGAACAGACCGATTTGGAAAAAGGACCAGAATAATTGCAAATAGATCATTTGATCGCCCCTTTCTTCTCATGGTAGCTCAGGTTGATGAAACCGATCAGCCCGGCCAAGAAAATGATCAGAACGACGTGGACATCGAAAAAGTAAGAAGCTACAAATGCCGCAATCAACAGCAAGGTGTTGATGATGTCCTTTTGTTTGACTACGCCGCTGACCATGCCTATGACAACATTGACGATGACTGCCGCCACACCGGCCTGCATCCCAATCATCAATGCATCCACGATCGGATTTTCCCGGAAATTCATGTAAAAATAGGAAATGAGCGTGATGATGATAAGCGGCGGCGTAACCGTCCCGAAGACAGTCACTAATGCCCCCAGCAATCCCGCCATGCGGTAGCCGACCAAAATCGACGTGTTGACGGCGATTGCACCCGGCGCGGACTGCCCCAAGGCTACCAGATCCAACATCTCATCCGCCTCGATCCACTTGAGTTCTTCCACGAATTTTTTTTGCATCAACGGCACGATCACATACCCGCCGCCGAAGGTAAACGCACTCAGCACAAACGTTGATTTGAACAGCATCCAAAACAATCGGCCTGACTTTTCTTTATTTGCCAAAGACTCTCCCCACCTCTTCTTCAATTTCATCTCATCTACCTTTGATTCTACCAAAATTGACCATCGATGTAAAAAGAACGAATCGACAAATGCGCGTTGGGACAGGTCTCGGGCATGATTAGGCAGCGATCATTCCAATAGGATTTTCTTAAGAATGTTCAAAATAAATTGAAAATGCTGTTGCTTCGTGTATAGTTAGATTAGAACATTAGAATAATATAGAACTATTTTTGGAGGAGTGAATCACTATCGAAGCTTGGATTCAAAGTATTATGGAGCAATTTGGCTACTTCGGTGTAGCATTTTTGATTATGATCGAAAATCTTTTTCCACCGATCCCTTCTGAAGTCATCTTGACTTTCGGCGGCTTTATGACAACCACAACGGATCTCAATATTCCCTTGATGATCGTTGCCGCAACAATCGGTGCAGTAGTAGGTGCTGCGATTCTTTACGGTGTTGGTACGCTTTTGGATGTCGAACGATTGGATAAGATTGTCGACAAGTACGGCACCATTCTGCGCATCTCGCATGAGGATATCCACAAAGCTGATTCGTGGTTCGATCGCTACGGTTTTTGGACCGTCTTCTTTTGCCGCTTCGTGCCGTTGATCAGGAGCTTGATTTCTTTACCAGCCGGCATGGCGAATATGAGCTTTGGCCTTTTCCTTCTGTTCACGACTGTCGGTACCGTCATCTGGAACACCATCCTGATCTACTTGGGCGCGGCGGTTGGCTCGCAATGGGAAATGATCGTCCATTACATGGATATCTATTCCAACATCGCTTATGTGATTATCGCTATGATCGGAATTGCCGTCATCATTTGGTATATCCGCAAAAGAAAACAGACCGTTAAAGCAGATTAAGAAATACTGGCCATCCTCCACTCGGAAGATGGCTTTTCTTGTTTTTCGGGTGAAATATCGTATACTATATGTAAGAAAGTCCAACCAATAAGCCAGTTTCCCCGAAAGGTCACTTGCGGTTAATTATATAGAAAGAAAGGGATTACATTATGAAATTCACTTTTACCGATTCCGCCATCGCGGAAATCCAAAAACGCTACGACCTCAAGGACATCAGCCTGTTCTATGCGGTCGGCGAAGATTGCGGCTGCCCAAGCACCGGCATCTTCATGCTGAAGGTCAATGATGCTGGAATGGCAGAATATGATGCCTTAATCGAAACGAACATCGGCCCAGTGCCTGCCCAAAAATGGGCATTGGTTTTCCTCGACAGCGACAATGTTGTTGACTTTAATGCCAGCAAGCATGCTTTCCAACTGAAAAGCGAACGTGGCTCCCTGAACATGAACCTGCTTTTGGAACAGACCGTCGCACAATAAACCCTATACACACAGAACAGCCCCCACCTATCCATTTTAGGATAAGCGGGGGCTGTTCTTTTATGAAAGGAAATTAGTACTTCACCTTTATCACTCTTGCGGCGCGCACTTCATCCAGTCGTCTGACCGGTGTGCGATGCGGTGCTTGTGTGACGTTTTCCGGTGATTCGGCGGCTTCGCGTGCGATCGCGATCAGCGCGTCCGCGAAGTCATCGAGCGTTTCTTTGCTTTCGGTTTCCGTCGGTTCGATCATCAGCGCTTCCTCGACAATCAGCGGGAAATAGACAGTCGGAGCGTAGTAGCCGTAATCCAATAAGCGTTTGGCTATGTCCAAAGTGCGCACGCCGCTCTTTTTCTGGCGGTTGCCGGAAAGGACGAATTCGTGTTTGCAGATGACCGGATAAGGCGTATCGAAGTCATTTTCGAGAAGCTTGCGCAGGTAATTGGCATGCAGCACGGCGCTCTCGGAAACTTTGCGCAAGCCGATCGGACCCATCGTGCGGATGTAGGTGTACGCCCGCACAAGGACGCCGAAATTGCCGTAATAGCCTTTGACCGGGCCGATTGAAGCCGGATGGTCGCTATTCAGCACATAGCCCTCTTCGGTCTGCTCAACTCTCGGGATCGGCAGGAATTCCTTCAAGTAAGCTTTTACGCCTACCGGACCGGCTCCCGGTCCGCCGCCGCCATGCGGTGTGCTGAAGGTCTTGTGCAAATTCAGGTGGACGATATCGAAGCCCATCGTGCCCGGCGTAGTTTTGCTGAGGATGGCATTCAGGTTCGCGCCGTCGTAATACAGCAATCCGCCAACTCCATGGATGATTTCGGCAATCTGAACGATGTCGCGCTCAAATAGACCCAACGTATTCGGATTCGTCAGCATCAGGGCTGCGGCCTGATCATCGACTGCATTGCGCAAGGCTTCAAGATCGACCAAGCCTTCAGCAGTCGATGGGATGCTAACCACATCGAAGCCAGCGATATGCGCGCTGGATGGATTGGTCCCATGGGCGCTGTCCGGCACAAAGACTTTCGTGCGCTGCAGATCGCCATTTTTCTCATGGTAAGCCCGCACCATCATCAATCCGGTCCATTCGCCGTGTGCTCCGGCTGCCGGTTGCAGGGAAACGCCGTCCATTCCGGTGATGACCGCCAGATTTTCCTGCAGTTCATGCATCAGTTGTAGTGCGCCTTGGACGGTTTCCACTGGTTGATACGGGTGGATATTGGCGAAACCGTCCAAGCGGGCGGTCACCTCATTGATTTTCGGGTTGTATTTCATCGTGCAGGATCCCAGCGGATAAAAGCCATTTTCCACGCCGAAGTTGTCCTGGGATAGATTGGTGTAATGGCGCATGAGCTGTAGTTCGCTGATTTCCGGCAGCTCGGCCGGCTGTTTGCGGACAAGATGCTCCGGCAGTTTGGCTTTGAAATCCGTTTTGGGGACATCGCTGTTCGGCAAGCTGTAGCCGACGCGACCCGGACGGCTTAATTCAAAAATCACATTTTTCGTTTTACGCATGGTTCATGCCCTCCAATACCGCAATGAATCGGTCGATTTCTTCCTTCGTGCGTTTTTCGGTGGCACAAACCAGCAGCTGATTCGGTTTTTTATAAGTTTCCGCCAAACTGTAGCCGCCGATGATGCCCGCCTCCAGCAAAGCCTGGTTCGCTTCTTCGGCCGGGAAAGGTAGATAGATGACGAATTCATTGAAGAATGGCGATTGGTTCAGGATAGCGAAGCCTTTAGCCTGCAAAGCTTGGGCAAAATAAGCCGCTTTGTCGACATTCAGCTGCGCCATTTCCTGGACTCCTTGCTTCCCGAGGGCCGCCATGCAGACGGCGGAAGCCAATGCGTTCAAGGCTTGATTCGAACTCATGTAGGAGGTCGCTTTTTCGCGGCGGATATGCTGCTCCCGGCTCTGGAGCGTCAAGACAAAAGCGCGCTCTCCTTCGGCATCCACGGTTTCGCCGACGATTCTGCCGGGAACTTTGCGGATATGCTTTTGATTCACGGAAAAATAACCGCAGTGCGGGCCGCCGAAGGACATCGGCAAACCGAATGGCTGCGTGTCGCCGACGACGATATCCGCACCTAGTTTGCCGGGCGCTTCAAGGATTCCCAACGCCAACGGATTGGCCATCACGATCAACAGCGCCCCTTTGTCTTCGGCAATCTTTTTGACGACAGCCAAATCTTCAACCGATCCGAAGAAGTTCGGGTACTGGACAACGATCGCCGCGGTATCCGGAGTCGTCAGGCATCTTGTGACGTTAAAATTGGTAACGTCCTTCTCCATCAACACTTCGATGACTTCCAGTCCGCGACCTTTTGCGGCGGAGTGGATGACGGCACGAGCATTGGGATGTACCGCCTGTGAGAGGACGATTTCGTTCCGTTTCGTGACTGCCGCTGCTAAACCGACCGCCTCGCTCAAGGAAGCAAACCCATCATATAAGGAAGAGTTTGTCGCTTCCATCCCAGTCAATTCGCTGATCATCGATTGGAATTCAAAAATCGCCTGCAGCTCCCCTTGACTGGCTTCCGCCTGATAAGGCGTATAGGCCGTATAAAATTCGGAGCGCGAAATCACTGCGTCGACCACGCTCGGGATGTAATGATCGTAAGTACCCGCACCCATGAAGATTGGCATCTGCCCGGCACTGACATTTTTACCGGCCAAATCTTTCATCTGCTTCAATAGTTCCGATTCGGAGACGGCAGCCGGAATCGCCAACGCCTCTTTCAGACGGATATCTTCAGGAATATCCGTGAACAGGTCTTCCATGCTCTCGACCCCGATGACAGCCAGCATTTTCTTTTCGTCTTCGGCTGTATCCGGTAAATAACGGAATTGCTCCTCAGTCATTTATGCTTCCTCCTCGGCCACGAAGGCTTCGTATTCATCGTAGCTCAACAATTCATCCAACTCGCTGGCATCGTTCAAACGCAGTTCGTACATCCAGCCGCCTGCAAAAGCTTCCGCATTGACGGTTTCTGGTGCATCAGCCAAAGCTTCATTTTGCTTGATCACTGTGCCGGACACCGGCGCGTAGACTTCCGAGACGGATTTTACGGATTCGACCGTCACCGCTTCGTCCCCTTTGGCCAATTCCGCATCCAGATCGACTACGAAATCCACGAAAACGATGTCACCCAGTTGTTCCGCCGCATGTTCCGTGATGCCGATGCGTACCGTATCATCCGTGATTTTTTCTACCCATTCATGCTCTTTTGTGTAATAAAATTTTTTGTGGTCTGCCATTTTAATCATCCTTCCGCGCGGTGCGCTGGTGTATTGTTTTTTTCATTAGTATGAGTGCTTATTTATTTCGTTTATAAAATGGTTTGGGTATGATTGTCGCTTGGATGCGTTTGTTGCGTATTTCGATCTGGATTTCTGTGCCGATGGCGGCCGCTGCCGACTTCATCAAGGCCATCCCGATGCTTTTCTTCAGGGTCGGCGATTGCGTACCGGATGTGACGACACCGATCTCCTCTCCGTCCGAGGAAAAGACCTTGTAACCTTCGCGGGGGATTCCTCTTTCGGTTGCTTCGAAACCGACGATCTTTTCGGTTGGTCCGTTTTCGCGGATTGCCGTCAAAGCCGCTTTGCCGATAAAGTCGCTCGTTTTTTTCGTACTGACCGCAAATCCCAGACCCGCTGTCAATGGAGTGATCTCCTCCGACAATTCATGCCCGTAGAGAGGCATTCCTGCTTCCAAGCGCAGCGTGTCCCGGGAACCGAGTCCGCAAGGCAACAACCCATAGGCTTCCCCGGTTGCCAAAAGTTTTTCCCACAAAGACGCGGTCTGCCCGCTCGCCAAATACAATTCAAAACCGTCTTCACCGGTATAGCCCGTCCTTGAAATCAGGACATGCGGAATGCCCGCCACTTCCTGATCCTCGATGAAATGGTAATTTCCGATGGCATCCAAATCGGCGTCCGACATTTCCTTGAGAATTTTGATGGCTGCTGGTCCTTGCAAGGCAAGCAGGCCGATGCTGTCGGAAATATTTTTGAGGATTGCTTTCGATCCGTTGTTCTCTTGCATCCACGCATAGACTTTATCCGTGTTTGATGCATTGCAGACCAACTGGTAACTTTCTTTGTCCATTTTGAAGAGGATGATATCATCTACTGCCCCGCCATCCGGATAACACATGATATTGTATTGGGCTTGGCCGATGGTCATCACGCTGACATCATTCGTCAGCAATCCATTCAGGTAGCTTTCCGCTTCCCCGCCGGATATTTCAATCTCTCCCATATGCGAACAATCGAACAGTCCGGCGCGTTCACGTACGGCTTCATGTTCGGCAAGAATTCCAGAAAATTGGATCGGCATCTCCCATCCCCCGAAATCAATCAGCTTCACGCCATTCGCTTTATAATATTCAAATAATGGCGTGCGTTTGCCTATCGTTGGTTCACTCACGTACAAATCCCCCTTTTCTTTTCTGCATTCCGCATTTTTTACGACTGTTTTTCGTGTTTCCGTCACATTAATGTGTAACCGCTTCACGTCCCTTTGTTATCTATTTTAGCATAGAGAACGGGCAAAACACTCTCATGAAAGATTGTTCGCATTAAACGCAAAACCATTCTCATAATAGCACGGGTCATTTTAAAATACGAAAAATATGCTTACATTACGAATAAACACTGCTTAAATAGTTCGTATTTTGCCCAAAATACGACATTTCACCCAATTATTAACAGATTCTTAAAAAGGTAGTTGTAAACAAGCAGAATAATGTGTAAAATGAATAATTAAAAAGATATAATTGATTTCTCTCGCCAAATTTTCATCTTTGGCGGAAATCACGAATCATTTTTAATCATTGTATAAGAAATGTTTCTGAATTTAATAAACTGGCGAGGTGGAAATATTGAAAAAAGTTTTGGTTGCAAATCGCGGCGAAATCGCGATACGTGTATTTCGTGCACTGACTGAACTGAAAATCCCTACTGTTGGCGTTTATGCGCAAGAGGATGAAGGTTCTGTGCACCGTTTTAAAGCAGATGAAGCCTATTTGGTCGGAAAAGGCAAAAAGCCTATCGACGCCTATCTGGACATCGAAGACCTGATCCGCATCGCTAAAGAATCTGGTGCAGACGGCATTCATCCTGGATATGGTTTCTTATCTGAAAATATCGACTTCGCTAGACGTTGCCAAGAAGAAGGCATCAAATTCATCGGCCCTTCTTTGGAACACCTGGACATTTTTGGCGATAAAATCAAAGCAAAAGTTGCAGCTGTGGAAGCCGGCATCCAGTCAATCCCTGGTTCGGACGGTCCAGTCGCAAACATCGACGAAGTAATTCAGTTTGCGGAAACCTACTCTTATCCGATCATGATCAAAGCGGCTTTAGGCGGCGGCGGACGCGGCATGCGTATGGCCTTCAACGAACAAGAAGCCCGCGAAGGTTTCGAAAGAGCCCGCAGTGAAGCTTTGGCCGCATTCGGCAGCGATGAAATTTATGTTGAAAAATATATCCAAGATCCAAAGCACATCGAAATTCAGATTTTAGGGGATGAGCATGGCAACATCGTTCACCTTTACGAGCGCGACTGCTCCGTGCAACGCCGCCATCAAAAAGTTGTCGAAGTGGCACCATGCGTTTCCATGTCGGATCAAGTCCGCCATGAAATCTGCAACTCTGCACTTCAATTGATGAAACACGTCGGCTATGTGAATGCCGGAACTGTTGAATTCCTTTTGGAAGGCGATCAATTCTACTTCATCGAAGTGAATCCGCGTGTCCAAGTGGAGCACACAATCACAGAATTGATCACAGGAGTCGATATCGTGCAATCACAGATCCTGATCGCCCAAGGTCAAGATCTGCATAAAGAAATCGGCATCCCGCAACAGGCAAATATCCCGTTGATCGGCGCTGCTATCCAATGCCGGATCACGACGGAAGATCCGTTGAACAATTTCTTCCCTGATACCGGAAAAATCAACACTTACCGTTCTCCAGGCGGCTTCGGAATCCGTTTGGATGCTGGTAATGGATTCCAAGGTACGGTCGTAACACCGTTCTTCGACTCGTTATTGGTTAAATTATGCGTACATGCTTCGACATTCGATCAAGCTGTCCGCAAAATGGAACGTTCCCTGATTGAATTCCGTATCCGTGGCGTGAAAACGAACATTCCGTTCATGTTCAACGTCATTACGCACCCGATTTTTGTATCAGGCGATGCGAAAACAACGTTCATCGACACGACGCCGGAATTGTTCGAATTCCCTAAAACGCGCGACCGTGGTAACAAAACGATGCAGTACATCGGAAACATAACCGTCAACGGCTTCCCGGGCATCCAAAAAGGCCACAAGAAGTTTTATGACAAGCCTAGAATCCCGACTGATATTGTCGTGCCGGAACAAAAAATCATCACAGCCAAAAACATTTTGGATGAAAAAGGCCCTGCAGCAGTGAGCCAATGGATCAAAGACCAAAACCGTGTGCTCTTGACGGATACGACTTTCCGTGACGCGCACCAAAGCTTGTTGGCTACCCGTATCCGCACAAACGAGATGCAAGCAATCGCAGCCGAAACGCAAGCAGCGATTCCGCAATTGTTCTCTTCGGAAATGTGGGGAGGAGCTACCTTCGACGTTGCCTACCGCTTCCTGAGCGAAGATCCTTGGAAACGATTGAAGAAACTGCGCTCGCAAATGCCGGATACTCTATTGCAGATGCTTTTCCGTGGATCGAATGCAGTCGGATACCAAAACTATCCCGACAACGGTTTGGAAGAGTTCATCAGACTTGCCGCTAAAAACGGGATCGACGTTTTCCGTATCTTCGACAGCTTGAACTGGACGAAGCAGATGGAAAGAAGCATCCAGTACGTACGCGACAACAACAAGATCGCCGAAGCAGCCATCTGCTACACGGGCGATATCAATGATCCTTCACAAACGAAATACACGATCCAATACTACAAAGAGATGGCCAAAGAGCTTGAATCTTTGGGCGCACACGTCATCGCAATCAAGGATATGGCAGGACTTTTGAAACCGCAAGCGGCTTATCGTCTGATCAGTGAGCTTAAGGATACCGTCGATCTGCCGATCCATCTGCATACGCATGATACAAGCGGAAACGGCATCTACACGTACTCAGAAGCGATCAAAGCCGGCGTCGACATCGTAGACGTGGCCATGAGTGCCATGAGCGGTACGACCAGCCAACCGAGCATCAGCAGCTTGTACTATGCTTTGGAAGGTTCTGAGCACGAGCCGGACATCAACATCCATAACGTGCACAAAATCAACCGTTATTGGGAAGATATCCGTGACTACTACGAAGAATTCGAAGGCGGCATCCAAACGACTTCAACAGAAGTCTACGACCACCAAATGCCGGGCGGACAATACACGAACCTGCAACAACAGGCAAATGCTGTCGGCTTGAACGACGAGTGGGATAAAGTCAAAGAAATGTATGCTGACGTGAACAAAATGTTCGGCGACATCGTCAAAGTGACACCATCATCCAAGGTTGTCGGCGATATGGCCCTCTTCATGGTCCAAAACAAATTGAATGAAGAAGATGTCTACGCAAAAGGCGAAACCATCGACTTCCCTGAATCCGTGATCAGCTTCTTCAAGGGCGACTTGGGTCAACCTACAGGCGGATTCCCTGAAAGATTGCAGGAAATCATCCTGAAAGGCAAACAAGCCATCACAGTAAGACCAGGCAGCCTGCGTGAGCCGATCGACTTCGTTGCCTTGAAAGCCGAGTTGGAGGAAAAAATCCAACGTCCAGCCAGCGATGAAGATGTCATCAGCTACTTGATGTACCCGCAAATCTTCCTGGATTATATCGCAGTCTACGATAAGTTCGGCGATGTCACAAAACTTGACACCCCTACTTTCTTCCACGGCATGCGTATGGGCGAGCAGATCGAAGTACAGATCGAAAAGGGCAAAACCTTGATCATCAAATTGAACTCGATCGGTGAACCTGATTCGGACGGAATGCGCATCCTTTACTTCGACCTGAATGGCCAAGGCCGTGAAATTGAAGTCAAAGACATGTCCATCACCAGCACGAAAGCGATCCGCAAAAAAGCGGAACCTACCAACAAAGAACACGTCGGCGCAACAATGCCGGGTTCTGTATTGGAAGTTCTCGTCAAACGCGGCGACCGCGTATCGCAAGGCGATCCAGTCGTGATCACAGAAGCGATGAAGATGGAAACGATGATCCGTTCCACAATCAACGGTGTCGTCGATCAGATCTATGTCATCGACGGCGATCAGATCGAAGCCGGAGACCTCTTGATCGAGATCGAAGCAAAATAAAAAAACAGAAAAGCGGAACGGGTTCGTTCAGCCCTGAATGAATTTTAGGAAATCGTACCGCCTGAGCATCGAAGAGCGCAATAGGTGCGATTTATCTAAATTCCGAAGGGCTTACCCGTGTAGCTAGACAACTTATTTTACGCACTAAAAGGAGCAGATTTCTGCTCCTTTTCTTATTGAAAGAAAGTTGTCACAAGGAGGAACTTTTTCTTGAAAAATGAATTAAAGCCCTACGTCCACGTCGCTCAATATTATGAAACGGACCAGATGAAGATCATTCACCACTCCAATTACATCCGTTGGTTCGAAGAAGCCCGCGTGGACTATCTTGACCAGATCGGCGCGAATTATGCGAAATTGGAGGAAGCCGGCATCATCAGCCCGGTCCTTTCCGTCGAAGCGCAGTACAAAACGATGGCACGCTTTGGGGACTCCGTCTATGTCCTGACCGAAATCGATTCGTACAACGGCGTCAAATTGTGTCTGGCCTACCGTGTCATCGATGTCGCAACTGGCGAATTGCGCACGACAGGCAAAAGCAAGCATTGCTTCCTGAACGAAGAAGGCCGCCCTGTTTCGTTGAAGAAAGTCCAACCGCATGTGCATGCCAGCTTCGAAGCCTATCGGGAGCATGTTTTCAGCGTTTGAGTAAAACGAAATAGAATCTCTACCAAGAAATTAACTTGACCCGAGCATCAGCCTGCCCCCTCAGCTTCGCAAAAGCGGCCTTTATAGGAGAAAAGTATTGTGGATGCGTAAGAAGCACTCGCCACCCGAACAGGCCAGTATGGTGCCTTTATGTACCGAAAAAAGCATGAGCCCTTGAATGATTGGGCTCATGCTTTTTATTCTGCGCTCTGATTTTCATTTTGTTCCAGTATGCTCACGAAGCGGTCGGTCAGGTTCGCAGTGAATCCCCAAAGGCGATGGGTCTCTAGATGGTAGAACGGCACACTATGGACGCCGATTCTGAATTTGTAGTCCCTACCGTTAGGAATCAATTCGAACGGGAAGTCGTCTGGGTGCTCCAGCCTGACCGTTGAAGAGTAATAAGTCGGCCGGTTATCCATGAAATACTGAAGAGGAACCGTGAAGATTTCCTGTACTTCTTTGTTGAAGCAGATATCATCCTTGTCCACGCCAATGATCTCCCCAACGAAACAATGAATAATCGCGCGCTCATTCATGATATAGTCCATTTCCCCCAAAACTTTAATATTGTCCCTTTTTAGGTTCAACTCTTCCATTGTTTCCCGAATGGCCGTCGCTTCAAAACTTTCTCCCGGCTCCACTGCGCCGCCCGGAAATGACGTGTCGCCCGGTTGGGAGATATGCTCGCCGCGCACTTCATAAAGCACATGAAGCGCCCCGTCCACCCTGATCAAAGGAAGCAGAACGGAAAAGTAGCGCTGTTCCCCGATTGGCTCGGGTTCATGCCTCGCCAATATTTTCTGAATATCCTCCAGCATCGTGTCCTCACCTACCACTTGTTTTTCTATAGTATACACGCTATTATCTCGAATTCGAAATAATATGCTCAGATTCCCTTTCAAATCTAACCGGAGATGATCTTCACGTGGAATTTGCGGTTACGTGGGCCGTCATAATCCCAGAAGTAGATGCTTTGCCAAGTACCCAGCAGCATCCGTCCTTCCGTCACGATGATCGTTTCACTGACACCGGTCAAGGATGACTTGATGTGGGCGTCGGAGTTGCCTTCGACATGGTGATAGCTGCCTTTAGTTGGGAACGTATCCGTATAGCCCCAATTCATGTCCTTCTGCACATCTGGGTCGGCATTTTCATTGATCGTTATGGCGGCTGTCGTATGCGGACAAAAGACGACCATGATGCCGTCCTTCACGCCGCTTTTCGCCAGAGCGTCCTCGAGATAGACATCAATGTTCGTCAGCGACTGTTTGCCGCTCGTTTGGATGCGATATGTAAACAGATTTTGGCTCAATTGCTTCCCCTCCATTCTGCATCATCAAACAATTTCTGAAACTCAGAAACTCAAACTGCGTCAACTGATATCTGCCACTCGATGCCGTAGCGGTCAATCAGACTGCCGTAAAGCGGGCTCCAGAAAGTCTGTTGGAGTTCCATGCTGATGGAGCCGCCCTCTGCCAAGCGGTTGAAGACAGCCCGGGCTTCCTCCACATCATCGTAGGTCAGCGTCAAGGATAGATTGTTGCCGGTATGGAATTCCCTTCCCGGGAAAACATCGGAAATCATCAGCATAGCGCCATTTTTCAGTCTGATTTGCGCATTCATTATCAGATCCTCCACACCCGGCGGCAGGGAAAACTCTTCTGCCGCAGCCGTATCGTCCTTCGGTGCTTCCCCGAATGTTGTGATGCCAAGCAACTCGCCTTCAAGGAGCTCAACATAATAATGCGTTGCTTCTTTGGCGTTGCCATCGAAATTCAGATAAGGAAATAGACTTGTCAACATACGGATTCCTTCTTTCGAATGTATTTTATTTTTATAATAATTAACGCACCACTTCAATGCCGGCTACATTTCCGACATCGTGGTAATTTTTCCCCGTTTTCTTATCGGTGAAGTCGACCGTGACGATGCCCGATAGTCCTTCTTTAATCAACTTATCCATACCCTGTCTGGTCGGCGCCACCAAGGCAGCGCCGTGAAGTACTTCCGCACAGATGGTAAGGGAGGCGGAGCCATGGGAAACTTCGATTTCGATCCGATCATCGGTCAACAATCCCAATGTGAATTTGCTGCGGTTATAGGTCGCAAATCGGTATTCCTCTCCATCCACGATGAAATTGCAAATGAAGCCTTCGAAAGAGGAACCCCGGAAAGGAATTTTCGCCACCGAGAAGAAAAGGCTGGTTTGCTCCTCTAGGAAATGGTTGCACTGGATCCAGACATACTCCTCCGGGAAAGACGATCCCCAGTCCTTTTCAATGTAGCCTTTGCCGCCTGTAAAATCACTTGTCTTGGTTCCAATCGCAACCGTCCCGTCGATGGCGTGATTCATGCTGATGACGCCGTGGTAGCATTCCATGTTCGGTATGTAAGCGAAGAAACCCATAATGGATGGCGACATCGGTGTGCGTTTGACCGCTTGGAATGGCCCCAGTTTAAGGATGCCTTCTATCCCGAAATCATCCTCCTCCAGATGCACACTAACGAGTGTTTCTGAAAAAATGCTGTTGCCGACTTTCAGCACAAAGGGACTTTGGTTACATTGAAATGCAGACAGAGGATAGCGGATGTAGCCGGTCCGCATCTCTTTTTCAAGCGCATTTCCGACATGGACACAGGAATATTGGATGAAACAGTGCGGGTCTTCCTCGGTAATGGAAATGCCGGGAATCAGACTGAGGACGGTCTTTTCGTCTGCCGAAACACTCTTGAAATACCACCCTTCAAAATAGGGACCTTTCTTTTGCAGGTCGCCTTGAAACAGGATCGGATGGGTCACTTTATTTGCCATGGTGCAGCGCTTCCTTTCGCATGCTTTCTTATCTTTACTATGCAACAACATCCCTTATTACGTCAATCTTTTGCATTTGCAGGGAAGTCATTTTTTCTTTTTTCGTTTGATCCCGTCGTGCTATATCTGTTTATTTATGGAACGTTAACTCCGATGAAAATGCGCCTCCTCGGATCACAATTGCGCCAGACAGCTCAACTCCGACGAGAGAATGTCCGACGGAGGAGACGGCATTGCGGACGGCTGTACTCCGTCGAAGCCGCCGTGGTCGGAGGTGATGATCTTTTTGTAGTTTTTTCCTCCTGCAAGGCAACCAAGCCATCATAAGCATCCAAACAAAAAAGGCCACTCCAGCGTTAATGCCGGAGCGGCCCTGTTTTCATATGTAAAAGGTTACTGTTTGATGATGGATACGACGCGGGCGCCGTCCACTTCTATCGTCACGCTGTCCCCGGCTTTGATGAACGGCAGCTGCTTGTCGATGGATACTTTAGCGATATAGATGGTTTCTGCATCGCCTTCCAACGTGAAGTAGTAAGTCGTTTCGCCGTCGATGACGACTGATTCCATGGCGGTGATGGCACCACTGATTGTTTCGGTCTCGACGACTTCTTCTTCCTCGTCGGTTGTCGTGGAAACGACGCCGCCAGTATAAGCGTTCCACGCAGCAGCCAAGGAATTGCCGGTCCCGACTTTCTGATAGTTCGTCGCATTCACAAAGGCGTACATTTTGATCAAACCGGCATCATCCTTCAAGGACAATTGATAAACCGGCTTGCTTTCCATATTGAACAAAAGCGGGAATGTGCTGATATAGCCTTTTTCCTGCACCGATCCCTGAGCGCTCTCCATGGCACTCCATTCGGTCGCTGTGCTGATGTTGTAGCGTTTCGATTCCTTGGTCCTGGAATTGACCAGCACAAAACCGATATTTGATTCATCTGCCGCAACGGAAGTCAAACCGGTGTACAGATACAGATCATCATTCAGCACGATGTAGTTGTAGCCATCCGCATTTTGGATGACGCCCTTCTTGCTGATGACGCTGTTTAGGTACCCGCCTTGATATTGCCCATTGTAATTGATTTGCGTCATCACCATGTTCGCTGGGAACACGCGATCTACCCAATCAGGTACATCTGCAACACTATAGCGCGTGATGTCACCGGAGGAAGCATCCACGACGAAAACGCCGACAACTTCCTTAGGCCCCATGAAGCTGAATTTCTTTTCAACGATAGGCGCAATGTAATACGGATTGCCTTCTTCATCCAGTTCAAAGACCGGATTTTCGAACATCACAGTCGGATAGTTGAAAAAGATATGGCGCGTGATGTCATCCCCGAAATAGCCTGAATGGGAATAACGGATGTTTTTCTCCAGATTCACCAATTCAGAATCTCCCGTCACCATATCGACGGTCACATAATGCGGAATGCCATCGGCGCGATTGTTCAACCAACGGAAAAAGCTGACGTATTCCAATGGCGAAACGCGGACTGAATCACCTTTGTAAGCAATCTGCGTGTATTCCGTGCTGACGTCGAATTGGGAAACCAAATTGAGGACTTCGCCAAGCTTACGGCTCCCCAAACGCTCTGCCATATCGCGGTCGATCGTCGGTATCTGCGAAGGGTCCGTAATGGTCAGATCCTCCTCAAAATTACCTTCTGTGTGCGTAATCAAGCTGGCATAATCTTTGGCCCTGAAAATTTGGGAGCCAAAAAGCATCCCACCAATGATGAAGACTATGCTAATCCCGATGATAGCTCCAGAAACTTTGTTGACTTTATCGGCTTTTGACCGATCCAAGACGTTCATCAATGCTGCACTTGCGACCAAATACAAAAACATATTCGTCCAAAACTCTGGTGACTGGATCGACACTGGGGTCAACGCCGAATACCAATATCCTAAAAGAACGACTGCTGGCAGGCCATAGGCAATCGCCACACTTTTCCAATTTTTCACAACTCTGCACCCTTTCTTTTCCTTCGAATCTTCCCTCTTAAACCATTTAAGGATTTGATGCTAGTATTATACCATTTTTTTGAGCTATATTTCGAATTTCAATATATGGGATTATTTAGGCAACCTGAATAGCTTGTCACGCTTGATCCATTGTCCGGTCAGATGCAGAAAAGGCGATGGTCATTGAAGCTGACTTTTTCCTCCGGAGAGGAGGTGCTGTGCCGAAGGAGAAGATCCAAAAAGACGATTACCTCCGACCTCGGCGGCTTCGCCGGAGCACAACCGTCCGCAGCGCAGTCTACTCCGGCGGACATTCGCTCGCCGGAGTTGAGCTCACGGCACAAGCTGTTCTCCGATGAGCGACCCTCTCATCGGAGCTGGAGATCCCAACACCCCGACACCCTAAAACCGCCAAAAACCCGAAGCAGCGAATTCACGTTGCTTCGGGTTTTTTCAATTGATTAGTAGATGTCAGTGTCGCCTGACAAGAAACGGTCCACTTCGCCCGCGGCTAGTTTTCCTTCTTGCAAAGCCCACACGACTAAGCTTTGCCCGCGGCGCATGTCGCCGCATGTAAAGACTTTTTCCACGTTAGTTTTATAGTCGGTCTCTGCTGCTTGGATATTGCTGCGCAGATCGCGTTTCAAAGCTAATTCATCCGGAATCGTATCTTCAGGACCGGTGAAGCCCATAGCCAGCAAGACTAGGTCCGCTTTCCAGACTTTTTCGGTTCCTTCGACTGGAACTGGATTCATTCTGCCTAACGCATCACGTTTCCATTCGATCTGAACAGTATGGACAGCCGTAACTTCGCCTGCCTCATTCTTTTCGACTTTCGTCGTGTTGATCTCGTAGTTGCGCGGATCGTAGCCGGTCAAGTAGATTGCTTCTTCTTGGCCGTAGTCCGTTTTCAGCTTTTTAGGCCATTCTGGCCAAGGGTTCGTATCTGCATCACGTTTTTCCGGTGCTTGCGGCATGATTTCGAATTGATGCACGCTCTTCGCCCCATGACGGATGGAAGTACCGACACAATCGGTACCGGTGTCCCCGCCACCGATTACGATGACGTGTTTGTCTTTGGCAGTGATTTTGCTTTCCTGCGGTTCACCCGCAAGGATGTTTTGTGTGTTTGCAGTCAGGAAGTCCATAGCCATATGCACGCCTTTTGCGTCATTGCCTTCAACATTGATTCCGCGGGCGCGGGTTGCGCCGCCGCATAGAACGACTGCATCATACGTGTCAACCAATTCCTGCGCAGTGATGTCTTTGCCGATTTCAGTGTTGCAGACAAAGGCCACGCCGGCTTCTTCCAGGATGTCCAGTCTTCTTTGGATGATATCCTTGTCCAATTTCATGTTCGGGATACCGTACATCAATAAACCACCCGGACGATCGCTTCTTTCGAAGACAGTGACCGCATGACCGACTGAAGTCAAGTAGTGCGCAGTCGCAAGACCGGCAGGACCGGAGCCGACAACCGCAACGCGTTTGCCGGTTGCTGGAGCTTTCGCCGGTTTTACCCAACCATTCTGGAAAGCATGTTCGATGATTTCGTATTCGATGCTGCTAATCGTTACAGGTTCACCGATAAGTCCCACTGTACAAGATCCTTCACAAGGAGCAGGACAGACACGTCCTGTAAATTCCGGAAACGGATTGGTCAAGGATAAACGTTCGTACGCTTCTTTCCATTGACCGCGATACACCATGTCATTCCACTCGGGGATGAGATTGTGCAGTGGGCAACCGGACGCTCCGTTCGGCAACATGATGCCTGCTGAACAGAACGGAATGCCACAGCTCATACAACGGGCCGCTTGGGTCCGAATTTTTTCTTCTGATGTTTCTTCACGCATTTCGCCCCAATTTTTGATGCGGACTTCCGGAGAAATCTTTTCATAATTGGAACGGCTATATTCCTTAAATCCAGTAACTTTTCCCATCTTATCCCTCCTCCTTAGTTTGTCACAACTGGTTTGTAGCGCTCATCAAAGGCATAACGCATTGCTTCTTCTCCGGTGATGCCCATCTGGTTCGCTATTTCGATGTTTTCCAGGATGAACTTGTAGTCGTTGGAAATGACCTTAGTGAAGCGGGATTTCATTTGATCCCAGTTAGCCAAGATGTTTTGCGCTTTTGGACTTCCCGTAAAGATCATATGCTCCTGCAGCATGCGTTTGATTGTGTCATACTCTGTGTTATTCAAATCTGTCGTTGCGCTGACCATTTCCATGTTCAGGTTATTTTCATCGAAATCAAGGATATAAGCTACCCCGCCCGACATCCCCGCAGCGAAGTTACGTCCGGTTTTCCCGATGATCAGAACCGTTCCGCCAGTCATGTACTCACAACCGTGGTCGCCGATTCCTTCAACGACAGTATCCACGCCACTGTTACGAACGCAGAAACGTTCACCGGCGATTCCGTTGATGTATGCTTTACCACTCGTCGCGCCATAGAAAGCGACGTTCCCGGTGATGATGTTTTCTTCAGGTGCGAATGTAGCCTCATTCGGTACGCGTACGATGATTTTACCACCGGACAAGCCTTTACCTATATAGTCGTTCGAATCGCCTTCCAGCGTCAATGTCATCCCTTTCGGAATGAATGCGCCGAAACTTTGTCCTGCCGAGCCCACGAATGTCAATTGGATCGTATCTTCCGGCAAGCCTTCAGCACCATATTTTTTCGATATTTCGCTGCCGATGATGGTTCCGACAACGCGGTCGATGTTTTGGATAGCTGATTTTGCTACGATGCGTTTCTTAAAGTCGATGGCCGGTTTCACGATTCTCAACAGACGACGCATATCCAATGTTTTCTCTAACTCATGGTCTTGCTCCGTCATGTTGTATCTGCCGACATTCGGTGCTGCATATGGTTGGTACAATACGCTGGACAGATCGACTGTCTTCGCTTTCCAATGCTTCACATTTTCTTTCATCTTCAGCTTGTCGCTGCGTCCGACCATTTCATTGATCGTGCGGAAACCTAATTTCGCCATGATTTCACGCAATTCTTCGGCAACGAACATCATGAAGTTCACGACATATTCTGGTTTGCCTTGGAAGTTCTTGCGCAACGTTTCATCCTGCGTTGCGATACCCACTGGACATGTGTTCAGGTGGCAGACACGCATCATGATGCAGCCGATAGCCACTAGCGGTGTTGTCGCAAAGCCGAATTCTTCGGCACCCAACATACAGGCGATCGCAACATCGCGACCGGTCAATAATTTACCATCCGTTTCGACGCGAACACGGTCACGCAATTTGTTCAATACTAATGTTTGGTGTGCTTCCGCCAAGCCCAGTTCCCACGGCAAGCCGGTATTACGGATGCTGGTTCTTGGTGCTGCACCTGTACCGCCGTCATAACCGCTTATCAGGATCGTATCGGCATTTGCTTTCGCAACTCCAGCTGCGATCGTACCAACGCCGGCTTCAGAAACCAACTTCACGTTGATGCGCGCATGACGGTTGGCATTCTTCAAGTCGAAGATCAATTCTTTCAAATCTTCGATGGAGTAGATATCATGATGCGGAGGCGGTGAAATCAAGCCCACACCCGCGATGGAGCCACGTGTTTTGGCGATTTCAGGATATACTTTCTGTCCTGGCAATTGTCCGCCTTCACCCGGTTTTGCACCTTGGGCCATCTTGATCTGGATTTCCTTCGCGTTCACCAAGTAATGGCTCGTAACGCCGAAACGTCCGGAAGCGACTTGCTTGATGGCACTGTTGCGGGAATCTCCGTTTTCATCCAATTCGAAACGGCGCGGATCTTCTCCACCCTCACCCGAGTTGCTCATCCCGCCGAGACGGTTCATTGCGATCGCTAAGGTTTGGTGCGCTTCGATACTGATCGAACCGTAAGACATCGCTCCAGTCTTGAAGCGTTTCACGATGCTTTCAGCCGATTCGACTTCTTCGATTGGAATCGCGTCTTGTGCGTTTGGCTTGAATTGCATCAGTTGACGCAGCGTATACGCCTTCGTCTCAGCATTGATTTCGCGAGAGAACTCTTTGTATTGCTCATAGTCCCCTTGGCGAGTCGCTTGCTGCAGACGGTAAATCGTGCTCGGATTGTACAAGTGTTCTTCACCCATAGCCGAGTATTGGAAATGGCCGCCCACTCCCAGCGTTTCGCTGTAAGGCGCTGTAGCTTTATAGGCACTGTCGTGACGCATTCTGTTTTCTGTCGCAATTTCCTGCAGGCCGATTCCTTCGATTCGGGTAGGCGTGCCTGTAAAGTATTTAGCGACAACTTCGCTGTTGACTCCCAGTGCTTCAAAAATTTGTGCACCGTGATAACTGCGCATTGTTGAAATACCCATTTTTGTCAATACTTTGGACATACCATGGACAGCCGCGTGGATGTAGTTCGCTTCCGCTGCCTCAGCATCCAGTCCGTCCAACAAGCCTTCTTCAGCAAGTTCGCGGATGGTCGCATAAGTCAAGTAAGGATTGACCGCGTTACAGCCGTATCCGACCAATGTGCAGTAATGATGCACTTCTCTTGGTTCACCGGATTCCAGCACAAGGCCGACGCTCGTGCGTGTTTCTTCGCGGATCAAATGATGATGCAGACCAGAAACAGCCAATAAAGCCGGAATGGCTGCCCATTCAGCGTTCACACCACGGTCGGAAAGGACCAAAATGTTGGCGCCTGAAGCAATGGCTTTGTCCGCTGCATTGAATAGACGTTCCAAAGCTTTTTCCATCCCTTTCGCATCTTCTTCGACGCGGTATAAAAGGGAAAGCGTGACTGTTTTGAATTTGTCATCCTGCAACGCTTTGATTTTCGCTAATTCAGAATCCGTCAAAATTGGGCTATCCAAGTAGATGGCATGCGTATCAGCCTTATCCGGATCTAACAGGTTACCGCAATTTCCGACAAGCATCGTATCGGAAGTAACAATTTCCTCACGGATCCCATCAATCGGAGGGTTCGTAACTTGCGCAAATAATTGTTTGAAGTACAGATACAACATCTGTGGTTTGTCTGATAAGACTGCCAATGGAGAATCGATCCCCATTGCTCCGACTGAATCGCCACCTGTAACGGCCATCGGTTTGATCAGTAACTGGATGTCCTCGAACGTATAACCGAAAGCTTTCTGTTGGTGCAACAACTCTTCAGGATCAACAATTACGGTCAACGGAGCAGGCGCAATATCCTTCATTTTGGACAGATGCTTCTCAGCCCATTCTCCGTAAGGTTGTTTAGCAGCTACCGTTTCTTTGATTTCTTCATCCGAGATGATACGTTTTTGCTTCGTATCGATCAACAGCATCTTACCTGGCTCCAGACGGCCTTTGTAGGCTACATCTTCCGGACGCACATCTACGACACCTACTTCGGATGAAAGGATTACGCGATCATCTTTCGTCACATAGTAACGGGACGGACGCAAACCGTTTCTGTCCAACACCGCTCCGACGATTTCCCCATCCGTGAAGCCCATTGCTGCAGGGCCATCCCATGGTTCCATAAGGAAGTTGTTGAAGTTATAGAAATCTTTTTTGGATTTCGACATCGTTTTGTTCTTTTCCCATGGCTCAGGAACCATCATCATGACAGCTTCCGGCAATGAGCGGCCGTTTAGATACAAGAATTCCAGATTGTTGTCGAATTGGGAAGAGTCACTCCCCGTTTCGTCGACGATCGGGTAGATTTTTTCACTGGCATCCAACAGATCCTGGGACATGCTGCCTTGACGGGCGCGCATCCAATTGATGTTCCCGCGGATTGTGTTGATTTCGCCATTGTGAATCAAGTAACGGTTTGGATGAGCTCTTTCCCAACTTGGGAAAGTATTCGTACTGAAACGGGAATGGACCATCGCCAAAGCAGATGTGAAATCCAAATCCGTCAAATCAAGATAGAAGCTGCGCAATTGTTCTGCAGTCAACATCCCTTTGTAGACGATTGTTTTCGAAGAGAAACTGGCAAAATAGAACGAGCCGCCTCTTTTTTCGCTCATCGGTACGATTAGTTTTTCAGATAATTTACGGATGACGAACAATTTGCGTTCGAAATCCATTTCAGTCATCTCAGGATTTCCTTTACCGACAAAGACTTGGATAAAACGCGGGATAGCTGCCTTTGCAGTCACACCGATTTCAGAGCTGTCGATCGGAACCTCACGCCAACCCAACACTTTTTGACCTTCGGAAGTGACAATCTCTTCCACCATTCTCATTTGTTCGTGACGTAGATCGTCATATTTATGGGCAAAGAGCATCCCTACTCCATAATCGCCTTTTTTAGGCAAATGGATTCCTAGGACGTCGCACTCCCTGCTGAAAAAATGATGAGGAATCTGCACCATGATACCTGCTCCGTCACCTGTTTTGGCATCAGCGCCGGAAGCACCCCTGTGCTCCATATTTTCCAATAAATCCAACGCATCAGAGACTAATTTATAAGAGCCATTACCATTGATATCAACGACAAATCCCATACCGCATGCATCATGCTCGTAGGCGGGATCATACATTCCTTGTTTTTTTGGAGGAGTGTAACTATTCATTTCGGCGTCCCTACTTTCTATTATGTTATTCTGATATTATAATCAAACTCTAATTTAAATACAATCCATTTTCATTCATTTTTTCACAATTAGTTGCATCTTTTTTTTGATAGTAACAATATTAACTTTGGAAAAAACATTTGATATAACACAATTATACAACCTATCAGCCGTTCACTGACTTGTGATAGATTTCATAACATCGCCATGTAAACAATTACCGTTTTCATGACTTTTTAATGCAAGTTGGTTTCATTCTGTCATTTTGACCTGCAGATGCTATTATTTATTAAAAAATACCCGACCTTGATTAATTTTAAGGTCGGGTAATAGATTTTGTTCTATTTAGTAAGTGTCAAAAGCATTTCTCTGACGGTCTTGCAGGCCATAGCAGTCGAAGCGCCCGACGGATCGTATTGCGGAGAAAGCTCAACGACGTCGGCTGCAACGATCTGATTCAATTCCTGCAGCACAGCGATACCCGCCAACAATTCTTTGTAGGTGATGCCGCCTGGCTCAGGTGTGCCGGTTCCCGGGAAAGTTCCTGGGTCCAAAACGTCCAGATCAATCGTCACATAAACGGGAACATCCTTCAATTGCTGTACAATCTGCGGCAGCGTTTCGATGGTGAATTTTTCCATATAAGTATGCTCTTTCGCCCATTCGAATTCTTCCTTCAAACCGGAACGGATACCGAATTGGAAAATGCGGCCGTCTCCCAAAAAGTCGAAGCAGCGGCGGATGACCGAGGCATGCGACAGCGGTTCTCCCATATAGTCTTCACGCAGATCTGTGTGGGCATCGATATGGATGACATGCAGATTTGGGTATTTCTCATAGGCAGCTTCGATAGTAGGCAAGCTAACGAGATGCTCGCCGCCGACCATCAGAAATTTCTTGCCGCTGTCCAGTACTTCTTTTGTATAGGTTGAGATATCGCTCAATACACGCTCTGTGTTGCCAAAAGGCAGATCCAGATCTCCGCCATCATGGATGGCCTCTTCTTCAAGATCACGATCCAAATAAGGGGAATAACTTTCCAAGCCGAATGAATCTTGGCGGATCGCTTGCATCGCAAAGCGCGTGCCTGGCCTGAAACTGGTTGTTCCGTCGAATGGAATCCCGAATAATACGGTAGATGCTTCTTCAAATGAAGATTCGCAGCCGATAAAGGTCTGGATGTTCATGTTATTTTTCACTTTCTGCCGTCCTCCAACTGTATGCTATTTGATTGTTGTTTCGATTGCTTAATCTTTCAGAACTTTGATCTGATGAGGCATTTTTTCCTCAGTCAAGACATTGCCTAATGTTTCATTGTAGTAGTGGTAATGCTGAACGACTGCCTCAGAAATCACTTCACCAGGGATGATCAACGGAATTCCTGGTGGATAGATCATGATTGAATCGGCACTGATGCGTCCGATTGCGTCGTCGATGCTGACCACTTCATTATCGGCATAGAACGCGTCGCGCGGGCTGCAGGCCAATTTGTTGATGCTGCAAGTCATCACGTGCGCATCGAAATGTTGGCTTGCTTTTTTGTAGCGTCTGCGTACATCCATCAAGGCATCAACCAGTCTCCCGATTGTTTCGCGTGTGTCGGCTGTGCTGATAACTGCCATCACGACATAGCCTTCAGCCAGCTCCAATTGGATGCCATATTCTTCCTTCATGATCGTGTAGACTTCGAAGCCGGTCAGGCCGATATCATTGACTCGGATCACTAATTTAGTCCAGTCATAAGTCTGGTAGAATTTATCTTTGATGTAGTCGGATTTCAAAACTTCATAGTCGCCGAATGCTTCGATTGCTTCAATCGCTTCGCTGACGATCGGGCGCAGTTTTTTGTAGCGGTCTTTGCCGTACATCGCCAATTCGCTGCGTGCAGCATCGATAGAGCTCATCAACAAGTAATTCGCGCTGGTCGATTGCAGCATGTTCAGCACTTTTTGTAATTTTGTAGCAGAAATGCGATCCCCTTGCATCACCATCAAGGAACTTTGCGTCAAGGATCCGCCGGTTTTATGCATAGAATAAGTCACCGCATCGGCTCCAGCTTTCATCGGATCCTTCATTTTTCCGGGCATGAACGGCAAATGCGCTCCGTGCGCACTGTCAACAATGACCACAACACCGCGTTCATGCGCGATATCACAGATTGTTTCCAAATCGTTCAAAGATCCGAAATAAGTCGGATAAGTGACCAAAAGAGCTTTCGCTTTAGGATTTTCATCCAATCCTTGGATGATGCGTTCCACGGAGATTCCGTGAGAAATTCCGAAGGCCAAATCCATTTCGGGCTGGATGAAGATTGGCTTTGCGCCGCTCAGGATCAACCCGTTCATCACTGATTTATGGCAGTTGCGGGGAACCAAAATTGTATCGTTCGGTCCCACAACGCTCATGATCATCGCTTGAATTCCTACAGTCGTACCGTTCACCAAGAAAAAGGCCTGATCGGCATTGTATGCTTTTGCAGCCAATTCCTGTGCTTCTTTTATGACGGATTGCGGATGGCTCAACAAGTCCAATTCTTTCATGGAGTTGACATCCATCTGCATCGTCATATCACCGACTGCCATTTTAAATGGTGTCATCTGCGCACCCATTTTATGTCCAGGGACATCGAAAGGCGTAACGTCCTGTTTCGCATATTTAACAAGCGCTTCGAAAAGCGGCATTTTGATATGTGTAATATTTTTTGCTTTAACGTTAGAAATTTGGTAAGTAATTTTGTCAGAATGACCATCCAAATAAGTGTCTGAATTGAATAAAACCTTTTCAGCCAAATAGATTTCCCCCTTTGATATAAAAAATGGGCATAAAAAAAGCTCTCCAACCAAAGGAAAGCTTCGATATCTATCAGCTGCTTTTCCTCTTATTGCTCATAGGACTTGGATAATCCTACGCTCAGGTTGGGCACCCAATATCAATCTGTACTGAAAAAAATTAGATTGATTGGTTTGCCACCGTATCTTCGACCCCTCGTCTCAACGGCTATTAATAAGAGATATTCAATTTATGCAAGCTAAATTCTATACAAATATGCTGCATATGTCAATGATTTTGGATAGAAAACTATATTTTTTTTCAAATGATTTTTCCGAACGATTCTTAAACAGTTGTTCCGCAACATTCATGAATCACAGTGAACGCCCTCGTATTCCGAAAAAGTTGTATTCGCCTTTCATCTTTCCCTGCTCAGGTCAGAAGATCCTCACCGGAGATGCAGGTCTTGATATCAAATCTTACTTGCACACCCCGCACTACGCCATAAAAAAACACAACCCATGATAAAGGATTGTGTTTTTTATGCGCACTATTTTTAAGCTTTCGACTGGCTTTTCACCATTTCGAATTCCTCTTCCATCGCAGCGGATGGTTTTTCCCCAATCAAGGAGAACATCACTATCGCCACACAAGAAAGGATGAATGCCGGCAACAGTTCGTAGATGCCGAACACGCCGCCGATCGGTTTGATCAAAAGTTTCCAGATGAAAACAGCGATTCCGCCTGTCAACATGCCAGCAATGGCACCTTGACGCGTGGTTTTTTTCCAGAATAAGGAGAACAGCATCAACGGTCCGAATGTCGCACCGAAGCCCGCCCAGGCGAAGGATACGATCGTGAAGATGACGGAGTTCTCATCCAAAGCGATGATGATTCCTAGGATCGCCAAAACAATCAAAATCATCCGCGTCATTGCCATGATTTGCTGATCGGAGGCATCCTTGCGCAAAACACCTTTGTAGATGTTTTTCGAGAAAGCACTTGCGGCAATCAGCAGATACGAATCCGCGGAACTGATCGTCGCCGCCAAAATACCTGACATGACGATTCCGGCCAAAAGAGGCGGGAACAATAACGTCGCCATCTCGATGAAGATCGTTTCTGAAGTGGAAGCAGTCGTCAACGCCATCGGGAACATCGAACGTCCGATCAGACCGATCAGGACGGCAGCGCCCAATGAAAGAGTCGCCCAAATAATCCCGATCCGGCGTGATTGCTTGATATCATCAGCCGAACGGATCGCCATAAAGCGCAACAGCACTTGCGGCATACCGAAGTATCCAAGGCCCCAAGCCATGCTGGACGCAATTGTGATCAGTCCGTATTTGCCTGCAGGTCCAAAGGCAGCCATCGCGCCATCAGCTTGTTGCACACCATCAACCAATGTCGGTGTTGCGATTCCGAAGAAATCCAAAAATCCTGGGATGCCTTTCAGGTTATCGATGACCGCTCCGGGACCACCGGCATGCACGACACCTCCGACCAAAACAACAGCCAACGCCGCAATCATGATGATGCCCTGCATAAAGTCGGAAACACTCTCAGCCAAAAATCCGCCGATGAACGTGTAGAACACGACGAACACCGCTCCGGCGATCATCACCGGGATGTAAGGCACTTCGAACAAAGTTGCGAAGAGTTTCCCTACCGTCACAAAACAGCTGGCTGCATAGACGGAAAAGAAAACGAAGATGAACGTGGAAGATACTGTCAAAATGACGCGCTTATCCTCATGGAATCGATTGCTGAAGAATTCCGGCAACGTGATTGCTTCCGCGGATTCAGAATAATGACGCAACCGCTTCGAGACGATGATCCAGTTCAAAGATGTCCCCAATGCCAAGCCGATCGCTGTCCAGAATGCGTCCGACAGCCCTGACCAATAAGCCACGCCGGGAAGGCCCATCAGGAGCCAACCGCTCATGTCCGAGGCGCCCGCACTGATTGCAGCAACCCAAGGACCCAGACTGCGTCCGCCCAAGAAGAAATTATCGGAGCTTTCGTTTGATCGCTTGTAGTAATAAAAACCGATACCTATGATGATCGACATGTAGCCAGCCATCGCCATAAAAATTAATGCTTTATCCATAAGTTACCTCCAAAATAAATAATGACATGTTTCATCATTTTAATTTAATTAAAATCTAATGAATTCACTACGCCATCATAGCATAAGACTAAAATTGTAAGCAACCTTATTTTCAGGATAAGCAGTGACATTACTTTTATAGCGAAAATAACTATTGATTAACTCTATTTTTCCAGTTCGGTTATTTTCTTTGTGCATGTCCTGGCTTGCTTCAGGAAAACAAAGGCAATCAATGTCAAAAGCATAGACATCAATAGGAGCATCGGCTCCTTTGTTTGGATTGCATTGTACCACTGCGGGATGGAAAGCAGGAATTCTACAATGGCCACGCGTACAAATATCGTCCGGATGCGTCTGAATTGTTTGATCTGGCTTTCCGGATCGGTGTAGAGTTCAAAGCTACCTTTCTTCCGGAAGATTGCCCAGATGCCCCACGTCTGCACGAGTTCCCCACCGGAGTCACGTATCAGATCATACAGTTCATTGCGTTGTTCGACCGTCTTATCGCTGATGAGATCGACACGATAGGTATATTCCCCCAGCTGGCATTTTTCAAAAGTATACAATCCCAAGAAAAAACGTTTCATGGCGTAGCCTTTTGCGGACATGTCATTCAGGAATGTTTCTTCCTTGTCTTTATCGTAGTAGAGCCTAAATTTTTTCATCATTTTCCATCGCCTTTCTGCCGTTTTTGAGAAGTTCGCCCAGTCTGGCGATTTCCTCATTTAGAACTTCTTTTCCGAGTGTCGTGATCAGATATTCCTTCTTTTTGCGGGACTGATCATCCTGACTATGTAGCATGATCCATTTTTTCTCCAAAAGCGTGTTCAGTGCGCCATAAAGCGTACCTGCTCCCAGAGCGACCCTGCCCTTCGTCCGCTCTTCCACCTGTTGCATGATACCGTAACCGTGGTTCGGCTGCAGCAAAGAAAGCAGAATATAAAACATCGATTCCGTAAGCGGTGCTCCCATCATATACCTCCTCTTCCGATACGTCGGGTATCGCTATATATAATATATCGCCTCCCGATGTATTTGTCAATAGAGAACCTACAAACACTTGTCTAACAAAAAAGCTTACCTGATTTCTCCAATTCCGGAAAAATCAGGTAAGCTCCATTAATTTTGTAATTATCAAACGGTCTCCACAAGAGCAGCAATCCACTCGATAACGTCCTGCGTTACTGCATCTTTGTTCGTCTCATTGAGCAGTTCATGACGGGCACCCTCATATAGTTTGTAGCTCACATTCTGAAGGCCAACTTGTTGATAAGCCTTGCATGTCTGGAGGATGCCTTTTCCGGCCTTGCCCCCGACCGGGTCAGCGGTGCCTGAAATGAAATGCAGCGGCAGGTCCTTCGGTGTCGACTGGATATTCGCAGAATCGTTTATGGCCAACAATCCGCTGAAGAAATCATGGAAATAGCCAGCTGAACCGATTTTTCCTCGCAACGGATCCGCCAAGAACCTATCCACTTCTGCCCCGTCACGGCTGAGCCAGTCCAAATCCGTCCGGGCGGGCTTGAAACCCCGGTTGAAGTTCTGGAAGACCAGCTTGTCCAGCAATAGGCTTGGGTATGCTCTTCCATTTCTTTTGATTTCCGAAGCTGCCACGACTGTGCCGAGCTTCAGCAAGGCATTCGAAAATACCCCGGAACCGGACAGAACTGCGCCGGTAAGATCGTCCCCGTACAACTGAATGTAGCGTCTGGTCAACATCGAGCCCATGCTGTGACCAAACAGGAACAGCGGAATGGCGGGGTTTTCTGTTTGAATGATTTCAGTCAGCGCACGCATATCTGCGACGACCTTGTCGAATCCTGCCTCATCCGCAAAGCAGATTGCTTTGCCGACATTCCCGTTCGTTTTGCCGTGGCCGCGATGATCGTTTCCGTAGACGACGATTCCCGCATCCGCCAGTTTGCTGGCAAAAGCAGCATAGCGTCCGATATGTTCCGCGTAACCATGCGCGAGCTGGACGACGGCTTTCGGTTTCTGCAGTTCTTCCGGAGACCATTTCATCGCGAAGATTTCTGTGCCGTCGCTTGATTGGAAAGTGAATGCTGCTGCTGTCATGAGTGGACCCCTCTTCTGGTATCAGATTAAAAAATAGGTTAATCAGCATGGCTAACGCTATACTTTTCTCCAATTTAGCGATACCGGTCGGAAATGTCAAGCACCACAATAGAAAGCTAATGAACCTCTTTTATTGGCTTAATCCTTCATGAATCTTTTCTACATTCCATTTCATCATATCGTAATAGCTGTCGCCGTCTTCCCCTTGCTTCGCGATAGAATCCGTGAACAGATTGCTGTAAACGGGAAGATCCACCTCATTTGATAATCGTTCCATGCTTCTGTGATCGACACTCGTCTCCACAAAGAGAACCGGAACTTCTGAATTTCGGACTTTTTCAATGATTTGCTTCATCTGGTCAGGCGTACCTTGACCTTCGGTATTGATTTCCCAAATATAGGCGGCTTGTAATTCATAAGCTTTTGAGAAATACTTGAAAGCTCCTTCGCTCGTCACCAACAGTTTCTTTTCTTCGGGGATATCAGCAAATTCTTTTTTTGCTTCGCTGTCCAGTTCCGTTAAATCGGCAATGTATGCATCCGCATTTTTTTCATAGGTTGCTTTATTTTCAGGATCTTTTTCACTCATAACGCGCGTGATTTCGTTAATGTAACGAATACCATTTGAAATATCCAGCCAAGCATGAGGATCTTGTTGTGAGCTGTTTCCGGTTAGATAAATTGGTTCGACATTTTTACTGACAACGAAGTAATCCTCATCTTCTGCTTTACCGGCAGTTTCCATCAATTTATCAAACCAGCCATTGCCAGTTTCCAGATTCAATCCATTGTAAAACACAACATCGGCTTCGCTGGCTTTTCGAATGTCTACCGGCAAGGGTTCGTATTCGTGCGGATCAGTCCCAACTGGCACGATACTGTGCGCATCGATCAGATTCCCTCCAACTTTTTCTACCATGTCGCCAATAATGGAGTTTGTGGAGACAACTTTAAGTTTGGTTTCTGTTGTTTCTGAGGCATCCGTACTTCCTTTATCTTCTTCCGGAGAATTCCCGCATCCTCCCAAAACACCCACAAACAGCACCGCAGCAAGCAACATTAGTTTATTCTTCATTATGTACATTCTCCTTTCTTAATTGACCAACAAGGCCCTTCTTCGGGGCAAAAATGAATGCCAAAATGAAAAACATAGCTGCTGCCATGACAATCGTCGCTCCGGACGGCAAGTTGTAACTGTAGCTGAAGTAAAGCCCAACGATAGAACTGAGGGTTCCAAATACTGTCGACAGGACAATCATAACAATCAATTTGTCGGTCAGTTGGTAGGCTGTCGCAGCCGGTGTGATCAGCATTGCGATCACTAAAATCGTCCCGACTGTCTGCAGCGAAGTCACAGCAACTAGTGTCAGCAAAAACATTAACCCATAGTTGATTGCACTGATGTTCCAACCATATGATTTTGCAATCGTCGGTGCAAAAGAAGTCAGTTTGAGTTGTTTATAGAAAAGCGGCACTGCGATCAAGACGATAACAAGCACCGCGGCTGTCAAGAACATGTCTGAATCACGGACAGCAAGTACATTCCCGAAGAGGATGTGATATAAATCAGTGGAGCTTCTGGCGAAGGAAATCAAGATGATTCCTAGCGCAAAAAATGCACTGAAGACGATTCCGATTGCCGTATCGTTTTTTAAACGACTGTGTTTCGTGACAAAACCAATGAGTGCGGCGGATGCCATCCCAAAAACCGTGGCACCGATGACATAGCTGCTCCCCAGCATAAAAGAAATCGCCACTCCCGGTAATACTGCGTGCGAGATGGCGTCCCCCATCAAAGACATTCCCCGCAAGATGATGAAGGAACCGATGATTCCAGCAGATATCCCGACCATAACGGAAGTGATCAAAGCGTTCTGCAGGAATTGGAAATCCAAGAGTCCTTGAATGAATTCATTTAACATTTGTTCCACCTCCTAGACTGATCATTTCGGAAATCGCTTCCCCATAAGCCCTTCCCATATTATTGGCAGTAAATACCTCGGAAACCGTACCAAAGGCAACCACTTCTTTATTGATCAGGACAATATTATCAAAATAAGACTGTACTTTATGCAGATCATGATGCACGATCACGATTGATTTGCCTTCATCGCGAAGTTGTTTCAACAGCTCAATGATGATTTTCTCACTGGTGGCATCGATCCCGGCAAAAGGTTCATCAAGCAGCAACCACTCCGCTTCCTGAGCCAACGCCCGTGCAATGAAAACACGTTGCAGCTGTCCCCCGGATAATTCACTGATGTGCCGATCCTTAAAAGCTGCCATTCCGACTTTCTCTAAAGCCTTTAATGTCAGATCCTTTTCTTTTTGCTTTGGTCTCTGGAAAAAACCTAATTTGGAGTAGGTGCCAAAAAGCACGGTTCCGAAAACATCTATCGGAAATGAGAGATCGATTTCTTGTCTCTGTTCAACATAGGCTACCTTGTTTATCCTTTCCTTCAGTGGTTTGCCGTAAAGACTTACTGCTCCAGTATTTAACGGCGTCAAGCCCATGATCCCTTTCAATAAGGTTGATTTCCCGGCTCCATTTGGTCCGATGATCCCTGTTAATTTATTCGGCTCAAACGCAAGTGTTGCATTTTTTATTGCAGACTGCCCTTGATAGGCTATATTCATATTCTGGATTTTTAAATTTTCCATTATTTATCGTTCCTTTCTCGTTTTTATATTTTCTGGTCTCTGAATTTGTGTCGAGCGACCTATTATGTATAAGTCTAAACTAAACATATTATTAGGCATACCTAACTTTTTGTTTAAGTTTATCTTATTTAATCCAAGTGAGCAAGTATTTTGCATTTTTCGCATGCTTTTTTTGTAGCTCTTTTCTATCAGTGCAAAAAAAATCACCTTTTTATGTCATATATATGAACGAAGCTCATTCATACAACAACTTAAAAAGATGATTTTTTTTTATTACACCATACAGCCCATTAAATTAATATTTGCAAGGTTCTATATGTGAAAAGTTTATTCCCACTCGATGGTCGATGGTGGCTTGCTCGTGATATCGTACACTATACGGTTGACGTGCTTCACTTCATTTACGATGCGTCGGGAAATCTTGTCCAACACTTCGTAAGGGATGCGAGCCCAGTCGGACGTCATACCATCGATGGATGTCACGGCGCGGATACCGATTGTGTAGTCATACGTACGGCCATCGCCCATTACGCCTACGCTGCGGAAGCCCGGCAGGACAGTAAAGTATTGCCATACATCGCGGTCCAAACCAGCATTCGCAATTTCTTCGCGCAGGATGTAGTCTGATTCGCGGACGATTTCCAATTTTTCTTCGGTGATTTCGCCGATGACGCGGATTCCTAAACCAGGGCCTGGGAATGGTTGGCGCCAAACGATGCTGTCAGGCATGCCAAGTTGTGTTCCCAATTCGCGGACTTCATCTTTGAACAATGTGTTCAATGGTTCGATCAACTTGAATTGCATATCTTCAGGCAGTCCGCCTACGTTGTGGTGAGACTTGATTGTTTGGGCAGTCTCGGTTCCACTTTCGATCACGTCTGTGTACAGCGTTCCTTGCGCCAAGAAATCGATGCCTTGCAATTTCGTAGCTTCATCGTCGAATACGTAAACGAATTCGTTACCGATGATTTTACGTTTTTGTTCCGGATCGCTAACGCCTGTTAGTTTGTCCATGAAACGTTTTTTAGCATCAACACGGACGATGTTCAAGCCGAATTTGCCTACAAGGCTTTCCATAACTTGATCGCCTTCGCCTTTGCGCAAAAGGCCGTGATCAACAAAGATACAAGTCAATTGCGAGCCGATCGCTTTGTGCAGCAACACGCCGACTACGCTTGAATCAACCCCGCCGGACAGTCCCAACAAGACTTTTTTTTCGCCGACAGTTTCTCTGATTTTTTTGGTTTCGATTTCGATGAAGTTGGCGATAGACCAGTTGCCTGAGCAGCCGCAGACTTCGAAGGCGAAGTTCTTCAGCATTTCGTTGCCGTGTACAGAGTGCTGTACTTCCGGGTGAAACTGGACGCCGTAGAATTTTTCTGCTGTATTAGCGAAGGCTGCAACAGGACAGTTGTCGTTTGTGGCAGTCACTTTGAAGCCAGCAGGAATTTCAGTGATTTTGTCACCATGGCTCATCCAGACAGTCTCGATGTCAGAAAGGCCTTTGAACATTGGCGTATCCAAATCAAGGATTTCGATGTCGGAACGTCCGTATTCTCTCTCATCAGCAGGAATGACTTTTCCGCCGAAATGGTCGGTCATCAATTGCATGCCGTAGCAAATGCCCAATACAGGGATGCCCAAAGCGAAAATCGCCGGATCGACTTTGAAAGCATCGTCTTCGTAGACGCTGTTCGGGCCGCCGGAGAAAATGACCCCTTTGACGTTCCCCATCGCTTTGATATCTTCAGCTGTTGTGCGGTGTGAAACCAACTCTGAGAATACGCCGAATTCGCGGATGCGTCGTGTAATCAATTGGTTATATTGACTGCCGAAATCCAGTACGACGATTTTTTCCAACTCGGTAAATTGCTCTATCATCTAATAATCTCTCCAATTTCTTTAATATTTTTTTATGTACAATTCATCAATAAAGTGATTCGTTGTTTTATGAATCACTAAATTTGCACGTGTGATCGTGGGATAGATATACTCCCGAAGGTTTTTCAGGTTGACCCTTTTCCAGACGCCTCTGGCCATCTCGATAGCGTCTTCGCGTTTGCCGATTGCATAATTGTAGTAATAATTGTCCGGTTGATCGATCGCCAGGTCCATCAGCATTTCGAAACGTTCGATGTACCATTTTTCAATCATCTCTTCCTCGGCATCCACATAGATGGAAAAGTCAAAGAAGTCGCTGACGTAAATCTGTTGATTGCTTGGCAACTGCAACACATTGATCCCTTCCACAATCAGTATATCCGGGTGATTCACTTCTTCATAATCTCCCGGGACAATATCATAAATACGGTGGGAATAGACCGGAAACCGGACATTCGGCTTGCCTGTCTTCACATCCAACAGGAATTGCACCAAATTTTCCATATCGTAACTTTCCGGGAATCCTTTACGATCCATGATGTTGCGTTCCCTCAAAATCCGGTTCGGATACAGGAAGCCATCCGTCGTCATCAATTCGACAGCCTTAGTAGGATAGGCCCGTTTCAGAAGGTTCTGCAGGACACGCGCTGTCGTACTTTTCCCGACTGCGACACTACCAGTTACGCCAATGATGAGTGGAGACGGCTCATAGGGTCTGCCGAGAAATCTGCTTTTATCCCGCTGAAGATTCCGGTACTGCTGCAAGTAAATATCGAACATATGCACCAATGGCACATAGACATCCTTGACATCTTCCAATGAAAGTCTGTCATTCAATGATGTCAATTCCTTCAGTTCCTCTTCCGTGATTGCCGGAATGGAATCTTGATGAAAAGTTTGCCATTCTTCACGATGGATTTCGTAGTAGTTTCTATCTTCTATCATAGCTTTTCCCTTCTGGAAATAATCAAACTTTTGGTAATTGTATCATACTTTTCTGAAAATTTAACCCCTCTGAAATACGAACATTTAATTTTAATCGAAACCTAATCTTTGCTTTCTGCTACGGTAAAGCTTTTTAAGTTTCCATAAAATCACAAAGATTTGATTTACTTTGCATTTTTGCTCCGATACAATGAAAATAATGAAAGAAAATAGCGAAAAATATGTGCTGAATTTGTCGAAATTGCATAAACATCGCCTGCACAGTTCGGAAGACTTCGGCGAAATCATGCCGATTTGCAAAATCCCTGTACAGCAAGCATAATAGAAGACGCGCAAGAATCAGCGGCAGTACGACTTTACCCGCATAATTCAGAACCAGTAAAGGACGATCCTACATGATAAAAACACGTTGCTCCACCGGAAAGTCGCACGGCAAAATCATCCTGATGGGTGAACACGCCGTCGTCCACGGGGAGCCATCCATCGCGCTGCCCTTCCCGGCAGTCGAAATGACCGCGACCGTATGCGAGTCGGAAGGTCCCTTGACCATTGATTGTTCTTATTATAACGGCATCGCCGCAGAAATGCCTGAAATCCTGGAAAGCATGCGTACAGCCATCCAATCGGCTTTGACCGAACTACAGGTTTCAGACGAAAATTTGTCGATCTCGCTCGCGAGCACCATCCCGGCCGAAAGAGGCATGGGTTCCAGCGCTGCCGTTTCGGTGGCCTTGACCCGCGCCCTTTTCGCCTACTTCGATAAGCCATTGGACCAAGCGACCTTGCTCCGGCTAGTCAACATAGCCGAGATGGTCGCACACGGAAATCCCAGCGGTCTGGATGCCGCCACGGCAAGCGGGGACGAACCGCTCTTTTACATTAAAGGCCAGCCTTTCGAAGCTTTCCCTTTGAACCTGAAGGCTTACATGATCGTCGGGGATACCGGCGTGACTGGGCAAACAAAGGAAGCTGTCGCCAGCATCGCCACGAAATTGAACGGAGAAAATCCGCAGCAATACCGCGAGGCCATCACCCGTTTGGGCAGTTTCGCCCAAACTTCGAAGTCCGCGATCGAGGCTAATGACCCGCAACAATTGGGGCATTTGATGAACCAAGCCCATAAGGTGTTGTCTTTTCTGGACGTATCAAGTCCTGATCTGGACAGACTCGTTTCAGCGGCCCTTTTTGCAGGAGCGCTGGGCGCCAAATTGACGGGCGGCGGACGCGGCGGTTGCATGATCGCATTGGCCGGTACCCGCTGCGAAGCGAAAAAAGTTGAAGAAGCTATAAGCCAAGCCGGGGCAATTCGGACTTGGATCTATCAAATGGGAGGAAGTCATGAAGATGCCTAAGCAAGCTTATGTCCGAGCGCATACCAACATCGCGCTGATCAAATATTGGGGGAAGCGGGACGAAACCGACTTTCTTCCTATGAACAGCAGTCTTTCCATGACCTTGGATAAACTCTACACGGATACCATGGTCTTCTTCGATGAGGCCCTCCCGCAAGATTCCTTCTATCTGAACGGCGAGAAGCAAGGCGAAAAAGAGACGCAAAAAATCTCCAAATTCCTTGATCTGTTCCGCCAAGAAAAAAACACAACTATGCGTGCACGCGTGGAAAGCGTCAACCATGTTCCTACCGCAGCGGGCTTGGCATCATCAGCCTCCGCCTTCGCTGCTTTGGCAGGAGCTGCCAACTTGGCTTTGGGTCTTGATCTGGATCCGCAGCGATTATCGACTTTCGCAAGACGCGGCAGCGGCAGTGCAACACGTAGCATCTACGGCGGTTTTGTGGAATGGGATATGGGGACTTGTTCCGCCGATTCCTTCGCGGTACCGGTCGACGATGCCTGTTGGGATATCGGCATGGTCATCGTGGCCGTCAACCAGAAAGCGAAGGAAGTCTCCAGCCGCATCGGCATGAAACGCACGGTAGAGACTTCGCCCTTCTATCCTGCTTGGGTGGAATCAGCGAAAAAAGATATCCTGGCCATCAAAACAGCCATCGCCGCGAAAGATTTCATCCGTTTGGGCGAAATCACCGAAGCAAATGGCATGAAGATGCACGGAACCATGCTGGGTGCGGAACCGCCGTTTTCCTACTGGGAACCTGACAGCATCGTCGCCATCAAGACCGCACAGGCTTTGCGCAAACAAGGCATTCCCTGTTATGTCACGATGGATGCCGGTCCGAATGTCAAGGTGTTGTGCCGCCTTTCGCAAGCCGAAACGATAAAAGAAGCGTTGTTGGAACATTTCAGTGAGGATAAATTGATCATCACCAAGCCCGGCAAAGGAATCCGGGAATTGACTGCAGCCGAACGCGCTGTCTACAACTGGAACGACTAATAGGAACAGAGAGGGTTGAATTCATGACTGTAACAGAAGCAAGTGCTCCGGGTAAATTGTTCATCGCTGGAGAATATGCGGTAGTGACGCCTGGCCACCCGTCGATTTTGGTTGCCTTGGATCAGTTCATTACAGTATCTTTGGAAGAAGCCGATACGACCGGGACGATTCGTTCGGCGCAGTATGGCGGATTGCCGATACCTTGGACCCGTGAAGAGGATCAGTTGGTCATCGACCAGCGCGAAAATCCGTTCCTCTACATTACCGAAGCGGTCAAGGTGACGGAACGCTACATCAAAGAATCCGGTATTCCGTTATCCTATTTCCATCTGTCCGTGAAGAGCGAGTTGGACAACGCCAGCGGAAAAAAATACGGGCTGGGATCTAGCGGTGCGGTGACGGTCGCGACGATCAAAGCTTTGCTGAAATTTTATGCGATCGATCCGGAATTCGAATTGGTCTACAAACTGGCCGCTTTGGCACACCTGTCCGTCAAAAGCAACGGTTCTTTCGGCGACATTGCCGCTAGCACCTACGGCGGCTGGATCGCTTACGCCTGCTTCGACAGGGAATGGGTGATGAAAAAGGCAGCCGAGCTGACGCTCACCGAGTTGTTGGAATCTGCCTGGCCGCAATTGATGATCCGGCCATTGACACCACCAGCCAATCTGCGTTTGGTGATCGGCTGGACCGGCTCCCCGGCTTCGACCACCCATCTCGTCGACCGCGTCAACGATGTCCGCGGAGGCATCGATGACTTTTACACAACATTCCTGGAGGCCAGCAAAAAGTGCGTGAACGCTATGATCTCCGCTTTCGAACAAGGCGATCTGCAGGCGATCCAGGCCGGCATCCGGGAGAACCGCTTGCTGCTGAAACAGTTGACTGCGCATACCGGTGTCGTCATCGAAACGCCCCCATTGACGCAATTATGCGATTTGGCCGAGAAGAATCTCGGTGCGGCAAAATCATCCGGTGCCGGCGGTGGAGACTGCGGCATCGTCATCATCGACAGGCAATCGGGCATCATCCCTTTGATTTCGGAATGGGAAAAAGTCGGGATCATGAACCTGCCGTTGCACGTCTTCAGCTACGTGCGAAGTGCAGTAGCCATCGATTGGAAAGGAGCTTCCGAATGACGCTTGATTCAAACAGAAAAGATCAGCACGTCGATTTGGCCGAAAAACAGTATGAGCCAGCCACCCTTTCCGATTTCGGCAAGATGCGTTTTGTTCATCATTCTCTGCCCAATCTGAAAGTTGCGGATATTTCGCTGCAGACGAAGATGGCCGGGATGAACCTGGCTGCGCCCTTCTACATCAACGGCATGACCGGCGGCAGCGAACGGACCAAACAGATCAATGCCGATCTTGCGATGGTCGCGAAAATGACCGGCTTGGCGATGGCTTCCGGTTCCGTCAGCGCGGCGTTGAAGGATCCCAGCGTGAGTGATAGCTTTTCGATCATCCGCAAAGTGAACCCGAACGGCCAGATAATGGCGAATATCGGAGCGCACCATTCGCTTGAGAATGCCAAGCGCGCCGTGGATATTCTCGAGGCTGATGCTCTGCAGATCCACATCAACGCGCCGCAGGAAATGATCATGCCCGAAGGCGACCGCGATTTCACGATGTGGCTGCGCCAGATTGAGGAGATCACGGCGCATGTCGGCGTTCCTGTCATCGTGAAGGAAGTCGGTTTCGGTATGAGCCGGGAAACGATCCAACAATTGATTGCTGTTGGCGTCGGAACGATCGATGTCTCTGGCAAAGGCGGCACGAATTTTGCCGCGATCGAAAACGCAAGGCGAACAGCAATAGCCTATGACGATCTGGAGAACTGGGGCCAATCGACGTTAATCTCTTTGCTTGAAGCCGATGTGCATCGCGGAAAAGCGGAGTTCCTCGCATCCGGCGGCATCAAAACACCGTTGGATATCGTCAAGGCGTTGAGCCTGGGCGCGAATGCTGTTGGACTTTCCGGCCAGTTCCTGCATATGGTCCTGAAAGATGGACCGGAGAAGACGGCCGAAACTGTTGAAGCCTGGAAAGAACAGATGACGACGGTTATGGCGATGCTTGGCAAAACCTCGGTTGCCGATCTGTCTCGAACAGACCTCATCTTTCAACGGGATATCCTTGACTGGTGCGACATGCGCGGGATCGATTTCCGTCAGTACGCCAATCGTTCAGTGAAGTAACCTGAAATAAATAGAAACAGCACGCGCCAGCGAACGGTAGAATGATACCGATCGCTGGCGCGTTTTTTGTTTGGTGGGTGTTGCAGGTTTGGGGTTACGGATGAACAACCGACAAATCATCGCTTCGTCAGCTGTTCAGGGAAACACTTGATACGTTCAGTCAACGCATTCGGTGTGTCTTGACTGTTCGCGACAACGCTTGATACGTTCAGTCAACACATTCGGTGTGTCTTGACTGTTCGCGACAACGCTTGATCCGTTCAGTCAACACATTCGGTATATCTCGGCTGTTCGCACTAACATTTCATCCGTTCAGTCGACATATCAAGCTTTTGTTCCGCATCCGGTAACTTCAGCGAACTCAAACTAGCACCTCGTCAAAAAAAGAGGCCCATCCGCAATTGGATTGAACCCCTCCCTTAAACAATTATTATTCAGCCAATTCCACAAACACCGCATCGGCTTTGACTTCTTCCGGAATCGTCAAGCCCAGTTCGTCCACTTTGGCTTGGTTGATGTAAACGGAATTCTCTTTGACCAGTTGGACCGGATAAGTCGCCGGATCCGCGCCCTTCAGGATGTCAACCGCGATTTGGCCGATTTGCGTTCCCATACCGTATTGGCTTGGGGCAAAAGTAGCAACGCCGCCATCTTTCACCATCGTGTCAGCCGCCGGGAAAACCGGGATGCCGAACGCATCGGCTGCATCCACCAAGGTTGCCATTCCGCTCGCGATGACATTATCGTTCGGTACGTAGATTGCGTCCACTTCTTTGGCCAGACTTTCCGCCGCTTGGGCGATGTCGTTCGAAGTAGTGATCGTTCTCGTGACGACATCGAATCCTAAGTCCGCAGCCGCTTGCTCAGCGCGTTGGCCGGAGATGATCGCATTGTCTTCGGCAGTCGTGTACATGACACCGATTGTTGTGGCATCCGGCAGGAATTGCTTGATCAAAGCCATCTGCTCGTTGGAAGGTGTCCGGTTCGACAGCCCCGTTGCATTGCTGCCAGGAGCTTCCAAGGATTCAACCAAGCCGGCGCCGACTGGATCCTGGACCGCTCCAAGGATCACCGGAATCTCATCTGAGGCATTCTTCAGCGCTTGCGCGGCAGGCGTCGCAACACCAATCATGATGTCCGCATCATGGCTGACGAAGCTTTCGGCGATCGATTTCATGTTCGCTTGGTCCCCTTGCGCATTCTGGAAATCGATGGTGGCATTCTCGCCGTCGACATAGCCGGCCGCCGCCAACTCATCCATGATGCCTTCCGTGATCTGATCCAAGGCCGGATGCGTCGTCAGTTGCAGAATTCCGATGTAGACTTTTTCCTGTTCGCTTTCATTTGTTGCTTCTGAAGAATCTGCTTCAGAAGCTGTGTTTCCGCAAGCGGCCAATAACCCGATCGCCAATACCGAACTCATTCGTAACATGTTTTTCATCCCATTTTTCATCATCACTATTCCCCCATTTTTTTAAAATTCGATTTTTCGTACCCATCCTAATCCGGATCAAAAACGCGTTTTTGGATACAAAAAAACCGCAGAGACCCTGATAGTCTTTGCGGTGATGGTTTCCTGAATAAGTAAAAGAAGGAAAAATCCGCATAGACGCTAATCCAGATTAAATCTGAGGTTGCATCTATGGACAGTCCTGTCACACGATCAACCTACACTATGCGGCTTTGCCAGCTTTTACCGTTCATTGCTGTAACACGCGTGATCGTTTGCATTCGACTGCCTCCTCTTCTTTTATGCATTCATCATAATCAAGAAACAAAAGTATGTCAACAGAATTATGAAAATATGATGGCAAAACAATTAAAACAAGGGAAGTAAAATCAAAGTGCCCATACCATCAGACTGATGCCCACGATGCCGACGATGACGGAAAGGATCATGTTTTTTGAATAATAGGCCACCACAGCCGTCACAAGCGAAGGCAACAATTTGGCGTTTTCCAATATGTTCAAGGAAACATTTCCCTCCCAGAAAAAGATATCCGAAGCGATCAATGCCGAAAAAATCGAAACCGGCAGGAAGCTCATCCATTTCTGAAACCAGATCGGAATCCGCGCGTTCTTCAGGGCAACAATCGGGAGCCATCTCGGTAAAAAAGTCACCAACCCGCCTCCCAAGATGAGCCATAATGCTTTATCATCCACGCAAAATCCCCTCCTTTTCATCTTTCTTGTTCTGCAGATATAGCCCGAATCCGGAAGCCAAAACAGATGTCAGGACGATGGCGATGTTATGGTGCAGCAGGCTCATCAACAGGATCGCCGTGATGCCGGAAAATATTGCCGTCCAGAACACGATGCGGTTCTCGATTTGGGAAATGAGCAGGAAAATGAACATCGCAATGAGGATGTAGTTCATCACGACCGGCGACAAAGCGATGCTCTTGCCGGCCATCGCCCCAATCCCTGTGCTCAAGATCCAGGTAGTGTAGGCCATGACATTCGCTGCCATTGCTTTCGTTGGATTCCACATGCCATCGGTTTTGAAATACAGCGTGTTGACGGCGAACGATTCATCGGTGATTGTCTGCGCAAAGAACATGCTGAAAGCCGTGTTCTTCTCGCGGATTCTTTGGGCCAAGCTGGAACTCATCAAGAGATGCCTCAGATTGATGAAAAAGATCATGATCACCATTTCCAGCAACCCTGCCCCAGCCACTGTCATCGATGCGATCATGAACTGCGAAGCACCTCCGTAGATGAGTAGGCTCATCAGCATGACAGCCATCCAGTGATAGCCGGCTTGCTGCAGCAAGACCCCACAGGCCAACCCCATCGGAATGTAGCCGAAACAAACCGGATAGATGGCTTTCATCCCCTCCAGCCATTCTTTTTTCGACATATTGTCCCTCCTCTAATCAAAAATTCATGTTATGTTCCATTTTATCATATGCAGGGTGAAGAAATGGCGCGATTCTGCATATTTTCAGAAAATCGTCATTTCCTTTTACAGAAAACCGTTGATGCATTAGAATAGAGGAAATGCTCTATTTTGAAAGGGGGGACTGCTGTGTACTCCATTAGCACACTGGAAATTACGTTACGCTTGCTTGCGGCGGTCATCGTCGGTGGCGTCATAGGCTATGAACGCGAAGAAAACCGCCAAGCGGCAGGCCTGCGGACGAACATCATCGTTTCCGTTTCAGCTTGCCTCATCACTTTGATTCAGCTCGAAATCGCTTTTTACAGTCTGAACTTGGCGATTGCGAATCCGGATATCGCATCCAGCATCACGGTCGACTTTACCCGCATCATCGCCCAGATCGTCAGCGGCATCGGGTTCCTCGGTGCCGGCACGATCCTCATCACCAAAAGGGATACGGTCACCGGCTTGACATCGGCAGCAACGATTTGGACGGTCGCAGGTCTCGGGATTGCCGTCGGGATGGGCTATTATTTCCTATCTTTCATCGGCTGCCTGATTCTTTATGTCGTTCTGCATATCATCAAAAAACTCAGGACTTCCATAGGCGGGTTGCATGTGGAGATCCACTACCGGCACCGGGATCTGAAAAAGGCGATTGAATTGTTCCTTGCCGAAAACAACATCGAGACTTCGGACATGAAGTTTCTGATCGAGAATCCGGAGAGCGAGCAGCCAACCTACATCGTCATCTACGGGATCGGGTTGCCGCATTACTACAAGAAAAAGGATCTTGTGAACGATCTGATGAACATGAGCAAGGACATCACGAACGTAACCTTCGACCAATGAGAAAAGCATCCGAACTGCACACATTTAATCGTGTGCAGTTCGGATGCTTTTTTTTCAGTCTGTGATGACGCTATGGATCAAGGTGATTTCTTTTCTTTCTTCGCCGATGGAATAGGCTTCCTGAATCAGCTTTTCGGCCTGGCCGAAATCTGCTTTGTTGGCGAACATCCTGACGATTGCTTCGCCTTTTTGGACCGGATCGCCGACTTTTTTCAGGATCTTCAGTCCGGCCGCTAGATCGATCGTGCTTTCTTTCGTGGCGCGTCCGGCTCCAAGCAGCATCGCCGCCACGCCGATGTCATCCGCAACGATTTCCGTCACGTACCCGGATGCTTCAGCCAAAACTTCCTGTTGGCGCGAGGCTTGCGGCATCAATGAATAATCATCCACAACTGCCGGATTCCCGCCTTGGGAAGCTACGAAAACTTTGAATTTCTCCAACGCTTTACCGTTGCGGAGGTTCTCGGTAACCAGTGCGCGGGCTTCAGCCAAATCAGCCGCTTTTCCGCCCAGATAGACCATTTGGCTTCCCAATTCGATGCAGAGCGCCTCCAGGTCTTTGGGCCCGTTGCCCTTCAACGTTTCGATCGCCACTTCAACTTCCAAAGCATTGCCGACCGCCACACCCAGAGGCTGGCTCATGTCGGAAATGATTGCCATCGTTTTGCGGCCGGCGAGATTGCCGATTTTGACCATCGCATGGGCCAGCGCTCGCGCATCTTCTTCCGTCTTCATGAACGCACCAGCGCCAATTTTCACATCGAGCACAATCGCATCCGCACCGGCTGCGATTTTTTTGCACATGATCGAACTTGCGATCAACGGCAAGGAGTTCACGGTTCCGGTCACATCCCGCAGCGCATACAATTTTTTGTCCGCCGGGCAGAGATTGCCGGACTGTCCGATGACAGCGACTTTATTTTCGTTCACGATGGATGCAAATGTCTCTTCGTCAATTTCCACGTGAAAGCCGGGAATCGACTCCAACTTATCCAGCGTTCCGCCAGTATGGCCCAATCCACGTCCGCTCATTTTCGCTACCGGCACGCCGCAGCTGGCGACCAATGGAGCCAAAACCAACGTCGTCGTATCACCAACGCCGCCGGTTGAATGTTTGTCGACCTTGATACCTGCGATGGCGGAAAGATCGATCTGATCGCCGGACTCGGCCATGGCCATCGTCAATTCCATCCGCTCTTCATCGGTCATGTCCTGGAAAAAGACGGCCATCGCCCAGGCACTCATCTGGTAATCGGGAATCGACCCATCCGTGTAGCCGTCAATGATGAAACGGATCTCTTCTTTCGTCAATGCTTTGCCTTCTTGTTTCTTGATAATTAAATCTACCATTCTCATAGGCTCTTCCTCCATCTGAATCTGATTTTTTGAATATCAAGCTCCATGCAAAACGTTTTGTGCACTATAGTTGAAGCTTATCTTTTTGCTTCAATCACTTTCACGCCGTCTTTTGTACCGACCAAAACGGTATCCACACAATCAAGGAACAACCCATGCTCCACGACACCGGTCAGATGGATCAGGTATTCGGCGAGTGCCTTCGGATCCAAAATTTCACCCAGATGCAGATCGATGATGTTGTTCTTCTCATCAGTCAAATAATAATCCCCGCTTGCTGTCTTGCGGAATTCCGGATTGTAGCCTTTTTCGTTGAATTTATTGAACAGTTGGACCGATCCGTAGCAGACGACTTCCACCGGCAACGGGAAGGCGCCCAGATGTTTCACCATTTTGCTTTCATCGACGATCCAGATGACCTTCTTAGAATTGTCGGCAACGATTTTTTCGAACAGCAAAGCGCCTCCGCCACCCTTGATCCCTTGGAAATCTTCGCTGATTTCATCGGCTCCGTCCACTGTGATGTCGATGCAAGTCACTTCATCCACACTTTTTAACGGAATCCCTAACGACTCAGCCAATTCCTTCGTTTGGATCGAAGTCGTCACCCCAGTGATCTTCAATCCTTCCTCATTCACACGTCTACCGATTTCCTTCACAAAATAATAGGCAGTCGATCCTGTCCCCAGACCTACTGTCATACCGTCTTTGATGTATTCTGCAGCTTTTAATCCAACCAGTTCTTTTAGTTCCATATTCTCACGCGTTCCTTTCAGGATGATGAAGTCATTATATCATATGAAAAGGAAGCGTTACTATGCTGGAATGCCGATAATGAGAGAGCTTTTTTGTTCCCACATGGAAATTTCATTTTATGGATGAATCAAATACAGCGCATCCATTATTCAGGTGATTTACTTGCTCGATATTTTCTCGCATACCATTAGAATCTGCTAAAAAGCGTGTTGGTGTTCTGTCATTCCGACAGCCTTTTCGCTATAATGAGAGGCAAGCTTTCATGAACCAATAAGGAAAGGGGATCGGCATGAGCCATACATTCAGAAGCATTTTCGATATCATCGGTCCGGTGATGGTCGGCCCTTCCAGTTCCCATACTGCAGGCGCTCTGGCATTGGGGAAAGCGGCGGCGCAGCTGTTCGAGGTAAAACCTAAAAAAGTCACAATCCATTACTACGAATCGTTCGCGGATACCCATCTCGGGCACGGCACCGATTTTGCGATCCTTGGCGGCATACTCGGTTTTGCGGCGGACGATCCGATGATTCCGCAATCCCTCAAAATGGCCGAATCCCAAAAGATAGCCGTGACCTTCATCGAAGAAATCGGCGACTCTCCCGTCGGCCACCCGAACACAGCCACGATGGTGTTGGAACGGGACAAGAAAAAAATATCCGTCACGGGTAGTTCCATTGGGGGTGGTTCGATTGTTCTGAACCAAGTCGACATCGACAACTTCTCGATGCGGTTGGATGCGCATCTGCCTATCTATTTTATCCATCAGAATACGCTCCAATACCATCTTTACAGCGAAGCGGAATGGCAGAATTATTTTGCATTCAAAGGCTACCCCCTGAATGATATCCGCATTTTCAGGGAAAGTGATACCGAATGGGTCGTCCTCTATCTGGATACGGTCCCCACTAAAGAAATGATTTACGAAATCAACGAGATGCCTTTCATCGAAAAGGCGATACTGATCAGTTAGGAAAGAAGGAATACCGCTTTGTACAATAAGATTGCAGAATTGGTGACCGCCGCGGAGGAAAGCGGCAAACCGATTTCCGAATTGATGCTGCTGCAGGAAATGGCCAAGAGCCACCGGACGCGCACAGAAATTTGGGAACAGATGCGCAACAATTACCATGTCATGAAAGCCGCAGTCGAAAAAGGCTTGGCTGGCGATGGCGTGTTTTCCCCCACTGGATTGACCGGCGGCGAAGCCGTGAAACTTCGGAACTACCGCCAACGCGGCAACACGCTTTCCGGCGACGACCTGCTGATCGCAGTGGAGAGCGCCATCGCCACGAATGAAGTCAACGCTTCGTTGGGCATCATCTGCGCGACACCGACTGCCGGTTCATCGGGGACTTTGCCCGGTGTGATGTTCGCGATCAAGGATAAACTGGGGTTGACGGAGGAACAGATGGTCCAGATGCTGTTCTGCGCCAGCGGCTTCGGCATGGTGATAGCCAACAATGCCATGATCGCGGGTGCCGCCGGAGGATGCCAAGCCGAAGTCGGGAGCGCATCCGGGATGGCGGCCGCCGCGGCCGTCGAAATCGCGGGCGGCACGCCAGAGCAGGCATCGGAAGCGATGGCGATGGCCATCAGCAATCTGCTCGGACTCGTCTGCGATCCGGTTGCCGGACTGGTGGAGATTCCCTGCGTCAAGCGCAATGCGATTGGTTCTGTCAATGCCCTGATCAGCGCCGATATGGCCTTGGCCGGGCTGACGAACAAAATCCCCGCCGACGATGTGATCGAAGCGATGCGCAAAGTCGGGAAAAACCTTCCCGCCTCCCTGCGCGAAACTGGATTGGGCGGCCTCGCTGCCACTCGTGAAGGCGTCCGCCTGAAAATGAAGATCTTCGGTCAGCAGTTGGAAGTCAAGCCGGAATGGGTGGATGACCAGCCTCCAGTCAAATCCAATCCGTTCGAATAGCGGACGTGTCTCTCTTGATTGATTGACCTGAGATTCATCGTGCTGCATCCACATCAGATGTAGGAATGTCCGATAATCCGAATGAATCGGACATTCTCAACACATTCAGATCGTAGCTTGTCCGATAATCCGAATGAATCGGACATCCTGAACACTTTCAGATCGTAGCTTGTCCGATAATCCGAATGAATCGGACCTCCTCAACACATTCCTATCAAGTAAAAAGAAGAACGGCTGTCTCACTTTGGTATGCCACCCGTCAATAGGACAGTAAAATATTTAAACAGTTTTACAGACTGCTCCCCGTAATGTGGGGGCAGTTTTTTTGCATATATATATCTGCCGCGCTTACGCTTGGCGGCCCACACGTTTTATGAGCGAAGCACAACCCGCTCCCCTCACAAAACGTGAGGGGTCATTAGGCTGCCTCGAAATACTGGTCATGGAACTCCATCGGAGTCATGATATGCAGCTTTCTTTGAATGCGTCTATTATTGTAATATTCCATATAGTTGTGAATCATATCAATCAAAGAGGAACGACTCGTAAATTTGCGACGGTAATATTTTTCACGCTTGATGAGCGCCCAAAACCCTTCCATAGGGCCATTGTCAATACAACGAGCGACACGGGACATGCTTTGTATCATACCAGCCTCGCTTAAACGCGCACAGAATTGCTTACTTGTATATTGAAATCCGCGGTCACTGTGGAACAACGGCTGAGCTTCTGGCTCATTTTGTATGGCTGCATCAAAAGTCTGGAGGACTAGCGGCATATCGTTTTGATCACTGATTATGTATGCGACAATTCGACGGTCATAAAGATCCAAAATGGCACTCAAATATACTTTCTTGATTGCCGGTCCTTCGTAATACTTGAATTCGGTCACATCGGTCAACCATTTTTCATTTGGTGCGTCTGCACGAAAGTTCCGGTTGAGGCGATTTTCGGCGATATGATACGGATTCTGTGCACCTTTGGTGATGCTATTCGCACGATGTTTGATTCGGGATTGGATTTGTTGACTACGGCATAACCGAAGGGCGCGGTTGTCACTGATGATCATGCCATGGGTATATTCCAACTCATCGCGTATCCGACGATGACCCATATCGTCATGTTCTTCATGGATCTGTTTTGCCACTTCAGCGATTTGGTTGTTGCGAATTTCCCTTGGACTTTGTGGTTGCTCAAGCCAGCGGTAATAAGCGGAGCGTGTCACATGTAAGATTTCGCACATAACTTGCACCGGATAACCTTTTTCTGTATGGAATTGCTTGATGGTTTCGTACTCAGCTTGTTTTCTTATTTCGCTCAACGATTCCTCCTTTCTAATTCTTGGAATTTTTTTGTTACATCAAGTTCCATTTTTAGACGTTGATTTTCGCGTTTTAAACGTGCTAATTCGTCTTGAAGTAATTCCTCGGGAGTCCGGCTGGGCATTGTCCCTTTCCTGCGCCCACGGCGGTCTTCCAACCCTGCTTCTCCCAATTCCGCATATCTCTTTACCCATTGATAGACGTTTTGATAGGAGACTTGATATTTTATAGCCATAGCACCATAATCTTTTCCATTCTCTAAACAGTCCAACACAATTTTTAAACGCTCATCTATGGTTGTTATCCGACCTTTGCTCATAGTACTTCCTCCACTGGTTGTTTTGAAGTCTTTATGAGTATTATAATCCTTTAGCCAGTTCTGCAGTGGCGTTTTGCTCCGCAAACCATATTTTTTGGCGATTTCAATCATGCTGCCCAGGCCGTTCAGATAGTCCGTGACGGCTGCCAACTTTAACTCCTTGGAGTAATGACTGTTCTTCTTTACCGGTAAAAGGGCCGATGGACCGCCGTTCTCATAAAGTCTAATCCAATTGCGAATGGTCTCTTGAGATACTCCAGCGTTCTGTGCTGCCCTTGATATACCGATTTCATTTCTCACATATTGCTCGACAATGTTGACTCTGTTTTCGACAGATAATTTCATAGCTCTTTTAGACATAGAAAAAACCCCCATATAAGACTTGAAATAATTCAATGTCCTATATAGAGGTAGCATATCACTTGGAGACAGCCGTTCTTCTTTATTGGTATTAGTCTTTTGCTGCGATGGCTTCGATTTCGATGACGGCATCTTTCGGTAAAGCGGCAACCTGCACCAAAGAGCGGGCTGGTTTATGTTCGCCGAAGAAGGCAGCGTACGCGCCGTTGATAGCATCAAAATCATTGATGTCCTTCACGAACACGTTGACTTTCAGGATCGATTCCAACGAGCCGCCGCCCGCTTTGACGATCGTCAACACATTGTTCAAGCTGGCTGTTGTCGCTGCTGCCGGATCAGAAACAAGCTCCTTCGTTTCCATATCGATTGGTAATTGTCCGGATGAAAAGATGAAGCCGTTCTTTCTTGTTCCTTGCGAATAAGGGCCGATCGCTGCGGGTGCTTTGTCTGAGCTGATAAATTTAGTCAAGAGATTCCCTTCTTTCTTTTTAATCTTATTTTAATGATAGCACAACCTTGCGCGGATTGTGAAGCGGAATTTCTTCGAAAGACATTTTGAGTATACTGTGAGTGCGGCTGCCAAATCAATACAGTCCAACTGTTTTCAATCAGAAACCTTGGTAACAGATATTTCCCCTGTCAATTCTTTGATATGTTCTCCCCCTGAAACAGCTATTCCCAAATCATACAACCCCTGATAACGTCCAAAGCTGCCATAATACATAATGACATTTCCCCATGGTTCGAAATAAGCAAGTTTGCCAGCGGGGCCTTCTGCACTTGGAGTGTTACTGATATTCAGTTTTGTTGGCAGATAAAATATTTTTTCGTTGTTCCCATAATTCTCCACCCTTATTTTCAATGGAAGCTGATTATAGAGTGATTCTGCTGCAACACTATTATTTAGCATAAATACAACAGTATGCGTGTTATCTTGAACTTGTATCTGCATTTTGCTTTCTCCTGTCTCAATACGATTTTCTGATGATTGACTATCTTGTAACCTTGAATTCAAATCTGTTTCACCTCTTTCAGACGTTTGCCTAAAGCAAGCGGCTAATAGACTAACAGCGAAGAGCATGAAAGTTAGCAAGATTCTCTTTCTCATTATCCCGCCTCGCTTAAATGGAATTCTAGTAAGTTTCTATGCAATCTTACCGCTTAACCTTAAGATTAAGTCAATATTTTTCTCCACACAAAAAGCGACTTCTCAGCCGCTTTTTGAAGAAAATTAGAATACTGACAGTAAAAATGTTAGCTTATCCTCTACCCGCAATTCATCGCATCCTTATAGTCGAACTCTGAATCCTAGAAACCTCCGCCTAAGCTGATATTACGTCACGGTCAAAAAGCGACCGTTCTCGTAATATCCTCTTAGTGCTCGATTTCAAGAGTGGGATTCATCGTATCCTTTATTTTCTGAACATTTTAATTTCAAGAAATAAATCATTGTACGTTCCCAGGGTTTTGGCTCCTAGGTTTTCGTAGACTTCGAGTTTGTCCATAATTTCATCGGACGGGTAGAATTGTTCGTCACTTGTGATTTCGGGATCCATCAGCTCGATGGCAGTTTTATTCGGCGTGGCGTAGCCGACGTATTCCGCATTGATGGCCGCATTCTCAGGTTCCAGCATGAAATTGATGAAAGCATAAGCGCCTTCGATGTTCCTGACGGTCTTCGGGATGACGATGTTGTCGAACCAAAGATTGGAACCCTCCTCAGGGATCACATAATGAAGATTTTCATTTTCCCAAAGCATCTCGCTGGCTTCGCCTGAGAAAGTCACGGCGATGGCTGCTTCTTCCTGGATCATGTACATCTTGATTTCATCGGCAACGATCGCTTTGATGTTCGGCGTGATGTTCTTCAGTTTCTCCGCGATCTCCGTCAAGACCAACGGATCCGTTTCGTTCAGCGAGTAGCCTTCGCTCTGGAGGCCCAGCCCCATCACTTCGCGCGCCCCGTCGATCAAGAGCAGACTGTTCGCGTAGCTCGGATCCCAGAGGTCGGACCAAGAAGTGATCTCTTCCGTCACCATTTTGTCGTTGTAGATGATGCCCAAGGTTCCCCAGAAATAAGGGATTGAATATTTATTGCCCTCGTCGAACGGCAGATCCAGGAAGCGCGGATCGATATTCTCCAGACCTTCGATCTTCGAATGGTCCAGCTCAATCAGCAAGCCCTCTGCAGCCATTTTGTCGATCATGTACTCCGAAGGGATGCTCAGATCGTAGGCTGTCCCGCCCTGTTTGACTTTTGTGTACATCGCCTCGTTCGAATCGAACGTTTCGTAGGAAACCTTATACCCAGATTCCTCCTCGAATTTCGTGATCAGCTCCGGTTCGATGTAGTCGCCCCAATTGTAGATCGTCAGCGTATTCCCGTCCGAAAAGCCCTGTGCTCTGTTCAAGGCGTTTATCCCGAAAGCGATCGCCGCACAAGCAAGCAGCACGGCAGCAGCCATTCCCATTAATTTTTTCATCCGTGTTTCACCGCCCTATCCGAACCGGCGCGTTTCCCGATTGCCTTTAATTGCTGCGCACGTTTATTGTGCCCGTATTGTTGAATGAAATAGTAGCCCAAGACCAACAGCAGCGTGAACAGGAACATCAGTGCACTGAGCGCATTGATTTCCAGGCTGACACCACGGCGGGCCCGCGAGTAGATTTCCACCGCCAAAGTGGTGAAGCCGTTCCCGGTCACGAAAAAGGTCACCGCAAAATCATCCAAGGAATACGTGAAGGCCATGAAGAAACCACTCAGTATTCCTGGAGTGATGCTCGGGATCAGGATTCTGCTGAACACCTGGCTGCTGCTTGCGCCCAGATCCTGGGCCGCGCTGATCATCGAATCGTTCATCTCATAGAGCTTCGGCAGCACCATCAGCACGACGATTGGGATCGAAAAAGCGATGTGCGACAGCAGCACCGAGGAGAAGCCGAGTGAAAATCCGAGCAGCGTGAACAGGATCAACAGGCTCGCCCCGATGATGACGTCCGGGGAAACCATCAGCACGTTGTTCAGGCTCAAGAGCGTGTTTTTGGTGCTGCGTTTTTTCGTGTAATAAATATAGATCGCGCCCATCGTGCCAATTGCAGTCGCGCTGAGGGACGAAAGCAAAGCAACCAGAAACGTGTTCAACACGATGCCGATCAAGCGCGTGTCCTCAAACACGGCTTGGTAATGCTCCCAGGTGAAGCCGGTGAAGGCGTTCATGGTTCCGCCGGCATTGAACGAATAAAAAATCAGATAGAAAATCGGCAGGTACATCATGATGAAAACGAGCGCAAGGAACGCATTGTTCCATTTTGTGTTGGCAGTTGTCTTCATTTGACTCCCCTACCTTTCTTCTTGTCACTGGTCAGGGACATGATAGCGATCATGCTGATGATCAGGATGACCCCGATAGTGGAGCCCATCCCCCAGTTCTGGGTGACGAGAAAATGTTGTTCCACAGCGGTTCCCAACGTGATGACACGGTTCCCTCCAATCAGACGCGTCAGCATGAACAGCGACAGCGACGGAATGAAGACTGCCTGGAAGCCGCTGCGCACGCCGCTCAGCGTCAAGGGGAAGATGACCCGCGTCAAAGTCTGCATCCTTGTCGCACCTAGGTCTTCGCTGGCGACGATCAGGGAAGGTTTCAGTTCTTCGATCGAATTGAAGATCGGCAGAATCATGAAAGGCAGCTCGATGTAGGCCGCCACGAATATGAAACTGAAGTCCGTGAACAGGATTTGTTGGGGACTTATGCCCATGAAGCCAAGGCACTGATTGACCGTCCCGCTCTGACTGAACAAACCGATGAAGGCATAAGCCTTCAGCAGAAGATTGATCCAGGTCGGCAGAATGATCAAGGACAGCCAAAGTTGTTTGTGCTTCGTCCGGCTCAGGAAAAGCGCGGTCGGATAACTGATCAGGAAGGTCACGAGGGTGATGATGAATGCATAAAGGAACGAATTCAACGTCATTCGCAGATAATTGCCGGAAGTGAAATAGGTCGCGTAGTTGGCCAACGTGAAGGCTCCTGTGATGTCGAAGAACGATTGGTACAGAATCAACAGCATCGGCGAGATGACAAACAGCCCCAGCCAAAGCACGTAAGGAACCGAATAGAATGCTCTAGAATTTTTTGTCATATTTCTTCCCCCTACTCTTCATAGCTTTCGAGACGGGCGTCGAACTCTTCTTCGGATTCGCCCAAACGCATGACATGGATATCTTGCGGACCGAAATGGAGCCCGACATCCTTGCCGATTTCCGCGCGCTTGGTGGAATGGATCATCCACTCGTTTCCGTCCTTGTCGTAGCCGATGATTTCGTAGTGGACACCGCGGAATAGCTGCGTGTCGATATTCACGACCAATTTGCCATTTTCGACAGTTGTCAGTTCCAGATCTTCCGGTCGGATGACGATTTCGATTTTTTCACCCGGAGTGATCCCGGCATCGGAACATTCAAACTCCTTGCCGACGAAGCTGACTTTATAGTCCTCAATCATCGTCCCCGGAACGATATTGCTTTCGCCAATGAAATCCGCGACGAAACGGTCGATCGGCTCATCATAAATATCCACAGGTGTGCCGCTCTGGACAATCGCGCCTTTGTTCATGACGAAAATCCAATCGCTCATGGCCAACGCCTCCTCCTGATCATGCGTAACAAAAATAAAGGTGATGCCAAGGCGCTGCTGCAGCTCCCTCAGTTCGTACTGCATATCCGTGCGCAGCTTCAAGTCCAAAGCCGACAACGGCTCGTCCAACAGCAGCACATCCGGTTCGTTGACGATAGCCCGCGCGATTGCGACACGCTGTTGCTGTCCGCCCGACATTTCGCTGATTTCACGGTTTTCGTAGCCCTCAAGTTGAACCATTTTCAGGGCTTCTTCCACTTTCAGCTTGACCTGATCCTTCGGCATTTTCTTGATCGTCAGCCCGAATGCGATATTATCGAAAACATTCATGTGGGGGAACAACGCGTAGTCCTGGAAAACAGTATTGACCTTGCGTCGGTTCGCCGGTATATCGTTCACGGTTTCGCCATTGATTTTGATGATGCCTTCCGTTGCGTCCGCGAACCCCGCGATCAAACGCAGAATCGTCGTTTTTCCGCAGCCGGAGGGTCCCAAAAGGGTATAGAATTTGCCTTTTTCAAGCTCAAAGTTAATATCGTGCAACACAATTTCATCATCGTATACTTTTTTTACATTCTCCAAAGTAATGATCGGTTTGTCAGTCATTTTCTCCCGCCTTTATCGTTTATTTATGGGCACTGAACGTTCACTCCGATTGCGGATAGGCAATCGGATAGTCACTCATCACTATTATGTTAGCACAAAACACTATTATTATATAAGAAGTAGCACCCTTTTCAGCAAAAAACACGAACAAAAAACGCCAGAAATGATCATTCCGGCGTTTGGAGCTAATCTGTATTTTTTTAGAACAGACGCGCGGCCCGATCGTAGTAGACGAATTTTTCCGTGAAGGAGTACGGATCCGTCATTCCGATCTGATTGGCAAAGGTGAACAAGGTGGTCTCTTTCAATGAGGCGATCTGGATCAGCCTCGGATTGATGAGGACAAAAGCGGAACTCGTATCAGCCACGATTTTTCCTTTGGCCATGACCACCGCTCTGCGGGTATATTCCAGCATCAGGTGCATGTCATGCGTTACGATCACAACGGTCACGCCATTTTGGTGGATCCGTTGGAGGAAATGCATGATGTCTTTGTAATGGCTGAAGTCCTGCCCGGCAGCCGGCTCATCCAAGATGATCAATTCCGGATTCAGCGCCAAGACGGCTGCGATCGACACCCGTTTCAGTTGGCCGAAACTCAGCATCGATAACGGCAAGTCTTTGATGTATTGCAGTCCGCAGACTTTCGCAACTTCATCGACTTTCCTTCGAATCTCTTCTTCTGGCATGTTGCGCTGTTTCATTTTTAGGGCTATCTCTTCATAAACGGTTTCCTGTGAGAGACTGTCTTTCGGGTTCTGCGGGACGTAGCCGACATAGTTTTCCGCTTCATCCGCATCGATGGCACTGACTTCATGGCCCTTCCAGTAGATACGGCCACTCTGCGGTTTTTCCTCACCGGTCATCAAACGGGAAAGTGTCGATTTGCCGGCGCCGTTCGCACCGACAAGGCTGATCATTTCCCCTTTGTAGATGCGTAGAAAGGCACCGTCGACGATGTCCTTGTCGTTCCAAGGGTATTTGAAAGATAAGCCGTCCAGCTCCAGAAGCACTTCATCATAATCGGGATACCGGAATTGCGGCAAATAATTCAGCCAACTCTCCATCTGTTCCTTTAATTGCGGTCCGTTCACTTTCTTTGCGTTCGCCAATTCCCGGACATTATCCAGATCGACTCCGGCATAGCGCATGGCCGTGATGTAAAGCGGTTCCCGGATGCCGATGTCGCTCAAAATTTCGCTGCGGAGGATCTCCTCCGGCGTCGCGTCCGCGATGATCCGCCCGCCGGAAAAAAGCAGGATGCGATCGATCGGTTGCGCCAAAACATCCTCCAGCCTATGTTCGATGATGAGGACAGTCGTGTCGCTGACGCGATGCAGATCATCGATGAATTTCATGGCCAAATCCCCGGAACTCGGGTCCAGATTCGCCAATGGCTCGTCGAATAAAATCACAGGTTTGCCATCCAAGGAAATGCCGGCCATCGTGATATCACCTAACTGCTGTTCAGACAATTTCATGAAACTACGCTTCAGATAAGGGCGTTTCTTCAAAAAATCATGCCAATTATCCATTTTTTTCACATCATCCGCTGTACGGAATGGGACGTGTTGCTTCACTCCAAATTTGCCCATCTGTTCCGCGTGGGGAATCAGACTATTTTTGACTAGTTTCATTTCATTCGGAAGAAAATCTTCAAAGGGGGCAAGGGTTTGATCGACCTGATGGTGAAAGAGGATGTTTCCACTCGCATCGCCGTTCTCTTCACTCGGCAATACGCCTGTGAGGCAGCGGGCAAAGGTCGTTTTCCCGGAGCCGCTAGGACCGAGCACAAGTATTTTTTCTCCTTCGTAGATGGTGACATTCAGTTCTTCTAAAGTCGGTTCCTTTTGATCTGAATAGGTGAAACTAAAGTTCTGAAAAGATATCAGTGGTCTTCGCATGGCTATCCTCCTTCATTAAATTCAAAAAATAATAATTATGTGCTATCCAAAAAAGAGCTGAATGTTCACACCCAGCCTTCTTTTCACCTATACGCTTCCCACTGTATCTTCCCCGATGATCCGGACTTCTGTTTCCAATGGTACGCCATAATGCTCCATTACGACTGTTTTAATGTGTGCAATCAGTTCAATGTAATCGGTCGCTGTAGCTTTGTTGATGTTCACGATGAAACCTGCATGCTTCATTGATACCTGTGCCCCGCCCCAAATCAAACCTTGCAGGCCAGCTTCTTGAATCAATTTACCCGTGAAATACCCGGGCGGCCGTTTAAAGACACTGCCGCAAGAAGGATATTCCAACGGCTGCTTCGATTCTCGCAAAGCCGTCAATTCGTCCATTCGCATTTTGATTGCTTCTTGCTTGCCTTTTTCCAGATGGAAAACGACTTCCAGAACGATTTCATTCGTTTCCTGCAGCTTGCTGTGGCGATAGGAAAACTCAAGTTCATTTTTCTCGTATGTTTTGATTTTGCCTTCACGTGTGATCACCACTGCGGATTCGATGACTTCTTCGACTTCACCGTCATATGCTCCAGCATTCATGTAGACCGCTCCGCCGACGCTGCCAGGAATGCCGCATGCGAATTCTAAGCCGCTCAACCGTTCAGCCAAGGCCATCCGGGAAGCATCAATCAGGCGTGCGCCACTCTGGACGATCAATCGTTGGCGCTTCACTTCCATATGGTTCATTTCCGTCAATATCATCACGATGCCACGGATGCCGCCATCCTTGATGATTACATTGCTGGAATTACCCAAAACGGTCAAAGGAACCTGTTTTTCATTTACCCAGGCAACAATTGCCGCAACTTCATCTTTGGTTTTCGGAAAGACCAGCACATCTGCCGGGCCACCTGTTTTTGTGTATGTATAATATGATAAGTTTTCATTCTCTTTAACGATCGTTTCAGGAAACTGTTGTTTTATTTCCGTCCCCAACATGCATTTCACCCACTAATTTTATTTATGTAGTCCATTCTAACATCACTTGATGCGGATTTGTATCAAATAAGTAAGCGGCAGCAATTAATTATATTATTTTAACCATTTATTAATCATGTTTTAATTAAAAGCGACTCCGCACCTGTTCATGCTATTTTAACACAAGTTTATGAAAAAATTTACATTTTAATGAATTTGAAATACCTTTGTTAGATAGAAGGAAACCATTTTCGTTTTTGGGCGTGAATTCAGTCTTCTTACTTGCGATCCGAAAGCATAGATATGGTAAAATATTACAGATAACAGATAAAGGAGGCTGCTCCATGCAACCGAAACAAACCAGAAACGGAATCACATTCACATTATTGGCCATTCTTTACCCTCTTTACCTCTTCACTACCAAGGACCCTGGCTCCGTATCCACGACCTCGTTGATATTGGCGCTGTTCTTGCCGATCGTCGGAACGATTTTTGCGCTGAACATCCCAGAGCCGAAAATGAAGTGGATACTGGCCGCCATCAATCTTCTCCTCTTCATCCTGTTCCTTTACTATATGATCGCGTTGCGTTAAGGCAGGTGAACATAAAATGGATCTAAAATTTGTCTCATGGAACGTCAACGGCTTACGGGCCATAGTAAACAAGAATTTTGCGGATATTTTTTCAGACTTCGATGCCGATTTCTTCTGTCTGCAGGAAACGAAATTGCAGGAAGGCCAGATTGATCTTGCGTTCCCCGGGTATGAGTCCTATTGGAATTATGCGGAACGCAAAGGCTATTCCGGTACGGCAATCTTCACAAAGCACACACCGCTTTCTGTCAAGTTGGGCATAGGCGCTGCCGAACACGATTTGGAAGGCCGCGTCATCACCTTGGAGTATGCCGACTTCTACCTGGTCACTGTCTACACCCCCAATTCACAGGAACAACTGAAGCGATTGGATTACCGGATGGATTGGGAGATAGCCTTTCTGGCTTTTCTGAAAGGCATTGAAACAGAAAAACCGGTCGTCGTCTGCGGCGATCTGAACGTTGCCCACGAAAACATCGATCTGAAGAATTGGAAAACGAACCGCAAGAATGCGGGCTTTTCGGATGAAGAACGCGCCAAGTTCAGCGAAGTGGTTGCCAACGGATTCATCGATACTTTCCGCCACTTCCATCCGGATGCGGAAGGAAGATATTCTTGGTGGAGCTACCGCTTCAACGCCCGCAAAAACAATGCCGGGTGGCGAATCGACTACTTCCTTGTATCGGAAGCTTTGAAGGACGCCTTGATCGATGCCGATATCCATGAAAATATCTTCGGCAGCGACCATTGCCCGGTATCGCTGAAGCTTTCGCTTTAGTACACGAAATAATTGAAGCATCAATCAGTCAGGAGGAATGGCATATGGATTTTCAAAATCGTGTGGTCGTAGTGACCGGCGGAGCGAACGGCATCGGCCGTGCCACCGTAGAATCATTTTTAAATGCAGGTGCCGCTGTCGCATTCGTTGACACAGATAAGGATGCCGGCGAAAAGATCGTTTCCCGTTTCGCAGAGAACGACGTTTATTTCCATCACGGGGACATCGCGGAGGAAGCTGCCCTTCACGCTTTCGCGGAAGCCGTCAAGCAACGCTTCAGCAAAGTCGATTATCTGGTGAACAACGCTTGCATCAGCAAACAGGGGATCCTGTCGGAATGTTCCTATCAGGACTTCAATTATGTGCTGGCTTTGGGCGTCACGGCGCCATACCTGTTGACGAGTTTGCTTTTGCCAATGTTTGCAGTTAGCGCTTCGGTCGTGAACATCGCATCAAGTCGCGGGTTCATGTCGCAAGAGGACACCGAAAGTTATTCGGCAGCTAAAGGCGGCATCCTTGCATTGACGCATGCGCTCAGCATTTCCTTGGCCGGAAAAGCCCGTGTCAATTCCATCAGCCCTGGTTGGATCGACACAGGTTTCTTCCATAAAGATGAGGACTATCAGCCTGACTACGAAGCCGCAGATCTCCTGCAGCAACCTGTCGGTCGTGTCGGCGTGCCTGATGACATCGTGCAGACGATCCGCTTCCTCTGCAGTGACGCAGCAAGCTTCATCACCGGACAGAATTTCACTGTCGACGGCGGGATGTCCAAACTGATGATTTACCACAACGACCACGGTTGGACCTACAAACCTGAATCCAAGTGATCGCCATTATTGAGAGCAGGCGCAAGCTGAAGTTCCCATAAAAAATAAGCAGGACACCATTCGAAATGAAAGGTGTTCTGCTTATTTTTGTTGTCCGGTCTGAAAGTACTCCGACCGGCTTTATTTTTCCGGAAACTGCTTCACGAACCATCGGGCAGCCAACTCGGCTACCTGTTCCAACGTACCTGCTTCTTCGAAAAGATGAGTGGCTCCTGGAATGATGGTCATTTCCTTCTCGCAATGCAGCAAAGCGTAGGCTTTTTCATTCAATTCAATCACTTCGTCATCATAGCTGCCCACCAACAACAGCGTCGGTGCTGTGACCTTAGCCAAATGCGCAATGGCCAAATCCGGACGTCCGCCCCGCGATACGACGGCCTTGATTTCATCGCCTAGCACTGCAGCTGATTGCAAAGCGGCAGCCGCGCCGGTGCTGGATCCAAAATACCCGATTGATAACTGTTTTGTTTCATCCTGTTGCTTTACCCAGCTTTCCGCAAGCGTCAACCGATGGGCTAACAAATCGATGTCGAAACGTTTGTCGGTCCATTCGCTCTCCGCCTCCGTCAACAGATCCAGCAACAAAGTAGCTAAACCGTGAGCCCTCAACACACTGGCCACATATTTGTTGCGCACGCTGTGTCGGCTGCTCCCACTGCCATGGGCAAAAATGATGAGCCCTTTCGCGTCTTTGTGCAAAGCCAGATCGCCATTCAACAGGACACCAGCGCCAGTTATCTGCACTGCCTTTTCTGGATCACTCATCTGCCTTCCCCTCCTTCACATGCATGCTTCGGAGTAAAGAGACGACTTCCGCGTCGTCGAGCTGATCGAAATGGACATAATAGGCGCCCACAGCGCCGAGATAGTCATCTGTCCGTTCCAAAGCAACGACTGCATCCACCATTTGGTCCATCTTTTTCGCGGTATCCTCGGGTGTGACCGGGATGGCCACGATGATGCGTTTCGGATTCCGATTTTTAAGTGCTGCTATCGAGGCGAACATCGTGAAGCCTGTCGCGATGCCGTCATCCACGATGATAGCCGTTTTTCCTTCCAGCGATTGAATGTTCGCTGCCCCGACATACGTTTCCTTACGCCGTTTGATTTCCTGGCGAAGCCGCTTCAGTTCCCATTCCAACCAAGTCTCATCCAACACCCCATGTTCGCCCGGATTGAAGATTGGGTCCGCATCCTCTGTGATGGCTCCGATGGCATATTCAGGATTGAACGGGTGTCCGATTTTTTTAGTGATGAGCAGATCAAGCGGTGCCGCCAATTTTTTGGCGATTTCGACTCCCAAAGGCACTCCACCTCGCGGCAAAGCAAATACAACAATGTCTTCTCCGCGGTACTTCTCTAATGCTTCTGCCAGCAAAATGCCGGCCTCTTTCCGATCGGTAAATAACATAACGTTCCCTCCTTGTCCGACAAAACCTTCGATTGACTGAAACAAGTTCATGTTGTTTGGCTGAAATTACGTTTCGTTAGCTGTTTCCTGACCTGTCAGTTCTCCCTCGTCTGTCATCTCATCTCAAACAAATCATAGCACGCAAACGTCACAAGGAGGAACAATAACACTTCTGAATCAGTTGATGCTTTTCTTCAATGCCGCAAGATTTTCCTGCATCACAGAAATATAATCCGCACCCTGTTCCTGGTCTTCTTCGGTAATCCCTTCCAGAGGACTTAATACAGCCAATTCCACACCAACCTCTTCGGCAAGTGTCTCCGCAGTCTGCGAAGAAGCATTGTTTTCAAAATAGATGTGCGAAATATTGTTCGCTTTCACGTAATCGGAAAGTGTCGCCAAGTCTGCCGCACTTGGCTCACTTTCGGCATTCAGACCCGTTACGGAGATTTGATTAAGTTCATAGCGGGCCGCCAAGTATGCGAATGCCGCATGCTGTGTCACGAAAGTACGGTTTTCAGCTCCCTCAAAAGCAGCACGGTAGGCTTCGTCCAATTCGTTCAGTTGTCCGATATACGTTTCGGCATTCTTCAAATAATTTTCAGCATGGTCCGCATCTGCATCTGCCAATCCTTCCGCAATCGTCGTAACCTCTGTTTGCGCCAACACAGGGTCCAACCATACATGCGGATCGACAGTATGGGTATGCCCTGTCTCTGCATCTTCTTCCTCGGACTCGTGGTCATGCGCGTGGGCCTCGCCTTCGTATTCCAACAAGGTAATCGCTTTGCTTGCACAAATGACCACCATATCGGAAGTGTCGATGGAAGCGAGCACATCGGGCACCCACGTCTCCATCTCAGGGCTATTGTAAATGAACACATCCGCATCCTGGATTTCCGCGATCATCTGGCTCGAAGGCTCAAAGGAATGGACTTCCATTCCGGCTTCCAAAAGCAGGCTCACGTCGGCATCTTCCTGAGTGACCTGTTTCGTAAAATCGTACATCGGATAAAAGGTCGTGACGACTTGTAGCTTGTCCGACTCTGTATTTTCTGTAGTGCTCTCGACTGCTCCGCAACCAACCAATAGTGTTGCTGTCCCCAATAACGACAACGCCCACTTCATACTCTTTTTTTGATTCATTTATTTTTTCCCTCCGCCTTCTCTTTATTGACTATCCGAAATCGGATAATGATTGCTTGTTTCAAATCGTAACGATTACGTTTTAAAGGATAGCGTAAAGATTGAGCGGATGCAAGCATTTTGTGTCAAATAATCTGTTTCTTCATATATACAAATTTTGGACGCAACAAAATACGGTGGCTCCCAAACACCAAAATAAAAAGGAAGTGCTCCAACAATCGGAACACTTCCTCCTAAATCAGTAGCCTCATCTTTGCTTCATTGATTGTTCAATCTTAATGATCTACGAACTTTTCAATACTAGTTATGCTTGTCTTTCAGGCAAGTCATGTAAGCTTTCGCTTCTAGCTGCTCAAATGAAATCTACTGTTTATTAATCTTAGAATGGTTCAAGTTTTCATGTCTTAGAAATGCATCTAGAACACAAATTCCGAACCATCTAAGATTTTGCATTAACAGCTTAACTGAAAAGCTGTTAACCGGAAAATCTTTTTGAAGGATTTCCCTGAAAGAGTCGCATACTCTTTTGTGATTCTTTGTTTTACTTAGTATGTCTCTCTTTGTATAGTTATAATAACATGTAAGCGCTAACATGTCAAGTAGGAAATGACGCTTTAAGCAAAAAGTTTTTGCCAAATTTTTCGCCGAAACCGTCATTCTTCACCTGCCTATCAGTCAATCATCAAACTCATCAATACGCCGTCGATAAAATTTCCATCGATCAGCATGGCACGCGGCATCACTGCTTCTTGTTGGTAACCCATTTTTTCATAGAGATGGATGGCCCGTTCGTTTTCGCCGTGGACCGTAAGCTCCAAACGGCGAATCACGCCGCTCTCGATTGCCCAGGTTTCGATTTCTTCCATCAGGACTGAACCGATTCCGAATCCCCAATAATCCTTCTCGACGGTGATACCGACTTCACCTATATGTCTAAGTTTCGGTTTATCCACTGCCCCGACGGACGCCAAACCAATCAATTGCTTGTTGTTTATCGTCGCAATCAGCATCACGTTGTTGTCTTTCTCCATCAAATCTTCCAAATATAATTCTTCGAAGGCTTCGGACAATTCCAAGCCTTCAGCCCCGTAAGCCAAATAAGGCGTTTCGGCACCGGTTTTTCTGCTGAAAGCAATGATGTCCTTTGCATCGGCAGGGATGGCTTCCCGGATCATGATTTCGACTTTCTCTCTTTTGCGCATGCTATTGTCCTTCTTTCGTGAGTATTCCCTGTAGTGTTTCGACCAAAGCGTCATAACGTTCGCCGGTCGGTAGAAAAGTGATTTCCCGATTTTCATAAAATTCCCCCGCAGGGACCAAGCGGATCGTCAAATATTCATCCGGCAATTCTTCTTCGATGAACTTTGCCCATTCGATAACGGAAACGCCATTCCCGTAGAGATATTCTTCGAAACCCAGATCATCGCCGCCGACATCCTCCAAACGATAGACGTCCATATGGTACAGCGGCAGCCTGCCTTTTGTGTACTCTCTGATCAAAGTATACGTGGGGCTTTTTATGACTGTTTCAATGCCCAGACCCTTCGCCAGTCCTTTTGTAAAAGTGGTTTTGCCGGCACCTAAATTTCCCTCAAGGAGGATGACATCTTTCGGTTCCAATAGCTGCGCCAGTTGCGCGGCTATCCCCATCGTTTCTTCTTCATTCTTTGCCTGTAAGGTGAACATTCTGAATCTGCCTCCATCTTCACCAATTTATTTTATTCCATTCCTTATTATAGGAACATTCACTCCGGAATGCACCTTTTTTCTGCGGATAACCCATTTTAAGGCATAACAAAAAAATGGAAAGCCCGATGTGATCCAGGCTTTCCATTTTTTCATTAATCAAGTAATGTTTGGTTTGCTGTGATGATGGCTGTTTTGTAGACATCTTCTTCGTTACATCCGCGTGATAAATCGGAAATTGGTTTGTTCAAGCCTTGCAAGATTGGACCAACTGCTTCGAACCCGCCGAAACGTTGTGCGATCTTGTAGCCGATGTTTCCTGATTGGATTTCAGGGAAAATGAATACTTTAGCTTTACCTGCTACAGTTGAGCCAGGAGCTTTTTGTTTAGCGACTATTTCAGAAAAAGCAGCATCGAATTGCAATTCGCCGTCAATGTTGTATTGAGGAGCCAATTCTTTTGCGATTCTGGTAGCTTCCACGACTTTGTCGACTTCTGGTGATGCTGCTGAACCTTTTGTTGAAAAGCTCATCAAAGCAACGATTGGTTGGATTTCGAACATTTCAGCAGTTTTAGCACTTTCGACAGCAATTTCAGCCAATTCTTGAGCGCCAGGATTGATGTTGATTGCGCAGTCCGCAAACAGGAATCTTTCAGTACCACGGATCATGATGAAAGCACCGCTTGTGCGGCTTACACCTGGTTTTGTTTTGATGATTTGAAGTGCAGGACGGACAGTATCGCCTGTAGAGTGAACAGCACCGCTCACTAAACCATCAGCTAAGCCCATGTATACCAGCATTGTTCCGAAATAATTCTCATCCAACAACAATTGTCTCGCTTGTTCTTCAGTGACTTTACCGTTACGGCGAGCGACGAAAGATGCAACCATTTCATCGAGTTCAGCATAATCAGCTGGGTCGATGATTTGGATACCACTTAGTCTAAAACCGCGGCCTTTTGCAGCTTCTTTGACTGCATCCACATTTCCGATAACGATGGGTTCCACTAAATCTTCCGCTTTAAGACGTACGACTGCCCCTAAAATTCTTGGTTCTAAGCCTTCCGGGAAAACGATTTTTATTTTTTTTCCTACGATTTTTTGGCTTAAGCCTTCAAACATGTCCAAAAAAAATCCCTCCAGATTCGATTTATAATACTCAACTATCATACAGCAAACGAGAATAAAAAAACAGTCATTTATGGAAATTACTGTTACAATTTCATATTTTCTCATCAAACTGTCATATCTCCTTCAATTTTGGCGCGGGCATTTTTTTTGCAATCCTTTACATTGTTGTTTATACTATGTTTTAGCACCTATAAGTAGCATAACCAAAGGAGTCCTTCAATATGTCCATTTATGAATATTCAGCAATTAAAACAGATCAGTCATCTGTATCACTGGAACAGTACAAAGGAAAAGTCATCTGCATCGTAAATACAGCTTCGAAGTGCGGTTTGGTGGGCCAATTGGATGAACTGGAGGAACTTTACGAAAATTACAAAGACAAGGATTTCATCATCCTGGGATTCCCGTCCAACCAATTCAATAACCAAGAACCATTGAACGGTGCCGAGGCTGCTGAATTCTGCCGACTCAATTACGGCGTCACTTTCCCGATGTTCGATAAGATCGAAGTGAACGGAGACAATGCGGATCCGCTCTACAAATATTTGGTCGAACAGACTGGAGGCGGCGCCATCAAGTGGAATTTCACAAAATTCCTGATTGGCCGAGAAGGCGAAATCATCAAACGTTTCGCCCCGATCACCTCACCAAAAAAAATGACCAAGCTGATCGAAAGCGCCTTGGAGCAACCAGTAAACAGTAACGAATAGACCAAAAAAAGACATACCCACCAATTTCAGTGGCTATGTCTTTTCTTTTGCTTCAGTTTCATTTTTCTGTGTAGAACTCTTGCAAAAGCTTGCTCATCTCTTGGTAACGTGGGAACATCGCTGCATAGACAGACTTGCTGTCTTCATTCGGTTGATGTTCAATCGAGGCGCCCATCATTTCTTCTGCGTCATCCACTGATTCCACCAATCCCAAGCTCTTCAGCGTAATCAAAGCGGCTCCTGTACAAGAACTTTCGAATGTTTCCGGGAATTCGATCGGCATGCCGATGACATCCGTCAAGATTTGACGCCAAACCTGGGCACGCGAAAAGCCTCCGCTGGCCATTATTTTTGTTGGCTCGCCGTTCATCGGGATGACTGCCGCAAGCACATCCTTCAGATTCAGGCAGATGCCCTCCAAAACGGAGCGCAAAAAATGTTCTTTCGTATGCAGCATGTTGATGCCGCTGAAATTCCCTCTGGCATCCGCATTCCATAACGGCGCCCGTTCTCCATTCAAATACGGATGGAAAACCAACCCATCCGCTCCCGGCGCAACATTTGCGATTATCTCCATCGCTTTGTCATAGAGATCTTCATCAGCAATGTTCATAGGCATAAATTGTTTGATGGCCCAGTCAAAGATGTTTCCGCCATTGTTGACGGCTCCACCGTTCACATAATGGTTTTCGTCCAAGATATAACTGAAGGTCCGTCCTTCCGGGCTTACATAAGGTTTGTCGCTCGTCATCCGAACCGCACCACTCGTACCGATTGTGATTGTCGCCGTACCCGCGCGAATCGCTCCCATACCCAAATTGGCTAAGCAACCGTCATTTCCTCCAACAATAAAAGGAGTATCTGCAGCAAGCCCCAGCAAATCCGCCACTTCTTCCGAGAGTCCGCTTAGTTGATGACTAGGACTTACCGGCAACGGCAGCATTTGACTCGTGATGCCGCAGAATTCCAGAATTTCCTCATCCCAGCGGAATTCCCGGATATTGAACAACCCGGTAGCCGATGCAACGGAATAATCCACAATGAATTCGCCGAAAAGGCGCCAAAGAATGTATTCCTTGATTCCGATGAACCAGCGCGCTGCTTGGAACAACTCGGGGTTTTCCGCCCTCAGCCAGAGAATCTTGTTCAATGGGGACATTGGGTGCAATGGTGTACCTGTTTTTTCATAAAAACGCTGGCCCACTTCGGAATGTTTCAGCATGCTTGCGTATTTTTTGGAACGATTATCGGCCCAGGTAATGCTCCTCGTCAACGGCATTCCTTCCGCATCCATGAGAATCAAGCTGTGCATTGCACTCGAAAAGCCGATGCCGGCAATATCCGTTGGGCCCAGTTCCGCCTTCGCTATGACTGCTTTTATCGTTTTCAATACGGCAGAAAAAATCTCATCCAAGTCTTGTTCCGCCATTTCGGGATTCTCTTTAATCAATGGATAATGCGCATACGCTGATTCATAAGCAGAGCCATCCGTTTCGTACAGTACGGCTTTTGTGCTTGTGGTACCGACATCCACTCCCATGACATATCGTGCTGCCAAATTAATAACCACCAATCCAAAAAAAATTTAACTTATTTTCACGACCTTCATCATTATAGCAAAATTCCACTAGTATGGGGGCAAATTTTTTGATAACCTTTTTTATTTTGCCTTCCATCGTTTACATTTTCTTAACGCAAACTTTTCTTGATATCCATCGCTGTTTGCTATACTGATGACATCTATACACGAGGGGGAATGATTTTGGGATACTATGATCAACATATGCACACGCAATTTTCGCCCGATTCTGCTGAATCATTTGAAAATTATCTCGAGCAAACAGACGGTCTTCTTGTCACAACCGAGCACCTGGATTTTCATGATGCCTACAACGGCGGGGAGGATACCGTCTTGGATTATGCAGCCTACAGCGATAAAATAGACGCACTGAACATGATCCATGGCGGGCGCATCCGCCGCGGGATCGAAGTCGGCTACACACCGGAGGCCCACACGCAGATTGTGTCCTATCTGGAAGGTAAAACGTTTGATGTCATCCTGTTGAGCGTCCATCAAAATGGTCATTATGATTACTTGCAGCCGATCATCGACGAAATGGATCCTAAAGTGGTCATGCGGGAATATTTCGGACTCTGCACGGAAGCCGTTCGCAAAGTGGATGGCGCAAATGTCTTCGCGCACTTTGATTACGGAATCCGCCGTCTGCCGGTCACGCTAGACGACTTGCAGGAATTTGAGCCTCACCTGACGGAACTGCTCAATGCAATCCTGGCGAAAGAAATGGCGCTAGAATTGAATACCCGCAGTATGTATGAATACCAAAATGCAGACTTGTACCGCTACATGATCGGCCTCTATCTTGAAATGGGCGGAACCCGCTTCAGTCTTGGTTCGGATGCGCACAGCATCCAAAAGTACCGTTACCATTTTGACGATGCCATCGCCCTGTTGCGCGAGTTCGGAGTAACAGGATTGACTCAATTCAAAGACCGTGTTGCTTACATTGAGCCTATCTGAACCTGTTGCACCCTAAATTTTATTAAGGGAGGAACAGCATGACCTATCCTAAAGAAAATTACAAGGAAATCTGCCTTGTTTTCGCTCGCCTGGGTCTGTTCGCCTTCGGAGGTCCGGCTGCGCACATCGCCATGATGGAAGAGGAACTGGTGACGAAGCGTAACTGGCTCACAAAAACGGATTTCATGGACCTGATTGGATTCACGAATCTGATTCCTGGACCGAATTCGACAGAGCTGGCCATTGCTTTGGGCTACAAACGCGGTGGGAAAATCGGGCTGTTTTTGGCGGGCATCTGCTTCATTTTCCCTGCCATGACGATTGTCCTTTTGCTGGCCATGTTCTACAAGCAGTACGGCGAAGTGCCGCTCATCGAAGCAATCTTCACCGGCATCAAACCGGTCATCGTGGCGGTCATAATCCAGGCGCTTTTCCGTTTGGGACAGACAACGCTCAAGGATACCAATTCGCTGCTGCTGTTCCTGGGCGCCTACCTGTTATCGCTGATGGGCGTCGGAGAAATCACGATCCTCCTACTGAGCGGATTGATGATGCTGCTGACGCGGCAGCTGTCCAAATGGCGCTCGCGTCATCTGGCGATCGAGCCGATGTCGCTCACGCTGTTGTTTCTGACTTTTTTGAGAATCGGATCGGTCTTGTACGGAAGCGGCTATGTGCTGTTGGCTTTTCTGCAGGCTGAATTCATCGACCGCTACGCTGCATTGACCAGCACCCAGTTGCTGGATGCTGTCGCAATCGGCCAATTCACCCCAGGCCCGGTCTTCACGACGGCGACTTTTGTGGGTTATATGATCCAAGGCGTACCGGGTGCCTTATTGGCGACGGTCGGCATCTTTTTGCCGTCCTTCCTGCTTATTTTGCTGTTGCACCCCTTGTTCAACAAACTGCGTTCATCCAAAATATTCGCGAGCATTTTGGACGGGATCACGGTCGCTTCGCTGGCATTGATGGCTTCAATCTCCTGGCAACTAGGCATGGCCACCTTTGTTTCGTGGTTCAGCGTCCTCATCTTTGCCATCAGTTTCCTCGGCCTTATCAAATTCAAGGTGAGCTCTTCCTATTTGATCATCATGGGCGGTTTCATCGGGTGGCTGTTTACAACGTTTTGAACGCAGCACCCACACAAAAAGATCCCTCTCCACTGCCTTTTTCCCGGCCGTGAAGAGGGTCTTTTCAAAACTCTAAAATATTTCGCTTTTCTACTTTAAGAAAGACCTGTTCGCCTTTACCAAGCAGATTGAAGGTACGGTACAGATGATCCGCACGCAGCGCGACACCTTGATCCGTTTCGATCACATATGACAAGATATTCCCGCTGATTGTTTCATCGACCACTTTCCCCTTGAAATACAGATGTTCCTCCGTCTCAGTCTGAGGTTCCTTGAAATACTCGATGGCCTCCGGACGGATAGCGATTTGGTTTGCCTGCGTTTTTAGCTGGGTCAATTTTTCGAAGTCCACGCTATTCAAAAGATTGTAGTTTCCGATGAATGAAGCTACGAAATGCGTTTCGGGATGCGTATATATTTCGGTCGGTGTACCCGACTGCTCGATTTTTCCGGAAGCCATGACATGGATGACGTCCGACATCAGCATCGCTTCATCCTGATCATGCGTGACAAAGATCGTTGTGATATGCAAAGCCTTTTGGATACGTCTGATCTGCTTTTGGAGATTCTTCCGCAATAATGCATCGATAGCCGACAGCGGCTCATCCAGCAACAATACTTTTGGCTCGGTCACGATGGCGCGGGCCAAGGCTACCCGCTGCTTTTGACCGCCGGATAATTGTGTCGGATAATGATTTTCTTTTCCGGATAGGTCCACGAGCTCAATGATGCGGGCGACTTTTTCATTGATGACACTATGGTTCATTTTCTGCATCTTCAAACCGAATGCGATATTTTCCGCTACATTCATGTTGGGGAACAACGAGTATTGTTGAAAAACCATCCCGATATTCCGTTTTCCCGGCGGCAAATCCGTTACATCCTGGCCGTTGATGTGAATGCTCCCCCCATCGATACTTTCAAATCCAGCGAGCGAACGCAGCAAAGTTGATTTTCCGCAACCGGATGGCCCCAGTAAAGTGACCAAATCGCCTTCGTTCACCTGCAGATTGAGATCTTTCAACACTAAATTTTCACCGTCATATGATTTTCTGATATTTCTGAATTCTATATACGCCATTATTTCTCCTCTATACTTAACAAAAAGTGAAGCTGTCATTCCATTTTTGTATTAGTTTTTGCTTTTTTGTTCTCTTTCGACCCCAGATAACCCGCCAAGTTCGTCAAAATCAGCATGATGCAGAAGATGACCACAGAAATTGCGCTAGCTGCATGCCCGGACACACTTCTGGTTTTATCCAGGAAGATGCTGGTTGTTTCATAGTAGCTTCCTGCAATGATATTCACCAATACAAAATCGCTGAAGAGAATGCCTATCGAGAGCAGAATCGTCGCGACCAACCCTTTCAATACGCTGGGTACGATGATCCGGAAATAGGCATAAAGCTTACTGGCGCCCAGCGTTTCAGCAGCCTCCAAAATTGGCATGACTTCCAGCGTAGTCAAAGCATTTTTGATGCCTTGGTACATGTAGGGCAGGATCACGATCCCGTAGGCACAGCTCAGTAAAAAAATGCGATTGGACAAAAAGGTGCTGGAAGAGGCATAAAGCGAAATGATCGAGACAGCAAGGATAACGCCTTGAATGCCGTAAGGGATTTTTGACAACAGGTCCAAATATTTATCACCTTTTGGGTAATGAATCTGCACGACATACATCGCCAACAAAAGGAGCACCAACAGAACAAGCGTCGGTATGACCGCAATCAGTAGTGACCTGCCTATCGCGCTTGCCATCCCGCCTGCCCCCGCAAAAATGCCGGCATAGAAATCAAAAGTGAATCCTTCCGGAATGATATTACTCAAATCCCTAAACATAGAATTCAACAGCGTCACAAACAGCGGCAGCAGCAATATCACGGAAAGGATAACGATGATGAATGAAGAAATGGGATTGCTTCGTTTCCTCATTTTTACACACCCTTTCTGAATTTCTTTAACAGGCTGTTGCTTAAGACTGTCATCGTGCTCATCAATACGAGCATCACGATTGACAAGGCACTTCCTAGCTCTACTTGTTGGACGACATCACCCGTAAACATGGAGGAAATCCGGATCGGCAATAAAGCATAATTGTTCCCGAGCAGGGCATAGGGTGTCGCATAGGCTGCCAGCGCATTTGAAAAGAGAACGGAAAAGGTTCCGAAAATGCTGGGCAATATCAATGGGAGACCAATTTTTGACCAGAATTGCCAAGACGTCGCGTTCATAAGACTTGCTGCTTCCTTGTATTCGGCCTTGATGCCATCAAATGAGGGATAGAGCAACAAGGTAGCCAATGGAATCTGGAAGTAGATGAAAGTGATCAGGATTCCCGATGTCGTATACAAATCGTAGCTGTTCAATCCAGCCAAGCTCCATCTTTCCCCAAATGTTGTCAGGATACCTGAATTGCCCAGCAATAGAATGAAGGCAAAAGCCAACACGATGCCTTGGAAGTTTGAGGTCATATTCAATGTCGTGATGTAAAACTTCTTCATTCCAGGGCCCGCAGAATGGATGGCATAGGCACCAAGGAGCGCAATCGCAATCCCGATGAATGCGGACAGCAAGGAAACGAATAAGCTGTTCTGGATTGACATCACGTAATAATCACTGTTAAAAATGGTCGTAAAATTAGCAAGCGTAAGGCTGCCTGTTCCGGGTTCCAAGAAACTGTTGATGAAGATATTGGCTAAGGGCATCAATTCGAAGAGGAGGATCAACAGCGCGAACGGCAACAATAGTATAAGGAACTTGCGTTTTTCATTCTGCAGCATCGTCGGAACCTCTTTTCATAAGGATTCCCTGAACCGCCTGCATGCGATCCCCAGCCGGAATGCCCAATAGTTTGCATAAAAATGGCGCGATTTCCAGCTGAGGCACAACGGCTCCTTCTTTGCGGAAGTCCTTGATGATCACTTTGCCCGAAAACAAATAAAGCGGAACTAGCCGATCTTCATTTGAAATGCCATTATGGGTATGATAGTCATTCATTCCATGGTCGGAAGTGACCACAATCTGATAGTCTTCGCTCATCCATCTCCAGATATACTGGGAAAGTTCAGCATCAACGCGGACGGTCGCTTGTACATACTCTTTACTGCCGGCACCGAATTTATGGCCCGCATCATCGATGTTCATCGAATGAATCAGCGTATAATCCGTCGCCTTCTTCCTGATCAAGTAATCGCCATCTGCAATCAGATGACTGTCCGGGTAATAATCTTCATGATAAAAAATGCCATGCTCGATGAGAGCATTCGTATCCAACTGGATTCTATCCTCCATCATTTGAAATGGCGCATAATTGTAGAGCTCGCTCACCCAGTAGTAACTGGCCGCCCCGGTCTTGAGTCCATTTTCCTTTGCAATCTCAAAAATGCTCCGTTCTTTGGAACGGCGGACTGTCCGATTCGAGGTGATGCCGTTCTCGGCAGCCGGTACTCCCGTCTGCAAAACTTCATACAACGGCCTTGATTGTGCAGGCATCTCCGATTTGACGGTATAAGCCGCCATTATCCCTTTTTCGACCAGATGCTCCAAGAAGCCCATATGGTTATGAGCTGTCTTGGCATTCAATCCGTCCAATACTACAAAAATCACTTTATCCACTATATTTAACCTCAATTATTTTACTTTCGTCAATACTTCTTCTTGCCATCTCTGACCAAGACCAGCTGCAGCCTCTTCCCATGCATCGTAATCGGAAACCGGTTGCGCCTCAACATACTGCTCTTCCGGAAGCAAGATATCCTGCACTTCTTGCGGCAATTCGACATTTTCGCGGATAGGACGTGCATATCCTTTTGCCAAATTGATCTGACCTTCATCGGAAAGGATGTACTCGCGGGCTAATGCTGCCGCATGCGGGTTAGGAGCTGTCGCGTTGATGACTGTTGCGTACCCGCTTTGGATCGTTCCATCCTGTGGAATGGTCACTTCAAAGCTAGCATTCGGATTCGTTTCAGCAACTTGATTCGCATAATTCAGTGCGTTGAAGTCCCAGAACAAGCCGACTTCGATTTCGCCTGATTCCAAACGCGCCAATGACGTATCGCCCAAGTCCAATCTGCCTTGTTCAGCCAGTTGTGCAAAGAAGGCAATACCGGGATCCAAATTGGTTTCGTCTCCGCCATTTGCGATGGCTGCAGCCAATACCGCATTTTGTGCTTGTGTAGCGGCATTTACGTCACCGATCGTAACTTTATAATCGCCTGCCAGGATATCGGCAAAGCTGGTCGGGGCATCCGTTACTTTTTCGGAATTGGTGATGAAAGACAACGTTCCGTAATAACCCACAATCCAATCGCCATCATCATCCTTGGCCCACTCCGGGATATCATCCCAGTACGAAGTTTTGTAAGCCAGAGTCAACCCGTCTGCTTCTGCAACAGGCCCGAATGATTGGCCGACATCGCCGATATCCTTGGTTGGGTTGTTCTGTTCTGCTTTGAATAAAGCCAATTCTTCTGCTGAACTCATATCGGTATCTGCATGCGTCAAGCTATATGTCGTTTCGAGTTCTTCCCAAGTCTCTCCCCAGTTCGCCCATGTATCCGGCATCCCTACTGATTCCACATGGCCTTCTTCTTTGGCTTGTGTTTCAATTTCACTCAATGACAATGCGTTCAGATCGACTCCTGCCTCAGTAGTCGTCGCTGCTTCTGTTCCGCACGCACTCAAAATTAGGACACTGCTTAAGGCCAAACTTGCAAACAATCTTTTGTTGGACAATCTCATTTTATTCTCTCCTTATTTGTGAACAATGGTTTCATTGTTTTTCATTACGTATTTGACTACAAATTAATACTAACAAATGGTTGTAAAGAACAGTTTGATTCGTTGTTAACCTTTTGTAAACGGCAATGAAACCATGCGGCTACTGCATTCTCGAAGAATAAATTTGCGAAAGCAAAGAGGCTGCCTCAAATGGTATGCCACCCGTCAATAGGACAGTAAAATATTTAAACAGTTTTACAGACTGCTCCCCGTAATGTGGGGGCAGTTTTTTTGCATATATATATCTGCCGCGCTTACGCTTGGCGGCCCACACGTTTTATGAGCGAAGCACAACCCGCTCCCCTCACAAAACGTGAGGGGTCATTAGGCTGCCTCGAAATACTGGTCATGGAACTCCATCGGAGTCATGATATGCAGCTTTCTTTGAATGCGTCTATTATTGTAATATTCCATATAGTTGTGAATCATATCAATCAAAGAGGAACGACTCGTAAATTTGCGACGGTAATATTTTTCACGCTTGATGAGCGCCCAAAACCCTTCCATAGGGCCATTGTCAATACAACGAGCGACACGGGACATGCTTTGTATCATACCAGCCTCGCTTAAACGCGCACAGAATTGCTTACTTGTATATTGAAATCCGCGGTCACTGTGGAACAACGGCTGAGCTTCTGGCTCATTTTGTATGGCTGCATCAAAAGTCTGGAGGACTAGCGGCATATCGTTTTGATCACTGATTATGTATGCGACAATTCGACGGTCATAAAGATCCAAAATGGCACTCAAATATACTTTCTTGATTGCCGGTCCTTCGTAATACTTGAATTCGGTCACATCGGTCAACCATTTTTCATTTGGTGCGTCTGCACGAAAGTTCCGGTTGAGGCGATTTTCGGCGATATGATACGGATTCTGTGCACCTTTGGTGATGCTATTCGCACGATGTTTGATTCGGGATTGGATTTGTTGACTACGGCATAACCGAAGGGCGCGGTTGTCACTGATGATCATGCCATGGGTATATTCCAACTCATCGCGTATCCGACGATGACCCATATCGTCATGTTCTTCATGGATCTGTTTTGCCACTTCAGCGATTTGGTTGTTGCGAATTTCCCTTGGACTTTGTGGTTGCTCAAGCCAGCGGTAATAAGCGGAGCGTGTCACATGTAAGATTTCGCACATAACTTGCACCGGATAACCTTTTTCTGTATGGAATTGCTTGATGGTTTCGTACTCAGCTTGTTTTCTTATTTCGCTCAACGATTCCTCCTTTCTAATTCTTGGAATTTTTTTGTTACATCAAGTTCCATTTTTAGACGTTGATTTTCGCGTTTTAAACGTGCTAATTCGTCTTGAAGTAATTCCTCGGGAGTCCGGCTGGGCATTGTCCCTTTCCTGCGCCCACGGCGGTCTTCCAACCCTGCTTCTCCCAATTCCGCATATCTCTTTACCCATTGATAGACGTTTTGATAGGAGACTTGATATTTTATAGCCATAGCACCATAATCTTTTCCATTCTCTAAACAGTCCAACACAATTTTTAAACGCTCATCTATGGTTGTTATCCGACCTTTGCTCATAGTACTTCCTCCACTGGTTGTTTTGAAGTCTTTATGAGTATTATAATCCTTTAGCCAGTTCTGCAGTGGCGTTTTGCTCCGCAAACCATATTTTTTGGCGATTTCAATCATGCTGCCCAGGCCGTTCAGATAGTCCGTGACGGCTGCCAACTTTAACTCCTTGGAGTAATGACTGTTCTTCTTTACCGGTAAAAGGGCCGATGGACCGCCGTTCTCATAAAGTCTAATCCAATTGCGAATGGTCTCTTGAGATACTCCAGCGTTCTGTGCTGCCCTTGATATACCGATTTCATTTCTCACATATTGCTCGACAATGTTGACTCTGTTTTCGACAGATAATTTCATAGCTCTTTTAGACATAGAAAAAACCCCCATATAAGACTTGAAATAATTCAATGTCCTATATAGAGGTAGCATATCAAAAAGAGACAGCCCCTTACTTCTATGTGTTAGTCAATCCATTTGATGTAATCTTCGTCTTCCATCGCCTCGACGGCACCCAACAGGTAGCCGTTCCCGACTTGCGAGAAGAAGTCGTGGTTGCTGGTGCCGGTCGAGATGCCGTTCATGACGATCGGATTCACATCATCGGCCGTGTCCGGGAACAACGGATCGAAGCCCAAATTCTGCAATGCTTTGTTCGCGTTGTAGCGGATGAACACTTTGACGCGCTCCGTCCAGCCCAACTCGTCGTAGATGTATTGCGTGTATTTCACTTCATTGTTGTACAGTTCATACGTCAGCATATAGACCCAGTTCTTCATTTCTTCCTGTTCCGCTTCGGACAGTTGATTGTACGCGATCTGGAATTTGTAGCCGATATACGTGCCGTGGACCGATTCGTCGCGTAGGATCAGTTTTATGATTTCCGCCACGTTCGGCAATTTGTTGTTGCCAAGATACCAAAGCGGTGCGTAGAATCCGGAATAGAAAAGGAAGGACTCCAGCAAGACGCTGGCGGCTTTCTTTTCAAGCTGATTCCCAGTCTTGTAGATATCGTTGATCAGACTGGCTTTGCGCTGGATGAATTCGTTGCTGTTAGTCCAATTGAAGATATCCTCGATTTCAGCCTTCGTGTTCAACGTGCTGAAAATCGATGAGTAGCTTTTCGCGTGCACCGATTCCATAAACTGGATATTGTTCAGTACCGCTTCCTCGTGTTGTGTGCGCATATCTTCCTTCATGGCTGCGATGCCGTCCTGCGATTGCAGCGTGTCCAGAAGCGTCAATCCGCCGAACACTTTTCCCAGCATATCCTGCTCGGGTTTGCTGAGGGTGCGCCAATCGTCCAAATCATTGGACAACGGGATCCGCGTATCCAGCCAAAATTGTTCCGTCAGTTTTTCCCATGTCAACTTGTCCAGCATGTCTTCGATGCTGTTCCAGTTGATTGCTATATAAGGCTTATTTGCCATCCTTCATTCCTCCGTTAGACTTTCCGATTATTGCATGACGGGTAATCAAATACAGTTGCGCTGCAACATCAGATTGTGCATGATTCGCAAGCGTTCGCTCCGATTTCGTCGTTGTTTTCCGTAAATGTACGCACATAATAAATGGATTTTGCGCCTTTTCTCCATGCATAATTGCGCAGAATATTCAGGTCGCGTGTCGTCATTTTGTTGGTGCGCCCTTCTTTCCATTCGTACATGCCTTCCGGCAATTCGGAGCGCATGAACAAAGTCAGGCTCATGCCTTGGTCGATATGTTTTTGGGCAGCGACATAAATATCGATGACACGACGCATATCGATATCATAGGCTGAACGATAATAAGGCATCGTTTCGTTGGAAAGCTGCGGAGCCGGATAATAAGTCTTACCGGTTTTCTTCTCTTGCCGCTCTTCAATCAGACGCGTGATCGGGTGCAGACTTGCACTCGTTTCATTTACGTAACTGATCGAACCTGTCGGCGCAATCGCCAAACGGTTTTGGTGATACAAGCCGAATTCACGGATGGATCCCTTCAAATCAGACCAATCTTCCTTCGTAGGTACTTTGATGCCTTCAAAAATATTTTTCACTTTTTCGGATTGGAAGACGACATCTGAATCTGTGTATGCATCAAAATATTCGCCTGTATAGTAGGTGGATTTGTCGAAATTGACGAATGCCTCTCCGCGCTCCTTAGCGATTTTGTTGCTGGCCGCCAACGTATAATAGTTCAAAAGCATAAAGTAGATATCCGTGAATTCGATCGATTCCGGCGAACCGTAGTGCATCTGATTGGTTGCGAACATCGTGTGCAAGCCCATGCCGCCCAAACCGATCGTGTGCGCTTGATCGTTCCCGTTTTTGATTGTAGGGACCGCATCGATGCTTGAATGGTCGGTTACGTAAGTCAAGGCGCGGACCATCGTTTCGACCGATTTTCCGAAATCAGGCGATTTCATTAGATTCGGAATGTTCGTGGAACCCAAATTGCAGCTTATATCCGTTCCCAGTACTTCATATTCTTGATTATCATTCAATAAGGAAGGTTGCTGCACTTGCAGAATTTCCGAGCACAGGTTGCTCATGACGATCGTTCCTTCCACGGGATTGGTGCGGTTGGCCGTATCGATGTTGATGATGTACGGATAGCCGGATTCCTGCTGCAGTTTGCTGATTTCGTTCTCAAGGTCACGGGCTCGGATTTTGGATTTGGATATTTCCGGATTGTTGACCAGATTTTCGTATTCCGCGGTGATGTCGATATAGGAGAACGGTTTGCCGTAGATCCGTTCCACATCATAAGGGCTGAACAGGTACATCTGATCGTCCTTTGCCGCCAACTCGTAAAATTTGTCCGGAATGACTAGGCCCAGCGAAAGTGTCTTCACGCGAATCTTCTCATCGGCATTCTCTTTTTTCGTGGACAGGAAAGCGACGATATCCGGATGGAATACATTTAGGTACACCGCACCAGCTCCGTTGCGCTGGCCAAGCTGGTTTGAATAGCTGAAACTGTCTTCGAGAAGCTTCATGATCGGCACGACGCCGCTCGAGGCATTCTCGATTTTTTTTATTGGATCCCCGGCTGCACGGACGTTCGACAGGTTCACGCCGACGCCTCCGCCGATGCGAGACAACTGCAGAGCGCTGTTGATCGTTCTGCCGATGCTGTTCATGTCATCCGTCGTTTGGATCAGGAAGCAAGACACCAATTCCCCGCGGCGTTTTCTGCCTGCGTTCAAAAAAGTAGGCGTCGCTGGTTGGTAACGTTGATGGATCATCTCTTCCGCCAAGTCGACAGCCAATTGTTGGTCCCCGTCAGCCAAAAAGAGTGCGTTGAAGACGATCCGATCTTCGTAACGCTCCAAATAACGTTTGCCGTCATTCGTCTTCAGCGCGTACTGGGTATAGAACTTATAGGCCGCCATGAAAGATTTGAAACGGAATTTCTTGTTGTACGTGTCCTGCATCAACTTTTTGATGAACTCGAGCGGGTATTTCTCCAGGAATTCTTTTTCGATGTAGTCCTGTTCGATCAAATAATCCAATTTTTCATCCAATGTATAGAAGAAAACTGTGTTCGGATTCACATGCTCCAGAAAATACGCCCGCACGGCTTCCTTATCCTTGTGCAGGGGGATGGCGTTATCAATCGGACGATTGATTTCGTTGTTCAATTTATAATAGGTTACATCATCTGTTTTGGTTACTAATTTTGGACTATCCAAGTTCCATCACCTTCTCTTTCAAAATCTGAATGTCTTTCTCGTTTCCTTGAAACTCAAACAAGTGCAGCAGCGGGACGCCATAGTCGCGCGCCAAGTCTTTTGCGGTAAAGCCAAAAAGCTTGCCGAAATTCAGGTTCCCGCCACCTGCCACGCCCTTGAAGTAAGTCCGGTTCTGATCGGTCTCGATGAAATCGGCCAGGATATCCGTCACCTCTTTGTCGTAGGTCGGGGCCACGATGATAAAGGGCTCCTCAATCTTCCGGAATGCATTCTCCGCCGTCAATTCAATCGTTTCAAGGTCCAGTTTCTTCACGAACTTCCTCGTTTGGCCGGTCAACGACATAAACACTACCTTCATTTTGCATCACCCTTTTCCAAACTGTTATTCATTCATTATACGGTTGTGAAGATAGAATTACAACAAGAAAAGACACAACATGTAGTATGTGATTTTCGCAACCACACAACATATCGTGCCTTTGTTTGTATTTTCACTTTAACCGCCCAAGATTTGCGCAGCAGCGAATGACTGCCACCGGCGACATTCCAGAATTTTATTCTAACATAATTCCCCGGAAGCACCTCCTGATACGCTCCGGAAATCACAAGCTTGTGTAGAATTTTTTTGCAAGGCGTTCGAGCACTTTCGGATCATCCACGAAAAAGCCGTGGTTGCCACCGGGAACGATAAATTTATGTGATCCGGGAATCAGGCGGTGCATCGCCTCCGTTTGGTCATCGCGGATCAGATCGAACTCACCCGCCAACAGCATGGTTGGTGCCTGGATGCTGCGCAAGGCTTCAGCCGAAAGGTCCAATTCCTCCAGCATCAGATTGTGGATACAGAGACGATGGATTTTTTCCGGATCGGTATCCGGCAAAGCCAGCAGCTCTTCGTATCGTTCCAGCGTTTCTTCATTGCAAGCATCGGTCAGGCCGTCCGCTTCGTAATTTGCCCCCATCGCAATCAAAGAAGCGACCCGCTCCGGATGATGGGCCGCAAAATACAGGCCCAGATTGCCTCCATCGCTGAATCCGAGCACGTGGACCCTTTGAATCCGCTCCTTTTCGAGCAATGAAAGGATGTCCTCTGCGATCTGCTTGAAGGTCAACCGCTCCACTCCCAGATCCGAGCTGCCATGTCCTCGCGTATCAAGCGCATAAATGGTGAAGTGTTTCTTGAAAAAGGGAAACTGCTTCGCGAAAATGTCCGAACTTTCGCCGTTTCCGTGCAACAGAAGCAATGCATCACCGGTACCGCCTACCTGATAGTAGAGTTTTCCTTTTCTGGTCTTCAATGACTTCCCTTTCATACGGCAATGCCCCTTCCTTCTATTTATTCTGGCAAACGCCAGTCGATCGGTTCCATACCGAACGATTTGAGTGCTTCATTCGTTTTGGAAAAAGGCTTCGATCCAAAGAAGCCTCTATAGGAAGATAACGGACTTGGATGCGGCGATGTGATCACGACGTGCTTCGTTGTGTCGATGAACACTTTTTTGGCTATCGATGCATTTCCCCAGAGGATGAAGACAACCGGTTCTTCCCGATCGTTCAGTGCCCGGATGACGGAATCGGTCAACAACTCCCAACCTTTACCGCGATGGGAATTGGCTTCCCCGCTGCGGACAGTCAGGACCGTATTCAGAAGGAATACGCCTTGCTTCGCCCAAGCTGTCAAATCACCATGTTTTGCAATCGGAATGCCGAGATCATCCTGCAGTTCCTTGTAGATATTGACCAAGGAAGGCGGCAGCTTGACCCCTTTCTGCACGGAAAAGCTCAACCCGTGCGCTTGGTTGGGACCGTGATAAGGGTCCTGTCCCAGTATGACCACTTTCACCTTTTTGTAAGGCGTCAATTCGAAGGCTTCCCATATATGTTGCATCCCGGGATAAACCGTCTCGTTCAGATACTCTTCCTTCAGGAATGCGCGCAATTGCTGATAATACGGCGCTTCAAATTCTTTTTCCAACTTTTCTTGCCACTCGTTATGGATAATTGCTTTCATGTAACCACCACCATCTGTCATTTTTTCATTTCCGGATGCGACTATCTTAACATAATGTGCGGACCTTTTTCAGTCCATCCGCTCCCCAGACGATTATTTTAGACGGCCCTGAACAAATTTTCAGTGAAATTGAAAAAGCATGGTAGAATATAAATGTGAATATACTGCAATTACCGAACAGGAGGATGAATGTATGATTGAACTGATCGTCTCGGATATGGACGGCACATTATTGAACGATAAGATGGAAGTCTCCGCATCGAACGTGAGCGCCATCAATGAAGCAAATAGATTAGGTATCAAATTTATGGTCGCTACCGGCAGAGGGTATACCGAAGCTGTGCCGGCACTGCAGGAAGTCGGCATCGACTGTCCCATGATCACGTTGAACGGCGGGCAAGTATTTGATGAAGACGGACAGTTGGTCGAAAACCTGGGGATCGATAAAACAACCACCCACCATATTTTGGAGGATGTGAGAAAACACGGACTCTATTGCGAAATTATGACATCCAAGGGCATATTTTCAGATGACAAAGTGCGCCGGATCGAGTCAATGTCCTCCTTGCTGCATGAAACAAATCCTGATACAACCTTCAAAATGGCGCTTGTTCTGGCTATCGCCCGTTTGGAAGTGATGCATGTAAACTACGTTGAAAACTTCAAAGAAGTTCTGGAAGACAACGCCCAGCAAGTCCTGAAGATCCTGGTCTTCAGTGATACCGGTCAAAGCGAACTGGATCCGATCCGCACCAAACTGGCTGAGGACAGCCGCGTGGTCGTGACCTCCTCCTTCAAAAATAATATCGAGATCAACCATGTGGAAGCACAAAAAGGGATCGCTTTGGCGAAGTTCGCCAAAAAAAGAGGGATTCCTATGGAAAATGTCATGGCAATCGGGGATAACTTCAATGATGTCTCCATGCTGAAAGTAGCAGGCGCCAGTTTTGCAGTGGCCAATGCGGAAGATGGGGTCAAGGAATTTGCGAAGTACCTGACTTCCAACAACTCAGAAAACGGCGTTGCCGAAGCTATCATGCGTTGCATCAACGAAAATTTGTGATCCCAAAACCGAAACACTGGTAGTTACACATCCTTCCCTTTCTACGTCTTTATAGGTGTGGAAAGGATGTGGAATGAATGGATGCGAACGTGGATGTGCTGGCTTATATGGAATTGATCAGCAATACCGGCTTTCCGATTGTGATTGCGATGTACTTGCTGCACCGGATGGAAAAAAAGCTGGATGCACTGGTCGGCGCGATTGAAGACCTGAGCCGGGCCTTTAAATGATCACTCCCTTGCCTCACCAGACCTAAAAAAAGCCCTGACATGACAGCTTTTATGCCATCATATCAGGGCTTTTTGATGCATATTTCCGAACGTTCCCAAATATGCCAGATTGGTTGACGTTTCTTTGTTAGCGTTTTTATATCGATCGGTTTTTGTGTCAGTTTTTCTAACATAACCATGTCGTTATATAATTGTAGTTTCTGTGAATTTAAAATATAATCTCAATGTGGTATTATATGAATATTCAAGCAGAGGCTTCATCGTAATCTCATGGTTATTCAGAAGGAATGCTGATTATAAGGAGGAAAAAATATGTTAAGCAAGAAACTGCGACTAAAGTTGCCGATGCTCTTCATGGCTTTGGGCTTTTTTATTTTTGGGTCAGCCCAGCACGAAATAGTTGAGGCAACAGAAACACAAAAGTTTGTCATAGCGACAGACACCACTTTTGCACCATTTGAATTCCAAGATGCGAACGGCGAATTTGTCGGCATTGATATGGAACTCATCCAAGCCATTGCGGAGGACCAAGGATTTGAAGTGGAGATTCGTCCTTTAGGATTCAATGCCGCGCTACAGGCCTTGGAAGCAAAACAAGTTGACGGCGTCATCGCCGGCATGAGCATCACGGACGAACGGAAACAAACCTTTGACTTTTCGGAACCGTATTTTGAAAGTGGCGTGGTCATGGCAGTTGCCGATGACAGCGACATCTCAAGCTACGAAGATCTGGAAGGACAGAACGTAGCCGTCAAAACCGGAACGGAAGGCGCAACATTTGCCGAATCCATCAAGGATGAATATGGCTTTACTACCACTGTTTTTGAAGATTCCGCTAATATGTATCAGGATGTCCTGTCCGGCAATTCTGTAGCGGCATTCGAAGACTATCCGGTAATGGCCTACGCCATTGAGGACCAAGGTCTGGCACTGAAACTGGCTACCGACAAAGAAGCCGGCGGTTCATACGGTTTTGCAGTAGCAAAAGATACAAATCCTGAATTGCTGGCAATGTTCAATGCAGGTTTGGCCAATCTGAAAGAGAATGGCACTTACCAAACCATCCAAGAGAAATACCTCGGTGCTTCTGTTGACACGAGCCTGGATGTCCCGGCACAAAACGGAAAAACTTTTATCATCGCAACCGACACAACTTTCGCCCCATTCGAATTCCAGGACGCTAACGGCAACTATGTGGGTATCGACATGGACCTGATCCGTGCAATCGCCAAAGATCAAGGTTTCGGAATCGAAATCCGTCCGCTTGGTTTCAATGCCGCCCTTCAAGCGTTGGAAGCTAAACAAGTGGATGCCGTCATCGCCGGTATGAGCATCACCGACGAACGCAAACAGACTTTTGATTTTTCTGAACCGTATTTCGAAAGCGGTGTGGTTATGGCTGTTGCTGCCGATAGCGATATCGACAGCTATGAAGACTTGGAAGGCATGACCGTGGCCGTCAAAACCGGTACGGAAGGCGCAACATTTGCCGAATCCATTAAGGATGAATATGGTTTCACTTTATCGACTTTCGATGATTCAGCCAACATGTATCAAGACGTTATCGCCGGCAATTCCGTTGCTGCATTCGAAGATTACCCGGTTATGGCCTATGCCATCGAAGGTCAAGGCATCGCATTGAAACTGGCTACCGAAAAAGAAGCTGGTGGCTCTTACGGGATCGCAGTCGCAAAAGACACGAACCCGGAACTGTTGAACATGATCAATACTGGATTGGCAAACTTGCAGTCCAACGGTACTTATGAAGAAATCGTCAACGACTATCTAGGGTCCGACACAGAAGCAAGCAACACTTCCTTCTTTGGACTAATCCAAGAAAACTGGAAAACATTATTGCAAGGTTTGGGAAGAACGATCCTGATCACTTTTGCATCCATCGTGATCGCTTTGGCACTGGGTATCGTCATCGGCTTGTTCAGCGTTTCCCCTAACAAAGGATTGAACTGGATTGCAACCATTTACGTTGACATCATGCGCGGTGTGCCATTGATCGTCTTGGCATTCTTCGTATACTTCTCGATTCCGCAATTGATGGGTCTCCGGATGAGTTCGACAGTTGCAGGGATCATCACACTGAGTTTAAATGCGGCAGCTTATCTGGCCGAAATTTTCCGCGGCGGTATCAAAGCAGTTGATGTCGGACAGATGGAAGCAGGACGCAGCTTAGGTTTGACTTATCAAACAACAATGAATAAAATCATTTTGCCGCAAGCAATCCGCATCATGGTTCCTTCATTCATCAACCAATTCGTCATTACTTTGAAAGACACTTCCATTTTGTCCATCATCGGACTTGTCGAGTTGACACAGACTGGTAAAATCATCATCGCCAGAACCTATGCTTCCGGTAATATGTGGTTGATCATCGGATTGATGTACATCATCGTCATCACGATCCTTACGAGGATTTCCAAAAAACTTGAAGGGAGATTAAAGAATGGCTAACGCAAAAATAAATGTCATGAACCTAAAGAAAAGCTTCGGAAGCAACGAGGTTTTGAAGGGGATCGACCTCGAAGTAGCTGAAGGCGAAGTGGTCTGCATCATCGGCCCTTCCGGTTCAGGAAAAAGTACCCTTCTTCGCTGTCTGAACAAGCTGGAAGAAGTCACTGACGGCCATGTGCTGATCGACGGAAAAGACATCACCGAAAAAACAACGGACATCAATAAAGTACGCGAAGAAATCGGTATGGTTTTCCAACATTTTAATCTTTTCCCGCACCTTTCGGTAATGGACAATATCACATTGGCTCCGGTTGAACTGAAACGTGGAAATAAGGAAGCCGCAAAAGTAAAAGCAGTGGAATTGTTGGAAACAGTCGGCTTGTCCGAAAAAGCCGATGCTTTCCCCAGCTCGCTATCCGGCGGTCAAAAACAACGTGTCGCTATCGCGCGTGCGTTGGCAATGAATCCGGAAATCATGCTTTTCGATGAACCGACATCCGCACTCGATCCAGAAATGGTCGGCGATGTTCTTGAAGTCATGAAGAAACTGGCAAAACAAGGAATGACCATGGTTGTGGTTACGCATGAAATGGGCTTCGCTAGAGAAGTTGGACATCGCGTCATCTTCATGGATGGCGGGGTTATTGTTGAGGAAGGCACGCCTGCTGAAGTATTCGGCAACCCGCAACACTCTCGTACGCAAGATTTCCTGAACAAAGTTTTGTAATAACATCAAGCAATAGAAAAGGCGCCGCAAGCTCTCTAACAAGCTTGCGGCGCCTTTTTTATTTCGAAAAAAGGCCACCTCTTCGCGGAGGCAGCCTTTCCTGTAGCAATTTTATTGCAGTATGGTGATCGTTAATGTTTGTCTGCCGAAAGCAAGAGCGGCATTCAGGTCTTCCATATGTAAGTCAATTTTATTCCCAACGATTGCTCCACCCGTATCCCCAGCAATTGCGATGCCATATCCCGGTACGCTGACTAAGCTTCCCAATGGAACCACGGAAGGATCTACTGCAATAACCGTCGGATTGACCGACAAGTCGATACCAGTAGCGGTAAAGTTGGATAGGCCTGCTTCATGGCGCGAATAGGCTGTTGCCGATACTACCAATGTCTTGCCCTGGGTAGCAGGTGTTTCCGTCACTGTTGGAGTAGTAACAGTCACGACTGGCGCGGTTTCAACAGAGGCAACGGAACTGTCTGTGATTTGGCTTACTGAAGGTTGCGCGGATGATGCAGATTGGGCAACCGTAGCAGCTCTACTCGCATCTGCAAATTGCTGTTCTTCCTCCGCTTTGGCAGCGGCTGCAGCCGCTTCGGCATCTGCTTTGGCTTGAGCCTCTTCGGCAGCCAAACGGGCAGCTTCATCGGCATACTCCGTTTTCACTTGCGACAACACAGTATGATTTTCGGAAAGGATGGCCTTCAAAGAAGTCAATTCTTCAGCCAACGCAGTGGATTCGGAATTCAGGCGGCTTTCTGCATCTTTGACTGACTCGATTTCATCAGCAAACTGCGCTTCCAATGCCGTTAGTTTCTCCTCTTCCAAAATCGCAGATTCAATCTGTTGATTGTCAGCTGCCTGTAATTGACCGACTAGATAGGCCCGGTTGATGAAATCAGCGAAATTTTCGGAGTCCAACAGCATTAAAACCTGATTCGTCGTTGCATCAGAAATCTGCAAGGCAACTAACCTCGTTTTCAGCTGTTCTTTTCGCGACGCGATCAGTTCTTTTTGCGCTTCGATCGCCGCTTTTGTTTCGATTTGGCTTTCTTCAGTCGCAACAATCTGTGCCTTCAAGTCATCGATCCCCATCTGCTTCAGGTTGATTGATGCCAATGTTTCACCAATTGTCACTTCCACAGAAGCGATTTGAGCTTCCGTCTTTTGTTCTTCTTGGGTTAAGGTATCTAAGGTGGAACCTTGAACTTGTGTAATGGAAAGGGTCAGACTTGCTGCCAAGCCGGCCAACATCAGTTTCCCTATACGCTTTTTATGATTCAAAATCTCACGCCTCTCTTTTCTCGTTGGAAAATGCTCCTTTATTATATCGAATTTCCCTTAACGGAGGGTTGCATTCCTTTTACCATTTCATTTCAAATGATTCAATCAACATTCATTTCGTCTTATAACGAGCAGCTTCGTAACCTTTCTGTAACATAAGAGCCCGTTCCGTAACATCACTCTGCCTTTCTTGCCTAAACAGTAACTAAAAAAAATATAATTTTATGACAAACTTGCCGAATTCCAGTAAAATGGAAAGTGAGGAATCTTGGAAGATCCGGGATTCAGAAGGAGACACTCATGTTATTAGAGAGAATAGGTTTAATCGATATCGGATCCAACACTATCCGTTTGGTCATCTTTGAAATCGATGAACACTTTACGATGTTCCAAGTCCAGAATATTAAGACCCCTGCAAGACTGTTTCAGTATTTGGACAAAAAGAAAAAGATGTCCCAAGCAGGGATCGATGTACTCATCAAAGTCCTGAAAAGTTTCAAATCTGTTGCTGATCAGTACCAAGTCAGCACGCTGATGCCGGTAGCCACAGCCGCCATCCGACAGTCGACCAACCGCGCTGACATTATTGCGCAAGTACGCAAGAAGACCGGCATCGAAATGATGTTGTTGCCGGAAGAAAAAGAAGCCTATTATGGGAATTATGCCGTTCTCCATACGACCCAATTCCCCAGCGGCATCACAATCGATATCGGTGGCGGCAGTACGGAAGTCACTTACTATGAAAATAAAGAACTCCTGCAATACCACAGCTTCCCGTTCGGGGTCGTGACCTTGAAGCAGATGTTCTTCGACGGCAAAGATCACAACGACCCGAAAGCGATAAAAAAGATGCAGGAATTTGTGAAAGAACAATTCAAATCGATCAAATGGCTCAGCAAAAAACAAGTGCCAATTGTAGCCATGGGCGGCTCTGCCCGCAGCATCGCAAATGTCCACCAACGCCAAGTCAATTATCGATTAGCGGGCGTGCACGGTTACCGTATGTACCGAAATGACCTCCAAATGACAGTGGATTTGTTCCAGTCATTGAGCATTCCGCAGCTGCAGAATTTGGATGGGCTGAGCCGAGACCGCACCGATCTGATCATCCCCGCGAACGTGGTATTCAATACCCTCTTTGATGAAGTGAAGGCCCCCGTGTTCTTGTTCAGTAACAAAGGCTTGCGTGAAGGCATCGTGATGGAATTTCTCAATAACAAGTACGAGAACAAAGCCTTCAGCGTTTTCAATATTGCGGCTCAAACAGTGAGCAGGCTGGCCGCCAGCTACCACACCTTGGCACACGTCGCCCAGCAAAGAGTGAAGTTGGTCGATATGCTATATGAGGAATTGTGCCGATTGGGAATTTTTGACAAGAATCCCGACATGGAAAAACTGTTGCATTTTGGAAGCTACCTTTATTATCTTGGACAATTCGTCGAGACCGGCGCCAGCTCGCAGCATACTTTCTACATCATTTCCAACAGCGATTTGAACGGCATCAGCCACAAGGAACGGGTAAGCATCGCTTTATTGGCCAGCTTCAAAAATCGGTCGCTCGTCAACCAGTACCTGTTGGGCTATACGGATTGGTATACAGTGACCCAGATTGATCAGCTGCAATCATTCGGCGGCATCATCAAATTCGCTGATGCCATCAATGACTCCCATATGGAGGTCATCCAAGACATCAAAATCAATAAGACAAAGAACGGGCACGATCTGGTGCTTTATTATAAAGGTGACATCCTTGCCGAAGAGTACCGCGCCGAGCGTCAACGAAAGCATATAGAGCGCCTCTTGAGCGGTAAACTTAACATTGTATTTACAAAAATTTAACAAAATTATGTTATAAATAAAGCTTACAAATCGAACGAACGGATGTGTAATATAATGGAATCAGATAGTAAACCCAATCTCGCTCATGCAGATTATTATTTCAATCGAGAGTTGAGTTGGCTGGACTTCAACAAACGTGTCATTGAGGAAGCGAAAGATCCTCAGAACCCTTTGCTTGAACAGCTGAACTTTTTATCCATAGCAAGTTCCAATCTTGATGAATTCTACATGGTTCGGGTTGCCGGATTACAGGATCAGTTCAAACTTGGCTACCATATGACTGACCGCAAAACCGATATGAGACCCCTTGAACAGTTGTCTGCCATCTCTGATAAAAACAATGGAAATATCGCCTTACAATATGAGTACTATTATGAACTTTTGAATAAATTGGCTGAAAAGAATGTCCGCATCAAAAAAATCAGCGACCTATCCAAAAGTGAATTCGCGATTATAGAAGAAACTTTCCATGAGCAAATTTTCCCTGCTTTGACGCCGCTCGGGATCGATGCATACCGCCCCTTCCCTAACCTGAACAACAAACTGATTCACATTTTTGTCAATTTGGAAAAGGAGGACACGACCCGAGTTGCGATTGTGCCTGTTCCCGCTCCGCTGCAACGGTTCATCTTGTTGGATGAAGACAAAAGCGACATCGGCATCATCCTGCTGGAAGACGTCGTGCGCCATTTCATCCATACCTTATTCAAAGGTTTCACCGTCACAAACAGTTTCAGCTGCCGGATCACCCGCAATGCGGATTTGGAATTGCATGAAGATGGTGCGGATGATCTGCTTTTGGTCATCCAGGATTACCTGAAGAAGCGCAAAAACGGGATGGCCGTCCGACTTGAAGTCGACACCCGCGATACAATCGAGTCTCTCCAGGGAGACGTGCGTTTTTTGCAGACTGAACTGGATCTTGATGATCGCGATGTCTACCTGATCGATGGCCCGTTGGATCTTACTTTCCTCAGCAAATTGACGCGCTATCTGGCGATTGCTTCGCCAGAAGACGTATACCCTAGCTTCTCTCCGGTAACACCAAGAGATCTGACCGGAAAAGACATCTTTGATGTGGTCGAAAAACAAGACGTCTTCTTGCACCATCCTTATGATTCGTTCGATCCGGTCGTCGATTTCATCAAAAGCGCCGCTGAAGATGAAGATACGATTGCCATCAAGCAGACCCTTTACCGTGTCAGCAAAGATTCGCCGATCATCGAAGGATTGAAGACTGCAGCCGAATCCGGCAAGCAAGTCACTGTGCTTGTCGAGCTGAAAGCCCGTTTCGACGAAGAGAACAATGTGCAATGGGCCAAAGAATTGGAAGAAGCCGGTGCTCATGTCCTTTACGGGATGACCCACTTGAAGACCCACAGCAAAATCACGATGGTCGTAAAGAAACAGCATAACCGGATTGTTCGATATGTCCATCTGGCAACCGGCAATTATAACGATAAGACCGCCAGACTTTATACCGATATGTCCATCTTCACCGCAAATAAGGAGATCGGTGAGGATGCAACAAACTTCTTCAACTACTTGAGCGGCTATTCGGATCAGCCGGAGTACAATCATCTGCATGTGTCGCCTTTTGAAATCCGCGATTCATTCATTGAGTACATCGACGACGAAATCGCCTCCCACAATCAATTCGGGAATGGGCATATCCTCGCAAAAATGAATTCCTTGACCGACAAGCGCGTCATCATGAAACTGTACGAAGCCAGCCAAGCCGGCATCCGGGTCGATCTGATCATCCGCGGCATCTGCTGCCTGAAGCCCCAAGTACCGGGCGTCAGCGAAAACATCCATGTCCGCAGCATTGTCGGCCGCTTCCTGGAGCATAGCCGGATCTACTATTTCCATCATAATGGCGATGAAAATCTTTTCCTGTCCTCCGCTGACATGATGACCCGTAATATGATCAAACGCGTCGAAATAGAGTTTCCGATCCTAGACAAAGCCATCAAGAAGGAAATCCTTTCCTTGATGGATGTCTACCTTGCGGACAACACGAAAGCGCGCGAACTGTATCCTGACGGGACCTACCGGCACGTTCGCAACGACAAGCCAGCGGTGGATGCGCAAAAGTATTTCATGGAACTGGCGAATAAAGAAAAAGAAATCCCAACACTCTCCGAAAAAGATTCTTGGTTAAAAAAAATCCAACGTAGATTCAAGAAATAACGGCAGAAAAAAAAGAAGGTCAAGAGCTGCGCTCTTGATCTTCTTTTTCTGCCGTTATTAGGCTATTTGATTGTTTTTCGAAATTGCCAAGCCGATCGCAAACCCGATTACGGATGGGATCAGCCACCCCATTCCGATATCGGATAAAGGGATCGCTGAATCGGTCCAGGCGATGACACCGTTCATGCCGACAGCGTCCTTGATTCCTGGCGGCAAAGCTTTCAGGAAATCAATGGTCGCGAAAGGCAACGTGAATAGGGTCGTCATCTGGTAGACAATCGTGCGGTCATTGAACAGGCTGCTCATGATCGACAGTAAAATCAAAGTGATCGCGAGTGGATATAGGAACATCAACACCGGAATGGAGAACGCGATGATCTGGCTCAAGCCCAGATTCGCCAACCCGAAGGAAATGGCTGTGAAAAGATAGACGTATTTTTTGTAGTCCAATGAGTTGGGAAACATAAGCACGAACGTTTCGCTGATGGCCGTGATCAACCCGATTGCTGTTTTTAGACAGGCCACGGTGATGATGACCGCAAACAGGACAGCTCCAAACATTCCGAAGTACTCGTTTGAGATCTGCGCTAAAGCGATGCCACCGTTGTCGCTTATTTCAAAAACACCACGGCTTGTTGCGCCCAAGTAAACCAGCGAACCGTAAATGACAGCCATCAACAGCATGCTGATCGTTCCGGCTTTTATCGTATCCCTCGCGATGGTAGTCGTTTTTGTGACGCCCAAACCTTGGATCGTCGTTACGACGATGATGCCGAAAGCCAAGGAAGCCAGCGCATCCATCGTGTTGTATCCTTCCAAAAAGCCTTTGAAGAATGCGCCGGTCTGATAGCTCGCATCCACCGGGATTTCACTCGCTGTCCCCATCGGCGCGAAAAAGCCGAAGAGAATCAGAATCGAAAGAAATACCAGGAAAATCGGGTTCAGAACCTTGCCTACCCATTTCAAAATTTCCGATGGCTTCAGTGAGAACCACAGCACCGCCGCGAAGAAAAGCAACGAGAACAGGAACAACGCCATTTTTGTCATCGAAGGATCCAGATAAGGCGCAAAGGCTGCCTCGAACGAGACGGTCGCGGTACGCGGCGTCGCAAAGAAAGGTCCGATCGTCAGGTATAGTGCCGCTGTGAAGAACACCCCGTATTTCGGATGGATTTTGCTCGCCATTTCCAGCAGGCTTTCTTTACCGGACAGCCCCATCGCCACGATACCCAGAAACGGCAGCCCCACTGCCGTCACGATAAACCCTAATATCGCCGGAATCAAGTTTTGACCAGCCAATTGCCCCATATGGACCGGGAAAATCAGGTTGCCGGCACCGAAAAATAAGCCGAAGAGCATAGATCCTATGTATAGATATTCTTTATTCGATAATTTCTTATCCATTAAGTCTCAGCCAACTTTCTGTTTCAATTTTGTTCATTCTATCATGGCATTTCCTCTGTTACTATAATTGGCAGCGCTAACCGAAAAAAACTTACCAATTTCTCATTTTTAAAACTATCCCACGAGTATTGGTTGTCATCCGCAAAATAACGGCAACATTACAATAAACGAGCACAAATGATTGCCACAAAAGAAACAATCTTACTCGTTTTTTGTAAACAGTATGTAAAATCCTTTTATTTTTTCAGGAATATGCTAGAATTAATTGACTATAAACAAGAATTGAGGAATGTAAAAAAATGATTACCGTATCAAATGTCAGCCTACAATTTTCCGATCGCAAGCTGTTTGACAATGTCAATCTAAAGTTCACCCCTGGTAACTGCTATGGCGTCATCGGTGCCAACGGAGCTGGAAAATCTACTTTTTTGAAGATTTTATCAGGCGTCATCCAGCCCACCACCGGAGATATCATTATGGATCCAAATGAACGTTTAGCTGTACTGAACCAAAACCACTATGGTTTCGAAGACCATCAAGTACTGGACACTGTCATCATGGGTCACAAACGTCTTTATGCCATCATGGATGAAAAAAATGCCATCTATGCAAAAACTGATTTCACTGAGGAAGACGGCATCAGAGCCGGCGAACTTGAAGGCGAATTTGCCGAATTGGATGGATGGGAAGCCGAATCCGATGCTGCAAGTCTCTTGCAAGGTTTAGGAATCGGTGAAGAATTGCACTTCAAGCAGATGAGCGACCTATTGGAGCCGCAAAAAGTAAAAGTTTTGCTGGCGCAAGCATTATTCGGCAAACCGGACGTATTGCTATTGGACGAGCCGACAAACGGTTTGGACAAAGAATCCATCGAATGGTTATCCGAATTCCTGATCAACTTCCCTAACACCGTCATCGTTGTTTCCCATGACCGTCACTTCCTGAACACAGTATGTACGCATATGTGTGACGTTGACTTCGGAAAAATCAAACTTTATGTCGGTAACTATGACTTCTGGATGCAATCCAGTCAATTGGCTTCTAAACTGGCAGCCGATTCCAATTCGAAAAAAGAAGAGCAGATCAAGGAGTTGCAGGACTTCATTGCGCGATTCAGTGCAAATGCATCGAAATCCAAACAAGCGACTTCACGTAAAAAGACGTTGGATAAAATCACGTTGGATGATATTCAACCATCATCCCGTAAATATCCTTTCGTCGGCTTCACACCAGAACGCGAAATCGGTAATGACTTGCTGATCGTTTCGAACCTTTCCAAGACAATCGATGGCGTCAAAATTTTGGACAAAATCAGCTTTGCTTTGAACAAAAATGATAAAGTCGCTTTCGCAAGCCGCAAAGATATCGCTACTACCACCCTCTTCAAAATTTTGATGGGTGAAATGGAAGCTGACGGCGGTACCTTCAAATGGGGCGTCACAACGTCACAAAGCTACTTGCCGAAGGACCACACGAATGAATTCCCGGTTGCCGACATCACTATCTTGGAATGGTTGCGCCAATTCGCAGGCAAAGAAGAGGACGATAATACCTTCTTGCGCAGCTTCTTGGGCCGCATGCTGTTCTCAGGTGAAGACGTCATGAAGAAAGTTTCTGTCCTATCCGGGGGAGAAAAAGTACGTATTATCCTATCGAAAATGATGCTTACCAAAGCAAACGTCTTGGTATTGGATGATCCGACGAACCACTTGGATCTTGAATCCATCACTGCTTTGAATGACGGCATGATCGCCTTCAAGGGCGCGTTGTTGTTCACTTCACACGATTACGAGTTCATCAACACTACTGCGAACCGCATCATCGAAGTGACTCCAAACGGCGTCGTGGACAGAATGGAAACAACCTACGAAGACTTCTTGGCGGATAAGGATGTCCAAGCAAGAATCAATGCACTTTATAAAGATCAAGCATAAAATCGGCACGAAAAAAAGAGGAACAAACCGAGCGTTCGGGTTGTTCCTCTTTTTTTTATACTTTTTTCCAGATCATGTGGGCTTCGCAGGCCAGGTCTTCGCCGTTCATGATGCGGTGCGCGGTGATGATTTCGCCGTTCTCCGCTTCTTTCGTCGACATGACGCTGGTGATGCTGTTGCCGTATTCGACCTCTTTTTCATACTTGATCGTAATGGCAGCCATCTGGTGATCCATGATGAATTTCGGATTGATCGTGTTGATGATCCAATCGAAATATTTCGCGTTGTTGACATGGCGATTGTAGTCAATGTCCAGGTATCTGACGCGGAAATCCTGTTCCTTGCGGTTTTCTGGTTCCAATTGGATCGGCTTCTGCATGCGCACTAGCGTCCGGATTTCATCGGCCTGATAGACGGTCAGCAGGTCTTTTTGGATCTGGACCATTTTACGGGTCTCGATGTCCATCATGACGAAGTTCGTCATCACTTCCACACACAGTTGTTCGCTTTCATCGTAAGCTCGGAAGCGGCGATAGGTGAAGAAACGGTTATAGCTCATCGCTTCCGTTTCCAGAATGATTTCTTCGCCTCGGTGCGGCATGCGTGCGATCTGCATATCGTACTGCACGATGATCCAACTAAGTCCTCTCTCGGACATCTGATCATTCGTGTTCCCGAGTGAATCGCTTTGTTGACCCGATAAGTCCATCATCAGGTTGACGAGCGATGGCAAAGTGATTTCCCCGGTGGTGTCACATTCATAGCCTTTGATACGATGGGTTCTGCGATAGATTAATCCGCTCAAGGTTTCCCCTCCAAAATCAATATTATAATAGAAAGGATACCACACATTTCAGGGTGAACCAACCAAAAAAGTGAGAAATATCAGACGCGTAGTTGCTGTCTGTCGTTGTAGAATTCGCGGTATGCCAAGAAAGAGGCGATGTAAGAGGAGATACTTGTCGCCGCCACCAGCATGAAAGTCACCATGATTTGATACATGATGGCTGTCATCGGTACGGTACCGGCAAACATCAGACCCGACATCATGCCCGGCAAGGATACGATACCCACTGTTTTGGCGGAATCCAAGGATGGCTGCATGCCGGATTTGATTGTCTCCCTCAAGATTGTGCGCGATGCTTGATTCGGAGTCGCACCGAGAGACAGTTTTTCCAGAATCTGCTGGCGCTGATCACGGAACAAGGAATTCAGGTTGCGGTAGCACAAGCCGATGGTCGTCATCGCATTCCCGGCTATCATGCCGGTGATCGGCACAATCTGTGATGGGATAAATTTGACGGAACCCGATAGCACCAAGATGGATAACGTCAAAATCGCTGAAGCAGAGATGGCGATAAGCGAAATCTTCAAGGAATTTGGGATACTGTTGCTGCGTTTATGGGCATTCCATGACGCATTGAAGACGATGACAGCGACCATCACCAAGGTAACGATTGTATTGTTCACATTGAACAGATACGTCAACACGTACCCGACCGCAATCAACTGCACAACGGCTCTGGCAATGCTGTACAATATGTCTTTGGCCGTGCCTAATTTTTCTTTGTAAGAGATGTAGACTCCCACCATTACCAACGAAAAGCTCAACATAAGCGTGATTGGACTGACTTGTAGATCCATCTTAATTCCCCTCTCCTTTTACGATTTTACCTGCAACGATATGGATGTTCTTATCCGCCAAGCTGGATTCTTCCTCATTATGGCTGACCATGATGATCGTCATATCGGCATGCTCCCGCATTTCCTCGAGCCATTTCCAGATGATTTGGCGATTCGCTTCATCCAAGGCGCTCGTCACTTCATCGAGCAAGAGGATTTTCGGTTGAAACAAGACATTACGTATCAAAGCGACTCGTTGTTTTTCCCCGCCGGACAAGGTATTGATTTCTTTATCCAAGTATTCCTTCGGCAGCCCGAGCGACTCTAAATAGGATATGGCTTTCTTTTCATCAAATTCTTTTTTGCGGATTTCGTAAGGAAAAACCAAATTATCACGTACGGTTTTTCCGAACAAAACGGGTGTCTGGAACGTATAGGAAACCTCCTTGCGGTATTCGGTGGGTTCGTACGCATCCAGCGCTTTGCCTTGGTAGCGTATTTCGCCTTCAGTACGCGAAAGGATCGTCGCGATGATTTTCAACAGTGTGCTTTTGCCGCTTCCGGACGGGCCGGTTATCGAGAGAAACTCACCCTCCTCCAGCGAATAGGTGATGTCGTCCAGAATGACTTTGCCGTCCGACACAAAACTCAGATGTTCCATTTCCAATAATGCCATTTTTAAATTACTCCTTTATCATTCAAATTGCGGCCGAAACTGTTGCGAACACCAAAAATCGCTGTACAGATTGGCTATACTTCATTCCTCTATTCTATCACTACTTCCTGCATTTTCACTAATGATAATAATTATAATTTAGTAATAAATGTAAAAAGACAACCCCTGATCGGAGCTGCCTTTATCACAAGCATCTTTATTCTTTCAATTCAGAGTACGAAATCAACTGGATTGCCTCATCTTCCCGAATCCGATCTGCAAAGTCGGAATGCATTAAAAATTCCGCCATGTAGGCCCGTTCTTTTTGAAGACTGCTCACGCGTTCAAGACTTGCGTCGACATAACCGGGATGGACGATCAATTCAATCGAGGTGTCTTCTTTTTCCAAGACGGCCATGATGTCATCCAATTTTTCCATCACGCTCATCCCTAATTCAGCGTGCGGTTTTTCAGCTGCAAAACCGAGATCGAATTGACGATCCGTGTGCAATACCCCATGGCTGCCTTCAAAGTGGTCCCGGATCGGCAAATCGTACTGGATCGCCAACGACAGGATGACTTTGTTGAGCGGCTCCACCATATGCACATGGTGGTGCGAATCCAAATGCGTTGGTTTGATGCCCGCTTTGCGCACCTTTTCGATCTGCGCATGCCACTCCGCATAAACTTCATCCAAATCCAGCGACGCCGCATGTTGCTGCACATATTCCCGAGTTTGGAAACGCCCATTGGCACTGATGCTGTCTGCATCAGGCAATAGTGGCTTCCCGAGCGTCAAATTCAGATGAACCCCGATTTCCAGACCCGGATGATCGGATGCCAATTCCACTGCATGATCGAATGCGGCTCCGTTCGCCAGCAGGGTCGTTGAAGTGGTGATGCCGTATAGAAAACTGTCGATGATGCCGTAGTTCACGCCATTTGTGAGACCAAAATCGTCTGCGTTGATGATTACTTGTCCCATATTTCATTCTCCTGTCTGTTTCGGATGGCGGTTCAGCTTCAAATCGCTTTGACTGCCCCACCATCCACATATAGTGTGCTGCCGGTGATGTACGTATTCGCCTCTGAAAGAAGGAAAACGACGGCTTTCGCGAATTCTTCCGGTGTACCGTAACGGCCCAAAGGAATGCCTGCGATCGCGTTCTTGTCGACTTCCGTTAATGGCAACTCTTTCGCTTTGGCGTTCGCTTCATTCAGATATTTCAGGCGATCGGTTGCGATTTTTCCCGGTGCAACGACATTCACAAGGATATTGTCAGGCGCCAGTTCATCGGCAAGCGTCTTGCTCAGGCCGACGATGCCGTTCCGGAACGTATTGGAAAGCACCAGATTAGGCAACGGCGTCTTCACCGAAATCGAAGCGATATTGACGATGCGACCGCCCTCTTTGCGCAGATCGGGCAGCACTTCGCGGATGATCCGGATGTAGCTCAAAAGGTTCAATTCGAAAGCCTGTTGCCAAGCCTCATCGGAAAAAGAATCGAATGTCCCGCTTGGCGGACCGCCTGCGTTGTTCAACAAGATATCAATTTTTCCGAACACTTCATGCGTCCTTGCCACCAGCTTATGGATATCCTCATTTTTGGTGATGTCGCAAGGAAAATAAGCGACCTTTCCGCCATGCAAGGCTTCCAGTTCTTCTTTCACTTCAGCCAACTTGTCTTCGCTTCTGCTCGTGAGCATGACGTGCGCGCCTTCTTTGACGAGTTCCTTCGCCACTGCCTTGCCCAATCCTTGGCTCGAAGCAATGACCAGCGCCACTTTGTTCGTTAATCCCAGATCCATTTCGGCTCCTCCTTCAACTGCTTTATTATCCTGATCTTCATATCCATACTATAGCCCAAAAGCGTCCACATCACTAGCATTTCACTCACTCCACTGCATATGTCCCTGCTCGCCCCCAGGATAGTCTGTTATAATGGTAGATGAACTTATTTGCCTTACCGATAAGATACGCGCAACTTTTTTATTACAAATACTAACCCGATGGACAGGAGACTTTCCCATGAGAATACTGCATACAGCCGATTGGCATCTGGGCAAAATCGTCAATGATTTTTCCATGCTGGATGACCAGCGCCATTACTTGATGAACCTGATAGAAACACTCAAAGAAAAAGAAATCGATGCGATCATCATGGCCGGAGACCTTTACGACCGCGCTTTGCCGCCGAAAGAAGCGGTGGCGCTTGCCAACCGTACGCTGACCAGGATGGTGAAAGAATTGGGCGTGCCTGTATTCGTCATCGCCGGCAACCACGACAGCAACGAGCGGATCGAATATGCCGCCGATCTGCTGGCCGAGAGCCGCCTCTATATAGAAGGAACCATGAAGAAAGAGGCCATCCGAAAAGTTGCCTTCCAGGGAACCAACTTCTATCTGCTGCCCTTTGCGGATCATGTCTATGTCCGGGAAACGCTTCAAGATGACACCATCAAAAATATGGAGGATGCCGTTCGTGCGCAGTTGGCGACCATCAAAGCAACGATGAACCCGGATGAAGTAAACATCCTGATTGCGCACGGCTATGTGATCCAAGCCGGAAACGACACGAGCGAGCCCTCCGATTCCGAACGTCCGCTCAGCATCGGCACTTCCGAATACGTGGATGTGTCGCTGTTCGAGGACTTTGATTACGTCGCTCTGGGCCATCTGCACAAGGCCCAGAAAGTCAAAAACGACAAAGTCCGGTATAGCGGCTCGATCCTGAAGTATTCAAAATCGGAAACCCCGCATCAAAAGCAGACGAGTATCGTAACGATAGAAAAAGGCAAACTGGAAATCGAACCCCTCCGCATCAAGCCTTTGCGCGATATGCGCACGATCAGAAGCACATTTTCCGAGTTGATGAACGGCCAATCCGACGATTACCTGTTTTTTGAACTGGAGGATACGGAATATGTGCTGGATGCGATGAACCAATTGCGCCGTCGCTATCCGCAGGCGATGGGCCTTGAATACGTCAGCCGGAGAGAGACCGAATCGGTGGCCTTGCAGCATAACCGGGAGGATCTCCAACAGCTGTCGTACCCGGATCTGTTCAAGGACTTTTATGAGCAATACCGCGCCATCGAATTGGATGAATCCGGTCAAAAAATCGTTGCGGATGTCTTTGCCGCTTTGGGAAGGAAAGATTAGATGAGACCCTTAAGATTAGAAGTGAGTGCCTTCGGGCCATACAAAGAAAAGATCGTATTGGACTTCACGCAATTCCAGAACCAGACGCTGTTCCTGGTGAGCGGGCCAACAGGTGCCGGCAAAACCACGATTTTCGACGCCATTGCTTACGCACTCTACGACGTCGCCAGCGGCAGCAGTCGGGAAAAGGACACATTCAAATCCCAGTTCGCAACGGAGGAGTCGGTCTGCTACGTCGATCTGACCTTCGAATACAACGGGAAGACTTACCGAGTCCGACGTTCCCCTGCCCAGATGGGTCCTGGGAAGAGCGGGAAAATCATCAATCTTTTGGCTGATGTGGCCTTTTATCACGATGACACCGTGACGACAAAAGCGCGCGATGCCAATGCGGAAATAGAGCAGTTGCTTTCCTTGAACTATGAGCAGTTCAAACAGATCGTCATGCTGCCGCAAGGGGAATTCAAAAAACTGCTGGAATCGAACAGCAACGAAAAAGAGACGATCTTCCGGAACATCTTCGGGACCGAAATCTTGAAAAGTTTCCAGGAGGAACTGAAGGAGAAAGCCAGATCGCTCCAGAGCCAAGCGACTTCCGCCCATGATTCCCTGCAGACCGCCTACTCCTTTGCTTCCGGAATAAACGATGACGCCCTGCAGGAAGTACTCATCTTGCAGGACACCGAGCGCATCCTAGTTCGGATCGCTGAACTGCTGGCGGCGCTCGAAGAAGAACGCAACGCCAAAGAACGGCAGCTCACGGGTTTGCGTTCACAAAGCCAATCCGCTTCCGATACCATCAAACTGCTGGAAGACATCGCCCAGCTGGAGGCAAGGCAGAAAGTTCTTGAGGAAGAAGAGGCTTTTGTTGTCGATTGGAAAAGGCAATTGAATCGCCATGAACAAGCCGTCAAAGCCGAGGAAAAAAGATTGCAGTGCGTTGCAGCATCCACAAACCAGAATGCAAAACAGGAACAAGCCAAACAAAATGACGATCTTTTTGACCAATTGAATCAGGCTGCACACGATAAAAAACCGGCGTTCGAAGCAGCTGAACGTGCCCTTTCCCTGATTCCAAGCTTGCGTGAGCAGGTCGACGCCGTGAAGGAACAGGAAAAACAGCTTACCGCCTTGGCGAAGAAAGAAAAAGAACTTACCAGATGCCAACAAATCTGCAGCGATGCCACGAAAGAACTGCAGAAACAAATGGAACTCAAACAAGCCCAAAAAGAAAATCAGGAACAGTGCCAGCAGAAGTTTGCGGCTGTGAACCATGCCCAAAAGGACACCTCCATCATCCAAGAGCAATTGAGTGCTTGCAGAATGAAGGTGCAGCAAGCCGACCAGCTCCACAAGAGGATTGCCCAAACCCAAAAATTACTGGATGATCAACGTGTAAAAGCCGCGCGATTCCTGAATCTCGAAAAAGAATACATGACGATCGATCAACAGTTCAAGGATGAAACCCTCCTATACAACCGCAACATCGCCGGCATCTTAGCCGAACAGTTGGTTGGCGGAGAAGCATGTGTTGTCTGCGGTTCACAGGAGCATCCCGCACCCGCGCAAAAAACGGCGGAGACACTCTCGGATCAGGAACGAGAGCTGCTGGAGAAGAAACGGAATCAGGCCTATGCGGATTACCAACAGGCAACTGCGGAACTTTCCGGCATCAGCAAACAACTGGCTGACCTATTCGATGAGTTCGCCGTTCTATCTGAAACTTTCGAAATCTACAAGGAAGAACAGAGAGAAATACGCGATCAGGAGATCGCATCAGAAAAAGCATTCCTGTTGGAGCTGAAAAAGCTGCAGAAAGTACTTAATGAAGAAGAGGCCCTCTTCAAAGAGCAAACCGACACCGAAGCGAAGCTGCAAGAAATCGACAAGAACTGCCTTGCCCTTCAGCAGACGTTGCTCTTGAACGAAACCCTTTCCCGGGATCTGCTGGTCGAGATTGACCAGGATAAACAAGTTCTGGGCGACAAGGAGCTCGCAACCGTTCAAAAAGAGATTCTGCAGCTGAACGAAAAGATTGAAACTGGCACAAGCGACTACAACAAACTGAAAACCGAGCTGCTGGAACTCGAGAAACAGACAGCAGTCTGCCTTGCCAACCGCACCACCTACTCAGCTCAGGTAGAGGAAGCCACCACTGCTTTGCTGGATGCTGAAGCGGTATATGCAACCATGTTGGCCGCTGCCGGTCTGGAAGAGCCTTTCAACCAGCTGATTTTGGACAAGTCACTGTGTCTGGATCTCCAGAAAAAAATACGCGCGCATGAAGACGACCTGAACGTCACTGCGACCCGTTTGCACGATCAAAGGAAAGCCGCAGCAGCACTGGATCCGGATCAGTCAATTGCTTCCTATGCCGATCAAAAAGTACTTCTCGACAATGCCATCCGCGAGTCGGAAGAGCAAAAAGACCAGCTCGCAGGCGACATCCAAATGCTCAAAAAAGCGGACCAAGAAATCGCCGCAATCTACAAAAAGCAGCAGCAGATCATTGCCGATTACCAAAAATACAGGACATTGTCTGATATCGCCAACGGTACCAAAGAAACCGACTATATTTCCTTCGAACGCTATGTGCTGGCAATCTATTATGAAGAAATCATCGAAGCCGCCAACCTGCGCTTCCAACAAATGACCAACAACCGCTATCTGTTGTTGCGCAAGGAGGACATAGGAAAAGGTGCCGGAGCCAAGGGTCTGGACCTGGATGTATTCGACCATTACACAGGGCAAACCCGCAGTGTCAAAACGTTATCAGGCGGTGAAAGCTTCAAGGCATCCCTTGCGCTTGCGCTTGGACTCAGCGACGTGATGCAAAGTCGAAGCGGCGGCATCCAGATCGATACACTGTTCATCGATGAAGGCTTCGGTTCACTGGATCCCGAATCATTGGATTCCGCAATCGAAGCGCTGTTCTCCCTGAACAGCAGTGGACGTTTGGTCGGGATCATCTCACACGTCGAGGAATTGAAGACGCGGATACCGGTCCACATCGAAGTCAACCGCACGGCGGAAGGCAGTACCGCAAAAATTATCCTCTAGACAAAGGAAAGTCCAGCTACATTTACGTAACTGGACTTTTTTGCGTCTCCTGATTCGTTGGTTCAAAAGCGTCTGATCAATTTTCCTTTACAATTAATACATCACACGGCGCATGTTTGATGACATGGTTCGTCACCGATCCGACCACCAATTTTGCGATGGTGCCCTTACCGGTCGCACCCATTACAATCAAATCACAATTCCATTCTTCCACAAGCGTCTTCGCAATCATTTCCTTAGCGTTTCCTGAGCGCATTTCCTTGTGTACCGCGACCCCGTTTGCCCGCGCGAATCTGTCCAATTCATCGAATAAAGAGTCCTTGTCTTTCTGCAGCTGTGCGGCTTCTTCGGCATTGTTCTGTTTATCCAGTATCGCAATAAGATAAAGCGCAGCATCGTTCCTTTCAGCGATATGGACCGCCTGTTTGAACGCCTTGATCGAAGCCTCCGATCCGTCCACCGGGATCAATATGTTTTTATAATGATTCATTCAAACTCACTCCTTTGGAATAATCAACCAGAAAACGCTTTCCTTACTCATATTTTACTATACTTACGGAAGAAACAAAAGATTAGCCGCCCTTCGGTTGATAAATTTACAAACCAAAAAGAGCCCGGATGGCAGGCTCTTTTTTAGTTATCTTGTTACCCCTATCAACATCTCAGCCGGGGATAGCTTCATTTCACCTGAAGTGATAGCTCTTATCCATCTAAATTTCTCTGCTTTCCAATTGACCGATCTCTTTAACATCTTTTCGGAGGGTCGCTTGGGATAAGTTAGGGCGAACTTTGTAGGCTGATTTTGATGACATGATTGCATTCACCAAGCCAGTCTGGATCATTTCCGTAATATCATCAGTCCTCAAGTAGGAATAAACGATTCCGGCACAAAGCGCCTCGTTCGTTCCCCAGATGTAGGTGTCACTGTCTTTATCGCTGTTCTTGAGGTCGTAGACGTGCATGCCGTATTTTCCGCTGGCATAGCCGACGCTCTGACTATTTCTGGTGATGATGACATGTTGAACGCCTTGGTCCATCCAAAGTTGCAAGGCTTCACGCAAGGATGCATCATCCTTGATTTCGATCCCGAAGTGTTTCTCGGTTTCGTCATGCTTTGTGATGAGCAGTTTCAATCCTTTTAGATTTTCCGGGATATTATAAAGCTTCAGCAAGGATGCGCTGACTAGGGCGACTGGAATATTGTACTTTGCACCTATCTCAAGCAAGTGCTCCACGCTTTCTTTCGGACAATTCGAATCGATTATGATCGTCTTCGCCCGCTTCAGCGTCGCCAGATGTTTCAACAACCATTTAGGCTGCATGTATTCATAGATATCCATCTCTGCCAATCCGATGATCATTTTGCCCGATTCGTCGATGACTTCCATAAACGTGCCAGTCGAAAAGCCAGGAACCATTTCAACTTCAGACGTCTTCATCAATGGGCGCATGGATTCTTCGATCGTATGCCATTCTGCATCGTCACCGACTAAAGATAGCATGACAACATCTTCCTGCAACCTGCCCAGATTCTCAGCGATACTGAGAGCAACTCCTCCGATTGAAGTTTGTGAGGTGACATTGTTCGATTGTCCATGAATAAGGCCGCCTTCCACAAAATAGCGGCGATCAATGCAGGCAGCACCGATGCAGACGATTGGTCGCGTGTCATTGATGACATAGGCTTTCCCCAAAAGGTATCCCCGTCTCACTAAGCCGGAAATGATGTTTGCCACCGCAGGACGTGACAAGCCAATCTTTGTAGCTAAATCTTGCTGCGAAATGAAAGGATTTTCCTTAATGTAGCTCAGTATTTTTGATTCTTTCTCGTTTAAAGCCATGTTTCAATTCCCCTTACTCTATAAAAACTCGGCAACGCCGACATTATTCTTTTAGCAACAGTTCCTGCTCCTAAAAGTATAGTATATAACCAATTGGCCCAGTTTCCAAACGAACACGGTACATTGTAACCTTATTTTAATGCCTTTGCATCAATCCGGACTGTTTTATTACTGTTCCAAGCTGTGCTATAATGATATGGACTATTTCAAGGGAGCTGTTTATATGATTCATACATTTATTTTTGACGTCGACGGTACAATTGTGGACACTGAAGATTCCATTTTCAGAGGTCTGGATGATGTCCTTAAGGAACACGCCGGAAGACATGCAACATCGGAAGACATGCGTACGATTTTCGGCATACCGGGCATGGAAGGCTTGCAATCTTTGGGCTTCACACCTGAACAAGCTGCCGATCTGCATCCGAAGTGGAGCGCGCGGTCGAAAACTTATGCGGACAGCGTGAGTATCTTTGCCGGAATGGAAGATACGTTGCGTTATTTGAAGGAAAACAATCACCTGCTGGGCATTGTCACCTCCAAGACAAAAGAGAGTTACGAGCTGAACATCACGCCATATGGTTTGGATGACTATTTTGATGTCATCATCACATCCAGCGATACCGAAGAACACAAGCCTTCCGGTCAACCTTTGACCGAATGTTTGCGCAGATTAGGCGTTGCCGAAAATGAAGCCATCTACATCGGGGATTCCATTTATGACAATCAATGCGCACGCAATGCCGCTGTTGCATTCGGCTTGGCGGAATGGGGCTCGCATACGTCAGAAGGCTTCGATGCCGATCACATCTTCAAGTCACCTTCAGATATTTTATCTATTCTGTAAAAAATGTAGGCAATCTGGAAACGGGTTGCTTTTTTCTTTATAAGAATGGATTTGTGCAGTCTAAATCTGCCCATTACTGTTCTCCCTGAACGTCCTCAACGCGCTTCAACCTTGCCAACAATTCATCTGCCGCTTCTTCATTTTTATTTCCCATGTATAAGGCATGGCTTTCCAGGTAGGAATCCCGGGCTCTTTCCAATTCATTGAGGGTAAAATGATAATCACCCAGCCCGCGCATGATGCCGGCCTGACATTCCTCATTTTCAGATTTATCGGCATACTGTTTCGCTTTGTCCAGATTAATTTTGCTCTTGATCGGACTTCTCTGCAACAATGACAGCATGGCCGCTTCATGATAGCTTCGGGCCAACCCGCAATAATCATCAGGGAAATGCGTCAGCCTGAAAGTAATCTCTTCCTCACACATCAGAGACGCCAAATCGTATTCCTCCATGGAACGGGTATTCACCGCCAAGGAATGAAGATACTCGGCTTCCTTCTCCAGGTCTTTGTTTTTCTTCGCATAAAATAACAATTCTTCAAGACATTCTTTGGCACCAGCAAAATTTTTCTGTGCAGTATAGCACTTGGCCAACTTGTTTACGACTTTTTGATATTCATCAGATTTGGGATCATCCAATAAATATAAAGCATCGATGTATTTTTTCTCAGCATGAGCAAAATCGTTCGCCTGCATCGCAATTTCAGCGATTTCGACCAGTTGATGAACTTCCTTATCCATAGCTCATTCCCCCTTAAACCACAAAAAAACTGTCATCGCTTTCATATTCATCTTAACATCATTCAGGCAGTTTCACAAAGGATAACAACATCAGTAAAAAGAGCAAATCAGGTCGTACTTTTCGTACAGTATCCTATGGCCTGGATTTTGCGCCAAATAAAAAAGGCGCCCTAAGCTAAGGCGCCGTCTCGAAAAAATGAAATCCCTAAACCCACTATGAATGAGAAAAGCCGCAGTTACATCCACATGATCTCCGGCAAAAACTTTCCAGTGGAAATTTTGTTTTAATAATTTAGATTTCCTATCAGTAAGTCATTTTACGGTACTTCTTTGATCACTCCAGCATTTCTGCTGGAATGACGTTCTTCACGATGGAAAGATAGTTTTCCGGCGTTATTTCCAAGCCTTCATAACCGTTCAACCCATGCTCCGAGGCCAACTCTTCCGAGTAGTCTTCCAACTTATAGATTTTGAAATCACGTCTTGAGTTCTCGACATTTCCCGGATCCGCCACATAATGCGAAACGGTAGGCTCGAATTGGACGTTTTCGACGGTTATATCGTCGTCATCAGCAACGACAAAATCAAAAGTCACCATGCCGCCGAGCGTATTGTAATCAGTAAGCGAATGCGCGATGAAATTTCCCAGTGAATAGACCACCAGTGTTTGATTTTGATTCACGCCTGTCACCCACTCGATCGGTTGAAGGATATGCGGATGGGTACCGATAACGACATCGACCTCCAAATCGGCGAATAATTGTGCATAAGTGCGCTGCATGTCATTGACTTCCTGCGTGTTTTCATCACCCCAGTGTGCCGATACGATAACGACATCACTGACGTTTTTGGCATTGGATACATCCTGCCGAATCAGTGCTTCATCAAAGTATGAAACACGATAGGAGGTATCGGGCAGAATGCCATTCGTCCCGTATGTATAGGTCAAGAAAGAGAACGTAACGCCTTCCCTCTCGATTGTCCGGATTTCATCACGGTCCGCCTGACTCTCATAAATGCCCGTGTAGACGACATCCTCCTGTTCATTCCAGACGGCTAGGGAATTGAGGGCGCCAGGATAATCATAATCCAATGCATGGTTCGTTGCGCCGTTGACCAAATCAAAGCCTAGATCACTCATGTCCTGAGCGATTTCGGGCGGTGTATTGAACGCCGGATAGCCGGAATAGGCATAATCATCCCCGGCACTGATCGTTTCTTGGTTCAGGAAAGCAATATCGGCTTCTTCGATATCCTCCACCACATTCTGGTAGATAGACTTGAAATCGTAGGTTCCGTCCGCCAGTTCCGCATCCCGGAAAACGGAATCGTGGATCAAATTGTCACCGACTCCGATGAAGGAAATTACTTTTGCCTCATCTTTTTCGGTAAGTACATCCTTTTGTTCGGTAGAGGTATCCACGGATACAACTTCAGAAACCGTATCCGGTTGATCCGCGCACCCCCATAAACCCAGTACGGCCAACGATGTCACTAACATTTTCCCCCTCATGTCATTCCCCTTTCTACTGGAGTTCTGCGCAATATTAGACAATTTGATTATACCGAACACTTCCTACTTTGTCACTTTAACAAAAAATTTGTCACAGGCTTATTTAGTTTTTGGAGGATATGCCTGAATTGCGTGTCCCAGCTCCGGCGAACACTCTTTCCCCGGAGGATAGCCGATTGGGTCCCCCACTCCTCCGGCGAGTCCTTGTTCGCCCGAGCAGACCGGTAATGATCGGTCTCTTCTCCGCTGAGCTTCTGCTCGTCGGAGGACACCACACTAATGCGACCTCAGTTCCGGCCAACCCCGGTTCGCCGGAGCTGAGGCGAAACACGCCCTGGCCGGAGAACAGCAAAAAAGCTGCCTCATCAGAGACAGCTCCCCTATTCAAAACTCTATAGTCGTGATTTGAAATCTTCGTATCCAAAGGTCTTGATGACTTTCGTGCCGTCTTTGACCGTATGGGCCGCGATGGCCGGCAATTGGATGCCGTTGAAGGTCGTGTTCTTCACCATGGAGTAGATGGCCATGTCGGTGAAAATCAGGCGATCACCCGCCTTCAAAGGCTCATCGAAGGAATAATCCCCGATGACGTCCCCTGCCAAGCAAGTCTGCCCGCCCAAACGGTACGTGTGCGCCTTTTCATCCGCTTCACCTGAATCGATGATGAACGGACGGTATGGCATTTCCAACACGTCAGGCATATGGCAAGTCGCCGATGTATCCAGAATGGCCAGGTTCATCTGGTTATAGGTCGTCTCCAGCACACTCGCAACCAGGAAGCCCGCATTCAATGCAATCGCTTCGCCAGGTTCCAAGTAGACTTGCACGTCATATTTCTCTTTGATGTGATTGACGATTTTCACCAACTTGGCGATGTCGTAGCCTTCTTTGGTGATATGGTGTCCGCCTCCGAAGTTCACCCATTTCATGCCATGCAGGTATTTCCCGAATTTCTCTTCGAATGCGACCAGTGTCGCTTCCAAGGCATCGGAACCTTGTTCACAAAGGGTGTGGAAATGCAGACCATCCAATAGTTCGACTTGGCTTTCATCGAAATTGACAGCCGTCGTACCCAACCGGGAAAACGGACTTGCTGGGTCATAGAGTGCATGGTCCTGAGTGGACAGCTCCGGATTGACGCGCAGGCCGATTTCGATTGGGCGATCGCTGTTCTTAACCATTTCGGCATACAGCTTCACTTGGTTAGGGGAATTGAAGACGATGTGATCCACTATCGGGAGCAACGCCTCCATTTCTTCCTTCTTGAAAGCCGGCGCAAAGACATGGGTCTCTTTGCCGAATTCCTCATGACCCAATTGCGCTTCGTGGACAGAGCTAGCGGTCGTGCCGTCCAGATACTCCGCGACCAAAGGGTAGAAATGATACATCGAAAAAGCTTTCTGGGCCAACAAAATCTTGCAGCCCGTCTGATCCTTAACCGATTTCAGAATTTCCAGATTGCGGCGCAATAAGGTTTCATCCACTACATAGCTGGGTGTCGGTAAGGCTTGGAAATCGATTGTTGTATCCATCCGTACCTCCTAATCGACCAAGGTAGGATTGAAGTCCTCTTGCCAAGGCAAGCCATAGACGTTCAATGCTTCCATGAATGGATCCGGATTGAATTCTTCGATGTTGTACACACCTGGTTTCTTCCATTGCCCGGTCAAGACCATAGCTGCCCCGATCATCGCAGGGACGCCGGTTGTGTAGGAAACGGCTTGCGAGCCGACTTCCTTGTAGCATGCTTCATGGTCGCAGACGTTGTAGATGTAGTATGTCTTTTCCTTGCCGTCTTTGATGCCGGTGAAGATGTTACCGATGTTCGTTTTGCCTTTGGTGCGCGGTCCCAATGAAGCAGGATCAGGCAATACAGCTTTCAGGAATTGCAGCGGCACAATTTGTTTGCCTTCGAATTCAATCGGCACGATGGACGTCATACCGACGTTCTCCAACACTTTCAAATGTGTCAGGTAGCTTTCGCCGAAAGTCATGAAGAAACGGATGCGTTTGATGCCTTTGATGTTCAAAGCCAAAGATTCGATTTCTTCGTGGTGCAGCAAGTACATATCCTTCTGGCCGACTTGGTCGAAATTATATTCGCGTTTGATTTCCATCGGTTCCGTTTCGATCCACTCGCCGTTTTCCCAATAGCTTCCGTTCGCGGTCACTTCGCGGATGTTGATTTCGGGATTGAAGTTGGTTGCGAATGGATAACCATGGTCGCCGCCGTTGCAGTCCAGGATATCGATCGTATGGATTTCGTCGAAGTGGTGTTTTTGTGCATAGGCAGAGAATACGCTCGTTACGCCCGGATCAAAGCCTGATCCCAATAAAGCAGTGATGCCGGCTTTTTCGAAACGCTCGCGGTAATCCCATTGCCATTTGTATTCAAATTTAGCTGTATCTTCCGGTTCATAGTTCGCTGTGTCGACATAATCTGTTTTTGTTTCAAGACAGGCATCCATGATGGTCAAGTCTTGGTATGGCAAAGCCACATTAATCACGATATCCGGTTTGTATTCATTGATCAGCGCCACTAATTCAGGAACGTTGTTCGCATCCACTTGGGCCGTCGTGATTTTGGAACGTCCCGCATAAATGCCGCTTTCGATCCGATCTTTGATTTCATCGCATTTTGACTTTGTACGACTGGCAATCATAAATTCTTCGAACACTTCTGAATTTTGGGCACATTTATGGCATACGACGTTGGAAACGCCACCGGCACCAATAATTAAAGCTCTACTCATCTTATTCATTCCTCCTGTAGGGAAAATTCATTCATCCATCCTGCGGGCCTTTTTCTGCAGATATCCTCAAATCGGGGCTTAACGACAGACAAGATATTATAACATAAAGCAGTATCGGATAATGTTTTTTTAGCGACAACGACAACATATCGTCATATTTGACATGCCCGGACGCACCTCCATCTTACAACACTTCAAAAAAACAAGCGAGAATTTCCCTCCAATTGAAGGAAATTTCTCGCTTCTTCGATTATGCGTAAATATTGTCCCATTTTGCTTCATACGCATCAATCTCATCTTTATAGGCCATCGTTTCGGTGATATCGTCGATGCCGTTTTCCAATTTGTGCTTCCAAGTCGGATCGATAGTGAACGAATACTCCGCTGTGCTGGTTCTCACCACTTGGTTCGGCAAGTCAATCTGGATGGTTTCATCCGCCGGCACTTGAGCCAAAGCGTCACGTTGGTCCTGCGGCAATTCGATCAACAACAAACCGTTCTTCAAGGAATTCATGTAGAAGATATCGCTGTAACTGCCGGCGATGATGACGCGGAAACGGTAATCCTTCAATGCCCAAGCGGCATGTTCACGGGAAGAGCCGCAGCCGAAGTTATCCCCTGTTACGAGGATCGTTGCTTCTTGGCGGTCGGCATCGTTCAAAGGGAACTCCGGATTCGGGTCGCCGTTTTTCAGGAAACGCCATTCATCAAAAACGAAAGCGCCGAAGCCCGTTTTTTCGATCCGTTTCAGAAATACTTTTGGGATGATTTGGTCGGTGTCGATGTTGTTGTTCATCAAGGCAACGGTTTTACCGTTATGTACTTTAATTGGCTCCATAAGTCACTGCTTCCTTTCTGATGTCCACAAATTTACCGTTCACTGCTGCAGCGCCTGCCATGGCCGGGCTGACCAAGTGCGTCCGCGAACCCTTCCCTTGACGGCCTTCGAAGTTACGGTTGGAAGTCGAGGCACAGTGTACGCCTGCAGGCACTTTATCCGGGTTCATCCCCAAACAAGCCGAGCAGCCTGGTTCGCGCCATTCAAACCCAGCGTCGATGAAGATTTTGTCCAAGCCCAATTCTGCGGCTGCATCACGGACTGTCCGGCTGCCCGGAACGACCATAGCTTGGATGTGATCAGGCACTTTTCCGCCTTTGACGTACTTCGCTGCTTCGATCAAATCGGACAGACGCGCATTCGTACAAGAGCCGATGAAGACAAAGCCCAATGGAATTTCTTCAGCTGTCTGGCCGGGTTGCAGATCCATGTAGTTATAAGCGCGCTCGTCATTCTTGTCCTGGATTTCAGGGAATTTTTCACCGAATTGCACGCCCATGCCCGGGTTTGTTCCCCAGGTTACATAAGGCGCCAAGTCGGAAACTTCGATAGCGATGTCAGTGTCATAGACAGCATCGGGGTCACTCTTCAGTGTTTCCCAATCCGCGATGGCCTTCTCCATGTTTTCCGGTGCATAACGGCGGCCGCGCAGGTAATCGTAGGTAGTCTGGTCCGGCGCCATCATGCCAATTTTGGCACCGAATTCGATGGACATATTGCAGATCGTCATCCGTTCTTCCATCGTCAAGGCTTCCACAGTATCCCCATAGAATTCAATCGCATAGCCGCTCCCGAAGGCTGTCCCGTAGGTCGCGATCAGGTGCAGAATGATATCTTTCGCATAGACGCCTGCAGGCAATTTGCCGGTGATTTTGACGCCCATCGATTTTGGTTTCTTCTGCCAGATCGACTGCGTTGCAAAAACATGCTCCACTTCCGAGCTGCCGATACCGAATGCCATCGCTCCGAAAGCGCCATGTGTAGCCGTATGCGAATCTCCGCAGACGACAATCTTACCTGGTTGGGTTGCGCCCAATTCAGGTCCGACCATATGCACGATCCCTTGGTTGGCTGTGCCGATGTCCATCAATGGGATGTTGAATTCTGCACAATTCTTCTGCAGCGCTTCGATCTGTTTCTTCGAAATCAGATCCTTGATGTTGAAGATATCTTCCGTCGGCACATTGTGGTCGACCGTTGCGATCGTTTTGTCAGGACGTCGGACGGGGCGGTTGGTTTCGCGCAAGCCATCGAAGCCTTGTGGTGAAGTGACTTCATGGATCAGGTGCAGATCCACATATAACAATTGTGGTTCACCTTCTGGTCCTGTAATAACGTGTCTGTCCCATAGTTTATCAAAAAGCGTTCTGCTCATACTGTCTACTCCCCTTCACTTTTCCAAAATGGCTTTCACTTGTTCAGTAAATGCTGTCGTTGTAGTTGTGCCGCCCAAATCAGCCGTCAGGAAACCGGCATCCATCACTTCGGCGGCCGCTTTTTCAAGCGCATCCGCCTCTTCATGCAGCTGGAAGCTTTGGCGCAGCATCATGGCAACGGACAGGATCATCGACATCGGGTTCGCGGTGTTTTTTCCGGCGATGTCCGGTGCGGATCCATGGATCGGTTCATATAAGGATGGACCGGATACCGCGTGGCTTCCGGAAGGCAACATGCCTAATGAACCCGTGATGACGGATGCTTCGTCGCTCAGGATGTCGCCGAACATATTTTCCGTAACAATGACATCGAATGATGTCGGATCTTGGATGATTTTCATCGAAGCTGCATCGACATACAAATGATCGACGGTAACTTCCGGGTATTCCGTCGCGATTTCATTTACGGTTTTGCGCCACAGTTTGCTGCTGGCCAATACGTTCGCTTTATCGACGGAAGTCAGTTTTTTGCTTCGCGTCATTGCGATGTCAAATGCTTGGCGGACGATCCTATCGATTTCGCTCTTCTTATAGAAGAGAGTATCTGTCGCTTCCTCATCATTCCAATGCTTCGGCTGGCCGAAGTACAAGCCGCCTGTCAATTCGCGGACAACGATAAAGTCAGTTCCTTTAACGCGTTCCGTCTTCAACGGGGACAGGTGGGCGATGCTGTCGCTCACTGAAATCGGGCGGATGTTAGAGAAAAGTCCCAAAGTCTTACGCAATTGCAACAGGCCATCTTCCGGCGTTTTCTCGGCATTTTCCCATTTCGGTCCGCCGATTGCGGCCAATAGGATCGCATCAGCTTCGGAACAGCCTTTGATTGTTTGCGGTGGAATCGGATCGCCGGTCTCATCGATGCCGGCTCCTCCGAATGGGTAAACCGTCACGTTGAATTCATGTTGAAATTTTTTGCCGAGTGTTTCCAGCAAAATCAATCCGCTTTCCATTATTTCTGGTCCAATGCCATCTCCGGGCAATGCTGCAATCGTATAATTCATCTTACTTTTTCCCCCTCATCAGAAATGTGCTGATACTTTTTCTATTGTCTGTTTATTTTTTGCTTTCCCGCTGGCTTGGATGTACGCTTTCGCTGATGCCGTCAGGACGTCGAAGTCGATGCCTGTGCCGTTATAGCTCTTGCCGTCCTCATCCTCCACGACCACGTGCACTTCTGCTTGTGCATCTTTGCCGCCCGTGATGGCTTCGATGTTGTATTCCTTCAAAATGATTTCTTGATCCAGGATGCGGTTGATGGTGTTGTAGATGGCTTCGATGCTTCCTGATCCTGTTGCTGAATCCTGCATCTTCGCGTCTTTATTGCGCTTGTCCTGGATACCGACGATAGCTCCTTGGATGCCATCCTTGACAAACTGCACTTGCAAGCGTTTCAACTCATAAACCGACTCGTCCTCGATCGATTTGCCGACCATCAATGCATGGATATCCTCTTCGGTCACGTTCTTCTTCTTGTCAGCCAGTTCTTTGAAACGGGCGAACAATATTTTGATTTCTGCCGGGTCGCTGATTTCATAGCCCATTTGCGCAATCCGATCCACAAATGCGTGGCGACCGGAAAGTTTGCCCAACGGTAGCGAATTGTGCTCCACACCGACCAATTGCGGCGTGATGATTTCGTAGGTTTCCGGATTCTTCAGCACACCATCCTGATGGATACCGGATTCGTGTGCATAGGCGTTGCCACCGATGACCGCTTTGTTGCGCGGAATCGGCATGCCGGAAAGGCGGCTGACCAAGTCGCTTGTGCGCTTCGTTTCCTTCAGGACCATACCGGTTTCTTTTTCATAATAGTTTTTGCGGATATGAAGAGCGACCGCAACTTCTTCCAGAGCCGTATTCCCTGCACGTTCGCCGATGCCGTTGATGGTTCCTTCCACCCGCAGCGCGCCGTTTTCGACTGCAGCCAGGGCATTAGCCGTTGCCATACCCAGATCGTCGTGGCAATGGGAAGAGAAGATCACATCATCAAAGCGGGTTACGTTTTGCTTCAGGTATTTGAACAGGTTGCCGAACTCAGTCGGATTGGTGTAGCCAACCGTGTCAGGGATATTGATGACTGTTGCGCCTTTGTCGATGGCCAGATTAATGACTTCAACCAAGAAGTCCCAATCACTACGGGTCGCATCCTCCGGCGAGAATTGAACTTTCTCAAATTTGGATTTGGCGTAGGCGATATGATGGGCTACTGAGGCCAGTACTTCTTCTTTGCTCATTTTCAGTTTGTATTCCATGTGGATTGGGCTGGTTGCGATAAAAATATGGATCTGAGGATTGACTGCATCCCTCAAAGCATCGTAGGCCGCATCGATGTCTTTTTCGTTACAGCGGGCAAGACCTGCTACCGTCATGTTTTTGACAGCACCTGCAATCGCCTTTACCGCTTCAAAGTCGCCTTCTGAAGAGATCGGGAATCCTGCTTCAATAACATCGATCCCCCATTTTTCCATCTGCAAAGCAATCTGCACCTTTTCCTTTGTATTGAAGTTCACACCAGGTGTCTGTTCCCCATCGCGCAGGGTCGTATCAAAGAATTGAATGTACTGTTTTTCCGTCATGGTCTTTTCCTCCGGTTCTTTTTCGTTTTTTTGTTTGATTAAAAATAAATAAGAGTAAATTTCGAAAAAAAATGCATCCACAAATAATGGATGCATTTCGAAGGTCAATAAATAATCGCTTCAGCCCCATTATTTGTCAATGCCAAGCAGGGCTCAAACGACTGATATTTCAGTGTCCAAGCCCTGCTATAATAATAAGCTGTTAAAAGAAGGGGTTGTCCCCATGATTACGTTATCTGATACGTTTGCATCTTCCATGACGATCCCCTCCTCTTTTTTTGTAGCCTTCTAATTTTTTGTTAAGTTTTATTATCGTATTCTCATTTTATGCAAAGCGGCTTCTTTTGTCAACCCCTTTTGCTGTTTCCTTACAAAATCATGTGACGGTGTGCGGAATCGGGGGAGCTTAGCGGCCTGCAGTGGACTGCGATAGGCTGCGTGCGGTCCCTTAGCTCCGGTTAGGCTCCTTTCACCGGAGCTCGCCGGTAACTTGCGGCCTCTCCTCCAACGAAGCCGCACTCACCGGAGGAGGCAACCCTAAAATTAGTCGAACTCCGGCGAGGGAAGCCTCGCCGGAGCAGAGCGATATAATCCGGGAAAGTACAAAAAAACGAAGCTCCCACACAGTGGAAAAGCCTCGTTTTTTAATGGATAATTTATTCCGGCAATTTGATGCTGTCTGGATCGATGCCCAATGCTTCAGCCATCTCTTCATTTATGACCAATTGCAGCGTCTCAGGGAATTGGACCGGTAATTCGGAAGGAAGCTTGCCTTCTTCAAGAATCTGTAAAGCCATTTCGCCTGTTTGGCGTCCTAATTCCTTGAAGTCGATGCCGTAAGTAGCCAATCCGCCAGCTTCAACCATTTCAGTCGCACCAGGGATGACCGGGATTTTAGCTTCCATAGCGATTTGGCCAACTGTTGCCATCGTGCTGGATAATGTATTGTCCGTTGGGATATAAATCGCATCGACTTTTTGTACCAATGATTCCATCACTTGTTGGACATCATTTGTGGAAGTTACGGTCATGATTTCGACATTCACGCCGGCAGCTTCCAACAATGCTTTCGCTTGGTCGCTCTGCACAATGGAGTTCATTTCGCTGGAGTTAAAGATGATACCGACTGTTTCCGCGCTAGGTACGATCGACAATAACAGTTGTATCTGCTGATCCATCGGGCTCTGATCGCTTGTTCCGGTGATGTTTGCACCCGGCTCTTCTGCACTTGCCACAAGTCCCGCATCGATTGGGTCGGTTACGGCAGTAAACAAGACTGCATTTTCTTTTTCAGCATTCGCTATTGCTTGTGAGGCTGGTGTCGAGATAGCTAAAATCAGGTCGTTATTGCCGGCTAAACGCTCAGCCATACTCTGCAGGTTGGCTTGATCACCCTGAGCATTTTGGTAATCCACTATCAGATTGTCGCCCTCAACGTAACCAGCTTCCTCCAAAACTTCCAAGAAACCTGTGCGTGCTGCCGATAAGGATTCGTGCTCAAGGATCTGCAGGATTCCGATATGCACAGCATCCGCTGAAGCAGTTGAACTTGCTGTGGAAGAATCCGTCGCTTCTTCTGTACCGCCGGCGCATGCACCAAGCAATAAGGCAGAAGTCAGTGCCAATGTTGTCGCTACTTTCTTTTTCCAATCCATTCCAATCATTTCATTTCCCCCTATTTTTTAATTTGTGCGAGAACTGCTTAAGCAATCAATCGCTAGTCCCTAGTACGAAAAAGCCCATTCAGATAGAATTATCCAAATGGGCTTTTACTGATGATTGGACTGCGGCACTTTTGTTTGCGTTTGCATAAATCCTTCTAGCACATTAGTTATTTGCTTTCAGTTTATAAGAATTAAATAAGGATGTCAACGATTAAATTAAATTCACATTAGCGTATTCTCATTTTGAAGAATTAACGATTACTCATTCGATCAGCAGGCGATGTTCTGTAGGTTTCAGCAACTTCAAAACCAGCTTTGGGTCAGCCTTCTGATCCAGATAAAAGGCTTCATCTTCAGGTTCCAGTATCACCGGCATGCGATCATGGATGGCACGCATCTGTTCATTGGCGGCAGTTGTGATGATGGAAAAAGCCGTGAAAGTTTTTCCATTTTCATCCTGATACGTCTTCAATATGCCAGCCATCGAAAAAACTGGGATATCCGATACGGCAATTTTCCGTTTCAGCTTTTCTTCGCCGACTTTCTCCCATTCAAAGAATGCAGTCGCCGGCACCAGACAACGCGCTGTCCGGAATGGCTGGCTGAACGTAGGTTTTTCAAGGATTGTTTCCGCTCTGGCATTTATCAAAGGGCGCTTCGCGAAAGGCTCCACAAAGCCCCAACGGTGATGGACCAACTCGTTGCCCGGCACTATCAGCGGTGTGCTGTTGGTCGGAAATATTTCCGCACGCTCTTCGACATCCTCTGCCATTTCCCCCAACAGGTACCTTTCCCATAGCTCCCTCTTTGTCGCTTCAAGTGCATAACGTCCGCACATAGTCCTGTCCCCTTTCCGATGGTTTTCCTTGATACCGATTATAAGGGAGTCAGAGTCGTTATACAAAAAAGACGCCCGCCGGGGAACGTCTTTTTTGTGCATTCACATAAATAATCCGAAAAGGATCGGGAAAAAGACTGCCGGCGCATAGTTCATGATTTTCAGATCTGTCAGCTTCAACATGTTCAAAGCCAGGCCGACAATCAGGAGCGAGCCCACGCAGGTCATTTCGTTGATCACAGAATCCGTCAAAAGCGGCGCAAGGACGTTGGCAAAAAGCGAAATGCCGCCTTCATAAATTAGGATCAGCCCGGCTGAAAGCAACACACCTATGCCCAAGCTGGATGCCATCACGATGGCTGCGATGCCGTCGATCAGGGACTTCGCGAAAAGCGTATCATGATTTCCGGTCAGACCGCTCTGCAGTGCACCTACGATTGCCATCGCGCCCACACAGAACAACAGACTTGCCGTCACAAAACCTTTTGAAACTGAAACCCCTTCGTCAGGTGAAGCAACCATCTTCTCGATTGCGTCCCCGAGCTGATTGATTTTTTTATCCAACTGGAGTCCGTCGCCTACCAAAGTACCCGCAACCATCGACAGAATGGTAATCAAAACATTTTCACCTTTCAACATGCCACTGACACCTATATATAACACGCACAGTGCCAAAGCGTTCATCACCGCGTTGGCTAACCTATCCGACAAACCTTTCTTCAAAACCAGACCGATGCTGCCTCCCAAAACGATGGCAGCGCTGTTGACCAAACTTCCCAACAAAACCACTTTATCTCCTCCAACTGTTGTAACGTGTATCCTGATTACGTGATTCGAATACTTGCTTTTCTGCAAGCTCAGTACGTTTCAGTATAGACGCTTGCTTTCAGAAAATCAATGGACGAAAGGTGAAGGAAGCATTTGTCCGAGAATGCGAAAAGACCACCATGTAACAATGGCGATCTCCTCTCATCATTCATATTTTTCTGTACTATTAGCGGATAGTTTTCAATGCTCCGGACCATTTGATCAATTCGTTGAACATCGCTGTCGCATTGCCTGCATGATAATCGTTCGGCACAAAATTGCTCATGTTCTCAAAATCAGTCATCAATGAGAAGTTCACTGTTGTGTGCACAGTCGCTACACTCAATTCACCAAGGATAACGCGCATGTTTTCGTGAGCGCGGGCTCCGCCCAAGCTTCCGTATCCTACAAATCCGGCTGCTTTATCGGCAACTTCAGGCTTCAGGAAATCCAACGCATTCTTCAAAGCACCACCGACTGCATGGTTGTATTCAGGTGTCACAAACACATATCCGTCAAATGAAGCCATTTTTTCTGACCAAGCTTGGATCGCTGCGCCAGCTGCTGCTTGACGGTCTTCCGGTAATTTAGCGCCCAATAAAGGCAAGTCATAATTTGCTAAAGCAACGATTTCGTATTCGATGCCGCCGTCATTGCGTTTTTCGGCAAATTCATGGATCCATTCTGATACTGCTGCTGAGTTTCTTCCTTCACGTACGCTTCCTGAGATAATTCCGATTTTCATAGTTGTTTTCCCCTTTTCGTCTGTTGTTATTGTTGTATTTTTATTTCTAAATAAAGCATTACTAATTCGAGATATCATAGATGTGTTTTCCAATTTTTTTCCTCCATCACTTGTTTTTCAATGAAGGACTCACCTTCATCTCTCTTACATTTCGTAAGCTTGATATCATTATGCCACATCCCGAAATGTATTTCAAGTTATATATTCACGAATCCGAGATATTTTTTTAAGAAAAAACATCCAGCCCCGTCAGACAACGGTTTTGGATGTTTTTGAATCAGTTATTTTTTTACAAAAACCTAAATCAATGTTGGAATACGCGCACACGACCTTTTAAACGATCAGCCAGGATGATGGCCAAAACGGCTTTAGCGATGTCCCCCGGAATGAATAACAACATGCCCATCTGGAAAATTGCGGCCAAGTCGAATTGATTGCCCATGACAACATTCAGGATCATCGCCATGTAAGGCAAACCGATTGCGTACATGACGATCGTGCCGGCAACAGCTGCGATCCCATAATTCAAGAAGCTTCCTTCTTTATTATGCACGAGATAGGAAATCAAAGTAGCCGCTGCAATAAATCCAAACACAAACCCGAAGCTAGGAGTCAAAAAGGCTTGGAATCCTCCAAGCAATAATTTCAGTAACAAAGGCAGCAGTTGCGCAAAAAAGGCAGCTTTCGGACGCAGGAAGAATCCGGTCAGCAGCACCAAAAGTGTCTGCAAAGTGATTGGAACGGGTCCGACGGGGATGCTCAGGAAGCCGCTGACGAATGTCAAAGCTGCGAATATACTGATTTGGGTCAAATCTCTTGTTGATAATTTCATGTTAATTTCCTTCTCTCTTTTTGATTTTGATGCTGATTTCCCCATAGGTCAGGGTTTTCGTTTCCCCATCCGGCAATGCTACAATAAGTCCGCCATCATCATCAATCGCGATCGCTTTGGCTTCGATCGTTTCGCTTCCTTGCGGGAAAGTAACTTGTTCACCCAAGACGAAGCAACGCTTGCGGTACTCGTCCAGGTAGGAACGGGATGCCAAATCCGGGTAAAGGACGTAAAAACGATTGAGTATTTCGGCGGCCATTTGGTTCCGTGTCACCACGGCATTTTTTGAATCGAACAAGGTGCCGGCGATCGACTGGATTTCATCCGGAAAATCCGTTTCAGGCGCCCGGAAGTTCAGGCCGATCCCTAAAATGATTGTTCCGATCGTCCGCGATTCCATATCCATGATCCCTTCCGTCAGGATGCCGCAGACTTTTCTGCCATCCATGAAGATGTCGTTCACCCATTTGATTTGTGGTTCTTTTCCGGTCAATGTTTCGATTGCTTGACAGACGGCCACAGCGGCGGCAGTCGTGATCAAAGTGGCGTTATCCAGATCAGCGACCGGCTTCAACACCAAACTCATGTACAAGCCCGATTCGCTCGGCGAGTAGAAAACTCTACCTAAGCGCCCTCTGCCTTTTGTCTGTTCTTCAGATAAGATCACGCCTTCGAAGGTCGCTTCTTCATTGACGATCCGTTTGGCCTCAAGGTTGGTCGAATCAATCGTTTTATGTGCGATGATCCGGTGATCTTTCAGCGCTTCTGATAACAATGGTACCATGGCTGCCTCCGACAACAAGTCACTTTCAACGGACAGCTGATACCCCTTATTCGTAGTTGCTTCTATTTGATAGCCTTCTTTTTTCAGGCCATTGATTGCTTTCCACACAGATGTTCTGGATACTTCCAATTGATCAGCCAAATCTTGACCGGAAATGCTTTCGCCTTTATGCTGCTCCAGAAACTGGAGGACTTTCTCCTTTGTTGACATTCTTTCCCTCCATTCTCTTTAAGAAAAGCTGAACGGGTTCGCTCAGCCCTGAAAGAAATTTAGGAAATCTGGCCTCGCAACGTTCCCTACGGTCACCTTATACTGGGATTCTAAGGGATGAATCCCTAAGAATCCCATGCAAATGAGCATCGTAGAGCGCAATGGGTCAGATTTATCTAATTTCCGAAGGGCTAACCCGTGAAGCTAGCCACCATGTTGAGATGCATAGAATATTTTGCTATCCTGTAAAACACCTATGGTGATGCACTTTTGATTACAAAATAATCTTATACTTTTCTAGAATATAAAAAACCACCACTTGAACCGAAGTGATGGTCTCAATGCTGTATTCAGTTTAACCGCTGGCGCGCTTCTTGTCAACCAAATATCAACAAAGGGTAACGATGTTTTTTTTATGTTTCTTTTCTTCCTTATACACTCTGACCATTTCGGCATAATCTGCCATGATTGTACGTACAATCAGATTGTCCATCGTCGGAATCGCAACCGTTCCGATTTTTGATATCGGCAGTAAGTTGTTTCCGGTTCCTGAAACGAAGGCTCCTTCAGCATCATTGACCCACTCGACGGGGATGGCTGTCTCATTGATCGGAATCCCTCTTTTTTCACAGATTTCGAATACTTTTTTGCGGACGATTCCCAAGAGTACAGCTTTTGCAGGGGGCGTGTATAATTCTTTCCCTTTCACAAAAAAGACATTCGTGCGGCTGCCCTCCGTGATTTCCTTATTTCCATCCACAAGCAGCAGCTCATAAACGTCTTTATCTGCCCGTTCCTGCAGCACGGCTTTCTGGTAATCCGAACGGACAAGCTTGATGTTCGGATCCAATCGTTCGATACGGAACAAGCTCGTTGCGATACCCTCTTCATAATAGCTTTTTGGCGGGTAGATGCTCTGGGTGAAAAAGATCCACAAAATGCTTTCGCTTTTTGATGTTTTCCCAAGAATGAACTTAAGGTTCTGATTCCCCACCTGATTGGCAGCTATCAGGCGATAGACACGGTTTTCAATGGATTCCGCCGTAGCTGGTAGCCGTAAATCCAGATAAGCAGCGGACCGGAAAAAACGATCCAGATGATCCTCCAAAAATATCGCAATCCCATCCTCGACACGGATGACTTCGTATACCGTCCGGCCTTCAAATTCCGGATAGCTTTCGCCGTCAGTATTTTTTACTAGTTCATCGTTCAATAAGTGATAAGGTCCTTCCACTTTTTCCATATTCGACGCCCCTTCCCGTTCTTATATTCTCTATTCTACTCTGGAATTCCTAAAAGTACACGCCAATTCGCAAAATAGCGGATGTGACAGCCAAATGACAAACAACTTAAAAATTAGTAAAAGTGAAGAAAAACACAATGAGTCCCTTCCATTTTTTCTGCTGGGGGTGTATAGTATGGGCATCATGAAAAATACAAACACAACTACTTACATAAAGGATGATAGAATAAGCATGCAGATGACACAATCCCATTGGAAAAATGATGTTGAATATGTTGCTTTGGTCGAAGATCTCATCTATCACGAAGAATTATTGCACATGGAGACCATTACCCACCACCACTTCACCAATCGTTTGGAACATTCGATCCGCGTATCCTACAAGAGTTACCAGCTTGCAAAAAAATGGAATCTGGATACCCGTTCCACTGCACGTGCCGGTTTGTTGCACGACTTCTTCCATGAAGATCGTGATGCTGTCGCGCAGCTGAATATCGGTGCCCATGCAGATGCCCATCCGAAAATCGCTTGCGAAAATGCTTGCCGCATCACTGAAATCAGCTCCCTGGAGCGTGATATCATCCTCAAGCATATGTTCCTGGTGAGCCGTTGCGGCCTGCCGCGTTACAAAGAAAGTTTTGTCGTAACATACGTAGACAAATATGTCGCAATCAGAGAAATCGTCGAACCGATCAAAGGAATCGCTGGATCCCGTATCCGCAATCTGGTTTCCAAATTTAGTCCGGTAAACTTGAACATCAACATTTAAGTGTAAATTTAAAAAGAAGCCCAAGAGAACTTCCGCTTTTATCGGAATTCCTCTTCGGCTTCTTTCTTTATTCAGTGATTCAATTTTTTCTTTTTTGAGATGATTTCGGCAATCGAGATGAGCACCACAAACCAGACAACAACATTGTCGAAGCCGAATCCTGATTGTGAGGTCCCGCCAAGCAGCGTCAATAATGCCATCAAAGACAATAAATAGACCAGTGCAAAAATTTGCCCATTGATTTTTTGGGCATCATCGACATTCCGGGATCGTTTCAGAACGATGGACAGAACGAACAATGCGACCAACACCCCGATGTTCACTTTCATCACAATGCCGTTGGACAGATAGCAGTCCGGAAAAAAGTCAGCTATCATCAGCAACGTCAACGGAATGTAGAATAATAACTCACTGTACTGCTTTATTTTCATAACTTTCTCCTACTTTCGCTGAATAGTTCCTCCTTATTCTATATCAGTAGACGACTCCTCACAAGGAGCGCATGGTTACTGTTGTAAGGATAAGGGTGTCACATCAAAAAAGCTGAACCCGCAGTGGGTCCAGCTTTATATTTTGTACTATCAGAATTGTTTTATATTTTTAGAAGAATACGTTTGTTACGCCATCGCCTGAAGCACGGAAGCTTTGTGCTGAAGTTGAACGGTAACCGTTCAATACTTCATTTACTGCTTGGATTGTGTCAGCAGTCGGTACTTCTGCTGATGCAGCTCCGTTTGAAACTACTGAGAATTGACCTGATGCATACAATACAGCATCAATAGTCGTTCCGCCCCAGATTCCAGATTCAACACGGTTCATGATAACAGATGCAACGTTCAATTTTTCTTGGTAGCTTGGACCTGCTTCTGCTTGGACTACTTGATACAAGAAGTAGCTTGCTTGGTAAGTCGTTGCTGCCGTTTGTGCTACTGGGGCTGGCTCAACATATGTTTCTACAGCGGGTGCTGCAATTGGTTCTGCAACTGGTGCAACTGGTGTAGCTGCTTGAACTTCTTCAACTGCTTCAACGGGTGTTTCAACTTCCACCGCTTCTTCAGAGCTGACATCGTAGCTCTTCACTTCTGAGTCTTGTTCAACAGTCACGATGTTATGGTCCGCTGACAATACGATTGCGTTGCCGGCAATGATCATGTCTGCATTTCCGATGCTATTGACATCAACTAAGGCATTCACTGATACGTCAGTCGCCAATGCGATTGCTGATAAAGTATCACCCCATTGGAAAGTGTATTTGCTGCCGCTCTCCAAGTTTTGGATATCTGCTTTGATTTGGTCTGCTGTACGTGCTGTCCAAGTGGATGAAGTATATTCTGTTGCGTTTGCTTGTGTAGGGTTCGCTGTTGCCATAAAACCGATGGCTGCTAAAGTTGCGCTCGTTACGAATAATCTAGATTTGAAGTTTTTCATGTGTGTTTTGTCCCTTTCTTCTCTTCGCAATGTTTTCGTATTGCAATTTATACTCTTCATGACCTTTTTTATTTGATAAATGAAGTATTTATCCAGGTCTCGATCGGAGTTCTTTCAACAGAGACAATCCTATCATGAATCAAACCGCCAAAGTTAAAAATACATTCTTTGTTATTCCATCTTAACGTGACTGTCTCAAATAACTGTTTACTTTACAAACATAAGTCAAATATTACGCTGTCGTAATATAGAAAATCAATTTGTAACAATTGGCACAATAGCTGTCTTTTTTCACAAACTTCCTGTCAAAAAATTTCCAAACCACTGATTTATCAGTTGTTACAGCTGTAACATATGTTTCAATGCGTGTCATTTCTCAAGCGGATCGGACCTAATCCGCTTTTAATGCCCAAAAATTATTACAAAACATTTGCTTATTGTAAACATAAATAAAAAAACCTTACCGAATTTATCGGTAAGGTTAAGATGCATTCAATTCCGTAAGCGGGCGACGGGAATCGGACCCGCGACATGACCTTGGGAAGGTCGCATTTTACCACTAAACTACGCCCGCATGCTGGTCTGTTCGACCGGACTGCATGTTTCATTCTACTCCTAAATTGTGATCGCTACAATAGCCAAATAGAAAAAATGTACAAATTTGTGCGAAAAAAAACTCCCTCAGCAATCATTGAGGGAGCCTGTGCATTATTTTTACTTATTTGCTGCCGGTTACTTTGAATTTCGTACCGGATAATGCTTCATTGAAAGTCACTTCGGAAATGTCTTGGTTCGTCTTGACTGTTGCTTTCTTTCCTTCCAGATCAACTGTTACCTCTTCCACACCTGCAATCGCAGAGAATTTTTCTTTGACTGTCGCTACGCAGCCATCGCATTTCATTCCTTCAAGCATCAATTCTTTTTCCATCATCGTTTCCTCTTTTCTCTATATATGATATTCCCTTACCGTTTTGAGACGGAGGGTTTGAATCCTTTCAGACGTAATGCATTCAATACAACCGACACCGAGCTGAAACTCATCGCTGCTCCGGCGATCATCGGATTCAGCAAGGGACCTCCGAAGACGTGCAGGATTCCCATCGCGACAGGAATGCCCAGGACATTATAGGCGAATGCCCAGAACAGATTCTCCTTGATGTTTTTGATGGTCGCTTTGCTGAGTTCAACAGCTGTGGCTACTGCCATCAGGTCGCTCTTCATCAGCACGATGTCCGCCGATTCGATGGCGACGTCCGTCCCCGATCCGATGGCGATGCCTATGTCGGCTTGGGCCAAGGCCGGTGCATCATTGACGCCGTCTCCGACCATGGCGACCTTGCGGCCGCCCTGTTGCAGCTTCTTGACTTCTTCCGCTTTGTCTTCAGGCAATACTTCGCTCAAGACACGGTCAATGCCGACTTGTTTGGCGATGGCTTGCGCCGTACGCTTATTGTCGCCTGTAATCATCGCGATTTCAATGCCCATACCACGCAGTTTCTTGATTGCGGCCGCACTGCTTGCTTTCACAGTATCGGCAACGGCGATGATGCCGGCCAATTCCCCATCCATTGAGATGTACATTGGTGTCTTGCCTTGTTCAGCCAACGTGTGGGAGGTTTCGGCAAATGAACCGAGTCCGATTGCATGGTTCAGCATCAATTTTTCATTTCCCAACAGAAGCTCTTTCCCGTCGATTGTGACAGCAATACCGAAGCCCGGCAGCGCATTGAAGGCGGATGGTTTCAACAAAGACAGCTCTTTCTCCTCGGCATCGCGAACGATTGCTTCTCCAAGCGGATGCTCCGACCCTTTTTCGGCCGATGCAGCCAGCAGCAACAATTCATCTGGATTCAGCCCTTCACGGACCAGAACATCCGTCACTTTCGGTTTTCCTTCGGTGATCGTCCCCGTCTTATCGAAAACGATTGTCTGGATTTTATGGGTCACTTCCAGAGCCGTCCCGCTTTTGATCAGCACACCGTTTTCGGCACCCTTGCCGGTACCCACCATGATGGCGGTCGGTGTCGCCAAGCCCAAAGCGCAAGGACAAGCGATTACTAATACCGAAATCGTTATGGTCAGTGCAAAAATCCAGGATTCTTGTCCCAGGAAGTACCAAGCCAGCCCGGCCAGAACAGCGAGCACGATGACGATCGGAACAAAATAGCCCGAAATCGTATCAGCCAGTTTTGCGATCGGCGCTTTTGAACCTTGGGCATCTTCCACCAACTTAATGATCTGCGCAAGGGCCGTATCTTTCCCGACTTTTTCGGCACGGTATTGGATCGTTCCGTTTTTATTGATGCTGCCGCCAATGATCACATCACCCGCTTTTTTCTCCACCGGCATGCTCTCACCTGTCAGCATCGATTCATCGACGGATGTCAGGCCTTCCGTCACTTTCCCATCGACAGCCATTTTCTCGCCTGGGCGGACAACCAAAATGTCCCCTACCATGACAGCATCCAGTTTGATCTCCTGCTCATTGCCATCACGGATGACGCGGGCTGTCTTAGGAGCCAAGCCCATCAATTTTTTGATGGCCTCCGATGTCTTGCCTTTTGAAACGGCCTCGAAGTACTTCCCGAGCGTGATCAGCGTCAAAATGACAGCCGCTGATTCGTAATACAAGTTCATGACAAGTTCGTTGTTCCCACCGATTGCCGCAAATGTGCCATATAGACTATACAGAAAGGCAGTACTGGTCCCCAATGCCACTAGCGAGTCCATATTCGGGTGGCCTTTGAACAAGGACTTGAATCCTACCGTAAAAAATTTCGTTCCCAGCACCATCACTGGAATCGTCAGCACAAGCTGCGTGAGCGCGAACGTGACAGGATACATATTCGGATGGAGACTCATCGGCAACGGCAAGCCCAGCATGTGGCCCATCGCGAGATACAGAAGCGGAAGCGTGAATACTGCCGAGAGCCAAAAACGTCTCCACATATTTCTGATGTGCTTTTCTTTCTTCGCTTGGTTTTGGTCGCTTTCTTCTATAGTAGCACTCTCTTCGATAGCCTTATAGCCGGCTTCGGCCACGACTTTTTCGATATCCCCCGCATGAAGAACGGTCGGATCGTAAGAGACGACCATCTTTTCGGTAGCCAAGTTCACGGATGCATCAGAGACGCCATTGACGGCTCTAGTGACTTTTTCCACGGTTTGGGAGCATGAAGCACAACTCATGCCATCTATCAGAAATGTCTTTTCTTTCTTGTTTGCCACCATAACGTAGCCCGCTGCATCGACGGCATTCTTCAGAATTTCTTCTGAAAAATGGCTTTCATCGACGGCAACAGTCAGTTTCTCGGTAGCCAAATTGACTGTGGCTTCCTTGACGCCTGCAACTTTGGCGGCCGCTTTTTCCACGGCCTGTGAGCACGATGCACAACTCATGCCTTCTATATCATAACTTTTATTTTCCATTGGGCGATTCCTCCTTGTGTACGCAACCGGTTTGTTTGCAGTTGCATTGTCCTGGCGTGCACATGCACTTCACTTCGTCGACTGCCATCCGTTTTTTGGCGTCGATCACTTTTTCCAAAAGGGCAACATCAGCGTGGCTCAGTGTCGCTCTTTCGATCAGTTCGGCTATCGTGCTGCCGACTTTTTTCGTGCAGACGTGCGCTAAAAGGTCTTCGGTAGCGCCGCCGACGCTTTCCTGTTCGGATACGTTTGCGCTGTAGATGAATTTATTGCCGATTGGTTCCGTCGCCAACAAACCTTTGTCGACGAGTCTTCCGATCAACGTTTTGACGGTGGCTTGTTTCCAATCCATTTTTTCCTGCAAAACCGAAATGATCTCTCGGCTGGTCGCTTTCCCGTTTGTCCAGACAACCCGCATCACTTCCCATTCAGCGTCGGTTATCTTCTTCTGTGTCGAATCGGTCATTTTTTTCATCCTTTCGTTGTTGGTTCTTGCTTCTGAAGTAAGTTTACATCTGTAGACGTTTTATGTCAAATGATTTTAACCCAAAATAAAAAACAGCAATTACCGCCAATCGGTTGGCATGCTGTTTTGCTCTCAATTTATTTGTTTGTACTACAGTAGGTCGTCAGGACCGTTGCTCTCTTTCGCGCTTGCGCACGCGCCGGCGGTATAAGGTCGGCGCCATGCCTTCCTTTTCCTTGAATTTGCGGGAAAATTCCGCCGCTGAGGACATCCCGACCAGTTCCGCTATCTGCTTGATGAAGCGTCCCGAATGAATCAGCAAATAGCGCGCTTGATCCATCCGGACACGATCCAAATAATCCATCAACGAAACGCCATAGATTCGGATGAAGATCTGCTGCAGTTCCGACGAGGGTCCATGACAGGCTTCGGCAATACGATTCACGCTCAAGGGATTTGGATAATGGCTGTGGATAAAGCGTTCGGCCTGACCAGCCCATTCCAGATCCGTAACGGCCAGGCCGTTCGGTTTGCATCTGCGGCAAGGTCTATAGCCATGCGCCTCTGCAGCCTCAGCCGAGGAAAAGATACAGACATGGTTGAATTTCGGAAGCCGGGAAGGACAGGACGGCTTGCAGTACAATTGCGTATTCCTGTCCGCGTAAAAGAATTCTCCATCAAAACGCGGATCCCGTTCGTTGATTGCTTGCCATTGCTCCACATTCACTGCTTGTTCTGCCCTATCCGCCGCCATCGTCTGGTTCCATCCTCTTCAACTGTCGTTTAAATCCATTTCTTAATTATAGTATATAAACCAAGAATATACTTCAGTCCGTCGCGAAAAATTTATGCCTTCTCGCCAAAAAAACAGCAGCTGCACCGATCGGCACTGCTGCTGTTTGATGACAATCTGAACGATCTGTCACTTATACGATATTGCTTCCTGCTAAAGTCAATTCGGCCTCTTCGCCGCGGACTTCCAAGAGCGCTTTTTCGATGATGGCCATGACCTGCTCTTCGTCACAGCTGTTATTGACGATGTCGTACGTATCGATGTTGATTTTGATTTTTGGACTTTGACCGTACTCCTGATACCATTGCTTATAATTTTTGAAAAGCAATTCATAGTAGGCCAATAATTCGGCATCGTCCTCAATCTGCTCAAATTCACGGCCGCGCTTGCGGATGTGATCCAAAATCGTATCGAATGAACCATCCAGATAGATCAGCAAATCCGGCGCTTTTTTGGGCATTCCTTCCAGTTCTTCCATCATGTTGGCCAACAGGTCATTGTAGATATCCATCTCTTCTTGGGAGATGTTGCCTTGCAGATGGTTGACCCGCGTAAACAGAGCGTCCTCATAAATGGAACGATCCAAGACATTATTGTCATCGGTCAAAGCAGCCTTGATGCTGCGGAAACGCGTATTCAAGAAATATATTTGAAGACTGAAGGCCCATTTTTGTGGGTTATCATAAAATTTGTCCAGGATTGGATTGTAATCGACGCTTTCGAAAAAGGCCTCCGTCCCCAATCTTCTTGAAATCATTTCAGTGTAGGTCGACTTTCCAGCACCTATCATTCCTGCCATTACCAGCACGCTCAATCATATCCCTTCCTTTGGTGTTATCTGATTATTTCCGTATTTTTTTCAACTTCCGGTCCGCTAGTTCGCGGAACAACATTCAGTATCATACCATGCCTGCAAAACGAGATATAGTGTTTTTTTGATTAGAAAATCCTTTTTTGGCGTAAATTAAGCCCCGATTTCCCTGCTTCCGAAAACACTGGTCAAAAGCATCAAAATCCACTATCCTAGAAGAAAGGAGTGTCGCCCATGAGTTTGAACCATCGCACCATCAAAATCGCTTTTGCGACAGTCATCGCCATTCTGATTGCGCAATTTTTCCAGTTGAATTATTCCGTTGCAGCCGGGGTCATCGCGATCCTCAGTGTGCTGGACACCAAAAAAAACTCCGTTATGACTGCCCTGCAGCGGATTGCCTCCACGGTGCTGGCATTGACGATCGCCACGATCCTGTTCCGCCTCTTCGGCTTTCACATCGTCGTATTCGGCGTCTATTTGCTGTTTTACGTACCTTTGGCCTACCGCTTCAATCTTCAATCCGGCATCGCGCCTTGTTCGGTGCTAGTGACGCATCTGTTGCTGGAAAAGCAGACAAGCTTTCCTTGGCTTCTGAACGAACTCGCCCTGATGATGATCGGCGCCGGCGTGGCTATTTTGTTCAATCTGTACATGCCCTCCCAAGCGAGCCAGATCATTTTGCTTCGGGAACAAGTGGAGACGCAAATGAAGGAAGTGTTGCATAGTTTCAGCGTCGCCCTTCGCGAGGGGGATGACCGCAACCAAAGCAAGTTATTGGACGAATTGGATGATCAGTTGGAAAAATACAGGCAAGTCGTATATGCCGAATTCGACAATCAGTTGCTGGACCAATCGACCTATAATATCCGCTACTTCGATATGCGCAGTGAGCAGGTCACCATCCTGAAATATATGGCCACCAACCTCGGCTTGTGCGCGCTGCCGACAAGCGAAAACAAGATTTTGGCTGGCCTGTTCTTCCTGACTGCAGCCCAGCTGCACGAACAGAACACCGGGATTTATCTGATGGAGGACATCGATTCCTTGCTGCAATCATTCCGCGAAAGCGAGTTGCCCGCCACCCGTGAGGAGTTCGAAAACCGTGCCATCCTGTTCCAGTTGCTGAACGACTTCAGACGCTTCATCCAGACGAAAAAAATATTCTACGAAGAGTACGCAGCGGAAATAATTGCAAAAAAATGAATTTTTCGTGAGAAAAAAATTGACACTTACTAATCGTATTGTTATTATGTGTATAAATTCAAACAACCTCACGGTGAAAAGAAGAGTACGGATAACGGAAATGCACAGAGAACCTCGGCAGCTGAGAAGAGGACAGGAAAGTCATCCAGAAAATGGTCTTAGAGTGATTGGTTTGCGAACGCCTTAGGGCCTCAGCAAGCCACGTCCGCATACGTTACAATGCCGCAGTATAACAAGACAGAACAGTCGTCTTGCGTACTGACTGAGGGGGCATGCGTGAGCATACCCTGAACCAAGGTGGTATCACGATGAGCAATCATACGTCCTTGCACAGCAATGTGCGGGGGCGTATTTTTTTACTGTACAATATCGTTTGACAAAAAAATAAAAATTGAAAGAAGGAAAATAACATGACAACAGCACAAAAGACAACAACGTTACCATTCAGAGCCGACCAGGTAGGGAGCTTTTTACGCACAGAACCATTGAAGGAAGCACGCTTGAAATTTGCAGCCGGCGAAATCGACGCAGCCGCTTTGGACCAAGTGGAAACAGAAGAAATCACGAAATTGGTCAAAGATCAAAAGGAAAATGGTTTGAAAGGTTTCACTGACGGCGAATTCCGTCGCTCTTGGTGGCATATCGATTTCATCGAAAACCTGAACGGATTTGAAGGCTATGTACCGGAACACGGCTATGATTTCGGGGATGTGGAAGTCCGTAAGTACGCTTTCCGCAACGTCGGCAAAATTTCTTTCAATCCGAACCACCCTTTTCTGGCTGCTTTCAAATCATTGAACGAAATCGTCGGTCACCAAGGCGTGGCGAAATTCACGATTCCTAGCCCGAACGAAGTTTTCTATCCTGGCTACCGCAACGAAGAGATCTATCCTTCGGTTGAAGCGTACCAAGCGGACGTGCAACAAGCCTACATCGACGCTGTCCAAGCTTTCTACGACCTGGGCTGTCGTTATCTGCAATTGGACGATGTGCACTGGGGCTTCCTTTGCAACTTTGCGAATGATTCGGAAGAGTACAAAGCTTCCAAACGCGTTGCTGCTGAGAATGTTCAAGCCATCATCGAAGCAAAACCTGCTGATCTTATCTTAACGACACATGTCTGTCGCGGCAATTACAAATCCCACCACTCATTGGAAGGCGCATATGATCCGATCGCAGAAGAATTATTTGGACAAACAAGCTTTGACGGTTACTTCCTGGAGTATGATACCGATCGTTCCGGCGGTTTCGAGCCACTTGCTTTCTTCAAAGGCAAAGGCCGTATCGTATTAGGCCTGGTCACTTCGAAGACAGCTGAATTGGAAGACAAAGAAGAAATCAAAGCACGCATCAAAGAAGCCAGCAAATACGTTCCTTTGGATCAATTGGCGTTGAGCCCGCAATGCGGATTCGCCTCCACCGAAGAAGGCAACTTGCTGACGGAAGCAGAACAATGGGCTAAAGTACGCCACGTTGTGGAAATCGCCAAAGAAGTTTGGCCCGAAGACTAATCATTATATGTAGGCGAAAACGCACAATCAGCCGATTGTGCGTTTATTTGGTGCGATTCAGTCTAGGTGGGCGGAAGCGCCAGCTGGCTGTCGAAGGCGGGCCGCCTGAAGTCCGGTTAGGCGTTGCTCGCCGGAGTTGCGGACCTCCTTCCGGCTGGCTGCGCAGCTTTATTCCTCTTCGTCCTCATCCCTGCTGTCGATGTGTTTCCAACATTCTGTAGTCGATTGGATTATTCCGCAGCATCTCATTAGCGATGGCGATGACTTCCGGACCGGCACCTACTTTAAAAACAAGTTGGGGTTCTATCGGGAAGTTCACCTGGATATCCGCCTGCTTCGTCATTTGGCGATCCATCTGCCGGATCAAGATATCTAAACTTTGGATCGCGACATTGAACGGCGATTCCAGTTGCCGGTCGACCGCATCATAGATCATCGATACGGACATCAACACGCTAAAGAGCGAACGATCAAAAAGAGGAATAGGCAAATTCATCATCACCCCGCCATCAACCAACTGTCTACCGTCGATTTCCGCAGTAGAAAAGACCAGCGGAAATGCACAGGATGCTGCCACGGCCTTTCCCAATTCGATATCCTCCGGGTAGATGAGCCAATCTCCAGTCAGACTCGTGAAAAATTCCGGTTTGTTGGTGAAAACAATCAACTCGCTTGTATGGATGTCGACGGTCGTTATTGCGACAGGCAACCGGCAGTCGGAAAGCATCCGGCAGCCGATTTTTTCAAACAATTGACAGGCCATCTGCTGCAGACTCTGCAATTCAACGAAGCCGTTATTGTGTTCGCGCACATGCTGAAAGAGCAGATAGGCAGGCCTGCTGAAAACGCCGCGATCCGCAAATTCCCGTTCCTCTTCCAATAAGGTTTCCTCGATCTCGGATGCCGTTAGTCCGCAGGCCACCAAAGCAGCTACGACCGCCCCCATCGAGGTGCCTGCGACGGCGTCGATTTTGACGTGATGCTTCTCGAGATCATGAAGGACCGCAAGCTGCGCAAAGGACTTCAGGCCGCCTCCAGCCAAGCTGAGACCAAACAAACCCTTCCCTTTTTCTGCTTTTACCGGCAGTTCCATATGAGTTCCCTTCCTTCGCATTCTCTCACTGTTATTATCCTATATTTTACCGAAATCCACAAAAAGGAAGGATGTTAAAGGAATGACAGCTCTGGTGAAAATGTCTTCCCCCTGATTTGGAGGAAAATATTCAGGGGGCTTCTCCGGCCAGATTACCGATCTCCGGATTTGAAGCACCCATCCTCTTCCGGCAATCCGACTAAGCCTCATCTGGCCGGAGAACGAGTGCCCCCCTTAGTTCCCAAGTACTCTGTTACAACGCAAAAAAGCGACCACCCCAGCCGACCGCTTTTTGCCACCTCTAGAGGCCATTCTCTTGCACTCATTGAATGTGCTCTAAATATTTTATATTTATGAATATCCCAATTAACTGATTTTCTGGGGTATTCATCTTCAGGAAATCGCCACGCTTTAGGTGTTCCCCAGAATTTATTTAATCATCTCTCAGTATCGTTGAACTCCGAATCCAGAATTAGTATGTCCACTCTTCTATTCTGGGCGCGGCCTTCGGAAGTATTGTTATCTCCTGTCGGGCGATATTCGCCATATCCAACTGCAGATACTTTTGTCGGATCGATACCGGATTGATCGATGATCGCTTTTGCAACATTGCTTGCGCGCATTACCGAAAGATCCCAGTTCGAATCAAATTTCTCATTCTTCATGGGTATGTTATCTGTATAGCCTTCCACCCTTATATAACTCTGTTCTAAGAAAGGTTGATTTAATACTTTTGCTACTTCCACAAGACTGGGAATCTGTTCTGTTTTAATCTCTGCTTCACCGCTTTCGAAGAACATCGAGCCATTAAAACTTACGACCAATCCTCTTGTTTCAATCGAGGTTGTGATATCATCCGATAATGAATTTTCGGCTATGTATTCATCAATCAGTTCCTTGACCTGCTCTTGTTTTTCGCCTTCCGATAACGTCGCGCCTTCTTCATTTTCCCTTGTCTGCGAATTCGCCTGCTCTGCATGTTGCCCCGATGATATTTCGCCTCCTATATCGACTGGTTTTTCTCCGCCATTGTCTTCAAATATCGCGCCGAACTCAGCGCTGATGGAATGCTTTAACTTTGACGAATCGCCTTGATCCATTCGGCTCATAGCATACATGACAACAAAAAAAATCATTAATAAAGTGATGAAATCTGCATAAGAAAGAAGCCATCTTTCGCTGTTATCGTGTTCATCTTCTTTCTTCTTGCGCCTACTCATGTAGCACTTACCACTTCTTTAGCAACAGCCACATTTGAGCCACTTTTCTCGTCTTTTTCATCGCCATTCAGAAAACCCATTAATTTTTCTTGAATAGTTTTAGGGCTCACTCTTTTTTCTAATAATAAAACGCCTTCCAATATTAATTCTTTTTCTAAGAGCTCTTTTTGATTATTTATTTTCAATCGGTTACCCATTGGCAGAAAAATAAGGTTTGCACTTGCTAATCCGTATAACGTTGCAAGGAAAGCCGATGCAATGCTTTTTCCTAAACTCGACATATCTGCTTCAGCCAATCCTTCAAGTACATGCACCAGTCCCAAAACGGTACCCACAATCCCCATGGTAGGTGCTGTCCCGCCTGCAGAATTAAAAATCGCGGCCCCAATTTTATGTCTTTCTTCTATGCGATCGATTTCATTACCAAGCGAATCGCTTATCGATTCATATGATTCTCCATCAACCAGCGATTGAATCCCTTTTTTCAAAAAAGGATCGGCATCCTGATTCAGTGATACCTCGGATTCTAAACTCAATAGGCCGTCTTTCTTACTTTTGACCGATAATTCATAAAAATATGCGACCAGTTGGTGTAAATCCCTGTGCTCATACAATAATCCTGATTTCATAATACGCCCAATTTTTTTTAAATCGCTCATCGGAAAAGCGAGCATGGAACTTCCTATTGTACCGCCAAAAACAATCAGAGCAGGTGTCCATGATATCAATGCACCAACGTGTCCGCCTTCTCCTAAAAAACCAATAATTAATGCACCAAAGCTTACCACCAATGCAATTATGACACCCATTGAATTTTTACCTCCGTTATATTATATCGCATAGTCATACGATACCATTGTCGGTATTTCAGCTGAATTATTAAGCTTTTTTGCAATAATAACTGGATTTTTTTCTGTTAAAAAAGCAGTTTGGTGGAGCCTAACAGCTCTGACATCTTAATCCGTCAAACCCGACAAATAGAAATACATACGCTAAAGAAGAACACTTCTCTCATATTTAACGAGGAGAAGTGTTCTTCTTTTGCCTATACAGCAATGTTAGTGACGCCCTTAGTTATATCATCGTTAGGTTTACTCGAATCCTAAGATAAAGATCCCTACCATGATCATCGCGATGACTGCGTATTGTTTTGCGGTCAGTTTTTCTTTCAAAAAGATCCGCGAAAGGATGACAGAAACCATACTATAGGAAGAAATCAGCGGCGCAACGATGACTGCATTTGCGCTGATCGCAAAAACATAGAAGAACTGCCCTAATGTTTCAAAGATCGCTGCCAAACCGCGGTCTTTCTGATCGCGCAAGGCAAAGGTTTCCTTCTTGATCAAGATAAGATAGATCCAAGCCACAACAGCTACGATCAACCAAGTAAATTCATAGGAAATGTTCGCTTGCATTTCGTCCATCCCTCGGTCGAAGACCCATGCATCCGCGAATGTCCCAAGGGAATCGATCAATGCATAACCCAGAGGGAACAACAAAGCAATCGCGCCGTATTTGTACTTACGATCCACCATTGCCTTGTTCTCTTTCCGTTCCGCCTCGGCAAACCGCTGTTCGAATACCGACAGTAAGATGACGCCGATCGTGATCAAGCCTACCGCAAAAAACTGCAAACCGGTCATCGATTGCCCCAGAAAAATGAAAGTCAGCAAGCCCGATATCGCGCCGGACGAGTTCTGTACAGGTGAAGAAATCGATAATTCCAGAAAACGCAATCCGGCATAACCGACCGCCATCGATAAGATGTACAACGCCGAAACCGGCAGATAGGTGATCATGTTGCTCGGATCGTAGACTACGCCCGAAGTCAGCATGACATAGACCGCATGGATACCCATGACCGCACCAACCATGATGACGATCTTCAGATAACTGTATCTATCTTTCGGATTGCTTCCCTTTTTATAAAACAAATCCGCTGTGCCCCAAGCCAAAACGGAAACTATCGCAAATAAAAACCACATGCTCCATCCATCCTTTATAAAATAATTTTCAAAACTTACTTACTAATTATACTAAAAGGATGGAGGCCGCAATAAAAATAACGCAATGTTAACAATATATCAACAGAATTATCATGAGCGATCCTCAACATAGTCGCTTACGATAGATAATTGACGCGTGTTCCTGTACCCGCAAAACGGAATCGGCAACGGAACATCATCCCATCAGCTGCCGCTCCTAAGGTCAGTCGCGCACTCTTTTGCCCAAATAGACGAGGTCGCGTTCGATGCCGTCGAGCTCGGCTACTCTTGGTAAATATCCCCATTGTTCAAAGCCAAATTTTTTCATCAACCCGATGCTTGGTGCATTGTGGCCGAAGATGAGGCAGACCAAATTGGTGATATCCAACTCGTCGCAAGCAGCCAATACTGTTTCCATGATCTGCGTGCCCATTTTTTTACCGCGGTAGTCTTCATGGATATAGATGCTCAATTCCGCCGTCTTGTCGTAGGCAGCGCGCTCGTGGAAAGCCTGAAAGCTCACCCAAGCACAGATTTTCCCATCCTCTTCAAAAACCCAGATTGGTCTGTAGCTAGGCGAATGGTCCAGAAACCAGCCCATTTTTTGTTTGACGGTCACCGGTTCCAGATCGGCCGTCACCATCCGGCTGGGGATCGTCTGGTTGTAGATGGCGACGATATCTTCCACATCGTCTAAAGTTGCGTTTCTATGGGTAAAGGTCATTTGTTTATTCCTCCAAAAATCAAAAATTCACAGCCCGACTTCTCGAAGGACTATATGCTATTTTACCAGTTTGTCCGAGCGATATGCCATCTAATTTTAAAAGAGCTGTCAAATAGGCTTTGCCTATTGCATTTTCTGCAGAATTGCCACAGTTTTTCGTAATCTTCCCAATGAAAATCGGTTATACTGGATACAAGAATGGGGTGGATTAAATTATGAATGAAGTGATATATATTGCAGAAGATGAAGATGGCATCCGTTTGACGGTGAAGACGTTTCTGGAGAGCGAGGGCTATGTGGTCTCCGACTTTCCCAATGGCGACCTGCTCTACGATGCTTTCCTGAACAAACAACCGGACTTGGTCATCCTGGATGTGATGATGCCGGGATCGAGCGGCTTCGAAATCACCAAAAAAATCCGCGATGCGAGTTCGGTGCCGATCATCATCCTGACCGCAAAAGACAGTGACATGGATTATGCGACGGGCATCAACTTGGGCAGCGATGATTATTTCACAAAACCGTTCAGTGCCATCGCCCTGAATATGCGCGTGAAGGCGATGCTGCGCCGCATCAAGATGGATCAGGAACGCCTGCCGGTCCGTCAGGAAGAAGCGACACTCCGGATCGGTGATATCGAAATCGATCTGGCCGCTATGTCCGTGAAACAGAATGGTGCATTGCTCAACCTGACACCGAATGAATACAATGTGTTCGTTTATCTTATAGAAAACAAAAACCGCGCCGTTTCCAGGGATGAACTTTTGGATTCGATTTGGGGCTACGGCAAGGACATCGAGACGCGGGCCTGCGACGATACGGTCAGGCGACTGCGCAAAAAACTGGCCGGTTCCACAGTCGAGATTGAGACTGTTTGGGGATTCGGCTTCACCGTGAAGGAGTCGTCTACAGGATGAAGACATCAAAAAAAAGTTTGAAGATCCGGCTTCTGACGACCGTCACCTTATTGTTGGCGGCTGTCTTTGCCTTCATTTATCTGGTGTTCAATTTTTTCTTCACCCAATACATCGAAAAGACGGCGGACTCCCTACTTGCCGAAGCGAGACAAAATTACATCGAGCGCCCCTTCGATGGGGACAAAAAGTTGGACCCGGAACCCGCTGCATCGGATGGGACGATGGTGGATGAGCCCCGGGAAAAAAATCCTGAACCGCATACGGCTTTCGCTTCCAGTGTCCAAAAGACGATCATTTCCGAAGATTTTGAAATACTGTTCCCGAAAATTCAGGATACGGGATTCAGTGAGGATGATGCTTTGACGAATTTCGTTTCCGGACTGGAAAGCTCCGATATCAGGCTGGCATTGACAGCCGATGGGAATTTGGAATTGGAGGATAATCTCTACTATTATTCCATCGCTCCCAACGCTGAGGAGGAAGGGACCTATGCGGTATTCTTCCTGAATATGTCCGATCTGTTCGTCTTCGAGCAGAACCTGAATCAGATCCTTTTGATCATCATGCTGATTGGACTGGTGACCATCGCCACCATCACCTATCTGCTCGTTTCACGCATCACGAAACCGTTGCAGACGCTAGCCTTGTTCGCGAAAGAAATCGGCGAAGGAAACTACCAGACGATCGATGAGGAATTCGTCGATCTGGAGCTTCATGAACTGAAGACGACCATGAACGAGACCACCAAAAAACTCAAGCTGTACGACGCCGATCAGCGCACGTTCTTCCAGAACGCTTCCCATGAACTGCGGACTCCATTACAGATCATCAAGACAAATGCAGAAGGCATCGAAGTCGGCATCATAGATGACAAAAAAGGCGCCATCGCAATCAAGAACGAGACCGACAAACTGGGTACGCTTGTAGAGGATATCCTCTACCTGTCGCGATTGGAGACCCGTTCATCGGATCGATTGACCAGCACAAATGACATCCGTGAGACCTTGGGATATACCGCGGAACGCTACGCCAGCGTCAGCGATCAGAAAAATCTGCAGATGCAATTCGACTTCCAGAAAGCCCCTGTCCTGTTCCACTATGACGAACGGGATTTTGAGCGGGCCTTCCAGAATCTCATCTCTAACGCCCTTCGGTACGCAAAAAGCGTCATCCGCTTGGGCTGTAAGGAGATAGACAATCGGATCATGATCACAATTTTCAATGATGGCGAACCGATTGACAAGACAGACTTGCCGCATATTTTCGATCGCTTCTACAAAGGAAATAAAGGCGTGCACGGCATTGGGCTCTCCATCGTCCAATCGATCGTGCAGACCTATGGTGGACGCATTGAAGTCATGTCCTCCGCAAAAGGAACAACTTTCACGATCATCCTGCCGCAACAAAACAAATCTAATTAATAGAATATAAGAACACGGACCGAAACGCTGCCCGCCCCCATAGGCCAGCGTTTCGGTCCTTTTTTGTGTTGGGATTCGACACTCTTTCAACTTTACGCATCTTTCCGCTCAATTTGCCCCATTTTTACAACAACTCTCTGCCCTGTTTACGGAGAATTGTTTCCCAAATCGGCATAGAATAAGGACATCAAGAGAAACAATAAATAAGAAACGAGGTCGAGCGTTATGAGCGAAATATGCTACCGAAACGAATTCAAACACGAAATTTCCCAAAAGAACAAAGTCATCCTCACTAGCCGTCTGAGAAAGGTCCTAAAACATGACGAGAATTCAGTAGGCAACAGTTACAGCATCAGGAGTCTCTATTTTGACACGATTTATGATGATGCTTTTTGGGACAAAGAGGATGGCCGCAGCTATCGCGAAAAATTTCGGATCCGTTATTACAACGACGACACTTCCTTTATCCGCCTGGAAAAAAAAGTCAAGGATGGCGCTGTCGGTTATAAACAGAGCGCCTGCATTACGAAAGAAGTGGCCGATCAGCTTATCCAAAAAAAATATGACTGCCTTGCCGATGCCAGCCACCCGTTGCTCCAAGAATTTTATGCCAAGTGCAAGAGCCAATGCATGGAACCAAAAGTGATCATCACTTACGAACGCGAAGCCTTCGCCTATGGCCCCGGGAATACGCGCATCACACTCGATTTTGATATGCACGCCAGCACACAAGTTTCCTCTTTCTTCCACGATGGCCGAATCGGAATAAGGGAACCCGGGATCGATTGTGTACTGGAAGTAAAATTCGACAACTATCTGCCGGGATGGATCCAAAGCCTGGTGCAGACAGAAGAAACAAACAGCACCTCGCATTCAAAATACGTAATTGGAAGACATTTAAACCAAATATAAATTACTAACCAGGAGGAATATTCACATGACAACATTTACAGATATCATTAAAAACAGCTTTTTGGAAGAAACTGCCGACTTTTCCATCGCGGCGGCTTCAGTTTCCCTGCTATCGGCGCTCTTCATAGGACTATTCATCTTCTTCATCTATAAAAAAACCTACGCCGGCGTCATGTATTCGAAACCCTTCAACACGTCGTTGGTACTATTGTCGGTCCTGACCACTTTCGTCATCCTGGCTGTAACCTCCAACGTTGTCCTTTCCCTAGGGATGGTCGGTGCCCTTTCCATCGTCCGCTTCCGTACCGCCATCAAGGAGCCGCTTGACCTGGTCTTCCTCTTCTGGTCGATCAGCGTCGGCATCATCCTAGGAGCTGGCTTGTATTCTCTGGCTTTCCTCGGATCTGCATTCATCACTGTCATCCTGCTCGTTCTGACAGGAAAAGTCGATTCTTCGGCCCCTTACATCTTGATGTTGCAGTTGGAGAATGAGAATGCGGAATTGCAGGCCACCGAAATCATCAAAAACCGTTTCGGAAAAATCATCGTTAAATCCAAGAGCATCACGGATGGTCAACCGGAATTGATCTATGAAGTAAAAGTCAAGAACAACGAAACAAGCTTCATGAATGAATTGAGCGCCATCGAAGGCGTCCAGAACGCCACTTTGGTCAGCTACAACGGCAACCAAGCCGGATAGGAAAAGCTGAACAGGTTCGCTCAGCCCTGAAAGAATTTTAGGAAATCATGCCTTGCAACGTTCCCTACGGTCACCTTGTACTGGGACTCTAAGGGATGAATCCCTAAGACTCCCATGCACCTGAGCATCGTAGAGCGCAATATGCTGAGAGACTTCCTGCGTCAGCAGGTTAGTCGCACAGTATCCTTGGCTCACAGAGACAAGGGGTTCCTTTACCCTTTCCGAAGGGCTAACCCGTGAAGCTAGACATAGAAACGCAAATCCAATCAACTAAAAAACACACTAGAAAATAGGAGATTTATCCCATGAAAAGTACTATAATTAATTTAAAGAATAGACCGCTTACACAAATCCTCACCCTTACAGGCACACTTGCCTTATTGACCGCTTGCTCGACGGAAGCAAGCACCACTACAGCATCCAGTGCCGTCTCGACCACTGAGGCGACCGTTGAATCCACCCTTGTGTCAGACTCCAGTTATTCAGAAAAAAACAGCACAGCAATCAGTTTTTCCGATCAGACGATCACAGTCGATGGATCCGGAGCTGCAGCTGATGGTTCCATCCTGACCATCACGCAACCAGGTACGTATATCCTTAGCGGAACCTTGAGCGAAGGCCAAGTCCGTGTCGAAACAGTCGATGAAGCCGATGTCCAGATCGTTCTAGACGGGGCTGCCATCACGAATTCCACCGGAGCTGCCATCTATGTGAAAAGCGCCAACTCTGCGACCATCACTTTAGTTGAAGGCACGACCAATACTTTAAGCGACGGAGCAACCTATACCTTCGAAGACAGTGAAGACGAGCCGGACGCGACCCTGTTCAGCAAATCCGACCTTATCCTGAACGGAACGGGAACATTGATCGTCGATGCCAATTATGCTCATGCCATCAAAGGTAAAGATGATGTGACCATCGCAGAAGGAACCTATGAGATCACTTCTGTCGGCGACGCAATCAAAGGAAGCGATTCGCTCTTCATCACTTCCAGTACTTTCACGATCGATGCAGGCGGCGACGGACTACAGTCCACAAATGAAGAAGAAGGCAAAGGAACTTTGACGATCGAATCAGGTACCTTCGCTATTAAGGCAGCTTCCGACGGCATCCAAGCCGCAACAGATCTGCAGATCCTTGGTGGAGACTTTACGATTACAACCGGCGGCGGCAGCGCGAATAGCAGTACGGAGAGCGAAGCTTGGGGAACATGGGCAACACCTGCTGAAGACGAAGCCACAACTACCACTGAAGAAACAACTAGTGCCAAAGGTTTGAAAGCGACAGGATCATTAGTGATTTCCGGCGGTACCTTCGTCTTGGACACATCCGATGACTCCATCCATACCAATGACACAATCCAAATCACAGGCGGAGACTTCACGATTGCTTCTGGGGATGATGGTATCCATGCCGACAACACCTTGACAATCGATGACGGAACCATTAGTATCAATCAAAGTTATGAAGGTATCGAAGCTACCGAAATCACGCTGAATGGCGGAGACATCACTTTGACATCAACGGATGACGGTGTAAACACAGCCGGTGGAAACGATGCGTCGGCCGTCAGCGGACGCACTGGCGAAAACACGTTCACCTCGACCGCAGAAGGAGCAGGACTCTTGACTATCAATAGCGGTACCCTAGTGGTAAACGCTAGCGGCGATGGACTCGACAGCAACGGTAGCATCGAAATGAACGATGGTACCGTGATCGTCAACGGTCCGACCGACAGCATGAACGGTACGTTGGATTACGACAGCACGTTCAACATGAATGGCGGCACTCTGATTGGGGTCGGCAGCTCCGGAATGGCGATGAGCCCTTCTTCGACCTCAACCCAAAGCTTCCTGTTCACATCCTCTATCCCATTGGCTGCGGATGAAGCCATCCAAATCACCGGGCCGGACGGAGAAGTGATCATGACCTTTGAGGCTTCTACAACGGCTCAGTCGCTTGTATTCTCTAGTCCTGACCTGGTCAACGGATCTGCCTACACAATCACAACTGGCGGAACAGTTTCCGGAGAATCCACTACCGGTATCTATGAAGATACGTCCTTTAGCGGCGGTTCATCCACCGTCGAGGTCAGCGCCACAACTGAAGAAAGCGGCGGACAAATGGGTGGCATGGGTGGCAACTCAATGCCCGTATCCGGTGCATCCGTGAAATAAACATACATCAAAAAAATATCTTTCCTAGCCGAGCGATCTGGAAAAGAGGCTAACCTTTCCCTCTTTCCGGTCATTGGCAGAAATTAGCCCCAGAAGAGGTAATTGCTATGAAAAAAAGAAAAAAATTAAAGAAAAAATATGCGCTTTTCCTATCTACTATGTTCCTTGCAGGTTGCGTCACGTTCCTATTGTGGGATTTGGCAAATTCCCAAGAAGGGGAAAGTTCCGCATCAGCCCAGACCCTAACGACAGATGTCGCATACGCGGTTGATGAAGGGACTGATGAAGTATTTGAAGCTGATGAGACCAGCATAGCGCAAGCAAATGCGCTTCTCCAGAGCAGCACGATTATATCGACAGCCGGAGAAGATTTAGCGGCAGATTTGAATGATCTGAATGCAACCTACCCTGGCCAGCTTGGCTTTGTCCTCATCAATGAGCAGACCGGCGAAGCCGTCACGACCAACGCGTCCCGCGTCTTCACCAGTGCGAGCCTGTACAAATTGTTTCTGACCTACGCTATCCTTGAACAGGTCGATGCCGGTGCATTTTCCCTGCAGGATCAGATGGCGGATGGCGCAACGATCGACGATTACCTGACCAGCACCATCACTGTTTCGGCAAATGAACCCGCAAAGGAACTTGCGCATCTGATCGGATGGGAAAATATCGAGACCTTTATCCATGAACAAGGTTTTGTTTCCACGAGTTTTAACCCTTATCTGGAATCCGACGGCGTCTATTACAATGGCGATCTGGAAACAACCCCAGCCGAAGTGGCTTTCTTATTGGAACGCCTGTTGGAGGGCGAATTGCTTTCAGAATCCTGCACAGCGTACTTTCTCCGACTATTGGGCAACCAGGAACTCGTTTATGCCCTGAACACCGGCCTCACTGATAAAGTAAGCTTTGCTCACAAAACCGGCTTGTTGGATGACGTATCTCACGATGCCGGGATCCTGTCGATGGACGGCCAGAATTATATCGTAGCCGTCTTGACGGATGGTTGGCAAAACGCGACCGATGAAGCCGCACCGGTATTCGAGGCAATCGGCTCAGATGTGATGACTTACTTATATGCACAATAAACAAAAACACATGACGAAAGCTTGGTCATTCGGAATGTTTTTTCGGACCCCAAGCTTTCGCTATACAGCAACGCTTTATCAGGGTAAACCCTTGCGTCAAAAGCTTGAAACCAGAGGAAGCAAAAGGCTTATCGTTAGCTATCTGGCCTGAGATGCGGTATGCTATAGAGGTACTATCTATTTGCTGACGTTATATTTTCTATATCCAGCTCAAATCCAAGCCAGTACAGGTATACTTCCAGGAGGAAAACATATGAAATTACAAGTAGAGAAACGCGAAAAAGTTGGCTCATCTGCAGCAAAGCGTGCAAGATTGGACAAGAAACTGACTGCAGTCATCTATGGTAAAGATGTTGAAGCAACTCCAGTATTACTTGATGCAAAAGATTTTGACGAAGTGCTCAAGCAATTAGGTAAAAATGCGATTTTTGAAGTCAGCATATCCGGCGGAAAAACGTTGCAAGTCATCCTTAAGGACATCCAACAGGCTGCCCTGAAGAATGAAATCCAAAACGTCGAATTGCAAGTAATCACAAAAGGCCAAAAATTGACGATGACTGTTCCGATTCACTTGGTCGGTAGTGAAGACGTCAAAGAAGGTGTCTTGACTCAAACATTGAACGAATTGGAAATCGAAACGGAAGCTACCAATGTCCCTACCGAATTCCAAATCGCTGTTAATGAAATGACCATCGGTGATACTTTAACAGTTGCCGATATCAAAGTGGATGCAGACATTTCAATCCTTACCGACCTAGAGGAAGCGGTTGTTGTCGTTTCTGCTCCAGTAGCCGAAGAGGTTGAAGAAGAAGAAGCTCCAGCCGAAGAAGCTGAAAAAGTCACTGAATAATCTTTAAATCAGATAAGCGTAAAAACTTGATCGGCACACTTACAGGTTTCATCAAGTTTAGGCTTACCTACAAAAAAAGTTTCGGTTTTGAACGTCAAAACCGAAACTTTTTTTGTTTGCACCAAATTAATTCCTGAACTATACTGCTTAGGAATCCTTCACAACAGTAAATGGCTCCAGCCCGTGGCTTTTTTCCAAATAGTTTTCCAGGAAGCGCTGAGCCAAACTGCCTTTTTTGATGTTTGTCTGCGCCGTTTCGATGGAAAACCATTCCGCCTGATCAACTTCATCCGTCATGCCATCAAGGTGCTCGTTCGCGACGATGCAGGAAAAATTCAGCATCAATGTGTTGTTTTTTTCAAAATATTCACTTTTATTGTAGCGCACTCCAACCGTTTGCAGCCCGAGCTCTTCGGCGATTTCACGGGCCGCTGCCTGTTCCGCATCCTCGCCTTTATTGACGTATCCCGCACAGAGAATATAATCCTCCCCGCCGTACTGTTTGATCAACAAAATTTTATTTTGTTCCTTATTCAGGATGACCATGCTGACAGCCGTGTTGAACACAGGGAATCGATACCCCTCACAACTATTGCAATAAGGAATATTCCCTTCGTTCTCCAGAAATTTCCCTTCCAGTTCTGTTCCGCATTCCATGCAATAATTCATCTATTTTGTACTCCCTTTCCGATTATGATTCCGTTCGCTTCATCCAGAGTCATACCCCAATCTCCAAAAAGGAGTCGGCGTTGATTATTCACTCCTAGAACAATATGAAATATTATAGCATGCCGGCAGTGTCTTTCTTTCCTCTAGGTCTAAAAATATTTCCTACTTCATAACCGTATCGTTTGTCTTGCGTCAGTAATCGCACTAAAATGGGATTAACAATGGAAATGAATCCTTGTGTATATTTAGACTGTTTTTGGACCCTGAATTCAACTGCCTTCTGCTTCGGGATGAATAAAGTCAAGCGAGGGGATCACAATGGAAGAAGATAAAAAAAAAAGCACCCGGGAAGAAGAATCGGAGCATCGCCAAGCAATTTTGAAGGATCTGATTCTTCGTCTCCATGCAGGCGATGACTACGAACAGATCAAGAAGGAATTCCAGGAACATTTCGCGACGGTCAGCGCTCTGGAAATTTCGATGTTGGAGCGTAGGCTGATCGAACAAGGCATCGCAGTCGAGGAGATCCAGCGGCTTTGCTCGATCCACGCCGATTTATTTGCCGATGCAGTGACCTATGGGCAAGCCCCCTCTCCGGATAGCGAGAAACCAGGGCATCCGATCCGGGTGCTGAAGGAAGAAAATGTGGCCATAGAAGCGACTCTCGATCGGATTGCGCGCCTCTTGGAAAGTTATCTGGCTGACCATGATTCAGCTCTGGAAACCGGGCTGCTCAGGCAACTGGATATCCTCTGGGGCTTCGATAAGCATTACGCGCGTAAAGAATATGCCATTTTCCCGATCATGGAGCGCTACGGCATGACCGCTCCACCGAAAGTGATGTGGGGGGTGGACGACGAGATCCGAGGACAGTACAAGAAATTTAAATGGTTGTTGGAAGAAAGACAGCTGGATTCCCTCAAAGTGACCTTCGAAACGCTTCAGCAGGAAATGAAGGAGATGTTCATCAAAGAGGAAGACATCCTTTTGCCGATGGTATCCGACTCTTTCACTGAAGACGATTGGCTGAAGATTGCGGCTGAGTCGGATGAGATTGGTTATTGTATCATCCACCCGGAATCGCAATGGCTGCCTGAACGCGCCGCTTTTGAAACAGAAGTAGCAATGGGTTCCATTCCAGAGGGCAACATCGCCTTTGGTACCGGCTTTCTGACGGTGAAGGAGCTGGAAATGATGTTGAACAGATTACCGTTGGAGCTCACCTTCATCGATGCGGATGGCATCGTGAAATATTACAATGACGGACCAGACGAGAAAATTTTCATGCGCACGAAATCCGCACTGGGAAGGCAAGTAGATAACTGCCATCCTCCAAAGAGCGTCGCGCTCATGAGGCAACTGGTTTCGGACCTGAAATCGGGAAAGAAAGACCAGGAAACTATGTGGTATGAGGAAAACGGGAAGTTCATCGTCGTGAATTATTGCGCGCTTCGCGATGAGAACGGCACTTATATGGGCGTCCTGGAATACGTGCAGCAGGCCAAATCCATCCGGGACCTGACAGGGGCAAAACGGCATCTTTCCGAATGAAGGCTGTTGCGGCCGGCTGAGCTTCCGGATGAATGTTTTCTTATTGCCGGAGAAGCCGGCCGGATTTCAGTCAAGTCCTCCGATAAGCGCGTTCCAACGGGAGGAGAGGGCCAACTTTCGTCGTGTTCTCCGATGAACGCCCTCTTCACCGTAAAAGCCGGCCTTATCCCCAGTTAAAAAGTCGGCGCCTCAATCGTTTTTGATTGAGGCACCGACTTTTTTTGCTGTTCATTTTTATTATTTGATGATTTGGGAGGTAGGGCAGTGCTTTTCTGCCGACGTGTTCACTTGCGCAACACCAAGATGGACCATCTGTGCGGTGCCGGCAATACAGTTGGCCTCAGCCTCTACCGGAGCAGGCTCATTCATCGGACAAACCGTTACGGTGCAGGCATTGCATTTCTTCCTGCCGCTCGCGATCAAACGGATTTGACGGAATAAGATGTACCCCATCAGGCTCATAAACAACAATAAAACAATCCAAGATTGAACATTCATAAGTTATTCCTCCTCTTCCTATTTGACCATCGGTTTCGCTAAGCTGCCCCACATCGGGGAAGCTTTTTTAGGCGCGGGTCTGACGACCAGGAACAGCAATATTGCCGCTGTTGCAGCAGCTATGCTGGCTCCCAACCCGAAAGGCATGCCCAACACGATTACGGATCCGAGCTGATTGATGATGAAGGCCAAGACATAAGCCAAAGTAGTTTGATACAAGACGCCGAATAGCGTCCATTTAGCGCTGCCAAATTCGGTTCGCATCGCTCCGACAGCCGCGAAACACGGCATACAGATCATATTGAACACGAGGAATGATACTGCGCTAACCGGGTTGAACAGCGTGCTGAATGCGGCAGCTACCTCCGCCTCCGAGCCGGTTGTCCCCATCAGTACACCAAATGTGCCGACAACATTTTCCTTTGCAATCAGTCCTTGGATGGTCGCCACTGTCGCTTGCCAAGAGCCGAAGCCCAATGGTGCGAAGAATACCGCAACTCCACCGCCGATCTGAGCCAAGATACTTTGGTCGCCTTCAACCGTCATCTGCATTTGCCAGTTGAAGGAAGAAAGGAACCAGATCAAGCTCGCACTCAGGAAAATGACCGTTCCCGCATTTTTGACGAAGGCCAAACAACGGGCCCATACTGCACGGAAAATGCTTTTCCACTGCGGCCAGTGATACATCGGCAATTCCATGACGAATGGCGAAGCTTCCCCGGAAAAGATGGCTGTCTTACGCAGCAGTACGCCGGAAAAGATAACCGTCGCAATTCCCAACAGGTACATCGACAAGGCCACCCAGGATGCGCCACCGAAAATGGCATTGGCAATCAGGGCGATGACCGGCAGTTTCGCACCGCATGGGATGAAGGAAGTGGTCAGAATCGTCATACGGCGATCCTGCAGGTTTTCGATTGTGCGGGAAGCCTGGATGCCCGGGACCGAGCAGCCGGAACCGATCAACAACGGAATGAAGGATTTACCCGAAAGGCCGAAGCCACGGAAAACCCTATCCATCACGAAAGCGACGCGGGCCATATAGCCGCTGTCCTCCAGTAAGGTCAAGCAGAGGAACAATGCAGCCATCTGCGGCAGGAAGCCCAGAACTGCACCGACGCCTCCGATGGCACCGTCAACCACAAGGCTGCTGACTGCAGGATGGATGTCGATGCTGTCAAAGAAACTTTGCACGATACCTGGCACGATGCTTCCGAACAAAACATCGTTGACCCAATCAGTCCCCCACGTCCCGACAGTCGTGATGGCGAAGTAGTAGACGGCGTACATGATCAGGACAAAAATCGGCAGCCCAAGCCAACGATTGGTTACGATGTGATCGATCATGACCGAGAAAGAAGCTTTGTCGCTATTTTTAACGAGCACTTGGCGTGTAATCTTCGTCACGAATTTATAACGTTCGTTGATCAGGATCGCCTCGGAGTCGTCGTCCAACTCCTTTTCATAACGGCTGATCAGGCCTTCCATGACAGTCTGGCCATCCTCGGGAATCGCAAGTTTCCCGGAAGTTTGTCCGTCCCTTTCGAAAAGCTTGATGCTGTAGTAGCAACGCAATTTTTTCGGAACCAATGGAGCAATGATGTCTTCGATTGTATCAAGGATGCTTTCCACGACGATGCTGTACGCAATTGGTTCGGCCACAGCTGTCGGTTCAGCGATGGCCTTGTACAACTCTTCCAAACCGCTTTCCTTCAGAGCCGAAATCGTTACGAACGGCAATCCGAATGCGCGCGACAATCCGGCGACGTCCAGCTGATCTCCCCGTTTTTCGACGATGTCCATCATGTTCAGGACGACCACGATTGGCAGATGCAATTCCATCAATTGGGTAGTCAGGTAAAGATTCCGTTCCAAGTTGGAGGCATCGACTATATTGATGATCAAATCCGGTGCATCCAGGGTCAAATAATCGCGCGTGACGATTTCCTCAATCGTGTAAGGGGAAAGCGAATAGATGCCCGGCAGATCGATGACCTGCGTTTCGCCGTCATGCAGCAATGTGCCGGCTTTCTGTTCAACCGTCACCCCCGGCCAGTTGCCGACGCGTTGGGTGGAACCTGTCAAATGATTGAATAAAGTCGTTTTCCCACTATTGGGATTTCCGACCAGCGCTATGGTTTTCCCCATCATTTTTCCTCCCCGAACGTAACTTCGATCATCTCGGCATCTTTTTTGCGTATCGATAATTCATATCCGCGCACCATCACTTGGATCGGATCGCCTAATGGAGCAACTTTTCTGACATAAATGCCAGTGCCCTTCGTGATCCCCATGTCCATGAGTCTTCTTCGGGTAGCGCCCTGTCCTGTTATCTTGTTCACAATTGCAGTGACACCAATTGGCAAGTCCCTTACATTCGTCAAAATCGTCCCCTCCATTCCTTCAGCAATAATAATTTCCCAACACTAATTGAGAACCATTCTCATTAAGTCATAGCTTAAGGCATAGACTCCTTCAGGTCAAGACAATTCGTGCGTTTTTACTTATTTTTTCATCAGAAATGAGTGGCTGAATACTTTAGAAACAAGCGCGGCAAAATAAAAAGGCACGGAAGAAGTCTTTTCTCCCGTGCTTGTGAAATATTGTCTCTTTTCAGCGACGATGTTCGTCATAATTGTTGCGGCTGACACTCGATACTTCCAAAAACGCCTTTATCACAACAGCAACCACTGCACCCAGAACGGCTCCAAGCGGCCCGAAAATCAGGATGCAGATGACGGTAGCGAGAAACGTGTACAGCGGTCGGATTCCGAGTTCCTTACCGGTAATGAAAGGCTCCGCGATCTGACGGACGACCACCAGAATGATGTACAGCAGTCCAATTTGCCAAGCCAGCGTCGTGTTCCCCAGCAGCAGGTGGATCACCGCCCAAGGGATCATCACCATCCCGCTCCCCAGAATCGGAATCAGATCGAAAACCGCGATGCCCAAAGCTTTCAAGAACCAAAAATCAACGCCAAAGTACAGGAACCCGATGCATAACAGGATAAAACTGATGGCAGCCAATTTGATGGCTGATATAAGGTACCCCTTCAACCCTTTTCCAGTTGCGTTGATGATTTCTTTAATATAATAGCTGATCGTATCCAATGCGCTCCCTCGCTTTCTCTTAATGTATTCAGTATACACGCCTGTGCGCCTGCCCGTCATCGGGCATTGGTCGGATTCTTTCGTCCTCTGCGCAAAGCAACTGATGGCGGATGCCATCAGGGTAGTACTATGATAAAATGATATAGGAAACAGACACTGATTACACGTCAAAACACTCGGGAAAAGCGGGACAAGCCCGCTCTGCCTCGAAAGAAATTTAGGAAATCTGACCCTGAATGAGCATCGCTGAGCGCAATGGGACAGATTTATCTAATTTCCGAGAGGCAGGCTTGGACCGCTAGACATCTTTTGGGACGCAGAGCATATTGCAAATATGTGAGATACCTGTTGTGATGCATTTCTAACATTAACAATTACTATATATTTCAGCCATAATTAAGGAGCATAAAATGGAATTCAATCATCTTCAGAAATTTTATAATAAAACCCCAGCCGAAAGGATCACTGCCTTGCAGTCGGCCGGCATCCTGAATCAAGAAGCGACTGCCAAGCTTCAGGAAGGTTTACAGTTGCCGCAGGAAATCGCCGACAATATGATCGAGAATCAATTGAGCACGTACGATTTGCCCTACGGTGTCGCCTTGAACTTTTTAATAGACGGAAAAGACTATGTCGTCCCGATGGCAATCGAGGAGCCTTCCGTCATCGCTGCGGCCAGTGCCGGCGCGAAAATCATCGCCAAGGCGGGCGGGTTCCGCACGAAGATCCAAGAACGGATCATGATCGGCCAGGTAGCCTTGAAAAATGTCCCTGACAGCAGTGTTGCTGAACAGCTGATCGGCTCGCATCAGGAAGAGATCCTGCAAGTGGCCAATGCTGCCCACCCTTCCATCGTGAAGCGTGGCGGTGGTGCCCGTCGCGTAAGCGTTAGGATTCTTCCTGCAGATGATGTTGAAGGGATACCGGCATTTCTTGTCGTCCATCTCCATGTCGAGACGTTGGAGGCGATGGGGGCCAACATCATCAATACGATGATGGAAGGCGTCATCCCTTATCTGGAGAGTTTGACCGGCGGCGAAGCTTTGATGGGAATCCTGACCAATTACGCGACCGACTGCTTGGCGACCGCCGAATGCCGGATACCGGCTGCACTTTTGACCAAAGGTGCATTTTCCGGTGAAGAAGTACGCGACCGGCTGATTGAGGCTTATCAGTTCGCCTACGTTGATCCTTATCGCGCCGTTACCAACAACAAAGGCATCATGAACGGCATCGATGCCATCGTGTTGGCATCCGGAAACGATTGGCGCGCCATTTCCGCTGGGGCGCATGCCTATGCCTCACGCAGCGGACAGTACCGTTCGCTGACAACCTGGAAAAAAGCAGAAAACGGGGATCTGCTCGGAAGTCTGACTTTGCCACTGCCGATTGGAGCTGTGGGCGGGTCCATCAATTTCCATCCTGCCGCCAAAATGACGAAAGAAATCCTCGGCTACCGTTCCGCATCCGAACTGGAGTCCATCATCGCCTCAGTCGGGTTGGCGCAAAATTTCTCCGCCATCAAAGCGCTGGTGACGGAAGGCATCCAAAAGGGACATATGGGCCTGCATTCGCGTTCACTGGCGATCAGCGCCGGAGCTGTCGGGAACGAAATCGAACAGCTATCGGAGTTGCTTAAGTGCGAAAAAAATATGAATCTGGCGACTGCGCAGGAACTTTTGGCGCAAATCCGCGTTGCGGACGCACTCGATTGAGGCGTAACGCCGCTATTGGTGGAGATTCGCAGAGCGAGCTCCCTTACCGGATTCCAGTTTTTCCTCCGGCGAGGCAAGCCTCACCGGAGGAAAGGTGTCGGATTTAATTCCTTCTCCGGTCGCGGCGGCTTCGCTGGAGTACAGGCCCCAAATTTATTTCTCCTCCGGCCAAGGCCGGCTTGGCCGGAGGAGTTGGCCCCCCGAACCATCCAAAATCAAAAAAAAATCAAAAACAGCACGCCATCACCAGTAATCTGGCTGACGGCGTGCTGTCTTCGTTCACTTCATTCATGCGATCATCTGGTTTTATTAAGATAGATGCGCTTGTTGTCTTCCATTCCTTCGATGCAGATGGTCGCAGGATCTGCAGCCACATCCAATTCGATGTTTGAACCATCGACAGGTAGCACGTGCGAAAAGATTTCTTCATATTCTTTGACGGTCACTTCTTTGCGGCCGGCGAACAATTTCCCGTGCTCAGCAACGGCCAAAACCTCTTTGAATCCGTCCTGTAGTGTGGCTGCGAAGAACTCGCCGACCGCTCCCGATCCGTAACTGAAGAGACCGATTTTGTCGCCGGCTTTTAGGTCGTCGGAAAGTTCCAACAAGGACAGCAGGCTCAGATACAGGGAACCCGTATAGATATTGCCGACGATTTTATTGTAGACCGTGCTGGTTTGGTAATGCGTCGACAGACGTTCGCGGTCCGCTTCGGAACCTTCGTCCAGCACTTCGCGCAGAGCTTTCATCCCCATCTTCGTGTAAGGCAGATGGAAACAGATCGCTTCGAAATCAGCCAACGTGGCGCCGTATTTCGCTTTGAATTCTTCCCAAGTGTTCAAGAAGAATGAGATGTACTGCTCATTTGAATATTTACCGTCGACAAAAGCCATTTCCGAGTAGATGGGTCTCCAAAAATCCATCACATCAGCGGTCAGATAGCTGCTCTCATTCTCCAGTACCAGGATGCGCGGTTCCGCACTGATGATCATAGCCACTGCACCGGCACCTTGGGTCACTTCACCGGTCGTGCCAATTCCATAGCGGGAAATGTCCGAACCGAGCACCAATACTCGGCTTTCCGGATTCAATGCGACATGGCCTTTAGCCAATTGAATGCCGGCAGTCGCTCCGTAACACGCCTGTTTCAATTCGATGCAACGGGCATGTTCCTGGATCCCAAGCAGGTCGTGTACATAGACAGCTCCTGATTTCGAATTATCGATGCCGGATTCTGTTCCAAAAATGACCAGATCGATTTTCTCCAGATCCTCTGCATCGATGATGCGTAAAGCGGCATTCGCGGCTAACGTAACAGCGTCCTGCGTTATGGGCGCGACAGCCATTTTTTCTTGCCCGATGCCGATCGTATACTTGGCCGGCTCCACTCCCCGAGCCTCCGCCAATTTTTCCATATCCACAAAGAAGTGCGGCGCATAAAAGCCAATCTTATCTATCCCAATCTTCACGACAACTACCCCTTACTTTTCATATATAACTTATTTGATGCCTCTCATCCCAAATGATAGACCAGACCGCTCAAAAAAACAACCTCAGGCCCCCAAATTAATGATATCTTACAAAACCCTTATCGAAAAATTGTATATAATTTGAAATTCTTTACCAATTCTTATATCATTATGAGCGCTTAGTCACGTAAAATAGGAAGTATCAAAGGTCGATGAAAATAATTCTACCCAAAAGAACACAAAAAAGGAGACATTTAATGGAAGAAGTCGTAATTGTCAGTGCTGCCAGAACCCCAATCGGTTCATTCGGAGGCAGCCTCAAAAATTGTACCGCAGTTGATCTGGGTAAAACGGCCACTGAAGCTGCATTGAATCGTGCCGGCCTTTCCCCTGAAGAAGTCGATTCCGTCATTTTCGGAAACGTCCTGCAGGCAGGCATCGGCCAGAATACGGCGCGGCAGATTGCAGTTGCTGCCGGAATCCCTTATGAAAAAACAGCCATGACGATCAATGAAGTCTGCGGCTCCGGATTGAAAGCGATCATCTTGGCGAGCCAAGCCATCCGTCTTGGCGATGCGGGAACTTTATTAGTCGGTGGTACTGAAAGCATGTCGCAGGCTCCCTATCTCTTGCCGAACCAACGCTGGGGCAGCAAAATCGGCGACATCAACGCCATCGATAGCCTTGTGCACGACGGCCTGATGGATGCGTTCGATCAGCAACATATGGGCATCACGGCCGAAACGGTGGCGGAAAGATTCCAAGTGAGCCGCGAAGAGCAGGATACTTTCGCGCTGCGTTCGCAACAGAAGGCTGCTGCCGCCCAAGAAGCTGGCTACTTCAAAGAAGAAATCGCGCCTGTCATCCTCACTGACCGCAAGAATCAGCGGACGGTCGTGGCCGAGGACGAATATATCCGCAAAGATGTCACGATGGAGAGCTTGGGCAAATTGAGGCCGGCTTTCCAAATGAACGGCACGGTGACTGCCGGGAACGCATCCGGAATCAATGACGGAGCGGCCGCTTTGGTGCTGATGCCGAAATCGGAAGCCGAAGCGAAAGGCATCCCTTATCTGGCAACAATCAAAGGCTATGCCGAAACCGGTATTGACCCTGCCATCATGGGCTATGCGCCTTACTACGCCATCAAACAAGTACTGGAGAAGACCGGGCTGCGTGCGGAGGACATCGACCTCTTCGAATTGAATGAAGCGTTCGCCTCCCAGAGCATCGCCGTAGTCAGGGATTTGGGCTTGCCCGAGGAAAAAGTCAACATCAGCGGCGGCGCCATTGCCTTGGGCCATCCCATCGGCGCATCCGGATCCCGGATTTTGGTAACCTTGCTGCATGCACTGGAACGGACTGATACGAAGATCGGTCTCGCCTCCCTTTGCATCGGTGGCGGAATGGGCATTGCCATGATCGTTGAGCGCCCTTGAACCTGTTTTTGACCACACCCGTTCCCTCCCCCGTCATTTGCTTGAACGGGGGATTTTTTCCATAAAAATGTGCATAAGAACAGCGCGCATTTCGATATGTTATTGAGTTTTCAACGAAAATGTGGCATACTCTTTATGAGAAATTTTTAATTTAAAAATGAGAATAATGTAGAGGAGACTGAATCCGTGACGACCTATCATAGCACACGAAATGCAGAAAAAACACTGACGGCTTCACAAGCAATATTACAAGGGATAGCGCCAGACGGCGGATTGTACGTACCCGATCACATTCCGGCTTTGGACATTGCATTGGATCGCCTAGCCGACATGACTTACCAAGAATTAGCTTACGAAGTAATGAAAAACTTTTTTGACGACTTCACTGAAGAAGAATTAAAACATTGCGTCAACGCAGCTTATGATGACAAATTTGACGACTCCAGCATCGTCCCATTGGTGAAAGCCGGCGGAAACCACTACTTGGAATTGTTCCATGGCCCGACCATTGCGTTCAAGGACATGGCTCTTTCTATCTTGCCACACCTATTGACGACTTCAGCCAAAAAGAACGGCAGCACAAAAGAAATCGTGATCCTGACAGCTACTTCCGGCGATACCGGAAAAGCGGCTTTGGTCGGATTCGCGGATGTGCCGAACACACGCATCATCGTCTTCTATCCTAAGAACGGAGTCAGCGCCATCCAGGAAAAACAGATGGTGACGCAAAAAGGCGATAATACTTCCGTAGTTGCCATCGATGGAAACTTCGATGACGCACAGACGAACGTCAAAAACATGTTCGGAAACGCAGACTTGGCGGCACGTTTGGATGAAGCAGGCTTCCAATTCTCCTCAGCCAACTCCATCAACATCGGACGACTGATTCCGCAAGTGGTCTATTACGTTTACGCTTACGGCCAAATGGTGAAACAAGGCGCCATCGCTGCCGGCGAACCAATGAACGTCGTTGTCCCTACCGGCAACTTCGGGAATATCTTGGCTGCCTACTTCGCGAAACAAATGGGCTTGCCAATCCAAAAACTGATCATCGCTTCAAACGAAAACAAAGTCTTGGTCGATTTCTTCGAAACCGGCGCTTATGACCGCAACCGCGACTTCATTTTGACGACTTCTCCATCCATGGATATCCTGGTTTCCAGCAACTTGGAACGTTTGTTGTTCCTGTTGGCCAATGAGAGCGCGCAAGCTGTCCAAACTTTCATGGACCAATTGAAGGACATCGGCCGCTACGAAGTGACGGAAGCAATGAAGGAAAAAGCGAAAGATTTCTATGCCGATTACGCGACAGAGGAAGAAGTCAGTGCTCAGATTGCTGCGCTTTATCATGCTGAAGGCTATGTCATCGACCCACACACAGCTGTGGCGGCGCATGTTGCCAACACGTATGTAGCTGAAACCGATGATCACACTCCGATCATCATCGCGTCGACTGCCAGCCCTTATAAATTCCCGCAAGCTGTCCTGAATGCCATTGATCCCGAGTTTTCGGATGATTCAATTGAAGAAATGTTGGACCGCCTAAGAGAATTGAGCGGCGTCGCCTTCCCTGAAGCAATCGAAGAATTATTGCATGCAGAAGTTCGCCACAACACCGTTATCGCTTCCGATGACATGCAGAAGAGCGTCGAGTCCATCCTGGGCTTGAACTGATTCAAGAATGTTTAAACGCCTAGCCGGCGGTCCGGAATATTTCCGGGCTGCCGTTTTTTTTGTGTTTCGGATTGTGTTTCGTTCTGTCCTCCGGTGAAAACAGTCGTCGACGGAGCTGAGGATGCCTAGATATGCTCTCCTCCAGCCAATTTCTCCTCACCGGAGGTAGCGGCTGGATTTCACTCGCAACTCCTGCCAACCGCGCTTGGCCGGAGTTGCCGGTAATATTCCTTTCGTTTCTTCATCCAGGCACACACATCATCGAGAAATCCGCCCCGTTTTTTGGTAAAATAGAGTCAGAAAGAAACAGAATCGAGGCGCTACATGAATATATTGATCGACGGGGATGCTTGTCCCGTAAAAGACATCATCATAGAAGAAGCCATCAAACGCGAAATACCGGTCACAATCGTCACCAGTTTTGCGCACTTTTCCAATGCACCCCAACCGCCCGGAGTAAAGACGGTCTACGTCGATTCGGGCGCGGATGCAGCTGATTTCAAAATCATCCAGCTCGCAAAAAGAGGCGATCTGTTGGTCACACAGGACTATGGTTTGGCCTCCCTGGCTTTGCCGAAAGGACTGACCGTTCTCCATCACAAAGGTTTTGCCTACGACAACAGCAATATGGAACGACTGCTTGAGGACCGCTACATGAGCGCCATGGTCCGCAAAAGCGGCAAACGCACAAAAGGCCCGAAGCCATTCACGGACGCTGATCGGCATGCATTCCGGAAACTGCTCATTTCCAAGTTGCAAGAAACCTAACCGAACCAAGGAAGAGGTGCATCAAGATGCGCAATGAAATCATTATCGAAGATGTGAAACATGTCATCGCAGAAAAGCTGAGGAACGAAGCTACGGGGCATGATTGGTGGCATACGCTCCGGGTCTACAACACGTCCATGGACATTGCCGAAGCGGAAGGAAACGGCGATCGCCTCATCATCGGCTTGGCGGCCCTTTTGCATGATGTCGCCGACCACAAATTCGGCTACACTGATGCCGACCGCGAAGCCATCATCACCGACATCCTCAGGCCTTTCGAGCTGAGCGACTCCGTCATCGAGCAGGTCATCTACATCGTGAACAATCTTTCCTTCAAGCAAGGGAAAAACAAGCATGTTTTGGAAACAATCGAAGGCCGGATCGTGCAGGATGCCGACCGCTTGGATGCGATCGGCGCAATCGGCATCGCGCGCGCATTTGCATACGGCGGGCACAAAGACCGGCCGCTTTATGATCCCGAGCACGGTGGGGATCCGAACAGTGATACGATCGGCCACTTCCACGAAAAACTGCTCCTGCTGAAGGACGGCATGCACACGGAAGCCGGCAAACAAAAGGCGATCGCCCGCCACACTCGGATGGAACAGTTCCTGAAGGACTTCCATTCCGAATGGGAAGGCCACTGATAAAATGCGAAAAGACTGATTAAAATTGGGATAAGTGTCCCAATTTTAATCAGTCTTTGTGGTTTGGCGGTATATTTTTCTGTTCTGCGGTTCGAGTTCATGGCAAGTTTCCCCGCCAAAATGGGTTTGGAGGGGAATCATGTGTTGTCCGCGTACGTTGTTCCCCGCCAAAGTACTTTTGGCGGGTTTTCTGACTGTGATTTGAACTGATTTTCCCCGTCAAAATGGTTTTGGCGGGTTATTTTAGCATAAATTCAATTCCCCTATAAAATCACAGTGCCATTTCGTAGATTTTTCTGCTGATGTCCAGTGTCTGGTCAGCGCGTTCCGAAAGGCGATCGCGTTTGTGGACTTCCAGTTGCTCCACCATATAGTCGATGTCCGTCTCTTCGATGCCGATTTCACTGAATCGGGTCGGCATTTCCAACGAACGGAAGAATTCCTCGGTTTTGCGGATGCCGAAATCGATCCGCGCCTCATCGTCACCTTCCGTAGCACCCCATACGCGTTCTGCATACTGGAGCAATTTATCCCATTTTTCCTTTTTGCGTACCTTCATGGTGGCAGGCAGGATGACCGAAAGCGTACGGGCATGATCGGTTCCGTTCAAAGCGGTAATTTCGTAGCCCAACGCATGGCTGGACCAGTCCCCCGGCACCCCTGAAGCTGTGAAGCCGTTGAAGCCATTCGTCACTGTCCACATGAAATTCGCGCGCGTGTTGTAGTCTATTTCTTCATCCGCCAGGACTTCCTGGCCTATTTCGATGAAAGTATGCAGAATGCCTTCAGACCAACGATCCTGCAGTTTCGCGCCGACCGGATAGGTCAGATAGTTCTCCATGACATGGACAAAGGAATCGGAGAGTCCGTTCGCCAATTGCCTTTTCGGCAACGTGTACGTCAACTCGGGCTCTAGAATCGAAAATGCCGGAAAGAGGTTCTCATTTTTGATGCTCACCTTTGCCTGCAATTCCTCGAAGCTGACGACGGTGATCGGGTTCATTTCCGAGGAGGTGGCAGGAATCGTCAAAACCGTCCCGAAAGGCATGGCCTTTTCAACCGGCAGCCCTTTGCCGACTCCGCTTGCGAAGATATCAATCGGATTGCCTTCAAACAGGCTGGCTGCGGCGATGAATTTCGTGCCGTCGATGACCGAGCCGCCGCCTACCGCGATCAGGAAGGTGTATCCTTCCGTTTTGATTTTCTCTACAGCATCCATCAGGTATTCAAAAACCGGATTCGCCGGAATGCCGCCGAACTCCCCCCATTCCCTGTCTCCCAGAGCCTCCACGACACGGTCGAAAGTGCCTGAGCGTTTGGCGCTGCCGCCTCCGTAGGTGATCAATACGTTTGCATCTTTAGGCACAAACTTGTCGATTTTTTTGACCTGATCCCGTCCGAATGCGATCCGGACAGGGTTATAAAATTCAAAATCCATGATTTCAGCTGACGGTGACATAATATTCCCCCATTGGTTTCAGATAGTTATGCTAACTTTGTGCACAAGGCGTCGATCGCATTTTCAAAGATGGCAAGGCCGGCCTCCAACTGTTCATCCGTCATGACCAACGGAGCCAGGAAACGGACCACATTCCCGTAGGTGCCTGCATTTTCGATTATCAGGCCGGTCTGTACACATTGTTGGATCAGTGCGTTCACCAATTCCGGAGCGGGTTCCTTCGTCAGTCGATCTTTGATGAATTCGACGCCGATCATGCCGCCCAATCCGCGCACATCGCCGATTTCTTTGTATTGCTGTTGCCATTCCTCAACGCGGGCAGTGTAGGCTGCACCCAGTTCCAATGAACGTTCGCAGAGATTTTCGTCTTCGATGACTTGAATCGTCGCAAGTGCCGCAGCACAGGATACCGAATTGCCTCCGAAGGTGCCTCCGATCAATCCGCCCCCAATCCCTTTGACGATTTCGTCACGGGCAACGATGGCGCTGAGCGGGAACCCGCCTGCGATTGATTTTGCCGTACAAAGGATATCCGGTGCACAGCCGGCTTCTTCGTAGTAGGAAGATGCGAACAGTTTGCCTGTGCGCCCGAATCCGGTCTGCACTTCGTCCGTCACCATCATGATGCCATTATCATCACAGATCTGGCGGACAGCTTTGACCCACTCGATCGGAGCCGGGATGAAACCACCCTCGCCCTGCACCGGTTCGAATACAATGGCTGCAACTTGGCTTGCCGGCGTCAACTCCTCAAAGGCGCGTTTGATGCGTTCGATGTAATAGGCGACTGCCTCTTCATCCGTGTAATAGGCCGGTTTGCGGTAAAGGTTCGGATAATCCACGCGGAATATCCCATCCGGGAATGGCCCTAAGCCAATCGAGTTGGCTTTTTTCGCCGTCATGTGCGTCGTCAGCAGCGTACGCCCGTGGAATGCACCAGAGAATACGATGACATTCGGACGTTTCGTGTAGGCTCTCGCCACCTTTACGCCGTTTTCGATTGCTTCCGCACCGCTGTTCGCAAAGAATGTCCGCTTCTTGAAACCCTTCACCGGTACGATGTCGTTCATTTTTTCAGCCAATTCGATATACTTTTCGCTCGTAAGGATATTGATCATCGCATGAAAATAATCATTTTCCTGCTGCTTGACCGCTTCGACCACTTTCGGGTGGCGGTGGCCGATATTCAGAACGCCTACGCCTCCGACCCAATCCAAAAAGCGGTTGCCGTCAACGTCCTCGATGATGGCGCCCTCTGCCTTCGCGATCGCAACCGGGTAGACGCATGTCAAAGAAGGAGGGATCGCTTCAGATCTCCGTGCCAGTATGGCTGCTGCCTTTTCCCCCGGCAATGCCGCAGTGATGATTTCCGGCAATTGATATCTCAATTCTGTTTCTGTAAGTGATGTTGTTCCTGTCATAACGCTCGCTCCCCTTTTCATGCATACTTGTCATATCTTTTGTAACTTCGATGGTTTGATTATATAGATTTACCAGGCAAACAAAAAACATTTGTTGACACTGTATAGGACATTTTCTGTTATCCGATGTCAGCTTCATTCACATCGTTTTGAGAACATGGTTGCAATAACAAGGAAAATCTTCGATACATAAAGGATTCCAAGCAAAAAAACCTCCCGTTATCTTTACGGAAGGTTTCCTGACATGAATCTCGATTTATTTTTCATTTTCATTTCATTTAAAGAATATTGCCCAGCAAACAGGAGCGGAAATGTAAGGATGTCCGTTCCAAAACGGACTCATGAATTTCCATTTCGCTCCACAAAATGACCGAAACTGAAACGGACTGCATTTTTTTGGTCGCCGAATTGGTTGCCTTCCTTCACCACCACTTTTTCCTTCAACAATTCCTGAAGCAATTCATCCATCTCGGCATCGGTTTTATTGGCGAAGTGACAATATAGATGGTAGCCGCCTTTTGCCGGTTCAAAACTTATTTCCGGTCCATATCTGTTTCTGAGCCACGTCTGCAATTTGCCAGCGCGCTCTTTCAAAGCCGTAATGATGATTGGGAGATGGTCTGTGATTTCGCTCGCCAAATAATGGTCAGCCAACAGTTGCGGCAAGAAACTCAATCCGGAGTCGATCTGATCCCGAATGTCGGCCAATTCCCGGATAATGGCGGCTGGTCCAACCATCCAACCAATCCGGATATGCTGACCGGCAAATTTGGATAAGGAACCCAGATAAAGCACCTGTTGCCGTTTGTCCAAGCTTTTCAACGGACGGTTATCGACCGTTGCATCAAAGACAAAGCTGCCGTATGCATCATCCTCCACAATCGGGATACGCTTCAGCAAACAATAATCAAGGATGGCCTGTTTCCGCTCCGGACTCATGACCGTACCTGTCGGATTCTGGAAAATCGGATTCAAAAAAATCATCTTCAGGGGATACTGCAAGGAAGCTTCCTGGAGCCCTTTGACGGTCATTCCCTCGCCATCCATCGGAATCGGAATAATCCGCAGACCGGCAGCCTGAAAAAGCCGCAAAGAATAGAAATAAGATGGAGCCTCGATGCCGATCGCATCGCCCGGTTTCAACAGCCCTTGCGTGATCAGAAACAGTGATTGTTGGGTTCCCGAAGTGATGAAGATTTCCTCCAGCGGGACAGTCATCCCGTACGCGGTCTGCAAATGCTTTTGGACGCTTTCCCTTGTCGCTTTGATCCCGCGGTTCTCCCTGATGAAAGTAGCTTCCCCATGCAACATTTCCCCCAGCGAAATATCCGGGATCTTCAGTTCCGGCAAGAGGTCCTTCGGCAGATCCCCGTTCCCCAAATCCAGAATTTCGCGCGACTTATGCTGCGCCAACAGCTTTTTCACGTTCCTTTGATAAGGGGTGTCCACCGAAAGATTATCCGGTGTCAAGGAAGTACGCCAATTGATGGTGGGCCTTGTCTGCATCCCCCATTTATTCGGATTCACGAACGTCCCGCTGCCCCTTTTGCGGATGAGGATCCCCTGCGTCGTCAGCTCTTCCAATGCCCGGATGACAGTCGACCGGTTGACCTGCAGTTCCTCCGCCATCTTGCGTTCCGCCGGCAAGGCTCGACCGGGGACCAAATCACCGTCTTTTATCTTCTCTTCGATCAGCTGCATAAGCTGTTGATAGAGCGGCATGCCCCTATCCAGATCCAGTCTCCACTCCGCCATTCCTTCACTCTCCTTGGTTTTTAATCATTATACACCAAATTGGTTGGTTCGGAAACAGTCCAATTGGATGTAGGTGTTCCAAGGTAATTGGATTATGATTTAACCATTCTTTAATCATTTTATCATTTAAACCAAGGAGGATTATTAATGACAACAAAAATCATCGGTTCAGAAAAAGTAAAACGCGGGATGGCCCAAATGCAAAAAGGGGGCGTCATCATGGATGTCGTGAACGCAGAACAGGCGCGGATCGCCGAAGCAGCTGGAGCCGTAGCGGTCATGGCTTTGGAGCGCGTGCCTTCGGATATCCGCGCCGCTGGAGGTGTTGCCCGGATGGCGGATCCCACCATCGTCGAGGCAGTGATGAACGCCGTGAGCATTCCCGTCATGGCGAAAGCCCGCATCGGCCACATCACGGAAGCGCGCATCCTGGAAGCGATGGGCGTCGACTATATCGATGAGAGCGAAGTGCTGACCCCTGCCGATGAGGAATTCCATCTTTTGAAATCGGACTATACCGTTCCTTTCGTCTGCGGTTGCCGCGATTTGGGTGAAGCCTTGCGCCGAATTGGTGAAGGGGCTTCGATGTTGCGTACGAAAGGCGAGCCGGGGACCGGCAATATCGTGGAAGCCGTCCGCCATATGCGCAAAGTCAACGGCCAAATCCGTCAGTTGATCACGAAATCAGACGATGAACTGATGACGTTCGCCAAGGAAATCGGAGCTCCTTACGAATTGGTCAAGGAAATCAAACTGCTCGGGAAATTGCCTGTCGTGAACTTTGCTGCCGGTGGCGTCGCAACTCCAGCTGATGCTGCCTTGATGATGAGCTTGGGTGCAGACGGCGTCTTCGTCGGATCCGGCATCTTCAAAGCCGAAAATCCCGAAAAATTCGCCCGTGCCATCGTCCGTGCGACAACCAATTACGAAGATTATGCCTTGTTAGCCGAACTTTCCAAAGGCTTGGGCGAACCGATGAAAGGAATCGACATCAGCACACTCCACGCCTCCGAACGCATGCAAGAAAGAGGCTGGTAAACATGACGAAAAAAATCGGCGTATTGGCCTTGCAGGGTGCCGTCACAGAGCACCTGCAGGCACTGGCTAAATTGGGCGTCACCGCGGCTGCCGTGAAACTGCCTGGCGATCTAGCGGAGCTGGATGGGCTGATCATCCCAGGAGGCGAATCGACCGCCATCGGCCGTTTGATCCGCGAACAACATTTGGAGGAACCATTGCGAGCATTTTTCGCAGCTGGCAAAGCGATTTTCGGGACCTGTGCCGGATTGATTCTTTGCAGCACGGACAACAGCCATGCACCTGAAGAATTGCGGCTCGGCTTCATCGACATCGAAGTAGAACGGAACGGCTTCGGGCGCCAAGTCGACAGTTTCGAAGCCCTGCTGCCTTTTGAAGGCATCGCAGAACCGGTGGAAGCCGTCTTCATCCGTGCCCCTTACATCCGCTCCGTCAACAAAGGCGTACGGGTGCTGGCCAGCTTCGAAGGCAAGATCGTAGCGGCCGAAAACGACCAGATTCTGGTCACTGCCTTCCATCCGGAATTGACGGACGATCTGTCGGTATTCGAGTACTTTTTGGGAAAAATTGACTGAGATACAGACCAAACTTAATACAGCCCGGTAAATAATGTGTTTCTCTGCCCAAATCTTGTCCCTCCTCCGGCCACCATCCCCTGGCCGGAGGAGAGAGCATTCTGAAGCAATCCAACTCCGGTAAGCATCTCTTCTCCGGAGTAAACGCCACATAGGAATGCCCGACCTCCGGCGAAGCCGTCGTTCACCGGAGCTTAAGATTTTATCGCTTATTTTCACAATAAATAAAATCCCCTGCTCACGCACTTATATGCGTAAGCAGGGGATTTTGTATTTGTTTAGTCCAGATCTTCACCATTGCTGGCGATGGCTTTTTGGTACCAGTAGAAGGAATCCTTCTTCAGGCGATCCAAACTGCCTGAACCGTCGTTGTTGCGGTCAACATAGATGTAACCGTAGCGTTTCGACATCTCGCCCGTACCGGCTGAAACCAGGTCGATACAGCCCCAAGAAGTGTAGGCAACAAGATCGACGCCGTCCAGCACGATCGCATCCCGCATCGCTTTGACATGGTCACGGAGGTAGGAGATGCGGTAATCATCATGGATTTTGCCGTCGACGATTTCATCCACAGCGCCCAAGCCGTTTTCGACTACCATCAGCGGCAGTTGGTAACGGGAATGGAAGGTGTTAAGAGAAACGCGCAGACCCAATGGATCGACTTGCCAACCCCATTCCGATTCCGCCAAGTATGGGTTCTTCTCACCCATCAAGGCATTGCCTTCACCCGGCACGCCGGATTGCGCAAAGCTGGCAGCGCTGGAAGCATAGTAGCTGAAGGAAATGAAATCGACAGTATGTGCAGCCAAGATTTCCTCGTCGCCTTGTTCGAACGCAACGTTGATGCCTTTAGAGGCGAAGTAAGCCAGTTTGCTCGGCGGGTAGTAACCGCGGGCATGGACATCTGAGAAGAACAGTTTCTCTTCTTCTTTCCGTTGCGCAGACCAAACGTCTTCCGGTTTTGCCGACAACGGATAGACTGGTGCGTAGGCGATCATGCAGCCGATGCGGTTGTCGGGATCGATTGCCCGTGCAGCCTTCGTCGCCAAAGCGCTGGCGACGAATTGGTGATGCAAGGCTTGATACATGATTTCTTCCTGGCTTTCTCCCGCTTCAGCTTTCGAACCGATCGAAATCTGCGGCAGGAACGTCGCCATGTTGATTTCATTGAAGGTCAGCCAATAGTTGACTTTTCCTTGATAGCGTTCAAACAAAGTAGTCGCATATCTTTCAAAGAAGCCGATCAGCTTGCGGTTTTTCCAACCGCCGTAGTGGTCGACCAGATATTGCGGCATTTCGAAATGGGAGATCGTCACCAATGGTTCGATGCCGTATTTCGCCAATTCATCGAAGACATCATCGTAAAATGCCAAGCCCGCTTCGTTCGGTTCCAGTTCATCGCCATTCGGGAAAATCCGCGACCAAGCGATCGACATCCGGAACATCCGGAAGCCCATCTCGGCGAACAAAGCGATATCTTCCTTATAGCGGTTATAGAAATCGATGCCGATGTGCGAAGGATAGTAATCGCCGACTCCGGCAAAGCGTTCGGCAAAATCGCGCGAGCAGGTCAGTTGGTCGATTACCGACGGGCCTTTCCCATCAGCGTCCCAACCTCCTTCAAATTGATTGGCAGCTGTAGCGCCGCCCCAGAAGAAACCTTCTGGAAATCTTTTATCTGCAGACATGGCTATTCCTCCTATTTCCGTACCAAAGAGGCGCCATTTGTTGCGATGACTTCTTTGTACCAGTTGAATGATTTTTTCTTGTAACGATTCAGTGTGCCGGACCCGTCGTCGTGGCGGTCGACATAGATGAAGCCATAACGTTTCTTCAATTCTGCAGTCGAAGCGCTGACCAAATCGATGCAGCCCCAAGTTGTGTAGCCCATAAGATCGACACCATCTGCGATTGCTTCACCAACCTGCACCAAGTGGTCGTTCAAATAGTTGATGCGATAATCGTCGTTGACAGTCATTTGGCCGTCTTCGCCTTCAACCAACTGGTCGACAGCACCCAAACCATTTTCGACGATGAACAACGGTTTTTGGTAACGATCCCAAAAAGTGTTCAGGATAACACGCAACCCTTTGGGATCGATCTGCCAGCCCCACTCGGAAGCCTCCAAGTATGGATTATGAATACCACCCAAAATATTGCCTTCGCCTGCTGCTCTCTTGGCAGGATCAGCCGTTTCCGTAGAACTCATGTAATAGCTGAAGGAAACGAAATCAACAGTGTTCTTCAGGATTTCTTCGTCTTCCGGCGTGATGTTCAGCTCGATGCCGTTTTCACGGAAATAACGTTTCATGTAACCAGGATATGTTCCGCGTACATGCACATCCGAGAAGAAGAAGTTTTGGCGGTCCGCTTCCATCACCGCGATTATATCGTCAGGATGGGAAGTCAACGGATAAGTCGGCATCGCGATGACCATGCAGCCGATTTTGAAGTCCGGATTGATTTCGTGGCCGATTTTTGTAGCCAACGCACTTGCTACCAATTCGTGGTGGCAAGCTTGGTAAAGATCAGATTTAGATAATTTTTCAGGAGCTGTCGCGATTCCGCCGCTCATGAATGGCGCGTGGATGATCGAGTTGATTTCATTGAACGTCAACCAGTATTTGACTTTGTCTTTGTAGCGCGTGAAGACCGTGCGCACATAGTTTTCGTAGAAACCGATCATTTTGCGGTTAACCCAGCCATCGTATTCGCGGGCAAGGTGCAGCGGTGTTTCGTAGTGGGACAAAGTGATCAGCGGCTCGATGCCGTATTTTGCCAATTCGTCAAACAGATCATCGTAGAACTGCAAGCCGGCTTCGTTCGGTTCCGTTTCGTCGCCGTTCGGGAAAATGCGCGTCCAAGCGATGGATGTACGGTATGTTTTGAAGCCCATTTCCGCAAACAAGGCGATATCTTCTTTATAACGGTGGTAGAAGTCGATTCCTTCCAATTTCATGTTGTCCGGTGTAGGACCATCAGTGATCGGCCCGAATCCTCCTTGAGGGGTTACGTCCTGAACGGAAAGCCCCTTTCCGTCAACATTATAAGCACCTTCGTATTGGTTAGCGGCTGTTGCGCCGCCCCATAAAAATCCTTTTGGAAATACTGTTTGCATGTGATCGCTCCTATTCTTTCTCTTGTTCTATTTTATACACGGGTCTGAATAATTGCGGGACATCCCTGAATTATGAGAACTCATCCCAAATGGGTTCGGGCGCCTGAGACCACAAATCAAATTCCCGAATATCTGGTTTTTATTCGAGAAGCTGGCTTGCGGTCTAGGTTTTTTCCCCGGATATCTGGTTTTTATCCGGGAATATTGCTTGCGGTTGAGATTGATTTCCCGAATACTTTTCGTTTATGCGATGACCGTCAGCAAATAGTCGCCGTCAGTCAATGTTGCTTCTTTCGTAGTGATGACATCCAAATAGTCATTGCTGTTTGTTACGATGATCGGTGTGATGATTTCATAGCCTGCTTTTTGGATAAAGTCGATATCGAATTCCAACAGCAATTGGCCAGCTACGACTTTATCGTCTTGTTGTACATGGCTCGTGAAGCCTTTGCCATCCAATTGGACCGTATCCATTCCGACGTGGATAAGGATTTCCGTTCCGTTTTCGGTCGTCAAACCGATTGCATGTTGTGTTGGGAACAAAAGTGTTACAGTTGCGTTTGCTGGAGCGTAAACTTCGCCGACAGTCGGGCGGATCGCGATCCCTTTACCAAGTGCGCCAGTTGCAAAAGCTTCATCCGGCACATCTGACAATAGAACCATTTCGCCGATCATTGGGCTAGCGACCAAATCTTTTTCAGCAGCTGCGCTCAAGTCTTTTTTCATTGCTTCAACGACTACAGAGTTTGTGTTCAGTGTTGTTGCTGTATTTGTTGCAGTTGCTGCAGTTGCTGCAGTTGCTGCAGTTTCAGTTTCTCCGTAAAGAACCGGGATTTTTGAGAAGAATACAAGGATGAAGCCGGCAACAAAACCTACTGCACATACGATGATGGAAGCCCAGAAGTTGAAGGTCATTGTTCCGTTTGCTTCCAAGTAGCTAGGGAATGAGAAGACACCCATACCGCCCATACGGTAGCTTGTCAATTTGAAGATACCAGCCACGATACCGGAGATGGCACCAGCAATACAGCTCAATTGGAACGGACGTTTCATCGGTAAAGTGATCCCGTAGATAGCAGGCTCAGTTACCCCGAACAAACCGGAAATGAAAGCCGGAATACTCAATTGTTTTACTTTTGCTTCTTTCGTTTTCAACATAATAGCCAATATTGCACCTGTCTGAGCGAAAGAAACACCTAATACAGTGGACAACAATTGATCATAACCTTGAGTCGCCAAGTTGTTGATTGCGATCGGAACCAAGCCCCAATGCAAACCGAACATGACGAATACTTGCCAACCGCCACCCAATACAGCGCCTGCAACGATTGGGCTCGAGTTATAAATCCAGGAAACACCAGCGCCGAGCAACGTAGCTGCCCATGTGGCGATCGGTCCGACAAACAAGACGGTCAAGGGAACGACGATCAACAAGGTCAAGAAAGGGACCAAGAATAATTTCACGACATCCGGAACGATCTTCTTCAAGACATTTTCGACTTTGGAACCCAGGAAGACGGCCAACAGAATCGGTACAACCGATGAGGCATAACTCATCATGATGACCGGCAAGCCCAAGAAAGTCATGTAGATCGGCGATTCAAAAATGGAACCAGCGAATAAAGTGTACAATGGATCGATTCCTGCAGGATTGACCAAGCCTGGATAGACCATTGCGGTTGCGACTGCCATAGCCGTAAAGCTGTTCATTTTGAAATGTTTGCTGGCGGTGAAGGCAAGGAAGATCGGCAGGAAGTTGAAGAATCCGTCACCGGCTGCTTGAATCAGGACATAGGCCCCATCAGTAGTCGACATGCCCGCAGCCACCATAATTGCAGCCACACCTTTCAGCATCCCTGTAGCTGCCAAAGGTCCCAGGATCGGTTGGAAAATTTTCGAAATCATATCGATGAACTGATTGAACAGGCTGCCCTTTGGACCTTCGTCCTCCGCTTCAACTTCGCCGCCGCCGTTCAATCCGCCGACTGCGTTGACTGCTGCGTAGACATCCGGTACGTGGTTGCCGATGACGACTTGATACTGGCCGCCGCTTTGGATGACTGTAACGATGCCTTCGAGTTTTTTCAGGTATTCCGTGTCCGCTTTGCTTTCGTCAACCAATTTGAAACGCAGACGCGTGATGCAGTGAGCCAAACTGCGGACGTTTTCTTTGCCGCCCACATGAGCCAAAATGTCTTTTGCTAATTCTTCATACTTCATGTTATATCCCTCTTTTTCTATTATTTTTTATAAAAAAAACCTAAATAGAGAGCATAGGAATTTCTTCCGTTGCTGTCTACTTAGGTTTTGCCTGCTTTACCAGTAACAATCCTCTTGAGAGCACTTTAGGTATTCACTTTTGCTGCACGACCCGATGGATATGGATCGTGAGGTAAACAAGTTCGTCGGTCCCGACTTGGAAATGGTGGGCAGCTCCGACATAGGTCGATATTTTGTTGGCACAGGTATAGGCAGCCGGATAGTTTGCCTTCACTTGCTCCACCAAGAAGGTGTCCGGAGCCGTCTGGAAAACTTCTCCCATGACAACCCGCTGCGCAAAGTACTGCAGATGAGTGTAGAAACGATTATAGGAAATCGATTCTTCATCGAAGGCGACTCCGAAATGCAAACGGACGATGTTCAGGATGTCCTGAACGATCCGGGTCACTTTCATCGTCTCTTCGATCAGTTGCCCTTCCTTCTGCGCATTCACGAAATGAAGAGCGATGGATGTCGCTTCGTCAGGTGCCATCATGACACCGGTATGCTCCGCGATGAGTTCTAGCCCGATTTTGCCGAGCTCATATTCCCTTCTATAGAACTTCTTCACTTCGAAGGCCAAAGGGTTGGTCAAAACGATCCCTTCCTTTGTCCGCTGGATGGCGTAATGGATATGGTCGGCAAGCGTCAGGTAGACGTTTGCTTGGAAGATATGATTCAGCCTTGTCTCGGCTTCTTGGATGATCTTAAAAATGGCATCTGATTCTTCTTGCGGTAAATCTTGATAAATGGCCTTTAATTGATCTGCTGAATCATTTTCCTGGATGACGAAGGTTTTCTCGATCAAAGACTTGTCGAAAACGTCCCCTGATCTTTTCTGGAAACCGATCCCTTTTCCCATCACAATGACTTCGGATGAGTCGCCGGCTTTCGCCAGGACCACGTTGTTATTGTAGACTTTTTCAATCTTCATCGATTATCCCCATTCCCCCTTCCATTAAAAAAAACCTAAACTAACACCAAATGATGTGCACATCATCTCGTATCAATTTAGGTTTTGCCTGCACAACCAGTAACAATCCTATGAACAACATGTTAGCACTTCCAAGAAAAACATGCAAGCCCTTTCTATAAAAAAACTTGTTTTCATTTGTTGCATTGGTGGAACAGCATTTTTTTGAAAACGAATGTTATTCGTTTTATGACTAGTGTGTTGCGGAGCAGCATTCTGCGATAAAAAAGATGGATTATTTGCGTTTATTCATGTTTTTGATCACGTTTCGCGCCGAAAAGATGAATTCTGTTTAGTTATTCATCTTTTTGGCCGTACGCCGCATCAAAAAGATGGATTCTTTGTTTTTATTCATCTATTTGGCCTACATTCTGACTTCTGATGAAAGATGCTGCCCCGCTATGGAGGCAGCATCTGGATTAGGCGCTCTCTTTTGTTGTCATCATTTTACGGAAAATATAGCGGTTGTTCAATTGGTTCGCGAAATGCTGCGTGACCGTACCGGTGAACAGCATGGCGAACACGGTCCCGAGCCCGACTCCAGCGATTCCTTCCAAGAACAACAATGAAAAGACTACGCTCAACCCTACGCAAGTGGCGTCGAATCCAGTCTTCATCTGCTTGACTGTTAGTCCGAAATGCTCGGACATCTCGCGCACAAATAAGTCGAACGGAAGGGCTGGCAAACGGCAATTCAGCATTAGGCTAATCCCAAGCGACAACATAAAAAATCCAGTGAAAAAGAACACGATTCGCAGCGGGATATTTGCGACGATGCCCGAAAAAAGCAATTCGAAGAAATCCAACAAGTAGCCGAACAGCAACGCCAGTGCAATCGAAAAGACATATCCCAAAAACTTCCGCGTGATGAGAGCCATCACCAGCACAAGAACTACCTGAAAGTAAAAGTTCCAGCTGCCGATCGTCACGTGCGCAAACATTTCGTTCAACACCACAGGCACGGACGAGATCGTCGACACCCCTAATTCGCTTTTGATCATCAATGAAACGGCAATGGCGTTGCACATTACGCCCATCGCCAAGGCAAGTTCACTTGCCAACACTTTTTTTTCCATATCTGCCTCCTTGTTCTGTCTTTCGCATTCTTTCATTTTTTTTACTTTTTGATGACCAGCCCCAGCATCACCACGAAGGCCAATGCCTGTTCTTCGCTGACGATCGCACCTTTCAAATCCTCAAGCGTGACGCTGATGCGTTCAAATCGGCAACTGCTGATATCGATTGCCTTCAAAGGCGTTCCCGTGAAATTGATTCCGGAAAGCTCGCACTCCGAAAAATCGACTTTCTTTAGTTTGCAGGTATAAAAATCGGCTTCATTCAGGCGACAGTTTTCGTAACGGACATTCTTCTGCTTGCTGAATCCCAAGGCCGCCATCTGCAGATTGCATTCCCGGAAGAGCACATCCTCAAAAACCCCTTCGGTCATCGAGGTGCCGATAAGGCGGCAATTCACGAAGCGGACACGTTTCATCGTCACTTCATCCAGCTGCACATTGGCGAAATCGCAGCTTTCGAAGATGACATCCCGCAAGTACAATTGCGGGACTGTCGCTTCGCTGAAAGTAACGTTCTGAAATCTGACTTCGGTGAACTCCACTCCTCGTCTGTCGCCAAGGTCGATGGCAGTATCTTTGAAAAGGGCATGCTCTATGTATGGTTCATCCGGATCGAAACAGTCGGCGAAATTTACTTCAAGTAAATCTTTTGGCAGAATGGGTTCCATGATCTTGGCGGGCACTTGCTTCATTCCTTCCTGATGACTCTCTTTCTTTTAGTATACCTGAATAATCGGCGCTTAGATATGATTGCTTTCGTGATCTGCTCTTTCGTCTTGAGTGATATAATGGAGGAAAGGAAACAGGATTAGGGGGAATCAGGATGGATTACGCATATGCTAAAGTGTTTCGGGGGGCGGCTTTCACGAGCAGGTCGCCCCAGGAAGTGAGCGCATTGGATGATTGTTTGTTTTGTCTGGATGAGGAAGGCGTGATCCGGCGCATCCTGAAGCCGCAAGAACCTGATTACGGAACGGTCATGGCTGCCTACAGCGGAACAGAAAAATTCCACGAGCTTGCTGAGGGGAAATATTTTCTGCCAGGGTTCATCGATCTGCACATCCATGCTCCGCAATGGGCGCAGGCCGGGACAGCCATGGATATCCCTTTGCATGATTGGCTGGACACCTATACCTTCCCGCTGGAATCGAAATTCTCCGATCTGGATTTCGCCCGCAAAGTCTACCAAGATCTTGTCGCTACATTGTTGGCGAATGGAACGACGACTGCACTCTATTTTGCGACCGTCCACAAAGAATCCAGTTATCTGTTGGCCCAGATTTGCGCCGACAAGGGTCAACGCGGGTTGGTCGGGAAAGTGGTCATGGACGATAAGGAAGAGAATCCAGCGTATTACCGGGATGAAAGCACGGAAGCCGCTTTGGCGGACACGGAAAGTTTCATCCAGCTAGTCCAGGAATTGAACAAGACGACCAAACAAGGCGTCTACCCGGTCGTGACTCCCCGCTTTATCCCGAGCTGCACGGACGAAGCATTGGCGGGTCTCGGCGAGTTGGCGAAAAAATATGGCACGCACATCCAATCGCATTGCAGCGAAAGCGATTGGGAGCACAATTATGTCCACGAACGGATGCACAAGAGCGACACGTTTGCGCTCCATGAGATGGGCCTTCTTCAGGATAAAGCGGTCATGGCACACGCCGTCTTCCTTTCGGATGAGGATGCCGATTTGTTTGCCGAAACCGGCACCGCGATTGCGCATTGTCCGATTTCGAATGTCTGCTTCTCAAATGGTGTCCTTCCCGCGGCCCGTTTCACTCGGAAAGAGATAGACATCGGTTTGGGCACGGACGTCTCCGGCGGCTTCTCCCCTAGTCTTTTCGACAACATCCGCCAGGCAGTCATCTTCTCGAGAATGCTGGAGGAAGGCGTAGATCCGTCGCTAGCGGCTCCGGAACGCGGCCTGCCACAATCGCGCATTTCCGCCAACGAAGCGTTCTACTATGCGACTGCCGGCGGAGGGCAGAGTTTGAGCCTGCCGATCGGGCGCTTGGAAGAAAACTACATCTGGGATGTCCAAGTGATCGACGTCAACGCGCCGAACGCCAAATTGCCTTTGTTCGATGAAGGGATTTCCATGGAAGATCTGTTGCACAAAATCCTCTTCTTGAGCCGTCCGGAAAACATCCGCGAGGTGTGGGTCCAGGGCGAATGCGTCCACAAACGGACATAACCGTGCATTCAATATCTTGGTCATGGACGTTGGTTGTCCGATTCTTCCGGGTTATCGGACAACCGCATCATAAGCTGGGCTCTGGTTGTCCGATTCTTTCCGGTTATCGGACAATTTTGTCCATGAATGCTCGTATTCACAGATTAAACTCTGTGCTTTTTTCCTAACGATATATTAGAAAGCAATATAGAAGATAACATGGGGCGAATAAAATGCCTATATGATCTATTCATGTTAGAATGAAAATAAGAAACTATTGGAGGATGTTATTGTGAACCAAAAACTCGTTGAAATTTGCCTGCGTGTCAGAGATATTGATGCTACTTTAAACTTCTATACTGATCTATTTGATTTTGAAGTTGCCAGCCACAGAAAATTCCCTGAAGATAAGTTTGATTTAGTTTATCTGAATTCTCCCGGTTCTTCTGTACAAATTGAACTCACTTACAATTACGATGCCGAGCCATATAATGTAGGAAATGGCTTCAGTCATTTAGGTGTAACTGTCAGTGACTTAGAAAAAATGCATGAAGTTTGTAAAGCTTCTGCTTACGAAACAGGTGAGTTAAAAGGACTTTCAGGCGGCACACCCACCTATTTCTTTGTGACGGACCCTGATGGCTATCGAATTGAAGTAAAGCGCGCAAAATAATTTTTCGAATGTTTTAAATGAAAGCATATCGTCTTTTCAATATGCTTTTATTTATCCAAAAAGAAACACGCAAGCAGCCAAGCGGATGCTTACGTGTTTCTTTTCATTCAAGCTGCTCAAGCAGCGTAGGTTTAGACTTTTTCTTTCAAAATGATATTCAACACCAACGCAACGATTGTACCTGCAGAAATACCGGAAGAGAACAATCCACTCAAGATGCCCGGCAATTGCGCCACAGTATCCGGAACAAAGGAAACACCCAGACCGACACCCAATGCAGAAGCGACGATGATCATGTTGCGGTTGTTGAATTCAACGCGTGACAGTGATTGCACACCGGCAGCAGCAACCGTACCGAACATCAAGATGCCGGCACCACCCAATACAGGTTGCGGCATGATTGAAATCAGCGTAGCAAATTTAGGGAAAAGACTCATCACGATCATGATGATACCGCCCATGATGGCTACTTTACGGGAAGCATTACGGGTCAAAGGAATCAATCCAGCATTTTGGCTGAAAGTTGCAGCTGGACCGGACCCGATGAAAGGCGCGATGAACGATCCGAAACCATCCGCACGGACACCGGCAGCGATTCTTTCATCAGTAAGTTTTGTTTCCGTAACGGCACCCAACGTCTGCATAACACCGACTGTTTCAATGACCGTTACCAGATAACCGGATACGAAAGGAATCGCGTATTCAAGCTTGAAATCTGGAACTCCGAATTTGAAGAATTGTGGTAAGGCGAACCATTCAGCGGCAACGACTTGGCCGAAGTCGACCATACCCAACGGAATGCAGACGACATAGCCGATTGCGGCACCGATCAATACAGCGGCTGGCGCGATTTTACTTGGTCCGTAATGGTTGATCAAAGCGATAATCAGGAACACAAGCACTGCGATACCGATATTCCTAGGATTACCGAAATCTTCAGATCCAAAACCGCCACCTGCCCAGCCCATCGCAACGGACATCAGCGTCATCCCCATCAAGGAGATAACTGATCCGGTAACGACTGGGGGGAAAAATTTTAATAACGGTTTTACGAAATAACTCAAAATAATTTCCAACAAAGCACCCAGCATCGTTCCGCCAAGATAGGCAGTGATGCCGCCCGCTCCGATGACAGCAGCAGCTGGCGCCACAAAAGCAAAGTCAGTTCCCATAATAGTTGGCAAACCTGCTCCGACGCGGAACCATTTCGGACCGAAACCTTTTGATTGAATGATTGAAACGATGCCCGAAGCTAAAAGCGCCGCGCTGACCATATAAGCAGTATCCTCAACCCCGAAACCTGCGATTCCGGCAATGATAAGCGGTACTGCCACTAAACCACCGAAAGCGGTGATGACGTTCTGAAATCCTAAAACGATTGTCGTGCCTAAATCCGGTTTGTCTTCCACACCGTAAGTCAGGCCTGTATGTACTTTCTCTTCCATGCTTCTCCTCCTGATGACGAACATTAATGATTGCAAAACAAAATATAATTCGTTTATTAACGATAAATAAAATTATATCGATATCACATACAATTGTAAAGTGTAAATGCCGAATTATAAGGGCTTTCATTATGAGAATCTTCACATATTCGGGCTTTATCGGCGTTAAAAGCGAACATTCTGGATATTTTCTAGGTATTTGTATTGAAAATGACGAATTATGGTTTATAGATCATTGTCAGATATGGGTGCGATGTAGTCTGATTTTTTGTTATACTGTATTAAACGAAACATATGAATGGAGCATAAGCAATGAAATCAGAAAAATCATTCGGAGCTATTGTTCTTTCCAGAAATAACGGCAACCGAAACGTTCTCCTGATCAAGCATGAAACCGGCGGCCCCGCTGTTCATCTAAGCGCAACGCATATCGGTTGCGCCTCAAATCAGATCAGGTAGTTATTGCTGAAAATAAGGAGTGAGATTTTGACGAAATTAATAATAGATTCAACATGTGACCTAAACGAAGCGATGCGCAAGCATCCCAAACTGGAGTACCTGCCGTTAAACATCATCATCGATGGCGAAAGCTACAAGGACGGCATCGAAATCGATTTGGAACGCGTCTACGAAGTGATGCGCAAAGGAGAGATGCCGCAGACTTCACAGATTGACATCGCCAGCCTGTTGGAAATATTGGACCGCAATCGCAAAGCCAACGAAGATCTGATTTATTTGTCTTTCTCAAGCGCAATGTCTGGAACACATGCGGTAGCCCACCAAGTATTTGAGATGTATCGGGAAGAATTCCCGGAAATGAAGCTAACCTTGATCGACTCGCAAGGCGGTTGCGGAGGTGCTAGCTTGGCTGCCATCCAAGCCCTGAACTTGTTGGATAAAGGCTATCCCCATGCTGAAGTTGCACAAACCATCCAAGAAATCGTTGCGTATACTTCCTATTCCTTCACAATCGCCAATCTGGACTGGCTCCAGAAAGGTGGCCGCATCAATAAAGTAACAAGCGTCATTGGTGACAATCTGAACATCAAGCCTTTGTTGACCGTTAAGGCCGGAAAAATCGTGATGGACCAACTCCTGCGCGGACATAACCGTGTCTACAAACGTATCATCAAAAAAACGGTCGACCATATCGGTCCCTATCAAGATCAGCTCGTTGTCATCAGCCATGTGGGCGATCCAGAAATCGCACAAACACTCAAAGCAATGCTGAGCGAGGCCTTGCCGGAAGCTTTCTTTGTCTTATTAAGGGTAAGCGCGGTTCTGGGCGTTCATCTCGGTATCGGTGGTGTCGGTGTCTTCGCCTTATCTCAATTGCCGGAAAGATATGATAGACGCCCTGCGTTTTTAGAAAAGTAAAATGAAACAGATGAATGGAGCATAAACTATGAAATCAGAAAAATCATGCGGAGCCATCGTGCTCTCGCCAGATAACACGAACCGAAAAGTATTGTTGATCAAACATGAAAACGGTGGCCATTGGGCATTCCCGAAAGGCCATGTAGAGGACGGCGAAACAGAAGTCGAAACGGCATTGAGAGAAATCAAGGAAGAAACCGGCTTGAGCACCGATCTAAGCACCACCTTCCGGAAATCAGTCAGCTACTCCCCGGCTCCCGATGTAATAAAAGAAGTCGTCTACTTCATCGCCTTCGCGCATACCGAAACGATCGAAAAACAGGATGCCGAGGTCACTGACTTCGCCTGGATGCCGTTCAATGAAGCTTTGCAGGCCATCACCTACGACAACGACAAAAGCATCCTGCACTCCGCCATCGATTTCATCGAAGGCATGAAAAACTGATAAAAGCAAAGAAGGGCCGCCTCATTTTTTTTTGAGGCGGCCCTTCTTTGCTTAAAATTGAAAAAATAACATCTTCTTCTCCGGTGAACGACGGCCTCGCCGGAGTTATTGATGTTTTCGGTATCCTCCTCCGGTGGCGTAGCGCCCACCGGAGGACGGGATCGGTTCAGATCCCCTTCTCCGTCCAACACCAATCTAGCCGGAGTTCAAGCCACCGATTTGCCAAATCGCAACTGCTCTTCCAACGATTCAGCTCAATTGCGCGTCAAAATAATTTCTACGGCAAACTTGTCGTAGCGATGGACAGAGGTGGAGAACTCAAACGCATTGCCGGTATCGAGATAGCCGACCTGCTCGGCTACCGCCACTGGATCACCCTTTTCCAGTCCAAGCTCATCCGCTTCAAAGTCAGTAGCTTTGCGAACGGAAACCGTCCTATGCGCGCTTTGTATTTTCAAATGAAGATCCTTCTCGATGAAATCATAAATGGATCCGTTGATATTTTTTTCTTTAATGTTAGGAATCAAATCAATCGGCATGTAGATTTTTTCCATAACACTCGGTTCATCTTCCACATAACGTACCCGATAGATGTCATACACAAAGCTGCCAAGGGGAATATTCAACTTTTTTGCGGCTTCTTCTGGCACCTTAATGATTGAAAAATTCAGTATTTTGCTGTGGACCTTCTTCCCAGCATTGAGCGCAGTCGTTCCGCGGAATTGATTCGCCATCGTCACACGCTCGATTTCTTCCAAGTTCAGGTCCTTCACAAAAGTACCGGAGCCTCTCCTCTTGATAACCAGGCCTTCTGCAACCAGAATGTCCAATGCTTTTTTGACCGTCATTTTGCTTGCATTGTAATGGATGCACATATCTTTTTCGAAAGGAATCTGTTGATTGGCAACGTACTCCCCTTTTACGATTTTATTACGAATATCATTGGATATGACGACATATTTTTGCATATTTTAGCACTGCACCTCTCGTTAATGTCTAGCTTTCCAAGATCAAATTAAGTAGATCACCTCTAAAAAGTCTATATTTTTAGCATACACAAAATATGACGTGAAGACAATCATTTCTTCTTAATACTGTCGGAAATCAACAGGCGTTTTCCACCTTTTTACGTTGGGTGGACGGATCTCAATTCGGCCATTTTCAAGTCCGTCTCCCTAGACACGAAAAAGAGCACAACACCAAAAATGATGGTATGCCCTCTTTCGTCGTCTTTCACATTCAAATCGAAAAGAAGTTATTCAGTATCCATTTGATTTTCAAATTTGTGGGAACCAATTGCATGAATTTTTGATGGGCCGTCAACTCTTCGATGGCCTTCTCGTTTTTCTCCAGATAAGCCACGACATTATCCAGGGAAACATCCGCTCCAGCGAGTCGTTCCACCATTCTTTTTATGTCGGGACCCGTAATCAAGGAGTGCTTGTCGTGCAGTTGGTATTTTTCTCCCTCAGCGGCGATGCTCTTGATGAGCAGCAACAACGCGATATTGAACTTAGTCCCCCTGAAAGTCACGACACCTATATTCGTCTGGTTGTCCTCATACCAATAGTTCCCGTCATCGTAGTATAGTGCACTCTTCAGAAAATCAAAATCGCGCGTGATTTTATCATTGTTCAGGTTCAGATACTCTCCTGTTCGCAAGAGCTTTTCCATATTTTCCCGTACTTCATTGGAGACGAAGCCTTCGTCGCTGATGAATTTCGGGGGCCTTCCTTCTTTTGTCATTTCCACCAGGATGCGCTTTGCCTTGACATCGATATCTTTGACGATCCACACCCTGCCCGCCAATAGGATTTTGCTTTCGATTTGGATATCGGGTGTGAACGGCAGACTGCCGATGCGCTCGTGCTGGTAATGGACAGAAAAATCACTGGTCGTGAAAAACAGTGCGTAGAAATCTCTGGAACGCAGCAGACGTTCCCCCTCCAAGCCGACAATCGCCTCTTCATCCATTATTTCTATGAAATCTTTTTCCACCATGTAATCAATCAACAGCGTCAAATCTGCATCCGAAATCGCTCTCCAGACCGGAAAGGTTTTATTCAGCTGTAGCAATTGCGTCATCGGTATACTGACCTTTTGGAAAAGGATCGCCATCACTTGATGCGCCAAAGCATTGTAGGGAGTCTCGATCATTTCCGTCGCATCCATTTCACCCCGCTCCAGCAAATCCAGTGCGGCATAGGTCTGCAGCATTTCCCAGGAATCGTCCTCCACAATGTGCAGGATGCTTTGATGGGTTCTCCGTCCGCTGCGCCCCAATCTTTGGCTGAGCGAAGAAGTGGACGGAGGGGAACCATACTGCACCACGCTGTCCACCGATCCGATGTCTATTCCCAATTCCAAGGTGGAGGTACAGGTGATTGTGAACAGCTGATCCTCGTTGTTTTTGGCAAAAAATTCCACTTCTTCACGCAACAGTTTGTCCACCGAAGAATGATGGGCAAAATAGCTGATAGGTGCGTTCTCTTTTTTTGCCATCTTATCCAATTTATGGGTGATCTCTTCCACCCTGTTGCGGGAATTCGGAAAAATCAGCATCGTTTCCGTTTTGGAATACTGGTAGATCGCATCCAAGGATTCCCGCGCGACGAATGGGCCTGCCTCGCCACTCGTGTAGTCTATCGTGATGAGCAGATCATTCTTATCACGGTCCACGAGAATATCCGTGTCCCGGGGGCTACCGAAGAAGGCTTTCGCATAACCGAAATCCTTCATGTTTAAGGTTGCACTCATCGCGATGAAACGTGGCGATTGCATGAATTGGCTGATCCGTTGCAGCAACGATTGCAAGTGAATACCCCGTTCCGTCCCCAGAAAACTGTGCAGTTCATCGATGATGATCCATTCCACCCCTTTAAAGAGGTGTTGCGCTTCGCCAGGACGATTCACCAACATGCCCTCAATCGATTCCGGTGTGATCAACAGAATTCCTTTCGGTTGGTTCACAACTTTCTTTTTCTGGGCCTGGGAAACTTCACCATGCCAAGGCGTGATCGGTATATCCAAATACGCACTGAGTTCCCTTATGCGCTGAAATTGATCATTGATCAGGGCTTTCAAGGGCGAAATGTACAGCACCTTCAGCCCCGTTTCCCAATCCTCCACACTGTTCAGCGCCGGGATGAAGGCTGCTTCCGTTTTCCCTGAGGCAGTCGGAGCGGACAGAATGAGATTATGATCGGTGTTGGCGACCTGTTTGATGGCAGCACTTTGAATGTTCGTCAGGCTTGGCCACCCTTTATCATAGATGTACTGCTGGATGTCTCTGCTGAGACTATCAAATGCCTGCATCAGTAAACCTCTATTTCATCGTGGTCATCTGCATCCTTCGCCACAACGGAAGTCCTCCTGCCGAACCGATCGGCGAGGATATGGCTGAAAGAATGATCCGGGTTCTGGCGCTGTAAGGACAGTATTTCGATATAATCCTTGATGACGGACCGCGGCGTCAAAAATGCCGCAGCTCCCGGACGGTTCAACTGGTCTTCCATGTATTGCTGTATTTCGATGTCCTTCACCATCAGCGTCGTTTGATAGGCCGTGTTGTATATTTCCAACAGCTTGGTCAAAAGGATAAAAATCTCTTCCGGGGTCAGCGGCTTCAGATCGATGACAGTACTGTTCACATTGACATAGTCTTTATTTTTCATCAATTCGTTCCCGAAGCGTGTTTTCAAAGCGCCGTAGCTGGCCAATCCTCTTCGTTCGTCATAAACCGTGTGCTTCGTTGCGCCAAAATTGATGAACAGGCCTTTAGCTTCATTGGTTTTCGTTTCGTTATACAGATTGAGGATCATTTCATAATTTTTTTCACGGGTCAAGGAACGCGGTAATTTATACAGATTGACTGACTCATCAAAGTTTATGACAAATCCCTTGTAGCCGATCTTCAAGAATAATTCCGCCAGATTTTTCAATGCGATGAGATAGTTTGCATCGTTGATGACGTTCTTGATGCCCAATTCTTTGGAGGCTTCCGTTTTTGTCGTGATATCCCCGCGGATCCAACGAATCGCTTCAATCTGAAGGGACATATTGTCGCCGGCAATCCCTTCGAAATATTTCATCAGCGCTTGCCCGAATTCATAGGAAAGCCCCGATGAATAGAAGGAATTCGTGGTCTTCAGGATGGCGTTCTCCACCAATTTCCAATGGGCCTTTTCCATCAAAACGGGAACGGTGAGGCTGTTTTCCGCGGAAATCTGCTCGAGCAGAACCTGAATCCATTGCTGGACGATCGTCTCGATGGCATTCCCATCGCGGTTATTTTTGATGACGATTTTATTGACGACTTCATTGTACAATGCCAAGGCTTTCCCGGATGAATCATAAAAACGACGCGTCGGGGTCAAATCGATCGTGGAGACAACGAAATTCTTTTGCAGCGCCAACGCTTCGATTGTCCGCAACACAAAACTTTTGCCCGAGCCGAAATCGCCTACCCAAAAACGTAAATCGCTGTTGCCTTCTTCCAATTTTTGCAAGGTGTCAATGATTTCCTTGACTTCATTGCTTCTGCCCACCAACACATGCTGTACCCCTTTTACCGGAACAACACCTGCCTCAAGTGAGGCAATAATCGTTTGGGCATCCTTTTTTCTCAGCTTGATTTCAGCCATAGATCCATTCCCTCATTTCTTCCATAAAATCCTCTTCAATGATGACTTGCTGGTGACTGATCACCAGTACTTGATCATCAAATATTTCATACAGCACTTCATTCAATTCTGTTAGGTACGCCTGATGGAGTTTCCCTTTATTTTTTGCGTGTACTTTAAAATCATCCAAAGATATCCCGTTGCCTACCACCAACTGTTTCAGGAACCGCATATGCTCAGATTCTTGCTCACTATGCGGATTTTCTGGCTCTTCTACAGCAGCTGTTGAAATAGCTACCGATGTAGAGACCGCACTTTCTGCTTCATTCTGCTCTTCAGCCAGCGACATCTCAATCTCGGCAAAAATATTCAGGTTCACAGCCACGTCCAGCCCTTCATTGGTTTTCTCCTCACTCAGGTAAGAGTCAACCATATCAATAATGGTATCCAGGGCAGAATGTGATGCGGTGATTAAGGCTGTGTCCAGCTTAATTTCCCTGCGTACAGGTTGCGTACATTCCTGCAAAAGCTCCGACAAACTCCCGATAGGAAGATTCGCATCAAGCAGCAATTGCTGATAATCGGCCTGTCTGGTTGAATGAACGAAGCCATCCCGTTCTTTTTGCAGCGCTTTTGATACCGGCAAAGCTGCCCTTTCCATCAAAAGTATGAAAATGATGCGCTTATCCGCATCCTTGCTTTGTTTGATCACCTTAGTGGCTATCTTTTTCAGATCCGGATCTTTTGCAACATACTCAAGCAGCACACTGATCTGCTCTAACGATTGGCTGACGAGAAGATTGGCAGCCTCATGCCAGACGGTCTTGTTCACGTCCCGCAAGGCTGTTATGGTCTGATAATCCAGCTCTAGCTCAACTTCGTGGCTCAGATATGCTTGAATCTTCCGGAAAGTTTCATCCGGCAAATATTTTTGCAGATTTTGCATGCTTTCCTCAGCTGGCAGCACACGGAGACCCTCGACCTCCTGGCGGATCATGTTTTCAGCCAGGAGATAAAGATCTGCCGGCAAGCGGACCGTTTCTGCCCAGATACGCTCATCATCCAGTGGCAAGTGGAAATATTTCCTGAAATAATTATTGGGCTTGATCTTCCATTTGATGGATCCATCCTCCAGATCTTGCAACACAATCTGCATTAGGTCCACGTATTTCCCCAAACAATGGGCCATGACAGCCGGGACTTCCGTAAACCTCGTCGCCCTTTTCCTTAGTTGATCAAAATACGCCATTTCGATCCCATCAAAAAATTGTTTGTCGCGCAGCATTCCTGATGGATCCCACCAAACGATTTTGGTGCCGAATGGCGTCAAGCCGAATTGTTTTCTGGTCTCCTCGTCCGGGAATGGTAAATTTTCCCGGTACGCATCAACCTGATGCGTAATAATTTTTTGGATGTCCCTGGACAACATGGCCTTCAAGTCATAGGAAAAAAAATCAGCCACATGAATGGTATCCTGTCTGTAAAACGAAAAGACCACCTCTTTGGATATCCGATAGACTTCGTCAAAGACGGATACATGATAATAGTATCGCTCATATTTCACATGTTTGATGTTTTTATGCTTCTTCTTCAGTTCCACATCGATGGTGGCGCATAATCTTTCAAACAATGCACCAATCACTTCCTCGGTCTGTCTTGTGAAATTGTCATTCAATCTTACGGGCGACGAAACGTAGCTGATCCAAGCTCTTTCCGCGGCCTTCTGCTCAGCTCTCTCTTTAGCTTTTTTCTGATGCCTCTGCTCCACGATGAGATCTCTTGGTTTGATGAAAGACTCTTCATTATTCACCAATTCAATGATTGATATCTTTTCTTCTTCGGTTAGTTTTTTATTCTTGAATATTTTATTTATGAATTCGAACATGTTGGACGTCCCCCCTTCCAAACCCCTGTAAAGATACGACCTAAGTATACGTCTATTGGGGCGCATATTCAAGAACGCGTGTTCTATGGAGTTTGGATTAAAGCCCTGTTCAATTGCCTTAGAGTTAGATTGGCGAAACATGGTCCGAAATAAGTTACAAATGGAATAAATTTAAAAGGTTTTAAAATATATTCCCGTATATTTTAGAGGATTGATGGATGGGAAAAATCTTCATAATACATTTGGTTCGATGAAGCACCACGTTGAAACATACGCATAATGCGTATATAATGAAAATATGGACAGGAGTTGCAGTAATGTCTCAGACAGCCAGACAAGTTTTGAAGTTATTAAAGGAGCATGGATTCTTAGAGGTTCGCATCATCGGTTTGAAGATGGCAACGGACATAAAGTAACGGTTCCCTACAGTAGTCTAAAAGATGAAATAACACCTGGCACTTACAACAACATCCTAAAGCAAGCCGGGCTCAAATAAACGCCTTACCATATTTTAAATAGGAGGAAATTATTATGGCGCACACGCACTATGTTGCTTATCCAGCAGTTCTCGACGATAGCGAAAATGATTCAGGAACATACACAGTAACCTTTCCGGATGTCCCGGGCGCAATTTCCGAAGGAGTCGGAATTCCAGATGCACTGGCCAACGGCGCTGAAGCATTGGAATTGATGCTTTATGATGAAAAAAACCTACCAACAGCATCTCACTTACCAGATGTCCAAGCCGATAATCCCAAAGCGATTGTGAGCTATATTATGGTTGATCTTATTGCAGCCGCTAAAAAAGTAAAAATGCCTGTTGTCAGAAAAAATACAACGATTCCTGTCGATTTGGCTGAAAAAGCTGAAGAAGCCGGCATCAATTTTTCCGCGACATTAACAGAAGCTTTGAAAGAAAAATTAAGAGTCTAGCTTGCTGGACTCTATTTTCATGGCCCTTTCTATTGTTTTATAAACTATTTATTTAATTCCCTATCTACTACCATTTGCATCTCTTGATTCTGCTCATATCATTTCCCCGTCCCATCTAAAAGTGCTACACTTTAGATGATACAAAAGCACTTATCAATCTTAATTATGTAAGGTTCACCTGGGCCATTCATAACAGCAACCGAATCAGATTCATCATCCAGAATGGAGAGAAATTTATGGACACGCTCAGAAATTATGTAGATTCTGTCTTTGCAAATCTGCCAAAGACGCCAGAAGTATTGGACCAAAAGAATGCCATGTTAAATAGCATGCAAAACAAGTACCAACAACTGAAATCAGAAGGCAAAAGCGAGCACGAGGCGATCAGCGCTGCCATAGCGGCTCATGGTAATGTTGATGACTACACAGTTTCGGACATACCCACTGCACCTGCAGAAAATTTCCAAAATGAAGTCTACCTTACTCCCGAACAAGTGGACGAATACATCGATCATCGCCATCATTTCGCCTGGGCGATGGCTACAGGTGTTTTCCTCTGCATCATGGGCCCGGCAAGCCTGTTTCTCGGCCAGTACCTTGCTGGATACCGAGATGGCCAGGGAGGCCGTACGAGTGAATTGCTGGACATCCTGACACTAGTGCCATTGTTTATTTTTATCGCAGCCGGCGTCGCGCTGTTTATCCTTTACGGCATGAAGGAACAGCAATTTGAGCTCGAGGAGAAACGGGTCCAGCTCGACTCCACGACCTACTCTCGCCTGAAAGCTGAGCACAAAGCCTTCCGGCCGCGGTTGGCCGTCGCTGTCGCAATCGGGGTTGCGCTCTGCATCCTGGCGCCCGTCTCCATGCTCCTTTCCGTAGTTTTGCTCGGGGAGGATAATGGCCTGTCGCTCGTATTTCTATTAAGCTTCATCGCAATCGGCGTTTTCCTGTTTATCTTCTATGGCATTCAGGACGAGACCTATGAAAAACTGCTGGCGATCGGCGAATTTGCGAAGGATAAGGCCGAGAAAAACAAGGTGGTCGGAATCGTCGCGGGTGTCGTCTTCCCGCTGGCAGCCGCAATCTATTTGATTGCCGGCTTCGTTTATTACGCTTGGGGGAGCGCCTGGATCATCTTTCCGATTGTGGGCATCCTCTTCGGCATCTTCGCAACGGTGTACAACGGCTACGCGGATTTGAAGAAGAAAAAGTAATTCTGTGGGACAAAAAAGAGAAGGAAACCCGGACCTACCGGCAATTCCCTTCTCTTTTTTTATTATCCAGCTAATGGTGGATTAGACTTACTTTATTTTTCTCTAATTAAGTTTCACGCTCGATCTGTTAACCACCTAATGTAATATCTTGATCTTGGTACCATTGCAATGCTGCATGTACTTGATCGATATTGTAATCTGGCCACATTTCTTCGGCTACATAAAAATCAGAATAAATCGATTGAATCGGTAAAAAGCCGCTTAACCTTCTTCTGCCGCCCCAGCGAATAATTAAATCCATTCGTGAGATATCTGAAGAAGCAATTTTTTTGGTACTGTCATCTTTAGGGTTAAAATCTGCTTGTTTTATCCCATAGTTCAAATCCCAATTCCAACCGTAATTTACTAAAAAGTTAATCTTAATTAAACCCTTACCAAATGCAGTTCTTTTAGTGTAAGGCAGTAATTCTTTTGGAAACAGCGGGGAATCAGTATTTCCAATAACAAGTAAATCTGCATCTCTATCTTTCAATTTATTAACTGCATCTACGCAGGCTTTTTGAAATGCTTGTGTTTGTTCCGCTGGACGTTTGGTATTATCTACTGTGAAACCATAAAAGGTCAATTCCTCAATGCCTAACTCTAAACAAAGATGGTACAGTTCCAATCCAGGTTCTATACCAAATTTGTAACCTTCTTGTTTCTCAAGACCATGTTCTTGAGCCCATCGTCTATTGCCATCTGGAATAATCCCAATATGCTTAGGCAAACGTTTATATGCTGCCATTTGATTCCCCCCTTTAAGTTATCTCCTTATTATTGTACCTGAATTCTTGCTGAATAAGTAATCATATACCGGAATAATTCATATAATTTCAAATATCTATTACTAACCCTACTTCTACGGCACCCAGGACGAAACGTAAGAGAAACTGCTGTCGATCGGTGAGTTTGCGAAGGATAAAGCCTCCAAAAATAAACCAAAAAGAGAAGGGACACTTGCCTCCGCGGCTGACTGTTCCTTCTCTTCTTTTTGCTATCCAGCTAAATCCCGGTGTTCTCATCCATGATCTCAATGTTCGTGCGGATCAGCTCTTCGATTTCCCCGCTGTCTTCCATCTCATCCAAAATGTCGTTCACCGCATCCAGAAAATCTTCGCTGTCTTTCGCGACGGCGATGGCTGATTCGTTCGGCGTGCTGGCGACGTCGAAGTCGGCGATTTCAAGGCCTTCGTTCTCTTCCACGTATCGCCTCGCAACAGTCTCCACCATCAATACGGCATCCGCTTTGCCGGTCACCAAGTACAGGATGGCCGTGTTCCATTTCGGGACGGACTGAATTTCAGCATCCGGGAAATTCTCCAGCAAGTACTCCTCTTGGATCGTCGCCGTTTGCGTCGCCAGGCTGGACTTCTTCAGGTCGTTTTCCGATTGGATATTCTTCGCATCCTCCGACTTGATCACCAGGGCATCCTTTTGAGTATAGTAGATATCCGTGAAATCGACGCTTTGTTTTCTTTCTTCCGTAGGGTTCATGCCGGCGATGATCATATTAACCTTGCCTGTGGACAATGCCGGAATCAGGCCGTCGAAATCCATATCCATGACTTCCAGCTCAACCCCCAGTTCATCCGCGATGGCTTGGGCAATATCGATGTCGAAACCGATGATTTTGTCTTCTCCGTCCTGCACAAGATGCCACTCATACGGAGGATAATCCGCACAAGTTCCGACGACCAATTTGCCGTTGTCTTTGATTTCCTGCAAGGCGCTGCTTCCATCCGTCGCAGCGCTGTTCGCAGTTCCGCTCGTGTTTCCGCATGCTGCCAAACCCAAGAGGCTCATCGTTCCCAAAATCATTTTCATAAACCCTTTTTTCAATCGTGATTCCTCCGCATTCTTTACTTGTCTCAAAAAAAGGATGCCCTTTTCAGAGCACCCCTTGCACTTTTATTGCTGTTATTCTGCTGTGTTGTCTTCCATCAATTGTGTATTGATTTGGATCAATTCTTCGATTTTGCCGCTGTCTTTCATTTCTGTCAAAATATCATTGACTGTAGTCAAGAATTCCCCACCGTCTTTAGCGACTGCGATTGCTGATTCATTCGGGTCACTTTGTACATCAAATTCAGCGATCATCAAAGTATCATTTTGGGAAACAAACTGCTTCGCAACCGTTTCAACCATCAAGATAGCATCCACTTTTCCGGTTGTTAGAGACATGATTGCTGTGTTCCATTTTGGTACGGATTGGATTTCAGCATCCGGGAAGTTTTCCAACAGGTAGTCTTCTTGGATTGTCGCTTTTTGCGTAGCTAATGCAGCTGTTTTCAATGAATCTTCAGATGTGATGGTTGCAGCATCTTCAGTTCTGATCACCAATACGTCTTTTTGTGTGTAGTAGATGTCAGTGAAGTCAACGCTTTGTTTTCTTTCTTCAGTCGGGTTCATGCCGGCGATGATCATATCGATTTTGCCTGTGGATAAAGCCGGAATCAAGCCGTCAAAGTCCATGTCTTTGACTTCCAACTCAACGCCTAATTCATCAGCGATTGCTTGCGCGATATCGATGTCGAAACCGACTACTGTATCTTTGCCGTCTTTCACAAGGTGCCATTCGTATGGAGGATAATCCGCTGATGTACCCATCACCAATTTGCCGCTGTCCTTGATTTCTTGCAATTTATCCGTTGTTGTAGCTGCTGAATCTGTTGCGGAGCTGTCCGCTGTCTCGCTTGTATTACCACATGCCGCCAAAGCAAGAATGCTCATTGCACCCAAAGCTAATTTCAATAATCCTTTTTTCATCTTAACCCCTCCAAATTTCTTTTTTATTTTATAGGACTTTCGATAAGAAATCCTTTGTCCGCTCACTTTTAGGATGATTGAAAATCTCATCCGGTGTTCCTTGTTCCATCACTTGGCCGTCATCCATGAAAAGGATGCGGTCGCCGACTTCTTTCGCGAAGCCCATTTCGTGGGTCACGACTACCATCGTCATGCCTTCCAACGCAAGATTTTTCATTACTTGCAATACTTCGCCGACCATTTCCGGGTCAAGCGCCGATGTCGGTTCATCGAACAGCATCATATCCGGCTCCATCGCCAAGGCCCGCGCGATTGCGATCCGTTGTTTCTGTCCGCCCGATAAGGATTGTGGATAAACATCGGCTTTCTCGGTCATGCCCATACGCGTCAACAGTTTTCTGGCGATTGCTTCGGCTTTGTCTTTCGGTATTTTTTTGACTTGCTGCGGTCCGATCATGATGTTATCCAATACCGTCAGATGCGGGAAAAGATTGAAGCTTTGGAACACCATACCCATTTTTGTGCGGATGGAATCAATATCGACACCTTTTTTGTTGATCTCTTGTCCTTCGAAGATCACTTTGCCGGTTGTCGGTTCCTCCAGCAGATTCATGCAGCGCAGAAACGTACTTTTGCCCGATCCCGATGGTCCGATGATAACGACCACTTCGCCCGAGTTGATTTGTTCATCGATGCCTTTCAGTACTTGTTTGTCGCCGAAAGATTTCGTAAGTTTTTCTGTTTTAATCACTTTGTTTCAACCTCATTTCTAGAATGTCCACTAATTTAGAGACGATTGATGTCATGATGAAGTACATCACAGCAGCGACCACTAGGGGGCCGAATGGCAAGAATGTCGCACCGCGGACCGTATTAGCAGCGAACATCAAGTCGCGCAAGCCCAACACTGAAACGATGGATGTTTCTTTAATCAGTGTAACGAATTCGTTACCCAAAGCCGGAAGGATATTCTTGATGGCTTGTGGATAAATGATTTTTTGCATTGCCATTGATTTGCTCATCCCGATCGAGCGGGCGGCTTCCATTTGGCCTTTGTCGACCGCTTGTATACCGGAACGGATGATTTCGGCGATGTAGGCTGCCGAGTTCAAGGATACAGCGATGACGCCGGACAGGAAATCGGGCAGTTCGATATTGATGACGTACAACCCGTAATAAATGATGAATAATTGCACCAACAATGGTGTACCCCGCACAATTTGGATATACCCTTTCGCTAATATGCTGAGGAACTTGTTGGGCGACATTTTCATCAATGCCAATCCCGTCCCCAAGATGACGCCCAGTACGATCGCGCTGATCGAAAGGCCTATCGTGTAACCTGCGCCTTGGAAATAGATCGGCATATAGGTCTCAAAGAAAGTTGAATCCATTTGTATATAATCCCCTTTTTTATGTTTTTACTGGTGGTGCTCTGGGTACTAAAAAACCGCCCCTTGTATTGCTACAAGAGACGGGTCAATGTTTGATTCCGCGGTACCACTCTAGTTGATCTGCTGTGAAACAACAAATCCACCTCGATTAAATTAACGCATAAATTGCGTAAAAGGCTACTGAACGTTCACCTTTTCGTCATCCGAAGTGCGCTTCAATCTGATATTTTACTGCTGGGCTTCCACTCTGTCCCGGCTCGCTGGAGAAAATATTCAAATCTACTCTCTTCATCACTGACTTTGTTTTATTCAGTTGTGGTATGAAATCATAATATAAGATTTGAAAAGAACTGTCAACAAAAAAACTATCATCGGATTTTCATATGATTCCTTTTTCTGAGAAAAGTAGCGATCACTCGATCTTTTTCACATTTTCCGTTCCAATTTATGCCTCGTCCACGATCAGTTGCACGCGTCCGACCTGGTCGCCTTCAGCGAGCATCACTTTGATGCCGTGCGGATGATTGGGGCTGTTCGTCAACAATCGTTTTACATGCCCTCTCGTCAATTTCCCGGTGCGTTGATCTTTCTTCAAGACGATATCGACCAAAGCGCCGATTTTAATGTTTTTCCTGAGTTTTCCGTCCATAAGTTCCTCTTTCTCAAGCAAGCTCTTTGCTTAGTGTGATGATTTGATCGACTGCTTCATCCAAATAATGGATCGTATCCTGCAGCGCCTGATCCGTTTTGATGTCCACTCCGGCCAATGCTGCGGCTTCTGCGGATTCCAATTGGTCCCCTAGCGCCAGGAATTCCAACCATTTTCCGACAGCCGCTTCACCCTCCGTTTTGACGCGAAGAAAGGCTTGCGTCGCGATCGTCAGGCCGGCCGAATAGGTATAGGAATACAGCCCCATGTAGTAATGGATCTGGCGCATCCATGTCAGCTCCGCTCCGGCGTTGATTTCCACCGCGTCCCCCCAGAAGCGCTCCAGCACGTTCCGTTTGATTTCGCTCAATTTTCCGGCATCGAAACTCTTGCCTGCGTCGATCAAGTTGTAGACTTCCCTTTGATAGGCTGCTTCCAACAAGTGCGTGACGAAATTGTGGAAATAGGTGTCGGAAAGCATCTTCGTCAAAGCGAAGCGCTGCATGCGCGCATCCGTACTCTTGCGCGCCAACGACTCCGTCAACAGCAGTTCGTTGAAGGTGGATGGACCTTCGATCAGGTACAACGATGGCTCCGAACCAAGGATGCTGTTGTTTTCGTTCGACAGAATCATCTGCCCAGCATGGCCCAATTCATGGATCAGCGTATAGACATCCGAAAGTTGGTTCGCCCATGACATCAGGATGTAAGGGTGGGTGCCGTATGGACTGGTGCAGAATCCACCTGTTGATTTACCGATGTTCTGGGCGAAATCGATCCAGCGTTCCGGATAGGCCTGCATAATCCGGTCAGTATAATCCTGGCCCAGTACCGCTATGGCGTCCTGCACCATCACCTGCGACTCTTCGATCGATACTTCCGGCGAATATTCCGGATCGAGCGCAATCTTCAAGTCGGCATAAGTCATCTTGTCCAGTCCGCGGATTTGCTTCAGATGGGTGATGTATTTCTGCATGACCGGCGCTAGGTCGTTCATGATCGTGTCAATCTGGCGGTCATACAGATCGCGCGTCACTTCCTGCCCGTAAAGCAGATAGTCGATCACGGAATCGAAACCGCGCATCGTCGCCATCGTCTTTTCCTTCTGCAGCTGGATATAGTAGGCAGTTGCGACCACGTTTTCATAATCGCTGAGGACAGCCGAGAATTTGTCGAAAGCCGCCCGACGGATTGCCGTGTCGTCATGGTACATGTAGTAATCTTCGTAGAGCACGAAGCTCAGCGGATATTCCTTCCCGTCGACCGTGAAGGTACCGAAGTCCATATCGCCTAGTCGGGCCTGTTCATAGATGGCACTCGGCGCATCCAGAGTCGGAGCCAACTGGGCCAATGCCTTTTCGACTTCAGGCGCCAGCTGGATATTTTTGTTTTTCTTGATGTGGCGGATGTAGGAAGCAAACCGCGCTTCTTCCGAAACGACCTGATCAAGGACAGCTGCGTCGCAGCCGATCAGTTCCGATTCAAAAAAGGTCAGTTGGGCGCTGATGTCCGCCATCGCATTCGCTGTTTGGCGGGACAATTCGACATTGTCCGGATCGGTCAGGTCGGTCGCTTCCGGCATCATCGCATAGTGATCCGCCAATGTCGCGGTTTCGATGAGCTTTTCGTATTCCTTCATTGCGGTCAGTATCATTTTGGCATCCGTTAGTTTGCCTTCGTATGTCACGCTAAAGGTTGCGGTCGCCTGCTTCAGTCCTGCTAAAGAGGCCTCGAAGTCCGCTCGGGTTTTATAGAGGGCGGTCACATCCCAAGTCAATGCCGCAGGGACGTCCGCGCGATTTTTCAGTTGTTCTTGTGTCATTGTTGTGGCTCCTTTTATTCGTGGTGTTTGACGAATGTTAAATGAATGCTTCCATTATAACAAAAAAATGCTGCCGATGTCGGGTGTCGAGCTTGGCCTCGGCTTTCCTCCGGTGAGCGCCCTTCTCATCGGAGTTGGGATTCCGCTAATCTGCTCTGCTCCTGTGAGCGAATGTTGGCCGGAGCTGGGCGCGAAATCGCAGGCTGTCCTCCGTCGAGCGATGGTTCGTCGGAGGTGAAGGCTTTGCGCTCGCCTTAGCTCCGGCGAGGAGGGCCCCGCCGGAGTTGGGCTCGCCAAAAATCATTCGGCGCTGCATGAACCTTCAGCAACAACGCTAAAGCCCCCGCATGCGAGGGCTTGATGCCTTCGCCCGCGAAGGCCGGTAATCTGTTCTCTCAGTAAGTTGCTTCGATGGCTTGGACCTGGTCGTAGAGGTACTGGTTCGTCGGGGCAGGCAGTCCGTATTTTTTCGCTTTCTTCAGTATGGTGCCGGAAAACAACTCTACTTCTGAAGGCCGTTTCGCAATGCCGTCCTGGCGCATCGATGGCATCCCCAACGGCGTAAGTCCGTCAATGATCGCCAAATCATTTTCCAGATCGGTTTCGGTCAGGTTGACGCCTTCCTTCTGGGCGATCGGCAAAACTTCGCGCATGGCGGCGATCATCAGATCGCGGGTTGGTCCTGCTTCGTGGATGTCGCGGAAAGTGCCTTCCTTCACCATAAGCACTTGGTTCACGCCGACATTCAGCATAAATTTCGCCCACATGCGATGCAGGATATCCGCTTCGACCACGTGCGGCAAGGCCGTTTCTTCGAAGAAAGCCGCCACCGCATCCAAACGCGCCTGTTTTTCCGGGGCGTCGAGGCCAATCCGCAGTTCGCCGATATGGACAGACTTCACATCATTGCCGGTGCGGAGAGCGTCCATCCCTTGGGCTACGCAGTGGACGATCTTCTCACCCCCGAAAGCCGCGCCGATGACTTCCTCGCTGGAGATGCCGTTCAGGACCGAAATGATTGTCGTATCCGGTCCGACCTGGTGACGGGCGGTTTCGATTGCTTCATCCAACTGGGTTCCTTTTACGGCCAAAATGACCAGATCCGCCGGCGCCACGCTGGCATCCGTTTCGTCGACATATTGGAAATCGCAGGCCTCGCCGTTGAAAGTAAAGCCTTGTTCCTGGTAGCGCGCCATCCGTTCTTTGTTGACGACGATGCGCACGCGGTCCTTTCCGACGGCCTTTGTGAAATGGTGCCCGTAAAGGATCCCCAGGGCACCCAATCCGATGATGGCTACAGTTTCTATCTTCATTTGTTCACGCCTCTTTCCGAAAGATTCTTGCATAATTTCTTCTATTCAGCCGGTTTGTATTTGCGCAGCTGTTCGATCAGATATGGCAGATCTGTCTCGAATTGGACGCCATAGTGCAGTTCGCGTCCGCTTTTCAGCGTACGCTCAATCACCATGCTGTTGTATCGAACGGCAGTTTCGGTGGCCACGGTCAGCGACAGGTTCTGGAAAAGCAAACCGCCAACGACACTTGTGAACAAGTCTCCCGCGCCGTCATAATGGCCGGGAAAATATTTCGCGAAGGCATACTGCGCTTCAGGTTCGTCTTGGCTGACGCAGACAGTACCAATCTTTTCCGGTTCCAAGGAAACGCCCGTCAGCACGACGCTCTTCGGATTCAACACCCGCAAATCAGCCAATAATTCCGCAACCTCGGCTTCCTTGTAAGGCTTCTTCAACATGGAGCGTTTGGTCAAAAAGCAGGCTTCCGTCACGTTCGGCGTGATTACCGTCGCTTCATTGCAGAGCGCCGCCATTTCATCCACATATTCCAACGTGAAACCCGGATAGAGCACGCCTTGATCGCCCATCGCCGGATCGAGAACGATGTGGGCATCTTCGGCCGCAAACGTATGGATGATCCCCCGCACGATGTCGATCTGCTGGTGCGAACCCAGATAGCCGATCAGGATGCCGTCGAATTTGATGCCCAATGATTGCCAATGCTGCAGGATACCGCCCATTTCCTGGGTCAGATCCAAAAAGGTATAGCCTTCAAATTCTTTACCCGTATGGGTGGACAACAGTGCAGTCGGCAGGATACTCACCCAATTGTCCAGGCAGCTCACTACAGGAACCGCCACGTTCATAGAAATACGGCAACTGGCGGAAATATCTTGGATAAGCAGTACTCTCGGTTGACTCAAATGCTTGCACCCCTTTACTTTAGAAACTCAATTATTCCCATTCTATCATCTTTTCATTGGATTTTCTCAATTTTCCATCATTTTGGAAATAATTGTGAAAACGATGAGAAAAAGAGTGCAAACTTCTGCATAAGGACTATAATTAAAAATAATGCTTGGAGGCGAATTGCATGAAAACTGAAAAAAACAGTACCTACAGATTGGTTGTTTTGGCCTTATTTATGGCGCTTACTGTCGTCATGACCTTATTGTTCCGCATCCCGATACCTTACGGTTACGTTAATTTGGGAGACATGGTGCTCCTGTTGGCCGGTCTATCCTTCGGAGGCAGCGCAGGCTTCTTCGTCGGCTCACTCGGCAGCATGTTGGCAGACCTGTTCGCCGGTTATGCCTTCTATGCGCCGATCACTTTTGTCGTAAAAGGTTTGGAAGGATTCTTTGCCGGCTGGTTGTTCCAGAAAATGGATCACAAAAAGCCATGGCTTGCCACGGGGATTGCCGGTGTGTGGATGGCGATCGGATACGCCATCGGGGACACAATCCTTTTCGGCTTCGGTGCCGCGATCGCTTCATTCCCGTTGAACATCGCGCAAGGTCTCGTCGGAGCCTTCTTGTCCACCCTCTTGTACCGCTGGTTGAACCCTTACATCACGAAGAAATTCAAATAACGACTGCGCGCAACGATTATCCAAAACCAGAAAGAACGCCCATTCCGCGAACCGTGCGGAGTGGGCGTTCTTTCTTGCATGTATGCCGCTCAAAAAAGCAGTGCAGCCAACAGCGGGATCGTGAATACCGATAGCAGCGTCGATATGAAGACGTAGCGCGTTGAGAAGGCCGTATTGCCTCCGTACTGCATCGACAGCGCCACAGCCATCGCCGGGCCGGGCATGGCCGAGATGATGACGAGGATCCCCAGCATAGTCGGGTTCGTCAGGATACCCTTCGTGGCCCACCAAAGGAACAACGGAATCACGATCATACGATAGAACGCAAACAGATAGATTTTCCATTCTTTAAAGGCGCCAAGGATATCGATGTCGGCCAATGACGCGCCGATGATGATCATCGCCAATGGGGACGTGATATTACCGATGCTGGTGGCAGTGTCCATCACCAACGCCGGCAATTTGATGTCGAACAGGAAAACGAAAACCGCAAACAGCGAAGCGAGGTTGCCGGGATTCAGCAGGATCGCTTTCCAGCTCGCCCGTGATTTTTTCGAGCCTTTGGCAATCAGGAAGACACCCAAAGAATAGATCAACAGGTTGTTGGGAATGCCGTACAGCGAGGCATAAAAAAGCGCGCCTGTGCCGAAAATGGCCTGAACGACCGGCAGCCCCATGAAGCCGTTGTTCGTGAAGATGGTCAGGAACTCGATGATTCCTTCCGTTTCTTTATCCGCGCGGAAGAGTTTCGGACTGAACTTGGCCAATCCGACCGTGAAAAGATACATCAGCGTCGCCGTCAACAAGACGAAGAGCGTGTCCGATTTCGTACCCACCTCACCTGCACCTTCCACCGATGCGATGACAAGCGCCGGCACCGTAACATAGGTGATCAATGCCGCAAAATTGGCGTTTGCGTGCTTGTCGAAAACCTTCATGACTGTCGCGAGATAGCCCACAAACATGATCAACACCAGCATGATCATCCTACCAAATACAACCCTTACATCCAAAACCCGAACGCCTCCCCTATCCCATCCATTTATATATCCAAAGTCTAACACAGTTCTGCGCTGAAATTGCGTTTTCGATTCAGTTTCACGATTCGACCGCTTCGTCCCAGGGCATATCAATCGGTATCCTCCGCACAGAGTGTTAGAATGGAAACAACAATATAACGAATGCTACTGTCACATTTCATCCAGAAAGGTGGATCCCTATGCAGGAAAAATTGACGATCCTTCAGATCAACGACACCCACAGCTACTTGGAGTTGCACAACGAACTGTTCTATGAAAAGGAAAAATTGGCGTTCCGTAAAGCTGGCGGCTACGCCCGTCTCCAAAGCCTTATCAAAGATTTCCGCAGCAAAAATCCAACACTCGTTTTCGATAACGGCGACACGATCCACGGAACATACGAAGCGATTGATTCGAAGGGCTGGCACATGCTGCCGGTGCTGAACGAAGTCGGTTTTGATGCCATGACATTCCACTGGGACACTGGCTTCGGGCCGGCCAATCTGAAAAAAATAGGCCAGCAGTTGGATTATCCGATTCTCGCAATCAATGCCTACGAAAAAGAAAGCGGTAAGTTGGCATTCGAGCCTTACAAAATCCTGTCCGTAGGGGAAATTTCGATTGGTGTGATCGGTATCGCCTGCAACATCATCGACAAAACGATGCCACCCCATTTCAGCGAAGGCCTCTCTTTCACTTTGGGGCGCGAGGAGTTGCCCGGCTACGTGGCGGAACTGAAGGAAAAAGCAGTCGACCTGATCATCGTTCTGTCCCATCTCGGTTTCCCGCAGGACCTGAAATTGATGAGCGAAGTCGAAGGCGTGGCGATCTGTCTGAGCGGCCACACTCATAACCGTCAGGAACACATCGTCACAGTAGGTGAAACGGCAGTCATCCAGTCTGGCTCGCATGGCTCTTTCCTTGGCGCGCTCGAATTGACCGTTGAGGACGGCGTGATCCAAAAAATCGAACATCAACTCATTCCGGTCACGGAGAACATCCCGGAAGATGCCGCCATGAAAGCTTTGATCGATGAGGCTTTAGCCCCTTACCGCGAAAAAATGGGTCGCCAAGTCGGCGAAACCAAAAAATTGCTGCACCGCGGTTGGAGCGTCGAAACGACGATGGACAACTTCCTCCTGGATGCAATCCTGTTCCACACGAAAACGGATCTGGCCTTCTCCAACGGCTGGCGCTATGGTGTTCCGATTCTGAAAGGCCCGGTGACGCTGAGGGAGTTGTATCAGATCATCCCGATGAATCCGCCGATTTCCACCGCTATCCTGACCGGTTCGGAAATAGTGGCTCTGCTGGAAGAAAATCTCGAGAGCACCTACGCAGCAGACCCCTTTGATCAGATGGGCGGCTACCTAAAGCGCGCGATGGGCTTGCATGCTTATCTGAAACTGGAGAATCCGAAAGGAACCCGAGTCCAAAAACTTTTCATCGCCGGCGAAGAAGTCATCCCGGATAAAGAATACACAGTCAGTTATGTGACCAACCAGGGCGTTCCGAAGAAATTCGGAAAAGAACACAAAAATCTGGAGAAGCACGCGGTTGAAGCGATGATGGATTATCTGGCCGAGATGGGTCCTTACGAAAAGGAACTGCGCGGAACCTATCAGATAGTTTGATTTGCCACCACAATGACAACAAAAAAACAGCCCCGGTCGAGTCTGCAGTTTACATGCAGATTCCGCCGGGGCTGTTCACATTCAGGTTTCACATTTTTCTTACGTCATAATAATCCGGATCAACGCGTTCCATCAGTCCGGCTTCCTTATCGGAAACAGTCAGATAAAGCTCGTGCATCGCCCGGGTGCAGATTGTGTAGAGGATCTGCATTTCATTCTGGGCAGCTTTTGCCGGATAGTGGCAAATCGCAAAAACGACATCGAATTCCAGACCTTTAGCCAAACGGGCCGGCATGATCAATACCGGATGATGGCTGTTGTCGGTATCCTGCTGCACGAGTTTGAAGTCAATACCGGCAGCCGACAGTTCTTGGCTGATGCGTTCCGCGTCTTCCGCATTGCGGCTGATGAAAGCCACGCGCATGCCGGCAGCGACGCTCGCATCCACCTTCTGTTTGATGTAGCCCATATCGAGCCCGCCATCGTCGGTCAGCAGCACTTCTGGTTTCTTGCCGGAACGGATATAGGTCCCTTCCGGTTTTTCGCCTTCGATGAAGCTTTCCGAGAAGCGGACGATTTCATTCGTCGATCGGTAACTGGTCAGCAGACGGTATGAACGGAATGTACTTTCGGAAAAGATGGTCCGGAGATCATCAAAGGAAAGACGTCTGTTCAGGATATTCTGATTCAAGTCCCCGCTCAGAATGAAGCGTGCGCTAGGGAAGGCATGCTGCAGCATCTGCAGTTGGAATGGTGAAAAATCCTGCACCTCATCCAGACAGATGTATTGGTATTTCATGTCGCTGGATGGCCCCTTCAGCAACAAACGCAGACTGTAGTAGGCATCCAGATCTTCCAGCAACACACTCTTCTCTGCCATATGTTCCGCAACCACTGCGATGTGGGTGCGCCATTCATCCTCATCCAAGCCGAAAGCATCCAATGAAAGCAATTTAGGAACGGCCCGCAGGAAATGGATGTATTGATTCTTATAGCGGATAAAGGCCAACGCTTCAATCCTCGCGACGATCGGTTCGAAAGCGTCCTCCAGGATATCCGCCGTCATGGCCTCTTCCATCGCTTTTTGGTTGTGGGTCTCTTTCTCGTAACGGTAAAGGTCCAGGTCAGACATGGCGATCATTTCTTTTTCGACCCAAGGCTTGCCTTTTTGCGACTGTTGGATTCGCTCGACGCGCTGCAACAAGTGTCTTTTGAGAATATCCAACTTGCTGGCCAATGACCCTTGGCTGTCGATGCTGTAGAAGGCTGACTCGATTTCCTTCTCCGAAAGGATGATATCATCACGGAAACGGATATCAGAGAATTTCAGATAGCGTTTCTTCAGGATCATTCCGTATTTCTGTAACGCTTCATAAAATGCCAAGCTGCCCTTCAGCACCGTAACCTTGGCTAAGCTGTCCTCTTGATCGGCGCGCAAAGTAAATCCGGTCACTTTCCGCTCCATGAACTCGCTGAAGGTCGTGTTGCCAACGTTCAGTTCGCCCAATGCAGGCAACACTTGGGAGACGTATTCCTGGAATATTTTGTTTGGGGAAAACAGGACGACTTCTTCCGACTTCAATTGGTCTCGGAAAGCATACAACAGATAGGCGATTTTCTGCATCAGGACAACCGTTTTTCCTGATCCGGCAACCCCTTCTATCAGCGTGACAGCAGCTTTCGTTTCCCTGACGATCTGGTTCTGTTCTTTCTGCAAGGTGGAAACGACCGTGCCCATCTGATAGGATGAAGGTCCTTCCAACACTTCCAGCAAATACGGATCGCCCATGACATTGTCCGTGTCCATCATGCGGATGATTTCCGCCTGTCTGATCAAAAATTGCCTTTTCAGGTCAACCCCGTAGGACATCGGTTGATCGGCTATCATCAGCTTCACTTTTTCGCCTTTGCTGCCTTCATAATAAAGCGATGCGATCGGCGAACGCCAGTCGACGATCAGGTTCTCATCTTTCTCGAACAAGGATCCGATTCCGATGTAGATTGTTTCATTGCCGAAATCATCGTGATAATCGATACGGCCGAAGTAAGGCTCATCCTGCATTTTTTCCAATACAGCGACACGCTCGTTGCTGTTCTGCAATTCATTGTTGCGGATCATCAGCTCCTGCTCGAAAGCCCGCAGTTCAGCCGACGATTCCCAGACGCTCTCTGAAGAACCTTGGCTGATTTTGATTTCTTTGGATTCCTTTAATTGCTGTCTTTGTTTTTCACTTTTTTCTTCTACTTGCTCGGCCAATCGCGTTCTTTCGTTGTTGATGACCTTAATGACGCGATGGACACGTTCCTGTTCTTTCATTAGATCTTTATGCAACCAAATGACACCTCTCTCTTAAAAAAACTCTTGGACTATTCGGTCTACTTCACTAAATGCGACAATTAGTAGTATACCATCGTACAGGGATTCTGGCTATTCCTTGTACCTGGATTAAAACGTTCCAAATCAAAAAAGAGCCGGAAGGAAAAGCCTGTTACAGCTCTTCCTTCCGGCTCAGTTTGTTATTCGGATTGCGTTTTGCAGTTTTTGGTGCATTTGTGTCTATTCATTGAGGATTTTTTCTATCGCAGTGTATCCTCCCAGGATATTGACGATCTTTTTGAATCCCCTCTCCTCCAACGCACCGATGGCGACGGCGGACCGGACTCCTGATTGGCAATGGACGTACAGTGGTTCATCCCGTTTGAAAGGCAAAGGTTCCTCCAAGAGCTTGCCGAGGAGCACACGCTGGGCATCGGACAGATGACCTTGATCCCATTCGCTCTTCGAACGCACGTCCAATATCTGCAGCTCCTTTACTTGGCGCAAAGCGATGAAGGCGGCTGCCGTGATTGTTTCGGTCATCTTTTCGTCCTTGATCTGGCCCGCATCCAGGTAGCCTCTGACTTGGTCGAACCCGATGAGCTGCAGCTGGCGGGCAGCTAGTTCAGCATCTTTTTTTGTTCCGATGAACGTCACTTGCCCTTCGTAATCCAAGAACCAACCGGCATAACTCAAAAACTTTTTGTTCAGCGGAATATTGAGCGTCCTTTCGATGTGTCCGGCTTGATACATTTCTTTCGCGCGCAGATCAATCATCCTATCGCTTGGACCGGCCTGCTGAAGCGGGAAGACCGGATAAGGGACATAGACGCCGCTGTCCAATTTATTGATCTTCTTCATCTGGGCAAAATAGCTCGGCGGCTCAGGCTGATCATCCGTCAAGGCTTCGATGAAACTCGCTTCCTCGTCATGCTGGAAAGCCCAGTTGTTGTCTTTCTCGTAGCCCAAAGTGGTCATCGATACGGCGCCCAGCGACTTCCCGCAGGCGCTGCCGGCACCGTGTCCGGTCCAGATCTGCAGGTGGTCCGGATAGTCAGCTATTTTCTTCAGAGAATGGAACATCTCTTTTGCTCCGATTTCGGTGGTGCCTTGCATATGCGCAGCCTCTTCCAGCAAGTCCGGCCGGCCGACGTCACCCACAAAGATAAAATCGCCGGTAAACAGCCCCATCGGAATATCTGAACCCCCGCCGATGTCCGTTAGCAGAAAGGACACACTCTCCGGCGTATGCCCAGGTGTGTGCAGCACATCAAGTTTGACCTTGCCTACGGAAATGATGTCCCCATCCTGCAGCAGCACGCTTCCTTCCGGCAGATCCTGGTAACGCCAGTCATCCCCGCCCATGTCCGAGACGTACAGTTTGGCGCCTAAACGCCTTCCGGTTTCCCGCAGGCCGGATGCATAATCGGCATGGATATGCGTTTCCGTTGCCGCTGTGATGACCAGCCCTTCGTCTTCGGCTGCCAAGATATAGTCATCCAGCTTGCGCAATGGATCGATTATGATGGCTTCTCCGGTTTTTTGGCAACCCACCAGATAGGAAAATTGCGCTACTTGCGGATCGAAAAATGATTTAAAAAACATGCATGAACTCCTCCTTTATCCTGGCAAAAATTTCATATGATTCATCTGCTCAAGCTTGCGACAAAATTGATGGTCGTGGCGATGATGGCTGTCCCGAAAACAAAGGACAACAGCGCATGGCCCAGAGCAGCCTTCCGGAATTCAGGCGTCGTGAAGGTCGTATCGGAGACTTGGTAAGTCATCCCGATCGTGAACGCCAGATAAGCAAAGTCCCAAAAATTAGGCTTTTCGGTACCCTCGAAGATGACGCCGCCGTTCACATCACGGTAATAGAGTTCCGCGTACCGCAGCATATAGAGGCTGTGCACCGTCGTCCAGGAGAGCACGATGCTGAACAGACCAAATCCGATCGTCCCGAAGCTGCGTACATGAGTCGTCAACATCAATGCGACGGCCCCGATGCTGATCAGACATGCCATCAGGACAAAAAAATCGATTGTCGAATATTGGATGTCCTCTTCTTGCGCAATCCGCTCCGTTTCCGTCCCATCATGCGGATGAAAATCCTTCCACAGCAAATACAACAAAATGATTGCGGCACTATCCCAACCGATCAAAGGGGCCAATTCCCAACGCAATAAGAATCCACCGCAAATACCGATACTTGTCCCGATCAATCCAGCAATCAGGAAGCGCGTTCTCTTTTTGCGCATATCCCTTCCCGCTTTCGTTTGATTGGAAATTAGATGGATTCTTTTCTTCATGGCTGTCCGCTCCCTGCTTTTTAGATCTAACTGTTCTTTCAGATGGTGATTTCGATGACGTTTTTTTCCGGGTCGAGGAACATGCTTTCATAGTAGCCATCTCCTGTGATGCGCGGCTGGCTTTTGCATGTGTACCCCGCTTTGATGAGCCTGTCCGTGAAATAATCGACGTTCTGTTTGTTGCCGACAGAAATGGCCAGATGCGCCCAGCCTAGCATATCAAGGGGATAGCGTTCATTGACATCCATCCTTTTCATAAGCTCCAAACGGGCCCCTCCTTCACGGAAAGTAATAAAATAAGATTGGAAGTCTTTTTCAGGATTCCGGTATAATTTATTGGCCTTTCCATCAAAAAAACGAACATAAAAATCGCGCATCAGCTCCAAATCGTCCACCCACACTGCAACATGTTCAATCTTCATCGCTATTCACGTCCTCTCATCATCCTTGCCGGTGCGCTGGAGATAATCTCTGCGCGGATGGCCTGCAAAAAAACATTCCGGAATCCCTTTCTGGACTTGCCTTAAAAGCGTTTCCTCAATTTGATTTTATCACATTGCCGGCGCATATGCGTTCCTTGAAGCATCCGGATGTTTACGGGAACGGTATGGGTTCGTCATCTCCGGCCAGGCGGTCCTCGCCGGAGATGCTGTTCCGTTTTATTGCTGTCCTCCGGAGAGACTGACCCGGCCGGAGGACAGCGCCGCTTACGATTCCCTTCTCCGGCGGGGCTTGCCTTCACCGGAGGTCATTGTGGTTGTCGGCCGCCTGCCCGCTGCGGCCTTGACTCCCTTAAACGTATGTGTCTTTTTTGCCATCTTTTTCAAAGGAATTTCTAAGCATCCACTCAGAATATGATTGACAGACTGATTTGTATTTGATAGTGTGGAAGTAACAAAATACGATTCGATGTGATGAAGAGGTCGCGGTTAACAATCAGTAAGGGATTCCCTGAAAGGTGTTGCTGCCGAAATACTCTGTATTGGGGCCAAGGTTGAACAAATCTGGCACTGTCGGACAAAGCCGCCCAGCTTTGTTCGGTGAGCTTCTCACGTTGGGGCAAATTGGTGGAATTCACTATATGGATGCAACGCTTCAGCTTAAGCAGCCTGTTTTGAACGACTATGAGACCATTTGCTCATAGTCGTTTTTTGTCTATTCATAAATAAAAAAAATTCAGGAGGAAGATAAGCATGGCTATTTTTGAAGGATCAGGCGTTGCGATTGTTACGCCGTTTAAAGACACGGAGAACCAAGAAATCAACTACGAGGTATTGGAAGAGCTGATCGAGTTCCATATCGCGAACGGCACAGATTCGATCATCATCGCAGGTACCACGGGGGAAGCTTCGACGCTGACGGATGAAGAACAACTTCATCTCATTCGTTTCACTGTCGAAAAAGTCAACGGCCGCATCCCGGTCATCGGTGGTGCTGGCAGCAATGACACGCGCCACGGAGTCGGATTGACGCGCGCGGTAGAGGCAACGGGTGTGGATGCGATCCTCAGCGTCACCCCTTATTACAACAAAACATCGCAAAAAGGCTTGATTGAGCATTACAAAGCCATCGCCAACAGCGTGAAAGTTCCGATCGTGCTTTACAATGTGCCGGGCCGCACCGGCCAGAACATTACTCCTGAGTCTCTTGTGGAGCTTGCCAAAATCGAGAACATCGTTTCATTGAAGGACGCTACCGGAAACTTCAGTCAGGCCGTGGACAATTTGAGTCTTTTGGGCGATCGTCTGGACATCTACTCCGGAAATGATGACACCATCATCCCATTGATGAGTTTGGGCGCAAAAGGCGTCATCTCTGTCCTTGCCAATATCGCACCGAAAGCTACATCGGAAATGACGCATGCCTTCCTGGATGGCGACATCAAGAAAGCTGCCGCGATGCAAGCCGAGTACAAAGAACTGATCGACTGCCTGTTCGTGGAGCCGAATCCGATTCCTGTAAAAGCCGGCATGCAACTGCTGGGCTTCAATGTCGGACCAATGCGTTTGCCGTTGACGGATGCCGATCAAGCGGTCATTGACCGTTTGGCCGCAGCCATGAAAAAAGTTGGATTGATCTAGACACAGTGCCAAAAACCGCCATCGGAATTTTATATTTCCGGTGGCGGTTTTATGTTTTTCAGAAAAGATGCAGCATATACTTGTTGAGCAATAAAATAATCAGTACAAGAAGCATAACGATGACAAAACCGATGGCTCGTTTCACATAAAACTCTCTCAACTTCATGGCTTTTCCTTCCTTGGCTTCTTAAGTGGGACATTTATTTCACGATTCCGAGTTTTTTGAAATGGGCTTTCGGAAAAGCGTTGATACCGATGCCGTTCGCATCCCCCAACTTGATCGTGCCTCCTGTGAACAGCGGACCGCCCTCATAGGCTTCGATTTTGTAGAACGACGGTCCAATGAGGTCGACCATCGTGATGCAGTTTTTGGCGGCTGCCAGATGGGCCGCTGCGCTGATCGAAATCTTGCTTTCCAGCATGCAGCCGATCATGCAGTCCACCCCGTTCGTTTCCGCTACGGCACAGATCTTGAGGGCCTCGTGGATCCCCCCGGTCTTCATCAGTTTGATATTGATGAGGTCGGCTGATTGTGTCTGGATGATGTGGTGGGCATCCTTCACAGAGAAGGCACTTTCGTCAGCCGCAATCGGTGTTTGGACGTGTTGCGTCACAAATTTCAGGCCGGCCAGATCGTGCGCCTTCACCGGCTGTTCCACTAGCTCTGCCTGCATGCCCTTATCCTCCAGCAAGCTGATGATGCGGACAGCCTGCTGGGGGCTCCAGCCTTGATTGGCCTCGACCCGGATGCGGATGCCCGTTCCGACTGCCTTGCGGATGGCAAGCAAGTTCTCCACATCATTGAACCCATTCCTCCCGACACTCACATTAAGAATGCTGAAGCCGTTCTGGACAGCCTGCAGACTGTCGCGCATCCTCTCATCGATGGGTTTGTCGCTGATGGTGTGGGCAGTCTCGATTTTCCGTTTCGCCCCGCCCAACACTTTATACAAAGGTTGGCCGAGCTTTTTGGCATATAGGTCGTATAGCGCCATATCAACGGCGGCTTTCGCCGATGTGTTGTTGACGATGCTGGCATGAATCCTTTTCATGATGGTATCGAGGTCGAAAATTTCCATTCCGATGATGCTCGGAGCGATGTATTGCATGATAGCCTCGCGGATGGAAGCCTTTGTTTCGCCGGTGATTAAGGCTGTCGGTGGCGCCTCACCATATCCGGCGGTCCCGTCATCGGTCACGATGCGGATCAGAATGTTATGCACGGCGTCAACCGTGCGCGATGCTGTTTGGAATGGCGTCCGCAGTGGGATGGCCACTTCCCCAATTTCAATTCTGTCGATTTTCATCATCAAAACCCCTCTCTTCACCGGCACACTATCCATCCGGGCTAAGGCAGCGACTTTTTATGCTGTTTTGGTTCCACTACCCATTTGTATCTATTTTACCAAGAAAACGAGTTTGCACCAAACGGGAGAGCGTTGCCTGTCAGCTTCCGGATGCGTTTTTTTGGATTACAGGGGTCGGTCAGATATTCGGCTTCGATTTTCGGGTCGCGTTCTCCGGGTACGATGGGCTTCTCCGGAGGAGAGTGTCGGTTTCGGATTGCCTCCTCCGATGAAGATCGCTTCACCGGAGATCAGGAATTGATCTAAACATCTACTCCCGTCGCAATCCTTTTACCGGAGAAGAACTCGGATTCAACTGGATTTGGATCAGTTTCTCCGGCTAGCTTCGCTTGCGACAGCTGGCCCCCGCATTCATCAGCCTTGTTTTTTCTTTTGCTGCCTGCTCGTCAGGCGCACAACCAAGTTGCGTGGCGCCAATTTCGACGAGAAGAGCGCGCCCTTCAGTAACAACGTCGGAACGATGATTTTCTTGCGCTTATACATCTTGTCCAACGCATACTTGACGCAGTATTCAGAAGTGATGCCCTTCAGATTGAATTTCACATCCGCCACTTTGTTGAACTCCGTATCGACCGGTCCCGGGCAAAGCGAACCGACATAAACGTTGCTCTTCTTCTCTACCAACTCCTCAGCAATCGCGGAAGTGAAGCTCGTGACGTAGGCTTTTGTCGCATAATAGGTAGCCATATAAGGCCCCGCCGGCATCAGTCCGGCAACCGAAGCCACATTCAGGATGTAACCTTTATTCCTTGCGATCATATCCGGCAGAAATTTCTTGGTCAAGATATGGACCGCCTTGATGTTGACGTCGATCATCTCCAGTTCCTTGTCGAGACTGGTCGTCGTGAATGCGCCGAAATCACCGAAACCGGCACAGTTGATCAGCATGGAAATGTTTTTGTCCTTCGTTTCTTCATACAGACGATAGCATTCCTCTGTCTTCGCCAAGTCCGCTGTGATGATTTGGCTTTTGGTAGGTAGTTGTTTGCTGAGCTCAACAAGCCGATCCTCACGCCTCGCAACCAGAATCAGATCGTATCCTTGTTCGCTGAGCTTTTTGGCGAACTCTTTGCCTATGCCCGCACTCGCGCCTGTGATGAGCGCTATTTTGTTTGTCATTATCTGTCCCTCGCGTTTCCTTAAAATGATTGATGCCTTTAGCGTATCGCATTTGCGCTTCAAGGGCAATCCTTAGGCGCATTTGCCAAATTATATCAGTATATTTATAGATGGATTCCAAATTTATATCGTATTATATCATTAAGCAAATATAAAGGAGTGATATTTTGCGCCATCATAATGATTCTTATTTCACCGGAACGCTATTGGAATATTTCGGCATTCTTCTCATCTGCGGTCTCGCGGGCTTTTTCACTTTCGGGCTGGCTGCGCCTTGGGCTTTTTGTTACCGGGAAAGATGGGTCGCCAAGCATACTTACATAGAAGGACACCAGTTGCATTTTGTCGGGAAGACTATTGATCTATGGCTTTTCTTGCTGAAATGGACCCTTTTTTCGATCCTGACTTTGGGACTGTATTCTTTTGTCGTGCCGATCCGCTTCCAGCAGTGGCGCATAAAAAACACATATGTATACGGGTATTGGGATGAATATTACGGAACCGAATGAAAATCTATCCGTTCAAAAAGCGCTGAAGTACCTCGGCATTCTGTCACCGGGATACTTCAGCGCTTTTTGAAGTCGACTATTGAGGGATGTGCGGCTGAGCATTTGCTGTTGCTATTCTGTCACTTCAACAGCATGAATAAAGAGCCGGCCATTTTCTGCAGAATCGTTACACGTCATCAATGTGAGAATGTTATCTCCCTCTGTCACCTCGATTTCTGATGGAAAAACGGAAAGGTCCTTGAGCATGGTCAGAAATTCGGTGTACTCATTCCCCTCAAAATCAATATCCAGAAAAATTGTATCAGCTGGCGCCACATGGGCAGAAAAGATCCTGTAACGTCTTTCCGCATAGGCATCACCGAATGTAAACTCCAAATTCTCTTTCAGGAAATCTTCGTTCAGGAATTTATCCAATTCCCCAAACATCTGGCCATTCTGGGTATAGTGGCCATAAATGATGGTATGCCGGTCCACTCCCATGCCGATATTCCGATAATCCATGAAGATGGCTCCGAAAATATCCGGTGCCCGATAGAAATTCTGAGTGAGATACGTTTCATTATCCTGCCCCCGGACGACCGGGTAATCAATAACGGTGCCATTAACAGAAAGCCAGCCTACATAATCCGGATTAATCTGATAATATTCCGTGGATGGATTAATAGTAAAAGTTAGTTCTTCCAAAGGAACCGCTACATCCGCTGCAGAGATGGTTTCCGAACGGAAGTCCGCGGAAGAAGCCTTTTCGGGTACCACCACGTCCTTTCTTTGCTCTATTTCTTGAACTCCATAGTGGATAATCTGCAGAAAGAGTACCCTGGAGAGGATCAGCACCCATATATTTTTTCGCATGAATTCTTCCTCCCCTCTTTTTCCCACAAGAATCCCCATAATTGACAACGCTTACATTATGATGCTATTATAAACCCTGTAGTAGAGATTACAAAAGATTTTCCATTATTGAAAGGAGTAGGGTAAAATGAAAAAATTAATACGCCGCTTACTTTCACTTGCTACATTACTTTTTCTCTCATTCACTATCGCCCCTCTGGCTTCCGCTGCTACCGGCGAACCTTCCGACGATATTGTAGGCATTGCACTCGGGAATGAAGATTTCAGTATCCTTGTTTCGGCACTCCAAAAAGCAGAACTTGTGGATGATCTCCAAGGGGATGGTCCTTTTACAGTGTTCGCTCCTACCAATGCCGCTTTTGAAAAGTTGCTGGCCGAGTTGGACATTACCGCGGAAGAGCTCCTTGCACAGCCGGACTTGGCGAAAGTCCTTACTTACCATGTCGTTTCTGGGAAAGTGTTGGCGGCTGATCTCACGGATGGAATGAAAGCAGACACCCTCAACGGAGAAAATCTTACTTTCGATCTTTCAGATGCGCCGATGGTCAATAAATCCAACATTACCTCTACCGACATTGAAGCCACCAACGGGGTCATCCATGTCATCGATACAGTCATGGTACCTTCAAACTTCAAGTTGGAAGCAACAGACTTAGAGGCGGACCAAGTGGCTCAGACAGGCGTTGAAGGGAATAACCTTCTCCTTGTTTCCATCCTGGTTACAGGCACCCTGCTCCTTCTCGTTGTCTTCAAGAAGAAAGCAGTTTAAGGTTTTACTTCATATGCTTTTGAACGATTAAACAAATAAAAAGCTTTGAGAATTTAAATTTCTCAAAGCTTTTTTGTTTAGCCAGATACAGCTATTTCGGGTTTCTAATTTTTTGACTGCCTTCGAAATTTTTGAGGTACCCCGGTTTAAACATGCATCCGTTTCTCCAACTCGCGCCATATCTCTCCACCATGATAGAGCAGGATGATGACCAAGGTGACTGCGCTCATCATGACCGACAGGCTTGAAGGCAAAGACGCCGTGACCCAATCCAAGGTCAGGAACAGCGCCGGCAGCAGACCCAGCATGGCGGCCGTCAAAAGGTACAAGACGTAGTCCCTGACGCCCAAGTTGACGAGGCGCACCGCGATGTATAAGGATACGATTGCAAAACTGCAGATGATCGGCACAGCATAAGTGGTGGACCACCCGCTCCACCCAGATAGATAATCCAAATAAATGCATAGGAGCGACAGGGAGACGATCAGATAAACGATGCCCTTTGCGATGTTCCGTCGTTTCCGGATCAGGATCAAAACGGAAAGCCACATGCTCAAGATCCCGAAGAGGGCGAGTTGCACATTCTCCATCCTTCCGATCCAGATCAGTTCGATCAGCAGAAAGGCGATGATCAGCACAAAGGAAATCAAGGTCAAGTATTTCGTGACGATCTCCTTGTTGAACCGCAACGGAATCTTCGGATAGGGATCCGGCAGCATCGGATCGGTGGCCTCATTCAAGGTCGTTTGGCACAAGGGGCATTGTTCCCACTCTCCCTTGATGGTCGCGTTGCAATGATTGCAGTGTCTCATGATAACTCACCTTCCAAATCTTCACTCGAAACCTTGTTCGCTGCGACGGTTACGGCCACGCCCGCATCGGTCAAAATCCTGACAAACTGCTCCTCGACCGATGATTCGACAAAGGGGGACGTGAAACTGACCGTCAGATGTTCCCCATGGCTGATGGCGCAAAATTGCGGACGGACGGCCGAAGTATGGAAATACATTTTTTCGATGTAGCCGTCGATCGGATCAGGAAAGGTGACCTTGCCCAAATTCGAGATCGCAATCGTCAAATTCCGGTTACTGATGTAATTGACCAGCTTCAGAATGAAGTCTTTGATCGGCCGAAAAACCATCCGCGTGAAGGGGCTGTATTCGAAGGCGATCAACGTCCGCAACTTTTCCTCCAGACTTTCCGGCGTAATCTGCTGCTGGAACTGCTCTTTCAGCGTGCGACCGATTGCGGCAATGTCATCCCCTTCTCCATTCTCTTCTGTAGTATAGATCAGGCGGGTCGTGCTGAAAAAATTCCTGGCAGAATTGGAAGGGAAAAACTGGCGCAAGTTTACCGGAACAGAAACCGCCATAGCCGATCCGAGTTGAAAATCGGGACTGGCCTTGCGCACGGCCAGCATGTACACAGCGGTCAGATACAAGGTCAAAGAAGTCTGTTGCTCCCGAGCCAAGGCAAGCACATCCTTGACCGGCATCTCCAATTCGATGACGTGCGGCCGATTGTCCGGCGTCTTTTTACCGCGGAACTGGTGCACGCGGCGTTTGCGCTTTTGTTTATTTTCCTCAGGCAAGGCACTCTTTTGCGTATGGCTTTTCCCTGTCAATTGACTGACTTTCGCGACGGAGCGGATGGCGGATTGAGCCGCATCCGTAAAGTTCTGTTTCTTGTCCTTGCGGAAATAATGCGCGAAACTGTCTTCCAGTTGGTGGTTCAAACGATCGTGCGCGGCGGCATCAAGGCCTTCAAACGCTTCGGGATGACGCAGCATGATATACGCCTTCAGCAGATCCTCGAAAAACCACAACGCACCGGTGCCATCGGACAGGGCATGGAAGAGTTCCAAGTGAATCCGGTTTTGATTATAAAAGACCCGGAATAAGAGTTCTCTCCGGTCAAAATGATAGATCTGCGCACAAGGCGGCAACACGTCGGCCGTCACTTTCGGCTTCAGGTCGCTTTCTTCCAGATAATACCAGAAAAATCCACGCCTGAGCACACTGTGGTACAGCACATAATTCTCGTAGACTTCATCAAGCGCCTGCTGCAGCAAGTGCGGATCCACCGCATCCGTCAATTCCGCACTCATACGGAAGACCTTCGTATCGCTGCTCGTCATGGCCGCCAAAAATATATTGGAGGCATTGTCCAAACGTACCCACTTTTTTCGGTTCACTACTTTTCCCCCTTTCCGATTATTCTATTGAACAGCCCTTTCGGCTTATGCATTCAGAAACGCATTGATTACTTCGTAAGCTTCGATAACCGATTCAGCTGTCTTCGGATAGGTTATGAAGCCATGGACGATGCCATTCACGCGATGGGCTTGTACCTTGTTGCCGGCATTCCGCAATGCTTCCGCGTATGCTTCGCCTTCATCCCGCAATGGATCGAATTCGGCCGTGATCACCAACGTTTCCGGTTGATTCGACAGGTCTTCCGCCATCAAAGGCGCGACGTAGCCATTCTTGCGCAGCTGGGTATCGGGTTGGTACAACGCCATGTATTCTTCCATTTTTTTTGCAGTCAGGCCGTAATCATGACCATTCGTGCGGATCGATTCAAACGGAGATGCTTCCGAATGATCCCAATAAGTGACTGGATACAGCAAAATCTGTTTGATTGGAATCGCTTGGCCTCTATCGCGGAGCAGCAAAGACACGGCTGCAGCCAAGTTTCCGCCCGCCGAATCGCCGATCAGAATCAAATCTTTTTCATCCGATAAGCCGCTCATTTCCAGATGCTTCAGCAATACTTCCGCCACCCGGTAACAATCATAGAGGCCGGCTGGATACGGATGCTCCGGAGCCAAACGATAATCGACGGAATAGACCGTCCTGCCGGTCAAATCCGCCATATGGATGCAGGCATTCGTGTAGGTTTCGATGTCACCGATGACCCACCCGCCGCCATGGAAAAACAGCAGCGGTTCTTTATACAGGCGCTCTCTCGGATGGAAGACGCGCACGGGAATATCATGGGAACGGTCTTCCGAATATATTTTGTGGTCCATGATGATATAGCCCTTTTTCGGCTTGGGAGCCAGTATCTGCTGCACTTTGCGGACACGGGCGTAGTCTTCCTGCATGTTGATTTTTGGTGACGACATCAACTTAAGCATCAATTTAAAAAATGGATTCATCCTTCTGTCCTTCCTCTGACAGCGTTGGCTGTTCTGGTATCTTTGCTTCATTATAGCACAGGACAGCACCAGTCCCATATAGACGTGAACCTTTGCGAGTCCTCCTTGCATGATGGGTCTTGCCTCTCATCCGACTTGCAAATTCCACTACCAGTGTTATACTTGTTATATAACGAACAGGAGGTTTAGGGTTGTGGAAAACCAATCGGACAAGTAAGATGAAGATATGAGAAAATAGGTGTAAAAAAGAAAGAAGGCGAGCTTTTATGATAGCTGATTTGCAGCCATACTTACCCATCCTGATCCCTTTGGTCGTGATCCAGATCATACTGTTGATCACGGCCCTGCTCCACCTGAACAAGCATCCCCAAGTAAAAATAGGCAGCAAAAATCTTTGGATCTTCATCATCATATTCCTGAACATCGTCGGTCCGGTCCTGTATTTTCTGATTGGAAGGGGCGATGAGTGATGGATATCCTCACAATCGCCGGATTGGGGAAATCCTTTGGGAACCAAGGCGTACTCGATGGATTGTCCTTCTCCGTCCCTGAAGGCTCAATTTATGGTTTCATCGGCAAAAATGGCTCCGGAAAGACGACGACAATGAAGATCGTTTTGGGCTTGCTGCAGGAGGACTTTGGCGAAATCAGCGTCTGCGGCGAAAAAGTGCATTACGGTGATACCCGGACGAACCGCTTCATCGGCTATCTGCCGGATGTCCCCGAATTCTACGGTTTCATGATCGCAAAGGAATATCTGCAGCTGTGCGGCGAAATCACCGGCATGCCTGCCGCGCTCATCCAAACCAAATCCGAAGAGCTCCTGGAGCTGGTTGGGTTGGCCGATGTGAAAAAGCGCATCGGAACGTTTTCCCGCGGCATGAAGCAGCGGCTGGGCATCGCTCAGGCTTTGCTGAACGAACCGCGACTACTGATCTGCGACGAACCGACTTCCGCCTTGGATCCAATCGGCCGCAAGGAAATCCTGGATATCCTTCTGAAAGTGAAGGAGAAGACAACCGTGCTCTTTTCAACGCATGTCCTGACCGATGTGGAAGCCATCTGTGATTGGGTGGGCATCCTTGACGGAGGAAAAATCGTCCTGAGCGGATCGGTCTCGGAACTGAAAAACACGCACGCCAGACATTCCTGTACGGTCACCTTCCGGACGCCGACGGATGCTGCTGTGTTCCAGGCCGATACGCGGGTCACGTTGTTGAACACCTCGGTGGGTGCAAAAGGCCATTCCATTAGCATCCAATCCGCTGACCCCGAACAGACCATGGCACAGATCATCCAGATTCTGGGCGAAACTGGGTTGGTACCGCTCCGTTTGGAAACTGCCGAACCCAAACTGGAAGATATCTTCCTGGAGGTGGTCCGATGAGAGCGTATCTTGCCTTCACAAAAAAAGAACTGACCGAATATACCCGCAACTTCAAGTTGTTCCTGGCGATTACCTTGTTTGCGCTGTTGGGCATCATGAATCCGTTGACAGCCAAATTTATGCCCGATTTGTTGGGGAATTTCATGCCGGAAGGGATCACGATCCTGATTGCGGAACCGACGAACCTCGATTCCTGGACCCAATTCTTCAAGAACGGCACCCAGATTGGCCTGTTCATCATCGTCATCTTATTGAGTGGTATGATGGCAAAAGAATACGAAAAAGGCACGCTCATCAATATGATCACGAAAGGCCTGCCGCGCCGGACCATTCTTTTTTCAAAATTCACAGGCGCCTTGCTGCTTTGGACAATCAGCTATTGGCTCTGCTTTTTCATCACTTTGGGGTATACGCTTTACTACTTCCCTGAAGGCACGACCGAAAACTTGGTCCTGTCCGTCATCAGTCTCTATCTGTTCGGAGTGCTGTTGATTGCCATCCTGCTGCTCGGAGCTGTCTTGTTCAAAAATGCCTACGGGCCGTTGCTGTTGACCGGTGCGTTCCTGATGGTGCTGTTTTTGTGGAACCTGTTCCCGGAAGCGACTGAGTGGAATCCGTTGGTGCTGGCTTCGCGTAACATGGATATGCTACAGGGGACACTGCTGCTGGAGGAACTTTGGAATCCGCTGCTGACGACGGGACTGATGATCGCTACAGCTCTTGTCGCGGCTGTAAGAATATTCAACAAAACTGAATTATGACCAAAAAAAAAGCGCGCCATCAGCCGGGAAAGAGTTCTCCTTCCCGGCTGATGGCGCGTTTTTTGAAGTTTTCGGTAATATCGATTTTTGCTGTTTTTCTTCAGCTCCGGTCAAGAGAGCCTTCCCGGGAGGTGCCGCCGGATCCAGACCGTCTGCTCCCGCGGCGACCGCTTGGCAGGAGGAGAGCAATTGTTCGGGCCGGCAGCTCCGGCCACACCGGCTTCGCCGGAGAAGAGCAACCGCTCCAGCCGCAGCTCGGGCAGCACCGAGCCTCAGCGCATCCGCCCTAACAACAAATAGAGGAAATAAGGCGCCCCGATCAGCGAAACGACGATGCCGGTCGGAAAAGCGGTATCCATCACCGTGCGGCCGATCGCATCGGCGCTCAACAGGATGATGCTGCCGATCAGCAGCGCAATCCAACTGTAGCGTTCATGCCGTTTGCCGACCAGTTTTCTGGCGATATGCGGGGACATCAGACCGATGAAGCCGATGTTGCCGGTCAAAGAGATGGCCGCTGAAGCGATGGCGACCGCGCAGAGCAGCAGGAGCAGTTTTTCATTCCGAAGCTTCAAACCCAATGCAGCAGCGGTCTCCTCCCCCAGAGCCAAAATGTTCAGCGTCGGGGCCTTCAGGAAGAGGATCCCCAGAGCCAACAGCCAACCGGGCAGGATTGTGAACACGAACGGCCAGGTCGAACCCCAGATGTTTCCTGACATCCAAGCCGTGATGAAGCTGACGTCGGTCCGGTCGGTGGAGGACATCAGCAGGATGATCAACCCCGAAAAGGCCGAGGAGATTCCCGCTCCGATGACCACCAATTGCATCGCATGTTGCTTATGGCTGCGGCTGTAACTGAGCAGATAAACAGCGGAGGCTGCCACCAGCGCGCTGATGAAGGCGATAAGCGGCAATGCCGCCGAAAACTTCAGTATGCTGTCGCCTGCGAACAGATAGAAGATCGTCACGCCGAGACCGGCCCCGGAATTGATGCCCAGAAGGCCCGAATCGGCCAAATCATTGTTGCTCAATGTCTGCAGAATGATGCCGGCACCAGCCAGGCAGGCGCCGGCCATCGCCAATACCAAAACCCGGGGCAAGCGGATCTGGTAAAAGACGTAGTTTTCCTTAAAAGCCCCGTTCCCGGACAGCACCTGTAGGATGCGGTCCAACGGAAGCGAGGCATAACCCATGGACAAGGCCGCGATGAAAGCCGCCACGAATAAAAAGACGAATAGCCACAATTTTTTCCGATAAGTCGGATTCCATTCATTAAACAGCTTTGATCCCCCCTTTTCTGGCGATGGTCACGTAGAAAGGCACGCCGATCACGGAAACGATTGCCACCACGGGGATTTCGAAAGGACTGACGACCGTGCGGCCGATGTAGTCAGCCAGGATCATGAAAGTCCCGCCGACCGTGATGCACAACGGGATGATCTTGCGGTAATCCTGCCCGACCAGTTTGCGCACGACATGCGGAATCATCAGGCCAATCAGGGCCAGATTGCCTGCGATGGCGACCGCGCTGCCTGCAAGCAAGGTGATCAACAGAATCAGGATGGTCCGGATCAGATTGGTCCGTTGCCCCATGCTGATCGCGGTTTCCTCGCCCAAACTCAGCACAGTCAACTGCCCGCTGAACACCAAGCTCAGCAGCAGCGCCAAACCGATGACCGGCGTGATGCTCAAAATATTCCAATCCACGCCCATCAGGCCGCCGGAAGTCCACATCGAAACGTCCTTGGAGATGCGGAACCAGATCGCGATCCCGTCCGCGATGGCCTGGAAAAAGAACGAGACGGCTGCCCCAATCAGGATCAGGTTCAAGGGCGACTGTCCGCTCCTCGTCGCGTTGCTGAGACTATAGACAAACAGCATCGCCAAACCGGCTCCAATGAAACAAGCAATGGAAACGAGCAGGTATGAACTCTGCGGAGCCAAAGCATAAACCAAGGCCACCGCGATGTTGGCTCCGGAAGTCAGCCCCAAAAGTCCGGGATCGGCCAACGGATTCCGCGTCAGCGCCTGCATGATCGCTCCGGCTACAGCCAAGGAACTGCCCACGAAGAAGGCACCCAGAATGCGCGGGAAACGGATGCCCCGCAGGACAAGATAATAATCTCCGCCGCCTTCCCCGATGAGCGCCTCGATCAGGTCAGACCAATCCGTATCGGCCGCTCCTGTGTAAAGCGCCAGCACCGCTGCCGCAATCAGCAACAAGACCGTGACCGCCAGATGGATTCCGAAGGCATTTCGTTTCCGTTTAGTCACTGCAATCGTCCCCTCTTATTCCGCTAAAAAGGATTCCTCAAAGAAGTCCAGTTGGTAATCCAACGATAGCGAATCATTGAAATAAAATGTCTCGGCATCCGCCACAAACACTTGGTTGTTCTGCACAGCCGGAATGTTCTGGAACCACTCGGCATCCAAGAAGCTTGCTTCCGGATCGGTTGCGGCCAAACTCAGGATCAAGTAATCGCCGATGTAATCACCGAGCACCTCTTCCGAAATGGCATAATAGCCTGCATCCAGGGCGTTTTCTTTGACCGTTTCAGGCATATTCAGGCCCATTTCTTGGTAAAGGATTTCCGTTCCGCGTGCCCAATTGTCGCCGAAAATGTACATCTGTTTCTCGAAGTTCTCGGCAACCGTGACCGTCGCTTCCTCGCCGATGGCTGCCTTGATTTCCTCACCGACTGCCTGTGCCTCTGTCTGGAATTCCTCCACCCATGCGACAGCTTCCTCTTCCTTGTTGACTACTTTACCGATTTCCACGATCTGTTCCAGGTAGGAAAGTTCACCGTATGTGAACAATACTGTAGGCGCGATTTCCGAGAGTTGGTCGGCATTTTCGATGTTGTCCAATCCGATGATCAGATCCGGATCCAATTCGAGGATTTTTTCCACGTCGGCATTCGATACGACTGCGACTCCGCTGAGCCCTTCACTGAAATTCGGGTTGCCGGCAGACCAAGCGTCCACGCCGACGATGTTGACGTCGAAGTTGATGAGGTCCCCAGCATAGGATGACAGCACCACTACCCGTTCCGGATTGGCCGGAACCGCGATTTCTTCGCCGTCGCCTGTTGTGTACGTCACCGTTTCGGCAGCTGCGCTTTCGCTCGTCTCATCGGCTGTATCCGTTGCGGAGCAGGCCCCCAGGATCAATCCGGCACCCAAAAGCATTGTCAACGATAGTTTGTTCATTTTTTTCATGTTCATTCTCCTCTTTTTATCAATTCATACCCGATGATGACGGGTTTATTAGTCTTTTCGTCCGGCTGGATGGTCGGGCGGATGTTGAAGATGGACGCGATGTTTGCTGCGGTGACTACTTCCTCCGCCGAGCCCTGGCAAACGACTTCCCCATCCGCAAGCGCAACGATGTGGTCGGAATAGAGCGATGCCTGATTGATGTCATGCAGCACCATCACGATAGTATAGCCTTCCTCTTCATTCAGTTTCTTCAGCAGTTCCAAAATCTCCAACTGGTAGCTGATGTCCAGATAGGTCGTCGGTTCATCCAAAAAGATGATGTCGGTCTTTTGCGCCAATGCCATCGCCAACCAGACCCGTTGCCGCTGCCCACCAGACAGTTCATCGATGCAGCGGTGGCGCAGTTCGTCGATTTGCGTCTTCTTGATGGCCCAGTCGATGATTTCCTTGTCCTCGCTGCCCAATCCCCTCAAGCCTCTGCGGTGCGGGAACCTTCCGTACGAGACGATTTCTTCGACCGTGATGCCGGAGAGATTTTCCTGACGCTGCAGCAGGATGGCGATCCGTTTCGCCAGCCGTTTCGTATCCATCGTAAAGATCGAAACACCATCAAGCAGAATGTCGCCGCTTGAACAAGTCAGGATGCGCGACATCGCCTTCAACAAGGTCGACTTGCCGCAACCGTTCGGCCCGATGATGGTCGTGATTTTCTGCGGCGCGATGGTGACTGAGATATTTTTCACAATAATCTGCTTGTCGTATTTAATTTGCACCTCCTCAACTTTCAGGCTGCACATGCCTTCATTCCCCTTTCTTTATCCTTGCAGAAGCGATCCATTTCCGGATCCTTCTTGACATTTCCGAGTAAAAATTATTTAATTGATAATGAGAATCATTCTCATTTATAATTTATTCTATTATCATTCATAACATACAATTAGTCAACAGAAAATGAGGTGGTCTTTTGAACGAAGTATTTGACGTTACGATAATCGGTGGCGGGCCTTCGGGTCTGTACAGTGCTTTCTACAGCGGTTTGCGCAATCTCAGGACGAAACTGATCGAATCCCAGTCCGTCCTCGGCGGCAAAGTCAACCTGTACCCGGACAAAATCTTGTGGGATGTAGGCGGTCTGACGCCAATCACCGGCAAACAGTTGCTTTCCAATTGCATCACGCAAGGGCTGACGTTCCACCCGACCGTCTGTCTGAATACGGAAGTCAGCCAGATCACCAAAGTCGCCGGCATTTTCGATATCAGGGCCAGCAACGGCGAACATCATTACACGAAAGCGGTGATCCTTGCATACGGCAGCGGCATCATCACGCCGAACAAGCTGTCGGTCGACGGAGCGGAGCAGTTCGAAAGGACCAATCTGCATTACATCCCGAACAACCTGCACGCGTTCCGCAACAAGAAAGTTTTCCTTTCGGGAGGCGGAAACACAGCGATCGAGCAGGCGAACGAATTGTTGGCCATCGCAAACGGAGTGACACTGGCTTGCCGCAGCAATGAACTGCGTGCCCATGAACACAGCGTCGAGACGTTCCGCAACAACGGCGGCACGCTGCTTCTGGAAACGCAGATCCGCTCGTTCCGTTCCAACTGCCATGGAGAGATCGAAGCCGTTTCCCTTTCGGTCGGCGGTGAGCATAAGACGGTGGCTGCCGATGCGGTCATCGTCAACCACGGCTTCGCCAGCAAACAGGCGATCGCTTTTGGCGATGCGTTGGAGCTCCGATTCAACGGCAATCATTTCATCGAAGGCAGTCCAGACAGCACAATCGGACATCCCGGCATCTTCGCGGCAGGCGATGCGATCGCCTACAAGGGCAAAGTCAATCTGCTGGTCGGCACTTTCCAGGATGCCGTGAACGCAGTGAACAGCGTCAAACAATACCTGAACCCCACCGCTGAAAAGCACGCGATGGTGTCCTCGCACAACGAAGCCTTCATTGAGAAAAACAAACAGTACAGTCTATAGATGTATGTTGAAAAGCAAAAAGCAGCCGACGGGACGCCCCATCGGCTGCTTTTTGCTTTTAATGTAACTTTCGTCGGCTGTTACGCATTTATTCATCCAACAACAGTCGACACCCCAAAATAAAAACGCAGGCCAAGTCTCATCCCAAGAATGATCCCTGCCCTGCGCAACTATTTCGATATCAGATTTCGTACTCGACAGCCCGTCTGGCTTCGTCCTCAGTTGCTTCTTTGTACATTTTGCGGGTTTTCTTCTTGCCGACGCCTTCCACCCACCATTGCCAGAAATCGTCGTCCTTGTGATGAGAAATTCCGCCCATCAGGATGCCCCGCTTGTAGACATTTAGTTCCGTATATTCCGCATTTGTTTTGTCCGATTTCAGCCAAAAAATCATCTGCACGCCTTCTCTCGTTCGATTTTATTGCTATCCGTATGAATGATTGCTTGAAAAATTCCCATACCGCAACTCTACTCCTAATTCAAAAAGGTTTCAACAAAAAAATTTCCCATCTCAGCTTTGAAGCTAGGTGCCACCATAATGGACAGGGCATTTCGCTCAGAAATGTATTACATTAGTGCTATACTGACCTTAGAAATCCAGATTCCACTAAAAAGCAGAGCCGGATCCGGGTTTCGGAAATCTGAAAATCGAAGGGGTTTGAATCATGAACAAAGAACAATTTGATATCATGAAAAATCGTAAAGGTTTCATTGCAGCGTTGGACCAAAGCGGCGGCAGCACGCCCAAGGCACTGGCGTTGTACGGCATTTCGGAAGACAGCTACCATGGAGAAGAAGAGATGTTCACACTCGTCCATGAGATGCGCTCACGCATCATCACCTCGCCTGCTTTCAGCTCGGAACACATTTTGGGGGCCATCCTGTTCGAGCAGACGATGGACCGCAAAGTCGAAGGCCTCTATACCGCAGACTATCTGTGGGAGAAAAAAGGCGTCTTGCCTTTCCTGAAAGTCGATAAAGGGCTCGAAGCAGAAGCGGAAGGCGTACAGTTGATGAAACCGAATCCGGATCTGGACGCCCTCCTTGCGCGCGCAAACGAGCGCCACATCTTCGGCACCAAAATGCGTTCCGTCATCAAATCCGCCAACCGTGAAGGCATCAAAAAAGTCGTCGCCCAGCAGTTCGAAGTCGGCAAGCAGATCATTGCGGCTGGATTGATCCCAATCATCGAACCGGAAGTCGACATCCACAGCGCGGACAAAACTGAATCGGAAGCGATCCTCAAGGAAGAATTTTTGTTGGCGCTGGATGCGTTGCGTCCGGATCAGTTTGTGATGCTGAAACTTTCGATTCCGACTATTGATGATTTCTACAAGGAACTCATTGCCCATCCGCAAGTGGTGCGTGTTGTTGCACTATCAGGCGGCTATTCGCGGGATGAAGCCAACGAAAAATTGACCCACAACCCCGGATTGATCGCCAGCTTCTCGCGGGCATTGTCCGAAGGTCTGAGTGCTGGCCTGACCGATAATGAATTCCAGACCACATTGGCCGAATCGATCCAATCCATCTATGACGCCTCCATCGTTTGATGCACGCGCAAAAAGCCCCCGACCTGCAGCGTTACAACGCTGCAGGTCGGGGGCTTTTCATATTATTATTATTATTATTATTATTATTATTATTATTAAGCATTCTGCGCATTGCGCTTGTGCCAGCTTCTGACGACTGCCGAAAGCGTGAAGCAAATGATGAAATACACCAACGCCAGGAAGGCATAGACCATAAACACTTCTGATGTTTTCGTCACTTTTCCGAGGATGACTTGTCCACTTCTTGTGAATTCCATGATTCCCAGACCGGCCAAGAAAGAAGTATCCTTGATCGTAGTAATCACTTGCGACAATAGCGAAGGGATAATTTTCTTGAAGGCTTGCGGCAAAATGATGTACCACAAAGACTGCATGAATGAAAAACCTTGCGAGTGGGCAGCTTCAAATTGCCCTTTCGGTATCGAATTCAATCCACCGCGCACAATTTCCGCTACAACAGCCGATGTATACAGAAACAAGGCGAAAGAACCTTTCAAGGTGATTGTGCTGCCCGGTATCAAGAATGAACACGAAAGCATCCACAATAATAACGGTGTATTTCGGAAGAGCTCGATGTAGGCACCGGCCAACTTTCCGAAGACTTTTTTATCATAATTACGCAACAAGCCCAATACCGTACCGAAGATGATCGAAAGGATGACGACACCGACCGAAATCAGCAATGCCAGTTTCAATCCTTCCATCATGAACGACACATTCGATGGTGTGAAGACTGTTCTGATCGATTCTATCATTCCATCACCTCCGGAATATCTACGCCAATGTTGACGACAACCGAATCATTGTCTTTGAGTTTTTGCTCGTATTTCCGCGCAAATGTTGCAAGCGGGAAACAAAGCAGGAAGTAAAGCAAACCGGCTACTGCGTAAGCAGGACCGTAGTTCAGACTTGAGGAAGCATAAGAATCGGCTACATACATCAGGTCCGCTCCGGCAATGATCGCCAATACGGAAGTATTCTTAATTAAGTTGACGGCTTGATTGGTCAATGGCGGCAAAATGATTTTGACCATCTGCGGCAAGATGACGTAACGCATTGTTTGGATGTAGTTGAAGCCCTCTGAGTAAGCTGCCTCTTCTTGGCCTTTCGGAACAGCAAGGATACCTGCACGAACGACTTCAGCGATGTAGGCACCGTGATACATCCCTACACCGACTACCCCGATTGTAAATTCACTCAACACTAAGCCTGCCATGGCAAGCCCGTTATACATGAAGAAGATTTGGATGAGCAACGGGATATTCTGAAACATTTCTACGTATATTCTGGCAACAGCACGAGGCAATCGGCCTTTTGCCGTGGACATGGTTCCCACGACAATCCCGATGACCAAAGCCAGCAACAACGCCAACACAGCGACTAGGAGCGTCCGGATAAATCCGGCTCCAAAGTCGCTGCTGTTTTCAAGAAGGCTTTCCCAACGCCAGAGAGCGAATGGATTGGTACTTCTCATTATTCGCCCAATCCCCACTCTGTAGTCAATGCATCAAGAGTGCCGTCTTCTCCCCATGCAGTGATTAAGTCATTAACAGACGTTGCCAATTCTGTGTTTGATTTTTTGGTCGCAACACCGTAATCTTGTGTAGCGAAACGATCTTTAAGAATTTCAGTAGAATCATCCAAGTAGCCAGCCAAGATGGATCTGTCCACGCTGAATGCGTCCACACGGCCGGAATCCAAAGCAGCTTTGATTTCTGGGTAAGTCGCGAATTCTGAATAGCTCAAAGTGATGCCGTATTGTTCAGCTTCAGCAGCAATTGCATCGGCTGTTGTCGAGCTTTGGGCAACCCCGACTGTAGCGCCGTCCATGTCAGCCAATCCTGTGTAGCCTTTGTCTTTCTTAACCAAAAGGCCGACTGCATCCACGTAGTAAGCATCAGAGAAGTTGTATGTTTCTTTACGTTCTTCTGTTACAGTGAAAGTTGCGATGATCATATCCACTTCTCCGTTATCCAATAATGGACCACGCGTTTTGGCCGTTACTGGCACCAATTCGATTGCTTCCGCGTCGCCTAAAATTTCTTCAGCGAGTTTCTTAGCGATGTCGATTTCAAAACCTTCAATCTCGTTTGTTTCAGTGTTTCTTAATCCAAAATTCGGTACATCTTCTTTAACGCCGACTTTCAAAACGCCAGCTTCTTTGATTGACTCTACAGTCACTTGACCGGAAGCATCTGTTGCTGATCCAGCTGCAGAATCTGCTGTATCCGTAGCGTCACTGCCGCATGCACCCAAGAACAATGCAGCTGATAAACATAATGAAACCCATAGATTTTTCTTTTTCATACCAAATTCCTCCTATAATGTTGTATTCCGAAAAGTTCGGTTATCTTAAAATTTTACCCAGGAATGCCTTAGTTCGCTCATGTGTCGGATTATCGAAGAAGTGCTCCGGAGTGCCTTCTTCTACAATCATGCCATCAGCCATAAAGATGACCCGATCGGCAACTTGTCTCGCAAAGCCCATTTCATGCGTCACGACAACCATCGTGATGTTCATGCTAGAAAGCTTGATCATGACATCCAATACTTCCTGAACCGTCTCAGGGTCCAACGCCGAAGTAGGTTCATCAAAAAGAATGATTTTCCGCTGTGAGCAAAGCGCTCTTGCGATTGCCACCCTTTGCTGTTGACCGCCTGAAAGCGTTGAAGGATAGACATTCGCCTTTTCGCGCAAGCCAACGATATCTAAATATTCGTAAGCCATTTCCTCCGCTTCTTTTTTGGATTTGCCTTGCAGCTTCATAGGGCCGATTATCAGGTTCCCTAACACTGTCATATGTGGATACAGATTAAATTGTTGAAAAACCATTGCAGATGAATGGCGTACAATGTCCAACTTGTTTTTAGTTGTGACTTCTGTTCCGTCTATAAAAACTTTTCCGTCTGTAGGTTCTTCTAGGAAATTCATACAACGGACCGTTGTACTCTTACCGGAACCGGAAGGCCCGATAATGACCACTTTTTCTCCTTCGGCAACTTCCAGGTTGATATCCTTCAACACATGGTTGGCCCCGAAATACTTATTTACGTGCTCTAACTTAATCAATTTTGCCTCAACCCCTTTTGTGCTCGTCATCATACTACTATTTTTTCAAGAGCATGGATTGGATCCTTATCAAGAAAGGACCGCTTCTTATTATTATACCATAAAGCAAAATTATAATGAAAGCATGATTAAAAATCAATTAAATTGTTCCGCGGAAATGTCAGACTTTCTAACACGTATTTCCAGGTTTACTACTCAATCGTAAAAAACAGCCTATTTTACACCCGTTATATGAGAAACCCTTCCACGAAAATTACTTTTCGTTAAGACAAATCCGCTTAAATGAAGCTTATCGAGAAAAACAGTGCCATTTGCAATAAATTGTCTTACGGACAATTTATTTTCATTTCTCATTTCATTTCACGATTATTACTCGGATCAGCCGAAACGGGCACATTTCAGTATATCTTTCAATCGTTTTTTGATAGAATGACTTGATATGAAAATTCCATGATAAAGGGGTACTTACTTTGCCAGAAAAACATAATAAAATCCTTTCTTCCAAAAACTGGGCACCACATACGCACCAAGCGCTGAATGCTGTCCTCGCAGCTCACGGGAACCAAAGCAGCTCCTTCGACCCAGCGGATCCTCCTTACGTTGTATTTGATTTCGACAATACTTCCGCCATCATGGATATCGAAGATACCTTGATGCTTTACATGTTGCTGCATCTGGATTACCGTTTGACGCCCGATCAGTTCCATGCGATTCTGACGGATGGCCTCGAGAATGTCGGCGCATCAGAGACGACACTCCTTGATAAGACCAATCCGCTTGCTACAATCGGCAATATCGCTGACGATATCCGCACAGCCTATGCTTGGTTGTACAAACAATATGAAGGTTTTATGCAAGGCGGTACACTTTCATTGGAAGAAGCAAAAAAAACTTCTTATTATGAAGAGTTCGCCGCAAAAATCCGTCTGTTCTACACGGTCATCAACGGCGACTTCAAAAGAAAAGCCGGATATCCTTGGATGACTTATCTTTTCGCGCAACGCACCAGCGAAGATTTGCGCCAACTGGCTTACCAATCCATTTCTTATTGGTTGCAGTACGGCAAATTTGAACGCGTGACTTTGACAAGCCCCGGTGAATTGCCTAGCAAAGCAGGCGTCATCGTGTCCCATTACGATACAGGCTTGGCGTTCCCAACCGAATTGAAGGAACTCTACCACGTCCTGAAGGCGAACGGCATCGTCGTCTATGTCATTTCGGCTTCACCGGCGGATGTCGTCCAGGTCGCCGCAACGCATCCGGACTTCGGTTACGGGTTGGACAATGAGCACGTCATCGGCATGTATTACAATAAGGATGAAAACGGCCTGATCCAACCGTGCATGCAACCCGGCAAGAACATCACCAAAGGTCCCGGTAAAACTGCAGTCATCACTGAGCAGCTGATGCCGAAGCATAACGAAAAACAGCCGCTGATGCTCTTCGGGGACAGCACCGGCGACTACGATATGATGGTGGAACTGCAGGACGCCAAACTCTGCGTCCTCTTCAACCGCTACATGAACGACGACACCCAAAAATTGGCGCGCGAAGCTTTCTGCACAATCGAGGACGCGAGCCCGCGCATCGTTCTGCAGGGACGCGACGAAAACAAAGGCAGCCTGCGCCCTTCCGAAAAGACGATCCTTTTGGGAACACAGGAAGAAGTACTTATCCACGAAGCCTAGGAAAAGCGGAACGGGTTCGTTCAGCCCTGAAAGAAATTTAGGAAATCGTGCCGCCTGATCATCGTAGAGCGCAATGGGGTACGATTTATCTAATTTCCAAAGGGCTAACCCTTGAAGCTAGCCAATGTTTTGGGATGCATGAAACACTTTATATATGCTAAACAAAAGAAGCCTCCGCTCAGTTTAATTTGAGCGGAGGCTTCTTTTTGTTTATAAAATGATGCGTGATTCGAATTTTTGATGACAGGTCGGACATTTCACTGTCTTTTTGCCGCGTTTGACGGGCAAACGCAAAGTCGTCCTGCAGTTAGGACACTTGCGGAAACGGGCCACTCTGATCTCCTTGAACCTTCTGAAAAGCAACTTCAGCTTTTTCTGGTTCGGCTGCCACCACTTGAGGAATTTGCGGTTTTCCTCGGCGCGTTTATTGATTTTTTTCGAGTAGACCCGGAACAGGGCCCAGAAAATCAATATTTGCGCGGCGAAAACTAACACACCAAAGTCTGTGATTGCCCCCAAGAAATAAAGCACCATGCCCGAAATGATCAACGCGTTGTATAGCTGATCCGCGCCGTATCTCCCGCGCATAAATTGTATCATTTTTCTTTTCAACTTTTCCAATTAACTATCCCCTTATCGCTTCGCTGGAATGTTCCTGATGCTGAAGCATCGGCGACAGGAATTCCATGCACTGTTCCTTTATTATATCACAGTGCGGAACGGAGAAAGCTTAAGAATAATTGAAAATGATGAGGCCATATAATGTGCGGCGGACAGGCCGCCGACGTTGCAGACCGCAAGCTGACCGTGAGCTCCGGTGAGCACCAGCCAACCGGAGCTGAGTCCATATTCTGTTCCCCTGCTCCGGCCAGCCCCGCCTGGCCGGAGATCAGACAAAAAATACCTTCGCCGTACAATCATTCTGTCTGCACCCTTTTCTGTTGGATGTAGGTCCAGGCTTTTCTGGTCGTGATGTTGTAGATATTTTCCTTTTCGTAATTTCCGATTGCGTTCAAGTCGTTCACAGTCCACAAGGAAAACTCCAACGCCAACTGCTTACCTTTTTCCCGAACGGCATCGGTGAACAACTGATGATTGATGTTGATGACTTTCGCTTGGCTGCGGGACAATTTGGCCAACGCTTCGAGTAACACATTTTCTCCCCATCGTCCGATATGCTCGCCATGAAACGAATCATCCATGCCATTCTCGATGTTCATCAAAATCTGATCGCGCCACTTTGATAGATATCTACAGGCCACCGTTCCGCTCAGTTCCACTTGCGGCCAAAGATCATATTTGTCGGCCAATCCGTACACCGCCTCTTCGAGACCGGTTTCCTTCAGGTCGCAATTGATGCGGATTGGACTTTTCCCCCCGGCGATATATGCAAAAACATCTTCCAAGGCTACATAACACTTTCCATCTTCCAATGTATCGTGATGCAGAACAAGTTGGTGTTCCTTGTTCATCCGAACATCGACTTTGATGGCGGAAACTTCCTGTTTGTCGCAGAAGAACATAACAAACTCCATGCTGTTGTCCGCCAATCCATCACTGCCGGATTGCGCTGTTAGATAGGACAATTTTCAGGACTCCTCCCTTTATTTACTTATTAATCTACTATAGCAAGACAATGTAAAAATCCCGTCAAAATAAAATGAAATATACACGAAGTTTGTAGCGTCTTTGTAAACAAAATATTTTTTTGTACGATTGTAGTTTAGTGCCATCAAACGGACTTGGATGTTGCTATAGTGGATCGCCTTCTCCGGCGAAGGTTCTCTCGGCCGGAGATGACGTTCAGACATTCAGAAAAAACAGCACACAAAAAGAGGCACCAGCCTAATCAATAGGATAGTGCCCCTTTTTACGAGCTAATTTATTTTTTTATTTTGCTGCTTGTTTACGACGTTCTGACAAGATCGCCACGTTTTCTGCAACTTTTTCTTTAGTCAACGGATAGATGAACCATAGACATAACGCAACGCCTGTGTACCCGATAGCTGGTACAAGCGTAGCCACATCGTAGATGCTGTCAAGGACGGCTGCTTCTTGTGTTGCTGCCGCTGATGCGTAACCGATAGCAGCCAGAGCGAATCCGCCCAAACCGCCCGCCAAGGCTTGTCCAAGTTTTCTTGAGAAGGAGTAGACGGCGTATACTGTACCGCTGTCCGCAGTTCCAGTTTTCACTTCTTGGTAGTCAATGATGTCCGTGATGAAAGCCCAGATAACTACGTTGAAGTAGTTCATTCCCAGACTTGCAAGGAATGCCATCGGAAGGAATACCATAACATTATCCGTATGCATAAAGTAAAGGACAGCGTATACAATTGCCGAGAAGAACAACGCTACTGTCGCTGATTCTTTTTTACCAAAACGGGAAGCGATTTTTTGTGCGAAAGGTGCAAGCATCAATGTTCCGACAGTTCCTAGGATACCGGCTACAGCCAATGTTTTGGAGCTCTTGAAATAATCAGCATACAGATAGGCGTTCATTGTGTTCACCAATAACATGGACAACAATAGGAAGATTGCAGCAGCAATGATACCGCCCAGTGCGCGGTTTGTTGATAAGCCTTTAACTAGAACGGCCATTTCTTTACCGAAAGATTGTTTTTCAGTTTCCGGTTTTTGCGGAATCTGTACACGTTCGATCGTGAAGTGATAGCAGAATTGATACAGGGCGAAAGCAAGAACAGCAAAAACACCGGCCAGGAGCGTGAAGCGTTCAGGAATAACAATCTGTGCACCGTTTGCATCAGTCGTGTAGACGAACAAGGGAACAAAGAATGAGATGAAGATGCTGGCAAGGCTGGCTCCCATGCTGCGGAATACAGATAGGGAAGCGCGATCTTCAGGTTTCTCGCTGATTACGGATGCCATCGATCCATAAGGGATGTTGATTGCTGTGTAGCAGATGCTACCCCAGAACAGGTATGTCACGAAGATATAGACGATTTTTGCAGTCATGGACCAGTTTTGAACGACTGACAAGAACATCAGGAAGCCGGCGATAACAGCGAATGGCGCTACGCGTTTAATCCAAACTCGGAAGCGGCCATCTTTTGAAGGTTTCAGCGTATCAACCAGACGTCCCATCCCCATATCCGTAAAAGCATCGACAATCCTAGCTGACAAGAATAACGTACCTACAACTGCTCCGCTGATCCCCAATACTTTGGTATAGAACAACATCAAGAAAGAACTTGAAAAGATGAAGAACAAGTCATTTGCGATGTCCCCCGCCATATAGGCTAATTTATCGATCAGACCGAATTCCCTTACATTCTTCTTGTCATCGGTTACATTTTGTACTTTATTTGCGCTTGCGTGTTGCATTTCATGACCCCTTTTCTTATATTGATAAATCGACGCCGACCCAGTTGATTAGACGGATAGAAACAATATCACCATGTGATACTTGGTTTCGTTTAAAAAATAATAAACGTTTTCAAATGAAACGACGTAACATTTACACACAGAATATACCACGCATTTTTAGCGCATACAACGGATTTATTATTAACAATTTGTGAACGTTTTTCATGATATATGTCATGTTCTTGTTCTGTCAATGATGAAAACGATGCCAAAAAGACCGGCTATCCGCATGTTAACATGGATAGTCGGTCTGAAAATTAATGCTGAATTTTGACCTTCGTCACAATTGTTTCATTTCTAAAATTCGATTGGAAAAAAAATTCCTAATTGACCTACTGTAGAAGAATAAGCTTATTTTTTAAGGGCACTTCGGTTCCAAAACAAGTACAGGATGAATGCGCCCAAGACGACCACAATCGGCAAAGCTACAACTAGCGGCGTGCTTTCTTGATGATGGGCTACAGCATACCGCTGGATACCGCCGATGAGCGCAAAAGTAAAGAGAACGAAAAGCACTGGATAAAACTCAGTCATTTTACGGAACAGAATCAATCCTCCGGCAAAAATACAGAGCAACAAGATGGCTGCCAGATCAAATGGATAAGGTATGACGATCGGCCACAAATCCGGAATAAGAAAACTCCCCGATACGCTTCCCATCATAAAGATGATGAACACGGTAATCATCAGAATAATCTGGGAACTGTTTTTGCTGATCCAAGCGTTACCAGCATAGACACTTTTTTGCGCTATCAGAAACATCAGAGTCACTGCGATACCCGCCAACAAGACATCAAACAGATAGCTCAGCGGATTGATGATTACCGTTCCGGTTCTTCCGAAGTTGCTGATCAACTTGATTCCCCAAAGAATGCCGAAAACTAGGAGGACCAGTTGGCCTCTTTCTTTCCAAGTACTTTTTGGCATATTACTGATGAGTTCATCCGCCATTTGTTTCGGCTCGTTTCCGAAAAATTCGACGGCAGTGATTCCATCCGCTTGTGCAGCCAATAAATCATTGGCCAGTACGTAGATCTGCTCATTGATGTCCCCTTCGTCATAAAGCAGACTTGAAAATAGCATGTAAGAACGAAGGTCATCAAAATACTGCCGATTCTCCGACAACAATTGCTCCTCCAGCCGATGCATCTGTTCACGGTAATATTTTGCCCTATTCTCTTTCATTTTCACCAATCCCCTCCATCAGAATACTCACTTTTGTCACCAGATTTTGCCATTGTGACTGGAAACTGTCCAAGTACTCTTTGCCATCCGATGTGATGGTAAAGTATTTGCGATCCGGCCCCTCCGCAGATTTTTTCATTGTGCCTTTGATCAGTTTTTGTTTTTCAAGCTTTTGCAAAAGCGGATATATAGTTCCCCCTACAATCGTTGTAAAGCCGGCATCCTTCAATCGTTGCACCAGCTCATACCCGTATATTTCTTGTTCGGAAATGATTGCCAGCACACATCCATCCAACACGCCTTTCAACAGTTGCGTTTCCTTCATTCCACAGCCTCTCCCCTCTAGTTTGTATTGCATACTAGATGACTTGTTTTTATTATACAGCATTGCAGCTAGTTTGTAAAACAAACTAGCTGCAATGCGTAAAAAAGGACAAGAACACATGGATGCTCTCGTCCTTCCTTCTTCTTGTTTTGAAATTATTTTTTCTGTACAGTGTCTTCAACAATTTCCGATCGATGATTCAGAAATCACAAATCGATGACGTCGCCGCCGGTAACGCCATAGATTTGGGCGGTAACATAGCTGGCGTTGTTGGATGCCAAGAAAACGTAGACATGCGCCAGTTCGATTGGCTGCCCTGCTCTTCCCAACAAGGTTTTCTGTCCGAATTCCGGCAAAGCACCTCTCGGTTGCCCATGATCCAATTGCAACGGCGTCCAGATTGGCCCCGGCGCCACCCCGTTCACGCGGATGCCTTTTTTGGCGAACTGTTTCGCCAAACTGATCGTGAAACTGGCGATTGCGGATTTGGTTGCGGCATAATCCATCAAATGGGCACTTGGATCGTATGCCTGAATCGATGTTGTCGTGATGATCGCGCCTCCCGCCGGCAGATGCGGCTCAGCAGCTTTCACCAAACCAAACATCGAAATGATGTTGACCGTGAAGGTATCTTTGACTTGTTCCAACGGCAACTCCGAAATGGACTCCCGCGCAATCTGCTGTGCGGCATTCAATACAAGTGTGTCCAAACCGCCTAATGCTTCGACTGTTTTATCGATTATTTCTTGGTATTTACTTTCATCCCTAAGATCATATGGAAGCAATACAGCCTTCCTCCCGGCCTTCTTTATATATTTGGCAACTTCTTCCGCATCGCGTTCTTCGCCAGGGAAAAATTGGATCGCTACATCGGCGCCTTCTCTGGCATAAGCTATCGCTGCAGCCCGTCCGATTCCGGAATCCCCACCAGTGATCAATACACGGCGATTCTCCAGCAAGTGATTGCCTAAGTAGCTTTCCTCCCCGCAATCGGGTTTCGGAAGCATCTTATCTTGCAAAGCAGGTGTGTCTTGATCCTGATCTGCAAATTTCCCAGTGTGATACAACTCTCTTGGATCCTTCAAAATAGGTTCAACCATCTAATTCACTCCTTTGTCTTTGTAAGAATAGTCTAATACACTTACTTACAATTTTGAAATGATAAGCCTTAGAAAATCTGAACAGATTCGTTTAGACTTGAATAGAATAGAAAAATGTAGCCTCGCAACCTTCTCTTCATCCGCGTTTTATGAGTTCTTTAAGAGATGGATATCTATATATCAAAAAGACCTCACTCTTTCAGGAAATGAGGTCTTTTGGGCCAAAGCTGAGTATATATATTTTAAAGGAACGCAATTTTATCAAGCATCTTTTGGAATTTGGGTATTGAGAAGATTTCAATTAGTCTTTTACAAGACTAACCGTAATTTGAGGCGCGTTACGGCTATAATTAGGAACTTTCTCAGCGAAATTTTGTAAGTGAGACATTTTATTATGTAACTCAATCGCTTGTCGGTTTTCCCATTTTTCAACCATTACAAAACTATTTTCATCTGTAACAGCTTGGTAAAGTTGATAAGACACGCAGCCTTCTTCTTTCCTAGATTCCTTAATTAGTTCTGCAATTTCATTTAAGAATTTTTGTTTTTGCTCGGGTTTAATATAAAATTCTGCATTGATTACTATCATTTCTCCACCTACTTAAAATTAGTTATTTTTTCTGGCGCAAACCGTACGGATTCGTAGCCTTCTTCCATTGCCTTGCCGATGGACAGGATCATTACCGGCACGTATCTTTCTTTGTCCAAATCGACTGCCTCTGCTAATTGATCCGCCTCAAATCCTCCGATAGGGTTCGTGTCATAGCCATGGGCACGGGCAACCAGCATGAATTGCATCGCTGCCAAACTGGAATCGATTTTGACAACATCATTCATCTGTTCTTTTGAAAAGTTCTTGTAGTAAGGAATGATGGCGGCTAATTGTTGGTCCCGGACTTCGGCGGACATTTTGCCTTGTTCGACAGCTGCATCGTAGATTTCTTACCCATGCTCGTAGCATTGCATATCCCCAAATATCAGGACCATCGCTGATGAAGTGTCATTTTGTCTTGTGTTGAAACGGATCAGCGGTTTCAGATTGGCTTTTGCTTCCTCGCTCTCGACTACCACAAAACGCCAAGGTTGCATGTTTACGGATGAAGGCGTCGTCGTGGCTTTCTGGATCATTTCCAGCATTTCTTCTTGACTGATTTTAAAATTTTCATCATAAAGACGGATCGATTTTCTTCCGAATGCGATATCCGAAAAATCGTTGTTGATAAGTTTGTTTGTCATGTTTGCAGCCTCTTTCTTTTTATCTTTTCAAGTATAGTTTGTTCAGCAACTTGGATAATTGCTCTGCTTCCTCATCGCTTAATGACAGCGACAAGGAAGATTTCCCCTCATCATGTTCTTTTCCGCAAGCTGCCAAATCTTGGATCGCCTGCTCGGATAATTGGACAAAGATCTCTCTGTTGTTGTCTGCGTTCCTATTACGGATGACGTAGCCCTTTTGTTCCAATATTTTCAGATGGCGCGTGATTGCGGCACTGTCTATCTTCATTTCAGTCTGGATCTGATTTTGGGAACATGTCCCTTTTTCTTTCAGGAACATCAGCATCTCATACCGCGTCAAACTGAAGCCTGTTTCTTTTTCGAACAGCGTGTTGATTTCCTGATTTGTGAGTTTGATCTGATAAAGCAACCTGCTTACATCTCTCAAGTTCATAAAATTTCACCTCGATTATGCGGATTTTCCTGAACGACCGAACAATTGACTAGTCAACTGTTGATTAGTCAATCATAAACCAGCAACTAACTTTTGTAAAGCTATTTGCCTGGAAAGCAATCGGACATGCTGCTTTTTTTTGAACCTATAAAAAAAGATCCCACTCTTCCGAATAGGATCACCCAATTTGTAATATGCGCGCTATTTGCGGTTTGAGAATCGGGAAGCTTTGCAAGCTTTCTTGAGACCTTATTTTTCTTATTCTTTGGTTTACAATCAACTATTTTCAAATTGATGCGCAGCAAGTGCACCGCCCATAAAATATTTTTTGGAAGTCATAAAACTCATATAAGGATCGTTACTTACTGACTAAATAGAGTAAAATACCTGCAATTAGCCCACCACGGAGTGCAGCCGATAATAAGTATAGTGATTTTTGAAAACTTTTTCCTCCTAACAATCCATACACAAATATACCTACGCCAGTTGCTAATCCCATATCAACAAAAGCTCCTCCAGTTTGGTGTATCAGAGAAAAAGTCATTCCATGGTTCATTAACCATATTGGACCAACAATTAGAAAAGCCGACAAAAAACCTCCAGCTACTTTCCAGCGGTTTACCAACCTTCCCCATACTTGTATGATAGCGAAAGGCAAGATAAATCCTCCTAGAATTGTTAACATTTCTCTATACATCGGGATTCCCCTTCCTTCTTTCAAAGTAGTGTGAAACTAATGCTGCAAACACTGCGCCAATTGATAAAAGAATAATTGTTGGTAATGATGAAAAGCTATTAATAACCCCTTTAGATAAAACATCACTGGTAAAAACTGCAATCGCGATGCTAGCTCCCATATCGACTGTCGCTGCCTCACTGTCTTGATGGATCAGACCATTGTAGTGAACAATATACCAAACGGGTCCAATTATTAATATTGCCGCTGCAAAACCAGCATAAATTCCCAAAATGGAAACATAACTCCACAAGTAAGGGACCAAAAAACCAGCTAAACAATAGGCTAACAATGTTCTGATATAGTTCAAAGATAACACCCCCTAATGCAACAAATATAACATGAGTCCTCTTGTTAATCCGTCAAATTGTTAATTTAATAACACCGTTTACAATTTGCTCACGAAAGTTAATAATTATTGTAAACAGTGTTCTAAGAACGGAGATATTCCGCTATTGAGTTAACGATTGACGCTGACAACTGTCCATTTTCCCCCTTGAATTTAGGACAGCCCTTCATTTCAATAAAAAAAAGACCCCGCTCTTTTGAATGGGATCTTCACAGTATAGCAAATCGGCTTACTTATTATAAATCTTCGGGCCTTTGCGCATGTTCTTAATATCATTTTTCGGCGTGTCGATTTGTTTGGACCTTCCGCCGCCTTGTTTATTCTTGATTATTTCTAACATTTTTTCTTTTGGATTCACTGTTTACACCGCCTTTTTTGATGGAACACTCCATACTTTCATTCTATTGAATTGATGCCATAAAAAAAGCATCAGCAAAATGCCGATGCTTTAGGGCTGTTAATTGATTTGTCAAATCGGTCTTTTGAACCAAATTGAAGCAAAAAACTTTTTTGAAAACGTTGATACAATAAATATTAACGTTTTGAGAATTGTGATGCTTTACGCGCTTTTTTCAAACCTGGTTTCTTACGTTCAACCATACGTGGGTCACGTGTTAACAGACCAGCTGCTTTCAATGGTCCGCGGAAGTCAGGATCTACTTCTAATAATGCACGAGAGATACCGTGACGAGCTGCTCCAGCTTGTCCAGTGAATCCGCCGCCGTTTACGTTAACGAAGATATCGTAGCTACCTAAAGTACCTGTAAGGTTTAAAGGTTGTTTGATTACTTCATATAAGTAAGCGAATGGGATGTATTCTTCCATGTCTTTTTTGTTGAAGATGATTTTACCTGTGCCAGGTAATAAACGTACGCGTGCAGTCGAATTCTTACGACGACCAGTTGCGATATATTGTGCTTGTGCCAATGAAATTCCCTCCTTAAATTAGGTTAGTGATATCTAAAACTTCTGGTAATTGAGCTTCGTGTGGGTGAACTGCTTCACCGTATACGTGTAACTTAGTGAATTGTTTAGCACCTAAAGAGTTCTTAGGTAGCATGCCTTTAACAGACAATTCAACTAATTTTCTTGAATTCTTAGCACGTAATTCACCAGCTGAAATTTGTTTTAGCCCACCTGGATAACCTGAATGACGGGAATAAATTTTGTCAGATGCTTTTTTACCTGTTAATGTAACTTTGTCTGCATTGATAACAATCACATAATCACCAGTGTCTACGTGTGGTGTGAAAGTTGGTTTGTTTTTACCGCGTAAAATAGTTGCAACTTGTGTTGATAAACGTCCCAATGGGATGTCAGTCGCGTCGATTACGAACCATTTGCGGTCGATTTCGTTTGCTTTAGCCATGTATGTTGTACGCACGTTTGTTTCCTCCATATTCTTCTCTGTCTGTTTGATCCAATTGAGTTTCCGGGGCTCATCGTGGGGCAAACAATACCGTCTTATATGATACGACATTCCTAGAGAGTTGTCAATCGGTTCACAAGAAATATTTTATCCTTTGCAGCGCAAAAAAGGCCCCACCCGCCCGCAGAAACAGCGTTTGTGGAACCTTTTATTTATTTTTTCAAATATAAATATAATTGCTCGATGACCTCGGCTGGTACAAATGGATAGGCACCTTTGCCGGATGTCTTGTGCGGCTTGAATGCTTCGATGATGCTGTTGTCCTTCACGATGTCTTCCACCGAGACGAACTCCCCTTTTTTCGTGATTGTTAGTTCAAAAGCTTCATATTCTTCAACTGCCACGTTCTTTTTCGGGGTCGAGTAATGCGCCATGCTGGCTTGCACGGAAAGGACCACATCATTCGGCAGACCGATCGCTTCATAAAACTGAGGCATTGCAGCAGCCACAAAATCCGGCACATCGCCGCGTGGGATGCGTTTGAGTTCTTTGATGAACGTTACCATTATTCCACTCTCCTTCATTCATTCTTATATTTCCATTATACGCGAGTTTCGGAATTTTAACATCATTCCAGAGAAATAACCGTTCAAGCGTGATCGGTTATTTCTCGCAACTTCACTGACTTTAAATACATAAAAATATTGACCACTTTAAGCACTCGTGCTACCATTGCACTAACATTAATTTTAAATGATAAAAAGATGATAATGCACTTATGTATGTCATTTCGCATAAAGGAGAATCGATGATGGACAATATCAGCATTCAAAGTTATCTTGCGCAATTGGGAAACAGAAAAGATCCGAAAACAGGCGCCGTCAGTGCCCCGATTTATTTGTCCACAGCTTATGGACATCCTGGCTTGGGCCAATCGACCGGCTATGACTACACTCGCACCGCCAATCCGACTAGGGATATCCTTCAGGAAGGTTTGGCTGTTCTTGAAAATGGCGTCCAAGGCTTCGCTACCAGCTCAGGTATGAGTGCCATCCAGCTCGCCTTCAGCATTTTCCCGGTCAACAGCCATTTCGTCGCATCCAGGGACCTTTACGGCGGCAGCTTCCGTTATTTCCAGGATATGGAGAAAAAAGGCTTCTATTCCTTCACTTATGTCGATGATCCGATCGATATCGCATCGGCCATCCAGGATAATACCGCCGCTGTCTACATCGAAACGCCGACGAATCCGCTCATGAAGGAAACAGATATCTCGGCGGTGGCTGAGATCGCAAAAAAACACGGTTTACTGGTGATTGTGGACAATACCTTCTACACACCTCTGTTGCAGCGTCCTTTGGATCTGGGCGCCGATATCGTCGTCCACAGCGCCACCAAATACCTTGGTGGCCATAACGATCTGTTGGCGGGTGCGGTCGTGACGAACGACAAGGCGCTCGGCGAACAGCTGGCTTTCCAACTGAATACGGCAGGCGGCACTTTGGACGCCTTCGACTGTTGGCTCTTGGTCCGCGGACTGAAGACGTTGCCGCTGCGCATGAAACAGCACCAGACGAATGCACAGGCAGTCGTTGCTTATCTGGAAACGGAAAATCTTATCAAATCGGTCTATTACCCGGGTAAAGGCGGCATGCTGAGCTTCACGCTGCATGATAAAGCCTGTATCCCTGCCGTGTTGGATGCCCTGAATATCTTCACTTTCGCTGAAAGCTTGGGCGGCGTGGAGAGTCTGATCACTTACCCCACTACCCAGACACATGCCGATATTCCGGTTGAAATCCGCGAATCATACGGTTTGACGGACGATCTGCTGCGCATCTCGACAGGAATCGAGGATGCGGATGATCTGATCGCCGATCTGCGTCAGGCCTTCGCGAAGGCTGCGGTTGTTGCCAAAGTCTGATAAGGTAGACCGCAAAAGATATAGTATGTTGAAAACCTCCGAAGGGCTTGTGGCGCTTGCGGGGGTTTTTGTTTTTCAGCGCTGTCCGGTGGTTTCCTCCGGTGAACGGAGGCCTCGCCGGAGTTCAGACTTTTTGCGGGAGCGTCAGCTCCTGTGGGGGGTGCTTCGCCGGAGCTGACGGAGATTGCAGGAGCTGTCCTCCGGCGACGGCTGCTTCACCGGAGCTGGCGCCGCTCGCCATTGCTCAAGCACGCAAAAAAGCAGCTGTGGAAAAGATCTCGTCTTTTCCACAGCCGCTTTTTCAGCATTCTTGATTTATTCTTCGTTCTGTTTGGTTTCGAATGCTTTCGTGATCGTCATCAGGCAACGGAAGAGGTCTTCCACGCTGTCTTCGTAGGCTTTGTTATCGGTCAGCCCGCGCACTTTATCCAACACCTTGTCTTCCCTTGATTGGTCCAGGATCGGCAGCTCGTTCTCTTTCTTGATCCGCGCAATCTCCGTAACTGCATCCATCCGGCGTTCGAATAGCTTCACCAACTCCTGGTCGATGGCATCGATTTCCGCTCTTTCCTTTTTAAACATGCCTCTTCCCCCTATCCGTTCCTTAATTTTTCTTCGTCATAATACACTTCCACGAGATACAACCCTTGCGATGGGGCTGTCGGTCCGGCTTGGCGCCTGTCCTTCACTTCCAAAAGGCGGTCGATTTCCTCGACCTTTTTCAGACCGTCAGCAATCTGCAGCAGCGTCCCCACGAAAATGCGGATCATATTGTAGAGGAAACCATTGCCCCTGAAGGTGAAGACCAGTTCATTGTTTTCCTCGTCCTTCCTGACACTCGCTTCATAAACGGTCCGGACCAGATCGGTCTTGTCGGTTTTTGTCGAACAGAAGCTGGTGAAGTCATGCTCGCCTTCCAGTTTTTTGATGGCCTGCTCCAGATTCGCCATATTGAAGCGGTAAGGATGGTGCGTTGTATAGAGTCGTTTGAAGGGGTTCGGGAAGCGATCGAGATCGACCCGGTAAATGTATTTTTTACCCATCGCATGGTAACGCGAATGGAATTCCTCTGGAGCGAACTCCACGGATGTAACCAAAATGTCATCAGGCAGCAAGCTGTTCAACGCCCGCAGCAGATGATCCGGCTTGATCGCAGCCGGGTAATCGAAGTGGATGACTTGCCCGAGTGCATGGACACCCGAATCGGTCCGGCCGGATGCATGGATCGGAATGATCTGCCCATTCGACATTTTCTTCAAAGCCTTTTCGATTTCCGTTTGGACACTGTTGCCGTTGGGTTGGACCTGATAACCCACATAACCCGTTCCGTCATATTGCACGATGCATTTGAATCGTTGTGCACTCATTGGTGGCGTATGCCCCTTTCTTGTCTTTCTTATCTTTCCGATATGTATGGTTATGTTTTTTTCTATTTTAAAAGGGACCGGAAGTACTACCCGGTCCCCAGACTCGTTCTATAACGGCAGATTGCCTCTGTATGCGCTCAAGATCGGAAGAACAGCAACAGCCCTGTCAGCACGACAAACGCCAGCATACTCAGCGTATCCAGCCTCTGCCAATCGAGGACGCGGTATTTCGTTCGGCCTTCACCGCCCTGATACCCACGCGCTTCCATGGCGTTCGCCAATTCATCGGCACGATTGAACGAGCTGACGAACAGCGGCACCAAGATCGGTGTGACTGCCTTCATCTGCTTCACGATATTGCCTTCACCGAACTCGACGCCGCGAGCCCGTTGCGCATTCATGATTTTTGAAGCTTCATCCATCAACGTCGGCACGAAACGCAACGCAATGGAAAGCATCAGTGCGATTTCGTGGACAGGAACCTTGAAGCGTTTCAGCGGCCCCAACAGTTTTTCGATTGCATCGGTCAACGACAACGGCATCGTCGTGAGCGTCAGCAGCGTCGAAATGAAGATGATCAGGACGAAGCGCATGAAGATGAAGGCGCCGTTGATCACCCCGAACGAAGTGACGCTGATCGGTCCCAGTTCAAAATATGTTTCCCCGCCCCGTGTGAAGAGGATCTGCAGCAATACCGTGAACATGATCAACCAAATCAGCGGCTTCACACCGTTCAAGAAGACCGACAGTTTGATGTCGGAAAGGATGACGCACAGGAAAGTGAACAACGTCATGATCAAATAAGTCTGCCAGTTGTTGGCCAGGAAGATGACGATGATGAAATAGAAAGCACCGATCAGCTTCGCGCGCGGATCCAGTCTATGGACCAGCGAGTTGCCTTGGATGTAGCGCCCGAAAAGTAATTTATCCAACATCTATGCCACCCTCTTCCTTAGCGACATTTTTGGTTCCTTGGTTCTCTTTGATTTTGGCGATCAGCACAGCCGCCAGTTGTTCCGTGCGCAGCGGCCTTTCGCTTCCGAAATCGATGCCTGTCTTTTTGCTCAACGTATCGAGGAAAGCCAGTGCGGAAGGCAAGCCCAATTGTTTCTCCTGGAGCCAAGCGGCATCCTTGAAAATTTCTGCAGGCGGGCCCATCCGGACAACTGTCCCCTTCTCAAGGATGACCACATGATCCGCATAGGTTGCGACATCATTCATCTGATGCGTAACCAATACGATGGTCAGTCCGTTGTCGATATGCAGTTGATTGAACATATTCATGATTTCCCGTCTGCCCGCAGGATCCAATCCGGCCGTCGGTTCATCCAGGACCAGCACTTCCGGTTCCATCGCCAAAACTCCGGCAATCGCTACGCGTCTCATTTGCCCCCCTGAAAGGTCGAAGGGCGAGCGTTCCATGAAGGACTCATCCAAGCCGACCAAAGGCAAGACGCGCCTCACGATCGCCATTGCGTCCGCTTCGCTGACGCCGAAGTTCATCGGACCGAAGGCGATATCCTTCGCGATCGTCTCCTCGAATAGCTGCGACTCCGGAAACTGGAACACGATCCCGACTTTTTTGCGCAGGCCCTTCAGGTTTTTGTTGTTGGATTTGTTCGTTATGATGCGGTCACCGATCGTTACGCTGCCTTCTGTTGGTTTCAATAAAGCATTCAGATGCTGCGTGACCGTCGATTTCCCGCTGCCGGTATGTCCGATCAACGCTGTATAGCTGCCGTCCGGTATGTTCAGGTTCACATCATAGAGGGCCCGGTTTTCGAAAGGCGTTCCGGCAGAGTAGGAATAGCCTACTTTTTCGAAAGTAATGTCCATAACCAACTCACCATCCCTTCCTCAGTCAAATATTCTTCAGGAACTTCCAGTCCCTGTCTCTTCAATTGGTATTTCAGCTTCTCTGGGAATGGGATATCCAAACCGATATCGATGATTTCCTTGCCCAAGCTGAATATCTCTTCCGGTGTGCCGATCCGTTTCAATTGCCCGGCTTCCATCACAAAGATGCGGTTCGCCTTCGCGGCCTCGTCGATGTCATGGGTGATCGAAATCACCGTCAAATTTTCTTTTTCCTTGATTTCTTGGATGGTCTCGATGACTTCGTGACGGCCTTCCGGATCCAACATGGTCGTCGCCTCATCTAGGATGATGATGTCAGGGGACAAAGCCACGATCCCAGCGATCGCCACCCGTTGTTTCTGGCCGCCCGAAAGTCGTGCCGGCTCCTTGTCCATGAAGTCGGCCATGTTCACAGCCGCTACTGCATCAGCAACGCGCTTCACCATTTCTTCGCGGGGAATGCCGACATTCTCCAAACCGAACGCAACATCGTCCTGAACGGTCGAACCGACGAACTGATTGTCCGGATTCTGGAAAACCATCCCGATTTTTTTGCGGACGTCCCAAACCGTTTCTGCATTCAAAGGAATCCCTTCAATGATCACTTCTCCGGAGTTCGCTTCTATCAAGCCGTTGATCGTTTTGGCCAAGGTCGACTTGCCTGAACCATTGGGCCCGATGATGGCGATCCATTCACCCTGCCGGATCGTTAAGGAAACGTTGTTCAATGCCGGTCTTGCATCTTCCTCTGAATAGGAAAAAGTCACATTGCGCAACTCGATAATTTCATTCATGATTGCAGTCCTACTTTCTCTATAGTTGAATCTTACTGCCCGTGACCGTTCATCCCCCCCACAGCCAAGCGGGTATAAAAAAAAGATGAAAAATACGGAAAAGGAATGTCTACTTTGTAAGTATAAACTACTCCTCCATATTTTTCATCCACTGTCTTGACACAGCGCGGAAATAAAACGCTTTTATTTTATATATCAAAAGAAACTAGAAAATATATTTGCATTTTCTAGTTTCTTTTGATAAAAAAAGCACTTTTTTTGATGAAAAAATGCCCTTCCGAAGATCATGCGATCTTCGGAAGAACCTTGAGCTAGACTAGGGAAGCCAGAAGCAAGCCCATCATCATAACACTCTATTTCATCTAAAAGTGAACGTTTCATCTTTATGCGATTGAATTATACTAATTCAATGATAACCATTGGTGCAGCATCGCCACGACGAGGTTCTGTCTTCAAGATACGTGTGTATCCGCCTTGACGTTCTGCATAGCGAGGTGCGATATCACTGAACAATTTTTGTAAAGCTGATTGAACAACGATTTTGTCATCTTCCTCACGTACATCTGCAACTTCGTTACGAACGTATGCTGCAGCTAAACGACGAGCAGATAAATCTCCACGTTTGCCTAAAGTAATCATCTTTTCAGTAGTTGAACGAATTTCTTTAGCACGAGCTTCAGTTGTAACGATGCGTTCGTTGATAAGTAAGTCAGTAGTCAAATCGCGAAGCATTGCTTTTCTTTGAGCGCTTGTGCGTCCTAATTTACGGTAAGCCATCCTAGGTTTTCCTCCTTTGTACAGTACTAGTCGTCTTGACGCAAGCCTAGATTAAGGTCATTCAGCTTGTTTTTCACTTCTTCAAGTGATTTGCGTCCCAGATTACGTACTTTGATCATCTCTGCTTCAGATTTGTCTGTCAATTCTTGGACTGTGTTGATGCCTGCGCGTTTCAAACAGTTATAAGAACGTACGGATAAATCCAATTCTTCGATAGTCATTTCCAGCATTTTCTCTTTATGTGTTTCTTCTTTTTCAACCATTATCTCAGCCTTACGGGCTTCATCGGTCAGATTAACAAAAATATTCAAATGTTCCGTTAAAATTTTGGCAGCCAAGCTGACTGCTTCTTCCGGGCTGATGGAACCATCTGTCCAGACATCCAACGTTAATTTATCATAAATATTCTTTTGTCCGATACGAGTGTTTTCAACCTGATAATTCACTTTGCTGATTGGAGTATAGATGGAGTCGACTGGCAAAACACCGATCGGCATATCTTCCGTTTTGTTATATTCGGAACGAACATAACCACGGCCATTTTTTACATCCAAGCGAACATGAAAATGTGCTCCCTCTGAAACTGTACATATATATAAATCAGGGTTTAAGATTTCCACATCGCTGTCATGGGTAATATCCGCTGCAGTTACTACTGCTGGACCTTTTACGTCAATCTCGATTGTTTTGTCTTCGTCCGTATACAATTTCAAAGCTAATTTTTTGATGTTCAGAATGATTTGGGTAACATCCTCGACAACACCATCAATCGTTGAAAATTCGTGCAGAACACCATCGATTTGGATAGTTGTTACAGCTGTACCAGGAAGTGAAGATAATAGAATTCGACGTAATGAGTTCCCAAGTGTTGTTCCATAACCGCGTTCTAGTGGTTCTACAACGAATTTGCCAAATTTGGCATCTTCGCTGATCTCAATCGTTTCAATTCTTGGTTTTTCAATTTCGATCATTTATCAATTTACCCCTTTCAAAACGTGAAGTTCATGTTAGTGAGTCCATTGCGTTTCGTTACATACAAGTACAATTCTCAATTAAACACGACGACGTTTTGGTGGACGGCATCCATTATGAGGAATAGGCGTTACGTCGCGGATTGCGGTAACTTCCAAACCTGCTGCTTGCAATGAACGAATGGCAGCTTCACGTCCAGAACCAGGACCTTTAACAGCTACTTCAACTGTTTTCATGCCATGTTCCATAGAAACTTTAGCTGCTGCTTCTGCAGCCATTTGTGCAGCATAAGGAGTAGATTTACGAGAACCTCTGAATCCTAATGAACCTGCTGATGACCATGAAATAGCATTTCCATGAACATCTGTAATCATAACAATAGTATTATTAAAAGTTGAGCGGATATGTGCTACACCAGCTTCAACATTCTTTTTTACGCGGCGTTTGCGAGCTACTTTTTTAGCCATGAAGTTTTGACCTCCTTCACTTAATTATTATTTTTTCTTACCAGTGACTGCTTTAGATGGGCCTTTACGAGTGCGTGCGTTGTTCTTAGTGTTTTGTCCGCGAACAGGCAAACCACGACGGTGACGCATTCCTCTGTAAGAACCAATTTCAATCAATCGTTTAATATTTAGGTTAACTTCACGACGAAGATCGCCTTCAACCTTTAATTTATCCACTTCAATACGGATACGGTCTAATTCATCATTCGTTAAATCACGAACGCGAGTATCTTCTGAAACCTCAGCTGCTGCTAAAACTTTTTGAGCTGTGTTCAATCCGATACCAAAAATATAAGTTAATGAAATAACTACACGTTTGTCACGCGGAACATCTACTCCTGCGATACGAGCCATTTATAGGCACCTCCTTGTTATTATCCTTGGCGTTGTTTGTGTTTGGGATTTTCGCAAATCACCATAACACGACCATTGCGACGAATGACTTTGCATTTTTCGCAAATGGGTTTTACTGATGCTCTAACTTTCATTTAAATTCCCTCCTATTTAGTGATGGAGTGCAATTATTTAAAGCGGTAAGTAATGCGTCCACGAGTAAGATCGTACGGTGATAATTCTACCGTAACTTTATCGCCTGGCAAAATGCGGATGTAATGCATTCTAATTTTACCAGATACGTGAGCTAATACTATGTGACCATTTTCAAGTTCGACTTTAAACATTGCATTGGGCAAAGTTTCAACGACAACTCCTTCGATCTCAATTACATCGTCTTTCGCCACGCCTGCTAACCTCCTAACATTCTGTTGAGCTGATTAATCTTATGTCTTGGCAATTTTTACTCTAACTGCTAGATTATATCATAGCAAGTATCGATTGAAAAGAAATTTTCGATTAATTTCAAATGACATTTGCAACTATTCTATAATCTTTTGGATTTCAGTAAACAAGTTGTCGATGCCGATTTCGCCATCCACATTATGTACCAATCCTTTTTCGCTGTAAAATGCAATGATTGGTTTAGACTGTTCTAGATTAATCTGAATGCGATTTTCTACAGTTTCAGGCTTGTCATCTTCACGTTGATAGAATTCGTGTCCGCCACAGCGATCGCATGTTCCTTCTGTTTTAGGAGGATTGTTTTCTTTGTGGTAAGTCGCTCCGCAAGAGCGGCAAATGATTCTACCCGTTAGACGTTGCATCAAAACTTCAGGGTTCACATCAATGTTAATAACAGCATCGATTTTTTTGTCGAGTTCATTCATGATAGCTTCAAGTGCTTTTGCTTGTACGAGGGTTCTTGGAAAACCATCCAATAAAAAGCCTTTTTCAGTATCAGATTCTGCTAATCTCTCTTTAACGATCCCGTTTGTAACTTCATCTGGAACAAGTTCGCCTTTATCCATATATGATTTTGCTTCCAGGCCCAACGCTGTCTCATTTTTCATGGCAGCTCGGAACATGTCTCCTGTAGAGATATGCGGAATGTTGTATTTCGCGATGATCTTTTCAGCCTGTGTTCCTTTTCCAGCACCGGGAAGACCCATAATAATTAGGTTCATCATTTTACTGCCTCCTAAATATGTAAGAATATGTGACGAGGAAATCACTTTCCCCCCCACAAACTTACTATTGAATAAATCCTTGGTAATTACGTTTAACCATTCGACCTTCAATTTGTCTTGCCGTTTCCAATGCAGTACCTACTACAATCAGAAGACTTGTGCCGCCAAGGGCGAGCGAGTCCGGCAAATCCCACAAACCTGAGGCAATGATTGGCAATAACGCAATCAGTCCAAGAAATAGCGCGCCGACCGTACTTAATCGCATAATCATGCCGGAAATATAATCTTCTGTCCCTTTACCCGGACGTACACTTGGAATATAGCCGCCTTGCTTTTGCAAGTTCTCTGCCATCTTTTCAGGATTGATCTGAATGAAGGCATAGAAGTAAGTGAAGACAACGATCAGTACCGTATAGATTGTTGCGCCGATGGGTTCACGGTAATTAAAGATGGTTGACAAAATTTGATACCAGCTAGCTTCACTTTGAGTTGCCGCGAAAAATCCGAGGATCGTTTGCGGGGTCATCATGAAAGAACTGGCAAAGATTACTGGAATGACTCCAGCGGAATTAATTTTTAAAGGCAAATGCGCGGATTGATTTGATCCGGAAGCACGCTTGGAATATTGAATGGGGATTTTACGTTCAGCTTGTTGAACGTACACAACGAGTATGACCACCAATAATATTGCTGTCAAAAGCGCAACCGAGAACAATATGTTGTTCATTAAATCGGATCCTGCATCCACAAAACGATCATTGTAATAAGTGTAAAGATCTGTAGGGATTCTTGCGATGATACCCGAGAAGATGATCAATGACGTTCCGTTTCCGATACCATGCATTGAAATCGATTCTCCGAGAAAAACAACAAGCATCGAACCTGCCGTCATCACTAACGCGATGATCATATAAGTTGTCATACCCGGATCGTTGACCAAACCCAAGTTTGAGAGTTGGTTGAAACCGATCGAAACACCGACAGATTGTACAAATGCTAAAATGACTGTCAAATATCTTGTAACTTGATTTAACTTTCTTCTACCTACTTCACCCTGTTTGGACCATTCCACAAATTTCGGAACAATGTCCATTTGTAACAATTGAACGACAATAGAAGAAGTGATGTATGGCGAAACACCCATAGCGAAAATGGAATACTGACTAAGCGCTCCACCTCCGAATGTGTTCAACAGACTGAACAAGCCTGTCGATGCCAAGTTTGTGATGGCACCCGCATCAACACCCGGTACAGTAATATGTGTTCCGAGACGGAACACAATCAACATACCTAGAGTAAAAAAGATTCTATTTCTAATGTCCTTCGCCTGAAATGCATTTTTCAGAAGAGCAAACATTAGATCACCTCAACAGTCCCACCTGCAGCTTCGATAGCTTTTTGTGCTGCTTCGGAGAATTTATTAGCTTTAACTGTCAGTTTTTTCTCAACGCTTCCGTTGCCTAAAACTTTGATGCCTGATTTTTCATCTTTGACAATACCAGTTTCAACTAATAAAGCTGGAGTAACTTCTGTACCATCTTCGAAACGGTTTAAGATTTCTAAGTTGATGACAGCATATTCCTTACGGTTGATGTTCGTGAATCCACGTTTTGGAAGACGACGGAACAATGGAGTTTGTCCACCCTCGAATCCAAGTCTCACACCGCCGCCTGAACGGGCTTTTTGGCCTTTATGTCCACGACCGGATGTTTTACCATTACCGGATGAAGATCCGCGACCGACACGGTTACGTTCTTTACGTGATCCTACAGCAGGTTTTAATTCATGAAGTTTCATAGTAACTTGGCACCTCCTTTAATCTGATGTTTATTATTTAACTTCTTCTGATATAACTAAGTGGCTTACTGTGTTGACCATGCCCAAGATAGCTGGGTTAGCTGGTTTAACAACAGATTTGCCGATTTTGGACAATCCCAAAGCTTTGCAAGTATCTTTTTGGTTTTGAGGACGTCCAATCAAGCTGCGTTTTAAAGTGATCTTTACTTCTGCCATTATGTAGTCCTCCTTATCCTAGTAATTCTTCAACTGTTTTGCCGCGTAATTTCGCAACATCTTCAGCATTTTTCAACTGTTTCAAGCCATCGATTGTAGCACGTACCATGTTGATAGGTGTGTTAGAACCAAGGGATTTGCTTGTGATATCAGCGATACCAGCTAATTCGACAACGGCACGGACTGCTCCGCCTGCAGAAACTCCGGAACCGGATTTAGCAGGTTTCAACATTACGTTACCGCCACAGAAAGTTCCGATAACTTTGTGAGGGATTGTTGATTCAGACATTGGAACTTCAATAAGGCTCTTTTTAGCAGATTCGATAGCTTTACGAATAGCTTCAGGAACCTCAGCTGCTTTACCAGTACCGAATCCTACATGTCCGTTTCTGTCTCCTACAACAACTAAAGCAGCAAAACGCAGACGACGTCCACCTTTAACAACTTTTGTTACACGATTGATCGCAACAACGCGGTCTTCTAATTCAATATGATTTGGGTCAACATAAACCATGTGTGGTTATCCTCCTTTTCTTAGAAATCTAGTCCATTTTCGCGAGCAGCTTCAGCTAAAGCCTGTACACGGCCATGGTACAGATAGCCACCACGGTCAAAGACTACTTTTTTGATACCTTTAGCAACAGAACGTTCAGCAATCAGTTTTCCAACTGCAGTAGCAGCATCAGTTTTAGTACCGGTTGCGATTTCTGTTTCTTTTGTAGAGGCACTTGCTAGCGTCACACCCGCTACGTCATCAATTAATTGAGCGTAGATGTTTTTGTTGGAACGGAAAACGTTCAAGCGTGGGCACTCTGCAGTACCAGAGATTTTTCTTCTTACGCGTGCGTGTCTAGCTTGGCGCACTTTGTTTTTATCTGGTTTAGTAATCACAATTGTCACCTCTTTAAATTTATTTTGTTGGGTCGTTCAGGAAGCAAGTAATAATAGCGGACTATTATTTACCTGTTTTACCTTCTTTACGACGGATGATTTCGTTAACGTATTTGATACCTTTACCTTTGTAAGGCTCTGGTGGGCGTACGCCGCGGATGTTGGCTGCCAAAGCGCCAACTTTAGCTTTATCGTAACCTTTAACGATGATTTTAGTGTTAGTTGGTACTTCCACTTCGATACCGTCTTCAGGTGTGAATTCAACTGGATGAGAATAACCGACGTTCAATACAAGTTTTTTGCCTTGCAATTGAGCACGGTACCCAACCCCTACTAAGTCCAATTCTTTCATAAATCCTTCAGATACACCTACAACCATGTTGTTTACCAACGCGCGTGTAGTACCATGAATGGATTTAGTGAATTTCTCTTCGTTAGGACGAGTGAAAGTAACAGTGTTTCCATCGATCTTGATGCCGATCATTTCATTAAATGTGCTAGTTAATTCGCCTTTCGGGCCTTTAACTGTAACAGTGTTACCTTGTTGAGTAACGGTTACGCCAGCTGGGATTTCGATTGCTTTATTTCCAATACGACTCACAGGGCTGCACCTCCTTTATTTTCTCTTATTTTTTTTAAAATTACCAAATGTAAGCTAATACTTCGCCGCCGATGTTTTTCGCTCTTGCTTCTTTGTCGGTGATAACACCTTCAGAAGTAGACACGATTGCGATTCCTAAACCATTCAATACTTTAGGGATGTCGCCAGTTTTAGCGTATACACGCAAGCCTGGTTTTGAAATACGTTTCAAACCAGTGATGACGCGTTCGTTGTTTGGACCATATTTTAAGAATACACGGATAACACCTTGTTTGTCGTCTGAAGTGTAATCAAAGTTTTTGATGAAACCTTCAGCCTTAAGAATGTTAGCGATCTCTAATTTTGTCTTTGATGCAGGCACTTCTAAAGATTCGTGACGTACCATGTTGGCATTACGAATACGAGTTAAGAAATCTGCGATTGGATCTGTCATGACCATTTACATTATACCTCCTTTTGCGAGTATGGTTAAATTACCAGCTAGCCTTTTTCACGCCGGGAATTTGTCCTTTATAGGCAAGTTCACGGAAGCAAATACGGCAAAGTTTGAATTTGCGATAAACTGAATGTGGACGTCCGCAACGTTCACAACGAGAGTAAGCTTGAGTAGAATGTTTTGCGGGACGTTTGTTTTTAGCAATCATGGATTTTTTAGCCAATTATTATTCGCCTCCTTAGCTTATTTTTGGAATGGCATTCCAAGTTGTGTCAATAATTCTCTTGATTCTTCGTCAGTGTTAGCAGTAGTTACGATAACGATATCCATACCACGTACTTTGTCGACTCTATCATAGTCAACTTCTGGGAAAATCAATTGTTCTTTGATACCTAAAGTATAGTTTCCACGACCATCAAAAGATTTTTTGCTGATCCCACGGAAATCACGTACACGTGGTAATGAAACTGTTACTAGTTTATCTAAGAAGTCGTACATTCTTTCGCCACGTAAAGTAACTTTAGTGCCGATAGGCATACCTTCACGTAAACGGAATGCAGCGATTGATTTTTTAGCTAAAGTGATGACTGGTTTTTGACCAGAGATCAAAGTTAGTTCTTCAACTGCTTTATCTAGGTTTTTTGTGTTTGAAACTGCATCACCCACACCCATGTTGATTACAATTTTGTCAATTTTAGGTGCTTGCATGATTGAGCTGTATTCAAATTTTTCCATCAATGATGGAACGATTTCTTTTGTGTATCTTTCTTTTAAACGGTTCATTTAGAATATCCTCCTTCCTCTAATAATTAATCAATGATTTCGCCGGTTTTTTTGGAAACGCGGACTTTTTTGCCATCTACGACTTTAGATCCTACGCGAGTAGGTTCGCCAGTTTTAGCATCAATTAACATAATGTTAGAAACATGGATAGGTGCTGCTTCTTCAAGAATTCCACCTGTTGGGTTTGTTTGAGAAGCTTTGCGATGTTTCTTGACAATATTAATGCCTTCGACAATAACACGATCTTTTTTAGGGAAAGTTTTAAGGATGACTCCTTCTTTACCTTTATCTTTTCCAGTAATGACTTTAACTTTATCACCAGTTTTTACGTGCATGCTTTGTTGCACCTCCTTCATTTATGACAGTTGATTACAATACTTCTGGAGCAAGGGAAACGATCTTCATGTAGTTGTTGTCACGCAATTCACGTGCAACTGGGCCAAAGATACGTGTTCCACGAGGGCTCTTGTCGTCACGAATGATTACACAAGCATTTTCGTCAAATTTGATGTAAGAACCATCTTTACGGTGTGCGCCGTGTTTTGTACGAACGATAACAGCTTTAACTACATCACCCTTTTTGACAACACCACCGGGTGTAGCTTGTTTTACTGTGCAGACGATTGTATCACCAATTCCTGCAAATTTGCGGTTTGAACCACCTAAAACTTTGATAGTTAACACTTCTTTAGCTCCTGAATTATCAGCAACTCTTAAGCGGGATTCTGTTTGTATCACGTCAGTATCCTCCTTCCGGATATAAAATATTTATTTGTCTGATTAGATGATTACTGATTCTTCAACAACTTCAAGCAAGCGGAAGTTTTTAGTAGCAGATAGAGGACGAGTCTCCATAATTCTAACTACATCTCCCATTTTAGCTTGGTTGTTTTCATCATGTGCCTTGTACTTTTTAGAGTACTTAACGCGTTTACCGTAAGTTGGATGTGTTTTTGTTGTAGATACTTCTACAACGATTGTTTTATCCATCTTGTCGGAAACAACAACACCTTGGTAGACTTTACGTTGGTTACGTTCTTCAGTCATTTCGTTGTGACCTCCTTTGCTGATCTACTATTTTTGCAATTCTTGTTGTCGCAATACAGTTTTAATACGTGCAATTGATTTGCGTACTTCTTTCAAGCGGGCAGTATTTTCTAACTGTCCGGTTGCAAGTTGGAATCGTAGATTGAATAATTCATCTTTGAATTGTTTTTCTTTTTCAATCATTTCAGCAGTGGATAACTCTTTAAGTTCATTAGCCTTCATTCGATTCACCACCAATTTCTTTACGTTTTACAATTTTTGTTTTAACTGGCAATTTGTGAGATGCAAGACGTAGAGCTTCGCGTGCCACTTCTTCAGGGACGCCTGCTACTTCGAACATGATCTTGCCGCGTTTAACTGGAGATACCCAACCTTCAGGTGCCCCTTTACCAGAACCCATACGGACTCCGATAGCTTTGGATGTATATGATTTGTGAGGGAATATTTTGATCCAAACTTTCCCGCCACGTTTCATGTAACGAGTCATAGCGATACGAGCAGCTTCGATCTGACGGTTTGTGATCCAATGAGAGTCAACAGCTTGCAAACCGTATTCACCGAAAACTACTTCTTTTCCGCCTTTAGCTTCTCCGCGCATTTTTCCACGGAACTCACGACGGTGTTTTACACGTTTAGGTACTAACATTGGTTATTTCCCTCCTTTCTCAGTTGTTTTTTTTGCTGGTAAAACTTCACCACGGTAAATCCAAACTTTAACGCCTAATTTACCATAAGTTGTGTCTGCTTCTTCCCAAGCGTAGTCGATGTCCGCACGCAATGTATGCAATGGAACAGTTCCTTCAGCATGAGTTTCAGCACGAGCGATATCTGCACCATTCAAACGACCAGAAACTTGCGTTTTGATCCCTTTAGCGCCAGATCTCATTGTACGTTGGATTGCTTGTTTTTGCGCACGACGGAAAGCTACACGGTTTTCCAACTGTTTAGCGATACCTTCAGCAACTAATTTAGCATCCAAGTCTGGTCTTTTGATTTCCACGATGTTGATGTGTACTTTTTTACCAGTAAGTTCATTTAACTCTTTACGAGTTTTTTCAACTTCAGAACCGCCTTTACCGATTACCATTCCAGGTTTGGCAGTATGAATAGAAACGTTCACGCGGTTAGCTGCACGTTCAATTTCAATTTTAGAAACAGAAGCTTCGCTTAAGTTCTTTGCGATGTATTTACGGATACGTAAATCTTCATGTAAGAAAGCTGCGTAATCTTTTTCAGCGTACCATTTAGCATCCCAGTCACGAATGATGCCGACACGTAATCCTAATGGATGAATTTTTTGACCCACAGATTATCCCTCCTTCTTTTCTGATACCACGATTGTGATGTGGCTAGTACGTTTCATGATTGGTGAAGCTGATCCTTTTGCACGTGGACGGAAACGTTTCATCGTTGGTCCTTCGTTAACATAAGCCTCGCTTACTACCAAGCTTTCGATATCTAAGTCATAATTATGTTCTGCATTAGCAATTGCTGACATCAACACTTTTTCTACAACGGGCGAAGCGCCACGTGGTGTGAATTTCAGAATGGAGATTGCGTCTCCGATGCTCTTGCCTCTGATAAGATCCACTACTAAACGAACCTTACGAGCGGCAATGCGAACAGTTTGTGCAGATGCTTTTGCAGCTGTGATTTGTTCTGGCATGTTATTTCCTCCCCTCGTAATTAACGGCGACCTGTTTTCTTGTCGTCTGCGGCATGGCCACGGTATGTTCTTGTTGGAGCGAATTCTCCTAATTTGTGTCCTACCATGTCTTCTTGAATGTAAACTGGAACGTGTTTTCTTCCATCATAAACTGCAATCGTTTGTCCGATGAATTGTGGGAAAATTGTTGAGCGGCGAGACCAAGTTTTAATTACTTGTTTCTTTTCGCTAGCTAGAGCAGCTTCAACTTTCTTAATTAAATGTTCATCGACAAAAGGTCCTTTTTTCAAACTACGACCCATGGTGAAGCCTCCTTTCGATTATGTGTTGCTTCAGTTACTTATTGTTGTGATAATTATTTTTTACGTCCACGAACGATTAGCTTGCTAGATTTAGCTTTCTTGCTACGAGTTTTGTAACCAAGAGCAGGTTTACCCCAAGGAGTAACTGGCGCTTTGCGTCCGATTGGAGATTTACCTTCACCACCACCGTGTGGGTGATCGTTCGGGTTCATTACAGATCCGCGGACAGTAGGGCGTTTACCCAACCAACGGTTACGTCCAGCTTTACCGATGTTGATCAATTCGTGTTGTTCGTTACCTACTGAACCGATTGTTGCACGGCAAGTTGAAAGGATTAAACGTACTTCGCTTGAGTTCAAACGAACTAGTGTATATTTACCTTCTTGTCCAAGTACTTGAGCACTTGTACCAGCTGAACGGATCAATTGACCGCCTTTGCCTGGTTTTGTTTCGATGTTGTGGATAACAGTACCGACTGGGATGTTTGCCAATGGCATAGCGTTTCCGATTTTGATATCAGATCCTACTCCAGATTCGATTTGTTGGCCTACTTCGATGCCTTTAGGGGCAATAATGTAAGTTTTGATTCCATCAACATATTGGATCAACGCGATGTTTGCAGTGCGGTTTGGATCGTACTCGACAGCTTTGACGATACCAATGACTCCATCTTTATTACGTTTGAAGTCGATCACACGGTAAGCACGTTTGTGTCCACCAGCTTGATGACGAACGGTAATTTTACCTTGGTTGTTGCGACCGGCTTTTCTTTTGATTGGTTCGACCAAAGATTTCTCAGGTGTTGTTTTTGTAATTTCTGCGAAATCAGAACCAGTCATATTACGACGGCCGTTTGTGGTAGGTTTGTATTTCTTAATCGCCACGTTTTTTCCCCTCCTATTTGATTATTTAAGTAAATTAATTTTCGAATAATTCGATTGTTTTAGAATTTTCAGTCAAAGTTATGATTGCTTTACGGCGTTTTTTTGTATAGCCTTTGTATTTACCCATACGTTTAAGTTTGCCGCGTACATTCATGATGTTTACGTTTTTAACATCTACACCGAACAATGATTCGATAGATTGTTTAACCAATGTTTTGTTAGCACGTACATCCACTTCAAAGGTATATTTCTTTTCATCCATTGCAAGCATAGAAGCTTCCGTGATGATTGGGCGTTTGATAACGTCTGTTGCTTCCATTATATAAGAGCCTCCTCTACCTTAGAAAGAGCAGCTTGTGTCAAGACTAATTTGTTGTTTGAAACAACATCCAATACGTTGATTCCTGTTTCGTTAACGACTGTTACACCAGGAAGGTTACGTGCAGATAATGCTGCAAAATCGTTGTCGTTTTCTACAACAACCAATACTTTCGTATCAACGTTAAGGTTTTTCAACACATTTGCAAATTCTTTTGTTTTTGGTGCATCGAAGTTCAATGTTTCAACTACGATCAAGTCTCCTTCAGCAACTTTCGTTGAAAGAACTGATTTGATAGCTAAACGACGAACTTTCTTGTTTAATTTATAGCTGTAAGAACGAGGTGTTGGTCCAAAGACAACTCCACCGCCAACCCATTGTGGTGAACGGATTGAACCTTGGCGTGCACGGCCTGTTCCTTTTTGTTTCCATGGTTTACGACCACCACCGCTGACAGCGCTGCGGTTTTTTACTGCGTGAGTTCCTTGTCTCAAAGAAGCGCGTTGCATGATGATTGCATCGTAAACAACGTTTTCGTTAGGCTCGATCCCAAAGATTTCTTCATTCAAAGTCACTTCACCGTTTTGTGTTCCATCTTGTTTAAATAAGGCTACGTTTGGCATTATTCTCGTTCCTCCTCTCTTTTTTATTATTTGTTGACAGCTTTGCGAGCTGCTTTGATTTCGATTAATGATTTTTTAGAACCAGGTACGTTACCTTTAACCAGGATAACGTTTTTCTCAACGTCAACCATAACGATTTCAAGGTTTTGGATAGTAACGCGATCGTTACCCATACGTCCTGCTAATTTTTTACCTTTGAATACGCGGGATGGGAATGAAGCAGCACCCATTGAACCCGGACGACGATGGTAACGAGATCCGTGGGCCATTGGTCCGCGGCTTTGTCCGTGACGTTTGATTACGCCTTGGAAGCCATGTCCTTTAGTGGTACCAGTGACATCAACAATGTCGCCTGCTTCAAAGATATCAACTTTGATTTCTTTTCCTACTTCGTATTCTCCTAGCTCAACATTGTTAAATTCACGAATGAAGCGCTTAGGAGCAGTTTTTGCTTTTGCTGCATGACCCTTAGCAGGTTTGTTTGACAATACTTCACGCATTTCTTGGTAGCCTAGTTGTACCGCTTCGTAGCCGTCTGTTTCGTTGGTTTTAACTTGTAAAACAACGTTTGGAGTAGCTTCGATAACTGTAACTGGTACTAACTCACCGTTTGCAGTAAAGAATTGAGTCATTCCTACTTTTTTGCCTAAGATTCCTTTGGTCATGGTAACACCTCCGTTTGTTTTTTATATGATAGGTTTGATTATAATTTGATTTCGATGTCTACGCCGCTTGGTAAGTCAAGCTTCATCAAAGCGTCAACAGTTTTTGTTGTTGGGTTGATGATGTCGATTAGACGTTTGTGTGTAAGCATTTCGAACTGCTCACGAGAATCTTTGTACTTGTGAGTAGCACGGATCACTGTGTATAGTGATCTTTCAGTCGGCAATGGAATCGGACCAGAAACGGTAGCTCCCGTTCTTTTTGCTGTTTCCACGATTTTATCCGCTGATTGATCAAGAGCACGGTGTTCATATGCTTTTAAACGAATACGTATTTTTTGTTTTGCCATGTTGTTCCCTCCTTCGTCAGATGTAATTCATAAGACTAGCTCCACGAAAATTCCCCGGCACACCCGCCGTGACAAAGCGACCGGGTGTGTCGCAACCTCTCGTCTCTTAGCTGCAGTTCCCGAATGAACGGTCCCCAATACATTATTCATAACCATGAATGCCGTACCAATATATTATACATAATCGCATTAGTTAAAGCAAGTCTTTTCTGAAAATAATATTCAGTTTCTGCTATTGTCCAAATGACTTGTATTGCCTGAGCACTGTGAAACCTTTTGTCCCTTCACTATTATACTGATCCGCAAGAAGAAAGCAAGTCCAATGATACTGTCGAATAGTTAGACTCAAGAAATGCAACAAAATTAAATAAGGGGCCATCTCGTATGAGACAACCCCTTATTGCTTATTCGTTCGGATATTCCAAAGCTTTCTTACCTTCATCCCCCGTGCTGACACGGATGACATTTTCTACATTATAGATGAATATCTTTCCGTCACCGATATTGCCTGAGTACAAAGCTTTTCTGGCAGCGTCCACGACTTCTTGGACAGGAACCGTGCTGACGACAACTTCGACACGGATCTTCGGCAGCAGATCCGCTTCAGTCTCTACGCCTCGGTAATAGGTGCTATGCCCTTTTTGCATGCCGTAGCCGAATACATCGAAAACGGTCATGCCTGTGATTCCGATGCTGTTCAGTGCTTTTTTCAGGCCTTCAAATTTACTTTCGTTCGTGATGATTTCAATTTTAGTGATTTTAGTTTGTGCATCTTGACCGCCTGTTGTACCTCCGGAGGCTTGGTATTCAACAACCACTGATTTATCTAGGTCTTCCAGAGATGCATTCGCGAAGGCCAATTCCTGATCGTTGCCTCCGAAAGTGCGCTCCTGGAATTTTTGGAAAGCCGTTCTTAATTCACCCGGTACAACCGATGCAGCTGTATTTGAATAATTGGCTTCACTAAAAGCTACAGCCAGACTGCCGTATGCCGTTTCGCCATGGAGAGCATAATCCAATCCAATTTCTTCTTCTTCTTCAGAGACTCGCACTGGCATAAATTTACTGATCAATTTCAACAGTAGATAGGACATGATACCAGCGTATGCAAGTACAGCCAAAATGCTGACAATTTCTGCAATCAAAAGTGAGGCACTGCCGTCAACCAAACCGCCTTCGATGGCAGGATTGATGCTGCTTGTTGCAAAGATACCTGTTGCGATGCCGCCCCAGATACCGCCGATGCCATGGCATCCGAATGCATCAAGCGCATCATCATAATCAAATTTCTTCTTAAGGACGGATACGCCATAGAAGCAGACGATCCCGCCGATGAAACCGATGGCTAAAGCTGAAATCGGGCTGACAAATCCGGCACCAGGAGTGATCGAAACCAGACCGGCAACGATACCGCTGACGAATCCAAGAGCAGTCGGTTTCTTGTGGATGATCCATTCGCAGATCATCCAACTTATGCCGGCAGTTGCAGCGGCAGTGTTTGTCGTGATGAAGGCATCCAGCGCAATATCATTGATCGCCAGAGCGCTTCCGGCGTTGAAACCGAACCAGCCGAACAACAGAAGGCCGGCACCGATCATTGTCATCGGAATATTATGCGGTTTGACGGAATCGTGGTTTTTCCTTTTGCCGAGATAAATGGCTGCTACCAGAGCCGATATACCGGAACTGATATGGATGACGCTCCCGCCTGCGAAGTCGAGTGCACCCAGTTCGCGGATCCAACCGCCATTCCCCCAAATCCAATGGGCAATCGGATCATAGACGAAAGTCGTCCATAAAAGGATGAAGGCAAGGAATGCAGGAAACTTCATGCGTTCCGCGATGCTTCCTGAAATCAAAGCTGGGGTGATGATTGCGAAAGCCATCTGAAACATCATGAATAGTTGATGCGGAATGGTCGGTGCATAATCGATTGGCGCGAAGCCCACACCGTTGAGTAATGTGAAAGACAAATCGCCGAAAAATTTCGAGTCGCCTCCGAATACAAAAGAGTAGCCGAATAATAGCCATTGGATAGAGACGACTGCGATGGCAGCGTAACTATGCATTGTCGTGCTAAGGACATTTTTCTTCCGGACCATCCCTCCGTAGAATAGGGATAAAGCGGGCGTCATCATCATGACTAAGATCGTTGCGAGGAAGACGAAAGTTGTGTCTGCATAATTAATGTTCTCCATATAGATTCTCCTTCTGCTGATAATTTTTTTGGTGTATTACTGCTTTGTGATGTTTCTTACTTTACACCCCATAAAATATAAAAGCATCAAAATGATGACGACTTGTGTGATATAAAGTGACATGAACAAGTCGTTACGGAGGCTCAAGGCTGCGCAACTTGCCCTAGTAAGAAATAAAAGGCTATCCCGCCCTCGATAAGTGCTGTAACCGTGTCATGAAAACGGTTCAATCACTAAAAATGCGTTATATAACCTGACATGAACTGAGGTCGCAATAAAAAAAATAAAAAATGGGGCAATATATCTGTAAAATAGCTGCGTTCAATGAATGGATCACCCCAGCAAGCCCAGTCGAAATTCCTGTTTCTTCTATATAATGTGAACTCCAACAAAGACAGAACTGAAATGGTAAAAATTCCGGGCTTTCCTCTCCGGGCCCCCACTGCTCTCACCCCACACAAAAAGACGCTCTATTGAAGAACGCCTTCCTGGATTGAAATTTTCCGAAAAAAAAAACGGAAGCCGAGGCTCCCGTTTTTCGAATTTTATTTTGAAATAAAATTATTTAGTGATTGAAGCTACAACGCCAGCGCCTACTGTACGTCCACCTTCACGAATAGAGAACTTAGTTCCGTCTTCGATAGCGATTGGGTGGATCAATTCGATAGTCATAGTAACGTTGTCGCCAGGCATTACCATTTCAACGCCTTCTGGTAAGTTACATACGCCTGTAACGTCAGTTGTACGGAAATAGAATTGTGGACGGTAGTTTGTGAAGAATGGAGTGTGACGTCCGCCTTCTTCTTTTGAAAGTACATAAACTTCAGCAGTGAAAGTTGTATGTGGAGTGATTGAACCTGGTTTAGCCAATACTTGACCACGTTGGATTTGCTCACGTGTAACACCACGTAACAAAGCTCCTACGTTATCGCCAGCTTCAGCGTAATCCAATAATTTACGGAACATTTCAACACCGGTAACAACTGTTTTCTTAGTTTCTTCAGCAATACCGACGATTTCAACTTCGTCACCAACGCGGACTTGTCCACGTTCAACACGGCCTGTAGCAACAGTACCACGTCCAGTGATTGAGAATACGTCCTCGATAGGCATCATGAATGGCTTGTCAGTTTGACGAACTGGAGTTGGGATATATTCGTCAACAGCAGCCATCAATTCCAAGATTTTTTCTTCGTAAGCAGGGTCGCCTTCAAGAGCTCTCAAAGCTGAACCAGCGATTACAGGAACATCGTCGCCAGGGAAATCGTAGTCTGTTAACAGGTCACGAACTTCCATTTCAACTAATTCCAATAATTCTTCATCGTCAACCATGTCGACTTTGTTCAAGAATACTACGATGTAAGGAACACCAACTTGACGAGACAACAAGATGTGCTCGCGAGTTTGTGGCATTGGGCCATCAGCAGCAGAAACTACTAAGATAGCTCCGTCCATTTGTGCAGCACCAGTGATCATGTTTTTAACATAGTCAGCATGGCCTGGGCAGTCTACGTGAGCGTAGTGACGAGTTTCAGTTGAGTATTCAACGTGAGAAGTGTTGATTGTGATACCACGTTCTCTTTCTTCTGGAGCGTTGTCGATTGCAGCATAGTTAGATGCCTCAGCGAACCCTTTTTTAGCTAAAACTGTTGTGATAGCTGCAGTTAATGTTGTTTTACCATGGTCAACGTGTCCGATTGTACCAACGTTTACATGGGGCTTTGAACGGTCGAATTTTACTTTTGCCATTTTAAATCATTTCCTCCTCATATTGAGTGCTTATAATTTGTCTAGACTTTAATCGTCTATCGTATAAAGTATACCGATTTGTGCTCGAAAAAGCAATATACAAGCTAAGCAACAGCGAGATTACTCTTCGCTGTTTTTTCCGCTCTTCTTGATGATTTCTTCTTGAACAGATTTAGGAACAGCTTCGTAATGATCGAATGTCATTGAGAAAGTTCCGCGGCCTTGTGTAGAAGAACGTAAAGTTGTAGCATATCCAAACATTTCTGATAATGGAATGCTGCTCTTAACGATTTGTGCGTTACCGCGTGCTTCAGTACCTTCGATACGTCCACGACGAGAACTTACATGACCCATTACATCTCCCAAATAGTCATCAGGAACTGTAATTTCTACAGCCATCATTGGTTCAAGGATTGCAGGGTCAGCTTTTTTAGCTGCGTTACGCAAAGCAAGTGAAGCAGCAACTTTAAATGCTGTTTCAGATGAATCGACATCATGGTAAGAACCATCATACAATTTAGCTTTAACGTCAACTAAAGGATAACCAGCCAACACACCGTTTTCCATAGCGTCTCTCAAACCTGCTTCAACTGCAGGGATATATTCACGAGGAACAACCCCACCGACGATAGCATTTTCGAACTCAAAGCCTTTTCCTTCTTCATTAGGAGTAAACTCAACCCATACGTGACCGAATTGACCTTTACCACCTGATTGACGAACGAATTTACCTTCAGATTGAACTGATTGACGGAATGTTTCACGGTAAGATACTTGAGGAGCACCTACTGTAGCTTCAACTTTGAACTCACGTCTCATACGGTCAACGATGATGTCCAAATGCAACTCACCCATACCAGCAATGATCGTTTGACCAGTCTCTGGGTTAGTGGAAGCACGGAAAGTAGGATCTTCTTCAGAAAGTTTCTGCAGCGCGATACCCATTTTATCTTGGTCAGCTTTTGATTTAGGTTCAATAGCAACTTCGATAACTGGTTCCGGGAAATTCATAGATTCAAGGATTACTTGTTTCTTTTCATCACACAAAGTGTCTCCTGTAGTCGTATCTTTCAAACCAACTGCAGCAGCGATATCTCCAGCAAATACTTCTGGGATTTCGTTACGGTGGTTAGCATGCATCTGTAGGATACGGCCTACACGTTCACGTTTGCCTTTAGTGGCATTCTGAACGTAAGAACCGCTTTGAAGAGTACCAGCATATACGCGGAAGAATGTAAGACGACCTACAAACGGGTCAGTCATAACTTTAAATGCTAAGGCTGCAAATGGCGCTTCGTCGCTTGCAGGAACAGCAACTTGTTCTTCAGTATCTACGTCAGTACCTGTGATGGCAGCAACATCCAATGGTGATGGAAGGTAGTCAATAACTGCATCAAGCAACAATTGAACGCCTTTATTTTTGAAAGCAGAACCGCAAAGCATCGGGAAAAATTCTACATTACATGTAGCAGTACGGATACCTTGTTTCAATTCTTCTTTCGTAATTTCTTCACCATCAAGATATTTTTCCATCAAAGCTTCATCAGTTTCAGCAACAGCTTCAACTAATTTAGTATGCCATTCTTCAGCTGCTTCAAGATATTCCGCAGGGATATCTTCTTCATGGTATTCAGTACCTTCGTCGTTGTCATAGATTTCAGCCTTCATTTCGACTAAATCGATGATACCTTTGAATGTATCTTCAGAACCAATCGGCAATTGAATCGGATGCGCATTAGCATTCAGACGGTCATGGAGAGTGTCTAAAGAGTACAGGAAATCTGCACCCATTTTATCCATTTTGTTAGCGAATATAATACGAGGAACACCATAAGTTGTAGCTTGACGCCAAACTGTTTCAGTTTGAGGTTCTACGCCTGATTGTGCATCAAGTAAAGCGACAGCGCCATCCAATACACGTAGGGAACGTTCAACTTCAATAGTGAAGTCCACGTGTCCAGGAGTATCGATGATGTTTACGCGATACCCTTTCCATTGTGCAGTAGTAGCAGCTGAAGTGATGGTAATACCACGTTCTTGTTCTTGTTCCATCCAGTCCATTTGTGAAGCACCCTCATGGGTTTCACCGATCTTATGGATTTTACCGGTATAGTACAAAATACGTTCAGTTGCCGTTGTTTTACCAGCGTCAATATGAGCCATGATACCGATATTTCTCGTATTATGTAGAGAAAATTCTCTTTGTGCCATCTTCTTCAAACACCTCTCTCTTGTAAAAGTAATTGCAAGTCCATTTTATTGGAAAAATGGTGACTTATACAACCATAAAGCAAATTTCTTGCAAGAAAAAATTCTTGCAAGAAAATTTTACCAACGGTAATGAGCGAAAGCTTTGTTAGCTTCTGCCATTTTATGTGTATCTTCACGTTTCTTAACTGAAGCACCAGAGTTGTTAGCAGCATCCATAATTTCTTTAGCTAGACGCTCTTCCATAGTATCTTCACCGCGTAGACGAGAGTAGCTTACCAACCAACGTAATCCTAAAGCCATACGACGATCTGGACGTACTTCGATAGGAACTTGGTAGTTAGAACCCCCTACACGACGTGCTTTTACTTCTAAAACAGGCATGATGTTTTTCATAGCTTGTTCGAAAACTTCCAACGGGTCGTTTCCTGTAGATTCTTTGATCATTTCAAATGCGTTATATAAAATTGTAGCAGCTTTACCACGTTTTCCATCAACCATGATACGGTTGATTAAACGAGTCACCAATTTTGAATTGTAAATCGGATCTGGCATTACTTCACGTTTTGTTACTGGACCTTTACGAGGCATTCAAATTCCTCCTTCCTTAACTTTTGTTTTTTCGTTTATTGTTTAATTATTTTTTCTTAGGTCTCTTAGCTCCGTATTTAGAACGGCTTTGCATACGGTTGGTTACACCAGCTGTATCAAGAGCGCCACGAATGACATGATAACGTACCCCTGGCAAGTCTTTTACTCGTCCGCCACGGATTAGCACCACGCTATGTTCTTGTAGGTTATGTCCGATACCAGGAATGTAAGCTGTAACTTCTAATAAGTTAGACAAACGTACACGAGCGTACTTACGTAACGCTGAGTTAGGTTTTTTCGGAGTCATTGTACCCACACGAGTACAAACACCACGTTTTTGAGGTGAGTTTGTATTTGTTTGAGATTTCTTGAAGCTATTGTAACCTTTTCCTAAAGCAGGAGCAGTTGATTTTTCAATAGCAGATTTGCGAGGTTTACGCACTAATTGATTGATTGTAGGCATTGATTTTCCTCCTTCCTCGATGGGATAACTAGGTCCACACATCCAGGTGGTTCCTTTTTAGTTAAAAAAATAAATAAATCGAATATTTCGACTTACTATTCTTTCTGTGACAATCATACACCAGTCAGCACGACTGAAAGATATTGTTCAGGAATCTGTGTATAAAATCACCTTATGAATCATAACATGTATATTTCTGACCGTCAACCGTTTGTCTTGTTTTATTTGGAAGTTTTTTTATTTTTTTTCATTTCATTCATCCGATTCCGGAAGCGCCTGGAGCACACTATTTCCTAAATATATAAAAAGGTTACCGCGAAATCGCGGCAACCCCTCACATTTAAGTTAAATCTCTAGATTTCTCATCGTCGGGAACAGCAGGACGTCCCTGATGGATTGACTGTCGGTCAACATCATCACGAATCTGTCGATGCCGATGCCCAATCCGCCTGTCGGAGGCATACCGTATTCCAAAGCTTCGATGAAGTCTTCATCAACGCCATGCGCTTCGTCATTGCCTTGCTCTTTTTCCGTAGCTTGCGCTTCGAAACGTTCTCTTTGATCGATTGGATCCGTTAGCTCGGTAAAGGCGTTACCGTATTCCTTACCCATGATAAAGATTTCAAAACGGTCCGTAAAGCGCGGATCTTCTTCATTTTTACGTGCCAATGGCGAAATCGCCAGCGGATGACCGTAGATGAATGTCGGCTGAACCAGCGTGTCTTCCACAAATGCCTCGAAAAATTCATTGATGATGTGTCCTACCGTCATGTTCTTCGTGAACGGCACATTATGTTTTTCCGCCAAAGCTTGTGCTTCTGCGTCCGTCATCGGTGCCCAGAAATCGACATCCGTAACGGCTTTGACTGCGTCAACCATGTGGATGCGCGGGTATGGTCCGGCCAAATTGATTTCGGTACCGTCATAGACCACTGTTGAGGAGCCTTTGACCTTCGTTGTAACCGTTTCGAAGATGCCTTCGACCACTTCCATCACATCGTGGAAGTCGGTATAAGCTGTATACATTTCCAACATCGTGAATTCTGGATTGTGGGTGGTATCGATTCCTTCATTACGGAATACGCGACCGATTTCATAAACCTTTTCCATACCGCCGATCACAAGGCGTTTCAGGTGCAACTCCAAGGCGATGCGCATGTACAATTCCATATCCAATGCATTGTGGTGCGTGATGAAAGGTCTTGCGGTAGCCCCGCCTGCCATGTTGTGCAAAGTCGGCGTTTCTACTTCCAGGTAGCCGAGGCCGTTCAGGTACGTTCTGATTTCGCTGATGATCTGGCTGCGTTGCACGAACTTATTGAAGCTCTCTTTGTTGCTGATCAAGTCAAGATAGCGTTGACGATATTTTTGTTCAACGTTCGTCAACCCATGATATTTGTCAGGCAACGGACGCAACGCTTTCGTCAAATGCACAAGCTGCGTCGGTTTTATGGTAACTTCACCGGCATCGGTTTTCATGATCGGTCCAGTAACGCCAATGATGTCCCCTAGATCGGCCTGTTTAAAGATCGCATAATTCTCTTCCCCGACAGCATCTTTGCGCACGTAAATCTGGATTTGGCCTTTGCTGTCCTGTAAATGCGCAAAGCCAACCTTGCCTTTGCCGCGTTTTGTCATGATTCTGCCAGCTACGGAAACGATGGTCTCATCTTTTGCTTCGATTTCCTCTTTCGTAAAAGCATCGAAATCTTGATGGATAGTTGCGGATAAATGTGTTCTTACAAAACCATTTTGAAAGGGTTCAATTCCTTCTTCGCGTAAAGTCTGCATTTTTTCACGGCGAATCAGTAATTGGTCATTCATTTCTTCTGAATGTTTTTCTTGACTCAATGAGGTCACTCCGTTCTTAAATCTACTTGTTTCATAATCTTCTTAATATTGCCAATAAAAGAGTGAAAAATCAAGCCGTCTTAGCTATTTATTTCGATTTTTTCGGATGTAGGCGCTTCTTTTGTGGCTTCGCGTTCTTCTATTTCAAAAATGAACCGATCCAACAAGTCGACAACTTCTTGTTGTCTGGATGCAGATGTGACTGCAGCTTTTGTTTTTGAAGCCCGCGGAATGCCTTTCAGGTAATAACCCGCGATGCTGCGGAACTCTTTGACAGCAACTGTTTCGCCCTTAAGATCGGTCAATCGGTCCAAGTGCAGTTTTGCGATTTCCAACTTCTCACGCGGGGTGGAATGCGGCAACATCTCTCCCGTTTCCAGATAGTGGACTGTTTGTTTTATCATCCAAGGGTTGCTCAAGGCAGCCCGCCCGATCATGACACCATCCACGCCTGTTTCGTCCATCATCCGCTTCGCATCTTCAGGCGTCTTCACATCCCCGTTCCCCAACAATGGGATGCGCGTCAAAGCTTGCTTGACTTCCTTGAAAATGTTCCAGTCGGCTTTGCCTTCATACATCTGTACGCGTGTGCGGCCGTGCATCGCAACAGCGGCTGCACCAGCGCGTTCTGCAGCCAAGGCATTCTCCACGGCAAACAGATGATCGGAATCCCAACCGGTCCGCATTTTCACGGTTACAGGCTTATCAACGGCATCCACGACAGCGGATACCATTTCATAGACTTTGCCCGGATCCAACAACCACTTGGCTCCCGCTTCCGCCTTGATGACTTTGCTGACGGGGCAACCCATGTTGATGTCGATGATGGCTGCTTCCGTGTTTTCCGCCACATATTTTGCTGCTTCAACCAGCGTATCCTTGTTGCCGCCCATGATCTGCACGCTCAACGGATACTCATTCGGCTCGATGTGCAGCATCCGCAAAGTCTTCTCATTGCGGAATTGGATGCCCTTATCGCTGATCATCTCGCAGACGACCAAGCCTGCACCCATCTCTTTGACGGTGACACGGAAGGCAGCGTTGCTGATTCCGGCCATAGGTGCGACTGCGACCGGATTATTGATTTCAATATTGCCAATTTTATACATTTTTTACTTCCTTTGTTATTTATTTATGGTGATCTCATCCATTTTCTGGATGCTCGAAAAACTCTTGGACCATTCTATCATCTTACAATCAGTAAGAAAAGAAAAATATCTTGCCTGATTGCAGATGACGCATCACAAATAAGAAAAAGGACAAGCCATCCAATCGGCCTGTCCTTCTTATCCATTTATTATTGTACGCTGAACAGAGGCGTGGACAGGTAGCGTTCTCCGTTATCCGGCGCCACAGTCAAGACGGACTTGCCTTTGCCTAAACGGATGGCCACTTCGATCGCACCGGCGATGGCAGCCCCGCCTGAAATCCCCACCAGAATGCCTTCTTCCTGTGCGACACGGCGAGCCATTTCGAAGGCTTGTTCATTGGAGACTTGGACGATACCGTTGTAAAGTGTCGTGTCCAAGACTGACGGGATAAAGCCCGCCCCGATACCCTGGATTTTGTGCGGTCCTTTCGGTTTTCCGCTCAATACAGCCGAATCGGTCGGCTCCAGTGCATATATTTCAACATTGGGATTGACTTTGCGCAAAGCTTTGCCGACTCCCGTCACGGTTCCGCCCGTTCCGACTCCGGCAATAAAGGCGTCCGGCGTCTTGCCTTCAAACGCTTCAATGATTTCCGGACCGGTGATGGCTTCATGCACAGCCGGATTGGCTGGATTATCGAATTGCATCGGCATAAAATGATCCGGTTGCGCTGCGATTTCCCTTGCTTTCGCAATCGAACCGTTCATGCCTTCAGCTCCCGGAGTCAAAACCAGTTCAGCGCCATAAGCTGCCAACAATAAGCGTCTTTCCATGCTCATCGTATCGGGCATGACAAAAATTGATTTGTAGCCTTTTGCGGCAGCCAGCATAGCTAAGCCGACGCCTGTATTCCCACTGGTCGGTTCAACGATTGTGTACCCGGGTTTCAGTAGGCCTTCTTCCTCCGCCACTTCGATCATATTCAGCGCGATGCGGTCTTTCACACTTCCGCCCGCGTTGAACGCTTCCAGCTTAACGTAAACATCAGCTACACCCGCGGGTACCACTTTATTCAGTTTGATTATCGGAGTTTCCCCGATCAAACTCGCAATTGAAGAGACTACTTTTACCATGTCGATTCCTCCAGCTCAGATAAATTTTACTGATCAGTTCCGTCAAACGGATAGATTACTTTCATTGTAGGTTACGTGAAACCGCATTACAAGCGAAACGCCGGCGACATCAGATGTTGGCAGCGCGCTTTTCATCAATGGCCATTACCAGTTCCTGAAGATCCGCTTCCGAATAGTGGTATTTTTCGCCACAGAAATGGCAGACAACCTCAGCGCCATGATCCTCTTCGATCATTTCCTGCAACTCGGTCTTGCCGATCGAACTCAACCCTTCGCTGAACCGATCTCTGGAACAATCGCAGTGGAAACGCACAGGCATCTTCTCCAACACTTCCACATTTTCTTCGCCCAATATGCGCGTCAAAATCTGTTCAGGCGTTTCACCGTTTTCCATCAATCTGGAAACCAACGGAATGGCTGCGATGTTCTTTTCCACTTTTGTGATGGCTTCATCGCTGGCGTCAGGCATTACTTGGATCATGAAGCCACCAGCAGCTTTGATCGAATCATCGGTGTCCACCAGCACGCTCAAACCGATGGCTGAAGGTATTTGCTCAGAATTTGCCATGTAGTAGGTGAAATCCTCGCCCAATTCACCGCTGACAAGAGAAACTTGGCCTGTAAACGGTTCTTTCATCCCTAAATCTTTTATGACGGTTAAGCTGCCTTCCGTCCCCACAACTGCACGCACATCCAGTTTCCCAGCGTCGTTCAATGCAAGATTGACGTTCGGGTTTGCAATATAGGCTTTGATATCACCCTTGCCGTTCGCATCTGCGAGTATGCGGCCTCCCAAGCCATCACCATTCACGATGACAGTCATTTTTTCCTCATTCTTCAAGCCAGCAGCAGCCAGCAATAACGTTCCTACCATCGTGCGGCCTAATGCTGCAGAAGAAGCGCTCCATGTATCATGCCTTCTTTGGGCCTCCGCAACCGCTGCTGTTGCGTCGATTGCATACGCACGGAATTGTCCTTCATAAGCTAATGCTTTAATTAAATAGTCACTCATGTATAATCCTCCATCACATTCTTAAATTGTTTCTCTATCATTCTACTATAGGTCGGAACGAAAGCAACCATACTTTGCTTACTTACTTTTACAAAGTTGTTGATTGATGACAAAAAGTCCGGGATTTTCATCCCAGACTTTTTGTTAAACGCTATTTTTTTTATTTTTCTTCTGTATCGGTGGCTTCATTTTCCGATTCTTTTTCTGAATTTTTGTCCGCTTCAGTATCTGCAGACGGCAATGAAACTTCAGATGAATCTTCGGGTTCGTCAGCAGCAAGGGCCTGCTCTTCTTCACGAACTTTTTCAGCCTCTTTCTTTTCGAGGGCCCGTTTGGCTTCTTCAAAAGACTGCGCTTTTTCGCTTGGATATTCTTCTGAACTCGAGTCCGCAGGCATTTGGCCGGTTTCGAACAAGCTTCGGATTGTTTTCTCGTCTAATGTTTCCAATTCCAACAATTTTGCAGCGATTAAATTCAGTTGTTCACGGTGTTCTTCGATGATCTGACGCGCTCTGACATGCGCTTCGCTCATCATACGACGGACTTCCGAGTCGATTTGGTAAGCAATATCTTCAGAGTAAGCTTTGGTTTGGCCATAGTCACGTCCGACGAATACTTGATGATTCCCCTCATACTGCACAGTGCCCAACTTCTCACTCATACCGTACTCGGTAACCATGCTTCTGATCAAGCCAGTCGCTTGTTCGAAGTCGTTGCTGGCGCCTGTAGTTTGGACGTTGAAGACAACTTCCTCCGCAACACGTCCACCAAGCAAGCCAACCACTTGTTCCAACAATTCATCCTTCGTCATAAGGAATCGATCCTCTTTCGGAAGCATGATTGCGTATCCTCCAGCGCGACCGCGTGGAACGATCGTAACTTTGTGGACAATGCGCGCATCGCTCAGGACCATACCGACTATTGTATGACCGGCTTCATGGAAAGCAACCATTTCACGTTCACGCTTGCTGATGACACGATCTCTCTTGGCTGGACCGGCAATGACACGGTCATGGGCTTCGTCAACATCAAGTGCATCGATTTTTGTTTTATTCCGTCTTGCCGCGACCAAGGCTGCTTCGTTCAACAGGTTTTCCAGATCTGCTCCAGAGAAGCCAGGTGTCTGTTGCGCGACAACTTTCAGATCGACGTTGCTTGCCAACGGTTTATTGCGGGAATGTACTTTCAGTATGGCTTCACGACCTTTTACATCCGGTCTACCCACCAAAATTTGACGGTCAAAACGGCCTGGACGAAGCAACGCCGGATCGAGTACGTCCGAACGGTTGGTAGCAGCAATTACGATGATGCCTTCATTACCGGAAAAACCATCCATCTCAACCAACAATTGGTTCAGTGTCTGTTCGCGTTCATCATGCCCGCCACCCATACCGGCGCCACGTTGACGTCCGACAGCATCGATTTCATCAATGAAGATGATTGCAGGAGCGGCTTTTTTGGCTTGCTCGAACAAATCACGCACACGGCTGGCACCGACACCGACGAACATTTCCACGAATTCCGAACCGGAAATCGAGAAGAAAGGCACACCGGCCTCACCAGCAACAGCTTTAGCCAATAAGGTCTTACCTGTACCTGGAGGTCCTTCCAGCAAAACACCGGCCGGAATTCTTGCGCCAAGTGCAGTGAAACGACGTGGATCCTTCAGGAATTCCACAACTTCAACAAGCTCTTGTTTTTCTTCCTCTGCACCAGCGACGTCAGAAAAACGCACTTTCATGGGTTTTTTGGTGGCATCCTCTGACTTCGTTTTGCCGAAGTTCATGACATTGCGGTTACCGCCCTGTCCTCCTCCAGCTTGTCCCATCATCATGTACATGAAGAAGATGAAGATGACGATCGGCAATACACTGAACAGGATGCTGATCCATGCGCCGGACTGATCTTCCTCCAACGGCACCATCTGTGTATCCGTCGTTTCGGCGATGTCTGTAATCTGTTTCAGAGTTTCATCATTCGGTAAGACCCTGGTTGTGAAATTCTTCGTTGTTGTACTGGTCGTATCATCAAACAACAGTAGATCGCTGGATGAATCAGCAACTTCCAGTTCTTGTTCGGTGCGGTATTCACCGCTGATTTCATAAACGCCTGCACCCGGTTGGATCGTAAAACTATCCACCTCTTCCGAGTTCAAGGCATCCATAAATTCGCTTGCTGAAATTTCTTGGCTCGTTTCTGTCTCCATACCGCCTGTAATCATTGAAACCACGGCAATGATCGCAAGGAAGATCAACACATAAAAGCCGCTGCTTTTAAGAAAATTATTTTTTTTCATTAGAACCTCCTCGTCAGATATCGTTCTTCGCAGACTTTATCTTACGTCTCATCTTTTTTGTTTGTTCAATATACTGGTATCTCACTAATCATATCATATCTGACCAATTTTAACGAATGATTTTACTCATAAACTTCGGTTTTTAAAATCCCGATATAAGGGAGGTTCCGGTACTTTTCATTGAAGTCCAATCCGTATCCGACTACGAACTCGTTCGGGACATTGATCCCAATGTAATCCGCTTCCAAGTCCACGACGCGGCGTTCTTTTTTGTCCATCAAAGTGACCACTTTGATGGATTTCGCTTTACGGTATTTGAAGATTTCGATCAGGTAACTTAACGTCCGTCCGGTGTCGATGATATCTTCCACGATCAACAGGTCGCGTCCGTCCACTGTCGTATCTAAATCTTTCAGAATCTTCACGTCTCCGCTTGATTCCATTCCGGCTCCGTAACTGGAAACGTCCATGAAATCCAACTCCAGATCGCATGCCATCGCACGAGATAAGTCGGTCATGAACATGACGGCACCTTTCAGAACGCCAATCACCAACGGATTTTTCCCTTCATATTCTTTCGTCAATTGCGCGCCCAAGTCTTTGACTACTGCGCTGATTTCTTCTTCACTATATAATACTTCCTTGATATCAGGATGTAACATTTCTTTCACCTCAAAATTTTATTTAATGTAAATCAATCTATAACACGTTTGTTCCTTGTCATTCTCGGACAACCAGACGGACTGGGCATAGCCCGGCACCCATAGAATACGTCCCTCGCCATCAGTGACGATACAGGCTTTTCGTCTTTCTTCATCCGGAATTTTCTTATCCACAAAAAGCCGGCTCACTTTTTTTGTGAATGGCTGATTTTTGTTCAAAACTATCTTGTCGCCCGTATGCCGGGAACGCACCGTAAAAGGCATCCGTGCCAAATCGTCCTTGATTCCAACGACCTGAGCATCCTTCGGCATTTCTTTTGAAAACGCATTATCGCCATGAAATAATCCTATTCTACCATGAGAAGGCAAGGTTACCCATTTATTTAGCTCCAATACTTCAGAAAAATCGGAAAAAGCGATCCTGACGGAATCAGGGGATAAGAAAGTAAGTTTATCATACCTTTTTCTGGCCTGCCACCCTCCTGCCAAAGATATTTGCTTTTGGGGAGATTGGTTTTCGATAAGATCCATGATGGCAGTCAGTTGGCTCCTCCGGAAGTCATATCCTGCCGGTATCATCTGCTCCGTCACAAAATGACTAAGCACGAGCCGTTGCAAGGAAACGTCACACATTTTCCATGCGACCAGATCCAATACCCAGTCCGCTTCAACCTTGGTGAACAATGAACGAAACGACTGGACTACAAGAGGTTGAACGACAGTCAATACATCCTGCAGATCTTCCGAAAAATCGCCGAAATGCTTGGGTGCTTGGTTGTTTTCCGCCTTCAGCAGCGGAATGATGCTGTTCCGGTATCTGTTCCGCGTGAAAGTCAGCTCTGAATTGGTGCTATCTTCCCGATAAGGAATTCCAGCCATTCCGCAAATCTGATAGAGTTCGTCTTTTTGAAACGCCAGCAGCGGGCGGACGAGTTGCCCAGGGCCAAAAGTGCGCGTCATTGAGATTCCGGAGATACCCTGCAGCGTACTCCCCCTCACCAGACGCATCAGAATCGTCTCCAACTGATCATCGGCATGGTGAGCTGTCGCCAAGTGAGTCGCTGACCATTTTTCCATCATATCAGTAAAGAAGGCATAGCGGAATTCTCTTGCTGCCATTTCCAGGTTCGAACTCGGGTGGCTTTTTTCGGACCAGTGTTCCGAAAAAAATGGTATCCCTTTATTTTGACAATAGTCTTGGACCATCCGGAATTCCTCATCTGACTCTTCCCTGAGATGATGATGGACATGCACGACCGCGAACTGCGGTTGCCATTCCGACGGCAGTTGCTGGACAAGCCCCAGCAATGCCATGGAATCCGCACCGCCTGATACAGCCAAAAGCAAACGGCTTTCTTTATCCCAAAGTTGCTGGCGTTCCAGCTCTTTGCATAGACGCAGAATATATTCCTGCATAACATCCCTGCTCTCTTTCCTAGTAAAGCAAAAAAGAGGGTGCGACAATCGGTTTCCCTTTTGCCCATCCTCTAGAAATCACTATTTTCTATCCACGTCTGCCGCCACGGCCGCCACGTTTGCCTTCCGTATTGCGCTTGATGGAAGTCAGACGGTCTTCGCTGTCCTTCAAGAAGCTGCTCATCAACGAGTCAAAGTCGTTTTTAAGACCTTTATCCTGATGGGCTGAGAAATCTTTTCTGCCTTTGGAAAAAGAACCTTCTGGACGAGGAGTTGTACTTTTTTGATAAGGTCTACTTTCTCGTTGGGGTCTGGTAACTTCCCCTGCTGGCTTGTCCACAGCTTTACGGATGGATAGGCCAATCTTCCCATCATCGGCAATGGACATAACCTTTACGATCACTTCATCGCCAACCTTCAAAACATCCTTTATTTCCTTTACAAAAGTATCAGAAATTTCACTAATATGAACTAATCCTGTCTTACCGCTACCTAAATCAATGAATGCACCAAAATTTGTAATCCCTGTAACTTTTCCTGATACTTTATTCCCAACTTCAATTGACATAAAAAAAAAGTTCCTCCTTCATTTTTGCTCAGCTAATTATAACACGGATTTTGCAGAAAAAAATAGAATCTTTACTCATCAATGGATTCATGAATCCGAATCTGCCGCATTCTCTTGTTTCTCGGCCATTTTTGTCTGATTATCTTCAGGCAAACTGAAGATGATTTCACCATCTTTACTCAAATAATATTTACCGCGCGCCAATTTGGCGATGTATTCATCATCCTGCAACAATTTGACTTCATAGGTCAATTGCGTATTTTCGTCCTTAGCCTGCTTTTTCTCTGTTTGGGCCGCAGCAATGGCAGCATCGAGATTACGGATTTCCAGCCAGTTTCCGACTGTTTTCCACAGGCAAGGCAAAATCAGGGCAGCGCCGAAGAAAAAAATCAGGGACAATCTTCTCATATGGGCTTTCTTTTCCCTCTGAAATATACGTTTCTGACTGTGCTGCGCCTTGGTAAAATCATTTTGCATCACGGTAACGTTGTCAGCTGTCGTTTTCTTCGTCTTTTCCTTCACCCCGATCGCCTCCTTGAAAACTTCCACATCCACATTATCTCCGAATAGTTTTACTCATATAAAAGTATAGAAGAAACAGCGCGGATTGTCCATGGCCTTTCGCATCATCAGAAGCGATTTTCTTCCGTTCTGGGTGCAACTGTTTCGCTGATGAGGGTATACATTTCCTGCGCTTCATCCTTTTTGGTCGTTTCCACAATTTTGTCGACGCGCACAACGACGGTTTTGTTCCCGAATTGCAGCGTCATTTCATCTCCGGCTTTGACAGTCGAACTCGATTTTGCTTGCTTGCCGTTGATCAGGATGCGCCCCTTGTCCGCCACTTCTTTGGCTACTGATCTGCGTTTGATCAAGCGGGATACTTTCAAAAATTTATCTAGTCTCATCGGAATTCCCCTTTTCTTTTGCTTTTATTGCTTGCCACATCTTATCGATTTCTTCAATCGTATCAGCCTTCACCCCATCAAAAACATGCGGATGGCGTCTGCGCAATTTTTTGTTCAATGTTTCCAGGATATCTTCCATCGTGAAAAAGCCTTCCCGTTCGCCAAAAGAGGCGTGATAGAAAACTTGGAGCAGAACATCGCCCAACTCTTCGATCAGATTATCGATATCATCGTTCTGGATCGCTTCCGCCACTTCTTCGCATTCTTCCTTCAGATAGGGCAACAGGCTTTCGTGCGTCTGTGATTGCACCCAAACATCTTTTTCTACGATGGCATCCATGTAGGCCTGGGTCAATTCAAAGCTTTTCGTACGTTCATCTGTATCAAGCGGTGGAACATACAAAGAAAGCAAGTTATGCACACCCTCAAGCCTGTCCATCTCGTACAACGGGCACCAAGTCACTTTCTGCATCTTGGTTCCTGCCGCATCGACCAATGCCACTTGGTGCTCATCCGGATATTTTTCCATCAGCTTCAATTTCACATCGCTGGCGACAAATTCATTGAAAACCTGCATGATGATCAGGTGATTGCCTAAGCTCAGCTGGTCCTGGTGGAAGGTCAATCCATCCAACAATTGGAAGCCCTCGATCGGATCGATGGCCACCGCCTGAAAGAAATCGTCGATAAAACTCTTCCCGCCGACGATTTCGACTTCGATCCCCGCCTCGTTCTGCAGCAGGTGCTTGACGGAATCCTCCGCAACCAATGGATGTCCCGGCACGGCATAAATCAGATTTTGCGTTTTTGCTTTTTCCAATAACTGATCTGCGATTTGACGGTATACGTCATCAAAATTTTCCTTCGATTCATATATGTTATCAAAACTTTCAAACTGCACGCCTGCAGACTTCAGATTCTCAACGACCGGGTGCTCCTTGGTCCGCAGATAAACGAATTCAGCTGCCAGCAAGCGACTGTATACGCCATACGGCAGTTGTTCCAAATCACCGGCTCCAAGCCCCATTATTTCAATTTTACCCATATATTTCTCCTTCTGGAAATCTTTCCTATTTTAAGTCGCTCGTTTTATCCGGCAATTTGCGCAGCAGTTTTTTTCCGAACGGAATACTTAGCCACTCCCGCAAAGTAAAGAGCCTCACTTTTAGAATATACCATAAGAATACGCCCACACCAGCACAAACCGTCACTGCAGCTATCACAGAATCCGTCAGCCGGCCTCCATCCGTGAAGAGATGCCTTTCCAGACCGACCCGCAACGCCCCTACCGTAACAAAGAGGACAACGCAGCCAGCCATAAGTTTGAGGAAGAAGCGATCCCTGAACCACACTTCCCGCAAGGCGCGCTCACTGTTCAGCCAAAGCACCAACAGCATAGCAGCCAGACCGGCTATCAAGGCGATGCTTGCCCCCATCGTCCCCAACTGTTCCACCAACAGCAGATTGCCGAAGAACTTGACCGCAAGACCCGCTGCCAGGGCAACCAAGGAAATCTTGTATTGACCCAGACTTTGCAGGATGGAATGATAGGCGGTCATGATAGAAGCCGCAAAAATGGCCAAAATATACACGGACAACACCGTGATGCCTTCCCGGTCCCCGAAGAGCATGTTGTTGACGTTCGGCAGAATCGCCAGCAAACCCGTCACCGATGCTGCGGAGAAGACACTTGTCATCCGCAGCAAAGACACGGCGGATCGGGTGAATTCGCCTTGGCGACCTTGGGAATGCGCTTGGCTCATCATCGGAATGAAGCTGGCAGAAAACCCGGTCCCCACAACCATGCCCAGTTGCACAAGCGGTTGACCACGGTCATAGATCCCCTTGACATTTTTTGCCAATTCGCTGGTTGTACCGCCATCCAGCAAGCCGTTGTAAAGCGTAAACGAATCGATGAGCTGGAACAGGACCAGGATAGCGCTGAGCAGGCAAATCGTCGCCCCTTCAGTCGCATAGCGACGAATCAGACGTCCCCATCGTGCAGCGGGCGCCTCCTGGTTTTCCTGCTGATCATCAAAGATTGGCGAATCATGATTCCGCCTTTCTTTGTAATAAGCAACCAACAGAATCAGGCTGGCCAGCACTGCACCAACAGTCGCGCCGCTCATGGCATTTGCACCCATCGCATAAAGGTCCCCTTTTGTTTTCGTGTACAGATAAGCAGCGAAAAGGATTGCCCCAACCCGCACCAGTTGCTCCGCCACCTGCGAAATCGCAGTCGGCTCCATGCGGTAGTTGCCTTGGAAGTACCCCCGCAACGTCGCCAGTATCGGCATCCACAAAAACATCCAAGATACCGACTGCAAAATAGGTTGCAAGTCAGGATCCCCCATCAGCCTCGCCAGTTGACCGGAAAAGCCATAGATGCCCAGGAAGAGGATGAAGCCGAAAATGCCAAGTATGACCAGGCTGCGCTTCATCATCATCCTGCGGGTCCCGCTGTCCGGCGTTTCCGCAATCATCTTGGAAAGGAATACCGGAAAGCCTGACAACGCGAACGTCATGCCGATGCCATAGATAGGATAAACTTGCTGATAGACATAGAAGCCAGTATTTCCCACCATGTTCTGAAAGGGAACGCGGTACACCGCGCTGAGAACTTTGCTGATGAAAGCGGCCAGAGACAGCAACAACGCACCCTTCATCATCTGCTTCAAGCGATTATTTTCCATCTGTCGCTCCCGCTGTTTCTTCTGTTTCTTCTGTTTCTTCTGTTTCTTCTGTTTCGGCAACGCAGGCTTTGACGAATGCATTGAGATGGTTCAGCCATTGGCGGTTCGGTAAGTTCCCGATGACCAGGCTGACGACCAATTTGGCATTATTCAGATTGACCTGCGCCTTCAACGGTATTTTGCTGAGGGCTTCAAACACTGCCGGCCCTTGCAAGCGGACTGTCGCCTCCTGCGAGAAGGTGATGACGACCGTCTCGCCTTGGCGTTTGATCGTTTCAATCTGGCTCTTCTCGGCATAATTTTTGATCAGGCCGACCTCCAACAGATCGGACACTTCTTGCGGATAATCGCCGAAGCGGTCGATCAGATCCCCATTGATTTCATCATGATCTTCCACACCGTCGATGCGTTGGATACGTTTGTAGAAGTCGATTTTCTGGCGCTCATCCTCTATATAATCGGCAGGTATGTACGCGTCGATGCTCAAGTCGATTTCAACGATGGAACGCTTCGTTTTCGCTTTCAGGCCTCGTTTGGCCGCAACTGCCTCTCCCAGCATCTCGGAGTACAGATCGAATCCGACCGAGTCGATGAAGCCGTGTTGCTGCGCACCCAGAAGGTTCCCCGCTCCACGGATCGACAAGTCGCGCATGGCGATTTTGAATCCTGCACCCAGTTCCGTAAATTCCTTGATGGACTGCAGTCTTTTCTCGCTGACTTCGGTCAGCATTTTATTCGGCTGATACATCAAATAAGCGTAGGCAATCCGATTCGTCCTACCGACACGTCCGCGCAGTTGGTAGAGCTGCGATAATCCCATCTGATCGGCATTTTCTATGAAGAGAGTGTTGACGTTCGGGATATCCACACCCGTCTCGATGATGGTAGTGGTGACAAGCACATCGTAGCGACCTTCGATAAAATCCATGATGACATTCTCGAGCTGGACTTCGGTCATCTGGCCATGCGCCACTGCGACACGGACATCAGGGACGAGCTCGCGGATCTCTTCGGCTTTCTTCTCGATTGTTTCCACCCGATTATAGAGATAGAAGGCTTGACCTCCGCGGGCCATTTCCCTTTCGATCGCATCCCGTACGGCCCCGTTATTTTGTTCCATGACATACGTCTGAACAGGATAGCGGTTTGCCGGCGGTGTTTCGATGACAGAGAGATCCCTGACCCCCAGCATCGACATATGCAGGGTACGCGGAATCGGCGTTGCGGTCAACGTCAAGACATCCACCGAGGCTTTCATCTGTTTTAAACGTTCTTTGTGCTTCACACCGAAACGTTGCTCTTCATCGACCACCAACAATCCCAAGTCAGCAAACGTAACGTCCTTCGATAAGATCCGATGCGTGCCGATGACGATATCGACCGTGCCTTTCCGGATGCCCGCCAATGTTTCCTCTTGCTGTTTTTTCGTGCGGAAACGGCTCAACAAACCGATCTCAAATGGGTACTCTTCAAACCGTTGCGTCAACGATTCATAATGCTGTTGCGCCAAGATGGTCGTAGGGACAAGGAATGCTGCTTGCTTTCCTTCCTGCACCGCCTTGAAGATGGCACGCATTGCCACTTCCGTTTTGCCGTATCCGACATCGCCGACCAGCAAGCGATCCATCGGTTTGATGTTCTCCATGTCCGCCTTGATTTCAGCGGCACTGCGCAGCTGATCGTCGGTTTCGGTATAAGGGAAGGCATTTTCGAATTCGAGCTGCTCCGGCGTATCAGGTTGATAGGCATATCCCTTTTCAGATTCCCTGTTGGCGTACAGTTCGATCAATTCATCGGCGATATCTTCGATTTTCGAGGCGACTTTCTTTTTCGTTTTCGCCCATTCCGTTCCGCCCAACTTGTGCATTTTAGGCGTTTTGGCATCGGAAGACACATATTTTTGAATCAAATGGATTTGTGTTACAGGAATGAATAATTTAGCGCCTTCCTGGTATGCGATCGACATGTAATCTTGGTGGACGCCGCCAACTTCGATGGTTTCCATGCCTGTGTAGAGGCCTATCCCGTGATTCACATGGACAACATAGTCACCAGGATTCAGTTCTGTATAGCTCTTTAATCTCTCCGCATTTGTCATTTTCTGGCGGCGTGGTTGCTTCTTCGTGACTTTGTTGAAAAGTTCTTTTTCAGTGACGAACACGACTTTTTCCTGCGGCAATTCAAAACCGTTCGCCATTCCGCCGACAAGGATGTTCACCTTATTCTCGATAAAAGGTTCCTTGCCTTTGATGTAGCTATGGATGCCGAAATCCGCGAATATCCGCTGCACCTTTTCAGCACGTTCCAGGGAAGGGACCATGACGAATACCGTCATATGCTGCTTGAGCCAACGCTCCATTTCCAACTTGACTTGCGGCATCTGACTGAAGAAGTTGTTCAGCGTGCGGTATTGGAAAGGATAAACTCCGTGGAACCGCATATTTCCGAAGCCTCTGTGGAACAGCGCATAATAGATGCGGTGCTGTTTGGATTTTTTGATCACTTCGCGGATATCGGCGCTGAAATCCTGCGAAGGCAGGCACACGCCTTCCGACACTTTGGCCATTTTCCATTCCGAAGATTCACTTTCGATTGTCCTTTCCACCTCAAGGATGCGGCTGTAATCGTCCACGATCAGCAGCGCGTCTTCGGCGATATAGTCCAAAACCGTAGGCTGTTCCGGATAGACCAAACTCGTGTACAGTTGCGGATCCCTGGATAGTTCGCCGCGCTTCATATTGTCCGTCAGCTCGGAGAATACGCGTTCCAGGCTTTCTTTTACTTCTTGATTTTTTATGGCTTTGATGGCCTTTTCAGCCTTTTTCTCTACCGCGCTGGCCTGCTTGGCTATCTCCTCTTTCGTGAAGATCGTGTCATGCGCCGGCAAAATTCGGACGGTTTCGATGGATGCGCTGGACTTTTGAGTATAGGCATCAAAGTAGCGCAATGTATCGATTTCGGTATCAAACAGTTCCATTCGCAAGGGGTTCTCCTCGTTCAGGGCATAGATGTCGATGATGCCTCCGCGGATGCTGAACTCGCCCGGGCTGGCAACCATCCGTTCACGGGTATAGCCCATTGCGACCAATTTTTCAGGCAGGCTGTCCAGATCCAACTCCATGCCGATGGTAAAATCAAGGCAATGCGCTTCCCAAATTGAAGCCGGAGAGAGGATTTTTTTAAATCCGGCAGCCGGGATCACGACGATCCCTTTTTTGCCGTTCTTCAGAAAATCCAATGTTTCGACCCTTTGACTGCGGTATTCAGGTGATGAAAAAGCCAGTTCCGCCGCGACCGATTCCTCCACAGGGAAGATATGGATGGGGACATCAGGCGCCATTTGACTGATGTCCTCATATACTTGCGTCGCTTGGAGCAGATTGGGGGTCAAGACGATGACCGGCTTCTGCAATTCTTCGAACAGGATATTCGTCAACAGGTTGCGGCCTGATCCGGAAAGCCCAGCCACCAATTGCGGTAATTCTGAATTGACTTCAGATAACACTGTCTGTATATTTTTCGTATTTTTCAAATATTTTTCTATTTCTTTCATGAATATTCTCCTCGTTCATGGTATGTTCTGCAGAAAAACGGTTATCGCTTTCATCTTGATTCACCTATGCAGGCTGTGCGGCAGACACAAAAGAGGTCCAGCTAAAGCTGAACCTAACCTTTTTTATTGAATTGATTCATTGTCTCCAAAAAATTGTTCCCTTTGATGAAATGGTCGATAGCATCCACACTTTCTTTTACGGAATGCAACATTTCGGCGTGGTCATCCTTCGGAAAAGGGCTCAGCACATGCTGAATGACCGTCATACTATGTTGGGGCCTTCCGACTCCGATGCGGATCCGGTTGAAATCCTGTGTCCCTAAGTGCTGTATCAAACTTTTGATGCCATTATGTCCGCCAGCTCCACCTTTTTGGCGAAGCCTTATTTTGCCTACCGGCATATCCATGTCATCGTACACGACAACCAGATCTTCGATCGGGATGCTGTAGTAGTCCATCAATGGTCTTACCGCTCTTCCCGAATCATTCATGAAAGTCAGCGGTTTGACGAATAAAACTTTTTCACCATTTATGGTCGTTTCTATATACAACGCTTCAAATTTATTTTTATTGTATTTCTCTTTATTCTGAAAAGCCCATTCATCCAATGCAATAAAGCCGACATTGTGCTTCGTGTCGGTATACTTAGGACCTGGGTTTCCTAATCCAACGATCATTTTCATTTATATTCCCCTATTGTTTCCAGTCATAGTTATGTTCGCAAGAGGAGAAGCGCATGCTTTCCTTCTCTTTTACGCCAAAAAAGGCCGCACGGATGTCATCCGCACAGTTTGCTTTTGAATAGTATACCACATTCATCGGATAATCGTAAGAAATCGAATTGGGGCCCGCTAAAATTATTGTGAACAAAATCGCAATTGCCCATTGAAAACAGCAGTGTTTTATTTTATAATATATTTATATAATATTTCACAGGTTGTTCACTGTCTATCACTTTCGCGCAATCATCGCTGGTTCTGAAAATCTTTGCCGAGTGGGATAGGCCCAAAGAGTAATCACCTCTGTTTAGTGTTATAATAGAATCAGCAAATAGCGAGAGGAGCATTATAATGGCAGAATTGAGTGGAAATACAGGACAAAAAATTATTTTAGTCGGTGACGGCGCTGTAGGGTCAAGTTATGCGTTTGCATTGGTTACACAAAATATTGGTCATGAGTTGGGTATCATTGATATCAACAAAGCGAAAACAGAGGGAGACGCCATCGATCTTTCCCATGCTCTAGCTTATACCTCACCCAAAAAAATCTATGCAGCATCATACGCAGATTGCCACGACGCTGATATCGTTGTATTAACTGCAGGAGCTGCTCAAAAACCTGGTGAAACACGTCTCGATCTAGTAAGCAAGAACTTGCGTATCTTCAAGTCAATCATCGGAGAAATCATGGCTAGCGGTTTCGACGGCATTTTCTTGGTAGCATCCAATCCAGTGGATGTCCTCACTTATGCAACTTGGAAATTCTCAGGACTTCCTGCTAACCGCGTCATCGGTTCCGGTACTTCTCTGGACAGCGCTCGCTTCCGCCAAAGCATCGCTGCGCTTGTAGGTGTTGATACACGTAATGTTCATGCCTATATCTTAGGGGAACACGGCGACACCGAATTCCCTGTCTGGTCCCACGCTAACGTTGGTGGCCTGCAGATTTATGAATGGGTGAAACAAACTTCCGCTGTCGATGAAAAAGCTTTAGTCGATGTCTTCTTCAAAGTGCGCGATGCTGCATATGAAATCATCGAGAAAAAAGGAGCGACTTTCTACGGTATCGCTGTAGCTTTAGCCCGTATCACAAAAGCGATTCTGAATGACGAAAATGCGATCATGCCTTTATCCGTCTATCTGGATGGAGAATACAACCACAAAGATATCTTTATCGGCGTGCCGGCAGTCATCAACCGTACCGGTATCCGCAACATCATAGAAATTCCTTTATCTGATGCAGAACAGGAAAAAATGGATCTGTCCGCTAACACATTGAAAAAAGTGTTGAAAGAAGGATTCGCCAGCCTGGAAGCAGACGCAAAATAATCGTACCCGATTTCAAACACCCGTCAGCCCCTTTTTGGGCTGACGGGTGTTTTTTTTATTTTGGTTTGTTGCGGGTTTCGGTATTGTGGTTTGGGGGTTTGGGGGCTCGAAAACATGAATTCTTTTGAGTTATTCATCTTTTCCGGCCGCATCATGCCTCTTCATGTCATACCAGTCCTCATCCTAAAACAAAAAAGCCCTCCAAAGGAGGACTTTTTTGTTTCAGGATTCTTATTCGATGATTACAAATTTTTCTTGGAACAATGGGCTTACTGAGCGATTTTCGTGGATACGTTTGATTGCTTCGGCAATCAATTGTGATACGGATACCACTACAATCTTATCGCTGACTTTGTCAGCAGGGATATTGATCGAATCAGTAACGATCAATTCTTTGATTACGGAGTTGTTAATGCGGTCCATGGCTGGACCTGACAATACAGCATGTGTGCAGCAAGCATAGACATCCAATGCGCCGGCATCTTGCAATGCTTGGGCAGCCAATGTGATTGTGCCTGCAGTATCGATCATGTCGTCAATCAAGATACATTTTTTGCCTTCGACATTACCGATGATGTTCATGACTTCGGCAACATTCGCTTTCGGTCTTCTCTTGTCGATGATGGCAATTGGCGCTTTGATGAATTCAGCCAGTTTGCGGGCTCTTGTCACGCCACCGTGATCAGGCGAAACAACTACCACGTCATCACGCAAGACTTCATGATCCAAGAAGTAGCTTGCCAATAACGGAGCTCCCAACAAATGATCAACCGGGATATCGAAGAAACCTTGGATTTGAGGAGCATGCATATCAAGTGTCAACAGTCTGTCAGCACCGGCATTAGTAATCATGTTCGCCACCAATTTCGCTGTGATCGGCTCACGTGATTGTGCTTTGCGGTCTTGGCGTGCATAGCCATAATAAGGCAATACGATATTGATCGTTTTGGCACTTGCGCGCTTCAAAGCATCGATCATGATCAAAAGTTCCATCAAGTGGTCGTTTACCGGAGAACTTGTCGATTGGATGACGTAAACGTGGCAACCGCGGATACTTTCGTCGATGTTGATTTTGATTTCACCGTCGCTGAATTGAGATGAAGAAAGGGTCCCTAACTCCACACCAACGTCAGCCGCAATTTTCTCAGCCAAAGGGCGATTTGAACTTAAGGAAAAAATCTTAAGTTTTGGATCTTTGTAATGTTCTGTCATGATAATCCTCCGTTAATCTTTTGTTTTTACCAAATTAAACACATACTGATATTATATTTTCAAAATCATTCTACCATACATGTATAAGGTTTTGCTTTATTTTTTGGCTGGCGGTAATTTTTCCCAATAGCCGGGTTTGTTCTCCTGGCGGCTGCGGGCGATGCCCATCGCGCCTTCAGGTACATCTTTTGTGATGGTCGAACCTGCAGCCAGGAATGTATTGGCCTCGACGTTGACAGGCGCCACAATGTTCACGTTGCAGCCGATGAACGTATTGTCACCAATGCTGGAACGGTGTTTGTGTTTGCCATCATAATTCACGAATACAGTACCACAACCGACGTTGATGTTTTTACCGAGATCCGCATCTCCCACATAAGTCAAGTGTCCGACTTTTGTGTCCTCATTCAATACCGCATTCTTCACTTCCACAAAATTTCCGATGTGGACGCGTTTTCCGATGTGGCTGTTCGGTCTCAAGTGGCTGAACGGGCCGATGTTGCTGTCCGATTCCATCACAGAGTCCTCAAGATTTGAACTTCTGATCTGGACACGGTCACCAATTGTTGTATTGCTCAGTTCTGAGCCTGATCCAATGAAACAATCTTCACCGATGATTGTTTTCCCTTTCAGGAACACGTTTGGTTCAATGACTGTATCGCTTCCGATGATCACATCAGATTCGATGTAAGTACTATCCGGGTCGATCAAGGTAACGCCATTGCGCATGTGCTTTTCATTGATGCGTCTCTTCATGTATACGGAAGCTTCCGACAACGCCACACGATCATTCACACCCAAAGCTTCTCCCATGTCGCTCATCTGATAAGCCGTCACGATTTCGCCTTGGTTCTTCAGGATTTCGATGACATCCGGTAAGTAGTACTCACCTTGCGCGTTGTTGTTGCCTACTGATTGCAGCGCGGCAAACAAGAACTTGTTATCGAAAGCATACGTACCGGTATTGATTTCCTGCACCTGCACTTCTTCCGGAGAAGCGTCTTTTTGTTCCACAATTTTTTCTACATTATCTGACGCATTTCTGATGATACGGCCATAGCCTGTTGGATCAGCAGCATGCGCTGTCAGGATAGTTGCTTTCGCTTTTTTCTCTTCATGGTATTGCAGCAAGGATTCCAACGTGTCTGCAGTCAGGAGCGGCGTATCTCCGCAGATGACCAACGTAGTGCCCTCTTCGTTCTCCAGCACAGCTTGCGCTTGCAGGACAGCGTGACCTGTTCCCAATTGTTGCGCCTGCAATACATATTCCGAACGATTACCCAAGCATCCTTTAACAGTATCCGCACCGTGCCCTACAATTGTCACTACCTTCTCAATTCCAGCAGCCTCTACTTGATCCACGACGTGCTCTACCATTGGTTTTCCGCAAACTGCATGTAGTACTTTATAAAGCTTACTTTTCATGCGCGTTCCTTGACCAGCGGCAAGTATGATTGCAAAACGATTAGCCATAAGCAACTCCTATCTTTTCATTTTATTCCTTCAACTAAATTATCTTAGCCTAAAAACGTGCATTTTTCAATATGATGTCGTGCATAAATACAGACTTCTTTTCATTTTCTAATGGAAATACGAAGAATACGGATACATTTTTTCTTATTGACCGGTATTTTGGATATACTTGTAGACAGAAAGACACATCGAAAGGATTGATTTCAATGATAAAACCGACCGCATCATTTTGGATACACGAACTGTTGCTTCAGCCACATGCGGAAGGCGGCTATTTTCGTGAAACCGGCCATTCCCCCGAACTGATCGTTACCGAGGATCGGAGGGAACGCTATCTCTACAGCAATATCCTCTTCTTGCTGACTGCAGACAACCCTTCCCATTTTCACCGATTGAAATCCGATGAGGCTTGGTATTTCCATGAAGGCAGCCCGTTGACGATCCACCTGTTGCATCCCGACGGCCGCTACGAGGCGGTGAAAATGGGTCGCCATCCCGAAAAAGGCGAACTTTTCCAATTTACGGTTCCGAAAGGGGTCATCTTCGGGAGCAGTATCGAAGGACCATCAGGAGACTACGCGCTCGTGAGCTGCATGGTTTCCCCAGGATTCGATTACCGTGATTTTGAACTGCTGCCTCATGATGCGTTGCTGAAAGTCTATCCGGCTTGCAGCAACATTCTGGAAAAACTGGCCTACAAAAAACTTCCAGCGGATTCTTTCAGGAATGAACAAGTCTGAACTACCCCAACCCCTCTTAGGGATTCGTACTTTTTTCTTGCCAACACACCAAAGAGCCGGCCCCTAAACTTGCGTTTAGGGGCCAACTCTTTTTTCATGCTTAGGATCAATCGGTGCGTGAATCGAAATAATTGCCCAAGCCCACGCTGATGGAATGATCTTTCAGGTCGATATTGTTTACGCGGATCAGTGACGTATAATCGAACACTTCACGCTTGGAATTGTAGCCAGCTTCAGCGAATACCGTCACGCCGACTGTCTCCGATTCGAATTCGGAAATCATGCTGCGCATACCGTTGATGGTGCCGCCGCCTTTCAGGAAATCATCGACGATGAGAACTTTTGAACCGCGCGGCAAACTGCGCTTGGACAGTTCCATTTTTTCAACACGATCGGATGAACCAGAAACGTAATTGATACTCACTGTGGAGCCTTCGGTAATTTTCGAATCACGGCGCACGATGACGAACGGCACGTTTAGATAAGTGGCGACTGCTTGCGCGATCGGAACTCCCTTAGTGGCGACAGTCATGACTGCATCGACTTTTTTGTCGACGTATTGAGCCGCGATAACACGGCCGATTTTCTGCAGGATTTCCGGATTGCCAAGCATGTCGGAAAGATAAACGTATCCCCCTGGCAGCAGACGATCTTTACTGTTCATGATTTCGCACATTTCTTCTATAATTTCGCGGGCATTTTCTTTGGTGATTGTCGGAATATATTTGACGCCGCCTGCTGCACCCGGAAGCGTTTCGACAATCCCTGTTCCCCGATCTTCAAATGTTTTCTTGATGATGGATAAGTCTTCACTGATGGATGATTTCGCTGATTCATAACGTTTAGCGAAATAGGTCAATGAAATCAACCGATGTGGTCTTTCTAGTAAGTAACGGGTCATATCGACCAACCGTTCACTGCGCTTTATTTTCAATCCAAATCTCTCCTCATATTGCGTTCTTTTCCCTATTATATAGTTGATTTCTGAAAAATGGAAGCTTTTAATTGCTGATCGTTCGTTTTTAATCGAATTTCAGCAAAAAAAACAAGAGCAATGTTCCGCTCTTGTCCATATATCTTATTGTTAAGATTCTACTTCTTTTCGGCGATGACCTTATAGATGCTCGTCAAAATGAACATGGCCACGAAAACCAATGTGATAGTGGCTCCGGGAGGCGTCCCGTACTGATAGGATGCGAACAGTCCACCGTACATTCCCGTCAAACCGATGCCTATCCCAAGCAGGATGACACCGTTGAAGGTATGCACCAACCTCATCGAGATAGCTGCCGGCAGAATCATGATCGAAGAAACCAACAGCGACCCGGTAATCGGCATCACCACACTGATGGCGACCCCTGTGATGACAGAAACCAACAGCGACATCATTCGGACCGGCAAGCCTGCTGTATGAGCCGTGTCCTCATCAAAGGTCAACACATATAACGGTTTACGGAAAATAAGATACAACAGCACAACAATGACTGCCAAAGCCAACAAAATAAGGATCTGCTCGTCATTTATCGTGATGATCGATCCGAACAGATACTGTTCAACACTGGCGTTCTGCTTCCCGGAAACGAAGCTCATCAGCACCAATGCTACCGCCATCCCCGTAGCCATCAGAATCGCGATGGATATTTCCGAATAGCCTTTGAAGATGACGCGCAAATATTCGATTCCGATTGCTGCCAAAATGACGATTGCTAATGTGGTGAGCGTCGGATTAATGTTAAGAAGCATACCTAAAGCAACTCCGGCCAGGGAAACATGCGACAGCGTGTCCGCCATCAATGATTGCCGGCGCAAAATCAGCAGCAGCCCCAAAATGGGTGCCATGATTGCGATTAATGTTGATGCTTGGAAGGCTCTTTGCATAAATCCATAGAGAAACATCTCCACGGCGAATCCTCCTTTCTGACCAACTGAATATGGGTATCCATGAACTCTTTGATATCTTCGTGCTCATGCGTAACCATGATGATTGCTTTGTTGTGGACTTGTGAATTGTGTTTCAGCAAGCGATAGAATCGCTCGCGTGATTCCTTGTCCATTCCGGTTGTCGGCTCATCGAGCACAAACAAGTCCGGATCGGTTGCAAAAATGCGGGCCAAAGCGATGCGTTGTTTTTGGCCACCGGAAAGTTCACCGATTTTTTTGTTGCGCATTTCCCACATGCCCACTGATTCTAAGGCTTTTTTTACATGGGTATTATCTTCTTCATCCAATTTTTTGAACCATTTGCCTTTTTGGTACCTGCCCGACTCCACAAACTCAAGTACCCTACTCGGAAAGCCGATATTGAACGACGAAATTTGCTGCGGTGCATAACCGATCGTAAGCTTTTCCCCACGATGGTTCACCTTCGAAATCGTCGCGCTGCCCTCACGGGGATTCAATAGTCCCAGGATGCTCTTCAATAAAGTGGATTTCGCCGCGCCGTTTTCGCCTGTAAGGATGACGAATTCCCCTTCGTGCACTTGGAATGTGATATCCTGAAGGACAGGTTCATCATCGTAATAGAACGACAGATGCTGTACATCGATATAGTCCACTTGAATTCCCCTCTTCTCTTATTGGATCACTTTTTTCAAAGCTGTCAAATTTTCTTCCATCACACTCAGGTAATCTTTACCCGCTGCCTGGTCTTCATCGGTTATCCCTTCAAGCGGGCTCAACACTTCCAGAGAGGCACCTGTTGCTTCAGCCAAGGTCTGCGCTGTTTTTGAGGATGCACTGTCCGAGTAATAAACGGTAGTGATTTGATTATCGATCATAAATTGCTGTAGTTCAGCCAGTTTGGCAGGATTCGGTTCCGCATCGGATGACACGTCGGAGACCGCCACTTCAGTCAGTTCGTAGCGACGGGCGATATAGCCAAACGCAGCGTGCTGGACGACGAATGTGCGGTTTTCGGCAGCCTCAAAGGCAGTCTGATAAGCCGCATCCAGTTCCGCCAATTTTTCGTTAAAGGCAGTTGCATTTGCTTCGTAACTCTCTTTATTGGCTTCATCGGCTTCAAGGACTCCGGTCAAAATGGTGTTGACTTCCTCTTGTGCATACACCGGGTCCAACCAGACATGTGGATCGACGCTGTGGGCAGCTTCGCCTTCTTCATCACTGTGCTCTTCTTCGGCAGCCGCAGCCTCTTCCAATTCAAAAAGCGCGATATTCTCGGCAGCTTCGACGACGATCACATCGCTCGATTCAATGGATTTCAGCACACTGGGTACCCACGTTTCCATTTCATCGCTGTTGTAGACGAACACATCAGCGTCAGCGATGGCCGCGATATCCTGCGGGGTCGGCTCATAGCCATGCGATTCTTGTCCGGCATCCAACAAAACGGAAACTTCACCATTGTCGCCCACCACATTTTTCGCAAAGTCGTACATCGGATAGAAGGTTGTGACAACCTTTATCCCATCCTCGGAAACGGCCGATTCATTGCTTCCGCTCGTTCCGCAACCAACCAGAACAAGGGCTGCTGCTGCAGACAAAATGCCTGTCAGTTTCAATCTATTTAGCATAATTTATTATTCCTCCAAAACGTAATGATTACTGTTTAAGTCCCGATAGACACTTTATCACAATTGGATGCAACGCGTCAACCATTCCGCTTCCATTTCACAAGCAAAAACCGCAAACCCTTCAGAGGGGTTCACGGTTTTCTGTTCAATCTTCATTCAGCAGCCGGACCATGTATACTTCTTCGCAGAATCCGCGCAGACTGTTGTAGGCTCTTTTGATGCGCGAGGTGTTTCTGCTGAACCCGATGATGGTGGGGCCGCTGCCGCTCATCGTCACGCCGTCAAGGCCGTACTTCTCCATCCGGTCCTTCAATTGGCGCAGTTCCGGATGCTTATTGAAGGTCACTTGTTCCAAAGCATTGCCTACGTTCTGGCACATCCGCTCGTAGTCACCCTCCTCGATGGCTTGCGCTACGATGCGGGAAGTCGGCTTGTGCTGTAGTTGCTCGACATCCAGCAGTCGGAAAATGGTTTTCGTCGAGACGCTCAGGCGCGGTTTCGCCAAAATCACCCAACAGGATGGCATCGGCCGCAGTTTGCGGACGATTTCCCCTCGGCCTGATACGAAGGCTGTGCCGCCCACTATGCTATAGGGAACATCCGAGCCAACTTGGTTGCCGATCACAATCAGCTCCTCAACTGAAAGTTGCAGGTCCCAGATCTTGTTCAGCGCACGCAAAGCTGCAGCGGCATCTGTGCTGCCGCCACCCAATCCGGCAGCTACAGGGATTTTCTTGTCGATTTCGATTTTGATTCCCTTCTTTATCCCACAACGGTCTTTGAGGAGCTTCACTGCTTGATAGACATGATTCCGCGTATCCACTGGCAAAAACACTTTGTTCGTGTAGATTCTGATTTCATCTTTTTCGAGAGGAGTAAACGTAAGATGGTCCGCGAGGTCGACTGAAGCCATCACCATTTCGAGTTCATGATAAAGGTCATCCCGCTTATACAATACATCTAACGCCAAATTTATTTTTGCCGGTGCACGTTCAATCCATTCCATCGCTCCACGCTCCTCTCCACTGTTCTTATACTTACAATACTAGCTTAAGCGTGCTGTTTTTAAAAGAAATATATGTCAATAAACAAGAATTAGTTTCCGAATGAGCATTCTCGCCTGCATCAGCGATTTTTCCATAAAAAAAAACAGACATTTCGATGTCTGTTTGATTTATTTGGAATAAGTTCTTACATAATTTAAGCGTACAGGCATTTTTCTTCATCGTAAAATAAGATCTCTACAGCTTCGGTTAAAACATCTGCATAACTGTATGATACACGTTCAAATGCATTTTCGTTTTGGTCTAGATCAACCACAAATACAGCATGATACGTTTCCCGTAAAATACCTTTTCGTTCTGTCTTGCGTTTGCGTCCTGCTTGCGCAGTCAGCATAACTTTCTGCCCTAAGTGACATTCCAGTTGTTCCTTAATCTGACTCAAATTATCCGGCATTCTGTTTCACCTCACTGAGTCACAGTATAACACAGATAAATTTAATTTACAAGTATATCACAGAGGACGTATGCACGCAACTATGAAACGATTAAATTTTTAAAGAAATCTTATCAACTTTTTTTACCTATTTTTAGTAAAACTGCTGATCGGAAAATTGCAGCTTGAAGGCATCACCTTCCCATCGCAACGGGATCCGGAAGGTGATGCCTCCGTACCGATCGTGCCTCAAGATGCGAAAATATCAGGTCATCTTTTGATAGTTTATTGAACGTCCAAATATTTGACCAAGGCATTCGCCAAGTCCGCAAATTGTTCGATGCTCAGGGCTTCTCCCCGTTTTGAAGGCTCGATGCCGGCTTCTTCAAGTCCGGCTGTCAAAGCTGCCTTGACCTCATCCGTTTTGCCGTAGCGGGATTGCAGATTGTTCCAGAGTGTTTTTCTGCGTTGATTGAACCCGGCGCGCACCAAATCAAAGAAGAACGCCTCATCCGTAACCTTGACTTTAGGTTCCGCTCTGCGCTGCAGCTTCAGAATTGCCGAATCGACATTCGGTTGCGGCACAAAAACGGTTTTCGGAACGATGAAGGCAATCTCGGCTTCGGTATAGTAGTCGATCGCAATCGTCAATGAACCAAATGCTTTCGTTCCAGGTTTGGCTGTCATACGCTGCGCGACCTCTTTTTGCATCATCATCACAAACGTGTCGATCGGCAAATCAGTCTCTATGAAATTCATGATGATCGGCGTCGTGATATAGTAAGGCAGATTCGCTGCCACCACTAATCGTTCGGCCGGTTCAAAATGCTCTTCGATGACTTGCGGAACATTTGCTTCCAGAATATCCTGAAAAATAATTTCGATATTATCGTATTCCGCAAGTTCCGTCTTCAGGATCGGCGCCAAGCGTCTGTCCACCTCAAACGCCACTACTTTTTTGGCTTCTCTGGCAAGTCGTTCCGTCAAGGCTCCGATACCGGGCCCGATCTCGATGACATTGGTGTTTTCATCTATGCCCGCTGCAGCAACCATCTTCGTCAATATATTCGGGTCCACCAAAAAGTTTTGGCCCAAGCTTTTCTTCATGGTCAAATGGTATTTTTTTAAGATGGCGTTCGTTCTGCTCGGTGTTGCTATATCCTTATGGTATTCTAATCCGCTCATTTATTTTCCTCCTCCTGCCGCAAAGCGGTCAGGCTATCCTTTTCATCCAGTTCTTTCAAAATGGTCGTCATCGCTGCGTTAACAGCTTCTTTTTCCAATTGGAACATACGCAGGCGTTTCAACAACTGTTTCCCGTTCGTATGGCCAATCCCAAGCGCATCCCCCAGCAACTCCCGGTAACGGCCTGAGTCAGCGTGTCCGACCAGGTGCCATTCATCCAGGAATTTCCTGTCGATGTCGCTCGTTTCTGCTTGCCTTTGCGTGTAGATGTTCTTCAGCGCTTCCCTGATGATTTCCGGAGAAGCATGCTCGATTCCAAGGCTTCCGCCTTTCGGGGATTGCGCATCATCCTTGCGCAAGAACGCATGCTTGACACCAGGGATCCGTTCCACAATTGTTGCCCGGATCTTCCCACCCGGATAATCCGGATCGGTGAAGACGATGACGCCGCGTGTCGCTTGCGCGTGGGCAATCAGCTGCAAGGTTTCTTCGTTGATTGCCGATCCGTTCGTTTCGATCGTATCAGCCTCAACCGCCAGCTTGATCCGTCTCGTATCGTCTTTCCCCTCAACCACTATGATCTCTTCTATTTTCATCTGTCATCCAACCCAAACAATGTATTTGCGTTCTTGGTTGTCTGCAGCGCGATCTGTTCGAATGTCTGGCCGCGTATTTCAGCAATCTTTTCGGCTACATAGCGTACATAGGCCGGCTCATTTCGCTTTCCGCGGAAAGGAACGGGAGCCAGGTAAGGCGCATCGGTTTCGACCAAAAGTCTCTCGATTGGCACAGCTTTGGCCACTTCATGGACTTCCGTCGCCTTTTTGAAGGTGACGACGCCGCTGATTGAAATGTGCATGCCCAAATCCAAAAACTTCTTCATGTAGTCCACGTCACCGCTGAAGCTGTGCATGATGCCGCCTATGTCGCGCACATCCTCTTCCTTCAAAATGCGGTACGTGTCTTCGATGGCATCACGCATATGGATGCTGATCGGCAGTTCCAATTCTTTCGCGATCGCGATTTGCCTTCTGAACACTTTCGCTTGGACATCGTGCGGCGCAGTGTCCCAGTGATAGTCCAGGCCCATTTCGCCCATGGCAACAACTTTTTTCTCTTCAAGCAAGACCATCAGGCTGTCTTCCACTGCCGCAGTATAGGTCGCTGCTTCAGTGGGGTGCCAGCCGATGATGCTGTAGATTTCGGGATATTTTGCGCTCAATTCGAGCGATTTTTTTATTGTGTCCGCATCGAATCCCACGACCGCAAATCTTCCGACACCGGCTTCATGGGCCCTTTCGATGGCCGCGTCCGCATCATCCGCAAAAGCGTCCACATTCAGATGCGTGTGTGTATCAAATAATAGTTTATCCATAGATTCCTTTCCGGTTCCTGCGGGAAGGCCGTTGCCTGCCCTGATTCTTCTGCATCTAAAATGGACAAAGGAGTCCAGGACAACTGTCCCAGGCTCCTTGAATCACAAAAACCTTTATGCCACTGTCGAACCATTCGCTGCCGATTCTGGTGCAAGTATGACTTGAAGCACGCCATCCTTTTCAGCAGAAAGGATCATTCCTTGGCTGATTTCACCCTTCATCTTGCGCGCTTTCAGGTTAGCGACGATGATGACTTTTTTGCCGATGAAATACGCAGGATCCGGATACCATTGTGCAATACCGGACAGGATTTGGCGATGACCTTCGTCACCCGCATCCAGACGGAATTTCAGCAATTTGTCCGCGCCTTCGACCTTCTGGCAATCGATGACTTCAGCAACCTTCAGCTCGACTTTATCGAAGTCTTCATATTTGATCTGTTTTTCTTTTTCAGAAGTCAGTACGGTAGTCGTCGGATCCCACTCGGCCGCGACTGTTTCCTCTTCCACTGGGGTTGTTCCGCCCATTTGTTCCTTGATGTAGGCGACTTCTTCTTCCGTAACGAGACGAGGGAAGATCGGTGTGCCTTTTTCGACTACCTTCACGTCCGCCGGGAATGTTCCGAAGGCTACATTTTCCCAAGCGCCTTGTTTTTCGAAGTCCAATCCAAGTTGTTCATACATCCTGAAAGGTGCTTGCGTCATGAAAGGAGACAGGAGAATGCCGACGACGCGCAACGTTTCCGCCAAATGCGACATGACGCTTCCCAACTCCGCTTGCTTGGACTCGTCCTTCGCCAAGACCCACGGAGCCGTCTCATCGATGTATTTGTTCGCGCGTGAAATGAGGCGCCATGTTTCGGACAAGGCAGAACTGAACTGCATGTTGTCCATTTCCTTCTGGTAATTCTCGGTCACTTCCGCCGCCATCGCTTTGAGCTCCGCATCAAATGCCGTTTCCGCTGCAAGCGCCGCTGGGATGTTCCCTCCGAAATATTTATTGATCATGGCGATTGTTCTGTTCAGCAAGTTGCCCAGGTCGTTCGCCAGATCATAGTTGATCCGGTTCACGTAGTCTTCCGGCGTGAAGATGCCGTCGCTGCCGAAGGTCACTTCGCGCATCAGATAGTAGCGCAAAGCATCCAACCCGAAGCGGTCCACCAACATATCCGGATACACAACATTGCCTTTGGATTTGGACATTTTGCCTTCCTTCATCAACAACCAACCGTGTCCGAAAATTTTCTTCGGAAGCGGTAGATCCAGTGCCATCAGCATAATCGGCCAATAGATGGTGTGGAAGCGGACGATTTCTTTTCCGACCATGTGCACATCAGCCGGCCAATATTTTTGGTAAAGCGAGTCATCAGCCGAACCATAACCCAAGGCAGTGATGTAGTTCGCCAATGCATCAATCCAAACATAGACCACGTGCTTCGGATTGCTCTTTACGGGAATCCCCCAGGTAAAGGTCGTCCGTGATACAGCCAGATCCTCAAGGCCTGGTTTGATGAAATTGTTGACCATCTCGTTTTTGCGTGATTCCGGTTGGATGAAATCAGGATGCGCATCGTAATAAGCCAACAGGCGATCCGCGTATTTGCTCATGCGGAAGAAGTAGGACTCCTCTTTCACCAATTCGACTTCATGGCCGCTCGGAGCAACCCCGCCGATGATTTTTCCGTCGGCATCGCGGTAAACTTCAGCCAATTGGGTTTCCGTGAAGAACTCTTCGTCGGAAACGGAATACCAGCCTTCGTATTCGCCAAGATAGATGTCACCTTGTGCCAATAATTGTTCGAAGATCTGCTGAACGGCCTGCACATGATCATCATCAGTCGTGCGGATGAACTTGTTGTTGGAAATGTCCAGACGTTTCCACAGATCCTGCATATCTTGGGCCATGCCGTCGACATATTCTTTCGGTGTGATGCCCAATTCTGCAGCTTTGTTCTCGATTTTTTGCCCATGCTCATCTGAACCGGTCAGGTAGAACACATCGAATCCCATCAATTTTTTATAGCGCGCCATTACATCGCATGCGATAGTAGAATACGCATTTCCGATGTGGAGCTTACCGCTCGGATAATAGATTGGAGTAGTGATATAAAATGTATTTTTTTCTTTAGCCACGAATGAGTGCGCCTCCCTGAATTCTAAGTTATTTGCGAATGTACGCAACTTACCGTACCATTCTACCACAAAAGTCAAGGGTTGGGGCGCGAAATTCGAAACAAGCGGCAACCTCCCGCCATCGCCTACAACTCCGGATCCACGCACAAAAAAGCCGAAAGCAACGTTCCGCTCCCGGCCTTTCCAGCGTCATTCAGCTTTTTCAGTATAGTTGTGGATCGCATCCCGCAAAAAGGCGGCGGCCCCTTCGCCCGATGCTTTGTCGTAGTATGCCGTGAACCGTTCGTCATCGACATACATCTGGGCCAGCCCGCGGTGCGCTTCCGTGGAGTACGTCGGCCAAGTGTAGCTCAGCCACTGTTTATGCAGCGCAGCAACCGCAAGGGCAGCCTCTCCGCCGGCATCCCCCGTAGCCATCGCTTCGATCAGCAGCTCCTGCAAGCGCACGGCCAGCTCCTGCATCGCGTCAAAATCCGCTTCGCTCATTCCCGCAAATTTTTTGTTTGAAGCCTTAATGGTCTTTTCACCGTATTTTTCGCGGATCTCCTGCCCATAGCGGCTTTCGTTCTCGTCGAGCAGTTCCCTTTTCAAGCCTTCAAATTTTTCTTTGTCGCTCATCTTTTTGCCTCCTCTTTTTTCATCCAGCGTAGCCTCGACCGTTTTGATCAGCAATTCGATTTCTGCCTTTTTCTCCAACAACGCCTGTTTATGCGCGACCAACGATCGTTCCGCGTCATAGGCTGGGTCATCCATCGCTGCTTTGATCTCATCAAGCGAAAAGGATAGTTGTTTGAAAAACAAAATTTGCTGGAGTCTGTCTACCTCCACTTCACCGTAGATACGGTAGCCCGAGGAACTGGTGCGTTTGGGCTTCAGCAGGCCGATTTCATCATAGAAGCGCAGCGTCCGCGTGCTTACGCCGGCCAGCCGGCTCAATTTTTGGATCGTGTATTCCATACCTATCCCCTCCGATGATTTCATCATACACCTTGACGTTGCGTCAAGGTCAACAGATTCCTGTACAAGAAAAGCTGAACGGGTCCGTTCAGCCCTGAAAGAAATTTAGGAAATTTGGCCGCGCAACGTTCCCTACGGTCACCTTATACTGGGACTCTAAGGGATGAACCCCTAAGAGTCCCATGCAAATGAGCATCGCAGAGCGCAATTGCTGAGAGACTTCCTGCGTCAGCAGGTTAGTCGAACAGTATGTCTTGGCTCGCAGAGACAAGAGGTTCCTTTACCCTTTCCGAAGGGCTAACCCGTGAAGCTAGCCAACAATTTGGGACGCATGAAACATTTTGCAATCCTGTGAAATACCTATGGTGATGCACTTTTGAGTACAGAAATTTTATTCTTTCCTACATTATGCAAAAAAAGACAGCCCCGGAGGACTGTCGTGAATTTCGGATTATCTTGCAACACGTACGGCAAATGATGCGCCGGAAAGGTTGTAAGAAGAATAAGTAACGGTTTGGCCTGGTGCTGGAGCGTGGATGTATTGTCCGCCGCCTACGTAGATAGCTACGTGATAAGTCGCGCCTCTTGAACCCCAGAAAATCAAATCTCCCGCTTGTGCGGCTGATACAGCGATCTGCGTACCTGAGTTTTCTTGAGGAACTGTGTAGCCACCGATTTCGATGCCGTATGCCTGTCTGAAAACATAAGAAGTGAAGCCTGAGCAGTCAAAGCCTGATGGTGTTTTTCCACCCCATACATAAGGAACCCCGATGTATTGTGCAGCAATGGAAACAACATCGCCTGTTGGTGCTGATAATGCCGGTGCAGTCACGACTGGCGCAGCCACAACGGGTGCGCTGACGACTGGTGCAGCTGCTGCAGGAGCAGACACAACTGGTGCACTCTCAACAACTGGTGCAGCGGCAACTGTTTGAGCAGGAGCTGAGCTAGCAGTTGTTGCTGACTCGGAACTTGCAACCGTGCTTGATGCAATGTCGACGGATGAAGCAGCAGCAGAAGATTCTTCTGAACTTGCTTGTGCGACTGTTGCAGCTACAGTAGCTGCGGCAGCTTCAGCGGCGGCAATGGAAGCAGCCTCTGCGGCAGCACGTTGATCAGCTTCTTCTTTTTGTGCCAAGAACATTTCACGGTCGGATTCAGCTGTTGCTTTTTCAGCAGCCAAAGCGGCAACTGCGCTTTCTTGTTCGATTCTCTTCACTTGCAGATCGCCTTTAAGTTGTTCCAACTCCATGGCCATTGCATTGATTTCGTTTAAGTTATCTTCTGTTTTATTTTTCTTGTCTTCAACAGCTTTTTGATCCGCAACTTGCTGTTCTACCAATTCTTTATTGGCAGAAACCATTTTTGATACAACATCGATGCGGGATACTAAATCAGTGAAGGATTCTGATGATACGATGAAGTTCAAGTAGTTTTCGTTTGAACCGTTCACTTGAACAGATCTTGCTTGTTCATCCAATTGCTCTTCGCGTTGCGCGATGACAACTTGCAATTCGGCAATATCTTCTTGTAAAGTAACAATCTCATCTTGTGTCTTTACGCGGTTTGCCAATAAAGTCTCTGCTCTTTTTTCGGCTGCATCAACTTCTGCAGTGATTGCAGACAAGTTTTCTTCTACCGTACTTTGTTTGCTGTCCAATTCAGAAATTTTAGTTTCTTGCTGTTGGATTTTTGTTAAGATTTCATCTGCTTGCGCTGTAAAAGGCGTTACTATACTTGTTGCAAGGATCGTACCTGCTAATGCGATAGCCACTAATTTCTTCTTCAAGTCTAATTCCTCCACTTACATTCGATTGTAGTTAGTTATAATTCTTATATATCTTTTAACTTTTTATAGTTTCCCTTAAGATTCATCAACATAATGAATCATAACATAGTTTTTTTTCGTTTAACTCGGTTTCGTCAAGTTGTATCCTAACTGTAACAATTCTGTAAAACGATTCCCCTAATGTGTCCAAATCAGCGCCATCAGTAATATTTCATGCACCTCCCCCTTTTGTAACATTTCAGCAACATTACTTTTTTCATTGTCACTGTTGACATTTAAAGTTTTACTGCGCTATACTTACGGCAATTAACCAATACAATAAAAAGCGATGAAAAAGACAGTAGAATCGGGATTTTGTCCTTCAGAGAGTCAGCGGTTGGTGGAAGCTGATGCAAGCCTGGATTCGAATTACACTTTGGAGCTTTCTTATGCGCATAAGCGGTCGGCATACGATACATGTCAGAGTGGCAAAGTCTTTCCGATTTCGGGATGATTCTGCAAGCTGGGTGGTAACACGGTAACTATCGTCCCTGTTCAAACAAGTATTTTCTTGTCTGGACAGGGATTTTTTTGCATATAAATTTATGAGAAAAGGAATGAAGCACATGAATATCATCGATGAATTAGAATGGCGCGGCGCCATCAACCAACAAACGGATGCAGCAGGTCTACGTAAATTAACGGAGGATGAGCAGATTGGCCTCTATTGCGGCGTTGACCCTACCGGTGATAGCCTGCATATCGGACATCTGATTCCCTTCATCGTATTGAAGAGATTCCAATTGGCCGGACACAGGCCAGTCATCCTGATCGGCGGAGCGACCGGATCGATCGGAGACCCAAGCGGAAAGAGCGAAGAGCGTGTCCTGCAATCGATGGATCAGGTCGTCGAGAATGCAAATGCTTTGACCTCTCAAATGAAGAAACTATTCTTGTCCGACAGTTCAGCTGACATCCGTCTAGTCAATAACTACGATTGGACCAAAGATTTGACTCTGCTGGATTTCCTGCGCGATTTCGGCAAGAACTTCAACATCAATACGATGTTGGCCAAAGATATCGTAGCGAGCCGTCTGGACACCGGCATTTCCTTCACGGAATTCACATACCAAATTCTGCAATCCATGGACTTCCTGCACCTTTTCCAGAATGAAGGCGTCAACCTTCAGATCGGCGGCCAGGATCAATGGGGCAACATCACTGCCGGTTTGGATCTGATCCGCAAAAAAGAAGGCGCGGAAGCAAAAGCTTTCGGTTTGACGATTCCGTTGATGCTGAAGGCGGACGGAACGAAATTCGGCAAGACTGCCGGCGGTGCTGTCTGGTTGGACCCGAAGAAAACAACACCTTACGAATTCTACCAATTCTGGGTGAACCAGGACGATCGCGATGTCATCAAATACTTAAAATACTTCACTTTCCTTTTGAAGGAAGAAATCGATGCCCTGACTGAAAAAGTGGAAACAGAGCCGCACAAACGCGAAGCCCAAAAAGTATTGGCATCGGAAATGACGCGCTTCGTCCACAGCGAACAAGCCTTGGCGGACGCTCTCAAAATCACCGAAGCCCTGTTTACCGGCGAAGTGAAGGAATTGACTGCCGATGAAATCGCTGAAGGCTTCAAAAATATGCCGACTTTCGAATCCGACCTGAAGGAACAGGAATTGGTCACTTGGCTGGTCGACCTCGGCATCGAACCATCACGCCGTCAATCACGCGAAGACATCCAAAACGGCGCCATCTCCATCAACGGCGACAAAGTCACGGATCTGGCATTCGTCATCACTGCCGAAAATTCTTTCGAAGGCCGCTTCATCTTAGTACGCCGCGGCAAAAAGAAATATTTCCTGGTTAAATTGGTGGCTTGATATGACAACCCCACAACTCTTTTCGCGCGAAGTCGCACTCCGGTTGGAACCGGTCGAGAACATGGAGCAAATCAACGAACTGTCCCGCTTGGCTGACATCATCTGGCATGAGTACTATCTGCCGATCCTGGGACCAGCGCAGGTAACCTATATGTTGGAGAACATCCAATCCAGAGCAAACCTGGAAGAGGATATCGAAACAGGCAAATTGGATTATTTCCTCATCAAAAGCGAGGGCCAATCCGCCGGTTACTTGGCTATCCAATTACAGGACGACAAGCTGTTCATCAGCAAGCTCTACCTGCTACAGGAAGCCCGCGGACAAGGCTACGCCTATCAGATCCTGCAGAAAATGGTCGATCTGGCCATCAGGGAACAGAAAAAAGTCCTGGAGCTTACCGTCAACAAATACAATGAAGGTTCGATCGCTTTCTATGAAAAATACGGTTTTGTGCGCACGGAATCCATCGTTGCCCCCATCGGAGGCGGCTTCGTGATGGATGACTACGTCTACCAATATCCCCTCGCACCAAAACGATAGACAACACAAATAGAGGACAGCTGAACATTTCCTCAGCTGTCCTCTATTTTTTTGCGCTTCCTAATTCGACCACTCTTTCGGGCTCCACATCCGCCCGTCCAGTTCGCCTTCCATCTGTTCCATCCGTTGATGCTGCTCCTGGAAAAGCTTCTTCGTTTCCTGAAAAAGCGCTTTTTGCCGGTAATCCTTGCTTGCTTCCACTAAATGGTCCAGTTGTTTCTGCACCCAATTTTCAGTCTCCATTGTCGCCCCTCGCTTTGCCTTTGCCTTTATCCCAGCTGATTGCCTTCCATCTGCGCCAACGTCCACGCCAGATCATCCAAGTGCCCGCGGTTGTCCTCCAAAACGGTAAGCAGATGCTCCACCAGTTGCTGATCCGCTTCGGAAAGTCCCGCTTTCCCGAGCGACTGCAGTTGGAGTTTGAACCAATTTTCTGAAGTCTTGAGACTAGCGTCATTGTCTTTGGTCAGGTATTGCTGATAAGCGATCAGCAATTCTTTCTTCTTGCTGTCGCTCAGATAATCGAACTTCGAAACGACGAGCGTCGGCAAGTACACCATGCCGCATTTCCTTGCCATCGCCTGAAACGGCCGGGTCAGTTCCGAAATCGTGAAGCCTTCCCTGCCCCCCGCTTGGTATTCGCGTTCATTCACACCAAGGGCCAGAACGAGGCCGAATTCTTTCCCCGACAGCCTGCTTCCGTCAGCTCCGTAGGCGAAACCTTCAGTCAGGACGACATCCTGCCATTGCTTCAACAAAGCAGGCGAGCTATACCAATAGAACGGGAATTGGAAGATGATACGGTCATACTGGAGCAATTGCTGTTGCTCGGCCTCCCGATCGATCTGTCCATCCGGATAAACCGATTCGAGATGGTGCCAAGTCACCCCTTCAGCCGGAAGACTTTCCCACAGAAACCTTTGCGCGTTGGAATCAGCCAGCGTCGGGTGGCTGACTATGATCACTGTTTGCATCCTTTCACCTCATTCACTCAATAGTTCTTCATCCGAATCATAACAAGCTGCCGGCCAGAGTTCAAGTTGCACGCTCATCCTGTCCAAAACCAACAAAAATCCCTTCCCTCACCATCCGCTTAATCCGGATGCAAAGGAAGGGATATTGTATTATAGGTTTGCGGTAATGATCAGTGCTTGGTCCTGCGCCTTCAGGCATAATTCCTGCGCCTTGAAGATATGTTCCTGCGTCATCGCATTTTCGGTGCGGTTGATGCAGTCCAAGATCATTTCGCCGAAGAACGGGAACCCGACTTCGCCCGCCAATGAGTAATGCTCCTCGCCATCCTTCGTCACCAGGAAGAGGTGATCACCAGTCTGTTCGGTCGCCACGTTGATATATTTGCGGATTTCAATCGTCCCTTCCGTCCCGGTGATGAATGTGCGGCCATCTCCCCATGTCCCGAGGCCATCCGGCGTGAACCAATCGACTTTGAAGATGAAGGTTGCGCCATTATCGCCGATGAGCGTAGCATCACCGTAGTCCTCCAATTCAGGCGTAGCCGGATTGTTGTAGTTCCCGACTTTGCTGTGGAGCACTTTCGCATCGGTATTACCCGTATAGTGAAGGAACTGTTCGATCTGATGGCTACCGATGTCGGCCAAAATGCCGCCGTATTGTTCTTTTTTGAAGAACCAATCCGGACGCTTTTCCTTGTCCAAGCGGTGCGGTCCGAATCCGGTCACTTGGATGACGCGGCCGATCCTGCCCTCTTCGATCAGTTGGCCGGCAAATACAGCTCCTTCCACGTGCAGGCGTTCGCTGAAGTAGACCCAATATTTTTTCCCGGTCTCTGCTACGACTTTTTTGGTCTCTTCCAGTTGTTCAAGTGTCGTGAAGCCTGTCTTGTCCGTGAAGTAGTCTTTTCCTGCCCGCATGACGCGGTTTCCTAAAGCACTACGCAAATTAGGCACTGCCGCCGCCGCGACCAATTGGATTTCCGGATCTTCCAGGATCTGCTCCAATGAATCGGCGACCGCAACATCCGGGAAAGATTCCAAGTAATTCGCTACCTTTCCCGCATCCGAATCGTACACATATTTGATTGTGGCGCCGGCTTCGATCAGGCCGTTCGTCATGCCATTGATGTGCCCGTGGTCCAATGCCGTTACGCCGACATTGAATGCTCCCGGTTCCACTACCCGATTGACTTTCCCTTTCGGGGCATAATTCATTCCATCTTTATTTCCCACTCGCAAGACCTCCATAGTTTTCATTTATATAGGAAGAAGTCCGAAGAGAATTTCCTCCGAACTTCTTCATCCGATTGATCAGAACAGGTTTCCGTAACCCAATTCCAACAGATAATCACGGGATATTTTCAGGCTTTCGAACGGATCCACACCGTACGTGTCATCCTGTTCGACCAAAAGGTAGCGCACGCCGGAAGCGATGCTTTCTTCGATGATGTCCTTCAAAGGCAGACTGCCTGTCCCCAATTCAGCGAATTGGATGACATCCGTGAAAGCAGCCATGAATTTCGCATGCTCGCCTTTGTATAGCGCATCAAAAGCTTCATCCGGAATCGCTGCAATGCGGTAGTCCTTCAGATGGATCAGTTCCACTTTGCCTTTGTAGTCCTTAATGACTTCAAGCGGATTGGCTCCGCCGCGCTGCACCCAGTGGACATCCAATTCAAAGCCTAACAACGGCGCTTTTTCGCGGATGATGTCCAACAGGAATTTGCCGTCGTATTTGCGGAATTCGATGTGATGATTATGGTAGTACAAAGTGATGCCATCTTCTTTCAGCTTGTGGGTCACTTCGTTCGCATCCTTGCAGAATTCCAGCACTTTGTCCAAGCTGGCCATCGCATCGAAAGGCAAGATGCCGATGCGCAACAGATCCGTACCGACCGCTTTGCAGTCAGCCACAATTTTGTCGTAGTCGGTCGTCAAAGATTCGCCGCCCGGCATCTGCGGCTTCAAAGCAGCAGTCATCGATGCTATTTCCATTCCAAAATCGGCCGTCGCTTTTTGGATTTGGGCGATATTCTCGGGCGTTGTCGCCACCTGAGAGATTTCGATCGAGTTGTATCCGATTTCATGCAATTTCTTCAACGTTTCGTAAGGCCCTACTTCTTCAAAACTTTTCTTGATTGTTGACGCTTGTACACCTATCTTAACTTTAGACATGTATGATTTCCTCCATTTCGATTGTACGCTTTTCTTTTGATGATAATTTCATCGCATCGATCATCAGCATGGCCGGCAAGGCATCCCGGACCGTCACATAATCATCCGTGTCCGCTTCGATCGCGTTGTAGAAACGCTGGATCAGGGCAGAATGGCTCGGACCGTAGTAAAATTTCGTCCCTTGCAACGGCGTGTCCTGCAGGTGCAGTTCTTTTTCTCCGGAACTGTTCGAACGATACAAACAGTTGTCCTTGATCGTGAATTTTGCCTTTTCGGTGATGACCTGCAATTCTACGCTGGAATTCTCGACATAGGCATTGGTCGACATATAGAAACCGCGGGCGCCGTTTTTGAATGTGAAATTCGCGACGGCAGTGTCCTCAACTTCGATGTCATAGTCCGTGATGTTCGACAGGCTGGCTTTGCAGCGGTCGATTTCCCCGCCCAGGACCTGCATCAGATCAAGCGTGTGGATGGCCTGATTGATGATCGATCCACCGCCGGCAAATTCCATCTGACCGCGCCATGGTTTGGTGGTGTAATAGGTTTCAGGCCGATGCCATGCCACCAGTCCTTTCACCGCTGTCACTGCCCCGACGTTCTCGTCCGCGAGCAATTTCCCCAGTTCCAAAAACGTTTCGTTGTAGCGATTCTGGAAACACACGCCGATTTTCTTGTTGCTTCCATCTGCCAAGGCGAGCGTCTTCAAGCCTTCTTCATAATCCAAGGCTAAGGGCTTTTCCTGGAAAACGTGCACGTCTTTTTCAATACAGAGTTTCGTGATCGGATAATGCAGATAGTGCGGCAGGCAGATATGTACAACATCCAATCCCTCTTTTTCCAACATCGTTTCTACGTCTGTGTAAAAAGGCACATCAGGATATTTGCTCTTCAAGGCTTCATTTACGTCGCAGACCGCAACCAATTCACCGTTGTCGCTGGCATCGATAGCATATTTGTGGACAGGCGATACATCCCCTAATCCGATTATTGCCGCTCTTAACATATCTGATCACGTCACTTTCTTATTTTCTTGTTTCGAATTTTCCTTCTTCAGCGATGCGTTTGTTCAGCTCTGCCAAATACAGGTCGCCGTCCACATTGTAGTCCACTTCTTTATCCAACCAAGAGGACAGGTGCATCGCATTCGCCAGAGTAACACCATTGATACCTTCTTCGCCGTTGGCCAATAAAGGCTCCCCTTTTACGATATGATCGGCAAAATTATTCAACACAGAAATGTGCTGCAGACCTTGTGGAGTAACAAACTCTTCTTCGGTGACCTTAACGTAATCTTCCATATTGATCTGTCCCATGAAGAGTCTCATGACATCCTGCATATCCATGTTTTCGGATAGTTCAGCTTCAGGAGCAGTCAATTGTTTCACGATCAGTTTTTTCGAATCTTCGACGATGATTTTCCCTTTCGTTCCAAAGATTTCGAAGCGGTCCGTCCCGACAATGTCGTTTGTGCAGGTGATGAATGAACCGGTAGCGCCGTTGCCGAAGTCCAAGAGTGCGTTCACTTCATTTTCGACGACGATGTTACGGCCTGCGCCATATTGCAGTTTCGCGTATACTTTTTCAGGCTTTCCGCAGATCCATTGCAGCAGGTCCAATTGGTGAGGAGCTTGGTTCACCAGAACGCCACCGCCTTCTCCGCCCCAAGTTGCACGCCATGCGCTCTGATTGTAGTAACCTTGCGGTCTCCACCAAGTTGTGATGATCCAAGTGGCGCGCTGCAACTCGCCGATCGCTTTTTCATCCATCAATTGTTTCACTCTGCGGTAAAGCGGGTTTGTGCGTTGGTTGAAGAAGATCGCAAAAGTTGTTTCTGGGTATTGCTTCGATGTTTCGATCAATCGTTCCACATCTTTCGTATAAACACCTGCCGGCTTTTCGCCCAACAAGTGGATGCCGCGTTCAAGTGCCGCGATGCCCATCATGCAGTGGTCATAGTGCGGGACTGTCGTTACGATTGCGTTTACAATACCCGATTCCAAAAGATCCAGGTAGTTGTCGAAGAAAGGCAGTCCAGGGAAATCTTCGGCGATTTTCGCTTTTTTAGCCGGATCGTTGTCGCAGATTGCTGCCAACTCGATGTTGTCGTTCAGTCGCTCATCGTTGTTCTTGAAGAACCCTGCGTACATGCCACCTTCTGCACCATAACCAATAATTCCTAATTTCACTTTTTCTGTCATTCTCATCATTCTCCTTTTTGTATGCTGATTCTATTGTTTTTTCTGTAATTACTGGGTGTACTGCCGATGTTCTGTTTGAAATATCTGCTGAAATGGGCATCGCTTTCAAAACCGCATTCGCCGGAAATCGTTTTGATGGATTTGGATGGCTCCATCAATAATGCCGTGCACGCTTGTGATAGCCGATATCCCATCGCATAAGCCATGATTGTGTTTCCTGTGATTTCTTTGAAAGCATGGGACAAATAGGATTTGCTCAAATTAAGGGCTTGGGCGATATCATCGATATTGAACGAATCACGGTAATGCCTGAAAATGTATTCCGAAACCTTTTCCGCTATCTGTGTCTTTTCATCGACATAGGCTTGTCCTTTTTCTACAATCTTATCCGTTGAAGAATCTATCATCAGAAGCAACTGGATTAAAGCCAGTTTGCGTTTCGCTTCATTTGCATAGGATTGGTCCAACTGCTGCAAATGATTCATTTCCCGGATAGCATTTTCCAATAGGAGTTCATCCTTCTTTCGGAAAGTCCGAATGAGACCATTGCGATTTTCAGTAAAGAATCGCAAAAGATAGTCAATGTTCAGGTCATTCAGTAAAGGTGCAATCCAATCGGCATCGAAATGGACAATGCTGCGTTCATAGGCATCCTTGTCGCCGATTACGTAGGCACGGTGAACCGTCATCCCATCCATCATCAGCAAGTCGCCGGGCTGAAGGTAATAGATTTTATTACCGACCAGGAATCGGCAATTTCCGCCGTGGAACAGGAAAATTTCATATTGCGGATGTGTATGGAAGTCAAGGGCATAGGCTTGTCCTTTGACGTGATATCCGATCAACAATTTTTCAATGATACGTGTCACCTCCCTCTCTTTGACACTTTAGAGTATAAAATAATAGCGGTTACAATTCAATGTCCTGAAATGCTTACATTTTTAAAATAATTGACTGCGAGTGCTTATTGTTGTTCGAAAAAACAAAGTCGAGAAAAAATTTTCTCGACTTCACTTGGTGCAGCAGTGTTTTGGGTGATTTGTGAACAAAATGGCACATTGGTTGGATAGTCACTGAATGCGAATCATCGTATCCTGTAGAACGGTTCTGATTCGCAGATACCGCTCCCGTTTCGCAAACAGTGGATGTCCACAAGAGAGGTGGACATCCACTGTTCACTCCAACTTCCGGGTATCTAAACGCGAATCATCACACTCTGTTTTAGTTGAACTCTGAATCCCAGAAACCTGCGCCTAAGCTGACAACCACACACGGACAAAAAACGTCCGCTTTGTGGTTGTCCTCTTAGTGCTCGGTTTCTACCCGGGATTCATCGTATCCTCCTATAATTTTGCTTGCCATTTATCTGTCCAAACCAGGTCGTTGTGGGCGCCTTTGAATTCGGATTTGCCTTCTAGTTTGTCCACGACTTGTTTGATTGTTTCTTGGTTATTGTGATAAGCATTGATGAATGTTTTCACCATTGTCGCATCATGCAGATGTGTCGTGAAATTCAATGATACGAATGCATGCGGAACTTCCCAAACAAACCAAGGAACTTCGTTGGCCATGGCCGTGCTCCATTGGATACGGTAGTTGTTTTGAGCGCCGTAGCCGACGATGTCAGAAACTTCCAAAGCGAAATCCACTTCATCACGGTATTTCAAAGTGGCGCCTTTTACGCGGGAGCCGCGTTCGTTGACGGTCACTTCATAGCCTCGGTTTGTCAATTCATCAACGAAAAGTTGTTGCGTTGCTGAACCGGCATCGTTGATTCCGCCCTTTTCGCCTTCCAAAATGTACAAGCGGATGCGTTTGTGATCAACAGGGTTGATCGGCAAGTTGTTTTGGGTATCTTTGATCAAAGAAATCCCTTTATCAGCCGCTTCCGCTCTCCATTGCAGATGTTCTTCACAGCCGATGACGTTCAAGTCTTCGCGCGTACGCAACAATGTGCCGTTTGCTTGTTTTTCAGGCAAATGCAATTTAGCTTTCAAGCCCAAGATACGACGCAAAGCATCAGTCAAACGTTCTTCCGTGATGACGCCGTTTTGGTAGCCTTTCAACATGAAACCGAAGTCCTCTTCGATGTTGTTGAAGAACAGGAACATATCGCAACCAGCAGCGATTGCTTTTGGAACGTAGTCTTCGCGGCGCATAGCCGATGTCATGCCCAGCATGTGCGTTGCATCGGTGATGACAAGGCCATTGAAGTTCAGTTCGCCCTTCAATTCATCTTGGATCAATTCTTCCGCTAACGTTGCCGGCATAATGTCTTTGTCTTCCAAAGCAGGGTTCAATTCTTTTTGCAAAGCAGGGACTGCAATGTGTCCAGCCATGATCATTTCAACACCGCGATCGATGTGGTTTTGGTAAACTTTACCGAATGAAGCGCGCCATTCTTCAGGGCTCAATTCATTGATTCCCAATACCAGATGTTGGTCGCGTTCTTCTGTTCCGTCTCCTGGGAAGTGCTTGATGCATTGGATAACGCCGTCTTCCATGTTTTCGCCATTCTCAGCAGTCAATCCATCCAAATACGCATTTGTGTATTTGATGACTGTTTCTGCATCCGTACCATAAGCACGTGTATTGACAATTGTGTTTCTCCAGTTGTAAAGGATGTCCACACATGGGTCGAAGTTGACGTTGACGCCTAAAGCTTTTTCTTCACGGGCAGAAACCAAGCCTGCATGATAAGAAACTTGCGGGTCGCCTGCAGCTTCACACTGTGCGCCAGAAGCGATGTACGTACCCTCACCACAAGCACCGTTTCCGCCTGCATCGCAGTTGGCAGCCACCAATAGAGGGATTTTGGACATGGATTGCAAATCATTCAATAAATCTTGGATATCTTCTTTTGAATTGCCGTGATAGCGTGCAGCTCCGATATGGAATTTTTCGATGATTTCTTTGTTTGTGAAGTCGTTCCCTGAGAAGGCATCGTTACCGAAGAAGAAAAGATTCGTGAACAGTTGTCCCACTTTTTCCTCATCCGTCATACCAGCGATCGTTTCGTTTACCCAACCGACCTGTTTGTCGTTCAGATTGTACGGTTTTGCTTTTAAATCAACTAATTTTGGCACTTTTTTTCCTCCTGTTAACGTAATGTTCCTAACTTGCAAATCTTGGAATGGCTGTTAATCGAATTGAGCCAATAAGGCATGGAATTCCCCAAGAACTTTTCCCTGGTATGCTCCTGCATACTCTTTGTTCAGGAATTTCTCGATCGCTTCATTGCTCAGGCGTTCCCAAGAGAATTCTTCTTTTCCGAAAAGAATCGGATAATAGAATACGCCATTCACCGCTGCCGCTTGTTCATCTCCAGGTGCGTCGCCGACCATCAAAATTTCGTCCGCTGCATAACCTTTCGTCAACAGATCAGCGATTGCGTCCGCTTTGCTGCCGACTTCCTGTCCGTAGACTACGTCAACTTGCGGCATCAGATTGTGTCTATTCCATTCGCTGTTCAAAGCTTCGCTGTTGGCTGAGCTCACGATTGCGACATCCGTCAGGCCATGGATTTTTGTCAATCCTTCGAGAACGCCAGGGAAAGGCTTGTCTTCGCCCGCCAATTCGGTTTCGATGCCTTCATTGACTTTCTTGCTCCATACCAAAGCTTTTTCCAAATCAGCAGAAGTCGCTTTCGCGATCTCCGCTTCAAGGGAAGCATTCGATAAGGATGGCGCATTGTTTGCCCAATCGGTCAGTGCCGTAATATCGCCGATGTCTTCGCCTTTTTCCTGCGCTTCAATCAACGTCAATACCAATGCTTTGAAGCGATTGATACCGCGTGTGCTGGAAAACAGGTTGATGCGGTTCCAGTCAGCCAAGAAAGTTTCGCGATCTTTGATGCCATACTCATCTGCTGCCAATGGACCGAAGAAACGTTCATGCTTCACATTCATCGTATCCATCGCGCAACCGTCGGAGTCGACGCAGACTAGGAATTTTTTTTGTTTCGTGAATTGTGTTGGGTGTGTAGACATATTTTTCTCTCCTAACTTGATATCAACGTGAAAAAAAGACAGATAGAGAAGAACTGTGCAACACATTTCGTTCTATCTGCCCTATTCAATTACCTAAAATTATACGCCTGAATATGCGTTGAAGCCGCCATCGATTGGCAATACAACGCCGTTCACAAAGCTTGCAGCTTTATCGTCAGCCAAGAACAGCAAGCCGCCGATCAATTCATGCGGTTCGCCAAAACGGCCCATTGGTGTGCCGTTCAGGATTTTGCCTGTACGAGGAGTCGGTGTGCCATCTTCATTGAACAGTAGCGCTTGGTTTTGTTTTGAAACCAAGAAACCAGGAGCAATCGCATTGACGCGGATACCTACGTGCGCAAAGTGGACAGCCAACCATTCAGTCAAGTTGGAGATAGCAGCTTTAGCGCCTGAATAAGCAACGATTTTGGTCAATGGTGTGAAACCGTTCATGCTTGAGATGTTGATGATGTTAGCGCCTGGACGGCCAACCATGTCTTTAGCAAAAACTTGTGTAGGCAATACAGTACCCAAGAAGTTCAAGTTGAAGACGAATTCGATGCCGCTTTGTTCCAAGTCGAAGAATGTTTTTGTTCCTTCAGGCAGATCAGTTTCATGGTACTCGTTGTCGGTTGTTGCGCGCGCGTTGTTGCCGCCTGCTCCGTTGACCAAGATATCCACTTCGCCTAATTCGGCTACGACAGCTTCTTTAGCTGCTTGCAGACTTGGCAATTCCAATACGTTGGCTTTGAATGCTTTAGCGATGCCGCCTGCAGCTACGATTTCGTCAGCGTATGCTTGTGCGTTATCCAAGTTTAAGTCCAAAAGGGCTACTTTAGCGCCTGCTCTGGCGAATTCTTTCGCGAAGTAAGAGCATAAAACGCCGCCTGCACCTGTTACTACTACTACTTTATCGGTAAAATCATGTACGAATGGGCTTGTCATGGTGATGTTCCTTCTTTCTTATTGTTGTTTTTGAGCTTTTAAGTTTTTCTTCACTGCTTCTTCCAAACCATTCAGGTAAGTTGCACCTAGCGCACGGTCATACAAACCATAACCTGGTTTACCAGTTTCTCCCCAGATCATACGGCCATGGTCAGGACGGATTGCACCTTCAAAGCCGCCTTCCACACAAGCTTTTACTACTTCATACATATCAATGGATCCCATTTCGGACAAGTGAGCAGATTCTTGGAATGAACGTCCGCCGACCAATTTCACGTTACGTGCATGCACGAAGTTCACACGTTTTTTAGCAAGCATATCTTTCAGGATAGCCACTGCATCGTTTTTAGGATCTGAAGCGAATGAACCTACGCAAAGGGTAACGCCGTTGTATTCGCTGTCGTACAATTTGATGAAACGGTTCAATGCTTCTCCGCCAGTGATGATACGCGGCAATCCGAAGATGCTGTATGGAGGATCATCAGGGTGAATAGCCATCTTCACGCCGGCTGCCTCAGCTGTAGGCATGATTGCTTTGATGAAGTATTCTAGGTTTTCCCATAGTTTTTCTTCGTCAACTTCTTTGTATTCATCCATTAAAGCGTTCAATTCTTCAGAAGTGTAGCTTTCGTCCCAACCTGGAAGAGAAAGCGTACGTGGGTCCATTTTGTTTACTTCTTCTTCATCGAAGATCAACGCATTTGAACCATCCGGTAACTCGTATGCCAAGTTGGAACGAGTCCAGTCAAAGATTGGCATAAAGTTATAACATACAACAGGAATTCCCGCTTTGCCTAAGTTACGTAAGGTTTCTTTGTATGCATCGATGTATTGATCACGGTCTGGACGACCCAATTTGATGGATTCGTGAACCGGAACAGATTCAATAACAGAGATGTATAGGCCTTCAGCTTCAACGTCCGCTTTCAATTTTTCGATTCTTTCCAATGGCCAAGATTGACCAACCGGGATATCGTAAACTGCAGTAACGATTCCTTTCATACCAGGGATTTGACGGATATTTTTCAGTGTAACAGGGTCCTCATGACCGTACCATCTGAATGACATTTCCATTGCAATACACTTCCTCTTCTTTTTTTATTTTTTTTATTTTTTAAAATCAAAGTATGCTACAGCGTTGTTGTAGCATATGTTCGTGATCAGCTTTTCAAGTAACTTGGCATCATTCGGTATTTCTCCACGTTCCACGAGATCACCGATGAAATCACAAAGGATGCGGCGGAAATACTCATGACGCGTATAAGAGATGAAGCTTCTTGAATCCGTCAGCATGCCGACAAAATTCATCAACAACCCTGCTTCGGATAAGGATTTCAATTGTTTCAGCATGCCGTACTTGGTGTCGTTGAACCACCAACCGGAACCCATCTGGACTTTGCTCTTGATGCCTTTATCGTTCACTTGGAAGTTCGTGATTGCCGTTCCCACTAAGTCGAAATAAGTAGGGTCAAGGTTATAGGCGATGAATTTAGGCAGTTCATTCGTCAGGTCCATTGCACCAAGAAGATTGTTCAAAGCGTAGGACACGTTCGGTTGATCCTGGATGGAATCGAAGCCCGCATCCGCGCCTAATTCAGCAAACATGCGCTTGTTGTTGTTGCGGATGGCGCCGAAGTGCAATTGCATCACGAAGTCTTTGGCAGCATAGATTTTGCCTAGTTCCACCAACAAGCGTGTTTGGTATTTTGCATATTCCGCTTCCGAAATGCTGTCTCCTGCGATCGCTTTGGCGTAGATGGCTTCAATCTCTTCATCCGTGGCTTCAGTATAGTAGATTTGGGATAAGCCGTGGTCGGAAACGTTCGAACCATGATCCGCAAAATATTGGATCCGCTCTTCCATTCCTTCCAGCAACTCAGCGAATGTCGCCATTCTCTTGCCTGTCGTTTCTTGCATTTTTCCGATGAAACCAGCAAATTTAGCTGCGTCTTGGATAGCGAAAGCTTCATCCGGACGGAAACCAGGAACGACTGCCACATCAAATGTCTCGTCTTCAGCGATTGCTTTGTGCCATTCCAAAGTATCCGTAGGGTTGTCTGTCGTGCAAATGAAGGTGACGTTGGAATTCTTGATCAACGTACGCGCTGTCAGCTTTTCTTCTTTCAACACGCGGTTGCATTCCGCATAGATTTCCCTCCAGTTGGCACTGGTAAGTGTTTCTTCTATATGGAAATACTTTTTCAATTCCAAGGCTGTCCAATGGAACAAAGGATTCCCTACTGCATTTTCAGCAGTGTAGGCCCAAGCTTCAAATTTTTCTTCAGGAGAAGCATTGCCGGTGATTTTTTCTTCCGGAATTCCCATCGCACGCATCGCGCGCCATTTGTAATGATCTCCGCCCAGCCATAATTCCGTGATGTTTTCGAATTCATAGTCTTCAGCAATTTGTTGTGGGACCAAATGGCAGTGGTAATCGAAGATAGGCATGTTTTCCGCATATTCGTGGTAGAGTTTTTTGGCAGTTTCGGACTGTAACATAAAGTCGTCATGAATAAATGACATGTGAAGAAATCCCCTTCCGAGCTTTATTTTGAAATACTACTGATTATTGTGCTTTGATTTCTGCCAATCGATCGGCAAATTCTTTAGCTGCAGCCGCTACACTCGCGTAGCCGCCTTCTTTAAGGTTCCGTGTCAAGGCACTGCCGACACCGACCGACCAAGCTCCGTTTGCGATCCATTTGTCCATGTTCTCAATACTTACGCCACCTGATGGCATCACGTCAACCCAAGGAATAGGACCATGAACGTCTTTGATGAATCCCGGACCCAACAAACCACCCGGGAAAAGCTTGACCACTTCGCAGCCAGTTTCCAAAGCCATTTGAATTTCTGTAACAGAACCGCATCCAGGCAAATATGGAACAGTGTATAGGTTGCACATTCTTGAAATCTTTTCATTAAAGGAAGGGCTTACGATAAATTTCGCTCCGTTCATGATTGAAATTCTCGCAGCGACTTCATCCAATACCGTACCTGCACCTACAACCATATCCGTTCCTGCGAATTCATCAGACAGCTTGCGCATAACATTTTCAGCACCCGGTGTCGAAAATGTCACCTCGATGTTCTTGATGCCTCCTTGATAAGCTGCTTTTGAAATTTCATAACCTGCCTCTTCGGAAGCTCCGCGCACGACTGCAAACAGGTAATTCTCTTGTAATTGAGCCAGGGTATCTCTCTTGACGCTCATTTGTCATCCTCCATTCATGGTTTCGCATTGTGGAACTCAGTATCATAACTCGAGTTCATTATAGAATTTACCATCTTTTATGTCAACGAAATTCCATCAGAAATATAAAAATGAGCGGCCAATTGTGAAAAATTTGTGGCGTACCCTTGAATGGCTCCATAAAAAAACAACAGAATATACAAAAAACTCCCCACAAACGCATGTATCATGCGGTTCGTGGGGAGTTACTGCCGTGTCGGCCTCAGATCGGAACGGATCAAAAGTGACCGAGCAACTGTGAAATTTTTGTGGAATACTCCAAAATTTTTCCGGTGTAGAAGTCTTTATCAACCATGTCGGACAATGGCAAGGAGATGCTGATCGCTCCTGCGGCAACTTCCCTTGCGCTAGAAAACGCTGCAGCAATGCAAACGATACCCTCTTCAAACTCCTCATCGTCAAGGGCGTAACCATTTCTTCTGATTTCATCCAGTTCATTGACGAGATCTTCATAAGTGGTGATTGTGCGTCCGGTCTTCTGTTCCGGCACGATACTGTCCCAATATTCACGGACGGCAGCATTTTGACGGGTGCTCAGAAGTGCTTTCCCGACCGCAGTGCAATAAAGCGGCGCTTTCGTACCAATCTTTGATTGCATCCGCACGCCGCGGGACTCACCATACTTATCGATGTAGAGAACTTCATCATTGTCTTCCACAACCAGATGCACGGTCTGTTTCGTATCATCCGACAACTGACGGATCATGCTTTTGGCCACATTCAAGAAGTCGATGTTGTGGACACGTTTGTTCCCGAGATGGAACATCTTCAAGGAAATACGATATTGCTTGGTGTCAGGATTGCGGTCGATATAGCCATTTTCCATCAAAGAGTTCACCAAACGATGGGTCGTTGCTTTATGCAGGTGGACTTTTTCGCTCAACTCCATCAGGCTGAGGCTCGGATAGTCCGCCAATGTTTCCAAAATCGATAAGGCCCGATCTATCGATTGCACTTTCGGGCTTGTGTTTGTTTCTTCTTTTTGCACCATTTTTCTGATCATCCTTTTTTCAAAATATAGTCTCAAACCTTATAAAATCTTTGTATACCATTCCATTTTCCATGCTTATCTAATCAAAAATCAGCGTTTGGATTCACTAAACGGGAAACCGTTTCATATTGTGATATTATAGCAAAGAAAATAAACCATGATAAGCCCCCTGAGTGATATTTCCATAAATATTTATATCCAGGCACAGATACACACATTCACGACGGACAGCTTTTGTGTCTTCTTATGGAAGCAAACGCTGAGGATTATGTCAGAAATTTGACAAGCCTGTCTTTATTTTGGATCATTTCTCCTCATCTCCTTTGACTTGAATGCGTTTTCTCACTATACTCATATCAGATTAAGAAAAGTGGTTTCATATTGTGATATATTATTTCCGTTATTATTATTTTCACTCTTCTTATCAAAAATAATCTTTTATGGGAGGAAGTTTTAAAAATGGCTCAAAATCAGTTAACCGGCGCTACAAAACGTCCATTCGGATTCCGTGACCTACTCGGATATTTCATGGGCGACTTCGGCTGCAATATGAGTTTCACGCTAATTTCCAGCTACATGTTCATCTTCTACACACAGTACATCGGGATTTCATTGGCCCACTATTCCATCGTCATTCTGATCACAAAAATCCTCGATGGCATCAATGATCCGATCATCGGCGCGATCGTCGACCGTATGGGTGCAAATAAAAAAGGCGAAAAATTCAAGCAATGGATTCTCCGCGGGGCTCCTTTCTTAGCATTGGCAGCAACCGTCATGTTCATCGACGCAGCCGATTGGAGCTATCCTGCCAAACTTGGCTTGTGTATCGGTGGCTACATATTATGGGATGTCACCTATACAGTCGTTAACGTACCTTACGGCGCCTTAAGCTCTGTTATGACTTCCAAACCTTCACAACGCGCTGCTCTATCCAATGCACGTTCTTGGGGATACATCATCGCCGGTGTTCCTCTAGGCATCCTGATTCCGATGTTCGCTTACGAACAGGTCACAAAAAACGGCCAAACAGCCAGTATTTTCCGCGGCGAAAGAATGTTTCCGATTGCTGTCATTTTGGGTGTGGTTTCCATCATAGCCTTTGCGCTTCTTTATCTGAATACGGAAGAACGCATCCAACACGTAGAGGTTGAAGGCGAAGAAGTGAAATTCAACTATTTTAAGACATTAAGAGACTTCTTCCGCAACCGCGCAATTCTGGGTATCGCTCTTGCCTCCATCGCGCAGATCCTGTTCATCATGGGTGGGAACCAATTGCACCAATTGACTTACCAGATGTACTTCGGGGACGGAACCTTGAGTTCTTACTCCATCCTCACGCAAGTTATCCCATTGTTCGTGGGTACTGCTATCGGTGGCGTATTGGTCGGAAAACTAGGCAAAAAGGAATTATCCACTTGGCCATTGATTGGCTCCATCGCAGTTTATGCCTTCCTTTACTTGGTCGAAATCACAAACCCGATTCTTTGGATCGCGATGCAGATCATCGCAAACAGCTTCGCATTCGGTTTGACGATTTACACGTGGGGTATGGTTGCTGATGCGATCGATTTTCAAGAGTGGAAGACCGGCATCCGTAATGAAGGTTCGGTCTACGCAACCTATTCCATGCTGCGTAAAGTCGCACAAGGTTTCGGCCAATCATTCATCCCTGCAGCCATCGCCATCCTGATTCCTACATTGGATGTTAAGAATCCGGTGACTTGGACCGCCGAAAACTCACTGGCCATCCGGGATATGGCTGCCCTATTCCCATTGATTGGCTATATCCTGATCTTCATCTGCTTCAAGTTCATCTTCAACTTGGACAGAAAAACAGTTGCAGAGATGCAAGTCGCTTTAGGCCGCGACGAAGAATAACCCATCCACGACAAAAAAAATCCCAACCGGATTATTACTTCCGGTTGGGATTTTTTTATTATTCGTGTTCTGCAAAGAATTCTTCGGGTGTCTTCAGAACGCCGCCGGTATTGGCTGATGTAACCAAAGCGGCGTAACGTGCCAACCAGCCTGTCTTCACTTTCGACACAAAGCGCGTCTGTTTTTTCTTTCTTTCTTCCAGCACTTCATCAGCGACGCTTACGTTGATCGTACGGTGCTCAAGATCGATGACGATCTCATCGCCGTCTTCAATCAAGCCGATTGGGCCGCCTGAAGCTGCTTCAGGAGAGATGTGTCCGATTGCGATACCGCGAGTGGCACCGGAGAAACGGCCGTCCGTGATCAGGGCAACGTCACGGCCTAAGCCGCGTCCCACGATGGAAGATGTTGGCGCCAGCATTTCCGGCATTCCGGGTCCGCCTTTAGGGCCTTCATAGCGGATGACGACAACATGGCCTTTTTTGACTGTGCGGTTATCGATTGCTTCCACCGCTTCATCATGGCTGCTGAAGCAGATCGCTTTTCCGACGAATTTTTTGATGTCGGCATCCACGCCGCCTACTTTGATGACACCGCCGAAAGGAGCGATATTCCCGTTCAGGATGGACAAGCCTCCGACCGGAGAATAGGCATTTTCGTATTTATGGATGACTGCTTCATTCTTGATTTCGTGATCTGCGACATTTTCACGGATTGTCTTGCTGGTGACAGTGATACGGTCCGGATGCAGGTTGCCGTGTTTGATCAACTCATTCATGATCGCCGGCACACCGCCCGCCTCATGCACGTCATGCATGGAGTAAACAGATGATGGTGCGATTTTTGACAGGTACGGCGTTGTTTCCGCAATCTCGTTGATGCGGTTCATGTCATAGTCGATTCCGGCTTCTTTCGCCAAAGCCAATGTATGCAGCACCGTATTCGTCGAGCCGCCCATCGCCATATCCAAGGCGAAAGCATCATCAATTGCATCAGCAGTGATGATGTCAAGCGGTTTGATGTCTTTTTTGACCAAGTCCATCAATTTGAAGGCCGCTTCGCGGATCAGTTCTCTTCTCTCGTCGCTGACTGCCAAAGCAGTACCGTTGTATGGCAATGCCAATCCCAATACTTCCATCAAACAGTTCATCGAGTTTGCGGTGAACATCCCTGCACAAGAGCCGCATGTTGGGCAAGCGTTGGCTTCCATATCGAAGAATTCTTCCTCGGTCATTTTGCCATCCTTGAAAGTGCCGACCGCTTCAAACATGGATGACAATGTCAGAGCCTGTCCAGTAGCGGAAAGTCCAGCCTTCATCGGGCCGCCCGAGCAGAAAATCGCCGGAACGTTGGTGCGGACAGCAGCCAACAGCATACCCGGTGTAATTTTATCGCAGTTCGGGATGTAGAAGACACCGTCGAACCAGTGTGCGTTGATGACCGTTTCAGCGGCATCGGCAATGATTTCGCGTGATGGCAATGAGTAACGCATCCCGATGTGTCCCATCGCGATCCCGTCATCGACACCGATAGTGTTGAACTCAAAAGGAATCCCGCCGGCTTCACGGATCGCTTCTTTGGCGATATCGCCTAATTCTCTCAAATGCACGTGACCAGGCACGATATCTGTATAGGAATTGCAGACAGCTATGAACGGTTTGTCCATGTCCCCTTCTTCCCTGATTTGTCCGGTCGCTCGCAACAAGGAACGATGTGGCGCTTTATCTATTCCCTTTTTGATTTTATCACTACGCATTGCTGTCTCCCCTTTTTCCATTGTATTTATAAAAAAGAAGCCCTCATGTGACATAGGGCTCCAGCTTACGTCGAGCCCTGATTCACTAAGAATAGGACTCAACTAATTGAATAGTTTGAATCCTAGGGCATAATAATGACTAATAATGTGTTTACAGCATGGCAAGTTGGCGTACTGTGTGCGTTCATTTTTCTCATCATACTGCAACTCCTTTCATTATCTTTCTTTAAATATTAAATCTAAATTAGAAATAAGTCAATGCTTTTATTTTTCTTTCATAATCCAATCAACTGTCTCCATGCATCCTTACGACTAAAGGACAGGAACAGGCGAAAATTTTTCCGGAAAGCAGAGATCCGCACTATCCGCATCGATGGAATCGATGATCATTTCCGTTGCGTACGCCAAACCATGCTCGCCCTCACGCAGGGACAGCTCATTGAAATGACAAAGGATTCCTTCATACAAGGGCACAAACGGCAATGCTTCCAAAACATCTGTTGGCCTCATCAGTGCCACGGGTTTGTTGGCTTGCAGCACGTCCCCCTCCACTAATACAGTCGAAATAAAATGGGAACAAAAATAATAATTTTCTCTGTTCCATTCCATATTGAATAGAGCCGGCAATAGTCCCAGCAGATTGTAATGGTATTGTTCTTTGTCCTTCTCGAATGAAGAAACATAGGCTCTCATCACAGCCGCCTGTTCCTCTGACACGGTCAACTCATAAACCGCGCATTTTGCCCGGCTATAGAAATCGGATGTCACATCTTCTTGTATGAACCCACCGATAAAAGGGTTATTGGCTGTTTTGCGGCCGAAACTGAAGGTATCCGCCAGTTCTGCATCAAACGCCAAGGATACATGGTTATATTTTTTTCTCGTGAACAGTTTGATGATCCGAGTCAATAGCGATCCTGTATCCGTCAATAATAAATAAATCTTCTGATCTGACATCCTGATGCTCCTAATTTGTTATTACAAAATCCGCCTTCCACACCTATTCTTGAGTTTACTCTTAAAATAGGCCATCCCGTTGCAGCAAATGAAAAGTCGTTCTGTTTTTGTACCCATCCTTTCATTATACCAAAAACATTTAAGCTGAATGCAACTTTTCAGAAAATTATCTTTACCTTCTTTTTTGTTTCATTCGTCTCCCCGCTCCCGATACTAGGATAGTCGAAGAATATCTGATAAGATAGTAGAAAAATAGAAGAAAAGTTGATTAAAAGGAGCACACACATGTACCATTGGTCTGAACTATCCAAAAACTATCCGGCATCCAGCATCCGAAAGATGGCGAAGTTGGCGGCCCAATTTGATGACACGCTGATGCTGACGATGGGCGAACCGAATTTCGAAACACCGGAAAGCATAAAAAAAGCCGCGCAGGACGCCATCGCCGCCAATCATACGCACTACGGTCCCAATGTCGGTGAGTTCGCTTTCCAGCAAGCCGTAGCGAATAAATATACGGACCAGATCGGCATCCCCTTCGATCCGAATGAAGTCATGGCAACTTTTGGCGGAACGGAAGCCATTCTGCACGTGATGATGGCGATCCTCAATCCAGGCGACGAGGTGGTCATAGCCGACCCGAGCTATCCGAATTATCTCGGCCAGATCATGCTTTTGGGAGCCAAAGTTGTCCCTGTGCCCGTCTACGAAGCAAATTCATTCAAGATGCAGGCTTCCGACATCGCACAGGTCCTGACCGACAAAACACGCCTGATCATTCTGAATACGCCGAATAATCCGATGGGTTCGATCCTTGATCAGTGCGATATGGAAGCCATCGTGTCCTTGGCCGATCGCCATCAGATTGCGATTCTGTCTGATGAGGTCTATGAAAGCCTCATTTACGATGGGAAGAAACATTTCAGCCTGTTCCAGATACATGGGGCCAAGGAAAATCATTTCGTCGTGAACAGCTTATCCAAAACTTATGCGATGACGGGCTGGCGGATCGGTTATGTCGTCGGCAATACGGAGGCCATCGATCGGATGGCTGAGTTCAGGGAAGGTATCGGATTCTGTGTCCCTCCATTCATCCAGGAAGCCGCAATCGCTGCAATCACAGGACCGCAGGATGATGTCAGTTATTTTCTGGAACAATATGACCGTCGCCGCCACATCATCGTCGATGGCTTGAACCAAATCCCGGGCTTCCATTGTCTGAGTACGGAAGGTGCCTTCTATGCCTTCCCGAACATCAAGTCATTCGGCAAGTCCTCCTATGATTTTGCGATGGAAATCTTAACGGAAACCCATGTGGCGCTGACACCGGGCTCCGCTTTCGGGAAAATGGGCGAAGGCTACTTGAGGATTCCGTTCGCCGAATCGGAAGAAGTCCTGCAGGAAGCCGTTGACCGCATCAAAGCCTATATCATAAAAGCTTATCCGCATTTATAGAACAAAAAAACGACGAGTCTCCTCGTCGTTTTTTTGGATCATTGGTTATCAATTTTGGCTGACTTATTTTTTTTCCATGCTTGCCAGACATGGTAGGCATATTGGGAGAAGGTGATGACAGCCAATCCCCCGACGAACAGCTGCAGGTAGATCAAACCAGGCAGACGGAACAAGGAAAGCAGGATCGTGACAAAAAGCAGGACAGTCGTCGCTTTTCCGAATACATTCGCCGGCACGATGATCTTCGGCTCGACATTCAGCAAAGCCACGCCCAGCAGTATCTGCAGGCCGTCTTTTATCAATACGATCAGGAAAAACCAGTTTTCTATATACCCGATGTCCATCAAGGTGTACAGAACAGAAATCTGCATCACTTTATCCGCAAACGGATCAGCCACCTGCCCGAATTTCGTGATGGCATCATATTTCCTGGCGATATAGCCATCGATGATGTCGGTAAGACTGGCGACCAGAAAAATAATCATCGCCCAACGGACCGGGTGCGCCACATCGGAATAGAAGACCATCAAATAAAAAGGGATCAAAAACAGGCGTATCAGCGTCAGGATGTTCGGTACACGTTTCATAAATTTGGCCTCCCAGCTACCATTGGCGTTCTTCTTATATATATTTTAATCTATACCGCATCCTTTAGCTATTTTTAGCAGAGTCGCACGCGCAAAAAAATTCAGAAACCAAGCAGCCGGATGGCAGCAGATTTCTGAACGATTTTCAATAATGCATGACGTTGTCTTGATAATGGATGCCTGTCCCCGCCAGGAAGACAATCTCATCGAAGAAATATTGCATCTTCTGGGAAGAGGCCAGCATGAATTCCGGATGCCACTGCACCGCGAAGATGTTTTGGCTTCTTTCTTTTGCTTGGAAGGCTTCGATCAACCCGTCTGAGCTCCACGCGATTGCCTCAAATGGCTCCGCCAATTCCTTGACGCCTTGGTGATGGAAAGAATTGACAAGATGTTTCTCCCCTAAAAAGGAACGCAAGAAATTATTCGGTGCAATCGCAATCGAATGGGAAGCATACTGGATGTTCGTTTTTTGGTCATGTTGGACATCATACTCTTCCAGCTGGCTGATATCCTGATGCAGGCTGCCGCCAAAAGCGACATTGATCAGCTGCATCCCACGGCATACCGCAAAAATCGGTTTGCACTGATTGTAAGCCTCTCTCGCTAAAGCGATTTCGAAAGCGTCCCTCGCCGGATGCGTGACACCCAAGCGATGAGTCGGCTCCTCATCATAAAGGATCGGGGATACGTCCTGCCCGCCTGCCAAAATCAATCCGTCCACAGCATTGATGTAATGCTCTGCATCCATGGGATCGCTGATGGGAATCACGAGCGGAATCCCTCCTGCTACTTGTACACCATCGATAAAGCCTTGCGGTGTGTAGGTTTTTTCCATCTGATTGCCGAGTTCAGCGCTCAAATGGTTGCCTCCAATTCCTATAATCGGTTTCATCCCTTATTCCTCCCGTCACATTTTTTTCTAATGAAGTGCGGTCATGATCTGCAAACACTTCCCAAAAAGGCTGTCCAAATGAGCGCACGATGCACAAGCTTAACTTTACCGCAACACATATACATGTCCAGGCAGCTGTCCATCATTCTCATTCCTCCACCCCTATTATTGCTATTCGATAAACTTTTTCACCAAATTCACATTTAAAAATAAATTAATGCTATTGTAACGTGCCGTCATGCCTCTGTCAATGACGAGTTGTGGCGTTTCTCATTGCAGCATCTCATTTTTATTCTCTATTTTCCATGAATATCCTTGATTTTTCTTGCTTTTTGAACACTTTTGCTCTAGGATTCAATATAGAAAATAAAATTAAAAAAGAATGAGAATACTTGCATTGGCATATTTTTTGGGGAAAGAGTAGTATTAAAAACGGACAGATTATACGCAATTGCAAAAAGGGATTGAACTCGCATTCGAAACAATTGTACAATTGACAGAAGCAAAAAGAAAAAAGCAACAATCAATAATGAAGCGTAATAAAATACTATCGTAAAGAGCCAGGGCGTCGAGTGTGGTCATCCACTGCAAGACAAACACCCTGCCAAGGAGGAAATTATGGCAATTTGGTCAAATAATTATCACGGTTCCATGAATGAAAAGGCATTTGAATTCAATTCATCCATCGATGCTGATGCCCGTCTGGTCTATGCGGATATCGCCGGAAGTATCGCTCATGCAAAAATGTTGGGCAAAACCGAAATCATTCCCCGCGAAGAAGCGGATGCCCTCGTCAATGAACTGGGCAAAATGAATGATGAGCTGCAGGATGGCGATCTCACCATCGATTTTTCGGAGGAAGATATCCACAGTTTCCTGGAAGCGGAATTGACGCGTCGTCTTGGCGCTATCGGCAAGAAAGTCCACACCGGAAGAAGCCGCAATGATCAAGTAGCGACTGCTTTGAAGTTGTATTCCGTTTCTGCCTTGGAGCATCTTTCCAGCCTTACCGCCAATGTTGCCCTCGCTTTGAGCGAAAAAGCCGAACAGCATCTGGAAACGATCATGCCTGGTTATACCCATCTGCAACGTGCACAACCCATCACTTTTGCCCATCACCTGATGGCTTACACGGAGATGTTCCTGAGGGACAAATCCCGTCTGGATGATGCCCAAGAACGGGTTCTGCATTATATGCCGCTGGGCAGTGCCGCTCTTGCGACAACTACCTTGCCATTGGACCGCGCCTTCACTGCTGAAGCACTTGGATTCAAGGATTTTTCCCGGAACAGTTTGGATGGCGTATCCGATCGCGACCATTCCTTGGAAATGCTGGCGGATATGTCGATTATCATGGTCCACATTTCCCGTCTGGCTGAAGAAGTCATCCTCTGGTCATCGCAAGAATTTGGCTTTGTGAAAATCCGGGATACATTCTCTTCCGGATCCAGCATCATGCCGCAGAAGAAAAATCCGGACATCGCGGAATTGCTGCGCGGTAAATCCGGCCGCGTCTTCGGCGATTTGATTGGCGTATTGACTTTGATGAAAGGCTTGCCGCTTGCCTACAACAAAGATATGCAGGAAGAGAAGGAATTGCTGTTCGAAGCGATCGACACAGTCACATTCTGTCTGGAGATCCTGCCTGCAATGCTGAACGATATGGACGTGATTGAATCAGCCATGCTGAAGGCTTCGCAAAAAGGTTATCTGAACGCCACCGACTGTGCCGACTTCCTTGTCGAAAAAGGCATCCCTTTCCGTGACGCTTACCAGATCACCGGAAATATCCTGAAGGAGTGCGAGGAACAGAACCTGACACTGGAAAACTTCCCGTTGGAGATGTACAAAAAACACTCGGACGCTTTTGACGAAACCATCTACAAGAAGGTTGACCTGAAAGAATGCGTCATCCGCAGAAATGTAGCCGGCGGACCGGCACCGGAACGCGTGAAAGAGCACATCGAGTCGGTCAAAACAAAATTGGAAGACTACCAGATTATTTCCTGATCACCAAAAATAACATAAAAATGCGGGACCACCAGTTTTGGCAATGTCATTAACTTAAGGGTATTGACAAATAAGAGACAGTGGAAAGCACGACGAAGCAAGGCAACTCCATGAAGAAAGTTGCCCTAATAACTTCATTCCCGGATTATTATAACGTGTTTCAACAGGGAAACATTGATTTATCAAGCTTTAAATGATTCCCGTTGTAATTTTATAGGGAATTCAAGTTAATATGTGTAACGATAAGATCGTCTGGATTTGTTCACCGGGGTCTTCCTTTTGGCCGCCCTATGTGGGCGGACGGGGACAAGGTGCTTGGTAAGCAGCGCACTCATTTGTTCAAAACTTTCTCTCCGTTGTTCGCGTGTTTCACTCATGAACGATCGTATGAAATAGGTTTTCACGATTCCGATAGCGATGCTGAGATTTTGCTTCATTTCATATTTATAACGCTCTTGGGGGATTGCTCTTGTTTCGCTCACTTCGATTAAATGAAGCATTGTCAGGTTGTACAACCAAACACTACAATAAATGTCCTGAAGAATCAGCCGTTCCCGAATGCCACTGAACTCCTCTAACTTCATCCGGTTTTTCAGTACGTTGTAGGCAGTTTCGATTCCCCATCTCAATCGGTACACTTCATTCAAGTCGTCGGATGAAAATTCTGCGGGTGTTAGATTCGTCAAAAGGACTTCGTCCTCTATCTTCTCGCTATCCTGCTTGCGAAGCGGGATTTTTACAAAACGCAAGGGATAAACCGTGCTCATCAAGGTCGCCCGGAAAATTCGGTCATTCCGGTACTCGTCTGTCTGGGATCTGTCAAAGGTGACTTCAAAGGTTTTATCTTGCCCTACAGACAGCTGACTGGAATAGCGTTTTAATTTCTGGTGATCCATTCTCATCACAAATTTCTGCCCGTCCTGAATCAGTTGATGGACCAGACGCAACGAAAAATAGCCGCGATCAAACACGGTAATGGTCGGTTGCCGCAGCGTTTCTTTCAATACGTGGAGGTGCTGCGAAGCCGAATCGCGCTCGCTGCTCTTGTACGGACCGACAAACGTGTCAATCACCAATTTGTTGATACAATCATAAAGCAGGGAGACGGAGGCCATCACCGGATTGGCGGATGCCTTTGCATTAAGAGCCACACCATATTTCTTGGCGTTTTCCTCCGTGGAGGGCAGGATGATGTCAGAGCCGTCTATCGCGGTCACAATGTAGCCGTTCAGCTTGACCAATTGGTCATCGTTTTCTTCATAAATCATGGACATGTAGTCAGTCATCATCAACCGGATAGCTTTGGGGTTATAGTTCATTCGGGCCTTATAAAAAGCGACGGTCGAAATGTCGAGCGGTTTCCTCTGATTATCGTAGAAATTTAAGAGTTCACAAAATTGGGAGTTCCCCTTTTGCGCAAACATTTGAAGCATCAATGTGAGTGGGGTCGTTTTCCTTTTTCGGGTAAAAGCTTGTGGGTTCCCTTCGCGGATATCTTCCAGATAAATCGTTTGGGCTTCTTCAATATATTCCTGAAACACCGTCAGTTGGACCGTCATTTTTGACCCCTCCTTTTGATAAATGAACCATCCTCTTTACATTAAGTATAACGGGAAATATAAAGAGGAGGAATAATATCCTCATAAAAAAAAGGCGAGAATGCATAATTTGAATGCATTCTCGCCTTTTTACAGTTGTCAAGTCGCTTAAGTTAATGACATTGCCAGTTTTGGTGGTCCCGCATTTTTTTGTCCCTTCAAAAAACGTTCTGCTCAGTTCAGTGCATTCACTCGGGGATGCGTTCGATCTTCATCAGATTGGTCGTGCCGCTTTCTTTTATCGGCGTCCCAGCTGTGATGACAATGGCGTCTCCAGGTTGAGCAAATCCCTTTTCCTTCGCCAATGCGGTTACCTTGCTAAGCATATCATCAACATTTTCAGGCTCTTCGATCACGAAAGACTGAACTCCCCAGACCAGCGTCAGCCCTCTCTGAACCCTTTCACTGTAGGTTGCCGCCAAAATGTTCGATTTCGGTCGGTATTTGGAAATCATGCGGGCCGTGTGCCCGGAACTGGTTGCCGCTACAATCGTTTTGATGCCCAGATTCATGACCGTGCGTGCAGCAGCCTGGCTGATTGCTTCGGTAACGGATGCCTTATCGAACAAGGCCAATGTGGACAGGTTACCGCCATTTGCCTCCAAAGCTTCTTCCGTCCTTTCCGCAATCCGCGCCATCATCGCTACGGTTTCTACTGGGTACTGGCCGACAGCCGATTCGCCCGAAAGCATGACTGCATCTGTTCCATCAAATATAGCATTCGCGACGTCGCTCGCTTCTGCCCTTGTCGGCCGTGGGTTCCATTGCATGGAGTCCAACATCTGCGTGGCGGTGATGACTTGTTTGCCGGCCAAATTGCATTTCCGGATCAGATCTTTTTGGACGATCGGCACATCGGCACCGTTTATTTCCACACCCAAATCGCCGCGCGCCACCATCAAGCCGCTGCACACTTTGAGTATTTCTTCGGCGTTCTGGACGCCTTCCTGGTTTTCGATTTTGGCGATTATTTGCGTGTGCGTCGCGTCCATTTCTTCAAGGATTTCGATAATCTCCAGGATATCACTGGCCCTGCGGACAAAGCTAGCGGCAATGAAGTCCACTCCCTGCTGGACACCGAAGCGGATATCCGCAGCATCCTTTTCCGTCAGACCCGGCATACTGAACTTGGCTTCAGGCACATTAATGCCTTTTGAATTCTTCAGGATGCCGTCCACTTGGACTATGGCTATGATTTCTTTGGATTCATAATTGATATCCGTAACTTCCAGAACCAATAATCCGTCATCGATTAAAATATGCATGCCGATCGTCACATCATTGATCAGCTCCGGATAGGTGACAGAGAATTTTTCTTTTGTTCCTAGTACGGGTTCCATACTGATGATTACCGACTCCCCGGAAACCAACGTAACTGCGTCATCAGTCATTTTATTTGTCCGGATTTTTTGTCCTTGGATATCCATCATGATGCCTATGTTTTTGTTCGCCAAGCGTGCCGCTTCCCTGACATTATTCAGACTGACCATATGCGTATCATGTGCGCCGTGCGAAAAATTCAGCCGCGCCACATTCATGCCGCTGTTCATCATCCTTACCAGCACATCGACGGAATCGCTGGCTGGTCCGATTGTGCAGACTATCTTCGTTTTTTTCACTATTAGCCCCTCATTTCTGATTTGACCATCCTCATAAACTGACATTTACCTGTCTTCATTATAGAACAAATGCTCTGGTTTAGAAATTATGACGCTGTCAAAAGACAAAAACGTGATGCTTTTCGGCGCCACGTTCTTGAAAAATTCAAATATTCGGTTCGATTTGGATAGCATCGCTTGATTTTAAGGTTTTTGATTTCAGCGTCAACAAGAATACAGTCGACAGGATCAAAGCAATACCGAGCAGATCCGTCCAATGAAGACTGGTCCCGAGCCAAAAAACGGAAAGGAACGTTGCAGAAAGCGGTTCGGCCGATGACAACAGGCTTCCGACTGTTGCGCCGATGCGATGCACGCCTTCCAGATAGAGACTGAAGGAAATGACCGTCCCAAACAGAATGATGACCAGCAATGCAGCAAATGCTGCAAAATCCCAGGTTCCGACGATCCGCCAAGGCTGGTACAAGACCGAAAGCAGAACGCCCCCGATCAGCATCCCCCATCCCAAGGCGAGCAGCGTCCCGTAGGTTTTGATCAGTCGGGCAGGCTGCAGATTGTAGATGACGACGGACACAGCCGACAAGAGCCCGTACAGCAATGCTTCCTGCGATATGGCCAGACTGTCAAACCGCCCATGTGTGGCCAACAGGAAAATACCGGCGACGGCAAAAATGATGGCTGTTAATTCAGCTGACCGCGGTAATTTTCTGTTCTTGACAGAAAGGTAAATCATAATCAGGACCGGAGCCAAAAATTGCAGGACTGTAGCCGTTCCCGCATTCGAATGGCTGATGGTCGCAAAATACGTGTATTGGCAAAAGGACAGGCCCAAAGCCGCGAACAGGAACAAATCCCTGTAGTCCCGCTTCTCTTTCCAGACCCGAAAGATGGCGCTCTTTTCTTTTTTGTAGCACAGCACCAACAATATGAGGCCGGCCATCAGCATCCTGACAGCAACCAGCCAGCCGGAGGTCAACCCGCGCTGCTGCAGCAAAAACTGCCCGCTGGTTCCCGAAATCCCCCACAGCAGAGCCCCTACGACGGTGAACAGCACGCCGGATTTATATTGAGACATTTCATCCCTCCATTACTTTAATTATTTCAAATAACATCATTATATGTGATGGTCGGACAAATAGAAAGCTGATATTTTTGCTTTGTCCGAAAGGCGATTTTGTGGGATACTGATATACGTGAAGAAAAACGGAGGTCGACAAACTTGATACGCATTAAAGAAGCTATTTTACACATTTTGGACATCAACACGAATGAACCGATTTTTTCCTATGCCGGATTGGATATATCAGAACGCATGATGATCGAATACATCGAAGCGATGGTCGCAAAGGTCGAAGATTCCGACAGCATGAAGGACGGGATTTTGGAAGAGGACAATCCGATGACTGCCCTGTTCAAGAATTGCCAAAGTGATTTCGTCGAAGGCACGAAAGCCTTGTCGGAAAAATTCTTCAACGTAACCAAATTGAATCCCGAAATCCCGCCCGCTGATCTGCTAATCGCGCATTTTGAATTGGACGAAGTGCCTTGCCTTGGGGTGTTCAAATTGAATTACTCAGACAGCTATACGCACTTTGTTTCGTATGAAGGGGACGTTTTGACCAACCAAATCATCCTGAACCGTGCCATTCTGCCTTCGCAACGGCAAGCAATCCAGGAAGGCCTTGTGGTGAACCTGGAGCAGATGGTATACCATGTCATCGAGAAAAAACACATGATCGCGGAACTGGGCGAAAAGGTGAACTACTTCACGGAAATGTTCCTCGAGGACACGCCAAAGCCGAGCCTGAAGGAGAACATCTCGATCATCAAAAAGGCGGTCCAAAAAACAAGCAAAGCCTTCAACGATGAAGAATTCCAGGTATTGGCAGAAACGAAGGAAGCCATCGTCACGAGCATGCAGGAAGACAACCTCATCGATAACGAAAAAATAGCTGAGGCCTTGTTCGGCGATAATTTCGCCAAAAAACAGAAATATTTCGAACAGGTCGAAGAATTGGGCTATGTCGATCGCTCCCCAGCGGAAGCGGCAATCGCCGGACCGAAATATTCCAAACAAAAATTTCGGCTCGATAACGGTATCGAAATCAGCATCCCGCTGGAGCTTTACAAAGATCCGGATGTCGTGGAATTCATCAACAATCCCGACGGCACAACATCCGTCATCATCAAAAATATTGAAAAAATCAAAAATCTGTTCTAAACACCAAAGAACCGATGGCCTCGCATTGAGCGCCATCGGTTCTTTGCTTATTTCGCTTTTCTGGAGATGTTCAGGATGGACAGGCCGTAGAGCAACAGCGCGGTGCCGATTAGGATGAGGATGCTGGTGAATGGCGTCACTGTGGTTTCCCCGAAGCGGATGGTATGCCCCATCATCAGATTAAAGGCATCCAAACCTTCAGCCGGAACCCCTTCGAACGAGATTTCCAAAGGATCCTCCATCATCACTTGCCTCATCAAGGAAGCCGAATAGGTCATCGGGAACAGTTTGATGATCGTCTGCACACTGTCCGAGAACTGTCCGATCGGCACATAGACACCGGCAAGGAATCCGATGATTGTGCCTAGGATCGTGCTGGCGGTCGCGAAAGCGTTTTGGCTTTGGAAGAAGGAAGTCAGGAAATAGACCATTGCACTGCTTGTCAACACGGTGAGCAGGATCAAGCCGATCATCTTCAGCATGGCAAGCGGATCCAGCAATTCCCCACCGTTCAGGAAGATGTAGGCTTCGGCCAATACGAACGTAACGATACTCATGATGAACCCAACAACCACCGAACTCAGGATGTATCCTGCCGCCAATCTGCTCGAACGGATCGGCGAGACCGTAAAGTCCTTCAATATTTTATTGGCCCGGTCATCGATCATGACTGCGAATGCCCCCATCGTTGTCGTCACTCCGGAAACCGAGATGACACCGGACATGATCCAGCTGTCCATGACATACTGCGCGCCTACTGTATCCCCCAGAGAGCTCGTTAAATTTTTACCCAAGAAAAAGACATAGAGTCCGATGATGATCAGCACTGCCAACAAGGAGAAGAAGACATTCGCCTTATCCCTGAAAAATATTTTGATGTTGCGGCCAATGATCGGTATCATTCCTGCACCTGCTTTCCTGTGATCGCAATAAAGGCATCGTCCATGGAACCCGCCACCACCTCAAAGTATGTCAGGTATGGTTTGCATTGCTCCAGAATGGGTAGTGCATCCATTGTTTTACCTAATTTCACACGGAAGAGATCTTGCTGCAGCTCATACTGTGCCTGTTGAGCATCCAAAATGCGGCTCACTTCGGAAACTGTTTGGGTCCGCATCTTCAATACGTCAGAGCTGTACTTTTCCCTTAGCGCATCAGGGGTTCCTTCCGCGATGATTTCTCCTTCATCAATGATCATGACATAATCAGCGTTGGCTGCCTCCTCCATGTAATGCGTCGTCAGAAAAATCGTCATCCCATGTTCAGCTTGGAGTTGCCGGATTGTATCCCAAACATTCTTGCGGGTTTGGGGATCCAAGCCGGTTGTCGGCTCATCCAAAAAGAGGATCTTTGGCGTGTTGATCAACGCCCGCGCGATATCGGCTCGCCGCTTCTGCCCCCCGGACAACTTTCCATAGGGCCTGTCCAAAAATTCGGTTACCCCGGCAGCCTGAGTCGCTCTGAGGAATGCCGGCTCCCAATCAGCTTTGGACAATCCGTAAAAACTCCCTCTCACCTCAAGATTTTCCTTGACGGTCAGCAGTTTGTCCAACAAGTTCGTTTGGAAGACGACGCCTATATTGGAACGGATCGCAAAATCATCCTTTCCTAAAGTGAAACCATTTATCATGACTTCTCCACTGTCCGCCTGCAGCAGCGTGCAGATGATATCGATTGTTGTTGACTTTCCCGCTCCGTTCGGCCCCAAAAATGCAAAAAGCTGGCCGGTATTCACATGGAAATCGATGTTATTGACCGCCTGCACATCCCCGAAACGCTTTGATAAGCCTTTGACTTCTATGATTTTTTCCAACTGAAAACACCCTCTCTGATAGCGAAGCATTGCTATTCCAGAATATGTAATAACTTCTTCATGTTCAGTGTATCAGAATGGCGTGTGTGTACAAAATAATTGTGTGCCGGAGTTTGGCATTCGTTTTTTTATTATGTGTGCTCCGGCGAACGGAGGCTTCGCCGGAGGTCGGCCAACATTCTGATTCCCTCCTCCGATGAGGGAAGCTTGGCAAGAGGTGGGGATGAACGTTACCGGCGTACTCCGGCGGGCGGATCCTCGCCGGAGCTGATGATCACTCCAGCTGCCAACATATTTATAGCGGACAACAAAAAAGCAGAGACCATCTCTTTTCGAGACAGCCCCTGCTTACATTTGTTATGCTCTCAGCAAACGCGTTCTGATTCGCAGACACCACTGCCGTTTCGCAACCTGCTGTCGTCCACAAAAACGATGAACGGCAGCAGGTTCCTCCAACGTATGGGTGTCTAAACGCGAATCATCTCGCTCTATCTGCTCTTAACCAACAGATTGATTGCTTGTTGGACGCTTTCTTCTTTCGAAATGTTGTCTTTTTCCTGGTCGTTCACGCAGGCGACCAGATTTTCCGCAACGATGATCCCCATTGCGCGGTCGATGCTGGATCGGACTGCGGATAATTGCGTTACGACGTCGGAACAGTTCTTTCCGTCTTCCATCATGGCAAGGATGCCACGCATTTGTCCTTCCGCACGCTTAATGCGGTTGATTATATTTTTGTTGTATTGGTTCACACAACTTCACCCCTCCAGGCCGAAATGCCTCCCATTACGTTCGTTACTTTGTAGCCCTTTGAAGCAAGATATTGGCAAGCTGCAGTTGAGCGAGCACCGCTCAGGCACATAACATAGTAATTTTCATCCTTATCCAGTTGATCCACAGTGTCTTCTAAACCGCTCAAAGGCATAGAGATGGCACCGTCAACGTGTGCATGTGCAAATTCATCATCTTCACGTACGTCCACTAGTTTGACAGGAGTTTTTTTCCATAATTGTTCGAATTCCGGCATTGTAATTGATTGATACATATTATTTTACCACCTTTTCTGGTCTGACGGTTGCATATAAGCTGAATGCACCATCTAAATTTTTGACTGTAAATCCATTTTGTTTCAATACACGTTCTGCTATATAGCTACGCAAGCCGCTTTGGCAGCTGACGATGATCGGTGTTTCCTTCGATAATTCTCCGATACGTGCGCGTAAATCATCGACTGGGATGTTGATGGCGCCCTTCAAGGCTCCTAGTCTTGCGATTTCGCCCTCACCGCGGACGTCCAACAGTTGATAGCCAGCTTCCTGCATCTTTTCCAATTCATACCATTGGATGGATTCAGAAACGCCTTCGATGATGTTCATGGCTGCGTAGCCCACCATATTGACTGGATCTTTGGCTGAACCGAACGGCGGCGCGTAAGTGAATTCCAATTCCGGCAAATCATGAACCGTCAAATTGCCTTTGATTGCTGTAGCGATGATGTCGATCCGTTTGTCTACGCCATCCGCCCCGATAGCTTGCGCTCCGTAAATTTCACCGGTTTTCGGATGGAAAACCAATTTCAGGACGATCGCTGACGCATTCGGATAGTAGCCGGCATGGTTCTTTCCTTGGATATGCACGACTGCATACTCTTTTCCTGACAGCTGCAATTGGCGCTCGTTCAAACCTGTTGAACCGCCGGCCAGACCGAATACACGGACGATCGCGGTACCGATGCTGCCTTTATTTTTTCTGTTCAAGCCGCTGATGACATCGGCTACCTGGCGTCCTTGACGGTTCGCTGGCGAAGCCAAAGCGATCATCGTATCTTCACCAGTGATTTGTTGTTTCACGATGATTGCGTCACCTACTGCGTAGATGTCTTTTTTGCTTGTCTCATAGTTTTCATCGACCAGAATACCGCCGCGCATGCCTGTTTCGATACCCGCAGCGATCGCTAGGCTGTTCTCAGGTTGGACGCCGACTGACATGATTGTCAAGTCGCTTTCGAGTTCCACGCCGTTTTCCAAGATGATTGTTTTGCCTTCATTTTGGAAAGCTGTAGCCGCAACGCCTGTATACAGCGTCACGCCGTTCGCTTTCAATTCATCCGCCAAGTAGGCAGCCATTTCTTCATCAAATGGAGGCAAGACATGCGGTGCTTTTTCGACAATCGTTACAGCCAAACCGCGGTGCGCTAAGCTCTCAGCCATTTCAAGACCGATGAATCCTGCTCCGATGACGACCGCTTTTTTCGGTTTGTGCTCAAGGATGAAGCCTGTGACAGCATCCACATCCGGTACATTGCGCATTGTGAAGATATTTTTGGCTTCGGAAAGGCCTTCAGCCGGCGGTACGAATGGTTTCGCACCTGGGGATAAAATGACTTTATCGTAAGCCAGTTGGTATTCGCCCTCTTTAGAACGGACTGTCACTTCTTTTTTATCCGGATCGATTGCGATCGCTTCGCTGAAAGGACGGACATCCAAGTCAAAACGTGCGCGCAATTGCTCAGGGGTTTGGACCAAGAGATCACTGCGTTCTTGGATATCGCCTGAAACATAGTAAGGCAAGCCACAGTTCGCAAAGGAAACGAAAGGTCCTTTTTCCAATACGATGATTTCTGCATCTTCATTCAATCTTCTCAAACGTGTTGCAGCGGACATACCGCCTGCCACTCCACCGATAATAACAATTTTCATCATAGTTTTCCTCCTCTTGTCGGTCCTGACCATGCGGACATGCCGCCTTTTACATTGACTACATCGTAGCCTTTGGATTTTAAGATGGTCGCTGCCCGTTTGCTGCGTCCGCCTGATTGGCAGATCACATAAACCTTACCCTTGGGGGTATATGTCTCCGCTTTTCGCAACGGAACATTTTTTGCGCCAGGAATATGTCCTGCGATGAATTCGTTCGGTTCACGGACATCGATTATTTGTGGTTTTTCGGTTAATTTGGCTTCCAATTCCTTAGTGGATACGGAAGGCATACTGTTGAATAAATTAAATAGCATACTTGGCTCCTTTTTCGTAAGTAGTATCAATCGCTTATGGACTTATAATACCCCATAGGGTATATTTTGTAAACCATTTTTATTCAAAAATTTTTAAAATGTTCAAAAATCTTGATACATAGCCATTCTTCTGATGCTTTAGAAAATAAACGCACAAACATCCCTCCCGAATTATACGCTTCTTTCCCGCATGATAAAGATAAAAAAGACCGCAAAATTTGCGTAGGAACGCAACTCTGCAGTCTTTCTTCTTATTGATTGCTTTTATTCTCTGCACGTAGGCGTCCGATAAAGCTTTTTATGTGTTCGAAGGCTTCTTTCAGCTCTTCGATTGAATAAGCGTAGGAAATACGGATGAATCCCTCTCCGCTCTCTCCGAAGGCTGTGCCTGGCACAACGGCCACTTTCTCCTCCTGAACCAACCGGGTGGCGAATTCTTCCGAAGTCAAGCCGAATTCGGTTATGTTCGGGAAGATATAAAAGGCGCCATAAGGTACAAAACAAGGCAATTCCAAATCTTTTAGGACTTTCATTAGATAACGGCGACGTTGATTGTAACTTTCACGCATCTCGGCTACATTGTCATCACAATTCCGCAACGCAACAATGCCGGCGTACTGACTTGTCGTCGGTGCGGCCATGATGGCGAATTGATGGATTTTGATCATCTGTTCCATAATGATCGGCGGAGCAGTTGCGTAGCCCAGACGCCAACCGGTCATCGCGTATCCTTTCGAGAAGCCATTGATGTACACGGTCCGTTCCTTCATTCCCGGCAAAGCGGCAATGCTGAAGTGATTTCCATTGTAGGAAAGTTCACTATAGATCTCATCAGTGATGACGAATAGATCGTTTGCGATGATGACTTCAGCGATCGCTTCCAGGTCCTCTTTGGACATAACGGCCCCAGTCGGATTGTTGGGATAAGAAAGAATCAGTACTTTTGTTTTGGGAGTGATCGCTGCTTCCAGCTCTTCTTTCGTCAAACGGAATTGGTTCTTCTCCTGCAACGGGATAGCTACGGGAACCCCGTCAGCCAATACGATGCATGGAAGATAGGAAACATAGCATGGCTCCGCGTAGACGACCTCATCGCCCGGATCCAGCATGGCCCGCAGCGCCAAATCAATGGCTTCACTTCCGCCCACCGTAACGACAGTTTCATCCTCGGGGGAATAGTGCAGATTGTAGCGACGTTCCAAATATAAGCAGATTTCCTGGCGCAGTTCGGCCAAACCGGCATTAGCAGTGTAGAACGTACGTCCTTTTTGGAGGGTATACATGCCTTCGTCACGCACAATCCAAGGGGTGTCAAAGTCGGGCTCACCTACCCCCAACGAAATCACTCCGGGTATCTCATTCGCAATATCAAAAAATCTCCGGATGCCGGAAGGTTTGATTTCGCGCACCTTAGCATTTATCGGATTTCTCATGGAGTCAGCACCATCCGTTTGTCGTCACCCTCATCCACGAACAACGTGCCGTGGTCTTTATAACGTTTCAATACGAAATGAGTAGTGGTTGATTGTACTTCGTCGATCACAGAAAGGCGTTTCGCAACAAACAAAGCAATTTCCTTCATCGGAGCTTTCTTCAGTTGCACCATGAAATCAAAACCGCCGGACATCAGGAAAACAGTTTCCACTTCCGGGAATTGGTATACTTTTTCCGCGATACGGTCGAATCCGGACCCTCTTTGCGGATTTACGCGCAGCTCGATGATGGCAGAAACTTCGTCATCGCCGGTCTTGTCCCAATTGATCAAGGTATGGTAGCCGCAGATGATTTTGTCCGCTTCCAGTTCTTTCACCGCAATCGCCACTGCTTCTGTGGCCACGCCTAACATCACCGCAACTTCTTCATCAGTCAGTTTGTTGTTCTTTTCGATAATCTTCAGGATTTTTTCCTTCAATTCGTTTTTCATCGTTTTGCCTCCTCTGGCTATACGCATTCGGGCCATTCTCAGGCTCTAATATTCATTTATTTTATAAATGAAATTTCTTTCATTTTATCACCACTAACAGGCACTTGCAAATATGTTTTCGGGAAGGACGGCTGGCAAGATGGCGCATCAACACTGGATAAACCACAAAAAAACTCCACAGGATCGCGGAGCGCGGACTTGTGAAGTTTTTTCTTATCGATTAATAACGCGTATCCAGGAATCCGCAGAATGCATCTACTGGAGAAACGCCAGTGAATTCGGAACGGCCTACCATTTTGTTGACAAGGGCTTGCAAAGTGAAGTCCTTGCTATCGTATGTATTGATGTACGTTTGTACTTGCGGCACGTCAGCCAAGTGGTTCGGTGCCTGTACAGAAATAAAGATTGTTGGAATTTCATGGACATAGAAAGGAATGTCCGGTGTCCCTTTTGAAGCTGGCCATTGGATGCGTTGATCCGTATTCGGTTGTACCGAAGCTACGTTGATGATCAGGTCGTAGGCTGCGATCAATTCTTTGATCGGACGTTTTTGAGCGTATACGTTCGCAACGGCAGCGCCTCTTTCTTCTTCCGGCAATTTGTTGATCCGCTCTTCCGTGGATTCCCAGATGGAGACTTCAAAGCCTTCAGCTTCCAAAATACCTTTCAATGTATCGACAGGACGAACCGCTTCGCCGCCGATCATTGCGCCGAAGCCGCCTTTGTGGCCTTCAACGTTGACCAATAGGACACGTTTTGTCTTTTCTGGTGAAATCGGGAAGATATTTTGGTTGTTTTTGACCAAAGTGATTGCCTTGTCGGCAACCTCAACTGCGATTGCTTTGTTTTCCGGCAAGCCGATTTTAGCCATCGCTTCTTCTTTGGATGGCAAGATTTCTGTTTTCGCTTTTTTGTGCAGGCCTAAAGCAGCTTTTGTACCCAAGATACGCATCAGAGCTTCTTCCAAACGCTCATCCGTGATGACGCCGTTGTTGTAGCCATCCAACATCCATTGGAAATCTTCGTCCGGATCGTTGAAGAACAAGAACAAGTCAGAACCTGCAGCGATAGCTGTCGGCAGCATATCTTGACGTTTCATAGCAGAAGTCATCGCAACCATGTGGCTAGCGTCTGTTACTACTAAACCATTGAAGCCCATCTTGTCGCGCAACAGATCAGTCAGGATGTATTTGTTCAAAGTAGCCGGCATAATCTGTTCCTGAACGGTAGCAGCCGGGTTGAAGTGTTTCACGTATTCAGGCAAGGAGATGTGTCCTGCCATGATGGACGGCAAGCCAGCATCGAACAAAGTGCCGTACACTTTACCGAAAGTAGCGTCCCATTCTTCTGTCGAATATGGGTTTACACTGAAAGATAAATGTTGGTCGCGCTCATCGATTCCGTCCCCAGGGAAATGTTTTGCCGCTGGCGCGATGCCGCTTTCCTGGATTCCCTTCATGTATGCCAACGATAATGCAATAGTCTTATCCACATCGCCGCTCCATGTACGGGTTGCGATGATTGGGTTACGCCAGTTGCGGTTGATGTCCACGATAGGGGCGAAACTCCAGTTGCAGCCGATAGCAGCAGCTTCCACACCGGAAACGCGGCCCATTTCGTATGCGTACTTCGTATCGTTTGTAGCAGCAATTTTCACTTCAACGCCTACATAGGTGCCGTCTTTACAAGCGCCGTTACCGCCCGCTTCCGTGTTGGCAGCGATTAACAAAGGAATTTTGCTGTTTTCCTGCAGAATTTTATTTTGCTCATATACTTCTTCCGCCAAGCCTGGATTGTAACGGACTCCGCCGATGTGATAGTTATTCAGTACGCCAGTCAAATATTCCTCCGTGCGTTCTGAACCCATATTGATGAACAGTTGACCGATTTTTTCTTCGATCGTCATGTCTGCGATTGTATCTTTGACCCACTTGATTCCCTCGGCATCTAGTTTATAAGGTTTGCTTGTTAAGTCGACTCTCATGATTTGACCCCTCTCAAAATAGTTCTGGAACAGATCGATGCTGCAGCGGGTTGGCGTCAGCACCGTCTTTCCTACAAGAACAAGTATAGGCATTTTATCTAAAAAAATGAAGGCACTTTCACCCTGTTTTCAAAAGGTTCGGATTCTGTTCAAAATTGAACCATTGGACAAAAACAGTTGATGCCAAGAACTTCCCTGCATCAAAAACCGCTCTGTGAAGCCATTTCAATCGATAGGTAAATACTTTGGAAAATCCCTACGAACAAAAAGAAAGCCTGATCTGTTTGTCATTTTTTTGTCACAGTATCCCATTAACCAGAAAAAGGAGCTCTCCATACGGAAGGCTCCACTTTCTCTTTTATTCTCAAAAAATCATTCAACAAGTTCGCCGACTATAGGCAGACCTTCAAGGACCTTTAGGCCGTGAGGCGACTGGTTGGTGATTTCTTCCGTCAGTTCATTGCCTGCAGTTAACCCCAATTTATGTTCTCCATCTTTCCATGCTTCCACATTAGTGACGTTGTAGACTACGCCATCGACAGCAACATACGCTGGCTGGCCATCCTTGCCGTTGTATTGGCTGAGTTCTTCGAGCGTGAAGGTCCTCATTTCCACAGCGGAACTGCTGACCGATACGGCTTCGGAGCTCGTTGTTGCACTATCTTCGACAGTGGCAGGCGCACACGCGACCAATAACAAGCCGACTATGCTTGCTTGCAGCATCATGCTCAATTTTATTTTCGACATCTTTGGTTCCCCCTTAATCATAAACCAAATGTTTCATAATGGATGCGGTCTTTGGAAACTCCTTTTTTAAGCAAAACCGCTTCGACTGCATTCATGAATGGCGGCGGACCGCACAACAGGTATTCTGCAGCCTCAAAGCGGATTTCTTGATCCTGGAGAATCTTCTCGATTTTCCCTTCATCGAGAAAGCCGCTCTCATTAGCAAAGAAAGGCACCAAACGGAAATCAGGGAGGGTGTCCTTCAATGCTTGCAACTTATCGGTAAAACCATATTCATCCTGATTTTTCAGGCTCCAGATCAATACTGTCCGGTTCGGAAATTGCAGGCGTGCGCTGTTTTCCAATATCCCCAGCATCGGTGTGATCCCAATGCCTCCCGCAAACATGACCATACTCACCGCTTTATCGTGCATGCCTTCCTGAACATGCCACATACCGCCATGAGGGCCTTCAAGCGACGCTTTGACTCCCGGCTGCAGCGTTTGGAACCGGTGAGTGTAATCGCCGGAATCCTTGATGGCCAATGCGACTTCATCCCGATCCTGAGGGGCACTGATCAGCGAGAACGGATGCTCTTCCGATGAATACTGTGCGTTATAGAGGCGCAGAAAGACAAACTGTCCGGCTTGGTACGGGAATAGTTCGCCATTGTCAGGCTTCAAATGTACTTCCAGGACATTGCCCTTTTCCGGTTTTGTGGCGGTGACGGTGAACAAGTTTTTCTTGAGTCTTGCGGGTTTGAGGAATTTGTGGTTGACGTACAGGCCAAACGCCAAAACGAAATAGCCTCCGAGAATGGCGGCGGCAAGGTAGTCGCCCTGCACGATCACGGTCATGGTCAAGACATGGATAGCCAAAAAAGTGGCGGCGACTATGTTGAAATTATGGACGAATTTCATTTTCTCGTAGTTGGCGATGGGATATTTTTTAAGGGTTGTTTTGGCGGTTTTAACGATTTTTTTTCGTCCGAACCAGTTCGTCATGATGAGGGCAGAAAAGACGGCGATGGTCAAAAAGAAGATGATTGCCAAGTCCCCGAAGATGGTAGAAAAGCGGTATACCCAGCCCCAGAGAAGCGTCACCCATAATTTATGCGTGACTCCGATCGACAAGGCGACGACGGCCATGATGGCATGGAATCGATTCAGCTTGTCCAGGCTGAAGTATTGTTCAATGAACCTCGGACGGGATGCAATGATGACTCCCGTCAAAAGCCAAGTATAGGACACAATCCCCAGAAATGGCGGGCCTGCGGAAAGGAAGCTCCTGTTCCTGAGTGCGACTGCGGCGATAAGTACAGGGAGAAGGATATAACCGGCAACAATCAGCATGCGCATCAGTTTTCTGTTCATTGGCGAGCCCTCTTTTCTTCTGCTGGTTTCGGATGACAGTTGCAAGCAACATTTTCCTTTGGGTAGGCAATGCATCTCTTGTGTCCATTTTATAACGTAATGTAAGCGGACACAAACCAGAAGCCTCGACCGGCAAAATGCAAAAGAAGCAGGAAGACACTATTGCGGTCAAAAGCTATGATACAATGAAAAAAATAATCCAAAATAAGGAGTGATGATATGGACCCCAAAAAAGAAATGACATGCAACCAGACGCGCAACGTGCGCACCGCGTTCGTATCCTACAGCGAATTGAACGATAAAGATACCCTGTTCGGCGGCGAAATCATGTCGCACTTCGACTCAGCTTGCGGAAGGGCGGTGTTCAATTTCGTCAAGCGGCCTTCCTTCACCGCTACTGTCGATTTGGTCGCCTTCATCCAGCCCGTCCGGAAAAATGAGGCCATCTATGTGGAGGCGTATGTTTCCGGGAGCGGGAACACATCCGTGGAGGCCTTCGCCAAACTGACCGCCACGGATGTGCGCTCTGGCGAAAGCCGCATCTGCGCCTACGCATTCCTGACTTTCGTCATCACCGACAGCTCGGATCCGGACTTTGCGATGCCGCTGATTCTGCCTGAATCCGAAGAAGAAAAGATGATCTGTTCCGGCTACGAGGAGCGCAGGGTCAACAATCTGATCAAACGCAACCAGAATAGCTGGCTGCTTTCCGGTCTTTCCACCAAGCAAATTTGGGATCGCTGAACTATTCCACCACTGGATACCCTCAGTAAACAGATTGAATATCTGTATTATTTACCCAAAATTTGTACCGTTTTCATTCGGTAAGAAAACCAAACGTTTCCTTACCGGATAAAATTCCGGTGCAAACATCCTGACATGCCTTTTGCCGCCGATCCAAAGCCCGAATAAAATGAATACCCCCCGTCCTCCCATTAGCATAATGGCGAAGGCGGGAGGTTATTCAGCATATTTCCATTCTTCACCATATCCCCTTGAATTATGCTGATCGAACCGTTAAAATGATAAAGTGGTTAAAATAAATCTTTTTTTTAACCCGGATGCAATGATTTAAAATGAAACGCAAACTGTACCAATCTAAATTTTTAACTGTGTATTCTGAAAAAATGGAGGGAATTTCATGCAACAAACAGTAACGATGCCGAAAATTAACCCGAAAAGTGATGAAGTCATTTTTGGAATCTGGACGAAAAATATTGGAGATATAATCGAAGCTGGCGAAGTATTATTCGAGGTTGAAACGGATAAAGTCGTCAGCGAAGTCGAGAGTAACTTTAACGGCGTGCTTGCAGAAACTTTGGTCAAGGAAAATGATGCTGTCAAAACCGGTGAAGCTATCGCTATTATCGACATTCGCTAAACTTCAGGAGGAATGATTTTGGAAACCAAACCACAATGGTTCAAAGTGCGCTATAACCAAGAAGCTGTTGAAAAAGTAACGCAATTAATGGATGAACTCGAATTAAATACTGTGTGCAATGAAGCCAGCTGTCCGAACATGGGTGAATGCTACAGCAGCGGCACAGCAACCTTTATGATTTTGGGGCGCATATGTACGCGCAGTTGTCGTTTTTGCGACGTTACCCATGGCAGACCAAGCCCTGTCAATGCAAAAGAGCCTCAGCAACTGGCTCAAGCAGTAAAAAAAATGGGCTTGGAATATGTCGTGATCACAAGCGTCGACCGCGATGATTTACCGGATTACGGAGCTGGTCACTTTGCTGAAGTCATCGAAGAAGTCCGCAAACAGAATCCACACACAATGATCGAAGTGCTGACACCCGACTTCCAAGGAGACCGGTTGGCGATCGATAAAGTCATTGCGGCAAAACCAGATGTGTTTAACCATAATATGGAAAGCGTGCGCCGCATTTCACCAAAAATCCGTCACCGCGCCACTTATGATTGTTCGCTGGACGTACTGGAATATGTCAAAAAACAAGATTCCAGCATTTTGACGAAAACAGGCATTATGCTTGGTTTAGGAGAAACAGCCAGCGAAATCAATGAATTGATGGATGATTTACGTGCAGTCGATGTGGACTTTTTGACAATCGGCCAATACTCACAGCCTTCGCCGAAACATTATCCGTTGCATGAATATGTTTCCGTGGAAACTTTTGCTGAATACCAACGGACAGGTATGGCGAAAAAATTCAAATATGTAGCTAGTTCACCGCTTGTGCGAAGCTCTTACCGTGCCCGTGCCGCTGTCGAATCCACTCATAACCAATAAGGAGGAAAAATATTGTATACGATTTCATGTGAGGAACAGGATGCCGCTTTCTACTTTGCCTTGGAAGAATACTGTATAACAAACTTCCCGGCAGAGGCAGACACCCTTTTTTTACTGTGGCAAACGCGTCCTACCGTGATGTTGGGAAAATACCAGAATGCGTTCAAGGAAGTTGATTCAGCCTATATCGATGCTGAATCAATTGATGTTGTGCGGCGGCCTTCCGGCGGTGGTGCTATTTACACAGATGGCGGTTGCTACCAATACAGCTTCATCGTGGATGGCCAACATCAAGTCATCGATTTCGAACCTTATATGGACAGAATTATCCATACCCTGCAAACGCTTGGTATTCCAGCAGAGCGGAACAGCCGGAACGATATCGCCATCCACGGTCAAAAAATATCGGGAAATGCCCAATATATGAAGGCGGGCTTTACCGTCCATCATGGGACTCTCCTTTTCGATACGAATATCGATCATATGGCGGCTGCCTTGAAGGTTGATCCCGAAAAACTGCGCAGCAAGGGCATTGATTCGGTCCGTGAACGCACCACCCTCATCAGCGACCATGTAGGGCCTACGACTGAACGCAACTGGTTTGCTGACGCATTTCGCCGGAACCTCTTGGGCCAAGAAGCACACATCCTTGAGCTCACTCCGGAGCAATATGAAGCCGTGCAGCAGCTGGCTGAACAAAAATATCGCCGCTGGGAATGGAACTATGGCCAATCACGTGAAACCAACTTCAGCGTTACCGGCCGTTTGCCCGGAGGACGCATCGAGATTGCTCTTCAGCTAGATCATTACGTCATTCAAGACTGTCAAATTTCTGGTGATTTCTTCAGTTCGATTGATATCGATACACTCGAGTTCGCTCTGCGCGGTTCCCGTTTTGAGAAATCGGATATAGCAAACCGTTTAACGCCAATATTGTCTGAAGGGCAGTTGTACTGCATCACAACAAACGATATCGTGGAGCTGTTGTTTCCGGAAGCATAAGCTTCTTCCAGTTAGAAAAAGGACAAGGTGGACTGGTTGAACAGCATTAAGACAAATCTGAAAACACTTAAAGACAAAGAAGAGCCGAAATGCCAACGGGCATTTCGGCTCTTCTTTTGTCCTTCTACAGTTCGTGAAATAACACTGGTAGTTGGCTACTCTTCACTATCGTTGCTCAGATCCACTTCGTTCAGCTCGTTCAATAAATCTTCCCATCTTGCATTTTCGTATTCAGCAACGAGCCCTTTTACAACGCTTAACGGCAGCCCGTTCATCGCCTGGCTGTCCTGTTCCCGGTTAGTCAGCTGTTCTTCATTTATAAATCCCAATTGGATAAGATTTTTCATCATGATCGGGGCGGCCTCTTCAATGAACTTCGCTCCGGCAGGATGACGGATGACATCCCCAACCGTGCTCAGCATGGTATATCTTGCAAAGCCCTGAATGAATTCATCTTCCATTTCAATTTCCTCGCTGAGGACAATCTCATGGGCGGATTTACCGATTTGGATCTGGAAGACACCGCCATCCACGCGCCAATTATGCGCCTCCACATCCCAGTATGAAAATGCTTTTCTGTCCAACTCAAACGTGACCCTGGCTGTCTCACCTGCAGCTAAACTGATTTTCTTGAAGGCCCGCAGTTCTCTTAGAGGACGGTGAACCCCCAACATATCCCATTCTAGGCCTACGTAAAGCTGAACCACTTCTTTGCCATCATGCTCGCCTACGTTTGTCACTTCGACGGAAACCGTCAGCTGATCTTCCGCAGTGGCCTTTTTCTGGCTTACCTGCAGATTGCTGTAAGTAAAGTGTGTATAGGAAAGTCCGTAACCAAACGGGAACAGAACGTCCACGTCTTTCGTTTCATAGTAGCGGTACCCGACAAAGATTCCTTCCTGGTAATCCACTTGATCTCCTTGACCCGGGAAAGACAGATAGGAAGGAGTGTCCTTCAGACGGATAGGAAATGATTCCGGCAGTCTTCCGCTTGGGTTTACATCCCCAAAAAGAATCCGTACGACTGCTCCACCAACCGCTTCGCCTGCCAAATAGGCTTCCAATACCCCTTTCACGCGTCCAAGCCACGGCATTTCGATCGGCCCCCCATTATGGAGAATCACGATGGTATTTGGTTGCACGTCGCAAACGGCTTCAATAAGTGCATTCTGATTCGCAGGCATACCCAGATGCTTGCGGTCAAAGCCCTCTGATTCCATCTGTTCGATCAATCCTGCAAAAATAACGGCGACGTCAGCTTCAGCGGCCACCTTAACGGCTTCCGCTCTTAATGCCGGATCATCCACATCCTGCTCCGGATCAAACCCTGGCGCATAGGTTACCTTGGCTTTGTGGGCCACTTCTTCCAGAGCCGGTATGACTTTCCAACTGTTGACGCGCGAACTCCCGCTGCCTTGATAGCGTGGAATTTCTGCAAATTTTCCGATGAAAGCAATTTTTTGGGTGTCTTGTAAAGGCAGAATGTTGTCTTGGTTCTTCAACAGGACGATGGACTCTTCAGCCGCTTTTTGCGCAAGCTGATGCCCTTTTTTCAGATCAATGGTTCCTGTTGCCTGTTCTGCTTCGTGTGATTTCAGAATGAGTGTAAGGATGCGTTCGCACGCTTGGTTCAGCTTTGCTTCTTCCAAGCTTCCATCCTGTACTGCTTTCACAATGTCGTTATCCGTATCCAACGCTGCTGGCATGGTCAGGTCGCATCCGGCAGTAAGTGCAGCTATGCGGTCATGAACAGCGCCCCAGTCACTGACGACCGCACCTTCAAATCCCCATTCATCCCTTAAGATTTCGGTCAGAAAATATTCGCTCTGTGAAGCGAAAGTGCCATTCACTTTGTTATAGGCGGACATGATCGTCCAAGGCTGTGCTTCTTTTACGACCTTTTCGAATGCGCGCAGATAAATTTCACGCAGCGTCCGCTCATCAATATTTGAGGAAGAGGTATTCCGTCTGTGTTCCTGATTGTTTGCCAAAAAGTGTTTCAAACTTGTGCCGACGCCTTGATCCTGGACTCCTTTGACAAAGGCCGTTCCCAATTCAGTCGACAAGAGCGGATCTTCCGAAAAATATTCGAAGTTGCGACCGCACAGCGGGGAGCGTTTGATGTTTACGCCTGGTCCCAGGAGTACGTGCACATTTTCAGCCTTGCTTTGTTTACCCAATTCTTCGCCGATTTCATAAAGCAAATCTGTGTCAAAACTGGCGGCACTGCTGCAAGCTGTCGGGAAACATACCGCGGGATTGCTTTCGTTGATTCCCAGATGGTCTTGCGTCCCATCTTGTTTCCGCAAGCCATGCGGGCCATCCGATACCCAAATTTCGGGAATAGTAAGACGATCGACCGCTTTTGTCCGCCAATTATCTTTGCCCGAGCATAAGCCGGCTTTTTCTTCCAATGTCATTTCTTCTATCCATGCTTGTATTTTGTCTTTCATTGGTAAACGTGTCCCCTTTATGATTCTCTTGATTTCACTTTTTTGTTTTTATCACGTAGTTACTGCTTCTTCCAGTTGTTCATTTAAAGTTGCGCCCAAACGCCCCAATAACCACAAGCTGTTCTTCGGTTTTCTTTCCATCGTCTCCCTGTCCACTTCGATCAAGCCAAATTTTTGAGCGAACCCTAATTGCCATTCGAAATTATCCAGGAGGGACCAATGCAAATAACCTGTTACCGGGATTCCCGCTTCTAAGATAGCCTTCAGATCATCCATCACTACTTCGATATGTTTTTCGCGCAAGCTGTCGTCCGAACTTGAAACACCATTTTCGGTGATGAGGATTTCTTTATGCCAAGTTTCGGATACTTTTCTGCATACGTTCGCCAGAGAATGGGGATAAAATTCGTTCCCCATTTCCGTCTTGATGGCAGTATCCGGGACATCGAGAATTTCCCCTCCTTCGATTAGCTTCCTTGTATAATTCTGTACCCCGATAAAGTCATCTTCCGCCAGATATGGCAGATATTGCCCATAGTCTTCTTGCCAGAGATTGTCTGCGAGGGATGAATATTCCCCTACTGTTTGATAATCGTACAAGGAAAGCGTCAGGCCCACTTTTATGTTTGGATCAAATTTTTTGATGACGTTTCTTGCTTCTATATGACTTTCAAAAATAACTTTTTGCCCCTCTTCGCTCCTTGGGTATAGGAAGGTAGCCATTTTATCAGGTGCGACACCAAAGATTTCACTCGCTTCGATCGCTCCCAGTTCCCGTTTGTTATGCTGGAGGTTCACACCCACTTGAACATCATTTTGTTTTTCACTCATTTTTCGTGCCTGTTTTCTGAATTCCTCAATGATCCGGTTCAATTGGACGCCCATATTCGCTTCATTGATTGTGCACACATAAGGGATGTATTCGCCCAGATGCTCCATCACGATCCCGGCATATTTCTTGAAGTAGCCGATTGTTTTTCTGTCTTCCCATCCGCCTTCCGAAATCAACCATTTTGGGGATGAAAAATGGTGCAGCGTCACAACAGGGGTAATACCGCAACTCTGACAGTATTTTAAGACATCTCTATAATGCTCAATTTCTTTTAGATCGACCGCATCTTTATTCGGCTGGATCCTTGCCCACTCGATTGAAAAGCGGAAGGCGTTCAATCCCGCTTGCTTCAGCAACGTAATATCCTCTTTGTATCGGTTATAATGGTCCACTGCATCCAAAGACGGTTCTTTATAGGTCGTATTTTCGATGTTTTCCAACACCCAAAAATCACTGTTCGTATTGTTTCCTTCGATCTGATGCGCTGCCGTAGCAGCTCCTATTAAAATTGTCATGACTTATCGTTCCTTTCCGTCTTCCTGGATCAATTCACGTCCAAGGCAACTGTCTCTTTTACTGCTGCAACTTCTGCTGCTGCGGATTCTCTTCTTTCTTCCAGTTCTTGGTTGATTTGAGGCATCAAACGATCCAATTTATAAAAGGACATCAGTAACAGGATCAACACGTTCATGATTCCCGGAACAACTGCCATAATGATGCGGATCATCAGCATAGCCGAAGCAGGTTGCACAGCCAACGCTCCACTGTAACCACCCCAACTCAACAAAACCCCGACAACCGCTGCTCCTGCTGCTCCACCGATTTTTCCGGCCAACCCTTTTACTGCGCCTATAGTACCATCCATGCGGGGCTCTCCTTTCCATTCATTGTAGGAAGCGCAGTCGATCATAAGCAGGTCAGTCAGATACGTTACAGGAAGAATTCCGACTGCCATCATAAGATTTGCGACCAAAATGACAGGGAAATTAGCCCCTGCAAAGAACATCGTAATATTACCAAGAATCGCTGCGATACTTCCAAAAACAATCATTTTACCCATAGATATTTTTTTCATCAGCTTAGGGAAAATGAACAGCAGCGGAACCACCAATACACTGACGGCAGTTGCGATACCCATCAGACTAAGATCGCCGACGATATACTTAAAGTAGTAGGTGGCGATCCCCAATCCTGTTGCAGCCGAATACAAGAAATACATTCCGGCAACCATCAGTACGTACGGATTACCCTTTAATACCCGGAATATATCTTTTACTTTTGGCGGATCTGTTGAAACTTCAACGGGATTCGTTTCCTTCACAAAGACGAAACGCATAATTCCGATGATTGCCATAGGAATAGCGAAGATCGCAAACATCGTGCTCCATCCGGCTGCTGTATCTCCCATTCGCTGTAAAAAAATCGGGAAAGAAATATTGATGACGAGGGCACCCAACATGATGACGCCACCACCGAAAGAAGCAATTTTAACCCGTTGCTCATTGCTTCCAAAAGCGCGGATCATATAAGCATTATTATTGGCACTAAGCAAAGTGATTCCGACAGCGTTTACAAGAGAATAAAAACCAAATACCCATACATATTTCAGGACATCGCTTAATCCGGTAGGTGTCGAATACATGAGCCACATGGATAGCCACACTATCAGAATCGCCAATTCATAAGGCCGCGCCTTACCCATTTTCGTATTCGTGCGATCAACGATGTAGCCGGCAAATATATCCGTCACCCCGTCCAAGAGGCGGGTTGCCATCAACAAGGTACCTACAATCGCAGCGTTCAAATGTAAAATTTCCGTTGTGTAAAACATCAGATGAGCCATCAGAATTACGGAAGCCGCAACGGATACTCCCCGTCCTTGCCATGCCCAAAACTTTAACGCTCCGATGTTATCCGGATTCTGTACGCGTTCTTTTTTCATTATATGTTACTCCTTCTAATCAATTTTTTTATTCAAATTCTTCTGTTGTCCACTCATCTTCCCAATCAAGATACGCTTTTTCACCATCGAAACGCAACGGCAGCCACACATAATCCGCAACCGCAGTATCCGGGTTACCTAAGTTCTTTAATGCGTTTCGCACTTCCGGATCGACATCGGTCGGCATTTCGTAAAGGTCAGGAGCATAAAGCCAAGCAAACACTTTTTCCAAGTCATCATAGCGGATCGGCAGTTCGCCCACTAACCATCTGTCAGCCAGCGCTATATACAAATCCTTTTTCCCCGGCACCTTAAACACGGAAGTGATTTGGGATTGGAAAGAAGTTCTTTCATGATGATCTGTGTGCGGATTTCCTTGCACTTCATAAGGCCCATGCCATGTTTTTGCGACAGCAACTTCGGATGGATTCGGGAAGTACCCGGTCGTTCCCGATGTCACTAAATAATGGCGGCCTTTCCGATAGAAATGAGCCGTTGCTTCCCTGACGAAGGGTGGCGCAATGTTCGGGAAATGCGTGCTGTAATACCCAGTCACACCTGTGTAATCCTCGGTAAGGTCCGCGCAGATTGTCTCACTGTGGACCCTTTCAAAATAGTAATAAGCTTTTCCATCCGGTGCAACCACCAGATCAAAATCTCCCGCATTCATGTTCAGCGGACGGTAGCCTTCTTTTACCTTCGTGTACGGTCCTAATATGTGATCGGCTGTCAGGATTGTGGCCGTCTGCGTATCGTCTTTATGCATGATTTTCAACCAGCAAACGTATTTCTTCGTCCAGCGGTTATAAATGATATGCGGACGATCCATGCAGGCTTCCGGATGCAATGACGATTCCGGATTATCCGGTTCCGGCGGGATGATCAGCCCTTTGTCTTCCCAGTTGTAAAGATCAGTGGATGCGTAACAGCGGACACCCCAGTGCCAGATGCCCCCGCCCACTTCCGTTTTTTCTTTATTTTCTCCGTACCAGTAATAAGTTCCATCCACCTCGAGGATGGATCCTCCATGAGCCTGGATTCTTTTTCCCTCTGTATCCAACCAAACTTGGCCGGGTCTAATTGATTTATATTTCATTGTTGATCACCTTTCTTTTATTGAAATGTATAGTGATAAGTCCCGGTTCCCACTGTTTCCGGCTTCCGGTTCGGCAACTGGATTTCTGCTGATGTATTCGTCGGTATCATCACCTCCAGGTGGTAGCCAGCTGCTGTTTTTTCCCAACGCGTCTCCACTACTCCATACAAACTGTTGTATTGCGTATTGGCATAAGTGAATGTTCCTCCGGGCTGTGTTTCAATCCTGAAATGATTTTCGCCAGCAACCGTAATGCCGCCAACCGTGTTGAACAACCACTCGCATACCGCACCAGGAGAATAGTGGTTGTGGCTCTCTTTCCCTTCCCAATCTTCCCAAACAGTTGTAGCTCCCGCATTCACTTCTGCGAGCCAGCTGGGGGACTTTTCATTCTCCAGCATTTTATAGGCAACATCCGGATGCCCATTCTTCGACAAGGCCGTCAGGAGAAACGGCGTGGAGAGAAAGCCCGTTCCGACGCGGTAGTCTCGATTCTTGACCGCACTTACTAAAGCTGTGGCGATTTCCTCCCGTTTTTCATCTTCCGCTAAATCGAAGGCTAAAGGCCGGACCAATACGGCTTGACGGTTGGTCTCGAATGACTTGTCCTTGAGGAACAGCCATGCATAGGCTTCTTTTGCGCCTTTTGCATATTCTCCGTATACAGCCGCATCCTGCTCTTTCCCGATTGCTGCAGCTATCTCAGCCATGCACTTCATCGTTTCGTGCAGGTAGGCGGTGCATATTTCCGTGTGCAACGTCCGTTCCCTTGGAGAGATCCTGAATTCCTCGGGCTCAAGCCATTCCCCTAAGTGGAATCCTTTCTCGTACGTATACTGGTCATAAGGGTTATCCTTCGCCAGTTTTTTATTTTTCATTCCTGTGTTTTTGATCATGAACTGCGCATAGCGCGCCATCTGAGGATAGAAGGTTTCTATGATGTCTTTGTCTCCATACCATTTCCAGAAGCGGTAAGGGATCAACACGATCGCATCCGCCCAACCAACCGATCCTCCGGTATTGTTGTACACCATGTCCATTCCGACATAAGGAATCACTGCAGCATTTTTACCATTTTTGAATTGTCCATCCGCGAAGTCGTGCATCCACTTCCGATAGAAAGGAGCGATATTCATCAGAAATGCTGCGGTATGGAAGAATACTTGCCCATCGCCGGTCCATCCCAAACGCTCTCTCGTAGGACAATCTGTTGGAATATCGGCAAAGTTGCCTTTCATGCTCCAGCGCGTATTCTCCAAAAATCGGTTGACCTTCTCGTTTGAGCAGGAAAATTCTCCTGTCTCTTCCATATCGGAATACACGGCGATTGCTGTGAATTGCTCGGGTTCTATGCGGATATCCGTTTCCACTTCGGCATAACGGAAGCCAAAGATGGCAAACCGGGTTTGGTAGGCATCAGCCTCGCCGCTGCAAACGTATTCAACTTCCTGTTTGGGTGTAGCGGCCATTTCCCCCGGAATCTTGCTCTCATTTCCGGTTATTAGCAGCAACTTTTTCACTGTCCCGAATTCTTTGGCGGGCTTCAGTTTTTGGAAATTCTTTTGGGTGAATTCCCCATCCTCATCCAAAATTTCACCCAAGCGCAGTTTCAGTTTTTGCCCTTTATCCCCTTTTATCCGGAATGAAATGAATCCGGCGATGTTTTGGCCGAAATCGAGCACTTTTTTCCCTGAAGGTGTCACGATCAATTTCGGCGTGAAGTGTTCCTGTTGTTTGATGTCGACATTGTTGGAAGCTGTAGGAAACAGTTCTTCTTTAACAAGCGCCGCTTTCCCTTGATAGGAAGGTGTGAAGGAGGCATCTACTACTTCCCCATCCTTCAGGTCAGCAAACCGGATGGCGCCATCATTCGACCAAGCGAAACGCTCGTCGCTGATTATTTTTTCTTTCGTTCCGTCCTCAAATTCCACTTCCAGTTGGCAAAGCAGTTTTGTCTGTTTTCCGAAAACATTCGTTGGGCCAAAGCAACCAATCGATCCACGATACCAGCCATCCGCCAATTGGATTTCCAAGGCATTTTCCGTTCCCAAAAGATCTGTGATATCATAGCTTTGATACTGGATGCGGTGACGGTAATCGGTGCAGCCGGGCGCCAATTCAAAATTGCCGACGCGCTTTCCATTTATAGCCGCCTCATACAGCCCGCAGGCGGTGATGTATAACCGGGCTTTTTTGATTTCCTTGTGCAGTCGGAAAGTCTTATTGAAGCAATCCACCGGGTATCTTTCATTCTTACGGGGGATGTAATCCCCGCTGATCCAATGTGCTTCCCAGTCGGTTTCATCCAGAAGCCCCATTTCGAACCAGGAGGTAACGGCTTCCCCTTTTCTGTCCTGTTCATCCCAAAGCGCGACGGACCAAGCTATGCGGTCACGGCTCTTCAAAGGAGGGCCTTCGTACGGGATATGCGTCATCCTGTTGGACTGTACCTTCCCAGTATCCCAAATGATTTCATTATCCTTTTTTGCGGTCAATTGGTAGGCGGTCTGCTGAATCCCGTTTTCACATTTCCAATACAAACGGGGACGGAGAATATCCATACCAATCGGTTCTTTTAAATACTCTGTCCGAAGCTCAAATGCCTTCACGCTTGTCCCTCCTCTTTTACCTGAATTTTCAGTTCAGCCGTTCCTGCGCTTACTCCTTGCACCTTAACGGTGATTTCGCCTTGCTTTCCGCTCCGCACGATTGCTTGTGCACGGCCATAATAGCTAGTGAACGCGCCCTTGTGGTATTCCTCTTTGGTCCGGGGATTTGCGCTGCCGAAAGCAAGCAGCTCCCCGCCGTCAACCGTTACCTGCAAAAGCTGATCGTCATTGCTTTCGATGATCCCGTTCTCGCCGATCAAGGACACTTCTATGTATACGACTTCATTTTGCTTGATTGTAGCGCCGTCTGTGGTCAACTGCAAACCCGTCTTGCCGCTCGCGGAGCTGAGTGCTGTCCTGCCCGTTTCATTGCCTTTTTCATCGAAGGTCACAGCAATAAGTGTACCCGCCGCATAAGTACTCTTGAAAGTCGCTTTGCAGTCTTTCAGTTTTTTCCTCTTCGTTGCTTTATCGCCCAGCAGTAATTGCACTGAATGGGCAGCTGCATACACTTCTATGATGGCATTATTTCCTTCGCAATTCTTCCAGGACCAACTGTTGAGCCCGTTCGTTCCTCGCCAAACGGATTTTGCGGGACGATTCCCTGGCTGATTGGCTGGCTGAACTGCGATATAGGGGTCATTCCGGACTCCCCAGACAACTGCTGCATATTCCGCTTCCGCGCCGATGTTGCCCAAGATATCTATGGCGCCTACATCCGCCAAGATCCAAGGATAAGGCTTGTCGAACCGTCTGCCGTCTTCCGTATACGACCAGGCACCGATGCCGGCTTCACCCAAATAGTCCCAAGCAGTCCACATGAAATCCCCGATCAGATAAGGCAATTCTTTTACCATTTTCCAGTTTTTGGCGATATCCTGTGGAAAGGTTTCTGACCCTACCAGAATTCTTTCGGGATGGATCTTCCCTTCTTTCCGGTAACGGCCGGAAGCGTAGTTGTAGCCCGCGATATCCAAACTATCGAATAACGGAGTAGTGACGGCATCCGCTTTTTTGGAGTTGGCAGCCTTGTTCATCCCCGTACCTACGACTGATGTCATAAGGTTGAACAAGGTACTGCTTACTTTCTTATTGTCTCCGCCAGCGGTTTCCTTCTCTCTTCCGCCTTCTTCTTTGTAGATACCTTTTCCTTTGCTTGCCATATTGATGACCATCAGATTCACCCCGCAAGTCACAGGACGCGTAGCATCCAGTTCCTTAATGATATCCACCATTTCCCGCGCAAGCTGGACACCTTTCTCGTCCTTCGGTTCGGAGATTTCGTTTCCGATCGAATACATGATCACGGAAGGATGATTGTAGTCCCTTTCCACCATGGCGCGGATGTCCCCCTGATAGTTATCCATGAATTGAGATGCGTAGTCATGTTTGCTCTTATGGAAGTACCACATGTCCCACGTCTCATCCATCACATACATGCCGTATTTATCGCAAGCCGTCAGGAAAGATTCGGATGCAGGATTGTGCGAAGCCCGCACAGCGTTAAAACCGGCTTCCTTCATGATCCTGACTTTACGGTCTTCACTTTCAGGAAGCGAAACGGCACCCAATAGGCCATTGTCGCTGTGGACACAGCCGCCTCTGAGCAATGTCTCTCTCCCATTGACGAAGAGACCGTTTTCATTCCATTCAATCGTGCGGATCCCAAAATCTTCCGTTACCTGGTCAACAATCTTTCCATTTCTTTTAAGCTGGACCACGCACTGGTAAAGATGAGGGCTTTCGTCACTCCATAGCTGCGCATCCGGAATATCTAAAGTGAGTTTGTCTCCTTTTCCGGAGGCCACGGTTGCATCTTCACGGCGGATTTCCACCTGCACTTCTTCCCCGGTATGTTCCGTTTCTATCCGGATGCTTGCCGGTTGATGGGATAAAGTGGTTATTTTCACCCCTTGACGCTGGATATGTGCCTTGTTCCCGATATGCAACCAGACCGGGCGATGGATGCCGCTGCCGGTGTACCAACGGCTATTCGGGTGCTGACTGTTGTCCACCACCACTTTCACATCATTGCTTTCCCCATGATGGAGGAAACCATCTGTATCAACCACAAAGGGCGTGTACCCATAGGCATTCTTGCCCGCCTCTTCCCCGTTTATGTACACCCAAGCATCTTTGTAAACCCCTTCAAATTCAAGCAGAATCTTTTTACCTTTCCAATCAACAGGAACGAAAAACTCTTTCTTGTAGGTATAGACTCCGCCTGGGAAGAATGCCCCCGCACTGCTGGATGGATTCTCAGGATGCCGTTTTTCCGCTATCATGGCATCATGGGGCAGCTTGATGATCTCCTTTACTGTACTTCCCTCTCTGAAGAACTCCCAACCTTTCATGAAATCCATTTTTTCCATTTCTACCATTCCCTTTTCTGTCGTATAGTAGTTATTATAGAGAGCGTTTCCAATCCTGTATTGCAAATATGTTCCTCAAATTATATAATGGTGCCAACAATGCTCAGGAGGCGTGAATAATGGATCTATCTTCTTTTTTGGACTACTTTTACTTTTCCTACTACATTCCGGTCTACTTATGTAAAAATCAGGAAGTGATCCGCGCAGTCCCGTCACAAGGAGAAGACACCCATCCCCCGGAAGATTATTTGGCGCTTTTGACGGGAGATCCTTCCAAAAAGATCACCTATATCATGACTTCCTTCCACTCTTATTACGGCTGTGTGCACTTGGAAGGGAATCAGCATCTCCTGATTGGGCCAGTGAATGATTTCGCCTATTCGGAAGACTCGTTGGCGGCGATACAAAAGGAATTTGGCGTCGCGGATGCCGATTCTCCTACCTTCAGCGATTTTTTCAAAAAGATACCTTCCCAAAACTGGGACTCTTTCATCAATACGTTGCTGTTTGTCGACTTCCTTTTGAATGGAACCAAACTGACAAAAAAAGAGGTTGCGCTCATTTCCCCGCAGCAGTCCAATATGCCCATCCATGAAGAATTTGTACTGACGAATGCTCTGGAAAAAGAGGAAGGTGCCCTGTATAACACCTTCAACGTAGAGGAAGCGATGGTGCGTTTTGTCGAGACCGGCCAAGTCGAGAAATTGAAAGAATTCGCCAACCAAGCCAGATACGCAAAAATAGGTGCGATTGCGCCGGGCGCTCTGCGGCAATGGAAAAATTTGTTTATTGTCAGCGTCACGCTTGTTTCCCGGGCTGCCATGCGAGGCGGACTCTCCCCGAGTACAGCTTACCAATTATCGAATGTCTATCTGCAGCAAGTGGAACGGTTGGCCGATGTGGAGGCTGTCAAAGCGCTCCTTTGGCAAGTCCAATTCGATTATGCGCAACGGGTAGCCGATTCCGCAATTCCGCTCCATGCCGACAAAGTACTGCATGAAGTGGTCCAATACATCCGCAACAACACGAATAAATCCCTTACTGTAGCGGAAATCGCGGACCGCGTGGGCTACACCCGCACATCTCTTTCCAGAAAGGTAAAAAAAGAACTTGGTTTCAACCTGAGTACTTTCATCAGGGATACAAAATTGGAGGAAGCCAAAGATTTGCTGTCCTATTCCATGCAAAGCCTAGGCGAAATCAGCAATTATCTCTGTTTCTCCAGCCAAAGCCACTTCCAAAAAGCCTTCAAAGATTATGTAGGCATCACGCCGGAGAAATACCGGAAATCTTTTTGGCAGGTTGAGCAGCAAAAAGCTCACACCGGTGATTCCCTTGAGGTGCCGCATACAACATAAAGACGCAGGGACTGCAAGCTACAGAAATAACCCGCCAAAACCACCTTGGCGGGGAATCACGCCATGAACGCGAACCCCACAAGGCAATCATATAAGCCAATCGACAAAAAGAAGAGCCGCAATGCTCACAGGCATTCGGCTCTTCTTTCATCGTTCTACAATTCGTGGAAAATCGGCTGCATCCCTTCAAAGGTGCAGTACTGTTCATACCCCAACGCCTTTAATTCCAACTTTGTATCTTCAATATATGCCCCCAGGTGATGCTTTTCATGGCTGTCGCTGCCGATGGTTATAACCTTGCCGCCCAAGTCCTTGTAGAGCCTCAAAACGGCTCTGGATGGCGTCAGATCCTTCAGGCCATATCTGTGGGAGGACGTGTTCACTTCGATTCCTTTGCCGTCCTGGATGACCTTCTTGAGAATTTCGGTGATGATCTCCTCTACCGCTTCGAATGGGTAATCCCCTTTCATGTCATAGCGCTTGATCAGATCAAGATGACCCAGCACACTGTAGTCTTTGTAGCGGGAGATGACATCCAGGATTTCTTGATAGTAACTATCATTGTATTCTTTTTGGGTTTTCCCGTTCTGGAAGTCCTGAGTCCAAAACTCTTTGTCTCCGACCTGATGGCAGGAAAGGATCACAAAATCCAGTTCAAAGCGATCGTACAACTTTTGGAAAACTTCGATGGTATGGGTTTGCATCCCGAATTCCAAGCCTGTCCGGATGGCGATGTTTTCCGCATACTTTTCCTTCAAGCGGCCTAACTCTTCAAAATAAGCCGGATAATCGACGTTCAGGATCTTTCCGATTTTTTCCTCTTCCGACAAGTTTTCCGGATCGACCTTGATGCCGTAGTCGACGTGGTCCGTGAAGCAGATTTCCGCCATCCCCAATCCGATGGCATCCTTTACGACGTCTTCCATCGGGTAGACGGAATCATCGCTGTAATACGTATGGACATGATAATCGCAGAACATTATAGCCCTCCTTTTTCCCGTCGATAAACTCGGTCTATCGACTGTGTATACATTTATTTTAACATCCGAAACTCAAAAAAACTTCAAGCGAACCACTAAAGGTTTGCTTGAAGTTTTTGGTTTGATACAAAATTATTGTACGTCGATGGAAACATCGATTGTTTGTAACGGAACATCGTAGAATCTGTCTTCTCTGCGTCCCAGGAAGTCTTTTGCTTGTTGCGGGAACAAAGCGTACATCAAGACGTCTTCCGTAGATTTAGCGTATTGACTGATCTCTTTTTCAAATTTAGGCATTTGCGGCAAGATCAGATCGGCAGGTCTCACAGTTGTGATGCCTTCGTTGCCGATGATTTTTTTCGTGATTTCTGCAGAAATCGCTACTGGCGGTTTGCCGTATTGACCTCTTACATATTCTTTGATTTCGTTAGGCACAAGTTTGTAGCGCTCACCTGAGATGACGTTCATCAAGGCTTGCGTACCGACCATTTGCGATAACGGTGTAACCAATGGAGGATAGCCTAAGTCCGCGCGCACTTTCGGAACTTCTGCCAATACATCGTCGTATTTGTCCTGCAGGCCTTGTTCAGTCAGTTGGCTCAACAAGTTTGAAAGCATGCCGCCTGGTACTTGGTACAGCAATGTTTTCGGCTCGACGTCCTTCACTTTAGGGTTCAGGATACCATCGTTGCGGAAACGATCCCGGATCGGTGCAAAATGATCAGCGATTTCTGCAAGTTTATTCATATCAAGCCCCGTGTTGTAGCCTAGACCTTCCAACGCGATTGCGACGGATTCCGTAGCCGGTTGGCTTGTTCCGCCAGCAAACGGAGAGATGGCTGTGTCGATGATGTCAGCACCTGCTTCAACAGCTTTCAAGTACGTCATTTCAGCAATGCCGCTTGTCGCATGTGTGTGGACTTCCAAAGGCAAATCAACTGCAGCTTTGATTTTGCTTACCAATTCAAAAGCGACGGCTGGCGTCAAAACGCCTGCCATGTCCTTGATGCAGATGGAATCTGCGCCCATTTTAGCCATTTCCTTCGTCAAGCCGACGAAATAGTCGACTGTGTGGAATTCGCTAGTTGTATAAGAGATAGCAGTCTGGCAATGGCCGCCAGCTTTTTTGGTGATATCGATGGCTGTCTTCAGGTTGCGCAAGTCATTCAATGCATCGAAGACACGCACAACATCGATTCCGTTTTCGATCGATTTTTCGACAAATGCGCTGACGACATCATCGGAATAGTGTTTGTATCCCAATAAGTTCTGGCCACGTAAAAGCATCTGCAATTTTGCATTTTTGACTTCTTTACGGATCGTGCGCAGACGTTCCCAAGGATCCTCGTTCAAGTAACGGATACAAGAATCAAAGGTGGCGCCTCCCCACATTTCGATGGAGTGGTAGCCGGATTCATCCATGGTTTTGATGATCGGCAACATATCTGATAGTGGCATACGTGTTGCAATCAAACTTTGTTGACCATCACGCAAGACCGTTTCCATAAAACGGATTTCTTTAGTCATGTAATTGGTCACTTCCTTCTTGTATTATTTTAGAAATGGCATCTTGCATTTCTTCTATGGTGTGGCGACGGCTTCGGCCGCAATCTTTTGCATCACGATTGCAGATGAAGCAACGTCTCGTATTCAGGCCTAATTCGGTCCGGCTGATGCTCTTCAGATCATTGCCTTCCATCCAAAGAACATCCAAGTCAAACAATCGGCCGAAAGGATGCGTTTCTTCGATCATCACCATTTTTTCCTTCAGTTGTGCAGGCGTCAATGGCGAAAGGAAAAAGTATTCCGCTCCGGTCTTCAGGTTCCGGTAGAGGGAAGCTTGCGGCAGATCATTGCCCACCACTTCTTCTATGCGTTCCAGAACTTCAGTAAAGACAGCTTCCAACTGTTGATTATTTTTTATCGGACCCGGGATATTCATGAGTGCCATCAAGAGGCTGTCCTCTTTCTGGCTGCTCAATAATTCCCGTTGGATGGCGACACGTTTTTCACGCACTGCCAACATTTCTGCTAAAGTGACGCGTTCTCCTTCAGTAAAAAGGGTTGAATTAGACATTTTTTACCACATCGATTATCGTGCCATCACGGTATTCGATTAAAGCAACTACTTTGTTCCCGTATTCAATAGGTTCTGGTGCTCCTACTACAGAATATGCAATGTCTTTTAATTGTTCAATTGTAAATTGAGGAACATCAAGATTACTGAAGTGTTCAATTAAATCTTTACGTTCAGGATTGATAGCAATACCAACTTCGGTAACAACTACATCTACACTAGCACCTGGTGTAACGACAGTATTTACTGTATCAACAATTGTTGGGATACGTCCACGAATAAGTGGTGAAATAACCAAACTCATTTTACATGCTGCACTTGTATCTGAGTGTCCGCCTGAAGCGCCACGAATAACACCATCAGAACCTGTTATAACATTCACGTTAAAGTCGGTATCGATTTCTAGCGCAGATAAAATAGCTGTATCCAATTGATTGATGACAGCGCCTTTGCTTAATGGAGAAGCATACATGTTTGCATCAATTTCATAATGGTTAACATTATTTCCTAAAGAAACAGCAGATGGATGGTCAAAATCTTGCACGTCGATGATTTTTCCAACAAGTCCTTCTTCAAGCAATTCTACCATTGCGTTAGTAATACCACCTAAAGCAAAGCTAGCTTTGATACCATCTTCAATCATAGAATCTTTCAAGAAGCGCGTTACAGCAAGAGATGCTCCACCGGTACCTGTTTGGAAAGAGAAACCTTGTTTATAATAAGGAGAATTAATGATTACTTTAGAAGCATATTCTGCAATCAATAGTTCTTTAGGGTTTTTAGTGAACCGTGTTGCCCCTTTAGCAATTCCTTCAGGATCGCCAATTGCATCAACGACAACAACATAATCAACATCTGTTTGAGGAATACTGATTGGTGTGTTTGGATAAGGCATCAATGAGTCAGTAATAGCGACAACTTTATCAGCATACTTTGCATCTACCATAGCGTAGCCTAAAGATCCGCACGTTGTTTTTCCTGATGTTCCATTCACATTACCATATTCATCAGAACTTGGAGCGCCTAAGAAAGCAACATCGATATGGATATCTCCACGGACGATTGCTCTGGCACGTCCACCATGAGAGCGAATCACAACAGGGTTTTCCATGATACCTTGGGAAATAGCTGCCCCAACTTTATCACGTAATCCGCTTGATGTAATGTTTGTCACAACACCTGATTTAATATGTCCAATTAATGGTTCATGAATATTTGCAATGGAGCTTGGTGCGATAGAAATGTTTTTGAAACCCATTTTAGCAATTTGATCCATAACCATGTTCATTACGAAGTCGCCTTCGCGGAAATGATGGTGAAAAGAAATTGTCATGCCGTCTTTAAGTCCTGTTTTTTCAATCGCTTCACGAATGCTACCTAACATCTTTTTGTCGTTAGGCTTTACAGGATGAAGTTTACGAGTAGACTCTTCGTAATCAGCGATGTTTGCTAATTCCCCGTCATAAACACCGTATTGTTGAGCAAATACTTCAGGAATGTCTTTTCCAACTTTATTGATGGCCATTATTAAATTTCCTCCTCGTTAATCAGTTTAGCCGCTTTGGCCAATGCAATAACGCGTTGTGCACGTTCAACAATTGGTTTGTCAACCATCTTACCCTTCAATGAGATAACGCCTGAACCTTTTTCTTCTGCTTCTCTGATTGCCCAGATAACTTCTTTTGCATTTTGAATTTCTTTTTCTGTTGGTGCGTAAATCTTGTTCACGATTGGGATTTGACGAGGATTAATAACAGATTTACCATCAAAACCAAGTTGTTTAACAAGTTCAACTTCTCTGGAGAAGCCCTGTACATTTTCAACGTCAGAGTAAACTGTATCAATAGCAGCAATTCCAGCTGCACGAGCAGCATGAAGAATGTAGCTTCTTGCGAAGAACAATTCTTGTCCGTCAGGGTAGCGTTTTGTTTTCATGTTTGTTACGTAGTCTTCTGCGCCTAATGCAATCCCGATTAAACGAGTAGATGCTTTTGCGATTTCACGAGCATTCAATGTACCTTCAGCAGATTCGATGGCTGCCATCATTTTAGTTGTTCCGATTTCGATACCATATTTTGTTTCGACTTCAGTGATTACTTCATCTACATCAATGATATCTTGAGCAGTTTCTGTTTTTGGGAGTCTGATAACATTTACGCCAGCCAAAACTACAGCTTCAATGTCTAGTTTTCCAACAGTGTCTAAACTATTGATACGTACAACTGTTTCTGATTTGCTGTAATCAAACGTTTTCAATGCAAAATGCACCAATGTGCGGGCTGAATCTTTTTCTTTCAGAGAAACAGCGTCCTCCAAGTCAAACATGATTGAATCAGCACCATACAGGGGTGCATCCCTAAGCATTGCAGCATTTGCGCCAGGGACAAACATCATCGTTCTTCTTAAACGTTCCATGTGTCCATCTCCTTCCAGTTGTAGTCGTCGTTTTCAGCAGCACGATGAATGGCTGTTACTGTGCGCGCTTCGATCGTGCAATCCAATGCGCCTTTGTCAACAGCGGATACTTTCGCGCTTGTGATGCCCAGATTTTTAAGTGTTGCGATGATGACTTCCTCGATACGATCGCCATATTGTTTTTCCACGCTTGAATCCAGTGTCACTGCAACTTCATTGTTATCACTAGGTTCAACGACGATCATGATGTCACTTGATTCAGTCGTTCCAGCTACTGCATATTTTTTAATTTCCACTTTTTTCACCCCTAAATTTGTCTTTTCCATAATTTTCTGCCAAATAAATATAAGTTGTTGGTGGTACAAGTTTTTTAATTGTTTGAAAATCATCTTCTTTCAATGCTTTTCGTACACGTGTAGCACTGATGACCTGTCCATCCAGTTCGATCCGGGGAACGACTGTCAGGGCAAGCGTATCAGAAAAAATCTCACGCATACTCTCGTTATATACCTCTGTAACGGGGGATAGTGGTTCTTCCCCTACAAAGCGCGTTTTGATCTGGAGAGCAGGCGCGATCCTCTCCTTGAACAAGGTTGCATCCAGCGTTGCCTGTACGCGGGCTATGCTTTCTACTGCCTGATCCTTCAGAAAGTAGGATGGGAAAGTAGCGGATGACACTTGGTAATCCCTTGTCGGGAGGATGACCACATTCGGAAGGTGCTGTGTGCCCGCCTTGACAAGCATTGATCGCTCTTCCGTCGAAAATTCGGAGCGATCATCGGACAGGACAAAAAGATAGAGAATATCAACTTGTGCAGCAGCCGTTTCGACTAAGTACAAATGACCTTTAGTGAACGGATTCGCATTCATTACGATGGCTCCCGCATGATCGGCATCCCTCTTATGGCTTTCAAGCAAGGCCATGTAGTCCGAAAAATCGGGTGAGCCTTGTTCCATAAAGAGAATCGTGTTTGTGCGAATGATCTCTTTAAAACCCAGAGATGCAAAGGAAATCGCCACACAGGGCTTCGTATACAAAAAGAAGTGGATAATGCCCTCATCATGAAGCTTGGAAGATAAAGCCATCACGATTTTTGTCAATAAATTTTCGCTTTGATATTCAGGATCGACAGCGACAAGTTTGATGATATTTTGATAAGTCGATCCGGTAGCGACTAATTTGTTTCGGTCGTAAAGGCCTACTGTATAGTCGACTTGCTCGTCCGGGACAAGTCCGCCTAAGAACAATAAATCCTCCCAAGCTTTTTTGTCTGCTGGAACACGCGTTATCCAGATTCTTTTCAGTTCATACATAGGTAAGCCTTCTTTTTTTTATTTTTAGGCTGGAAAACGTTTGATCAGTACAATCGATACAACATACAGGAGGAATAGGACTAGGAAGATGCCGCCCATACCGAAAATCATCAATTCAAATGCAATTTTTAAAGCTTCTGGATCATATACCATAATAATTCTCCTTTCAATGAACCTTCTTAACTAAAGAAGGCAAGTACTAAACCACCAGCGATTACCGATGCAATTTGTCCGGATACGTTCGCACCGACAGCATACATCAAAATAAAGTTTTGAGGATCTTCATCCGTAGCCATTTTTTGGATAACACGGCTTGACATCGGGAAGGCGGAAATACCGGCTCCACCGATCATTGGGTTAATTTTTTCAGTTCTGAACAAGTTCAGCAGTTTTGCGAACAATACGCCGCCGATTGTATCCATGATGAAGGCAACCAAACCGAAAGCGATGATCATCAATGTTTGGAAATTCAAGAACAATTCAGCCTGCATTTTGACGGAAATCGTAAGACCCAACAGGATACTGATGATGTTTACCAATTCGTTTTGGGCAGTCAATGAAAGTCTGTCCAAGACGCCACATTCGCGCAACAAGTTACCGAACATCAGGAAACCTACCAACGGAAGGGAAATTGGTGCGATAAAACCGGCAACGATCGTAATGATGATCGGGAAAAGAATTTTTGTCAATTTGGATACGCCTTCCGCTTTATAAGTCATGCGGATGCGACGTTCTGCTTTGGTAGTGACAGCTTTGATCGCGATCGGTTGGATGATCGGAACAAGCGCCATGTAGGAATAAGCAGCAACAGTGATCGGTCCTAGTAGATTAGGCGCCAACTGGTTGGATACGAAGATGGCTGTCGGGCCATCAGCAGCACCGATGATACCGATTGAAGCGGCTTCTCTGATATCAAATCCGAAGAAGATAGCGACAACGATTGTAAAGAAGATACCGAATTGAGCGGCAGCACCGAATAATAACATGAACGGGTTTTGCAATAGCGGACCGAAATCGATCATGGCACCGATACCGATGAAAATCAGTAACGGGAACAGCTCTGTGCTGATACCTGCTTCGAAGAGAACATCCAAAACGCCCTCTGATTCAGATCCGTTGACCATTTGAGTCAGAACGCCTGTACCTGGAAAGTTGACCAAGATGGTACCAAGTCCCATAGGCACCAATAATGTAGGTTCGTACTCTTTCTTTATTCCTAAATAAATCAGGGTGGCTCCGATAAGCATCATCACGATTTGGCCCATCGTAATGGATGTAATTCCTGCTAATAATGTCTCCATTTATTCACTTCCTCCTAATAAAATAATTATGCGATGGTGATTAATGCATCGCCGGCATTTACGACTTGACCTTGGTTCACATGGATTCCAGCTACTTTACCAGCATGGTTTGCGACAACTTCATTTTCCATCTTCATGGCTTCAAGGATCATCAATGGTTGGTTTTCTTTAACTTCATCGCCGATGTTCACTAACACTCTTAGGATAGTTCCTGGCATTGGGGATGTCATTGCGTCTCCTGAAGCTGCTGAAACTGGCACTGCAGCTGGTGCTGCTTGTTCTGCTGGTGCTGCTACTGGAGCTGCCGGTGCTGCTGCAACTGGCGCTTGAACCGGTTGTTGCACGCCGCCGATTTCTTCCATTTCCACTAAGTATTCCTTACCATCGATTGCAATCTTGAATTTTCTTAACATTTATAATTCCTCCTTATTATTTAACCTGACTTATTTTTTTTACGACAAATTTACTTTCAGGCATGGTGCCTGCCGCAATACTTGCGGAAATCAGCGAAACAAGATGAGCCTCGGGATTACGCTTCATAATATTCTTTACCACAAACTGCGATTTAGGATGATCTCCTGCAGCGATTGCTGTCGCGATGACACTGACTAATTCATATTCATTCGGATCAGTGGGTATAAAAGCTGGAATTTCAATCAGGTCATTCACGGGTGCACTTGCTGAAACAGTTGCTGGCGGTACTTGCTTAGGCGCTATTGTGTCCTTTTTCCCAAAGAAACCTTTGAAAAAAATCATTTTCTCACGTCCTTTCTATGGATTTAATCCCATTATAGAAATTTCTCTCATTAAAAACAGGTCATTACACCTGTTTTATTGTTTTTTTTATGTTCTCAAAAACGACCAAACACTAAAAACGTTGTCATATCAACGTTTGGAGACATTTAAGACTTTTTTAATATTTGGTTAAGCCGCATTTAAGAAAGCGTTTCAATTCGAGTGTGTTTTTCGTGTTTTTTTAAAGTAACGGCTTTCAATTGACTTGCAAAGTAACTATTATTGCTCTTAGAGAGACAGCCCAAACAACTTCGGGTTTTTTAAATTAGAAGAAATGTGAATCGATTCACTTACTTATTTAAATACAGAAGCGGTCAGGCACTCTCAAAAAACTTTTTTATAGTCGGAAGGAGAAAAAAAATGTTACTTACAGTATTGTCTTATGGAATGATCGCGATCTTCATGTACGTGATCATGAAAAAGAAATTATCACCGTTCACCGCATTAGTAATCATCCCACTTGTTTTTACGCTTATCGCTTTGGCAACGGGTGTTACCTCTGGAAACATCGGGGAATTTGTTTTGGAAGGGGTAACCACAACTTCTAAAACTGGTATCATGTTATTGTTCGCTATTCTTTACTTCTCTATCATGTTGGATACTGGTCTATTCGACCCTATCACTAAAAAAATGATCCACTTCGCTAAAGGCGATCCGATGAAAGTATTGATGGCAACTGCTGTCGTTGCTGCCACTGTTTCCTTGAATGGTGACGGTACTACAACAACTTTGATCTGCTGTTCAGCTTTTATTCCTATCTATAAGAAGTTAAACATGAACTTGATGAACCTTGCTGTCTTGGTTATCCTGCAAAACACAATCATGAACTTGCTTCCATGGGGCGGTCCTACTGCTCGTGCAATGGCTGTTCTTGAAGTTGATGCAAGCATCCTTTCTTACCTTGCTCCTGGTATGATATTGGCTTTACTTTATGTCACTTTCTGGGTTGCTCCACACATGGGCCGCAAAGAACGCGCTCGTCTAGGCGTTAAAGTCCTGACTGATGAAGAAATCGATGAAATGACTACTGTTACTGATCCTGAAACACAAGAAATCCGTCGTCCACAAAACTTCGCTTTCAATGGTATCCTTACAATCGGCTTGATCGGTTGGTTGGTTGCTGGATCATTTATCGAAGCTATCTCAATGCCACCTTTGATGTTGTTCTTGGTTGGTACGTGTATCGCTTTAATGGTCAACTACCCTGCTCTTAAAGATCAATCTTCTCGTATCGGCGCAAACGGCGGCGACGCTGTTCAAGTAGTTATCTTAGTATTCGCAGCTGGCGTATTCATGGGCTTGTTCCAAGGTTCAGGAATGGCTACTGCTTTGGCAGAAAGCTTCGCAACAATCATTCCTAAACAATTAGCCGGTTTCTGGGGAATCATCATCGCCCTTATCTCTGCACCAGGTACTTTCTTCATCTCCAATGATGGCTTCTACTTCGGTGTATTGCCTGTATTGGCTGAAGCTGGTCGCTCTTACGGATTCACAAACATGCAAATGGCTTTGGCTTCCCTGATGGGTCAAGCGTTCCACTTACTTAGCCCATTGGTAGCATTCATCTACCTGTTGCTTCGTTTGACTGGTTTGGACATGGGCGCTTGGCAGAAAGAATCTGCGAAATATGCATTGGGAATTTTCGTTATCTTCCTAGTGACAATCGTATTGTTCGGCCAAATGCCGCTTTACATCCCACAATAAAGAAACGTATAATCCTTATAAGGACTGGAAAGCCGGGCGACTCTGCTCGGCTTTTTAGTATAAAGGAATCGCTCTCATAAAGAACTAACCAACAATTAACCAAAAAATAATAGGATGAAGGGGAAAAAGATGAGCACTATAATCAAAGCAGTCAGCAAAAACTTAGACCTTAGCCAAAACAAGCCACTTAAAGACTTGATTTACGAAGCTTTTCGCAAGACCGTCATTTTAGGCGAAATCCCAGCTGGAGAACGCATCAACGAAAAAGAGTTCTCCGAAAACATGAACATCAGCCGCACACCCATCCGCTACGCTCTGAAAAAGTTGACCGAAGAAGATTTAGTGAAACACGTCCCTGGAGTCGGCGTTGTCGTAAAAGGCATCAGCATCAAAGATGCGTACGAAATTTATGATATCCGCAAAGCGCTGGATACCCTCGCTACCACAACAGCCATGAAGCTGATGACAGCCGAGGATTTCAAAGTGATGCGCCTGCATTTGGAATATTGCGAAATGCTGAATCAGGAAGATAAAGTTGAAGAATTACAGCAAAAATTTTTTGAGTTCAATGATTTCATATACGAAAAAAGCCAGATGCAACGCTTGAAGTCCATCGTTTTGAAGCTTTCGGAATACTTGATGTACTTCAGGGACATCTCGATCAGTTCGAAGGAAAGACGTGATTTTGCATTGGCGGAACACTGGTTGATCTACCGCGGGATGAAAACGCAAGATTCGCTTCAGATCCAACTCATCACCCATGAACATTTGGATCGCTCGCTGAATTTTATCGTCAAAGAAATGGAGAAACGTAAAATTGACTTTGAAACCAATGAATGAGCTGCTTGTCGAAATTGCCGGGCAAGCCGAGAAAGCTCTCCTTTATGAGGTAGCATTGACGCCAAAACCTGGTCTGGTGGACCGCAACAACAGCGGTGCCCACTCCGACATGGACTTCTTTACTTTCTTGGACAGCATCGTCAGCCTGAGCCCTTACCTGTACCAATATGTAAAATTAGGAATGGAACATGAAGGAACCGCAAAAGAGTTGTTCCATAAAGTCCGCTCAATGGGCGTCCATGCCGAAAAAGCGATGTTGGCTGCCACTAAAAACATCAATACCCATAAAGGGGCCAACTTCTCTTTCGCGGTACTGTTGGGGGCGACTGGCGCTTGCATTGGTCGGGGTCTGCAGCCTCCTTTCACACAAAATGATACACAAGAAGTACTCTCCTATGCCCAAGAAATGAGTCATGGATTGGTGACGGATGATTTTGCCGATCTCGCAGCCAAAGACTCCTTGACGTATGGAGAAAAATTATACCTCAGCTATGGCGTCACCGGTATCCGCGGTGAAGCCGAAGCCGGCTACCCTGCCTTGAGCCAACTGATTTTGCCTTTTTTAAGAGCAAATCAAAGCCAGCCCATTGAAACGCTATTATTAAAGGCGCTGCTCCTGTTGATGAGCCAAGTTGAAGATGGCAACATCATCCACCGTGGAGGCATCGACGCCTGGCAGACAGTCAAAACGGAAGCAAAACAACTCCTGCAAGATTCACATGAAGGAAACCTGAAAGAGTTGATGTACAGCTATGACCTGATCTTGATAGAAAGACACTTGAGCCCAGGCGGAGCTGCCGATCTTTTATCCTTAGGTATCTTTTTTGCAAAATTGGAAAATCTTTTCTGATCTTATTCGCCGTCCGGGCTGAACGTATAGCCTATTCCCCAGACAGTCTTCAAATAAAGCGGCTTTTTCGAGTCATCCTCAATCTTGTTGCGCAGATAACTGATGTAAACCATGATCAGGTTATTGTCCATTTCCCCATCATTCCATACATTCGCATAGATCTGCTCCTTCGAAAAAACTTGATTCGGATTTTCCAGGAAAAACAGCATCAATTGGATTTCTTTGGATGATAGGGCGATATCCTGCCCCCGCTTCTGCAGTTGATACAGGTTTTTATCGAAAGTAAAATCGCCCACTTTCAATACACGGCTGTTCGGATTTGTTTTTTGTGACTGAATGGTCTTCATTCTTTGCAACGTGCTCAAAATTTGAGCACGCAAAAGATTAGGTGAAAAAGGTTTTGTAATATAATAATCCGCCCCTGTTTCGAGACCGTTGATGATATCGGTCTCGCTTTTTTTGCCGCTTATAAATATAATAGGGGTTAACGGGTAGTCAGCACGGATCAGCTGCGCCAGATGATAGCCGTCATTCTCATATTCCAGACTGATATCCAACAGAAAAAGATCAAAAGTCACACGGGTCATAATATCCAGTGTTTTTTCGATGGAATCACTTTGGTAAATAAGAACACCCGTTGATTGCAGCGACTTCCAAATAAGGCGCCGGATTGCGATATCGTCATCAACGACGAGTATTTTTTGATTATTCATATTTTTCCTCCTCAATGTTCTCTAGTTTCGCAAGCAGAACATCGTTTTGTCAACTGATAATTTACATACTGTGTATTTTTTAAGAAAGGGCTCTTATGATGGAAAATAAACCAACGACACGTATCATCAACATCATCATGACAGGGTTATTCATCATCATCGCGATTACCTTGGTCACGATCGCCGGCAGCTTCTACTCCGTGGAGGAGAATGCCAAGAAAAGCGGCCAGGAACAACTGATGCGCACCTTGAACTATGTGACGAACAATCTGCAACTTGTCATCGAAAACCGTTCCTTATCGCTCCAGCAATTTTCTCAGAAACTGGCTTCCGAGGATTTCCCAGAATCGCAACTCGCCGATGCCGATATAGAGGCAATCGTAGCCGCTTATCTCGGTTCCTATGCAGATCAAACGAATCTCTTGATCCAACTTGATGGCGCAGGTATTTTCGCGAAGGCATGGCAGATCGAAGATGGGTCCCTTCAGGTACTTTCCGAAACCCGTGCCGAATCGTATCTGCAAGCAGATCCGAGTCTGAAATCGTTATTCACTGGTGGGTCACCCGTCCAAAACAGCAGCGATTATTTTCTGGAAAACCAATCTTTCGTGAATCTTTATTCCCCCATCGTTGAAGACGATGGCCAAGTCAGCGGTTATTTTGTCGCACCGTTGAACCTTGAGAACATGTTCAAGGCGGAAATATTCAGCAACACCAGTGATTACAGTGGCTATCCCTTGGTAAAGAATGCCGATATGGAAGTCGTCATCCATCCTGTCGAAAGCCAAGTCGGACTTGATATCATCTCCGGCCGCCAAGAGCAGTTCCCGGATTTGGATCTTTCCGACCTGAGACGATTGGAGGAAGCGCAGCTTACCCAAGAACAAGGGACGCTCAGCTACTACTCCTATTGGTGGGACGAAGAGAATCCGACCAAGGTCCTGAAGTTGGGTGCTTTCGAGTGGATCGACATTGGTGCAGCCCACTGGGTAGTCGCACTGAACTCGGATTTCTACGAGCACAACCGCGTTCCTATACAAAACAATTATATCCTATTAAGTCTATTATTGCTGATTTCTGCTATAATTCTCATCTTCATCCTTTTGATAAGGGGCTACAACAAAAAGAATCAGGCTTACGAAGAAAGCCAACGCCTCATCGAAAAACAAAAATTCGAAAATGAGCGCCATCAACTGGAAAAACGGATCCTGAAAGAAAGCAAACTGGAAGCAATCGGACTTTTGACCACGACCATCGTTCACGACATGAATAATTTTCTTACCCCTATCCTGGGAAATGCTCAGCTGTTGATGGATGACTACGCCGAGAACGAGGAATTGGTCAGCGAACTGAAGGAAATCTACCTTGCGGCGGAAAAAGGCAAGGATCTCTCAACAAACGTATTGCGTTTTTCCAAAGTCAGCGAAGGACAACAAGATACCGCGCACGATCTTTCGCAAGTGCTCAAGGACACCATTTCCGAAATCACGATCCTGACGCCGAAGAGCATCAAAGTCGAGAGTGACATCGCTCCTGGCATCTTGGTTGAAGGCTTCGATAAGCAGGACTTGCAGGTGGTCCTGTATAACCTTCTGACAAACGCCTTCCAAGCGATCGACACGCGTCCCGGCAATGTCAGGATCAGGCTGAAAAAAGCTGATGCCGAATGCAACGCCGAATTGCAGAAGCGTTCGATTGTGACGAAGGACAAGGAATTTGCGGTCTTATCCATCATAGACGATGGACCCGGCATCGCGGAAGGATTGGAGAGCAATGATCTGTTCGATCCTTTCTTCACCACCAAAGGCAGCAATGGGTCCGGTTTGGGACTGTTTGTGGTTTCTTCCATCGCTGATAAATATGATTGGCAAATCAGACTGGACAGAGCCCAAAAAGGTTTGACGGTCTGCATCAATATCCCACTCCAAAAAAGCTGACACAACAACAAACGAAAACCAACAGCATTATTCCTGATTGACGGGGACAATGCTGTTGGTTTTTTCATTTCAAATCAGGAGTTAACCGATCTGCTGGCACTTACAGAGACTGGACAATCTGGTCAAACGCATGGATGGCTTCATCCGGAAGCGGACATTCTGGATGTTCTTGGTTGAACGTCTGCAGGAATTCCGTGCGCATCGTCATCCGTTCTTTGACCAGTTTCTTGTAATTCTCATCTTCCAACGGCGGTTCATATCCAGGCACGTCCAAGTACGCCAAACCGGTCCCGGTCCCGAAAGGTTTGAATACGGCGGTCTCTTCGACGATGCTTTCGATTACGCCGAGCGTGATGTCTTTGGTGATGTCTTTGTTCAGGAAAGCGCCGGTATTGATGATATAGCAATCCACTGCTTCTTTGCTCAGCAAGGCTTTAAAATCTTCGTAATCTTCGATCAACGGGTAGACGCGGAATGGGTTGGCATAAGGTTCGATAACCAATCGGTCTCTATCTTCGCCCTTTCTTGCGGTTTCCGCTGTTGAGCGTTTCGTTGCCAATGTTGCTCCGAAAGTGGCGGCAAGGATCGGATTCTCGATTTTGACAAGCGGTGGCAAGGCATCATCTTTCATGATCCAGTAGACGCCCTCGATCGCCGAATGGAATTTGTCCACTCTGTCCGGCGTCACGTAACGCGATTTGACGGTGCGGCCATTGCCGTTGCGGATATCCTCCGTCACCAAGACGCGTTTTCCTTCCACATCCTTCGTCACGCCTACGTTCTGCACCGTCAGGAAATACTCTTGCTCAGGATGGTCAGCCGGATAATCCTGCGTCTTGTCGAAGTAAGCCGGTTCCAATGCAATCGATGAGCCGTCAACCAGATCGATGATGAAGGCATCATCATGCAATACCTTCACTTTGTACTTTCCGTTGTGCTTCGAATGCGTCAGAGTCGATTTACCCGAACCGGACAAGCCGAAGAATGCAAAGACGCGTTTCTTGTCTTCCAACACAAATTTCTTCAGGCCGCCGTGGCAGGAAGCGTACCCGTTGCGATGCGCGGTACCCCAGGCCAATGATAGCGTGCCTTTTTTGAATTCCCCAAAATACTGCATACCCAAAATACAGGCGACGTTATGATCGGGTTCAAAGTAAGCAAGGCCAAGCGGATAATCGGGATGGCGCCAATCAGGATCTGCATAGATGTAGATATCCCCTTCATCATATTTCTTTGAATGCGCGTACAATTCGTTGTACATGTCATTGGCCCACTGGAAGTTCAACAACCAAGAATATAGATTATTTTCGTTCCCTTCCGGAAATGCGATATGCGCTTTAATGATGAACGCTTCATCCAATCCGACATAGCCGGTTGCATGGTGGTACTTCTTGGTACGGTTCTGGTAGATGACGTCACGGACCAGTGCGATCAATTGCTCGTCTTCTGCTTTGTCCTCGCCTACGATTTTTCTTGCTTTAGCGGTACGTCCGACTATCTTTCCGCCATTTTCGACCAGCACTTTGGCATCTTCAGGCAGGCCCAATTTTTCCGTCTCTTTGATGGGAAGGTCGGTCACGATGACCCCTGGGGATGTTTTCGCCAACTCATAGGCTTCGGCAAGTGTCGTCACTTCATGCATATTGCTGCCGTAGAAAGCAGTTTCGACTGTAGTGCGTAATTTAGTTAACAATGGATTGGTTTTATTCAATGCAGATCTTTGGTACGTTTCAATTGTTGCCATACTCGACCTCCGTATTTTTGATGACTTCATTATAGTATGCTTTTCTGTGTTTGTGCCGATATTGAGGTGTACTTATGATGTGCTTGATATTTTGAACAGTAAAAAAACACTGTACTGGTGCATTAGACTTTTTTGCATCCGAGAAGTGTTTTTTCACTGTACTATGTTTGGGAGTACACAAAAGAAACACCACATCCCGAAAGCTTAATGCTACTATAGAGTCAACTAAACAAGTAATAACGGAGGAATGAATAATGCTTACCGTAGCCGAAGCAGTCAAAATACTCAGCAAAAAAAATATTACCCATTCAGAAGAAATGGTGCGCAGATGGATCCGCAAAGGAAAAATCAAGGATGCCGTGAAATTCAGCAACAAAGAGGGCTGGTTGATCCCTGAAGATTCATTGGAAGAAGTCATCGCAGCCAAAACCTACATGAACAGCGGCATCAAATCGACTAAGGAATACCGCAAAGGTTATCAGGATGCCTTGGCCTACATTAAGGAACGGGATTACGAACTCATCAAACAATCCCCACCTGTTTATGAGAAAGAATTCACAATTTATCGGGATAATGCCTTGGACTTGGCGGAGAACATGCTGCCGGAAACGCAACTGGCCAATCCTTTCAAAAAATTTGTGGATGATACATTGTTCAAGTGCAGCCATGCAGAACCACTTTCCTCCATCGTCGTAAAAGTATTGAATAATTGGGTGCTCGTGGAAGATACAAACGACATCTACAATATCGCAAAACTGCCGAATCTGAACGTGACTTTTGAAGATCACCTGACGCGCGCCCTTCTGCGCGACCAGTTCAACACATTCAAAAGAACAAGCTTGGCAGTCTGAGTTTAATTTCATAATAAGGAGTCCGATAACCTTTAAGTATCGGACAATCATAGCTTGCTTTCACCCGTAGTTGTCCGATAATCCATAAGTATCGGACAACACCAGTAACACGCTACTCCAAAAAACATGGATCTGTCTCGAAACGAGGCAGATCCATGTTTTTCTTTTATATATTCTGTATCGCGACTCCGCGAAACAGACTGCTTGGTCACATTTCCGAAAGTCTGTCCTTCACACTCTCGTATTCCTCCTGCGTGATGAGGCCTTCCGCCAATATTTCTTTTAAGCAGCTGATTTCCGCATCCAGATAATCCGGCAAAACGGGTTGCGGACTCTCGTTGGAAATTTCCTTTTCTTCAGGATGCAAGCCTTGGATTTTGTCCAAAATGACATGAAAATGAGGCTCCTTCTTCGTGGGGCTGTTGGTGGACATTTCCACAAACCAGCCATCAAACTTCATCCTTAATTCCTCTTTTCGCATCTGCGTATATTGGATACTGAAAACATCCTCTTTATGCTTATCATCCGCCATCTCTTTGGATTTGATCAGATATATTTTTTCATCGGTCACCAACACATATTTTTTCGGATTCTCTTTCATCCCGAAATGAAGGTACTCGCCTTCAGAACAATATTGCTCAGCTAATTGCAGAATAACATCTTGGCACGTTACGGACACAACTGTCTTCTCACCAATCTTCACCATGTTACCACTCCTTCTGCTTAATCCCCCGGAATTATCCAATCACTGATTTGCACGAACTGCAGTCTGCACAAATCGGTATTTACGGCTGAAATGCTATACCTCTATTATCGCATCTGGAGCGGTAAAAGTGCTGTTCTTCCGGTGTGCTTCGGCAAGTATTTCCGCCGCGGAACACTGCGCCTTCCATTAAAAAAAACAGCAGCGTTAAGGACCAGATAATGGCCTTCGCGCTGCTGTTCAATTTATATTTTTTCATGTCTGAATCGTTGGGGTTCACATAATGGAAAGCCGATCTGCGCTTTCGCAGAACATCTTCCGCTGACTCATTTCTGCTATGACTGCCGTCAAAAGATCCAAGCGATGCAAAATGGAATTCAGCTCCACATATTCATGATCGGTATGGAAAGCACCGCCGATCAGACCGATGCTGCAGACCGTCGGAACCCCGACACTAGTCGTGAAGTTAGCGTCGGATACGCCTCCCGATTTCTTGAACGAAACGAATGTGCCCATTCGCTTGCCGACATCCTCGAAGACGCTCCGCAAAGCTTTCGCTCCGGGAACGTCGACCATAGGCGGACGCTTGCCAATTACTTCGATGTCGATGCCAATCTCCATTTCGGCAGCATGAGCCTGCAGTTCCTCCAGCATATCAAAGAAGGCCGTGACGTCCGCGGGGTTTGAGTAACGGTAGTCCAGTTCCATCTGGGCGTGCTCGGGAACGACATTCGGTACGCTGCCGCCCTGGATCGTGCCCGCATTGACAGACACACCGGCAGCGTAATCGATCAAGGTATTCATGCGAACGATCCAATGAGCCAGTTCGTTGATGGCACTGCGCCCTTCCTGGGGAGCATCACCGGCGTGGGAGGGCCGGCCCTTGAAATGGATCTTCAGTTTTTCGATGCCTTTCCTTTCCTTGATCATCGAACCGTCCGCTGAACTCGGCTCCATGACGAAGGCGAACTTGGCAGTTTTCGCTTTCTCGATGATCACTTCGCGGGAATAAAAGGAACTGATCTCCTCATCCGGATTGTGGATCACACAGATATTGAGGTTCCCCTTCAGTTCTTCGGGCAAGTTTTCCAGCAAATAAGCCGTCAACAGGCTGCAGCCCTTCATGTCATAGACGCCAGGCCCATAAAGCCGCTCTCCCTCTATCTTGAAAGGCCGTCTGCTCGCTTCCCCATCCAGGAACACAGTATCAGTGTGGCCGATGAAGAGTAAATCGATGGGTTCGTCCGGAGCATTCGTCGCCACCAGCACCGGCCCAACTTCCGGACCGACCGAAACCAGCTCAGTCAGAAAACCTTGCTGCCTATATTTCTCTTCCAAAAACGCCGCCACTTCTCGTGTGCCCGCAGAATTTCTGCTGCCACTGTCGATATTGACAATCGTCTCCAATTCACGTAAATACTGATTCCTATCGAAGCCCATGAACATTCCCCCTTGGCGAAATTATAACATTCACCCCTGTCTAAAATATACCGTTTTTTAAAAGCGTTCTCAAATTAACCCTGACATTGGTTGTCGCCATTCCTGACGAAACCAGATTCATTCGCATGTGTGCAGACAAATACCGGAAGCTGTAGCTCGCCTAGAATCACAGCTACAGTTCCCGGCAGTCTTGCACCAAATGTATTTACTTGATGGGAAGTTCCGGTTCAAACTCTTGATATAACTCCCACGGCACTTCGTTTTGCAGCTTATATTGAATCTCAATCGGTTTTTCATTTCGGTATGACAATGGATTTATTTTACCTAAATAGATGAATTTGGATGTCACATTATCGATTTGTTTGAATTTCCGCGCGAACAAATGCAAGGTTACGCCTCGTTTTTCCGCATGGATGAAGTCTTGCCCTCGGTCAGAGTCTACTTTTGTGGAGTTAGGCGATTCCCATTGGAACTGCTTGGTGTTGATGAACTTATCCTTGTAGTTCACGCGTTCTTCTACGTCGTCACCTTTATGAAGGTCCACAAAATAGAAGTAATGATTGATTTCATCATTTTTCAGCACGCCCTGTCCTCGGAAGGAAGAATGTATTTTTTTATAGTTTGAAACAATGGCGATGTCCTTCATTGTGTACTCTTCGTAGAGTTTCAAATGCGGGATGCCATAATTTATTGAGCCAAATGTTTTTAAATAGCGCATTCTGCCGTAATGCAGGACATCTTCGATAAAAGGACGATACTGTTCATCTGCCAAGATGATTGAAAATTCTTCCGTCCGATGCAACATATTCCTATCATCCAAAGTCACCAATGGTCTTGCAGATTTCAATTCCCCTTTATCAGAAAATTCCATATTCAAGGTACGGAAAGCATGCAGAATGGTCTCGTCATCGACTGTATCCAAATACTCTAGTAATTCTGCTCTTGCTGTCTCCAAACTACATGTTTCACTTGTCAGCAAATAGTTTAAGATCATATTTTCATGTAGCCGAACTAAAGGTAATTTTTGAGACAAATCAGTCAACATGGCCATGAATAAAGGATTACCTTGCAATTCCATCACTAGTTCATTATTCGGCTCGACTTTATCCAAAAATTCGATGTAGTTCTTCGCTTTAAATTTACCCGATCTGGAGAAGAATTTAACCGGGTCTGGTGCGGCATCGACTTTTAAATAATCCTGCAATAGCCAAGGAATTCTTCCGTTATTCAAGTTTTTGAATTCATTGTACGTATTCTTTAAATAGGCCAGAGTAGAAAAGTTCTCAAAATCAATTTGCTCCAGAATCTGTTGTTTGCTGATTTCGTCCAACTGGATATGGGTCGCTCCCGGCAAATCCGAGAAATTGCGTTTCACTGACGTCTTGACGCTGTCCTTGTCGTAAAAGCGGCGCCCGTTCAGAGCGATCGCGATCAGGAAGCTTTTGCTGTAATTGCCGATGAAATCCAAGACCGTCAGGAATTCCTTGTTGTCTTTTTTGCGCAAGCCACGTCCCAATTGTTGTGTGAACACAATGGAAGATTGGGTCGGCCGCAGCATCATGACCAGATTGACGCCGGGAATATCGATTCCTTCATTGAAAATGTCCACGGTGAAGATCACTTCCAGATCAGAATCTTCCGCTTCCAGTAACTTCGTGTAGGCTTCTCTTCTGGATACTTTATCGCCACCGGATAAGGCGATGCTTGGGATACCCCGTTTATTGAATTCCTCCGCCATAAATTCTGCATGCGCAATCGTCATACAGAAGCCTAACGCTTTTCGTTTCAAGCCATCATGCCCATAGTAGTTCATTTTTTCGATGATAAAATCTACCCTTCGATGAACACTGAGGCGCTTTGCAATTTGATCAGGCGTCAGATTTTCCGAATCCTTTAAATCGACACCCGATTCATCGGTGATGCCAAAATAGTGGAACGGCACCAACAAATCGTATTCCAAAGCCTCGCGCAACCGGATTTCAACCGGTACATTGTTATCGAACAGGTCAAAGATGTTACCGCCATCCGTCCGCTCCGGAGTCGCAGTCATCCCTAACAGGAATTTGGGATTAAAATGCTCGAGAACCTCCATATATCTCGGACTGGTCGCATGATGCGCCTCATCCACGATGATATAGTCGAAGTGCCCCGGATCATATTCTGCATAAATATTCTTCATGCTTTGGATCGTCGCAAACAAATAATCAGACTGATGCTCTTTGGATGTTCCGGATAAAATCCCGGTCGATTTATCCTTCAGATTGATGATTTTTTTGAAGGAAGACATCGCACTATGCAGGATGTCTTCTCGATGCACCAGAAATAAAAGCCGCTCTGGTTTTGCCTGTTTCACATCAAAAGCAGCTAGGAACGTTTTACCGGTTCCAGTGGCAGCCACCACTAACGCCTTCTCCTGGTGCTTTTCCCGCAGCCGCATCAGCTTTTCTATCGCTAATTCCTGCATCATATTTGGTTTGATCGACGGTCCGCGCGTGAATTGGAAAACCATAGGATAAGACTCTTGGACAACAAGATCTTTTTTGCGATCCATCAAGAAACTTGCGTAATCATTGATGAAGGCATCATCCAATATTTCGCTGCTTTCCCAAATCAGGTTGTAGGCTTCCATAATTTCCGAAATGAATTGCTCGTCCTCATCGCCGTCCTTGGTGATGATCTGAAGATTCCATTCGATGTTGCTTTTCAAGGCGCTTTGGGTAATGTTGGAAGAGCCGACGATGATTTTGTAGTAATTAGTATATTCAAAAATGTAGGCTTTTGGGTGAAATCCGGTTTGTTTAGTGGCGACAAAGATGCGGGTATCGATATGCTGGAATGCTTTTAATCGGGTCAACGCATACGGTTCCGTAAAGTTCAGGTAAGTCCCGGTCAATATTTTTCCGGACGCACCATTCTCTGCCGCTTTTCGGATCGGATCCAGCAACAATTGCAGTCCGGAAAAGTTGATGAAGGCCACGTTCAGGTAAAAGCGTTGGCACGTTTCCAACGATTGGACTAATTCATCCAACAAGGTCCCTTTTTTGCTGTTGGTAATCAACGAATACATGGCTCCACCTCACTTGTGTCTTTACTCACCAGTTTATCATACCGATAATATTTTACTAGATCATGTCGCAATAATTATTCTATTTACGCATATCTGATTTATATCGTTTTTTGGATTGCGAGGTGTATTCTTTTACATCTGCCCTCAACTACTCTAAACTGAATAATAGTAAACGTTATCATATCAGGAGGTTATTTAATGACAAATAAAGACGTATTCACTTTTTACAACGGTGTGACGATTCCCTCTATCGGTTTCGGGACATGGCAAATCCCCAACGAAGAAGCCCATGCGGCGGTGACGATGGCTTTGAAGAACGGCTATACGCACATCGATACGGCACATGCCTATCACAACGAAGAAAATGTGGGAAAAGCGATCCGCGATTTCGGTATTGCGCGCGAAGAAGTGTTCGTGACCAGCAAATTGCCTGCGCAAATCAAGGATTTCGACGGCGCGCTGCAACACTTCGAAGAAACTATGACCAATCTTGGTCTGGATTACTTGGACCTTTACTTAATCCATGCACCATGGCCATGGGACGAGATCGGCAAAGACTGCACCGAAGGCAACATCCAAGTCTGGAAAGCCATGGAACAGCTCTATGACGAAGGCCGGATCCGCGCAATCGGGGTTTCGAACTTCTCCATCAAAGACTTGCAAGCGATCCTGGACAACTGCGACATCATCCCGATGGCGAACCAGATTCCTTTCTACATCGGCCGCGACCAAAAAGACCTGCTGACTTTCTGCAAAACGCACAAAATCGTGGTTGAAGCTTATTCACCTTTAGCTACCGGTGCGATTCTGGATAGCGCGGAAATCAAGCAAATGGCTGAAAAATACGATGTAACGCCGGCGCAGTTATCCATCCGTTACTGTTTGGAAAAGGATACTTTGCCTTTGCCGAAGTCTACGCATGAGGCCCGCATCATCGAAAATGCACAGCTTGATTTCACCATTTCACCGGAAGATGTGGCGATTTTGGATGCAATGAAGGATGTCCGCGCAAACTAAATACTCAACAAAAAAATCCTTAAAGTGGGCGTTCATACCCATTTTAAGGTTTTTTCTATTTTTACAGGTGATAATTTTTACGAAAAATAGCAATCAATGCGAGTGCGCAGCTCCGGTGAGGCGTACGCTCACCGAAGTTCTTCGGTAATTTTCAGCCGCAAGTCCGGCGAGGCTTCCCTCATCGGAGGACGCAAACGGAATGTTGGCCTAACTCCGGAGAGGCGCCGCCCGCCGGAGTTGCGGTTCCCTACCCAGACTCAAAACGTCCGCAAAGACGGTTACCGGACAATCAAAAAAACAAAGAACCCAGTGTCCGCCCCCTATGAGGCCGACACTGGGTTCTTTCACTATCATACTCTTTAGACCATACCCTCTATGCCTGTTTCGATGATATCCATCTGCAGCAGGGTCTCTTCATCCTTGGTGACTTTTTCCGCACCGTTCACGATTGCGTTGTACAGATCGTCATAGACTCTGGCGTAATCGCCTTTTTCGGAGACAACTTTTTCTTCGTGGTAGACGCCTTCATCATCCATATATGTCAGAACCCCGTAATGTTCCGGCAGGTCGACACCGAAATCGGAATTGTTCGGCATGTGGAATATTTTCAGGTGCTCTTCTTGACGGTCTCGGGTCTGTTTCACGAACATACCCTTTTTGCCGTAAACGACGAAGCTCGGACGCTCCTTCAGTCTGAAGAAGCTGGATTTGATGGAAACCTTCAGATTCTGATAGTGGAAATCCAAATCGAAGTAATCGTTCATCCGGCCCGGCCCCAACAATTGGCGCACATCATAGTGGATTTTGTCCGGCTTGCCGAAATAGGAAAGGACTTGATCGATTGTATGGCTGCCGATTCCGTAAAGGTAACTTGTATCCTTCGTAAAACTGTCGATCGCTAAAGGGATTTCCGGGCGATAATAATCGATTGCTATCTCGACTTCCAACAGATCGCCTAATTTGCCGCTTTCGATGACTTTCTGCGTGGTCAGAAAATCCGAATCATAGCGTCTGTTCTGGTAGCACTGGACCAGCAAACCCTTTTCTTTCGCATAGGCAAAAATAGCGGCGGCCTCTTCGGAAGTTGGCATGAACGGTTTTTCGACCAGCACATTTTTGCCGTGGTCCAAAGCCAGTTTAGCGAACTCGTAGTGGGAATTCGTATGCGTGCAGATTACCACCAATTGGATGTCATCATCCTCCAGTACATCTGCAATATTTCCTGTATACTGGATGCCTTCGATTTTTTCCCAATCGCTCTTCTCCGGATTCCGGCTGTAGATTGTTTTGACTTTAATGTTGCTTCTTGATAAAGAAAACGGCAGATGATAACGATTCGTGCTTTTTCCGTTTCCGATGTATCCGATTGTCAGCATATTTCTTCCCCCTAAATGATTGTATCTTCTCTCTATATTGTAGCGGTATATATCCGAATGTAAACCAATCCGGGCTGAATCGGTACAAAAGTGCGCCCTTTTTTAGATGGGGTGCTTTCTTTTGGACCAAATGTTCAGCGCAGATTGTTCCATTTGTGTATTTCCTGTTGCAATATTAGTTGATTTTAGTAAAGTTGAAAATAAATATTGTGAGAGTCGCTCCGGCCCTGTATAATTAAATGTAAGTTAACGTTTACATGAGTTTGTCAGATTAGGTTCTTTCAGTCACGACAAACAGCAATTTCCATATTCCGTTTTCATTTATCAGTTTCAACACTATAAGATTGGGGGACACTAATGATACAGAAAAGACAGCCTACTATGAGTGGCGAAGAGGAACTCTCCGAGCAATTAAAATTCGGCTTATTGATAGGATTTGCCTTATTGATGGGTGGTGTGGCCTTCCTGTTCAACAGCCCACGGGAAATTTATGAAGGCAACCTCACCATCTTGGCCTCTCCGGCTAATCTGTTTACGGATTACATGGCATTGACGAACGTCGGAGCGGCATTATTCAACGTTTCGTTGATGACGCTGCAGGCCATCTGGATTGTCCGGATGGCGGATGCCAAGATTAACGGTCCGGTTATAGCCGGCATTTTGACGATAGCGGGATTCGCCTTTTTTGGTAAGAACTTATTCAATTCCATGCCGATCAGCATCGGTGCCTTCACTTATGCAAGAGTCACAAAAGTCCCGATGCACAAATCGTTGCTGGCCGCCCTTTTCGGGACTGCCTTGGCACCGTTGGTCAGTGAACTCTCCTTCAGCCTCGGCATCGGTCAACCCTATGGTGTGCTTCTGGGGCTTGGCGCCGGTTTCATTTCCGGCTTCCTGATTCCCCCACTAGCGCATCATTTCGTTACCTTCACAAGAGGATTCAGCCTCTATAACGTCGGCTTCACCTGCGGCATCATCGGAACGGTCTTCATCTCTTTGATGCGCAACTTCGGTTTCGAGATCAAAACAGCAAATATCCTTGCCAGCGGCTACAACGGCCCATTTTCAGTGATGCTCTATTCACTGTTCAGCGGCATGTTCCTGATTGGCTTGTGGCTCAACGGATGGAGCTTCAAGGGGTTAAAGCGAATCATGCGTCATTCGGGCCAATTGTCCACTGATTACCTGGAGCTTGGCGGTTTGGGTGCGACGCTCATTAACATGTCCTTGCTTGGATTCCTATCTACGACTTACATTCTTTTAATGGGTGGAGAAATCAACGGTCCCGTTTTGGGCGGAATCTTCACAGTCATAGGCTTTGGAGCCTTCGGGAAAAACGTCAAGAATGTCCTGCCGATTCTGATTGGGGTCACACTGATGGGCCGACTCAACTATCAGGACAATCAGTCAACCATCGTCTTGATTTCGGCACTGTTCGGTACAACCTTGGCACCGTTGGCGGGTCGCTATGGGAACATAGCGGGCATCATCGCGGGGGCCATGCATCTGACGTTGGTCATGAATATCGGCTATCTCCATGGCGGCGTCAACCTCTACAATAATGGCTTTTCGGGCGGACTCGTCGCTTCGATATTGGTTCCGATCCTGGAAGCTTTCCACCTTCACCGGGCCAACCAACGCGCTTTGCGTGGGCCAGTCGATCCGGCTGATGAAGTAGAAGTCGAACACATTAAGTAGCTAATTTTTTGGAAAACAAAAGCGATGCCTTATGAACGGAGCAAACTCGTTCATAAGGCATCGCTTTTTACTTTTATATGAACAGACGAATCGCCGCAATCGCGGTCATGATCATGATGATGCGTTTGTACCACACTTCGTTTATCTTCCTGACGAAAGTGATTCCCATCCAACTGCCGAATGCGATGAACGGAATCATCAGCAACATGTACCGGAGCGTTCCCCAGGTGACGGTGCCCCACATGAAGATATGGAAAGGCAATTTCACGATATTCATCAGCAGGAAGAACCAGGCCGTTGTTCCGATCATCTTGTTCTTGGAGATGTCCTGCGACAGCAAATAGACGTTGAAAATAGGCCCGGCCGCATTCCCGACCATCGATGAAAAACCGCTGACAGCCCCGACCATCCAGTGGAAGATTGGATTTTTCGGAAGCGGTAAAACTCTTTTGGCCACCTCTCTGTAGACCAACAGCCCCAAGCAAATCAACACGACGATACCCAATAAAGCTTTAAACTGCTTGTCATCGAGATAATTGCCCGTGATGGCTCCTATGGCAATACCAAGTACGGCTGCAGGCAACAATTTCAGGACGTCACTGAATTTACCTTGTTTGCCGTACTGAAAGATGGCGATCAGATCTCCCAGCATCAGCATCGGCAACATAATTCCGGCTGACGCCTTCCCGCCGAACAAAACCGCAACGAGTGCCACTGCCGGTATTGTCGCACCTTGTATGCCTGTTTTCGAAAAACCGATGATGATCGCGGCAATGATCAACATCACCCATTCAATCCCGTTCAAACCCAACATTCTGTAACCCCCCCTCCAACGATTCTTTCATTTTACCGATTATCCCCAAAAATGACAATGACTCAGAGACCACAATCCGGAAAACGCTTAATCACTTCGGTTACTAGAAAAAAAGTACGTGTGAATTGGGTTTGGCGGTCATCCAAACCTCGCACTCAACAGCAAAAAGTGTTAAAATGTAACCAAAGACTTATGCCCACAATGACTGTTCCCCCCACCATCGCTCTTCACCGAGCCCACTTCCTTCATAACCATTTTTATAACCGCCTTCACCAGTACACTTCTGACGACTATGCAAGATATTCCCACATCCGATAGACTTTCTGAAACGTGTTCGACCTTGCTTCAGGATGGCCTTTCCTTGTATATTTTTCAGATCCATCACCTTTCTTGCGCCCAAAACTCAAAAAAAATCTGTAAAGGGTGTGACACACCATGATCGTCAACCGTAACACAATCAGGGAACAGAATGAAACCATCGTTTTGACAGCAATCATCAATCATCCCAATACCTCCAGAGCAGCCATCTCTCATGATTCCGGACTCAATAAGGCAACCGTATCTGAAATTGTCAAAAAACTGCTTAAGGAAAAACTTGTCGTCGAACTCGGTACAGGTCAAAGTTCTGTTGTTGGCGGGAGAAAACCGGTGTTATTGAAGGTGAACGCGAATGGCGGATACGCGATGAGTTTGACCATTACACAAACAAAGATTTCTTCTCTCGTCTGCAATCTTCAAGGTAAAATCGTCGCGCAATACGATTTGGTCAGAAAAGTTGAGGCCAGCAATATCATCGACAGCATCGAGGAAGTGGTCATCTACCACCGGAAGAACCTCAATAAGACGCCATTTCGCTTCGTGGGTATTGTTGTCTCCATCGACGGCTTTGTGCATGAAGATGAGATAGTAGCATCAACTAACAAAATGTTAGAGCATCTGACCGCCAAACACTTGGAGAGTGACGCCATCGACTGCCCGATTTTTCTGGAGAACCAGAATAATCTGGCTGTTATAGCCGAAGCGGTATTCGCTCATTCTCCGGGGAACATCATCAGTATCGATCTGGATGAAGGCATTGGTTCCGGGATTTTACTGCAGAACCGGTTGTTCCGAAGCAAAAACAGCTTGGCAGGCAATCTGGGGCACACAATCCTTTATCCATTCGGAAAAGACTGCGATTGCGGCAAACAAGGTTGCCTGAACCAATATTGTTCAACGGGTGCTTTGGTTGCGGAAATCAGGGACCTGAAGAAGGATCCCGCACTTAAGCTAGCCGATCTGATTGCCTTGTACAAAACAGGCGATGAAGATGCCAAAAACGTAGTGGAACATCTCGTGCTGCATATGAGCATCGCAATCAGCAACGTCGTCAGCCTGTTCGATCCAGAAAAAGTCTATCTGAATGGCGATCTCTTCAGGGCATTGCCGGAATGTGTGACCGCAATCCAAACGGAATTGAACCGAAAATCCGGACAAAACGTTCCGGTAAGTTTGTCCACACTGGGGAAAAACGGCGCACTTCTGGGCGGAATCGCATTGGCCCTCCAGCATTTCTTCCAGGTTCCGCAATTGCAGTTGCATTTTGAGGATTGAAATTTGGGATGCCTGGAGCGTAATCCCAACAAATTGAATAGCTCTTTCTGTCGTCACATCCTTCGGGGTGTGACGTTTTTTTTGACAGTCTCTTGCTTTTTGTTGATTATTAATATAGAATTTTATATGCAGATACATGTATTCGGTTTCACGAAACGACATTCCATATCGTGGAATGCCTTTTTATTATATGAAAAACCTGACATGGATCATATTTCATTAATTTTAATGTAGAGAGGAACTATTATATGACCTTACGCCACTATCTATCTTTTTTATCTGCAGCCTTTTTGATCATGGCCATGTACATTGCCGGGAATGCGGTTGGTTTCTTCGTTGAGCCGATCACCACGGAATTAGGTTTCACTCGCAGTGCCTTTTCGCTTTACATCAGCCTGTCGACTTTGACCGGTGTCTTCGTGCTTCCCCTGATCGGACAATTTCTACCTAAATTTGGCGCAAAGCGCTTGCTGATCGGAGGAGGTCTCTGGGTTTCGCTTGGATTTGTTTGGTTGGCATTCGCCACCCGTTTATGGCAATTTTATCTGGGCGGCATCTTCCTCGGTCTGTTCATGATGCCGATCACCATGTTTCTGGCGATTTTGTTGATCAACAATTGGTTCACCGCCAAAAAAGGATTGATGATGGGCTTGTTGAATGCCTCTGGAGGACTTGCGGGAGCCATCGTTTCGATGATCATGCCGACATTTCTGGATAATTTCGGTTGGCGCATGGGTTATTTTTTGATTGCAGGACTTTTCGCGCTCTTAACTGTACCAAACGCCCTCTTTTTGTTGGTTGAAAAGCCGGACAGCATCGGGTTGACCGCTTATGGAAATGAATTGTCGGCTCTAAGCGAAAATAATCAACCTCTACATGATCTGTCCATCCCTTATGAAGAAGCCAAAAAGATGAAACCGTTTCACATCCTATTCATAGGCATTTTCCTTTCCGCTTTCGGAGGCGGAATGATGCAACATCTGCCGGCGCACTTCAGTGGCCTGGAGTTCACATCCGGACAGGTTGGCACATTGTTTTCGCTCGTCATGGCTGGCATGATCATCGCCAACATTTCGGTGGGAGCCATCAATGACAAAATCGATTCGACCATCACCCTTACAGTTGTCGTTTTCTGCATGGTGATCGCCTTGTTCTTCCTTGCGACCACCCGCTCTTTCCTGGCCTTGTCGATCGTCATGTTCATCCTCGCATTCGGGCTCGGCGGACCCGCAGTGTTGACCCCTTTGGTCGTGAGTGAAGTCTTCGGTATCGGGGATTATCCGCGCATCTGGTCCATCCTTGGTATGGCGCCTTCCATCGGAATGTCCATCTCTGGCCCGCTTTGGGGAGCCGTTTACGATGTGACTGGTTCATATGCAATTGGGATGTATGCGATGATGGCGCTCAGCGTCATTTACGGATTCTGTTACCTTTTCGCCCTGAAAAATGGCCCGTTAAAACAGCCGCTTAACGTAACAGGCATCTAAAATAAGGTATGTCTTGGCCGGAGTTCCGGCCCCAAAACAAAAACGCGGACAAATTTGTCCGCGTTTTTGTTTTTTCTATTTTTTTAGCCATTTTTTCAATGGATTGCTCTTCTTCAGGTTGTCCAGGACCTCTTTGACGTCCTGATCCTTGGTCCCCATTTTGAGCCGTTCCTGCATTTTTTCGCGCATCAGCGTCTCGATGTTGCTGAGGTCCGGATACTTTCCGTCCTTTTCGCCTTTCGCAACGACCGACAGCACCTCGATGTAGCTCATCGCCAACGCGGTCGTCAGCACCGCAGCCGTGGCGCCGCTGATGATCCCTCCAACGAGCGTCCCCGCACCAGGGATCAACTTCAGCAAGTTGGACACGATGTACCGCCCCAAATAAGTGGCTCCCCCTGTTCCGCCAACCGCGCCGATCACGCTGGTGATGGTGGCTTTGTCCATCGAAATGCCGAAGATGGCGGTGATGTGGGCCAGCATGCCGATCTGCATCGGCACCAAGACAGTCGCATCGGAAAAAGGAATCGGCGTGAAACCGACACCGAATGTGGTCACGATATATTTGGTCGCCCAACTTCGGGATGCTTTCGCTTTACGCGCAATATCCACTTGTTGGGCGTTGTTAAAAGCCTCTTTCGTCTCCTCCGGCAGCACCGCAAACGTCCGCTCGATCAATTCCTTCAATCCGCTCTGCGGAAGCACCAGCGCATCCGTGATCGCATAGGGCTCCGCCATCACGTTCAGCACCCCGGCGATCGGCAAATTTAGGTTTTCGATGTATTTCTTCAGCTCGGTAGCAGGCTGTCCGATCGATTGCGTCAGGACGACCAGCACCGGCAGCAGACCGGATAATTCTTCCATGAAGGCGATCTCGGATTCCTCGATGCGGGAGGAATGCGCATTGATGCAATAATAGACCAAATGGATCGCCTTATCGGACCCTTCCTTTTGGCTATGCTTGATGGTCTCGATGATTTCCCTCTTGACTTCGGTTTGGATCGGATGGCCCAATTCCAGCCCGCGCGTATCGTACAGCACGATCGGCATGCCTTCCTTCGCAATCCGCCGTAGATGTTTCGTGACAGGTTTTCCGATGCCGGTCTCAGCCATCCGTTCCCGGAAGACATTGTTGATCAGCGTACTTTTCCCGACACCCGTCTTCCCCGCCAGCAGGATATTGACAGGGTGCATGTTTTCCACTTCTTCTTTTGTCTTGTTCAGTATCTCCTGGACCACATTCAAATCAAGGTTTCCTCTTCCCATGACGCTTCCTCCTGTCGCTCAAACACAAACATGCTAATTTACGGAACGATCACGTTCCTCTGGTTATTTCCACCACGCTTTGGGAAATGAAATAATACCCATACTCCCCCATCCGCTCCGGCGAGTCTTTCATGCCGTTCGTCACCCAGGAGTAGATCATGCCCTGATAGGCGAAGGAAACGGCTGTGATCCAGTGTTCATAAGGTATGACGTTTTTTTTCGACCGGAGCTGATCTTCCAAACGTCCCCTCAAATAGGTGTTGAATTTGAGCGGAAAGGAGTAGCTGCTTCGCCCGTTGAAAAGAACGCTGAAGAAGCGCTCATTTTGTTTGATGTAGCTGAATATATCCGTGAACGCCTCAACCGTTATTTGCCTGAATTCTATTTCTGCTGCATCGGATAAAACCGTTTTCGTGATGGCTTTCCCTCTGTCCTGGAGTTCCAGGATCAGCGCATCGATATTTTTCTCCAACAGATCATGTTTATCTACGTAATGCAGGTAAAAAGTTCCCCGATTCACTTTTGCCCGTCCGGTAAGTTCCCTCACCGTCACTTCTTCGATGGATTTTTCTTCCAGCAGTGTTATCAATGCATGCAAAAGATTTTTCTTTGTGGCTATGACGCGCTTGTCTTGCGATTGTTTATTAGGATTCATTAGTAGCTCCTGCTTCCAGAGTCTGATTTGGAACTCTTTCTTGATATAGACTTCCAAAATGCTAACATGATTATAGTATAGCCACCCCAAGATAACAAGTTAAATGGCCGCCTTTCAGGGGATCCAGCACAACAAAAAAAAAGCTGCTCTGGTCCGTTGGAATGGACCGAAGCAGCTTTTTCGGATGGAAGGCGGACTAATCGCGCTCCTGTTGGTTAATCGTCGTTGCTTCCGCCGCCGAAAAGCAACAGCAGACGGAGCAGTTGTAGGAAGCTCATGAAGGCAGCCGCGACATATGTCATGGCTGCTGCCACAAGAACTTTGCGGGCTTTCGGCACTTCTTGCGCGTTCAGGATGCCACCTTTCGACAGGATCTTCAGCGCGCGTCCGGATGCATTGAATTCGACAGGCAATGTGACCACTTGGAACAAGAAGCTGAACGAGAAGAAGAGGATCCCAAAATTGAGGAACGTCTGGTTCATGCCTGCGAACATGCCAATCATGATCATCGGCATGGAAAGCATCTGGCCGAAATTGGCGGCCGGGACCAAACCTGCACGCATGCGCAACGGAATGTAATTTTTTTGGTCCTGGATCGCGTGACCGACTTCATGGGCAGCGACACCGATAGCTGCAACCGAAGTCGAGTTGGCTGTCGTATCAGAAAGACGCAGCACTTTGGCGCGCGAGTCGTAGTGGTCCGTCAGATCCCCACGGACGCGTTCGATCTGCACATCATGGATGCCCGATTGCTCCAGGATGAAGCGTGCTGCATCCGTAGCGGTGTAACCGTTTTGGCTTTTCACTTTGTTATAGGTATTGAAGGTACGTTTGACGAATCCCGAAGCAATCATGGAAACCACGATACCGAGGATGATCAATATATAGGTGCTATCGAAGAATGGATACAACATGTCTCATCAACCTTTCTTTTATTTACTCTACAGTATAGCATCCGATTATGAAGAAAAGGTGAAGAATGCTTACGGTCGTGTAATTTTATCAAATTCTTTAGATATCCGTTGTTTGCAACATCGGATTCTGGTTGGCCAGAGGAAATCAGCTGGAGGTAGCCCCTGCTCCGGCGAGGGTCCGCCCGCCGGAGGACGCGACTGAATTCCGACCTCAGCTCCGGGGAAGCTGGCCTCATCGGAGAACACAAAAAATGTTGGCTGAACTCCGGCCAAGCCTCCGATCACCGGAGCAGCGCGCTACGCTACGGCTCGATGGATTGCTGCTGCAACCTACGTTTCCTCCAAACCAAAAGCTGCCCCGCAATGAGACAGCCCCCAGTTCTATTGATTGTGTTTCCGGTATTTTTGCATGACTGTGACCAGGCGCTGCATCGCTTCCATCAGCGTTTTCGTAGGGGCACCCAGGCTGATTCTTTCGTATCCACGGCCTTCGTCTCCGAAGATGTAGCCTTCATCCAGGAAGACTTGCGCCTCCTGCTCCGTGAGGGTTTCCAATTCTTTGTGCGACAATCCGAAGGCGCTGAAATCCATCCATTGCAGGTAGGTCCCTTCCAGATCAAAGACGGTCACTTCCGGCAGTTCCTTCGCTAGGAAATCTTTCAGCACTTCGTGGTTATGCCAGATCAAGGCTTTGAATTCTTCCAGCCAGTCCTCGGCTGCCGTATAGGCGATTTCTGTCGCCTTCAAGCCGATGACATTGGTTCCTCCGCCGATGCCGGTCATTTCCATATCCATCTTGAATGCCGTGTGGAGCTCCGGATTCGAAATGATGACATTGGAATTGCGGAGTCCCGCGATATTGAAGGACTTGCTGGCGGCGGTTGCCGTGATGCAGATGTCCGCTGCTGCTTCCGATATGGCTGCCATCGGCGTGAAGCTATGCCCGGGCATGATCAGATCGTGGTGGATTTCATCCGCCAAAATCACGACATCATTGGCGGCGCAGATGTCGACCACTCTCTCCAGTTCCGCTTTGGTCCAGACGCGGCCGACCGGATTATGCGGATTGCTAAAGAGCATCAGTTTGATGTTCGGCTCTTTGGCTTTTTCCGCCAAACCATCAAAATCGATTTCGTAGCGATCGCCGTTGCGGACCAACGAATTGTTGATGAGCTTGCGTTTCGTGTTCTTGATCGACTTCATGAACGGGTAATAGACCGGCCCCATGTAAAGGACTCCGTCGCCCGGTTCCGTGTACGCTCGGATAGCGGAGTAGAACGCCGCAATGATGCCCGGTGTGCAGATGATCCATTCCTTCTTGATTTCCCACGCATGGCGATTCCCCATCCAGTTGATGATGGCGCGGTAATAGTCTTCGGTCGGCAGATCATAGCCCATTACGGCTGTTTCGATATATTCCTGCAGTCCTTTGACGATCTGCGGTGCTGTCTTTATGTCCAAATCCGCTACAGAAAAAGGAAAAACATCCTTCCTCACATTCGGATTGCTTCTGTACATGGCTGCCCATTTTTCGGACCCGGTATTGCTCCGGTTGACGGGCGTTTCAAAATCATAATTCATAAATGCATCCTCCCAACATTTGACTTACTTTTCATTCTATCACTCGTTTTGACAATTGCCACCCCTAATCAGATTTTAATGCAATAAAAATGGAGAATCCGTTTTGGATCCTCCATTTTTCACATACATTCAGCGGCTCATCTTTCAGCTTTTCCTCTTCAGCATTTTGAGGTAACTTTGATAATTCTTATTGCCGCCGGAAAGGTTGTAGACTTCCTGGAAGCCTAAATTGATCAAGACGTTCTGACCGGCATTTCCGGTTACGCCCTTGTTGCAGTAAGTCACTGTCGGGATATCTTTGGAAAGCTCACCGGCGCGTGTCCTTAGTTCCCCTAACGGGATGTGGATTGCATTTTGGACGTGGCCCTTCTCGAAGTCCTTGGCGGAACGTGTATCGACCACCTGGATAGTTTCGCCTTTATGCTGCGTTTCGACCAACTGAGCCGGCGGCATCAAAGGATTTCCGTGCAAGGCGTTATCCAAGGCCATGCCTGTATATAGGATAGGGTCTTTTGTCGTTGCGAATGGTGGTGCATAGGCCAGATCCAAGTGGAACAGGTCTTCCGCTTTCGCCTTGAAGGTGATGGCCGTTGCGAGGACATCGATCCGTTTGTCCACACCTTGCGTTCCTACGATTTGAGCGCCCAAGACGCGTCCAGTAGCCTTATCGGCCAATGCCTTGATGATCAGTTCCTTGCCGCCAAGGTATTCGGCGTGGTCCGGCTTGATATTGTAAAGGATTTCCACGGAATAGCCTGCTGCCTTCGCTTCTTTTTCGGTCATGCCTGTCTGACCGACATGCAGATTGAATACGCGGAAAATCCCGGTACCCAATACGCCCCGGTGTTCCAGATCTCCACCTGTAATCACATCACCGGCGATGCGTCCCATTTTATTGGCCGTAGAGCCCAATGGACGGTAGATTGGCTTGCCTGTGATGACGGAGAAGCTTTCTGCGACATCACCGACCGCATAAACATCCGCAAGGTTTGTCTGCATTTTGCTATTGACGGCAATTGCACCTGTCGCTCCGATTGTGACGCCGATTTCCTTCGCCAGCTGGGTATTCGGGCGCACTCCGGCTGCCAGGATGACGATATCCGTTTCGATGGTGGCGCCTTTTGTCGTCACCACTTTTTTGACTGTACCATCACCTTCGATGGTCTTGACCGTATCGCCCAGATGCATATGCACGCCATTGGCCATCAGCACTTCTTCCACTCGGAAAGCCATATCTGCATCCATCGGCGGCATTACTTGATTTTCCAACTGAACGATGGTGACATCCCAGCCTTTATGCACAAGCTGTTCGGCCATTTCCAGACCGATGAACCCGGCGCCGATGATGAGTGCTTTTTCCGGATTTTTGGCAGCTGCATACCCTTCGATATCGCGCACATCCTGGATATTGCGGACGTGGAAAACATTCTCATATTCAGCTTGGTTGAACGGCGGCGGCGTCATCGGTGAAGCGCCCGTCGCAAGGACCAACACATCATAGTCGTCATGCTTCGTTTCGCCTGTCACCAAATCCTTGATTTGAATTTTTTTTGCGTCATGGTCGATTGTTGTCACCCGGTGCTCCGTGAATACGGAAACGTTGTATCTTTTCTTGAACCACTTTGCGTTGCGCGGCGTCAAGCTATCCAACGATTCGACTTCTCCACCGATTTTGTAAGGGATGCCGCAGACGGAATAAGAAATGTCCTTACCTTGATCGTAGACGACAATTTCTGCCTCTTCCGTATTTCTTCTTGCTTTGGCTGCTACTGAGGTCCCCGCAGCTACCGAACCGATAACGATGATTTTCATAATAATTTCTCCTTTTCAGATAAGATGGATTATTTTACCGTTTTTACAGGATTCACAACACTTTTTTCTTCTTCGGGAAACCAGTGTCTTGTCGAATTGGCGATTTTCACCAAAATCAGCATCACAGGCACTTCCGTCAGGACGCCCACAACCGTCGCCAAAGCTGCCGGAGAATCCATTCCGAACAACGCAATGGCAACCGCAACAGATAATTCAAAAAAGTTCGATGCGCCGATCATGCCTGCCGGTGCAGCAATATTATATGGAAGTTTCAGAGCTTTACTTGCAAAATAGGCAATGAAGAAAATCAGGAAAGTCTGTAGGGTCAAAGGCACGGCGATCATCAAAATGTGCAATGGGTTTTCCAGAATGACCTCTCCTTGGAAAGAGAATAACAGGATCAGCATCAATAACAGCCCCGCGGTAGTCGCGCCATCAAATTTCGAAAGGAAGTCCTTCTCGAAATAAGTGACTCCTTTTTTCTTTGTGATGAAAATTCGGGTCAAGACGCCTCCGACCAATGGTATTACTACAAACAAAACGACGGACAGGATCAAAGTGTCCCATGGTACAACAACATTACTTACGCCCAAGAGAAATTTGACGATGGGAATGAAGGCAACCAAGATGAGCAGATCGTTGGTCGCAACCTGGACGACTGTGTACGCTGGATTCCCTTTTGTCAATTGGCTCCAGACAAAAACCATAGCTGTACATGGTGCGGCACCCAACAGGATAGCACCGGCCAAATATTCCGTCGCCAACTCGGGCGTAATGAAATTCTTGAAAACGACAAAGAAGAAAAAGGCGGATATAGCGTACATAGTAAATGGTTTGATCAGCCAGTTCACCACCCAGGTAACATACAGGCCCTTCGGATTTTTCCCCACATCCCGGATACTTTGGAAATCCACTTTCATCATCATCGGATAAATCATGACCCAAATCAATACGGCCGTCGGGATTGAGACATTCGCATATTCAAATTTCCCGAAAAACTCAGGTACGGCCGGCAGATATTTACCAACCAAAACCCCCACCACCATACAGATTGCTACCCAGATACTCAGGTATTTATTGAAGAACGAAATGCTTGTTTGCTCTTTTCCACTCATTTTATTATACCCCCATTTATTGTTTTGCGCTCTTTACAGCACTATTTTGCGTCATTTGATCAGTTCTTTTTCTTCTGTTCCGCACATCGCTTTTGACCGGACAGGTTCACAGACGCATGCCGGTGTGTTGGCCATCAGTTCTGCTGTGTCCGCCTTGAATTTTTCGAAGGCGTCTTTATTCAGGTCGTAATAATGCCACGTTCCGGATTTTTCCGTCGTCACCAGTCCCGCCTTCACCAACAGATTGATGTGATGGGACAAAGTTGGCTGGGTAAAATCGAAATGTTCCAGTATGTCACAGGCACACATGGCCCCGCAGGAAAGCATATCGACAATTTTGACGCGCTTCGGGTCAGCCAAAGCCTTTGCGACTTTTGCATAATTTTCATAATCCATGATTGCTGATGCCCCTTTTAATATAGAAGTTTTTCTATTTATAGTATAAATGAAACCCCTGAGATAGACAAACGCTGATCTCTGGGTTTTCTATTATTTTCCGTTCTTAAGCAAGGAAGAGATTTCCTTGCCTTTCAAAGGAATCGGTGACCACTCCACCACAGCAAAATGCCCTTGTGAAACATCATTGACCTTGTCGATCCAAGGTTGCTCGCTTTGTGCTCGGGCAGCCAATACCGGATTGGTCGTGCCGCTTGTCAGCATGCTGTTGTTGACTACCCACCATGTATGGGCGATGCCTGCCCTATCCAAATCTTTCATCAACCGTAAGGATTCATAAACCGGCGTATTTTCCGGCAGTGTAACCATCACAACTTCAGTCTGAAGCGGGTCCTGCAAGACCGGCAATAAATTGCGGACAGCTGCAGGTACGTCCCCGGAGGAGCGTTCCACTTCCTTCGCGTAGCTCTGCGAGGAATCCAACAGCAGCAAGGTATGGCCAGTCGGGGCTGTATCGATGACCACCACGTCGCAATCAACAGTATCTACAATTTCCGCAAAGCGGCGGAACACAGCGATTTCCTGGGTGCACGGCGAACGTAGATCTTCTTCGATGTAGGCCAAATCTTCCTCCGACATCGTCAGGCGCGCTTGCTGCAGGACTTCTTCCGTATAGTCCTGCAGTTCTTTCTTCTCGTCGATTCGGCTCAATCGGATGTCTGCCGACTCCGAAATGACTTGTTCCAGATGGGCAGCCGGATCGGTCGTTGCCAGATGGACCTTTTTGCCTGCTGCTGCCAGGCCAGTTGCGATGGCAGCGGCGATCGTCGTCTTACCGACGCCGCCTTTCCCCATCGTGAAGATGACTTTCTTGTTGCTCGACGCAAAATCGTCCACTAGTTGCTGCAGATTCGGGAAATTGGGCTTGATGTGGGCTTCAGTTTGCTGTTTCGGCTGATCTGATTGCAGCAACATGCGCAGATTATCGATTCCTGTCACATTGTAGGTGCGCAGCGGAATCCCAAATTGCGGAAATCCCTTCAGCTGGGGCGGCATGGCAGCCAAAGCCTGTTGTTGGGTTTCGAATATATTCATGGAGATATCATCATTCGGTTCTTCCAACAATCCGTTCACAAGCAAACGTTGATTGCGGATGCCGATTTCGCGCAACTCCCGTGATGCCCGGTCCGCTTCCAAAATGGGACCGATCTGAGGGCGCGTCACCAAAAGCAGAGTCGTCTCCTGTTCGTTAGCCAACGTCTGCACAGCTAAGCGGTACATCTCCTGTTTATCACCCAGACCGGACAATTGGCCCATGCAAGAAGTACCGGTCGTGTTCTTATCGAGGAAATCGCTCCAAGCGGACGGCAACTGCAGCATGCGCAATGTGTGACCTGTTGGGGCCGTATCGAATAGGATATGATCGAAGTGCTCTTTCGTCTCGTTGTTGGTCAGAAATCCTGCGAATTCGTTGAAAGAAGCGATTTCTACCGTACAGGATCCCGAAAGTTGCTCCTCCATGTTCGCGATGGCAGCTTCGGGAAGCAAGCCTCTGTAGGGTCCGACCACACTTTCCATGTAATCGTTCGCTGCGCTGATCGGATCGAAATTGGCGACCGTAAGACCCGGCACTTCCGGGATGGCCGTTCCCTTATTGGTCAATTCCCTGCCGAAAACATCCTGCAGGTTGCTTGCCGGATCCGTGCTGACCAACATGATCTTTTTGCCGCTGTCCGCAAGGTCAACTGCAGTGGCACAGGCTGTCGATGTCTTGCCGACCCCGCCTTTTCCAGTGAAGAAAAGGTATTTCGTCAAATGCTGATTGCTCGGTTTAAAAGATTCCATCATTTTGTCTCCCTCAGCAGCAACCTGATTGTCGGCCGCAGCAAGAGCCTTTCTCTTGGCTCACTTCCTCATGTTGGTCGTGGTGGTGATGATGGCGACTCTGTCCACCGCAGCCACAGCCGCCTTTATTACCCTTGCCGCCGCAGCAACCTGACTCTTCTTTTTCTTCGGTTTCTACTTTTTCTGCTTCGTCAAATTCCTCTGAACCGCCACACCTGCAACCCCCACCACAGCAAGAATCTTCAGTCTCTTCGATGAAGCGGACACCGATGTACTCAGTGATTTCGTCGTTTGTCGGATAGCCTCCGGTTTTGACGATTTGTCCATCCACCACTGTCAGCGGCAAAGCATCCATGCCTTCAGCCTGTAGCTTTTCGCTGACGGCTTTGTTCAGAACGAACTGGTCCGGATTGCTGGACAGGTTATAACGCAAAGCTTCGTAATTTTCCAAACCTCCCAGAGCGTCCATTACAGCGGTGATGCGTAATAGATCCTGATCGATGGATGGTCCGCAGACCCCTGTGTTGCAACACATTGCTGGTTCAAAAATAGTGATGTTTGTCATGATTCATTTCCCCTTTGATTGTTTTTTATTTGGAGCAGCTCTTCAAAGCCTAAATATTTTTAGTCACTTTTATAATATAGAATTCCTTCTATCTATAGTCAATGATAAAATGGAAAATGCGTAAAAAAAGTGCCGGCGGAGAACATTTTCCAATCCGGCACTTCTGAAAATTTCTATTTTTTCAGCAATTCTGTGATCTCTTCTGTACTGGCGACTTTACCGTAGGAGACGACTTTCTCGTCGATGACCAATCCCGGGGTGCGCATGATGCCGTATTTCGCGATGTCCTTCATGTCGGTCACTTTTGTGATGGTCGCTTCCATCCCCAGTTCCTTCAATGCCTCTTCCGTGTTTTTGGCCAGATTCACGCAATTTTTGCAGCCAATGCCCAAGATTTTGATTTCCATGATGATATTCCTCCTGCTTCATATTTTGATTTGATTACATAAAAATGGGTCCCAAGAAATTGAACAGATAGCCGATGATGATGATGCCAACTGCCACGATTCCGAAGAAAAGGCCCAACAATTTCGGTTTGACGACTTGCTTCAGCATGACCATCGACGGCAAGGACAATGCCGTCACGCCCATCATGAAGGAAAGTACGGTACCCAAGCCGACCCCTTTTGCGACAAGCGCTTCGGAGATGGGCAGCGTCCCGAAAATATCCGCGTACATCGGAATGCCGACGACTGTTGCCACCAATACCGAATACCATTTATCCTGGCCCAGCAGAGCTGTGATGACCGATTCGGGAATCCAGTTGTGGATGGCAGCCCCGATGCCGACCCCAAGAAGCACGTAAATCCATACTTTCTGGACGACTTCCTTCACCTGATCGAATGCATAATCGACACGGTCTTTCCTTGTCAACTCGGCTTCCTCCAGTTCAACCGTAGGGCTGCCGAACACAAAGGATTCGACCTGGTCTTCCATATGCGCTTTCCCAATGAAGGTTCCGCCGACAACCGCAAGGATAAGTCCCACAACGACATAGGCGATGGCGATTTTCCAGTTGAAAATGCTGGCTAAGAGGATGATCGATGCCAAATCGACCAGCGGTGAAGAGATCAGGAACGAAAACGTCACACCCAGCGGCAATCCCGATCCGGTGAAGCCGATGAAAAGCGGAATCGAAGAACAGGAACAGAAAGGTGTGATCGTCCCAAGCAATGCCGCCAGGATATTGGCGGTGATCCCATCGAAGCGGCCCAGGATTTTCTTCGTCCGCTCAGGCGGGAAGAAACTTTGCACGTAAGAAATGCCGAAAATCAACACCGACAACAGGATGAATATTTTGATGACGTCGTAGATGAAGAAGTGGATGCTGCCGCCTACCCTGCTGGCGAGGTCCAATCCGAAGACATCCTGGACAAGCACAACGACTAAATCGCTTAGCCACTGCATTTTTAATAACTGATCATTTAACCATTGAAAAATTCCCATGATGAACTGCACCTTCTAGTTTGTATTTTTTACATAACACATCGACGTTTATCTATGTATTAGTATACGCCCACACATAGATGAATGTCAATGTGTTGTTTTCAGGTGATGATGCCCTACAAAAAAACTGCGATAATGCCGGATCAGCACTCCGGTTTTCGCAGCTTATTCATTCAGGGATAGGCTTTTCTCTTTTTGTCACTTTTGCAGCAGTTCTGCAATGTGTTTGGGCGTCAGGATACGCCCATAGGAGACGACCTTTTCGTTGATGACCAGCCCCGGTGTCTGCATAATGCCGTATTTTGCGATTTCTTTCGGGTCCTCCACTTTGGTTATGGTTGCTTCCATACCGATTTTCTTCAACGCCTCGGCTGTATTGACTTGCAGTTTCTCGCAGTTGCGGCAGCCTGGACCCAATATTTTGATTTCCATTTCCATCCCTACTTTCGAATGATTACACAGTGGTATTTTGCTTGGCCATTATCTGGAAAAAATCCTTCAACTCGTCCAATTTTTCATGGTTCACGGAGTATTTAACCCAAATGCCGTCTTTTCTGCTGTCCACCAAACCGCAGTCCTTCATCATCTTCATATGGTAGGACAAAGTCGGTTGTGTGATCGAAAATTGATCCAATAACGCACAGGCGCACATTTCGCCTTCCGACAATAAATCCATGATTTCCAATCTGGTTTCGTCCGATAATACTTTCAGACATTTCGCATATGTTTTGTATTCGATCGCCATATTCAGTTCCTCTTTCCTGCTGTCATTTAAGGCACTTCAGCTCGCTCTATCGCTCTTGGCGCCCACACATAGACATCTATCTATATGAAGTATATACCCTCACAGCATGAATTGCAATTCCCATCTTGGACAGAAAAAAAGCATGTTAAAATGACTAAAGATGAAAAATTGATGAAAAAAGTTTGACTGATTCTTATCCACTTGTTATTATTTATATAAATTTCAAAATAAATTCACATTGAAAAGATAAGTACGGATGGACGAAATGCACAGAGAACCTCGGCTGCTGTGAAGAGGACAGGGATGCTATCCGGAAAATGGTCTTCGAGTGAGTGGACGGCGAACGCTCTTTTTAGAACTTTAGCCCTCCACGGGAATGCCCGTTACAGCATCACAGTATCCCTGAACAGCGATTTGCTGTGGCGTACTGGTTAAGGGGAAAATCGCGAGGTTTTTCTGAACCAAGGTGGTAACACGATGAATCTTTCATACGTCCTTGCGCAGCATCATGCGCAAGGACGTATTTTTTTACCAAAAAACAAACGAGAGAAGGAAACGATCATGACAACCCAAGCAACTTTAAGGAGAACGAAAGCGCCTTTCCGCGCAGACCACGTAGGGAGCTTCCTGCGTCCCGAAAGTATCAAAAAAGCCCGCAAAGAGCTGGCTGAAGGCACAATCACGAAGGAAGCCCTGCGCGAAATCGAAAATGTTGAGATCACACGCATCGTCGAAAAACAGATTGAACTTGGCTACAAAGGCATCACTGACGGAGAATTCAGACGCTCTTATTGGCATTTCGATTTTCTTGAGAACCTGTTGGGCTTTGAAGGTTACCTTGCGGCGCAAGGCAAACAATTCCACAATGTTGTGACCAGCGCCCACAGCGTGCGCAATATCAGCAAGATCGCCTTTAATCCGGAACACCCCTTCTTTGCGGACTATGCTTTCTTGGCTGAAGCAGTCGGCGACAAAGCCATTGCGAAAGTATCGATTCCGAGCCCGAACCAATTGATCCGCCTCGGTTTCCGAAACGAAGAAATCTATCCTACCTTGGAAGAGTATGCTGCTGATCTGCAACAGGCATACCGCGACACGATCCTGCACTTCTACTCGCTGGGGAACCGTTACATCCAGATCGATGACACTTTCTGGGGCGATCTTTGCTCGGACAAAGCGTTGGAAATTTTCGGTTCTCAGGAAACTTACGATGAATTGAAACGCGTCGCTACTGATAACGTCAAAAACATCCAAATCGGTCTGCCTGAAGATTTGGTCGTCACGACGCATATCTGCCGCGGTAACTTCCGCTCGTCCTACTCGCAGGAAGGCGCTTATGAGCCTGTTGCGAAAGAGCTGTTCGGCGAAACCGGCTTAGACGGCTTCTTCCTGGAATACGACACCGACCGAGCTGGTGGATTTGAACCATTGCGCTACTACAAAGGCGACGGCCAAATTATCCTAGGCCTTGTAACTTCAAAGACACCGGAATTGGAAGATATCGACGAAGTCAAAGCGCGTATCGCTGAAGCTGCTAAATTCGTGCCTTTGGAACAATTATGTCTGAGCCCGCAATGCGGCTTCGCTTCGACTGAAGAAGGAAACAATCTGACGGAAGAACAACAATGGGCGAAATTGGCCTTGGTCAAACAAATCGCTGACGAAGTCTGGGGCGACTGATCGTTCGATGCGGCTTAAGGTTCGAGCACACAAAAATCCCTACAGCAAAAAACGCATCACCACTCAATTCCTGAGTGGCGATGCGTTTTTTTGCATGAGATTTAGTGGATGTAGACGGTTCACGAGTGTACCAGGATTAATTTTCATGTGATTTTTTTCATTTACTACTTTCCAAATTTTTAATAAGCTGTCATACTATATTCAGATTGTCCCTGTATACTCTAAAGTTACTGAGAGAATTTACTCTTTTTCTTTAGACCTCCGAACCGGTTCGGTGAAGCTGCAACTTCATCTGCCACTTTCTAAAGAAATTCGTCCATCCAAGGACAGCAAAAAACGCCACCCAAAAGTGGCGTTTTTTTGTTATTCTGCTTTTTCTGCCTTGGCCTCCTTCAGGTAGATGGCAACCAGTTCATCGCGGACCGCAATCCATTCCGGTCTGCGGTCTTCGAGGTGGACCCGATTTGAAAGCAGCAAAAAACCTTTTTGATGGTTCGGATCCAGTATCATGAAGGTGCCGGTGTAGCCGGTATGCCACAACACAAAGTCTTCCCCATCTTGAAACAAGTTCCACCCCAAGGAGCGCGGCTGGTCCGGAACGATTCCCCAATCCCGCAGCAAGGCTTGGACCGTCTCTTTCCGCAAGATCCGCTGGCCTTCCCACTCCCCAAAATGCAGCAGCATTTTGCTGAATCGAATCAGGTCCTGCATCGGCGCAAACAGTCCTGCGCTACCGCAGTGTCCACCCAGGATCACTGCTTTGGGATCATGCACAACACCCCGAATCACCCCTCTGGTCGGATGGTTTTGCGTTGGAACGCAACGCATCGGATCAGTTGGCTGATAGCTGCTGTCCATCATGGCCAGCGGCTGCTTGATGCGTTGCTCAAAGTTTTCCGCTACCGATTTCCCGGTCAGCTTCTCGATGATGAAGCCGGCAAGGATCAATCCGGTGTCGGTATAGACCACTTTTTCTCCGAGGTTTTCTCCCGGCTCAAGGGCTGTCAAGGCGGCGGCGAGTTTTTCGGCCGGCAGCGCATCGCGGTTTTTGATATAGCCTTTCAGGTCGGACGTGTGCGTCAACAGATGGCGGATCGTCACCGCATCAGAAGGGAATGCCGGCAGATACGCCCGCACCGGATCTTCGAAGCTGATTTCCCCTTCCTCATGGAGTTGGAGCAGCAGCGTCGTCGTGACGATCACCTTCGTCAAAGAAGCCACGTCATAGAGCATGCCCTCCCGCAAGTCTTCCCGCTCGGGCAAGATCGCCGCCGATCCGATCAGCTGGGTTTCCGTTTCATCCTTATCGATAAAGGTATAAGTCGCCCCGGGGAAAACATTCCCTTCCAGCATCTCAGCGATCTTCTTTTGAGTTTCCGGATACATCAGCAAGCGCCTCCTTTCCTTTACTATAGTTATCTATCATTATAACGCATCCGAAGCCTGATGCGCGGCACCTTTCGAACGCTTTTTACAATTTTGGGGAAGAATGGCGCGAGATTTGCGAAGCACTTTTCAATTTGAGAAAGAAACAGCCTTATCAGCGGATCATGTGTTAGAATATTGTATACTAGTGAACTTATTGGGGGAATGTAATTCGATGGGGTATTTCAAGGAGCGTCTGTATCAGCAATACGTGATATTATTCATCTTCTACTTTATGTCCATGGCGGCTTTATCATCATTAATCACCGTCTACATGCGCGACCTGGGAAAAAGCGGGTCGGAAATTTCATTCATCCTTATCCTTTCAAACATAATCGCACTCATCATCCAAGGACTTATCGGGTATTCAAATGAAAAATGGGGAACCCGCAAAACGGTCACCATTTATGTTTTGATTTCCGCTGTAATCAGCAGCGGACTCTTTTTCTTCACAGGCAACTGGCTCTTCGGACTCGTTTATGGTTTGGCGAACGCCATCACCTTAGGGCTCGCACCGCTGTTCGATGTGCTTGCGGCCAACAGCCCTTACAGATTCGGCCAAATTCGCCTCTGGGGAACAATCGGCTATGCTGCCGGGCAACAGATTTCAGGAATCATTTACGATTTTGTATCGCCGAAATCCATTTTCGTGCTCTATCTCGCCTGTTATTTTGCAAGCATCGTGTTCCTTTATCTCTTGCCTAAACCGGAGCAAGCGGCTGCCTCTCCAGAGCATGCAGCCGAGAAGCAGGAGGATACTTCCGGCGGCAACACACTCAAGAATATCTTCCAGAACAAACTGTTCATCACCTATCTGCTCTTGGCGTTCATCATCTTCGGCACGAACACAGTCAACACTAGTTATCTGCCGTTGCTCTTGACCGATACGGGCGCTCCGGTCGCACTTGTCAGCACGACCCTGACAGTGGCCCTGTTTGCGGAAGTCATCGCGATGGCTTTGTCTCACCGCTTCATGGACCATTTCACGAACAAGCAGCTCCTTCTTGCCATTTTGTTCCTATCGGGGACAGAGTATCTGATCAATTTCCTTTCGAACGACTTTCTGGTGCTTTCCATCGCGACCGTCCTGACCAAGTTTTTCGCTTCCGGCACCTTCATCATGCTGAACCTCAAGATGGTCTCCACCTTGTTGAACCGGAAACTGATCGCCACAGGAACGGCAGTCGTCGCCATGTTCTCCAGGAACATCGGCACCATCTTCTTCCAATTGATGGCCGGCCCCATCATCGATCAAATCGGGCTGAATTACCTTTATCTCCTGCTTTTCGTCTTCACGGTCATCGCTGCAGTGATCGCCTTGCTGTTCAAAGTACCGGCTCAGCCGAAAGAACGCCTCTTTTCTTGATGAATGGCTGAATGCACCATCGTTTATCGAAAATAAAAAGAATGGCCCCGCGAGCTTGTATCAGCACGCGGGGCCATTCTTTTTATCATTCCGGTATTATTTTTTTTTGCGGATCATATCGAAACGTTCGACCACGAAAGGAACTTTCATCTTCACAGTCATCATAGCGTTAGGCGCACGGTCGATTGCTTCATCGTGTTCGTTCCAGATGGCTTCCACCGTCAGTACGTTGTGGCGCAATCCCGGTCCGTAGAATTCGATTTCGTCCCCGACACCGAAATTGTTCCGCTGCTGGATCGTAGCCATCTGCGTTTCCGGATCGTAGGCCATCACTTGGCCGATGAAACCGTAGCGCGGAATTTTGCGGCGCTGGCCGAAGAGTTGTTCATCCTCGGTCGGATCTTTATAGAAGAAACCGGTAGCCAATTCGCGTTGCGCGACTTTCCATAATTCATCCACCCATTCCTGCTTCAGTTCGTAATGGTCGGGATCGGCGCAGTAGGCATCCACGGCTTTGCGGTAGACGTTGACTACCGTCGACACATAGTGGATCGATTTCATGCGCCCTTCGATTTTCAGGCTGTCGACGCCGCTCTCAATCAGATCGGGCAGGTGCTCCAGCATCGAAAGATCGACGGCACTCATGGAGAATTTTTCTTCGATGCCTTCTTCGCCGGCACCTACAGGGTTCTGTTGCCCCAACAACGGCATATCGTACAAGCCATATTTCCAACGGCAAGACTGCGCGCAGCCTCCGCGGTTGGCATCACGGTTCGACATGTGGTTGGACAGGACACAACGGCCCGAGTAGGAGATGCACATCGCCCCATGGACGAAGGCTTCGATTTCGACATCGGTCTTCTCGTTCATTTCCTGAATTTCTGCCATCGATACTTCACGGGCCAAAACGACGCGCTCCAAGCCTTCTTTCGCCCAGAAGTTAAGCGTCTGGTAGTTGGTCGCGGAAGCCTGGGTCGACAAATGGATCGGCAAGCCGGGTGCATCGGTTACGGCGATTTCCATCAGCGCGGGATCTGAAATCAGGACCGCATCGATGCCGATATCGCGGATTGTGCGGAAGAATTCGCCTGCGCCTTCCTCGTTGCCTTCATGTGTGACCATATTCGCGGCGACATAGATCTTCGAACCGTGGCTATGCGCAAAAGCGACTGCTTCCGCCATTTCCTCATAGTCGAAATTGCCTGCGCGGCTGCGCAAACCGTACGCTTCTCCGCCGATATAGACGGCGTCAGCTCCGTAGTGGATGGCTGTCTTCAATTTTTCCAATGTTCCGCCCGGGGCCAAGACCTCGGGCTTCTTTGTTATTGTTCGCATGTGTGTGTACACTCTCTTTCTTTCAGTATCAAAGTATCAGACAACTTCATTCGGGTCCTTGGAATAGAATCCGGTATCCAGCTCACGGTTTGCGGGATGCAAGGCATATAGTTCGGCATCCAATCGTTCCGCCAATTCTTCCGTCCAGATCTCTTCCGTGAAGGCTTCACGCGCTTCCACGAACAGTTTCGCGATTGCGACAAAATTTTCTCCTGGGGTGAACAAACCGTCCAGCATCCATTGCGAGACGCCGATAGCCGTCAGTTCGCCCAGATGAGGCATCAGATCAAGGTCATTGTTGGCGAAGATATGTGTTCCGTTGCGGTCCTGATAGATGGAATAATGGGAATCCACTTTTTTCGGCTCCGAAATGAACAATCCGCGTTCTTTATTCACGGCTTCCTCTTTCTCGATGAAATTGAAGTAATTTTCAAGCAAATTGCGTTTCGATTGGTGGATGCAAGTGGCACCGTATACCAATACTTCAACCGGCACCAACGCACCCGGGACCAATTTCTTCATTTCCTCGAAAGGCACTTCGCGGGCAAGCACGGAACCGACCGCTCCCCTTTTCGCCCAGAAATTGATCTGTCCGCTTGAGGTCACCATGACTTGTGCATCATAACGGTAAGGGATAAATAAATCCTGTTCCCTCATCACTTGCACTACGCCAGGATCGCCCAACGTGATGCTGTCGACTTCCGCTTCACGCAAGAAAGCCAGATACTCGGCCACTTGATTGATCCGATCGTTATGGAAGATCGCATTCACCGCGGCACTGACCTGCGCGCCTTTCTCATGCGCATAGGCAATGACCTCACGTTGTTCCTCTCTGGTGAAGGAATACGGCAAACGAAGGCCGTACTCATCCTCTCCTATATATAGTATATCTACGCCGCAATCCACCAGTTCCTTGGCTTGCGCTACTGACTCGGCTGTTGCAATCAGCTCGATCATCATACATTCCTCCCTTATTCGAGTTCCTTGATAAGATTATCACATTACTTATAAAAAGTGAATGACTGTTTTCCCTAAGTTTTCAGAAAATTGTTGTGCAGAATAGTCACGGCTTGTTAAAGCAATCATTTGGTTTCCCCCTGGCATAGAGCTATATCAGGCTCCCCGTATTCTTTCCCGCATCAAGAATGGTATAATAGCAAATGTGAAAATGGAATGACATCCACCAACCATCAGGAGGAATATTCAATGAAAAAACTTGTCAACAGCCAACAGATGAAAAAAATCGACGCCTTTACGATCAATGAAATCGGCATCCCAGCCCTGGTGCTGATGGAAAATGCGGCGAATCAGGTCGTCTCAGCCATGGAAGAACGCATTTCAAGAGAGGACATCATCCTCGTGGTCTGCGGTTCAGGCAACAACGGCGGCGACGGAATGGCGGCAGCCCGCATTTTATTGAACCACGGCTTCCAGGTGGATGTATTCTTGATCGGCGAACACGACAAATTATCTGCTGAGTCCAAAAAACAACTCGACATCATCGAAAACTTGGACATGGTCATCTGGGATGACGTCAGCGAAATCAACTTCAAAGGCTACACCGTCTTGGTCGATGCGATTTTCGGCATCGGCTTGGACAGACCTGCAGAAGGGAAATACGCGGAGACGATCCAACTCATGAACGCGTTCCAAGGATATGTCTTTGCTGTCGACATCCCATCCGGTATCTCCGCCGACAATGGACAAGTGCTGGGGACCGCTGTCCGGGCAGATGTGACCATCACTTTCGGGATCGAAAAAATCGGCCAGCTGCTCTACCCCGGTTCTTTGCATACCGGCAAACTGATTGTCAGCGATATCGGTTTCCCACCGAGCGCCATGGACGTCATTTCTTCGAATGTGCTGTTCTATGACGAGAGCGATCTTTTTTCGCTGCCGAGACGCGCGGCCTATTCGAACAAAGGCACTTACGGCCGGGTCGTGATCATCGCCGGATCCGCAAACATGAGCGGGGCTGCTTTCCTTTCGGCAAAAGCTGCCTACCGTACTGGCGCCGGGCTGGTCCAGATCGTCACGCCGGATGAGAACCGCGCCATCCTTCAGATGCAGCTGCCTGAAGCCATCCTGACGACTTACCAAACGGATGGATTGGATAAGGAGAGCGAACGCCTTAAAATCATCGCCGCGGTTTCCTGCGCAGATGCGATTGTTGTCGGACCAGGAATGGGGAAGTCCGATGCAGCCCGCACGGTAGTCAATTTGGTTCTGGAAAACAGCCAGATCCCTCTGATCATCGATGCGGATGCTCTGAATATCCTTTCCGATCGTTTCAACGACGCGGCTTTGCCGGGGAACGATTCCCGTGCCCGCATCAACGCAGTGTCGCAGTCCGTTCCAGTGGGGAGCATCCTTACCCCTCATTTGAAGGAACTGGCGCGGCTTTTGGATAAGGACTTGGCGGAAATAAAAGCGGATCTCTTAGGGACTGCTGCGTTTTGCACGGCTGATTCGGATCTGACCTTTGTCATGAAGGATGCCCGGACTGTCGTGGCCCATCAGGATGAGCACTACATCAACGCGACAGGCAACAACGGCATGGCGACGGGCGGTTCAGGCGATGCCTTGACCGGCATCATCGCCGGTTTATTGGCTCAAGGCTTAGTACCTTCCGAAGCGGCCAAATTGGGTGTCTACATCCACGGTTTGGCGGGGGACATCGCTGCCCAAGAAAAATCGGAGTACAGCTTGATGGCTTCGGATCTCATCGAAGCTTTGCCAGCGGTATTACGCTGATTCTTTCCTGTTAAAATGAACGAAACGCACAAGGAACCCGGCAGCGGTCGGCCGGGTTCCTTGTGCGTTTTTGATTGGATGAATGTATGAATGACCATCGCGGCGCGGCGTGGTGGGGGTGGCCGGAGAAAATGCTCCTGTGGGGGTACGCTCAGCTCCGGCGGGAGACCTGATGGCCGGAGGAGACTTAATTCCAGAAGCCCAACTCCGGTGAAGCCGCGTGGACCGGAGGTGACATTTTGGTGGGATTCTCTTCTCCGGCGAAAGTGCCCTTCACCGCAGGAAAACCCGATTTCTACCCTACCCTTTTATTCCGGTTTCGCCTTGGAACTGTCCTTATCTCCTGAAATCCGGAACACTTTTTCGCTCCGTTCGTACGGCACGTCGGGAACGCCTTTGCGTACATTTACTACACGGGCCACGACAAACAGGTAGTCCGAAAGACGGTTGATGAACTTCAGCACAAACGGATTCACTTCATCCGGCTCTTGCTCCATGAAGGTGACGATCCGGCGTTCGGCATCACGGGTCGTCGTCCGCAAAATGTGAAACCAGCTAGCCAACTCCGTTCCGCCCGGTATGATGAAATACTGGATTTCCTCCGGTTCTTCGCTGTAGCCGTCGATTTTCTGCTCCAACCAGTCGATGTGATCCTGCGTGAGCTTGTACTCCCGGTGCCCTTTCGGAATCGACAAATCTGAGGAACAATCGAACAGGAACTGCTGGATGAGCGCCATGTCCTCCTGGATATCCTCGCCGCAATCATTCTTCGTGCGGACAAGCCCGAACCATGAGTTCAACCCATCCAGCGTGCCGAAAGCTTCGATCCTTTCGGCATTCTTCGGAAGAGCTTTCCCGCCTCCGATGCGTGTGTTGCCTTTGTCGCCAGTGCGTGTATAGATGCTGTATTTCATAGGTTGCCTCCTTTAATGCATTTTCTTGTTCTGTCATTCTATCACATTTCAAGCACACCCTCTCAATCAAACGACAGAATTTTTCCGTAAATAAGACCTTTGCAGTATGGCTTTCAGAGGGAACTCTGGTAAACTAACAATAGAAAACCGCTATGTCGCTTTACGGATCCAGTCCGGGGATGGCATAAGAAAGGACAGCATATGCAAAAGAAAGAAACAAAAATAACCGTACCCGAAGACACGCGCCTCATCTCCTTTTTGGGCGGCAAGACAATCATCTATATCCTGTCCACCCTGATTTTGATCGGTGTACTCATATTTACGATGGATACCATTTCATTCATTTTCAAACCGCTGCAGGTCATTTTTTCGACCATTGTGGCACCCGTTATTTTAGCAATCGTCTTCTATTATATATTCAATCCGATGGTTACCTTCCTTGAAAGTAGGAAAATCAACCGAGGAATGGCGACATCAATCGTCTTTGTCCTCTTCATTTTCATGCTGGTCTATGGGGTTGTCCTTTTGGTTCCGATCTTGTCCAGCCAGCTCACCAATCTAGTCAATGAATTTCCTACCTACATTGAACAGATGAATGCCTATTTCGACAAGCTGCTCGCGAACAGTACCTTCAAGGACTATTATGAACAGGCGCAAAGTTGGTTGGATAGCACAGTGGGTAGTATCCCTGAGATGATTCTGGCATGGGTCGGCAACTCTAGCGAAAAAATCCTGAACATTTTTTCCACCATTTCCAGCGTAGTGGTCGTGGCAGTCACTTTCCCGGTCATCCTTTTCTTCATGCTGAAGGACCAAGGGAAGTTTCAACCGTTTGTCATGAACAACATCCCGCCCGTTTTCCGCAATGATATCGAAAAGATTTCCAGACAGATGTCGCTTCAGGTCGGTTCCTATGTTCAAGGCCAACTGCTTGTTGCCTTGAGTCTGGGTGCCTTGCTGATCGTTGGTTATTTGATCATCGGCCTGGATTATGCCGTCGTCCTTGCCTTGATTGCTACCTTGACAGCGGTCATCCCTTTCATCGGTGCGACAATCGGTGTAATCCCGGCTTTGTTCGTTGCTGCGTTCACGTCTCCGGCCATGCTCCTAAAAATGGCCGTCGTCTGGGCTTTGGCGCAATTCGTTCAAGGCAACATCATCGAACCGAACATCATGGGCCGAAATTTGAAAATGCACCCGCTGACGATCATCATCGTTTTGCTGATCATGGGCAATCTGCTTGGCTTTATCGGGATGATCTTAGGTGTGCCGCTATTCGCGATGCTGAAGATTCTGATTGAACATGTACTCGAAAAATTCAAGCTGCGGTACAATCGTTATTTTGGCGAAGTGGCCGGTCCATTCGAGCTGGACGATGAAGAGCCCGTCTTGGTGAACGGCTCCACTCCCGTTAAGGATTTCGCGACTGTTGATGTGGAAAGGGATATTCCGGAAAACGATAAAGAAGAATAACACAAAAAGGTTCGTGATTCCCGTAAGGGCACGAACCTTTTTATATCAAGTAATTCCATACCAAATAGGCTAGGTAAAAAAGCACCAAAATGCGCCCTTCTTTTCTGCTGATGATTTCCCGTTTAGTATTGTAGGAAAAATAACCCAAAACAACCAACAAAACCCCTAAAGCCGGAAAATGGATCTGATAGAAATCCGGACTGACAACAATTCCTCCAGGGGTCAAACTGATCGCCGTACCGAGGATCAAAAGCGTGTTCAAAAGGTTAGAGCCCATGATGTTCCCCATCGCCAAAGCGCCATAGCCTTTTTTTACAGAAACGATGGTTGTGCTGATTTCCGGCAACCCCGTCCCGAAGGCCACAACTGTGGAAGCGATGACCGAATCAGGGATGCCGATTCGGGTAGCTCCAATTTCAACCGTTGTCACCATAACTGAGGCGCTCGCAATCACAAAACCTGCGCTTACAAATAATTTTAAGAGTTTGATCAGTATCGGCTTGCCGTCTTCCTTATCGGATGTGTCGACAGTGATTTCTTGAGGTTGTTGCTTCCCTTCCCGCAGCATCCACACAAAATACAAGGGGCTCAACAGCAACAGGAGAAATCCGATCCACTGCGGTATCTTGCCCTGCCCGTCTGCGTAGAAAATAGGCAACGCGGACAGAATCAAAAACAAAGAGAGCCCGGACAATACGGCATGCTTATTTGCCGTCTTCCGGTTGACGGGAATGCTGCCGTAAATGGCACCGATACCGAGAATAAAGCTGGTGTTCACAATCGTGGAACCGATGACATTCCCAAGAGCAACTATACTGTTCCCTTGGATAGCTGACAAAATAGACACCGCCAACTCAGGCAAAGAGGTTCCTAAGGAAACAATCGTAGCACCGATCACCAATTCGGATATTCCCCAATCCAACGAAAGCGAAATCGCTTCGTCCACCAAAACATCCGTTGCCTTGGACAGTACCCAGATGCAGAAAATCAGCACTCCCGCTAACACATAGTTGGCTGCTGGAGCCAATAAATTCGTCAAGAACCTCCACTTCCTTCCATCCGGAACTGGTTGGCTAATGTGCTCAGTAGGTCACTTGCTGATAGTCCGCTGGTATTTCAAAAGCATCCTCCGACACATTATCGGATAATTCCAATATTTCCATGACCGATTCAAATGATTCATCGATCGTCTTGATTTTCTTCAGGTCGGCGCCATCAAAATAGTAGAAGATTTGTGTACCGCTCTCTGTGCGATATTCCTCGTACACCAAGCCGTCTTCCTCACCGCTGCCGATGTATTCGATGTCATCCACTTCGACCGGCTCGCTTGATTCCGGGATTTCCGGTAAGGTTTCTTCCCCTTCCATCATTGTTTCAGGCATAACCATTACCGTTTTGTTGACATGGTCGATCAAATACGTTTTGCCATCCATCATCATCATTACCGTGTCAGTATCTACGGACTTAGAATGCATCGCGGTCCTGTCGCCCGAAACGGTCATCATCGTCTCGGATTCCATCATTTCGCCTTCAAATGTCGTCGTGGAGCGGAAAGCCATATAGTAATTGCCGCTTTCCATGATATCAATGTAGCTTTTCGACAGTTTGCCGAGCCTATCACCGGCTTCCGTGGATTCTGCCGACGTTGCTTTTGTTTCGCTGCTCGCTGTGCTGACTGCCGAACTGCTTTGCGCTATCGCTTGAGAGGAACTTTTTTCTTCAGATGTTTCTTGCGTTTGGCTGCAACTTGCCAGAAAAAGACTGACCAGCAGGACTGTCCAATATTTTTTTCTATCTTTTAGCATCCTTAACAACCCCTTCGAATAGTGTTGATCCTGTCGCTGCAATTCCGATTGGCGTGATGGTGTTACTGTTATCTTCATTATAGCTCATATCCAGCGCGTTTTGAAATTTGGAATAAGCAGTCGAGCTGCATTCAGCAGGGCCTGCCTCTGCAGGGGTTCTCCATTTCAGACTTGAAGCTTGCGCATGCTATACTTAACAAAAGAACAACATCTTACTGGGGGAATAGCTATGTGTCTGATTTCATTGCAACTCAGTCAACACGCATCGTACAAATTGATGCTCGTGGCCAATCGGGACGAGCAGTATGACCGTCCCTCCTTGGCTGCACACTTTTGGCTGGACCATCCCGATCTGTTGGCAGGTAAAGACTTGAGCGCTCACGGCACTTGGCTTGGAATCACCAAACAAGGCAGGATTGCTGCCGTGACCAACAGTTATCTGACGACCGATCAGGAGTCCGACCAAAAACTGTCCCGCGGCAACCTTGTGATGGATTACTTGACCGGCAGTACTGAACCCCAGGACTACCTGAACCTGGTCAAACAGCAACGAACCGACTACAACGGCTTCAATCTGATTGTCGGATCGAGCGATAGCCTCCATCATTACAACAACATTTTGGACGAAAGCAGCGTCCTTCAAACAGGCAACCACACCGTCAGCAATGCCACGCTCGATACGCCTTGGCCGAAAGTCACCCGCACAAAAGCGGCAATGGCTGAACTGGCTAGTTCAGCGACTCTTGACGAAGAGGCCGTCTTCCGCATCATGTCTGATCGGACGCCCCCACCGGATGACCAACTGCCTGATTTGCCGCTGGATTTGCCGATTTTGCGTGCTGTTTCCGCCAATTTCATCCAGACGGAACGCTACGGCACCCGCTCCACGACACTGATCCTCATCGACTATTCCGATCAGGTGACTTTTGTGGAAAGATCCTACCTGCCGGACGGAACCAGCAAGGATGTCCGTTTCAACTTTCAATTGAAGGCTGAAGAAAAATGAAGCAACAAAAGATGCGGCCGGGAATCGGAACCCCAGCCGCATCTATTATTATAGATAGTATTTTCTGATGATCGTCAAGTCATCATTCAATTCATAGACCAACGGCTGCCCTGTAGGTATTTCCAAGGCCATGATCTCATCATCGGGTATTTCTTCGAGGTACTTGATCAAAGCCCGCAAGGAGTTCCCGTGGGCCGCCACTAAAATCGTCTTACGGTCCAATACCGCCGGAGCGATTTGATCTTCCCAAAATGGAATGACACGGTCCAACGTGGTCTCCAAATTTTCTCCCATCGGAATGACCCGTTTCTGCAGGTTGGCGTAGCGGCGATCCTTGACCGGCGACAGCGGATTATCAGGATCCATCAACGGCGGCAACGTATTATAGGAGCGTCGCCATTTCAGAACTTGGTCTTCTCCGTATTTTTCAGCTGTTTCCTGTTTGTTCAGCCCCTGCAGATCGCCATAGTGCCGTTCATTGAGCCGCCAGCTTTTCACTTCCGGTATCCATAATTGATCCATTTCATCCAGAATAATATGGCAGGTTTTGATCGCTCGCTGCAGCACGGACGTGAACGCCATATCAAATTCAATCCCGGCTTCCTTGAGTTTCCGGCCGGCTTCTCTCGCTTCCGTGACACCCTGTTCACTCAAGTCGACATCTGTCCAGCCCGTAAACAAGTTCAGTAAATTCCACTCGCTTGCACCATGACGAATCAAAATGATTTTCCTCATCACCGTCACCACTTTCTGCCTGTAATTTTCTTTCATTATACTGCTACAGGCAGTACGATTCACGTATAAGGACTTCAGTTACCGCCGCGGATGGCTTCCACCATTTCCGCCACGAAGGCTCCGACCGGTTTGGGCGAATCTTTCCCGTATTTTTCCATGATGTTGATGATTGCGGAACCGATGATGACGCCATCCCCTATTTCACTCATCGCTTTCGCTTGTTGCGCGTTGGAAATCCCGAAGCCGATGGCGCAAGGGATGTCACTGATTTTGCGGATTTCATCGAGGATACTGCCAATATCGGTGGTGATATCGCTACGGACGCCGGTGACACCTAAGGAAGAAACGACATACAGGAAACCTTCCGCTTCTTTAGCGATCATGGCAATCCGTTCAGCAGAAGAAGGTGCCACCATGGAAATGTAAGTGATGCCATGTTCCCGGCAGGATTTCTGGATGAAGCCCTTCTCTTCGAACGGAACGTCTGGGATGATGATGCCATCTACGCCTGTCTCTTTGCAGCGTGCCATGAATTTATCGATGCCGTAGACGAAAACAGGGTTGATGTAGGTCATAAAGACGAAAGGTGTGTCGATTTCGGTGCGCAACTCAGCAACCATCTGGAAAATGTCATCCGTATTGATGCCGTTCGCTAAAGCCCGCTCATCCGCTTTTTGGATGGCAGGACCTTCCGCAACCGGATCGGAGAACGGGATGCCAATTTCAACAATGTCTGCTCCATTCGCAACGATTTCCCTGATCAGTTCCTTCGTGGTTTCCAGGTCTGGATCCCCAGCCGTCATGAAAGGGATGAATGCCTTGTGCTTGAAGGCCGCTGTAATTTTATTCATGAATGTCCACTCCCTTGTATCTAGCGATTGCGGCGACGTCCTTGTCCCCACGGCCCGACAGACAGATGACGATGATCTTTTCCGGATCCAACGTCGGCGCCAAAACCATGGCATGCGCGATTGCATGTGAACTTTCGATAGCCGGGATGATTCCTTCCATCCGCGCCAGGTATTCAAAGGCTGCGACAGCCTCGTCATCCGTTACCGAAACGTACTCGGCGCGGCCGCGGTCATAGAGATCCGCATGCTCAGGCCCAATCCCCGGATAGTCCAGGCCCGCCGATATCGAATATACGGGTGCAATCTGGCCGTAATCATCCTGGCAGAAATAGGATTTCATACCATGGAAAATGCCCGGCGTACCGGTCGCGATTGTCGCAGCCGTGTCTTGCGTGTGGATTCCTCTGCCGGCAGCTTCGCAGCCGATCAGCCGCACGCTCTCGTCGCCGATGAAGTCATAGAAGGTCCCGATCGCATTCGAACCGCCGCCGACGCAAGCCATCACGACATCCGGCAGCTTGCCTTCCGCCTCGGCCATCTGGGCTTTGGTCTCTTCCCCGATGATCTTTTGGAAATCGCGGACCATGGTCGGGAATGGATGCGGCCCCATAACCGACCCGATGCAGTAATGCGACTCTTCAAACGTGGAAGCCCAATCCTTCATCGCTTCGTTGACCGCGTCCTTAAGGGTGGCGGTGCCGCTCGTCACGGGAATCACTTTCGTGCCCAATAATTCCATCCGGAACACATTCAAAGCTTGACGCTGGGTATCCTCTTCGCCCATGTAGACGACGCACTCCATATCCAAAAGCGCAGCTGCTGTGGCGGTTGCCACGCCATGTTGGCCGGCGCCGGTCTCCGCGATGATCCGCTTCTTGCCCATCTTTTTGGCCAATAACACTTGTCCGAGCGCATTGTTGATCTTATGCGAGCCCGTATGGTTCAGGTCTTCTCGTTTCAGGTAGACTTTCGCTCCACCGAGGTTCTTTGTCATCTTTTCCGCGAAATAAAGGCGGGATGGCCTGCCTGCGTAGTTGTCCAACAGATCGTTCAATTCTTTTTTGAATTCCGGATCCTCACTGAATCGGAAAAAATCTTCCGTAAGTTCCAAGCAAGCGTTCATCAAGGTTTCGGGAATGAACTGTCCCCCGTGTGCACCAAAATAACTTTTCATATTATTGACCTCCCAATGATTTCCATTACTGCTCTAATTTTTTCAAAATCCTTCACGCCGTCTGTTTCGACACCGCTCGAGATGTCCACTGCGTATGGCTGCACCTTTTGGATGGCCGCTTCGAGGTTCCCCGCATGCAGGCCGCCCGCCAAGAAGAATGGGTGCGTTGCTTCCTTCAGCAAGTCCCAGTTGAATGTCTTTCCGGTCCCACCTGCCACGCCTCTTTGGTATGTATCATAGAGGAGGATATCGGAAGCGTACTCCTTCTTGACATCAGAGGCGTCCTTGACCGCGACAGCTTTGATGATCGGAAGTGTGATCCGCTTACCCAGTTGCTCGATATAGGCGTTATTCTCATCGCCATGGAGCTGCACGATCTGGATCGCCCGGCTTTCCACGATAGCAACGATGTTTTCGATTGGTTCGTTGACGAAGACGCCGACCGCCGGAATGGCGTCCTTCAAAGCTGCCCTGATTTTCAGCGCCTGCTCCAGTGAAATCTGCCGCTTGCTGGGGGCGAAAATGAAGCCTACAAAATCCGGGCGGAGCTCATTCAGCATTTCAGCATCCTCAACTCGTTTCAGGCCGCAAATTTTCACCTTGACCATCAGCCGATCCCCCGTAGGCGGTCCAGCATGCCTTTTTTATCCGGCGAGATCATCATCGTTTCGCCGATCAGGATGGCGTCGACATTGCCCTCTTCCAATTCGATAACTTGCTGTCTTTCCGAGATGCCGCTTTCGGCCACAAAGATAATGTCATCCGACACCAGTGCGCGGAGCCTGATGGACTGCTGGATGTCCACCTTGAAGGTCTTCAAGTCCCTGTTGTTGACGCCGATCATTTTCGGGTGGGTCCGTAGAGCCTTCAGCAGTTCTTCTTCGGTGTGGGCCTCAACCAACGCCGAAAGCCCCAGTTCGCGAGCCAAACGCTGGAAGTCATCCAACTCGTCCTCGTTCAGGATAGTCGCGATCAACAGCACGGCATCCGCGCCGATGACTTTCGCCTCATAAATCTGATAAGCATCGATGATAAAATCTTTGCGTATGATTGGAAGCGATACTGCCTGTTTTATTTCCGTCAGGAATCGGTTTTCGCCTTTGAAAAAATCGGGCTCCGTCAATACCGAAATTGCGGATGCCCCCGCTTCTTCGTAGGCTTTGGCGATTTCTAAGTATGGGAAGTCCTCCACAATCACGCCTTTCGAAGGGGACGCCTTCTTGCATTCGCAGATGAAGCGGACCCCTTCACCGGTCAGCGCCTTTTCGAAGGGGAAACCCTGATTGATCGGCAATGCCAAAGCGGCTTGCTTCATTTCTTCCAAAGGGATGGCCTGTTTGGCTTTTTCCACGCGTATCTTTGTCGCTGCTATGATGTCATCCAATATCATTTCGTCGCCTCCTGTGATGCAGTGATGAATTGCTTTAATTTCGCCAGAGCCGCTCCGCTGTCGATGAGTTCGGCTGCGCGCTTGATGCCGTCAGCGATCGTATAGTCGTCATTAGCAAGATAGATGGCCATGCCGGCGTTCAATAACACCGTGTCGCGCTTCGGCCCTTTTTCGCCGCTCAAGATAGCCAAGGCGATGGCCGCATTCTCAGCGGGTTCCCCGCCCACCAGATCTTCGTTCGTGCAGTACTCGAAACCATAGTCTTTCGGATCGAACGTGAAGTGGGTTATCTTGCCGTCGCGGAGCTCAGCGACTTCCGATGTTGTGGTCAATGTGATTTCATCCAATCCGTCATTTCCGCCGAACACAAGCGCCCGTTCCATCTGCAATTGGTTCAGCACTTCAGCCATCGTGTCCACCAGTGCGACATCATACACGCCGAGCAATTGCATGTTCGCGTTGGCCGGGTTCGCCAATGGCCCCAGAACGTTGAAGATCGTCCGGACACCCATTTCTTTCCTGACGGGTGCCGCATGCTTCATCGATGGATGGTATTTTTGGGCGTACATGAAGCACATCCCGATTTCTTCCAGCATCGTTTCGCTGTGTTGCGCGCTGGCTTCGATGTTCACACCTAATTCTTCCAGCACATCCGCGCTGCCACATTTGCTTGAGGAGCTGCGGTTGCCGTGTTTCGCCACCGGAATCCCTGCGGCTGCGATGACAAAGGAAGAGACGGTTGAGATGTTGAAGGTGAATGCTTGATCGCCGCCGGTTCCGACGATGTCCAATGCCGTAGTCTTAGTCCGCACCTTATTTGAAAAATCCCGCATCACTTCAGCGGAAGCACTGATTTCGCCGGCCGTCTCGCCTTTCATCCGCATAGCAGTCAGATAAGATGCGATCTGGACCGGACTGGCTTGACCGCTCATGATCTGGTGCATGATGGTCTTCGTCAATTGCGGGGAAAGTTCTTCTTTTTTCACCAGTTTATCGATAGCGGCTTTCATGCTGTCTTGCGGGAGAATTTCTTCGGTCAGTTTCGTCTCTTTTATCTCTAGCATTTCATTCACCTCATCATTTTTTGTGTACAAAAAAAGCCCTTGTCCCCCCTTTAAAGGGACAAGAGCTTTTATTCTCCTGCGATACCACCCAAATTGACGAAATGAATCGCCCACTCGTTCACATACCAACATATGTGCCTGTCTGTTAACGGATCAGGTTCCCCGTTTGCCCCTACTCTTTTCAAGGCAACCCTCTCAAGTCCATTCGGCATCCCCTTCGCTATCGCACTCTCACTGGCGGCGACTCTCTGGAAACAAGGTATGATGCTTACTTCTCTTGATTATCGGTTTAATTAGATGGAAATGATTTTTCTAACGATTTCTTAATGTTGGGATTATTTTAACGCATCGCTAACCTTCCGTCAACTGTTTTATTCAAAAAATTTGGCAAGCTCGAATGTTTCCTGCTCCGGCGCGATTTTGGTAAAATGGATACACAATAACTTTGAAAGGATGTGTTCCGACTGAAACAATCCGACAAACTTTACTCGATGGCACCCGTTATCGATCCGCATGCCAAGGTTCTGATTCTGGGATCGCTGCCCGGCGCGAAGTCGCTGGAAGCACAGCACTACTACGGGAACCCGAGGAACCATTTCTGGATAATCATTTTCTCCCAGATCGGGGAAGAGGATCCGGTGACCTACGAAGACCGCCTATCGCTGCTGAAAGAGCATCATGTCGCCCTCTGGGATGTCATCCACTCCTGTTACCGGGAAGGCAGCCTCGATTCGGCCATCAAAGAGGAATATCCCAATGACCTGAAGACTCTTCTGCGCGAACATCCCCAGATCAAGGCCATCGCCTTCAACGGCGGAAAAGCTCACCGCAGCTACAAAAAGCACTTCGGTCTGGATGAGGAATCCGGCTTGGCCTACCTTCCGCTCCCTTCGACCAGCCCCATGCGCGGCAAACATGTCAAAACGTTGCCGGAAAAACTGGAGGCTTGGTCGGTGTTGGAGGAGTATCTTTGATGAAGACGAAAGTCGGAAGATATCCGATATCGCTGATGAATCGGACATCCACAGCTCAATTACCATGCAAAAAGGCTGCCTCGAGAGACAGCCTCCTTCTTCATCTTACTCAATCCGCTGATTTTCGGTAATATCGTTTTTTTGCGACTACAGCGAAAGTTCCTCCCACAACCAAGATCGATAGTCCCATCGTCAAATAGGCGATCTGAAAATCCAACAGGTCAATGACGCCTCCAATCACCGGGAAAAGGATGATCATGCAGAGGCTATAGGCCATGCTGTTCGCACTCAAAAGCGTCGCCCGTTCTTCGGAAGGGATCAACTGATTGATGTAGGCGCTCGCGATTGTCGGCGACACCGCGGAAAAAATGATCGAAAGCACAAATCCGACAAAAATCAGCAGCTGATTCCCCAAAGATGACAATAGCAACGATAACGCAACAACTACCGGAAAGACATAAGGAATGCGGTTTTTACGGAGTTTCTGCTCGATGGATGGAGAAAATTTTGCTCCAAAGATGCCAAATAGGGCGGCCGCAAACAGATAGAAGCTCGTAGCTTTACCATTGTAACCCAGCACTGACAGGTAGTTCTGGAAATAGAAATAATAAGTCGCTGCAAAGCTGTCCAGCAAAGCAAAAAACAGTATCCAGCCCCGAAGCTCTTTATGCTGCTTCAGCAACTGCCAAGCATTCCCCAGAATCCGGGTGTAGGACTGCCCCACTTTTTTGGATAATCCGACTGTTTCATCCGACTGCGGATCCAGTCGCTTGATTGGTTCTACCATGCGGTAAATCAGGAACATATTCAGCAAGCAGAGCATGATATTAACCAGATATACGGCTTGAAAATAAGTGTCAGCTAAAATCCCGGCAAGGATCACGCCGCTTTGGGCACTGATCTCGATCAGAAAATTGATGTGGGCCAGCTTGTCCAGATAGCCGCTTTCCTCGTCCAGTCCTTTCATGCTTTCAAAGACCAGAGCATCGTAGGTCCCAGAGTTGAAATTGTAGGAAAGCGCCGAAAACGCGAAAGCAACCGCAAAGTGCGAGAAGCTCTGGCCATAAATCATCCCGATCGAGCTGATGATGGCCATCACTTTCCCGAACAACAGGATTTTTTTGTAGCCAAAACGGTCCGCCAAAGCACCTGATGGCACTTCGAAAACAAAACTCGTTATATGGAAGATAGCCTCCAGAAATCCAATCTGCACCAAGGTCATCCCTTTGAATGAACTCAGGTAAAGGAGCCATAATGAGGTGATGCCAAAGTATTGGATGAAAGCATATTTTTTCGCCAGAGAAATATTTTTATGTAATGATGTGTGATTTTCCATTTGAAAGTCCCTTCTTTTCTTGCACAAAAAAAGCTATGAGAGGCCCCATAGCCGGACTTATCTCTTTGTTCAGGATAAGCAGCAAGAAGCGTATTGTTGTTTGAATTTTTTTGATTTTTGGGCAAACTCTACCCCTTGAATTGCCGCATCGGAAAAAATACCATGCATCAAGGTCAAAAAAATTCTCAATTTCGCGCTCATGACCGCTCGCCTCTCTTCTTAATCATAACTAGAAACAGTATATCATTCCGTCATTTGGTCAGCAAATAATGTACAAAATGGAGGTGCAGCCTTGAAAATCAGGCTGCACCTCCATTTTGTTAGATTTGTTCGAAAGCTTGTTCCAGATCGGCGATGATGTCATTGGCATTTTCGATCCCGATGGACAGGCGGATCATGTCCCCGGAAACGCCGGCAGCTATAAGATCTTCGTCGCTCAATTGCGCGTGGGTCGTGCTGGCTGGGTGGATGACCAATGATTTTGCGTCGGCAACGTTCGCAAGCAACGAGAACAATTCCAACTTATCGATCCACTCGATGCCGGCTTGTTTGCCGCCCTCGATGCCGAAAGTGAAGATCGAACCGGCTCCTTTAGGGAAGTATTTGTCGGCAAGAGCCTTGTATTTGCTATCAGGCAGTTCCGGATAATTCACCCAGGACACTTTCGGGTGGTTCGCCAAATATGCAACAACTTTGCGGGTATTTTCGACATGGCGTTCGACGCGCAATGACAAAGTTTCGATTCCTTGCAGCAACAGGAAAGAATCGATTGGTCCGATACAGGCTCCCGTGTCACGCAGCAATTGCACGCGGATTTTGGTCGTGAATGCCCCCGGTCCCAGATCCGTATAGACCAACCCGTTGTAATGCGCATCCGGCGTCGTGAATCCAGGGTATCTTCCGCTGGCAGCGAAATCAAATTTACCGGATTCGATGACGACTCCGCCCATTGTTGTGCCGTGTCCGCCCAAGAATTTCGTAGCGGAGTGGACCACAACATCGGCGCCGAATTCGAAAGGACGGATCAGGTATGGCGTACCGAATGTGTTGTCCACGATCAAGATGATGCCATGGTTATGCGCGATTTCGGCGACTTTTTCGATATCGATCAGGTTCGTGCTCGGGTTTCCAATCGATTCGATGAAGATGGCTTTTGTCTTTTCCGTGATGGCAGCTTCGAAGTTAGCTCCATCTTCAGGATCAACGAAAGTTGTTTTGATGCCCAAATTAGGCAAAGTCGCACTGAAAAGATTGTAGGTTCCGCCGTAGAGCGTGCTGGCTGCCACGATTTCATCTCCCGCATTCGCTACGTTCAGGATAGCGTACGTGATAGCCGCCGAGCCTGAAGCGACTGTAACTGCGGATGTGCCCCCTTCAAGCGCTGCAACCCGCGCATCCACGACTGCGGTTGTAGGGTTCGTCAAACGGGTGTAGACATTTCCGGCATCCGTCAAAGCGAAGCGGCCCGCAGCCTGTTCCGCGCTGTCGAAGACGAAAGCGGTAGTTTGGTAGATCGGCACCGCACGGGCTCCGGTAACGGGGTCCGGCACTTGGCCTGCATGTACTTGCAACGTTTCAAAACTGTAATTTTTCTCTGTCATTTGTCATCTTTCCCTTCTGGTTTTCGGTCTATTCTTGCATGGCAGTTGCTCTTCTGGGTCATTTCCGATTAGCCGAGGTTGCTTCTGTTCGTTACTCTGATATTGCAAAAAGCAAAAAAGCCCTCGTCCCTATATTCCAACTGATTGAAATACAGGGACGAAAGCTCTTCGTGTTACCACCCATGTTCGTAGGGACCTCGCGATCCATACCTTAAAAAGTACGCAAGCTCCCGCTTGTTATACTCTTGTGCTTTATCGTGCACAAACCGAAGCAACACTATCTGCATTGCTTTGCTCCGAGACCATCTTCGCTTTTTTTTATCATACCCCTTTTCACCTACCGGGGCTCTCTGGAATGACAATCGAAAGGTACTCTTCTCTTCATCGCTCTTCTATTAAAATTTAATTAAATATAACATCTGTTTCTAACCTTGTCAAACATTTTTATCGGGATGAGCATATTCGCTTTGTTTCGCGGGGGCATGCTCTATAATTAGTGCAAGAGGTGAGAAAAAATGAAATTGACATTCACAGAAAATGCCATGCAACGGTTGGAAAAATTGGGGATGACCGAGCAACTCTCTTTGTACATGAGTACCATCTACGGCTGCGGCGGACCGGACAGCAGCATGTTCACGATCCGAGCGTATGATACGGAAAATCAGAATTACGACACTGTTCTGGACACCAACTTCGGCGCGGTCAAAGCCACCAAGGACAGCCTGCAGCAACTGGACGAGGACAACACCATCGATTTCAACGACAGCAGTTTTTCTTTCGTCCTGAAAAGCAACCGTGGACTGTTGAACCCGCACATGAACTACAAAAATATGAAGTTGAAAGATTGAGAAAAGCGGCAACAGATAAAGTGTCCATTCCTTCTGGCAGCAATTCCCGGCGAAGCATGATTTCGCCGGGAATTTTTTGGATAAATTTAAATCAAAAAAAACTGCCCCACATTACGGAGAGCAGTTTGTGAAACTATTTAACTGTTTTTGTGTCGATTGTAGGCAGCTGGAACATGCGGGTAACGATTGTAAACCTCTTCAAGATAATCTTCTTGAATCGCCATTTCCTTAAGTAAAGTTGGAAAATCAATTGCATCCACCATCTTATTAAGCAGTACTAGTCCCTCTTCTGCCATGCGGTCTCGCGTTTCAATATCAGGTATAGCAGAGGTTGCCATATGGTCTGAATGTTCCTTGAAATAGTAACCTGTTGCTCCAGATTGAAAGGCTTGGGCACTTAGTTTACCAAAAACTGATGGTGTCTGGGTTACCGGCTCTGCATATTCAGAAGTCAGCAATATATCATCCAAACGCTTACGTAACTTATAAGCCCCAAGAATCATCTTATCTAAATGAAGCATCATCTCTTTCGGTTCTGAAAAGACACCGGATTTCTGGGCTGTTATCATGCCGTCAATATAGAGAATAGCGATCCCTGTTTCATCAAAGAAATCACGAACAACCGGATTAATTGAGATATGGGCTGGGCCGTGCAGGCTAATATAGATTTGCTTTTTGAAGCCTGATCGCAGTAAGGAATGTGCCAGACCTTGCAACATATCAGCACTTTCCCTAACGGTTAATTGGATGGTTCCCTTACCTGAGGCGGTTGCCCCTGAATAAATGTAAGGCACATGCGGAAGGACAAGTGAGTTTGTCCTTTCTGCCATCAATAAGGCAATCCCCTCAGCCAATATTGTTTCGCAATCTAAGGGTAGGCCCCCATGGAGTTCGGTTGGTCCAAAAGGCACGATGATGACATCGTTCCCCTTTAAGTAAGCCTCCACTTCATCATTAATTAAAGCATTTAATAAGTGACTTCTTAATTTCATAAGTGTACCCCGCTATTTATCTTGTGGTTCATCATGAGTCTTAGCAAATTCATCGAGTCTTGCTTGACGAGCTGTTGTCATCTCCATACGTGTTTCATCGGTAATATTCCAAATAAATTTGAATGAAGCCCATGATAATAACGCACAAATTGCTGGGCCAATAAGATTCAATAGTACAAGCCCTTCAACAGTTTCAGCTGATTGTGCTTGTCCAGTTTGAGCGGCCTGTTGGCTATAGCCAATCCAACCAATCATCAAGACAACAAGTGATTGAGCCAACATTTGTCCGACACGTCTTGTTAGTGAGAAGTTCCCATAGATTGAACCCTCTGAACGTTTTCCTGTGATGTATTCGTTGTAGTCAATAGATTCTGAAACAAGACCCCATTGAAGTTGAACGGACATCATCATGAAGGCAATCCCTAAGCTGGCAAAAATCATGTAGAAGAAAGGTGATAAGTCACCCACTAATTTCCAAACGTATAAACCAACAAAGATAACGATGCTTAGTAATAAATACGTACGGATTAACTTAACAGTAGATCCAAATAATGTTACCAAATACGGAGCGATAAGCAATAGTACTACTGGTAAACCCATACCGATCGCAGAAGCATATGCCATTAAGCCCAGATCACCAAATACATCACCGTAAATATAAGGAAGAGTTGCACTGAATAGGTTTTGACCAAATACAATCACAATTGAGTGTAAGCAAAGTGACAAGAAAGCTTTATTTTTAGCTAATGTAATAAAAATATCTGTGAATTTTGTTGGTTCTGCTTGCTCTTCTGCGGCAAGTTTTGCTGCAACATTCCGTTCTTCAGTTCCCCAATAGTGGAAGAAGATAAGTAACCCCCCTAATACAGCTGCGAAGATACCTGAAACCATATAACCTGTTGTATTTTCTCCTAAACGCGCAAGAATCACCGGTATAGCCATTGAACCAATCAGACCACCAAGTGTTGATCCCATACCACGAGCTGAAGATAAAGTAGTTCTCTCTTTATCATTTAAGGCCATTACCCCAAGAACTGATCCCATGGCAATATTCATCATGGTGTAACCTAATTCGTAAATAATTTTTAATAGAAAAATAGCTACCAAACGCGTGGTTCCTTCAAACATTGATGGTACAGAGAAGAATGCAATAAGACCGATAACAATTAAAGGGATAGAGCGTAACATCCAAGGACGGAACTTATCTTTTTTGCCACTGGCCTTGGAGAAAGACTTATCCATAAAAGTACCCATCATTGGGTCATTGACCATATCCCAAATATTCCAGACGAGCAACAGTATAGATAGAGTTGCAAATGATACTCCCAATATGTTTGTAATATACCGGTTCATAAACGTTCCGATTAACACAAGGGTAACAACCCCACCGGCATCTCCGGCACCATAACCCAATCTATGCTTCAGGGTTAAGGTACTTTTCATATCGTTTGCTGGATTTTGCTGCGTAACAGCTTTTTCTTCTGCCATAAGATATTCCTCTTTTCTCTATATTCCTGGTTGAACTATTCTATATAAGTTAAATTTATATTTTTCAAATCAGCTAATTCTCCCGCTAAGCACCATATTATTAAATAAGAGAAGATGACCCCGATAGTTTATCGTCATCATCTTCTCGGGCTACATGATAGAGCTATTTTTGCTGTTTAGTTTAGGTTGACTATCTACGAAATCGCTAACATTATTATTTTCCTCATGCTCAAGAATGAAAAGTCATAGCTTAGTCATTCATTGCAGGGATTGTATTAGGGATTGCTTGAGGTATTTCTGCTCCATTATCATGATCACTTGGATCACCCTGTTTCATTTCTGCAATTTTTATTTGAATGCCTTCCATTGTTTCTTTATTCAATGGGTAGAATTTCATAAACGCTAGAGCAATCAGTGTACCGACTAAAGGCAAAGCTGCAAGCAATACAATACCAGCCATGCGCAATTGTGGCGAAAGTGGCGTGTCAGCCGTTGGAAATACTTTTGCAAAACCTACAGCGGCCAAGACCCAACCAATTGACATTGGCGCGAATGAGGATGCGACTGAGTCGGTCAATGAGAACATGGTGCTCAACATTCCGGAAACATAACGTCCCGAAACACTTGTTTCGTAGTCGGAGACATCCGCTGCCATCGTCAAGGCCAAGCCTGTTGGTGTGGATGTAAATCCTTTCGCGCAAGCAAAAATGATTACGAAGGCAACTGTCCATAAGGATGGGTTAGAGAAGCTCAAATCACCTGGGTTCGCAAAGAAAAGCAAGCCGCCTAATAGAATTAATGAAATAACGCCACCTTGCAAATAACGAACATATGAGTAACGCAAGCCTCTTTTTTGAGCAATGGTTGCTGCAAAAGTAGTGAACATAAGGTTAGGCAAAATCAGCACTAAAGAGATCGTTCCGGATAGACCGAAGTTACCAAAGATGATACCGAACAGGATCATCAACACAATTTGGTCACCGAACATTGCTGAATTGAACTTCACAAAAGCTGCTGCCATGGTTAACATTTGCAAAGGTTTGTTACCTTTGACAATTTCCCAGTAATCTTTAAATGATGTTTTAGTCGTTTTTTCACCAATACCAAAGTATTGTTTGTTGTCTTTTTCTGCAATACCGATAACTGCCAAAATTCCGAGGATAGCTGAGATGACCATAACTCCTGGGATAAACACTTTGAAGAATTCCGGAGTAAAACCGCCATATTTTGGCACCAAGAAGTTTGCGACAACAATTTGACCACCAGTAAACAATAAAGTCGTTACCCAACCATCAACAATATTGAAGATGGGACGTTGTTTTGGATCGCTTGTCAATGCTGCTTGACCGGCTTTTGTAACCGTCGCTTGCAAGGAATAACCGATTTTATGCACGACTAACGAAAGTAGGAAAATTGGAATTTTCATTCCACCGCCCAGGCTATGAATATTAAATAATATCAAGAATGAAATAACAGTAATAATGTTACCTAGAACCATGATGGGACGATATTTGCCGAATTTAGTGTCTGTCTTATCGATCAAAACGCCGATAGCCGGGTCAATAACCCCATCAAAGATACGGATGTACCCCATAATTTGGCTTACGAATAGTGCGGCTAAACCAACAAGACCCGTTGAATAATAGGTGACAAACCCAAAAGCGAACATATAAATATTTGTTGATGAGTTATTCAAAGTGAATAAAACGATCTGCCATAGTTTGGCGCGATTGAGTTTCGTTTCCCCTTGAATCATTGAATCATTTTTTGACATAAAAATCCCCTCCATATCATGAAATCCAGCGCTTACAATTCAATAATCTTTATCACATTATGAAACTACGTTGCGTTTAAAAGTATTCGAAATGCGATTGGTAAAACTGAGTTGTAATAACTAAGGAAATAATACCATCGCTGGTAACCGGTTACAACTTTTTTATTGTTAATACTTTGTGAACGCTGTTATCCTTGCTGAAGTAAGTGTGTTGCGATGGCATTCGTCAAAGGTTTAGATCCTTCTTGAGGATGATCTGATTACCATTGGGGAACTCTTCGATGAGGATTTTTTTATATTCAGTATTGACAAATCCGCTTTCACGACTATTCTTTGGGAAGTGGGCAAAAAAAATAAAGAAGATGATCCCGATTGCGTATCGGGATCATCTTCTTTAGGCTGCATGATGCAGTTTTATTCTCTTTATTATTCTTCACCTTCGTCGAATTGGCTGTTGTAGAGGTCGGCGTAGAAGCCGCCTTTCGCCAGCAGTTCTCCGTGGGTTCCTTGTTCGACGATGTCCCCGTTGTTCATGCAGAGGATTAGGTCGGCATTTTTGATGGTCGACAAGCGATGCGCGATGATGAAGCTTGTTCTGCCTTGCATCAGCGTATCCATCGCTTTCTGGATCAGCACTTCCGTCCGCGTGTCAACCGAACTTGTCGCCTCATCCAGGATCATGATTTGCGGATCGGCTAGAATGGCGCGCGCGATCGTCAGCAATTGTTTCTCTCCCTGAGAAACGTTGTTGGCTTCCTCGTTCAGGATCATATCATAGCCATCCGGCAACGTCCGGACAAAGTGATCCACCTGCGCAGCTTTTGCGGCAGCGATGACTTCTTCATCCGTCGCATCCAGTTTCCCGTAGCGGATGTTCTCCATGATGGTACCATTGTAAAGCCACGTATCCTGCAGCACCATCCCGAATTCCGTACGCAGATCGCTGCGCGTGAAATCGGTAAGTTTGTGGTTGTCGATGTAGATGGCTCCACCCGTCAAATCGTAGAAACGCATCAACAATTTCACCATCGTCGTCTTGCCGGCGCCGGTAGGACCAACTAACGCGACTTTTTGTCCTTCTTTTATATCCGCGGAGAAGTCCTTGATGACCAGATGATCCGGTTCATAACCGAACTTAACATGCTCGAAGCGGACATTCCCTTTGACATCAGCGGTCGCCATTTCGATTTTCGCTTCGGTCACTGTCTCTTCTTCCTCTTCCAGGAATTCAAAAATACGTTCGGAGGCAGCCACCATCCGTTGCAATTGACTCCCCACTTGAGCGACTTGCGTCAAAGGTTGGGTGAAGTTGCGCACGTACTGCAGGAAGGCTTGGATATCCCCGATTGTCATGTTTCCGGCAGCCGCCATCGCGCCACCCATGATACAGACAACGACATAACCAAGATTTCCGATCAGGCTCAACAAGGGCATCATCAAACCGGAAAGGAATTCGGCCTTGAAGCCGGCTTCGATCAATTGATCGTTCTCTTTGTCGAAAGCGGCAACGGATTTTTCTTCCCCGTTGAAGGCTTTCATGACCACATGTCCGCCGTACATCTCTTCGACATGGCCATTGACCGCACCCAAGTATTTTTGCTGGTTGGCGAAGTGCTTCTGCGACTTCGACATGATCAGCATCAGGAGCATCATAGAAACGACCAGCACAGCAAGAATGACGAGCGTCAGCGGCCAACTGATCGTCAGCATCATGATGAAGACACCCACCAAAGTCGTGATCGACGTGATGATCTGGGTAAGGCTCTGGTTCAGGCTGGTATTCAGAGTATCCACGTCATTCGTGATCCTGGAAAGAACATCCCCTTGGCTATTCTTGTGGAAATAGGCCAGCGGTAATTTGTTGATTTTCTCCATTATGTCTTTGCGCAGTTTATAGGAAACTTTTGCGGAAACACCCGACATCAGAAAACCTTGCAGATAAGAGAACGCGGCACTCAGAACGTACAAGCCCAAAAGCCCCAACAGGACTGTTCCGATGTAATCGAAATCGATTTCGCCGGCCCCGCCTGTGAATTTCAGCATGACTCCGGCTACCAATTTGTCGATGGCCAAAGCCATGATTTTTGGTCCAACAATCCCAAACAGGGAGGAAGCGATCGCCAATATGAAGACGACTGCCATCAGCCATTTGAAGGGCGACAGATAAGCGGCCAATTTTTTGAATCCGCCTTTGAAGTCCTTCGCTTTCACGACCGGTGCGCTCATTCCTGCCATCGGACCGTGGCCTCCGCCAGGGCCGCCTTGCGGTCTTCTTTGTTTCATTTCGCTCATGCTAATTCCTCCTCTGAAAGCTGAGATTTAGCAATTTCTTGATAAGTCTCACAGTTTTTCATCAATGCATCGTGAGTCCCTATCCCGACGATTTTGCCTTTATCGAGGACAATGATCTGCTCCGCATCCATGATGGTGCTGATCCGTTGCGCCACGATCAGGACGGTTGCGTTGTCCGTGTAGGCATGCAATGCAGAACGCAGTGCCGCATCCGTTTTGAAGTCCAACGCTGAAAAGCTGTCGTCAAAAATATAAATCGACGCTTTTTTTACCAACGCGCGGGCAATGGCCAAGCGTTGTTTCTGCCCGCCGCTGACATTACCTCCGCCTTGTGCGATGGCCGTTTCGATGCCGTCTTCCATATCCGATACGAAGTTTTTCGCTTGGGCGACTTCAATAGCTTTCATGATGTCATCCATCGACGCATCGTCTTTTCCGTACAGAACGTTTGAAGCGATGTCTCCGGAGAAGAGCATACCCTTTTGAGGAACATAGCCGATGTTGCGGCGCAGATCGGTTTGCGTCATTTTCCGGATGTCGATGCCATCGATTTCGATGGCGCCGTCTGTCACGTCATAAAAGCGCGGAATCAGATTGATCAACGTCGATTTGCCGGAACCTGTCGAGCCGATGATCGCAGTCGTTTCGCCTGGTCTAGCGGTAAAGGAAATGTCGGTCAATACATTCTCGTTCGCCTTCGGATAATGATAAGAAACATGGTTGAAGGTGATGAGTCCTTCGTTCTTTCCGCTCGGTTGCGCATCGATCGGATCCGTGATGCTCAAATCCGTATCTAACACTTCCCCGATCCGGATTGCCGATACAGAAGCGCGCGGCAGGAAGATGAACATCATTGAAATCATCAAGAATGCCATGATGATCTGCATCACATATTGGATGTAGGCCATCATATCCCCAATCTGCAGGGCAGAATCAGCGACTTGCTGACTACCGAACCAGATGATCAGCAGCGAAACACCGTTCATGATGAGCATCATCGCCGGCATCAAAAGGGACATCAAACGTTGAACAAAGCGGTTTGTGAAGGTGTACTCTTCATTGGCATCATTGAAGCGGTTTTCTTCGAATGGTTCATTCCCGAAAGCGCGGATGACCATCATGCCGGAAAGGTTCTCGCGGCTGACCAGATTCAATCTGTCCGTCAAGCTTTGCAACACTTTGAACTTCGGCATCGCAATCGACAGGATCGTCATCATGATGCCGACAAGGGCAATGACCGCAACGGCGATTGTCCATGCCAGCGAGACACTCTTGTCAATCGCCATGATCAGACCACCAGTTGCCAAAATCGGTGCATAGCAAAGCATGCGGATACCGATCGTGATCAGTTGCTGGATTTGCTGCACATCATTGGTCGTGCGGGTGATCAAGGATGCGGTCGAAAAGTTATCGAACTCGGTGTTGGAAAAACTTTCGACTTTGGCGAAGACATCCCTTCTCATCCGGCCGGAAACTTTCGCGGCGATCCGCGAAGAGAAATATGCGACCGCTACGGAAGCAACAGAGACAGCCACTGCGATGGCGAGCATCTGTGCGCCTTTTGTCATAATGTATTGGTTCTGGAGCGCATCCATATCCGCTCCCAGATCTTCATAGAAGAGTTTCATAAACAGGATCCCGATTTGGCTGTAGAGCATCGGCTCGGCAGCATCAGCAACCTCCATTGAAGCTGTGAAAGCTTCCTGAGGTAGCTGCTGCAATTGCGGCAACAGTGCGTAAAGTTGGTTCATATCTGCATCCTCGAAGCCGCTCTCGGCATCGACCGCCGCAGCGTTGCCTTGCTGAGCAGACATTTCCTGCATGAACGTCACGAAGCTGTAGCTGGCTTTGCTGAAGATGCTCTCCAACGAAGTCATTTTTTCCGGATCGGTTTCATCAAGCACGTAGAAATCCGCTTGTTGGCTTTCCGGAAATTCTGCGCTGTAGGCCTCAGCTTCAGCCGATCCGCCCTCGATCAGCTGATAGCTGTTCTGGAACGTTTCCTTGTCCTCTTCATCCATGAACAGTGTCATGAGTGCGAAGCCTTCCGCCGGCAGAGCTTCAGGCGCTTCCTGTTCGACGCCTCCGTTCTGGATGCCGGTGTTGACGATGTCACTCATCAGATTCGGCAGGCTCAATTCCCCGATTGCTTGTCCGAATAAAATCAGCAAGCTGATCAGGATCGTACCGGCAAACGGTTTTAAGTATTTCATTATCACTTTCATATGCTTTACCTTTTCTTTCCTGATTTAGTTGTTTTCTTTTTTATGCAGATGCCCGTGCCCGTGTTGGTGGACGCAGCCGCCTTCCAGGTTGTGCAGCATCCTTTTGAAGCACCTTTCTAATACGTCCAGTTCTTCATCGGTGAAGCCTTCGAAAACTTTTTTGTTGGCTTCATGCAGCGCCCTCTTCATCTCTTCCGAGGCGGCGATGCTTTTTTCGGTAAGATGAATGCTCTTGGAACGGGCATCCTTCGAACTGACCGTGCGTGTGACGAATCCCTTCGCTTCCAACCGTTTGATGATTCCGGTCACGGTCGGATTGGTAAGGTTGAAAGTCTCCTCGATGTCTTTTTGGATCACTTCCTCGTCACCACGGCCCTTCAGATAGAAAAGGATGTGGATTTGGGACGTGGTCAAGTCGATTTTACCCACCAGTCGGTTCATCTGTTCCTTAAATTGGTTATGGAGCATCGGGATATATACACCCATCATCTCGCGTGATATCAAAATGTTTCCTCCTTTCCGAACAGTTATACATAGCACGCTATCTATTATCTCATTATCCATCCATATGTCAATGGATTCGATACAATACGAGCCATTTTCAGGAAAATTTAATATAATGATTGTAGTATTAAATGAACCGGAAAGAAGGATCAGTATGGAAGAGATAATTTCTGTCAGGAATCGCTTGATTGCCCTTTGCCAGGAACACGCGCACGTCATCGAAGACTACCCTTTCGGCGATTCGGAATGGACCGTCATGCGCCACGAAGGCAACCGGAAAACCTTCGCCTACATCTATGAACGGAACGGTGAAACTTGGCTGAACGTGAAGAACACCCCCGAGCGGAACGACTATCTGCGCGAGACAATTCCGGAAATCATGCCCGCCTATCATATGAACAAGACCCACTGGATCACCCTGCGGCTCGTTTCTGAAGAGCTTTTCCCGATTGCTGACCGCATCATCACGGAAAGCTACCGGTTGACGCAGACAAAACCGAGGAAAAAAACAATAGTACGCCAAAAAGAGGAAGAGCTTTGATTAGCTCCTCCTCTTTTTGGTTGATTTGCCTTCTTTCTAGCGGAAATACGGCTTCAGTTGTTCCAATTCCGCTTCGTTGAGCGGCCGATAGCTCCCCAGTGGAATCGATTCATCCAATTCAATCGGTCCCATCGTCAGTCGTTTCAGATAGGTGACTTTCTTGCCGACCGAGAGGAACATCTTCTTCACTTGGTGGAATTTCCCCTCACTGATATCCAGCAGCACGCGGCTTTCATCGTCCCCGTGGCTGAGGATGGTCAAATAGGCCGGCTTGCAGGTCGTCCCTCCGTGGAAGACGATTCCTTCAGCGAAGGCTTCCTGATCGGCGGCTGTCACAAGCTCGTTCACGACGACCTCATAGCGCTTCGTCACTTTTTTGTGCGGCAGCAGCAGCTGATATCCTAGCTGCCCATTGTCCGTGATCAACAGCAGCCCTTCCGTATCCTTGTCCAACCGTCCCACAGGATAGAGGCCCGGTCTGCGGTCGGACGGGTCGATCAGATCGATGACGGTCGGGTTGCCTTCATCGGATACCGCCGTGACAACGCCAGCCGGTTTGTGCAGCATATAGTAGACATTGGTGTGTTGCGTCAGCGTTTCCCCCGAGACGATGACCGTCTGGAGCTGTGGATCAACATTGTGATTGTCCGCTAGCACGATTTCCCCGTCGATGCTGACCTGTTTGCTTCTGATCATTTTTTTTACTTGTCCTCGCGAACCGTAGCCGCATTCGTTGAGCAGTTTGTCCAATCGCATCCATCGTCATCCTTTCCGTTTTTATTGCAGTCCTTATATTCTAAGCGGAAAAGATACTTGGCGCAAGTTGATTATGCGCGGGACTTGTTTTATAGTTTTGCATCATTTTTTTCTTCCGGCTCCGTCGGGATTTCCGCTGACACCCCGTTCAAAGGCTGCCAAATGGTTTTCGGATGCGGCCATCAGGCGTTCAAAGACGCTTATGACATCGTCCGGCAAATCATCAGCCTCAAGGAATTGCCCATAAACAGAGATGTTTTCGATTTCGCCGGCCACGCCTTTTTCAAAGCTTTCCGCCAAGGACGCCGGTAATTCAATACGGGCTTCCGCTTCATTTTCCGGAACCTCAAATCCATAAGTTTCGAACAGCGGCAACAATAAGGAGATGTGTGTGCCTTCCGCTTTGGCGATGCTCGTGAATGGTTTGACCGTTCCGTATGCATCCATGATCGCTTCGTAGGCCGCTTCGGCCATATATTCATCCTGGATAGCGTAAACCAACATTTCTTCTATTGTATACGTTTCTCCTTCACTGACCGCTGCTGCGCCATATAACTCTTCATCTTCGGATGCCATGACGCCGGTGCCGCTGAACAATAAGATTGCCAAAGCCCCGCCTACTGCTCCGTTCATCCACTTTTTCATTTTTATCCGCTCCTTTTTTGTATGCTTCGTGATCTTCTTTTCTACAAGTTCAGTATAGGAAAGAAGTATGTCGAAAGCATGGCAAAACAGGGGCGAAAAGAGAACGCTTTTCAAAAAAAAAATAATAAAAGAGAGAGTGCGCAAGTCACTCCCCTTCTTCTGAATTGGTGCTCTTGATTTCCCAATGGATGACGACCGTCAGAACGACCCGCAGGATGACGATGGCCGAGAGCACAATAAATTCATCGATCGTCTGGATGATGACCGTCTTCAATATTTCTGCGGCCAGTTTGAACTCCAGACTATACGCCAAAGCTTTGGCCAATTCAAGTTTCGGTTGGTTGTTGCTCAGATTCAGCCTGTCCAGAATGAACAGATACAACGACTTGACGCACCCATAAAGGATGATCAGGACGCCGATGCCCTCGATCAGGCTCGCAAGCGTCGGGATGACTTGGGTTAAGACAGCATGCAAATCCATAATACTCCTCCTTTATGTACTTGAAATCCTCTAGCGGAACCATTCATTTTTTGCTCTGTTTCTTTTTCCCCTTCGCTTCTTCTACCCGGAAGCGGACGATCCGGCGCACAAGCTCGTATGGGATAGGTTTCGTCAGTGGAAATTGGATGGCGCCTTTTGAAGTCTTGTAATCCGTCAATTCTTCCTTGAAAGCCGCAACGCCGCTTGGTGCGGGATAGAAACCGATATGATTTTTCTGCACAGCAAAATGCACCAAGTTCCCGTTTAGGTAGAAGGTCGGCATCTGATAACTGATTTTTTCTGTCGCATCAGGTGCCTCTTCTTTTATCAGCCGACGAAATTCCTGCAGGATTGCCCGAATATCCTCGTCGTAGCGGCTGATGTATGCATCAATTGTTTCAATTTTTTCAGCTGATTCTTCCATTTTAATCCACCTCGATGATCTCGATTTTCTGTTGTTTGCGTTCCTGTAAATAGTATATCATATAGCGATGCAAGTGCTTGCAAGCTTAACGAATAGTAGGTATGATGATGGCAAAGAGGATAAAAAAACTGGACAAGCCGCTCCCTTAACCCACTACTGACCGGCACTGATGATGGCTAACATAACTATTTTTAGGAAAGTCTGGTTGCAGATGTACAACCCAACAAGGGAGTGAGAAAGATGCGTAAAATTCTCAAAAATACCAAAAAATTCCTCAAAAAATTTGGACCGGGCGTCATCACTGGAGCCTCTGATGATGATCCATCCGGCATCGTCACCTATTCGCAGACAGGAGCCATGTTCGGCCTTCATCTGTTGTGGCTTTCTCCGATTTCGTGCATCTTTGCGATTGCTATTCAAGAAATGTGCGGACGGATCGGGCTGGTTTCGGGTAAAGGGCTGACCGGGATCATGAGACAGTCCTATCCTAAGTGGGTAAGCTATCCGGCAATCTCCCTTCTGTTCATCGCCAATACGATCAACATCGGTGCCGATTTGGGCGCGATGGCCGCAGTGGCTCAGATGGTGCTCGGTTTACCGTTCATTTTTTGGATCCTAGTCATGACGGCCCTGACCTTGGTTCTGGAAATTTTCATGGACTACAAACATTATTCGAGATTTCTGATGCTACTGACGCTTTCTCTGTTCGCTTATTTTTTCACGGCATTCATGGTCCGCCAAGATTGGGGGGCTGTCCTTCAGCACACCCTTGTCCCAACCTTTTATCCTTCCCGGGAATTCACGCTTAATGTGGTGGCCTTTTTAGGTACGACGATTTCCCCTTACCTGTTTTTTTGGCAAGCGGATGAAGAAGTGGAAAAAGAGATTGTCGAGCATAAAATCAAAGGAATCGGCATCGGGAAACCCCGCATCTTTGTCAAGGATATCAAGAATATGAAAATTGATACGATAGTCGGGATGTTTTTTACAACCGTCACTGCTTTCATGATTGTGTTGACGACGGCAGGAACCCTTCATCTTAGCGGCATCACCACCATCAACTCCGCGACGGAGGCCGCTCAGGCGCTTCGGCCATTGGTGGGAGACTTTGCCTATTGGTTGTTCGCTTTGGGCATCATCGGAACGGGACTGCTTGGTGTGCCTGTTTTGGCTGGCTCCTCATCCTACGCCATTTCCGAATTTTTCGGTTGGGAGACGGGTTTGGGGAAGAAACTGAAGGAGGCGCATGGTTTCTACGGCGTCATCACCATCGCGACGCTCATCGGACTGACGATCAATTTCATCGGGATCGATCCGATGAGGGCCTTGTACTATTCCGCAGCCATCAATGGCTTGATGGCCCCACCCTTGATGCTCTTGATCCTCTTCATCGGAAACAATAAAAAAGTGATGGGCAGCCATACGAACCGTCGTTTGGGAAATGTGGTCGGCGGCATTGCGACGTTGGTGATGTTCGGCATCGGCTTGCTTTTCATGAAGGATTTCTTCGGCCTCTAGCGGGCTGTTTTTCTGTGAATAATGGCTAAAAAAGAATCGGGTCTCGGATATAGGTTATCCGGGGCCTATTTTCCGCGCAAGTCATAAGTCTCCGTGAGGCTGCGCGGACTCAACTCACGGAAGATCCAATAAGTTGCCATTTTTGCACCATGTTACTTATTTTAAGGATGTGATTCCATTTTCATAAAAATGTGTTATGATATGGAATGAAAATTTGAACGGTAAAGAAAGGAAAGTAAAATGAATACACCTTCTATTTATGGATTGACTTTGGATCAGCTGGAAGCTTGGTTGTTGGAACAAGGCCAGAAAAAATTCCGCGCCCAACAGATCTGGGACTGGCTATATATCAAACGGGTCCTCGATTTCTCGGAAATGACGAACCTGTCAAAAGATTTGGTTGCCCTTCTCTCCGACACCTTCTTGCTGCAGCCCCTGAATCAAGTGGTCGTCCAGGAATCAGCGGACGGCACAACTAAATACCTCTTTCAGCTGGAAGACAAACTGATGATTGAAACCGTCCTGATGCGTCAAGAATATGGCCTGTCCGTCTGCGTTACGACGCAAGTCGGCTGCGATATCGGCTGCACGTTCTGCGCAAGCGGCCTGAAACGGAAACAACGCGATCTGACTGCCGGCGAAATCGTTGCGCAAATCATGCAGATCCAGCACTACTTGGATCAAAAAGGCAATGGCGAACGCGTCAGCCACATCGTTGTGATGGGCATCGGCGAACCGTTCGACAACTACGATAATGTCATCGCCTTCCTGAACATCGTCAACCATGCCAAAGGTTTGGCAATCGGCGCGCGTCACATCACCGTTTCCACCAGTGGATTGGCTCCGAAGATCCGGGAATTCGCGGAAAACGGACTGCAAGTCAACTTGGCTTTGTCCCTCCACGCGCCGAACGATGAAATCCGTAGCCGTATGATGCGCATCAACCGCAAACACCCGCTGAAGGAAGTCATGTCCGCCATCGACGAATATCTGGAAAAGACGAACCGCCGCATCACTTTCGAATACATCATGATCTCTGGCGTGAACGACAGACCGGAACAGGCGCATGAATTGGTCGCCTTATTGAAAGATAAGCGTCACCTGTCCTACGTGAACCTGATCCCTTACAATCCGGTTGCTGAACACATCAAATACGAACGCAGCACCAAAAAGGATATTTTGGCATTCTATGATATCCTCAAAAAGAACAACATCAACTGCGTCATCCGCAAGGAACACGGCACCGACATCGATGCTGCTTGTGGCCAACTGCGCAGTAAGCACCTGGAAAAAGCAACTAAATAATTGACCTTTCACTAAGCAACCTCGGTAAAATGAGGTTGCTTTTTTAATTATTCTTCGTCAGGTGCTGTCTCCTGCATCCAACCTTTGAATCCGCAGTGCGGGCAAGTCAACCGTTTGCCTCGCTTGCCTCCGTTCAAAGACAACAGATCAGTCAGGAAGCTGATTTTGAATTGGCGCTTGCACTGTGGACAGGCGTACGCATTCACGTGCGAATGGTAGTAGACGATCGCGAATAGAACCGCGATTCCCCCTAAAATCATCAGCGCCGGATAAAAGCCGCCTGCTCTCTCAGCCGCCGGAAAGCCAACCACCAAGAACAGCACATATCCCGCAACCGCAAGCATCGTGACGCTGTCCGATTTCCGGTTTTTACCTCTCTTGTCCATGCCTCACTCTTCCCTTCCTAGTCCTGATTCCATCATAACACTTTTTGGTCGGGCACTAAAAGTGTGGTATATTGGAACCAACAAATTAAGTCCATTGGCAATAATATATTTGACCATTGGAGACGGAGGAATAGTATGAGCAGAGTAATCCTTACGACTGAAAGCGGCGCGGATATACCCACTGATTTGGCAAAGAAACACAATATCCAGATTGTATCGATGCACGTCATCATGGATGATATCGATCATCTTGATGGATCTTTTCCGGTCACGGATCTGTATGATTATTACGAGCGAACCAAAAAAACGCCTTCCACGACCGCAACCAATCCGAACGAATATACCGCTTTTTTCGAAAAGATCCGCTCTGAGCAGCCCGATAGCATCATCGTACATATTGGCTACACTTCCAAGGCCTCTTCCTCATTCCAGAGTGCCGTGTTGGCGGCGGAAGATTTCGAGAACATCTACCTTATCGATGCCCTGAACGTATCCGGTGGCTTGGCGGCAATCGTGCTTTATGCCGCTGATCTACTTGAAAAGGAGCCGGACATCGCAGTGGAGCGATTGGTTGCCGCCATCGAAGCAGCAGTGCCGCGCACGCACTTCTCGTTCATGCCATCCGGTCTCGAATTCCTGCGGGCAGGGGGCCGCGTCTCCAACGCCGCTTATCTGGGGGCATCGCTCCTGAAAATAAAACCGACGATCGAGTTGATCGATGGCAAATTGGTTTCCACAAAAAAATACCGCGGCAAGATGAGCCGCGTCGTTGTCGATTTTTTTGATGACTACCTGAAGGCTTACGCCATCGACGACAAAAAGCTGTACCTTATCCATTCACTCGGTTTGGAAGAAGAAATCATGACCCAAATGGAAAATTACGCGAAGGAAAAAGGTTTCCAGGACGTCACTTGGGTCCAGACCGGCGGGGTCATCACTTCCCATGGCGGTCCTGGCGCTTTTGGGATTGCTGGGATTGAAAAAACAGGCAACGACGAATAAATAAAAAAACTTCTGCATTTACGGAATTCCGAGTGCAGAAGTTTTTTTGTTTGTCTAACTATTCTCTTCGATATCCTCTGGGAGGATCGTGAACAGATCCGCGTCCTCATCTTCGGCTAAGCGGTTGCTTTGGTGCAGCTTTGCCTTCTCGAAGAGGCTCCTGGCCGTGCGGGCATTGCCGAAATGACTGTCGCGCGTCGTATAGGACTGCACGAACAGGTTCTTCACTTTCTCCTGGGCTTCCTCCGTCAGCACAAAACCTTGCTGGGTGGCGGCCATGTGGAAGATTTCCGTCAGTTCTTCGCTGTCGTAATCCGGGAAATCGACCGTGTAGGCGATCCGGCTGCGGATGCCGGAATTCATGCTGAGCATCTGCTCCATCTCGCTCGGATAGCCGGCCATGATGACGACCAGTTTGTCGCGGTTGTCCTCCATCTCCTTGATCAGCGCGCTGATGGCTTCATAGCCGAAGTCATTTTCGGAAGCGGAATAAAGGGAATAGGCTTCATCAATGAACAGGACGCCGCCGTACGCTTCCTTGATTTTCTCCAATGTCTTCGGTCCGGTTTGGCCGACGTACTGCCCGACCAGATCTTCCCTTGTGACTTCAATCATGTGTCCGCGCTTCAGCACACCGATGGATTTCAGGATTTGGCTGATCAATCGCGCGATCGTGGTCTTGCCTGTGCCAGGGTTGCCGGTGAAGACCATGTGCAAGGACAAATCGTTCGTCGGCTGTCCCATCTTTTCGCGGCGTTTTTCAGCGCGCACATAGTTCATGATCGAGCTGACTTGTTTTTTGACATCCTTCAATCCGACCAGATTGCGCAGCTGCGCCATCAAGTCTTCAATATTATCTCCGAACAGCTGGTTCGGGTCGATACCGAAATCGAGCGGCTCGAGGATGACCAGATCATCCTTCGTCACGGACTTTTCGCTCAGACGGAAGGCCCTTTCGCGCATCGCTTCCTCCATGATGTTCCGGACGGCACGGGCATTGGCGAACAGCGGGACCACTTTTTCCTGATTGATTTTGACCCTGAATGCCTGCTCCGCTTCCTCAGTCAACGTATAATGATTATCCTTTGCTTGCGCCTTGGCGATTTCCAACAGTTCCTGATCGGAAAAATCCTCGAAATCGATCTGCATATTGATCCGGCTCGACAGGCCAGGATTCGATTTCAGCAACTGCTTCATGCCGGTGTCATAACCCGCAAGAATCACGATGAAGTCATTGCGGTGATCTTCCATCGATTTGATCAAAGTATCGATGGCTTCGGATCCGTAATCGAGCGAATCGCTGTCCGAGGATGCCAAGGCATAGGCTTCATCGATGAACAGCACGCCGCCCATGGCCGACTCGATCACAGCCTTGGTCTTCTGGGCAGTCTGGCCGACGTAGCCGCCGACCAAATCCGAGCGATCCACTTCCACCAATTGACCCGATTCGAGAATGCCCAAGGAATAGAAGATGTCCCCCAAAATTCTGGCGACTGTCGTTTTCCCTGTGCCCGGATTGCCGGAAAAGGCAAAATGATAGGAAGGCTGTTCATTCTTCTCGATCGACAGCATGTAGGCCCGTTTCTTGTCGTATTCGACTAGCTTCACGATCCGGTTGATGGTTTCCTTCACTTCAGTCAGACCGATCAGATCATTGAGTTCAGCCAAGGACTCTTCCAAAGAGACTTTGACTTTCCGGTTGGAATGGGTCGCATCCATATGGAAATAATCGGCATGCGGGGCCCTTCTTGCTAGCCGGCTCGAATGCATGGTCGCAATCAGTTTGCCGACTTTTTCGGTGCTGTGCGAAAGCGGTCGTGTCCGTTCCAATTCCTTGTGGATGCGGCGGCATTCATCGAAACGGCCATGGATGTAGTAGGCATAGACGCGGTCGTACTCGATGGCATCGTCATAGCCATATTTCTCGGACTCTTCGATGGATGCCAGGATCGTATCCAGCTCCTCTTCCTGCTGCAGGTAGATCTTCGACTTCAAACGCAAAGCCGCGAAAGATTTCGGACTGTGCTTCAGCACCTGATCGACGAGTTCCAACGCTCGCGGGAGGTCGTTCTTTTCGAAGGCCATCTTCGCCAGGACAAGTGCCGCTTCCCAATTGGCGGGGTTGCGGGTGAAGGCGGCTTGCGCATAGCTCTCGGCTGCCTTGTCATCGCCGTCCTCCGCATACAGCTTCGCCAGCAGCGTCAAATAGGCATCGCCGGTGCCGTCCAATTCCACCGCCCGCAGCGCGTAATGCATCGCTTTTTCGATGTTGCGGTTCTTGTAGTGGCTGAGACCCAGCAAGTAATTCACATGGGGATGATCCGGATGCGTCCGGATGGCTTCCATCAAGACCGGGACGCTGCTCAAGGACATGTTTTTCCTGATGTTGTTCTCGATCCCTTTCAGCCTCTCGTCTATGTTTTCAGTTAAGTTCTCGTCTGTCATCCGAAGCTTCTTCCTTCCCGTTCTTATACTCTATTTATCTAATATGGACCTTTTCATGATGCCCTTTATTTTAGCACAATTCCGTTCCTTTTCATGCGTTTATGCTCGCGGCTTTTCCCAATCCTACTGAGGCTTCAGCTCAAAAAGGCTATTTTTTGAGTTTGTTTGCCGACAAGGTTATACTTTGATTGAAAGCAAAAAGAACTGCGTGCCATCCAGACTGGAGGAGTTATTTATGATTTACACGATCACACTGAATCCGACCATCGACTATATCGTCACTGTCCCCCAATTAACTTTGGGCCATTCCCATCACATGCAGGATGAACTGATCACGCCTGGCGGGAAAGGCATCATGGTTTCGCGCGTCCTGAAAGCGCTCGGGATCCCTTCGATCGCGTTGGGCTTCCGCGGGGGTTTTACCGGTGACTTTGTGCGCGACTACATGGAGGAACTGAACATCCTCAACCAATTCACCATAATCAAGGAGCGCACCCGCATCAATCTCGTCCTGAAATCGGACCAGGATACCGAAATTAGCGACTACGGTCCCAGTGCAACCGACGAGGAAGTTGCCCGTTTCATGAAAGGTTTCGAGGACATTTCGACGCAGGATTTCGTTGTGATGTCAGGCAGTAAGCTCCCTTCCATGCCGAAAGATTTTTATGAACAGCTGATCCGCTCTCTGCATGAGGAAGGCGTGCCTTTTGCCTGCGACATCACCAAAGATGAATTGCGCAACAGCCTGCAGTACCACCCATTGGTCGTGAAACCTAACCAGAAGGAAGTCGGCGAATTTTTCGGCCGGACTTTCACCACTTGGCAGGAAGTTATCCCTTACGGCAAGCAGTTGGTTGAATTGGGCGCCCAGCATGCCATTGTTTCCCTCGGCGGTGATGGCGCACTACTCTTCACACCGAATGAAGTCATCTATGCGCCGCCGCTATCCGGCGAGGTCGCCAACCCGGTTGGAGCCGGGGATTCCATGGTGGCCGGGTTCGTCGGTACCTTCATCCGGACGGGCGATGCTTCAGAAGCTTTCCGGGTAGCCGTAGCCGCCGGGACTGCCACAGCCTTCTCCCCGGATATCGCAACCACTGAAGAAATCGAGGCGCAATTGGGACGAGTTGTTCTGGAAATAATTGAATAGAATACAAAGTTTAAAAGCGTTGGACAGCCTCCGGAAACCGGGGCTATCCAACGCTTTTTATTTATCTGAAATGATGGCTAGCGGTCCAAGCCCGCTTTTCTTCCTTAGCCTTCTGCTTCGGCCATTTCTTCCGCCAAGTTGTGGTATCCGATTTCTTTGTCCATGAAATCATCAGATTGGACGGCGAAATGTTGCGTGATGCTTTCAATGGTTTGGATTTCGCATTTCGCTTCGTCAACGATGTAATCGAGTATGTGTCCGCCGAATTTGCGGTCGTCACTGATGAAATGGCAATGGAAGCCCCCTTTGGCTACCCCGTCGAATAATTCCGGCGTATAGATGCCGATTGCCGTCCCTTGCATATTGTAGGACTCGAATTCTGGCTGTACACGCGTTGCTTCAATGAGGCGTGGATAGGGTTTTTGCTGCTTCGGCACTGCCCGTGTATGCATATATTCGAAATGTCCGGTTATTTTGACGACGGAGAACACATTCCGGCTGCGGACGCGCTTGACGATATCCGAGCGGACTTTCCTCAGCGTCATCGGCCGGTCGATGTCGTATTCGCGATCCGGTTGAAAAAAAGTCACCGCGGCATGCGGCGTCGTTTGGGATGGATCGACTTTCGAAATCGTTCCGTCCGCCTTCGCTTGATAGGCGATGCCGTCCAGCAGGATCAGTTCCCCTTCAAAATCATGGAAAGTCCCGATCCCGATATCCCCATGCTTCAATAGTTCCTCAAATGTCAGGGTTCCATCGAATACCCCCGCCATCAGATCTCCCATCGTCTGATGCTGATACAATGTACTTTCGCCCATCTGCTCCCGCCCCTTCTGTGCCCTTGCGCAATCATTTATTATTTTGTCTGATCATGATAGCCCATTATATCATAGCGGGAAGGCGGCAAACAATGAGGGCCGCACCAAAAATGGTATGCCACCCGTCAATAGGACAGTAAAATATTTAAACAGTTTTACAGACTGCTCCCCGTAATGTGGGGGCAGTTTTTTTGCATATATATATCTGCCGCGCTTACGCTTGGCGGCCCACACGTTTTATGAGCGAAGCACAACCCGCTCCCCTCACAAAACGTGAGGGGTCATTAGGCTGCCTCGAAATACTGGTCATGGAACTCCATCGGAGTCATGATATGCAGCTTTCTTTGAATGCGTCTATTATTGTAATATTCCATATAGTTGTGAATCATATCAATCAAAGAGGAACGACTCGTAAATTTGCGACGGTAATATTTTTCACGCTTGATGAGCGCCCAAAACCCTTCCATAGGGCCATTGTCAATACAACGAGCGACACGGGACATGCTTTGTATCATACCAGCCTCGCTTAAACGCGCACAGAATTGCTTACTTGTATATTGAAATCCGCGGTCACTGTGGAACAACGGCTGAGCTTCTGGCTCATTTTGTATGGCTGCATCAAAAGTCTGGAGGACTAGCGGCATATCGTTTTGATCACTGATTATGTATGCGACAATTCGACGGTCATAAAGATCCAAAATGGCACTCAAATATACTTTCTTGATTGCCGGTCCTTCGTAATACTTGAATTCGGTCACATCGGTCAACCATTTTTCATTTGGTGCGTCTGCACGAAAGTTCCGGTTGAGGCGATTTTCGGCGATATGATACGGATTCTGTGCACCTTTGGTGATGCTATTCGCACGATGTTTGATTCGGGATTGGATTTGTTGACTACGGCATAACCGAAGGGCGCGGTTGTCACTGATGATCATGCCATGGGTATATTCCAACTCATCGCGTATCCGACGATGACCCATATCGTCATGTTCTTCATGGATCTGTTTTGCCACTTCAGCGATTTGGTTGTTGCGAATTTCCCTTGGACTTTGTGGTTGCTCAAGCCAGCGGTAATAAGCGGAGCGTGTCACATGTAAGATTTCGCACATAACTTGCACCGGATAACCTTTTTCTGTATGGAATTGCTTGATGGTTTCGTACTCAGCTTGTTTTCTTATTTCGCTCAACGATTCCTCCTTTCTAATTCTTGGAATTTTTTTGTTACATCAAGTTCCATTTTTAGACGTTGATTTTCGCGTTTTAAACGTGCTAATTCGTCTTGAAGTAATTCCTCGGGAGTCCGGCTGGGCATTGTCCCTTTCCTGCGCCCACGGCGGTCTTCCAACCCTGCTTCTCCCAATTCCGCATATCTCTTTACCCATTGATAGACGTTTTGATAGGAGACTTGATATTTTATAGCCATAGCACCATAATCTTTTCCATTCTCTAAACAGTCCAACACAATTTTTAAACGCTCATCTATGGTTGTTATCCGACCTTTGCTCATAGTACTTCCTCCACTGGTTGTTTTGAAGTCTTTATGAGTATTATAATCCTTTAGCCAGTTCTGCAGTGGCGTTTTGCTCCGCAAACCATATTTTTTGGCGATTTCAATCATGCTGCCCAGGCCGTTCAGATAGTCCGTGACGGCTGCCAACTTTAACTCCTTGGAGTAATGACTGTTCTTCTTTACCGGTAAAAGGGCCGATGGACCGCCGTTCTCATAAAGTCTAATCCAATTGCGAATGGTCTCTTGAGATACTCCAGCGTTCTGTGCTGCCCTTGATATACCGATTTCATTTCTCACATATTGCTCGACAATGTTGACTCTGTTTTCGACAGATAATTTCATAGCTCTTTTAGACATAGAAAAAACCCCCATATAAGACTTGAAATAATTCAATGTCCTATATAGAGGTAGCATATCAAAACGAGACAGCCCTCCATTCATACTATATTACGCTAATTTAGTCTCCAGGTAGTCAACCAAAACATCTTTCGGATGGTAGCCTGTCAGTTTTTCCACCGGCTGTCCGTCTTTGAACAACACCATTGTCGGAATGCTCATGATGCCGAACTGTGAAGCCGTCGCTTGGTTTTCGTCGATGTTTAATTTGACGATTTTCACTTTGCTGTCCATCTCTTCTTCGATTTCTTCCAAAACGGGTCCGAGCATGCGGCAAGGCCCGCACCATGGCGCCCAAAAATCCATCAACGTCAAACCTTCCTGTACTTCACTCTGCCATGTTGTATCTGTTACTTGTGTGCTCATTCTTTATCTATCCTTCCTGTTGCTGTGTATTTTTGCTTTAATTTCCTATCGACAAAAATTATTATACCCCACCCGGTATTATTAGTAAATAAAAATGTACCGTGAGTAAGCAAGATGATTGACAATCCGTCTGAATGGGCATAATATAGTTAGGGCACGAACTATATGGGTGGTGAAAAATAATGAGCAACACAGACCTGCTGGGATTCCGGATCAGATCGCTTTGGCAACAAATAAAGCGTCTCATGAATAGGCATTTGACCGAAAATGATGGTTATGGCTTGACCGGCATGCAATTCGCGATAGTTTCCTACATCGCCAAAGAATCTGCAGAGCGGGACGTCTTTCAGAAAGATCTCGAGCAGAAATTCGACATCCGCAAATCGACCGTCACAGGCATCCTGAATACGATGGAAAGGGATGGCTTGCTGCTGCGGGAAACCGTTCCTTACGACGCCAGACTGCGGAAAATGATACTGACGGATAAGGCTTTGCAGGCAAAAAAAAATTCGGAACAAGTGATTGATACCGTGGAGAGGCAATTGTCCAAAGGTTTAACTGAAGAAGAAATCGCCACTTTTTTGAGCATTCTCGAAAAAATATCAAAAAATGCAGAGAGCTGATTGCCTCAACCGTTTTAAAAGTCACCCAATCATTATTTACGGAAAGGATTAACGCTATGATAAAAAAACTCATGGGCAGCATACGCGAGTATAAAAAGGATTCGATCCTTGCCCCTATATATGTCACTTTGGAAGTCGTCCTTGAAGTGCTGATCCCCTATTTGATGTCTATGATCATCGATAAAGGAATCGGAGAAGGAGACATGCCGTTCATCATCCGAATCGGACTGATATTGATTGTCTCCACCCTCTTTTCATTAGGGTTCGGAGTCCTGTCCGGTTTGCATGCGGCAAAAGCTTCGGCCGGATTCGCCAAAAATATCCGCAAGGACATGTACTACAATATCCAGGATTTCTCATTTTCGAATATCGATCAGTTTTCGACATCCAGTCTGATCACCCGTCTGACGACGGACATCACAAACGTCCAGAACTCTTACCAGATGATCATCCGGATCATGGTCCGGGCGCCGCTCATGCTCGTGTTCTCTTTGATGATGGCTTTGAGCATCAACAGCGAACTCGGAATGGTCTTCCTTGGAGCGATCCCATTCCTGGGCTTCGGTCTCTATCTGATCATGTCACAAGCCTTCCCGATATTCCAGAGGGTGTTCCGTACCTACGACAAGTTGAACCGGGTCGTACAGGAAAATCTCTATGGCATCCGGGTCGTAAAGTCTTTTGTGCGTGAAGAGCATGAAACTGAGAAATTCAAATCCGTCTCCAAGAAAATCTACACTGATTTCACCAAAGCCGAAAAAATCTTGGCCTTCAATAGCCCTTTGATGCAGTTCACGATGTACGCAAGCATTCTGACATTGTCTCTGTTGGGCGCGCGCATGATCGTCTCCGGTTCGATGACGACAGGTCAACTGATGAGTCTAATCACATACGCTTCCCAAATTCTGATGAGTCTGATGATGATTTCGATGGTATTCGTCATGGTCACCATCTCCCGCGCTTCAGCGGAACGGATCGTAGAAGTGCTGAGCGAGGACAGCGACCTGAAGAACAACAGCAACCCAATCACGGTCATCCCTGACGGATCGGTCTCCTTCGAGCAGGTGGACTTCAGTTACACCAACGATCCGAAGAAGCTCGCCTTGAAAAATGTCAGTTTTTCCGTCAAATCAGGGGAAACGGTCGGCATCATCGGCGGTACCGGCAGTGCCAAAACATCATTGGTCCACCTTATTCCGCGTCTATATGATGCAACTGGTGGTACGGTGAAAGTCGGCGGTGTCAATGTGCGCGATTATGATATGCAGACATTGCGCGGTGAAGTCGCTATGGTACTCCAAAAAAACATCCTGTTCTCCGGAACGATCAAAGACAATCTGCGCTGGGGCAATCCTGCCGCTACCGATGAAGAGCTGATGCTTGCGGCCCGACAGGCTCAAGCCGATGAATTCATCCAACGCCTTCCTGATGGCTACGACACTTATATTGAAGAAGGTGGCACAAACGTTTCTGGTGGCCAACGACAACGGCTCTGCATCGCGCGCGCTTTGGTCAAACAACCGAAGATCTTGATCCTCGATGATTCGACCAGCGCAGTGGATACGCGGACGGATTCCTTGATCCGGACCGCTTTCAAGGAAGAAATCCCGAACACCACCAAATTCATCATCGCTCAGCGTGTCTCTTCCGTGCAGGATGCCGATAAGATTATCGTGATGGAGAGTGGTAGCGTCAATGGCATCGGAACGCACGATGAATTGCTGGCAACAAACACCATTTATCAAGAAGTTTACTATTCACAAACGAAAGGGGGACAAGTTGCTTATGAAGCCTAATCAACCAAAACGACGCGGAGCCAAAGATGCCGGCAAAACGACAAGACGTCTCCTCTCCTATATCGCCCAAGGGCACAAATTCACTTTTAGCCTTGTATTGATCTTTATTCTGGTCAGCGCGCTTGCCAATGTCGCAGGCTCGCTATTTCTGGAGACGCTGATTGACGATTACATCACGCCTTTATTGGGCGTAACCAATCCGGTCTTCACCAACATGTACCGCGCAATCGCGATGATGGCCGGCATTTACATGATCGGTGTCATAGCTACTTATGTCTACAATATCCTGATGGTTTCCATTTCCCAGGGGATCCAGAAAAAAATCCGTGACGAACTGTTCACGCATATGCAGTCTTTACCGATCAAATATTTCGATACGCATGCGCATGGGGATGTCATGAGCCGCTATACAAACGATATCGATACTCTACGCCAAATGCTTTCGCAAAGTATCCCGATGGCCTTTTCTTCCTTGGTCACTATCGTCAGCGTATTCGCTGCGATGCTCGCAGTCAGCTTGCCGTTGACGCTTATTGTCGCCTTGATGGTAGCCTTGTCGATCACAGTCACAAAGACGATCGGCGGAAAAAGCTCCGTCAACTTCGTCAAGCAGCAGCAAACGCTCGGTAAAGTGAACGGCTATATCGAGGAAATGATGCACGGGCAAAAAGAAGTGAAAGTTTTCGGACGAGAAACAGAATCCAAGGAACGTTTCGACAAACTCAATGACGAGTTGCGCGAGAGCGCGACGAACGCAAACATCTACGCAAATATCCTGATGCCGATCCTAGGAAATCTGGGATTCCTGCAATATGCTCTGATCGCTATGTTTGGAGGAGCCATGGCTGTCTCAGGCATCGGCGGCCTTACCTTGGGGGCGATTGCTTCCTTCCTGCAGTTGAGCCGTTCCTTCACGATGCCGGTCAACCAGATTTCCCAACAAGTTTCATCGATCGTGATGGCTTTGGCGGGTGCTGAGCGGATCTTCGAACTGATGGATGAAAAGCCTGAATTGGATGAAGGCACCGTAACTTTGGTGAATGCAACCATGGTCGGTGATGAAGTGAAGGAAGCCGAAAACCACACTGGCCTTTGGGCATGGAAAGTGCCTCAAGCAGATGGGTCGGTCCGCTATACGCAACTGACCGGTGATGTCCGATTCTTTGATGTCGACTTCTCCTACAATCCCGACAAACAGATTCTGCATGATATCAGCCTCTATGCCCATCCCGGCGAAAAGGTCGCTTTCGTGGGATCGACGGGTGCCGGCAAGACGACGATCACAAATCTGATCAATCGTTTCTACGATATCCAAGACGGAAAAATCGTTTATGACGGCATCGACATTGCAGACATCAAGAAAAATGACCTGCGTCGTTCCTTAGGGATCGTATTGCAAGACACCAATCTCTTTACCGGGACGATTCTGGAAAATATCCGTTACGGCAATCTGCACGCATCCGATGAAGAAATTTATGCCGCTGCGCGCTTAGCGAATGCCGATGACTTCATCTCCCGTCTGCCGAAAGGCTACCAGACTGTCATTTCCGGCGACGGCGAAGGCCTTTCCCAAGGTCAGAAACAATTGCTTTCGATTGCTCGTGCGGCTGTAGCCGATCCTCCCGTCATGATATTGGATGAAGCGACATCCAGCATCGACACGCGGACAGAATCGATCGTGCAGCGCGGCATGGATGCTTTGATGCAAGGGCGGACCGTTTTCGTCATCGCCCACCGCTTATCCACTATCCAAAATGCGGATGTAATCATGCTGATGGAGCAAGGCCAAATCATCGAACGCGGTGATCATGAAAAATTGATCGGCGAGCAAGGGAAATATTATCAGCTTTATACTGGAGCATTCGAGCTGGAATAGATCTTTTAGAATCAAATTGAAACACCCCGCAGAAAATGGCCGTTCCAATTGGAGCGGCCATTCTGCGGTTTTTTTGTATGCAGTCGATTTTAATGAAGCCAGGGCCGACGCGTGGTAAAATGATCACGAAGAATGCTTCATCCACCAAATTCCTGATGATTACCGGCCGAAAGAAAGAGGTCCTTGCGATGACTGAAAAGAGAGTTCTCCAATCCGATGCATTCGTCATCCGTTCCTTTATTGCCGGCATCCCATTCATTCTGATGTTCGGCGGCCTCTCCCACTTCGCATTCGCATGGATCGAGGAAGCAAACTGGGCAGCACCTTTCGTCCCAGTGAACGAGAGTGTCTGGGAACATCTGAAAATGAGTTACTGGTCCACCTTCCTGTGGTTTCTCTTCGTTTTCATCTCTTTCGGTAAAAAGCACCGGCTTTCGCCGTCCCGCTGGTTGCTGGCGGGGGGCGTGTCCACGCTGTTCTGCCTGCTCGTCATCGTCACCGGATTCTACACGCTCCAAGGCGCTTTCGACATCGAATCCCTTTTCACTGACGGGATGCTGTTCTTTATCGGTATCATCAGCGGCCAACGGCTGGCTTTCCGCACCTATCGCTCTGTCGAGCCAAGCCGCATGTGGCTTGGAATGGCAGCGGTGCTCTGGCTTCTTTTCGCAATTGCCTTTGCGCTGTTCAGTTTCCAGCCACCCGCCTTGCCGCTCTTTCTGGATACACCGACCGGAAGCTACGGGTTTTAGATTGCTTAAGGAGGGAGCCTATTCGGGCCAACTGCGTTCAGACCTCCAACAAAAACCAAACTTCCGAAAAATAGAAAAGAGCGGAAAAGCCCTCGCAAAGGATGGCTTTTCCGCTCTTTTAATAGAGTATATCGTTGCTGATCGTCGTATAGAACAGTTCTTTGATCCGGGCCGGATCCTGGGTTTGGCCCAATATCCACATCAATTTGCATACAACAGCTTCGGTGATCATGTCGTAGGCTTCCAAAATATTGACCCGGGATTTCAGTTCGTGGCCGACTTTGTAGATTTCCATGTCGCTGCCTTCATTAGGGACCTGCGTTGTCATGACCACCGTCTTCCCTTTTCCGATCCAGTGATTGATGACCTCGAAATATCCGTACTCGGGCGCTGAAGGAATACCGCCCACTCCATAGCTTTCGATGATGATGGCATCGTTCCGCTCAAGCATGTAAGAAAGAATATCCGAGTCCACTCCCGGCGTCAGCTTGAACAGCGCGACCTTCGCATTCAGACTGTCATAGAAACGCGGTGCTTGCGCTTTTTCTTTTGTGATGTAAGAAATCACGCGTCCATCCTGGATAATCGCCAAATAAGGGTAATTGATGCTGGAAAAAGCTTGGAAGCTCTTGGAATGCGTCTTTCTTGCCCGTGTTCCGAGGATGACCTTCCCGTTGAAGACAATCTGGACACCGCTGGCGGAATCGGATGATGCGTACAGGAAACTGTCGAAGAGATTCGTCTTCGAATCGGTGATTTCCATATTGATCGGTTTTTGGGCACCGGTAATGATGATTGGTTTGGGGGAATCCTGGATCATATAGGACAGCGCGGCAGCCGTATAGGCCATCGTGTCGGTTCCATGGGTGACGACAAACCCGTCGTATTGTTGATACTTTTCCCGGATGGTATCAGTCATCAGCACCCAGATATCAGGCGCGATGTTAGTGCTGTCGATATTGCAGATCTGAAGGGTATCGACTTCGCATATTTCTGAGATACCGGGAATAAAGGCCAATATCTCTTCGGATGTCAGTTGGGGATCGAGCCCATTCGGCGTTATTTTGGAGGCGATCGTACCGCCCGTTCCAATCATTAATATTTTCTTCTTAGTCACACATTCACCTGCTTGTTCATTATTTTTTTCATGGTTTTCCGCGTCTGGTGGTCAATAAACCACGACCGGTGTACCGACAGAATAGGTATTGTAAAGTGTTTGAACCGCATAGTAAGGGGTATTGACGCAACCGTGCGATCCCAAAGAAAGATAAAGGTCGCCGCCGAAGCCTTGGGTTTGCCAAGAGGCGTCATGCAAGCCGTAAGCATTCCCCAAAAACGGAATCCAATATTGGACAGGTGACTCGTAATCCTCTCCGACCAAGACACTCGGCGATTCCTTGTATGGTTGGATTGCGAACAGTCCTCTCGGCGTCGGCATCGAAGGTCGTCCAGTTATGACAGGAGCATCCACAATCCGTTGGTTACCGATGTAGGCCCAGACGCGCTGGTAAGCGATGCTGATGATGATGTAACTGGAGCCGACATAATAGTTGGTGCCGGCATTCGTCCTGAAGGTGCCCTCCTGGACCGTCCAATCGGGTCCTGTCGGATAGGTTGGGACAGGCGGGACAACCAGAGCGGGCGGCGGTTTCGGTACGTATTTCATGAAGGCAACAGCCGTGTTTCCTGGTGCTTGTCCGTCTTTTTGAGCCAAGTGCATCTGGACGGCGCTGACTTCATAGTCGTATCCTTGCGTTCCTGCCGTTTCGCCATTCTTGGCCCAATCCAGCCAGCCCACTCCGGGCACATGTACCTGATAATAGATATCATAATGCGTAGCCAGTTCATCCGTCAACTGCATCTCGATCCGCTCGATGCGTTGACCTGTTCCTGGCAGTCCCGCTTCCAATCCGTCCTGCGTCCATTCAAACCAACCACTGTCACTTGTGGCGGCGCGATAGGAGACCGATCCCGGATAAGGCTGGGAGTCCAATTTCGCCTGCAAACCCTCCAGCGATTGCGAGGAATCCGGGGAGCCGCTTTGCGCTGGATTGAGGACCGGCTCCTGCCAGCCCGAATCCGTCAGATAGCTACCGTAGGACAGGACCGGCTCGATGCGTTCGATGAAGCTTTGCTCACGCTTGCCTAAGAAAATCTGTTCCTTGTTCATCAGAACGATTTCAACTCCTTCAATCGGATAGCGGAAACCGTCCGTGCCGGCTGTCTCGCCGTTTCCGGCCCAATCCAGCCAACCGAAGCGGCTCGTTTGGACCCGGTAATAAAGATCGTACTGAGCGGCCAAAGCGCCAGTCAGTTTGAATTGCACAGCTTCGATCGGTTCGCTGGTTCCTATCGTTCCCGCCGTCCCGCCATTGGAGACATAGCTTGACCAACCCATGTCCTGCCTGTAGGTCCGGTATGAAACGCTGCCCGCTTCGGCCAAGTGGGTCAAGCGCACCTGGATGGCTTCGAGCGGCAATGCCGCTCCGCCACTGATTGCGCCTTCCAGGACTTCGGACTGCCACCCGCTGTCCTGAACGTAAGTCGTATAAATCAATTCCGCGCTGCCGGCTGTTGTCGGGGATAGCGGGATTTCCTGCGCCCCCGAAAGGGCAGCAACGCTTCTTGTCTGCAGCGCGACATAATTTTTGCCGGTTTCGGCACGAATTCCATCTATATTTAGGTACGCTGGATCGTAAAGTTCCAGCAAACTTTTCTGGACAATTGCACCGTTCTCCAATGAGTATGCTGGAGCCGCAATGCGGGCAGGGGCTAATCCGGCAACAATGAACAACCCCAACAGAATAAACAAAATGTTCCTTCTCATGGTAATCCCTCCCGGCAGGACTGTAAGCGACAGATAATGGAGCATCCATTCGTAACCGCTCTCTTTCCTCCATTATACCAAACAATACCCCGTTAAAAAAAACACAAGCAGCGCGGATTGCGATTTCTTTAGGCAATCCTCCGTCGAGAATCCGGAATTCCCGGATAACTGAAAAAAGATTGGGACCACCTCAAAAAATGAAGTGGCTCCAAACTTTTTCTACTGTGCTCTTTTCCGAAAAGCCAGCACCATCCCGATTTGGAAATAGCTGTATTCGTCACCCAGCTTTTCCTTGAGTGGTTTCAGGTGCTGATCCTCCGCTTCCTCGATCGCTCTGGCGATGGCTTCCGCCTGTTCATCCGTGACGAAATCCGTCAAACGAATTTCGTAGGTCGACAGTTCGGCCAAATGGCGGAAATGGTTTTCGATGGTCATTCTGGCAAGGCCTCTGATGGCGATGATTTCCTCGACCGTCTTGCCTTCTTGATACAGACGATAGGTTTCCTCAAAGGTGGTACCGGCGTAATTTTTCTGCGCCGGTTTCGGGCGTTTTTCCGCGGTTTCCGGACTGCCTGCTTGCTCTTTCTGCTCCACTCGTTTTTGCTGCAGAACCGATTCGGCATCAGGAAATTCCTTCAGATAATCGGAAATGACGCCCATGAATACTTCGCCGTAGCGTTCCAGCTTCGATTCGCCAACCCCAGATAGACGCAAGAAGGAATCATCGTCAGTCGGAAAGTTGCGGGCCATCTCATGTAGTGTGCTGTCCGAAAAGACGATATAGGAAGGAATCCCATGCTCATTCGCCATTTCCGTACGCAAGCTGCGCAACCGGTCGAACAGCTCGGTATCGTACACCCCGCCTCCACTCTGTTTCGCGGTGCGCTTGCCGGTTTCGACCGCATAGGACATCCCGACTTTTTTCCCTTCCTTCAGGACTTCCAGCGCTTTTGGAGTGACTTGGATCAACGGATACTGATCGCCCGTCACCTGCAGGTATTCATCAGCAATCAATACCCCGATCATTTCGCGGATTTCCCCATCATTATAGGCGCTCATGAGGCCGTATGTCTTCAGCTTATCCAGCCCGAAATCGGTGATACCCTTCTGTTTGCTCCCCGTCAGGATACCGATGATTTTCTGGACGCCGTAACGTCCGCGCACCCGCACAACGCAGGACAGGATTTTTTGGGCTTCTTCCGTGATGTCTATCTGCTCCGTGCGGCGCAGGCAATTGGAGCAGTGTTGGCAATTCAGCTCCGCTGTCGTTTCGCCGAAATATTCCAAAATGTACCGGCGCAGGCATTGGTTCGTGTAACAATAATTGATCATCTTGTTCAATTTATTGGTCGCTTCGCTGTCATTGGTCTTGCTGTTCAGCAACTGATTGATGATGATGTCCTGCGTCGAAAACAGCAGGATGACACGCGCTTCCTCTCCGTCACGCCCCGCCCTTCCGGCTTCTTGGTAATAACTTTCGATGTTTTTGGGCATGTTGTAATGGTATACGGTCCGCACATTGCTTTTGTCGATCCCCATGCCGAAAGCATTCGTTGCGACCATGATCGGTTTGCGGTCGAACAGGAAATCATCCTGGTTCCGCTGGCGCTCGTGTTCCGGCAGCCCGGCATGGTAAAGCGTCACGGCAAAGCCTTTTTGTTCCAATTTCTTCTGGACCGATTCCACATTTTTTCTGGTCGAACAATAGATGATGCTCGCTTCCTTCGGGTTGAGGTCCTTCACGAGGAACTTGAACTTGTCGGCGGGCTTTTCCACGCTGAAGGCCAGGTTGCTGCGGTCGAAACCGGTCACCAAGCGGAACGGATGCTGCAGGCGCAATTGGACCAGGATATCGTCCTGGACCGGTTCGGTTGCCGTTGCGGTGAAGGCGGCAACCATCGGACGTCTGTCGAACAGATCGTACAGTCGGGCCACGCCTTGGTAGGCAGGACGGAAATCGCTGCCCCATTGTGAGATACAGTGGGCCTCATCGACCACCAACAACGGCACCTTCACAAAGCGCAAAGCATTCATGAATGACTCGTTGTCTATCCGTTCCGGCGCGATGTAGAGCAGTTTGAGCTGGCCGGAGCGCATGTCGTCCATCAATTGCAGGAACTCTTCTCTGGAAAGCGTGCTGTTCAGGTAGGCCGCGGGGATCCCCATTTCCCGCAGGCTGTCCACCTGATCCTTCATCAAGGACACGAGCGGGGAAACGACGATCGTCATGCCGTCCAGCAGCAAGGCCGGCAGTTGGTAGCAGAGCGACTTGCCTCCGCTCGTGGGCATGATCCCGAGCACATCCTTCCCTTGCAGGGTATTCGTGATCAATTCCTCTTGGCCTTCCCGGAAACTGTCATATCCGAAATATTTTTTTAGCGTCGCGTACAGTAATTCTTTAGCCTCCACTTGCATCCATCCTTAATTGTTTATCTTTTCTTATGAACCGAATATTCCTGGACGGGCTTGCCTGCACTCAATTAGGCCATGGCAAACCGTCAGAAATGACCTCCTCATCATATCACATCCGCGGCCTATTTTTTCACAGAAAAATAGTACGCCGCGCACCTGATTGAATCCCCTACTTATTAAATATGCAGATTATCCGCCTTATGTTTTGACGTGTGGTATATAATTGTAAGGTGAACACGTCATGACCTACAGGAGTGAGAAATATGGAACAGGAATTATCAAATGAACTATTTATCTGCGGGGGGTGCAATGCGAAGATCGGCCCCGGCGTTCTGGGCGATCTGCTCAGCCAGTTTCCGAAACAGGAGAACCCGAATTTTTTGGTCGGTTTCGATTCGTCCGATGATGCGGCTGTTTTCCGGATAGACGCCGAGACGGCCATGATTCAGACGTTGGACTTCTTTCCCGCGATGGTTGCGGATGCTTCGCTTTTCGGGGAAATCGCCGCGGCCAACGCCTTGAGCGATGTATTTGCGATGGGCGGCGAAGTGCTGACGGCCATGAACATCGTCTGCTGGCCCGAAACAAAAAGCACCGATACACTCGGGAAAATCTTGGCGGGCGGCTTCAAGAAAGTCCAGGAGGCAGGCGGCGTGCTGGTCGGCGGGCATTCGATCCACGACCCTCAGCCAAAATACGGCCTATCGGTATTGGGCAGAGTCCATCCCGATCGCATCTACCGGAATGACACGTGCATCCCGGGTGATGTCCTGCTGTTGACGAAACCATTGGGGACAGGCATCATCACGACCGCCTACAGCGCCGGTGAAATGGCGCAGGAAGCCTTCGATCAGGCGGTTGTCTCAATGACGACGCTGAACCGTTATGCGGCGGAAGTCCTGAAAAAATATACCGTCCACAGCTGCACGGATATCACCGGCTTCGGCCTGTTGGGGCATCTCTCGGAAATGGTCAGCGACCGCTGTTCCGCAACGGTCTATGCCGACAGCGTGCCTTGCCTGAGCGGAGCCTATCAGGGAGCCCAGGAATTCCTGATCACAGCCGGCGGACAGCGCAACCGGAATCACCTGGAAGTCGATGTGGATTTCCAGATCGCTGACTACGCGATGGAGGAGCTCCTTTTCGATCCGCAGACATCCGGCGGCCTGCTTGTGAGTGTCCCTGTCGAAGAGGAGGCCGCTCTGCTTGCCGAAATCGAAGCATTGGGCCTGCCCTGCGGCATCATCGGCGAGGTGACCGAAAAGGACACCAAGAAAATCACGGTCGTCCATTGAGCAAAGAATGACAAAAATATGATTTAACCAGGAGGAAAAGAGCATGAAAAAAATAGATGCAGTCGGACAAGCTTGTCCCATGCCGGTCATTTTGACCAAACGGGCTTTGAAGGAGAGCAAGGGGGAGACCGTGCTCATCAGCGTGGACAATGAGATCGCGACGCAGAACCTTGCCAAGATGGCGGAGCAGCTGAAGCTTTCCGTCCAAGTCGAAAAAATCAATGAGTCCCTTTATGAAGTGCAGCTTTCCGATCCAAACGCCGGCAATGAACCCGCGGCCGCTGAACACCCCGCGCTTCCGGAGCAAGCCGCCGACGCAAGCTATGTCGTCGTACTGAACAGCGATTTCATCGGCAACGGCAGCGAAGAATTGGGCCGTACGCTGATGAAAAGCTTCCTCTTCTCCCTGACGGAGCAGGAAGTCCTGCCCGAAAAAGTGCTCTGCTACAATGCCGGCGCGCTGCTGACGACGGAAGGCTCGGCCGTCCTGGACGACCTAAAAGCGCTGGAGGAAGACGGCGTCGAGGTCCTCACTTGCGGCATCTGCGGGGAATTCTACGGCATGAAGGACAAATTGGCGGTGGGCACTTTCACGAACATGTACCGCATCGTTGAAATCCTGCGCACATCCAAGACCGTATCGCCATGATCGACCGCAAACATTACGGCATCGTCGCGTTTCCGACTTCCCAGGCCGCCGCAGCCGCGGAAGCCGCTGTCCTGGATGCCGGTCGGGAATGCCGTTTGATCCCCATGCCGGAACAGATTTCGGCCGGTTGCGGATTGGTGCTGCAGACGCATCTCGATGAACTGAACGCTGTCCGTTTGTTGCTGTCGGAGCGTTCCATTTCCAATGATGGTTGCTACGAGGTCCGTTTTGAGAACCGGAAAAAATCCGTGGAGGTCTGGCATGACTGAACTCTATTATTTCGACAACAGCGCAACTACGCTGAAGAAGCCGGCTACGGTGGCTGAAGCTGTCTATCACGCCATCGCCGACGGTCAGTTGGGCAACCCGGCTCGCGGCAGCCATACCGCTTCCCTGAACGCATTGCGGTTGACGGAAACGCTGCGTCAGAAAACAGCAAAACTATTTGGTGTGCCGGATGCGGCAAACGTCGCCTTTACGGCCAACGCGACCGCCTCGCTGAACATGGTCCTGAAGGGCTTGCTGAAGCCGGCAGACCACATCATTACCACTGTGACGGAGCACAACGCTGTCCTGCGTCCGCTTTACCAACTCGAAGACCAAGGCGCTGTCCTGTCCTTTGTCGGCGTCGATGCATTTGGCACGCTCCGCTATCCCGATTTCGAACAACTGTTGCGACCCGATACCCGTGCCGTCGTGGTCAACCATGCTTCGAATGTCACCGGAAATGCGGTGGATTTGGAACGGATCGGCAGCTTCTGTCGGGAGCACGGCCTGATTTTCATCGTCGACGCTTCCCAGAGCGCAGGCATCCTCGCCATCGATATGATGAAGCAGCACATCGATGTCCTCTGTTTCACCGGCCATAAAGGACTCTACGGCCCGCAAGGAACCGGGGGCATCTGCCTCGGCGACAGGCCATTGGCGTTCGTGCCGGTGTTCACCGGCGGCAGCGGCTTCCATTCTTTCGACAAGCATTATCCTGCGCAGATGCCGACTTTGTTCGAGCCGGGCACGCAGAATGTCCATGGCTTGGCGGGCGTTTCCGCCGGTTTGGATTACATCCAGCAAAAAGGTCTGGATACAATCTGTAGGCAACTGCAGGCACTGACTTTCCGCTTCCATGACCAGATCAAAGATATCCCGGGAATCACCCTCTACGGCAGTTTCGCTGAAAATGTGGAGCGCGCACCTGTCGTTTCGCTGAATCTGGCGGGCTGGTCCTCAGGCGACCTCAGCGATGCGCTCTTCATGGATTACGCGATCGCGGTTCGCCCGGGCGCCCATTGCGCACCGCTCATCCATCAAGCTTTCGGCACAGAAAAAACTGGCATGGTCCGCTTCAGCTTCTCCAGCTTCAACACGGTGGAGGAGATCGACTATGCAGCCAAAGCGCTGAGAATTTTAGCGGAAGAAGGATAAAACCAAATCATTGTCCGATTACCGGGAAGAATCGGACAACCAGAGCACGAGCGGCCTGATATGATAAGTGCCTTCTTGCAGAATATCCAAAAAAACAGAGCAGCCAACCCGATCAAGGGCTGCTGCTCTGTTTTTTTTGTTTATCAATCGTTGCTGTTCTTCATCCATTCCAGAATGGCTTCGGCTGTTGCTGCGGCGTCTTCGTTCCGGAAGGTGGCGGAAAATTCCTTCTTGTTGAAGTTGTAGCGGGGATCGTAGTATTTCACCAACAAATCTTCGATGACCGCATCGAAATCGTGCTGGCGCACTTGCTCCTTGTATCCCTCGACACGCGCTTCGTTCAAATAGGATTTCAATCGGTCCAACGCTGCAAGGAGCTCCGCTTCATTGCTGTGGAGATAATCCTTTTTGATCTGTCCGATCCGGTAATACAACGAAGCTTCGATGTTCAGGTTCAGACCTTTATTCATCGCATCCACCAAAGAAGGCGGCAATACGGCCTGTCCGATCCGCTTACTTTCGCCTTCTGTAAAGACGATCAGCGGCTCCTTCCAGCCAGCGGCGCTCTCGGCCAACAGACTTTCGAACATTTTTTGGTTGTGCGGTTGTTTCTTCTTAAGGCCGACGCCTCCGAAGACAGAACCTCTGTTGTTGGCGCAGGCTTCCAGATCAAGCACATTGGCGCCGCGCTTCTTCAGTTCCTCCAGGATGGCTGTTTTCCCGGTCCCGGTATTGCCGTAGAGGGTCACAAATTGGACCTTTTCGAACAATACGGGAATCAGGTTGTTGATCGTGCTGCGGTAGTTTTTGTAGCCGCCTTCCATCCGGTAAACATTCATCCCCAGAGATTTGAGCAAGGAAAAAATCGAATTGCTGCGGAATCCTCCCCTGCTGCAGAAGATGACGACTTGGTCGTAGGCCTTCGTGTAGTCCTGGAAGAGGCTGAACATTTCCGGCAATCTTGGGGAAATGGTTTGGATGCCATAGCTTTTTGCATCGTCGATTTTGCCGGCGACGTAAAGCGTTCCCACAGTTTTCCGATCCTCATCATCCAGGACGGGCACGTTTACGGCGCCCGGTATGGTTGACTTCGCAAATTCGGAAGGACTTCTGACATCCACATACAGAATCGATTTGTCTCCGCGTTGCTGTTCTATTTCTTCATATGTTGCGACTGGTTTCAATTGGTTCACCACTTTCTGCTTCTTAGTATAGCCGCTGCCGGGCAGGAATGCCACCCGAAATCTTGAGGCAAGCGTATGAAAACGACCCGACAAGCTCCTCGTTTAACGGAGACATGCGGGTCGTTTCACATTCAATCATTCAATCATTCAAATTTGCTCCAGCTATTTCTTTGCTTTATGCACTTTCAACGCTTTGCCTTTGACGGTGCGGTTCTGCATCTCGGAAATCACATGCGGCCCTTTGCCGTTCAGGATTTCGATGTAAGTCACGTTTTCCTGGATTGTGATGATGCCGATGTCATCCGCATCGACGTCCGGAAGGTTGGTCAGCGTGCCGACAAAATCGATGGCGCGCAGTTTTTTCTTCTTGCCGCCGTTGAAATAGACTTTGGTGATGTCCTTGTTCAATTCCCGGTTGCGTGCCTGTTTGATGACGGGGCGTTCCTGGAGTTTCTTTTCGAAAGTCGCTTTATGATGCTGCACGAAGCGGGCGCTCGGCGGATTAATTTCGGTGATGTCCTGCTGAGCGAAGTCTTTCACTGCCTGCCAGCTTCTTTCCTCATTAGGCGTAACCAAGGTCAAGGCTATCCCTGTTTTACCGGCGCGGCCGGTCCTACCGGTACGGTGGATGAAGCTTTCTTTCTCCTCGGGAACGTCATAATTGACGACATGCGTCACGTTATCGACGTCAATCCCGCGCGCAGCTACATCCGTAGCCACCAAATAACGCAGCCTGCCTTTGCGGAAATCTTCCATGACGGCTGTGCGGTCATCCTGCACCATCCCACCGTGCATCTTATCGATCGGCAAACCGGCTTTGCTCAAGAATGTGTACAGTCCGTTTACGGCTTCCTGCGTATTGCAGAAGATGATGCAGCTGTCCGGATTCTCAACGGTCAGCAGATCCAATAGTTGCTTGGGTTTACCCGACTCTTGGACACGGATGAAGGATTGCAGAATCTTCGGCTTGGATGCCTCGTCGCTTTCCATTTTCACAGATACGCGGTCGTTCTTCATATAGAAGCTGGCCAAACGCACCACTTCATTCGGCATGGTCGCGGAGAACAGCAGCGTTTGTCTTTGTTTCGGAAGGAAATCGATGATGGCTTCCACTTGCTCAATGAAGCCCATATTGAGCATCTCATCCGCTTCATCAAGGACCAGGTAGCGTATCTTGTCAAATTTCATTGTCCCTTTTTGCAGATGATCCAATACCCTGCCCGGTGTGCCGACTACGATATGGCTTTTCTGTCTCAATTCCGATTTTTGCGTATCGAAGGAAGTCTTGCCGAAGACAGCAGTGGCCTTGATCCGCTTCAGCCTTCCGATGTTGGTGATGTCCTCTTTCACCTGCAATGCCAGTTCCCTTGTAGGAACCAAAATCAGCGCCTGCGGACGGTTCTCTTCCCAACTTACACTTTCGCACAATGGTACGCCGAAACTGACGGTCTTGCCGCTGCCGGTCTGCGACTCGACAATGATATCTTTGCCCTTTAAGGTCATCGGGATGACCTCCTGTTGTACTTGCGTCGGTTTGAAATAACGCAATGCCTTTAGTGCCGTAACGATTTCTTCGCTGATTGCGAAGTCTTCAAATGTTGTATAATTCATCTTGTCCTACTTTCACTTTTTGATTTGTCGTCTCAGTATAACAGGAAAACATTAATAAATCCGCGTTTTTGTGAAAACGAGTGTGCGGAACGGAATTAAAAACGGAACCGGATCTGAATCCCGCAAAGGGTTCCGCTTCCAGTTCCACCATCATCGTTTGCGTCAGTTCATTCTTCGCAGAACAGCCTGATCCGCTCGATTGCTTGCTGCGCCATCTCATCCCGTTTTTCCTGGTAAGCTTCCTTGTCGAACGATTTATGATTATCGACATAAGGGATGTTCTGGATGCTTTCCAAATTCAAGGTCGTTCCGCTTTCCTCCGCTTTGGCCGTGTAATTTTGCCGCACGAAAGAATCTTCGGCCGGATCGACCGTGTCCACCCGGATGGCCGCACGCATGACGAATTCCTCGGGGAACAGTTCCGCCTGCTGCACTTCGATGTTCACCGGCACCATTTTCCCGAACATGTCGTATTCTGCCTTGTAGACACTGGACAGGCCGCCGTCCCCACTGACCTGCTTGACGATTTCCAAACCCTCATGGATGTCTTGCCAGTTCCCCACATTGGCGGCATATTGCCATACCTTGCCCAACGGTGCTTCGATAAAAATGCTTTTCTTGATGTGGCTCTTGATGTAGTCCATTTTATTCATCCTTCCTGCTGATTGAACCTACTGCCCTTATATGCGACTGTGATAGCGTTATCTTTATCTTCATTATAATAAAATAAATTCCCTTAGACAAACTTGGCTTGATAAACTTCGAAAACCACCCTTGGCAATTCCGCCATTCTCTGATAAACTGTTCGGGACAGTTCGTAACCATCCTGTCGTAAAATAAAACTAGGGTAATAGAATCATGCAATCAAAACGCAGGAATGTTTTTTGAGTTGGCTTGTTCTCTCCTTAGAGACAACCTTCTCGGCATCCGTGCGTCTTTTTTTGTGCATATTCTTGTAAGGCGTTGAAAAAAATATTAGGAGGTGGACCGATGCAAAAAACATTCACAAAAACACAAAAATTGACTTTCTCAGCAATGTATATCGCTATGTACATCGTCATCATGGCTCTGACGCAATCTTTCGCTTTTGGACAATATCAAATCCGCATCGCCACAACTCTTTACGCCCTAGCTTATTTTAACCCGTTCCTGATCATCCCGGCAGGCCTCGCCAATCTTATGTCGAACCTGTTCTTCGGCGGACTGGGGATCATCGACATGCTTGGTGGAACCCTCGTAGGCTTCATTACGGCTTCACTCGTCTACGCTGTCCGCAAATACAACTTGCCGAAGTGGTGTCTGATTCTGCCGATCATCTTCATTCCTGGAATCATTGTGCCGATTTACCTGTCACAACTGTTAGCAATCCCATTCCTGCCGCTTGTCGTCAGCCTTTGCATTGGCCAATCGGTACCGGCTTTCGTCGGCTACTTTTTGGTGCAGGCGCTGGAAAAACGATTCTATAAAAGCGCGCTTCTGAAATCCTGAGCGCAAGGAGGAACAACAATGACAGCTGGCCGAAATGAAGCCGATTTGAATTGCATCACCCAATTGGGCAACCAACAGACAAAATATCCGCAGGACTACGATCCGAAAGTACTCGAGACTTTTCCGAACAAGCATCCGGACAATGATTACTTTGTGAAATTCAACTGCCCTGAATTCACAAGCTTATGCCCGATGACGGGACAGCCCGATTTTGCGACCATCTACATTTCCTACGTCCCGGGAGAAATCATGGTCGAAAGCAAATCGCTGAAGCTCTATCTCTTCAGCTTCCGCAACCATGGCGACTTCCACGAGGATTGCATGAACATCATCATGAAGGATCTGATCGCGTTGATGGCGCCGAAATACATCGAGGTGTGGGGCAAATTCACACCGAGAGGCGGCATCTCGATCGATCCGTACTGCAACTACGGAAAGCCTGACACCAAGTGGGCAGACGTGGCTTGGCAACGTTTGTCGCAGCACGATCTTTATCCTGAGAAAGTCGACAACCGCTAGATGGAAAATGGAAACGGGACAACACAAAAACAAGCCTTGGTCGTCTTTTCAGGCGGCCAGGATTCCACGACTTGCCTGATCCAAGCCATCCAAAAGTACGGTGCGGCAAACACAGTGGCCCTTTCCTTCAGCTATGGCCAGCGCCACAGCATCGAACTGGAACGGGCGGCGTGGATCGCCAAAGATCTTGGGGTCGAACACCACACACTTGAAGCGAGTGTCATGGGCAAAGTCACGACGAACGCCTTGATGGACGAGTCGCAGACAATCAAGGAAGCCGATGCCGAAGACTACCCGAACACCTTCGTCGACGGCCGGAACGCCCTGTTCCTGCTGTTGTCCGGCATCTTTGCCAAGTCAAAAGGCATCCGCATCATCATCCTGGGCGTATGCGAAACGGACTTCAGCGGCTATCCGGACTGCCGGGACGTGTTCGTCAAATCGATGAACGTGACCATGAACCTGGCCATGGATTACAATTTCAACGTCGAAACGCCGTTGATGTACCTGACCAAAGCGCAGACATGGGAGCTGGCGGATCAGCTGGGTTGCCTCGCCTACATCGAGGAACATACCCATACTTGTTATATGGGCACCCCCGGCGGTTGCGGCGAGTGCCCATCCTGCAAGCTCCGCAACGCCGGACTGGGCGAATACCTGAACAAATGAGAAAAAATAGCCCTCTGGCTGTTCCGCTGTTGCGGATCAGCCGGAGGGTCATTTATTTTTGCTAAAGGCAAGCTGCCCACTCTCCGGATCACCATATACGCGGAAGCAAACGATATTTGACTCGCTGGGTATAGGCAGTGTAGCCCGGCAGCCCTTCCTTCAGCATTTCTTCCTCGTCCTTGATCCGCGCGATGATTTCGAGGCAGCTCAATGCCATCGGAATCAAAGCATAGTAGGATCCGAGTATTAGCGGAATCGACAGATAAAGGATGATGGACGCCAAATACATCGGGTGGCGGATGATGGAATAGAGCCCGGTGTCAATCAACTGATGGCCTTCCTGGATTTCCACGACCCGGGAGGCATAGCTGTTCTGGGCTAATACAGCGACCACCATCGAGTAGGCGCATTCGAACACAATGACGCTGCCAACAATCAGCCAAATCGGGACATCGGACCACTGAAAACGGTAGTCCAATCCCGGCAGAAAAAAGCCCAAGAGCATGAACATCCCTGAAATTTCGACAATTTTGCGTTGCGCTTTGCGTGGTTCCTTAAGGTTCATCCGTTTTTCCAGCAAAGAGGGATTCTTCCGCAACAAAAAGATGAGCGTCACGACAAGCGGTATCATCATTGCCACCAGAAAAAGCCAAGCCTGCCAATAACGGAAGGTGCCCGCCAAAGCGAACAGGATGCCTCCGATCACAAGCAAACCTGAAAAAAGACGGTAAATGACCAACCTTAGCAAATTGCTCCTTTCCTGCCGAAGCTGCTTTCTATCCATGAAACTCATCCCCTGTCTGACGTTTCGGCAATCGTTTCAAATCCATCGCTTCTTCCGCCAGCAAAGCGGCCTTATCGGTCCGCTCCCATGGAAGAGCCAATTCGGGTCTGCCGAAATGACCGTAGCAAGCAAGCTTTCGGTAGATCGGTTTCCGCAGGTCAAAATCGCGGATGATTGCAGCTGGGCGCAGGTCAAAGTGTTTTCCGATTAGTTCTTCGATCTGTTCTTCAGCGATGCTGGCCGTCCCAAACGTTTCAACGCGGACGGAAACGGGCCTGGCCACCCCGATGACATAGGCCAGCTGGATTTCGCAGCTGTCGGCCAAGCCAGCTGCCACGACGTTCTTCGCCACATATCGGGCAGCATAGGCTGCGGAACGGTCTACTTTGGTCGGGTCTTTCCCGGAAAAAGAGCCTCCGCCGTGCCGCGCATAACCGCCATAAGTATCGACGATGATCTTTTTGCCGGTCCATCCCGAGTCGCCGGCCGGTCCGCCGATGACGAAACGGCCGGTCGCATTGACGAAATATTTCGTCTGATTATCCAGTAGCTCCGCCGGAATGACCGTCGGAATCACTTTCCGGAGCATGTCCTCTTTGATTTGTTCCTGATCGACCGATTCGTCATGCTGACAGGCGATGACGACCGCTTCGACCCGTTTGGCACGGTCGCCCGCATACTCCACAGTCACCTGCGTTTTGCCGTCCGGCCTCAGATAAGGCAACTTCCCTGTTTTCCGCAGTTCCGCCACCTTCTCGGCCAACCTATGCGCCAACGTGATCGGCAGCGGCATCAACTCCGGCGTTTCCTTGCAGGCATAGCCGAACATCAGCCCCTGATCGCCGGCGCCCAATTGGTCCGTTTCATCAACTGAACCGAGCCGTTTTTCCAATGAAGAGCCGACTCCTGCCGCGATATCCGCTGATTGCCTGTCCAAACCGATCAGAACGGAACAAGCCTTCCCATCGATGCCATAGTCGCTGTCCGTATAGCCGACATCCTGGATGATCGTCCGGACGATAGCCGGGATGTCTACCTTGCTGACCGTCGTGATCTGGCCGAAAACCGTGATCAAACCGGTGCTGGCGGAAACGTCGCATGCCACCCGCGCGAATGGATCATCTTCCAGAATGGCATCCAAAATCCCGTCGGCTATCTGATCGCAGAGTTTATCTGGATGCCCCTCCATGACCGATTCTGAGGTGAAAAATGTTTTTTTCATAATCTATCGCCTCTTCTTATTGATTGGCAAAATTATTTTTGCAACCCTGCACAAGCTCTCTCATCAACTTCATGTGAGCTTTATTTGAGCTTTGGACTAGGCCTCAGAAGGCGTGAAGGTTGCGACAAGGTAACCGACCCCGAAAGGCCCTTCGTAGGAGAGCATTTCCGCTTCGTATTCCCTGCCTTCGAAAGCTCCCATCAGAAACAGGATGGAGCGCAGCCCGCATTCCGCCGCCCTTTCGAGGAACCCGGCATCCAACCGCAACAGCTGCCCGGCTTCCTTTTCCTTGATGGCTTTGATCACTAATTTATCAAACAAAGGCCCCGCCGAATGGTAGCCGTAGGGCCCCTCCGGCTTCAGCACGTGCGACAAGTCCGCAGAGGCGATGATGGCTGTGCGCAGATCCGACTGATCGCAGGCTTCTCCATATCGTTTTCCCCATTCATAGTAGTGCTCATAGGAAGGCACCGTCACCAAAATCTTTTCCGTTTCCAGGTTGGGCGGCAGTTTTTTGCCGAGATAATGCATTGGCACTTCAAAACCGTGGCCTTCATGCGGCGAGATGATGAGCAGACGGTCCGGCTTTGCGGCTGCGAGTCTTTCGGCTGCCATCTCCAAAGCCGCCACTGTGCGTTTTACCCTTTCGATGTCCTTCCCGCCTATTTCAGGAATAATGAGCGGTGGATGCGGACTGATGACGCCAAAAACCAACATGAGTTTTCCCCCTTTTCTAGATGTTGCCGATGTGCACGTGCTGCAAACCGAATTTTCTCCCTAGCGCTGCGGCTGTTTCCAGAGTCTCCATCGGCGTGATGGCTGTGTCCATCATTTTCCAATCAGGAAAAAAGCGGTTGATATGCCAAGGCACTTCTTTGCCGACCTCCTCGGCGATGAAACGCGCCATCCGTTCGAGTTGATCGACGCGGTCATTCACGCCAGGGACGACGAGCGTAGCGATTTCGAGATGCACGCCGGATTCATGAAATCGTATGATCGTATCCAGCACCGGCTGTGCCGTTCCGCCGCAATATTCTTTGTAGACCTCGTCATCGGTCCCTTTCAGATCGACATTGACGGCGTCCAGATATGGGATGATGGCATCCAATGTCTCCTTCGTCGCATAGCCGGCAGTCTTCCAGATATTCTTTAATCCCGCTTCACGGGCCAGCTTCATGGTGTCGAGCGCGTATTCGACAAAGATGATTGGTTCGGTATACGTATAGGCGATGGAAGGACAGCCGGCAGCCAAAGCCCGCTGCACATGCTCTTCCGGGCTGATGTCCTCCCCATAAATCGGACGATTCGGTTTTGATGCCTGCGAAATCGCCCAGTTCTGGCACCAGAGACAGCGCAGATTGCAACCAATCGTGGCAAACGAATAGGCTGTGGTGCCGGGAAGGAAATGATTGAGCGGCTTCTTCTCGATGGGATCGATTGCGACCGCGATAGCTTTCCCGTAGTTCAAAGCATACAGCGTCCCATCCCGATTCTCCCTGACTGCACAGATACCCCGCTTGCCTTCCGCGATGACGCAATGATGCGGACAGACGCCGCATCTGACCCTGCCGTCCCCCAGTTTTTCGTACAACATAGCTTCCTTCATCTCATCAACCCCAATCATCCACTTCGCAAATGTTATCGCTTACACATATCTTACTGCATTTTTGTTCCACAATCCAAAATAAATGAGAAGGATCTCTGAAAAACTCAAAATGACTTATTCCAGTTAAAAGATTTTTTTTAACGCAAAAATAAAATAGCACCTGATTCATTTCGTATATCAAATCAGTAAATGTTTGGTTATAATTAGTAAATATAACCAAAAAAATTTACCATCCTATACGTAAGGAGACTATAAAATGAAATCAGAACTAGAAAAAATGATCGCCGGTGAACTTTATTTTTCCAGCAATCCGGAGCTTTCCTCGATGCGACACAGTTCCCGGGAAAAGATGCACCTTTTCAACAACGAAACGGATGCCCGCAAGCGCAGTGAACTGTTGAAAAATTGGTTCGGAAAAACCGGGGAAAATATCTATATCGAACCGACATTTTCGCTGGACTACGGCTTCAATATTTTTGTCGGCGAGAATTTCTATGCGAACTTCAATTGCACGATACTCGATACGTGCCCGGTCACTTTCGGGGACAACGTGATGATTGCGCCGAATGTCAGCCTCTATACCGCCACCCATCCGCTTGACCCTGTCGAACGGAACAGCGGCTGGGAATACGGCAAACCGATCACGATCGGGAACAATGTCTGGATCGGCGGCTCTTCCGTGATTGGTCCAGGTGTCACGCTGGGGGACAATGTCGTCGTCGGTATGGGCAGCGTCGTGACCAAATCCTTCCCAGACAATGTCGTGATTGCTGGGAATCCGGCGCGCGTCATCCGCCAGATCGAACTTACCGACCGGTAACAATAAAAACGATCGCACTCAGCATCCAGCTGACCGTGATCGTTTTTTCTTGCTTTCAACAACTACTTCTCTGTCTGTGCTTTTATCAGCAAGCGGTGGATGGCTTTATCGACCAAGGCGACCGGAAACCCGACGATCGTGTTGTAATCGCCTTCGATACTGGAAACCCAGAGTGCTGCTTCCTCTTGGATGCCGTATGCTCCGGCTTTATCCATCGGCTTGCCCGATGCCACATATGCTTTCACTTCCACCTCCATCCGATCGTCCCACTCAAAGAAGCTGACTTTCGTCTCGGAAGCAAAGGTCTCTTCCTTTTCGCCCCATAAAATGCTGACGCCGGTCAGGACCGAATGGATCTTGCCTGCCATTGCGCGCAGCATCGCATAGGCATCGGCTTCATCAACCGGTTTGCCCAGGATCTTTTCGTCCAACACGACCACAGTGTCCGAACCGATGACCATGGCTTCTCTGTTTTCGCGATGGATGACCGCCGCTTTTTCCCGCGCCAATGTTTCGACCAACTCTGTGGCAGTGTCCAGGAACGTTTTTTGGCCCGCCTCGGCCAGGATGCGTTCTTCGATCGCTTTTTCGTCGATATCCGCAGCCTGGACTGTGAAGTCCTTGATGCACAAGGCCAGCAATTCGCTGCGCCTTGGCGATTGACTTGCCAATATGATTTTCGGCTCCATCCGTTTCCCCCTATTCAATTCCCCTTCAAAATGCAGAATCATGTCATACCAGACGGCATTCCCGTGCGTGGAGCTCGATTTGCCGCTGTTCACCAACCCGAACTTCTCGTAGTAAGGAATCTTTTCTTCTTTGCAGCAAAGCGTCACGCCTTTTCTGCCTGCTTGCCTGGCCGCATCGATCAATGCCGTCAGCAACTTTTCAGCGATTCCTTGCCTTCTGAAGGTCGGACCCACATCCAAGCCGAATACGCTTTGATAAGCACCCTCTGGATTATGCAGGGCGGCATCATGGTAGTGGGCATCCCGGATGATCGGCTCATCGATGACGGCGCCGTTCACGAATCCCACCAGTTCACCCTTGACTTCGGCAACCAGGAAGCTATCAGGGAACAGATGCAGCCGCTCGCTGAGTGATTCGAGCGTTGCCGCCTCGGCTTCCGGAAAACAAGCATCCTCTATTATTTTCAATGCAGTTAAATCCTGCAGTTCAGCTTTTCTAATATTCACTTGCATCTTCTGATGCCTCCTTTACTTTCCATAGTTCATATTACCGACAAATCTTCGATTTTTCCAGAAAATTCCGTCTGCGTAGCGTCCCAGGGGAAAACATTGTCCGGATTAGACAAACTGCCTCTCCCCGGCTGTGTCAGAAAGCGATTGCACAAACGGCAATTCGATAGTATGATGACGATAGATTGAATGAATATTCACTAATTCCATCATAATATATCCTAAAGGGGGGCTTTAAAAATGAACAATATCGAAAATAAATGGATGCGTGCCGCGGTTCCGGCACTGCTGATCCACTGCAGCATCGGTACAGTCTATTGCTGGTCTTTGCTGAAGGGGGGCATCGCCGAATACATCGGCAGGCCGAAAGGCGAGGTCGAATGGGCTTTCAGTATCGCCATCTTCTTCCTTGGCATGTCGGCTGCCTTCGCGGGCAGGGTCGTGGAAAAGGATATCCACAAATCTTCGCTGATTGCGGCCGTTTGTTTTGCCGCCGGGATGGCCGGAACCGGATTTTTCATCCAACAGAAATCGCTGATCGGCATCTTTTTGACATACGGTGTCCTGATGGGTATCGGTTGCGGCATCGGCTATCTCTCGCCAGTCAAAACCCTGATGCTGTGGTTCAAAAACAATAAAGGCTTGGCCACAGGTATAGCGGTGGCCGGATTCGGATTAGCAAAAGTCATCGCCAGCCCGATCATCGAGATGCTTTTGGGTACGACAAACGCGGATGGTACGCTCGTTGACCCGACTCGGCTTTACAAACTGTTCTATATCCTGGCGGTTGTCTATTTCATCATGATGTTCCTAGGCCATCTACTGTTGAAAAAACCGGCAGATTGGGTGGAAGTGCCCATTCAGAAGAAGAAGGGTGAGAATATCCTCGACATCTTCAAGAACAAAACCTTCATCGGCATCTGGTTGATGTTCTTCATCAACATCACTTGCGGCTTGGCGCTCATCTCGCAGGAGAAGGATTTGCTGCACTTCATCGGCTTCGGTGCAGTCGGAGCGATAAGCTCATTGACGGCGCTCTTCAACGCAAGCGGCAGGCTTGGCTTTGCATCGTTCGGTGACCGGTTGAAAGACAGGAACACCATTTATATCTGGATTTTCAGTCTGTCTATCGCTGCTACGGCAATGACGCTTTTGGCGAACGGCATCAACAACGCAATCGCTCCTTTAGTCATCATCACGCTTTGTGTCATCAACGCCGGCTACGGTGGCGGCTTCTCCAGCCTTCCGCCATTGCTTGCCGACCGCTTCGGGATGGCGAGCATCAGCACCATCCACGGACTGGCTTTATCGGCTTGGGCTTTTGCCGGACTTTCCGGGAACCAATTGAGTGCCTTCATCATTGCGAGGACAGGTTCCTATAACACCGTACTTTACGTTGTGTTGGCTCTTTATGCGGTCGCGCTCCTTATCAGTGCTGTTATCTTAAGATCAAAACCGGATGCCATGAATAAGACGAGACATCCAGCCTAACAGAAAAATCCCGGAAGAGATCCATTTTGAATGGAGTCTCTTCCGGGATTTTTTACATTCTACTAAAAACTTCTTCGGCTACCATGACGCCGGCTCGGGCATCTTTGCAGTAGTAATCCGCACCGATGGCCTTGGCGTACTTTTCAGTCAGTACGGCTCCACCGACGAACACCTTCACAGGCAAACCAGCCTCGCGCAAGGCTGTGATCGTGTCCTCCATCGCAGTGACGGTCGTCGTCATCAACGCAGACAGTCCGACCAATTTGACTTGATGTTGCTTGGCGACCGCCACAACCTCCTCGATTGGAACATCCTTGCCCAGATCGATGACGTCGTAGCCATAGTTTTCAAGCAGCACTTTCGCCAGATTCTTCCCGATATCATGGATATCCCCTCTTACGGTGGCCATCACAATGGTTCCCTTCGATTCCAGCTTCTCATTGCCTGCAGCAAGTTTTGCCCGGATCGTCTCGAAGGCCTTACCGGCCGTTTCGGCGGCGCGGATCAGCTGAGGCAGGAAGATGTTCTTCTGCTCATAGAGTTTGCCGACTTCATCCAATGCCGGCACGATGTGATCGTCAACGACAGCCAATGGCGTATTGTCTTTAAGCAGCGCGTTGGTCGCCTTCATGATCCCAGTTTCGTCGCCCTCCAAGAGCATTTCCCGGTAGGAACGGACCACGTTTTCCTGCTTGGGCCCATCGGATTTGACCACAGCTTTTTTGTTGTTGTAGTCGATATAGTCGATGGCACCTTCGTCCTGTCCTGACAGAACATTGAAGGCGCGCATCGTGTCGACGATTCCGTCTGCTCCCGGATTGATGATGACCGTATCCAATCCCGAAGTCAGGGCCATCGCAAAATAGGTACGGTTGATCAAGGCTCGGAAAGGAAGTCCATAGGAAACGTTGCTCAGTCCCAAAGTGGTCAACGCTTGCGTGTTTTCCTTGACCCAGCGCAATGCCTTCAGCGTCTCCATTACCGCCTTCTGTTGGGCAGCCGCAGTGAGCACAAGGCAATCCACCAACAGTCTTTCAGAGCCGATACCATACTCTCCCGCTCGATCGATCAGCTTTTGGGCGACCTTGGTCCGGCCGTCCGCGTCATCCGGGATGCCGGCTTCATCCAGACACAAGGCCACGACAAAGGCGCCGTATTTCTGGACGATCGGATAAATCTCGGCCATCGAGGATTCTTTCCCATTGACCGAATTGACGATCGCAACACCGCTGTAGCGCCTCAAAGCTGCTTCAAGCACTTCCGGTTTGGTCGAATCGAATTGCAACGGTGCTTCCACCAGTCCGCTCATCCCATCGATGATTTTTGTCATGTAGTCCGTTTCGTCGATCATCGGCAAAGAGGTGTTGACATCCAAAACATCCGCACCTTTTTGGACCTGTTCAAAAGCGACTTTGATGGCCGCCAATGGATTGCCTGCCACGAATTGTTCCTTCAAAGCCTTGTTGCCTGACGGGTTGATCCGCTCACCGATGAGGGTGATCTGGCCGTCCAGGCAAACTTTTTTCTGCGCGGAACAAACGTACCGTTTCAAATGATTGACTTCCCTTTTCGCAAAAGAAGTTGATGCCTGCTGCAGATCGCGAATATACTCTGGTGTCGTGCCGCAGCAGCCCCCAATCACAGAAACCCCCAAACCGGCAAGCTCCTTCGCGACCTCAAGATAGTCCGCGGAAGTGACGGAATATTTGGCGACGCCCGCTTCCGTCACAGGGATACCGGCATTTGCCTGCACCATCACCGGCGTGTTCGTGAAGGCCAGAATCCTTTTGATGATGGGAATCAGTTCCTTTGGCCCCAATGAGCAGTTTACGCCCAGCACATCCACACCCAATGCATCCAAGGAGAGCGCCATGATTTCCGGCTCGGTTCCGGTCAGCGTATTGCCGTCATCCGTAAAGGTCATCGTCGCGAAGATCGGCAGGTCGCTGTGTTCTTTCGCAGCCAAAACGGCCGCGCGCATTTCTGCCAGATCCGACATCGTTTCGATGAGGACCAGATCAGCTCCGGCCGCTGTTCCAATCGTCACTTGTTCGCGGAAATAATCGTAAGCCTGGTCGAAATCAAGCAATCCGATCGGTTTCATCATCTTCCCTACCGGTCCGATATCAAGCGCCACTTGCGCCACGGTCCCTGCCGTTGCCGCTTTGGCGATTTCGACTGCCGCAGTGATCACTTCCGTGACGGAGTAGCCCGTTTCCTTGAGTTTGTAGGCATTCGCACCAAAAGTATTGGTCGTGATGAACCGCGCGCCGGCTTCGACGTATTCCCTATGGATCCGGCCGATCAGCTCGGGATCCTCCACATTCAACGCTTCCGGATTTTGGCCGGCTTTCATCCCGTATGTCTGGAGCATCGTGCCCATCGCTCCATCAAAGAGAAGCAGCTCTTCTCCAACTTGTTTCCTGATATCCATTCCTTTGCCTCCTAGCTTAACTTCTGGCTGTGCAGCTGTCGTTCAGATCGCACGCGCTGCAGCTGGTGTTTCCGCAGCGATGGTTCTTGCCTTTGGAGGTGCCTTCCTCCAGAACGCCCAAAATCGCCACGATTGACTTTCTTGGCGTCATCAGCATCGAGTCCGTCAGATGGACCCCAATCCGCTTGTCGGACTGTAATTCCCCGAGCAGCGTTTTGTTGGTGGCCAAAGGAAGATCCCCGTATCCGGGCGCGTACCGGAAAGTCAATGCGGCTCCCGCTGGCAATTGGCTTTCGATTTCCTGCTGGCAACTGTCCGCGATCGTCTCGACGAATGCAGATGCACAGGCATCCGCGATCATGCCTAAGGTAGGCGACATCATCTTATTGCGCTCGATGAGGAGGTCCCCCTGCGCGCCTAACGTGCAGACCATGATGTAGACCTCCTTGCATCGCTTAAGCGTGCGGGTGATGCTTTTCCCTTCCAGCACCACAGCGGTCCCCTCCAGCGTGATCAATCCCTCAACTGAGTGGTCCAGGAGATAGTGTCCATAAGTCCATTTCCCATTGACTGCCTGCTCAAACTGGGCGGCGATGGCCTCCATATCGTTCCTTGTCCGTTCGTCCGGTTGTTTGTTGCCGAAGCCAAGGTACTTCGCGACCAGTTTCAGATCCGTCTTCATCTTTGCGGCTCTTTTCGGCAGACCGCCTTGCGGACACAGGAGATGTTCTCCATGATTCTTCTTGTCGCATCTGGCTTATTCATCGTGTAGATATGGACGCCATCCACCCCGGAAGAAAGCAAATCGATGACCTGATCGACTGCATAAGCGATGCCGGCTTCCTGCAGCGATGCCGGATCGTGTTCGTATCTATCAAGTATCCGCAGAAATTTCGGCGGCAGATTGCAGCCGGAAATTTCCTGGATCCGTTTCACCTGTTTGATGTTCAGCACCGGCAAAATCCCGGCGATGACCGGCTGTTCGATGCCGACAAGATCCAATTTCTCTTTGAACTGATAAAATAGATCGTTGTCGTAGAAAAGCTGCGTGATCATGAAGTCCGCACCATGGTCCATTTTCCTTTTCAGATTTTTCAGGTCATCCACTTTGTTGATGGAATCGACATGCCCTTCCGGATAGCAGGCAGCTCCTATCGAAAAATCGCCTGCTGCTTTGATGTCGTCGATGAGCTCGGAAGCATAACGGTATTCCGGATTCCAATTCTTGTCCGCCAATTTTTCTTGCGGGATATCGCCACGCAAAGCCAGGATGTTTTCGATGCCGCTATCCTTGATCGATGCCAGCGTCCGTTTCATGCCCTCTTTTGTCGAGGTGCAGCCAGTCAAATGGGCGATCGATTCGATGCCGAAATCCTTTTTGATGCGCGATGCGATTTCGACCGTGTTGCTTTGGGCGGTCCCGCCAGCGCCGTAGGTCACGGAAATGAAATCGGGATGCAGGCCCTTCAGGTCATGCAAAGTATCGAACACGGTGTCGAGGGAATAGCTGCTCTTCGGCGGAAAAATTTCAAACGAAACGGTTGGTTCCCCTTTGCTGATCATATCTCTAATCTTCATAATCATGTCCTCCTTCAATTTGTTCAAAGTGGCCAATTCCAAGCGCACTTACTTTGTGTACAATTGATCATGTTAGTTGATGACTTCCCGCAAGAAGTCATTTATTTCCAATAGTATGACATGGAATGAAGATATAGAGTAACACCAAAAAAATATATTTAGTTATAGCAACAGGCTATATCCCAAGCAGACCGAACCTATTAATTGCCATAGGTTCGGATCACTGCCTTCAGCTCCTTGATGTAGGCTGCTGCCTGCCGGCTGATTCCGGCTTTCTTGTTGGCGATCCAACCGATCACCATCCGGTCTTCGACATCCAAAGGTACGGAAACGATATCCGTGCCGTTCAACTCTTCACTAAGTACGCCGGTGGAGATGGTATAGCCATCCAAACCGATCACCAAGTTGAACAAAGTGGCGCGGTCGCTGACCAGTATGCTTTTTTTATGGAAGACGGTGCTGAGGATTTCTTCCGAAAAATAGAAGGAATTATGCTCGCCCTGTTCGAACGACAGGTAGGGATAATCCTCGAGATCCGCTAAGGTAACGCTTTGTTTGGTCGCCAACGGATTGCGGACGCTAACAAAGATGTGCGGTGCCGCTTCAAACAAAGGATGGAACTCCAATTGGCTCTCCTGCAGGATTTTTTTCAGCGCATTGCGGTTGAACGAATCCAGATAGAGGATGCCGATTTCACTCTGGAAACTTTTGACGTCCTCGATGATTTCATGCGTGCGCGTCTCGCGCAAGGTGAACTTGTATTCATCGGCTCCGCTCTTTTTGATCATGTTGACGAAGGCACTAACGGCGAACGCGTAATGTTGGGTCGAAATGGAACACAATTGCTTGGCTGGTTTCTTGTCGAGGTAGCGCTGTTCCAGCAACTCCGCTTGCTCGATCACCTGTTGGGCATACTTCAGGAATTCACTGCCTTCCGCGGTCAAAGTGATGCCTTTGGCGGTCCGGATGAACAGCTCCAGGCCGATTTCTTCCTCAAGATCCTTGATGGCATTCGAGAGACTAGGTTGCGAAATGAAGCATTTTTTGGCGGCTTCGTTGATCGATTTGTATTGGGCGACTGCCAGCATATATCTTAATTGTTTTAATGTCATGTTTCTTGCCTTACCTGTCCGGATCCCCTGAATGGCGGATACGCGCGGTAAAAGGCCCCCTCCTCTCGCTGCTTTGACCACCGAAGCGGTCCTGTGTTTGGGCTTTTTTGCTTCTGAATCGATTATACCAGACTGAGGTTCAACGGAGAATTAAAACAAAAAAAGACCGGCGCGGCAGCATTCCCATATGCTTCCGCGCCGATCCGATGCTATTTTTTCCGGCTGACTTTTTCTTCAATCGTGCGTTCGAATGTTTCTTTGTTGTCAACCACCGCGATGGGCGCGTATTCCGGCCACGCCTCTTCAAGGGCTTCCGCGGAGTCCCCGCTCAGGAGGAGCACCTCGATTTTTCGGCCGAATCGTTGCTCCAACTCTTCCGAATAGCCCATAATGGATGGTACTGCATCGATTGCGACCGCTGCACTGCCGTTCTTTTTGAATGTCCTTGCCACTACGAATTTCATGCATTCACCTCAAAGTCCATTATAACAAATGGAGCGCGTTCTTGGTAAAAGAAAATGACGCGTTCGTATTTCCATCCCGGACTTCCATTTTGCTGTTCCGGCTACAGATCCAATTCGGTCTGCACACTTGCTGTTTCAGGCGTAGCCCGATGATAGGCCATCACCAGCGATCCCAACCCTGCCATCACGATCAGCAAGGAACTCAGGAAGCCGATGAACGGAGGCATCCGCAAAACACCCAGGATGATCAATCCCAAAAGCACCAGCCAGACGCCTTTATGCAGCTCGGGCCACTTGAAACGATTCGCCAACCACTGTCCGAGGAACACTGCCACAATGATCCGCGACAGATACAAAGCAATCGGATAAACGGCGCCCAGGATGAGCGCGATCGGAATCCCGATGACGGTGACCATCGCCAAGATGATCATCGGCGGCACCACCAACAATGTCAGCAGACCGACACCCAACGTCTTCAGCGGCTGTTCAGCCAAGGGACGGGTTGTGTTTTGCCAAAAAGCGGGGCGCCAAATCCTGATCAGGAACCAAATCAGCAAAGCGCTCGCCAAGCTCCAGAGGAACCCGACAACCTTCATGTACGGCCTATTGGATTCCCTCACGGCAGTTGTTCCCTTATCCATCGTTTCGGCAAATTCCCAATCGGTGTCTCCGGCAATCGTTGCGCCGGCCCCGATGTCAGCTTCATTTTCACCCTTGTAGTTGAGGTCGCCCTCTATGTTGGCGCCGTCCTGGAGTTTCAGGCTGTCCGTCTGCAAGTTGGCATCCCCGCCAATCTGTCCGCTGAGCACAACCTCGGCTCCGCCCCCGAAGAGGTTGCGTTGGATAATCCCTTCCTGCAGGATGGTTGCACCCGCCACGAAGAGATCCCTGCCAACAGAAGCATCCTGTCCGATAGAAATATTCTGACCGGCGAAGAAAACATCGCTTTCCGATTGCCCATCAAAGGTGAGCGCTTGCCCCGCTCCATAAATATTGCCGGTCACCGTTCCCTTGATGGAAATTGTTTGGGCAGCCACAAAAAGATCACCGTTGATGTTGCCATTGATCCGCACATCCTGCCCGGAAACAAAAGTCGTCCCTTCCACATTTCCGTCTACCTTCACTACATTACCCGCAAAGAACCCCGGTCCTTCAATCGTCTCACCGGCAGCCAAATGATCCAGATTCTCCTCATTTAGGGTCGTGGCCGAAGCTACTCCAGAAAATCCCAACAAAATCGCCAAAAATAACAAGTTGATGCTCCAAAAAACACCTTTCCACCAAACCGTCTTTTTAACTCTTTTCATCCTGCATCCTTCTTTCATACAACCATGCAAAAAAACAGTGACTAGGCTTCGTAAACTCTTCTCAGTTCCGCAAGATCCAATTTTTTCATTTTCAGAGTCGCCTCTGTGACGCGTGCCAATTTTTCAGGATCCGCGGTCTGCAGCATCTCGTTCATGTCCGTTGGAACGATCTGCCAAGATACCCCGTATTTATCCTTCAGCCATCCGCAATTTTCCGCTTCCGGGACGAAAGACAGGGCTTCCCAATAGTAATCGATTTCTTCCTGCGTTTCGCAATTGACGATGAAAGAGATGGCTTCATTGAATTCAAAATCATGGGCCTGAGCGCTGTCCATGGCTGCGAACGATTGGTCTTCCAATTTGAAAGAAGCGAACCTTACCGTCCCGGGCGCATCCGGTTCCTCCCCCACTCCGTAGTAATCCATTGCATCGATTGAGGTATCTGAAAATACAGCCTCATAGAAAAGGATTGCCTCCTCTGCTTTGCCGCACTGTTTTTTGGTGAACATCAGCGTCGGAGTCAATTTCTGTTCTATCTTCCGTTCGCCGACATGCATGATTTGCCAAGACAGGCCGTAACGGTCCTCCGTCCAGCCATACCTTTTGCTGAAGGGATAAGCATCCAACGGCATGAGCACCGCGCCGCCTTCCGAAAGTTTTTCCCAAAGAAAATCGATTTCCTTCATTGATGTGCAATCGATCCGGATGGAAATGGACGGATTGAAGCGGAAATATGGGCCTGCCGCGATCGCCATGAAATCCTGACCGGCCAACGTCATCGAAACAATATCGGCCGTTCCATATGGTGGTGGATTCTGGATTTGGCTGACGTTTGTGATTTTGGAATTATCGAACAGTGAGGTATAGAATGCGGCGGCTTCTGCTGCTTGCGTATCAAACCAAAAATGCGGAACAATTTTTTGCATATTTGAATTCCCCCTTGATCTCTTTCATGCCGGCCTCTACAGTGCAAATGGACAAAAAAAACAGCGGCTGCACCGACCCGCCGAAGCCGTTATTCGGCGCAGTCGATGCTCTCCCCTGTCATTATGCCACTTTTTGTTGGCGATGGAAAATGAGAACCATCGGCGCCGAGCGGCTATTTTTTTCGTTATTGCATTGTCTTCAATTTATCGTTCAGCTTGGCGTAAATGCCCTTCATGTAAGGTTCGCTGCACTTGGAAAGCGCCTCTTCCAATCCCATCCAAGCGACCCCACTGTTTTCGTCAGGTTTGACGCTCGTCTGTTGCGTCTCGTCAGCTTCCAGCAGGTAGGTCAGATTCAGATGCACATGCGTCCCTACCTGTTTGCCGTTTTTGACGTGCCCATCCACACTCAATATTTCGAGCGAAAAGAGCTTCTGCGAAATCGGCTTTACCTGCTCGATACCCGTCTCTTCCATCGTTTCCCGGATGGCCGTCGCCAAAAAATCGGTTTCGCCATCCATGTGGCCCCCGATCCAGGACCAGGACCTGTAGATGTTATGGTAGACCATCAGCACCTTGGTATGGTCGCGATTCACGACCCAACTCGAAGCGGTGAAGTGGGCGAACGCATTCTCACGCTTGAACAAATCATCGAATTGATCCAGATAGCGAAGCATCAGCTCACGGTCCTTTTCTTCCTGTTCATTAAAGGGAAAATAGTCCGCAAGCATTTTTCTGATTCCCATGCCAGCCTTCCTTTCGCATGCTTTTAGCGGTTAATTGGTTCGCGAGAAACCTTCATCATTCAGATAACCGACAGCTGCATCACGGGTTTTGAAAATCCCTTCCATTTGACCGTTCTTCAACGCAACCGACCACATCGGATTATCGTAGATCAGCAACAGAACATCTCCAGACCGATCCACCCATTTTTCCGAGTAGCCCTCCTCATAGCCGTCTTCGGTTTTTTTCAGAAAGGAAATCGCCTTTTCCAACAGGAAACGGATCCTTCCTTCATCGCTTTCCAATACGGAAATATAGCCTTTATCCGTCTCTTCTTTCGGCAGGTAGCCTGCATAAATGAAGGCATTGCCGTTTGGATGCAGGAAGCGGACAGCGATTTTGTGGTCCACCGCACTCGGATTGAAATGATAATTGATCCGGTTCATCGAGACCGGAACAGCCGTCAGTTCTTTATAATCATCAAATATCGCTTTTTTTTCTTCGAATGACAAGGTCATTTCTTTCAACTCCCTAATAATGTTCTCCGATTTTGCGGAGGTTCGACTCATTCTACCATATCTTGCTGCGGCCTTTCAGCCCCATCCGCGTATTTTTCCAGAAAATGATGCCTTCCGTCCCGATCTCGGGAAGAAATGATTTTTTCGAGGTTCACGCTCTGCACACTCTGGAAGATATTCGCGTCGATGAGCGGACTCGTTTCGCGCAGTTGGCCGATCAATGCCTTCATCTCTTTGCGCTTGAAACCTCCGATATCGCTCGGTTGATTATCGTACATTTCCGTGAAACGGCAGGCGCACTGGAGGAATGTCAATTGATGGTAGTCCTTCCAGGCGATGATATCCGCTTCCTTCACATGATAAAGCGGCCGGATCAGCTCCATCCCTTCGAAGTTCCGGCTGTGTAGCTTTGGCATCATCGTCTCGATGGTCCCGCCGTAGAACATATTCATCAAGATCGTCTCGATGACGTCATCGAAATGATGGCCCAAAGCGATCTTGTTGCAGCCGAGCTCCTGGGCTTTTTGGTACAGACTGCCCCTGCGCATGCGCGCGCAAAGATAACAGGGGGACGAGTCCACATTCTCAACGACATCAAAAATGGAGGACTCGAAAACGGTCAGCGGGATGTCCATCAATGCGGCATTATCCAAAATCTGTTGCTGGTTCTGTTCACTGTATCCCGGATTCATCGCCAAAAAGACCAGCTCGAATCGTATCGTGCCATGCCGTTGCAGCTCCTGCATCAGTTTGGCCATCAGCATCGAATCCTTCCCGCCGGAGATGCAGACGGCTATTTTGTCGCCGTTCTGGATCAGTTCATATTCCTGGATCGCTTTGATGAAGGGCCGCCATAAGGATTTCCGGTATTTTTTGATGAGGCTTCTTTCGATTTGATCGCATTTTTCCATCTAATCGATTTTCCTTTCTTGAGGGCTGTCTGAGTGGTTACTGTGGTTTTTTCTTTTGCTCCGGTGAACGGAGCCTTCGCAGGAGTTCACCCGACAGTTTGCATGCCTTCTCCGATAAAAACAACTTCATCGGAGTTGCGGCTAGGAATCAACGGTGTGCTCCGCTTAGCGCCCGTTTCCCCGGAGCTGGGGCACTACTTGATATTCCCTTAGGCCGAAGTACTTGTCCTCCAAACGGCTGACCGGCATGATCCCCATCAACGCATTGGTCAAAAAAACCTCGTCCGCGTCAAACAGTTCTTCCTGAAGATAGCTGCCTTCATGAATCGGCATACCCAACTCCAGGCACTGTTGGATGACCCTTGCCCTGGCTGTCCCCTCAAGGATGCCGCAGGCCGCAGCGGGTGTGTAAACCTCGCGAGCCTTGACCCAAAAAATATTGGCGACGCATCCCTCGGCAACCTGTCCTTGGGTATTCAAGAAAAGAGCTTCATCAAAGCCTCTCTGGACGGCCGCCTCCTTTTCCAGGATGTTTTCCGCATAGTTCATGCTTTTGATGCTGACAAGCTTGGAGAATTCGTTCCTTCTCGCATCGGCCAGGCATACTTTCAAGCCTGTCGCGTATTCCTCTTTGTAGGTTTTCATTCCTGTCAGGATCAGGATATCCGCTTCCTGATGCGCCTGTTTTTCCGGGGTCGGTTTGCTGCAGACGACCTTTACGAAACCTTCGGAAACGCCATTCAGCTTCAGCAATTTTTCGATGATCGGCTGGAGGTCGGTTTCTTGATAGGGGCAAGTCATCCCCAGAACCGACAGCGCACGGACCATGCGTGTGTAATGTTGGTCCAGAAACAGCGCTTGTTTACCGGAAACGCGGATCGTCTCAAAAACTCCGTATCCGTACATGAAGCCTGGGGACAGCGGACTGATCAGCGCTGCATCTTCCTCAAGATAGGCCGTATTCAAAAATACTTTCATTCGTTTTCCCCTTCCGGCAATTCCGCCTGCAGCGCCTCGATGAGTGCCTTTGCCTTCACAAGCGTCTCCTCGTATTCCATTTCCGCATCCGAATCCCAGACGATTCCGCCGCCGACCTGAAAATAGGCGGTGTCGCCTTTCTGCAGGATCGTCCGGATGACGATGTTCAGATCGGCATCGCCGTTGAAGCCGACATAGCCTATCGATCCGGTATAGACGTTGCGCTGGGTCGGCTCGATTTCATCGATGATTTCCATCGCCCTGATTTTCGGCGCACCCGTTATCGATCCGCCCGGAAAGGCGGCTTTGATGCAATCGAGCGCATGGATGCCTTCCTCCAGCTCCCCTTCGACAGTCGAAACAAGCTGGAAAACAGTGCTGTATTCCTCGATATGGTACATTTCCGTAACCTCGACGCTGCCGGTTTTGCAGACACGGCCCAAATCATTGCGCATCAGATCGACGATCATCAGCAATTCGGCACGGTCCTTCTCGCTTTCCAGCAGCTCCTGGCGATTGGCGCTATCCTCTTGTTCGGTGGCGCCCCGTGGACGGGTGCCTTTGATCGGCCTCGTCTGCACCTTGCCGTTGCGGATCTGCAGGAACCGCTCCGGCGAGCTGCTCAACAGCTGCCCCATACCGAAGTCGATGTACGCGGCGAAGGGAGCCGGGTTGATGTTGCGCAAGCGCGTGTACAGCTCGTAGGGCGATGCTTCCGTACGGCATTGGAAGCGTTGGGTCATGTTGACCTGATAGATGTCGCCGGACCGGATATACTCCTTGATGCGCGCGATTGCCGTCAAATAGTAATCCTTTGTCATGTTCGCAGTGAGCTTCGGTCTGGCTTCGCTTGTCAATTCAAAGTCCGCAGCCGGAAAATGCATCCCTTCCGCTGCCGTAATAGCCTTTTCCACCTCGGTAACCCACTTTTCCGGATCGCCGAAGAACCCCGGCGAGGCAAGATGGACTTTTCCCAAAAGATGATCCACCACAATCGCCCCATCATAGATGCCAAAAAAGCTGTCCGGAATCTGGACATCATCGTGCGCTTCCTTCGGCAACCGTTCCACCTGATGGCGCAACTCATAGCCGAAGTAACCGACAGCTCCGCCGATGAAAGGAAGCTCGCCTGCATAGTCCAGCTGATATTCTTCCAATAGTGCTTTCAGTTCTGCAAAAGCATCCACGCCCGCTTTGACAGTCAGCGTCATTTCAGGATCGAATCCGATGAAGGAATAGCGTCCCAACTTTTCCGGATCCATCCCGCTGTCAAGGAAAAAACAATGCTTGCGTTCGCGGAACAAAGAAAACAGTTCGAAGCTCGAAAGTCCGGTAACGATTTCCTTGATCACGATGTCAGTCTTGCTTTTTTTCATCAAAACCGCCCCCCTTCCCGCTTTTTTTTGGCGCGCTCATAAAAATTGCGCAACATATCCAGCCCATGCTCCGTCAGTATCGCCTCGGGATGGAACTGGACCCCCTCGATCAACTCTTCCCGATGAAGAAAGCCCATGATTTCGCCATCCTCTGTCCAAGCCGTGACCTCAAGCGCTTCCGGGAGGCTCTCCTTTTCCACGATCAAGGAATGGTATCTTGTGACATTCAGCGGACTTTTCAATCCCTGGAAGACGCCTTTCCCTGTGTGCTGAATGGCGTGAACCTTCCCATGGACAGGCTCTTTCGCCTTCACGATTGCCGCGCCGAACAGCCCGGCGATCGTCTGGTGCCCCAGACAGATTCCCAGAATCGGGACAGTCCCTGAGAAATGTCTGACGACATCCAGACTGATGCCTGCTTCATTTGGCGTCTTCGGACCCGGGGAAATCAGGATCATCAGCGGATTAAGTGCCGCTATCTCTTCTATTGTTATTTCATCGTTCCGTTTCACCACAACGTTCTCATCCAATTGTCTCAGGTATTGGACGAGGTTGTAGGTGAAGGAATCATAATTATCTATTACAAGTATCATACGTATCCTCATCATTACTGTTATTTTTTCTCGATCATGTAGCCTTTTGCATAGGTCGTTCGCTCTTTCCAGCAAGCCCGTCAGACCTTCTGAAAATGATAAGCCCATCATACCAAATGCCGGGACTCCAGCCTATAGTTTTGAAGAAACTCAGTTGGGACGAAAAAATGACCAGGACAACCGCCCCGGCCATTCTGCTTAGGGTTCGACATCCGCATCGTTGTCAAACCCCCGCTGTTCCCAATAGCCTTTATAGTCCGCGTCATCGGACAGTTCGATGCGGGTGATCCATTTGATCCATTTGTATCCCAGCTTATCTTCCGCTACCAGCTGGAACGGAAAGCCTCTTTCGGGTGGCAGGACAACCCCATTCATCTTGTAGGCGATCATCAGTTGCCTGTCCATGATTGTCTGCAGCGGCAGGGCTGTGCTGTAGCCATCCTCTGAATAAAAAATGACCGTATCGGCGCTTGCCTGAACGTCCACTCCTTCGAACAGGTCCGCAAGCAGAACCCCTTCCCAAAGGATGTCGACGCTCCATCCTTCCACGCAATGCAACGTCACAACCTTTGTGTACTTCTGATTATCCAGCACTTCATCGTAGGTTAAGGCAACCGGCTGTTCGACCAAGCCGTCGATCGTCAGCGTATAGGCATCACTGTCTATGTATTGGGGGCCCTTGATTGAGTTTTCCCGAAAATCGGTCAAAGAAGACAAATCTTGTCCTTCGTATTCGGTCACCTCGATTTTGGTCAGCTCTTCCAGATCCGTTTCACTTGTATCGCCATCATTGGAGGTCCCACAACCAAAGAGCAACAGACTCATCAATAAAAAGAGGCATTTACTGGGAATGCGATTGGCATGGCGGCCGTTCACTGCGGTTGTTCTCTTTTTATCCATCAAAATGCCTTCTTTCCGAAATCCTTCCGATTAAAATCCACGTGTCTGCCCTTCCCACGGCTGCGGTTTTCCTTCCCTGTGTTCCTCCACGCTTGGTCCATTGAGGTTGCGGAGGCGCCAAATGCCGTAGAGATAGCTGAGGATCAATCCTGCAATCGTGAACGGAAGCCCCAGGAGCGTATTGGTCCAAGCCAACTCGACAATGTCGCCGCGCCTGAAAAGAATGATTTGCAAAGCCAAGCGCATCAGAAAAAACAGAAACCAAAGGACCGTCACTTCCTGATAGGCCGGTTTCACGTCTTTGCGCCAATACCAATCCAAATCCCAACCGCGCGTCAAATGGCTCGTCAACGCGGCCAGCGGTTTCCCCAGGATGATGCTCACTAGCGCCGCCAATACGAGCAGCGCGCTGCTCGCTATTTTGGGAAGATAATAATTGGCGGCATTATTCGAGAAATACGCGATTCCGGAAGCAAACATAACCCCCAGCAAACCACCCACGGCATAACGCAACGGTTGCTTCCGTGCCAAACGGATGATTCCCAAGATTACAGCCAAAGCAATCGCCAAGATGCTTGCGACAGTCAACTGATAGCTGCCGTTGACGACGGCAAACAACAAGGGAGGCAATAAAGCATCGAAAGTCTTTCCTGAGATGACCAATTTCAATTCTTCCGAAATTTCCTTGATTCTGGATTTCAAATCATCAGCCCCTATCAGCGAATCTGTAGGCGACATACTCAATGATGACACCATAAGCGATGCCTGCCGCAAAACCGACAAAATCTTCGAATCCTGTTGAACTGTAGAAAGCAAAGGAAACCCATAACCCTAGGATGGCTCCACGCCCCAATGCTCGTTTCAATTCCTTCGTTTCTTTTGCAAAACCAATAACGACACCCATCAATAGCCGGTTATACCAAAAGGCGAACAGATAAAGCGCCTCCTTCTCAAATCCGGACCGCAACTGGGCACCCACGATGCAGACTACACCCAAAAGAGCTCCCGCAACGATAGAAATCTTCATCCTCTTCGTCAACATGCGCCCAACTCCCCTCATTTGCCTCAATTATACTACGGCTGCTCAAAAAAGCGAAAATGACGGCCCCAACCCAGGGAATCCCGTGTTGGAGCCGTCATAAATTTTAATCGGCTGATGCAGTCGGAAAGGTTGGATCCGATAAGTGCCTGCCTGCATCTGCTATCAGGAGCCAGCCTGTTCTCAGTCTGTTTCGTTCATCCAGCCTGCTTTATCAAACAGGTAGAAGGATAAGCTCAAGATGATGCCGACAACACTGGCTAAGACCATTCCGCTTAATTGGATGCCTGCAAATTGAACTGTCAAGCCGCTCAATCCAGTGACGAAAACGATGGATGTCAGGATCAGATTCTTGGACTTGCTGTAGTCCACTTTTTCTTCAACCAACAAGCGCAAGCCGCTGGTGCCGATCATGCCGTATAGCAAGAACGTAACGCCACCGATGACGTCACCAGGAATGGTGGAAATCAGTGCCGCCAACGGTCCAAAGAAGGACATGACCATGGAGAAAATCGCAGCACCGGCGATGACGCGCACGCTGTAGACACGTGTGATGGCCATTACTCCGATGTTTTCACCATAAGTCGTTGTCGGAACACCACCGATCAAACCGGATAAAGCAGATGCAAAGTAATCAGCAAACAGCGAACGGTGCAAGCCCGGATCTTTGATCAGATCGCGGCCGACGACGTTGGAAGTGACCACCTGGTGTCCAATATGCTCCGAAGTCAACACAAGCAAAACCGGAAGCATCGTCAAGATGGCATTCATATCAAATTTCGCCAATTGGAAATGGGGCATCGTAAACAAGGATGCTTCCATTACCGGAGTGAAGTCGACCATGCCGAACGCAATCGCAGAAATGTATCCAACGACGATGGCGATCAGAATAGGGATAGTGGACAAGAAACCTTTGAAGAGTACGGAACCTAGGACAGCCGTGCCCAAAGTAATGAAAAAGACAGCGAAGTTCTGTGCTGTCGCAGTGTCGGTCATCAAGTTCGCACCGATCGATCCTCCTTGAATCGTAAGGTGAGCCAGCTCCAGACCGATCAAGGCCACAACAGCCCCCATCGCTGCAGGCGGAAGGACAACATCGATCCACTTTGTGCCGACACGATAGATGACGAAGGCCATAATACAGCCAATGATACCTAAGACGACGAAACCGCCCTGCGCATACTCAAAGCCTTGATTAGCGATGATGATGCTTGTCGGTCCGATGAAGGCAAAACTTGAACCAAGATAGGCCGGCGATTTCCCTTTTGTGATCCAAATGAATAATAGCGTGGCGACCCCGTTCATCAATAATACGATGCTCGGATCAATACCGAAAATGATAGGAACAAGCACTGAAGCACCGAACATTGCGAAAGTATGTTGCAAACTAAGCGGAATCAGCAAATTTGCAGGCACCTTTTCGTCAACCTGAATAATTTTCTTTGAAGACATTCTATATTTCCTCCTATAGGCGCAAAAAAAAGCCCTTGAATTATGATATTCGCAAAAGGACCTAAGGTATCAAATATTCGATTTGTTACCCTTTTTAATCTCTCAGGATTAGTTTAAAGGACTCTGCTTCGCTTATTTTAGCAATAATAGTGATGGAATACAATTATAAATTGATTAGATAATCCCGCTTTCGGCCGATGAAGCTCGGTTCGAAAACTGCTGCTATTTTTTAGGATTACAAATTTGGGACCGCCAGAAAGCCTTGAATCAACCTGTCAGGCGTTCTGGCGGTCCCTACAATTCAATCAGACAGCCTTGCCTGCCAGCAAGACTAGCTCCGCCGGTATGCCGGCCATGCGTTTGAGATCAAGGATGCTGTCCGTTTCCTCAACCGAGAATAGGCCTTTTGCAAGCACCAATTCCCTGACGGTTTTGCCTGTCTTCAGTGATTCTTTGGCGATCGCGCTGGCTTTTTGGTAGCCGATTATAGGGCAGAGGGCAGTCGCGATGCCGGCACTCTCTTCCACTTGTTTGTAGCAGACCATCTGATTGGCTTGGATCCCTGTGATGCAGTTGACAGTCAGCGTAGCGACCGCATGCGCCAAGCAATCGATCGATTCAAACAACGAATGGAAAATGATCGGCTCGAAGGCATTCAGCTCCAACTGTCCGGATTCGGCAGCCATCGTGATGGTCAGATCGTTTCCGATCACGCGGAAAGCGGCTTGCGAAACGACTTCGGGTATCACCGGATTCACTTTTCCCGGCATGATCGAAGAGCCATTTTGCTTGGCCGGTAAATTGATTTCACCGATGCCAGCCCTTGGACCACTCGACAACAAACGCAGATCATTGCTCATCTTAGACAAGTTCACCGCTGCCGTCTTGATGGCCGCCGACACCCTGACGAAGCCATCCACGTTCTGGGTCGCATCGAAAAGATCCTCCGCCTGCGTGAAAGCGATCCCCGCTTCTTCACTCACGAAGGCGGTTATGTTTTCCAAATATTCCGGCGTCGCATTGATTGCATTGCCGATTGCGGTCCCGCCGAGATTGATGCTCTTCATCTCTTCCGCAGCGCCCAAGAGGTGGCGGATATCCCTTTTGACGAAGGATCGATAAGCTTGGAACGTTCTTCCCAAAGTGGTCGGAACCGCATCCTGCATTTGCGTCCGTCCCATTTTGATGACTCCGGCGAATTCTTCGGCCTTATCAGCCAACGCGCTCTCCAGCTTTCCCAGTTCGGCAATCAACTCCGGAAGCAATTGAAGGACAGTCATTTTCCCAGCTGTCGGAAAGACATCATTCGTAGACTGGCAGAGATTCACATCGTCATTCGGATGAACGATGCGGTAGTCGCCCTTTCTCCCACCCAATATTTCGATGGCGCGATTAGCGATGACTTCATTGGCGTTCATATTGGCCGAAGTCCCGGCACCGCCTTGGATGGCATCCACGATGAAGGCTTCATGAAAATATCCCGCCACAATTTCGTCGCAGGCTTGGACGATCGCATCCTTTTTTCCGACTGCCAGGTTACCCGACTGAGCATTCACAACAGCTGCGGCTTTCTTGATTCGCGCCAGATTGCTGATCAATTCCGGATGCAGCTTCGTGCCCGTGATGGAGAAATTTTCCTTTGCACGCGACGATTGCACACCATAATACGCTTCTGTGGGTACTGCTAACGTTCCGATCGAGTCTGCTTCAATTCTCATGTTCATCTCTGTTTGCCCCCTGAAATTTTTCTGTAATTCATAGTGCAAACAATACCACCCCTGCAAACTGAATGAAACAGCTTAAAGGAAGTTGCGAACAAAACCTGCATATTCGATATTTCCGCAGAAGAATCGCACGCTATTTCCGATGTAACTTTATTTTCTTAAGTCATGTCAGCATTCGTTTGCTTCCCTTGGTAGGTCTGATATAGAATCTTAAGAATACAAAGCAAGCAAGAACTTGGAAAGGAGCCTCTGATGGATAAAATCGATAAGCAAATTCTGAACATTTTGCAGACAAATGCGCGGGCTTCCCTGAAAGAAATCGGCGAGGCCACCTTTTTGTCTTCTCCTGCGATTTCAGCAAGGATCACCCAGCTGGAAAGGAACGGCGTCATCACGGATTACGGTGCACATGTGAACCTCCAGACACTGGGCTACAATATCAAGGCTTTCATCAATCTGGAGGTCGATCCCAAGCAAAAGCCGGTTTTTTATCCTTTCGTGGACAGCATCCCGAATGTGCTGGAATGCAACTGCGTGACAGGAGAATTCTCGATGCTGCTGAAAGTCGCCTTTCCGACGACGAATGAATTGGACACTTTTATCGGGGAACTGCAGCAGTTCGGCAAGACCTACACCCAGGTCGTCTTCTCCACCTCGGTTGGTCCTAGGGGCATCCATTTTGAGGACCACTAATGATTCTAATCTATGCTAAAAAACTATCCGTTCCCGAAAAAGACAGGGAGCGGATAGTCTTTGAAAGTAGTTTCTGACGATTGATCGCAAATCATCAAACTCTCTTATACGTAATATAGATTTTCGGATGGATATACCGGATCGCAAGTGATATCGAGGCCAAGATTCCGAAGGATCTGATCATCGTCTTTGTTCAGGATGACAGTCGAGTGTGCCTGCACATCCTTCAGTTCGGAAAGTTTATCGTAGGCCAGCTGAGCGGTCGGATTGGTGACCGCTGAAATGGATAAGGCGATCAGGATCTCATTCGCGGTCAAGGTCGGAATGCGTTTATGCAGACCTTCGCTCTTCAGCTTTTTGATTGGCTCCAGAATGACCGGGGACAGCAACAGGATGTCGTCAGAAATGTTCGCTAAGGCTTTGATTGCGTTCACTATGGCGGAAGAACAAGCATCCATCAGATCGGAAGTTCTGCCGGTGATGATCCGTCCGTCGTTCAACTCAAAAGCGATGACAGCCGGAATCTCGTTGTCGACCGCGCGTTTCATCAAACGCTTCGCATATTCGCGAGCAGGCTTCACGGGAGCCCGGTCTTCTTGCTTCAATTCGACCTCTTCCATGATCAGGCGCATATGGTTACGCGTCTCTTCATCGCTCAGGCCTTTCTTGTAGTCGCATTCCGTGTCGAAGCTGCGGCGGATGATTTCCTGCTTGGACGCTTCCCGGATCGCTTCATCGTCGGTGATGCCGAATCCGACCCGATTGACGCCCATGTCAGTCGGTGATTGGTAGACGGATTCCTTGCCGGTGATGCGCTCGATGATGCGTTTGATGACCGGGAAAGTCTCCAGATCGCGGTTGTAGTTGACCGCCACTTCGTTGTAGGTCTCAAAATGATAGTTGTCCATCATGTTGACGTCCTTCAGATCGACAGTTGCGGCTTCATAGGCGATGTTCAGCGGGTGCTTCAACGGAACGTTCCATACCGGGAAAGTCTCGAACTTGGAATAGCCGGCTGCGCGCCCTTGACGGCGTTCGTGATACAGCTGGTTCAGGCAGGTCGCCAACTTGCCGCTGCCTGGGCCTGGAGCGGTCACGACGACAATCGGTTTCGTCGTCGGAATGTACGTGTTCTGGCCGAAGCCTTCTTCGCTGACGATCGTTTCGATATTGGAAGGATAGCCTTCGATGGCGCCATGGGTATAGACTTTGATATCGCGTTTTTCGAGTTTGTTGATGAACACTTTTGTGGCCGGCTGTCCGTTGTAGCGCGTGATGACGACACTGTTGACGGCCAATCCGTATTCCCTTAGCTCATCGATCAGACGGAAGACGTCCATGTCATAGGTGATGCCGTAGTCGCCACGGATTTTGTTGCGTTCGATATCCCCTGCATACACACAGATCAGGATCTCCGCTTGGTCCTTCAATTTCTGCAGCAATTTGATTTTGGCATCTTCGTCGAATCCGGGCAATACGCGTTTCGCATGCTTGTCGCCGATTAGTTTGCCTCCGAACTCAAGATACAATTTATCGTAATTGTTGACCCGTTCCAGGATATATTTCGATTGTTCTTCAATGTATTTCTGCGGATCAAAGCCGATTTTTTTCATCTGTTTTCCTCCAATATCTGAATGGTGTGTCTGTATACTTGCCGTTACGCGTCAGCTGACTCGTCCGTAACGTTTTGATTTCAACTCTAACAATTATAGAGTATTTTCTTTGATTGGCAATACGTATTTTAAGCCTGCGATGATTTGTTCACTAGCATGCGCGCTGTGACCCAGGCGGTGAGCGGGATGATTCCGATCACTCCGATGCCGATGACAAACATGGAGAGCACTTCCGAGACAAGCACCTTTGCGTTCAGTGCCTCCCCAAAAGAATAGGACAGATCCCTGAACCATAGGAAAAGAGCGAGGTAACCGCCGATGAATGAAAAATACAGCGTATTCGTTGTCGTTCCGATGATGTCCTTGCCGATCGTCATCCCTGACCGGAATAATTCCTTCTCGCCCAACTGTGGGTTGCGGTGATGGACTTCATGCAACGAGGATGAGATGGAAATAGCCGTATCCGTGATGGCCGCTATCGTTCCTGTAATCATCGTGCAAATACCGATTTGAACAAAAGCCACATTCACAAAAAAGGAAAGCGTGGTGTACTCTTCCACTTCCTCAGGACCGAAGCCCTGTATCATCGCAAACCGATGCACGACAATGATCAACAACAGCAAGAAAAACGTTGTGACAATCGTGGCGATAAAAGCCGCCTTGGTTTTGATGTTCACGCCGTTTATGTAGAATAAATTGATGTACCCTACCACCGAACAAGCCAGCAGGGTCACAAAAAGAGCAGGAAAGCCATTGATCAATAGCAGCACCAATATATAGAGGACCGCAAAGTTGAAAAACAACGACAGGAACGAAGAAACCCCTCGTCTGCCGCCCACCGCACCCATCAGCAGAAAAAGCAAGAGAGCCAATATCCACTGCACGCTCATTGTTGATCACCCACTTTCTTGGGAATCAGACGGACGGCTGTGAACATTGCCAGCGGAACCGTCAAAACGATACCGATACTGCCTGCCAAGGCCCGGGTGATTTCCAAAGATAATTGCATCGAAAAGGTATGGAACACATCGGAGCCGTTCTCCAGATAAAAAACGAGTGTGGGAATCGCTCCGCTGACATAGGCAAAAAGCAGCACATTCGCCATCGTCCCCATGATGTCCTTGCCGATTTCGCGTCCGGACTGCAATAAGGCTCCGGCGGATATCGCAGGGTCTTTTTCGTACAGTTCCTGGATGGCTGCGGTCATTGTGATGGCGACATCCATAACCGCACCCAGCGAGCCAATCAAAATGCTCGACAAGAAGATGCGCCGCGGATAATGCGTCACAAACTGCATTTCCTCATAACGCAGGCCCTGCCCGTTCGTCAAGGCAATGACCCCGTAAGCGATGAATAAAGTCATGAATGTTCCGATCAAAGTGGAAAGGATGGCTGCGTAAGTCTTTCTGTTTTTGCCGCTGACCAAGAACAGCGTCAGGACGGTCCAACCGATCACAGCAGCACTGCTGATCCATAATAGTTGGGCGTTATCCGCAATTTCATAACTGTCCAGAGCTAGGCTGAACAGAAAAATGTTCCCCGCTATGCTGACGAGGGAAAGCAGGCCTTTTTTCCCCGCTACCACCACAAGCACGAAAAGAAACAAGGCACCCAAAAGGGCAACATATTTATCCCGCTTTACTCCGATTATTTTGCCTGTCACTGCATCCGAAGCACTCTCGCTAAGGGAAAGGAAAACTTCATCGCCTGAACGGTACATCTGGCTATAGGCAAGTGAGTCGGAATAGTTGTTTTCTATCATGACCTGCGCCCCTTTCGACTCCCCGTTCATCAGTACAGCCGTCAGTTTTTGGTTGTATACGTGATAGCTTTCCCGATTGGCGCCGATCGTTTCATTGGTTCCAACGGCTTCCGCTGCAATGATTTTGGCGATTGGTTCTTCGTACCACGCGTAGTTATGGTAGCTGAACAGCGTCAAAAACCCCAAAAATGCCGCAAATAAGGTCAAGAATATCGCTTTTTTCCTGACCAACAATCCTTTTTTCATCCGTTGTTTTCCCTTCCTCCAAAAAATTTCCGCATGGGGTTTACCCTAGAACGGAACCGAGTATTTTCTCCATCCGGATATCGTCGCGCCATTCGCCTTGTGAATAGGTGAAGTGAGGGATCACGCCTATTTGTGTGAAGCCGGATCTTTCGTACAGGCTGATTGCGCCGGCATTGTGGGAAAAGACCCCAAGCTCGATGCGCTGATAGCCGAGTCTTCGGCATTCTTCTTCATACAGTGCCATGACCGTTTTGCCGATGCCTTTGCTGCGCCAATCCGGATCGCCGATGTAGATGCCCAGCCAGGCTGTATTTCCGTCCTTCTTGAGCAGGGCAGGAAAGTCGCGGATGATCGACGCGATTCCGACCGGCTTGTCATCCACGCAAATGAAATAAGTCCGCTTGTCCGGATTGGACAGGCTCTCGCGGACACCCTCTTCCGTCCCCAAAGGCAATTTGCTTTCTTCATCATAGTGCGGGGTGATGAACGGCGAAATAGCCAGGTCATTTTCCCAACGGAGTATCGTCTGAATCAGTTCCTCGTTCAAAGCTAAATTTTTTAGTTGCAAGTCCATTATTTCTTCGCTCCTTCGGGTTTATCAATCATATGCTTGATTCCATGCGAAAAGGATTGCACCGCTAGGTTCGGGCGCAATCCTTCTCGCATATCCATAATTATTTTACAGCACTTTCTCATATGCCCATCGCATATCGCTGATACTTGTCAGGATATGTCCGCAGTAGGCATACCCGGACTTCTGCAAGGCACGCTGCATGCTTTTGTTATCTGGATGCGTATCGATACGCATGCTGGAATAGCCTTTTTTACGCGATTCATCCGCAGCCCATGCGACGATTTCCCCAAGGACGCCTTGTCCACGGAAAGCGTCTTTGATCGTGATGCGATGGATGACACTGTAAGGATTATCCGTCAACCATTGGCCCTCGGTGATGACTTTATAGGTAGGGTCCTCGCCGTAAAAAAATGCAAAAGTTGCCCCGGGAACGCCATCCCGCAGGTAGATATAGCTGTATCCTCCATTGATATCCTGAAGAATGACTGCTTCGTTCGGATACCCTTTTTGCCATTGATCGATGCCGGACGCCTTTAGCGTGACTTTCGCCTCATTGATGATTTCCATGATTGCGGGAAGATCCGTTGGCGTTGCTTTTCTGATCATTGCTCCACCGCCTTTCTTTTTCTCTATTCGGATTATACCGGAAACATGGTCGGTTTCATGCATTTTTATTGTTTTTCATTCCGGATAATCTGGATTCTTATAGGTTGAACATCTTTCGGTATTGCTGGATATAGGACTGCTTTTGTTTTTTCAGCATGTAGAGCGCATTTTTGATCTGATCCGGCTCATCCGCCATATCAAGATCTTCCTTTTGCTTTTCGATGCCTTCAACCACCTGCTCACAATAGGCAGCTTCTTTTATTTCATCCAAAATGGCGATGATTTCCTTGCGCATTCTCTCGACGCGCGGGCCTTCACCGGCTTTTATTTCATCCAGGCTTTCGACGAGTTCCCGGAATGGAAGGTTCCTTCTGACTTTTCCGTCCTTGATGCGGATATATTCTTTTTTGAATTCCGTGACGCCGGGCACCGCACCGTTCAGTTGGTACCAGCCATCATAGAGGATCCATCCGCCTTCCGGTTCGGCTGGGATGAAGTCCCTTTTTAAAATGTATACCTCGTCCGCACCGGTAATTTCCGCCACCCAACATTTGCTTTCGCTGTCTGCGGGGCTGAGCTGCAAACCTAACTTCGACATGGGAAAATCCTCTTTCTGATCATTATTTATTAGTGTTGATCCATTCCTCAGGCCGATTGCGCTTTGCCTGATTCCGTTCTTCCATTATACGCTATCTGCATTGTAGTGAAAAGGTATTGTCCAAAGTACGCAAACCAGAGGAGCTCCCGACATCTGCTCCCCTGCTCAAAAAAGCCTACCTTTCTTCGGGCGCGTCCGTCAATCGGCGTCACCGCTGTCCTTGACCCTCACACCGGCCATAAGTTCCTTGTTCGGATCAGCGACATAGCGCTCCCCTTCCACCAGACCATCCACTACTTCGATGTCATATTCGGTTTCCAGCCCGGTTTCGATGTACCTTTTTTCGACTCGGTTCCCGCTGGCCACCACGTACACGTACGACTTGCCCGATTCCGCATCGATTTGGACAGCTTCAAAGTTTACGCGCAGGGCATCGAGCTTTTCGACCGTGATGATTTCCGCATCGGCTTCATAGCCTACTTTGATGTTCTCGTCGGGATTGGTGATTGTGACTTTTACAGTAACTTTCGCATCCTGGTCCGCGGATGTCGCGGATTTCTCCGCCGATTGGCCGATTTCCGAGACAACCCCATCATATTCCGCAGCGACCCCTTTCACCTTAACGGTCGCCTTCTGGCCTACCCGCATATTGACGCTGTCAAACTGGCTGACAGCCAAACTGATCACATATTCAGTGGCCCCGTCGACGATGATGGCATCCCCGACCTGAGGATATTCGTTCGCCACAACGTCCATCTTCGTCACGATGCCGTCGACATTGGCCTTCAGATCACTCTCCTCGATTTTTTTGTTCAAATAGGCGATGTCTGTTTTCAGGAGAGCAATCTGGTCGGCCTGATTTGAGATCCTTTCCTCCGCTGTTGCGCTCGAAAAGGTTGCTGTGGTGTTCAGATTCGAAAGAGCGATTTCCGCGCTCCGGACGGCTTTTTCGCCATCGCTGATCGCCTTGAGCGCCGCCTCGTACTTTACGGCAGCGCCGCTTCTGGCATTTGAAACGCTGATTTCCGCGTTACGGACAGCGGCTTCGCTGTCGCTGACGGCCTTTTCAGCTGCAGCATATTCAAGAGAGCCCGCGCTTTCGGCGTTCGAAAGAGCGATTTCCGCGTTGCTCACAGCAGCTTCGCTGTCCGAAACCGCTTTGGCGGCTGCAGCATATTCAGCATCGGCTGCGTTTTCGGCATTCGAAAGAGCGATTTCTGCGCTGCGGACAGCTGTTTCAGCATCAATCACCGCCAATTTCGCCGCATCATAGCCTGCTTGATAGGCCATTTCAGCGCTGTCAAAAGTCAGTTCCGCATTCCATACCGTCGTTTCGGCAGCGGTGACAGCCTGTTGCGCCAACTGATAGTCCACTGCGTACAGAATCGGATCGGCGTCATACAAAGCTTTGACGATATCCAGATTCAGTTTTGCACTCTCATAGGTTGCTATCGCAGTATCCAATGCACATTTGGCTTCATGCAAGGCATTTTCCAAATCATCCAAATTCTTTTTGGCGATCCAGTAATGCGCCCTCGCATTTTCCAAAGTCAGTTTGGCTTGGCCGACCGCATTCTCGTTGGCTATCTCGACGTTATGCAGTTTATCCGCTAATGCGGTAGCGTTCGATTGGGCGCTCTCCAAGGCTATTTGAGCTTGGCTCACCGCATTGTCGTAGAGCGTTCCCCGCGCCGATAGATTGGAGTTGGCCGCGGCATAATTCGAATGGGCGTTCTCCAGGGCTATGTTCGCCTGGCTGATGGCATTCGCATTGAGCGTATTGATGTCATCCAAATTCCCTTGCGCCGCACTGTAATTTGATTGGGCAGTTTCCAGCGCAATCCCCGCTTGGCTCACCGCATTCTGGGAGGAAGCCTTGTCCATTTCAGCGCTACTCCCGGAAAGATAGGCAAGGGTCGCCTCTGCATTGGAAAGGTTGATGGTCTGCTTATCCAATTGGGTGCGGTACTCGGTTGCATCAATCCTCGCCAGCACATCGCCTTTCTTGACTGCCTGCCCTTCCTCCGCCAACACTTCGACAATCTTGGCTGTGGGCGAAGGATAAAGGCTGCTCCTGCTGCTAGCTTCGATATCGCCGGTTATCGGCACATACTTAGCCAATTGGCCTTTCCAGGCCGTATGCACCGACACTTCTTGGACCTGAGCATTCTGATACCACCAGTAGGCCGTACCTCCGCCCACCAACAAAGTCAGCAGAAGGACCGCCGTGACAATGATCGATTTTTTTGATTTGAATATGATAGCTTTCAATTTCCCCATAAAGAAGACCCCCTCGCGCAATTTTTGGATAATCCAGTTGATTCCATCGTTTCGGTATCTCAATTTTACCATATCGACCGATGCATCCGTGAAGATATGGTCAGCGCATACAAAACCATTCTGAATAATTCATCTTTTTGGGTATCTCCTATTTCAGCAAAGTATTTTCCATTCTCAATTTTTTGACAAAATTTCCCGACACAAATATACTTGAACTGATTGAAGCGGTTCCAAAGGAGTGTTTGTGATGATTACGATGACCAATGTGACGAAAACTTACAAGACCGGTGACGTGGAAACCTACGCCCTGAAGGACGTCAACCTCACCATCGAAGAGGGCGAATTTGTCGTCATCCTCGGCCCCAGTGGCAGCGGCAAGAGCACCTTGCTGAACGTCATCAGCGGCTTGGATACCGTCACTTCGGGTGAAATCACCTTCCGGGGCGAAACGCTGACAAACCTGGACGAAGAGGAGATGACCGCCTTCAGAAGGAAACATCTGGGCTTCATCTTCCAACAATACAACCTGCTGCAGAATCTGAATGTCTACGAGAACATTCAGATTGGCTCGGACATCGGCACAGCTCCACTCGACATAACCGACCTGCTCGAAAAAGTCGGTCTGGAAAAAGCCCGCAACAAATATCCCAGTCAACTCTCCGGAGGGGAGCAGCAACGGGTTTCGATCGTCAGGAGCCTAGCCAAAAATCCCGACATCATCTTCTGCGACGAACCCACCGGCTCGCTGGATGAAGAAAATTCGAAAAAAATTCTTCAGCTGCTGCAGAACCTGAACGAGGACTACAACAAAACCATCATCGTCATCACCCATAACTTGGGCATCGCCGAAATGGCGGACAAGGTCATCAAGATGAACTCCGGTCAAATCACGGAAGTCACCCTCAACGAAGTCAAAAAGAATGCCCAGGACATCTCTTGGGGATAGGGGGAAGTGCGGATCATGCTGCTGAAAAATGTCATCAAAACCTTGCGAAAAAAATGGATGCAGCTGGTTGCCATCGGATTCATCATCATCCTGAGCTCCGCCACCTACACCATGATGTTCTATGGATTGAGCGGCATCGAAGAACCGACGGAAACATACCTGGCGGATCACAACCAGGAGGATTTTGCCGTTGAGATGCTGAACCGGGTCACGCTGGAAGAGGCGGCCTACCCAATCGCGGCGGCGCTGCTGTCCAGAGGCTTCTACTCGCTCAGCGACATAAAGAAAGTCGAGCCTGCCACCTTCTACAAGCTCATGGAAAACAGGATCGCCGAGTTTGAAGCGAGCTACCGCGATGTCAGCCTCGAATTGAGAGAATACAAAAACACGTCCTACACTTACCAAGGGCAGTCCCATAAAGCGCTCCTCGTAAAGGATGGCGAAAAAATCAATCTTTCCTATATGGAGGAAGGCCGCAAACCCTCAGCTGATTATGAAGTCGCTGTCACCAAAGTCTATGCCGACAAGAACGGCCTCACCATCGGGGACGCCCTCATCATCAAAAACAAAAGCTACCGAGTGACGGGCTTTGTGCTTTTCCCGGACTACACCCTTCCTATGTTCGATGAAACCTTCAACTTGGATACCGGGCTGCAGACGCTGCTGCTCATGTCTGATAAAGAATACGAGAACTTCGACGACAAGGAGAGTTTCCGTTTAGCCGGCATGAACCTGACCGAGGAGAGCATAGACACCGCCTACGACAAAGATGCGTTGCCTTTCGTAAGCCAGATTACGGATACGCAGACCAGCATGAGGAGCGGGGCCATCTATGATGAACTCACCCAAGGAAAAGTCATGGCTTTGGGACTCAGTGTCTTCATCGCGGCCATCGCCGTCATCATCGTATCGATCCTGATCTACAACCTGCTACATGCCGAAAGAGGCCAGATTGGCATCCTCAAGGCACTCGGCTACCGCCGTTCGGAAATAGCCCGGCCCTATTTCGTCGCGATGATGGTCTTCGCCGCCCTTATGCTGATCCTTGGCTACTTCATCGGATCGCTCTTTTCCGAGCCATTGAAAAAATTGTATCTGGATTTCTATCTCCTGCCCCAAGTCAAAATTTCCCAGAGCTTCACCGTCTTCGCCACTGCGATCCTTGTCCCGCTACTGTTCTTTTCCTTGGTTTCCGGGATCATCATCTACCGCATCCTCGGAGAGAATGCCCTGGAACTGCTGAAGCCGCATGAAGGCAAGTCGATCAACCGGATCGGCAGGTACCTCAGCCGGGTCCTTTCGAAGGCGAAAGGCAGCACTAAATTCAAATATCTGCACGCCATCAAGAGCACCGGTAGTTTCTTCATTTTCTTTCTGGGCATCATGTTCTCGACGATCCTGATGAGCTTTTCCTTCATGATGGGCGGCATGGTCGATCGGATGACGGTCGACTACCTGAATAAGGTCGACTACGAATATGAAGCCTATCTCGATGTCACGCAAAGGCTGCCCGAAACGCGGCCCGGCGACGAAAAATTCCTGATTTATCCCTTTGCTTCCCTCGACGGCAACGTTGTATCGCTGCAAGGTCTGTCTTCCCGCAACAAACTTTACAGCCTGTATGATGAGGAAGGCAATGACATAACCGTAAATATCCAGAACGGCGCCGTGATCACAAAACGGCTCAGCATCAAGCTCGGTGTCGTAGAAGGCGATACCATCCGCCTGGAAGTGAACGACGACACTTTCCCCTTTCTTGTCAAAGGCGTGACTGATGAATACATTTCCGACAAGGTGTACCTGAACATCGAAAAGCTCAGCAATATATTGTCGGAAAACAGCACTTCGCGCCTGTACAGCGGCATCTATTCGCTCAAAAAGCCGCCCGATGCCTACTACAGCACGATCAGCAGCAAGTCGGGACTCATCGAACAATCGAAGGCAATGTCCAACTACACGCAGTTCATCTCGAACGTCATGATCGGTGGATCCGCAATCATTGCAGCAAGCATCCTGTTCGTACTCACTTCCTTTACCGTAGAAAAAAATTACTATGTGATTTCGTTGCTCAAAGTGATGGGCTACAAACGCCGGGAAGTCAATGCGATGATTTTGAACAGCTATTTTTTTTATGCCTTGATTTCCTATCTGATCAGCATTCCCATTGCCTTGGGTATACTGAACCTGATGATGCGGTTCTTCACGGAGGAATACGGCGTCATCCTGCCGCTGCAGTACAGACCGATTTTCCTGCTGCAGACATTGTTTATCCTGGTCCTCATCTTCTTCGTCGGCACCTACATAAGCAGGCGAAAAATCGCCAAAATCCCACTTCAGGAAGTACTCAAATCCTATCAGGAATAAGCTTATCGGGAAGCTTTTTGTTAGTTAGCCGCTGACTTCTATAGTAAAATATAAAAACTGGACGACCTCGTATAAATATTCATTCGGGAAGTGATACTATGGAAAAGAAAAAGAGAAAGAAGTTCATCAGCCTTGCACTGATTGGCAGCATGATGACAGGGGCGGTCACGCTCGGCCTCCTCACAAAGAACGGAAAAATCGAACGGTTAGCTTTCGCTGAAGAAACGAACACGGAAGCCAGCCTCGGTTCATTTAAGTCGTTGAAAGACGAATTGTCCAAACACCCTGAGCTGTACCAAGCGGTTTTTGAAGAGCATGGTGTCGACCCGGAAGAAAATACTTATGTCATCCCCGGTATGGATGAAACATTGACGCTCCATCATGAACACGAAGAAACGGACATCTGCACCACTATGACGCCGCAAGGGTTGGCCGTGAATCAAGATTACCTGTTCATTTCGGCCTATTGCTACACCAAAAAGCACAATTCCGTCATCTATGTGTTGGACAAAAAAAGCGGATCCTTCATCAAGGAAATCGTCCTGGATGGCATCCCGCATTTAGGCGGCCTCGCCTTTGACAACAACCATGAGTTGCTCTGGGTCACCTCGGAAAAAGGCGACACCGCTCAAGTCATCACTCTGTCTTTGAAGGACATTGAAGCCTATGATTTCACGGATTCCGTTGAACCGATCGCATATACCGATAGCATCAACCTGCCCGACATCAAGCGTGCTTCAACCATCACGATCCACGGCGATGATCTCTACGTGGCGCATTTCGATGACGAAGAGACGAGTGTTATGCACCGCTATCTGATCTCCACAACAGAAAACGACAACGGAGAGAAAGTCCATGCGCTGGATACCGGAAAAAGCACGGAAGAAGCTTCTCCTGACGATGTCGATAAAATAGGCAAAGAGATCCAAGGACTGGCTTTTCATCAGGAAAAGCTGATGCTGTCACGCTCTTCCGGCAGAAAGCATGACTCAACCCTGCTTTCCTTCAACCGGCTGGAGGAAGACGAGAATTTCACGGACAGGAATACCAGCACCGAAATCATCATGCCCTCCTACATGGAACAGGTCGTCGTGGATGGAAAGCACCTATACATCCTCTTCGAATCCGGGGCGTATCCTTATCGCGACCACGGCAATCCGAGCATCGATCGCGTGCTGCGGATGAATATCGATAATCTTTTCGCAGAGTGACACTCACTTTTACGTGTGCGCTTGAAATGTTGTTTTCCATAAAAAATGGCTATCAACAACAGGCGCATACGCTCGTTGTTGATAGCCATTTTTTATATTGGTTGAACAAGAAACGTCATAAAATTTCTTGATTCACTCTTCAGCAGAAGTCAGTTCAATACGTTGATCGCCCTCCAACAATTCCCTTACGATTTTCATGTAGCGCTTGGAGATCGTGCTGAGCGGCCGCACTTTCGAATAGATGAAACCAATGGTGTTTTTTTGATCGACATCCATCGGTACCACGACAATATGATCCTGCGTATTCGATTTCAAGAGACCTGAACCGACCAAGTATCCATTCGTCACTGACAACAGATTTAATACGGTCGCACGGTCGCTTGCACTGATCCGCTGGGCATTTTGGTCGACTTGGATCGACTCTTCCATCAGTTGCAGTGTGCTATTTTTACTTTGATCGAATGAAATGACGGGGTACGGATGGAGCTCCTCCTGCGTAATTCTCTCCTGCTTCGCCAACGGATGGAACTCGCTGAGGAATACATGCGGCTGGAACGCGATCAGCGGATCGAATTTCAGGTCAAAAGCGTCGAGATGCTGCCTGATGACTTTCCCATTGAAGTCGTTCAGATAGATGAAGCCGACTTCGCTGACGGCATCCCGCACGTCTTCCATCACTTTCGATGTACTCGTCTCCAGGAAACGGAAATTCAGCGATTCTTCCTTTTTTTCCGAAACCAGTCGGGCAAAACCTTCCGAAGCAAAATCATAGTGCTGACTGGAAACCGAAAACAGTCTCCTGTTTTCGGTCGCATACAGATAACGGTAATCCAATTGGTCCGCTTGGGCTACGATCTGATCGGCGAATTCCAAAAGCATAGCCCCTTCTTTGGTTATTTCAATCCCTTTTTTGGAACGCTCGAAAATCTGAATGCCATATTCTTCCTCCAGATCTTTGATGCTTGACGACAGACTGGATTGCGCCATATATAATTGCCTCGCGGCCTCCCGAAAAGTGCCGTATTTCGCCACAGTTATGACATATCGCAATTGTTGCAGATTCATTATTTTGCCACCCCGCTCTATTTTCCGATGGGTTCCCATCATTTCCACAAAAAAAGTGCATGCGCGTCAACAAAACACACATGCACGAGTATTCATCATCATTTCAGCGCTTCACTTGGATGCGGATGCACAATCTGCCCCATAATCCCCTTTACAGAGCGGGCAAAAACGCCCGGTTGTGGAGATCAAAAGATGATAAGAATATTCCTGCATGTTTCTTACCTCCGCACATACAACACATCATCTTCTGCATGGTTCTGCCTCCCCTTCTTTTCCTAATCGCTTTCTAATAAGATAGCGATTTTCCCGGCATCTGTCAATCATTTTCACTTTTTATGCCTCATATGAATTTTCCGGTCACCGAATTCGGGTTTTTCCGGAGGTCGGATGGCGTTCCTTCCGCAATGATTCTACCACCGTCATCTCCGCCCCCCGGACCAAGGTCGATGATCCAATCCGCGGCTCCGATGATTTGCTGATTGTGTTCCACAACGACCACCGTGCTGCCGGAATCGACCATCCGATCCAATAATTCCAGGAACTTCTCGACATCGAGCGGATGCAGGCCGGTAGTCGGTTCATCAATCAGATACAGATTCTTTTTCCCCTGATTTGCCAAGAGTTCCACGGCCAACTTGAGCCGTTGCGCTTCGCCGCCCGATAAAGTCGTTGTCGTCTGGCCGAGCTCAAGGTACCCGAGACCGACATCCTGCAGCAGCTTCAGGATGGCACTGATTTTTGGGGAATCCGCAAACAATTCCGCGCCTTCCTCGACAGACATTCCCAGCACAGCGGTGATCGAATACCCTCGGTAGGTCACGGACAAAACTTCGTCCTTGAAGCGTCTGCCCGAACAGACAGGACAAGGAACTTCCTGATCTTCAAAAAACAACAGGTTGTTTGTGACGACGCCCAAGCCTTCGCAGTAATCGCAGCGTCCCCCTTTCACATTGAAGGAAAAATAATTGGCTGTCATCCCTTTTTCAACGGCCGTCTGCTGCCGGCCGAAGATTTTCCGGATTTCCGTATAGGCATCAGAGTAGGTCGCGACATTCGAACGTTTCATTCGGGTGAGGGGTGCCTGTTCCACGATGACTATCCGGTCGAATGAGCCAGTCCCGCTCACCTGATTCAAATTCTGCGATTTTTCCGTGTCCCCTTTCGCCAGCACATCGAAAACGAGCGTCGATTTCCCGGAACCCGATACACCGGTGACACAAATGAGGCTGCCGACGGGGAAACGGACTGTCAGATTCCGGAGGTTATGCTTGTCCGCTTGCCTCACCTCGATGAATGCACCCGATCCTTTACGGAAAATTTCGCGCGGTTCCGGCTTGCTGTTCAGATAGGCACCGGTGACGGATGTCGCTTGTCCCTTGATTTGCTGCAGCGTTCCTGACCCGATGACTTCGCCCCCGTATTTCCCCGCTCCCGGACCGATATCGATGAGGTAGTCCGCGGCTTCCATGACGGCTGTGTCATGTTCGATGACGAGCACCGTATTCCCTTTATCCCTCAGAGACCGCAGCACAGTCAGGAGCCCTTCTGTATCTTTTGGATGCAGACTGATTGTCGGTTCATCCAGGATGTAGATGACACCCGTCAGATCCGAATCGAGGACCGCCGCCAAACGCAGCCGTTGCGCTTCCCCTCCCGAAAGCGTCATCGTCTGCCTGTCGAGCGACAGGTAGCCCAATCCCAGCTTCAGGATCCGTTTCAGTTTGGTCTTCAAATCCGTCACATAGACCCCCGCCAACAGTTGTTCCGAATGCATCAGGTTTGCATCAAGTCCGCTGATCCAATCCATAAGCTCTTTCAATGATGACCCGGACAGTTCAGGCAAGCGCGTCCCGTTAACCGTCACGCTCCTACTCAGCTCGTTCAGCCGTTCCCCATGGCATTCCGGGCAGATGACAGATTCAAAATAGTTCTCCCGGAGTTTCGAAGCCCCTTTTTTTTCCGCCATTCTGCGCCAAAGGTTCGGCCCCCCCCCTTCAAAGCGGCCTTCCGCAACCGTTCGGGGCACCGGCACATCTGGGAACAGCCGATGCATTTCTTCACTCTCGGCCCCCTGCAGCAGCAGTACGTGCTGCGCCGGTATAAAGTCTTTCACTGGTGTATTTATCTTTAGCGGCATGCCGTAATGGTCACATGCAGCATAGAACGACTCCAGCTGATAATCCCGGTAACGTTTTTCCCAAAAAACGACTGCACCCTCTTCAAGTGAAAGTTCTTCATGGAGCACCCGCTTCTCATCGATCGTCAACGTTTCCCCCAAACCCTGGCAAGTTGCGCAAGCACCTTCTCGGGTATTGTAGGAAAAATGGGTGCGGGTCAGCTTCTCTATCCGCTGATCGCAGTGCGGGCAATACTGGAACACCCTGAAGTCATCGGCGCTCTTTTCGGTTTCCTCACGACAATCGGCCGAACTGATTTTCTTACCGCAAGCCGGGCAGTGTCTGGAACTTAGCTTCTCGAACAGCATTCGCAGATCGGTATAGATGTCCGTGACCGTCCCCACCGTCGAACGCGGATTTTTATTGTAGTCCTGTTGCTGAATTTGGATAGCGGGAGATACATTGCGGATCGCATCAATGTTCGGTTTGCGGATTCCTTGGTAGCCGATCGCTTCCAGATATTGGCGCTGGCATTCCTGATAGAGTACATCCATCGCCAGCGTCGTTTTCCCGGAACCGGATACCCCTGTAAGGACAATCCATTTATTCCGGGGCAAATCCACGGTGATGTTCTTCAGATTCCCTTCCTTTGCGCCGATGATGCTGATATGGTCCATGCATGCTCCCCGCTTCCTTTTGATTCTTCTGTTTCAATTATATGCCACTTGCTGCGTTTTTGTCCTGATTATGCGGGATGGATGCCCTGTTTTCTGTTATACTTCAAAAGAGACGACCGCGGCAATCAGGCGGCGAACAGAGTCAGGAGCGAACGATATGAAAAAAACAAACCAGCAAAGACCCATCAATAATAAACGCAATCGCCAGGACAAGGCGATAGAACCCCAAAAAAACCCATCCACCAAAGGGGTTACGCAATACCCAGTGACCGAACCAAGCGAATTGTTGCCCTTTTTGCTGCAGATCCTCAGCAAGCAAAGCCGCAATTCGGTCAAATCGATCCTTACCCGCGGACAAGTGACTGTCGACGGCAAGGCCATCACCAAACACAACCACCCATTGGAACCCGGACAGACTGTCGGCATTTTGGCAAATAAGGAAGCCATCAAAAAAACGTCCCTGTCCGGCCTCAAGATCCTGTTTGAGGACGAATCGATCATTGTGATCAATAAGGATGCCGGCCTGTTGTCGATGGCAACCGACGATCCAAAAGAACCGACCGCTTACCGCCAATTGAGCCACTACGTCAAAGAAGACAACAAAGCGAACCGGATATTTGTCGTGCATCGCCTGGACCGGGATACCTCCGGCGTCATGCTTTTCGCAAAATCCGAAGAGCTGAAAGAGAAGTTGCAAAATGGTTGGAAGGAACTCGTCAAAGAACGCATCTATACCGCTCTTGTCGAGGGCGAGATCAAGAATGAGTCCGGCACCATCTCCTCATGGCTGACCGAGAGCAAAGCCATGAAGGTCCATTCCAGTCCGAAAGACAACGGCGGCCAACATGCCGTGACCCATTACCGCAAGATCCGAGCAAACAAAGAATATTCGCTCTTGGAGGTGCAATTGGAGACCGGCCGGAAGAATCAGATCCGCGTCCACATGGAATCCTTGGGCCATCCGGTTGCCGGAGACAAGAAGTACGGTGCTCACACCAATCCCATGAAACGTTTGGGGCTGCACGCTACCACACTAGCATTCCTCCATCCTGCAACCGGCGAACTCGTCCGCTTCAGCGCGCCGGTGCCGAAAGCTTTCCTGTTGTATTCGAAATGACAAAAAACATGATTCCCCGCAAAGGCGAATCATGTTTTTTATTTATTGCGGACTCGATGCATCTGAAATAAATCGCCAAAAGCGGTTTGGCGGGCTAAAATACAGCCTATCCGCGGTAGCGCAGCGCCAAGCCTTTCAGGAAATTCCGTGCATAACGGTCGCCGCAAGGTTTGTAATTGCGGTGCCCTTCTTTGCGGAGGACCGCGCTCAATTCGCTTTTCGACACGGTGACGCCTGCCGATTCCAGGATTTCAAGCATATCTTCGTTTGTCAAAGTCAGCGCAATTTTTACTTTCTTCAGCAACATATTGTTGACGTTCCCATTGTTCAATAAAAATTCTGGCTTTGGTTCCGGTTCGCCGGGCTTCGCTTGCGGTTTGCCGCGTTGGGAAGTGATGAGTCCGTTCAAGAACGATTCCAGTGTCGCATTGTCGCAAGCCAGTTGATCGTCATCCGATGGAGCGGCAGCCCCAACAGCATTCGTTGCTTCATCCTTTTTTGGATTTTTGAGCATTTTCTGCACTGCTTCCTTCGTCAATTCAAGTCCGCCCAAGCGTAACACTTCGACCATATCCGCATCCTTGATGTCCAGCGCATAGCGCAAGCGGATCAATATATCATTGTTGTCCATAATTAGCCTCCAAATTTTCCTTTTCAATTATCCTTTTCCAGTATACCCTGTTGTCCTATGGAATGCATGCCTTATTCGTTTCTCTTTTTTTAAATTTCCCTCTTCACTTATCACGCAAATATGTTATAATCAAATATGCGAGCAGGTGATTCATCTGGTTATCGGTTCCTTAGCTCAGCGGGAGAGCACTACCTTGACATGGTAGGGGTCGCTGGTTCAATCCCAGTAGGGACCATCAAGATTCAGCACATAATAGTAAATAAAGGGGATGTCTCTTAAATAGAGGCATCCCCTTTTGCGCGTGGACATGGATAATTGGTCGATCTTCATCTTTTTCGTCCGGTGGCAGCTCAGGAAGATGAATAGTTTTCCGATATTCATCTTTTTTCGCACCCCAACATCCGAAACCATGAATACTTGGCCTTTATTCATGTTTCGTCCATCATTCGGCCGCTTCCGGAGCCTCGCTCATTGTTGCGTCCAAAAGATATTCACCTTTGCTGCTGTTCCCTTCGGTGGAGAAACGCGCATCGAGATCATTGAAATGCCACCATTCCGAAGCCAACGGTGTCAATCCGGCGTCCGTGCAGTAGCGCTGCAGGAGGATGGCTGCCTCATTCATCGTATCCGCCAAAGTGGCTTGGAGCCACGCGGTCGGCGAACTGGATTTTACCGGTCCGGTGAACGTAGCCGAAGCCATGCTCAATTCATGGATGGTTGTCGGCATCGTGTATTCCGTGTAGCCCGTAATGGCGGTCGCGGCATAGTCACCGACGAGGATTACCTGCTGTTCCGTTATTTTCGCAAGTGTGACATCGATGGCATAACCCATCTGATGATTCGAAACGTTTGTCGCGATGAACCAGTTGGCGTCCCAAGGATAGGTGTTGATACCCGCCATCACTTCCGGATCGGCCGCAGCCAGATTCGTCAAAGCATCCACCGTCATCTTCTGGGCGGAAAATGGACGATACCCTTCATAGATGACCAAGGAATTCCCTTCAGCCAAGGCGGCTTGTTGCGCTGAATTGATTTTCTTTGACATGCTGTAGAGCACCGGCACGATATCGGATACTTTGCCCAGACGCATATTGTATGCTTTCCCGTCATAAAGCGCCTGACCGGTTATGCCAGGGATCACTTTTCCGGAAGAAACGAACTTGGATGCGTACGTGTTGGTGTTGTTATAGATGATGGAAGGGATCACGTCCGGAAGGTTGATGAAACAATAAAGATGTTGCACCCAGCCTGACTCGGTTTCGGTCTGGACATACCACCAATCGCCCTCTTCCTCCACCACTTCAAAAACGGTTCCCGCTTCCAAAATCGCGATCGACTCGGACCCGGCATCAGCAGTCGCTTTCAGATCCATCAGTACCGAGGCATAGCCGGTCGCCCCGTTAACAGGAAGTTCCAGGTCCCCTTCATACACCAACGGCTCCGGCTCTTCCGGATGGACCACCGCTGTTTCCTCTTCATTCGAGGTTTCACCCGAACCCGCCTCTTCTGAAGTCACCGCTTCGACAGCCGAACTCGTCGAAGCGCTCTCCGACTCCTCCGTTTCTGTCTGTTCATTCGAGCCGGAGCAAGCGGACAGCACCGCACCCGTCAGGATGCCGATGAAAGCGTGGCGCCAATTTTTGTTGATTCTCATTTATATTCATTCCTCCATTACGCGGATACGATCATTTTCACCAGTTCCAACAGCAACAGATGGAACGGATAGAAAGCATAGAAGCCCCATTTCATCACATTGGATTTCTTTCCTTGACGGCCTTTGTAGAACAGCAGCAGTGGGATGGCCAGAAAAATGCCGACCTGGTAGGATTGCGTCCAACCGCTTTCGCTGATGGAAGGGATGATGTGGAACAGAATTCCTATGATGGCAAAGCTCAGCAGCTGTTTGTCGATTTGTCCCCTGAACAATCCGAAGAACAGGATCCATAAGACCGCTACATAATTCCAATCAGCCGGGACCGCCAACAGACAGCACAGCAAAACGATTGTTGATCTAAGCGGAAGAGACCAGTCCTCCCGTTTTGCCGCTGCCAATGCCACCAACCCGAGCGCCAAGCCCCAAATGACGCTTGTGGCTTGCCACCATGGGAGCCCAAAATACCAGACATACGGAAAATGCGAAACTGCGGCAAACAACATCAACCGCACGATATATTTTTTCAGATTGGATGTGTAATGGTACCCTTCCGCAATCATATAGCACATGATCGGTGCGGCAATCCGTCCTGCTATCCGCAGCGCCACGCCTTCAAGGCTGTCCTGCGACACAAATACCGCAAAGATATGATCGAAAAACATTGCGAATATGGCAAGGTTCTTCAATGTATAGGATGATAGGTCTTTTTGAATCTCGCTAATGCCTTGCATCGGAGTGCTCCTCACTGTACTTGGTTTCGCAGCGTTTGCTGTAAGCTGATCGACAGGCCTGTTTGCCTGTACTTTCCCATAGTATAGGCTTCCGGGAGTCCGCCAATCCCCGAAAAAAAGCAAGATATTTGCGGGAAAACTTACGCATCCCGAAATTGGGTGCGCTAACATTTGCAAAACGTATGCAAGAAGTCATTTCGGACCAAATTGGACCGCTCATTTTATGTCGGATTGGACGGTTTCATAGCTCTTTTCATTTGCTAAACTTATCAGCAATATACGAAACGATAAGGAGGACTTCCTGATGAGATACAAACCGAATTACGCCCCGGGTCCGACAGAGGTACGCGAAAATGTGCGTTTGGCCCGCGCAAAAAGAACCAACAACAGCGACTTTGACAAAACGTTCGTGCGCTATTACCGCGAGGTCAGCCAAAAAATGGGGCGAGTCATGGGCACCACGAATGAGGTCCTGCTGCTTGCCGGCGAAGGGATCTTGGCTCTCGAGGCCGCTTGTGCAAGTCTGACAGAACCCGGCGATCGTGTGCTCGTGCTGGACAACGGCATCTATGGCGAAGGCTTCAAGGATTTCGTCAGCATCTATGGCGGCGTACCGGTCGTCCTGAGTTTCGATCACCGCAGCGGCATCCCTACAAAAGCGGTCCGCGCCTATCTGGAGAAGGATTCCGATTTCAAATATGCCACCCTGGTCCATTGCGACACGCCGACATCGGTACTGAACAACGTGGCTGAGTTATGTCCTTTACTGAAGGAATATGACATTCTGACGGTGGTCGATTCCGTCGCAGGAATGGTCGGCGAGCCGATCAATGTGGATGAAAACAAAATCGATATCTGTTGCGGTGGAACGCAAAAAGCCATTTCGGCCCCGGTTGGACTGGCCATCGTTTCCGTCAGTGAAGACGCCCAAAAAGCGATGGACAACCGCAAAACGCCTATCGCTTCCTTTTATGCCAATCTGCAGGTCTTCAAAGGGTACGCGGAAAAAGAATACTTGCCTTACACGACTTCTGCGGGCGATGTTGCAGCGCTCGATGCCGCTTTGGACAACATCCTCGAGGAAGGCATCGAGACCGTTTTTGCACGCCATGACAGGATTGCTTCCGCAGTGCGCGAAGCCGTCCAAGCGTATGGATTGGAGCTGTTCCTTAACTCCAACCGTTCCAATACCGTCACCGCCATCCGGATACCGGAAGCGATCGGCGCCTTGCGCCTGCAGGAGCAAATCAGCGAAACCTACGATCTGCTTGTCGCTACTTCATTGGCACAATATGCAGATGTAATCCTGCGCGTCGGCCATATGGGCGAAAATGCCTTCTTCGACAAATTAGTTTATGTTTTGACCATCATCGACAACGGTCTGCGCGATCTCGGATTTGCGGGAAAAGGCGATTTGGCCCAGCTATTCATCGCAAGCTATAAAGAAAACAATTAGGAGGATCCACTATGCAAAAAGCACAAGGTTATTCAAACACACGCACTTATGATTTGGTTTTGACGGCAATCCTGATTGCCCTCGTATTCGTCGCTACGGTCTTCCTGAACATCAAATTGCCTATCACGGCAAACGGCGGATTGATCCACCTCGGCACTGCGATGCTCTTCCTCGCATCCATCTTATTCGGTCCGAAAAAAGGCGCCATCGCCGGAGCAGTCGGCATGGCCATCTTCGATTTGATGGCCGGCTGGGTGCTCTGGGCTCCCTTCACGCTAATTACCCGCGGCTTGCAAGGCTATCTGGTCGGAAAATTGGCATGGTCGAAGGGCCGCCAAGGGAACAGCTTTGCCATGAATCTTTTGGCCACGCTGCTTTCGGTTCCCATCATGCTGGTCGGTTATTATTTTTGCGAATGGATCCTTTACGGAAATGCCATCACACCGTTCGCCTCGATCCCCGGAAACCTCGTCCAGAACGCGGTCGGGATCGCCATTTCCTTGCCGTTGTCGGCAATCCTGAAAAAAATGAACATCACTGCAAGATAAGGAATTGAAAAGGAGTCGGGCATAAATCCTAATTGGATCTATGCCCGGCTCCTTATTTTATTGTAATGGGTAATGGCTATTTTGCGCTCAGGTCCGGTTGATGGATTCCGAACAGATTCCCTTCCGTATCGAAATAATAGCCTTGCCAAGCCATCCCGGCCAGCGCATTCTTCGGCATCGCGACTTTGCCGCCATGCTCCAGGATCAGCGCTTCGGTCGCATCGTAATCTTCTGTCCCCATTGTGCACACAAAAGCGTTCAACCCTTGATTTGCCACGGGCGGAGCACTTTGGCGCTGCATCAAAGCGCCGTTGACGCCGGGTTCGCTCGCATCCCCTGTGATCGCCCCGAAATACGGCATGCCCGCAAACGCGGTCCAATCTTCGAATGTCCATCCGAAAACCGCTCCGTAGAAAAGCTTAGCCCGTTCCATATCGTCCACATGAATCTCAAAATGAATGACTCTTCCCATAATCCGATGACCTCCTATTTTTCGAAAAACAGTTGCTGCGGATGGCTTTTGCAGCTTGCAATTGGCAGCGTCTTTCCGGCAAAAAAATAGTTATCTGTGTTGGTCGACGAGGATCGGATTGCCGTCGGGATCCACAATGACAAAACTGCCTGGCCCTTTAGTATCCGGGGCGGCTTCCGAAACAAAAGTGATGCCCTTTCCCCGCAATTCCTCCTGCAGCTGGCGGACGTCCTTGAACGGATTCACTTCTTCCGCGTCGCTGTTCCAACCGGGATTGAACGTCAACATGTTTTTCTCGAACATGCCTTGGAACAGCCCGATGATGCAATCTTCGTTCTTCATTATTAGCCAATTCTGGTCGATATCGCCTCCGAATATGCTAAAGCCCAATTTTTCGTAAAATGCCTTAGATGCATGTATGTCCTTGACCGTCAAACTGAGGGAAAATGCTCCGATACCCATGCTTATTCTCCATTCTGTTTTGGAATTTTTTCACTTCTGATCCGGATTGTTCTGAAGTACGTCTCTTCATAGACCATTATAATTTCGTCGGATGCGAAAAGCTAATTTTAGCGGATCAGGGAGGGCGAGAAACTGAAATTGCGTGGGTGAAACAAACAGCTCTATTTGATTGAAACGGGCGGCTCGGCCGGGTACCCGGATTCCCTCTTCGCCAAACTTACGCGTTACCAACACACAGCAAAAAAACTGCCCCATTTAGAGACAGCCTGCATCGAAAGTATAAGTTATCCTGTTTTCTCCGAATGACTATTGCAAATAATCGCTCTTGGCTTTTTCCTGCGCATAGATGGAATACCCGCTGTTGAATACGTAGGCGACCGACACAATCGCAAAAAAATACGGCAATGTATCATATCCGAAGACTTCGACGCCTATGAATACGGGCGCTATGAAGGTGTTCGTCGCGGAGGCGAAGACGCTTGCGTAGCCCAACGCGGCCACAAATTCCGGTGGCAAACCGAACAGCGGCGCCAGCCAATAGCCCAAACTTGCACCGATCGAGAACAACGGCGTGACTTCCCCGCCCTGAAAACCTGCTGCCAGAGTAACGATCGTCAGCACCAACTTCAATACCCAGTCGTAACCATAGATTGTGCCCTCCTGAAAACTGGCGCTGATCAGATTGGTGCCCAATCCCGAGTAGCGCCCCATATGCAACGCAAACAACACAATGGTCAGCAGAATGCCCACCACAAAAATCCTTCTGTAAGGATCAGCTATCTTTTGCGCAAGCCCGCCTTTCGTGCCCTTCAGCAATTTGGCGAACAACCCCCCGACAGCTCCGAAGAAGATGCCCAAGACGACAACCTTTCCAGCGAACAGCAAATCAACCGGGACCACCACATTCAGGTCAACCGAAAATTTTTCCAACCCGAGAAAATGCGAGGTATAGGAAGCCACAAAGGCGCTTAACGCTGCGGGGAAAAGCGCGCGGTATTCGATCCTGCCGACCATCAGCACCTCCAACGCGAAAAAGGTCGCCGCAAGCGGTGTCTGGAACAAGCCCGCAAAACCGGCCGCCATCCCGGCAACCAGCAGAATTTTTTTCGAATCATGGAAAGGGAGCTTTTTGCCGAAAGTATAGCCAACGGTCGCGCCGATCTGCACGGCCACCCCCTCCCTGCCGGCGCTGCCGCCGAATAGATGGGTCAGCCATGTGCCGCCGATGACCAGTGGAACAAGACGTTTCGGTATCTCTTCATCCTGCCTGTTCCCCGCGGAAAAGATTAATCCCATCCCCTTGCTGCTATTTTTACCGAATTTTTGGTAGACATAGACGATTGCCAAACCGGCGGCTGCGAGGAACGGCAACAATCCTGCGATGTGCTGCTGGCGGAACTGAGTGATCAGAATGAGGACTTCGCCAAACAAAGCATCCAAGGCCCCCACCAGAATACCCATCAGGATTGCTGCCATTCCGTAAAACAGTATTTCTTGATAAACCGATGATTTCTTTTCATCCATTGTTATATTCCTTCTTCTAATCTGATATTTTTCACTGCGCCTCTAGTAAGGCATCTTCCAATGATGATACCACGAAACCGATAGGAATATCTGGAAGTTATTGTCTGAATCGAACGCAACATTTGGATATGGAAAGTCAAATCTTTCATGAAACGGACCCATGCCAAAAAAAGCCCGGAAGCCGCTGCCTCATCAATTGCGAGTCAGGGATTCCGAGCTTTTTGATTTGCGGCTATCCGTTCATGGGAAGCCGCTTGGACCTTATTTGCCGCTTGTTTGCGCTTGTTTTTTCTTCAAACGCTCTTGTTTGCGCATGTCGATCTCTTTGTAATACGCTTCCCATGATATTTCAATAGTCACGTTCTGCGAATTCGTATAGACGATGTTCTTCATATATTTCTTGCTCCTTCTTTAGCGTAACCATATGCGTACGCTACTATCTTTCAACCCCCTCATATATCCTTTTTTTCTGTACTCAGAGAAATCAAAAAGGCACTCAATCGAGTACCTTTCCGTCTCTACTTATTATCATAAGAAAGAAAAAGGTATTCCTGTACAGGAATCGCGGCTTTTTCACTATCAAATCTAAATCTTGGAAATTCATGTTGCGGGCACCATAGTGTGGCGCTACATATAAATTTAACTTCGCTTATTTTTGGTTCCGTTTGCCTGCAGCATCCGCTGCAGAATAGAGAAAAGCCATGGTTCCATACATATCAGTTGCATATGTTCTTGGACGTTGAAAGGTAACTATAACACGAATATCCGTTCGATGCAAGAGGAAATATTTCCTGAATCAGTTCTTGTTCATCCCTTGCTTTTCGACGAAGTCATGCATGTACATGCGTTGCGGATGGGAGAGCATCTCTGCCATCTGCCCGGTCCACGTGTCGCAGCGTTCGCCTTCGGTCCGCGCTTGATAGTACTCTTGGATCTCTTCGTTGTACTGTTCAAGTTGTTCTTCATAGACTGCATTATTCTGTTGATACTCGTTCTCATGATAAATATGTTCGAAAGGCAGACGTGGCTTCTGATCGTTGATGCTGACCGGATAACCAACCGCCAGTCCAAAGAGCGGCAGCACTTTAGCAGGAATCTTCAGGAGTTCGCTGACTTTTTCGAGGTCATTCCGCAAACCGCCGACATAACAGATCCCGAGGCCCATCGCTTCAGCAGCCAGGGCGGCATTCTGGGCAGCCAGGGATGCATCAACCACACTGACCATGAATTTTTCAGTGCTCTCGAGCGAGGCTGCAACGTCCTTCCCTTCCATCTTTCCGATCATATCGTGGCGATGCAGATCCGCGCAAAACACAAAGAAATGGCCATTCTCGGCAACGAAATGCTGGTTGCGCGCGATTTTCGCCAATTCGCGTTTTTTGTCGGGATCCGTGACTCCGATGATGGAATAGGCCTGCACAAAACTTGAGGTGGATGCCGCTTGGGCACTGCGGACGATTATTTCTATCTGTTCCGGGCTCAAAGCCCGGTCTTCAAAATCCCTTACTGTGCGGTGCGCCAGGATGCGCTCAATTGTTTCATTCATTTATTTTCCTCACCTTCAAGATAGCTTATATTGAATCCATATGCTCATTCTAAAGGAATCCAAAATCCACGTCCATCCAAACGGATCAAGGCACAGCATTCTGAGCAAGAAAAAAGTCCCAGTCTTTAGCCGCAAAAGCTAAGATTGGGACTGTATCGTTCAAAGCATTGAAGTTGAAATCCAATTAGCTGAATGGTTTTGCTGGAGATTATATTTTTTTGGCTTCTTTGATTGGGCGTTCATTTCCTTCAATCGCTTCGTCGCTCAATAATTTTTCAGCGACCAAAAACAGGATCGGCAACAGCACGTCATCCGCATAACCGGCCATCGGGATAAAATCCGGGATGAGGTCGATCGGACTGATGATATAAAGAATGATCCCCAACACCAGCCATTTTTTCTTGCCGTCGACTTTGGAATCGAACAGGGAAAGTATAAGCGACTTAACTTTGCTAAAAGGTGTCAGACTGATTTTCTTTTTTACTTTCATTATGCATTTTCCTTTGCTGATTGATTTGGACAACCTTTCCTAAGACACACATAACGCTATGCCTCGTCTGGTTATCGTGAACAAAGTATACTGCTTATTTAAAGTATATGAATCAGTCTCAAGGATGATTTTTCCGCCTGCCAAAATGCATCAATTATGCCCGACAATCAAATGCGGGACATACGGTTCTTCCAAAAAAGCGACTTCATCATCGGTCAGCTTGAGCGATACGGCTTCCATTGGTTTATCCAAATGCTCCAGTTTGGTGGCTCCGATGATGGGCGCTACGACCGGTTCCTTCTGCAGGAGCCAAGCCAAGGCGATTTCGACGCGGGAAACACCTCTGTCGGCGGCTATCTGAGCCAACCGTTCGACGATGATCATGTCCTTATCGGCAGTGGCATCGTACTTCGAACGCGCTACATTGTCCGTCTCCATCCGTTTGGACGTCTCCGACCAGTCGCGCGTCAGGCGGCCGGATGCCATCGGGCTGTACGGGGTGATGGCAATTTTTTCTTCCCGGCAAAGCGGCAGCATTTCCCGTTCCTCTTCGCGGTAAAGCAGGTTCAGATGGTCCTGCATCGACACGAAGCGCGTCCAGCAGTTCTTTTCCGCTACATGCAGGGCTTTTTGGAACTGCCACGCATACATTGCGGAAGCTCCGATGTATCGGGCCTTACCGGATTTGACAACATCGTGCAGGGCTTCCATCGTTTCCTCGATCGGTGTATTGTAGTCCCAACGGTGGATGATGTAGAGGTCCACATAATCCATATCCAAGCGTTTCAGACTATTGTCGATTTCGCTCAGGATGGACTTGCGGGACAGCCCAGAACCGTTCGGGCCCTCGTGCATCTTGCCGTGGACCTTCGTCGCGATGACCACCTCGTCACGCTTCGCAAAGTCCTTGATGGCGCGTCCAAGAATTTCTTCGCTTCTTCCCAAGGAATAGACATTGGCGGTATCAAAGAAATTGATACCCAACTCCAAAGCGCGCTTGATAATCGGTCTGCTTTCCTCTTCCTTTAGCGCCCATTTATGCAGCCACGTATCCGGATCCCCGAAGCTCATGCAGCCCAAGCAGATCCTGGATACGTCCATCCCTGTGTTGCCGAATTTCACATACTCCATAACTAAGTTCCTCCTTTGCTTACCCTTTTCTCAAAGTGAATGGCTGTCCTGGTGCGTTGGCGTGGATCCGTTCCGGGTTCACTACACTGCGGTACAAAGATTGCGGATCGGCGTTGAATACGTTCATTTCCGGCGCATCCACCGTTCCCCAATGGCAAAGGATCAGATGTGCTTCAGGGTAGGTGTTCGCCATTTGGATGGCCCCTTCCAATCCGATATGCCATTCGTTGTCGGAAAAATCGAAGAGGATCGCATCCGGCTGCGGCATCTCCAGGTGCTCCTTCATCAGGCGGGAATCGCCCGGTGCCCAGATGATTCCATCAGGCGTTTCAATCCAAAAGCCGCAGTAATCCTCCAACCGGAATACCCGGTAGTTGTATTTCGCTTTTTCATTCTGCCAGGCATGGTCCGCCGGCGTCAGCATTATTTTGGCCGGACCGATTTCGAAGCTGTCTCCGATATCATGTCCGTTTGCCGGAAAACCTTCCGCTTGCATCAATTCAGCCACATAATGCGGTCCGTGGAATGCCTTGGAAACATGCTCCATCGCGTGCAGCGACGGCACGCTGTAATGGTCATTGTCGCAGTGTGTGATCAATACAGCATCCAGATGCGGAACCTTTTCAGGCGCAATCGGCATGTCGATCAAAAGCGGCATATCGAAGTCCTTCAGCATCGGATCCATCATGATGCAAGTGCCGCGGGTGTTCACGAACATCCCGCCGCTGCCCAGCCAGCGGACTTCCGTGTGGTCGATCGGTTGAAAAGCTTCTTCTCCAAAAAACACGGTAGGTGGTGGAACGGCTTGTTTGTGTGTTGCCATTTGCTTTTCCTCCTTCTGGCCCGGTCAATCCAAACCGCTGCAGACTATCTTATAGTGTTATCTTAAACCTGTTTGAGCGCCAATGCCAATAGTTGTTTCGTATCTTTAATCATGCCTTGAAGGCATTCTTTAACTCCTCGATGAACTTCGCAACGACCGGCGGGAAAGTCTGGTATTTTTTCCAAGCGATCACGACACCCGTTTCCAATACGGGATCCAACAATCTGAAGCAAAGCGGACCGTCCTCGCTGTCCGGAATAAGCTTTTCCAGACAAAGCGCATATCCCAGGCCCGCCTCCACCATGAGGGCTGCGTTATAGATCAGATTATAGCTGCCGATGATGTTCATTCGATCGAATGCGTCCCCGAACCAGTTCACCAATTCATTGCGGACAATCGATCTGCCCGCGACCAAAATCGGATAAGGCAAAAGATCATCCGGATTGATTTCCGCGTTTTGCGCCAGCGGACTGTCTTTTCTCATGAGAACGCCCCATTTTTCTTTTTGCGGAATCCTAAGGAAGTCGAACTTTTCGACGTCCACCGGTTCCGTCAACAGACAGATGTCCAGCAGTCCTTTATTGGCACGGTCCTTGATTTCGTCGGCATCCGCACTATAAAACTTGTAGGTGACCTGCGGATAATCCAGACTGAATCGCTTGATATGCTCGGCTAGCAGCCGCATAAATTGCGTTTCGCCACCACCAATCGCAATTTCACCGTTCATGAGCGGCTTCTGCTGCTTCAGTTCTTTCTCGGTCCGATTCGTCAAATCCAGGATTTCTTCCGCCCTGCGCTTCAGGAGCAGGCCCTCGCTCGTCAAAGCGATTTTCCTTTTTCCGCGTCGGAATAACTGGACGCCCAATTCCTCCTCCAGTTGCATCATCTGCCGGGACAACGTCGGCTGCGTGATGTGCAGTTTCTCGGCAGCGCTGGTGATGTTCTCCTCATAAACAACCGTCAAAAAATAATGCATGACCCTTAATTCCATAATTACCGTGCTCCATTTACTGATTATTTCGCCAGTGAAGGCGTTCACACTTCCATGATGACACAAGTACCCCAATCCGACAAGCGGGAACATCTGTCAGAAAAAAGCTGCAGAATCGCATCCATAGCGCGACTCTGCAGCGTTTCCCATTACCCTGAATATTCTTTTTTGTACAATTGCACACCTTCGACGAAGCGCTGAATCCCATCCTCCAGAAGCGCCTTCGGGCAGGCATAATTCCAGCGGACAAAACGCGAGCCATTCCCGCCAAAGATATCCCCTTCGGAAAGGTACAATCCGGTTTTCTCCCGGATGAATGCGCAAAGTTTCTTCGTGTCCTCCGTTATCGTTGCGCAATCGATCCAAGCCAGATAAGTTGCCTCAGCCTCGACCACATATACTTCGGGCACAAGTTGTTTCAATGAACTGATCAGAAATATTCGGTTCTGTTCCAGATAGTCCTGCAATTCCTCCAGCCATTCTTCCCCTTCGTCGAAAGCCGCTTCAGCCGCTTGGATCGCGAAGGTATTGGGCTCCGCCACTTCATCCGTGTTGATCCCTCTGTCCACTAGTTTTCGGATTTCAGGATTCGGGATGACGATCGCCGCTGTCTGCAGCCCGGCAAGATTGAACGCTTTCGTCGGAGCAACGCAGGTGATTGTCCGATCAGCAATTTCCTCGGAAACGGAGGCAAAAGGGATATACGCGTGGCCGATGTGCGTCAAATCGCAATGGATTTCGTCGCTCACGACCAGCATATCATGCTTGGTGCACAGTTCGGCGATCCGTTCCAACGTCGCCCGATCCCAGACTTTACCGATTGGATTGTGCGGATTGCAGAAAATGAACAGCGCAGTCGTACTGCGGGATAGTTTTTCTTCAAGATCCGCGAAATCGATGGCATAGCTTCCATCTCCATAGTGCAGTTCGCTTGCCAAGACTTTCCTCCCATTGTTCAGGATGGAATTGTAGAAAATGTTGTAGACCGGCGAAAGCACAACGATGTCATCGCCTATTTCCGTCATTTCCCTAACAAGCGAAGAGATGGCCGGGACGACGCCTGTGCAATAGAGGATCCATTCTTTTTCCATGGTGAACTGATGCCGCCTCTGCCACCACCTGATGATGCTTTCCCGGAAACTGTCCGGGACGGTGTTATAGCCGAAAGCGCCTTGCTTCAGGCGTTTTTCGATGGCGTCGACAACAGCCGGCGCCGTCCCGAAGTCCATGTCCGCCACCCACATCGGCAATTCACCCGCTTTGACTTCCCACTTGTATGAGTTGGTATTCCGTCTATCGATGACCTGATCAAAATCGAATGGCATATTCCCGGTCCTCCGCAAGCTGGTATTTGGTATTCTCGGCGGCGATTTCCGGATCGTCAACGATCAGCTCCCCGATCCCAGTAGCGGTTATCGTACCGCTGATCGGATTTTTGATGCTGTCGATACGGCTGTTCGCTTGAATGTCGACCGTCGAATATTCGAATGCCAGATCGGTGTTGATGAGCGTGCAATTCTCCATCTTCACGTTTTCCATGTAGCACATGCCTTGGTTGCTCTCGATGATGCAGTCGATGAAGGTGATGTTTTTCGAATTCCAGCCCAGATATTCACCGATGATCGTCGAATCCCTTACGACCACATTCTCGCAGTTCCAGAAAGCATCTTTTGAAAGCAATTTGGCATGCGAAATCTCGATATTCTTGGCACCGTCAAAGGCGTAGTTGCCCGACAACGTAAAGTGCTCGATTTGGATGTTTTCGCTGTTCATCGCAAAATAGTCGCCTGCTGCGTTTACGTGTTTCAGCGTGATATCGTTGCAGTTCCACAACGTCTCTTGGGCATTTGGCAGTTCCACACGTTCCAGCGTAATATCGGTTGCTCTTCTGAATGTCTTGGGCGCTTGGATCATGCTTTCGGTGATGATGATGCCATTGGTATACCAAATGCCGGAACGCGCAGTTTCCACTAAAGTGATGTTGTTTGCCTGGATGTTCCGCGCATACCACAAAGGATATTTCCAACGGAAGATCGTGTTGTCGAGTATGATGTTGCTGCTTTCCTTCAAAGGGGACTCCCCGTCCGCAAAAACTGAATGGCTGATCTGCAGGTCTGCTGCTTTGAACAGGGCCCGCTCCCCGGTGAATAGCTGTTGATTTAGATGTTCCATATTTCTTGACCCCTCTCTTATACAACAAGAGCGTACACCTTAACCTTGACGTTAAGTCAAGCGGAAAAAAATAAGCCCACCAAGCGGCGGGCTTATTTCATGCTTATTTGGTGCTTTTTTCCTTCTCGGCTTCTGGTTGGGAGCTGAAGTTAACTGTTTCCCCTTCAAGGCGATCTTCATAGAAATCGATTTTGTTTTCGATCACTTCAAGATTGTGCATCAATACTTGGATATCTTTTTCCAACAAACCTCGCCGCTTCTCCAAGAGTTCCATCCGTTCCAGCATCGTCGCATCCCCTTCGGCACGCCAAATGGTGTACTGCTTCAGTTCCGCCATCGACATGCCGGTGCCTTTGAGATGCAGGAGAAAAGTTACCCATTTCAAATCCTGATCGGTATAGATGCGCAAGTTGTTTTCATCGCGATCCGGTTTCAGCAGACCTTCATTCTCATAGTAGCGTAGCGTCGACACAGGCAGACCGATCATTTTCGAAAATTCTCCGATTGAATAGGACATTTGCTCCCACCTCCAGTTATTACGCATACTATAGCACTATTTTTTAGTGAAAGGAAAAAGCATTGGAACTCTTTTGGTGTACTCTTCCCATCCATCGTATTTCTCCATATTTTTCTCCAGTAATGGAGTTGATACTTTGATTAATACGGTACTCATCAAAATAGGTGAGATCACTAATAATAAATAATAATAAGGGTTGATGGAATCAGTAAAGAACAACGTAATGCCACTAGCATATAATCCAATCCAAATTAGGATTTCACCAAAATAGTTTGGATGACGTGTGACGGACCATAATCCTGATTGCAGAAGTGAATGTGTTTTTTTATTGATGTGTTGTCTTAGTTGTTCATCACCCACCACTTCAAAGAACAGCCCTACCAGCGCAATGAATAATGCAGCATAAACAAAATAGCGGTGAGCTGAATCAAAACTAAATTCGTTGTATTTGATTACCACATAGCTCGCAGATCCAACGATAAAGTTAATGATACCTTGAACCACAAACACTCTAAAAAAGGCGGTGACGACTACTTTATCACCCCATTCTTTACGCCACTGTGCATATCTGAAATCTTCGGGTTTCCCATAATTTCTTTTTAATAAACGGAGTGATAACCTAAGGCCCCACACACTAATAAATCCAACAATAGCATACGATAAAACTGTGGGATTTTCAGTCACAAGCAGTGTAAGCCAGCTCCCCACAACAAACCCCATCCCCCAACCAATATCGACAATTGAATTGTTTTTAATTACTGTTGCAATAATAAAGATTATCGTAAAATAAACAAAGGTAAAAATTAATGGGACAAGTAGTCCATCCAAACCTATATTCGTGAATCCTTGCGTCGCTATTGCTAACGTTGCTATAAATAATAGCGTATAAATTACAATCCTTTTCTTATCCATATTCCACCTCTTTCAAATTTTTATACATCGTACCCTACCCCAAAAAAGCAAAAAAATTTAGCTAGTTCTATCAATAAAATGTGATACTCTCATTATACACTAATATATAATAAGCAATCGAATCAAAGCTTTAAAATGCAGCCCGAATTTTTTATCCTTTTAATTGGAATGCGTTCTCGTTAGGATCTTACCTCCAATAAAGTAAATGGTTGCACCTAATACAGCTGACAAGTAGATAACTAAATTATTTAGACTTACACCCCCAAAGACAAACAGCAAAAAAACCGTTGCACTATACAAAATTTGACTTGCTACTCGTTTAAATCTGTTCACGCTATTCCCTCTATCATCTTTGGTTTCATCTTTTGATAAAAACCAAAATAATATAAGCGATAAACCTAATACAGCATTTACAAATAGGGTTATAGCATTTGAATAATCTATACTGTTGAATGATAAATAGTTTGTAAACACCCGATCTACTGCAACAATTCCTATACTGATTGCACTAGCTACCCATGCTTCTCTCGTTTTTTCTCCCGTTTTTATGCTAAAGACCATAGCTAAAACAACTATCATTAAATAGATACTGTTTCCGTTATTGAATGATAGGTAGATAGTAAGTCCTAGCACTGAAAATATATCAAACGTAGTCAGCTCTTTTCCTGTAATTCCATTTACGATCCTCATAAGTAAAAGTATCCAAACAACCACTAATAGATGGACACTTTCATAATAAAGTAAATTTAAAAGTGAAAGGGCAGCAGCTAGAAATGCTGAATACTCATGGTTTGGATCCAGTTCTCTGACGAGTGCCCACGTTAAAAAAACGCCAAAGCCTATATAAACCCCCGATAAAACATTGCTGGTTAACATCCAGCCTGTAGCAGCAGCTAATACTGACGATAGCACTATCATCTGATTTGTTTTATAACTAAAATCCATCTTTCTTCCCAATGTAAACATATATCCCCTCCTCAATAAATACATTATATCCTAATTTTAGATAACTAATGAGCAACTCGGCTTCCTGTCAAATGGTGTTGATTCGATTTGAGGATAAAGGCTTATTTTTCCCCTTTTAGGTGATTCTCCTAGTAATGAAGCGCAGACGTAGAGATGCCTACCATTTCTGAGACCTCTCCAATTAAATAGGCCGCACGTCCACCTCCATTTTCAACAGTTACTATAGCACGCTATTTTGAGAACGGACCAAAAATGTTGGACTCGCCCTTGACTTAAAGTGCACTCTAGGTAGTATGCTGAATCTAACATTCCTAAGGAGATGATTTTATGGCAAAAGTTACAGCAGGAAGAGATTTATTAGGCGATTTTGCGCCCAAGTTCGCTGAACTGAATGACGATGTTTTGTTCGGGCAAGTCTGGTCGCGGGAAAAGGAATTCGCACCGCGCGATCGTTCCATCGTCACCGTCACAGCATTGATCACGGGCGGAAACTTTGAACAGCTTCCGTTCCACCTGAACAAGGCAAAGGATAACGGCGTGACAAAAGAGGAGATTGTGGAAATCATCACCCAACTCGCGTTCTATGTCGGCTGGCCAAAAGCTTGGTCCGCTTTCAACATCGCCAAAGAAATATACAAAGATTGATTTACAGGAGGAATAGTTTATGTCAAAAAACGAAGAAGTAAAAAAAGGCATCATTTTCCCGATTGGGGATAAAAACACAGCCTACGCGCAATATTTTGTCGGCCAAAGTTATTTTAATGCACTGGTTGCCGATCCCGAAGTGGCAGTCGGAGTCGGTACGGTGACTTTCGAACCGGGTTGCCGCAACAACTGGCATATCCACCACGACGGCTACCAAATACTGTTGGTCACCGGTGGAGAAGGCTGGTATCAGGAAGACGGCAAGCCTGCCCAATCACTGAAGCCCGGGGATGTCATCGTGACCCATGACGCCGTGAAACACTGGCACGGCGCCGCCAAGGATAGTTGGTTCGAGCACATCGCCATCACCGCCGGAAAACCGGAATGGCTGGAAGCTGTTGCCGATGAGTTTTATGAGGCGCTTCATCAATAAGTGCACAAAAAAGAATGTCTAGCCTTGAAAAAGGGGCCGGACATTCTTTTTGTGATTGTATTTTATTAGTGAAAGAGATTTACGGTGTCCGTTAGTCGGTGGAAATACTGGTTACTGGTCCTCAGCTCCGGCGAGGTGGCTGCCGGCCGGAGGACACTGTTCGGAACCGACCGCACCTCCTGCGAAGCCGAACTCGCCGGAGATCACAACCAAGAATGTGCCGAACTTCGGCGAAGCCTCCGTTCACCGGAGGAGAACACCACAGTCAGTCGCCCGCCAAACGGAAATTTTTCGTCGCATCACTCTTCCACTATGTAGATCGCCGCTTCGTTTCCGGTGTGGTTCGCAGATATGATGATGTCCCTATCCGCTTCGTTCACAACCATGATATTGGATGGGCCGCAGCCCTTGTCGACGATTTCCGTCTTGAATTCACCGTCCACATATTGAATATAGAACAGGTCGCAGTTTTCGCGACGGATGCCACCAACAAAGCTCGGTACACCCCTGAGCGTCGTCCCCACCAAGGTATGGGCGAAGTCGATTTTATGCGGATATTCATAGACGGATTCATAACCGGATTCCGTCTTTTTGTAGATTTTGATGCTGTCTCCATGGAAAGGCTCGATCGTGATCATTTCTTTCGTGCCATCCGAGTCGATGTCGAAAAGAGCAACTTCGCCTATTGGGGTGTCTAAAATCTGCTCGATTTCCCATGCTTTATCAGCAAAAGGCGTCACTTTGATGATGCCTTGGTCGCTGGTGAAATAGCCGACCGGTTTGTCGCCTTCATAATCCTTGTAGTAACCATGGTTGCGGAAATAGCCTTTCCCTAAAACCTTCAGCTCGACGCCGGCTGTGGGATCTTTCGGCAGAACACCGTAATAGATGCTGCCTGATCTCGACCAATCATCCTTGAAATCTTTGTCATCCGCTATCGTGGCGCCGACAAAGTAGTTCACACCTTCCACATCATAAATGTCGAAACGGTGCAGATAAGGCAGGTACAGCACATCCTTGATTTCCCAGCCGGTCTCGGGATCATACTTGCCCCAGACGACTTTCGATTTGCTTGGGCTGACCTTCAAATAAAAATCAACGATGGCCAGAAATTCATTGCTTTTGTTCGGGATAGGGATGATGGACATGCAGCCCCCACCCTTTTCCCAAACGGTTTCCTTTTTTTCAAAGTCCTTGCCTGAATACATGTAGCAAGGGTAGCCTTCCTCTTCGCTGGCGATCAGCGCGCACGTTTCGCCGCCGATCGTGATGTAGCTGGCGCAGTAGCTTCGGTACATATCATCCAATTTCTTCTTGGTTATTTTCATCATTAATGTGCTCCCTTCATCATTAGCCTCGCATACGTATCGCTTTACTCGGCTTACTTTCCGAACTTCGCTTGATAGGCCGCAACCACTTTTTCGGTCGTAAAGCCGAACTCAGCCATCACCGTGTTCCCGTTGCCGCTTGCGCCGTAAGTATCGATGCCGTAAGCTAGGCCATCCAGGCCGACATAACGTTCCCAACCGAAGGTCGCGCCCATTTCGATGGACATGCGGTTGCGGACTGCGCCAGGCAAGACTGTTTCTTTGTAGGCTACATCCTGCGCTTCGAACAGATCGAAACTCGGCATGGAGACGACAGAGACGTCCACTCCAGCTTCACGCAATTGTTGCTGCGCTTCCATAGCCAGGCTCACTTCCGAACCGGTTGCGATCAGGATGCCGGCAGGCGTTTCGCCTTGTTGTGGAGAAAGTACGTAAGCACCTTTCTTCACGCCTTTGCGGGCCAAAGTTGGCGTTCCTTCAAGGACAGGCAAGTTTTGGCGCGTCAACACCAACATCGTTGGTTTGTCTGTTGAAGACACGGCGATTTCCCATGCTGCGCTGACTTCGTTGCCATCAGCCGGACGAAGAACTGTCAGGTTTGGCATGCCGCGGTAGCTGGACAAGTGTTCAACCGGCTCGTGTGTCGGGCCGTCTTCGCCGACTGCGATCGAGTCATGCGTCATCACGTAAGTGCCAGGCAAGTGCGAAATGGCAGCCAAACGCATCGCTGGACGCAGATAATCTGTGAAGACGAAGAATGTCCCTACATACGTTCTGGTTCCGCCATGCAATACGATTCCGTTCATGATAGCGGCCATCGCGAATTCGCGCACGCCGTACCAGATATTGCGGCCGGCATAGTTGCCCGGCTCAAAGTCGGATGCTGCTTTGATCATTGTGTTGTTTGATGACGATAGGTCCGCAGAACCGCCCCAGAAGTATGGTACAGCTTCACCCAATGCTTGGATAGATTCTGCGCTGGTCACACGGCTTGCTTTGGCTGCGCTGCCCACTTCATAAGTAGGTAACTTGTCTTGCCAGCCTTCAGGCAATTTACCGGCGATGGCAGCTTCAAATTGTTGCGCCAATTCCGGATAAGCCGCTTTGTAGTCATTGAACATGGCTGTCCATGCTGCTTCAGACTGTTGGCCTTCAGTAACCATTTTTTCATTGAATCGCGCTGTGACTTCAGCCGGTACGCAGAAAGCTTCATCCACACATCCGTATGCCGCTTTAGCAAAAGCGACGCCTTCCGCTCCTAATGGAGCGCCATGCACTTTGTGCGTTCCAGCGTCAGGAGCGCCAAAGCCGATGATGGTTTTGATTTCGATCAAAGTCGGTTTTTCGGTTTCGGCTTTCGCTTCTTCGATGGCTTTCGAGATGGCTTCCAGATCATTGCCGTCTTTCACCAAGATATGTTGCCAGCCGTAAGCTTCGAAACGGGCAGCTACATCTTCCGTAAAGGATTTGGATGTCGGGCCGTCAAGGGAAATGTCGTTGGAGTCATACAAACCGATCAGTTTGCCCAATTTCAGGTGCCCTGCCAAGCTGGCTGCTTCATGGGAGATACCTTCCATCAAATCGCCGTCGCCATTCAGGAAGTAGGTATAGTGATCCACAACCGGGAAGTTTTCTTTGTTGTAGGTAGCAGCTAAATGCGCTTCCGCCATCGCGAAACCGACCGCATTCGCAATCCCTTGTCCCAAAGGACCAGTCGTTGCTTCCACGCCGTCCGTGTCATGCACTTCCGGGTGTCCAGGTGTTTTGCTGCCGAATTGACGGAAGTTTTTCACGTCATCCATGCTTATAGCGAAGCCGGATAAATGCAACAAGCTGTACAACAATGAGGACCCGTGTCCAGCAGATAATACGAAACGATCACGGTCTGCCCATTTGCTGTTTTTAGGATTGACTTTCAGATGCTTTGTCCATAAAGCATAAGCCATTGGCGCCGCTCCCATCGGTAACCCGGGGTGCCCTGAATTGGCTTTCTGTACAGCCTCAATGCTTAATGTGCGGACGGTATTTACCGCCAGCTCGTCGATTTGATCAAATGTATTTTGCATATTTCCATTTATCCTCTCTTCCTAAAAAATGGTTGAAGGTCTTTTGACCTTCAACCAAACTCAATTAATGGCCAACTTTTTGAAATTTCCCTCTTAAGAAAGTGTGGGCGAACTGGATGTCTTCCAGCCAATTTTCCTGACCGGTATACCAGAATTCGGCAACAAAACGGCGGACGCCTTCTTTCCACATCGTTTTGATCGTTTCTTCGAAAGATACATGTCCCGTACCGAAGGGGATTTCACGGAAATGCCCCGGAATCGTTTCCTTCAGATGCGCTGCAACCATATGTCCCCTGCCCGTTTGGATATCTTCATAAACGGAGTTCGTGCAGGACAAGGAAGCGTTCTTCAAGTTCCCTGTATCCGGATAGACTTGCAGATACGGCGATTGGATGATGTGTACATATTCCATCGCCTTCTCAACGGTGTTCATGAACGGCGTTTCCATCGTCTCGAACCCCAACAGAATGCCTTTTTTGCTTGCCATATCGACGGCTTTCTGCAGATTTTCGATAAAGTATTCCTTAGTCTGCTGATCACCGTCTTCATAATAGACATCGTAGCCTGCCAATTGGATGATGCGGATTCCCAGATCATCCGCCAGATCGATGGCTTTTTCCATGATCTCCAAGCTTTTTTCACGGATGAGCGGATCATGCGAACCTAGTGGATATTTGCGATGTCCGCTGAGGCACATGGAGCGGATCGGCAGCCCGACTTCGTACATGGCGTCCAGCAGTTCTTTCCGCTCTTGCTTGCTCCATTCGATGCGTGCCAGCTTCTCGTCTGTTTCATCGACACTCATTTCCAAAAAATCATAGCCGGCATTTTTCGCAATCGACAGTTTTTCTTTCCAACTCAGATTGCCCGGCATCGATTTTTCATAGATTCCTAACGTGTAAGTCATCTTTCTCCTCCTTGACCTGTCCATAATAGGCTCCCGGACCGTGTTTTCGAAGAAAATGTTTGTCCAACAGTTCTTGCTGCATGCTTTCGATCCCTGGATTCATAACGCGGTTGCGCCAAGACATCATGGCAACTTCTTCCATGACGACCATATTGTGGACCGCTTCGAAGGCATCCTTTCCCCAAGCAAAGGGGCCATGGCTGTGGACCAACACGCCCGGAACTTGGTCTTCATCGATAGCTTCAAATGTCTCGACGATTACTTTTCCGGTTTCCAGTTCATAGGATCCCGCGATTTCTTCGCTCGTCATCCGGCGGGTGCAAGGGATCGTCCCGTAGAAGTAATCCCCTTGCGTCGTCCCGTAGGCCGGAATCTCTGCTCCCCCTTGCGCCAAAGTGGTTGCCCATGGTGAATGCGTATGGACCACACCGCCGATATTCTTGAAGTTCCTGTAGAGTTCAAGATGCGTATCCAAATCCGAAGATGGTTTCAGGCTGCCTTCCACTACATTCCCGTCCATATCGACGATAACGATGTCTTCAACAGTCATATCCGCATACTCGACCCCGGATGGCTTGATTGCGATGATTTGCTTTTCACGGTCTATTTCGGAAACATTGCCCCAGGTGAATTTCACCAAGCCGTATTCGGGTAACTGCAGGTTAGCTTCCAGCACTCTTTTTTTCAATTCAGTGTATGTCATGGGAGCACCGCCTATTCGCCCAAGACGATTTCGCGGACTTTTTCTTCGATCTCTTTTTCGGACAAGAGATTCTTCAACCCGATGATTTTCGTTTTGCTTTGGTCCACATTTTTGAATACATCCAAGAGAGAATTCGAGCAAACGACCACATCATAGCTCGGAGCCAGTGTTTTTGCTTCAGAAACCGCGCAATGGTGGATTTCCAAAGGAATGTCCAATTTTTTGAAGACATTCGTAATTTTCATTTTGATGATTTGGCTTGAACCCATTCCACTTCCACATGCAGCTAGTACTTTCATAATTAATTCCTCCTAGTTATCTATCCTGATCTTGGTTTTTCGTTTAGGCTACTTCAGTGCTGAATTCAGTTTGGTTTTCAGCTTCGATTTCTTCTTTGTATTGTTCATAATCTTCCGCGATCATGAAGTAGTGTTTTTTGTTTTTGCGGTATTGAATCTGTGGTATCAACAACATCCCGATTACAAGTGCAGCGACACCGGCATAACCGCCGTATTTCATGATGACTCCATATCCTAACCACAGAGTATCCCAGTCGAAGTTACCATGCCAGCCGCCGAATTGGGAAAGCTGGAAGATGTAGGCAGCCAAGCCGCCGCCGATTACTTGAATGACACCTGAAATGAATGGGATGATCATCGCTGCTTTCATGCCGCCTTTATGGTTTGCATATACAGCGAAGGTTGCATTATCAAAGAATACTGGAACGAATCCGGTGATGACCAACACAGGGCTCTTGAATACAACCAAGCCGATGATCGCCAAGAATTGACCCAAAGCTCCGAACAAGAATCCGAATGTTACGGCATTTCCTGGACCGAATCCATAAGTTGCTGCACAGTCGATTGCCGGCATAGAACCAGGTAACAGTTTGTTGGAGATCCCTTGGAAGGATTCTGTTAATTCTGATACGAACATGCGGACACCCAGTTGTAAAATTTGCAGATAGACTGCGAAGTACAACGATTTTTCAAGGATGTAGAATATGTAGTTACGCTCACCTGTATAGGCTAGGTCAATGGTCATCATCAGATCTTTCCCGAGGATACCCATGATGATTCCGAAGAACAGGAACATCAGAATACTTGTAGAAACGACGCTTTCTTTGAAGATGGAAAGGAACCCTGGCAGCGTGACGTCTTCCAATTTTTTGCTATTTTTGCTGAATTTACCTGCAAATTTATCGGTCAACCAGACACCGAACATTTGTTGATGGCCGATGGCAAATCCGCCGCCTTCAGTCAAGTCTTGCGTTGCTTCAACTGTCAGATTAGAGAAGACTGACCAATACGTTCCCAACAAAAGGCCCAACATGATGATGACGCCCGCATCCTGCAATTCAGGAAAAGCGAACAAGACAAGCCATAAAGCAGTGGAAGACTGTTGCACCATGATGTGGCCGGTGATGAACACGGTCCGGACTTTAGTATATTTACGGAAAATGACTAAAACAATATTCACCATGAAAGCGATAAGCAAAACGATAACCATAAGGCTGAAGGAACGTCCTGCACCTTCGATTGCTTGTTGTGCAGCTGTTTGTCCAAAATATGGATCGATTACGACTGCCGAAAGGTTGAATCTTTCTTTCAAGCCTGCCAGGATCGGACGGAAATTTCCGACCAAACCGCCAGCCGCTACATTCAGTACCAGATATCCGACAGTAGCCTTGATGAATCCGGCAAGAGCGTCATATATGGGTCTGCCCAGCAATAGATAGCCGACGAATACGATAATACCGAGGAAAAAAGCAGGTTGCGTTAAGATATTAACTTGAAAGAATGTCCATACACTAATTAGTAGTTCCAAGATATTCACCCTCGATTTCCATAATTTTTTCTAAATCAGCGACTGAGTTGGCTTGTATAAAGGCGTCCACGACACTTTCGTCGGACAGCAATGTCACAAGTGTGGATAGGTTGGCCAGATGTTTCTCGTTGTCTGTCGATGCCAGTACGAAGAAGATGCGCGCTTCGTACTCGGCTGCCGGCCCGAAGTTCACTGGCACTTTCGTCCGCATGAAGCAGATAGCGGTTTCATTTACGCCCTTGCCTTCTTGTGCATGCGGGATGCAGATATCCGGCGCGATGACGATGTAAGGTCCGAATTCGTTTACGTTTTCGATGATGTACTCGGGATAAGCGCTCTCGATGGCGCCTTCTTCGATAAGTGGTTGACAAGCAGCACGGATGCTGTCTTGCCAACTATCGAATCCCTCGTGGAAAGAATACCTTTGATTTTTGATGACTTCATCTAACATATGATCTCTCCTCTTAGGTGCTTGTTATTATAGGAATGAAGTGAAAGGCAAATCATTTTCGACGCTGAACACATCGTCAAATCCGCGGTTGAAATTGAACTCCATTTTGTCTTTGTCATTCGGATAGACGAATTTGCCGCCGACTTGCCAGATGTATGGCTTGAATCCGTATTGAAGACGATCTTTTTTGAATTTCCACAGTTCGATCAGTTCTTTAGGATCCGCCTGGAAGTTCGACCAGATGTCGTAGTGGACCGGGATGACTACTTTCGCATTCAAAGATTCCGCCATTCTCAGCATATCCACTGAAGTGACCTTATCGGTGATTCCGCGTGGGTTTTCGCCGAATGCCCCTAAGCAAACATCCACTTGGTGATCGTTTCCGTGTTTTGCGAAATAGTTGCAGTAATGAGAATCGCCTGCGTGATACAAGTTCCCGCCTGAAGTTTTGAACAAGTAGTTCACTGCAATCAAATCCATGTCCTGTGGCATCTTCCCTCTTAAAACTTCTCCTTCAGAAGCCGTCACCAAAGCTGTGCGGTCGAATGCTTCCAGCGCGACAATCTCGATGTCTTTGATTTTTACGCTGTCTCCCGGTTTCACGACTACGCATTTCTCTTCAGGAACTCCCCAGCCGATCCAAGTATCCACAACCGCTTGCGGGCCTACGAATTTAACCGCGTCGCTCGAGTTTTTCAGAACAGCCGCTGCTGTGTTGATGTCCAAGTGATCGGAATGGATATGCGTAACGACTAATGCATCCACGTTCTTCACTGCGAAAGGATCAATGACAAAAGGCTGTGCTCTAAGGTTAGGTTGCATATTTTGAACGCCGCTCATGCGCTGCATTTGGTGGCCGTCCTTCATCTTGCCGCTACCGTGTGATTGTTTGCCTGTACCACACCACAAATCACAAAGGATGTTAGTCGATTCATGTGATTTCAACCAAATGCCTGTACAGCCTAGCCACCACATTGCGAATGTATTTTCAGCAACCACTGTGTCTTCGATTTCTTCATTCAGCCAAGTGCCCCATTCAGGAAAGGTGCTCAATACCCAAGATTCTTTTGTAATCTCATTAACATTAGCCATTCGTCATTCTCCTTCTGCGTAATCGTTATGATCACTTTTTCTTATTATTTGTACACCGATCTTAAAACGTTCATATAACGAACATTTCTTTCGATGAATTAATCATACAATAAAACGCTTTCAGTCGCAATAGGTCCAAAACAAACAATCTTTAGCTTATTTTTATGATCGTTTCACTGGTTATGAACGATTCGCAAGCCAATATTCTTCTTTATGATTGCTTTAAGAACAGCGGTCAGCCTGATTCCAACAAAAAAGCGGCAAAACACTGACGGGTCACCCGTCGCGCTTTGTCGCTTTGATCTGTATTCTGTTATTATTTATTTAATCTTCTATTATGATCTCATCTTCGTCATTGACGTCGGTAACGTAAAGTACCTTGACTCCCTTGGCTTCAATCTTCTGGATTTCTTCCTGATCCGCAGAGCGGTCAGTGACCAGATGCGTGATGAGGCTGATGCTGGCGGTGGAAAAATTTTGTTCCCGTCCCACTTTGCTGCCTTCCGCCACTACGATGCGCGGCCCGTTCGTCCGTTCTAGAATCAGCCGATTGACAGCTGTTTCCGGCAAGGCATAGGTCGTGATCCCTTTTTCACTGATGCCGCCGACACCCAGAAAGCAGATATTCGCCGTCACTTTGGAGAAAGTGTACAAGGCGAAATCCCCAACGAGCGATTTTTTCTTTTCGTATATTTCCCCGCCCGAAAGCACAATTTCCGCTTTCGAGGACGGATTCCTGAAGATGGCCCGGCCGTTGTTCGTTATGATGGTGACATTCCGGTCCGATAAATAGTTGAGCAAGAGGAATGCTGTAGATCCCGAATTGATGAAGATCATATCATGATCGTTGACCAGAGTAGCAGCCAACTTCGCGATTTCTTGCTTTTTCGAACGATGCGGCTTGACAGCCGGGTACTCTTCTTTTTGAAAAGATCCCTCCAACAAACGGGCGCCTCCATAAAAACGCTCGATCAGATGCTGGTCGTCGAAACTCTGCAGATCGCGTCTGACGGTGATTTCCGAGACAGCCAGTTCTTTCGCCAAATCTTCCACTAATACAACTTTCTTTTCCTGAAGGGCCTTCAGGATGTGCTGCCTTCTCTTGTAAACGATCCCTTGACTAGACTTCATGCATTCACCCCGTTCCTTTCCTTATATTGTACTTGAAACAATCGGAAAATCAAAATAAAATTCACAAAACGAACATAAAACGCTCATTTTTTGTTGTGCAACTGCATCATCCGGTATTCATGGTCGATGCTGAAGTTGTTGATCATCATATTGACGGTGAACATCCCCATGATAACCTGATCAACGATAATAGGAATGTCCCTCAGATGGATTTGCGTATTATAAAGGACAACGAGCAGCAGCATGAACAGAAATGTGGCGGTAATGATCATGATGAAGTAGCGTTCGAACAGGGCGTCCAGCCTTCTCCTGAAAATTTTGCTGAGGAGAAACGAAAATACCGCGGTAACAGCTACCGCAAGATACAGATTTCGGGGCAGAGCGGATAAGATGGCCTCGTCGGTATACAGAATCGGAATCGTTCTGATCACAAACATCGTTGCGATCAGGGCAGATCCGTAATAGATTGTTTTCCCCAGACTGATGACCTGCGTCGGCAATTGATACAGGATGAAAATAAAGACAAGGCTGAGGAACATTTGCATGATCGCGATCGAGAAGATGATGCTGGCTATCACCATATGGAAGGACACCATCCGTATTCGGTTTTCATCAAGCGTCTCCGCATCCATCCCGCTGATGTTAGAAAACAAAAAGGCTGTAAGCAGGAGTCCGAAAAAGCCGACCATCAGGATACTGATGACCTCGGAAGCATCCCTTTTCTCGTCTTCCAGAAGCAAGAAAATGCCGCTGAACACAAACCCGGCAAGTATCCCGGCAAAGTTCGCATAGTTGCTGCTCATAGTGGCAAAATCGACTAGCATATCCTTATCCCCCATCCTTTAAAAACAAGCATTCCGGCGCGTCACCAAAGAATTTCTCTACAGTTCCATTATATCAGCAGACGGCGCCACAGCAAAAAAACCCGCCGAATTCATGCAAGTAAAAAAGCTATGATTTTTCTCATAGCTTTTTGTTTCGGTGCATTTTTTTCCTTAACTGACTTGGTGTCTCTCCGTACTCATTCTTGAATATCTTGAAGAAATAACTTGGGCTGGTGATGCCAAGCTCTGCAACGATTTTTTCTATAGGTTTGTCGGTCCCGACCAGCAGATCGTAAGCCTTTTGCAGGCGACGTTTCGTGACCCACTCCTTGAAGGTCAGACCGGTTTCTTGTTTGAGCAGATTGCTGAGGTAATTTTTGTTGAAATTCAACTTTTTCCCCAGGCCTTCCAGTGTGATGCTGGCATATTCACTGTCGATGATCTCCAGGGCATCGATCACTTTCTTGTTGAAAGGGAGTTCCCCAGCTTCGCTTGACATGATATCCTCCAGTTCGGCCAGGATGACAAGCAGCCAAAGTTCCACTTTCTCAAATTTAGGCGTTTCCCCTCCAAAATAATCGGCAAGCAAATAGGACAAGCAATTGCTGATCCGCTGATTATCGGCCGTGCTGAAATGCAGATACGGTCGGTGACGGCTATTTTTTTTGCCCACGGTCAACAGAAAATCAGTGATCAGACTGTGCCGTTGGGCCATCCTTTGGAGTACTTTCGTGTTGATGGCATCCGTCTTGATCAAGATGTTGATGAGGATATCCTGTTCACCGAGCTTGTCGATGGAATGGCCGGTTCCCGGATCGATCATCAGCAAATCGCCTTGCTTCATCTGGATTTTTTCCTGACCGATCCACTGGGTGCATTGCCCTTGCAGAAGATAATTCAGCTCGAGGAATGCATGCGAGTGGGTGGGCATGGAAAAATAGCGGGCATGCCGGTTCAGGAAGATTTGATGGTCCACAAAAAAATCCTCATCAGACAAATGGAAATCTAGCAGATAACCTGCTGTTGTTGCTTGATTTTGGAATTTAGCGGTTATTTGTTCAGCCGTCATGGTTTTCATTTCAGCTTCAAGCGGCGTTTCTTTCAGCAAGATTTCCAGAATATCTTGTGCTGTGGACATATTTTTCACTCCTCTGTTCTTCATGCCCATTTTATCAACTCTATCCAAAAAAGCAAAGGCTTTCGGGCCTTTGCTTTTTCCGTCAGATACTATTGGATTTTTTCAATATGACTTCTGCCTCAGCGACCATATCTGCGGTTATGCCAGTGTAGAATAATTTTGAGAGCTGATTCAAGGACAGGTTCATCTGTTCTTCATCGGCAAACGCCATAAAGCCTCTGATACGTTCGTGAATGCCCAAAATTTCTTCGAACAGCTCCTTGTTTTCGTTCTTGATTATCGACAGGCGTGTGTCCACATCATACAGCACGCTCAGGTCTTTTGTAGGTTGATAAGTGTATTCATAGATCCCTGACGCCACTTTGATTGGTTCCCGATTGGAGTACGGCAACACGATCTCAGCCTGCGCGTCAAAAGGAACTTCGAAATAGCAGCTCAGCTCGCCGTTTTTTAGGATTTTCCATTCGCTGACGAATTTGCCGGCCGCTGACTGATAGCTTCCGCGGGCATATCCCAATTTTACATTTGGATTGGGTGCTAATCTTGCGGTACGGAAACCTGCTTCCAACGGTTGGATGCCCGCCACATATTTATAGACAAACTCGATTACGGATCCGTAACTGTAGTGGTTCAGGGAATTCATGCCTGCCGGATTCATGGTGCCATCAGGCATTACGCTGTTCCAGCGCTCCCAGATTGTCGTCGCGCCAAGATTCACCGCATACAACCAGCCCGGGAAGCCTTCATTGAGCAAGAATTCATAAGCCAGATCGACCATGCCATTCTCTGATAAAACTTGGCAAAAAATCGGAGTTCCCACGAAACCGGATTTTATTTTATACAGATCTTTTTTTAAACGAGTTTTCAGCTGCTCAATGACCACTTCGCGCTCACGGAATAGTTTGAACTTCAAAGCAATGATGTACCCCGATTGGGTGTCGATGGACAAGCGTCCGGATGGGGTCACATACTCGAACAAAATCCGCTCCCGGACTTGTTCGCTGAGTCCGCGATAATAGGCCGCGTCAGACTCATTCCCAATCAAAGCTGCAACTTCCGCGACGATGCACAGACTTTCATAATAATAAGCCGAAGCAATAAACGTATCGTCAGTGCTTCCTTTGAATGATGAAGGAGTCGCGCCATCCAAAGCCAGCCAATCCCCGAACTGGAACCCACCGGCATTAAGCTCCGTTTTCCAGCCATGCGCTTTCTCGATTTTAGAACCTGTCCAATCCACCCAATCTTTCATAAGCGGGTAGTACTGCCCGACTTCTTCCTTGTTCCCATAGGCAGTCCATAAAGCCTTAGGAATGAACGTTGCTGCATCTCCCCAGACGGCTGCGCCACCTTGCGTAGCCATCGCCGGCATATAATTCGGGATGCTTCCCGACAGTTTTTCCTGTTCCGTGCGCATATCGATCAGATATTTGCGGTAAAAAGCCCGCGTATCCATATGATAGCTTGCGGTCGGGGCAAATACTTGCGCATCCCCGGTCCAGCCCAGCCGCTCAGCCCTTTGCGGACAATCGGTCGGCATATCGAGGAAGTTTGATTTGAGCCCCCAAAGCGAGTTTGAATACAATTGATTCACTTTAGCATTGCCGGTTTCGATGATGCCCGTTCGCGTCATATCGGAATAGATGGCCAACCCGCGCACGGCAATTTGCTTATCTGCCGGCCAGCCCGTCACACGCGCATAGCGAAAGCCAAAGTAAGTGAAATGCGGGTGAACCGTTTCGGCTGTTCCATTGGAAATGTAACGGAAGCCTGCTGTGGCAGTGCCGTAATTCTCATTATAAAAATTGCCTTGCTGCAGTATTTCCCCGAACTCAAAGTGCACCTCGGTCCCTGCCGGAAAATCGGCATCAAACGCAAGCCAACCGGCAAAGTTCTGCCCGAAATCAATTACCATCTCGCCATTCGGGGTCTTGATGACCTCCTGCAAAGGAACTACTTCGTGAATGCTCAATCCCGGGCTCAAGCGGTCTTGCAATTTTTCTTTCGGAATGCCAACAATCGCCACCTCATCACTGCGTCCCGCTTTATCAAGTGTCCGGTCGATTGTTTCGCCATCGTAGATGCCGCTGTTCGTGATATCGCTCAGCGTCGCTTTCCAGCTGAGATCCGTCACGATCCGCTCTTCCGTCCCGTTTTCGTAGCGCACCACCAATTCAGCAATCGCCGCAAACTTGTCTCCGAAATAAGCATTTTCGCCGCTCAGGCCGAATCTCCCTTTGTACCAGCCGTTGCCCAACATGATCGCCAACTGATTGCTTTGTTTTAATTGTTCGGTTACATCATATGTTTGGATTTGGATGAAAGCTTCGTAGTTGTTGACGAATGGCGCCAGCACATCATTTCCGATCTTCTTTCCGTTCAAACTTGCTTCATAAAGCCCAACCCCACTGATATACAGGCGGGATTCTTTTACTTCATGGTTCAGTTCGAAATCCTTGAACAGAATCGGATGGATTTCTTCCTGCACCTTCGGCCCGATCCATTCGGCATCCCATGCTTCATCCATTTTCCCAGTCTCAAAAAAGCTTGTCGATTCAGCCACTTTACCATCTTCAGCAGTTACACGAATCTGTACATAATAGCGTGTTCTGGGCTTCAACTGAAGCGTCAACGTTTCCCCTGAACTGTCCAGATCACCGTTTCTCTCAAGCACAATTTCCTTGAATTCGTGATCGTCAGCTACCTGGAGGCTTGCCTCTTTTTGCATTTCCCCTAACCCGTTGTCGACCGCCCAACTGACGATCAATGGCTCAAAATGATACCCAATAGGTTCCACAATGCCGTTAAATTTTATATCCATGATTTCCATGCGTTTCCCCTCCTTGTTTTTTAGTATAGGATTACTATAAGCAAAACCAATCTGTAAAACTACATCAAAATCATACGTAAAAATGCTCTATATGCAGATTAATTATTTATTCAGAGCTTGGTGGTGCCTTGATCTGAAAACTCAGTCTGTACTACTCTCGCCATTTGGCTTATACTTTTGTTGAATGACAGATAATGGAGGGATTTAAATGAAAATTGCCGTTTCCAGCGACCATGCCGGCTTCGCATTGAAAGAAGAAGTCAAAGCTTTACTCGAAAAGGAAGGCCATGAAGTGCTCGACTTCGGACCTTACAACGAAGAACCTTGTGACCTGTCCGATTATGTTTACCCTGCCTCACTGGCTGTGGCGGAAGGAAAAGCCGACCGCGGTATTTTTGTCGATGGCGTCGGTTACGGCAGTGCCATGATCGCCAACAAAATCTACGGCGTCTATGCAGCGGTCTGCCAAGATCCTTTCTGCGCGAAACTGGCGCGTTCCCACTCCGACACGAATGTCCTCTGCCTCGGCGGAAAGATCATCGGTTCGGCGTTGGCGCTTGAAATCGTGACGGCTTGGATGACTACCGACTACCTGAGCGATATCGAAAGATACACCAACCGCGTCGACAAAGTGAAGAAGATTGCCGAGAAGCATCTGAAGAGATTGGATGAAATCCAGGACTAGTCATTTATGAACTGGCGGTACGCTATTCAAAGTACAAATTCCACAAAAACAAGGCCGCATCGAAATGGAAGAACGAATCCATTTCGGCGCGGTTTTTTTTGCGGGTTATTTCGGATTCCTCAACGCTTCCTTGCCTTGTTTGCACCCTTATTATTCCACCCAAAAGCGGAATTCTATGACTTTTGCCTCCATTTGTGATATAGTAGACCAGTCACGCTGTTGCTCAGAGAACCTATATAACGTTTCGCGGTGAGGAATTTGGCAAACCGAGAGTCCGACTTTCTTTCCCAAATTGGCCTGACCCGAAACATATTTACTAAAATCAAATGCATGTAGAACATGCTGAAGGAGAACCATTTGTTATTTAAAGAACTAGAATTGAACCAACACCTGTTGCGCGCACTGAAAGAAGCTGGCTACACGAAAGCTACGCCCATCCAAGAAGATGCTATTCCGCATCTGATGAACAACAAGGATTTGTTGGGTTGTGCTCAAACCGGTACCGGTAAGACCGCTGCCTTTGCTCTACCGATTCTTCAGAACTTAACGGACCAAGAAACCGCTGGAAAAGGCGCCATCAAAGCGCTGATCCTTGCTCCTACCCGTGAACTTGCCCTGCAAATCGGGGAAAGCTTCCAAATTTATGCTAAATACCTTCCATTGAAGATCCAAGTCATTTTTGGTGGTGTTTCCCAGAATCCTCAGACAGCTGCGCTGAAACGCGGAACGGATATCCTTGTCGCGACACCAGGTAGATTGTTGGACCTGATCGGACAAGGATACATCAAACTGAACCAGGTAGATTTCTTTGTCTTGGATGAAGCGGATATGATGTTGGACATGGGGATGCTGCATGATGTACGCCGCATTATCCGCGAATTGCCTAAGAAACGTCAGAGCATGTTCTTCTCGGCCACTATGCCGAATGAGATCGAAAAACTTGCCGGCACTATTTTGTCAAATCCGGTGAAAGTCGAAGTCACTCCGGTTTCCTCGACTGTGGAAATCATCCACCAGAGCGTTTACCCTGTAGCCAAGACCGACAAAACCGACCTGCTTATCCACCTGTTGAAGGAAGATTCAATGGAGCGATCCCTTGTCTTCTCAAGAACGAAGCATGGCGCCAACAAGATCGTCAAAAAGCTTTTGCAAGCAGGCCTTTCAGCCGAAGCGATCCACGGAAACAAATCCCAGACCGCGCGTCAACGAGCTTTGGAAAACTTCAAGACCAAAAAAACCAGCGTTCTTGTAGCGACAGATATCGCAGCCCGTGGTATCGATGTGCCTGAACTTTCGCATGTTATTCTGTTTGATTTGCCTGAAGTTCCGGAAACCTATGTTCACCGTATCGGCCGTACAGGACGCGCAGGACGCGGCGGAAAAGCCATCTCATTCTGTGATGAAACCGAAGCATCTTTGTTGCGTGACATAGAAAAACTTATCCAGAGAAAAGTTCCGGTCGTAACAGATCAGCCTTTTATGTTGAAAGAAGGCACGAAGGCAGCTGCACCGCAACCGAAAAAACCGGTTGCCGCGCGCAGTAACGGAACCCGCGTCAAAAACCAACAAGGTCCAAGAGGCGGCCAAAAAGCCGCACAAAGACCGCGTTTCCAGACCAAAAAAAATACACAAAGTAACTGATAACACACAAAAGAGCTCCCGCCATTTTTTGGCTGGAGCTCTTTTTTCTGAAAAAATCTGATGAGAGAGGCGGGATGAGCGGTTTTCCTCCGGTGAACGGAGGCTTCGCCGGAGTTGACGCGTGCGCAAAAGCCGCTCCTCCGACGAGCCCTCGTTCGACGGAGGACAGCCTCCGTCCGCCCACTCAGCTCCGGCCAACATTCGCCCGCGGGAGGAGAGCTATTACCGGGAACCGCTACTCCGTTGAGAGGGGCGCTCGCTGGAGGAAAGCACCAGCTTCGATCAGGGGTGGCTTCACCGGAGCTGACGCGTGCGTAAAATCCGCTCCTCCGACGAGCCCTCGTTCGACGGAGGACAGTCTCCGGCCGCGCACTCAGCTCCGGCCAGCATTCGCTTGCAGGAGGACAGCTATTACCGGGAACCGCTCCTCCGTTGAGAGGGGCGCTCACCGGAGGAATGTCCCAACTCCGACCAGGGTTGGCTTCGCCGGAGCTGACGCGTGCGCAAAATCCGCTCCTCCGACGAGCCCTCGTTCGACGGAGGACAGCTATTACCGGGAACCGCAACTCCGATGAGCGACTCCCAAAAAAGTTCGCATTCAAATCAGATTCTTGATCCCGTCGCAGATCCTTTTTGCGACGATTGGATTGTTCATCGTATAGATGTGGATGCCGTCGACATCGTGCGCCAGTAGATCGACAATTTGATTGATCGCGTAGGCCATACCAGCATCGAAAAGTGCCTCTTTGTTGTCTTCGTATTTGTGCATCACTCGGGAAAACTTTTCCGGCAAGGAGGCGCCGCAGAGCGTCACCATCCTTTCGATCTGGGCTTTATTGATGACCGGCATAATGCCCGCCTCAACCGGCACATGCATGCCTGCAATCTGGATATGTTCTTGAAAAGAATAGAAGGCGTTGTTGTCGAAAAAAAGCTGGGAGATCAGATGCTGCACCCCGCTGTCCACCTTCTCCTTCAGATGGGCGATGTCCTCGACTTTGTTCTTGGATTCCGTGTGGCATTCCGGATAACAGGCACCGCTGATGGAAAAATCACCGTACTGCCTGATGAATTTGACCAAGTCGCTGGCATACCGGAAGTCCTTCTTTGCTTCTACTGCCGGGTTTGCATCCCCGCGCAAGGCAAGGATGCTGTCGATGTCGGCATCCTTCAGTTCCTCCAGCAATTCGCAGATTTCGAATTTCGAATGATTCAGGCAAGTCAGATGCACCAACGGATCGATCCCGTATTGATGCTTGATCCGTTTGGCCAATTCCACGGTCTGATTATTCGTGTGGCTTCCGCCTGCGCCAAAGGTTACGCTGATGAAATCAGGGTTCAGTTCGCTCAGGATCGCCAGTGTCTCATCGATGTTCTGGATCGCTTTATCCCGCTTCGGCGGAAATATTTCGAAGGAAAGCACCGGTTTTTTCTTTTGGAATTTGGATTCTATTTTCATCAGCTTTCACCTCTTTTTTTAGACCGAAACTGCGTCTTTGATGATTTTCGCCGCCGCCACAAGATTGGCCAGGCTTTCTCTCGTTTCTTTGATGCCTCTGGTTTTCAGTCCGCAATCCGGATTGATCCATAGGTTTTCCTCGTCTATCTTCGTCAGTGCGTTCTTCAATACCGCCACCATCTCTTCGACACTCGGCACGCGCGGGGAGTGGATATCGTATACGCCCGGTCCAACTTCCGTTTCGAATTGGTTCGCCTTCAAGGCATCGATGATGGTCAGTTTGGAACGGGAAGCTTCGAATGAAATGACGTCCGCATCCATGTTGTCGATATCCTGTACAATCTCCTCGAATTCGCTGTAGCACATATGCGTATGCACCTGCGTCTCCGGCCGCACGCCGCTGTGGCAAAGGCGGAATGCTGGGATTGCCCAATCAAGATACTCGCTCGCCCATTCTTCCCTGCGGATCGGCAACTTCTCTTTCAAAGCCGCTTCATCGATCTGGATAATCTTGATGCCCGCTTCCTCCAAATCCAGAACCTCTTCGCGGATTGCCAGACCGATCTGGAAAGCCATCTCCCTCAACGAAATGTCCTCACGCGGAAACGACCAATTCAGGATCGTCACTGGACCCGTCAGCATCCCTTTGACCGGTTTGTCGGAAAGACTCTGCGCATATTCCGAATAGAACACGGTGATCGGGTTTTCGCGTCGGATATCGCCGAAGATGATCGGCGGCTTGACGCATCTTGTTCCGTAGGACTGCACCCAGGCTTTTTCGGTAAATACGTACCCCGCCAAGTTTTCGCCGAAGAACTCAACCATGTCGTTGCGCTCGGATTCGCCGTGGACTAGCACATCCAACCCCAGTTCCTCCTGCAGATCGATGCATTCTTTGATGAAGCCTTTGATGTTTTCATCGTATTCGGCTCTGTCGATGTCGCCTTTACGGTATTTGCTGCGGTTTTGCTTCACTTCCCTCGTCTGCGGGAAGGAACCGATTGTCGTCGTCGGCAACAGCCCCAGTTGCAGCTTCTCCTTTTGGATCGCTCTCCGTTCTTTTCTCGGAACGTTTCTGACAAAATCCCTTTCCGTCAAGCTCGCCACGGATGCTTGAACATGCTTGTCTTCGTACACCCGGTCCGCTGAAAAGACTTGTTGATTTGCAAGATAGGCTTCCTGCCCTTCATATCCGGAAGTGCCGATCAGTTCCGTCAGTTCCTTGATTTCCTGCAGCCTTTCCTTAGCGAAAGCGAAATACTGGGATACTTCCTCCGGCAAGCTCGTCTCATTTTCCAACGTGTAGGGAACATGCAGCAGTGAACAGGAAGTGCTGATGACGATGTCGTTGCTGTATTTTCCCAGCCCATTGACCAATTCGATGACCTTTTTGTAGTCGTTCTTCCAGATGTTTTTACCGTTCAGGACGCCGGCAAACAACGTTTTATCAGCCGGAAAGCCATGTCTTTCCAAAAGTTCCACCGTTTGCTTGCCTTCGATGAAGTCAAGGCCGATGCCGTCGAAGTCGAGCCCGATCACTTCCTCGTAGCTGTCCCGGATATCCCCGAAATATGTCTGCAGCAATACTTTTACGTTGCCTTTATGCGCCAACACCTTTTTGTAAAGGGAAGCAAACAATGCGACATCTTCATCGGACAGATCAGTGACGAGACTCGGCTCATCGAACTGCACCCACGCCACGCCTTGCTCATTGAACCTATCTAATATTGCGATATAGGCATCTGCCACTTGCTCGGCAAAATCATTTATTGTTTTTGAGCCTTTATATTTGGCCAGTTTCAGGAAAGTGAATCCGCCGATGAGGACCGGTTTCGTCAGCACGCCGATTTCTTTGGCTTCTTCATACTCGGCAAAAGGCTTGTCGCCCGCCAATTTGATTTCAGTATCGTCGGACAGCTCCGGAACCAAATAATGATAATTGGTGTTGAACCATTTCTTCATCGCCAACGCTTTGACGTCGCCTGCTTCGCCCTGATAGCCGCGCGCCGCCGCGAAATAAGTATCGCGCTCGTTCAGACCAAGCTGTTTGTAGCCGTTTGGCAGAGCATTCAACAAGACAGTCACATCCAGCAAGTTGTCGTAATATGAAAAATCATTCGAAGGGATGTGGGTGATGCCGGCAGCCTGCTGCAGATTCCAGTGCATTATCTTAAGACCCTTTGCGACTTTCTCCAACTCTTCTACTGAAATTTCTTTTCTGAAATATTTTTCGGATGCGAATTTCAACTCGCGCCCTTTGCCTACTCTTGGAAAACCGATTAGTGAACTGTTCATTTTGAATTCCTCCATTTCATTTTTTTGGTTCCTGCTATTTCAAGTCCCTTCCCAGTCATCAAGGAAAACTGCGAACATGATGTCCTACCACTGTCCCGATAGTTGCTGATCAGCTACTATCAGAAGGTTGCTCCAGTATGCCACGGAAAACGGATATAGGATAACACTTAATAAATATACGCAGCTATAGTTTAATGCTATACGAGCAGGTAGGCCAATCCAGGTTGGTCGGAGTTGAGCCGGGTTTTGTCGGCTGTTTCGAGCGCTTCGTGGTACGAACAGCCGAGAGTTCGATTTTCTGTCGACTGTTCGGTATTCCTGGCATCCTCAACAACCGACATCCAGTTCTATAACCGTCTTTTGGCACAGCAAAGAAGAGCCGCCTCAAAAATCGAGATGGCTCTTCTTCGTTTGGATATCCTTATTTTTGGACAAATTCGGATTATCTGATTTTTTTGAAAAAGTCGTTTTTTTTGGATCAGGTTTGGATTATTGGAACAATTTTTTGTACATCGCAATCGTTTCTTCTAATGTCGGAGTGAATGGATTTCCTGGTGCGCAGGCATCGATCATGGCATTTTTGGACAGGTAGTCGTAATCGAATTCCTCTTCCTTGATGCCCAGTTCATTCAATGATGTTGGAATACCGACAACTTTGGACAAACGTTTGATTTCTTCGACCGTGTAATCCGCGCAGGCTTGATCGGATACGTCAGCTGTCACAGTCAATCCTAATGCTTTCGCTACTTTGCGGAAACGTTCAGGAGCGAATTTGGCATTTTCAGCTTCCACGATCGGCAACAGCATCGCACAGCAGACACCGTGCGGCAAGTGGTAGACGGCACCCAATTGGTGCGCCATCGAATGCACATAACCCAGGCCAGCATTGTTGAAGGCCATTCCGCCCAAGAAGATGGCGTTGACCATTTTGTCGCGCGCATCCAGATCAGTACCGTTTTCTACAGCTTTCGGCAAGTATTCACGGATCAATTCGATTGCTCCGGAAGCCAAGACTTCGGTCACAGGGTAAGCGCCAGGCGTTACCATCGATTCGATCGCATGCGTCAAAGCATCCATCCCGGTCGCTGCAGTCAATGATTTCGGCATCGTCAGCATCAATTCAGGATCGTTCACGGAAATCTTCGCCAAACTGTTTTTGTCGACCATAACCATCTTCACTTTGCGATCTTCATCAGTGATGACGTAGTTGATCGTAATTTCAGCGGATGTTCCGGCAGTCGTGTTGATCGCCACAACCGGCAAGCCGGCTTTAGCGGATTTGTGCAAACCTTCGTAATCCTGCGGTTTGCCGCCGTTCGTCAGGATGATGCTGATGGCGCTCGCTGCATCCTGCGGAGAGCCGCCGCCGAAGGAAATGATGAAGTCGCAGTTTTCAGCCTGGGCCATAGCCACGCCTTCGTTGACGTTTTTGCAAGTCGGGTTCGGATCGACATCCGCATAGACCACATAGTCGATAGCCGCGTTGTCCAATTCTGCCAAGACAACGTCGATCATTTCGCTTTTAGCCAAGAAGTTATCCGTTACGAACAAAGCTTTCTTGTAGCCAAGTTCCTTCACATTGCTGCCTAATTCCTTGATGCAGCCTATTCCGATAAGGTTTGTTGCTGGTACATAAAAAGTTGCCATTTTGCATTATCCCCTTTTGATAAGATTAGATGTTCAAGTAGCCCGCTCTTGGGGTTACAGAGAAACGTTTGCCCAGATTGCTTAATTGCTCATCAGTGATTTCCTGTCTGATGCCGCCTTGAGATTGTACTAGTGTGTAGACGGTCGCTGATTTTTCAGCCGTTTCGACCAAACCGAAGCACTCTTCCAAGTCTTTTCCGGCTGCGTACAAACCGTGGTGCGGCCATACGATCAGACGGTACTCCTTCATTTTCTCAGCAGTTGCTTCGCCAATTTCGTTCGTTCCAGGCATCAACCAAGGCAGGATGCCCACGCCTTCTGGGAACACGACCAATGACTCAGTACACATTTTCCAAAGGATGCGCGTGAAGCTTCTTTCATCCAACTCGCAAGAGAATGACATCGCCAACAAGTTGGTTGCGTGGCAGTGGTAAACGACACGGTTTTCAGGATCGACCGACAAGCGCGAAATGTGCGACATCAAATGAGCGGGCAATTCGCTTGTAGGAGCCGCTCCATTTTCGTATCCCCACAACAGGTCTACGCTGTTGCCTTCCGCAGTTACTTTCAAAATACCCAAAACATCAGCCGGGTCATGGATGACGTTTTTGAAGAATTTCCCTGTTCCGGTGACCAGGAAATATTTCCCGGCCAAAGCTTTTCCGTCGAAAGCGATCGGAATGTTGCGTTTCACTTCGTTCAGGTCCAGATATTCCGTGATTTCCTCTTCTTTCAGCAAGTAGGACAAGTTGCCGCTGTTTCTTTCGTGCCAGCCGAATTTGTACATGACGTCCGTCAACAGCATGACTTCTTTGATGAATGGTGCTTCTAAAATGTTTTTCATTTTGATGGTTTCCCCCTTATTTGCGTTCCGTCAGAATTTTTTGTTCGTAGTTTTTTACTTCAGTCAGCCATTCCGTACCAGCCGGAACATTTTGTTGTTGGCAATAGAATTCCCAGACAGCGCCGAATGGATAAGATTTCATTTCTTCCGTGACAGCCAAACGGGTTGTGAAGTCGCCAGTGATTTCGGCATCCTTCAATGTTTCGATTGGGCTCAACATGCCCAACAACAAGGATTTCAAGGTGCTGCGCGCGCCGATGACCATGGCTGCGACACGGTTGATCGTTGCATCGAAGAAGTCCATGCCGATGAATGTTTTGTCCAACAAGTCGTTGCGCACCAATGTTTCGCCGATGCGGGTAGTCGCTTCATCCAAGATGACAACGTGATCGGAATCCCAACGAATCGGACGGCTCACGTGCAGCATCAAACCTTTGCCGAAAGGCAGGAAGGCCGTGAATTTATCGGAAACATCCTCGGTTGGGTGGAAATGTCCCGCATCAATTGTCCACAAGATGTCTCTTGTTAATGCGTAAGACAGGTAGAAATCGTTGGAACCGGTCGTGAAGCTTTCAGCACCGATGCCGAAGAGTTTTCCTTCGACTGCGTCCAACATGTGCGCATCATCGAATTTCTCTTCCAAACATTGATCCAACGCATCGCGCAGACGGACACGCGGCGACATTTTATCGATTGGGTTATCTTTGTAGCCATCCGGGATCCAAATGTTGTTCACGCAAGTTTGGTTCAGTTCTTCACCGAAGTAAGCGGCCACTTTGCGGCTGCGTTTCACGTGCTCGATCCAGAATGCTTGTGTTTCAGGGTCGCTGCTGGACAAGGTGCCGTCTGTTGATTTCGGATGGGAGAAGCAAGTAGGGTTGAAGTCCAGTCCAAGACCTTTTTCTTTTGCCCATTGCACCCATTTTTCGTAGTGCTTCGGTTCGATTTGATCCAAGTCGATTTTTTCGTCCGTATCCACATAGATGGCATGCAGATTCACTTTGTGGTTGCCTGGGATCAGGCTCAAGGCTTTATCCAAATCAGCACGCAGTTGCGTTGGTGTTGTCGCTTTTCCTGGGTAGTTGCCGCTGACGGAAATCCCGCCGGTCAAGGCTTGATCAGGGAACATGAATCCCAATACATCGTCCCCTTGCCAGCATTGCAATGAAACCTTGATTTGGCTCAGTTTTTCAAGTACTGCATCTGTATCCACACCGATGGCGGCGTATTTTTGTTTTGCTAAAGTGTATGCTTCTTCAATAGGTTTTGTCATCTGTCTATACTCCAATCTTTTCTTCGTATTTTTTTAAGTGCTCCCGATCTGCGATCGGGTTTGGTGGGTATTCTTCTACATGGATTTGGGTGCGGAGCCATTCTCTGGCTTCCGCCAAGTCAGCAAATTCTCCGGCTGCAATCATCTGCACAAGCAGATTGCCGATTGCGGTGCCTTCGGTAGGTCCGGCAACGACCAGCTTCCCGGTGACATCGGCAGTCAGCTGATTCAGGAGTTTGACGTTCGCTCCGCCACCGACGATGTGCAACACGTCGATCGTTTCCTTCGTTAATGCTTCGACTTTCTTCAGTTCATGCGCATAGGCCAAGGCCAGATTGCTGTACACGCACATCACCAATTCACCTGTCGTTTCCGGAACGATTTCGCCCCGTTCGCGGCAGTAGGCTTGGATTTCCTCAATCATATTTGCCGGATTGAGGAAGCGCGGATCGTTCAGATCGACATACTGCCGGAATGGTTCGACTGCATAGGCCATCTGCGCCATTTCGCCGTAGGAGTGGTGGTAATCCAGGTTGCGCGCGATTTCCTGCACGAACCACATGCCGGTGATGTTCTTCAGGAAACGATAGGTCCCGTAAGCGCCCCACTCATTCGTGAAGTTCGCTTCGTAGGCGGTACGGTCGTTGATCGGTGCGTCGTTTTCGACACCGATCAATGACCAGGTTCCGCTGCTGAGGTAGGCCCATTTCCCGCCCAGCGCCGGCACGCCGACGATGGCGGATGCCGTATCGTGAGTCGCCGCAGCGATCACTTCGATTTTGGGCAAATCATAGCTTTCCGTCAGATCAGCCTTCACATCGCCGATTTTCATTCCTGGCACAACCAGTTCCGGAAACTTCGCTCTCGGGATGCCGACAAGTTCAAGCAAGTCGTTGTCGAACTCGCCGGTTTCGAGATTCAACATCTGCGAAGAGGACACGTTCGTCACTTCGCCGAACATCTCACCGGTCAACCGGTATGCCAGATAATCCGGTATCATCAGTATTTTGTCCGTCCTGGCCAACAATTCTTTATCCTCTTCATACAGTTGATACAATGTATTGAATTTCAGGAACTGGATGCCCGTTTTGGCGTAGATCGTCTCTTTGCTGATCACTTTCGCCACTTTTTCCATCGTATTTTTTGTGCGTTCGTCCCGGTAACTGATCGGCAGTTGCAGCAATTGGCCGTCCGTTCCGATTAGGCAGTAGTCGACCGCCCATGTATCGATCCCGAGATGGCATTCCGTCACGCCGAGTGCCTTCAGTTTGGATAGTCCCGTCAGAATTTCTTCGAAAATGGTTTCTATATCCCATCTGTCGGATCCGTCGATGCGGCCGAAGCCATTTTTGAAACGGTGCACTTCCTGCAAGGCCAATTGTTTATTATCTATTTCCGCCAGCATGATCCGCCCGCTGGAGGCGCCGATATCTATCATCGCATAGTACTTCATATACTTGTTTCACACCTCCACCTTGTAATTGTTTACATTACTATTAAACAACTTCTGGATTTATGCTACAATGTCACTGAATGAGTTGTGAGTACCAAATATACAGGAGGTGTCCAAATGGATCTGATAGCGCTGTTATCGCAGGAGTCTGTCATCGAAAAGGAACAGAAAAAGCGGCATAAATTCGTGCCCGATCTGCCGGAACTGGAGGGGGAGGCGACCCGGGCTCCCAGGATCAAGGAGCATCTGTTTTTCGAAAACAAGGATATCTACATGAGCAAACACAACCGTTACGCCGCCTATCCGGAGCACTCGCACCAATTCCTGGAGCTTAACTACATCGTGAAGGGGGAATGCCGTCAGATTATCAACGGAATCCCTTACCTGTTGAAGGAAGGCGATATCCTGCTGATGGACACCGGCAGCGAGCATTCCATCGAGGCGCTCGGCAAGGACGATCTGCTTTTGAACATCCTCTTCAACAACAAGAGCATCTCGATCAACTGGCTGATGAACATGAACCACAACGACAGCATCCTGTACAAAATCCTGCTGACGAACAACCCGCTGGACACGAACGCCGCGAATTTTATTTTGTTCCGCAATGAACAGAATGAGCACATCAAGCAGATCATCAACAATATGGCCGATGAATATTTCTTCCCGAAAGTCTTTTCCGGAAAGATCATCAGCAGTTATCTGCCGATTTTGCTTTACGAATTGGCGCGCTCGCTTCCGCACGAGTACAGCGAAACGTTCAGCAAAAAGGACCCCTTTTACGAGGTCCTCCAGCTGATTGATTCCGAGTTCACGACGCTGACCCTGTATGCTGCCTCCAAACGGCTGAACTTCAATAAGAATTACTTGAGCAACATGATCAAAAAGCGCAGCGGCCAGACGTTCACGGAACTGCTGAACGAGAAGCGGCTGCTGAAGGCCAATCTGCTCATCGAATCCACCGAAATCCCGATCCAGACGATCCTGACCGAAGTCGGCTTCTCGAACAAGACCTATTTCTATACGTGCTATAAAAACAGATTCCATTGTTTGCCCTCGGAAGTGCGAAAAAACGGAGCTGTCTCGAAATGAGACTGCTCCGTTTCTTTTGTTGTTTAATGGTATTGTTATCTGTTTGTCTCTGGGGTTCGAGTTCGTGGCGAGATTCCCCGTCAAAATGGATTTGGCGGTGAATCTCGAGTTGTCCGCGGACGTTTTTCCCCGCAAAAGTGGTTTCGGCGGGTTTTATGACTGTTGTTTGGACTGAAATAGCCCGCCAAAGTACTTTTGGCGGGCTATTTTTGAGCATATATTCAATTCTCATACAGAATCAACGAGTCTGTATAAGCTTTTTCATTCGTAGCCGTTGGGATTGTTGTTTTGCCAATTCCAGGAATCGCGGCACATGTCAGCTAATGTCTTCTGGGCTGTCCAGCCCAGTTCTTCCTTCGCTTTTGTCGCATCCGAGTAACAGGTCCCGACGTCGCCGGGACGTCTGTCGACAATCACATAAGGAATTTCGACGCCATTGGCTTCCTCGAAGTTATGCACCAAGTCCAATACGCTGTAGCCGATGCCGGTACCGAGATTGTAGATGCCGACGCCGGTAGTTTCCTTGATTTTATCCAAGGCTTTGATGTGGCCCAACGCCAAGTCGACGACGTGGATGTAGTCGCGTACGCCTGTGCCATCAGGAGTGTCGTAATCGTCCCCGAAGATGCTCAAGCGCGGCAATTTGCCGACCGCCACTTGCGTGATGTACGGCATCAGGTTGTTCGGGATGCCGGTCGGATCTTCACCAATCAAGCCCGACTCATGCGCGCCAATCGGATTGAAGTAACGCAGCAAGGCGATGCTCCACTCGGAATCGGCGAACGCCACGTCCTGGAGGATCTGTTCGATCATGACTTTTGTGTAGCCGTAAGGGTTCGTTGCGCTTGTAGGCATATCCTCCGTCAACGGCGACACGTTGTTCATGCCGTAAACTGTTGCCGAAGAGCTGAAGACGATTTTCTTCACGCCATGGTTGCGCATTACATCGCACAATACCAAGGAGCTCGTGATGTTGTTGTGGTAGTATTCGATCGGCTTGGTAACGGATTCGCCCACTGCTTTGTAGCCTGCGAAATGGATGACCGAATCGATATCCTCTTTTGAGAAGACTGCGTCCAAGGCCTCGCGATCCAGCACGTCCACTTCATAGAAAGTCGGTGATTTACCCGTAATCGTTTCAATCCGGTTCAACACTTCCGGTTTGCTGTTCGAATAGTTGTCGACGATGACGACTTCCCGGCCTGCTGTCAATAATTCCACTACGGTATGGCTGCCGATGTAGCCGGCGCCTCCAGTCACTAATACTGACATTTTATCCCCTCCACTTTCATTCCAATGTTCAACGCAACTGTTCGACAAAACGGTGGAACGCTTGCTGACCTTCAGGTGTGCGTTTGAACACACCAGCATCTTCCAGCACCCGCAAAAAGGCTTCGCTTACCGCTTCCTGGACCACTTCCGCCGCATCCGCGCTGGTACGGTCCATTTTGTCCACCAAGGCTGTGACCCATTCCTTATGATAAGGAGCGATTTCCACTGTTTCTCCGTTGAGGTAATTTTCGATTTCAATCAACTCATCCTTCAAACGCGGCGGCAAAATCGCCAGCCCCATCACTTCGATCAAGCCGATGTTCTCTTTTTTGATGTTCTGCACATCCGGATGCGGATGGAAAATGCCGTCTGGGAATTCCGATGAAGTCCGGTTGTTCCGCAGAACCAAGTCCAGTTCGAAAAATCCATCCTTCATGCGCGCAATCGGCGTAATCGTGTTGTGTGGAGTTCCCCCGGTGGCAGCAAGAATATCCGCTGCTTCATCCGAATAGCCTCGCCATGCATCCAGGATAAAGGTTGCCGCCTCTGCCAATTCATGCGCATCCTTACCGGCCAAGCGAACGACGGACATCGGCCACTTGACGATGCCTGCCTGAATCGAGGCAAATCGGGGCAGTTCAAACGGCATCTCGATCGGCGCTTCCGCCATCGCGAAGGTATGCCGACCGCCCTGATAATGATCATGCGACAGTATGGATCCGCCGACGATCGGCAAATCCGCATTCGATCCGACGAAATAGTGCGGGAATTGCGTGATGATCCCGAGCAACTTCTCGAAAGTATGCTTGTCCAATTTCATTGGTTTGTGCTCCTCGGCCAAAAAGATGCAATGCTCCTCATAATAGGCATAAGGCGAATACTGCAGCCCCCACTTTTCACCGTTCAACGGCATGCGGACGATGCGGTGGTTGGCGCGCGCCGGATGGTCGATGCGCCCGGCATAGCCTTCATTTTCCATGCAGAGTTGGCAAGCTGGATAAGCGGAAGCAGGCACGTTTTTCGCTAAAGCGATCTGCTTCGGATCCTTCTCCGGTTTGGATAGGTTGATTGTGATCTCCAGTTCGCCGTAATCGGTACGGTGCTGAAACGCGATATTTTTGGCGATGCTGCGGGTCTTGATGTAATCGTTGTTCTGGCTGAGCTCGTAGAAATAGTCAGTTGCCGCTTCCGGATTTTCTGCATAGATTTCCCAGAAATGCTTGTTGATGACGGAAGGCATCGGCGTGATCAAGGACATGATCTGCGCCTCCAGCGTTTCCCTTGCATATTGGTAGTCCGCGATTTTCCCGTTTGCGACCGCCCAATCCACCAAGTAATCCAGCAGATTCAGTCGATCCGGCAAAGCTTGCGTCGGCACCAATTGCGTATCCAAGTCTTCCTTTCCGATCAGGGCCAACAGCAGATTCCGCAGCGCGATGCTGTCCATCGCGTCCGTTTCCCCGTTTACGATGCCCGTTTCCACGAAATCGACAATAACTTGGTCGATCGCATAAGCTGTCTCATTTATCGTCATGCCAACCGCTCCTTATAACCGTTTTGCGCCATCGCTGATTTCGGCGATGTAGAATTCTGCCGGATAACCGATTGCTTCTTCATAGGTTTTACCGACATTTTCAATGAAGGCCGGAATCGCCTCTTTTTGAACGATGGCAATCGCGCAGCCGCCGAATCCTGCTCCGGTCATACGCGCTCCCAGCACACCAGATTGATCCCATGCAGCTTGAACCAATGTGTCCAATTCGATGCCGGTCACTTCATAGTCGTCCCGCAAAGAAATATGCGACTGGTTCATCAACTGGCCGAATGCCTCCAATTCGCCTGCCTGCAAGGCCGCTTTGGCTTTCAATGTACGCTGGTTTTCTGTGACGGCATGATGTGCACGGCGGTACAAAACATCGCTCTCCAGAACTTCTTTCGCCTTTTCGAACGTTTCTTCATCGAGTTCGCCCAAGCTGCCGATTGATACGACCGTTTGCAGTTTCGCCAACGCTTCTTCGCATTCGCTGCGACGTTCGTTGTATTTGGAGTCGACCAATTCGCGGCGTTTTTTCGTATTCATGATGACGATAGCATGATTGCCCAATTCTACGGGAACCATTTCATATTCAAGTGTGTTGCAGTCCAACAAAATCGCTTTGTTTTCCTCGCCCATGCCGACAGCGAACTGATCCATGATGCCGCTGTTGACGCCGATGAACTCGTTCTCCACGCGCTTGCCGGTTTTGATGAGCTCCAACCGATCCGCATTCAGGTCGAACAGGTTATCCAAAACGACGCCCATCAAGAGCTCGAGGGATGCGGATGAAGACAGACCCGATCCGTTCGGGATATTTCCGAAAATGACCATATCCATGCCTTCCGGGATGGCGTGGCCGGCTTCCTTCAGATAGCGCAGCATGCCTTTCGGATAGTTGGCCCAACTGTCCGCTTTTTTGTGATCAAGATCGGCCAATTCGAAGCTGATGACGTCGGCTTCCGGGAAGTTTTCCGAGTAGAGGCGAACTTGCTTCAGATCGTTTTTTGCAGCGACTGCGTAAGTTCCTAGTGTGATGGCGCAAGGAAAAACATTCCCGCCATTATAGTCCGTGTGCTCGCCGATCAGGTTGATCCGTCCCGGTGCGAAAAATGCTTTGTAATCCCCTTTGCCGAATAGTTCCTCAAATTTTTGCTTCAATCCTGTCAATTCCATCTTCATCCGCTCCTTTTTGTTTTTGATAAATGTTTACTGGTTATTTTTACTAAATATTAACTAAATGAATTATAACCCCACACCACAGATGTGTCAAGTTGTTTTGTAGCGCTTTCAAAACGCTCCCGCTTCTTATTTTCTGAAAAAACAAAAAACCGGAAAGATAGGTTCTTGATCCTATCTTTTCGGTTTTATCGTGCTGCAATCAGTTTGCGATCACAAGCGTAAGTTTATAGTTAGCGTAGCGATTCAAAGACTCCAAAAAAGAACTCAGATGGTCATTGGATTCAAAGCGGCATTCCATCAGATAGCAGCCTTCCCCACTGACTTTATAATGGTTCCGGATTATCTGTTCATTTTTCCTTACAAAATCCAAATATGGACTGTGAGAAATTTTTTCCATATAGACGGTCAAGAACGCATGAACGTGATAGCCTCGCTTCACTTCATTCAACTGGATTGTGTAGCTCTCTATGATACCTTCTTCTTCCAATTTGGCCACTCTTGCTGCCACAGCCTGGCCTGTCAGGTGCACCTTTTCTCCCAATTCTTTCATAGTGATGCGACTGTTCTTCTCCAGAATCTGTATGATCTTGCAATCGGTCTGATCCATTCTTTCAAACATCCTTTCAAAATTAAAGCATTTGGGTGGAAACACTTGATTAAGAGTGTGTTCCTTCCTATCAATGCCAGTGTATCATGGAACTACTAAACAAAGGGGGAATACATTCATGAAAATACAACAAATCAGAAATGCCACACTATGGGTGGAGTATGCCGGAGTACGTTTTTTGATCGATCCATTCTTGGCCGAAAAAGGAACGTATGCGCCTTTCCCGAATTCTTTGCGCCAAGAACAAAAGAATCCACTGGTCGATTTACCGATTTCATTGGAAGAAGTCCTCACAGCGGATGCCGTCATCGTTACGCATCTGCATCTCGATCATTGGGATGAGACAGCAGCGAACACCTTGCCTAAGGACATCCCGCTGTTCACTCAAAATAAAGCTGATGCCGCAGAAATTAAAAAACAAGGTTTCACTCAAGTAAGTGTGCTTGACAGCGACTCCAGTTTTGAGGAAATCCAGCTGATTAAAACAGCAGGAGAACACGGTCGTGGTGACATCCTTGCCATGGCGGGATCTGTCTGTGGTGTTGTATTCAAACATACATCGGAAACGATCCTCTATATCGCTGGGGACACGGTTTGGTACCCTGCCGTTGAACAAAATATCCAGGAACACAAGCCTGAAGTCATTGTCGTGAATGCAGGGGACAATCAATTCCTGCAAGGCGAATCGCTCGTGATGGGCAAAGAGGATGTTCAAAAAACAGCCGCAGCGGCTCCGAACGCAACCATCCTCACAAGCCACATGGAGGCCGTCAATCACTGGACACTTTCCCGGCAGGAATTACGGAATTTCCTGCATGCGAATGGCCTTGAAAAACAAGTACTGGTACCTGAAGATGGAGAAACTTACAGCTTTTGATTTCCAAACTACAACAATACCAGATGACGTGCACGAAAAAAGGCCAAGCAATCGAAATGCTTGACCTTTTTTTCGTGCGTCAGCACAGAATCAGCGCAAACCCATGTAGGTGTTGTAGAAACTCACGAACAACAGCAACAAGACTAGCACCTGGAAAATAACGGAGACATTTTTGTTCGACAGTTTTTGATTCAAAGCGGTCCCCACGTATCCGCCGATCACCGATGCGATCCCAATGACGATCATGAAGGTAAGGGAATAGTTCCCCAGTTCACCTGCCAGCACGATGCTCCCCAACTTCGAAATTTGCGAAAAGAAAACAGTCGCGATCGAATAGCTGATCGCTTCCTTGATTGTGAATGAGAACAGCAATACCATCAACGTCACATTCAGCGGGCCTCCCCCGATACCGAGAAAGACAGAGAACCCGCCCAAGAACAAACCGACCGCAAAGATCAATAAGGGCTGTTTCACTTGGTAATGCTGGATTCTGTCCTTCCTTCTTTCGTAACACAAGATCAATACGAGAGTGATGGCCAACAAGACCGCTTGGATTGCTTTCACATAGCCCTCGCTCGTGCTGTTGATCAGTCCCATGAAAGCCATTTGGCCCAAATATCCGCCGACAAGCGATCCGATGGAGACCAACGAAACGACTTTCCCATCGAACGCGAATCCGTTGCGGTAGAGCTTCCCGATTGCAACGATCCCCATTACGAAAATGGCGACCGATGCATAGAAGCCAATTTCAACCGCGTTGTGGAAGCCAATGACATCCAACAACTGTTTGATGATCACGCCTCCTCCAAGACCAGCCAGGGCACCGGTCATCGAAGCGATGAATACTACCACAGCATATAATACATAGATCATTTCCCCACACTCCTCAATAGAGGCTGGAGCGTCAGCCCCAACCCCTTAAGCCTTTATTCTTCTTTCCAATCCAAGTCTTCGCCATTGGTTGCAATCACTTGCTTATACCATGCGAAGGAATCTTTTTTGATGCGTTGCTTAGTGCCGTTCCCTTCGTCATCCACATCCACATAAATGAACCCATAGCGCTTGCTCATTTCCCCCGTGCTGGCGGAAATCAGGTCAATCGGGCCCCAAGAAGTGTAGCCTAAGACCGGCACCCCATCCAGGTCGATGGCTTTCTTCATCTCGCTGATGTGCTGGTGCAGGTAATCGATACGGTAATCGTCATGGATTTCCCCATCAACGACGGTATCGGCGGCACCCAGACCATTTTCGACTACCATAACCGGCAGCTGATAGCGATCGTACAAGTAGTTCAAGGCAAAACGCAGCCCTTTCGAATCGATGCCCCAGCCCCATGCAGAGCGTTCGATATGCGGATTTTTGTAGCCCGTCTCCAGACCGTTCAACCCCCGCAGGATGCCGGTTGTATTCTTGCCGCAGACATGCGTCATGTAATAGCTGAAGGAAACGAAGTCGACTGTGCCTTCCTTGAGGATTTCCGCGTCTCCCGGAAGCACCGGTAACGTGATGTTCTGGCGCTCCAGCTCCTTAAGCTTGTAGCTCGGATAGTAACCCCGGCACTGCACATCCGGATAGAACATCATCTTGTGCATGAAATCCTCGTTCCCTTGGATATCATCCGGATGGCAGCTGTTCGGGTAAGAGAAATGGCCGGCATACATCATGCCGATTTTGTTTTGCGGATCGATTTCATGACCCGCCTTCACCGCCAAGGCACTGGCGATGAACTGGTGATAGGCCGCTGTCATTTTGACCGCTTCGTCAGATGAAGCGATTCCGCCGGCATTCCACGGCATCGTCGACATCACGTTGATTTCATTGAAGGTCAACCAGTACGTGACTCTGCCTTTGAAGTGCTCGAACAACGTTTCAGCATAGCGAAGGTAAAAATCGACCACCTTACGATTTTCCCATGAACCATATTTCTGCAGTCCCATCGGATTCTCAAAATGGGAAATAGTCACCAACGGTTCGATGCCCTTTTCTAGGCAAAGATCGATGAGTTTATCGTAAAAAGACAATCCCTTAACATTCGGCTCCGTTTCATCCCCTTGCGGAAAGATGCGGGACCAAGCAATCGAGAAGCGATAGCACTTGAATCCCATCTCAGCAAAGAGTGCGATGTCCTCTTCGAAATGGTGGTAATGGTCGATGGCTTCATGCGTGGGATAGTACCGATCCGATTCGATTACCGAAGTGATGTCCCTTTTCATAGTCGGACTGCCGGCCGTAATCATATCGGCTGTGCTCAAGCCTTTGCCCTCCTCCAAATATGCACCTTCGATTTGGTTGGCGGCTGTCGCGCCGCCCCATAGAAAATTACCAGGAAATCCCATTTTTTTGCACTCCATTCTTATTTTTTCAATGTGAGAAACGTTTCTCCTGCCGCAACCGTCCCATCAGCTTCCTGAATAAATCCAGAATATTCAGCTGCGTTCGTCACGACGATTGGCGTGGTGGTGTCATAGCCTGCTGCTTTGATTTTTTCTGCCTCGAAGCTGAGCAGCAGTGTCCCTTTCGTTACGTGTTGTTCCTTTGCGACATGGGCTTCGAAATGTTTTCCGTCCAGTTCCACAGTATCCATGCCGACGTGGATGAGGATCTCCGCTCCAGCATCCGTGCGGAGTCCGATAGCATGTTTGGTATCCAGCAACACCGTCACGGTTGCGTCAGCCGGTGCGTACACCTTCCCTTCGCTCGGGATGATTGCGGCGCCTGAGCCTATCATGCCGGAAGCGAACACTTCATCAGCAACTTCGGACAACTTCATCACAGTGCCGGACAACGGCGCTGTCAGCGATTCCTCAGCCGGAAGCTCAGGAATGGTTTCCATTTCGACAGACGGTGCTTCCTCCTCGATTCCCCAGACGTATTGGACCAGGAAGGACACAACAAAAGCGATCACACACCCTATTACTGCATAGTAGAAATTTGCCAGGCCTTCCGGTCCTATGAAAGCCGGTAATGCCAACAAGCCTGGTGCGACTTGAGCAAATCTGCGTACTCCGAAAATGCCGATGAACAGACCAGCTGCACCGCCACCGATCATCGAAGAAATCAGCGGTCGTTTGTAGCGCAGGTTGATCCCGTACAAGGCCGGCTCCGTGATGCCGAGCACAGCCGTCAGCCACACGGAGGAAGCCAAACGTTTGACATTAGAATCCTTTGCTTTGAAGGCCACAGCCAGAGAGGCGCCCCCTTGGGCGATATTCGACACGGTCATTCCCGGTCCGGCAACCGTATCAAAGCCGGAAGACGCCAACATGTTGATCCCTATCGGAATCAATCCGTAGTGCATACCCGTCATGACCATCAACGGCGTGAATGCTCCAACCAACATCGGTACCAGCCAGCTCGCGTACGTATTCACGTATGCGATCATGATACCGACGCCTTCGCCCAAATAGTTACCCAACGGCCCAAGCACAACCAAAGTAGCCAATGCCACGATCAGCATCGTGAACAGCGGCGCCAACACCAACCGCAGACTCTTTGGGATCACCCGATCCACGAAAGGCTCCACATAGGACATGAACCAGATCGCCAGAATGATCGGAACGACCGAGTTCCCGTAAGTGCTCAATCTTACCGGCATTCCGAACACATCGATGCCGATTCCGGTTTCTCTTGCGCCTGTAACCATTCCGGTGAATGTCGGATGCAGCAAGATTCCGCCGATGGCCATGGCTATGTACGGGTTGACATTGAATTTGCGTGCAGCCGATGCGGCCAGGATGACCGGCAGGAAATAGAAGCCGGCATCGCCCATAAAGTTGAGGATCACATACGTCTGCGACGCTGGGTCCACCAACTTGGCCAATACCAGAACCGAAAGCAAGGCTTTCAGCATACCGGCCCCCGCCAGCATCGGTACGATCGGCACAAATATACCCGAAATCTTATCGAGTACCTTGGCGATTACGCTGCGGTTTTCTTCGCCTGTTGATGCTGCTTGTACCCCTTCAAAGTCCAACTTTTCATTTTTCATGACTGCTTGGTAGATAAACTTGACATCATTACCGACGACAACCTGATATTGGCCGCCCTTTTGGATAACGCCGATGACTCCATCCATTTTCTTCAATGCCTCAGTGTCCGCTTTTGCCTCATCCGCCAGATTGAAACGCAGTCTTGTCACACAGTGCGTCAAACCAGTGATGTTATCTTTTCCGCCCACTTTTTCCACGATTGCTTTTGCCAATTGTGAGTAATCCATTTTCTTTCCTCCTCCTGAATCTTCTTTACGGGAATATCGTAACGCTTTCAATATCTTGGAACAATCCTTTGAAAGCGTTTATGCACAGTGTTCCGGAATCCGCTGATTGAAGCCCTCCCTTTTTGGAATAGTGTTCCAAAAACAACGAGATTCGAAAAAAACACCTCCAATTCCAGGTGCTTTCCCAGAATATGGAGGTGTTTCGCTTATTTGGAGTCTTTCTCATGCTCGCCGCCCGAAAGCAGCGGGTTGTAGGACTTTCTTTGTTTTTCGTACTCTTTGGTGTATTTGATTTTGTCTGCCAGATGCTTTTCATAATTCCGGCTGAAGACATTTGCGTAAAGAACATCCAATAGGAAAAGGACGGATGGGAACAATGAAAAGTTGCCAATATTGTGCACAAGGCTCTCATGAGTGGAGAGGTACAAGGTCACCGTCGCTAAGTCGCTCAGACTGTTCCCGCCGTAGGAAGTCAGCACAATCGACTGCAGCTTACGTTCCTTCAGCTTGTGCGCTATCCGGATCAGCGTCTCGGTTTCACCGGAATAGGAGATGAAGAGGAAAACACTACCTGCCTTCGCATAACAGGCTTGATAGAACATCATATCCATACGCGAGTCGATAAGAACATTTTTGCCGATCTTGACCATCTTCTCCTGGAAAGCCCGCGCCAAATCGGATGGCGCCCCTGCTGAACAGATGTAGATGTCATCAGCCTTCACCAACAAACTTTCCGCAAGCGCCAAGGCATCATGGCCCAACAAGGAGAAAGTGTCTTCGATCGTCTCGATGTACAGATTTTTCAGCTTGCCGCTGATTTTCGTGTTCCGATCCTTCATGTCGAACGGATAATTAATGTTGATTTTCCCGAAGTCGTTGGAGAGGTAGTCCAACTCGTGCAGGTAGGCGGTCCGGAAATCAATGAACCCTTCGAACCCGATTTTTTGGCAGAGTCGCACGACAGAAGACGGCGAAACGAAAAGCAATTGCGCGATTTGGCGCAGACTGTTTTCAGTCCATTCGTTGTCCTCACCAAGAAAATAATCAGCGATGATCGTATCCACTTTGGAAAAATCCTTTCGCTCTTTCAGACGTTCTGTGATTAGCATAAATAATGCCCCCTCCATTCGGTGCAAATTTTTTCGATTCTCCCGGATCATTCAGCAATCCTTTGGTCTCGGCTTCTCTTCGATTATACAACAGGCTGAGCCGCTGGCATATAAATGGATCCCGCTTTCACGGTGTGGAAATTCCTCTTTCTTATTCCCCTAAAATTTCTTGTAATCGCTGAATAATTTTCGCCATTTCTGCTTGATTGACTGCACGAATATCAAATTCAATGATGCCGTTATTGGCTTGGTATTCACGTGTATAAATCGCTGGACTTTGCGTTTTTAGTTGTCTTATGACTTCTTTTGCGCTGATTATGCCAGCCACTTTGACGCTAGCCCGATAAATTTCTCTGCCGGCACTGTCTTGCACCATAGTGGCTTGTAGATTTGGTATTTGATTGATTTCTTCAATAAAAGGGACCAGACGCGCCTTCATCGATTCGCCACTTTCACTGCCGTTAGTCAAATAATCTTCCACGGCTTGAGCCAGCCCTAAAATATTGTCTTTGCCGATCTTCATGGCGCGGCCAATTCCCTTGCCTTGGAGTCGCACCCATCCAATCGCGCTTTTTTTCCCAATGACCATGCCGGCACTTGGACCTTCAATCGCTTTGGCTCCTGAATAAATCACTAAGTCTGCCCCCGCCGCATAATAGTGGAATAAATCTTCTTCCGCCGCGGCATCGACAATCACTGGCAAATCGTATTTTTGAGCGACGGTCACCATTTCCTCCACTGTCAGCATGCTCTTTTGTACGGTATGGTGACTTTTGATGTAAAGCAGGGCAGCTGTTTCCTTGGTGATCATCATTTCCACGTGCTCTGGGGTACACATATTTGCATATCCAGCTTCAACGACTTTGCCTCCTCCTTGCTCGACCATGACTTCGACGGGCGTACCGTAATCCACATTATGGCCTTTGGGTAAAATAATTTCTCGTTGCGTGATTTTTTCTGTATAAGGATGGTAAACATGAAATAGGCTGCCTTTGCCGATTACGCCTGCCACGGATTGGGCGATCCCTGCTGAAGCAGAGGACACGACTTGAACATCCTCGGCTTTAAGCAGTTCAGCCAAATAAGCGCCGACTTTCACCGCCAAATCTTCCATTTCAAAAAAATGTTCTCCCCCATATTGTTGGGCAGCCAAAACAGACGCGGATACTTTCGACACTCCCAGGATTGTCATTCTACCGGAAGCGTTGATTACTTCCTTTAATCCAAATTTTTCGTAACTGATTGTCATCACTATTTCCTCCGATGTATCGAACTATTCAAGGGTGACTTTCCCTACCTTCAGCAGGTGCACGTCTTTCTCCATGCAGTAGAGCCTAATTAAAGTCGTTGCCAAAAAGCAGCTGTACAACGCCATTTGGCTTCCGGCCAAGCGGAACACTATAATGTACAGGATGGCTCCCAGAATGGAAGCCAAAGCGTACACCTCTTTGCGGAATATATAAGGAATCTCCCGGGCGAACACATCACGGATGAGTCCTCCACCGGTTCCGGTCAGAACAGCCAACGTAACAACAACGTACCACTGATGGAATCCCATTCGCACCGCCACTTCCGCTCCGATGGCGGTGAATGCCCCGAGCCCGATTGCATCAAAGAACTGGAGCTTCTTCGCCAACTTGTTGATGTGCGTATAGAAAAGGATGACGAAGCCAGCGGAAAGCAGGCTGATAAGTGCATAGAGCGGGTTTTCCAACGATGCCGGCAACGGACGATCAATCAGCAGATCCCTGACGATCCCTCCGCCCACCGAAGTCGTGATCGCAAATATCCCGATGCCGTAATAATCAAGATCCTTCTCGATTGCAGTCAAGGCCCCTGACATCGCAAAGGCAATCGTGCCGATAATTTCCACAATTGAAATAAATTCCACTGTATTGTTCCCCCCTGATGATAGTTTTCTGAAAGATTGCGTTTCGAAAAGAGTATAACGCAAAAGAATGCAAAATCGCCATAATCTTTGCATTCTTTTCATACTATTTTTTGGTCAGTTTGCACAAACCTATTCCGTAACGCCCTCTATTCCTCACTGTTCCCTTTCAGATACTCAATCACCACTGTCCCCATCGTTTCGGCCGCAATCAGCATGCTGTCCTCTTTGATCCGGAATTTCGGATGATGATGCGGATAAGCCTCGCCCTCTTCCGGAGCCGCCCCTACATAGAGGAAGACGCTCGGACGTTCCTTCGCATAATAAGCGAAATCTTCTGAAGGCGGCTGCGCCTCGCAGCGTTCCACGGCCTCTACTCCAGGCAATTTTGTAGCCTGCAGAGCTTCAGCTGCGAATGACGTCATTTCCGGATCATTGTACAGCACCGGATAGTCGTTTTCGTAGTCCAGTTCATAGGTCACATCGAACATGGCTGAGATGCCGTCCAGCTTCGCGCGGATTTCCTTTTCGATCAGCGTGCGTGTCACTTCGGACATCGAGCGCACATCGCCCTCCAGAACGACCGAATCTTTGATGACGTTGAACGAGCCTTTGCCGTCAAAACTGCCGATCGTGATCGATCCGACATCGAATGGATTCAAACGGCGGCTGACGATGGATTGCACAGCCACAACAAAATAGCTGGCCGCCACGATGGCATCGTTGGCATTATGCGGCGATGACCCGTGCCCTCCGACGCCTTGGATCTTCACGCGGAAATTGGCGCGGCCGGTCTGAACGTTGCCTTCACGGTAGAACACTTTTCCACTGTCCATCTGCGACATCACATGGATGCCGAATACCGTGTCGACGCCTTCCAAAGCGCCGTCCTTGATCATGCCGATCGCTCCGCCCGGCGGAACTTCCTCGGCGGGCTGATGCAGCACAACTATCTTTCCTTCGAGTTGTTCCTTCATTTCTATTAATGTTTCGGCAAGGATCAGCATGTAAGCTGTATGCGCGTCATGTCCGCAGGCGTGCATGACGCCCGGTGTTTTTGAGGCATACGGCAAGCCTGTTTCCTCTTGGATCGGCAACGCATCGAAGTCCGCTCGGATGGCGACTGTTTTTCCCGGTTTGCCGCTGTCGATGGACACGACGATTCCCAGTCCGCCGACATGGGTGCGGATGTCGCACTCTTTTCCTGCATAGAAGGCTTCGATATAATCGGCCGTGTTTTCCTCCTGGAAAGACAATTCCGGATGGGCATGCAAGTAGCGATAAATTTCGATCATGCGCCCTTGCTTCTCGGCTAACTTGCTGAATAATTGCTTTTTGGTCGCTTCATTCATTTTGATTGCTCCCTTATCCTTATTGTTTTTCCTGTTCCAAATCCGTCTGCATCTCGTCTTCCTGCCCTAGCTTGTGCAGGTTTCTGCCGGAACGACAGTCCTTTCTTCCATTATCCGCCACATGTCCGTTCTGCACAACAATCATTTTCCGACAAATCTTTGAACGGAGCGGTTCCGGTTACGCAACAAAAAAAGCCCCCGAAACAAAATATCGCCCGGGGTAGCTTATCTGTTTATTAAATTGATAATTCTCAGATTGTGCTGGTGTCGATTACGAAACGGTATCTGACATCAGAAGCCAGTACGCGTTCATAAGCCTCATCAATCTGCTCAGCGGAAATGACTTCGATATTCGGAACGATGCCGTGTTCGGCACAGAAATCCAGCATTTCCTGCGTTTCGCGGATGCCACCGATCATGGAACCGGCGAAGGAACGGCGGTGACCGATCAAGGACATCACATTCAATGACAGCGGTTCTCCGGGAGCCCCGACGTTCACCAGCGTGCCATCGAGCTTCAACAAGCCCAGGTAAGCATCCAGGTTGATAACGGCGCTCACCGTATTGATGATCAGGTCAAAAGTGCCGGCCAATTCCTTGAATGTCTCTGGATCCTTGGTTGCGTAATAATGCTGCGCCCCGAACTTCAGGCCGTCTTCTTTTTTGCTCAGCGTTTGCGACAGGACAGTCACTTCGGCCCCCATCGCATGCGCGATTTTGACGCCCATGTGCCCCAATCCGCCCAGTCCGATCACAGCGACTTTCTTGCCGGGGCCGGCCTGCCAGCGGTTCAATGGCGAGTAGGTGGTGATGCCGGCACACAACAGCGGTGCTGCGGCATCTAGTCCAATATTGTCCGGAATCCGCACAACGAAATCTTCAGTCACGACGATATGCGTCGAGTAGCCGCCCTGTGTCGGTTCGCCGTATTTATCGACTCCTGCGTAGGTCGGGACATTGCCTTTGAGGCAGTACTGCTCCTCGCCGCGCAAACAATTTTCGCATTCTCTGCAGGAATCGACCATGCAGCCGACACCGACGCGATCCCCGATTTGATGCTTCGTCACACCAGATCCGACCGCTGTGACCAATCCCGCAATTTCATGCCCAGGCACGAGCGGATAGTGCACATGTCCCCATTCGCCATGGGCTGTATGGATATCCGAATGGCAGATACCCGCAAATTTGATTTCGATCAGAACGTCTTGTTCATCCAATTCTCGTCTCTTTATTTCAGCAAATCGGAACGGTTCGTCCGGACCGTCGACCGCTCTTGCTCTCGCTAGTACCATCTATTTTTCCTCCATTATACTTCTGTATTCAAAAGCGGCGTTCTCGCTCTTGTAGAAAAAGCATACACCTTGAAGTTAAGGTTAAGTCAAGCGATAACCGATTGTAAGCTCGAACTACTTCGCGAGCGCATTAGGCAATCATCTGGAAGATTGCTGCCTTGTGCGGATCAATTTCCCATTTTTATCCCCATACTTTTGTTGATCCGGAACTTTCCGAAAAGGAACTGCAAATCAAATTGATTTTCAAAGGTGACGATGATTATTACCGCGTGGTCTTGCAACAAAAATAATCATAGAAATGAAAAGACGCCCATTTAAGGGCGTCTTTTTTGATATCCGGCTGCGATAGTGCCTCCACTTCCCTAAATACAAACAAGCGCCTATTTCCGCTGCTTCTCCAAAAAATCCCGTAGCACGACGACATGATTGATTTCCGGATCCCGCGCGGCATAAACTAATGTGACGTCGCTCGCTTCCAAATGTTTCAGGGTCTCCGCCACTGCAACCGAGGTCTTCGGGTTCGTCAACAGTTCCTCTTCATATCTTTCTTTGAAGGCGGCGAATTTATCAGGATCGTGATCAAACCATTTGCGCAGATCCGGCGAAGGCGCGATGTCCTTCAACCACGCATCCAGTTGTGCGGCCTCCTTCTTGACGCCCCGCGGCCACAACCGGTCGACCAGAATCCGAACGCCGTCCGCTTCTGCCGGGTATTCGTAGATGCGCTTCATCTTCAGTTCCATGTCCATTCTCCTCCTATTGCTTCTTTAAAACTGGGCCACCAGTTCCATCCTCTTATCCACTTGCGCCCGCTCCAGATAAAGGCGTTGCTGCAACTTGGCGATTTCTCCCTCAAGCCGATGCACTTCCGCTACTTTGGCCAGCAGTTCTGTTTGATAGTTCTCCTTACCCATCTCAAGCGCTTCTGCAACGGCAGCCTTTTGCTGTTTGTACTGATGATGCAGCATGGCTTCGCTTTGACTTTTCGGGCCGCCTGCCGCTTCCATTCTTTCGCAGCTTCTTTCGTAGCGTTCGAATTGTTCTTTTGTCATTGTCATCGTCTTTCCCTCCAGATTGTTTTTTTTGAAAACAAAAAACCCTTCTTATAACAAGAAGAGTCGGGAATGTCGCTTTACTCTTCTTTATCTCTCAGATTGCTCTGCAGGATTTAGCACCGTGCTGCCGCGTTCATGCGTTGGTCGGTTGCTGAGATGTCATCGGGCCAGTCCCTCGATCTCTCGTGATAAAGAAGTTATTTAGTTTTCGTATATATTATTTCATACCGTTGCGCAAAATTCAACTAATCGCCAATTCATTTATTTGTTTTCCTCATCTACATCTGTTCTACACACTTCCTTAGTATACTAAAGAAGGATCAAGCGATCCCGCGTTGCTGATCATTTCTTTTGTCCGATCAACAATACGGAAACAATCTCGTAAAACATAGCCAGTTTATACATAGGAAGGACGAACTTACCCATGAAGAAAAAATATTTGATGATTGGCCTGATTTCTTTTACAGCATTGACCACCTTCGCTGTCGCAACTCCCGTAGAAGCAGCGATGATGGATACAGTGACATATGAAAATCACGGTCAGTATGTACGTAGCCATGCCACTCATCTTCGTCATCACACAGAAAACGATCATCAGATGAACGGCGTAAGCATGCATGCCAGAGACAGAGATGAAAATCTTAGTTGTCTCGCTGAATAACTGACTCTAGCCTATACTAAATGGTTTCGTTCATCCGGCAACGAATCTTAGTTGATGGACAGTTTTGAACAACTTATTATTGCCAAAAAAATCCCCACAAGTCAGAATTTTTCTGACTTGTGGGGATTTTTTGTTTTACAGCTCCCAGCCTACGCATATTTCAATGCGATCTCTTCCACGAATTTGGTCACGTCCTTGAAGGCGTCACAGCAATCCTCCAGCGATTTATAGATTTTGCTCAGGATGACGATGCTGACAGCGTCCACGTCGCTCCGATAGAGATCACGCATCGTTTGGATGTAAAGCAGATCGCCTTCCTTCTCACAGGCATTGATCCGATCGATGACTGTGTGGATCTCTTTTTGCGATTTCTTATAGGTTTTCAAAAGCCGCACCGCTGTATGCAATTCCTCGGCTGATTTTTCCACCAGATTCAGGAATTGGTTGATTTCCGGGGTAATGTGTTGCGGTTGATAGATCTCCATGTGGATCATGACATCCTCAATCATGTCGATGGCATGGTCCAGACTGGTGACCAGTGCAATCACATCCTGCCGATCGAAAGGCGGCAACAGATCATTGTACATATAGCGCATCAGCTTGTATTTCTCCAGATCGGCATTGTGTTCGATCTCATGCATCTCATCTAATTTTTGGCTGAGATCAGCGACCGGATACTCCGCCAACACCTGCTTCAAGAACTTCGCCGATTGGACACCCCATTCGGCAAGCTTGATGAATTCATCGAAATAATCCAACTTTTCCGTCTTCTTTTTGAACATAATCGGCGCCCCCTAGAATATCCGAATGAACAGCTTTGCCATCAAATAACCGACAAGGCCGCAGCCTGGAAATGTCAACACCCACGTAAAAACCATTTCCTTGACCGTCAGCCAGTTTACGCTCGACAGATGCCTGCCGGCGCCCACGCCCATGATGGCCGTTGTCTTCGTGTGGGTCGTGCTCACCGGCAGACCCAAGAGAGAGGCTGTCAGGAGGCTCACAGCACCGGCAAAATCAGCGCTGAAGCCTTGATAGGTCTCCAGCTTCACCAGGTTGACCCCTACCGTCTTGATGATTTTTCCGCCGCCGATTGCGGTCCCCAAAGCCATGACTGTGGAACACAACAGCATCAACCAGATAGGAATCACAAAGTCGGTTGTGGCATTTCCTTGCGATAAGGCAATGCCCAGCAAAAAAATCCCGATGAACTTCTGGCCATCCTGGGCCCCGTGCATAAAAGCCATCGCCGCTGCACCAGCTATCTGGCTATTGCGGAAGAAAGTTGTCGTGCTTTGCCGTTCAACGTCCCTGAACAGCGCGCCGACCAGTTTCACGACAAGGAAACCCAAAAATAAACCCAGAACGGTGGAAAGCACCAAGCCGTACAGCACTTTGATCCATTCCGCCCCATTGATTCCGCTGATGCCGCCTTGCAACGCGATTGCAGCCCCCGACACCCCGGCAATCAACGCATGGCTTTCGCTGGTCGGGATGCCAAAATACCAGGCGGCAGTGGCCCATACCACAATCGCGAAGAGCGCGGCACACAGCGCCACGACCGCATCATCCGTATTCCCGCCAAAATCAACCATCTTCGCCATCGTCTGAGCAACTTTCGCATTGACTGCGGTCATCGCAAAGACACCTAAAAAATTGAACACCGCGGCCATCAGGATGGCGTTCCGCGGCGTCATGCTTCTGGTCGAAACGCAAGTGGCTATAGCGTTCGGCGCATCCGTCCACCCGTTCACCAAAACCACTCCCAACGTCAAGGCCACCGTGACCGCAATAGCCGGGCTTGACAGCAACAACTGAATGAATTCACTGAATGAAATCGCCATAAAGAACCACCGCCTTTCCAGACTGCAGAGGAGTAAGTGACCTTACATCGGAATTCCGACTGCGATATGCTGGAAGGAATCTACATCAAACAAACCTTTATCCGTCAGTTTCAGACGCGGAATGACCGGCAGGCACAGGAACGAAAGGATCATGAAAATGTTCTGCGATTCTTCCGCCAGCGTAGCCAACTGCTCATGCAACACATGCAGTTCCTCGATGACTTCTTCGTAAGGTTTTTCCGACATAATGCCGCCGACCCGCAACGGGACCGACGCCAGCACTTTGCCGCCATCAACGATAACGAGCCCGCCCTGCATACGTTCCGCTTCTTCGATTGCCAGCAGCATATCCTCATCGTTCGTTCCAGCAACGACCAAATTATGCGAGTCATGGGCTACAGTCGAAGCGATAGCGCCCCGTTTCAGACCGAGCCCGCTGACGATGCCAGCTCCGATGCTGCCGGTTTGGTGATGGCGCTCACACACAACCATCTTCACTTGATCATTTTGCGGATCCACAACAAAGAATCCGTCTTCCGTCTGCACATCCGCTACGATTTTCTCCGTAATGATCCGGCCAGGCACAACGCCGATGACCCAAGCTTTCTGGTCTTTTTGAAGCGGGATCTGCAGATCGTCTTTTGTCACTTTCTTTAAATGGATGGAGGAACGGACGGCCTGTGGAACCGTGGCGCGGACGCTTCTCAAAGCATCCAGATCCAGCAAGCGTCCATCTTTGATGATCGTTTCCGGGCGCAACGTCTCCAGGCTGTCCGTGATCAGGATATCCGCTAGGTACCCAGGTGCAATGGCGCCTTTATCATGGATGCCGTGGCACACCGCATTGTTGAGTGTAGCCATCTGGATGGCGATCAGCGGATCCAAACCATGTTGGATGGCCAGCTGAGCGGCATAATTGACGGTTCCTTCTTCGGCCAATTCGTCCAAATGCTTGTCGTCTGTGCAGAATGAAAAACGGCGGCTGTTCCTTTCATTGATGGCCGGCAACAGCGCCAACAGATCTTTCGCAGCCGATCCTTCGCGCACCAACACATGAATGCCCCGGCGTACCCGTGCGATTGCTTCTTCCGCAGTCACCGCCTCGTGATCGTTGCGGATTCCTGCTGTGCTGTAGACATTCAATGCGGTATCCGGCAAACCGGCCGCGTGTCCATCGACCTCAAGCCCAGCTTCAGTCGTCATGCGGATCTTCTCAAGCATATCCGGATTTGCATTCAAAACGGATGGATAATCCATCACTTCAGCCAAGCCGATGACGTTCGGATGGGTCAAATAAGGCCGGAGATCATCCGCAGTCAGCGTTGCCCCGTTCTGCTCGAAGGGTGTCGCCGGCACACACGAAGGTAGCTTCATCAGGATATCCATGTCGGCATTGGCTGCATCCTCCAGCATAAAGTCGATCCCGCCTTTTCCTGCAACGTTCGCGATTTCATGCGGATCGGTCACAACGGTCGTCACCCCGTGTTTGATGAGCGCACGCGAAAATTCCGACGGCGTCACCATCGTCGATTCGATGTGGATATGCCCGTCGATAAAACCCGGCATGACATACTTGCCTGAAGCGTCCACCACATGATTCCCGTTCGGATAAGTACCGATGCCGACGATGTATCCATCTTTAATCGCAACGTCCGCTTCAAAAGTCTCCAAAGAAAATACATCCACTACTGTTCCGTTTTGGATGATAAGATCCGCTTCCTCCGGTTGCTGTGCTGCCTGGATCAATCTTTTCAATACATCTGCCATACAAATTCCCCCTGGTTCCATTCGCCCTCTTTGTCAGCGAATCTCTTGTTGTTTCCTATATTATACACGATTCGCGTGGGGACCGATAAGCTTCTTAATCATCGCGCAATTTGCGTCATTCATAAATCCCGGGTGATCGCTTTTACCTATCAACCTTGTTCGATTATAACTGTTTGCTTCTTACATGCACCGGTGATAAGATTTCCTCATGCCTCAGAGCGACAAAAAGTAAGAAAATGTCGATTTGCGGACCAGCATCACAAGCGACAACTGTCTGGGGGAGTTTTTTCGGTCGAAAGACCTGCAGCTTTTCAAACAAAAAAAACAAAAACAGGAGTGAATATAATGAAGAAACTATTATCAAAGATCTTATTCGTGGGTACAGCAGGCTTGGCTTTGGCGGCTTGCGGCGCAACAACTGACTCAAGTTCGGACAGTGCCTCAACAGCAACAAGCACCGCCACAGCAGGAAACGTCTTAAAAACAATCGAAGAAAATAAACAATTGCGTATCGGGGTGGAAGGCACTTACCCTCCGTTCAGCTACCATGATACAGAAACAGGCGACCTGGTGGGCTTTGAAGTTGAAATCGCGGAAGTCATCGCAGCAGATTTGGGCGTGGAGCCTGTCTTCGTCGAAACGAAATGGGATTCTTTGATCGCCGGACTGGATGTCAATAAATACGATATCGTCATCAACAACGTCGGCGTTACGGAAGAACGCCAAGAAGCTTATGACTTCACCGATGCTTATTTCGAGTCCTATGGCCAATTGGCGGTCAGTGCAGACTCTGACATCCAAACTCTGGAAGACTACAGCGGCAAAAAATCCGCCCAATCCACTACAAGTAATTACGCTCAGAACGCCCGCGACCTTGGCGCTGAAATCGTACCTGTCGACAGCTTCAATCAAGCAGTTGAATTGATCACTTCCGGCCGTGCTGACGGAACGATCAATGATTACATCACGTTCCTTACTTACTTTGAAGAATATCCAGATTCTACGTTGAAACTGATCGACGAAAAACTGCCTACCAATGACGAAGTCGGCATCATCCTGCAAAAAGAAAACACAGAATTCCAGACTAAACTGAACGAAATCATCGCAGCACGCACAGAAGACGGCACTTTCAAAGCAATCTTCGAAAAATACCTGGGCGAAGACATCAGCGTCGGAGCCAACGAATAAGAAAAACTGAACGGGCTCGTTCAGTTCCACGTTTAAGAAATCGTACCGATAGCGCCTCGGAGGCACAATCGGTACGATTTATCTGATTTATGACGGACTAATTGTTGAAGCTAGCCATAATAGTCGGATGCATGGTACAATTTGGTATCTCTTGCGGTATTTGCGGTGATGCACTTTTGAACGTTGAATAATTGTTAAATTTTTAATATAAAAAGGATTGGTGAGTAAATTTTGCAGCATACATTATCCATAATCGAAAACGCCTTATGGCCTATTCTGGAAGCAGGATTTACCGTCACCATCCCCTTGGCGCTGATTTCCTTTGCCTTGTCCCTTATCCTGGCGGTCCTTACCGCAATCATGCGGATTTCGAAAAGCAAGATCCTAAAAGGCTTGGCTTGGTTCTACGTGTGGGTATTCCGCGGCACGCCGCTGTTGATCCAATTGTTCATCGTCTTCTTCGGTTTGCCGAAGCTGAACATCACGTTAGATGCGTGGACCGCCGCAATCCTGACTTTCGCCCTGAACAGCGGTGCCTATTCAGCTGAATCCATCCGCGGCGCAATCCTGTCCATCCCGAGAGGGCAATGGGAAGCGGCCGATTCCTTGGGCATGACGCACGGACAGGTCCTGAAAAGGATCATCTTCCCGCAGACCATCCGGATCGCCTTGCCATCGGTCATGAATGATTTCATTTCCTTGGTGAAATCAACTTCCCTGGCTTCCAGCATCACGATTATTGAAATGACGATGGTCGGGCAGCAATTCGCTTCCGTTACCTATGAACCGTTGATTCTGTATATGGAAGTGGCAGTGATTTACCTCCTTATCAGTACAGTGTTGACTTGGATCCAAGGCAAGTTGGAAATCAGAACTTCCAAATATCTGAAAAAGGCGTGACGACATGATCGAAATCAAACATATCCAAAAATCCTACGGTGACTTTCATGCCCTCAAGGACATCTCGTTGGCTTTCAGAACCGGCGAAACGACTGTCATCGTCGGCCCATCTGGTTCGGGCAAGTCCACCCTTCTCCGCACCTTGAATTTGTTGGAAGTGCCCGAAAGCGGCGTTTTGAAGAACGGCAATCTCGAGGTTGATTTCAGCTCCAAAATTTCAAAGGAAACGATGATGGCCATCAGGAAAGAAACGGCGATGGTATTCCAGAGCTTTAACCTCTTCCCACATCTGTCGGTATTGGAAAATGTCATCGAAGGCCCGCTCACAGTCCTGAAACTTTCTAAAACGGAAGCGACGGCCAAAGCGAAGAATCTGCTGACCAAAGTGGGGTTGGCTGACAAACTGGATCACTACCCGGATCAACTTTCTGGTGGCCAGCAGCAACGCGTAGCCATCGCGCGCGCCTTGGCCATGGAGCCGGATTTCGTCCTGTTCGATGAACCGACTTCTGCCCTAGATCCCGAATTGGAAGCAGAAGTGCTGCGCGTGCTGAAGGAACTTGCTTCCGAGAAGCTGTCCATGATCATTGTGACGCACAACCTTGACTTCGCACGGGAAGCAGCGGACCGCATGCTCTTCCTGGAGGACGGCAAAGTCGGCTTCGACGGTCCGACAAAGGACTTCTTCGAAAGCACAACCGAGCCACGAATCGCCCGTTTCATCAACAGCATAACAATATAAAAAAGAAAGACTGGCCAAAGCATCATGATGCTTGGTCAGTCTTTCTTCTTGTTTGGGTTTTCGAGAATTTATCTTCCTATTCCGACAGTTCATCCCAAAAAGCTTGCGCTATCGCACGGTAGCCTTGTACGATCCGTAATGAAGTAAAATGCCTATCCCATATATGACAGATCAACCTCAGCTAACCCAATCGTCAGTATTTAGTTGGGGTTATTACCTTTGTCTTCATTTCCCCCAAAATTTGCATTTTCTTGTTCAAACGCCTGCAAATGTTCTTCTGAGGCTGCCATCAATCGTTCAAAAACGGCTTTCACATCGGGGGGGAGTACTTCTTCTTCAAGGAAACGTTTATACATGCTGATATTTTGCGTTTCGCCTTCTATACCCATTGCATAACTTGCTGCCAATGAATCCGGAAGTGTTACCCTATCAGATGCATCGTTGGCAGGTACCGTGATTCCGTTCTTTTCGAATAATGGAAGCAATTCGTTTATGTGCGTGGCTTCAGCTTCCGCAATATTCGCGAAAGGATTAGCGTTGTTGTTTGCTTCTGCAATCGCAGTATACTTAGCCTGCGCCAAGTATTCATCCTGAATGGCATAGGTCAGCATTTCCTCTAACGTGTAATTGTCGTCAGCCAAAGCCCCTGCCGTTCCATATGTATCTTTTGATAATGCGGATGTTACCTCAGATGCTGCTTCAGATAATTCGGAGGTTACCTCGGATACTTCTTCAGATAATTTGGAGGCGGATTCAACCGTTTTCGAAGTGATTTCGGAAATTTTGGATTCGGTGTCTGACACATTCGAACAGCCCGTCATCACTAGCAGGCCTAATGTCAAAGTTGTTTTTACCATGGTCCCCATAAATTTTTTCATTTTGTACATCTCCCTTTGTTTTGCAGTAACTTGACCGTTCATTCGATTGGCCTGTTCCATTTAATAAGATCAGGTGCCATTTATCCAATTAGTTGGAAACCAGTTAAAAAGAAAAAATGAGAGTGCCTATATGGAATTGATTTACGGATGCTCTTTACATCTACCATTATACTGCGTCAGCTTATATTTTAGAATTTTTAGCCTGTCATCCTTTTTCGGTATTTATCAAGATGTGTTCACAGTCCATGACCTAGTTTTTTCATTATCGTAACCTTCAACAAATCATTCAAAAGAAGACAAGATGCCATTGCATAGACCAAAATGGAGAAAGCAGCAAAAGCATGGTGAAGGCAGATATAACAAATTTCCCAGTCACTACATATGCGATGGCTACATAAGCTGATTTCAGAATTGTCCGGCTGATTTTGTTGATGATCCACGTTAATATGCGCTGATAAATTGTTCGCCCTTGTTCAACCAATGACACAATGTTTGCCAACCCAGGATCGGTAAGTACGATACTGGCGGCACTCTTGGCCACATCGGTAAGCGCTAAAAAATTCACTTACTATTATGCCTTGTTCTCGATTTCGATGATGGTCATGATTGCATAGTTCGCTAAATCCATCAGCGTGTCCGTAATACTCTCGTCTTTAACTTCGGCCTCCTGCTTGATCAGTTGTTTGAACCGATGCAGCTTATCATCCAATCGGATAGCCGGCATCGTCAGCCCATACTCTTGGAAGCTGTCGCCAAAACTGTCCCCGTAATCTTTATTTTTTGCCGCATACAGCTGATTCAGCCTTTCGCATATTTCCCTGTGCCGCTCAACTTTCGTCATATACACCACCGCTTCCCTCTGTTCTTCCTTATTCTTTATCGAGTACCCTGCCTGCATCCTCGCAACAATTATATTCGAACTGAATCGTCAAATGGGTCACACCGAAGCGCCCTTTCAATACCTGTTCCAACTTCTCATAGACGTCGGATAATTCACTGACCAAAATGTCATTTTGCAGATTTACGTGGGCTTCGAAAAAGAGCGTATGCTCATCCAATGCCCAAATGTGGACGTGATGGATGTTTTTTATCGCATCCATCTTTTCGAGTTCCTCCGCTATTTCATCGATGTCCACGGTTTCTGGTGTTCCCTGCATCAGGATGTTCACCGACTCTTTCAATATTTCATAGCTTTCCTTGAGAATGTATATACCAATCAGCACAGTCAACAAAGGATCAATCCAGTAAGCATCGAAATAATAGATGACTATGCCGCCGACCATCACCCCGACCGAGGAAAGGGCATCGCTCAGAAAATGCAGGTATACCGCCCGCATATTCAAGTCAGCTCCGGAGCTCTTGTGCAGCAGGTATACCGCCACTACATTGAGGACGATCCCAATTGCAGCGATCACGATGACCAACAGTGCGTTTATTTTTTCAGGCTGAATGAATTTAAAATAAGCTTCCCTGAAAAGGAAAAGCGACATGATGATCAGTAGGGTAGCATTGATGACCGCGGCTATGATGGTGGCTCTTCTGTAGCCGAATGTGTTTTTCTTATCGTGTTCTTTTTCTGCCATCTTGACGGCAAACCAACTGATGACGATTGACAATACGTCATTAAGATTGTGGAGTGCATCGGAAAGCAGCGACAAGCTTCCTGAAAACCAGCCGCCCAATCCTTCGGCAATTGTCAGCACAATCTTCAGGACCATGGTTATGAGCAAATTTTTTCCTTTTACGCCATCCAGACCGTCCGGATTGCTGTGCACATGGGTCTGTTCAGTCATCACTCACCCCTCCTAATGCGAAACAATAAGCAATCATCTCTGCCTTAATGATACTCCAAATTGCATAAAATGGAAAAATCGAGATCCTTTTTTTCCTCATCGAAAAAAGGATTCCCATTTTAATTTCGGGATCCCTCTTCATTTTTACTCTACACGCTTTCCTTCATTTTAGGAAACCGGATAAAGAATGTCGTTTCCTTTCCCATCATACTTTGCACATCGATTTCCCCATTATGTGCATGCATAATATCTTGGCAGATAGCCAAACCCAATCCCGTCCCTCCGCTTTCGCGCGAACGATCGGTGTCGACACGGTAAAAGCGATCAAAGATAAGCGGCAGATGTTTTTCAGCAATACCCTCACCGTAATCGGTGACTGCCATGACAACTTTTTCATTTTCTTGGTAGGTACGGATCATGATCGGCGTCTTCGGATCCGAATGGAAAATGGCATTCTGCACGATATTTAAAATGACTTGCTCGATTTTTTTGCGGTTCATCATAACATTCGGTATCTCGCCTATCGACAGCTTCAGTTCCCGCCCCTCCTGGATCATCTTTAACAAGGGATACAGGTCCTGCAGAACACCATTGAGGTTCAGTTCATCTTTCCCCATCTGTACCTTCCGATCCAATTTTGAAAGTTCCAGCAATTCGTTCACAATATACGTCAATCGTTTCGTCTGATCAAGCATGCTTTCCAGAGAATAGCGTATCTTTTCAGGATTATCCAGTTTTCCCCGTAACAGAATTTCCGAATAGCCCTGGATTGTCGTCAGCGGTGTCTTTAACTCATGCGATGCATCGGAAACGAATTGTTGTAATTTATGCTGATTTTCTTCAATTATCTGAAAGGAATCATGCAGTCTTACTTTCAACTCGTTAGTCGAATCCACCAGTTTGGCTATATCCGCTTGAGCATCTGCGATAACTATCGGCTGATCAAGATTGTCGACCGAAACCTCAGAAACCGAGGCAATGACGCTATCCAAAGGAGCCAGCGTTTTCCTCAACATACGCCCATAGAACCGCCAAGCCAAAACGAGAATGACGATGCTGGCAATCACATAAATAATCAGCTGGGTAAGCATCAACTCCACTGACTCGTGGATGGAATAGATGATCTCTATTGTACCGATCTCTTTCCCCTCATAATATACAGGCTCAGTGTATGCTGCTGTCTCTTTATTTTTTAAAAATAGTCGATTGGTGTGGATTATTTGCTTTTCTCCGGAGCTCGCATAAAAAACGATGTTCGCATCTGAAGCGAAATCCTCGGCAAGCTCCGACGCTTCTTTGATCAACGGCTCTCCTTCTCCGAGCAGATCAGGTGTTTGTTGGAGGGCCTCTAGATAGGTCGCCACCTCCATTTTCCTTTGATTTTCGGTGTAGAGATAAATCAAGGTTGTCTGCAAAAAACCGATGATCACCAAAAACAGCAGCAGCAACTGCATGCTTCGCTGGAACAGTTGCTTGTTTAAGCTTTTCGTTCTCATCCTTCCACATCCAATTTATAGCCGAATCCGCGTTCGGTTTTGATGTAGCGGTGCGACGTATCCTGCAGCTTTTCCCTTAAGTTGCGGATATAAACTTCCACAACATTCGAACTGCTGAAATAATCATAGCCCCACACCTTATTCATGATGGTTTCCTTCGAAATGACGATGTTCACATTATCGAACAACAAGCACATCAGCTTGTACTCCGTTGGGGTCAGATCAAGCTTTTCATTCTCGAACGTAATCTCATGGCGGGCATCATCGACCGAAAAGGGCCCCTTGCGGATGACTGTATTCTTTTGAGGGAAACGGCTATTCAGGCGGACTTCCATCCGCGTCAGCAGTTCCAGAAAACTGAATGGCTTGGCTAGATAATCATCTGCTCCGGTTTTCAATCCTTTTACCGTATCTTCCGCTTGGTCCTTCGCGGTCAGCATGATGACGACAACATCATATTTCTGCTTTAGCATACGGCAGCATTCATAGCCATCCATGCCCGGCATCATCACATCCAAAATGACGATGTCAAAAGGATTATCATGCATTTTCGTCAGCGCCGTCAAGCCGTCCTTTGCCGTTTCCACGCTGTATCCTTCGTCTTCCAGTCCCATCGTTAAAAAATCGCGGATGCTCTGTTCGTCATCCACCACCATAACGCGCGTTTTCTTCCCGTCCATTGCGTTCACCTCTTTGCTTCATTGTAGCACGCTTCCTTTTGCTCACAGAACAAAAAATAGCATCTTCAGCTAATCTTCAGCTTACCTTCATACCATCCTAAATTTGCTTATCTATAATGAATATAAATAAGAAATCGGAGGAAACACGTATGAAAAGAAAAGTGATCCAATATATGATTCTCGCCATCTATTTTTTTAGCCCTTTACCCATTGCCTTTATCTCGCTAAAAGGGCTAAATTTCAGTCTCGCAGCGCCTGCTTTTATCGGCATCGTCAGCTACACCTGGCTACTATCTGAACTGATAACGGCGGCAAGACCCAAATTTATCGAAAAATACTTCAGCCTGGATAAGTTCCATCGCTTCCACGGCATCATGGCAATTGTCGCTTTGGCTCTGGGCTTGATGCACAAAGAATGGGCCAGTTTCGCTTGGGGTGAGTTTGAATTTTCGACTGTCTTCGGGGATTTTGCCATCCTACTGTTTCTGCTGCTGACTGTATTGTCCGTGTTCTTCATGACCAACTGGCTAGGAAAAATCAAAATAATCAAGATAGTGAAGGATACAGTAGGCAATTTTTTCTTCTCCAAATACAGCGTCATGAAGTTCCTGCATAATTTCAATATCGTTGCCATCATCGCGCTTTCTGTGCATGTCATCACCATCGCCTACTTGGTCCGGGGCGATATGACTTTGACCATGATGTACGCCCTGTATTTCACCGTTTCTTTGAGCTTCTATGTGTACCACAAGCTGATCAGACCTGTTCTTCTGAAGAAAAATATGTATACCATAACCGATGTGGTGAACGAGAACGACCAGATTGTCAGCTTGACGCTGACAGCCGAAAACGGGCGGCGCTTTGATTACAAGGCTGGACAATTCATTTATTTAAGAGTGCTGGATGAAAACTATAGTTTTGAGGAACATCCATTTTCTTTGACTTCCGCACCGGAGAATCCGCATGCCCTTTCCGTATCGATCAAGAACTCTGGAGACTATACGCACATCATCCAACGTATCAAGGCAGGGACGAAAGTGACCGTCGAAGGTCCTTATGGCGGCTTAGGACAACCGCTGGAAGACATCCAAAACACGGATAAGAGCTTAGTGCTGTTCGCCGGCGGTGTCGGTATTACACCTATGCTGGGCATCCTCGAAAGCCTGCGCAAAAAAAATGCTAAAAATAAAACGTTGCTCGTCTGGAGTTTACGCAACGAGAATGAACTTGTCTATGCAACGGAACTAGCTTCTTTCCAGAAAGAGTTGCCCAACTTCACCTTCATTCCTTTTTATTCAACCCAGAACGGTTACTTGGATGCAGAAAAGACGGAAGCCATTTGCGAATCCGCTGCAGTTCCCTATGCCATCAGCGAATTTGTCCTCTGCGGTCCCAAAGGATTCATGCATACCATTGAATCGACGCTGGTTTCCAAAAATGTTCCAAAACAAAAAATCCACTTCGAGTCATTTGGATTGTAAAGAATGACGAAAGTACAAAAAAAAGGAGAAAACAAAATGAAAAAAAACAACAAAGTAAAAATGATTACCCTCTTACTCGGCGCGAGCTTCGTTTTTGGAGCTTGCGGAACGACACAGGCGGAGACTATCGCAATTACCAACAATGCCAATAGCTCGGTTGTTTCATCGACAGAAGCAGCATCGTCATCCAGCGTTGCTGCTTCTTCGAGTAGCCAAGCGAATGCCATAACCTTTACCCTCGATGAATTAGCGCAGTATGACGGAAAGAACGGGAATGATGCCTATGTCGCCATTGATGGCATCGTCTACGATGTCACCAATGCAGCTAAATGGCAAAACGGGAGCCATTATGGGGTACAGGCGGGCACCGATTGCACCCCCGCCATCAGCCGTTCTCCGCATGGTACCTCTGTTTTGGATGGGCTACCAATTGTCGGAACATTGGTGGGATAATCCCCAAAATTTGATTTTCAATAGCATACCGATCGAAAAAAAAAGACTGATCAAGGCCTCAATATGCCCAGTTCAGTCTTTCCTTTTGTGTTGCTTTTGGAGAATTTTGCTTATTATTCCGACATTTCATCCCAGAAAGCTTGCGCTATCGCGCGATATCCTTGGACGGTCGGATGAATGTCGAGCGGCAAATAGGTCCTCGCATTCGAATCCACGTTCCCGCCCATCGCTTCCCAAGTAGAGACATAGGTGATGTTCTGATATTGATAAGACAAACCTGTTACTGCTTGCTCAAGGCCAACATTATACGCTTGTATCAGTTCGGCCAGCTCAGGAATAAGTTGGTCAATTTTAGCTTGAAGAGCGGGATCATCCGAATAATCATTAAGGCAGGAAAAGGCATTGTAGTAACCCATGACATAGATTTCGGCATCCGGATTCAAAGCTTTGATTTGCGCAACGAGAGTGCTGACTTGATACACTACGTAAGGAACTGCGATAGACTTCAGTGAATCCATCTGATAAATCAAACCGCTTATTTGTTCAGGAGTCATATAAGGAAGACTGTCCAACAAATTTGATACATCGCCCTCTTCAGCTTCCAAATAAGATAGCAAATCATTGGCGCCGATATCCAACGTGATGATTTCAGCCTCAATGATCGCATTCTGGGTTGCACTGCCAGTGGTCATCAAGTCATTAGAAACTTGCCAAGTCTGATAGCCCGACACGCCAAAATTAGCATAACTGTTCAATATACCTTTCCCGGATAAATCATCACGGATGAATTTAGGATAGCTCGTTCCATACAACTTAGTAGAGTTACTTCCGATTTCGGTCGGCTTTTGCCCCGCTGCGAGGGAGTCGCCCAAAGCGACATAATCAATGGTCTTGTTGTTTTGTGCTGCAGATACCGTTCCGATGGCCATGGAGGAAAGCAGTGATAGACTCAGGAGCATAGTGGCTATTTTTCGGATAAACATATGAAGGTCCCCTTTTTATAATTTTTTGGCACAAAATTCAAATACTGATCTGCATCTTACATCCCTAGCATATCGTTCTAATCAGCGGAGACTAAAATAGCATTAAACACAAAACCTAATTCAGACAGCTTATGAAATCAAGATCCAGCTATTCTACAATCCGGTATGCACCTCCATTCTCTGGATTTCTTTGAACCTCCACAGGTTTCTCCGTTAAAAAATAATTTATTACAATCACACACTTTTGTATCCGCATTCATTTCCAAGTTGGATCATTATGTCATTAAATTAAACGGTTAGGTTAATTTAAACAATCATCCTAACTATTCTTGTTATTTATTTCACATTTTCATTGTATTCCGTATATTTATATTTGTAAAGACATCTGTTTCATTTTTCATCGCATAAAAGCACCTCCTAAAATGGATACGTTTATCGTACCCATTTTGGGAGGTGCTAATTATTTGTATGCGTCTTTTGGATACAGATTTACATAATAATAGCTAATTCGTCATACCAGGCATTACGGCCATGCTGTCGATGATTTCAGGATTCACCATACCGAAAATCATGGCAATATGGGCAACGACCAGGAAGCCTCCGACCAGCATAAAGTGAATTTTCATCTTCTCTTCATCAGTTTTATTCTTGAAAATTACACCCAGTTCCATTAATGCGATTGGTAAAAGGAACAGGACACCGCTCAAGTAGAAACCCACTGCCACAACGTCGACCCACGTATGCCAACCGTTGGTGGTAGTCAATGGGATCACAGCGTTAAACAATAGGTAGAAGAAAATACCTGTAAAATAGAAGCCGGCAAAGATGCCGACGATTTTGTTCAGCGTCCTCAGTCCCCCTGATTTTGCCCTGTCAAAAATAATGAAAAATTCTGAAATCGTCAGCGTCTCCGCGCAAATCACAGGGATGGCCATAAAGATGATCAGATTCCAGGGCTGATTTGAAGCTAATAACGACATGTAATGAGTCATGCTCATTTTTGTTTCCTCCTCAAAGTAAAATAACTAAAAATTGATAGTCTTAATATACCGAACAAATGTGTAGATTGGATGGAGATTGGGCGTCTTCATCGGAGCTACATAATGACCTGATATTCTGTGTTTGTAGCAAAAAACAATCCGGAAAGAGGGGTCCAAATTATGCTGACAATCCAATTTATTATTTCAATACTGCTTGTTCTCATCTTAGTGAGGTTGATCATGAATACAATCCGAAACCAGGATTCTGTTTTGAGAGCCGATGTGAAACGATTGCGTTCAGAAAATGAAGCTTTGCGGAAAGAGCTTCTCAAACGCGGAATCGTTGAATATGTTTAATAGCTGAAAATCGATAGTGGAAACAACCGCTATCCATACACTATAAAAAACCAACCCGAAAACGGAATTCGAACTCCGTTTTCGGGCTGGTTTATTTTGTTGAAATCAGTTTTTTTCCTGCACTGCTGCACAGTTACTGCAAATGTGGTGCTTCAGATCTAGTCGTTTTTGTATGAACAGCAATAGTCCACATACTTCTCGACAATCATTTTAAAGGAAGAATTTGCCTGAACGACATAGCTTTGGCCTTTGCTGTAGAGTGTGTATTCCGTTTCGCCTGGCAGCATGACTGACATGTCGCCGCCCAGGACTTCCATGATTTCCTCTGCATCGGTGTTGAATTCGTACTCGCCTGCCAACATAAAGCCCAACGTCTTTTTCTCTCCACTTTCGAACAGGACCGTTCTGCTGGTCACTTTCCCATCAAAATACACATTTGCTTCCTTGATTACTGTCACATTTTTGAATTCCATCCTATTTCCTCCATTAGCCTGATTATTTTATGTTTTTCTTGCATGTATACCCTATTTTCTCAGTATCTTCTCCATGGCCTTCCCTTTAGCCAACTCATCGATGAGTTTATCCAGATAACGGATTTTCTGCATAAGTTTGTCCTCGATCTCTTCGACACGGTAACCGCAAATGACCCCTGTGATAAGCGAGACGTTAGGATTCAGGTGAGGCGCCTGTGCAAAGAAGGTTTCAAAATCGACTTTATTGTCCAATAGTTGTTGCAGAGTCGCTTCATCATATCCCGTCAGCCAGAAAATGATTTCGTCCACTTCTTCTTTCGTGCGCCCTTTTTTCTCGGCTTTCTGGATATACAACGGATAGACGCTGGCAAACGACATCCCGAAAATTTTTGTGTTCTTCATGGCTGCTCCCTTCTGATTTTCTGACACTTTATTCGATGTTTATGATTTTTATTATGCCATAAACTTCAGAAAAGCTCATCATTTATTAGCACGACTGCCCAAAAATGTCGTCATACCAGGTACAGCTTAGGAGCAAGAAAAGCCGCTTAAACACATCGTCAATTTGATGTGTTTAACCGGCTTTTGTTATCGCACTTTGGACTCATTTTACGTAATAAATCCCTCGCTAAGGAATAGCAATAATCCCTGCTTCGGATAAAGTCGGCTCTCTGCTCCCCCCGCCACATTGCTTCCTAGTTTTATTGCATACGAACAATATTCAAAGTCCAAGTTACTACGGAGGCTGCAAAAGCTCCTACAGAAACTTTCCCCAATATTTTTTTGGCAAAAAGGTATAACTTATTTCATCAGACTCATTACCCTTCCTGAATCAGCATTTCCATGAATTCCTCGCCGCTCATAGTTTCTTTTTCGAGGAGATACTTTGCAAGTTCATGCATTTTCGGTTCATTGGCCTTGATGATTTCCTTGGCTTTTTCGTGGGCGAATTTGATGATGCGCAAAACTTCATCATCTATTTTTGCAGAGGTTTCATTCGATACGAGCGAGGTTACATCCGTTCCCAGATATGGGTTATTGATCGTTTCCAAAGCCATCATGTCGAATTTTTCACTCATGCCGTATCGTGTGACCATGGCCCGCGCGATAGCCGTTGCGGCCTCTATATCATTCTCCGCCCCAGACGTTATCGTATTCAAAATGACTTCCTCGGCAGAACGTCCACCCATGTAGGTGACGATTTTATTCAGGAATTTTTCTCGGCTCATCAGCAGCTGGTCCGTCTCTTCCGATTGCATCGTATAGCCGAGGACTCCGGATGTCCTTGGGATGATGCTGATTTTATTGACTGGTGCGGAATCGGTCTGTTTTGCAGCAACAATCGCATGGCCTATTTCATGGTACGCGATCGCCAATTTATCCTCTTTCGAGAGGATCGCATTTTTCCGTTGGTATCCGGCCAGAATGATTTCCAACGCATACTCCAAATCGGATTGATTGATTTTGCTGCGCCCTTCCTTTATGGCATGGAGAGCGCCTTCATTTATCAGATTGGCAAGATCGGCTCCAGAGCTGCCAGGTGTGTCCCGGGCGATCTCCTTCAGATCGACATCGCCATCCATTTTGACGGATTTTGCATGAACCTCCAGAATCGCTTGCCTCCCGGCAATATCCGGCAACTCAAGCGGAATGCGCCGATCAAACCGTCCGGGCCTCAGCAGCGCTTTGTCGAGAACTTCAGGTTTGTTCGTTGCCGCCAGGATCACCACCCCTTTTTCCGAGGAGAAACCATCCATTTCATTCAATAGCTGGTTGAGCGTCTGGTCTCGCTCATCATTTCCGGTTATCCCTGACAGGTTACGGCTCTTGCCGATTGTATCGATTTCATCAATGAAGACGATGCAGGGGGCTTTTGCCTGCGCTTGATTGAACAAATCCCGCACCCTGGCTGCGCCAACACCGACGAACATCTCCATGAATTCTGATCCCGAAATAGAGAAGAAGGGAACCCTGGCTTCTCCCGCAACTGCTTTTGCAAGAAGCGTTTTACCGGTCCCCGGAGGTCCAACAAGCAGAATTCCTTTTGGCATCTTCGCCCCGATTTCCCGGTACTTTTGGGGATTGTGCAGAAAATCGATTACTTCCCAAAGTGCTTCTTTCGCTTCGTCCTGGCCCGCTACGTCCGCAAATGTTTTTCCTGTTTCAGATGCAGCATAAATCATGACATTGCTTTTGCCGAATTTCATTTCGCTGCCGCCGAGCCCTCCGACTCTTCCCTGTAGCCTGCGCATCATAAATCCCCAGAACGCATACAGTAACGCCATGGGCAGAATCCAGATCAGGAAAAAATTAACCAGTGGAGAACTTTCTTCGATAATCTCTTTCTCAAACTTTACATCAGCCAACAGCAACCGGTCAGTGAGTTGAGCATCCTCCATTCTGCCGGTGATGAAGATGCTCTCTACCCCTTCATCGTCCAGCGCCGTGAATTCTATCCGGTTTTCATCCACCAGAACCGACTCGACACTGCCTTCTTCCACCATTGTGACGAATGTCTTGTAATCCACTTCCGTCACCGCATTTTCATCCACACCAGGAAAAATGAAAAAATTCAGCACAATCAGAAAAATTGCAGTTGTCACAGCAAAATTCAGCCATTGTTTATTGCCCTTCGGGGGCATTTTAGACTCCATCAGATTATCCCTCCCATTCGTAAAAAAGAACTTTCCGTCACCTATATTATCCCAGAAAAACAGGATATTACAAAAAATTAGGCAGCTTCTCAATTCCGATTTTGCGTCCTGGAATCCTAGAGTCTTTGTCATGGACAAAATTCGGCAATAGGACTATCTCATAGGCGTAAGCAGAAACGAAAACTTGGAGGAGAGTCGCATGAGTCCGAAATCAGCTAAAAAAGGAATTATTGTCTCCATTATCTGCATTCTTATTTTAACAGTTCTTGAACTTCCCGCTCCCATCGGTATCGAGACCAGGCCTCAGAACGACGTATCCCTGTTTTGGTTGCTGCTTTTTCTTGTGATCTTGATCAGTGAAAGTGCGGCGGTGCTATTGATAATGAAGAAGCCTAAAATTGGAGCCAACCTTGCAATAATTGCTGGTGTGTTGAACATCTTCCAAATAATTGCTGATCAGCTGCATCTGATGCAACCAGAGATAGCAATGTTTGCCTATACCTTACTGGAATATTCAGTCGGCATTTTCGCCTTGGCGCTTATTTATTTTGCTTGGAAAGTGAAAACCTCACTTTAACAAACGTTTCTAGTTTTTGTTTACAAATAAAATAACAAATCGCATAATCGTTTGTATAAACAAGAGAAAGGAGGATAGAACTTTATGATTGACAACAGCACATTACTAGAATTACAGAACGGTTATCGATTTGATCAGCATGCTAAAAGCTACGCATGCTTATTTTGTCATAAAACTTACCAACAGGGCATCATCTATTCAATAGGAGAGGTGCTTTATGAAGCGGAAAAGGCTATGCTCGTGCACATACAGCAATCACATGGCTCTGTTTTTGAAACATTAATTCAATTAGATAAAAAATATACAGGATTATCTGACGTCCAAAGGGAAATGCTACAGCTATTTTATCAAGGGCTGTCCGACAAGGAAATATTGGAGCGATCTTCGTCGGGAAGCATCTCGACCATTCGCCAACATCGATTCAAGCTGAAGGAAAAGGAAAGGCAGGCAAAAATTTTTCTTGCTCTGATGGCCAACCTGGACAATAGCAGAGTACCCATGAAAGATAGCCCTATTCACAAGGAGGAAACAATAGTGGATTCACGCTATGGGATTACAGAAAATGAACGAGAAAAAGTACTGCAAACATATTTTAAAAATGGATTAGATGGGGCAGTGGATATTTTCCCAAGTAAGGAAAAACGAAAAATCATGGTGCTGCAGCATATTTTGAAGCGTTTTGATCAAGAAAAGAAATATTCTGAGAAGGAAGTCAACGACATCATTAAAACGGCTCACGATGATTATGTGACGGTGCGTCGCTATTTTATTGAATATGGATTTATGGATCGTAATAGCGATGGCTCACAGTACTGGGTTATCACTGACTAACGTTTTTTTTCAACAGATGTTGAATAAAACAGTCAAAAAAAATCAACTTTTCTTCGGTTTTTTTTTGAAGAGAGGTTGATTTTTTATTTGTATTAATGAACTTTTTTTATTCTACATATGAAAAAAAAGAGCCATCACCTTCCATGGGTGCTGACTCTTGGATGGAATATTTTAAAAATTCCCAATGTTATTCTGTAAAAAGAAGGAAAACACTAACGTTTTATGAATGCTATTCTTCCAAATAAGAAATTTCTTTTTGGACGGCTACTTTTGTTCCGCCAAACTCTTCCGCAATATAATCCTGTACCTCTTCACTGTGATACAGCTCGGCCAATTTCAAAATATCAGGATCATCAGCATTTTCTTTTTGCGTCACCAGAATATTGATGTTGTTTTTGGTGTCCTCGCTGACTTCCTCGTAATACAGTGAATCTTCCAATACGTTCAATCCCCCTTCGAGAGCAACGGAATTACTGATTAAAGCAAGAGCGACATCCGCCAAAACACGTGGTCCGGTGGTGTCTTCAATTTCCACAAACTCAAGATTTTTCGGATTTCCCACAATATCAGCGGTGGTCCCCAACGCGTCAAAGTCGTCCGTCAGCGTCAGCAAACCGGCTGCCTGCAATAACAACAGACCCCGCGAGGCATTTGAAGGGTTGTCCGCAATGGCAACAACGGCTCCATCAGGAATTTCTTCAAGAGTCGTGTATTTTTCGGAATAGACGCCCATCGGTTCGAGATAAGTAGTCGCGAATGCTGTCAATTCGGCGCCTGTTTGCTCGTTAAAGGATTGCAGATATGCCCATGACTGGAAAGCATTCACATCCACTTCCTCATCGACGGTTGCCGTGTTCAGTTGCGGACCTCCATCAATGTCCTTTATCTCAAGCGTAAGCCCAGCTTTTTGAGCGGCTTCAGATTCCGCGATATATTCCCATATTTGCGCATCCGATGACTGCGACCCGATCGTGATCGTTTTAGATTCAATTGAAGCAGCCGTCTCCGTTGAGGCCTCAGTGGCAGAACCCTCTGTATTTCCACATCCTGCCAATAAGGTCAACAGCATCGCTGCCGTCAGTAAACTTTTCCATTTATTATTCAAATTTAACTCTCCTTTTCTTTTCAATTCATCGTCATGCCGCCCGTAACGTTGATCGCCTGGCCGGTCATATAGCTGGCTAAGGGACTCGCAAGGAATAAAACGACATTCGCTACATCTTCTGGCTGTGCTGTCCGCCCCAGCGGCACTTGCGAGCAATCTTCAGCATATATCTCATCGGCCGTCATACCCCTGATCAATCCACCTTTGACCCTTTCGCGGTGCTTCATATCCGTTTCCACAATTCCCGGGCAGACGGCATTCACAAGGATTTTGTCTCTCGCCAATTCTTTAGCCATGGTTCTCGTTAATCCAAGGACGGCATGTTTTGATGCCACGTAGGCACCCATTGCCGTGTAGCCATTTTTGCCCGCTTGGGAAGAAATTTGAATGATGCGGCCGCCTTTTTTGGCTTGCTGCATGATTTTCCCAACTCGTCTGGAAGTGAGGAATACCCCTTTTGCGTTGACCGCCATCACCTTCTCCCAGTCGGAAACAGAGCTGTCCACAACATAATCCATCGTGGAAGTTCCGGCGCAATTCACTAAAATATTCACAGTAGAAAAGTGTTCCAGACTATTATTGATCCAACGATCGACAGAATTCTCATCCGCTACATCCAATTGCGCAACGGCCAATCTATTAGACACAATTTCAAATTCCTTTTCGTTCCCCAAATCGCCCGAAATGACGGTAGCACCGGCTTCCAGAAAGCGCCTGACGATTCCTTCTCCGATTCCGGTTTTTCCTCCCGTAACCAAAGCCACTTTTCCTGACAGATCTATCGAAATCACGCAGAATCCTCCTCAAGATGCATTCAATATCTAATCATTTCGTTACTGCTGTAAAGCGAACTATGAAATCCCTTTTCGCTCAAATGGGTCGCGGCTGATTCCTTTCTCCAAGACGATTTTCGCATATTCTTTCGCGGAAAATAACGAGTGGTCTTTATAATTTCCACAAGAGATAGGGGAAACTGCCGGCACTTCCTCTATTTCAAGGACGCGCTGCAAAGTTTTCTCCAACGCTACCGCTACTTTTTCAGGTTCATGCTCATCCCAAAGGATCATGTAAAATCCAGTGCGACAGCCCATCGGTGAAATGTCAATAATGCTTTCAAGTTCATCACGCAAATACGTTGCCAACAAATGTTCCAATGTATGCAATGCAGCAGTCGGTAACGCATCTTCATTTGGTTGCAAGAAGCGTAAATCATATTTTTGTACTGTGCTGCCATTCTCGTTATGCTCAACCCCTGCCGCTCTTACATAGGGCGCCTTCACCAAATTGTGGTCCAATTCAAAACTTTCTACTTTTGCCATTTTCTATTCCTCCTAGTAGTTTATGTTTAGTCTCGCTATGTTTTATATTCTGGAAGTCTTAAATTTTCAAAATATATAGCTCTATTTCAACTCATCTGGAATGAACCAGTAGTTATCTGTATTGACCTCATTCAAATGCGCTTTGAATTCATCTGAGCGATAAGCTTCAACAATAGCTTCTGCCCAATCAGTTTCTTCGTTACCACTGTTCACAATGGCATGCAGAACCAACTGCGGCAAAATGTCTTCATTCAATAGGCTGTCATTTGAACTCAATCCAGCTGCATATAAAATACTGCCAGGAATTACCCCATAACTTACATCCGATAATGATCTAGGGATTTGTGCTGAACTCATCTCAACTATTTCTAGATTATATAGATTTTCAATGATGTTATCTTTAGTGGAAGCCATTGGTTCAATACTCTCATCAAGCTTGATCCAGCCTGCCTTTTGCAGAACCAAAAGCGCTCTCGCCGTGTTGGAGGCATCATCCGGAATAGCGATTATATCTCCATCTACAACCTCATCAATTGAGCCTTTCGTGGCAGAATGTATCCCTGTCGGAACAGTAGGTATTGGTGTGATTGCAACCAATTCAGCATTCGCCTCTTTATTGAAGTTATTCATGTACGCCAAATGCTGGTCGACATTCACATCGATAGCCCCTTCTTGCAACGCGACATCTACTTGGCGCACCTCCGTAAATACCGTTTCTGTTACTGTGTATCCTTGATCTTCCAAAATAGGTACAATACCATCCATGAACAATTCACTATAAGGACCAGGTGAGGTTCCTATAGTAATATTTTCTTTTGTTTCCTCGGATTCCGTCTGCGCTGCTGAACTGTTGTCATCAGTTGCAACGCCCGTATTCCCGCATCCAGCCAAAGTCAATAAACTAACCATTGAAAGTGCCATAAGTGTTCGCTTTTTTATCATCTATATCCCTCCAACATTTTCTGTTGTTCAAAAAATATCTCATTGTTGCTAAAATATAGTTTAACACTCAGGATGCATCATTGGATAATATGTAAAATCGAACACGTTTGATAGCAAAATTCGAATGCTGAATATGCATTCCGGAATTCAATCGGTGCCTGTTGATCCTCTTCTCCGGACAACAACGGTTTGGTCGAAGATTCAACTCGGATTTTGATCGTCAACTCCGGCGGAATACACTCGACCGGAGAAGAATGATTGTTTAGGCCGGCTTCGCCGGAGAACAGCAAAGGCCGCCTCGAAATGAGACGGCCTTTGCTATGATAAGCTGATTTTTTCCTTTTTGCGATCAACGCCTAGCCTTTAACAACCCCAAGCGTTTCCAACTTACGGATAGGCTCAATCAAATCCAGTTCATTGGCGATGATAAAATCGATGTCTTTATAGGCAAGCCGGGCTTCCTCCCCTATGTCGCGTTTCCTTGTCTTCCCCAGAAAAATCCCCCTCGAGTCGAGATCGAAGATTGTATCATCCATACCGAACGTTTCCAACGCCTCTGTCCTGCTCATCTGGCGGCCGGCCCCGTGCGAGCAAGAATGAAAGCTCTCTGGATTCCCTTTCCCTTTAACCAGATAGGAACTCATCCCCATTGCGCCCGGGATGATTCCCCATTCACCTTCCCTGACCCGTATGGCCCCTTTCCGATGCACCCAGACCATCTTCCCGGTATGTTCTTCGTAAGCGGCATAATTATGGTGACAGTCGATCGGTTCAGATAGTTCAATCTCGGTAAAACCCGCATACTCGACAACCAGATGACGAATGATTTCGATGACAATCCCCATAATTTTCGCCCGGTTCTCTTTGGCGAATGCCATGGCAAATTCCATCCATCGGAAATACTCCTTTCCGATGTCACTTTCCGTCGGCAGATTAGCCAAATTCCACTCTGGAGGAACGGATGATTTCTGCTGTATGTTCAGTTGCTTCGCTTTATCATCAAAATAATGACAGACTGCATCCCCGACATTCCGCGAACCGGTATGGACCATCACTCCCACCAATCCCTGTTCATCTGTTTGCAGCTCGATAAAGTGATTCCCACCGCCGAGCGTCCCTGCTTGAAAATAGGCCTCATCCAACACATAGGCAAGCTCCTTGGTAGCACCCACCTTTTCCTGTTCTTCCAGATACCAAGAAAACTTCCGGACAGCTTCGCTTGCTTGTTTGCGTTTATGCTTCTCATAACCGTTCGGAATGCTCCGCAGAATAGTGTTGACGATGGTTTGCGCTAACTTCCCATCGGGCGTCTCTTCCGTAATAAGAATTTCCGCGGGAATATTGGTTTGTACAAAAGTCATGCCACAACCAATATCGGCCCCGACTGCATTCGGGACAATCATCCCTTCAGCAGCTAGAATGCCCCCGATGGGCATGCCGTACCCGGCGTGGGCATCCGGCATGAGGGCAATGTGTTGGTAAGCAAATGGCAGATTAGCCAGATTTTTTGCTTGTTCCAGACAAATTCTATCCAGTTGGTCTGTATTCTCAAGCCAAATCTTTATCGGCACTTTCTGTTCAGTTGATTCATATAAGGTAAACATACTTCATCCCCCATAAGTCGAAATTTATTTATCCAACAACTTACTCGCTGAATCAGCTGTTTCTTCCAAATCTTAGAAAAAATGATTTTTTCGAACACAAATTATTGCAGCTCCATCATATTCACGAAGGCAGCGGGTACCGTTATGGTTTCTCCAATGGTGGAATCATAGCTAATCGTTCCAGCTGCTGTTCCATAAAATTTGATAAGGGCATTTTCCGAAATCCCGAATTCGTTGATATTCGATTCATATCCTAAAAAAATGACAGCCCCCTCCTTATCATCAACCGCCACTAACATTTGCGAAGATCCTTCGCCTTGCATCACTTGAATGACCCGCCCGGACATGGCAATCAGTTCAGAATAATAGGTATCGGGTGCCTGTGCCAATTGATCATACGTAATATCCGTCCGGTAATTCGCGGGATCTTTGAGTTTTGCCTCTGCTTCAGCCTGCGCTTTGGCTTGAGCTTCAGCATCAGCCTTGGCTTCCGCCGCCTGGACGGCAGCCTCAGCACGTTCAGCCGCTTCAGCTTGTTCAGTACTTTCTGCAGCCGCCATCTCTTCAAAGTTAGCTATTGCTATTTTCGCTGCTGTATTCGATGCGTTTGTTTCCGCCGTGTCCGTTCCTCCACCGAATACAGCCATCACACCTACCGCCACAACAAAAATTAACCAAAACCACCATTTTTTCAATAATAGTATTCCGCTTGCATTATTACCTGTCTTCTTAGCCAAGAAATCCACCTCCCAAATTCTTTTCCCCTTTTCATCTGCTCGTTCCAGCACTATTCCCGCCTCTTATTCCTGGACAGAAAGTCGGGATCTCTTCTTAAAATATAACCATATTATACCGCTAATGGACACGCAAGCGATATTTATTCGCTATCCTGCATTTGCCCACCCATTTGCCGAAATAAAAAAAAAAGCACTTGTTAGAATCAATCTCTAAACAAGTGCTTCATCTTTTATTTGGATGGACCTGAGACAAATCTTTCAATCTCTCAGCCCTTAGATCTTTGCTTAAATCAGGAAGTCGCACGCAGTAACTCTGCATCGCCATTGTACGCCAATGCTTGCGCGCCTTCTTCACCAGTGCTTACGCGGATGACATTCTCAACATCATAGACAAATATTTTTCCGTCGCCGATATTCCCCGTATACAACGCTTTTCTGGCAGTTTCGATCACTTGTTGAAGCGGCACATTGCTGATCACGACTTCCACCCGGACTTTAGGCAGCAAATCCGCATCGGTTTCCACCCCACGATAATAAGTCGTATGTCCTTTTTGCACGCCGTAACCAAATACATTTACGACCGTCATGCCCGTGATGCCGATGCCGTTCAAAGCTTTTTTCAAATGATCAAATTTGCTCTCATTGATCAAGATTTCAACTTTGGTCATTTTACCCGTTTTATATGCCTTGTTGCTCGGCAGTGCTGTCGCGTGGTTTTCCACAACAACGGCTTCATCCATAGCGACTACTTCTGACCCGAACTGCTTTTTCGGGGAAATGGCTGGAGTAGCTGGAATGGCACTAGGTTCATGCGCACCTACAGCAAGGCCTCCAGCACTGACCGAACCATAAGCCGTTTCACCATGCAAGGAATAATCCAAACCATCTTCTTCTTCCTCTTCGGATGCCCTTACCGGCATGACGAGGCTGATCAGTTTCAGGATGGCAAAAGAAATGATGGCTGAGTACGCAGTGACTGCAACGATGCTGATGATTTCAACGAGCAGCAGTGTCGTGTTTCCGTCCACCAATCCACCTGTTATATCAGGATTGATTGTGGATGTCGCGAAAATCCCGGCTGAGATTCCGCCCCAAATCCCGCCGACGCCATGACAGCCAAACGCATCGAGTGCATCATCATAACCGATTCTCTTTTTCAATTCAGTGACAGCGAAGAAACAAAGTATCCCGCCGACGAAACCGATGAGCAGAGCCGAGAATGGGCTGACGTAACCGGCACTTTGCGTAATCGAGCCAAGCCCGGCGATGATTCCGCTGACCAAGCCTAAAGCAGTTGGTCTCTTGTGCAGAACCCATTCGCACATGAGCCAGCTGAATCCAGCAGCTGCTCCTGATACGGTCGTTGTGATGAAGGCATTCATTGCAATGCCGTTGATGCTGAGCGCGCTGCCGGCATTGAAGCCGAACCAGCCGAACAGCAATAGACCGGCGCCAATCATCGTCATCGGGATGTTATGCGGTCGGACAGAGTCTTTATTGGTTCTCTTTCCGACGAAGATCGCAGCCACAAGCGCTGAAATGCCGGCGCTGACATGAATGACCGTTCCGCCTGCGAAATCGAGGGCACCCATTTCACGGATCCACCCGCCATTGCCCCATACCCAATGCGCGATCGGATCGTAGACCAAGGTTGTCCACAGCAATACGAATGCCAAGTACGCCGGGAATTTCATTCTTTCTGCAACGCTTCCGGAAATGATTGCAGGGGTGATGATCGCAAATGCCAATTGGAACATCATGAATAACTGATGCGGGATTGTCGGAGCATAATCGACAGGGGCAAAACCAACATTTTTAAGAAAAGCAAATGAAAAGTCGCCGATGATTGAGTGGTCTCCTCCAAATGACAAGGAATAACCTAAAATTATCCATTGTATAACCACAACTACAATAGCTGCATAACTATGCATGGTGGTGCTCAGAACATTTTTTGCTCTGACCATCCCTCCGTAAAATAAAGATAACGCTGGGGTCATCAGCAGGACCATTACCGTTGCGAGGAACATGAAAGTCGTGTCCGCCATATTGATATTCATTTAATTGCTCTCCTTTGATTGAAATTTCTAATTTGTTCTTAACTCTGGAGCAAATTATATAGCCAAAAAAGCAGATAGTCATTTCGATTCTCACAGCTGATGGGACTATTTGTAACACAGGGTTGGTATTATACGCAAACGCATGATAACGCAACCAAAACAAAAACATACGACTTCCACCTATAGGAATACATCCTGAAATATAGGCTGGTTCGTTGCTTATATGCCCCGAAAATAGGGATTCTGACTACAAATCATGCACATAATGTGTGCTTTCTTTTCGTTGCATCCCCTCCGCCAAGCTACGATCACTGTGTGAATAAGCTCACATAAGCTGTCACTGCCCAGCAAAAACAAACAGATGAAAAAGCCTATAATATAAGCTTTTCCAGTGGCTTCTATCAATAAAATGGTGAATTTCAGAAAAAGTGAGGATTTGGTGATTGGATGACATTATAGAGGAATTCCTGTTTTATCGATTTGTCTATTTTTTCTGCTTTCCCCCAAAAAAATGACTTTCGCATGGCAGTATTATTGCCTATTGACGTCAGCTTTCGGCGTCGTTCACTTTGAAATCGCAAAGAATATCTGAACACACAAAAACGGAAGGCCCGTTACGGGCTTTCCGCTTTATCGATTCTGTTCTCTTTTTTTTCTTAGTTATTTCTGTCTTTGTAGTTCTTATGCTGTCATACCAATATTTCCCTCAAAGAAATTTGATAGAACTTACACTCTCTTCCCGCTGATCAACTGAACTATGACCAGAATGAGCGCAATGACCAAAAGAACGTGTATCAAAGCTCCTCCGGTAGCAGTAAAAAATCCAAGTGCCCATAAAACAAAGATGATCGCTGCAATTGTCCATAACAAATGAATCACCCTATTCCTTTTGTTTTTAAGATTACTCCTTGTAAGATATGTTACGCCTCAACCTTGTCAAAGCCTACTATAAAACAATCTACGGTTTTGTTTTGCTGTCGACATAGGTAAAATCCTCTGTGCCGGATTCGACACCCACGATATAGCTAGTCTCTTTCATTGTTTCTCTATCATCAGAAAATTCTATTTTTTTATCCTCTTCTCCGCCCTTAGAATCCGTCGTCCGGATGGTTATCGTGTTATCTTCTTCATTGGACTCCACGACCACATAGCTCATTTCGGTTTTCGTACCCTCATCATCCATTTCAATCAGTTCCGTTGCAGTGAAGTAATAATCCGGGGATCCCATCGTATTTACCCAGTGTCCTACCAAGGCTTCCTCAACTGTTTCTGGTTCTTTCTCAACGGTTACGGTACAGCCTCCCAACAAAATGAAGCCGAATAGCACAAGCATGTAAATGAAGACCTTGTTTCTTCTCATTTTAAACGCTCCCTTTTCTGTGTCATCCAAAGAAATAAAAGTGACAATGAAACGATTTGACTGCAACCTGCTCCCAAAAGGAAGCGCTACCATTCCCAGCCCCATTTTACCACAAAAGCTACCCTTATGCGTATGAATAACACCTTGCTGCAATACCTCGATATATGCCGATTATTTAGTATTTAATACACGTATCAGTTGACGTTTCGGCAGGTCCGCGACTATCAAATAGGATATTCTGATGGAAAAAAAGCGGAAAGCCTATCGATGTAGGCTTTCTGCTGAATAGATTCTGTTCTTGTTTCCAGTCATTTCTGGTGAGGATGGTGTTGCTCCTGCTATTTATATTTTATTTCTTATAGCCTTCCATTGGAGCAGCGCTTGCCAAGAACGCATCCGATGATGGCTTAGCATCCGTTGAGAGGTGGATCTGCTCTTTGTAGACGCTGGTCAGATAGGTTTCCATTGCTCTCGGAATCGCTAGTTCTTCGAAGTCTGTAGGAGCAATAGTATAACGAATACTTGCCTCATCATTCGTCATGACTTTTTGAACCTATTGTGGTTCCCGGATAAGCTCACGGCCAAGAGCAACTAGTTCCAATCCATCATCCATAGCTTTTTGAACCTCGGCTGGAGTTTCCATGGAGCCCACACCAATCAACGGCAATTCATTATTTAAGACAGCCAGCATTTGTTCCACAATGGGAACCGAATTGCTTTTGTCGTTCATTGACGTCCGTGAAATATGACCGATAGATACATGAAGATAGTCAATCTTAGCTTGTTTTAGTTTTTCGATTAAAGCGAAAGTGTCTTCCAAACGGATTCCCGGAGTTTCGAATTCTTCCGGCGACACACGATAGCCAAGAAGAAACGTTTTTGACCCATGCTCTTTTATAACTTCTTGAACTTTCTTGACGACTGCTAAAGGAAAGCGAATGCGATTTTCAAAGCTACCGCCCCATTGATCTGTTCTTCTGTTTGAATGGGGAGAAACAAATTGTTGCAGTAAATACGTATTGGCTCCGTGAAGTTCAATACCATCAAAACCAGCTTTGACCGCTCTTAACGTTGCTTCACCAAAATCCTCAATAATTTGTTCAATCTCAGGTTCCGTTAAGGCTCTAGGCGTTTCTGCTCCCTGTCTTTCAGCAGCTATTGCACTGGCACTAACCGTTTGTTTCCCTCGCAAAACTTTTGAATTGCTCATTCGACCAGCATGGAATAATTGCAATACCGCTTTTGTCCCGTCCTGTTTAATTGCCGTTGCAATCTTAGTTAAATCACGAATAAAACGATCATCTGTTGCGCTGAATGCTCCTTCAAATCCTTTGCCGTCCTCTGATACATTGGCAACCGCAGTGATGATCATGCCTGGACCGCCGCCGCGACGGTGATAATAATTCACCTCATCGGTTGTCACATGGCCATCATGAAAGCTTGACATGGTTGTCATAGGTGCCATCACGATTCTATTTTTTAGTTCCAAGCCATTCGAAAAACGATAGGCTTCCAAACAATTGTATTTTGTCACTTTATATAATCTCCTATCTCAAGCGGATACCTTTTAATCTGTTTGCAATTCCCGGACTGTAGCCAATTATCCGTCCCGTTACTCAACCATGTCCCTGCAGATTCGAGCCCTTTCACTTCCTACTGTTGTGGGTCCGCTGTGGCCGGAATAAAGGACAGTGTCTTCTGGCAAGGTTAAGATTTTTGTGATTACCTCTGTAAACAACTGAACTTCATCTCCTCCATAAAAATCACTGATTCCTAAGCTTCCTTTAAAAATACTGTCTCCCACAAAGGCAGCCTGCTCTTCTTTGCTGTAAAATGCTACACCATCTGTTGTGTGACCGGGAACATGCATTACCTGAACCAGCATGTCAGGATTTGATTCTAAAGTAATCACTTCTCCATGCTTTATGTACTGCACATCTTTCAAAATTACTTTTAATCCATTTTCTTCCGACAAATTCCATATAGGGTTCGTTATGTAGCGCTCCCCTTGTTCATGGATATAAATCGGAGCCTGCAGTTTTTGACTGACTTCTTCAGCCGCACCGATATGATCAAAATGCCCATGTGTGATCAGTATTTTTTCTATTTGAAAGCCGTATCTTTGAATTACCTCTAGAATCAAATCTGCATTTGCGCCTGGATCGATCAAAAATCCGTGTTTCGTTTCTTTATCAATCAAAAAGTAGGCATTTGTTTTAAAAACACCTGTAACCGGCAGTGTATATATCATTAAATCCCTCTATTCTACCCAATGTAAAAAGATTGTTTATATGCTGCAGCCATCTATTCCGCAAGCCATTCCATCATTTAATAATTCCAGTTGTTGCTTTTCTTCATCCAGAATGTTCAATAAAGTCTCTTTGATAAAAACAGCAGGCTGTGCTCCTGATATTGCGTATTTTCGATTGATCAAAAAGTAAGGCACGGAACGTATCCCCAAAGAGGCAGCTTCCTGCTCATCTTGGCGCACTTCTGATGCATAAAGGTCTGATTCAATCACTCTTCTTACTTCAAATTCGGAGATTCCCACTTCAGAGCCAATTTTTATCAGTACTTTTGGGTCACTTAATTCTTTATTTCCATTAAAATATGCATGAAACAGCTTTTCAGTAATTTCATGGCCTTTACCGCGTCCTTCAGCATATTTTGTCAACCTGTGTGCATCCAGCATATTTGTGTACTGGGTAGTCTCGTAATGGAAAACCAACCCAACATTTTTGGCTGCTTCATTAACATTTTCTATCATCTGCATGGTTTGTTGACTATTGTATCCATACTTTCGGGCGATACGATCAGGAGTGGGACCTGTAACCTGGGCACTGGCTGTCACATCCAATTCGAAACTCTTCATTATAATTTCAATGGACTTGCTGTCTGGGATTCCCTTCATAGCCAACTCCAGATTTCTTTTACCTATATAGCAAAAAGGACATGCATAATCTGACCAAATTTCTATCTTCACAATTTACCTCCTTCTAAAATAATTACTTTCTTTTTTGTGAATATGCTATTATTATATTTGAAAATAATAGCAGAACAAGTACGCAAAAATAACAGAGTAACTATACAAAAAGATAGAATTGTGTACGATACAGGCTTACGCCCATAAAATTTTTTTTAGAAATGTGTGGTTAATACAATGCAGCATGATAACCCAGCTTTTTCCGATTGCCCTCTTGAATATGCCATCAGTATCCTCGGGGGAAAGTGGAAATCACGCGTACTCTGGACCATTTATACATCCAAGTCCATACGTTTCAACCAATTGAAACGGGAACTTAACGGTATCACCGATATGATGCTGACTAAAATCCTAAAAGAATTTGTTGCCCAAAACATTGTCATTCGTCTCCAATATAATGAGGTTCCGCCACGCGTTGAATACTCTTTATCCGAGAATGGTTTGAAATTAGTGGAATCCTTGAGCGAAATCCGAAAATGGTCTCGGGAAGTCCACTGATATAGACAAAAACAGTAGCTGCGCTGGTAGAGTTGGTTAAGGTCTTTCGGACCCCAACTTGCCAGCTTTTTGGTTTCTCATGGATGGACCGGAACGCAAAAGAAAAGCGAAAAGCCTGTGTTTATAGGCTTCCCGCTCAGTCGGTGCTATTCTCTTTTTCAATTCGTTTGTGAAGCCAGTTTAGCAGGAATGCTATATCAGTTAGCAAAGGGGCTTAACCCTTCGTAGCTGTCGTTGTGGATTGTATCAGATTTTAAATAGTTAATGATTGATTCCGGAATTTCCACACCTTCAGACTTGTTCCTCTCGTAGCGCTCGTTGGATCCTTGACCCGGATAGCGGACGCTTGAATAGCCTGCTGCTGGTTTGATGGCGTTCAATTCCTCCATCGTTTGGCTGATATGCTGCTTAAATGTATCAGCATCCCCAAAGCGCGCTGGATCGAGGATAATGTAGAGTTGACCTAAGTTGCGGCCAGCATGCAAGTCATTGTACATGGAACTGACGTGTTTCCCGAATGGCAAATTCATTAGGACACCGGAAAAGACATCGACCATCATCATCAGTCCATAACCTTTAGGGCCGGCGATAGGCATCAATCCTCTCACTGCGTTTGGATCTTTTGTCGGCTGTCCTTCTTCATCAACAGCCCAATCTGCCGGAATTTCACGCCCTTTTGAGCGGGCATCCAAGATTTTTCCCCATGCCTGCACAGTAGTTGCCATATCAAATATCAGTGGCGTCTCCGTCGCACTCGGCGCACCGAAACCGAGCGGATTGGTCCCGTAATACACTTCTGCGCCCCCAAAAGGCACAGCCATCGGATCTGATTGCGTCATTGCCACACCGGCTAAACCTGCTTCGGCAATTTTGCGCAAATAGTAGGACAATGTTCCCGTATGCCCGCATTTGGACATCCCGATAACCGCCACACCGGATTCTTTCGCCATTTTGATGGCTGGTTCCAAGGCTAAGTTCGCCACGTACTGTCCTTGCGCGTTATCCCCATGGAAAACACCAGAGCTTTCCCCGGTTTTTTCAAATTTGATTTCCGGATCTAAAGTGATGCCACCTTTATGGATGCGTTCCGAATAGTACTCCACCCGAACCGCGCCATGTGAGTGCACACCGCATAAGTCTGCATACACCAAGTGATTCGCTGTTTCTACTGCTTGGACTTCCGGCAAACCAGCCGCTTGGAGTTTATTTTGGATCAATGCGTGCAACGCATCCGGAGTAACTTTTATTAATTTTTCTTCCGACATGAACGATTCCTCCTTCGTTTTCTACAATGATGGCTAGACTGAATGACGGAAGTCACCAAACAAACTGATTCCGCCTAGTCATAAAGCGCTACCATTTTAATATATTCACATTATCACAAGAACATTCGGAGGGATTTAGCTGAATTGCACAAATTGACTATAATTCCTTGGCCAAATCGAACGAACAAAAAGAAAACGGAATGACAGTTGTTTATAAAAATTCTGCGAAAACACGCCAAATCGGAACCATATTCGGTATAATACAAGAGTACATGGCATGTAACGATGCACAGAATCAGATGATTAAGGGAGATAAAATGAGAAATATAAAAATGACGATCGAGTATGATGGCGGCAGATACCTGGGCTGGCAAAGGCTCGGGGATTCGGACAAAACCATTCAAGGTAAAATAGAGAATATCCTGTCGGCGATGACAGGAACAGAGATTGAAATCATCGGCTCGGGCCGGACGGATGCCGGCACCCACGCCAGAGGGCAAGTCGCCAATTTCAAGACGACATCCAATATGGATTTGAAGGCGATGCAGGATCATCTGATCCGTTATCTTCCGCGCGACATTGTCGTCAAAGAACTGGAGGAGGTTCCGGAAAGGTTCCATGCCCGCTATCATGCAGTCGGAAAGACATACAGCTATCATGTTTGGAATAATGTCGTGCCTTCCGCATTTGAACGCCACTACAGCTACCATTACCCTGGACACCTTGACATCGACAGAATGAACGAGGCTTGCAGCAAGCTTGTCGGAGCCCACGACTTCCTCGGTTTCTCTTCACTCAAGAAGTCGAAAAAATCGACGGTCAGGACCATCAACGACATTACGATCCAGCAGGAAGGCAATCTGCTGCACTTCTTTTTCACAGGGGAAGGCTTCCTCTACAATATGGTCCGGATCATGATGGGGACCATTCTGGAAATCGGGGCCGGGACGATGGAGCCGGACTATATTGACGCCATCATCAAGAGCGGAATCCGAAGCGAGGCCGGGATGACGGTGCCTTCCCACGGACTGTTCCTGGATGCAGTTTACTACGATTGACAAAAAGCCCGTAACAAAAAAAGTAGACGAATACGCTGCGGTTTTTCGCAAGTATCCGGCTATTTTTTATTGATTGTCACCTGTCCGCCTAGATTTTTTTCGACCAGGTAAGGAACAAACTATATTTGGATTAAGGAAGTGTCCACATGCGTATTAATAAATTTATAAGTGAAGCAGGCCAAGCCTCCAGACGAGGCGCTGACAAGCTGATTACTGGGGGGCGTGTAACGATCAATGGAAAGCGGGCAACGATTGGCAGCCAAGTGGAGCCGGGGGATGATGTTCGCGTAAACGGCAACCAGCTTTTCGTAGCCCGTAACAATGTCTATATTGCCTTGAACAAACCAGTCGGCATCACGAGCACGACCGAAAAAGGCGTCAAGGGAAATATTGTCGATTTGGTTAACCATCCTTTCCGGGTTTTCCATATTGGGCGCCTCGATAAAGATTCCGAGGGCTTGATCCTACTCACAAATGACGGCGATATCGTCAATGAAATTTTGCGTTCTGAGAACCAGCATGAGAAGGAATACGTTGTCTCCGTAGACCGCCCGATCACGCCTGAATTCTTGAAGCAGATGTCAGAAGGGGTCAAAATATTGGATACGGTCACCCTGCCTTGCAGAGTCGAACAGCTATCAAAATATGATTTTAAAATCATCTTAACCCAAGGACTCAACCGTCAAATACGCCGCATGTGCGAGGAATTGGGATACAACGTTTACCGGTTGCAAAGAATCCGCATCATGAATATCCAGTTGGACAATCTTCCTGTGGGACAATGGCGCTACCTGTCCAAGAAGGAGAAGGCACAGTTATTCCAAGAGTTGAATTACGAACCTAAAGAATGGTAAAACCAGAGGACCAGAATGGCCTCTCCTACGACTTCCTCATCCATTTTCATTTTCCGCATAAAGAAAGGCCAAGATCCGTTTAGTTGGGATCTTGGCCTTCTTTTTTGTACCCTAGTTCATGGAGTTGACATATTTCAAAAGAGAGATATTCCTTGTTTTGATTTTTCAGCAGGCGTTCATTCTCTTCTCTCCTTGAACAAAATCAATAAGTCGATTTATTTTCAACTACTACGATTTTCCCTTTCATTGTGGGATGTATTCCGCAAGAATAATCATAAGTTCCCGCTGTTGTAAACGTAAATTCAAATGTTTCTCCTTTTTCCAAATCAGGAGAGTTGAAGGCAGATGCTTTGATGTTGTGAACTGTAGCCTCGTTATTAGTCCATTCCACTGTAGCGCCTTTTCGTACAGTTAGATTCGAGGGTGTAAAAGAAGAATTTTCGATGCTTACTGCAGGTGATTGACTGTTTGTGGCGTCAGTTGAATTTCCATTTGTGTTTGATGAGCAAGAAGTAAACAAGACGGCCAAAAAAAGTATCAGGAATACGCTAAACACTTTTTTCTTCATAATAGATCCTTCCCCTTTCCTTTAAAAAAAGCCTATCACAAATTGCATCTTCAGATTCGGATGACATAATACTTGCTTTCATTTTCAAACAATTCTTAAATACGCCCTTATATTTCATCAAATTAGTAATCTGGTATGTATTTCCAATTTTCCTTATAAACATATCGTGAGTTACTTCGCATGTTCATTATACAGCGCACATTTTCCTTTGTAAAAAAAACCTCCCTATCCACTGGTAAATAAAACTGGCTAAATTAGACTTGAAATTTCTGCAGATAATTATTCTTGAGAAGCATTTTCTGGTATTATATTCTTATGACATTTTAATGGAGGAAAATCAAACATGTTGGAATTTAAACAAAATATACGGGGAAATGTGGCCCTTGGTGTAAACCCGCTTGGATGCAAGCAGGAAGTATTGAATGAAATCGACTATGTTAAAAACAAAGGAACTTTTGCTGGTCCGAAAAAAGTACTGATCATTGGGGCGTCATCAAGCTACGGCTTAGCCACCCGAATCAGCTTGGCTTTCGGTGCAGGAGCGGATACAATCGGCGTTTCTTTTGAAAAGGGACCGAAAAACGAAAGGAACCTCGGCACAGCCGGTTGGTACAACAATATCGCTTTTCGTGAAGCAGCTGAAAAAGAAGGTCTGATCGCCAAAAACTTTGTGCAGGACGCCTTCAGCCACGAAAGCAAACAAGAAGTCATCGAGTATATCAAGAACGAGTTCGGCGGCAAAGTGGACCTAGTCGTTTATAGCTTGGCAAGCGGCAGAAGGACAGATCCCGATACCGGTGAGACGTACACTTCCGCAATCAAAGCGCTTGGGGAGCCAGTGGTTGGTCCTAATATCAATATGCAAAATCAGGATTTCTATACGGAGACGTTGGAACCAGCAACTGATCAAGAAATCGCTGGTACGCTTAAAGTTATGGGTGGAGAAGACTGGCAATTATGGATGGAAGCGTTGAAAGAAGCCGATGTATTGGCCGATGGGATTCTCACGACAAATTACTCTTATTTGGGAACAGAGCTGAACCGTCCTTACTACGGTGGCGGCACCCTTGGTCTTGCTAAAGCAGACTGTGATGAAAAGGCGAAGACTATCAATGCGTTGTTGGCTGACATCAACGGAAAAGCCCAGATTGTAGTGGCTACTGCCGTGACCACTAAAGCAAGCTCCGTGATTCCGTTCTTCCCTGTTTATTGCATCGGTCTTTACAAAGTGATGACCGAAAAAGGCACGCATGAAACACCGATCATGCACATCGACCGCATTTATCGCGATATGATTTTTGGCGACAAGGCCGAGTATGATGAAGTTGGCCGCCTGAGACCGGATAGCTGGGAACTCGACAGCGACACGCAAGCGGCAACGAAAGCCCTGATCCAACAATTGAACAAAGAGAATTTCAATACTGATATAGCAGCGTATGACATCCTTTATAAAGAGTTTTCAATTTTAAGTGGCTTCATGGTTGATGGCTATGTTGAACAAGACGTTACGATTGAAGATTTGAAGGCATTGGAATATTAAGCTGTTTTAGTGACACAAACAACCTTTATCTGCAATAATGAATGAAAAGTCTTGGCTCTGTGAGTCAAGACTTTTCTGCTTCTACGGATAGCAACATAAGCGTTCCTCTTCAATTAATTTATCAGTACCCGTCTATATATTGGGCGTAAATCAAAATAGTGTTATAATAATAGACATTGATAAAGCAAAATTGAATAAGATTTCATTGATCAGAAACAACTATTGCTTCTGTAAAAGAAAGAAGGAAAAGGAATATGTTTAGAATAAGAAATTTTGAAGATAATAATGACGTGAAGATTGTGGAAGAGCTAGGAGCTTTTAAAGTAGTGGAATATTTAAAAGATTTGAGTGTCGATCATATGACAGCTCAAGCTGCGTACTACGCTTCTGAAATGAATGTCAGAAGAAGACAGCTAGTATGCGATGTCAATCTTTCCGACATTACCGTTCAGTCAGGAGCTATGCAGTGGATGGTGGGGAATGTGAGTGCTACAACAGGTATTAAAGGAGTAGGCGATTTTTTTGGAAAAGCTCTTCGAGGAAAGGTTACTAATGAATCTGCAATTAAGCCTGAGTACACAGGAACCGGCAAACTGGTATTAGAGCCAACCTACAAGCATATTTTGCTTATTGATGTTGATGACTGGAATGGCTCAATCGTGATCGAAGATGGATTGTTTTTGGCTTGTGATTCAGAATTGAATCACAAAGCCGTTATGAGGTCTAACCTTTCTTCTGTTGCAATGGGCGGAGAAGGTCTTTTCAACCTGGGGCTTTCTGGTGGAGGAATTGTCGCACTTGAATCGTATGTACCCAGAGAAGAACTGATAGAAATAGAGTTGGAAAATGATGAATTGAAGATTGATGGGAATATGGCGATCGCTTGGTCCGGCAGCCTAGAATTTACAGTAGCACGATCGGGCAAGACACTCATGGGTTCAGCCGCATCCGGCGAAGGTTTGGTAAACGTTTATCGTGGGACAGGCAAAGTTTTGATGGCGCCCGTTCTCAGATAAAAGAAAGTCGCTTAAAAATCCAGTAATACTTGCGTTCATTCAAAAAAGGATCGGAACAAAGTGTATTAAAAACACTTTGTTCCGATCCTTTTTCTTATCTGCCTGGATTGATTCCAAGAGAAATGCGTCCGTAGCGGGTGATGCGATCCAGCACCCAGGCGGGACTCCACACAATCTTAATTTTGACCTCATTGATGAAACCCAGCGGCTCAAGCTGTTCATGGACGCCCTTTAAAATATGCTCCGAACAAGAGCAACCGGCGCCTGTGAACGTTAATCGGACATTGCAACCCCCGTCGTGATCCAGGTCGATGCCATAGATCAATCCGAGATTGACGATATCAAGACCGATCTCCGTATCCATGACGTTCATCAGTTTTTCTTCCAGTTCTTCCTTATGCTGGCCCGCTTGACCAGTATACTCGATGCTTTGTTCCAAAATGTCGCACGCCTCCTTTATTTCCCCTCAAATGGATTGCGGTTGAAAAAGTCGGTAACGGCGCCTTTTGATGCGGATGAAACGATGTGTGCGTATTTGCCCAGGACACCCCGTGTTTGCAAAGGCGGCAACACCAATTTTTCGCGACGCTGAGCCAACTCTTCATCCGATACTTGCATCGTCAACTCACGCGTATCCTGGTCAATGATGACCGTATCATTCGTTTCCAGCAAGGCAATCGGGCCGCCGTCTTGTGCCTCCGGTGCGACATGCCCAACCACGAATCCGTGTGAGCCGCCTGAAAAACGGCCATCTGTAATCAGACACACTTTGATGCCTTTGCCGGAAATTATGCTTGACAAGGACAACATTTCTGGCATACCTGGCCCACCTTTCGGCCCGACAAAGCGCACAACCACTACATCACCTTCAATAATCTCTCCGTTCAGGGTCGCTTCGATCGCCGCTTCTTCGGTGTTGAAAACCTTCGCCGGCCCTTCATGGCGTCGTTCCTTCAGTCCGGAAACTTTTACGACGGCACCATCAGGAGCAAGATTGCCTTTCAAGACAATCAACGGGCCATCTTTGCGTTTCGGATTCTCAAGCGTCATAACCACATCCTGGCCTTCTGCTAAAGGCGCCACGTTTTCCAAGTTTTCCGCCAACGTCTTTCCGGTTACGGTCAAACAGTCGCCGTGCAACAAGCCGTTATCAAGCAAGTATTTTTGAACGGCGGGCACCCCTCCGACATTGTATAGATCTTGGAAGACATATTTTCCTGAAGGTTTCAAATTGGCCAAATGCGGTACCCGTTTTTGAATTTCATTGAAGTCCTCAATCGCAAAGTCCACCTCAGCGGCATGGGCAATCGCCAATATATGCAAGATGGCATTCGTCGATCCGCCCAATGCCATCGTGATCACCACGGCATTTTCCAGAGATTTACGCGTGATGATGTCGCGCGGACGGATATTTTTTTCGATCAAGCCGATGATTGCTTCCCCTGCCTCGAAAACATCCTTCAATTTATCACCGGTTGCCGCAGGGTTTGACGATGAGCCCGGCAAGCCCAGCCCCATTGTTTCGATCGCCGATGCCATTGTGTTGGCCGTATACATCCCGCCGCAAGCCCCTGGTCCAGGACAGGCGTTGCATTCGATCGCCCGTACTTCTTCTTCCGTCATTTCGCCATTGTTCCACTTTCCGATGGCTTCAAAAACGGATACGAGGTCGATGTCATTGCCATCCTCATCTTGCCCCGGAGCAATCGTACCCCCATAAACAAAAATGGAGGGAATGTTCGCATTGGCCATCGCAATGACAGAGCCCGGCATGTTCTTGTCGCAGCCGCCGATGCTGATGAATGCGTCCAGATTTTGGCCGCCGACCGCAATTTCGATTGAGTCCGCAATCAGATCGCGCGAAGGCAACGAATAACTCATTCCCGGTGTGCCCATGGCGATGCCGTCCGAAACGGTCACTGTCGTAAACTGGATCGGCCAACCGCGTTGCTTTTTGATGCCGTCTTTTGCGATGGCAGCCAGGTCGTTCAAGTGTATATTGCAAGGTGTGTTCTCAGCCCAAGTGCTGATTACTCCTACCATAGGCTTTTTAAAGTCTTCGTCATGCATCCCTGTCGCGCGCAGCATCGCACGGTTCGGCGACTTCACAACCCCATCGTAAACGAAGCTGTTGATGCGTAAATCTTTTTTGTTTTTTGCGTTATCCATTCCCAAACCCCTCCCGAATTTTCATGCACAAACACTTACTATTAATCGAATTTTAACATTTATGTCCACAAAAGACTATCGGGGTCCCTCCGTAATGTAGGACATGGCGGATAATGATCTATATTTCCGAGGCGAAAGTGGAATCCTCAGTTAATAATTTCGCCTTTATTATTCGCCAACTTTTCACGCCACCGACGAAGGTCCTCTGGCGTTTGTCGCAACCACTCTGTTGCCTCTCCAACAATTTTTAATGGTTCTTGTGAACGATAGGAACGCGTCAGATTTCCTGGAAATTTTTTGTCTGTAACATTTGGGTCGTTTTCAAATTCCCCTGTCGGTTCTACAATATATACACGTCCACTTCCATCACCTTTTGCTAATGCGGCTGCAAGGCCCGCACCACTGACCAAGGCCGTGAAATAAATGTGGTTCATTTTAAGTCCGGATTTGTAATTCGATTCCTCATTTGCTGTCAGTAGATCCCCAACCTGCAAATCTGCTTTTGTCCCATGAAAAAAGGGGCCTGGGTCAGAAGGCGCAAGCTTATACGAATTTGATAATTCATAATTCTTTTTTGCCTTTTCAGAATCGGATAACGCCTCATAGCATTTCGCGATGTTCATATACAAAGATGGGAACGCACTCTTAACTGCAACTTCATTCACTTCTAGCGCAAACCGCAAAGATGTTTCGAACCATTTTAATTTGTCTGAACTATTTTTTTGATGTCGGGCTACATAATAAGCCGCGACAAATCTTTCAAAGTCGTCTGTCGCTTCACTCCAGGCTTTAAGAAATAGCAAGCTTGCCTCTTCAGGTTTGCCGCTGTCTTCCATGACCATACCCCGAAGAAGCAGTTGAATGATCTTGTTATTCGGGTTGAATTGATTTTCCATCTTATTTCACCTCTTAATTATTGAACCGCCAGCTGAAATATAATGATACCTAGCTTCTTAAAAATCCACTGCATTTTGCATGGATACAACTTTAGATTCTAAAAGCTTCGAAAGTGAGACTGCTGACGCTTACTCACTTTTTCTTCTCTCTTTTCATTGCCTCTTGCTTCATTGGCTTTGGCATTTTTTCTATAGCATACCTTAATGCAGTTCTGGGCATTATGTCCCTCTTGCTTAACACATACTGGTATACTTCATCTTCATACTTGGTGCATAAAGACTTCAGCATCCAGCCATACCCTTTTTGCACTAAATCATCAGTATCCAATAATAAACTGTCTGCAATTTCGAATATATCGTCTTTAAATTGACCCTTTTTGGCTGGGATTATAAGCGATACAGCTGACGCCCGCCTAACCCATCTATTTGGAGATTTCGTCCAATCTTTTAATTTATCTATGTACAATGGATACATTTCCAAGAATGTTCCAACAGTGTGGTTACATAAAGTATCACAAGTTGCCCAGTTGGTCACATATTCATTTACCCATTTTTCAAACAGAGGAAAATCATCTTCAGTGTACTGCTTTTTGATTGCATATGCCCAATTGCAAGCAATGAAAGCTTCCTCCATCATTCCGGAAATCCACAGTTGTTCGCATAAATCAAATATTTCTTTTTTGGAAAGCTTCTTGATGCTTTTAAATGCCTCTTTGGAAATCTTCGAGACTGTCATCGTTTTTACGCCATAGAACCTTACTTCTTCTTTAAAAAATCTTTTGCCGCTTTCCCTTTTCGTTTCGTCTGAATTATTGATTAGTTCATGCCTTACCTGTTCGATTATGTTAGACATAGCCCACCACCCTCTCAAACTTTTACCCATTCTTATTTCTCGGTACGTTAAAGTAAGTTCATTTCGCTTAATTATCTCAACACCGGTGAATTTAATCAACTTGTTGTGATTATCGTTTTTTAAGTTTTCACAAAAAAAACGAAAAGTTTAACTCAAAACTTTTCGTTATCCAATTCTATTCAGTTGTTTAACAAACGTGCTGGTGTTGTAAACATGCCAATATACTAAAAAATCTCATCATTATGTAGTAATTACCATCACCCACAAAAAATCATGCTGCTAGTACTCATTCAAACTTAAATCCAGAATATAATTTTTTGGCTATCCTTTTAGCTAGGAATGAGAAGTGTCCATTACGGAAAAGCGACTGAAATGAATTAAGTTTTATACGCAGCAGCGCTTATACTAAATGGAACAGGTTCGCCAAGAAGGTAGTAATCATGCATGTTGCAATGCCCATCACGGTTGGTATTGCGAAGGATATCCATGTCCATCTACTACTTTTGGTTTCTTTATAGATTGTGAATAATGTTGTAGAACATGGCCAATGGTAAATCGTAAACAGAATCATATTAGCTGCTGTTAACCACGTCCAACCGTTATCCAAAAGAAGCTGCTTAAATTGATCTAATGACTCGAATTCGAAGAGCGTTGATTTACTCAAGTACCCCATAACCATAATCGGAATGACAATTTCGTTAGCAGGAAACCCTAAAATAAAGGCCATCAAAATGGTTCCATCCAAGCCCATTGAACGAGCAAATGGATCAATCGCGTTTGTTACCCAAGTTAATACACTGTAGTCACCAATCATGATGTTAGCCATCATCCAAATAACTAATCCAGCTGGTGCCGCTACAATGATTGCACGCCATAAAACAAACAAGGTTCTATCAGAAATAGAGCGAACGATAACCGAGCCAATTTGTGGCTTACGATAAGGTGGTAATTCCAACGTGAATGATGATGGGATTCCTTTTAAGATTGTTTTAGAGAGCAATTGAGAAATCCAAAAAGTGGTTAATATCCCTAAAATGACTGTGGCAGCCAAAAGGATAGCAGATAGCAAACTACTCCCCAAACTCACTGAACTCCCTACAAAGAACATAGTAATAATTGAAATTAAGATTGGAAAACGTCCATTACAAGGAACAAAATTATTGGTAACAATAGCAATTAACTTTTCTCTAGGCGAGTTGATGATTCGTGTCCCAACTACACCTGCCGCATTACATCCAAACCCCATACACATAGTCAGCGCTTGTTTCCCACAAGCCCCTGCGCGTGCAAAATATTTATCTAGATTAAAGGCTACACGTGGCAGATAACCAAAATCTTCCAACAGCGTAAATAATGGGAAAAAAATTGCCATTGGCGGTAACATAACTGAGACAACAGTTGATAGCACATTATAAACCCCATCAATCAATGCCCCTCGCAGCAATTCGGGCATATGAATATAATTAGCAAATTGATTCAAATAATCACCTATTACAGCGAACAGGCTAGCTAAAACATCTGATGGTGCATTGGCTCCTTGGATAGTTAACCAGAAAACGACGATTAACAACAAAATCATAATCGGAATCCCTGTCAATTTTTGCGTTAAAATTATATCCAGTTTACGGTCATGACGATTGTAATCTTCATCGGTAAACTCCACTACATCTTTTGCGATAACTGTGGCGCGATCTAACAGTGCTAGAGTTTTTTCTTCCTGATTCCCTTCCAGACTTGCTAAAGCTTCTTTCATATAAGGATTCATTTTAATTTCCCCAGACACAACGTTCGCTAAGGTGGACATTAAATCATCTAATCCTTCGTTTTGACGTGCCGCTGTGGCAATTACAGGCACCCCCAATAAAGATTGGAGTTTCTCAATATCAATCTTTATTCCTTTTTGACGTGCCTCATCGATTAAGTTAACACAAACCACTACTTTATCTGATATTTGCATAATGTGTAACACTAAGTTTAAACTACGTTCCAATGATGTTGCATCACACACACAAATAGTAGCTGCAGATAGGTCCGATTGAATAAATGCTTGCGCTACCTCCTCTTCTTCTGAGTTAGAGGAAAGCGAATATGTCCCGGGTAAATCCACCAAGCAATAGTGGCTACCTTGATACTCATGTATCCCTTCCGCTAAGCCAACGGTTTTTCCAGGCCAATTGCCTGTGTGTTGTTTTAAACCAGTCAACCGATTAAAAACCGTACTCTTCCCCACGTTAGGATTGCCTGCTAAGGAAATCACATGACCGTTTTTCTCATTTTGCAATACGAATTCATCTGGCATACTATCCCTCCTCTGTTTTTACCTGTATATAATTTGCATCTTCGTCACGGATTGCGATAACTGTCCCTCTCACTTCGTAGGCTTTAGGATCTTTCTTAGGGCTGATCAACACCAATTTGACTGTACTTCCTGGATAAAAACCTAAATCCAATAATCTCTGTTGCATTTTTGTATCAGGATGGGCAACTTCCGTCACCACGACTGGCTCATTTCTTGTTAATTTCGATAATTCCATCAAAAAACCTCGCTTCATTTTTAGTCTACCCGCTCCGTTTTTCAGTACGGCCTTTACATGCTTGACCTTTTTTCCTACTTTGATTCATTGAACATAAATCTTGCTTGCAGCTTTGAAGCTGATTTGATAGGATTGATGATTCTTCGCCTCAAAGGTATACGGACCTTCGTACGGCTCCACGTTAGTCAACAAATAAGGCACACTTAATTTTACGTTCTTGTTGAGCAGATATGCCAAAAATTCATGATTGTCATCAACTTCCTGGATGACAAAGCGGCTTCCAACTTCTAGTTCGATTAACGGTTTGCTTTCACAAACTTCAATCCGCCCCTCTTTGTCGGGTATTACGCCTCCATGAGGATTATATTTTGGGAAACCTAAATACGCGTCTAAACTCTTGATTAATCGATCCGAGGACACATGCTCTAACATTTCTGCCTCTTCATGGACATCACCCCAGTTAAAGCCTAATTTATCCGCAAGAAAAACTTCCCATAAGCGATGTTTCCTTATCAATTTATTAGCAATCAACTGGCCTTTTTCGGTTATCTGTATACCCTGATAAGGAACATGACTAATCAATCCATCCTTCAGTAGCTTTGTCGACATTTCAGTAACTGATGCGGCGGAAACGGATAAAGCTTCACCTATTTGCTTGTTGTTGATCATTCGCTGGTCTCCACCCAACTCCATGATAACCTTCAAATAATCTTCTTTATGGGGTGTCATGCGCAACCTCCTTTTTAGGTATACCTAAACTACATTTCATATTATACTTCAAAACTTTCCATTTGCAAGTAAAAATAAAGTGGTGTATTCCTAAATATCGCTTAAAGGAAATTTTATGTTCATTTAATCACAATAATCCGACTTTTATATATCAAAAAAATGTTCGAAAATAACTGTATTAGAATTATTCGACGCAGGTATTACTGGATGAACTGGATGTTATCGCAGCATTCAAAAACCTAAGTAGTACAATGCGTGTTGGTGAAGTTACACAGAAGTAAGCACAAATTATAGGATACCCTAGGGGACACACCGCCGACCTCATTATAATTTCTTGGAAATCCAGTAACAAAAGTAACAACTTTGATAAACGTGTTAAGATAGAAAACTAAACAATTAAATGAGCCCTTCTACGAAAAAAAAGAGCCCTCACCCTTTATACAGATGATAGCTCTTATTATATTGACTAATTAGTAACATACTTATAAACCTCATTTATGATAAGCATGCCCATGGATAATCCGGAAAGCGCGGTAGATCTGTTCGACAAGCACGAGGCGCATGAGTTGGTGCGGGTAGGTCAGTTTGCCGAAGGAGATGTGCTGATTGGCGCGGGACAGGACGGCTTGGCTGAGGCCGAGCGAGCCGCCGATGATGAAGACGATGTCGCTTTTTCCGGAGGTGCCGAGTTTGTCGATTTCGTTAGCGAATTCCACCGAATCGTACTGTTTGCCCTGGATCGCCATCGCGAAGACGTAGCTCTGTTCTGGGATTTTTGCGAGGATTTTTTCGCCCTCCTTGTCCTTGATGATTTCCATTTCCTTATCGCTCAGGTTTTCGGGCGCTTTTTCGTCCCCGACCTCGATGATCTGCAGCTTGCAGTAGCTGCCCAGCCGCTTCGTGTATTCGGCGATGCCCTCCTTCAGATATTTCTCCTTCAGTTTTCCGACCGTGATGATTTTTATGTTCATTCCTTTTCGCTCCTTTTTGTTCTCATCTACTATCCTATGGGAATAAATGCGATTTCGCAACCGGATTTTTTTTTGACGGCTTTTTGATGGAAATATATCTATGATTTCCTGTTTGTCTTATTATTAACCAACATGGTTGTACAGTCTTATTATAATATGAAGAAAAGTGCAATTTTTGTCTGAAAAAGGCGTGAAAACCAGTTGCTTTTTTCTGTAAATGATTTAAGATACTCTTATGCTTTTGAGTTGCTTTATCATGCAGTAGCATTATAATAATATCAAATCCTATTCGCATGCTATTAGAGAGGAGAATTGGAATCATTGTGTTAAAGAAATTTTCGAGTTGGTCTGTTTCGCAAAAGATCGCAACGAGCTTTGCCTTTGTCATCTTTACCGGATCGATTTTACTTACGCTGCCGATCAGTCAATTGCCTACTTCGGAAGCAACCTATTTCGACAACTTATTCACTGCTATATCGATGGTTTGTGTGACCGGCCTGTTCACCGAATCTGTTCATGATTCCTACACCATCTTCGGCCAGATCGTCGGGATGGCCCTGATGCAAATCGGGGGCTTAGGGTTGATGACCTTGATCGCTTCCGTCATCACGCGCCTGAAAGGAAGGATGGGCCTGCGGAACCGCTTGGCCGTCCAAGAAGGGATCAACCGTGGAGATGCGCGCGGATTCAGGGAATATCTTTCGGATATTCTGAAATATACCGCCGTCATCGAAGGGACCGGTTTCCTTCTGCTTTCTATCCGCTTTGTGCCGGAAATGGGTTGGGCATCCGGAATGTTCACTTCCCTGTTCCTGGCGATTTCCGCATTCTGTAATGCCGGATTCGATACATTGGGGAATGTCAGCTTGGTGGCTTACGTCCATGATCCGCTGGTGAATTTTGTCATCACTTCGCTCATCATCCTGGGCGGTATCGGTTTCTCGGTCTGGTTCGATGTATCAAAAAGCGTGAAATGCTATATGGGTAAAAAATGCAGACCTAGTCTGAAAGTATTTTTCCGCGGTCTATCCTTGCATAGCCGTTTGGCCATTGGTGTCACTTTGATTGTCATTCTGATCGGTCTTGTATTTTTCGTCGTTATTGAATACAATAACCCGAACTCGATTGGGACATTCACTTTCCCGCAGAAACTCTTGGCCGGTTATTTCCAGACCGTCACCATGCGTACAGCCGGATTTGCGACGATTGATTACACGACCGTTTATCCATTTACACTCTTCTGGTTTGTGTTGACCATGTTTATCGGTGGTTCTCCAGGGGGTACAGCGGGCGGTCTGAAGACCACGACATTCGCAATCATCTTCCTGACGCTCTACAATGAGTTGCGGGGACAGAGCAATGTGAATATCGCGAACCACACAATCAGCCGCCAGCAAGTCCGCCAGGCTTTCGTCATCTTTATGGCGCTTTTGGGCACCTTGATTGTCGGCACCAGCCTGTTGAGCATCTTGAATCCAGAGGTGGATTTCATTTACATTCTTTTTGAATCCATATCAGCGCTTGCGACAGTCGGAGTCAGCGCAAATCTGACGCCTACATTGGATCGCCTGAGTCAAGCAGTCATCATGTTCTTAATGTTCGCCGGTCGTATCGGCCCAATCACAATGTTGGACAGTTTGGCAAAACGTACGCAAAAAGTTCAAGATGTTGAATTTTCTAAAGGAACTATCCTGATCGGATAATAGCAAAGAGGAGCGTATCTAAATATGAGTAAATTGGTTGGAATTTTGGGTCTTGGTATTTTCGGATCGACAATCGCAAAAACATTGAGCGAATTCGATGCGGATGTTATCGCTGTCGATAAGGATCCTGAGAACGTAAACCGTTTGGAACCATTCATCACAAAAGGAATCATCGGAGACGTAACGGATTTGGCCTTGTTGGAATCGATTGGACTCTCCGACTGCGATGTGGTCGTGATCGCTACCGGTACCGTATTGGAAGCAAGCGTGCTGGCCGTCATGAACTGCAAAAAACTTGGCATCAAGCATATCATCGCAAAAGCCAAAAACAAAAATTACCGTGAAGTTTTGGAGGCGATCGGCGCCGACACGGTCATCCTGCCTGAAAAGGAAACCGGGATGCGCGTCGCCAAAAACATCCTGCGCACAAATATTGAAGATGTGGTGAACTTGGATGACCAGACTTCCATCATCGAATTCTATCCTCCAGCTAAATGGGTGGGCAGAACACTGGGTGATTTGGATCTGCGCAACAAATACGATATCAATATCATCGGCCTCCGTCAACACCGCGGTGAGCACCTGAACGTATCCTTCTCGGGCGATTATATTGTGGATAAAGATATCGTGCTTGTGGGCATCACCGAATCCGATGTCTTCGAACGTTACGACTACTTGAACCAACTGACTTGATTTTCTGCAGCATCCCATTTTCGGGATGCTGTTTTTTTGTTTGATAATCGGAATCAGATTTTTGCTGCCCAGGTTTTGGATTATGCCTTCGGTTATACCCACTTCACACACCCAACTCACACCTTATCCACAAAAGTTATGCACATGTACACACGTTCCCCCGTTATCTAGTGGTAGCATTATTTTTGGCCACATCATATTGATTATCCTTAAAATGAATTATCCCCCTACCCGCACAGTTATGCACATGGCCTGTTGAGCAATCGAAATGCTATTTATCCCTTATTTACCAACGATTAATTAGCATTCTTCACATGGGGTCACATTCTTATGCACAGACTTCTCCGATTTCTGTGGATAACTCCCATTTTCAGAAAGCACCGCTCCCATCATCATTTACGCGTTTTGCACACATAAACTTTTTTTCCACAGAAATTATCCACACTTATGTGGATTTCTACTCTTTTCAGCTTTGTTTTCTGGGTGGAGGATGATAACTCGGACTTATCCATCCTCCAAGATCCAATCCCTTCCCAGCGACCCGTCGCTATAACCCCAAAACACAAAACACCCCGCATAGCTGCTCTCAAGAGACGCCAAGCGGGGTGTTCAACATTCAATTATTTTTTCAGCTTATTCGGCTGAAGTCTGCCCTTCAGTCAGGGTCACGGTCGTTGACTGCAGCGTTCCTGCGCGGTAGTAGGAGATTTCCACGTCGGTTCCTACTTCCAGTGCATACAGGATTTTGCGCAGGTCTACGATGCTCGTTACGGCTTCGCCGTTCATTTCCGTGATGACGTCGTATTGTTCCAATCCGCCCAATTCAGCTGCAGATAAAGCCTGGACTTCGGCGATGACGACGCCTTCCGTCACACCCTCAGGCAGCGTCAGGACGGAGCTTTGTTGGGCCGCCGAAATCTGGGAGAGATCCAGCATGGATACGCCCAGGATTGGACGCACGATTTCGCCGTTCTGTTCCAGTTCGTTGATGATGGTCAGAACATCATTGCTCGGAATCGCGAAGCCCATCCCCTCAACATTAGAATCGGATATTTTCATCGAGTTGATGCCGATGACCTGTCCGGCGATGTTGATCAGCGCGCCACCGGAATTACCCGGATTGATCGCCGCATCCGTCTGCAACGCCGTCACATCCCAGTCGACGATGCTGTCCCCATCCACATCTGTGGATACGGAACGGTTCTTGGCTGAAATGATCCCTTGCGTGACCGAAGTTGCAAACTCGGTTCCGAGCGGAGAGCCGATTGCGATGGCTGGTTCACCCACATTCACAGCATCGGAATCACCGAAGGAAGCCACTGCGGTGACATTGGCTGCCGGAATCGTCAAGACGGCCAAATCGGTCCAGACATCGCTTCCGACGACGGTAGCTACCTCTTTCGTGCCGTCCTTCATCAGGATTTCCAGTTCAACCGCTCCATCGATGACGTGGTTGTTCGTAACGATATAAGCAAGGTCGTCCTCGATTTTATAGATGACGCCACTGCCCTCACTGGATGTCTCCAAGGTTCCATTTGTGGTGTCAGAAGAGTTCTGCGGCAGATCGAAGCCGAACATGTTCGTATTGCCTGCCTGCATATTGATGATGGACACGACCGCGTCCTGCACTTTTTCCACAGCTGCCGTCGTATCGGTCGTTATGTTGACGGCGACATCCGTCACGGTTTCGTTGACGGATGTGTTTCCATTGCCATCTGTACCGGATCCGTTGCCGAGGATGCCCGAACCGAACAGCAAGCCAGCGCCGATCAGGGCGACCATCCCTCCTCCTATCAGTCCGCCGACGATTCCGTTCCTGATCGGTGAATTTTTGCGGTCTTTTGGACGTCTGGATGCGTCTTCGGTTTCGTTAACAGTGTTGTATACGCGCGCGCGTTCCTCTTTGTTCATCGTCGGCCTTGTGCTTGCGGTTGGTTCCACAACCGACTCTTCTTCGCTGGCCGTTTCTTCGACCTCAGTGTATTCGGCTTCTATTTCTGTTTCTTCGGATAAGTCTTCTTGATTGTGATCAGCAGATGGAGCGTCGGTGGCAGTCGATTCAGTCTCCGTTTCATTGTATTCTTCTTGATTAAGCGGATTATTTTTGTTTTCTTCGTCCCTGTCCATGATGATTCCTCCTTATCGTTCTACAAGTTCAGTATAGTTCCTTATTTTGAATAAATTATGAAGATAGTAAGAGAATATTTCGGAAAGTTGATCCTCAGTGAGCTTATTGTATCATACCCGCGTATGCAAAAAAGAGCGGAATCACTCGATTCGCCCCTCCTGCACTTGCCATCCCGCCTGTCGCCTAAACTCTGAAAAGTTCGGTCGGCTCGTCCGGATCGGTATCATATACAAAAAAATCTTCATTGACGCCCATGCCTTTTTGCATCAGAATGCTTTCAGCCGTATGGTGCGCCAAGGTCTTGATGTTGTTGTCCCGGCTCAAATGCCCCAGATAGATGCGCTTTGTCCGGTCACCCAGCATTTCGGCGACGGCGGCAGCTCCATCCTCATTGGACAGATGGCCTTCATCCCCTAAAATGCGCTGTTTCAGCGACCAAGGATACCCGCCCATGCGCAGCAATTCCAGATCGTGGTTGCTTTCGATAAGGTACGCGTCTGCATCCCGCAAGAGACCGCGCAAGCGATCGCTGACGTAGCCGGTATCGGTTAGCATGACCATCTGCTTACCTTCATGATGGAAGGAGTAGAACTGCGGTTCGGCAGCATCATGGGAAACGCCGTAACTTTGGATGTCGACATCGCCCAAGGTCAGCACCTGACCCATCTCGAAGATGTGCTTCTGCTCGGTCTTGACGTTGCCGATGATGTGGTCCATCGCCTTCCAAGTCGCTTCGTTCGCATAAAGATCCATGTGGTACTTGCGCGCCAGAACTCCTAAGCCGTGCACGTGATCGCGGTGTTCGTGCGTGACGAGGATCGTGTCCACATCCGCAAGGTTGCGGTCGATTTTCGCCATCAGACCAGCGATTTTCTTGCCGCTTAGTCCGCAGTCCACCAATATTTTCCGTTTGGGTGTCTCGATATAGGTGCAGTTGCCGGAACTGCCGCTCGCCAGATAGCTGACGCGCATGCCCTCTTTTTCTATTGTCTCAATCAAACATAGCCCCTCCAATACATCCATAAGTGTAACTTATTTTTTGGAAAATACCAGTAATTTTTCTCCCTGTTAGGAAAAGTTAATCTTCCGGCACTGCATGGGGAGACCACTCCGAAAGCCGATTATTTTTTGGGCTTGCGCCATGCTTTCTTGGCGATTTTGAGCGCACGCAGCTGGGCTGTCTTCTTGGAACGGTTCTGTTGGCTCTGCACCAGTATCGCATCCAGCAAGGTGATGCCCTCTTCCACGAATTCGCCTTTGTTCAGCATGACGCACTCTGCCTGTCCGGCCATGGTCGCATCCGACATCTCCGCCCGCGTCGGCACCCCGTTCTTCACCATATTCTCGAGCACCTGTGTGCTCCAGATGACGGGAATATGGGCAGCCTCGCAGATCCAGAGTATTTCTTCTTGGAGTTCCGACAGCCTCAAAAAACCGGCCTCGGCAGCCAAGTCCCCGCGGGCGATCATGATTGCCAAAGGATTTTGGCTGGCTGCGGCAACGATCAGCTCCGGCAGATGGTTCACGGCTTCCACCGTTTCGATTTTGATCACCAGCGGGATAGCTGCAGCTGCTTCGCTTCCGACCTGCTCCACTAAAGTCTTCTGGATAGCGGCAATGTCCTTGCTGCCGCGGACAAAAGAGAAGCCTAGGATGTCGGCATCCTTTTCGGCCACCAGTAAGTCTTCGCGATCCTTATCCGTCAAGATTGGCATCCTAAAAGTTGATTCCGGGAAATTGAGCCCTTTCTGCGCCTTCACTCTGATTCCCTTTGGCTTGGCAACTTTCCCGACCTGCACAACGATGCCTTGCGGTTTCTGTTCCACAACACGCCCTTCCAGGACGCCGTCATCCAAAATGACCGGACTGTCGACCTTCAGCGCATCAAAAAGATTCAGGCTTTCGCTGAAGACAATGATCGGATAGTGTTTCAGATCTTTGAAGGCAGCATCCGCCGTCAGGAAGAAAAGGTCGCCAACTTTTAGGCGCGGCTTATCTTTTTCGCTGATGACGGCATCAACCCGGATTTTCGGGCCCGCGATGTCAAAATAGATACGGCAACTTTTACCGGTAGTTTTTTGGGCTTCCTTCAGGTTTTCGACCATCTTAAGCCAGACTGCACTGTCATCATGGGCGCAGTTGACACGGGCGATATCCATGCCGCGCTCCAACAGGCGGACAAGAAAGGCCTTATCCTCTGCAGCCTGTTCCGGAAGGGTAACCATGATCCGGGTCGTCCGGTGCTTCGGCGGGTCACCTAATAAGGCATTTGCCTCGGTTGCCAGTTTTTTCCGGCCTGGAAATTTCCCGCTTGTTTTAGGATAATCAGCCAACTGCTTGATTTCTCCTGACATCAAGGCCAAGTTGCGGACGATCGCATCCAGCTGTTGGAGCACTTTCGATTCCGTTCTTCCCAGTGAGGATAACCCCCATTTGGACAGACGGCTCTGCAAAGGTCGGATATCCCTGCGTCGCAACGCCAGATAGTAGGCAAGGTTTTTGGCGCTGAGCTCAAACGATGTCCGGGAAATGCCAGGCTTCCATTCCGCAAAGAGGGCATTGCCTTCCTCATAAACTGCCTGACGGAGCGCCTGCATCTCTTGATATAACGACTGCAATTCATTCTGTTCTTTCTCTTTCATTCTGTTCGCACCTCGACCTTTCATCTTTTATCAAATAAAGGATTGTCTGCTGGAATATAGCCCGGTATCTGAAACAAAAACACCCTGCTCTGGTTCAGAATAGGATGTTTTTGAAAGTATGGACGGGGTTCGTCAGAAAGCCCCGCCGCCGGAACCGCCACCGGAACCGCCGGATGAACCTCCGCTGAAACCGCCGCCGAAGCCGCTGCTGTTCGAGGAAGTCGGCATCGATTTGGTTACGCCGGTGTTGATGCTGTTGTTCAGCGAGGACAGGAAGATGGCGTTGTTCATGTAGTAATAGCTGCCGAAAGCGGAAGCCTGGATCTCATTGACAGGAAACTCGACCTGCATCTGTTTCATGACTTTGTCGGCCACCCCCAAAGAGACGGCATAGACCAAGAAATGATCCCATAGAGCGATGGATCCGACATCGCGCATCGGAAAATCCCCCACGTCCTTCAGCATATTGCGGAAGCCGGCCCATTCCTGTTTCGCGCGTTCCCCATCGGCCGTCATGATCGGCTTGACAGCCACTGCCATGAGCTGGATGAAACTGAGCGCCGCACCCAGAACAGCAAGAATGATTGCCCACACTGTGAAAGTGCCGCCCATGACGCCGAAGAACACGATCGCGAACAACAGGAAGATGTTTGCAACCAAAGCCAGCACCGCGAAGGCGACAGCTTTTTTGTTATCCTTCGAACGATAGTTCTGGCGTTTCGGCGAAGCCACATCCATCACGCGCTCTTGCCATTTGACCCGATTCTCATTGAAACGTTTCGCTTCCGCCGAATTGTCGGCGATGTTCTCGATATCATCGAGCGTGACGCTTTCCCCATCCCCGACATCGCCGATGAACCAATCCACTAGCTGTTTTTCGTGGCTCAGGAGCGGGGCATTTTTTGTGTCCTTGATCTGCGTCAGACGGAAGGAATCTTCCGGCGCTTTTTCTCGTCCGAAAATCCCTTTTTGAGGGATTTGCACCGGCGAAATCGTCAGATAGCCTTTCCGCACCAAATCAAGAATAGTGGCCGAAATGTCAGCAGCCTGTACATTTCCGGTGAAGACGGCACCATTCATGACAGCCGGCGTCATGTCTTCAGGCAATTCGTAGATATGGTCCGGCAGATGGATTTCCTGCGGAATTTCTTTTTTTCTGGCTTTTCTTACCCACAAGAACACCAGAATCGGCAGAATCGGTGCAACTACCGCCAAGACCGCACTGATTATTCCGAAGAGCCACGCATTGCGTTGCTCTTCCTCGGCCAATGCGGCTTCCTGCGCCAATATTTCATCGAATTTATCTTCATTCACCACATTCGGATTGTCTGCAGTGATTCTGGTCGGGAAAATCACATGGGCCTCCACGAATTGATTGGCAGGATTCTGCGGTACGTACAGTAAGACTTTTTGATTGTCTTCCAGTGTCACTGAACTGTTCTCGTCGCCGCCATGGCCCCAAGCGCGCAATTCTTCTTCACCGGTGGCTTCCGGCAAAAGAACAGTAATATCCACGTCATTCAACGGATCCTCCCAGGCGGAACCGATGACTTTGCGGTTTAACTCCGCTATGTCGTTATAATTCGTGACGATTTCAGGAATGCGGTACTGATAGATGACCGTCTGAATTTCATCCGTCATTTTATTGTACACGGTGAAATTCAGGAAATCACCGGTGTTGTCCATTTTGAACGTCCCTGGTTCCTCCGTATCACTTAAAGCAAATGGGAAAGGAGTTTCCGACAGATACCCTTGCATTGACACTTTTACGTCTGTCGGATCCGCTACCTCTGAAATATCCAAATCATACAGCACCCCATTGAATTCCCCTTCAAAATCGTAAGTGATGCTCTCAGTGAAAAAAGCGCTACCATCCCGCTGTATTTCGACCAACACATCATAATTCGTAATCTCATAGGAACGGGCTTGTACTTCCTTCTGTCCAAATCCAATCAAAAAAAAGAACATGAACAGCATAATCGAGCCTATCCGTTTCATCATTACCTTCCCCTTCCGTTACCCTCCATCAAGCTTGTCGCTTCTGATACCCCCATTTTAACAAACTTATCTCCGTTAAAAAAGGAAGAACCTCATTTCGAGATCCTTCCTTTTGTTTATGTTGGTTGAAACCCCAATTTCCGTTTCAATCCAGTGTATTTTCCGTTTCCGAAGAGTCCACTTCCTCCATCAGTAAAGCACTTTTGTTGGCTGTTTTCGCTTGGATTTGCGCTTCAGCTGACGGAAGCGCAACGGTGGACGTCGTGATGATGCTTCCGGTCAAAGCATCAACCCGTCTTATTTCCACAGGTGCGTTTTCGATTTTGATTTCGATATACCACATTGGGCTGTAGATATCCATATCCGACAGGCTTAACGTGCGGTAATAGGTCAGCTGCACCATCCGCACGGTGGAATTCGAGGGAATCTGGTTATTGAGATACAGTGCTTCGACCGCTCGCTTCTGCGAAATCACGGTCCTGCTGCTGCCTTGCACTTCAGCCACACCCGCAAAGGTCTGTTCATAGGAAATGACTTCATAATCGGGATCCAAGTTGAACGTGATGCTGCCCGTGCTGTCGCCGATGGGAATATTGTTTGCGACTTGCGCATACACAAGTTGTCTCTTGAGCGGCAAATACGTAAGGAAGGTGTATTCGGCTCCGTAGAGTACGTTGCCTTGCAAGATGAAATCTGCGATCGGCGTTCTGTCGACGATCGTCAAATCTTCCGCATCGATCTCAAGCGGGATCGGATTCGACAGGACGCTGGACAACACACCCTCTTCAAAGACAGTCGTCTGATTAACCAGCTTTGACTGTTCAGCTTCCAGCGTGGCACCTTTGTCCGTCTTCAGCAATGGGATCTTCTCCTGGTCGGTCGACAGAGTCGGAAACGCGATGTCATCCGCCTTCATTGCCTCTTCGATGTTCAGGGTAGTGCTCTCGCTGCCGAAGCTCAATGTCGTGGCGTTTTTTTCCAACAGCACGCTTAGCAGATAGATGTTCAGGGCTGCGAAGGTGAGGATAAAAATGATTTTGATGCGTCTAAAGTCCACTATCATCCGCCTCCGTTTCCGTTCCGCCGAGCCATTGGTCCAGCGACTTCCATGCTCCGTCGATCTGAACGAACCATTTTGGCATCAGATTGACGAGACGGTTGGATTCTTCGCTGAACGTCCAATCATACCCCAATGCGATCATCTGAATCTCTTGGCTGCTGTAGCCACCGGCATCCAGCGCAGCCAAAAGGTCTGTCCCGCTCAACAGGGTGACATCCTCTCCGCGATCCGTCAGCGGTGTCTGGATGACTTGCGTCAGGAATTGCAGTTCCGTCATAGATGATCCGGACATATGGATCCGCGTCAACCCGTAATCAATTTCCCCGAAAATCGGATAGCCGTTTACGTATCTTCGGTAATAAACATTATCCGTGTCCTCATCGAACCCATAGAAATAAAAAGGATTTGTCCAGTTGTCCAACATTTTGATTTCATGGAAACTGTCGCGGATCAACCGATAATCAGGCACATCCTCGGCATCGAGGATGTTGCGGTAATAGTTCAACTGCCCGGTTTCCTTATGGATGCTCAATTCGGAAATGTTATCACTATAACTCACGAATTCGTCGTTTCCGTTGTCCTTCAGGTCGGTTGTATCACTGAAAAGCAGATCGATGAAATAGCTGTTCGAAGGTTTCTCAACCAGATAGACCAACTTTTGGATCGTGATTGCCTCTTTCGGAAGGTAAGAGATGGATGATTCGGATTCATACGATTCCACTTCCATGTACGCATCCTTTTGTCCTTCGTAAAGGTCCACCAACGGCTGCAGCACATTATCCGGACGCTTTGAGGTGAATACTTGCTTCGTCTCATCATTCAACAGATAGACGGGATCCTCTTCATTTGAGTTGAAAATGATCCGATCGATCGTGTCAGCATAATAATCCTCCTGGAGATTCGTGAAATAACGCGAAAGCAGCTCCAGGGGAACTTCCTCGGCAAAGCGGATCTCCAGTTGGGTAGGTGCCAGAATAAGCGCATCAAACTCCTCCTGCGTGTAGGTTGAGACATCTTCGATCCCGTCAAGCAAACTCTCACCCAACAGCTCATTCACGCTCTTCATGATTTTCGGCGTTTGCGTCAAGTAGATGCGCTTATCCGTATGGACGATCATCCTTATCGGCGCAAAGACATCCTCTATCTTCTTCGTGTTTGTCAGATTGGCAGAGACGGATGTCGTCGAATTCTGGCTTAACCCGATCGTGCTCGGAGTGGAAAGGATTCTGACCGTCAGAAACAAGCTGATTGCGACCAACGTGTATAATAGAGCGCTCAGTATCGGTGATTCTTTTTGTCTCATTCCCACTCATCCTCCTCATCCATCGGAATGTACGGCAAGGAAATAAAGAAAGTGGACCCTTTATTTTCCACACTGGTTACCCAGATTTTCCCGCCGTGCAATTGGACGACCTCTTTGGAAATGGCCAATCCTAGCCCGGTGCCGCCCATCGAACGAGCACGCGCCTTGTCCACCCGATAGAATCGGTCAAAGACATGGCCGATGTCCTTACGCGGAATGCCCAAGCCCTCATCGGTGATGCTGATGACGACACTGTTATGCGTCTCCATCAGTCTGCAGGTTATTTTCCCGCCGTCCGGAGAATATTTGATGGCATTGTTCATGATATTGTCGATTACTTGGATAAATTTATCCTGATCGATTTCGACCCACAGCGTACGTTGCGTGAAGTCCCGTTCGATCTTATATTTTTTGTTGCGGTACTGTTCCGATTTCAACACCACTTCGAAGCGATCGATGATATGCGCGACCAGCTCATTGATGCTGACGAACTCCAGGTTCAGTTCCTGTTTGCCTTGATCCATCCGGGAGAGATTCAGCAAATCGGTGATCATCCGGATCATCCGATCGGTCTCGGTGGAAATGACCTTCAGGAATTCAGGAGCGATGTCTTTGTCTTCCCAAGCACCGTCGATCAGCGATTCCGTATAACTTTTCACGCTCGTCAACGGTGTGCGCAGTTCATGGGACACATTGGAAACGAAGCTGCGACGTTCCTGTTCGACTTTTTCCTGCTCTGTGATGTCGGAAAGCACGCAGACCAATCCGCTGATGAAGCCGGATTCCCGCTGGATGACGGAAAATTCTCCGCGCAGGATCGTATCCTGATCTTCAGTCGGAATATTCAGAATCAATTCATCCTGCGTCTCCAACAACTGGCGGAAAGTGAATTTCTCGCCCAGCTTCAGCACTTTCATGATTGATTGTCCGATCGCTTTGTCTTGGGAAATCGAGAGCAGATCCATCGCCCGGCTATTGATGATGATGATTTTGCCGCGGCGATCGGTGGCCAATACGCCATCCGTCATGTGCCGCAGGACGCTATCCAACCTTTGGCGCTCCGATTCCGTCGTTTCCTGCGCATCCTTGACTTTGTAGGACAGATCGTTGATGGTATCAGCCAATTCGCCCAATTCATCCGCACCATAGACCGTTACCTTGCCGGAATAATCCCCGTCGGCAATGTTGGCCGTCTGCCTGCGCATTTCGGAAATGGGCCGCGTGATACCGCGGGAGATGATCACAGCCAACACGATCGTAATGATGATTGCCACAACCGAAGCGTTCAGAAAGATGCCCACTGTCTGGCTCATCTGCGAATAGACCGACTCGATATTCGATTCCATCACCAACACCCCGATAAGGGTACCGGTATTGTCAGTCGAATAGATTGGACTGATGTTCTTGAGCACGCGGCTGTTCGTGTCTTCCTTCACATATTGATAGGAAGAGGGTGCATCCAGAAGAATGACCTGTTGGACATCCCGATCGGTCGACTTCGTTCCGATCAAAGATTGCAGCGTTTGGTCATTGATTCCGAGAATATACCCCTGTTCATCCATGACCTGCGTTTCCAGAATGTTGGAGCCCGTAAAATCGCTAAGGATGGTCTGGACCGACTCCTCCAGCTTTTCCGTCTCATCGGCCATCAGGATCGGCTGCAACGTTTTCTCAAGAAAGCCCGCATTCAGGCTCATTTGGCTGTCGAAGTTGCTGATCATTTTCGTTTCCAGTTCACGGATAAAGTAAGCACCGATCAGTTGCAGGGATACCAAAAGGAGGAGAATGAACAGCATCGGTATCTTGAAATGGATGGAGTGAACCAAACGTATCTTTTTGTTCATATACTGTTACTCCTGATCCGGATTCTTCAAGAAGTAGCCTACTCCTCTTCGCGTGATCAACCAAGTCGGATGGCTTGGTGTATCTTCGATTTTTTCGCGCAGTCTGCGGACCGTCACATCGACAGTGCGGACATCGCCGAAATAATCATATCCCCAGACAGTCTGCAGCAGATGCTCCCGCGTCATCACTTGGCCGATATGTTTCGCCAAATAATGCAATAATTCGAATTCGCGGTGGGTCAACTCGATCTCTACCCCGCGCTTCGACACGATGTAAGCATCTTCGTGAATGATCAATGCTCCGATTTTGATTTCATTTGTATCGTTCTCTTCAGGCGGTGCCGCAACTGGTGAGGCTTGTCTCCTCAAGTTCGCTTTTACGCGTGCGACCAATTCCCGGTTAGAAAATGGTTTCGTGACATAGTCATCCGCACCCAATTCCAGCCCAAGCACTTTGTCGATTTCAGAGTCTTTAGCTGTCAGCATGATGATCGGTACATCGCTCGTCTTGCGGATTTCCCGGCAGACTTCCAATCCGTCCATCTTGGGCAGCATCAGATCTAGCAGGATGATATCCGGGCCCACTTCCGCAAATTGCGCCAAGGCTTCTTCACCATCAAATGCAGTGAAGACCTCATAACCTTCTTTGGTCAGATTAAACTTGATTATATCTGAGATTGGTTTTTCATCGTCTACCACTAATACCTTTTTCATCTTCAAACCTCCTTATTTCTTGCAACTCACTGTCCCTTTCGGAACGTCTACTCTTTATTATACAATTGCAGCCGATTAAGTGCAAAGCGTTCCTGAATTATCCATCGGCAGAACCCGTACTACTGTACAAAAAAGGACGAGACATCAATCGTTTTCCTGACTGATGGCTCATCCCCCTATTTGACGTTATGGCATTCATTTATTGATTCATCAGCTGTGGATGACGACCGGAACCCCGATACCGATCATCCCAAACAGTTCAGCCATTACACCGGGTGGCGTATTGACACAACCATTCGAGCCGGCAGTAAGCCAATATTCACCGCCGTAAGCAGGCTGCCAGGATGAATCGTGGATACCGATGCCTGTCCACTCGACAGGCATCCAGTATTCGACTGGCGATTCGTAATCCTTTTCAGTTCTCGGATTATAGCCTTTCAAAACGGCATCTTCTTCTTTGTTCCAGATGTAGAAGACCCCAGTCGGAGTCGGCGACATCGGATGGCCGGAAACAATATCCGTTTCAAGCACAACCACGCCATCTAGGTAATACCACATGTGTTGGCTGGATAGGTCCACTTCGACATAGGTGGTGCCGATGTCCGCGCCATCCGCATGATAGCCAGTGCCGTTGTAGTTCGGCGTTACCGTCACATCTTTCCCTGCCAAAACATAGCTGATCAGGTTGTCCGTTTCGGCTGCGACAGCCAGTGTCCATCCATACGTGCCGGATGGGACTTGGACCGTTTCACCGTCAGTTGCCAGGAAATCCCGTGTACGGGAATAGGTGCTGTATTTGTCGCTCAGTCCTTGCAGATAGGCTGCAACGCCTTCGCGATTGACGGACACTTCGCCGTTCTCGTCTATGCCTAACCATTCGACGATGGCTGTTTGCGGCACAGTTTCTGTCTGTCCGGAAATGGTATATTGGATAACCGTATCCGTCAAATCATCCAGTTTTTGCAACGTTTCCGCCAGAATTGGATCATCCGCCGTTAATGTTGGCTGTTGATAGGCCTGTGCCAGATCGATTTCGGTTTCTCCGGCAATGACTGCTTCCAGCATCGTTGCCTTCAACAATTCCAGATCTACCATGTTTCCTGCCGTTTCAGGCGAAATCTCGTAGCCGTCAGTCCCTTTGACAACAGTAGCGTTCACGGGGGCCGTGCGACTCTCATTCTCCAACGGCAGCGCCGCCAAAATGTTCCCTAAAGCCGTTTCATCAACGGACACACCGCTAAGGTCGGTTTTTTCCTGCTTTTCTTGGAACAGCAGGAATGGCCAATCCCAGCCACTTTGTTCGGCCTTCATCGTTTCCAATTTCTCGGTGTTGTCGATGGAAACGCCCAGGTCGGCGGGTGTGAAGGCATGGATAGTCTCTCCATTTTCGATTATTTGGATCTGCGCTTGTGCGATTGCAGCGGTTGTCTCTTCTTTTGCTTGGGCTACGGTATCATTCGATATGTCAATGCCATCCAGCATCGTATTCGGTAAGAATTTATCCTCATAATAGCTACCTGTACCAAAGTATCCGGCTGCGACCAATAAGACCGCTGTAGCGCCAATGATGATGGGTTTCTTTTTCACTGTCCAGACCACCTTCTCGTTTTATTACAATTAAGTTACGTTTGTGTTACAAATAATTGTAACTTACTTTTCAATACTTTACCATGTTTTCTTTAAAAAGCAAGCTATTTTAGCTTAATTTTTTTATAATAGGCCGGCATCTTAAGTATTAATCATAATACCTATGCGGAAGAAATGCAAACAGACACACCTGCATTTTCATCTGTGTGGACCGACAAAAAAGCCTGTCTCATATGAGGCAGGCCTTGATTGCTATGCGCGATTCTGGTTCTCTGTTTTGATTTCATCGAGGATATAGCCGAAATCGAACTCTTCTTTTTTGACGATCAGTAATAGGCCGTCACCAAGAGGTACGAGGGAAGTTTCCAATGCCGGGTGGTCCAACACGGTATCCATCAGCTTGTTCAGGCGGCGGTGAATCTTGCGGACCCTCTTCGGAACGTCAGCTTCATCATCCAGGATGGTTCCTCCTTGGAAAACATCATCGATGACCAGCATGCCGTCTTTCTTCAGAAGCCGGATGCAATGGGGCAAAAATTCATAATATTTGGACTTTGCACTGTCCATAAAGATGAAATCATACGGACCTTCCAGTGTAGGCAGGACTTCCGCCGCATCGCCTTCCAAAAGCGTCACCTTGTCTGCGATGCCCAATTTTTCAAAGTTTGCTTTTGCGTGGTTGATCATGACCTCAAAACGATCGATGGTCGTGACATGGCCTTCCGCTCCGACGTGTTGCGCCATCAGGCTGCCGGAGAAGCCGATTGCCGCTCCGATTTCCAATATCTGTTTGGGTTTAATCTGTCCCAGCAGCATATTCAGGAAAACAGCTGTTTCATGCGGAATGATCGGCACGCCTCTTTCATTCGCAGTCTTTTCCAGTTCCCCCAATTCTCCGGGGAAACGCTTCAGTCTGTCGCGCATAAAAGCGACCAGTTCTTTCTTTACGACGGGTCTGTCCATCATTTCGTTCAATGCCATACTTTTTTCTCCTTATCGCATACTCTTTTATCAATGGCAACAAGGCTGGGAATGGATCCCAGCCTTGCGCTTATTCATCTTCAACAACTACTGCTTGGACGGGCTCTCTCGTGACACGGATACCCCGGATCCTGCCGCTTTCGACCTGCGTAGTCGTCAGCAGGTACTCACCAGTCTGAATCGTCGCATGCTCATCATCTTTCGGAAAATAGCCGAGTTCCTCGATCATGTATCCGGCTATCGTATCCACTTCTTCGGATGCGATAGCCGTCTTGAACAATTGATTGAACTTGTCCAGTGGCATACGCCCATTCACGACATAATGATTATCATCGATTTTTTTCGAAAGGCGATAAATTTCATCATACTCATCTTCAATGTCCCCAACGATTTCCTCCAAAAGGTCCTCGAGGGTGATGATCCCCTCTACACCACCGTATTCATCCTTGATGATGGCCATATGCGTGTGGGTCTTGCGGAACTCTACTAAGAGATCATCGATATAAATAGTGGAAGGGACAAACAAAGGCGTATTGACCAATTCACGGAAAGAGATCCGCTCAAAACCGACTTCCTTTGATGCCTTCAAAACATTTTTCATATGCAGAACACCGATGATATTGTCCCTATCTTCCTCATAAACCGGAATCCGAGAATATTGACTGTTCAAAACCAGCGCAATATTGTATTCCAGATCATCATCCAAATCCATCATCAAAGTGTCCGTGCGCGGCACCATCAATTCACGGGCAAGCTTCGTGTCCAACGAGAGCACTCCCTGCATCATCGTGAACTCAGATGGGTCAATGACCCCTTCGCCTCGGCTCTGTGCAAGGATAGCCTTCATTTCGTCACGGGTGAGCTTCTCTTCCTCATTCGTGAATTCGATCGGTGTCAATTTCTTGAGGATACCGGTCGAAAAAGACAAAAGCCAAACGAACGGTTTGAATAGGGTCTTGACGACCACTATCGGGCCTGCAGTGTGGCGCGCAATGGTTTCAGGCATCTGCAAAGCGATCTGTTTAGGGTACAGTTCACCAAACACGAGGGTGATGTAGGAAAGGACAACGGTGATGATGATCATCGCTATTGTTTTGCCACCGGCGATGCTCCCCAACAAAGGTTCGATATAGCCGACGAAATTGGATGAAGCCGACGCACTGCTGAAGAATCCGGCAAAGGTGATGGCAACTTGGATCGTAGCCAAGAAATCATCCGGATTCTCTAAGAGACGCAAAACCTTCTGTGATTTCTTATCGCCGTCTTTGGCCAGCTTCTCGATTTTGGTACGATTGATGGAAACAAATGCTAATTCGGCTGAGGCAAAATAAGCATTCAGTAAAGTCAGGGTTAGGATCAATACTATTTTTGATGATAACGACTGACCTTCGGGGTCTGGGTTCATATGATTTTTTTCTCCTTTTTTATGATGACTCACGCAACTGGCACATGCCCTGAATCAAGACTCTGTGCAGTTGCATAAAAAAATATAGATTCTGTTCAATTATATACTACTTAATATAGTCAACTCCGCTCGAAAAATCAAGAGATTTTTCATGCGGCACATGCTGGAACTGTCCTGTGCTTCTTCCTTGAGCTTTCCGGCACCGACAAGTGTTCTCATTCCAATCTAATGTTTAGCAAAAGCTTCCGTCGTCTTGGAAGGGCTTTACTGCTTGATTTATCAAATGTTTAAGAATTTTCAACTATACGTTTATAACCGTTGCTTTTTTTTATTTTAATGTTATTATCACATTAGACACCCGCGTTTTTAGGAGGATTTTAAATATATGCTTATCCGCTCACTTGCCATCCCCAAAAGGGAGCTGACCATCGTCAAGGAGTCCGCCACGCTTCGGGATGCACTGGATATCCTTGAAGATTCCGGCTACCGTTGCGTTCCTATCTTGGACGAAACAGAAACCATTTTTCGTGGAAATATCTACAAAATGCATATCTATCGGCACAAAGCGAACGGCGGCGACATGAACCTGCCTGTCACGCATCTGCTGAAGAATGCCACAAAATTCATTTCGATAGACAGCTCCTTCTTTAAGGTATTTTTTACCATCAAAGAATTGCCCTACATTTCCGTTCTGAATAAGGACATGACCTTTTACGGCATCCTGACCCACAACGCCTTGTTGAACATGTTGGCCCAATCATGGAGCATCGATGTCGGTAGTTATGTGCTGACGGTCATCGCGCCCGGTCAGAAAGGCGATCTGTACCACATCACCAAAATCATCAACCGCTACTCGTCCATCGCCAGCTGCATTTCCTTGGACATCAACCGGGAGGATGCTCTGCGCAGAGTATTGGTCACTTTACCCGCTGGCACACCCAAACAGTTGCTGGACTCCATCGTAAAGGCACTGGAACGCAAAGATTTCCGCGTGACGGAAATCGAAAACCTGCAAGTAGATTTCTGAAAAAGCTCCATTTACGAATTAAAAAAGTCGGACAAAGCCTTGTGCTTGTCCGACTTTTTCAGCGTGTCCCCGGATCAGCGAGTAGCGCCATTCAGATAGGGGTTTGAATAAATTTCTTCCCTTACTGTCGTAGGATCGCCATGTCCCGGGAACAGGACGGTTTCTCCTGGCAATGGTACGATATATTTCTGGATTCCTTCGATCAAAGTTGTATGGCTGCCTCCCGGCAAATCACTGCGGCCGACGCTCCCTTTGAAGATGACATCCCCAACAATCGCGAACCCGTTCTCGCGGAAAATGAAGACGGTGCTTCCTGGCGAATGCCCGGGAATATGTTGCATCTCAAAACGGAACTCTCCGATTTCGTAAGGCCCCATCTCCTCGAAGAAGACATCTGCTTCCTTCGTCAATCGGATATCCGGAACGTTCGGATTGCGTGCTGATCCGTTCAGTTCCGGATCCAACAACCATTCCCGTTCGATAGGATTTTGATAGACGGGAACATCATATTTCTCCCGGATTGTTTCGAGAGCTCCGATGTGATCATAGTGCGCATGTGTCAACACGATCGCTATCGGATGCAACTCATTCTCTTCGATAGCTGCGATGATGTCCTCCGCTTGCTCACCTGGATCAAAGATGATCGTATCATTCTCGTGGTCGCCGATCAAAAAATAACAATTTTCCTGGATAGGACCGACTGTGATTGCATACATTTCCATATATTGTTGCCTCCCTCTTTTTCGATTACCCCTCTATTATAAGAGAACGATGAGAAATATCCTAGCGAAAAAACAGGGATTTCTGCTGTTCATCCAGCAAAAGCCCCCGTTCTCCAGTTTTCTCATATGATTTTTTAATGGATCAGGCCATTTTCTCGGCAAAACCGATGATCTTATTCATGTATTTCATGAGCGGTGCTGAGACCACCAGCACGACAGCTTCACCGAATGCTGCTGTCACAAAGCTGAACCAGAAAGGCAAATCAAGAACGATATAAAGTTCGATCGCGACAAGAACCATCGTCACCGTGAAGACGACCGCAGTCATCATCATGCGTTTCATTTCAGAATCGTTGGGCTTGAACAATTTTTCCAGAATAAGGAAAGAAATCAATGTCTGGCCAAATCCGAACACCAAGTCCCAAGCCCCCAATGTTGAAAAAATCAGGTTGGCGATAAAAACACCCGCCAAAACACCGTATTTATAATCTTTGTGGTAACCCACCAAATGATTCAGCATTTCTGAAACACGGAATTGGACGGCCCCGAACGACATAAAAGCAAAAATCCCTGTCAACGCAACATAAAGCGCTGCGATAATTGTATTGATAACCATTTTTCTTGTACTCAACCTAAAAACCTCCTAGTTTTTTTTCGTGGGATGGTAGACGAACCACGCACTCCTTCGAGAGCTCAAACAGTTTACCATACATGTTCGCTTTTGAAAACGACTAACGGCGCATTTTCATCTGATTTTCATTACCAAAAAAGCTATCTACCCCTGCCAGGCACCAGACAGCTTTCCGGATTTTTCTATTTGTAGACGCGCGGGACGCGCGCGTTGATTCCCGTCAATATTTCATAGCCGATAGTATCGATCGTTACCGCCATTTCGGACGGATTGTTGACGAGTCCGCCGTTTTCCCCCAAGAGCGTCACTTTCGTCCCGACCGGATATTCTTTCGGCAGACTGATCATGCATTGATCCATGCAGATGACTCCCCGGATCGGACAGCGCTGGCCATCGACGATGACTGTCTGATGGCGAAGATCCCGTCTCCAACCGTCGGCATAACCAATCGGAAGCGTAGCGATCCATTCTCCCTCAAAAGCACGGTAACGGGCGCCATATGCGATCGTGTCGCCTTCATGCATCTGCTTGACATAGCTGATATGGGTATCCAACTGTACCGATGGCTTCAATTCATACGGAAGCTCCAATACGGTGTCAGAAGGATTGTATCCGTACATTGCGATACCGACGCGGACCGCATCCGTCTGGAACGCCTCATGCCAAAGGGAAATGGCGGAATTCGCCAGATGCACGATCGGCGGTCGTTGCTCCATTGCCTGCAAAATCTCTTCAAACAAAGCCAGCTGGCGATCCACCAATGTCGGATCTTCACCGTCGGCCGTCGCGAAGTGCGTAAAGATACCTTCAAAAACAAAGCCATCCAGTTCGGCAATGCGCGTTTCGAAGGCTTTGACCTCCTCGACCGTACGCAAGCCAATCCGGCCCATCCCGGTATCGATGGCCAAATGCACCCGAACAGGCAGCTCCGTTTTCCGTCCTTGCAGATACGGCACAGCCGCTTCCAGCCATTCCACTGCCGTGACGGCTACGCTGATTCCGTTGTCCGCTATGAGCGCAGCGTCTTCTGCCTCCGTCGGGCCCACAACCATGATGAAATCATCGGACAGCCCGTTTTCCCGCAGCTCCATCGCCTCATCCAACAGCGCGACACAGAATCCATCCACACCCGCCTCCTTCGCCTTTTTCGCGACTGGAACAGCTCCCAATCCATAGGCATCGGCTTTGACAACCGCAAAAAATTTCTTTCCAGGAGACAGACCCTTCCTGATTTGTTGGATGTTCCACGAAATAGCTTCCAAATCGATGGTTTCTATCGTGGGACGGTGCTTTCCTACTACCATGGTTAAAACCCCTTTACTTTTCTAATACCACTTGCGCGGCAATGATGTTCCCCGAATGGGTGATGGAAACGAATCCTCCCCCATCAAACGGAGATTTGGTTATTTCAGGTTTCCGGTTCTCTCCGGGCAAAATTTCGATATCTTGGAAAGATAGCTTGCCAATGCCTGTGCCATAAGCCTTCGAGAAAGCTTCCTTTGCGGCATAGCGCCCGGCCAGAAATTCCATTTGGCGCGACCCGCTCAGAGCCAAAAACAGTTTCATTTCCGCTTCGGTCAGAATCCGTTCCGCAAAACCAGAACGCCGATTGTAGGCTTTCGTGATGCGGTCCAGCTCGGTTACGTCCAATCCTATTCCATAAATCATTCCAATCACCGCCTCTTCTGCATGCATTGCTCTAATTTTACCAAAAACAAAAAAAATTTCCAGCATAAGAAAAACCTCTTCCCCAATTGGCCTACGCCAGGGGAAGAGGTTTTTGATCACGAATTAATCGTTGTTGCTGCGGATAGTGAAGCTATGGCTGCTTTTTTTAGGTGCGCCGGCACTGCCGCCGCCACGTTTGTCATCATAGCGTTTGCCGCCTGAGCGTGGTTTGCTGTCGCTTGAGCGATTTTTGTTGCCACTGCGCTCGCCGCTGCGTTCGCCACTGCCGCGTCTTTCTGATGAACTACGGTTACCTTTGTAGCCGCCGCCTGTGCTCTTGCCTTTGTAACCACCGCCGCCTTTACCTTTTCTTGAAGGCAATGGGCGTTCTGGTGTGATCTTAACAGGAACATCAGTAGCATCTTTAGAAAGACTCTTCAGGAATGCTGCCACCAAATCTTCAGCAGTGTGCTCTTCAAGCAAACGAACAGCTGCACGTTGATATTTGTCTGTTTCTGTTTCTTTCACCAATGATTCCACTTCATCCATAGCTGATTTTACTTGGCCACGGAAAGCTTCTTCATCACTTGGTGGTTGTAATGGAGTGATCGGTTTTTTTGTTAAGTTTTCGATTGTACGCAAGTAATCCATTTCGTTTGGTGTAACGAAAGTCACTGACATACCTTCTTTACCGGCACGACCAGTACGGCCGATACGGTGAACATAGCTTTCTGGATCTTGCGGGATATCATAGTTGTATACATGTGTAACACCTGTAACATCCAATCCACGCGCAGCAACGTCAGTCGCTACCAAGAAATCCAAATCGCCAGTCTTGAATGCATTCAAAACACTCATACGTTTTTGTTGTGTCAAATCGCCATGGATTCCTTCTGCACGGTAACCGCGTAGTTCCAATCCTTTAGACAATTCATCAACACGACGTTTTGTACGGCCGAAAACAATAGCCAATTCCGGATTTTGAACATCGAACAAACGAGTCATTGTATCGAATTTTTCGAAATCTTTACATTTGACGAAATATTGATCAATCAAGTTAGCTGAAGCATGAGATGCTTTAATTTTTACGTGTTCTGGAGCATGCATGAATTTAACACCGATTTTTTTGATTTGGTCAGGCATTGTTGCTGAGAACAACAATGTTTGACGCTCAGATGGTGTTTCACTAAGGATGCTTTCGATGTCTTCCAAGAAGCCCATGTTCAACATTTCATCTGCTTCATCCAAAACTAGCGTTTCAATATGATCCAAACGAATTGTTTTGCGTTTGATATGATCCAATAAACGGCCTGGTGTCCCAACAATAATTTGCGGTTTGTTTTTTAAAGCGCGAATTTGACGGCTGATATCTGCTCCACCATAAACAACTTGTACTGATACATGTTTGTCTTTGCCTAAGCGATAAAGTTCTTCTTGTGTTTGAATCGCTAATTCACGTGTTGGCGCGATAACAATCCCTTGGATAGCTTTGTTTTCTGTGTTGATTTTTTGCAACATCGGCAATCCAAAAGCAGCTGTTTTACCAGTACCTGTTTGTGCTTGGCCGATAACGTCTAATCCTTTGAGCGCCAAAGGAATAGTTTCCGTTTGGATGGGTGTTGCTTCCTCGAAGCCCATTGTCTCAATTGACTGTAATAATACTGCATCTAAACCTAATTCTGAAAATTTCATGTTTCCTCCTAATTTTGAGAAACTAAAATTTAGAGAGTCTTTTCTTTTACCCGTATCTAAATACGGTTCATAATCTTATAAATAAAAGATAAACCTTTTTTACTTAATCCCTTGAATAGAAAGCTTGATAAATCAAACATTCTGCACTTCGCAGAAAAAACCCTCTTATTTCTCTATTCTTACCATCAGCAATAATAACACGTTCCGAAGAGTTTTACAAATCATTTTCTCTTAAAATAATGAAATTTCTTACAAAAAAACCTTGTTGTAAGGATATTTCTAATGAAAATGACAAGTGACTCTACAATTTACCGACAATTGACACAAGCGCTCCAAATTGGCTGAAAAAGGGATCTCCTTGCTTATGCGACGACACGACCCATCCAAATTCCCTTACATTTCCTATTATACACGCAAAGCTGCCACAACCGCCAATAAATCAGTGCCGAAACTGGATTTGATCAGTACTTGATCGGCTTGTTGAAGCTCTGCCTTGAGCTTATCGATCAATGGCGCCTTCTCCCCAATATAATGATAAAGTTTCCCTTCCGGAAAGGCAGTCTTTAAGTTTTCATAAAGAGCGGCCATTTCCGTGCCGTAAAGATAGACCTGATCGAAATCCGCAGGGGAAATTTCAGCCGCCAAGGCCGCGTGCATTTCAGCAGAACGTTCGCCCAACTCACGGATATCCCCTAGCACCGCAATTTTCTTTCCCTCCCGCGGCAGATACGCGAATGAACGCAGCACGGCCGTCATGGACGTTGGACTGGCATTGTACGCATCATTCAACAGTTGCGAGCCATTTACCCCATTCAACCACTGCGTGCGGTTGGCAGTCAGCTGAAACGTCGCCAATGCTTCTTTCACTTCAGCGATCGTCATGCCCAACACTTGGGCAGCAGCTAATGCGGCCAAAGCATTTCGGACATTGTACACACCCAATACAGGGATCTCCAAATCGACATTCGGATCCAGGTTCACATGGAAAGTCGTTCGGGTTTTGCCGGGAACGATGGTATAGGCATAGATCGTATCCGTTTCGTCCGTGCCGAAAGTCAGCTGATGGAAGTTGCCTTCCTGAGGCAGCTCTTCGGCAATCAACGGCTCGTCACCGGGATAAATGAACGTCCCTTCCGGCTTCAGCCCCTCCAAAATCTCCAATTTGGCTTTGGCGATGCCGCGGCGGCTTCCGAGGAACTCCAGATGGCTGTCCCCGATCAAGGTGATGATGGCGACATCCGGTTTGGCCAATCGGCTTAACAGGCTGATTTCGCCGAAGTTGCTCATGCCCATTTCAAGCACCAGCACTTCCGTGTCTTCCGGCATCTCAAGAATGGTCATCGGCATGCCGATTTCATTATTGTAATTGCCCTCCGTCTTGTGGACACGGAACCGGGCGGACAGGATGGCGGCCGTCATGTCCTTGGTGGTCGTTTTCCCGTTGCTGCCCGTGATTGCGACCACTTTTGGTTGGATCATATTCAGGTAGGCTTCCGCCAATTTTTGCAAAGCTTCCAACGTGTCATCCACCAGAATGACAGCAATATCTTCAGGTGCTTCTCCGGCCGCGCGGCTCCATAAAGTTGCTGCCGCTCCGTTCTTGATTGCCGATTGGACATAATCATGACCATCCGTTTCCCCTTGCAAAGGCACAAACAAGCTGTCTGGCGTTGCTTTACGGGAGTCAAAGGTGACAGCATTTATTTCAGCGAAGCGGTTGGCCGACGTGTAGTCGATCGCCCCTACTGCTTTCACAACATCGATGATGCGTAGTGGTTTCATAGTTGGTTCCTCATTTCCGATTAGTTCTCAGAAGACCTTCCCCCTGATCTAAAAAAAAGCCGTCCTTTCCCTAGGTTTGCAGCAAGCACTCCATGCTTTCAGTGCTGCTGACAATCAGGGAAATCACGGCCTTCCATTCATTATTCTACAAATTGATAGGACAGTTTTTCTTCATGGCGCTTCAATGCCAACTGAATCAATTCTTCCACCAGATCACTGTATTTCAATCCTGTGTGTTCCCATAGCAACGGATACATGCTGCGGGAAGTGAAGCCAGGCAAAGTATTGACTTCATTGATGTAGATTTCATTGTTTTTGGTAACAAAGAAATCACATCGGCTCAAACCGCTTCCGTCAAGCGCTCGAAAAGCGATTGTTGCATAATTCTGTAATTTGGCAGTGATTTCTTCCGGTAATTCAGACGGAATCTGCAGCAATACTTCTTCATTGCCGTACTTCTCTTCGTAGTCATAGAAATCTTTGGTTTTAACGATTTCACCGGGTACGGAGGTATGAACATCGTCATTTCCCAATACCGCGATTTCGATTTCACGGGCTTCGATGCCTTGTTCAACGACCACGCGACGGTCATAGCGGAAAGCCGTTTCGATTGCTGCGGTCAACTCCTCAAGATTCGTAGCTTTGGAAATGCCGACGCTTGAGCCCATATTGGCTGGCTTTATGTACATCGGATAAATCAGGCTGCCTTCGCATTGGATGAAGATCTTCTCGCGGTCATTTTTCCAATCATTTCGGGTTACGGCCACATAAGGCACTTGTGGCAACCCGGCTTGTTGGAAAAGATGCTTGCTGACGATTTTGTCCATTCCGCTGGCGCTGGCAAGGACACCACAGCCGACATACGGCATATTCAGGACTTCAAATAGCCCTTGTACCGTTCCGTCTTCTCCGTTGGGTCCATGCAGTACAGGGAAAATGACAGCATCCTCAGACTGGATGTCTGCAGGTGAAATACGTTCGCCGTAGGATTTCCCATCCTGCGAATCGGCAAAACGCTTCTCGGAACCCGGCTCCAAGTAAAGGTTCTCAGCGAATGCTACCGGTTCAGAAAGGGATTGCCCTTGAATCCAAGCGCCTGCCTTAGTGATATAGACGGGCACAACTTCGTAATAGTTGAAATAGATCGCCTTTATGATCGAATGTGCTGTCAGAATCGAGATTTCGTGCTCAGCGCTCTTTCCGCCGTAAATCAAATAAATTTTCATCGAGAAATCCTCCGAATTTTTTGATAACTACCTTAATCACCAAACATTGTACCATATTTATTTTTTAGCTAAAACGATTTTTGTGAAAAGTGACTTGGTATCCCGATTGCTTGGGTCAAAACAGCTGATTCAGGCTCAATGGATACAGAAAAAGCCTAAGTTCCGGCTCAGGCTTTCATTCAAAGTCTATGTCTATTTCCCACTCGTTGCGTTCCATGTTATAACAGATGGTGCCCACTGAATCTTTTTCGTTGAAACGGCCGCCGATGCTGGCGTAACGGTCTTCCGCGATGAACAATGGGATGCAGTATGTATTTTCTTCGATGCTCATCTGTCTGAAAGAGATGACGGCTCCTTCTTTGAAGATCGGAATGAATTCCTTCACGCGTTCGATCGGGAATGGAGCAATTTCTTTGTCTTTCTGATAAAAACGCTTCTTCTCATTCACTTTTTCCTTCAACTTGACGGTGATGGCTTCAGCGAACAGCTCATGGAATTGCTCCAAGTAGCGATAGTACATTTTTATGAAGCCATTCGGCAACGTGAGGTAGATGTAGCTGTTTTGTAATTTGTAATAGAACGGTGAGTGCAAGTGCGTATGCGCATGGGCGATATACAGGATCTCGGATATTTCGATTGGGGTGAGGAGATGCAACATATCCACATTCACAAAATCAATCCATTTTCCCATAGCGGTTTGATTGTCCGTCCCTTTTTGGAAGAACGCTTTTACGTTTTCTTGGCCTTTGATAACCTGAAAACCGGTATGATTATCATATGTTCCGATGCTTTTTCTTCCGTCCACCAACAATAAGTTTTCTGGAAGCTTCCGGGCTAACTTTGTGTAATCTTTCACCGCTATCCCTTTGCTCAAAACAAAATTGCTGACTGTTTCATAATGAACATATAACATATCTTCGCTCATGAATGATCCCCCCCTTTCCGAAATATCCCTTATTATCATTCTACTACGCGCAAAACCGATTAAGGTATCAGTACCATGTTAATATTATTACAAATCCGTATCTTTTACAAAGATAATTTGCCTTTTTCCCCTATTTTTTTTCACATCAATAAATTGAAAGGGTTTTCACATCGAAAACCGAACTTTATTTGCATAATTTGGATAAAATGTCCGAAAAAAAGAAGCTATTTACATAGCTTCTAATCGTTTGATTCGGTTTGCCGTTGAAGGGTGGGTCGAAAACAAGCCATCGCTTTCTGCTTCACCCTCCTTCATCCGTTTGAAAGGATTCACAATATAAAGGGAGGCGCTGGCAGCATTTGCTGCCTCCATCGGTTCGCTTGCCGCTATTTTGTTCAAAGCGGATTTCAGCCCTTCCGGATTGCGTGTGAACTCAATCGCACTCGCATCAGCCAGATACTCCCTGTTCCGTGAGAGCGCCAGACGGATGATTGTGGCCACAAAGGGTGAAAGTACCAAGATCAGCAAGGAAAGGATCAGCAATATGATGCCCGCCCCTCCGCTGTTGTCGCTTCTGCGTCGCCGGCCGCCGCCACCCCAGAACATCATCCGGGTGCTGAATTGGGCTAAAAATGCGATCAGTCCCGCTATCGCCAAAGCGACAGTGGATAAGCGGATGTCATAGTTGCGGATATGCGCGAACTCATGCGCCAACACCCCCGTCAATTCTTCACGGTTCAATTTATTCAACAAGCCTGTCGTCACGGCGACGGATGCCTTTTCCGGCGAATTCCCGGCAGCAAATGCATTTGGGCTTTCATCCTCGATGATGAAAATTCTCGGAAAAGGCAACCGCGTCACGATTGTCATTTCCTCGACGATATTCCAGAGCATCGGGTATTGCGCCTTATCCGTTATTTCCCGGGCTTTGTTCAGGCTCATGACCACTTGTGTGGATTGCGCCACCATGATGCCGACGTAGACCACTCCGATGATCATCGCAAGTGCGACACCGGACAAGGCGTTATCCCAATTCATGTAACCGATGGCCGCCCCTAATGCCGCAAACAGGAGAAAGAATAAGAATACAATCAGCACGGTGCGCCGTTTATTCTGCTCAATTTGTTGATGGAGCAAAGGTACTCACCAACTTTCCATCAAAATCATATTTACTCAGAACGATACTTTCGGTACATTCTTTTCTTCTTCCGGGGTTGCCAAAACGACTTCCGGACGGAAACCATGGACATTTGCCACAACATTGCTCGGGAATGTCCCTAATTTGATGTTGTATTGTGTCACGCTCGAATTGTACAATTGGCGCGCATAGGCGATCTTATTTTCCGTTGCGGACAATTCTTCCTGTAATGCCAAGAAATTCTGGTTCGCCTTCAAATCGGGATATGCTTCAGCCAGAGCGAAAACGGTCCGCAATTGGCTCGACAGTTGATTGGACAATTCCATCTTTTTGGCCGGATCTTCGGTTCCCATATCCGAGATCATGTTGCGCAAATTGATGACTTTGGTCAAAGTTTCCTGCTCATGCTTGGCATAGCCTTTGACTGTCTCAACGATGTTCGGGATCAGATCGTTCCTGCGTTTCAACTGGACATCGATCTGGCTCCAAGCTTCCGTTACCCACAATTTATTTTTCACAAGACTGTTATACAACGAAATCCATATTGCCCCGATGATCGCTGCCACTACAATGATTCCTATTATCCATTCCATTTTGCTCACAGCTCCTTTTCTATCTTGCCGACTTAACGGCTGACCTAGACAATTCCTCGTCTACACCTTCCATTATAGAAGACTCCCGCAGTTTTGTAAAAAAATAGACCAACCACCTATTTACCGAAAATTGCTGCCCTATCCGAACAATACATTTCATGATACGATAAAGGAAAGAAAATCAGATGAGGTGTCCGTATGTATTTCATCCCGCAACAAACTAAAAAAAATTGGCCCATCCTATTCAAACCCACCCCGTTATACCAAGGCGTCACTGCAGCGGATCTGCCTCGGGCCTACCTCGAATTGCTGGCGGAACAGAACGGTGGCTATCTGTTGTGCTCCCGCATCGCGACCAAAGAGCCCACATCCGACGGCATCGATTATGCCGCTGTCCATGCGATCCTGGGACTTCACGACGATCCCCAGAACAGCCTGTATGCCCAACAAGAAATTGCCCGTTCGGCGGAGCTGCCGGATTATTTCGTGCTTTTCAGCAGCAATGGTAATCAGCTTTTTGCCTTCGATTATTCACAAGTGTCCCCATCCGGCGAGCCGAGTATCCGGCACATCGATATCGAAACGGACAATTGGCAGACTGTCGCTCCCGACTTCGCTCAATTCCTGCGCAACCTGACACCGGGATTGCTGACCGTTCCAGAGGAAATCCGGCTCACGCACACGGAAGGCGCGCACGCCTTTTTGCTGGCCGATGCCGCGGGATTGGCTGAGCTGTTTTTGCACTTCGAGGATGACCCGGACAAGCAATGGTATCTCCAGTGGATACAACATTTTTCCTGCCATCCTGATGCGGACTGCCGAAAAATAGCCTGCGAAGCGCTGGAAACGCAGATCCTCTACTTCAGGAATGAATTGCCGACAACCGTCAAAGATGTGCTGGCGAACTTTCTTGCTGATCCTGACCCGGCAATCCAAGAATTGGCCAAAACGTTGGAAAAAGAACTTGCGGCTGAATGAATGCGAATGCTAAAACAGCATGCAGTAGTGCCGTCCACCAGAGACAGAATGGCAGAATCAATTAGAATCAACACCAGCTCCGATGAGAAAGGTCTCGTCGGAGCTGGTGTCGTGAAAACAGAGCCACCTCCGATGGGGAAGATTTCGTCGGAGGCGAGACCACAATAACAGTCGGAACTTCGGCGAAGGTTGCGTTCACCGGAGATACGGGCCTCATCATAAGTGCCTCATAACAACAAAAACAGGGGGTGCCACCACGCGGCACCCCTGTTTTTGTTGTTATCCCTGTTCCTTCAGCCACTGTTGGTAAAGGTTCTTTGTTTTGTGGCCTTTGCCGAGGATTTCGAGCATCTCCGTCTTGCGTTTTGCTTGCGTAGCTGGTTGTTTGGCGCTGTAGATGTAACGGGCCCAATCCCGTTGGTAGCCCGGCGTTAGTTCCGCATACAGTTTTGCGGCGTCTGGATGCTCTGCATCCAGATATTTCTTCACATCCGGGATGAATTGCTCATAGTCGGCCACATTGCCGCTGTTCGCTTTCGTTGATTTGCCTTTTCCTTTGACATCATTTTTTAGCCCGACGAGCGTGAACGTATCATCCAACTTGACCATCCGCGCAAACTTCAAGCTGCTGTCGCCGACGTAGCCGTTACCGTCGTCCACGCCCAGACTCGGAAAGATGGCATCGCGATGCACGAAGGTGTCATAGGTTTTGTTCCCGATTTTCGGATATGCGATATAAAGGTAGCCTTCCGGATTCAGGCGCTCCGCTTTAATCGTATCCCATACGCGTTCATTCAGTTCCTCAAGCGTCAGGACATAGGAAAAAATCAGATCGTATTTCCCGGGATCCAGTTCCGCATCATAGGAGTCCAAATCCGCAAAATCGTCAGTCGTGGCGCGCTCTTTCCCCAGAACGGCGCGCTTTTGGAATTTATCCAGTCCCAACCGCTTCGTGATCGGCATAGTTGCCGGAACCGGTTTATCAGCAGCTTGCTCGCCATAAAGTTGGTGCGCATGAGCGATGTCTTCCCGGATCATCTCCTTCAGTACAGCTATATCGATATCGGAAAGTTTATTGACGTACACGCAACCCTTTCCGATTTTATGTTTACCGAGCTTCGCAAGCAACTCTTCCCGTTTTCCATCCGGCAGCATAAAATAAAACGTCAACGCCGTTTTTCGCGGCGAAAAGGCAGCCAGCGGGGCATCGCCTTCATGGCCGCTCGCGTACCGGTAACGGTATTTCCCGAAACCGATGATGCTCGGCCCCCACAATTTTGCTTCCTCCCCAGTCACTTCCGCAAACAACTTCAGCAGCGCATATGCATCCTCTTTCTTTTGCGGCTGCTGGATTTCCTCGATGAACTCCTGTACAGACACTTCCGTGGGCTTTGTTTTAGGTTCGTATGCCATCTCGCTTCCCCTCTCAATCCTTCTTAAAGCTATCATAGCAAACCCAACGACCACCCGCAAAATCCAAGCCCTGATGGAAGCCGATTGACCGGAATTATACCGTTTCTCCGGTGAACGGAGGCTTCGCCGGAGTTCTATCCACATTTCTGGACTTCAGCTCCGAGGAGACACTACTCATCGGAGCTGCGCCCATCAAATTACCGACGTACTCCGGGGAGTGGGCCCTCCCCGGAGCTGACGTACGTACCCAGAAAAAACCGGTAGAAACCAAAAAAAGAGCCCTCCCGAAACCGGGAAAGCCCTCCTCAAGAAGATTATTCTTGATCTTCTTTGTTTTGGAAACCATATTTTTTGTTGAAGCGGTCCACACGGCCATCGGCTTGCGTGAATTTTTGACGTCCAGTATAGAATGGGTGTGAATCTGAAGAAATTTCTACACGGATCATTGGGTAAGTGTTGCCATCTTCCCATTCAACTTTTTCGCTTGAACCTTTTGTTGAACCAGATAAAAATTTGAATCCTGTAGTTGTATCCATGAACACAACTGTTTGGTAATTTGGATGGATTTCTTGTTTCATGTCTCTTTCGCTCCTTTTTGCCCTGGATTATTTACTAAGCCAGAGTTGTCTTTTTGTAATAAAAGGTATACCGCAGGGTAATCCTTTTTAACGTTAAAAGGATACCACGCAAACAGCAAGAATGCAACGATAAATTTAAAAAAACACGTTTTCCCCATCCAGGCAGCAGTGAGAAAAACGTGTTTGGGTTATTTATTGAGAATGGCTTCAATCTCCTCTTCCGAAAGGCTGCTGTCGGCATTCAAATTCGTGAATTGGCCCGGACCATCGATCCTCACAAGAGCAGGCACCGTACGTACGCCCATTTTGTCGCGGAGACTTTGGATCGCAGGGTCTGTCGGTGTGTTCAGGCTATCGAGATAATGGATCGTCAGGTTTTTTTCTTTGCGGACCTTATCCAATTTAGGCACAAATTTCCGGCAATACGGACAAACGGCTTTCCCGAGATAAACGACCGCTTTTTCGCCGGCAGCCAGTTTTTCTTCAAACTCTTCAGCCGTGATCTCTATGAATTCTTTTGTGTCTTCTTCGTAATTCCCTTTGTTGAAAAGCATTTAAAAACCTCCAGTTTTGCGTTTTGATAGTCCCACTATACCGGGAAGCTGTAAAAAATGCTCATGATTTGCTCACACGCCCTCCGGCACGCTTTTATTTCATCAATGCAATCCGGGTCAGCAAAGCTTCATTGTTTTCGGTTGTGTTCATCTGTTTCAGGAAGCTCTCGGTGTATTCCAAAGCATCCCCGCGCATGCCACGGCGGACTTTGTAGATACTCTCCATCGTTTTCGCATCCAGCAGGAGGTCTTCTCTGCGGGTGCCCGATTTTTTGATATCGATAGCTGGAAAGATTCGTCGTTCCGCCAATTCACGGGAAAGCACAAGCTCCATGTTTCCTGTTCCCTTGAATTCTTCGTAGATGACTTCATCCATCCGGCTGCCGGTATCGACAAGCGCGGTTGCGATGATTGTCAGACTGCCGCCATCTTCGATATTCCGGGCAGCACCAAAGAAACGTTTCGGGCGATAAAAGGCTGCCGGATCGATCCCTCCGCTCAAGGTACGTCCGCTTGGCGGAATAACCAAGTTATAGGCACGGGCCAAACGTGTCAAGCTATCCATCAAGATGACCACATCGCGTTTGTCTTCGACAAGGCGCATGGCTCTTTCCAGGACGAGTTCCGCCACCCGGACATGGTTTGCTGGTTGTTGGTCGAAAGTCGAGGAGACGACATCTCCCTTCACACTGCGTTCGATATCCGTCACTTCTTCCGGACGCTCATCAATGAGCAGCATAATCAGTTCGACATCGGGATGATTGGTGGTGATGCCGTTCGCGATTTCTTTCAGCAAAGTCGTTTTCCCTGCTTTCGGGGGCGCAACGATCAACCCACGTTGACCGAAGCCGATTGGCGAGAACAGATCGACCATCCGAGCGGTTACGTTTGTCCGGGTATTTTCCAACTTCATCTGATGGTTCGGGTAAATGGGCGTCAATCCGGGGAAGTGTGAGCGCTCTTTGGCTTGATCAGGTCGTTTTCCGTTCACCGTGCTGACTTGCATCAGGCCGTAATAACGTTCGGATGCTTTCGGAGGTCTGGCCTTTCCGGCTACTTTGTCCCCATTGCGCAGATCGAAGCGTCTGATTTGCGAGGTCGAGATGTAAATGTCTTCTTGGCTCGGTGAATAGTTGATCGGCCTTAAAAAACCGAATCCTTCCTGAGCAACGATATCTAAAATGCCCTCGGTCATGAAGAACCCTTGTTTTTCCTCTTGGGCACGGATGACCGCCAAGGACAGCTCTTTTTTGTTCATTTGGCTGTAATAGGGAATCTTCAGTTCTCTGGCATAGGTGTATATTTCTTTCAGAGTCTTACTTTCCAACTCATGCAAGGTAAGCATATCTTCCAAACAGCTCCACCTTCCTCTCTTATCATTCTGATGATGCTTATTTTCAGCAAATGTAATATATAAGATATTCAAAACACCTTCAAAGTTGGTTACTGCTTTGAAGGTGCTCCTTATTATCGTGTTGCGCGAAGAAATTTATTCTTCGTCTTCGATCATTTTGATGTCTGCGCCCAAAGCAGTCAATTTTTCGACGATATGATCATACCCGCGCAGGATATTCTCGATACCGGAAATTGTGGTTGTGCCTTCCGCCATCAATCCGGCGATGACTAGACAGGCTCCAGCACGTAAATCACTGGCTGTAACTTCCGCACCGGTCAATTTATTTGGCCCTTGCATGAAGATCATGTCACTTTCCACCTTGGCCTTCGCCCCCATCCTGCGGAGTTCCGGGATATGGTTGACGCGCTTCGGATAGATGGTGTCGACGATGGTGCCGTCACCGCTCGCTTTCAACAACAGCGGAGTCAGTGGTTGTTGCAAGTCCGTCGCAAACCCAGGGTAAGGCAGTGTCTTGATATGGACCATCTTTAGGTTATCGGATTTTTTGACCAGAATGCTGTCCTCACCGATTTCCATCTGCACGCCCATCTCTTCCATTTTTGCGATTAGGCTTTCGATATGCTCGACGATGACATTTTTGACCAGCACACGCTCACCCATTGCAGCGGCAGCGGCCAGATAGGTCCCGGCTTCGATGCGATCAGGTATCACAGTGTGTCTGCAGCCATGTAAAGTTTCCACGCCTTCGATCCGGATGATGTCCGTCCCGGCTCCGCGGATTTTCGCTCCCATATTGTTCAATAGGATACAAACATCAATGATTTCAGGCTCTTTTGCCACATTCTCAATGATAGTTTTGCCTTTAGCTTTGACCGCCGCCAAGATGATGTTGATTGTCGCTCCGATCGAAACTACGTCAAGATAGATGCGCTCGCCTTTCAGACCCTCTTCCGGTGTAGTCAGATAGATGGCGCCCATTTCATTGCGCACCGTCGCGCCTAACGCCTCAAAACCTTTGATGTGCTGATCAATCGGTCTCGGGCCTAAGAAACAGCCTCCAGGCATACCGATGACGCCTTCTCCAAATTTTGAAAGGATAGCTCCCATGAAATAATAGGAAGCACGCAAGCTTTTGATTTTTCCGGTAGGCATCGGAATGGAAATCATGTTGGTCGGATCGATCGTGATGATGCCCTCATCCTCATCGAAAGACACTTCTACATTGAAATCCTCAAGGATATCAATCAGAGAGTGCACATCCTGAATGTTGGGGATGCCTTCCAAGATGACTGGGGAGTCCGCCAAAATGGCAGCCGGGATTAGCGCAACCGTACTGTTTTTCGCTCCGCTGATGGTGATTTCACCATTCAACGGTTTATTCCCCTCTATAACTAATTTTTTCATAAAAAAGCCTCACTTCATGTGTAGTTGCCGAACGATAAGTCGTCCGGAAATAAATGGAATCGCTCGCACGGATTCCCTGTCACAGGAAAAACGGCGCAACGATACCGAAATACCATTATTTTTAGTTTTATTCGATTGTTGGTTGATCATTTACAATTCTAACAAAAATACAGGGTCCATTACTAGTTTTTTCATGCAATCGTCTGCTTTCCGCTATATTTCTCAATTTGATACGGCCGACCAGCGTAAAAAAATGACTATCATGCCTCAATCACGCTTCAACTGAAGACAACTGACCCTACCTTATGATGTAATGTTAACACAAACTCAGAAATATATGGAAAATGAGGCGACAATGCATGTGCGTTTGGGAAAAATAAGGACAAAAAAGGAGATCCGGAACATAGGCCCCAGACCTCCTCGAAGATCGTTTGATTAAATTAAGCTTTGTTGCTTGAACCGAAAACTTGCATTCTTTCTTTAACGACTTTAACGATCGCTTCTTTACCAGGTCCGATAACTTTACGAGGATCGTAAACGTTAGCGTCTGTAGCTAATTTTTCTCTTACAGCAGCTGTAAAGACTTGTTGGCATTCAGTGTTCACGTTGATTTTTGAATGTCCGAACTCGATAGCTTTTTTGACTTGGTGTTCTGGAATTCCTGAACCACCGTGTAATACTAATGGTTTGTGAGTCAATTCAGAAATTTCTTTCATTTCGTCGAAACCAAGTACAGGTTCGCCGGAGTAAGGTCCGTGTACAGAACCTAATGCAGCAGCCAATGCATCGATAGCTGTTTCAGTAGTCAAACGTAAGCATTCAGCTGGATCAGCGTATTGAATTCCGCCAGTGATTCCATCTTCAGTTCCGCCGACAGTTCCGATTTCAGCTTCTACAGAAGCGCCTTTAGAATGTGCGTACTCAACTACTAATTTAGTTTGAGCAATGTTTTCATCGATAGGGTAATGTGATTTGTCGATCATTACAGATGAGTAACCAGCATCGATAGCGGATTTGCAGCTTTCAAAGCTTGTACCGTGGTCAAGATGCAATGCTACAGGAACAGTGATGTCCATAGTTTCTAATAAAGCATTAGTCATAGCTGCAACAACTAAATGTCCACCCATGTATTTTGCTGCGCCTTCAGAAACACCTAAAATAACTGGAGATTTTTCTTCTTGGGCAGCTTGTAATACAGCTTGCGTCCACTCAAGATTGTTGATGTTGAATTGTCCTACGGCATACTTTCCTTCTAACGCTTTGTTTAACATATCTGTCATACTTACTAAACGACTCATTCTTGTTGCCTCCTTGGAATCCATTGGTCTATATTTCTTACAACACACCTATTTTAGCAGAAAATGAAAATATTTACTACCTTTTCAGTCAAACCTGCTCATTAAAATACAATATCAGTCAAATCGGGAGAGCATTGTCCCGCTTATTTGCCTGCATTTTCCAAAGATGCCGCGATAAAGCCGTCAAAAATCGGTTGCGGTCTGTTCGGGCGTGAAATGAACTCAGGATGGAACTGGGCAGCAATATAGAATGGATGGTTTTTCAATTCCACAATTTCCACTAAGCGTTGATCAGGGGATACGCCTGAGAAGACCATGCCTTTTTCAGCCAAGATATCACGGTAAGCATTGTTGAATTCATAACGATGGCGATGACGTTCTTGGACCATATCGGCGTTGTGGTAAAGTTTCTTAGCCAATGTGCCTTCCTTCAACTCGCAAGGATACAGACCTAAACGCAACGTGCCGCCCATTTCATCGATGTTTTCTTGGTCTGGCATCAGATCGATGATGTTATTTTTGCATTCCGGATTGGTTTCCGCTGAATCCGCGTCTTCCAAACCAACAACATTGCGGGCAAACTCCACACAAGCCAATTGCATGCCGAGACAGATACCGAAGAACGGCACATTATTTTCGCGTGCGTATTGGATGGCAACAATCTTGCCTTCGATACCGCGGTCTCCGAATCCACCCGGAACAAGGATACCATCCGCAGAAGCCAATTGCTCTTGCGCGTTCGCAGTAGTCACTTCTTCCGCATTGACCCATTGGATATCGATTTCAGTATTGTGCGCATAACCGGCGTGTTTCAATGCCTCAGCCACAGACAAGTAAGCATCCTGCAGTTCCACATATTTTCCGACAAGAGCGATTTTAGTTGTTTTTTCCAGACTTTGAACTTTTTCGACCAAAGCTTTCCAATCCGTCATATCAGCTTGCGGCAGATCGGACAGACCAAGATAATCGCAGACGATTTGGTCCATGTTCTGTTCTTGGAGCATCAAAGGAATTTCGTACAATGTCTCTACGTCACGGGATTCGATGACCGCTTCGGGTTTCACATCACAGAAGGATGCCAATTTGTTTTTGATATGTTGCGGCAATGGCATTTCTGTACGAACAACCAAGATATTCGGTTGGATACCCAAACTGCGTAATTCTTTAACGCTGTGTTGCGTCGGTTTTGTTTTCAATTCGCCGGCTGCGCGCAAGTAAGGGATCAAGGTCGTGTGGATGTACAGCACGTTTTCAGCGCCTACTTCCATACGCATTTGGCGCAAGGCTTCCAGGAATGGCAAAGATTCGATATCCCCAACGGTTCCGCCTACTTCAGTAATGACAATGTCAGAATCTGTCGTTTCGCCAGCACGCATGATCTTTTCCTTGATTTCATTCGTGATGTGCGGGATTACTTGGACAGTAGCGCCTAGATAGTCCCCTTTGCGTTCTTTGCGGATGACTTCGGAATAAACCTTTCCGGTCGTCACATTTGAATATTGATTCAGGTTGATGTCGATGAAACGCTCATAGTGGCCTAAGTCCAAATCGGTTTCCGTGCCGTCATCAGTAACGAATACTTCCCCGTGTTGGTAAGGACTCATCGTGCCTGGATCCACATTGATGTAAGGGTCGAATTTTTGGATTGTGATCTTCAATCCACGGTTTTTCAGCAAACGTCCTAGAGACGCCGCAACGATACCTTTACCGATTGAAGATACTACCCCGCCTGTTACAAAAATATACTTAGTCATTTTTTTCTTCCCCCTGTTTTAAAATGTGCAAAATTATGTCCGAAGGATTCTCCAACGCTGCAATAAACAAAATAAAGCTCCCTGTTCTTAAGAACAGGGAGCCGTAAAAATTCAACGTATGCTTTCCAAAAAAGAATTGCTTTTTGGGAGCCCAATGAAGATGATACCTCCAATTCCACAAGGTGTCAAGAAAGAATTGGGCACCGGAGGAAATGATTATTTTTCTTCGTCCTTTTCTTCCGCAACGAACTCTTCTTCCTCTTCGAACTCTTCTTCCTCTTCAAGATCTTCCTCTTCGATGATCAAGGTCAAGTCTTCTTCGATGCCGCTCGTGATGTCATCATCGTCATCTGTGATATCCACAGCATCAACATCATCGACTTCATCCTCATCCACATCGATATCTTCATCTTCGTCAGCAACATCGATATCTTCCGGATCGTCATCATTATAATCGATTACATCATCATCATCTTCTGATGTAGCGAATGCATTCAGCTTCTTGCGTTTCTTGCGGCGGACTTTCACTTCATCCTCATCGATACTGGAAAGAATCTCTTCATCGATTGAATCAATTGGATACCATGAACGCAATCCCCAACGATTTTCTCCTAAAGAAATAAAGCTGCCATCAATGTTCAAGTCAGTGTAGAAACGTGTCATCTTGCCTTCCAATTCTTCTTCCGACATTTCAAGATAGTCCTGTATCTGAACCAATAATTGGTTAAAGTCCAGTACGTCACCGTTTTCTTCGAAAATTGCATGTGCAACTTCTATCATTGACAATTCGTTTTTGCTAGTACCATCTAATTGCTTCAATTTCAATGGTGTCACGTCCTTTCAAAAGTTTACTCTTAATCATACAATACTCAGGTGGTAAATTGCAATTCAATTCGATAATCTCCCAATTTTTGTTCGTTCATTTGGAGTTCGTAATGCAAGGTGACTTTCCCGGCAAATGGCTTTTCCTTGAACTCCAGCAACATTTCATGGGTGATCGTTTCGATTTCCATCAATCCGGCCGGCGTCGGGAGCATAGCCATGCCTTTTCCTTCTGCATCGAAGGACATGCGGCTCGTCTGTTCCATTCTGCGGATGATCGTCATTTTCCCTTCACGGGACAGTTTGAACGTGACCGGAACAGCTGTTTCGGCTTCGATATAGCGCAGATAGAGCCAGTTGCCCATTTCCACGATTTGACCCATTCCTTCATATAGGAAGCTTTCCTGCTCCCCTTCTTGCTTCACCAGCGTTTCCAATTGGAACTCGATGGGCATTCCTTCTTTTAAAGACAAGCTTTTCCACCTCATTGACCATCGTACCGAAGCCTTGCGGCCGCACGAGTTTTCAAATACAGTATAGCGGTAAAAATGAGTGCTGGTCAATCATTTGCGGGCTGATTTTCCAAAATGCGAAGAAATCCTGCCTTTCGCTGCAATTCACCGTCAAATCTTTCCTGAACTTTGCTATAATGGGAGCAGAAACAGCCACAAAGATAGGAAACGCTTATGACAAACCATTTAAAAAACAACATTTATCATATCTACGATACTTCAGATGGAGCATTCGGCACCGATGCCCTTTCGCACTTCGCGATGGGCGATGCTTTGATTAGATTGGTAGGGAACGCTGAAGCTCCGGCAGCTCTGCATTTTTGGCCGATGGAAAAGCTGGTCATCCTCGGCATGATGGACACGCGCCTGCCCCATCTGGAGGACGGCTTGCGTTACTTGCGGAGCGTCCCGACCGATATCGTCGTCCGCAACGCCGGCGGATTGGCCGTCGTTGCCGATGAAGGGATCCTGAATTTCTCATTGGTGCTTCCGGAAACCGAGAATGCCAAACTCACGATCAATGACGGTTATGTCCTCATGAAGGAACTGGTTGAGCAGACTTTTTCCGATTCCGACCAAACGATTGAGGCCTTCGAAATCAGCGACTCCTATTGCCCTGGCGATTTCGACCTGAGCATCAACGGCAAAAAATTCGCAGGCATCGCGCAGCGCCGTTTCAAAAACGGTGTGGCCATCATGATCTACATGAGCGTGACTGGCAATCAGCAGCAGCGCGGGGAAATGATCCGCCGCTTCTACGAAGAAAGCCTGCAAGGCGAAGAAACCCGCTGGCATTTCCCTGCCGTCGATCCCGCTTCAATGGCAAACTTGGCGGAATTGCTGGATAAACCGTTGACTGTAGCCGCTGTTAAGGAACGGATTTTGTCCGTCTTCGCCAGCAACGGCAATACGCTCCTGCCAGGAGAATACACGGAGCGTCTGATGTCAGAGTATGAAACAGCTTATACGAAAATGAAGAAACGCAATGAACAAGTCAATCAGGAACAGCAGACCTAAACGGAATGACAGAAGGAGGCGATGCGATTTGAGTACACACTATACTGCGGAATTATTGCCGAAAGAAAAAGTATTTCGTGACCCTGTCCATGACTACATCCATATCCAGTACCGGATCATCATGGACCTGATCAACACACCTGAATTCCAGCGTTTGCGACGGATCAAGCAATTAGGGACTTCTTCCTATACTTTCCACGGCGCCGAACATTCCCGCTTCAATCATTCTTTGGGAGTCTACGAAATCGCCCGCCGCATCTGCGACAAATTCGTCCGGAATTATCCCAGCAAAGAGCCCGGGGACGGCCTTTGGGATGATGGGGAGCGGCTCGTGACGCTTTGCGCCGCCTTGTTGCATGACATCGGCCACGGCCCGTTCTCGCATACCTTCGAAAAAATATTCGATACGGATCATGAAGCCATCACAATCGAGATCATCACCTCCCCTGATACGGAAATCAATCGGATCCTGCAGCAGATCGGACCGGATTTCCCGAACCAGGTGGCCGCCGTCATCGCCAAAACCTACGACAATCCGCAGGTCGTCCAGCTGATTTCCAGCCAGATCGATGCGGACCGAATGGATTACCTGCTGCGCGACGCCTATTATTCCGGCGTCACTTACGGTAATTTCGACCTGACGCGGATCCTGCGGGTCATCAGGCCTTACGAACACGGCATCGCCTTTGACATTTCCGGCATGCATGCGGTGGAGGATTATATCGTCAGCCGCTATCAGATGTATATGCAGATCTATTTCCATCCGGTTTCCCGAGGCATGGAGGTTGTGCTCAGCCATCTGTTGAAGCGCGCGAAGGATGTCTATTTGGATGAACAAGCCGAATTCCGCCATACCGCCACTTTCCTGACGCCGTTCTTCAAGCAGACTTGGACGCTGAAAGATTACCTGCGTTTGGATGATGGCGTCCTGACGACCTATTTTAACCACTGGCTTGATGAAAAAGATCCGATTCTGAACGACCTGGCCTATCGCTTCGTCAATCGTCATCCTTTCAAATCGGTCCGCTACACAAAAGGACGCGATGATGCTACACTGGAACGCATGAGTGCACTCATTGAGCGCATGGGTTTCAACAGAGACTACTATACTGCAGTAAACAACAGTTATGACCTGCCTTATGATCTTTACCGGCCTTACCAGGCCACGACCAGAACCCAGATTGAGCTTGTCCAGAAAAATGGCAGTTTCTTGGAGCTTTCGCAAGCAAGTTCGATCGTATCGGCTTTGACGGGCAAGGTCCGCGGGGATGAACGTTTTTACTTCCCGCGCGAAATTACCCATAGCGACGAGGAAGCGGGCATCAATCTGTTCGAGTCCCTTTCGCAGGAATTTTCAACCTTTTTCGAGAATGATGAAATTTTACCAACCCAACAAACAGGAGGCACACTATGAGCATCAAATTAATCGCCATCGACATCGACGGCACATTGGTAGACCCTGAGTTCAAAATCACCCCGGATGTAAAAGCAGCCATCACCGAAGCGCGTGAACAAGGCATCAAAATCGTACTCTGCACCGGCAGACCGTTCCCAGGCGTCAAACGCTACATCAAAGAATTGGAATTGGATCAGGACGAAGATTACGTCATCACCTACAACGGCTCTTTGGTGCTTTCCACCGCAACAAATGAAGTGCTCGTTTCGCACACATTGGATTACAGCGACTTCGTCAGAATCAACGAATTGGCAGACAAGTTCAACGTGCATACGCACGGGATTGACAACGAAGCCATCTATACCGCAAACAAAGACATCAGCATCTTCACAACACGCGAGTCTTTCATTACGACGATGCCGATCCGCTATCGCTCATTGGCTGAATTGCCGGAAGATAAACTATTCACGAAAATCATGTTCATCGACCAGCCTGAGCTGTTGGATGTATTGATCCCAGCGATTCCAGCGCAGTTCCACGAAGACTATGTGATCGTCCGCAGCGAACCGCATTTCCTGGAAGTGCTGAACAAAGATGCCGGTAAAGCCAGTGCTTTGGTTGAATTGGCTGCATTGCTGAATATTGATGCGGAAAACATCATGGCCATCGGCGACAACGAGAACGACCTGAGCATGATCGAATACGCAGGCGTAGGCGTAGCAATGGGCAATGCCGTCGATAAAGTGAAGGAAGCTGCGGATTTCATCACCACATCCAACGCTGAAAGCGGCGTGGCACACGCAATCCGGACCTACCTCAACAAATAAACCGAATTTTTTCTGAGATGCTACATTTTGTTGAAGGAGGTCCTTCGACAAAATGTGGCATTATTTTAATTAAGTGTGAAGCAGGTGCCTGATATGGATAATCATTCTGCGGGGTTCGGAAAAACCCTCTTACGGATAAGGAAAAACAAACGCTATTCCCAACAATACATGGCGGAAAACAAAATCCATCAATCCACCTATTCCAAGATGGAAAGGGATCTGATCGAGCCGACGCTAGGCAACTATCGGCATCTTTTGAGCAGGCTGGACATGACCGATGAAGAGTTCCATTACATCACGAACGATTACAATCATTCCGAAAAGGAACAACTGCTGACGGCTTTCATGAATCTCTCTTTCAACGATGTCGCATTGTTGGAGGAACTTCGCGAAAAAGCCCGGAACTATCTGAAGGCACATGCCGATTACATCATCGCTGACATCATCCATCTGACGGATGCGCTGATCATTCTGGCAAAAACTGGAGACATTGTGGGTGCCCGTAAAGAAGTATGGCCTGTATGGGAAAGGCTCGAGAAGCTTGATGGATGGTATCTCGTGGAATTAAGGATGATCAATGCGATGCTGTTTCTGTTTCCTATCGACGAAGCCATCCTGATTTCCGGGACCGCATTGGCGCAGATACAAAAATACGCCAGTCATCCCTCCGCAAGCAAAATCGCCATCTCCTTGCGCTACAACCTATGCTTGTTGCTGTTGAAGAATGGGCGTTACGCAGAGACGATCACCCGCATCAATGAACTGATCCCGACTGCAAAGGAAGCAGGCTCCTACCGGCATTTATGTGTCTGCTACCTCAGGAAAGGCTTCGCCTTAGCGAAGACAGGCAATCCCGAAGGCCAGCTGCTGATCGACCAGGCCTTCCGCTTGATTGAAGCGGCGGACGACCAGGCCTTCAAAGCCAATCTCGAAAATGAATATAATCTCTTGGAAGAGGCGGCCTCTAGATGAGGTCGTCTTTTTGCGTCCGTTTGCGGGCAAACCCATGAATAACCGAAATGTATCCATTGTTTCGCGTCGGATTGCGGGCACACCTTGATTTGTGCGGCAATTTTTATGCTTATAGGAATATTTTGTAGCGACACGAAAAATCTGTAATAAAATGAGAGCAACTATGGGAAGACTGTCCTGACAATTCCCGAAATGACCATTTCATGAAGGGAAGGCAGGGAAAGTCCATGAATCCAAAACGATGTAACCTATACGCTTATGTACTGGGCTGTGCCTGCCTGATCGGAATGGTACGGTATCCGGAAGTGTCAAAATCCTGGTGGCTCACAATCGGCATATGCAGCGGCTTGTTGTTTATCTCCAGCAACTGCATGGAATCCGCGCAGCATTGGACCTTCCTTGGCATCGATGCATTGAATCTGATCGTGCTGGCCTTGCTTATCCAGGTCCTTCCGCCAAGCTTGGGGGTGGCTTTGAACGTAGTTGTGCTCTTGGCTATCTTGCTGCTCCTCTATGTCAAAAGCACTTTTCACGAAAAATAGCTGCTTTTGTATTCAATATTTCCGGTCGCAAGCTTGCCGGTTGTGAGAAAGGGGGCTCATCCATGCATTGGATCCGTCTGATAATCGGTGATATATGGTTTTTGTAGCAGGTAGATTACGAAAAAAATAAGCCAAGGCTGGGTTTTTCTTCCCCGTCTTGGCTTATTTCATTGAATCCTTACGCTTTTTCGCCTATGAATTCTCCATTTTTGGTCAAATGTTGTTTCGAAATTTCATTCAGAATCACGTGCACGCTTTCCTTCGATACGTTGGCATTTTTTACGACAGCATCTACGACATCGCGCATCAACCCTTGTTTCTGCTCGTCAGTTCTGCCTTCCAGCAATTCAATGTGAACATATGGCATTTCAATTCCCTCTTTTCGCTTTATGGTTTCGACTCAGGTCCATTTTATCAATGTTTGGATTGGATTGCATCTCTATTTGGAGGCGATATAAGTCTTCAGGCGTTCAGCCGCCTCAGCGACCATGTCCGTGCTCAACGCATAGCTCATGCGGACATAGCCTTCTCCGCCGGGTCCGAAGATCGATCCAGGCAGCATGCCCACTTTGGCGTTCATGCCGATTTCGCGACAGAAGGCCTTATCGTCCGTACCGAACTTCGCCGGAATCTTCGCAAAAGCATAGAAGGCCCCTTTCAGTGCGGGAACCTCAAAGCCGGCTTCCTGCAAAGCGGGGACGAGTATGTTTCTTCTTTTTTCATATTCGGAGCGCATCTTTTCGACATCCGGCGCGCTGTTACGGAATGCCTCCTCGGCTGCACGGTTGGAAACCGTAACGCCGGTCGTCACCAATTGCTGATGGGCCAAAAACAAAGTCTTCATCCATTTCGCATCCGCTGCGAGCACGCCGACACGCCAGCCTGTCATCGCAAAGGCTTTCGAAGCACCTTGGAACAAAATCGTGCGGTCGCGCAACAGGGTCGCGATCGACGTATGCTTTTCCCCGTAGGTGATTTCGCTGTAGATTTCATCGCTCAGCACAAAAATGTCATACCGCTTGATCGCGTCGGCTAAAGCCGTCAGTTCTGCTTTTGTATAGGTAGCGCCTGTCGGATTGCTCGGATAATTCAAAAAAATCGCTTTGACATTTTCGTTTTCCGCCATCGTCTTGTGCAGCAGCTCCGGCGTCATCAAAAAGCCAGTGTCGGAAGTATCAACGAAGATGCATTCGCCACGGTTCAGTTCCACCGCATAGCTGTACAATGGAAAAAACGGCGACGGGACGATGACCTTATCGCCCGGGTTCAGCAACCCGAAAGCCGCGGCAAAAAGACCTTCGGTGGCACCCACTGTCATCACGATCTCCGTTTCAGGATCGTAGTGCAGATCATATTGCTTTTCCAGGAATTCACTGACTGCTTTCCGGACGCCGATTTCGCCGGAAGTGTGTGCATAATGGGAAGCATTGTCTTCGATCGCCTTGATGGCGGCTTGCTTGACGTTTTCGGGCATATCAAAATCCGGTTCCCCTATCGTCATCGGAATGCAGCCCTCCACACTGCGGAATAATTCATCAAATTCGCGGATCTGCGAAGGTTTGATGCGGGAAAATAGTTCATTCGTTGTCAAAGCCATGTAGTACATCCTCCATCCAAGTGTGCATCACCGCCAGAAACCCCTCGGCGCATGCTTTTTTATAGGATCTTATGTTTTTTCTCACATAATTTTAATATTAATCAGAATACGACTATTCCGTCCATAAGTCAAGCGTACCATGGTATTCCCCATTTAATAAGAGCGCTTTCTCTTGCGCAAAATGAGAATTCCTGAAAAATTTCTATTTTTTTCTAATCTTATCTGTTGACAAAGAAAGCGGGATTGGGTATATTAATCACATCAAAAACACAGCGAAGAGAAGAGTAAATCATTCCACTCCTTCATTAGAGAGCTTGGTCGGGTGAAAACAAGCAAGGAAGTGTTGGTTGAAGATGGTCTCAGAGTGGCTTGTCCGAAGAGTAACTTCTTAAGACAGGACGGGAACGCCCGTTACAGTGTCTCAGTATGACTTGCAGCAGTTTGCAGGCGCACTGGCTAAGGCGGATGCAGCGATGCTTTCGTGAACTAAGGTGGTAACACGAGATCGAACTTTGACCTCTCGTCCTTATCTTGCGCATAGAATATGCAGCAGATAAGGCGAGAGTTTTTTGATTTTATGATAAGATGTAAACGCAAGGAAGAGGAAAGTAAGAATCGGAACGTATCACAGCGAGCCTGGTTGGATGAGAACAGGTATACGGAACGGTTTTGAAGATGGCCTCGGAGCGGGAGGGATGAGCTGCACAAGCGGTAAGTCCTTCCAGGGAGCACCCTTTATCGTGCGCGAGTGAAGCAAGCCTTCACTTATGGAGGAATCCTGCCGCGAGGGGGATTCGAACAAAGGTGGTAACACGAAGCGTCCGCATTCGTCCTTAACGTCATATTTTTTTGATGTAGGATGGATGCTTTTTTTATTAGAGGAGGAAAGATACATGATCAGTCTACAGGATATCTCAGTGACTTTTAAAACTGACAAAAACAAAGCCATCCATGCCGTACAGCATGTTTCGCTGGAAGTCGATAAAGGCGACGTCTACGGCATCGTCGGCTACAGCGGCGCCGGCAAAAGTACATTAGTAAGGACCATCAACCTTCTGCAGCGTCCGACCGAAGGAAAAGTCATCGTGAGCGGAAAAGACATGATGGCATTGAACGACAAGGACCTGCGTGAGTCACGCAAAAAAATCGGGATGATCTTCCAGCATTTCAATCTGATGCACTCCCGCACCATTCACGAAAACGTCGCATTTCCGTTGAAGAATTCTTCCTTAAGTAAACAGGAAATCCACGACAAGGTAACAGAACTTCTTTCCTTAGTCGGGTTGTCCGAAAAAGCCAAAGCTTACCCTTCCCAATTATCTGGTGGGCAAAAGCAGCGTGTGGCCATCGCCCGCGCTTTGGCGAATGACCCGGAAGTGCTGCTTTGCGACGAAGCGACCAGCGCTTTGGATCCGAAGACGACTTCTTCGATACTTGTTCTATTGAAAGAACTGAACAAAAGATTAAACTTGACGATCGTCATCATCACCCATGAGATGCAGGTCGTGAAGGAAATCTGCAACAAAGTGGCTGTGATGGAAGACGGCGGCGTGATTGAATACGGCTCAATTTTAGACATCTTCACGAAGCCGCAGAACCAATTGACGAAGGACTTCATCGATACAGCAACGCATGTCGAACACGGCATCGAAACGGTCATCACTCACCCGACCATCCTGAACCTGAACGAACATGATGTGCTGACAAAGCTTTCATTCGTCGGCGGTTCCACAGGCGAGCCGCTCATCGCCAAGCTGGCCAATACGTTCAATGTCCAAGGCAACATCCTCTTCGGCAACGTCGAGATACTGCAGGACACGCCAGTCGGCACCCTGCTCCTCGTCCTGAGCGGGACACCGGAAGCGATCGCGAAAGCCGTCCGCTACCTGCAGGACAATGGCGTGACGGTGGAGATCATCACCGCGGAAACCATTGCCGAAAAGAAAAGTAAAGGAGGCGACGAAGAATGAACACATTCATGACAACCTTTCTCCCTAACGTCTCTGAGATTTGGGATGAAGTGCTCCTGAGCACCTGGGAAACCTTATACATGACCCTCGTTGCCGGACTGATCGCCGGTGGGCTGGGAGTCATCCTCGGTGTCATCTTACTGGTCACACAAGATGGCGGCATCCTGGAGAACAAACACCTGTACAACGTTCTGGATAAGCTGGTCAACATTTTCCGCTCGCTGCCCTTCATCATCCTGATGGCGCTGATCGTACCGTTCACTCGGATCGTGGTCGGCACTTCGATCGGAACGACCGCATCAATCGTGCCACTAGTTGTAGCGACCGTTCCCTTCTATGCCCGTCAGATCCAAAATGCCTTGGTTGAAGTCGATCCCGGCGTCATCGAGGCGGCCCAATCAATGGGTGCCAGCCCTTGGGAAATCATCTTCCGCGTCTACCTGAAGGAAGGCTTGGCCGGCATCATCCGCGTGTCATCCGTAACGATCATCAACCTGATCGGTTTGACGGCAATGGCTGGAGCCATCGGCGGAGGCGGCTTGGGTAACCTGGCCATCACCCGCGGCTATAACCGATTCCAGAACGACGTGACCTTGGTCGCAACCATCATCATCCTGATCATCGTATTCATCAGCCAAGCCATCGGAAATGCCTTGGTAAAGAAAGTCAGTCATTAAAAAATAAAAAAACAAAATCGGAGGAAACAAATCATGAAAAAGAAAAACGTATTATTCTCAGGTGTTGCAGCACTTACCTTATTTTTAGCAGCTTGCGGAAGCAGCGACTCGAACACGGACTCAGCAGCGGATACTGCTTCTTCAGATAACGAAACAGTGAAAATCGGCGTAGTCAGCGAAGTAGAAGTTGAGGTCTGGGAAGATGTAGCCAGCCGGTTGGAAGCGAAAGGGATCGAATTGGAAATCGTCCAATTCACTGACTATGTACAACCTAACGTCGCGTTGGAGAATGGCGACATCGACCTGAACGCATTCCAGCACGTTGCTTATCTTGAAGATTTCAACGCCAATAACAAGTCTGATCTGACTCCTATCGGCTTCACTTATGTTTCTCCACTTGGTTTGTATTCCGAAAAAGTTACGGACTATGCGGATATCGCCGAGGGAGCTAAAATCGCCATCCCCAACGATGTGACCAATGGCGGACGCGCACTCTTGTTGTTGCAAGCAATCGGCCTGATCAAAGTCGACGAAGCGAAAGGAACAACACCGACAGTCAGCGACATCACAGAAAACCCGAAGAACATCAGCTTTGAAGAATTGGATGCTGCACAAGTCGCACGCTCCCTTCCTGATGTGGACGCAGCGATCATCAACACGAACTACGCTACTGATGCAGACCTGAATCCTAAAGAAGACGCCTTATTCCTTGATACCGACAACATCGCAAGCGTTGCGGACGTCTACAAGAACATCGTAGCGGCACGTTCAGCAGATGTCGACAACGAAACCTACAAACAAGTCGTTGCGGAATACCAAACATCCGAAACAGCAGCGATCCTGGACGATGTCACAGAAGGCAACGACGTACCAGCTTGGGAACAGTAAGAACCATTAACTTGTTTACAAAAATCACGTTTGCAGACGTGATGTAAAAATATAAAAAACCAATCGGAGGAAATTCATATGAAAAAGAGTAAATTATTTGGTGGCCTAGTCCTTACAGCTTCGTTATTCCTGGCAGCATGCGGAAACGGCGGCACAACCGCTGATTCATCCGCTGCAGAGTCAAGCAGCTCAGTTGCAGCAGAACCAACTACAGTCAAAATCGGTCTGGTCAGCGAATCTGCAGTCGAAATCTGGGAAGCCGTCGCAGTGCGTCTGGAAGACGAGAACATCGATCTTGAAATCGTCAAATTCACTGACTACAACCAACCGAACATCGCGTTGGATAACGGTGAACTCGACTTGAACGCCTTCCAGCACGTAGCCTTCCTGGAAAACTACAACGCAAACAACGACGCAGACTTGACGCCTCTTGGATTCACTTTTGTGTCTCCACTGGGAATCTACTCTAACAACTATACGGATTACAGCGAAATTCAAGACGGCGATACAATCGCTATCCCGAATGACGTAACTAACGGCGGACGCGCTTTGTTGCTATTACAAGCCATCGACTTGATCACTTTGGACAACGCAACAGGCACAACGCCAACCGTAAACGACATCATCGAAAACCCTAAGAACCTGAACATCGAAGAATTGGATGCTGCACAATTGCCGCGTTCGCTTGAAGATGCAGGCGCTGCAGTCATCAACACCAACTTCGCTGTCGATGCTGGACTTGTACCGACTGAAGATGCCCTGTACTTGGATACAGACAACATCCAGGAAGTCTTGGACATCTACAAAAACGTTATTGCTGCCCGTGCAGAAGACGTTGACAATGAAGTCTACAAAAAAGTTGTAGCAGCATACCAAACAGAAGAAACAAAAACTTTGATCGCAGAAACAACTGCAAACACAGATATCCCTGCTTGGGACTAAGCGAAAACCGCTCTTCATCTTCAACAGCCTGAAAACATACTAAATTTACGAGTAGCATCAAGCAGTCGCGTTTCTTTTCGCGCCGCTCTTGATGCTATCTTTATATACAAAGGAGCCCTTTAATGATGAAAAATAAGACATTTCTAGCAACCTTGACCCTTTCAGCCAGCCTTTTCCTTGCCGCTTGCGGTAGCGCAGCATCCGATTCCTCGTCCAGCGACGTGACCTCTGCCGAAGCGACTGAGCCCGTCAAAGTCACATTGGGTGTCGTCGGCGAAGTCAACGAGCCTTGGGATTACGTCATCGAAGAGCTGAAAGAAAAAGAAAACATTGAAGTCGAACTGGTCAAATTCACCGACTACACGACTCCTAACAATGCTTTGGCCGAAGGTGAAATCGATCTGAGTTCTTTCCAGACAGAGATCTTCATGGACAACTACAACAAAGACCATGGAACAGAATTGACGACCATCGGCTATACGGTAATGGCTCCTTTAGGACTTTACTCCGATAAAATCACTGACATCAGCGAACTGAAGGATGGCGACACCATCGCCATCCCGAACGACGTCTCCAATGAAGGACGCGCTTTGATTCTGTTACAGACAGCAGGATTGATCACGCTTGATCCTGAAGCCGGTTTGGTTCCGACAACCGAAAATATCGTCGAAAACAAATTGAACCTGCAGTTCCAGACGCTTGAATCCAACCAGACCGCCCGCGCTTTGCAGGACGTGACAGCTTCCGTCATCAACAGCGGCATGGCCGTGGATGCTGGCTTCATCCCGAGCGAAGATGCTGTCTTCCTTGAGCCGGTAACCGCTGATTCAAAACCCTACTACAACGTCATCGCGGCACTTTCCGAAGATTTAGATAACGAAGTTTTCCAAACGATCGTAGCCTACTACCAATCTGAAGGAACGGCAAAAGTCATCGAAGAATCATCAAAAGGCTCGCAATTTCCCGTTTGGGACGAAGCAGAATAGAAAAGCTGAACTATTTCGAGGGGCTTGGGCCATTTGTGCCCACAGCCCCTTTCCTATACAGATCCAAGGAGGAATCATCCATGACAATCAACCAAAAACAGATCCATGAAGAAGTTACCGATATCTACGACTACATCATCGCACTGCGCCGCCATTTCCACCGTCATCCGGAGCCAAGCCTGAAGGAATTCGAAACGATCCAACGCATCAAGGAGGAAGTCGAAGAAATCGGTGTACCTTACATCAATGTCGGAGAGACCGGCATCTTGGCCACCTTGACCGGCGGAAAAGGCTCAGGCAAGACCATTCTGCTGCGCGCCGATATCGATGCACTACCTTTACCGGATGAGACCGGCAAACCCTACGCATCCGTCAATCCCGGTTTCAACCATGCCTGCGGGCACGATGGGCATACGGCTTCCCTGTTGGGCGCGCTGAAAATCCTGAAGGAACATCAGGATGAGTTCTCCGGCACGATCCAGTTCGCCTTCCAACCTGCAGAGGAAATCGGCGCCGGGGCGCGCCAATTCGTGCGCGGCGGCTATATCGACGACATTGACCATGTCTTCGGCATCCACCTCCAATCCGGCACGCAAGTGGGCAAAATTGTCGCGACACCGGGCCCTTCCAACGCGTCCTGCGACATCTTCAAGATCAAAGTTTTCGGCAAGAGCGGACACGTCTCGCGTCCGGATCTGGGTCGCGATGCCTTAATCAGCGCAGCAGCCATCGTCACCGAACTCCAGACCATCGTTGCCAGGGAAGTCCGCCCTACTGACGAGGTCGTCGTTGGCATCGGGGTGTTGCGTGCGGGAACGAACTACAACATCATCGCCAACGAAGCCGAGATCGAAGGCACCGTCCGCACCTTCAGCCACGAAGTCCGGGCGCAGGTTCTGGAGGCCGTGGAAAGGATCGCCCGGAACGTTTCAGATGCGCATCGCACCACCATCGAATTCTCCAACTACGATGCCGCGGCACCGCTGATCAATGACATCCAATCGGCCAACCATGCGATCCGGGTCGCCTCGGACATTGTCGGAATCGAGAACGTCATCACCGATAGCCCGAAAAGCATGGGCGCCGATGACTTCGCGGATTACCTGGCGGTCGCGCCCGGAGTCTACTGCTTCATCGGCACTCAAAGCAGCGAAGAGACCGCATATGGCCATCACCACGAGAAATTCGACATCGATGAAAAAGGCTTGGCCATCGCGACGGAACTGCATATTTCCTATGCGCTGTCCTATCTGAACAGCCCCATTTAATGGACAAAAAACGCGTCGCTCATTTGGAATGATCCAAGTAAGTGATGCGTTTTATTTTTTTGCAAACAGCCTCTTGCGGACTTATCCGAAATCGATGCTGCCTTCCGCGTTGTAGAATTCACGCCAATCGACGAAGCCGGCATCCAATCCGCGGAGCAGCACTTCGGCTGTGCCGATATTGGTGGCCAATGGGATTTCATAGACATCGCTTAGACGGATCAAAGCGGTTACATCCGGTTCATGGGGCATAGCGGCCAATGGGTCCCGCAGGAAGATGACCAGATCCATTTGATTTTCCGAAATCATAGCGCCGATTTGTTGGTCCCCTCCAAGCGGTCCCGACTTGAAACGGTGTACATTCAATCCGGTCGCTTCCATGATGCGGGTGCCGGTCGTGCCGGTCGCAAACAATACATGTTCTTCCAGGATTGCTTTATAGGCGGTACATAATTGGATCATCAAATCCTTTTTACGGTCATGCGCAATTAATGCTACTTTCATTAAATTTCCTCCCTGTAATTTTTATAAGAACAGTATATCATTTCGCCGGTTTTATGGTCGCACCCCTCGCAATATTTTTCTTTTTAGTGCTAAAATAACCAAAATAAAGAAGGATTTCTTCATAATATCTTCACAATTGAGGACTATTATACAGATAGGCCAATCACAAACAATCTTTTTACTCTTCTTTACTCCTCCAAGGTAAAGAACAACTCCTTTATGCCACCGCTCTTATGAGCGGTGGTTTTTTTGTTCATTCTGCGTGGGCGGGATGCGCGGACGGATGTTCATGGACTGCCTAGGGCGCCCCATCTCCGGTGAGCGTTTGTCCCGCCGGAGTTGAGGTAGCATTCTAGCCTCGATCTCCGATGAGCCCCTCCTCGCCGTAGTTGGGCGGAATAATCTACCTCCAGCTCCGAGGAGCCCTCGCTTGGCCGGAGCTGGAGAGCCTTGGCAGGTCCCTCCCTATTTTGTATCAGGTTTCTATCAATAGCAAATGCCTCACCCCAAGCGTTAGACTTTTAATCCTAACAGTTGGGGTGAAGCATCTTCTTTATCGCTTGTGCAGGCGCGACTTTACAAGTCTGCTGTCTGTGTTATTTGTTCTGTTTTAAAAGCCCTAATGCCTATCTGCCGTTTCGGACCTCGAAAGCAGGTTATATAATGCACCCAATATATTGGCATCATTGTAGAATTTACATGGTAAAACAATCGGTTTACACATCGTTGCTTCCAGAGCCGGCAGATCCGAACGAATCTTTTGAAGTTGCTTATCGATTTCTTGTATCAAGCGCGGCTGCGCACTGATTCCGCCCCCGATAACCACTTTGGAAAAATCCAGGACAGCCTGGATATTCAAGATGACGAGCGCCAGTTCGTAGCAATAATTTTCCAAGTGTTGAACCAGCACTTGATTTCCTTCATTGATCGCATCAAAAACTAGCTGGCCCTCCGCCTCAACGAGACCGATTTTTTGTGAACCAGTTTCCACAAAGGCAACCGCCGACAAGCGATCCCCAATCAATGATTTCCCCGCTTGTTCCCTTGGATTATGAACGATAAAGCTGAATTCGCCAGCTTGAAAATGCTCGCCCTCCAACAGTTGGCCGTTAGCGATTATCCCCCCGCCGATAGCCGTTCCGAGGACGAGGGCAACGCCATTGCCACAACCTTGCAGGTTTCCGAGCCATAATTCCGAGAGGGCCGCAGCTTTCCCATCATTAATTATGCCAACCGGCAAATGAAACTCATCCTCCAGAATATCCTTTAACGGCAACCCATCCAGATACGGTAAGGAGCCTCCATGGAATATCATGCCTTCCTTGCGGTCCACCTTACCAGGACAACAAATCGCAATCCCATCGATATTTTCTGCATTTTCACTAACAATCTTTCTTATTACAGCCAGAAATCCATCTAAATTAGCTGGCGTAGTCTCTTTATCTTTGGAGCTGATTTTACCAAAACAATCCGCATAGGCGTACTTGATGAACGTCCCACCGACATCGATACATAAATAATTACTCACCTTTTCATCCCCTAAAAACTACTATTACGGACACTTGCATGGTCAATCTGTTTTCTGTTTCAATCTCCTTATCAACCTGCCATTCCCTAAACTGAGCAGAGCAAAACCTATCGAGAAGTAGTAGATCAGGAAGAAGCCGGCAAATGTCAGTAGCCAAGCAAAGAACAGTATGTTCAAAACATTCCACAGAACCAAACCGATTGTCACTAATGGATTTTGAAAGCCTATGACCACATTCTGGATTACAGTGTCTTTCAGATTTATTTTGTTCTCCGCATCCAAATTGAATGCGAAAGTCACCACAATCAAATACAGACTCAGGAATATCAGAACAACACTCAGCGCTACCATTTTCAACAGCGGATTGACTATATTATTTTCCAGCATGACCAGATTGCCGAAAATCAACACGAAAAACAGAAGGGTCAAGAGCCAATTTTTGATGCCGCTCTTAAAATTCCGCTTGAAATATCTCATATAACTTGTAAAGACATAGGGCTCTTTATCATCGAGAATATTTTTCCCGACTTGATTAAGGGTCAGCAGCGCCGTTCCGATTGTCACCAGCGGGAGTGAACTGATCAAAAAGAGAAAATTGAGGATGGCAAGGTTGCCGACTTTCTCCAATAAGCTCCACGCTTTATTCTCGTCTCTAGAAGTGTTATTCAATAGTCTTACCTCCATCCTTTTGACTTTTCATCATTCACACCACTACCTCAACATTTAGGCCTTTACTCTTTGACGGTTCCGTCCGTAATGCCCTCGACAATTTGACTGGAACACAGGAAGTACAAGATCAAAATTGGAATCAGCGTCAGAACGACTGCCGCAAAAGTCAGATCCCAATTCCGAACGAAGTCACTCATATATTTATAGACACTTAACATAAGCGTTCTTTTATTTGAATCCGAAAGGAAAACCATCGGGATATAGAAATCATTCCAGATGCGGATGCCGTTGATCAAACCGAGCGTCGCCAGTACTGGCTTGCAGATCGGAATGATGATGCTGAAGAAAATTTGGAATTCGCTGGCACCGTCCAGTCTTGCCGACTCTTCGATTGAAGCGGGAATGTTCCGGAAAAATTTAGTCAGCGTAAATACAGGGAAGGACATCCCTGCGATGTACAGCAGGATGACACCTGTCATTGTGTTGAGCAGCTGCATATTTCTCAAAATTACAAATAGCGGCATCACGCACAACTGCACGGGAAACATCATCCCGATCAGGAAATAGGTGCTTACGACTTCTTTCCGCTTGAATTCATACCGGGAAATGCCGTAAGCTACCATCGCACTCAGCAACAGCAGGAAGAACACGCCCACTAAAGTGATGAACAAGCTGTTGAACAAATATTTGAAGAAATTGTCTTCCGTGATCACTGTGATATAGTTTTGCAGCGTGATCGTACTCGGAAACCCGAATGTATTTCGGGCGAGCTCTGAACTGCTCTTGAATGAATTCATGAACGTAATGACCAACAATATTAAAGTTATTGAGGTAAACAAGAGCAATAACAGAGACAGGGCATTTCTTAAAAGGGTATCTTGCTTCTTTTTCATTTTATCTCTCCTATCTTTCTAATTTTTCTCAAGTTTCTTCAATAGTTGCGTCAGTACCAGCGTTATCACCGCAATGACCAGGAACATGACGACGCTGATGGCGGCACCGAAGCCCATATTGGATTTCCCGTTCAGCGCAGTTCCAAAAGTGTATCTGTAGAACATGATATTCACGAAATCCAGTGATTTATCAGCTCCGCCGGTCACGCCGCCCAACAGGAATGGCAGATCGAAAACAGCCAATGCCCAAATGGTCGACATCACCATGTTCGTTGTAAAGGAAGAAATGGACATCGGAAAAATGATTTTAGTCAATTTTACCCACTCATTGGCGCCATCCATTTCGCTGGCTTCAATCAAGGAATTAGGAATCCCTTGCATGTCCGAATAGAAAATCATCATACCTGTCCCGATACCTTGCCAAAGGACAACCAGAATCAGGATTTTGAAAGCCATGTTGGGATCCCCCAGCCACAATCCCCTGGTTCCCCCCATCGATTCAATCACTGCATTCAAGCTTCCTATGTTTGGATCGAAAATCAAAGTAGTGAAGAAGCCGATGATGGTTGAACTGATTACGTAAGGCAAAAACAGCATTAATTTAAAAAACTGGGCGCCGCGGATTTTGATGAAGAGGATATATGCCAATATGAATTGTACAGGTGTGATGATGAACCAAATGCACAATATATATTTTAGGTTATTGAACAACGCATTATAGAAAATCGGGGCCACCGTTTCATCGGTAAACAGCGTAATGAAGTTATCTAGCCCAACAAAGGTCTTCTCCCCGATTCCGGGCCATTCAAAAAAACTGTAGTACATGGCCGAAAAAATGGGGATGATTGCAAAAATTGTATATATCAGAAACCCCGGTAGGATAAACCCTATCTGAGGCTTACTTTTCAAAAGATTTTTCATAGGTACACTCCTTTTGCTGAAAATTTCAACATCCTGTCAGTCACACGTCCTGGCGCTTTGTAATGCAGCATCCGTCCAATCAGTAAAGAGATTGAACGGATGCTGATCCAAAACGATGCTTCTAATTTTTCTGTTGGGTTAATCCATGGCTGCGCCGATTTTATCCATCAATTCATCCACAGTAAGTTTGTCTCCAAAAATAGCGGTTCCTTCCTCTTCCCAAACAGAAGCCGCAGAGTTTGAACCAGAGGAGTGTTTTGTCAACATCGACTGCCAAGTACCAACTACTTGATCCGCATTCGAGATTTCTTGGGCAACACCTTCAGCAGAAGGGATTTCTGAGTCGCCTGAAACGGCATGCAATTCTTTCACCCAAATCTCTTGTGCTTCCTTCGTTGCGCAGAATTGCAGGAATGCTTCTGCTGCAGGACTGTTTTCTGTATCAGCATTCATCGAGAATCCATTGGCGAATGATCCCATCATCGTTTTCGTTCCATCATTTGAAGGAATCTGGAAAGCACCAAAATTCAGATCCGGATTATTTTTTTCGATTGTTTGCACCATCCAAGAGCCATCGATGGTCATCGCAGCTTTGCCGGTCGTAAACGCCAAGGTTTGTCCATTGCTGTCCACACCTTTGAACCCATCACCGAAGTAGCCTTTTTCTGCCCATTCAACAACTTTGTCCAACGCTGCTCTTGCTTCCTCTGAATCTGCTTTTACAGAATAATCATCGAAGCCCTTCGTATATTCTGGGTATTGTGAAGCCAACAGCACTTCATAGACCCACAATAGCTGCCATGAACTCAATCCGGATAACGAAATCGGCACATAACCATTGTCCTTTATTTTTTCAAGCATCGCTTCAAATTCGTCGAATGTTTTTGGCTCCGTGATGCCTAATTCTTCAAAGATATCCTTATTGTAATAAACCGCTCTCGCATCGAATGTCATCCAAGGAACCGAATACGTTTTGTCATCGATTTTGGCTAAGTCGTACGATTCTTCAGATAGTTCACTGAAATCGACTATCTCTGAAATGTCGGCAATCTTTTCTTGTTCGACATAGGTTTGCATATTTTCTGTTGCTGTTCCGTTCGTCCAGAACAGATCAGGGCCGCTGCCTGATTGCAGTGATGTCGTCAACAGCGAGTAATAGTCGCTCCCTGACTTGGCTTCCACCTCAATATTGACATCTGGGTAATCTTTATTGAACTCATCCACCAGCGTTTGTACAGGTTCTTCAAAACTAGGGTCATGTTCCCAGATAACCAAATCACCCTTGACTTCTCCATCCGTACTTGTGGCTTCTCCTCCGCATCCTGAAATCAACGGGAACACCAGCATTGTTGAAGCAATTGTAAATAATAATTTCTTTTTCATCATTATTCTTCCTCTCTTTTGTAAAAACTGTTGATCATTCATTACTGTTTATCGGCACTGCTGACAGCGTATACATTCATGCCTTCCGGCACCTGATAACTGACATTTAAACCAGCTCCATCTTTCTTCCATTCAACTTTGACAATCCCATGAGGCGTCATAACCTCTCCTTTGGCCCATGTCAGGTATCCAGGAGTTGGAGCGATCATGACAGATTTGTAGCCTGGTTCTGCTGGATAAACGCCCAATGTCACACTCGGCAATTCATACAGCGCCAAGGACCCCCAAGCATGACATTCACTTCTCTCGCCGGCTTCTGCCTCAACGCAAGTCGTGGCATTATTCTTGATCATCCTGCGCCAAATATTCCAATAATCATCCGTCATCTCATAAAGCTCAGCTTTCTGCAAGGCGCGATAGAGATAAAAAGACATTGCCACCGAGCACTGCGCATAGTTTTCTTTATGCAGGATCGTCTCCAGCAGATTTGCTTTTGCCTGTTGATGGGAAAGGGTATCCGTCAATAACGCAAACACTTGCGTATGTTGGCTGTACGTTTCAATACTTGGACCATCCTGGATCATTCCGTTTGAACCGAGGCAGTATTTTCTGATAGCCCGTTTTACTGCTTCTGCTTTGTCTTCCATTTGGCTTGCCAATTGGCTGCGACCTAGATGTTCAGCTATCTGCGTCGCCGTCTGCAAGCCCATGATATAGAGCAAACTTTCCATCGTGATGGCACCCTGTAACGTTGCCGGAGGAACACCGCTTGTAGCATTCCACTCAGGCGTCCAATCAATAAATGACCAGTAGCGATCGATCCCGTTTATGCCCCCAAGCTTTCCTACATAGCCTTCAGGTCTCAAATTTCTCTCAAAGTAGTTCAATATGCCTTCAACCGTAGGCATATGATATTCCAGAAGTGCCACATCTTCAAAATACATCATATGGTCATGCAGCATCAAGATGTAGTAGATGGAAAATCCAGGTATGACATTCGGCCCATAACAGGGGTACGAACCATTCAAGGTGCCATCGTAACGATGAGAGCGCTTAAAATCGTCCATACATTTGCGTGCGAGCCGATCATCCGCAGAGACAGCATAGGTATACAGTATCTGTAGCCTGGAATCCATTGCGTACTGCAACTGCTCATAGAACGGACAATCCTCATACGTCTCATGCATGCAGCGCCTTAAGGTCCTTTCGCTTATCTCCCAAATTGCGCTCAAACTTTCATCTGAACTTTCGAAAGATGTGCTCACTTCCAAAGGATAGCCGGTTTCAACGTAATCAAAAGCTTCAAGGACAAGTTCCTCATCTTCTGTTTCAATTTCCAGCCCGATGAAGCGGAATGTCCGGAACCAAAACGGTGCATAGCATTCCGGGGCTTGTTCCGTACCGTAACCCGTTACTGTATATTCATCACTGAATCCTTCCAGGTGCCCTCCCAGATAGTCCTCCCGATCTTCCTTCAAAGGTATCTCCAGACCGTTGACGACTGTTTTTGCGTTTTGGACGTAAGCTTCCGATTGAAGAATATTGATCTTAGCGGAATGCCCGCCGGAAACCGCCAGTTGGAGGTAACCTGTCATTTCCTCACCGGCAGAGATTTCAATGATTTCCTTGCTGTTAGGCGGAATGACAATGCGCTCTCTTTTGCTGAGGAATTTCTCCCACGCTTCTTTCGGATGTTCCGACTGCCTCAGTGTCATGATTTTCTCGAAATTACGTTCCTTCCGGTACATAAACGGAATGGTGCGCGCATGCAAGTTCCCCGGACTGACCGCTCGGCTCATCTCGGATGGCTGATATGCCCTCGCCATTGGCCAATCGCGTGCGTCAAACCCGGCCTTCAGCCAGTCGGCATTTTCAGCATCGCCGCTCACTTTTTCATATATCTGCAGGGGCGCAAAAACCGCTGATTCCGAAATGATTTCAAAATTTGGATCAATGAGGCAGCGCCAGGTTTCGTCTGCCTGGATGCTCTGCACAAAACCTTCAGCGCTTGTCATTTCTCCCGAAACATAGAGCCCAGGCGTATCCGTGCGGAATATGCCATGATTCCCTTTTGAATGATTCAGCGGATACCGCAGCACTTTTACGGCGAAGACGTTTAATCCTTCCTTCAGGTGCTTTGTGATATCAATCGTATCGTAATACCAGATTTGTCGATCCCCTTTACTCGGACCCACCTCCACAAGCTTGTCATTTATATATAGTTTATACCGGGAATCAGCGGATATCCTCAATTCTCCCTCAATCGGAGCTGAAAGATGAATCTCTTTACGAAAATAGACTTGTTTAGGCGTTTCTCCATCTTCGAGTGTCCAATCTTTTATCCAAATCCACTCAGTTGTTCTGTCTCTATCCATTTGAACCCTCCTTATATTTGAATTGTAAGGGTTCCCAAAGAAATCAACCATTGCGCAATTACGCTAATAAAATTGACTTTTTCTAACGAATAATCCATAGTATAATGGAAAAGTGACTATTTTTATCAAAAAGGGCAACTATAGTTAACCAAATCGAATAATCAGTCGGGGAGCGAAAAAAATAAACTGCTCTTTTATGGAAGATAAAAACCGGAAGGAATGAGAACTATAATGGAGCTGGAGCAACTACTGCGGCAATTGCATGAGTATACAAAAGTCGAAGAATATTTGATGAACCATCGGGAAATCCGGTCAAACAAACAGCTGATTAAAGAATTTGTGGCCACGCTCAATGAAGAAGAGGCAAAAGAACAATTGGTCCCCATCCTTCCGCATATGGTTTCAGATACACTGAATCCTCCTGAAACATTTTCTGAAAGTTATTTCTTTAATGAAAATGACCCCTTGAAAGTCCGGATCACCCAGCATACGCGGTATTCAACTCCGGTCATGCACAAGCACGATTTTTACGAAATGTTCTATGTTTATGAAGGGGAGTTTGAACAATTCATTGATAACAAGACATTTGTGATGCGGACTGGTGACATCTGTCTCGTTCCGCCTGGCGTCTTTCACTCCTTGGATGTGAACAACTATAGCATTGTCCTGAATATTCTGATTCAAAAGGATAGTTTCCAAGAAATTTTCTTCAATAACCTAAGCGGTGACCATATTTTTTCAAACTTCCTGATCAGCGACGTCTATGCGAAAAAAATCGACAGCTTCATCATTTTCCCGACAAACGGGGACCTGAAAATCAAAAATATGATCTTGGATATGTTCTTGGAGACGATCAACAAACAAAAGTATTATGTGCAAGTCGTCCACTCCAACCTTGTGTTGCTGTTCAGCCATTTGCTCCGCCACTATGAAGACAGATCGATCATGCCGAAACCACAACGCAAACGGGACGTAATCGATTTTGAGATCATCACTTCCATCGAGAAAAACTATAAAGACATCACCTTGGAACAACTATCTGATTCCATTCACTATTCTACCCAGCACATTTCTCTGCGGATCAAACAACTAACCGGAGAGTCTTTCACCAAATTCTTGTTAAGAAAGAGGATGACGGTTGCGGCTGACTTGCTGAAGCACACTAACATGAAAATCCAGGATATCGGTCCTGATGTAGGCTATAAAAATCAGGAAAACTTCATCCGCTCCTTCAGAAAATTCTATCAGACGACACCGTCTCAATTCAGGAAAAACCACAGTAAATTTAAACTGTGACACGTCCTGGGGGTGCGCTGAGGAGACTGGGGTCGTTGGGGGGGGCTTGTCCGCCGGAACTGAGGAGCGATCTAAGCCTCGATCTCCGATGAGCCCCGCCTCGCCGTAGGTGGGCGGAATAATCTATCTCCATCTCCGGCGAGCCTCGCTTGGCCGGAGGTGGAGAGCCCTCTTGGCTGCGTGGGCGCGCAGGGCGCCCATATTACCGAACGACAAAAAAGCTCAGCGGGATATCGCGATCCCCGCTGAGCTTTTTCATGTTTGAACTTTAAGACAACTCTTCCCCGTTGGAAGCAATAACCTGCTTGTACCAGTCGAAAGAATCTTTTTTGCTTCTTTCCAGTGTTCCGTTGCCTTCGTTGTCGCGGTCGACATAGATGAAGCCGTAGCGTTTCTTCATTTCGCCTGTCGTGAACGATACGCAGTCGATGCAGCCCCATGGTGTGTAGCCCATCAGATCGACACCGTCCTCTTCGACAGCTTTTTTCATTTCTTGAATATGCGTCTTCAGGTAGTCGATGCGGTAAGGGTCGTGGCAGCTGCCGTCCTTTTCCTTGACGTCGATGGCGCCGAAGCCGTTTTCGACGATGAATAATGGTTTTTCATAGCGTTCGTAGAACAGATTCAATGTATAACGCAAGCCTTCCGGATCGATCGCCCAGCCCCAGTCGGACTCTTCGATGAACGGGTTCTTCACGGAATGTGCGCTGGAACCGTCCAGAGCTTTCGATACATCTTTATTTACGGTCGAATCGACGCAGTTACTCATGTAGTAAGAGAAGCCGATATAGTCAACAGTGCCCTCAGCCAAAGCTTTTTTATCCTCTTCGGTGATGTCCAGGTTGAAGCCTTTGCGTTCGAACATCTTCAAGGCGTAAGCCGGATAGTGGCCACGGCATTGGACATCGCCGAAGAACCAGCGATCGTGCATCATCTGGTTCGACAATACCATATCAGCAGGACGAGAAGAATACGGATAGATCGGCACCATCGCAATCATATTCCCGATCTGGAAATCCGGGTTGATCTCTTTGCCGATTTTTACAGCCAATGCGCTGGCAAGCAATTCATAGTGTCCGCATTGATACATCGCTTCTTCCGGATTTGGATAATCGCCGAAGTGCGCGCCGGAGTTGGTCCAGCCGAAGATGTCGTTTTTGTAGTTCATTTGGTTGTTGATTTCATTGAAAGTCATCCAATATTTCACTTTGTCCTTGTAGCGCTTGAAGCAGACTTCCGAAAATTTGACGAAGAAATCCACAGTCTTACGGTTCATGAAGCCACCGTATTCTTTGGCCAAGTGGTAAGGCATCTCGAAGTGTGAAAGCGTGATGACCGGTTCGATGCCGTATTTCAACAATTCATCGAAGACATCATCATAGAACTGCAGGCCTTCTTCATTCGGTTCGGCTTCATCGCCGTTGGGGAAAATGCGCGACCAAGCGATCGATGTGCGGAAGCATTTGAAGCCCATTTCCGCGAACAAGGCGATGTCCTCTTTGTAACGTCCGTAGAAGTCGATACCGACGTGGTTCGGGTAATAGTTGCCTTCGACCACACCGTCCGTGATGACGCGTGGAACGCCGTGCGCTCCGGCTGTCATGACATCCGCCACGCTCAAACCTTTGGAAGTGTTCAGAACCCCTCCTTCAAACTGATGGGCCGCCAATGCGCCGCCCCACAAAAAATCTTTATCCAATGCCATAATGATCTCTCCTCTTATTTATATTTGATTTTATAAAACAAGATAATTGAAGCCAGTACCAAGGTGATGCCGTTCGCTGAAATGACAGCATAATCCTGGATGTTCCATCCGTGGATCAACCACAAAAATACGCCGACCACAAACATGGCATACATACCCAACGAGATGCCGGAAGTATCCTTTGTTTTGATGATCTGCCACGCCTGCGGAACGAAGGACAAAGTTGTTAAAACAGCAGCGATGAACCCTATCATTATATTCTCCCCCTACCGATATGGATGCGCGACTCAAACGACAAGTGAGGCTGCTACATTCTTTTACAACTTGATTATAATGGATAGCGGAACAGAAACAATGTATTCCGGACACTCCGTAACAACGTTTACAAATTTCCCGTTTTTTTACTCGGGAATATCAAATAACATTCACAAATATGATAGGATAGTCTTGAGCTTCAGATGAAACACGAGCGGAGGTAGCAGATGCTTATCAGAGAACGGCTGGAGAATTTCGATTTTTCGAACAGCGAACAAAAGATAGTAGCCTATATATTGGAGAAAAAAGCGGCCATCCAAGAAATGACCACCAAAGAGATTGCAGAGGCGACGTACACCTCGCCTTCCACATTGGTGAGGATTGCCCATAAGATGAACTTCAGCGGCTGGAGCGATTTGAAAGAAGCCTTCTTGAAGGAAGAAGAATATTTGCAGAAGCACTTCAGTGAAATTAACGCGAACCTGCCTTTTCAACGTAATGATACCATCATGTCGATTGCAAGTAAAATTGCTGCCCTGGAAAAAGAATCCATCGACGACACCTTGTCGCTGATCACCCATGACGACCTGCAGAAGGCCATCCAGATCATCCGGAAGTCTTCCTACACCAGTCTTTTTGCAGTCAGCAACAACCTATTGATCACGCAGGAATTCCAACACAACATGTCGCGGATCAAAAAACGGGTGGACATTTGCTTGTTGCAGGGCGAAACGATCTTCAAGGCGCACCTGGCGGATCCTTCCTCTTGCGCAATCATCGTCTCCTATTCCGGAGAAACTGCGATATTGAACGAAACAATCCAATATTTGAAAGCGAACAATATCCCTGTCATCGCCATCACCAATATCGGGGACAATACGACCGCCCGGCTTGCGGATTGTGTGCTCAGAATCTGCACAAGGGAGAAACTCTATTCAAAAATCGCCACTTTCTCCACCGATAGCGCCATTGTCTACTTGCTGGATGTGCTCTATTCCTGCATCTTTGCGCTCGATTACGATGCCAACCTGCAGCTGCGGATCAGCACTTCCAAGATGATCGAAGCCGGCCGATCCTCAACGGTGGATATTATCAAGGAAGAGGAACAAGGCCCGGGATAACAAATTATAAAGCTGCCTTCTTTAAAAAAACAAAAATAAACAAGGTTTTCTTCATGCTTTTTTCACACCTGAGGCCTATTATAAAGACAAGCCAATTAAACAATCTTTTTACCTTTTTCTCTTCTTTACTCCTCCAATGTAAAGAGCAACCGCAAAAAGCCATCGCCCCCAACCAGGCGATGGCTTTTTTGTATGCTAGTCAGCCCAGTTTTTTCGTCATGATGAAATCAGTTTGTTCATCATCGCCCATAAAGAAAGAATGCGAACCGGTATGGACGAAGCCCATCTTTTCATAAAAAGCGATGGCATTCATATTATGTTCCCAGACGCCCAGCCAGATCAGCTTCTTGTCTTGGGCGCGGGCTAGTTCGATCGCTTTGTCAATCAGATATTTCCCGAGCCCTCTGCGCTTGAAATCAGGCCGGATGTAGATACGCTCCACTTCCAATGAATCAGTTCCCATATCTTCCGTCAGGGCCGCTGCGACATTGAACTTCATGTAGCCCGCAAGTTCCTCATCATCGTACAGAAAATAGAAAGTCGAACCCTCAGCGGAAAGCTCCTCCTTCAGCTTTTCCGGATCGTAGGCTTTGTCCAGGTATGCCTGCAGATCTTCCGGCGTGTTGTGGGCCGCGAAGGTGTCTGTGAACGTTTCGATGCCGATTACTTTAAGATCCGCCAAATCTTCACTGCCGCATTTTTTCAGTGTGATTGCCATATCGATAGTCTCCTTACCTTTGCTTCAGTAGTTTCGTTTGTTGCCTTTTTTCACGTATTCCCAGTCGCCTTCGACATTTTTGCGGACTCTTTGGAGCAGCCCGCTGAGAACCGCCGCTTCCTCTTCCGATAACCCCTGCAGCGCCACCCGTTCCGAGTGTTCATTTTCTCTGTGGATGTTTGGGAAGAGCTCGTTGCCTTTTTCCGTCGGGAAGATGTGTTTGATCTTTCTGTTTGCGGAGTCGGCTTTCTTTTCGATGAAGCCATTCGCCTCCAGTTTTTTGATGGCGCGCGAAGCCGTCGTGCGGTCTACCTTGATCATTTCCGCCAGCTTTTCCTGGATGATGCCCGGATTTTCGCAGATCCTGACGAGGTACAAGTACTGCCCCCTCGTCAGGTCGTATTCCTTGAACTCGATGTTCGCAATCGAATCCAATGCCCTTGCGACCATGCCTATTTCGCGGAGAATTTCCGCCATACAACTCACCTGCCTTTTCTGGAAATTTAAATAAAGCATAACGGATTTTTATTGCATTTGCAACAAAAAACCATACACTCCAACCTATGAAGGATGGTGCGTATGGTCCAAAACTTGATGCGATGTTTGTGTTAATCCAATTCCATCGGTTTGATCTTGCGAACGACATCCAGGATGGTGCCGTCACGGGCTTCCACGATGGCAACGACGTCCTCTTCCCAATCGAGGTCATCTGGTGTGCCAATCATGCTGTAGGCTTTTTCCTGTAGGGATTCGACTGTGACATGCTCTATGCCGGCTTCGTCCAGATAGCCGATGATGTCTTGGCGCAGCGGGTTTACGGCGATGCCGTAGTCCGTGACCAGAACGTCCACGCAGTCGCCCGGTGTCGTTACCGTAACGACCTCTTTGCAGACAGTCGCCATGCGCCCGCGCGTCAAAGGCGTTACGATGATGCAGCACTTGCTTCCTGCAGCCGTATCAGGGTGTCCGCCCGGAGCGCCGCGCAGAACGCCGTCAGAACCTGTGATGACGTTGACGTTGAAGTTCGTGTCGATTTCCAGCGCGGAAAGGACCACGAAGTCAAGTTTGTTGACGTATGCTCCTTTGTTCGCAGGGTTTGCGTATTCGCTCAGATCGATTTCGACGTGATTCGGGTTTTTGAAGATGTGATCGATGGCGCCTTGATCAAAGTCCTGCGTATCCAGGATGCGTCCGACCAGACCTTTATCCATAAGATCGCAGATTGCTTTGCTGGTGCCGCCTAAAGCGAAACTCATCTTGATGCCTTTTTCGACCATGTGCGTTTCCAGGAAACGGTTGACGGCCAAGGAAGGTCCGCCTACCCCTGTCTGGAAAGAGAAGCCATCCTTGAAGTAAGGGTTGGCCGCAATAACGTTTGCGACATTTTCCGCCATCATCAATTCGCGTGGATTGTCGGTCATGCGCGCTTCTTTTGTGGAGATTTTTGTCGCATCGCCGACTTCATCGACAACGCAGACACAGTCAACGTCGATGGATGAAATGGAGGACGGCAAGTTAGGGTATTCAACGATTGTGTCCGTCACAATGACAACGTGATCGGCAAAATGCGTATCGTGGATCGCGAATCCGAGCGAACCGCAGTTGTTCTTGCCCCCGATGCCGCTTGAATTGCCGCAGTTATCCGAAGATGCAACTGCCAAGAAGGCGATATCGATGTGTACGTCACCCGTTTCAATGGCGCGCGGACGGCCACCGTGGCTGCGGATTATGGCTGGCGTTTTCAGCTTGCCTGCCGAGATGACTTCACCGATGCGGCCGCGCACACCTGACGTTTGCACGCCGATGATTTTGCCTTGTTCGATATAATCGGCGAAGGTGTCTTGAGCGTTCCCCAAAGAGGTAGCTGCCACCGTGATGTCCTTCAATCCCATGTCTTCGATCAATACTTTCGCAACCATGCTCGCTACATAATCCCCTTCACGGAATTCCGTATGGAACGAGAAAGTCATGCCGTCATGCGCGCCGCACTTTTCGCAGGCTTCGCGGATGCTTTGGACAATCTTGCTCTCTTGTGGTGTTTCATAACGACGTGTTTTTGGTGTAGCTTTTTGGAAATATTTGCCGTCCATATAGCCTTTGCCTTGATATCCTTCTTTTCCTTCACTCAACAGATGTTCCGGAATTTCTCTTCCTACTACATTAATCATGAATGAATCCACTTCCTTTCCTGTCTATTATAATTCGCCTTTGTAAACGCCGCAGGCTTTCGCCAAAGCGATAATTCTTCTTGCATCCTCGAAGAACGGAATGTCGACCATTTTGCCGTCGACCGTATAAACGCCGACCCCGGAATCAGCCTGCTCATCGAAAGAACGCACCAATTTCTCGGCGTAAGCAATCTCTTTTGGTGTCGGAGCAAATGTATCATGCACAAACCGGATCTGCTTTGGACTGACTACGGATTTGCCATCGAAGCCCATCTTGTGGTTTTGGATAACTTCTGCTTTGAACGTTTCCATGTCATCGATATTAGGGAACATCGTATCGAAGCACATCACGCCTGCCGCACGCGCAGCCAACAGCATTTGCCCTCTGGCTGTCAGCATTTCGATACCGCCTTCTTCGATTTGGACGTGCATGCTCTTGCGGAAATCCCCGCCAGAGATGGCACACCCGAACATACGCGGAGAAGCGTTCACGATTTCCTGAGCATTCATGATGCCTTTCGGGCTTTCAAGTGCAGCCATCAGGATGGTTCTGCCTTCTTCGGCTCCGAATTCGCGTTCAGCCGCCAACACATGCTCTTCGACGGTCAATACATCTTGCGCGCTTTCGCATTTTGCGATGCGGATACCGTCAGCGCCAGCCGCAACAACGCAACGGATATCTTCTTGCCAATGCGGCGTGTCCAAACCGTTGATGCGGACGATGACTTCCGTATCGCCATAATCTACTGATTTTAAAGCATTGTACAACGAAAATCTGGCTGAATCCTTTTGATTTTCCGCTACGGCATCCTCAAGATCCAGGATGATGCTATCGCTTCCATAAATATAGGCATCCTTGATAAGCCCCGGTTTTTGAGCATTCATGAACATCATGGTACGGCGCAAGCGCACTTTTTGTGGTGTTGGACGTTTAATCATTTCACTGCCCCTCCCCAAGGAATATTGTTTTCTGATGCATCGCTACTGCGGAAAACTGCGCATTCCACCCGGGCCTTGATGGTGCAATCCAATGCCCCTTTGTCGATTACGATGATTTTTGCATTTTGAACCCCTAAGTTTTCTAAGGTATGAAGAACGATTGCCTTGATTTGTTTGCCGTACTGGTTCATGACGCTGCTCTGAACCGTCAGTTGGATCCCTGCGTTTGATGGCTCGATGATTACTTGTGCATCGCTGGATTCAAGCGTTCCAGCTAATCCTGCTTTTTTGATTTCCATTGCTGTGCTCCTTTTCCCTTTTATGTCCCAACAATCAATCTACTTCCTGCCCCTATTACACAACTTTTTTGGCGGGATGTAAAAGTTTGATTTTTCATGTAATCCCATTCCGATATGGAATGATTGTGGATATGGGCATTTGCTCGTTTTGATGTATAATGTTTATCGATAGAACGGTTACAAATAGAAACATAACACTACCCCATCCATTCCAAAGTAGATTTTTTTTTTATTTTCAATTCTTATAAGGAATCATAAAGCGAATATTTAAAAAGGAGTTGCATCCATGGATGAAAGAGATTTTGAACTGTTGATTACCTTGAACGACACCAAAAACATTACGCACGCCGCTGATAGGCTGTTCATTTCCCAGTCGTCCCTTTCGAAACGCATCCGCGCCATCGAAGATGAGCTCGGCATCTGCCTGATGCTGCGTTCGAGACAAGGCATCCATTTCACTCCTGAAGGGGAAGAGGTGCTACGCCGCAGCAAAGAGGCCTCCGATCAGCTGAAGATGATGCGCGATAACCTGGATTCACAAAAAGACTATGTGTGCGGCACACTCCGTGCCGGCGTTTCGATCAATTATGCCCTCTATGCGCTGCCGGATGTCTTGGCTGACTATTGCCACCGCTACCCCCACGTGAACACGCACGTCACGACGGACCAAAGCCGAAAACTGTATGTCCAGATGATCAACGGTACGATCGATGTTGCCATCCTGCGCGGTGAGTATGAATGGAAAAGCAACAAGCTGCTGCTCTCCCGGGAGAACATGTGCGTCATCCGTTCCTTGCAGGATAAGGAGCGCACACTTCAGGAGTTGCCCTACATCGGCCGGAATTCCGATGTGGAGTCGGAAAGGGAAATGGGACAATGGATGCACGAAAACGGATTGCACCCGAAAAACTATAGCATCCACGTCGACAATATTTCCACTTGCGTCGAGATGGTCAAGCACGGACTGGGCTGGGCGATCGTTCCCGAAATCTGTCTGAAGGACTTTGACGGCCATATCGAACCGATTGTCTTCGCCAACGGAGAGCCTTTTGTGCGCTCAACCTACATCCTTTACTCAGAACAGGCCCTGATGCTGCCTCAAGTCAAAGCATTCGTAGACATAATCAGAAAAACATAACTAATAGGAGGAAATCGCATGTCAGATTACAACATTTCCCGCATTTTCCCAAAAGATTCATTCGGCAACAAAAAAGTCGATCTGCTGTTGGAAGATGAAGGCATCGCCCGCGACAAGAACCTGGATTACACCTGCGGCATGTACGATGATGACATGAACATCATCGCCACCGGCAGTTGCTTCGGCAACACACTCCGCTGCCTGGCCGTCAGCAAAGATCATCAAGGCGAAGGCTTGTTGAACGAAATCATCTCCCATCTCATCACTGTTCAGTTTGATCGCGGCAACCTGCATCTGTTCCTTTATACAAAATGCGACACCGCGAAATTCTTCGGTGACCTTGGTTTCTACGAAATTGCCCATGTGGCGGATCAGGTCGTCTTCATGGAGAACCGCCGGACCGGTTTTTCCGATTACCTGGACAATCTTGCCGTCGATAAGATCGATGCGCTGAAGACAGCCGCAATCGTCGTGAACGCGAACCCATTCACTTTAGGCCATCAATATCTGATCGAGAAAGCCGCCGCCGAAAACGATGCGCTGCATGTATTCATTGTCAGCGAAGATGCCAGCCTTGTGCCTTTCGCTGTGCGCAAAAAATTGGTCATGGCGGGGACTGCCCATCTTAAGAATGTCCGCTACCACGACAGCGGCCCGTACATCATCAGCACGTCGACATTCCCGAGCTATTTCCTGAAGGACGACGTTTCTGTCATCCAAGGGCATGCGCGCATCGATCTGGCAATCTTCAAAAAGATTGCCGATAAGTTGGGGATCAACATCCGGTATGTGGGCGAGGAACCCACCAGCCAGGTCACGAATATCTATAACGAAATCATGCAGAAGGAACTACCGAAAGCGGGCATCGCTTGCATCATAGTGCCCCGCAAGGAATCCGGCGGCCGTGCCATCAGCGCTTCGACCGTGCGCAAAGCCATCCATGACGCTGATTTCGAAAAGTTCAAGAGCCTGGTTCCGCAGACGACTTACGATTTTTTCATGAGCGAGGAGGCTGCGCCGGTGATCGAACGGATCAAGAATGCGGATAATGTCATTCATTATTGAAAAAACTATGGAATGTGCTATCCCCACATTCCATAGTTTTTTTTGCTTTCCTAAAATACAAAAAAGAGCTGGAACAAATGTCCCAACCCTAGCCTTTCAGCATCCCGTCATAATGGGCAACTTTGCCCTTCATTTGCGCCAAGGTCTCCTGGAGTCCGCGGATCCTCTTTTCAAGCAGGTCGCACTCGTCGTCCCACAGATCCCGCCGGGCCGGAACGGTGTGGAGGCCTTCTCCGCACAGGTGCACATAATCGATCAACGGTTCGATCGACACCCCCGCCGCTCGCACCTCCATCACGAAATCCAGCCACTGCAGATCCTCATCCGAATACTCCCGGATTCCGCCTGCAACCCGTTTTACCGGCGGAATCAGCTCGATCCGTTCATAATAACGCAAACTATCGATTGACACATTTTTCTCTTTGCTGACTTGAGCGATTTTCATCTTTATCCCCTACGCTTTCAGCTTTCTTCCGGAGCGACTTCATTCAGGCAATTCAGCGCCGTCAATGTCCGCGGATACCCGATGAACGGCAACAGGACCGTGAGCGTATCCAACAGCTTTTTCTTGTCATTGTCGACGCGAAGGTTGTTGCGGATATGCCCCTTCAGTTGCTGCTCCGCTCCGCCCATCGAAGCCAGCATGGTAAAATTCAGCAGTTCCCGTTCCTGGATCGATAAGCCGCTGCGGGTAAAGAAATCACCGAAACAGTTATCCGCCAGGAAAGTGGCGAAATGCTTCTGGTTCTGCGGCATTGTGTCCAGCATGTTGTCCACTGCGTCCCCGGCAGCTTCACGGACGATTTCCAAGCCCTTCTCAAAACGGTTTTCGATTGTCGTAGTGGATTGCCCCTCCAACGGCAGCGTGATCCCTCTTTCCTCCAACACTTCATTGGCCGCATGCAGGAAATCGAACACTTTCCCCAAGCCGGCATAAGGGACAGCCTGATAGACGATCTCTTTGATTTCAACCGGCGTGACGCCTACGTTCAAAGCACCCTTCGCCATCGCCTTGAACTCGTTCACGCACTGCATGGCAATCAAAGCAGCCAACAGCACTTTTTGCCGTTCCTTCACATCCAAACTGGCGTATTGCAGCACCTCATCAAACGCAAAATTATCGAATACCTCAATTAGTTCCGGATCCTTCTCAGCCAGTATCGACACATGCCCGGGAAACAATTCATCATGGTTCTTTTTTGCAGTTCCGCTCATTTCCATCATATATTCCTCCTTCTTCATCTTTTGTTGCTTCCAGTGTAATCCCTGAAGTGGACTCCAAGTCAACCATAACAGAAGCTATTCAAAAACATTTTTTTATTCGTCAGAAAACACTTGTCTTGGAGTTAACTCCAACAGTTACAATAGGTTTATAATAAAAATAAAAAAATGGAGGCGCCGTCATGGAATATGTAAAATTAGGGAATACCGGTCTGGAAGTCTCAAGACTTTGTTTGGGTTGTATGGGATTCGGGGATCCGGAACGCGGTCGGGAAAAATGGTCGATCGGCGAAACGGAAAGCCGCGAAATCATCAAAAAAGCCTTGGACTCCGGGATCAATTTTTTCGATACTGCGAATCTGTATTCAGCTGGATCCAGTGAAGAGATCGTCGGGAAGGCTTTGAAGGATTTCGCCAACCGCGATGAAATCGTCCTGGCATCCAAATTGTATTTCCCGATGTTCGACGGACCGAACGCGAAAGGCTTGTCCCGCAAAAGCATCTTCGCCGAAATCGATCACTCTTTGAAAAGATTGCAGACGGATTATCTGGATCTGTACATCATCCACCGCTGGGATTACGGCACGCCTATCGAAGAAACGATGGAAGCACTGCATGACTTGGTGAAGATGGGGAAAGTGCGTTACATCGGAGCTTCCTCCATGCATGCTTGGCAATTTGCGAAGGCCCAATTCATCGCCGAGAAAAACGGTTGGACGAAATTTGTTTCCATGCAGAACCTGTACAATCTTCTTTACCGGGAAGAAGAACGCGAAATGATCCCTTTGCTGCAGGACCAAAAAATCGCGATAACGCCTTGGAGTCCATTGGCAGGCGGAAGATTGACGAGGGATATCGGCGCCGTCACAGCCCGCACCAGTCAAGCCGTGGAGGCAAATCTGCCTGCATACATTGTGGCTTCCGACAACGAAGTCATTTCCAGGGTTCATAAATTGGCGGACGAGCGCGGCATCCCCCGCGGACAAATCGCGACTGCCTGGATGCTGAGCAAAGACTTCGTCACCTCCCCACTGATTGGGGCAACAAAAGTGAAATATCTGGATGATGCCCTTGGCGCATTCGAAGTCGCATTGAGCGCCGAAGAAATCAAATACTTGGAAGAAGCATACGTTCCAAGGAATATTACGGGATACAGATAGAAACGATGAGGATCTGCGGAGGGATGAATCGAGATAGTTTAGGCTGGGGGCCCTCACCTCCGATGAGGACAGATTCGCCGGAGGTAAGAAACAATCCAGGCGCTCAGCTCCTGTTAAGGGTTGCTCACCGGAACTGAATAGCGTAATCGACACCTGAACTCCTGCGAACCCTAGCTTCACCGGAGTTCAGATATCCTGTGGCTCCAAGCAAACTTGCCGCACATAATCACCATGCCAAAAAAAGCCCAGAAAGATGGAAACCATCTCTCTGGGCTTTTTTGTATGATACCGGCGGCCGGGGTCGAACCGGCACGCCCTTGCGGGCACTGGATTTTGAGTCCAGCGCGTCTGCCAATTCCGCCACGCCGGCATGATATGAAGAATGCAATTTTCCATCTTACTTGTACTTATGGAAAGGCGGTAACCGGATTTGAACCGGTGATAGAGGTTTTGCAGACCTGTGCCTTACCACTTGGCTATACCGCCGAGGTGTTACTATTAAAAAAAACTGGGCTAGCTGGATTCGAACCAACGAATGACAGAGTCAAAGTCTGTTGCCTTACCGCTTGGCGATAGCCCAATAAGAGGGCGACTGATGGGAATTGAACCCACGAATGCCGGATCCACAAACCGGTGCGTTAACCACTTCGCCACAATCGCCATAATATAATGTTGATACAGGGGTAGTAGGACTTGAACCCACACCGACGGTTTTGGAGACCGTTGTTCTACCTTTAAACTATACCCCTATTCAGAGTAAGCTTTTAAAAAATGGAGGGAGGCAGATTCGAACTGCCGAACCCGAAAGAGCGGATTTACAGTCCGCCGCGTTTAGCCACTTCGCTATCCCTCCATCATATAAAAAATGGTCCGAGACGGATTCGAACCGCCGACACCTTGAGCTTCAATCAAGTGCTCTACCAACTGAGCTATCAGACCAAAATAAAATTTAAAAAAACGGCTCCGACGGGATTTGAACCCGCGATCTCCTGCGTGACAGGCAGGCATGTTAACCCCTACACCACGGAACCAATGGAGGTTGACGGGATCGAACCGCCGACATTCTGCTTGTAAGGCAGACGCTCTCCCAGCTGAGCTAAACCTCCATAATGCTGGAAACAATGATCCGTACGGGAATCGAACCCGTGTTACCGCCGTGAAAGGGCGGTGTCTTAACCGCTTGACCAACGGACCATAAGGTTGAATATATTATTAAGATGGAGATTGATTGGACAGAACTGACATCCATTCGTATCCTGTCCGTTAAGCAGCCCGAGCCACAACAGTTAGGATGATGATCCGTACGGGAATCGAACCCGTGTTACCGCCGTGAAAGGGCGGTGTCTTAACCGCTTGACCAACGGACCGTAAGGTTGAAAATACTATTAAGATAGAGAATGATTGGTTGGAACTGACGTCCATTTGTATCCTGTTCGTTAAGCAGCTAGAGCCGCAACAGCTAGGATGATGATCCGTACGGGAATCGAACCCGTGTTACCGCCGTGAAAGGGCGGTGTCTTAACCGCTTGACCAACGGACCATAAGATTGGAAATAAATAATGCAATGGAGGTTGACGGGATCGAACCGCCGACATTCTGCTTGTAAGGCAGACGCTCTCCCAGCTGAGCTAAACCTCCATAATGCTGGAAACACTGTGAGCTGACGCTCAAGTGTATCATGTTTGTACAACAGCTGAAGCTGCAACAACCATGACAATGATCCGTACGGGAATCGAACCCGTGTTACCGCCGTGAAAGGGCGGTGTCTTAACCGCTTGACCAACGGACCATGCTTTTATTCTTTACGATAAAGCTACGGAGAAGGAGGGATTTGAACCCTCGCGCCGCGTTAACGACCTACACCCTTAGCAGGGGCGCCTCTTCAGCCACTTGAGTACTTCCCCTTAAAAGAGAACTCCACTATCTGTATGCTTTATCAATGGGCCTAAATGGACTCGAACCATCGACCTCACGCTTATCAGGCGTGCGCTCTAACCAGCTGAGCTATAGGCCCTTCTTTAAAAAAGCGGGTGAGGAGAATCGAACTCCCGACATCAGCTTGGAAGGCTGGGGTTTTACCACTAAACTACACCCGCATGGCGGCTCCGACGGGATTTGAACCCGCGATCTCCTGCGTGACAGGCAGGCATGTTGACCCCTACACCACGGAACCATGCGTTAAAATTTTTTGAGGTTACACTGTGGGCTTGCGCCCAAGTGTATCATGCTTGTAAGCTGCTGAAGCAGCGACAATCATGACAATTGCGGGGACAGGACTTGAACCTGTGACCTCCGGGTTATGAGCCCGGCGAGCTGCCAACTGCTCCACCCCGCGATAATAATACAATGGCCTGAGGCCACTAAAGGAGGATAAGGGATTCGAACCCTTGCGCGCTTTTACACGCCTGACGGTTTTCAAGACCGTTCCCTTCAGCCGGACTTGGGTAATCCTCCATAAGCTGATAATTTTTTCATGGACCTTGCAGGACTCGAACCTGCGACCGGACGGTTATGAGCCGTCTGCTCTAACCAACTGAGCTAAAGGTCCGAAGCAAGGTATAATAGCGGCGAAGGGGGTCGAACCCATGACCTTCCGGGTATGAACCGGATGCTCTAGCCATCTGAGCTACACCGCCAAAAATGAAAATGGAGCCTAGCGGGATCGAACCGCTGACCTCCTGCGTGCAAGGCAGGCGCTCTCCCAGCTGAGCTAAGGCCCCGTGAAGATTGTTGAATCGGGAAGACAGGATTCGAACCTGCGACCCCTTGGTCCCAAACCAAGTGCTCTACCAAGCTGAGCTACTTCCCGTTTGAAAATATTAAAAAATGCACCCAACAGGAGTCGAACCTGTAACCGCTTGATTCGTAGTCAAGTACTCTATCCAATTGAGCTATGGGTGCCTATATGCCGAGAATCGGAATCGAACCGATACGGTGATCACTCACCGCAGGATTTTAAGTCCTGTGCGTCTGCCAGTTCCGCCACCCCGGCATGTTACTGTTTGTTGCTTTCATAAGGTCTGGCATAGTCCTTATGAAAGCGGAAGACGGGGTTCGAACCCGCGACCCCCACCTTGGCAAGGTGATGTTCTACCACTGAACTACTTCCGCGAATGGTGCCGGCTAAAGGATTCGAACCCTCGACCCTCTGATTACAAATCAGATGCTCTACCAACTGAGCTAAGCCGGCGTATTAAATTATGCGGGTGGAGGGACTTGAACCCCCACGCCTTGCGGCGCTAGATCCTAAATCTAGTGCGTCTGCCAATTCCGCCACACCCGCAAATGAGTTATGCAGGGCTCGAACCTGCGACCCTCTGATTAAAAGTCAGATGCTCTACCAACTGAGCTAATAACTCATCTTAAGAAAAAACTCCGCAAGTAGGACTCGAACCTACGACATCATGATTAACAGTCATGCGCTACTACCAACTGAGCTATTGCGGAATAATTCTGTATACAAAAAAAAGCGCGGCAACGTCCTACTCTCACAAAGGGAAACCCTTCACTACAATCGGCGCTAAGAAGCTTAACTTCTGTGTTCGAGATGGGAACAGGTGTGACCTTCTTGCCATCGTCACCGCACATTTTTCAAGAGAACGTTGTTCTCTCAAAACTGAATCTACAAATTTAAAGGGAACCCGAAAACACCGCTTGAGTTTTCATCTTTTAAAAATTGGTTAAGTCCTCGACCGATTAGTATTGGTCCGCTCCATACATCGCTGTACTTCCACTCCCAACCTATCTACCTGATCATCTCTCAGGGGTCTTACTCACTTAAAGTGATGGGAAATCTCATCTTGAGGGGGGCTTCACGCTTAGATGCTTTCAGCGTTTATCCCGTCCACACATAGCTACCCAGCGATGCTCTTGGCAGAACAACTGGTACACCAGCGGTGTGTCCATCCCGGTCCTCTCGTACTAAGGACAGCTCCTCTCAAATTTCCAACGCCCGCGACGGATAGGGACCGAACTGTCTCACGACGTTCTGAACCCAGCTCGCGTACCGCTTTAATGGGCGAACAGCCCAACCCTTGGGACCGACTACAGCCCCAGGATGCGATGAGCCGACATCGAGGTGCCAAACCTCCCCGTCGATGTGAACTCTTGGGGGAGATAAGCCTGTTATCCCCAGGGTAGCTTTTATCCGTTGAGCGATGGCCCTTCCATGCGGAACCACCGGATCACTAAGCCCGACTTTCGTCCCTGCTCGACTTGTAGGTCTCGCAGTCAAGCTCCCTTCTGCCTTTACACTCTACGAATGATTTCCAACCATTCTGAGGGAACCTTTGGGCGCCTCCGTTACATTTTTGGAGGCGACCGCCCCAGTCAAACTGCCCGTCTGACACTGTCTCCCTGCTCGCTAAGAGCAGCGGGTTAGAGTGGTCATATCACAAGGGTAGTATCCCACCGTTGCCTCCTCCGAGACTGGCGTCCCGGTATCATTGGCTCCTACCTATCCTGTACATGTGATACAAACACGCAATATCAAACTGCAGTAAAGCTCCATGGGGTCTTTCCGTCCTGTCGCGGGTAACCAGCATCTTCACTGGTACTATAATTTCACCGAGTCTCTCGTTGAGACAGTGCCCAAATCGTTACGCCTTTCGTGCGGGTCGGAACTTACCCGACAAGGAATTTCGCTACCTTAGGACCGTTATAGTTACGGCCGCCGTTTACTGGGGCTTCAATTCAAAGCTTCGCTTGCGCTAACCTCTCCTCTTAACCTTCCAGCACCGGGCAGGCGTCAGCCCCTATACGTCATCTTTCGATTTTGCAGAGACCTGTGTTTTTGATAAACAGTCGCTTGGGCCTATTCACTGCGGCTGACCTTGCGGTCAGCACCCCTTCTCCCGAAGTTACGGGGTCATTTTGCCGAGTTCCTTAACGAGAGTTCTCTCGCACACCTTAGGATTCTCTCCTCAACTACCTGTGTCGGTTTGCGGTACGGGCAGTTACTTTCTCACTAGAAGCTTTTCTTGGCAGTGTGACATCAGGAACTTCGCTACTAAATTTCGCTCCCCATCACAGCTTGTCCTTAAGAGAAAAAGCATTTCACTCGTTCTCAGACTTGCTGCTTGGACACACATTTCCGATCGTGTGCATTCCTTAGCCTCCTGCGTCCCTCCATCGCTCAAACAAAAGCAACTGGTACAGGAATATCAACCTGTTGTCCATCGCCTACGCCTATCGGCCTCAGCTTAGGTCCCGACTAACCCTGGGAGGACGAGCCTTCCCCAGGAAACCTTAGTTATTCGGTGGACGGGATTCTCACCCGTCTTGCGCTACTCATACCGGCATTCTCACTTCTAAGCGCTCCACCAGTCCTCACGATCTGGCTTCGATGCCCTTAGAACGCTCTCCTACCACGGAACCCGAAGGTTCCATCCACAGCTTCGGTGATCTGTTTAGCCCCGGTAAATTTTCGGCGCAGGGTCACTCGACTAGTGAGCTATTACGCACTCTTTAAATGATGGCTGCTTCTGAGCCAACATCCTAGTTGTCTATGCAACCCCACATCCTTTTCCACTTAACAGATACTTTGGGACCTTAGCTGGTGGTCTGGGCTGTTTCCCTTTTGACTACGGATCTTATCACTCGCAGTCTGACTCCCGGATCTAAATCAATGGCATTCGGAGTTTATCTGAATTCGGTAACCCGAGAAGGGCCCCTAGTCCAAACAGTGCTCTACCTCCATGATTCGCATATCCGAGGCTAGCCCTAAAGCTATTTCGGAGAGAACCAGCTATCTCCAAGTTCGATTGGAATTTCTCCGCTACCCACACCTCATCCCCGCACTTTTCAACGTGCGTGGGTTCGGTCCTCCAGTGCGTATTACCGCACCTTCAACCTGGACATGGGTAGGTCACTTGGTTTCGGGTCTACGACCTCATACTTATTCGCCCTATTCAGACTCGCTTTCGCTGCGGCTCCGTCTTTGCAACTTAACCTTGCATGAAATCGTAACTCGCCGGTCCATTCTACAAAAGGTACGCCATCACCCATTAACGGGCTTTGACTACTTGTAGGCACACGGTTTCAGGTACTGTTTCACTCCCCTTCCGGGGTGCTTTTCACCTTTCCCTCACGGTACTGGTTCACTATCGGTCACTAGGGAGTATTTAGCCTTGGGAGATGGTCCTCCCGGATTCCGACGGAATTTCTCGTGTTCCGCCGTACTCAGGATACTGGTAGAGCTGATTTGGATTTCGCATACGGGGCTATTACCCTATTTTGCGCAACTTTCCAGTTGGCTTCTGCTATCCATTGCAGTCTCATGTCCCAGTCCTACAACCCCAAAGAGCAAGCTCTTTGGTTTGGGCTTTTCCCGTTTCGCTCGCCGCTACTAAGGGAATCGAATTTTCTTTCTCTTCCTGCAGGTAATGAGATGTTTCAGTTCCCTGCGTGTTCCTCGATACACCTATGTATTCAGTGTAACGTAATATCCTATCAAAGATATTGGGTTGCCCCATTCGGAAATCTCCGGATCAAAGCTTACTTACAGCTCCCCGGAGCATATCGGTGTTAGTCCCGTCCTTCATCGGCTCCTAGTGCCTAGGCATCCACCGTGCGCCCTTATTCACTTAACCTATGGTTAAGCTCGCCATTGCTGGCTTGCTAACTTATTTCGTTAAAAACTCATTTAAGTTAACTTAAAACGCGGTAAAATGTTTAGGTTTCTTACTTTATTTTTGTAGTATTCAGTTTTCAAAGAACAAATTGTCTTGCTTGAGAGATTGATCTCTCAAAACTGAACAAAGAATGATTGAACCAAGCAAGGATTCCATTATATTCCTTAGAAAGGAGGTGATCCAGCCGCACCTTCCGATACGGCTACCTTGTTACGACTTCACCCCAATCATCTGTCCCACCTTAGGCGGCTGGCTCCATAAAGGTTACCTCACCGACTTCGGGTGTTACAAACTCTCGTGGTGTGACGGGCGGTGTGTACAAGACCCGGGAACGTATTCACCGCGGCGTGCTGATCCGCGATTACTAGCGATTCCGGCTTCATGCAGGCGAGTTGCAGCCTGCAATCCGAACTGAGAATGGCTTTAAGAGATTCGCTTGACCTCGCGGTCTTGCTGCTCGTTGTACCATCCATTGTAGCACGTGTGTAGCCCAGGTCATAAGGGGCATGATGATTTGACGTCATCCCCACCTTCCTCCGGTTTGTCACCGGCAGTCTCATTAGAGTGCCCAACTGAATGCTGGCAACTAACAATAGGGGTTGCGCTCGTTGCGGGACTTAACCCAACATCTCACGACACGAGCTGACGACAACCATGCACCACCTGTCACTTTGTCCCCGAAGGGAAAGTCCTATCTCTAGGATTGTCAAAGGATGTCAAGACCTGGTAAGGTTCTTCGCGTTGCTTCGAATTAAACCACATGCTCCACCGCTTGTGCGGGTCCCCGTCAATTCCTTTGAGTTTCAGCCTTGCGGCCGTACTCCCCAGGCGGAGTGCTTAATGCGTTAGCTGCAGCACTGAAGGGTGGAAACCCTCCAACACTTAGCACTCATCGTTTACGGCGTGGACTACCAGGGTATCTAATCCTGTTTGCTCCCCACGCTTTCGAGCCTCAGCGTCAGTTACAGACCAGAGAGTCGCCTTCGCCACTGGTGTTCCTCCATATATCTACGCATTTCACCGCTACACATGGAATTCCACTCTCCTCTTCTGCACTCAAGTTCCCCAGTTTCCAATGACCTTCCACGGTTGAGCCGTGGGCTTTCACATCAGACTTAAGGAACCGCCTGCGCTCGCTTTACGCCCAATAAATCCGGACAACGCTTGCCACCTACGTATTACCGCGGCTGCTGGCACGTAGTTAGCCGTGGCTTTCTGGTCAGATACCGTCAAGGCTGGAGCAGTTACTCTCCAACTTGTTCTTCTCTGACAACAGAGTTTTACGATCCGAAAACCTTCTTCACTCACGCGGCGTTGCTCCGTCAGACTTTCGTCCATTGCGGAAGATTCCCTACTGCTGCCTCCCGTAGGAGTTTGGGCCGTGTCTCAGTCCCAATGTGGCCGATCACCCTCTCAGGTCGGCTACGTATCATCGTCTTGGTGAGCCATTACCTCACCAACTAACTAATACGCCGCGGGTCCATCCATAAGCGACAGCACAAAGGCCGTCTTTCCTTTCTCGATCATGCGATCAAGAAAACTATGCGGTATTAGCACCCGTTTCCGGATGTTATCCCCCTCTTATGGGCAGGTTACCCACGTGTTACTCACCCGTCCGCCACTATCTTCTCAGTGGAAGCAAGCTTCCATAGAAAAGACCGTTCGACTTGCATGTATTAGGCACGCCGCCAGCGTTCGTCCTGAGCCAGGATCAAACTCTCATGTAAATGTGGACTCTTGTACAGAAATCCTACACGTTAAGCTGATTGCTCTTAATTTTTTGCTGACTTTATGTTTGCGATACTAAGTATCGTCTTCGTTTGCTTCGACCGAAGTCTAAGCTCCTTGCACATTTGGTTCGTTCATTCTTTATTCAGTTTTCAAAGGTCAATCGTGTATCACGTATTACGTGATTGCTTATTCATAATATCACGGCTCCGGCTCTCCGTCAAGCCTTTTCTGAATTTTTTTCAGAAGCGTTATCGGCTTGCAGATGCTTGGATCAGCAACTTTTATATAATATCACGCTCTAAATCGCATGTCAACAATTTTTTCAAATCATTTCAAAGCCGATTCTGGCGGACAACTTCTATATACTATCATCGCAGCCGAATGCTGTCAACGATTTTTTAATTTTTTTTAAACCTTTCGACACAGACCTAAGAAACGTTATAATTGCTCTCCAACCGGCATGCGCGGCAGCGGTCCAAACGCACTGTATTTCAACAAAAGCTTCCGACTTTCGCAATCGGAAGCTCTGATGGATTTGTCCCGCTCACCCATACCTATTTAGATTAGTTCACTGGCTGCGCTGTTTTTTTAGCGATATTTTCCAAAAAGTTCCGAATAATTGTCTGACCATCTTTGGTGAAGATGGACTCGGGATGGAACTGCAGGCCATAGACGGCATGCTCTTTGTGCTTCATCGCCATGATGACGCCATCATCCACACTTTTTGAGAGTATTTCCAGTTCATCGGGAAGGCTCTTTTCCTCGACTACCAGCGAATGGTAACGCATGACCTCGAAAGGGGAAGCGATCCCTTGAAAAAGAGGATCCCCGTTATGCGTGACCATGGAGGTTTTTCCGTGCTTAAGCGTCTCTGCACGGATGACATTCCCGCCATAGGCATACCCGATGGCTTGGTGCCCGAGACAGATCCCCAGCAAAGGCACTCTTCCGGCAAATTCCCTGACCACATCGACGCAAATCCCGGCATCTTCCGGCACGCCGGGTCCTGGGGAAAGGATGATGCAATCCAGATCCATCGCCTTCATTTCATCCAGTGTCAGGGCATCATTGCGCACGACCAGCACATCTGGGTTGATTTCTCCGATGTATTGATAGAGGTTATACGTAAAGGAATCATAATTATCGATCAATAAAATCATTCAGATTACCTCCTTCAAGGCCATTGCTTTGTTGAGTGTCTCAGTATATTCCGACTGCGGAACGGAATCATGCACAATCCCTGCGCCAGCTTGGACATAGGCGAAGCCGTCCTTGAGAATGATGGTACGGATGGCGATGCACGTGTCCATGTTGCCATTATAGGAGAAATAGCCAACCGCACCGGCATAGATGCCCCGCTTCGTTTTTTCCAATTCATCGATGATGCCCATTGCCCGTATCTTCGGCGCACCGGAAACGGTCCCTACAGGCAAACACGCGCTCAAGGCTTCAAAACAGGTCAGACCCGGTTTCAACTTGCCGGTCACTTTCGAAACGATATGCATCACGTGGGAGTAGATATCCACTTCCATGAACTTATCCAGCTTCACGCTGCCGAATTCGCTGATCCTGCCGATATCGTTCCGTCCCAGATCCACCAGCATCACATGTTCTGCCCGTTCCTTCTCGTCCGCAAGCAACTCTTTCTTCAACTCATTGTCTTCCTCTTCATTCTTCCCTCTTCTGCGCGTTCCGGCTATCGGATTCGTCATGACTTCGCCATCCTGAACGGTGACCAAGCTTTCTGGAGAGGACCCGATCACCTGGAAATCGCCCAGGTCGATATAGAAAAGATAAGGCGATGGATTCTTCGTGCGCAGTCTTCTGTAGATATCGAAAGATTCGGATTCGGACTTGATTTTCAGCCGTTGCGAGAGGACAACCTGAAAGATGTCGCCAGCTTTGATGTATTCTTTCGCCTTTTCGACGAGCGTACAAAATTCCGCTTCACTGACGTTTGAGGAAACCTCTTGATTCGGATTCACCTCTTGGAAAGGTCGGATGCCGTTCGTCTGGTTCATCGTTTCGGCTAATTGTTCCAGATTGGCGGTGATTGTTTCATAATCCTCCATATCCTCGGGGAAAACATTATGGACGAGCATCATTTTGTGTTGGTAGTGGTCATAACTGATGAATTGCTTGTAGAACATCAAATAGGCTTCCGGCGCCTGCAGTTCATCCGCGTTCACATTCGGCAGTTTTTCGTACTGTCGGATGACATCATAACCGACATAGCCGATCGCTCCTCCTACAAAAGGCAACGGGATATCGGTCTTAAGATAGGGAATCGATACATGCTCTTTTACGTAATCGAGCACTTTGCCTTTTTTGTGCACGGATTGTCCATCGGTGATGATCGTCACGTCTTCGCCCATACTCGTGATGCTTTTGTAAGGATTCGAACCCAGAAAGGAATATCTGCCGATTTCCCGCTCAGAAAAGACGCTCTCGAACAAAAACTTATGCTCCCCTTCGAGATTGTAGTACATACCGATGGGCGTCAATTGGTCTGCATTGACCGTCAAGTGTACCGGAAACACCTTATTCTGTTTTTTTGTTGCTGCAAATTCTGTTGCTGTCAGATTAAACATTTCATTCACCCCTAATGAGAATTTTTCACTATTTTTGCTTGACTCAGGGGATTTTGGGTACAAAAAAAGCCACAACATCCCCTATAATGGGACGATGTAGCCGCGGTGCCACCCATATTAGTTCTCTACTGTTGACTCACGCTCGACTCTGTCGTTCTTTGCGCTCCTTGCCTCCCAAACGGAATCAAGGACCCAATGCGTCACCAAAAAATGGGCTATGCATTGTTTTCGCGCTAATACTACAGAATCAAAAAAACACTTCCTCCTCAAAAGGACGAAATGTTTCCATTCGTTTGCCACCTCAGTACAAAACTCGCTCTGCGGGTACGGATGTTACTCGATACCCCGTCCTTTTAACGGCGGACCCCCGGTTTTTGCTACTATAAGTTTCGCATCACGTCTCAGAGATCCATTTACCAACCGCTACAGTGCTTGGCTTTCACTACCCCAAACTCGCTTTGACTAAACGCCATTGGCTACTACTTCTCATCACAGATTTTATTAGTGTAATTTCAATTTATTATAATCTATTTCTCATTATTGTCAACTGATAAGTGCTCATTTTTTAGTGCGATAGTATTACTTTGCGACAAGCAGGTCACGTCTGACCATTATCAGTCACTCAAGTAGGCACGGAAAAAAAAAGCAGAGCAACAACACCCTCGTGTCATTACTCCACTAATTTCAGCTTGATTGGCATAGGATCGTTTCAACAACCGACCTCCAGCTATTCTCTAGGCTCTGATTTTGTCCACCAATGATTTCAGTGTTTTATCCGCTGTTTCGCCACCATCTTTTTGGATGGCCGATTCGGAAATGATAAACGAACCGCCCACAGCAACTATATGATCATTTTGGACATATTCCATAAAGTTTTCTTCGTTGATTCCGCCAGTCGGCAGGAACTTAACATCGTAGAAAGGACCGCTCAAAGCGTTGATCGCTTTTAACCCACCGTAAATATCTGCGGGGAAAAATTTCACTACTTTGATTCCATATTCCGTAGCACGTTGAATATCTCCAGGCGTCGCCGTCCCAGGAAACACAGGGATATCATGCTTGATGCAGTACTCGATTACGTCCGGAACGATCGCTGGCGAAACAATGAACTTCGCGCCATTTTCAACCGCGTCTTTTGCTTCTTTCAGCGTTCTCACCGTTCCTGCTCCAACAATCAGCTCGCCTGACTGAGCCAATTTCTTCATGGCATCCAAAGCTAAGTTGCTTCGGAACGTCACTTCAATGAACCGCACCTCGTTCTTGATCAGAATCTCTTCCAATCGATCCAAACAGGAAAGATCCGTAGCGGTATAAAGAGGCAACAATTTCGTTTCCTCGATTTGTCGATAAATTTCGTGTTCCATATTTGCTAACATATGCCACTCTCACTTTCTTGCATAAAGGAAGCTTATCCTTTTGCCTTCGTGATTGCTTCATGCAATCCTTGCAGATACGTAATGCCCATTGCGCGGTCATACAACCCATACCCAGGCATTGCGACTTCGTCAAAAACCGTACGCCCATGATCGGGACGGATAACTCCGTCAAACCCGACATCCACTAAAGCTTTCATGATGGCGTACATATCCAAGGATCCATCCGTGCTCAAATGTGCTGATTCCCTGAATTTGCGTTCGCCCAAGAATTCGACATTGCGGAAGTGAACAAAATTGATTCTGTGTCCGACTTCACGGATGATTTCAACCATGTCATTGTTTGGTTCAGCCCCAAGTGAACCCGTGCAAAGCGTAAGTCCGTTGTATGGAGAATCCACAATGCTGAGGATTTTTTTTAGGTCTTGCAAATTCTTTGTGATACGAGGCAAGCCGAATAGTGCAAATGGAGGATCATCAGGGTGAATCGCCATTTTGACATCCATTTCCTCGCAGACCGGAATGATTTTTTTCAAGAAATAGCTCAGGTTTTCAAATAAGATTTCTTCTGTAACGCCTTCGTACATTTCCATCAATTTGCCGAATTTATTCAGGCGCTCTTCTTCCCAACCAGGTAGGCTGAACCCTTTCGATTGGCTGTGAATCAGTTTAAACATATCAGCCGGTTCCATCTTGTCAACGACAGCTTGATCGTATACAAGCGAGAAGCTGCCATCTTTATTTTCATAGAACAAGTCTGTTTTTGCCCAGCCGAAAATCGGTTTGAAGCTGTAACAAATCATGCGAACATCGCATGCGGATAGGTTCTTGATTGTCTTGATGTAATTTTCAATGTAGTGATCGCGTTCAGGTGTTCCCGCTTTGATTGCGTCATGAATCGCCACGCTTTCGATCCCCAGTAATTCCAGACCGCCTTTTTCAACTGACTCTTTCAATTCTTGAATCTCAGAAATTTCCCACACATCTCCAGGCAGTTTGTTCAACAGAGTACCCACAACACCGTTTATTCCCGGTATTTGTCGAACATGTTTCAACGGAATTGTATCTCCCTTTTCCCCATACCATCTAAATCCCCATTTCATTACACTTCACCCTTCCTTTTCCTTGAGAAATATTGTCCTCTTGATTGTTTTCCAGCTTTGATGCCTTACCAAGCACTTAAACCATCCGTTCTTTGGCCATTCGCAACTCCAGCGATATGATAGCGCATCCAACCTTTATACTCTTATTATACAAAAAAATATTTTTTTGTAAAGGGAAAATCAAAAGAAAATATTTTTTCTTTTATAAATGCCGTAGCTCTAGAGTAAAAAGAACAGATAATCACCGTTAAAAAAATCCGACAAAAAAACCCAGAAAGATGAAATAATCTTTCTGGGTTTTTCAGATGTGATACCGGCGGCCGGGGTCGAACCGGCACGCCCTTGCGGGCACTGGATTTTGAGTCCAGCGCGTCTGCCAATTCCGCCACGCCGGTATGATATGAAGAATGCAATTTTCCATCTTATTTGTACTTATGGAAAGGCGGTAACCGGATTTGAACCGGTGATAGAGGTTTTGCAGACCTGTGCCTTACCACTTGGCTATACCGCCGAGGTGTTACTATTAAAAAAAACTGGGCTAGCTGGATTCGAACCAACGAATGACAGAGTCAAAGTCTGTTGCCTTACCGCTTGGCGATAGCCCAATAAGAGGGCGACTGATGGGAATTGAACCCACGAATGCCGGATCCACAAACCGGTGCGTTAACCACTTCGCCACAATCGCCATAATATAATGTTGATACAGGGGTAGTAGGACTTGAACCCACACCGACGGTTTTGGAGACCGTTGTTCTACCTTTAAACTATACCCCTATTCAGAGTAAGCTTTTAAAAAATGGAGGGAGGCAGATTCGAACTGCCGAACCCGAAAGAGCGGATTTACAGTCCGCCGCGTTTAGCCACTTCGCTATCCCTCCATCATATAAAAAATGGTCCGAGACGGATTCGAACCGCCGACACCTTGAGCTTCAATCAAGTGCTCTACCAACTGAGCTATCAGACCAAAATAAAATTTAAAAAAACGGCTCCGACGGGATTTGAACCCGCGATCTCCTGCGTGACAGGCAGGCATGTTAACCCCTACACCACGGAACCAATGGAGGTTGACGGGATCGAACCGCCGACATTCTGCTTGTAAGGCAGACGCTCTCCCAGCTGAGCTAAACCTCCATAATGCTGGAAACAATGATCCGTACGGGAATCGAACCCGTGTTACCGCCGTGAAAGGGCGGTGTCTTAACCGCTTGACCAACGGACCATGCTTTTATTCTTTGCGATAAAGCTACGGAGAAGGAGGGATTTGAACCCTCGCGCCGCGTTAACGACCTACACCCTTAGCAGGGGCGCCTCTTCAGCCACTTGAGTACTTCCCCTTAAAAGAGAACTCCACTATCTGTATGCTTTATCAATGGGCCTAAATGGACTCGAACCATCGACCTCACGCTTATCAGGCGTGCGCTCTAACCAGCTGAGCTATAGGCCCTTCTTTAAAAAAGCGGGTGAGGAGAATCGAACTCCCGACATCAGCTTGGAAGGCTGGGGTTTTACCACTAAACTACACCCGCATGGCGGCTCCGACGGGATTTGAACCCGCGATCTCCTGCGTGACAGGCAGGCATGTTGACCCCTACACCACGGAACCATGCGTTAAAAAAAGAAAACAATTGCGGGGACAGGACTTGAACCTGTGACCTCCGGGTTATGAGCCCGGCGAGCTGCCAACTGCTCCACCCCGCGATAATAATACAATGGCCTGAGGCCACTAAAGGAGGATAAGGGATTCGAACCCTTGCGCGCTTTTACACGCCTGACGGTTTTCAAGACCGTTCCCTTCAGCCGGACTTGGGTAATCCTCCATAAGCTGATAATTTTTTCATGGACCTTGCAGGACTCGAACCTGCGACCGGACGGTTATGAGCCGTCTGCTCTAACCAACTGAGCTAAAGGTCCGAAGCAAGGTATAATAGCGGCGAAGGGGGTCGAACCCATGACCTTCCGGGTATGAACCGGATGCTCTAGCCATCTGAGCTACACCGCCAAAAATGAAAATGGAGCCTAGCGGGATCGAACCGCTGACCTCCTGCGTGCAAGGCAGGCGCTCTCCCAGCTGAGCTAAGGCCCCGTGAAGATTGTTGAATCGGGAAGACAGGATTCGAACCTGCGACCCCTTGGTCCCAAACCAAGTGCTCTACCAAGCTGAGCTACTTCCCGTTTGAAAATATTAAAAAATGCACCCAACAGGAGTCGAACCTGTAACCGCTTGATTCGTAGTCAAGTACTCTATCCAATTGAGCTATGGGTGCCTATATGCCGAGAATCGGAATCGAACCGATACGGTGATCACTCACCGCAGGATTTTAAGTCCTGTGCGTCTGCCAGTTCCGCCACCCCGGCATGTTACTGTTTGTTGCTTTCATAAGGTCTGGCATAGTCCTTATGAAAGCGGAAGACGGGGTTCGAACCCGCGACCCCCACCTTGGCAAGGTGATGTTCTACCACTGAACTACTTCCGCGAATGGTGCCGGCTAAAGGATTCGAACCCTCGACCCTCTGATTACAAATCAGATGCTCTACCAACTGAGCTAAGCCGGCGTATTAAATTATGCGGGTGGAGGGACTTGAACCCCCACGCCTTGCGGCGCTAGATCCTAAATCTAGTGCGTCTGCCAATTCCGCCACACCCGCAAATGAGTTATGCAGGGCTCGAACCTGCGACCCTCTGATTAAAAGTCAGATGCTCTACCAACTGAGCTAATAACTCATCTTAAGAAAAAACTCCGCAAGTAGGACTCGAACCTACGACATCATGATTAACAGTCATGCGCTACTACCAACTGAGCTATTGCGGAATAATTCTGTATACAAAAAAAAGCGCGGCAACGTCCTACTCTCACAAAGGGAAACCCTTCACTACAATCGGCGCTAAGAAGCTTAACTTCTGTGTTCGAGATGGGAACAGGTGTGACCTTCTTGCCATCGTCACCGCACATTTTTCAAGAGAACGTTGTTCTCTCAAAACTGAATCTACAAATTTAAAGGGAACCCGAAAACACCGCTTGAGTTTTCATCTTTTAAAAATTGGTTAAGTCCTCGACCGATTAGTATTGGTCCGCTCCATACATCGCTGTACTTCCACTCCCAACCTATCTACCTGATCATCTCTCAGGGGTCTTACTCACTTAAAGTGATGGGAAATCTCATCTTGAGGGGGGCTTCACGCTTAGATGCTTTCAGCGTTTATCCCGTCCACACATAGCTACCCAGCGATGCTCTTGGCAGAACAACTGGTACACCAGCGGTGTGTCCATCCCGGTCCTCTCGTACTAAGGACAGCTCCTCTCAAATTTCCAACGCCCGCGACGGATAGGGACCGAACTGTCTCACGACGTTCTGAACCCAGCTCGCGTACCGCTTTAATGGGCGAACAGCCCAACCCTTGGGACCGACTACAGCCCCAGGATGCGATGAGCCGACATCGAGGTGCCAAACCTCCCCGTCGATGTGAACTCTTGGGGGAGATAAGCCTGTTATCCCCAGGGTAGCTTTTATCCGTTGAGCGATGGCCCTTCCATGCGGAACCACCGGATCACTAAGCCCGACTTTCGTCCCTGCTCGACTTGTAGGTCTCGCAGTCAAGCTCCCTTCTGCCTTTACACTCTACGAATGATTTCCAACCATTCTGAGGGAACCTTTGGGCGCCTCCGTTACATTTTTGGAGGCGACCGCCCCAGTCAAACTGCCCGTCTGACACTGTCTCCCTGCTCGCTAAGAGCAGCGGGTTAGAGTGGTCATATCACAAGGGTAGTATCCCACCGTTGCCTCCTCCGAGACTGGCGTCCCGGTATCATTGGCTCCTACCTATCCTGTACATGTGATACAAACACGCAATATCAAACTGCAGTAAAGCTCCATGGGGTCTTTCCGTCCTGTCGCGGGTAACCAGCATCTTCACTGGTACTATAATTTCACCGAGTCTCTCGTTGAGACAGTGCCCAAATCGTTACGCCTTTCGTGCGGGTCGGAACTTACCCGACAAGGAATTTCGCTACCTTAGGACCGTTATAGTTACGGCCGCCGTTTACTGGGGCTTCAATTCAAAGCTTCGCTTGCGCTAACCTCTCCTCTTAACCTTCCAGCACCGGGCAGGCGTCAGCCCCTATACGTCATCTTTCGATTTTGCAGAGACCTGTGTTTTTGATAAACAGTCGCTTGGGCCTATTCACTGCGGCTGACCTTGCGGTCAGCACCCCTTCTCCCGAAGTTACGGGGTCATTTTGCCGAGTTCCTTAACGAGAGTTCTCTCGCACACCTTAGGATTCTCTCCTCAACTACCTGTGTCGGTTTGCGGTACGGGCAGTTACTTTCTCACTAGAAGCTTTTCTTGGCAGTGTGACATCAGGAACTTCGCTACTAAATTTCGCTCCCCATCACAGCTTGTCCTTAAGAGAAAAAGCATTTCACTCGTTCTCAGACTTGCTGCTTGGACACACATTTCCGATCGTGTGCATTCCTTAGCCTCCTGCGTCCCTCCATCGCTCAAACAAAAGCAACTGGTACAGGAATATCAACCTGTTGTCCATCGCCTACGCCTATCGGCCTCAGCTTAGGTCCCGACTAACCCTGGGAGGACGAGCCTTCCCCAGGAAACCTTAGTTATTCGGTGGACGGGATTCTCACCCGTCTTGCGCTACTCATACCGGCATTCTCACTTCTAAGCGCTCCACCAGTCCTCACGATCTGGCTTCGATGCCCTTAGAACGCTCTCCTACCACGGAACCCGAAGGTTCCATCCACAGCTTCGGTGATCTGTTTAGCCCCGGTAAATTTTCGGCGCAGGGTCACTCGACTAGTGAGCTATTACGCACTCTTTAAATGATGGCTGCTTCTGAGCCAACATCCTAGTTGTCTATGCAACCCCACATCCTTTTCCACTTAACAGATACTTTGGGACCTTAGCTGGTGGTCTGGGCTGTTTCCCTTTTGACTACGGATCTTATCACTCGCAGTCTGACTCCCGGATCTAAATCAATGGCATTCGGAGTTTATCTGAATTCGGTAACCCGAGAAGGGCCCCTAGTCCAAACAGTGCTCTACCTCCATGATTCGCATATCCGAGGCTAGCCCTAAAGCTATTTCGGAGAGAACCAGCTATCTCCAAGTTCGATTGGAATTTCTCCGCTACCCACACCTCATCCCCGCACTTTTCAACGTGCGTGGGTTCGGTCCTCCAGTGCGTATTACCGCACCTTCAACCTGGACATGGGTAGGTCACTTGGTTTCGGGTCTACGACCTCATACTTATTCGCCCTATTCAGACTCGCTTTCGCTGCGGCTCCGTCTTTGCAACTTAACCTTGCATGAAATCGTAACTCGCCGGTCCATTCTACAAAAGGTACGCCATCACCCATTAACGGGCTTTGACTACTTGTAGGCACACGGTTTCAGGTACTGTTTCACTCCCCTTCCGGGGTGCTTTTCACCTTTCCCTCACGGTACTGGTTCACTATCGGTCACTAGGGAGTATTTAGCCTTGGGAGATGGTCCTCCCGGATTCCGACGGAATTTCTCGTGTTCCGCCGTACTCAGGATACTGGTAGAGCTGATTTGGATTTCGCATACGGGGCTATTACCCTATTTTGCGCAACTTTCCAGTTGGCTTCTGCTATCCATTGCAGTCTCATGTCCCAGTCCTACAACCCCAAAGAGCAAGCTCTTTGGTTTGGGCTTTTCCCGTTTCGCTCGCCGCTACTAAGGGAATCGAATTTTCTTTCTCTTCCTGCAGGTAATGAGATGTTTCAGTTCCCTGCGTGTTCCTCGATACACCTATGTATTCAGTGTAACGTAATATCCTATCAAAGATATTGGGTTGCCCCATTCGGAAATCTCCGGATCAAAGCTTACTTACAGCTCCCCGGAGCATATCGGTGTTAGTCCCGTCCTTCATCGGCTCCTAGTGCCTAGGCATCCACCGTGCGCCCTTATTCACTTAACCTATGGTTAAGCTCGCCATTGCTGGCTTGCTAACTTATTTCGTTAAAAACTCATTTAAGTTAACTTAAAACGCGGTAAAATGTTTAGGTTTCTTACTTTATTTTTGTAGTATTCAGTTTTCAAAGAACAAATTGTCTTGCTTGAGAGATTGATCTCTCAAAACTGAACAAAGAATGATTGAACCAAGCAAGGATTCCATTATATTCCTTAGAAAGGAGGTGATCCAGCCGCACCTTCCGATACGGCTACCTTGTTACGACTTCACCCCAATCATCTGTCCCACCTTAGGCGGCTGGCTCCATAAAGGTTACCTCACCGACTTCGGGTGTTACAAACTCTCGTGGTGTGACGGGCGGTGTGTACAAGACCCGGGAACGTATTCACCGCGGCGTGCTGATCCGCGATTACTAGCGATTCCGGCTTCATGCAGGCGAGTTGCAGCCTGCAATCCGAACTGAGAATGGCTTTAAGAGATTCGCTTGACCTCGCGGTCTTGCTGCTCGTTGTACCATCCATTGTAGCACGTGTGTAGCCCAGGTCATAAGGGGCATGATGATTTGACGTCATCCCCACCTTCCTCCGGTTTGTCACCGGCAGTCTCATTAGAGTGCCCAACTGAATGCTGGCAACTAACAATAGGGGTTGCGCTCGTTGCGGGACTTAACCCAACATCTCACGACACGAGCTGACGACAACCATGCACCACCTGTCACTTTGTCCCCGAAGGGAAAGTCCTATCTCTAGGATTGTCAAAGGATGTCAAGACCTGGTAAGGTTCTTCGCGTTGCTTCGAATTAAACCACATGCTCCACCGCTTGTGCGGGTCCCCGTCAATTCCTTTGAGTTTCAGCCTTGCGGCCGTACTCCCCAGGCGGAGTGCTTAATGCGTTAGCTGCAGCACTGAAGGGTGGAAACCCTCCAACACTTAGCACTCATCGTTTACGGCGTGGACTACCAGGGTATCTAATCCTGTTTGCTCCCCACGCTTTCGAGCCTCAGCGTCAGTTACAGACCAGAGAGTCGCCTTCGCCACTGGTGTTCCTCCATATATCTACGCATTTCACCGCTACACATGGAATTCCACTCTCCTCTTCTGCACTCAAGTTCCCCAGTTTCCAATGACCTTCCACGGTTGAGCCGTGGGCTTTCACATCAGACTTAAGGAACCGCCTGCGCTCGCTTTACGCCCAATAAATCCGGACAACGCTTGCCACCTACGTATTACCGCGGCTGCTGGCACGTAGTTAGCCGTGGCTTTCTGGTCAGATACCGTCAAGGCTGGAGCAGTTACTCTCCAACTTGTTCTTCTCTGACAACAGAGTTTTACGATCCGAAAACCTTCTTCACTCACGCGGCGTTGCTCCGTCAGACTTTCGTCCATTGCGGAAGATTCCCTACTGCTGCCTCCCGTAGGAGTTTGGGCCGTGTCTCAGTCCCAATGTGGCCGATCACCCTCTCAGGTCGGCTACGTATCATCGTCTTGGTGAGCCATTACCTCACCAACTAACTAATACGCCGCGGGTCCATCCATAAGCGACAGCACAAAGGCCGTCTTTCCTTTCTCGATCATGCGATCAAGAAAACTATGCGGTATTAGCACCCGTTTCCGGATGTTATCCCCCTCTTATGGGCAGGTTACCCACGTGTTACTCACCCGTCCGCCACTATCTTCTCAGTGGAAGCAAGCTTCCATAGAAAAGACCGTTCGACTTGCATGTATTAGGCACGCCGCCAGCGTTCGTCCTGAGCCAGGATCAAACTCTCATGTAAATGTGGACTCTTGTACAGAAATCCTACACGTTAAGCTGATTGCTCTTAATTTTTTGCTGACTTTATGTTTGCGATACTAAGTATCGTCTTCGTTTGCTTCGACCGAAGTCTAAGCTCCTTGCACATTTGGTTCGTTCATTCTTTATTCAGTTTTCAAAGGTCAATCGTGTATCACGTATTACGTGATTGCTTATTCATAATATCACGGCTCCGGCTCTCCGTCAAGCCTTTTCTGAATTTTTTCCAGAAGCGTTATCGGCTTGCAGATGCTTGGATCAGCAACTTTTATATAATATCACGCTCTAAATCGCATGTCAACAATTTTTTCAAATCATTTCAAAGTCGATTCTGGCGGACAACTTCTATATACTATCATCCTGGCTTCGGGCTGTCAACGATTCTTTTCTTTTTTTTTCTGAATGATTGCCGATTCTTCAAAACCAAGGCTCTGAGCGGTCTCTTCTACTGGCAATAATTCTCATTCCATTATATAGTAGACTAAAATATCGGACAGCCATATTTAAGGCAGAGAGCGAGGATATAGATTGGATAAAAAAATCATTTTTTTGGATATTGATGGTACTTTGGTGGCGGATGACGGTTGGGTTCCCGCATCCGCTGCGGAGGCATGCAGACAGGCCCGACTGAATGGGCATGAGATTTATTTGTGCACCGGCCGGTCAAAACCGGAGATCTATGATTTCATCATGGAAATCGGCTTCGACGGCATCATCGGCGCTGGCGGCGGCTTTGTTGAGCTGCAAGACGGGATGCTGTACCATAAGACGGTCCCAGCCAGCGAAGTCAGACGGATGGTGGATTTCTTTGATCAGCATGGCGTTGATTTTTACTTGGAGTCAAACGGCGGCCTGTTCGCCAGCAAGAATTTCCTGCCGCATGTGGAACGTTGCATTTATGGTGATCTAGATAACGATCCGGATGCCCGACAACGCAAAGAAGAACAGCCGCATCCTTTCATCGAGGGATTGATCTACGGCGAAGAAGATCTGTATAAGACGGACGTCAATAAGGCTTGCTTCCTCCAGAGCGACAAACTTTCTTTCGCACAGATCAAAGCGGAATTCGAAAACGCCTTTGACACGATCCAATGCACCGTACCTCAGTTTGGCGATGACAGCGGCGAACTGATGGTTCCCGGCATCCACAAAGCGACCGCCATCGAAGCTTTGTTGACACACCTTGGCCTCTCCAAAGAACGGACGATTGCGATTGGAGATGGCTTGAATGACTTGGAGATGTTCGACTATTGCGAGATCGGCATCGCTATGGGAAATGCCAAGGAAGAATTGAAGGCTGTCGCGGATCATATCACTGGTTCGGTGGACGAGGATGGCCTTCATCAGGCATTCCGTACTTTCGGGCTCATCTGATAACGGCAGCTAAGAATCTTATTCATTTCATAAAACTATCTTCATAGTTTCTTCATACTTGAGATTTATTATGACTTTAGGCCAATCACAAACAATCTTTTCAATTTCTTTACTCCTCCAAAGTAAAGAGCAACTCCTTTAGGGCTGCCTGATAACTTCAGGCAGCTTTTTTTTGCTATATCTTAATTTTTTCGCCATTCCATGATACTATATGAAGTAATACCTCGCTGGTTGCGAGCTCTGCAATACATAAAAATACTACTCTCTTATAGATGTAAAAAATCAAATCGTAAACGGGGATGTGCACATGGAACCTATTCGCAATAAAATATTGGACTGCAAAAGGATCGTCATCAAAATCGGCACAAGTTCTTTGATGCTGGAAGACGGATCCGTCAACTACCAGACGTTCGACCGGCTTGCTTATGTCTTGACCGTTCTGCGCAAGCAAGGCAAAGAAATCGTCTTGGTGTCTTCCGGCGCGATCGGCGTCGGGCTCAACCGCCTGAACCTTCCGTATCGTCCGAAAACCATCCCGGAGCAACAAGCAGTCGCTTCTGTGGGGCAATCCGAACTGATGAACCTCTACACCCGCTTCTTCTCGCACTATAACCAGATTGTTGGGCAAATACTCATGACGTTGGATATCGTGCAGTTCCCGGAAAGCCGCAGGAATGCTGTCAACGCCTTCGAGCAGTTGTTGAAAATGGGTATCATCCCGATCGTAAACGAGAATGACGCTGTCTCTGTTGAAGAATTGGATCACCTGACAAAATTCGGGGATAACGATCGCCTTTCCGCAACCGTAGCGGAAATCATCTCCGCCGACCTGCTAATCATGCTTTCTGATGTCCCGGGTTTTTATGATAAAAATCCCATGGCGCATCCGGATGCCGTCCTCTTCCATACCATCCATGCCGTCACACCAAAGGAAATGGCTTTGGCTGGCGGGAACGGTTCGAAATTCGGGACCGGCGGCATGGCAACCAAGTTGAAAGCTGCCAAACAAATCCTGAAGAACCAGCAACAAATGGTATTGACGCAAGCCACCGACCCGACCGTATTGTTCGATGTGTTGGCCGGCAAAGAAATTGGAACCTATTTCGTGAAGGAAGACAAGTAGAGGAGGATATTCGATGAACAGTTTATTGCAAGAAATGGGCATTGCCGCGAAAGCCGCAGCCAATAGCCTAAGGAAAGCATCAACCAAACAAAAGAATGAGGGACTTCTGGCAATGGAAGCTGCCCTTTATACGCATCAAGATGCCATCCTGACCGCCAACGCGAAGGACATCGCAGCAGCTGAGGCCAATGGTTTGCCAACGCCGATGATTGAACGTTTGACTTTGAATCCGCAACGGATCAAAGGGATGGCGGACAGTTTCAAGGAAATCGCTCAACTGCCTGATCCAATCGGCTACGTGGAGGAAATGACGAAATCAGCCGATGGTTTAATGATAGGTAAGCAGCGTGTTCCGCTTGGCGTTATCGGAATCATTTATGAATCGCGCCCAAACGTCACGGCAGACGCGAGTGCCCTTTGCTTCAAATCAGGCAATGCCGTCATCCTGCGCGGCGGAAAAGAGGCTTTGGAATCCAACAAAGCCATCATGACCGCATTGCAGGCCGGACTCGCGGACGCGGGCTTCGCCAAGGAAACGTTGCAACTGATCCCTGATCCGTCCCGCGAACTGGCCAATGAATTCATGAAGCTGAATGATTATCTGGATTGCCTGATCCCTCGCGGAGGAGCCGGACTGATCCAGAACGTGTTGAAAAACGCGACTGTGCCGGTCATCGAAACAGGCGTCGGAAATTGCCACCTGTACATCGATAAGGCTGCCGAATTGGAGATGGCTACGCGCATTCTGGTCAATGCGAAATGTTCCCGCCCTTCCGTCTGCAATTCCATCGAGACGCTTGTTGTCCATGAAGCAGTGGCCGATGCTTTCCTGCCTGTTTTCGCGGAAGCTTTGGCGCCTTATAAAGTCGAATTGCGCGGCGATGCGAAGACCTGCAGCATCCTGTCTGAAGCTATCCCAGCAACAGAAGAAGATTTCGCTGCCGAATTCTCGGATTTCATTTTGGCAGTCAAGGTGGTTTCCTCCTATGACGAAGCCATCGCGCATATCCAAAAATACAGCACAGGCCATTCCGAAGTGATCGTCACCGATCATTACCAAACGGCACAGAACTTCCTGAACGATATCGATGCAGCGGCCGTCTACATCAACGCTTCCTCCCGCTTCACGGACGGCGGTTGTTTCGGATTCGGTGGAGAAATCGGCATCAGCACGCAGAAACTCCATGCCCGCGGACCGATGGGATTGAAGGAATTGACTTCCTACAAATACATCATCTACGGCGAAGGCCAAATCAGATCCTAAGAGGGATTCTCCTCAAAAATGCTTAGAGCCGGGACACCGTTCCCGGCTTTTTCTGTTCACAATGCAGTAACCGGCTACCGGAGAAAGAAGGGTTCCACAAATGCAAAAGAAGATTGCAGTCATCGGTGGCGGCATCGTCGGCGCCACCGCGAGTTATTATTTAGCAAGGGCCGGGCACAGCGTCAGCGTATTCGACAATGGCACCGGGCAGGCTACAGCCGCCGCGGCAGGGATCATTTGTCCTTGGCTGTCCAGACGCCGCAACAAAAAATGGTATCGCCTCGTTTCCGAAGGCGCGGCTTTTTATGACCAGCTGTTGGCGGACTTGGCTTCGGATGGCTTAAAGACGAATGCTTACGCACGCTGCGGTGCCCTGATACTGGGACAATCCGTCGATTACCTCCAGGAGGTCCATGACCGTGCGCTGGAACGCCGCGAGCAGGCACCTCTGATCGGAAACGTCGCTATCCTGAAAGGCAACGAACTCCAAAAAGCCTTCCCGCCCCTTACCAACGTTGAACAAGCCCTTTACGTAGGCGGTGGCGCTCGTGTGGACGGCAGGGAATTGACGAAGACGCTATTGCAGGCGACAATCCAATTCGGAGGCAGCATCCACAAAGAGACCGTCTGCCTCGCCAAAGGTAACGACGGCACCTTGTCCATCCTGACTCCGGACGGATCACTGCAAAACTTCGATGCGGTCATCCTGGCGGTCGGCGCTTGGCTGCCCCAGATCCTCCTGCCGCTCGGGTACACGGTCGACGTCAGGGGTCAAAAAGGGCAGCTGGTCGTCCTCCAACAAAATAGAGACACCGATCCGCAAAATTATCCGGTCATCATGCCCCAAGGCGAAATCGACCTGCTTCCGTTCGGCAACGGGAAAACAATCGTCGGCGCAAGCCATGAGAACGACAAAGGCTATGACCTGCAGCCTGACTCTTCCGTTACGGATCCGATGTTGGAACAAGCCTACACTTGGCTTCCCCATCTGAAAGATGCAGCAAGCGCGGATATCCGGGTCGGCACAAGGGCCTACACTTCCGACTTCAGCCCCTTCTTCGGCTGTGTGCCTGGCCTGCAAAATTGCTTCACGGCAAGCGGGCTCGGCTCATCCGGACTGACTTCCGGCCCACTGATCGGCTATCTGCTGGCCGAATTGGCTCAGGGAAAAGAAAGCAGCTTACCCACCGAGGATTATCCAGTCGCCGCTTACGTCAAATCGACCGACCGCTAGAAAATCATAAAAATATTATCCGCTAGCGCACTATTTTTTGCTATCCCGATGAAGTTGAAATATAATTATCTTAAACGGAGGTGTAAAATATGTGGAAAGAATTCAAATTATTCATCATGCGTGGGAACGTACTTGATCTTGCCGTCGGGGTTGTCATCGGGGGTGCATTTACAGCAATCGTCAATTCATTAGTAAAAGATATCATCACACCGATCATCGTAGCCTTGACCGGCAACGCAGACTTGACCGGCCTTTCATTCAAAATCGGACAAGCAGACTTCACTTACGGTAATTTCCTTCAAGCCTTACTGAACTTCTTGTTGATCGCACTTGTCCTCTTCCTGATGATCAAAGTAATCAACAAACTCAAAAGCAGAATGCCTGCTGAAGAACCAGTGGAAGTTGAAGCCGAAGTACCGGTTGTCGAACTTTACCTGAAAGAGATTCGCGATTTGATGGTGAACCAAAGCCAAAAAGCCGAATAGTGCTCAACAAAACCTGCTCTCTGGTAATATACAGGGGGCAGGTTTAGATTCCACTTATTAGTAAACAAAAATGAACCCTATAGAAGACACTTTTTTGTGTCCATTCTATAGGGTTCATTTTATTGTTCTTAAAAAGCGTCGTCGTCCTCATCATCGTCATCGTCTGTAACCATGGATACATGCCAATCACTGATACTGTTTTTCCCTTGAGCGATAACAGCTTCGGCAGCTTCTTGCACCGGCGTCCCGATTAATTGATGGTTGATCCCTTCCAACAGCATCGGAAGATTTACCCCGCCAATGATGTATACAGAATCCTGCAGCGGTTTCTCCAGACTATTCGTCACAAGTACCGATTGGTTGTACGGGCTGGCGCTCACCAGATCCACAAGCACGATTACCCCATCACCTTGATTGACTTCATGGATAGCTTCTTTAATTGTTGCGCCTAATGCCTGCACGTCGTCTCCCAGATTCAAGTTTGCTGTTGTGATATTATTGGTCGGGCCAAAGATCACTTCCGCTGAATCTTTAAGTCCGTTGCTCAATGAACCATGTGTTGCAATAACGATCCCTAACATTGATAATCCTCCTTGGTTACGGAAAGGCTCAGTTCTTATCTGAACAATTCCACAACTTTTGTAATATTTTCCATACTTAAATTCTTTCGGCTCAAATCCGAATTATCCAGATAGAATTGCGTTTTTCGTTCTTTTTCTGAAGTTTTTGCACTGAAGATATAAGTGATCTTTTCGTCTGATGACCGATGATCAATACTCAATTCCGCCAATTTCGCCTCAGGAACATCATTCCCGATAACATGCAGCGGGGCATCTGCGCCTACGCAATCCAAAAAGAAAATCTTCGCTTTCTTATTCCCAGGCGTACGCATTGCTTCCAGACCACTTTCTCCAAAACTGCCTTCATCCACAAAAGCGAAAGCTGTTTTCGCTCCTTTTGCCTCGTTTATCATTGCCAACATAGCAAGGACGGACGAAGTATTTCGAATCAACGTCTTTCGGTTTGCTGACCCCTTCGCAATCTTGCCCAGCAAGTAAAAAAAGACACCGTAAGCAAGAGCGATGAACAAGGTGCGGACAGAAATCAAATCAACAGCACCGGATGCGTTTTGCATATAAAAGAGCGTTCCGGCAATACCCACCAGAAGCATCAGGACAGAACTGACTATAATGAAACTGGTTGTCCGTTTTTCCTGTGCTTCCCGATCAAATAAAACATAAGGACCAAAATGTTGGATTGGCGTGTCATAATACGTGCAAATGATCCGATCCGCTTTTTCGATATCGCCAACGTAAACGTTCCTTGATGCATATTTTTTGTGGCGATTGTACTCGATCACCTGCACATCTTTTCGCATGTCAGAAATATCCGCCACCAATGCCGAGATAAACCGCCGTTTGCTTTTATCCGTACGGCGTACACGATAAAAAGACTGATATCGAAATAGCCAATCTTTAAATTTTTCATTTTGCTGCATAGTATCTGCCACCTGTCATTTTGGTCACTATTTTCCCGATTGAGAAAAGCAGCTATTTTGCAATAACTGCTTTTCCGTCAGGAATTATTTTATAAACCGAATTGCTTTAATACATCCGCTAAACTGGAACTTGACGAAGATGGTGTTGCTTGGAAATAGATGTTTTCAACGCCATAGTCTTCATTCAACTCTTTTAATTTCAACGCATCTGCTTTGTTCAGATAAACTGATTTAGTGACCAAAATATCATCGTCACCTTTTTTGGCGATTCCGCCGATATTCAGATCCTTAATCGGAACACCATGTTTAACCAGATTATAAATTCCGGTCACTGTTTTCGTGATCAAGATAGCGCTGTACTCCTTAAAGTTGAACTCATCCCAATAGAATTTGCACTTTTCTTCCGTCATGACAATTGTTTTTTGTCCGGTACGGCTACCCGCACTCTTGTACAGATCTTTCATGAATTTATCTTTGGCAACCACATCATCAACTACAAAGATTGAATTGACGCCATCCCGTTGAGACAAAGTCAACATGACTTGACCATGGATCAGCCTCTCGTCTACACGCGCTAAATTTACTACTCCCATTTTTCACACTTCCCTTTCTCAATGACCTTTTTATAGAATACCTATGCCTGCCAGAACAATCAAAATCAACGTCAAGCCTACTAACGCACGCGTTACTTTCAGACCTTTTTTGATGTAGTAGAAGTATACACCCAGAACAACAGCCAATGGCAACATACCAGGCATGATCTTATCCAGCATTTCCTGAAGGATAAATGGTCGTCCAGAGATTGCAAATTCTAAGCTTGAAGTAACTTTAACATAATTTCCGGCTAAAATCCCCATCATGAACATCCCTAGGATAGACAACATTTCGATAACAGTTTGAATCCCAGCACTGTGCATCACACCCGTTGCATTTTTACCTGTCTTGAATGCGCTGCGTGCAAAGAATACACCCAACAATACTTGGTAAAGAGCAAAAGCGATGAATGGGAACAAGGCGCCGATCGGGCTACCCATTTGTGCCCAAGGAACAGCGATAGCGATAAAAATGTATTGTACAGTTCCTGAGTCGATCGAATCACCGATCCCTGCCAAAGCGCCCATCAAACCTGCTTTAGTATTGTACATCAGATCATCAGTCATGGTAACTTCTTCGCCATTCACACCTTCTTTGGCGCGTTCTTGTTCCATCGAAGACATCAACCCTGTGATGACTCCGCCACCCCATGACAATTGCGTGTTGAAGAACAGCAATTGGCGTTTGTAGGCAGCTCTTAATTGATCCTCATCTTTGTAAAGTTTACGCAGAATCGGCATCATCGCATAAAGGAGCGATGGAGCCAAATAACGTTCGAAGGAGTGAGGAATTTCGTTTGCAAAGTGCCAGCGTAAATAGGTTTTCGTAACATCTTTAGCGGTTATTTCTTCTGGTGCTAACATGTTTTTTTCTTTAGCATCTAGATTAGCGTTTATCATTTTTTCATCTTCCTTTCAATTTGCCTACTTTTTAGAAATCGTCATCATCGTCATCTTCAAGCGCTGCACTACCAGCGGAAGCAGAAGATGTTTTTGGAGCTTGTCCCTTGCCTAACACGAAAATGGCTGCTATTAAAGCTCCGACAATGGCATAGGTTACCATCGTGATTGATAAGGAAGCCAGCACAACGCTCATCAAGTATGCTAACAGGAAGAAAACCATGTAGTCTTTACGGCCGATAACATAAATCGTTGTTGCAATACCGATAGCCGCTAGACCGCCACCGACAACTGTAAGAATATGGAACACAACCGTACCTTCCAGTGCGGTGATGACATCAGCAATAACGGGTGCTCCGAAGTATAAAGCAACGAATACTAATGGCACAAACAAAAGGAAAGAAGCGATTGTCGGATAAAGGATGATCGATCTTACGATTGCACCGTCATTCAAGTCTTCGACGGCTTTATCGGTGTATTTACCCAAAAATGTATTGATGAAAAATCTGAATTGGTACAGATAAGCACCCAATAAACCTACCGGTACAGCTACAGCTATCGCTGCTTCAGGCTGCAGGTTACCCATTAAAGCAACCGGCACCGCGATCGCTGCTGCGATTGATGGTTCAGAAGGCATCGTTCCCCCTGGAGAGAAAACCCCCATGTAAATCAGCTGAATTGCTGCTGTGATAATCATTGCTTGTTGAACGTCACCCATTACAATACCTGCGATCAAACCCGTCATCAAAGGGGAAAAACGTAACGTTAATGTCGCTCCACCTAAAAATGCACGCGACATGACTGCCCCTACCCAAAGTGCAATTAACAAACTTTGCATTGCGGTAATATTTTCCATTGCCTATACCTCCGTATTTATGTATTTTTCTAAATCTATTATTGCTTTTTTCAAGACTTCTTCATTGATCGTCATCGGCAACAAATGCACTTTTTGCTTTTTGTTGACCAGTTCGACTATGTTGTTGAGTTCCTCTTCAGCCAAAGGATACTCGCCCATTTCGGTTAATGATTTAGGTAAACTTAAAGCTTCATACATCGGAATCAATTCGTCAATCACTTGCCATTTGCCTTCCAGAGCCAACTGATAGAAAATGCCGTATGCCACTTTTTCGCCATGCAAGTAGTTGTGGACTCCCGGCAGATAAGCTGAAATCGCATCATGAATGGCATGAGCGGCAGTATTTCGGGCATATTTGTCGCCAAATCCCCCAACCAGTCCCGCAACCCCGAATATGACTTCAGACACCTTTATGAACTCTGCAGATACCGTTCCATTGCGCATATCCTCGATAGCCTTCACACCATCTTCAGCGATGACATCCTTGCAGATTCGCGCAGAATGCCGGGCGAGCATCAAGAAATTATTCGCTTCGAACTGCGGCTGCTCCAATATCATATCGGATTCATACCATTTGGCTATAGTATCCGCGATGCCTGCGATAAAGAATTTTATTGGCGCATCGATGACCAGCGTTGGATCAGTGATCAGAAAGGCTGCCTGTCTTTTGTAATGCTCGGTTTTGCCTTCAGCGAGTCCGTTATCTTTGTACATTACAGATAAGGGAGCCCAAGGTGCGCAATTGCTTGCCAGCGTCGGAACGACACCGAAAGGGTTTTTCGTCAAGGAAGCGACGTAGTAAACCAGATCACACAATTTCCCTCCGCCGACGCCGATGATAAAGTCGATCTCGTTTTCAGCTACTAACTTGGCCAAGCGATTCGCTTCATTATAGCTGCACTCACCGTTGTATTTCTCGTACTGGATTGTGAAGTTCTCATCCAAAAATTCCAAATACGGCCTTGCTTTCTCCCATGAAATCGTGCCATGAACAAGCAACACACGTTTCGCACCGTATTCATTTACTATTTCAGGGATCATTTCCATAGCGCCTTGCCCATACTTATAGAATTGCGGGCCAACTTTTACATTTACAACCGTATCCAACTTTATCCACCTCCCTCATTTTGTAATATAAGGACTTACTGGTTGCATTACCCGTTGCGGCATCCTCCCTTCCACTATCGCTTCGCAGTCAGAAACACATTTGTCTCCCATTCCTTCCAGGCACTCCATTGTGTACGCGGACGTGTGCGGCGTCAAAATGATGTTCGGATACGCCAGGAAAGGATGGTCACTGTGTCCCGGTTCAACTTCCAGTACATCTGTTGCATATCCGCGCAGTTTCCCGGTTTGGATCGCTTCGATGATTGCCGTTTCATCCACCAGTGCCCCACGAGCTGTATTGGATATGTAGACACCGTCCTTCAGTTTCGCAATGGTTTCTTTGGAAATCAGATGGTAGTTCGTTTCATTCAGGCTTGCGCAGAGGCAAATGACCTCGGCCCGCTCCAGAAGTTCGTCCAATTCGACTTTCTTGCCGCCGAAAATATCGATTTCCAACGCGCTCTTGTTCGGATCGACTCCCAGCACTTCACACCGGAATCCATAGTGCAGAATTTCGACGACCCGGCTGCCGATATTGCCAACACCAATGACGCCTACCGTTTTTCCGCATAAACCGTTTCCAATAAACCGCGCTCGATTTTCCCAGCCATCATTTTTGACTTCCTGGGCCGACTCAGTTGTGCGCCGCATCAGCGCAAGTAAATTCGTGACATTATTTTCTGCAACTGCGTCGCGCTCAATCAGAGGTGGAACAATCGTGACGATCGTACCATGTGCCTTGGCAGCTTCCAGATCTATATTGTTGTACCCGATTCCATGACGTGTGATCAACTTCAGTTCATCCTTATGCTCAAAAAACTCGCTAGTGAAAAATGGTGTTACACTCGCGATAATAATATTATACCCTATTAATGATTCAGCTAGTTGCTTTCCCTCAATAGAGCTATCAAAATCGAAACGATCGACCTGCCCGATTTTTTCAAGTCTTTCCACATGCGTGTCAAACATCTTCCCAAAACTGCTTGAATTGACGATGGCTATCTTATTTTCTTGAGTCATTTTTCTTTACCCCTCCACTTGTACAACTTTATGTCAGCCACATTCTTTTTTGTAATCGTTTTCGTAATTTATATTCTGATTATAATAAATATTTTTTACTTTGTAAAGATAAAATAAAAAATATTTATTACTAATCGCGAATATGCTATACTATTCTCAAGGAGGTGCTCATATATGTCAAAAAATTATATCCAAATGATCCTGAAACCACACTACGAAACTTTTTCAGCCACTGAATTAAAGATTGCCGATTATTTTGTGAGCTTGGGCATGGACTTAGTGAATAAAACGTTGTCCAATCTAGCCGAAGAAACCGATTTTTCAGAATCGACGATTTTTAAATTCGTGAAAAGAATAGGCTTCAAAGGCTTCCAGGATTTCAAAATCAGTGTCGCATCAAACTATCGTATGTCTGAAGAACGCACGCACCAGTTAGCCGTATTTACCGATATTACTGCTTCGGACACGCCGAGCGATATTTCTAAAAAAGTCATTCAATCCTCACAAATTATGTTGCAAAGCTTGATGAGTAAACTATCAGGGGAGGCCCTGCAAGAAGCTCTTGATATTATCATAAATTCGAAAGCGCTTCACTTTTTTGGCCTTGGTTCCTCCGCAGTCATTGCGCTCGATGCCTACCACAAGTTCTTGCGAACCGCAATCCCCGTAAACTATGTTTCGGATTATCATATGCAGCTGATGCACACTTCTAAATTAACGGAAAATGATTGCGTCTTCCTTTTCTCGCACTCAGGAAAGACGGCAGAAACTATCAAGATAGCGGAAGTAGCGGCACATAATAAAGCCAAGATCATCTGTCTGACAGGGAATCCGCCAGGCGCCTTGAACCGATTGAGTGATGTCAGTATCGTAGTCGAAACAGAAGAATCCATTTTCCAATCCGAGGCACTTTCAGCCAGATTACTTTATATCACAGTAGTGGACATCATCTACTTATCGTATCTTTATCATGATGAGCATACCAATATAGAATCAATCGACACGATACGCGAAATTCTTTCGACAACAAAAATAGAGGTGGATAGATAATGCCCATTAAAGCAATCGTTTGTGACATGGACGGCACACTACTGACCGCTGACCACGCCATCAGTCCCAAAACCCAGGAACTCCTCCTGTCACTCCAACAAAAAGGCATCACACTGGTATTGGCCAGCGGAAGAAGTTATTTGCGTTTGATGCCGGATGCCCTAAAGCTGAAGATGGATTCCCACCAAGGTTATTTGATCGATGTAAACGGCAGTTCCATTTATGATTTCCATTCCCAAACAAGGGAAAGATTGGGGATAATGGATTCAGAAGACATCCAAAGAGTCACATCCGTATTCCGCACATTCAATGTTGAAATCCAATTCTCCCAAGACGCTGGCCTGTACACCTATTTGCCGGATTCACTGTATGCCTTAAAGAAGAAGATCCGCGGCGAAATGAGACTGCCCGACGATTATCCTTGGGCTAGCGGCATGTACAGTTGGTTATGCGATATGCGCGATGGCTATCCGGAACAAAAACTGATTCTTGATCTGAACGAAGCGCCAACTTCTTGCAATAAAATTTCAATCAGCCAGGACCCGCATTTTATGGAGGCCGTGACGCAGTCATTGCCTCATTTAGGTCTGCATGACGAGTACGAGTTGGTCTTTTCTGATGAAAGGAAACTTGAAATCACCAAAAAAGGCATCAACAAAGGCAAAGCCTTGGATACCTTATTGGAAAAACTTAGTATTTCCAATGAAGAAGTGGTTGTTTTTGGCGACAGCGAGAATGATATATCGATGCTTGCCGACAGACCCTACTCCTTCGCAATGGCTAACGCACTGCCGAAAGCCAAGAGCGTAGCAAACTACACAACGCCTTCCAATGATGACGAAGGAGTCTATCATGGCTTGAATCAATTGATATCAGAAGGATTACTTTAAACAATAGAACATAAAAAGCCGTATACCATGCGAAATTTCGCTAGTATACGGCTTTTTATGCACCAGAATCGGCGCTTATGATTTTAAAAATAGATCCTCCACAATCCAAACACCAGCACGAGCGCCAGCAACAGCGTATGCCCTTTGATCTGCAGAAATATGAGGGCGATGAATTCGCGCAGAAAAGCATAGGGCAGAAAATAAAGCGGCGTCCAGGCACCCAAGCCATCCGTTTCCAATCCCACTCGATGCGCATAGAGACTGCTGCGGACAACATGGAAGTTGTTCGTGATGAAGAGGCACTTGTAGCTTTCCTTGTACGCATCCATCATCCCCTTGGAATAGAGAAAATTCTGGTACGTATTGACGGACTGATCTTCCTCAAGGATCACTTCTTCCGGAATGCCGTTCTCCATCAGGTAGCGTTTCATGGCGTAGGCTTCGGAAAAAGGTTCGTCCACGCCTGTACCTCCACTCACAATCAGACGACAGGGCCGTTTTTGTGCACGCTCTGTCTGATGTCTGAAAAATCGGATTGCTCTGTCCAACCGTCTCTGCAGCAGCGGACTGATGCCGCCATCCGGCAACAATCCCGCTCCCAGGATAATGACGAAATCTTTATCGAGGGAAACCGGAATAAGGCCGTAAAAGGCTGTTGCGATGAAAAACAAGATCAGCACCGCACCGAAATAGATGATGAAGTAGCCCATCAAGCGCATGAAGCGCCAGATCAGGTAATGATGGAACACAAAATAATTCAGCAGGAACAGCAGATCCATCAACAAAATAAAGGCGCCCACCGCAAACAGCAGGCCGTACCGTTTGGCCCACCCCTCTTTTTTGATTAACAGCACCCCATTGAAGACAAGCGCCAGGCCAAAAAACAGGAACGCGAACGGTGAAATCAAGCCAAACAGAACGCGGAAGAGCATCACCGCATAACGGATCCATGCCACTTGGGGGGAGTTGTTGCCCTGCACCATTCCCACGAAAAGGAATAGAAGCGCCGCAACCAGCAAGTAACTCTGGAATTGCCTGTTTCTTTCCATCCTCCGGAGCGTCAACCCCCCACCTAACGAGAATGCGCTCAATAAATAGAATAGCAACGGTCATCCCTCCTGTTTAAAAGCCGTGGAAAGCTTGATACACTTCCTGTTTCTTCAGATCCCTGATTTTTGCGGTCTCTTTGATCGCATCTTTGGAAGAAAGCCCCTGTTCCGTCATCAGCTTTTCCACCAATTCGGCGACGCTGAGGTCATCAAATGTCTGTTCAACAGGCATTTCCGGGTTATCATTGCCGGCTATCATCAGGCAGATTTCCCCTCTGATTTCCGTTTCTTCGGCCCAAGCAGCCAATTCTTCCGCCGAACCCCGGATGAATTCCTCAAAGCGTTTCGTTAATTCGCGGCAGATGACGACTTGGCGCTCCTCACCCATCACGGTTGCGATATTTTTGAGCAATTCTTTCAGACGGTAAGGCGATTCATAAAAAATCATCGTCTCTTCCCTATTATTCAACGACTCCAACTGCGCCAACTGATCTTTCTTCTTGCGCTCCAGAAAGCCGAAAAAGTAAAACGGCTGCGGCGCCAATCCGGAAGCAATCAATGCGGTCACACCGGCATTGGCTCCAGGTAACGGCACAACCGGCACGTTTGCGTTGATGCAGGCGCGCACCAAATCATGGCCCGGATCGCTGATCGAAGGCATCCCCGCATCGCTCACTTGGGCGATGGATTGCCCGCTGAGTAGTCTTTCCACCAATTGCGGAATGCGCTCCTGGGTATTGTGCTCGTGGAAGCTGATCTGGGGCGTGTCCACTTCGAAATGCGTCAATAGTTTCCGTGTATTGCGCGTGTCCTCCGCCGCAATCAGATCCACTTCGCGCAGTATCTTTATGGCACGGAAGGTCATATCTTCCAAATTACCGATGGGAGTCGGCACTAAATAAAGTGTGCCGCTTTCGTGCTGTTCATAACTTTTTTGCAGTTGCATCTTTGTTCTCCTCTGATTTCGATTCATTTTGGTGGCTCTGGCGACCTATTGAATCCCGCCTGGTTCAGAACCTGGCAGATGGGTACCGCGCACCTTCAAAAAATTCTCTTTCTGCTTGCGGCTCAGCTTCTTGAATGCCGCCTCCGCTTTGGTCGCTTCTGTTCTGGAACCGAAGACTTCCTTATATATGATTTGGACAGGGCGACGCGCCTTGGTATATTTGCTGCCGATGCCTTTATTGTGCTCCTGTTCACGCCGAAGCGTGTCCGTCGTATAGCCGGCATAGAACGAGTCATCTCCGCAATGCAGCACATAAAAGTAGTGCTCACTGCTCGCCATAGAGGGCATCCTTTACCTTCTGGCTGTATTCCCCTTCTTCATTGTACACAACGAGCGGCGGCAGCACACGGAAGCCGTCCTCTTTACCATCCTTGATGCCTTCGATCAGGATCATGTTCGCTTCCTTGTCCTGTTTCGGGTAGATGAACTGCAGTTTTTTGGGCGCAATCCGGTTGTTCCGCATCGTTTCCAGGATCTCCATCAAACGATCCGGTCGGTGGACAAAGTAGGCCTTGCCTTTCATCTTCAGCAGATGGCTCGTCTGTTTCATCAATTGGTCCAGCGTCAGATGGATTTCGTGCCGCGCGATCGCAAAAGCATCCAATTCATTCGTGAAACTGGATTCGGTCAGCTTGAAGTAGGGCGGATTGCAGGTGATGACATCGACGGAATCCGGTTTGATGAAGCGGGTCACCTCGTTCACATCCGCGTGCAGGAAGGAAACCTTCTCCTCCAACTGATTCAGCTGGACTGTCCTGCGGGCCATATCCACCAATCGGTCCTGCAGTTCCACCCCGACGATCGGATTCTTGGTTTTTCCTGTCAACAGGAACGAGACTGCCCCGTTCCCGGCACAGAGATCGACTATCTTTGCCGGCTTCACGCGCGGCAATTCCGCGAAATCCGCCAACAGCACCGCATCCAGCGAAAAAGAGAACACGGCTGAACTTTGGATGATCTGGATGTTTTCCCTTTTCAGCACATCCACTCGTTCGCCTTCCTTCAATACATTTTCCATTCCTATTCCCCTTTGTTTATATATCATCAAACATGCAGCAACTGGAATAAGCTTCAGCCCGCTATATCCATTACATTTATCCTCAAAACAGAGGCCAGGACTTCTGTCCCCGCCTCTGCCATTCATGCATCCATCAATTGTTGACAGTATCCGTAGTTGCGGGATATTGTCAGTTTTTCCGATCTCTTTCGCCGTAGATAACATCGATACAGAAAACACAGGGTTCGTCATTCAGACGGCGGGAACCATAATAAACATTGCAGACATGAAAACCATCCTCGTACAGCTTCTGTAAATTCAGACGGGACTTCGACATTTCTGGCTCTTGCTTCTGCGCGTCCTCTTTTTCCTTCGTAAGGAAATCGATCCGATCACGCAGATGCTGGTTCTCGATTTGAAGATTTGCGTTCTCTTCTATCAGGTCATCCATCTTCTCTTGAATCTCTTTAACATCTGCTCCCATCGATGAAATACGGCTTTCCACCCGATGGAATTGGTCATACAAGGCACGTTTATCCATTTTATCCACTCGCATTTTCCATACTTATTTTTCAATCCTATCGTGCAGATCCTTAAATCCTATAATTCTGAACTGGCAAACTCAACTGTTTTGTTGTGCTCGAACAGACGCACTTTGACGACTTGACTGAGCACATTCAATTCCACAACTTTCCCCTTACCCTCGGGCGTCATCACTTCCTGACCATAATCGGGCATCGCCTTTCTGAGGGAGACGTACGTATCGTTCTCATAATTCAGGCAGCACATCAAACGGCCGCACAAACCGGATATTTTGGTAGGATTCAAGGACAAACCTTGGTCCTTCGCCATCTTGATCGAAACCGGCACAAAGTCACCCAAGAAAGTCGAGCAGCACAGTGTCCTTCCGCAAGGTCCGATTCCTCCAAGAATCTTGGCCTCATCGCGGACACCGATCTGGTGCAGTTCAATCCGCGTACGGAAAACAGCCGCCAATTCGCGGACCAATTCCCGAAAATCGATTCGGCCTTCCGAACTGAAATGGAAAGTCAAACGACTGCGATCGAAAGTGTATTCCGCTTTGATCAGCTTCATCTCCAATTTCAGCTGCTTCATTTTCGTCTTGCATACCGCGAAGGCTTCTTTCGCCTCCGCGCGATTCTTTTCATCCTGCTCGAGATCTTTTTCGGTCGCAACGCGGATGATGTTTTTATGCGAAAGGATGCCGCCTTCTTCATTGCTTTTTTTATCGACAATGACGACTTGGCCAATATCGACAGCATTCCCATTATTTATGATCAATTTTTCGTCCATTCGGTACTTTGTCTGGCCTGCTTCATAATAAGAGATGGGCCCGACAGGCATAAAACGAACACCAATTACGTTTTTCATTTTCTTTCTCCTCCAGAAGCTTTATCTATAGGCTATTCCCGAGCGCGATCTCTTCCAGTACCCCTTGGAGCTGAACATTTGCTTCCAGATGTTTCTTTCCATTGAGGATATTTTCCATATGCCGGGTGATTTCCTGAGGATGCAGTTTTTCTGCAATGCGCTCGTACTCTTTTCCGTGATTTTTGTTGACGATAGCTTGCTTATTGCTGTACTTGGTATACAGTAAATCACGGTAATAGAATAATAGCAAGTCCAAAAAGAAGTGCCCATCATTTTTGTCCTTCAGACCGTCCATCAAGTCAGTCTGCACAAACACAAAGGCTTGGGGATTTTTATCGGTCATCAGTTGGAACCAAGCCCATGTCCGCTTCTTGGATTCATGAAAGCTTTCCTCTTGGTTCAGCAATAAGGCTGCTTCTTGGTTATTGGTGATGGCCGCCAACAACGCTGCATTTTCATGCTGTATCCCCTGAGCCACCAAGGTTTCCCCAAGCGCCTGCTTATTGACGACCTGGAAATGGACGGTTTGGCAACGCGAGCGGATGGTCGGCAGGATATTTTCCTTGGCCGTGGTCATCAAAATCAGGTACGTATCTTTCTGCGGCTCCTCCAAGAACGTCAGCAGACTGTTCGAAGCGCTGACCGTCATTTTTTCGGCGTCATAAATCAGATAGACCTTGCGGCTGCCTTCCATCCCGCTTTTGGAAAGCTCGGCCTTCAGTTCGCGTACTTGGTTGACTTTGATGGTGTTGCCATCCGGCCTGATTTCCGTCATATCGGGAAATTCCCCCGCCGCAATCCGCAAGCAATGATTGCAGTGCCCGCAAGGCTCATCAGCCTGCAACTCCTCGCAAAAGAGCATCTGAGTTATCCAACGCGCCAACTCTTCTTTGCCCGTTCCCTGCGCTCCTTCAAATAAGTAGGCGTGGACCAGTCGTTTCTCACGAATCGTACGTTGGAATCTTTCGAGAAGTTCCGGCTGTTGCCTCATCAAAAGCTGTGTCACACCATCCATCCTTTCCTTCGTCATCAGAATCTGTAAAAACTATCTACCGGTAAAACAAACACGGTCGCTCCGCCTACATGCACTTCCATCGGATAGGCGATTGCGTTGTCCAACGGCACATCCATGCTTACTGGAGTCGCTACGAACTGCTCGCGCGCTTCACAATTGGTTTTGATGATGCTTAAGACTTCATCGACCCGTTCATCATCCACACCGATCATGAAGGTGGTATTGCCGGCGCGCAGAAAACCGCCTGTAGAAGGCAATTTCGTAGCGCGGACGTTCGCTTCCACCAACTCATCGGACAGGATAGCACTGTCTTTATCTTGAATTATAGCCATAATTAATTTCATAACAAATCCCCACTTTCTGTATGTTGAAAAGGTCGATCAGTGATGCTTGGCAAATGATCTTGCTCTAAAAATAGCTTGGATATCTGTTTTTGATGATGTGATAGCACGCTTCCGCTACCGCTTCACGGCTCATCGTCCCATCGACGACCACTATCCGTTCTGGATTAGCCTTCGCCAATTGCTGATAGCCAACTCGGACTTTTTCATGGAAGTCGAGCTTTTCCTGATCCAAACGGTTATATTCCCGTTCGTCCAAGTTCGCATGGATCCTTTGAATGCCTACTTCCGCCGGGACATCGATGTACAACGTCACATCCGGTTCGAGACCTTCTGTTGCGAATTGGTTGATTTCACGGATACCCTCTTCACCGATGCCTCTTGCGTAACCTTGATAAGCGATGGAACTATCGACAAAACGATCACAAAAAATGACGTCTCCACTTTCCAAAACGGGCAACACCTTTTCGATCAGATGCTGGCGACGGCTTGCCGCATACAATAAAGCTTCTGTCCTAGAATCCATGTCCGTATGCGAAGGATCCAGTATCAACGAGCGGATCTTTTCCGCGATCGGGCTTCCACCCGGTTCTCTCGTCGCTACTACTTTGCGGTTCATCTCTTGTTGCAGACGCGGCACTACTTGCTGCAACGCTGTTGTCTTCCCTGAGCCATCCGGCCCTTCGATTGTGATGAAAATCCCTCTCACTTTGCACACTCCTACGATTCTAATACTTCCATTATACGCTAAATGAAAGATTTTTTATACAGATGAAACTGATATACCTTTGTCAATTTCGCAACAATTAATTGCTGTTGTCGGCTCTTTTCGAAAATGGAACAAGTAAACTGCTTTTGGCTCCGGTTGTGCCTGGATTGTGTGCCGACAGGCCGAAAAGATGAATACTTTCGGTTTATTCATGTTTTCTGCCAACATCTACCAATCCCCACAAAAAAAGAACAACCTCATTCCATATGGGCTGCCCTCTTCATAATCTATGTTTGCTTCATTTGGGTATTGTACAGAGTCGTGTAGATGCCGCCCTTTTTGACGAGTGTCTCGTGATCTCCTCGTTCAATGACTTTGCCTTTCTCCAGCACCAAGATTTCATCAGCCGACAGGATCGTCGAAAGACGATGAGCAATAATCAGACTCGTGCTTTTGGCAAGGATCGGCGCTATCGCTTGTTGGATGGCATGCTCCGAGATGGAGTCCAAAGAGGAAGTCGCTTCGTCGAAGATGATCAGCCCCGGTTTCCGGAGGATGATCCGTGCGATTGAAAGCCGCTGCTTTTCGCCGCCGGAAAGCTTCATGCCGCGATTGCCCACGATGGTGTCGTAGCCTTTCGGCAAGCCGCTGATGAACTCGTGGATATTGGCTTCACTGCAAGCTTTCTCGATTTCGGCCTGCGTAGCGTCGGCTTTGGCATACAGCAGATTCTCTTTGATTGTGCCGTTGAACAAGTACGTGTCCTGCGTCACCACTCCGATGTGTTGACGCAGATAGGCCAGATCGAGTTTGCGGATGTCGACGCCGTCCAACAGGATCCTTCCGCCCGTCACATCATAGAGGCGCGGAATCAGGTTGATGATAGTGGACTTGCCCGCTCCCGAAGGCCCGACGATGGCAACGGACGATCCCGGCTTCAGTTCGAAGCTGACGTTATTCAAAATCGGCTGTTCCGAATCATAATGGAAGGAAACCTCTTCAAAAACCAACTCGCCTGTAAACGACTCTGGCTTGATCGCCTCCGGATCATTGTCGATTTCCACAGGCAGATCGAAATACTCGAAAATGCGGTCGAAAAGCGCCATCGAACGGATCATATCGACCTGGATATTCAGCAAGGAATTGACCGGCCCATACATCCTGCCCAGGAGCGCCACCATCACGGTGATGTCTCCGATCGTCAGATCCGTGTTGCCGTATTCGATGATGAGGATTCCGCCGACCAGATAGATCAACATCGGGCCGATGTTCGTGAAGACGTTGATCACGACCCGGAACCATTTGCCAGCCATGCTTTCCTTGATGTTCAAGCGGATCATCTGTTTGTTGGCTTCCTGGTAGCGGTCGAACTCGTAGTTTTCCGTGACGAAAAGCTTCGAAAGCAATTGCCCGCTGACGCTAAGGGTTTCATTCAAGATCTGGTTGATGTCGTCATTGTGCTTACGCGAAGCCAAAGTGATTTCCCAACGCCTTTTGCCAACACGCTTCGTCGGCAGGATGAACAACGGCACCACCACGATGCCAATAGTCGCCAGCAAAGGGCTCTTCGTGTACATCGTGACGAGCGCAACCGTCAATGTCGCAAAATTCTGCAGGATGCTTGTCCAAGTACCCGTCAGCACACTCTGCACACCGCCGATATCGCTGGTCATGCGGGTGATGATGTCGCCCTGCTTGCTGGTCGTGAAGAACCGGTGCGACATCCGCTGCAGATGGCTGTACATCTTATTGCGCATATCATAGGTGATGTTTTCCGCCATCCAGACATTGACATAACTCTCCACGACACTGATCAGATTGGCGATGATCAACACCCCGAATGAGAGGCCAATCAGACGGATCAGCACAGGCATATCCTGCTGCAGCAGCCCTTCGTCGATGATGCGTCCGGTCAGGATCGTCGGAAACACGCCGAATACCGATGAGGTGATGATTGCCAGCACGGAAACGATGAGCTGCTTCCAATAAGGGATGAGATAACTGAACATCCGCTTCAATAATTGTGATGTGATTTTAGGGCTATTCTGTTTTTCCTCGTCCGTCAGGAAACCCCCGCGTCCGCCTTTGAACCCGTTGCCGCCCATTATTGCTCACCCGTTTTGTTTCTGAAGTCCTCCAAGGATTTTGTCAGTTTTTCGCACAGCGCAACAAATTGTTCCTGCTCATCCAACGTCAAGCTTTGATTGATGTGCTCCCTTTCCGTTTGGCGCACTGCCTTCATTTTTTTCAATAAAACATACCCCTTTTCTTGGATAAAAATCCTGTTCCTGCGCTGATCAGCAGGGTCTGGCTGGCGCGTCAAGATCCCATCAGCCTCCAGCCGGTTCAGCATCTCCGTCAAGGATGCCGGCCGGATTCCCATCCGGTCCGCCAATTCCCGTGAACTCATCCCGTCGTTTTCCTGCAATATCCGCAAAAGCTTTCCCGCTCCGCGCGATTCGTGCTTGGCCGGATTCTCCTTGCGCCGCAACGTGCGCATCAGCTTCATAGCGCTACCGATGACATCTTTATTTTGTTCTTCCATAATGATTTCCTCCCCCAGATACTTAGGTACCTATCTATTCCTCCATATTATATTAGGTACCTAACTAATTTGCAACAGAAATGCCTGCGCTAGGTGTTCCGACAAGCGGAAAACATGGATATCTGTTGATTATCCATGTTCTCGACAACATTTTGGTCTCTAAACATGAATACTTCAAATTTATTCATGTTTTCGCTCAACCCGTGAATGTTCAAAGCACACAAAAAACCAGACCGCCGCCGGTCTGGCTTTTTGTCATTCCGAATGAAAAATGTCTTCCGCGCGGTTCGTGCGCTTGCGCCAACGGAATTGCTTGGCTTTTTTCGGCGCGGAAATATCCGCTTGGAGCTGTCTTTCTTTGGCTTCACGCAGCAGGAACAGATATTTCGCTTCCGCTATCTTCTCGAAGATACGCAACTCTTCCGGCAAATCATAGGCATTCTGCTGCAGTTGGGCCAAGGTGGTGTAATGTTGATGGACATCGCTGATCAAGTCGACCAACTTTTCGTCATATTTCTGCTTTAAGTGCCCTTGCTTCTTGTTTGTGATATTCAAATGGAATGCCATTTTTATCTCAGTTCCCCCCGTTGTTCCTTCCCTTGTTACAGTTCTCGGCGTCCATCGATGGCACGGAAGAGAGTCATCTCATCCGCGTATTCGATGTCGCTGCCGACCGCCAGCCCGTAAGCCAGACGCGTCACTTTGATGCCCGCCGGCTTGATCAGACGCGAAAGGTACATGGCCGTCGCTTCCCCTTCGGCTGTCGCATTCGTCGCGATGATGATTTCCTTGACGGTCTCGTCCTGCAACCGTTTGATCAGGCTGGCGATGTTCAAATCTTCCGGGCCAGTCCCTTCCATCGGCGAAAGGACCCCGTTCAACACATGGTACAACCCGTGGTATTCCCGGATTTTTTCCATCGACATGATGTCGCGGGGATTTTCAACCACCAGGATAATGGACATATCCCGCGTATTGTCCGCACAGATGTTGCATGGATCGGATTCGGTGATATTACCGCATATGGCGCACTGGTGTAAATCCCTTTTGGAACGGATCAGCGCGTCGGCGAACGCCAGCACAGCCTCCTCGTCCATATCCAGACAGAAAAAGGCCAACCGGGCAGCCGTTTTTTGCCCGATGCCCGGCAGTTTCATAAAACTTTCGATTAATTTCGCTATGGGTTCTGGGTATTGCATTTCGATAAATCCCCTTTTCTTCTCTCAAAAGAAAGGAGGCTGGGACTAAAGTCAACACTGCCCGACTTGTCTCACCCTCGCTCCCCTCATTCATTTCGATTGTTGCCTGTAGCCTGGCTTAGAAGCCCGGAATCGCACTGGCAAACTTGCCCAACTTCGCTTTCGTTGCTTCATCGATTTTGCTTAGTACGTCATTAGTCGCCATCAGGATCAGATCTTGCAGCATTTCCACATCTTCCGGATCGACCGCTTCAGGTGCGATGACAACATCGGTCACCTTCTTGTTGCCGGTCATCGTGATTTTGACCAAATCATTGGATGCCGCACCGACAAACTCCGTTATATTGAGTTCTGCTTGTGTCTGCTCCATTTCTTTCTGCATTTTTTGCATTTGTTTCATCATGCCTTGCATATTTCCCATTCCGCCTCGCATTGTATGACTCCCTCTCTGTTTGTGTACTATAGTTTATTGTATTTATTTCCCTTTACTGCTTGATTGCTTCCGTCAGTCCTCGACGACAGTCACGACTTCGTCTCCGAAAAGGCTCACCGCCTGATCGACGACTTCCTGTTCCTTTTGTTCCTCGATCACGATCGGATCGGTCTCGACCGAAAAATCATCGGCGAAATTCCCGGGATGATAGTCACCGCGGTAACCGTCTTCCATTTCCGGCATCGGTGGTTCCGGCGGCAGATCCAAATCGACAGGCTTAGCCTCATCGACAGTTGCCGAATCCTGCTGTTTAGGCGCAGCCGATGGTGCCACCGCCTGTTTTGGCGTGGCTTTTTTCGGTTCACCAACGGATTCAGCAGCCGGGCTGTCGTTCCGGTTCTGGATATAGTTGCGTCGCACCGATGTCCATTGCTCTTCCGTCAAGCACACCAATTCGCCGGGACGCTGCAGCATCCGCTGCGTTGCCGCATCTACGGCCGCCTGCAGCTCCGCATCTTCCGTCGCCTTTTGGCAAAGGATATCATACTGGAACGACAGGATGAAACTGGTCGGACTCGCCGCCACCGGATTGGCCTGCTTCAGAACAGCACGCTGGGTGACCGAGAGCACGTCCAGGATATCCGTCCAGAAATCACGCACCCGGGCAAGATCTTGCTTCGTCGCCTCGCCCAAAATTTGGTAAGTCCGCCCCATGTTGGGTTTGAATCCGACTGACGTGTTTGACGAACGAGCCGTTTCTTTTTTGGCCGGTGCTGCTTTGGCCCCCTCCTGGGAAACGGTAAGATTCCCGGAAGCAATCAGTTCCTGCAGCTTCGCAAGTTCTTTTTTGACGAGCTCCAATTCGTGCGCCAGCTTCTGGATCTCTCCGTTCGGCGCCGCTTGTGCGCTCGGAGCTGCCGCCTGTACATGCGCCTTGGATTGGGACAGTTTCACGGCCAACACTTCCAAATAGATGTCCGGTTGCGTCGAGAAACGCATCTCCCCTTGGGTTTCGTTAAAAGCTTCGATCATCTCGTAGAGGAATGTTGCCGGTGCCTCCTGCGAGAAAGTCTGGAAAGCTTCACTGTATTGTTGCGTATTGTCCGCAAAGGCCTTGCCTTTTGTCTGCTGATAGACCAGCACATCCCGCGCAAACAGGATCATTTCCTCGAGGAAACGGCCGGCCTCTTTGCCTGCACTCAGTATTTCCTGCAGCAGTTGCAGCGCCGATTCCGTCTCTTCATGCAGCAACGCGCTGGAGAAGGAAATCATCATTTCCTCCGTCAGACTGCCGGAAACTTTTACCGCATTTTCGAAAGTGACCGCATCCGAACCGTAGGATATGATCTGATCGAGCAGGCTGAGCGCATCCCGCATCCCGCCGTTCGCGGAGCGCGCGATGACATGCAGCGCCTGATCATCATAACCGATCTTCTCCTCCTGCAGGATATAGGCCATCCGATTGATGATGTCCTGATAGGAAATCCGCTTGAAGTCGAACCGCTGCGTTCTGGATATGATCGTCAACGGAATCTTGTGCGGCTCCGTCGTCGCCAAAATAAAGATGACATTTTCAGGCGGCTCCTCCAGCGTCTTAAGGAGCGCATTGAAGGCACCGGTCGAGAGCATGTGCACCTCGTCGATGATGTAGACTTTGTAGTCGGCTTGGGTCGGCGCATAACGCGCTTTGTCGCGGATATCCCGGATTTCCTCTACGCCGTTGTTGCTGGCGGCATCAATCTCGATGACGTCATTCAAGCGCCCTTCGGTGATTGCCTTGCACGTTTCACATTCGTTGCACGGCTCCCCATCGACGCGATGATGACAGTTGATGGCTTTCGCAAAAATCTTGGCTGCACTCGTCTTACCTGTTCCGCGTGGGCCGGTAAAAAGGTAAGCATGGCTCGTTTTCCCCTGTATTAAGGCATTCTTCAGCGTCTGCGTGACCGCTTCCTGACCTGCGATGTCTCCGAACCGCTGCGGGCGCCAAACCCGATATAGTGCTTGATAGCTCATCCTTTTCCCTCTTTCACTTTTGCTTCGTCCATCTATTATAAGGGAAAAACAGGAAAATAGAAAGGCATCGCTCTGCGGCTTTCCTGCGTAATTTAAGGTCGAATTTTGCTTAGTTTGGAGGGCATTCAGCTCCGATAAAAGGATGAAATAATAACAGTTGACAAAAAGTAAGTTAGGCATTATAGTAAATCTATCGAATAGTTCGAATTCGTATTAATTAAATTTGTGATACTATTCCGGCAAGAATACACTTCAAATAAAAACAACAATAAAGGGGAAAATGAATATGACAGCATTTTGGGATTTGGGCAAAGTTGCCTTGAAAGTCAAAGATCTGAAGAAAATGACGCAATTCTATCAGGAAGCACTTGGCTTGGATTTAATGGAAGAAAAGGGAAATTCGGTTGTATTGGGAGTCGCTGCAGATGGGACGCCATTGGTTGAATTGATTGAGCTCAAATCTCCGGCTGCCCGCAAAAGAACGACCGGACTTTTCCACTTGGCGATTCTTTTGCCGACGCGAGCCGACCTCGGATCATTCCTTTATCATTTGTTGACGAAAAAATATGACCTGGAGGGCGCGAGCGACCATGGTTACAGCGAAGCCATCTACTTCCACGATCCGGAAGGCAACGGCATCGAGGTCTACCGCGACAAAGAGTTGTCGGTTTGGAATGTCCGTCCGGATGGCAAAATCGAAGGCGTTACCGAAGCGATGGATGCGGATGGCGTAATCGGTGCGATGGTCAAAATTTATGATGGCATCCCTTCCGGTACGAAAATGGGACACGTCCACCTGACCGTTCACGATCTGGTCGAAACCCAGCAATTTTACGAAAACGTACTTGGCATCTCATTGAAGTCGGACTTTTTCGGACAAGCAAAATTCTTCGCAGCCGGAAACTACCATCACCACCTCGGTTCGAACATGTGGGCTGGAAAACATCTGCCGGCCGCTGAAGAAAATCAACCAGGCTTGGCGTACTACACTTGGGTGGTTGCCGACATTACCGCTTATGAAGCGTTGAAGGGCAGATTGGTTCACGGAGCCGTTTCGTTTGAAGAAAAGGACAACACGCTTATCTTCAAAGACAACAGCGGCATCGAAATCCACGCTGGCATTCACCAAGCGGAGTAATTGCATCAGAATCTTAGAGCGTAACCGGAAAGCAGTTCTGCCGGTTACGCTTTTTTGGATGTCTTGGATAAATTGCAGAACTATAGCCAGCATAGGAATAGTTTCTTTAAACTCAGGTATAATATAACTAACTGGACAAAGGGGGAATTTTTTTTGAAAAAGTTAATCTTATGCTTTATCACTACGGCTCTGCTAAGCGGATGCGGCGCAGCCAGCTCGCAAGCAAGCACCCATAGTGAAGATGTGGAAACCGGAGAGGCGACCGTGCTTTATTCCGGAACTGTTATCGATAGTGGCGAAACGCATAACAATGGTTTGTTTCTGGCTGATTTAGTTCCAGTAGACTCGTCAGAAGCTGCTTCTTTCGATGAAGTCATACTGTTAATGGAAGATGTCCTCTTGATTGACCAATCCTCTGGCGAAAATGTGTCCCTATCAGACATAGAAAAAGGCGATAAAGTGAATGTCATCTTGATCGACCATGCGCCTACCACGATGTCCTTGCCCCCGCAAATTCCTGGCATGGGGATTGTGCAGGTTGAAATAGTAAGATGATTAAAAGTAACTTTATTAGTTCCTGTATTTACCCTTTGACACAACTGTGTCGATGTGGATGATGTCCCCGAGCAACCTTGGGCACTTAATCTCTTTTACTCTAGAAAAAATACAAAACACATAATATTAGCCAACAACTGTACTTACGGTTGAGGGTACTAATATTATGTGTTTTTGAAGTCGTTCTGATACTACGCCTTTGATCGATGTACAGAACAAACTTATTTTCTCATCGTTTTCATGATAAGGGAAACTATGAGGATCAGGATGATAGCTCCTATTAATGCAGGTGCGATGTAGAATCCTCCGATTGCAGGTCCCCAAGCTCCGAATAAAGTTACTCCTAACCATGAACCAACGAAACCCGCAATGATATTCCCGATAATACCACCAGGAACATTTTTACCCAAAAAAGCTCCAGCAAGTGCGCCCAAGACCCCACCGACAATTAGAGACCAAAGAAAGTCCATTTTTTACTCCTCCTTCTTATAAAGAAGCCTGCAGCAACCATGCATCTATACTTTGCTCATTACACTGCAATTATATAAGGAATGACCTATATTATAAAGTATTTGCACTCGAAGCGAGATGGTTCTCGAAAAAAACTTGAATTTATCAAATAATGCTCTTACAACACTGTAAAAACTCCCGAAGAATTGATTCGGGAGTTTTGGGTGCTTGCCTTATTTAGCTTTCAATACGTGAATCTTCATCTGTATCAGCGTTACCTGGAACAACCGTTGTTTCCTGCTCCAAAACATCTGCCATTGACTCAACATCAGGATGAGAATCTGTCTCCGGCGTCTCTTGAAGAATTTGGTTGGACTTAACCGCACTCACCGTATCTGTTGCATCCATATTGTCCAAATGTAATGAGGCTTCTTTATTTAAGATATCGTCCACGATCACAACGATTTCACCGTCATCTAATTGCCTCTGATACCCTTCCAGTAGCGTGTCTTCTTCTGGTTCCAAATCAGCATCCTGTTTGTTGCTCGCATAATCACTGCTGGTGAAGATAGGGAAAGCATGCATGATTTTCTCCCAGAGAGTAAGATGCTCGTCGGTAGTGTCATCTAACTTTATTGTAGCCTCTGTGGAATTGATCAGTTCATCATACTTCTTAGCTTCATTCGTTATAAGTGTAATATGTGATTCAGTATACCCTTCTTGTCGTAAACCCTCTAAAACAGTATGAACTTCTGAAATGGTACGGTAGGAGCCTTTCACAAACTTAGCCATATTTATTACCTCCACTTTCTTCTTCGTGACTCTGTTACAGTTTCATTGTATAGAAATTTAGCTTCACTAGCAAAGATTAACACTTATGAAAAACAGGGTGAGTAGAGAGTTATAGACGTAAAATACAATGTTCTTATTAATAATTTCACAAAAATTCCTATACAATTTAAGTAAGACTTTCTATTGTAATTAGAGAAGGTTATCTCGATTGGGATCAAATTCATGGGTGCGATCTATAATGTCCCGTGGATTAGCTCCCAAGTCCTCGGTGTAAATAGTGGTTGGAGGCTCTTCTTCAATCAATACCGCTATACCACCGCGATTAATCTCATCTCGATATTTATCAAGCAGAGTACTGACAGAAGCATACTGCGAATCCTTATAAGTCTCTTCGTCATAAGCATCATCTAATGTGAACGCATCCTTGATTTTTTCCCAAAGTGAACGATGATCCTCATCTAAATTATCGATAGCTTGAGCGTTTATTGTCGTATCGACCTGCATATTGTTAAAAAAATTACTCTGAACTTCTGTATTTGCCACGACAGAGATATCGCTCCGGCTGTACCCTTCAGTCTTTAGACGGTCTATAGCGGCCATTGCTTCCCTTTGTGTAAAGTAAATCCCTTCTAATATTTTAACCATGCCATTTCCTCCATTCTGTGCACGAAGTGATAGTCACAATTTCCCCCACTTATCCACTGAACAACAACTAAAACAAAAATAACAACTAGAAAAATGTGTATTAATCCTCCGCCAATCGCAGACAGCAGCCCTAGACCCCATAAAATAGGAGCTATGACAGCAATCATCCTACAACTTACCTTTTACTGGAATAGTAGTAAACTTTCTTAAAACAGAAATAACGATAGTAATACGACCCATTATTTTGTCTGTACTACTATCGTTATTTTTGTATTACATGGGAACTAGTTGTCTCTTGGCTACGTACTCATTTTTACTTTCTCGTGGTTCTAAGTATAAGCGAGAGAATGAGAATCAGTATAATGGCCCCTATTAACGCAGGAACGATGTAGAATCCTCCAATTGCCGGCCCCCAAGCTCCAAATAAAGTTATCCCTAACCATGAACCAATGAAACCAGCAATGATGTTTCCGATAATGCCACCGGGTACATCTCTACCTAAAAAAGCTCCTGCAAGTGCACCTAAGATGCCACCGACAATTAAAGACCAAAGAAATTCCATGTCTATTCCTCCTTCTTATATCGCCCTGCCCGCAGTAATCAATTAACTATTCTTTGTTGCTATTTACACTGCAATTATATAAAAAAGAAACTATATTAAAAAGAAATTACACTCGAACGGAAAGAAGTTAAAGGACATCTGTAGCTATCCGGACCAAATACCGGAATATGTAAATCTTTCACACTATCTCTCAATAAAATAGGCTTCCACAAATTGGTACGTGGGAATGTGAATATAATGCTGTCAGATGGCAAGTTGTTCGGCTTCTACAAGAAGATTCCAACGTGCTTCTTCATCATAGGCTACATAGGCTGCTTTCGCTTCTTCGATTAATGTAGTTCACTCCTTTATCTTGGTAATTCATAGTGTAGTACACTTATTTTCTACTAGGGAAATAAGAACCCTTCACTAGGAATTAAATAGTTTTATATTTAGTAAATTTTCTCTCGTTTAGTAAGCTCAAGCTTTATGGTGCCAATCTCCTGCGTCTGAAGGGTATCTTTATCTTCCCGTCAGAAGGAGGAGTATAATCAAGACAAGGTTTTTATAAACTTATAAGGAGGAATTCTATTATGAAGCACACTTCTGCTGATCAAGACCTCTCTAATTTCCCTGAATCCTATTGGAGTACCCATCCTACCCCACACTTTCCGCCTATGACCGCAGACAATGAGACTCAAGTGGGCGTCATCGGCGGCGGCATAGTTGGCATCATGACTGCGTATTTATTGACAAGAGCAGGTAAACGAGTGACCCTCATTGAAGCCCGGGACTTCATTTCCGGTATCACCGGCCACACTACCGCAAAAATTACAGCACAACACAGACTCATTTATGATGAACTTATTCACACTTTCGATAAAGAAAATGCGCGCCTGTATTATGACGCAAATATCGAAGGACTCACTCTTATTCAGAAAATAACCGAAGAATTAGAAATAGACTGCGATTTCGAAAAGAAAAAGGCAGTTGTATACGCCACGACTGTTAAGGGTAGCCAGCAAATCAAAAAAGAGGCCCAAGCTTATGAAAGCCTTGGCATAAAGGCTCTTTTGACAGAAGGCCGTTTAGAAGAATTACCGTTTGATACAATAATGGCACTCACAATGCCGGACCAAGCACAATTTCATCCTGTGAAATTCCTAGCTACTCTCTTAAATGAGATCCAGCGTCTTGGGGGTACAATATATGAGCAAACACGCGCCGTGGAGATGAAAGATGAGACAACCGTCATTATGGAGAATGGTACAAAACTAAACTGCAAAAAGGTAGTTGTGGCAACCCACTATCCCTTCAATGACTTCAATGGGCTGTATTTCTCCAAACTTTCCATTTCCCGCTCTTATGCCCTCGCCGTTAAAGTGATGAGCACAGTACCAGAGGGCATGTACATCAGCGTGGAATCTCCTACCCGTTCGCTCCGATCTATTCTTGACTTGAATGGGGAGGAATTATTACTGATAGGGGGAGATAGCCATCCCACTGGAAAAAGTAAATCCGATACGCAAGAGCATTACCAAAATTTAGAAAAATTTGTGCAGAAGTTCTTTCCAATACAAGCAATACCTTTTCACTGGTCTGCTCAGGACATGACGACGCTGGATAAGATACCGTATGTCGGTCAAATATCTCAGGGTTTCCCAGATATTCTAGTGGCCACTGGATTTAATAAATGGGGTATGGCTATGGGTGCCCTCTCCAGCAAACTACTGACAGATTTAATACTGGAGGAACCGAATAGATATAAGGATTTATTCGATCCTATGAGAGGAAAGCTTAAAGTAGAAGACATCAAACAGTTTGTCAAAAAAAATGTTACTGTTGGCAAAGATTTCGTCGTGTCCAAAGCTGCACGCGCCACGCTGGCTCCAGAAGAGTTGAAATCGGACGAAGGCGGACTAGTATCAGTAGACGGCAAAAAAGTGGGTGGATATCGTGATGAAATGGGCCAAATACACTTTGTCAATACAACGTGTACGCATATGGGGTGCGGCTTGGAATGGAACAATGCGGAGCGTTCTTGGGACTGTCCGTGCCATGGGTCCCGCTTCTCCTATTCGGGGGAAGTTCTGGATGGACCTGCCGTCCATCCGTTGAAAAAATTGGATAACGAAGAGTAACAGCACAAAAAACAGAAGATTGCATCAGTACCGGAACACTGCTTCCTGAGACTGATACAATCTTTTTTTGAAAAATATTTTTATTCCTAATAATTCTGCGCTAGGGTGTGCTCTTCCTTCTAACAGATGACTGTATTGTTCCATTCTCCTCCGAACCAAAAAGCATCCCGAATCCAAATGGATCCGGAATGCCAACAAATATATTATTGAATTACTGTTCCTTATGGAGTGGTGCTAGATGCGCGGATCCAGTTTTTCTTCTGTTTCCGTTTTCTGTGCCGTAACAGAGGGTTTAGCTGCTTCTTTCTCAATTTTTTGATCAAGTTTTTGAAGCTGCAGTTTGGCAAATTCTTTGCCGCCCAAACCAAATGCCAGAGCAAAGGCAACTGAGAGGCCGCCCATAATGAACAGGAAGGCCGTATTTACAATCATCGAGGCAAATTGGAGTTGGTCTAATGTCATGAAAACAGCCAAGACATACAAGATGTACTTGACCACATCGCCTATCATAGAGCTTCCGGTAGATTCTTTCAAGAAAGCAGAGAGCGCATTTCCCCCAAAAATCCCTAGCCCTAAAATAATGAGGCCAATCAGGACAGATGGCAAGTAGCTAATGATAGCCACTCCTATTGTATTCAGCACTTCCAAATTCAACGCGTTCAAAGCTTCAACCGTGAAGAAGATAATGATTACGGCCTGCAAAACTTTTGCGATTACTTGCGAGAGATTTAGACGAGAAGTTCCGTTAGGATTGAGGTAATGAGAGAATCGGTTGATTCCAGCGTTTTCCAACAGTCCTTCCAGAAGATCTGCTGCAAATTTAGCAATTAACGTTCCTGCAACCAATAGGATTACGGCCACAAGAATATTTGGGATAGCCGCCAGGACTTGGTTCAATACATTCACAATCGGTTCTGAGATAGATCGGATCTGCAATGTCTCTAATGCCATAGTCAAGACGGGAATCAGTACGGTAACAAACGCAACGTTGGCCAAGACTCGGGCAATCGTATTCTTCTGCTTGTGTGTGGAAGGTCCGGTGGGTTGTGCAGTTTGATTGGGAGTCTGCGTGTATTTAGAAATCCAGCGATCGACGTTGATTGATTCCAACAGACTTTGAACCAGTTCCTTGACGAATTTGGCTACAAAATAGCCAATAACCAAGATAATGACTGCCCCGAAGAGTTTTGGCAGAAAGGCCATGAAGTTATCAAACATATTTGTGATTGGGAGTGCAATATTGGCGAGGCCAATTTGCGAAAGAATACCAGGTATGAAGAAGAGCCAAATCAGATAGTAAAATACTTTCCCTAAGGAACTAATAATGCGTTGGGCATCTTCTAATGTGGGTGACACACCCCATTTTACTAATTTATTATCAAAGCCAATAGCATCGAGGCCTTTTACTATGGCTTTTTTAACCAGTGTAGCAACAATCCAAGCTAATACCAACAATAAGAGAGCGCCTAGGAGTTTCGGAAGAATAGCGACGAAAGTGACCCATAACCCTTGCAAAGAATTTGTAAATTGTTCCATTCTTTCTCCTCCTTTTATATCTAAATTTATGGAATATTTTTCCATATGCTAAGTATAGCAGACAAAAAGTTGAAGAAGAAATGAAATGGTTTTACCTTTTTCTACGCGATATTAAGAAAAATATGAATTTCACTTACACTAAGAATCAAAATAATGATAAGTTACTTTTTGAGGAAATACAGCACATCCTGGTAAACGGTGTCTCTGTTTGTTTCAAACAAAACAGAATGCAGTTTTTCTTCATATTGCTTGATTGAAATGTGGGAATAACCAATTTTTCTGAGTGTTTGCTCGGTATCCCTCAGCCCCATGTCGCCACCCGTGACAGGATCTTTTGTACCAGAAAGACTTAGAATCTCAAGATTGGGGTTTTGCACGTTATATTTTTTGTATTGCTTGAGATCGCTGGCTGCTTCAAACATAGTTAATGCGCCGTTGTTTGTCCATGTAAAATGCATGAGAGGATCAGCACTCATTTTTTCATACAAATCCCTATCTGTGGTCACCATGTTTGCCTCAAATGATGATGCTTTATATATAGTTGATCCTCCAATGAGATGGAGTATCTTACTATGATTATATGCGCCGGAATAAAATGTTGCCCAATTACCGATAAATAACCCAAGTTTTGTCTTGTCAATCGATCGTGCGGTTCCTGTCATGACAATCTTGTCTACTTCGGTGTCATGTTGCTGAAGATAGCATCTTGCGAGGATTGATCCCAAAGAATGCCCTACTATATATAGTGGTTTATCAGGATATATTTTCTTCGCATATTGGTTCACTCGGTACACATCATCAATCATCTCATCCACACTGTTCATATGCCCGTAAGGATAACTGTTGTTAACTGTTTTCCCATGTCCCCGGAGATCAGAAATGATTACGGCATATCCATTATTATTTAAAAAATGGGCAAAGTTATAATATAATTCCTTGTGTTCTGTAGCACCATGCAAAATTTGAACAATAGCTTCTGGATTATCCGTTGTGAACATAGCTGTTGAGAGTTGCATACCGTCATGAGCATTGATGGCTAGTTCAATCCTATTCTTCTCTGTTTTAAGGATAGAAGCTGTCGCCTCTTGTGCTTCAGGGCTAATTTTTGTTCTAAAAAACCGTGTTCCTGCCAAAATGTTAAGCGTTAATAAGCTGATCACTTCCACTTTAAAGAGAGTACGAACGAGTCTACGGTTGGATTTATTCACTAAAATCATCCTTTCAATAAATGTCACTCGCGGTAATATTGCAAACGAATAAATGAAGCCAACAAACTGTTCTCTCCGCTGCTCTTAGTATATTCCTAACATACCCATATTAAAAACAATAAGTTAGGAGTGATTTGTTGTTTAAGCACTAGGCTGTTCGCAAAAATAAAAAGGCGTCCATCATAAATTTCGTTGATGGATGCCTTCAGCTTGTAATTTTTTTAAATCCTTAGTCTCTATTTATGCGGTTATTTCTAATTTCATCTACGGGATTATTGGATTCTTTAAATAATATCTCGATCCCCTCTGCATCCTTTACCTTCAGGCCATTATTATTGCACCACTCAAAAATTTTTTCGGCTGCAGAAATACTTTTCGAATATAGTTGGTAAACTTGCCCGTTTTTAAAATAGATTTTCACTTCTAATGTCACACTATCCGACGGTAAAATCCCCATTACTAAATCGAGTTTCTTTTGAGTATCCACTTTTATCAGCTCAATTTCATCAACCAAATGAGTTAATTTCATACGTAAACTGTTCTTCCAGTTCAGTGATTGCGGTTTAAATTCAAAAAAGTTGATTTCTTTGTTTGAAAATTCACATAAATACGGAGAACCTACCGAATTCATTGTCCTTGGATAAAAATGTCCATCCATTTTGAAAGTGACTTCAACACGTTGCTTTTGCAGTGTTTTGTCAAATTCTTCCCAAAACTCACTATTTTCCCCTCTTCTTAAATCGGCACTTTTTCCAAGACTCTCTTTAGTAATCATAAATAAACATCCTCCTAATAGTGACAAAATGAATGACGCCAATAAATTCAAACGTTTTCTAAGACTATCTTAGTATATCGCTACCGTCCCTATATTAAAAATAATATGTTGGGAATGAATTGACAAATCCATGTAAAGCAAACTTTACAAAAAGGGAGAGTTGAATGGAAAATAAATTGGAGGAACTGAGAAAAAATAAAGGACTGTCCCAAGAGCAATTGGCGGAAAAGATGCTTGTATCAAGACAGACGATTATATCCCTTGAAAAAGGTCGTTAGAATCCTTCACTCAATTTAGCTTTCAAATTGTCAAAATTTTTTAATGCACCCATTGAAGATATTTTTATTTATGAGGAGGAATAATTATGGTTAAAAAAAAAGGTTGGCAATTGTTTCATATATTATCAGCGCCGTGTTATAGATACTAGGAGGCTTTCATCATTACTTCGCAATACCGGAACATTTAACCCTTGCATTTCTCTCTGCGGGATTATCCGCATTTATTCATTGAGTATGGCAAACGAAGAGAATACTATTTTTCAAGAAGGATCCAAAACAATATGATCTTGAACAGATTGAGAGTAAAGATGAAAGGAACCAATTGATCTTGCAGGTTTCAAAAGCAAAGACCTTCGAAACGAGCAGCTATCTACTCATAGTGTTTATGCTGGTTTTTGTTGTGTTAGATGAACCCTTGTTCGTATTAAAATTATTCAGTTTTGGTTTTATATCATTGAGTGTGTTTTTATGGAATTTATCAAAGCAGCAGAAAAAAATTTAGCCTACTGTTTTGTAACGTAATCGATTTATTATAAGGAATGGAGAGCGTCGTAGTGTGACGTCCTGCATTCCTTTTTCAGTTCCTGCATACGGCATTGTGCCCTTCCCTATTATTTAACTATCTCATTTTTAAGGACACATTACTGTGTAAATTAAGCATATGTACAAGTTTTATATAATTACTTATATCATTTATCAAAGTTTACTTTACTTTTATCAATCTATATATTATGATTCTATCTGAGGTGATAGCATTGAAAAAAGATTTTGGTGATTCAATCGGCAACACCGTTTATGAATATCGGGTACTTGCCAGAATGTCTCAGCAGGAATTAGCTGATAAAGTGGGGGTCTCTAAACAAACCATTTTTGTCATGGAAAAAGGCAATTACGTCCCGACGCTATTATTAGCATTTCGAATTGCAGATTTTTTTGACGTATCTGTATCAGACATTTTTACTTACGAGAAAGGAACTGATAACAATGGAAATTAAATCAATCTCTGATATCCCTGGTGCATTCTTTTATCCTTTGAAAGAATGGGCGGAAGCTAGTTCAACTAACTGGAATATTTTTGTGGGAATTCCAATGGTGTTACTGTTAGTTGTAGCGATTGCATATATAAGACTTGTAAAAACAATCGGTGAACCAGACGAGCGAACCAATCAATATCATAAACATTGGGCCTATGTCGTTTTGATAACGATTTTGGTATGCGACATTATTTTCCCTAAAGAGTATTTAGTCATGCAATTCTTTGTTTATAAATATGCATTAGCCGCTCTGGCTGGAGACATCTATTTTTACATTCAATTTAAAAACGATTTTAGTTAATTTCATTACAAAATGGCGTGCAGTAATAGTAATCTCTCATGTAAAAACGGAATGAGTAACGCCTCTTTGACGTTCTTCATTCCGTTATTCTGTATTTCACAATAGCAACTATAAGGCTCAATTCATCATCCAACATAACAAACACCAGGCGGTTTGATATGCAGCAAACAGAAAGCCACCTACATAAGCTGTTGACAGCGGACGGGCTAAAAAAGCATTTATTTATAATTACGCTAAGTCCATATTAAGTTCCTCTTTCCATTCTTCCTTCAAAAGCCCATAAACTACGTGATCTACATAATGGTCGTACAGCCACTCTGCTTGTCTTAATGTGCCTTCCTCTTTAAAGCCAAACCGTTCCGGGATTGCTCTACTTTTTTCGTTTTCAGTAGCGACGCATACTTCAATCCTATTAAGGCCTAGTTCTTTAAACCCATAGTCAATCACAGCCTTAAAAGACCGGGACATAATCCCCTTACCTTGAAAATTCCCACCGAGCCAATAACCAACAACCCCACTTTTATTCCCTTTATTAATGGTGTTAAATCCTATCGTGCCCGTGATTTTCCCTTTATAAATAATAGCGAAAGATTTTAGGCAGCCCCCATCTTCTGAAAATATTTTTAATCTTGTTCTGATGTATTGAGTGATATCTTCTAAACTCACGATCTGATCGAGCCAACCGAGCCATTCGCTTAAATGTTCTTTGGAAAGAATTGTCAAATTGTACAATTCCTCGGCATCGCCTTCATTGAACATTCTCAAAGAAACCTCTTCATCAATCCTATATGCTAACATTCTTCCCTCCCCCTCTACTGATATGTATTGAATACAGCATCATTCATACCAGTATTCCTAAGTGTCCTTACAAAAACCTTGTCCACACGAGGTTTGCGGGGCAATAGACTGTAAAACTGTCGTCCGGGATATGCAGTTCCTGGCTGATGACTTCCCTGAATTGTTCTACTGACATTCCCAGCCACAATCGATAACTGCTTTTTCCGTATGTATTCCAGATAGCCAATTCCGCTAAATGAGGGTAATCCTCAATTTCAGGCCGCGGAATTTTTTTAAAAGTTACGATATAATCGAAGCTTGTTTTCTCTATTGGAAATACTTTGACTTTGAAATTTTCCAAAGGAACCTCAAGCTCCTTATGAATTAAATGAATGATGTCTTCAGCATTCGTTGCTACATTTCCTTTGAATGAGTACGCTCCAAATTTCTCCCAATGTGTAAGCTTTCGAAAGACTTCAAACCACCGTATGTCTGTGTAATGCTCGGGGTCAAACGTGACAATTGCATTGAAACTGGACGTTGGAGATAAATACTTCTTTGATTGTTGCCAGGAATAGCCCAATATCCCTAGGACGACCACCAATATTACAATCTTATCCAATTTGGTTCCTCCTTTTACTACCATACAACCATCGCTTATTATAAAGCGTTCTCACTATTATCATTACCTATATTTTCCCTATTCCCAGACATTTCCCCGTTTAAGATTTTTCCTATCGCACTTTTTATGGACTTCGATCCATTTTCTAATCTGGTTTGCGATTTCTAGTGGGGAATCAATGTGAATATTGTGCCCAGTATTCGGAATTATATGATCTGTCGCATCTGAAGCAGCACGAATCAATCGTTTGGCAGCAACTTCTTTCATAGCATTTGAAGCTTCCGGTAGTGAGCTTCTTAGCAATAGGATTGGACACTCAACTTCTGAATAAATTTCCTTGGATGGGTATTTATGCAACGATCTTATTGCTGCTTCGTATGTGGCTAGCGTTGTTTTTGATATAATTCGCTTGTCTTCATCCTCCTTCATTTTGACTACGGCAGCTTTCTGGACGTAATCAGACCATCTTTGGTAATAATCTTTTTCGTTCTCCAGATAGCTTTCCCAACTTGAAAACTGATAGCTTTTATAAAATTCCTGTACCTGCTTCAAATCGATTGCCAAATCAGCAGCGATATCTTCATTTTGAATATAGCCGCCATCCAGCAATACCACTCCTTTAACAAGATCAGGAAAGGTTGCTGCGAATTGCAATGCAATTTCCGCTCCCAAAGAATGCCCCACAAGGAAGAACGGAAGGTCTTTAGAAACTTGCTCTGTGATTTTTTTTAAGAAACTAACTGCATCGTCCATATATTCAGATTGTTCACTAAAATACTCCAATGAGCTACCATGACCTAGCAAATCCATGGACAACAAGCGGAAATCACTTTTCAAATCGTTGAAGATCTCATCCCACGTGAAATGAGTGTCCCCTAAACCATGAAGGAACCAAATTAGATCACCTTTCTCATGTTCTTCCTCATAGACAGGGAGCGCTGGAAAATATTGTACAATTCTATTCATTGGTTGCCCTCTCTTTTGTCACCCTACAGCAATTGGCTACACTTGTGTTAAGAACGCTTTCAAAATTACCGCAAGTGCAGCGAGATAGTCTTACGATTCTGGTACACAGTAGCCTCTAATCCATTATCTTGCGCCAACTTATCGCAATGCTTTTCAAGGTACTCCTTAGCAGCTTGGACGCCCTTTTGTCTGAACAACTCTTCCAATGACAGCACATCCCGGATAGGCACTTCACTTTTTTTAAGGTAAGCAATCACAGGTGGGATTGCCGCCAAGCCCTCACACAAAAGGACAATTTCTTTATCGGTCAGAAGATATTTTATCCTCAGCTTAGAAACTAAAAAAGTTGTTGCAAAAGGACCTGGAAATTCCCCTAAGAATTGTTTAGCTATTTCCACTTCTATCTCCCTTACCTGGTTGAAGTCAATGTTCATCACTGTATTTTCTCCATTTTTTCGAATGGTTTCAGTAATCAAAAGAGAATTTTCCTGAAAATTAAGATTCCATCGTGTTTTTCGGTATGGCTTCTTCGGATATTTTTCACCTTCAATTAAACAGTTCACCAGCACAGCATTGTTTTCTATTGCCTCTTTAAAATCAGAATGGTAATCGACATTATGCTCTTTAGACATATTCTTTTTCCTCTCAGTAACAAGTCCTTATATTGTCCCTTTTTGGAGTACACAATTATTTCTTCTTTGGTATCATTGTTTTACTCAATGGGGAAAATATACTTTGAGAATTGCCTTAATAAAACCATGTGTCACTCCTATTTTTTAACAAATCTGCATAAGAATCGTTCTCACTTATTACTTCAGATGTTCTCTTTTATACTTGCCCTCTCTTTTAATAATCTGAGTAACTGCAAACCATCTGACTGAAAGGAACCTATTTTTTTAGGAAGTTTAAAAGGAATAAGGTTAATCACAAGCATGACTAGATTCAGATCGGCAACCCCCGCTAGAAGCGTACGCGTCCAACCCTCAAATTCTAAACGAAGCAGCAGTACGGTTATCCCCATGAGGAATAGGTTCATCAATGGGCCACTTAAGAGACACAAAAATCGTTGCAATTTGTCCATTCGGCCATCCCATATGCAACACCCGAAGTACGCCCATTGAAGATGAAAATGGAATCTTCCGACCTGAAAATCCTCCCTGTTATCTTCCCCGCTGCTTCCTAAGTAGATATGGGGGTTCGACTTGGATGTCAGCACCACTCCAATACCATGTCCAACTTCGTGTAGCAGCAGGGTAAATGGTATTACCAGAGTAAAGAAAACGAGATGTATCATACTAAACTACCTTCTTCCATTCTAATTCTATGTAACATGGTTGCCCCCCTGATCAATCTGTACTTTGGAATAAATGGAACTGGCCATATTATCATTGTTTTCATTATCGGACTTTTTCTGATTTTCTCGCGTACTAATTCTCACACCTTCTTTCTTTTCGAATTAGGTGGATCTATTCGATCGCAATATTCCATTGCTCTCTTGATAACTTAACTGGATTTCCCACTATTTTTATTTTTCCCGCTTTTCCACATCAAAATAACAATCAGTGCGATATATCCGATTGAAATACAGTAAAATAGTGGCTCATTCAGTCTATCTCTAATACCAATAAGTACTAGCATGCTACCAGCCAACAAGGGAATGTATCTATAAAAGTCTCTTTTCATTTTTTTCTCCTATTCATAATAATCTTAAGAGGTAATTGTTTAATGGGTAATTAGAGCCGTAAAATGATTGCTTCACTCTGGTTATAATTGTAGGATCACTCGGATATTCGGCAGCTCCTATCAGTGAGTGAAGTACAAGCTAATACGTATGCATTAAGTTTGTGCTTTTTCACAATCAGGGAAACCCTCATTTACACACTCATATAAATATGTTTTTTCCCAAACATTTTTTATGTTACTATTGTAACAAATAATTTATTTTTTCTATAGTTAGAACTTCAGAGAAGGGGTACTGGCATGAATTTTCTCAGAAAAATGTGGCGATTTTTAGGTCGTTGGAATACAATAACCGGTTATTTAATAGGCGGTGTCTGGCTTTTATATAATGGAAATTTCTACAACAATGGCATTACAGACATTAGATATGTTTACTTCTTTAATATTAGCGGCATACTAATGCTCGTTTTAGTGGCTCTAAAGATTACAGAAAAGGTTTTGAGAAAAAAGAAAGAAAATACGTAGTAATGTGGGACTACTAAGCTACGCCATTGGAAATTACCATCCCAGCCAACCAAAAAAATTTCGACAAAAAGTACACGCCAGCAACATAAAACGTTTTTAAGTTACTTGCATAAATAACTATAGAGATAAGGGAGCGAAGCGGTAAGGACGATAACATACCACCCTACGTTGATTTTCCTGAGTATAACGAATTCTCCCAAAGTTACTTGTGGCCCGTTACCGTGAAGTACAAAGGACAGTCGGAGATTCATTTTTCTGTTTCAAAGTCGGACACGATCAATGCTTTTCACTCAATCGAAACCGGTTCAGGAGAACCTATCCTGATCGGCTCCCGTTCTTTTGAAAGAAAAAATTTAGACTTTATGGCATTTGAAGGCCGCACTTATGCTTTTTCCAACTGATGGGCCTTTATCAAACGACTTATGAATTTAATAACAAAAAAACGAACAGAAAGAAGAGCGAAAATGAATCATACTCAGCATTTCTCAATATTAAGTGTTCAAAGCTCATTTGCATTATTGCTTCTTCCTCTTATCAGCGGGGTCTTTTCTTATTCGTACTTGCCTGACCGAATCGCCATCCATATTAACGAACTAGGACAAGCGGATGACTATCTCCCAAAGCTGGCATTCTTAATCGGGCTTCCTGTTGCAGGCTTGGTTTTTCAGCTGTACAGAGTGGTACGATGTAAGAAAAAAGACCCTACAATGAATGTTTTCGGCGGAAACAGAACCAGCTCTAGTATCCTTTTATTCCCAATCTTCTTTGACATCGCCTATTTTTCTGCAGTTTTTTATAATTTGAATGTTTGATTGGATAGGTGAATATCTACACACTACTTGATAGCTGCCATCACGACTACTTCAGAACGTTTAACGAGAATGAAACTTCATTTAATCTTCCTAGCAAATGGAGTCCACACTGCACTATTGCAAGTAGATTAGCTGAAGATAAAATGGTGCAAGCATTTAGCTATTGTAGGAAAAATATAAACAAAATATACGGTATGTTATGAACACTTTAGGACGTTTAAGGCAAAAGAAGTTCCTTCTTAATACGATATACAGTATCCCTGGTTACGTCCATTTCTTATGCAATTTTCTTGATGGGCTCTTCCCGCTTCAATTTGTTCACGATCACCTGATAGGTCATGCGGTCTTTCGGATCCTTGGCATCAGCAGCATACTTCACCGGACGGCCTTTGTAGTGGCCCTTCTTATTAGCAATCTCAATCCCTTGCCGTTGCTTACGCTTAATTTCTTCCCGTTCATTTTAGGCGGTCCAGGAAAGCAACTGCACGAGCATGTTCCGAATCAGCTTCTGCAGATTGGGATCTCCTAAACCATGGTTCAGAATGGTTAAATTCAATACGATTAAACCAATTTCCTTCTGATCAAGCCGCTGCACCATCTGAACGATATCAAAAAGAACCCTACGGGTGTAGGATTCCGGATACATGATTTTATCCAATTTCATGTACAATAATAAATAATGCTTAATCTGTACTCATTATCTAAATAAAAAATAAATTTATAGCAGCTACAATTGTAAAAAAGGTTTCAACTTTATATGAATCTTCCCAGAATATATTAACTATAATATAAGAAACAATAATAAATAAAAATATAACTTTCAAATATTTCATTTTTGTCATTTTAAAGCTCCTTTGTCTAATAAAAATTTTTATTGTTATTTGATTTCATTAATCCATGCTTCTTTTTGTATATCTGTTTGATTTAATATAGTGACCAACTATGTAAGCAAAATCCAGAATTATTTGTAAGAAGCGGAAACTAATCATCTCATCGTTCGTCCATTGCGTAATCCATTAATTGTGTCATCGCTATAAAATTACTTTCTCTAATGAATACCAGCATTTCTTTGATTGATTCATAATGGCCGCTAGTATCCCTACTAGATAGTCCAAGTCTGGAATTCTCCTACTAGATTAGCTAGGGGGATTCTTTTGCAACAAGAAACAGTTTTTATAGGCATCCTCTCTCAACTTAATAGTTTTGAGTCCGCCAATTTTATTTAACTTCTGGCAAAAAAAACTATACTCAATAAATATATAAAAAGTCAATGATAGGAGAAGAAACAACTGTGTACTGGCCCACGAGACGGCTGGTCTGATGCTTTTTACGATAGATAAAATAACTCATTTGAATTTTAATGAGTTATTCAAACAAATCAGCGTAATTTTATTGACCACTATCGCCATGGCTTTGCTTGTTTTTCTTATACAAAAAGGAATCTACCAATTAACTGATAAAAAAGATCGGATTGGTTCTTTGATCAATGTAAGTATTTCAGTCACCATTGGCGGTATTTTTAATTTATACGTCACATTAAAAATCCGCTTGGCAAACCGATTACTAGGCAGTAAAGTAGCCGGGATTAGACGAAAGTTAAGAATAAAATAGACAATACAACTGATAAAAAGTAGTACACCCTAAAGATGCAAGTAATTGAAATAATAGGCCTGCTTTAAAGGAAAGTAGGTCTATTATTTCAATTATCTTCTTAACTCAAGATTTTGAAATAGTCAAAAATTTAAAAAGTTGTGGGAAATCAATATTTATAATCAAAATATTACTATATGAATATTTTGATTATAAATATTGATTTTATGTTATTATTTTCCCGTAATAAATTGTAAATAAGTTAGATATTTTTAGTGAAATAAAGTATTTAAAAATGATAAAGGAGATACACGCATGAAACATCAATTAAAAAATACTATTGTTTTAAGTACGTCCTGATTGTTAGCAAATGTATGGATTCCAACGACTTTAGCGTTTGCCGAAGAAGCACCTGGTGTAAATGAAAAATCTAGCTATGAGATTCTAACTGACGACCCTTTGGTAGGACAAAGTGATGAAGATGATTTTGCAGTTTACTTTGAATACGAACGGGTTGTATACAATTATATTTTTGAAGAAAACGCTTTTACCTTAGAGACAGAAACAGGAACCGAGGTTCATACCTTGACTTATAATAAGGGGGATGATTTCTTAGTTTTAGATGGTGAGCCCCTCCACTTGGAGAAAACTGAATATAATACTGATAATGCATTAAATGGAATGAATTCAAGCTTTACTTCAATGGCCACATCAAGTTACAGTTGGAATCCTATATTCTACACTAGTGGATCAGTATCTTTAAGCGATATGGTGTATAGTGTAGGTGCTTTGGCAACAGTGATTGGAGGTGTAATAGGGGTTGGAGCATTATTGCACCTTAGCATTCCCCAAACGACTATTGCTGCTCAAGTTTCCAATTGGGCGAGTGCCGTTAGTCTAGGTTCTCTAGCAGCAGGATACTTCTTCTCGGGGTCGGTAACATATTCGCAATACAGAACAGAAACCCCTGTTCCTGATGGTGGGAGTTCCGGGAACAAACAGTATGCTTACCGCTTCCAAAACGTGAGAGTAGTAGGGGCAATAAAAGGGGAAAGCATGAATATATTGTTGCAAAATATAGGATCGTGGTTCTTTGTAGCTAGGCCGTATTAATGTATAAAGGAGAGAGCATGAAAAAAATATACTTATTCATATATATCCTACTATTCTTTCTTTTCCTTTTAAAATTTGTGATAATACCTCGTCAACCATTACCCTTTTCAAACATTATCCATCTCCTTTTAATAATAAGTGGTGCTGCTATCTCATTGGGTAGTTTCAAGCAAAATAATCATATTAGTGAGGTTTTTGGTATAAGTATTATTGTACTCGTGTGCATAAGTTGGATTATAAAGAGTATCAATTAACTTTTATGAATATTCAAACAGAGGGGCCTTCTCAAAATAAGTGAGATGGCTTCTTTGTTTTTGTTATACTTAGAGACTATTAGTACGCATTAAATCCTATTAAAAGACCGTTTTATTGAATATAGTGTCAGGATTTTCCTAGTACCTCCCTTAATTATTTTGTTTGTTTTGCAAACAACTAGCAGTCGTTCCTGGAATAACTGTCCCCCAAAACTAGTGCTGTTAACAATGAAACTTTAAAAACTTTTGGACTCGTTTTCATCTTAACTCTCCATTCTATCATTTTCTCAATACCATTAGAAGATGGACCGTATCCATGTCGTAGGAAGAAAAAGGAAGAGTTACTGGAAGTATAAACGCATGTGTTTAGAGACATTTAATTATAACCCTTTTTATAAGCCTGAATGATTCATATTTTTTCAACTTGAAATTAGTATACGATGTTACCTGAATTCTAACATGAGTAAAAACGGCAGTATTCCCTATAAATAGATTTTATATATCAAATTCATTTGCGCATTGTTGATAATTATTTTGGGCTCATACAGTCATTGATTAGATAGAATAGATAATTGACGTCGTCCTTGGTAAAAGGCAAATAACCCAGCTCATCTAGGATACCCAACTTAACTTTGTTAAAGAGGCTTTTGAAGCTCTCTAAAAGCTTCTCTTTCAATCTTATCCCAACCCGAAGACTCTTCAAACGTCTGTTTCAACATCAGCTTGCCGATCTATTTAGCTAAAGTTACAATTTTCTTGCATCTTGCCGATTTTATGAGCCTACGAAGAAAGAGAAAGCCACTGGTATCGGTAGCTATTTCCTACATTTAGTGGCGCTATTTCTCACACTCACTATATTTCTGAGCATAATCCTCATTTTATCTAATTCTTAGTACTTAATTGCATTTTTCTCTTATTGCGCGTCAAGGTACTTTTGCTGATGCCAGTCATTTACTCTAACTCTTTATAGGAATGATTCTTCAATAGGTTCATGGCCAGATTGATTTGTTGCTGATTGAATTTCTTTGGTCGCCCTTCTCGGTAGTCTGGTTTCTATTTAGCCAGTTCTTTCCCTTCCTGGGTACGCTCCACAATCAGATTGCGTTCAATGCGTCTTGCGTGCTGCGAGCGAAGCGATCCAACTTCGTTACACCAGTGTATCCCCCGTTTCAATTTCTTGAAGGAATTTTTTGGAATTCGGGGCGATCACTTTTCGTTCCCGTAATTTTTTTCGAAGTAGACCCGGTCGCAGCGTTCCTCTTCGAGTTGACGCAGCTGTCCTTCCAAATTTTATTCATAATTGTTGTTCAAATACTTTAGAATGCTATTACGTATTTCATCATGCTTTATAGGGTTGTAGGCGGTTTCTTTATTGTGCCAGTTGGAACTATCATATAGCCATACAGGCATTTTTTTTCGTTCTTCACTTTCCCATTCATAACGTGGAAAAACATGGGCATGCAGAAAATTATCAGTATTTCCTAAAATGTCATAATTAACTCTAATAGGTGTGCAACTATGAATAATAGCATCTCCTAGAATACTCATGTCGGAAAGAAACTGTTCGCGTTCCTCTAATGAAAGGACATTCAAAGAGTTGACTTCTTTTTTGGGTAAAAGCACACAGTAGCCAGGTAAAAATTGAACATCTCCAAAAACAGCATAGCCACCTTTTAATTCTTTTATCAGCATTGGATTAGTCCCATTTATTGCAGATAAAATTCGATTTTCATACCATTCCATGTAAATCTCCTCTTTTCTTCTTTAAGTTATAAAAAATTACTGGTTTTCAGTATTTTTGTGTTACTATTCTAATAAACATTTTACCGATTTGTAACATTAATTAAATCCATTAATTGTCAGCATCAAGTAGAATTTATTTAGCACTGACATATGGCCCTTATCGTATCGGCGACGGGTCTGCGAGTGCTCAAATGCGATACCGTTATCCAGAAAAACGACTTGATTCATTTTCAGGACAGGATCATCTTTTTTACAGCCCAAGTATCCTTAATCATCTTCATCTTCGTCTGGCTTATCTGGGGAAATGGAATTGATTGCGTCGACACCAAGACCGAAAAATAGCTGAGGCAAATGATAAAGAACTGATTATTTTTGTGGAAGCATAAAGAAAAGTAAGACATTCTACGAATTTGAAATCGTAGGTGCCTTGCTTTTTTATTCGTTACATTGGAAGTTACACCACTAAAGTTTATGGCTCTACTTTGAGCGGGTACATTATTTTGAAATATTTTAGCGTCTTTTGTAGCGTCTGATAATTGCGATAGATGCTAAGATTATTACTGAAACTAAAGCGATAAATGCAAACAGGAATCCTAATGGGATAAATCCGAATGATTCCACTAAAAAACCGTCCTTATCTATATAGCTTCCATTGACGTTATATGCAATAGCGCATAGAATGCTACCAATCATTGAAACCAAAGCTGTGCCTTTTAAAAAAGCTGTTTTTTTGTCATTTTTCCACTTTTTAGCGATTTTCCCCAATAAATTTGCTTCTTCCATGTTATTTACTCCTTTTATCTCTATATCATATTTTTTTAACTCAGCTTTACATTCTTCGCAATTTTCTAGGTGTTCTTCAATCAATTTGCGGCTATCCGTGCTACATACATTGTCATAGTAAAGTGGCAGCAAATCTTTAATGATATCACATGATATTTTCATAATAAATCCTCCTTCAATTTTACTTTTGCACGGTAATAGGTGACGCGTGCCCAACCTTCGGTTTTTCCAAAAAGCTCGCCTATTTTCCGAAATGACAGTTCTCCGAAAATTCGCAATGAGAAAACTTCTTTATATGGCTCCTCTAAGTTGTGCAGTGCTTTATGAATTTCGAAGGATTCTTCTCGATTAATAAATCCATTCTCAAAATCACAGGTTTGCTCCTGTTCAATGGAATTGCAGGTCACTAATCGCTGTTGCTTACTGTAAAATGTAAAATAAGTATTTTTTGCAATCTGACAGAGCCATACACGTAGCTTACATTCTCCTTTATAGGAATCAATACTTTTTAGCGCTTTGAAAAAAGTATCCTGTGTGACTTCCTCAGCCACTAATGAATTTTGACATAAGGAATAAACGTATTTATATACATCATCGAAATATTCGGAATATATCTTCTCAAACTCTGGCATGTCACCACCTCACTTTCATAGATAAGACTAACGAGTATTAAATTCGTTACAAATTTTAAATAAATATTTTAAGCCCCAAATTTATAATAAGGACGGGGAAATCCTGGATATCATTGTGTTCTAGGTACATGGAACCTCGAAATACTATCCAAACGTTGATTTGGTAGGCTCTTCGCTTGTTCCTAGGTATGTGTTAGCGGGAATCCAGGTTATCAAGTGGTCTACCTTCACTTAAGTGGGTATCAGATGAAGGAAATGACTCAGAGTATTGGACATACTCGCAAAACAATTGGTGGCTATGTCGCTTCTTACCGGAAAGGTGGGATAGTAGCAGTGACCCATCGATCCCTCGACCTTCTCAAGGTAGACATCGGCGATTGAGCAAAATGCAGGAAACTGAACTTAAAGAGATTAAGGGAATTCAGCGGACTTGGTTCCTGAAGGAGCGACATACTTACAATTTTAACTGAACGTGAAACATCTTTGTTTAACATACCTACTACAATAAGAGCGATACCTACAAAGAGTATTAGAAAATACCAAAAACCCATTATATCCCCTACTTCTTTTTATTTTATTGTTGAAAGTAGTATACCCTTTAATTCCATATGACTTTATATAATTATTATTATGTTTGTAATAAGGTTTGTCAGTGCTAAACTAGTTATTATGTTGATATATAGGACGTTTACTTACTAAATCCATCTCTATTTTTCTTGTAGTAGGTAATGATATCCGCTAGCCAAGATTACCCCTAGTAACATAGTTATTAACAGTCAGTGACACGAAAAGGTTCTTTCCTAGTTTAATTGAAATGGATTAATAACTTTACGTTTGAACACAACATTTTGCCAATTACAGGAGGCTGTTTTATGTATACATATGCATTTGTAGGTTATTTAGATCATGAAACAGAAGTGAATTTCCGAAGATTATGGAAGGGCTTAAGTGAACAGAATATTAGTCACTACGGCGTTGAAACCACAGGAAAAAGACCTCATATTACTATTGCTGATTATGATGCTTTAGATAAAAATAGATTTATACAATTAGCAGATGGATTCTATAGAGATAAGGAAAAGGTAGATCTAACCTTGAATGTATTAGGAACTTTTATTAGTACAGGGACTCTATTCATTGCTCCGAATTTATCAACTGAATTACTTGATTTTCATAGCAGACATCACGATTACTTCAGAACATTCAACGAAAATGAAACTTCCTTTTATCTTCCTAGCAAATGGAGTCCTCATTGCACCATTGCAAGTAGATTAGATGAAGATAAAATGGGTCAAGCATTTAGCTATTGTAGGAAAAATATAGACAAAATATACGGTACATTAAGTGAAATTGCTCTAATAGAACTTAAACTTAATAACGACGGTGTGGTAATAAAAGACACCGTTATTTTTTCTAAGGAACTAAAATAATTCAAATTAAATTTTCCCGGCTGTGTTTAAGGGACATTTTTACGGTGTCACTAGTCACATCTGTATCATCTGCAATCAATGAATGCCAAACGATTTACCACAAAGGAGCGGTTACTGAAAGTAGTGACGAGGTATGGAGAAGGTAGGTAACTTTAGATTTGTAAAGAAATGAGGAATATAAATGAAAATAGTAGAAAGTATCCCCTGGGTATATTATTTAGAAGAAACTAGCGAATTTGAAGACGATAAAGTCGGTAAGTGGATGTATTTTTTTAAGGACAAAAAAGTTGCAGCGGAAAAATGTGAGAACGCAGTAAAGAATAGAATTGTTACACAGGCCAAACATAGTAATGCCGAAACAGGTGTAGCCTGCTTTTATCTTAATTGTGATGATATAGATGCACATAAAAAGGTCATATCATATTTCATCAAAAATAATATGATAGCTAAAACAGCTAAAGATCGATTTTATAATATACCTTTTAAATTAGATCAACAGACCCGTAGAGGTGAATATGGGGAGACCTTTAAATCTGAAATAACGTTAGATAAATTTATAGATTTAGACTCGGGAGAACAGCTGATTTGATAGCAGCTGTCCATAATTTATGAAAGAGATAAATTTTAATCAATGATTGATACGAATACGTAACCTACCTTATCTTCTCTCTTATTAGTTAATATTTAACCAACACTTCTCGTCTACATTAAAAATGTAATAAAATCAATGTTTTACAATTGTCTGTTTTGAGTACACCATAAAAAGACACGTAAAATAAAAGAGTACCGCTCCATTAAGGAATGGGAGCAGTACTCTAGTCTGTATTCGATTTTGTGTTGTTTCATCGGACCATCATTATTCATTCAATATAAAATAAAAGCAAAAATATACGAGACAGCATACGCTAGCAAGGCACCGCCATTTATTGCTATGAAAATATTTTTGTAAGTAGTTTTGTGGTTTAATCCTGTCAGTAAGTACATGGCTAGCAAGACACCCGATTGCGGAGGCATAACACCGCTGGATATGGATAGCAGCCTATGAACAACTTCTGGGTTATATCCCGATAAATTATAGAGAGGCAAGAAAGATTCTGTAATGATCCCTAATGCTCCGGCTGCAGTCCCAATCAGTCCGGACAATGCTGCTGTTAAGAAGGAAATGCTCAGCAAAGGGGAAATTGGCAAGGTTTGAATAAACTCCAATATAGAATTGAATCCGGAGGAATGGGATACTACCGTTCCAAATCCTACTGCGCAAGAAGGAAAAATAGCCGGTGACAGGCCATTGAGTACACCCTGATTTAAAATAATTGTTTGGCTAGGAATAAATCGCCTATACAAAAAAGTGCAAAGGATAACTGAGAAGCTTAACGCAAGTGTGATTATGTTTTCTATCCTTAAAATGCTTCCGACAACAATTGTTCCCACCAAAACAGCTAATGGGAGGATACTTATAAAAAGATTAGGCAATCTATTAGCTTCTGTACTTTCGTCCGTAATATAAAATCGTTTATCAAAAACCTCTCCATTATTTTGTGCATCGTTTAATTCCAAACGAATCCTCCACATGGTCCAGATAATAATGACAATTGTACTCGCAATGCCAAGTATTGGCGCAGCCGTCAATGTTGTTCCCAACGCTTTTGAAGGAATAACATTTTGGATAGCTGGTGTACCTGGCATCATTGTCATTGTAAAGGTCGCTACCCCCATAAAATAAGGCGTGATGATTAATCGCCAAGGGAGATTCAGTTCCCTAAAAATATTTCTGGCTAAAGGAACAACCACAAATAAAACAACAAAAATTGAAATGCCTCCGTAAGTTAAAATCCCTCCAATGGCAAAGATGGCCATCAATACAGCGTAAGGCTTCTCTCTTCCAGTAATCATTAACACAGCGTTTGCAATTGATTGGGCTGCCCCACTGGCTTCAATATACTTTGCAAGAATCGATCCTAACAAAAAGATAATGAAATAATCAGAAAAAAAACTAGTCAATCCTGACATATATGAATCATTATCTCCAAATAACGTTGTATAAATATCAGCCTGACTAGTCAGCGCGATTACAAGTGAGCCTAAAAGGGATAGAATAATGATATTAATATCCTTAAACGAGCCTATCATAACGATCAGCAGCGCTACCAATAAACCAAAACTACTTACTACGTCCAACCTATTTCCTCCATACTCCTATTAAGCAGTGATTATCGAAAATAATCCGGGTAACATGCGTTACTTCCCTAGATAGCCGCCGTCAACTGGAATGATAGCTCCAGAAATATAGGAAGACATATCCCCTGATAAAAATATTGCAATTCCTTTTAGATCATCAGGTTTTCCCCAGCGGTGCATTGGAATTCTTGAAGTGATTTCATCATATTGTTTTGGATTTTTGGCTTTCATATCCGCAGTCAGTGTTGTTTCTATATATCCAGGGGCGATGGCATTTACTGTAACACCTCTATGGGCCCACTCATTTGATAGAGCTTTAGTAAGTTGAGCAATAGCTCCTTTACTTGCTGCATAGGCCGGAACAAGTTCACTCCCAAAAAAAGAAGTCATTGAGGCAATGTTAATAATTTTACCGTGCCCTTGATCGAGCATGCTTCTTCCAACTAACTGGGATAATACAAAAACCGAGTTAAGATTAATATCTATCACCTTTTGCCATTTATCCAGCGGGAACTCTTCAGCCTTGCAACGATATTGAATACCTACGCCATTCACTAAGATATCAATTTCACCGTCAAGTAGGCTTTGGGCTTTTTCGAATAGCACTTCAATTTTATCCAGCTGGCTTAAGTCTCCATGTAAGAAGTGTACTTTTTTCCCATTTTCACTAAGTTTTTCTGCCGCGATCTTACCTTCAACGTCCAAATCAATGATCAATACTTCAGCCCCTGCTTCATGCAGTCCTTCAACGATTGAGAAGCATAACCCTCTAGCGCCCCCAGTAACAATGGCTTTCTTTCCTTCCAGATCAAACCTATTTTCTTTATTCATCATGAATATAAATCCTTCCTCTCCATCCAGTAAACGCTTCCTGAAATTTAATTTTATCTTAGCATGATTATTTATAATTGTGGTTGGGTAGCGGTATTTAGGAGCATATTCCGTCATTGAAAATATATTTTTTTCATGAAACAGATCCGCTTTTACGAATATGTAAAGATCGCTATACCAACGACTAGTCTTGCTTTTCTGCCAGCGCAAACCCCCTTTGTTTTAAAAAAAAAACAAGAAAGCATAACTACTATGCATCCTTGCGTTCATTGATCATTTTTTGTACTCTTCTTGCTATCATTTCCAATATGTAGATTACTGGGACTTGTGAAGTGATATTATGTTTTTCCGGCAAAATAATGGAGGGCATGTAGTAAGAAAAGTTAAAATCTGATATTTTGGCCAGAGTAGAATTGCTCGTATTCGTAATGCTAATGATTGTGGCCTTTCCTTTTTTAAAGCCATCAATTTGTTTAAACAGCAGGCGTTGTTCTCCTGAAACCGACAGAGCAACTACAAGTGTGTCCTCATACTTGCTGTTGTCTGTGGGATAAAAAGGATCTTCCAAGTATTGCGCACCTTTTCCTATATTCGAAAAAAATCGTGCACCGTATTTTCCTAGTGTGCCACTTGTCCCTAAACCAACAAAGTACAATCGCTCCTTATTCATTATCATTTGAGCAGCTGCAGTAATTTTTTCCTCAAATTCTATGGTGTTCACTTTTTTAAAAAAATCAATCATTTGGGCTGCATCTTCATCAACAGGTTCAATTTTTGTATCTTCTAAATATTGTTTGAACTTAAATTTGAATTCTGAGAATCCTGCGCAGTCCATCTTCGAACAAAATCTAAGAATAGTTGTTGATGAAACATGTGTTTTTTCGCTGAGGTCACGAATGGTCATCTTTGCAATTTTTTCGGAATTCTCTTGTATATAATTATAAACAATCATTTCTAACTCATTTAAATTTTGCATCTGACTAAAAGTAAACATGATTGCTTCCTTTCTAATCATCATTTTTCTTAGATTATAACATAGACACTCCTACACGTTTCAAGTTGTTATGTTAGATCTTTTCAGGATGCATATGCCCGGTTTATCAGTCTTTTAGAAGGATGCAGCACGATTTATCTCAGCTCAAGTGAGGGTACAACTCGCCCTCAACAAAAAAAGGACAGGATTGAAATCACTGCGTGATTTCGTCCTGCCCTATATGGACATGTATAGCATCAGTGCGGGGAATTGCCACACCAAAGGCACTATTCTGTAAGCCCGTCGAAAATTGTTTTGCTCTTTCAAATAATAGGCTCTCATTTCCTTATTTATTATTTTCATTTGCTGCCTTTACAGTTGCCTCAACCATATCTCTTAGCATTTTTTTGGGGTCTTTTGCCTTCACTATGCCACTGGTACATCCAACTCCATCAGCTTGCAGCAAAATTGTTCTATAGACATCATCTGCCGTGCTGATTCCAGCTGCTTGCATAACTAATACATTCGGATTAAGACTTTTAACAGCTTCGATTGTTTCTTTAACATAGCTCTCATCACTTGTTTTACCGGTACCAATTAAGTCTGAAGGTTCGCACAGAATAATATCGGGACTTAGCATTGTGATTGCCTTTGCCTCTGCAATAGAATCTGCACATACAATTGTTATCATTTCAAGCTCAGCTGCGCGCTTTATTGCTTTAGCTAACCCATTCAGAGGCAAGGGACGTTCAGCGTGATTTAGAAATACTGCACGTGCACCTGCTTCATAAAGTGATTCGGGTAACACATGCCCCATTCCTTTATCCGGATAAATGCCGTCTAAATGCTGAGCTGTCACAATAATATTTTTGGAATTTGATGAAACGGCTCCAATATCGGCGAAGGGAGCGGTTACAAAAATTGAGATTGGAAATTCTTCTGCTAATGTATCTGCTTCTCTGACTAGCTCCAATAAATTTTCTCCAAACAAATAGGATTTGGGGTTAAAAACAAAGAATGGTGTGCGGATATTAGTTTTTGCCATGATTTTCTCCTCTCTTTTAACAAATGCTCGGATTTCACTAACTAACTTTTCAATATTTTCTTCTTTTGTTGGTACTCTTCGTCCGATATTTCGCCTTTTGCATAACGCTGATTAAGGATTTCAAGTGCCTCATCTCGGCGATTTGAAGTTGTGCCAGCATTACTGCCTCCCTGGACTAGTTTCATCACCGCATACACGATGATAACTATTAAGATTACCAGGAGGATAATCATCAGGAAAATTCCCCATCCACCCATCATGTTATATCCGTAATAATTCATCATTTTTTCCGCTCCCCTTCTTTAGATAGTGTGATAAATTACGCTTACTGAGATCCGTGGCAGCCAGTTGCGCCCTACAGTGTTAATTATAAGGCCCTCGATTAGTCAACAACCCATGACTGAAGTCACGGGCTTGTGAGCCTCTTGCGAGGCTCTGGTTTGTATACAGCGGACTACGCATCCATTGACACGCCCTTTGATCCTTGCGAGAGGAACTGTCAGGTACCAAGCGAACCTGTTTCTATGTTTAAGCAACCACCACTGATGGTGCCAACAATACTTCATCAATCCAACGGAGTCCATATTTGCGTAGGTTCAACCCGGCGTTGTGGTCTCTGTCGTGCTGTTCATTGCAATTGGGACACGTCCATTCGCGAGTGGACATATCGCCCTTGAGGGCTATGTTTTTGACGCCACAATCTGAACAGATTTGTGTGGAAGCAAAGGTTTTCGGTGCTTTCACGAAATATTTCCCTTGTTGCTCAAGTTTGTACTTGAGATATAGACGAAAGTTACCGAACCCATTATCTTGTTGGTTTTTCGCCAACTTCAAGGTTTGTCCAAGCGCACGAAGGTCGAGGTCTTCCACGATAACCATGTCATAGCGATTCGCGAGGGTGTAGGCTTTCTTGTGGAGCCAGTCTTTCCGTTGGTTCGCAACTTTCGTATGGAGTTTCGCTACCACTAACCGCTGACGTTCCCATCGTTTAGCGCGTTGCACCATGCGGGATAGCTTGCGCTGTTCTTTTGCCAGACGCTCTTCCATGACTCGGTAGTAGTGCGGATAATTGGCTTTCTTACCTTCACTGTCTACGAAGAAATTGGATTGGGAGTAATCCAGCCCAAGAATGCGTTCAGCAGCAGGGAGACCAATGCTTTCAATTTCCATTTCAAACGCGACATTGATGGTCACCGCAAACCTTCCTTTAGAGTCCATTGTTACCGTAACGTTCTTGATACGACTGTCCTTTGGCAAGGGGCGATGTGTGTTCAATTTGATTGCCACTCCTGACAATTTACTCTTTTGGGCAAGCGGGAGATGGAGAACGGTGTTCTCATCAATGAAGATATTGCCGTTTTGGTTGAATGTGGTATAGCTTAGTTTGCTGTTCTTGCGGGAATGGAATTTCGGCATCCCTTTAAGGTCGCGGAAAGTAGGCTCAATCCCAAGCGTTTTCTGACGTTTCAGTGCAGACTTTTTGAATTGTCCTTTGAACGCATCCTTATTGAATGAATTCATTGCTCTCTTGAAATGCTGTTTTGCTTCGTTCGAAGCGAATGCATCCACTTCATACAGGTATTTGTTGCCATCGTCGTCCACTCGAACCTGCTTGAACTCTTTGACTGTTGGCATCCCCATTTCTTTGAAAGTAGGCAGCTTGTCACAGATGGTGTGTCCATTTTTTTCAAGGTACGCATACAAATGAGCTACATGAAGGTTATACATCAATCGGTCTGCACCAAAGCATTGACGGAAATAGCGTTCTGCTTCATCAGATATTGGTGTTCCGCTATACACATAACCACGATTAACTATTTCTACTGACATTGATTTCACCTCCCCATATACACATTATACCGAAAATACGTTCGTTTTTCCAAGCGATAGCGTATGGATTACAGTACATTAAAACAAGGGGATCATTCATTTAAAGCAGCCAACTGTCGGGCTTTGAGGTGCATCTGGCACCCCTAATCCCGAAGGGTGATTCATCTCATGACTGAAGTCACGAGGGTTCTCGCCTAACTCCTAAACGCCAATTCTAACTTCTATATAATATATGTACTTGCTATTCTTCACTTGAGAACTTTGCTCTTCCAAATGGATATAGTCTATCTCCATCAATGCCTTCAACAAAAAAAGGCCAAAACTGAAATCATTGTGTGATTTCAGTCCTAGCCTATTATAATTTGCTGCCTATCCATACACGTTGCCATTGAATTTATGCTATTGCGCGAGCGAATTAAATTTACTCGCTTCTTTTTTTATTTCCCTGTGCCAAATGTAGAAAAGCGAACCAGTGTAGAGGTATTGCAGAATAAATTGAAGTATTTCCGGTTTGGAATACCATCCGAACAGGACATACAGAGGCAAGCCAAGCAGTCCTTCTTTATGGTAGAAAATAGTCTCAGATAGATCAAAAGCTTTTATGAACAAAGGATTATCGCTGGATAACAGGTTCATGGAGCCAAGCGCCGATAGCCCTTCGTGGATACCATAACCAAGCAAAAAGCCAGCTTGCAGGATCAGATAGGCCAGAGTGATGTTGAACAGAATCCTTAAGTTGACTCTCACCAGCGAATGATTGATAAGGACTGCCAACACTAAAGCTGCTGCGATACCTGCAAACAGGGATACGATGCCATACTGTCCGGCAAAAGTGAAGATCGCAACCTCTACCCCTTCACGGGCGACCATTATGAAAGCAACGCTGGCAATCCCGAAGGCAGACAGATTTTGGCTGACGCTGCTTTCCACGGTCGAAACCATGTTTCTGCCGTGCTGAATCATCCAGTAGATGAACGTCGTCACCAATGCCAACGCAACGAAACTTGCTCCACTCTCCCATAATTTCGCCACCTGATCCATTCGGTCGATCGCTTTGGACAGAATGTAAAGGATGCCTCCAATGCCAAGAGAGGCAAAAATACCACTGATTGTACCGTAGTAAACATATTTCCGCAAAGATTCATTTTTGCTTTTCCTTAAGTATTGAAGAATAATGCTGACGATCAGGAATGCTTCCAAGCCTTCCCTAAAACCCATGATAAAAGCGGGCAGAAATGTATCCATAGTGATTCTCCTTTAAATGTATTAGTCCAGGCCGTATCATTTCACAACTTAATTGAGAAAGGTTCTCATTTACATCATTATGAGGGCATCTGTTTGACTTGTCAATGAGAAAATTCTAATTTTAAAGATACTGTCCTATCCGACGCGTTGTCAGAAAAAAATATAGAAGATGGACTGTATAGGAATTGAATTTATGCTGAAATAACCCGTCAAAACTACTTTGGTGGAGACTTATGCCACGCGCTCGAACCCAGATCAGACAACCAAACAACAGAGAAGGGGAACCTTATGACAGTCAATCACGTTACCCTTAACGATATATGATGTTTTTCAAAAACATAGCAGGTAAAGCAATTTTGGCTTTACCTGCTAAAATAATTTGATTCATTACCCATTGATTCTTTTAATTTCCCTTTTTTGATTCATAAGAAAGCTCAGTAACAAGTTGATTGTAATAAGTACCAAGAGGGTGCCAATCAACGGCCATATATTAAGCCCAGTACTGGAAATGCCTAAAATCTCTTTAAGAAAATCGAGAATATTCCTTGTAATCTGTTTATCAATAGTTTGGAAAAGCAAACCTACGACAGTCGGAAACATGATCAGCGTCAATAAAATCAGAATTTTTTGGATGCCGGAAAATAACTCATTAAAGGTACCTACGACAACACCAATTGTGCTTGCAAAAAAAAGAAAGAAAAATAACAAAAACCAGCTTGGAAAAAAGGCACTTTTACTATATAAATCTACCAGAAAAATTTCAAATCGGAAGCTACTGATCAATGGGCGGTCAAATAGCTTTTGAATAAGTACCAGTAATCCAGAAAATCCTACCGAAATCAAAGCGTTCGTCCAAATATTAGTCAGAAAGATATTCTGACGCGAAAGGCCATTCTGAATGAATAATTTAAAATCAGAATTAATCCCAATTAAGGCCAAGATAAACATGAAACAAATAGCACTAAAAATTATATCCGAATGAACGATTTCTGTTGTATCCGAAAGGAAGATAGCTAAGAGCGGCATCAAGCATGCGAATACTATGAAGTATGCCATATAGATTAATAGCGATCGCGTCTGGTAGGTTAAACGATAAGAGATAGCAGTCTTTATTTTCATATTAAATACCTTTCTTTCCTTTAGTTAATTGAATGAAGTAGGTTTGCAAATTTAACGGAACAACCGTGATATTTTCAGGAATTGCTTGGTTTAATTCTCCTGATACATATACATTTATCAATCCACCCAGTTCTTCTTTTCCCATCACATTCAGATGCTCTGCAAAAGCTTCGACTTGTACTTTAGGACCTGAGAGCATCTTGCTATCCCTCAAAATATTTTCTACGGTATCTGTCAGTAAAATTTCCCCATGATCGAGGATAATGACTTCCTCAAACAGATTGGCAATCTCTTCAATCAAATGAGTTGAAACTACGAATGTGCGAGGTCGGCTTTCATAAGCTTCAATTAGATAGCTATAAAATAAATCCCGGTAATTAGCGTCTAAGCCTAACACGGGTTCATCCAGAAATACATAATCACAAGGTACACAAAGGGCCGTAATCAACTTTGCAATACTGCGGTAGCCTGTCGAGAGTTTACGAAATTTTAAATTTGTGTCTAGTTCAAAAGCCGTAATCATTTCTGTGGCGAATTCCCAATCAAAGGTTCCGTAAAAATCTGCACTAATCTTGAAAATGTCTTTGACTTTCATGGATACGGGAAAAAGATTGTCTTCGCTCATGAGATAAATTTGATTCAGCTTTTTTTCATTTTCAGTAAGCGGTTTGCCATCCAGCAAGACCTGCCCGGTGCTAGCAAAGCTGCGATTATTGATGATATTAAGCAGGGTACTTTTCCCTGCCCCATTTCTCCCCAACAAGCCATAAATTTTTTGGGGTTCGAAGGAAACCGTGACATCCGCTAAAACCGCCTTATCTTGGTACTTTTTACTTACTTGTTCCACTACCAAACTCATGATTGATACCCTCTTTCGATTAATTTTTTCAATTGCTCGGCGGTAATACCTAACTTTTGGGCTTCTGCGACCATTTGAGAGACTTCTTTTGTTAGAAATTCTTCCTTACGGATACTTCTAACTTTCTCTTGAGCACCTTCTATCACAAACATACCTAATCCTCGTTTCTTTTCAATTAATTCTTGGTCAACAAGCAAGTTCATTCCTTTTAAGACGGTTGCCGGATTAATTTGATAGCTTTTGGAAATTTCTGTAGTGGAGGGAATCTGCTCTTTCTCTGTGTAAGAACCGTTCAAAATCCCTTCCGTAATTTGATCCGCAACTTGTTGAAATAAAGGTTTGCCTCCTGAGTATTCAAATTTCAATTTCTTCACCTCAGTCATTCAGTTAATTACTTATGTAACTAACTTTATATTTAAAAATAAAAAAAGTCAACACTTACTGTCAAAAAAAATCTGACTTCTACCCCTAAAAAAAATAATACCGATTTTCTGACACATAAAAGCTGTCAAAAAAACGATATTGAAAATTATATGATTAAACTTGATTATCCTAGAAAGTCATTTCAATCCTAGATACGAAGATGTTTCCACTAACATAATTATTTATGCAGCTAAGACCTCTGAGACCTTTATTCATCCCATTCAATAATACTTAATCGAACTTTTTTATCAATTCGCTAATTATTCTTTTTATTATTACTCTCTCTTGGTTCATAAAAATAAAAAATTATAATCAGATAAAGAGCGAGCGATAGAACTAAAAAGAAATAAAACACGTTAGTTATTAAGGAATGCATATACCATAGATAGCTGAGAAGAAAAGCAGGAATTACTGCATACCGAATTATCGGAGAATTCCAATTATTGGACAGCTTAACCCATATAAAACGCAACGGAAAAAACAAAATTCCAAACAAAAGCGTACCTAATATATTATAGAGGCTCTTCATGTTTCTATCACTCCTTCTCGGTTCTGTTAAATTTTTTTCTGCAAAACTAACGTCTAAAACTTGCTCCAATATTTTTAAAGAAATTGGATCGGGTTCACTTTTACCTAATTCCCATTTTGAAATAGTTTGCCTGGTCACAAAAATATTATCAGCTAATTCCTGCTGCGTACTATTCATTTCTAATCTTTTTGAACGAATCACTTTTCCAATGTCCATGTTTACAGCACCTCAAATTTATCTTCTTAATACTCATAGAATACAGCAAGGTTGCCCGTTGCGCACGCAACAGGATAGATTTTGTCTTCATTCCCATTAAATTTTTCCTGTTACGAAATGAACCTTAACGGACAGGTGCTCTCTATAGAAACGTTAGAAGTGGTATAAAGAAAATAATGAAAGGTATCGTTAAGTGAAAAAAATTTTAATATGAGGATGAGTTAGTTTCTTTTGAAAAGCAATGGGCCATCATTAGTATACCTATGCTTGTAATTCCGACATCAATTGTTAATAAGAAACTGTCAATTCAAAACGTTTGTGCGATACCGTTTAACCAATCAGCGACTAAGTAGCTTATAATCATAAAACAAATTTTCCAGTTAAAGAAGTCTATTCAATTCCTTTTTCTTTTATCATTCTATCCCTCCACAATAAAAAAAAGAGCCTTTCCTGCATTATATTTAGCAGTTAGGTCTCTTTAGATCAAAAGTTTTGGACTGAAGTGAAATAACAAGTACGAAAAAATCTCTTCTAAATGTAATCATGTTCTTCTAGAAAGTTGTTCTGAAAACTATTAATCATCAGGATATTTCATTGGTTATCTTAATGTTTCAATCAAGTCCTTTTTAGCAGCTGCTGATGCAGGCATGACAGAGAAAATTAACCCTATACCAGTCGATACACTTATGGCTAAAAAAACAGTGGAAAATTCAATCGAAATTGGAATATCAATGATGGATCCAATGATATATGCAAAACTGATCCCCACAATATAGCCCACAATCCCTCCAAACAAGGTCAGTGTGACGCCCTCCAAAAGAAATTGCATCCGAATGGAATTTTGGGTCGCTCCCAGCGCACGTCGAATCCCAATCTCCTTTGTCCTCTCCGAAACAGAAATGTACATCATATTCATTACGCCTACACCTGCAATAAAAAGCGATATTCCGGCAACAGCGGAAATAAATACTGTGATCGTGCGGAGGATTTTACTGACCCCGTCCGTTAATAAGGCGGTGTCGAATACTTGATACTCACCAAAGGCTTTCATTGCGCCCTTTTCCTTGAGTTGTTCGATCACATCCGTTGTCACGGAACTAGGCGTGGCTCCCTTTTCCAATGTCACTGTTAAGGAAGATTTTTCAGTCGTGTCATTGAAATAGTGCAGATAGGTTTTTTTGGGAATTTGAATGTTGCTTTCTGGCATAGAAAATAGACTTTCTGACTCCGTGCCTTGATAAATCCCGATTATTTTAAATAGATGGCCCTCTAATTCAATCCCACGATCCAATGCATTTTCAGCACTTCCGTACATCTCTTTTGCGGTAACGGAATCTATCATAGCTACTTTATCCAGCGTTTCGTTTTCATACGCGGTCAGCTGGCGTCCGACAATGGGATCCTTACCCAGATTATTTATTAAAGAAACCTGCTTATTTTGTTTTTTGCCTTTGATGTAAATGCCTTTATAAATGTTCGAATAATCGGGGTCAGGGTAATTTGCGGATTTCACTCCGTCCACTTGCTTTACGGTTGCAATGTCCACATCAGTGAAATAATCCAAACTGCTATAGCTCAGACTATCGTTACTTGGGGCATAATTTACTTGTATGTTCACTTCATCCGATTCACCATTGGTTAAATTCTTTAACGTTTCTTTCTCGAATCCACGACCGATTGATAAAATAGTGATGACGGAGGCAATCCCAATCACAATGCCAAATATCGTTAACAGGCTTCGTTTTCTGTTTTTTAAGATTGCTTTAGTAGCGGTTCGCCAATTAACATATATGTTCATGGGCGTAACGCCTTGTCTTCAATAATCTCACCATCGCGAATACTTATTAATCTTGAACAATACGGGACCATATCAGGGTTATGTGTAACGAGAATAATCGTAACCTGATCTTGGGTATTCAAATCCACAAATAACTTCATAATTTCCTCAGAAGTATGCGAATCCAATGCACCTGTCGGTTCGTCTGCGATGAGGAATTTAGGTTGGTTAATCAACGCTCTGGCAATTGCCACGCGCTGCTGTTGACCGCCAGATAATTGTTTCAGGTGTTTATCTGCCTTATCGGATAGACCCACTTTTTTTAAAACAGCCCTTACCTTTTCTTCTGTTTGATGGAATTTATAGCCATTATAAAGCAAGGGCAATTCAACATTTTCAAAAACAGTATTATTTTCGATCAAGCTGAAATTTTGGAACACAAAACCTACGGTTTGATTCCGGATTTTGGAGAGGATTTCATCCGAAGAAGTCAATAGAGCCTCCCCTTCAAATAAGTACTCTCCTTCGAATTGTTTATCGATGAATCCCAGTAAATTAATTAAGGTTGATTTGCCCGAGCCCGATGGGCCCATAATGGCAATCATTTCACCTGGAGCAATCGCTAGATTAATATTTTTGAGAACATGCAGGCTTTCTTCGTCGTTCTGATAGTATTTATTCACATTAACCAAACTAATCATCTAATTCACCATCACTTCTTGGCCGTCTTTTAAGTCTTGAGATGGCTCGGAAATAATGCGGTCTTTTTCTTTTAATCCCTCTGTAACAACAAAAACACCGTCTCTATTTTCTGCCAGGATGGCTTGTTTTTTGACCGTTCCTTTGGAGTAAACAAAAACATACTGCTTATCCTCTTCGTTCAGGATTGCCTTTTTGGGTATACGCAGTTCATTAACGGGTACATAAATTTGGCAACTATACCCATATTGTAAGTTTTCTGATGGTTTTACTTTGAAGGAATAATTTGCCACATTAGATTGTGCCGTTGCAGTCCCCTCAGTAGCCGTAGACTCCGGTAATATACTGACTTCTGTAATCGTACCTGCAATTTTTTTATTACTGTTCAGCAATTGGATTTCCACAGCTTGATCTGTTGCTAAGTGTCTGTAATCATACTCGGAAACTAATGCTTTTATGATTGTGTCCTTACCTAAAATTTTAATAACGGGAACACGCGCATTTGTTTTCCCTTTCGGTTCCACAATGGCGGTTCCATCAGTTGTTGCTGCTACATTTGTTGTAATTTTATTCTGGGCAAGTTCGATATTTTGAGTGGCAGTGGATAAATCTAAGTTTGCGGAATCTAGTACCTGCTGCGCTTGTGAGATGACTTCTTCCTGAGAAGAAACAGCTTCTTTATACTGATCCATTTTAGCTTGTTCTTCTTGGCGAATGGTTTGACCTTCCATTGAATCGGCATCGGCATTATTGAATTCATTGAATGCTTCATTCAAACTATTTTGAATGTTTTGTTTTTTTGTATACGTATTGTCCAGATTTTCTTGCGCATTGTTCACCGCTAAAGTTAGTTTGTCGAGCGTTTGTTGCTGTTCCGTTATTTGATCTTGTACGGTTTCGTTTTGATAGACCATGACTACCGTGTCTGCACTGATTTCTTGATTATTGGTTACTAAAATGTCGGAAACCTGGCCCTTTGTCTGGTCAAAATAGAATTCCTCTACGTTTTGAGCTGCAACGGATCCATTAAAGATTAAATCATCGGCTTTTTTTATCGTTACCGCGTCATAGGAAGCCAATGTAGGTTCCTGCTGCTGTTTTTGTTTGAAAAAAAATGCTGTACTGATCGCTAAAATGGCGATCACTCCCCATACGGCACTGAATATTATTCGCTTCTTTTTGGACAGTGGTTTCATTTTAAATCCTTTTTTATTCGTTTGTTCTTCCTTTGCCTTGTTTCTCTTCATTCCTTACGCCTCTGTTTCGGCTTTAAACAGGTAGATTATGGACAAAATCGCCGGTAGGGAAACAAGCGCTTGTAGACCAATACTTACGATCGAGATCATGCTGGCAAATTCGGTAAATCCTTGAATTTCTATTTTGGGAGTGAACAGCAAGGAGTAGATAATCCCGGTTACGATCCAAAATAAATGCAGGTAGTAAGGCGTTTTTGCAGTTGCGACGCCTTCTTTTAGTTTTTTATGTGCAGAGATGAGCATAATCAGGATTGTAATCGAGATGATTACGCCGATAACGGCATAAGCTTTTGTTCCGATACTATTTGCTTGTTCATATAATTGCGTGGCTGAAGATCCGTAAACATCTTCTGTGTAGAGAGCTTTGTCAGGATTTAAAATCCCCCGTAGCCCTACAATTGACGTAAGCAGCCCCAGAGCTTTTAAAACTAATAACACCATATTCCAATTTTTAGCCTTTTTAAGATAATCCTGTTTGTCTTTTGTCTTCATTTAAGATTACACACCTTTTCATTGATATATTTTGATATTTGGTTGATGAGAGTTACCATTACTGATTTCAAGGTCAGCCGCATGGATTAGCTTTCATTTTTTAAAAAGTAGTATGTTCCAAAGAATGCCGTAAGTATCATAAATGCGATTAAGTTAAACTGCAGCCTGGACAGTAAAACAATCATCGTCAGAGCCATTAAACTTGTAGTGATACTATTTCGATTGATGATCAGCATGACTATTAAACAAATGCATACCAATATTAATCGATAATCAAGTCTGTTAACTTGAAAGTCCAAATAAATCAGAAAAAAAGTAGCTAGCAATGCGAAAAAAAGCATCACCTCTGAAATCTTCATATAGATATATTCCTTTCTTAATTTATAGTTGAATTTCTCGCAAAGCTACTCAGCTACAGCTACAGCCAACATGTACATTGCAAGAATAGTCTTAGTCAGAATCAATTTTTCTCCTATAAATTGATTAAGAAAATTATGGCATAAATCTTAATAAAAATGACTAAAACATCCTCAACCTAGCCAGTAGTGTTCCTAAATGAATAAAAAAGTAAAAAACGTGAACTCAACATTTTGAAAATCACTGATTTAAAATTTTTATACTGATAGGTTAATTACCTAAAGCATTTCACAGTCGGTGAAAGGGTGTTTAGTCTGGATCTCATTACAAATAGAACTTGCTAGTTATTGATGCTCATTGAGACACGTAACATATCGTTAACAACGGGTTTTATTATTGGAGTGTGAAAAATAAAGTAATGCCATTTCACCCAGGAAAGCAGGTATTTTAAATGTCAATTATTTAAGCAGCGCTAACTGCTATTCTTACTTCCTCCTAAAAACACAACAGTCATCCCCTGCTTTAATTTTTCGGATTTATTTTGTTAAGGATATAATTTCCCGTGGTTTAGGATCTTTTCTCGTTTGAGTAAACGTTTTATGGCATACTTTTTGTATTCAAACAGTGAAGGAGCCTAAAAGATGAAAATTAGAAATATCTCGGATGAACATTTAAAAAAAATAATTGCTGGAGGTGGGCTATCCAGTTCAGGTAAATCTAGGTCTAGCGTTGCACAGTGTATTTTTTCTTTTTTTAAAAAATGTTAGATCTTTTAACATCTGCTATACTTCTATTTAAGGAGGAACAGCAGATGTTATATATAGACACTAAAGCATATATTTTGAGGATGTTTTTGGAACTCTTTTTTTTCCACCTAGCTTTTTTTAATTTTTACAAAAAAGTTAGCCTAAAAAAACAAACTGTAATAATCACTCTTTTTGTCCCATTAACTTTTTTTGCCCAGATTTTCTTAAATAGTTTTGCAGACATCATTCCCATATTAGGTTGCTATTTTTTTCTAAAACAACCCAAGAAATCGGATTTCGTTTTATTGAGCACATCACTGTTGAGTATGATTACAACTTATCTAGTTTCTATTTTCGTTTCAGCCGTTGTACTTCCGTTTACCTCTTTCGATGAAACAAAAGGATTTCTCTATATTATTACTGAGGTTAGTCTAAAGATTGTTTCTTTACTGGTCATCATTTTTTTATACCGCCATTTTAGAATCGATCAAACCGTTGAAAAACATGGTTCATTTTTTTCAACGCTGTTACTCAGTTATTTTTTTCTTGCACTATTATTATTTCTGTATGCTTCCCACTATTATCAAGCTTTTGATACATTTATTATTGGCATAACTGTATTTGTTACTATTCAAGTTATTTTCCTTGCGCTTATTTTTATAAAAGAGATAACCAGCCAAAAAGAGCAATACGAACAACAGTTGTCCCGGCAACAATTAACCGACTTAAAAAAATATACAGACCACTTAGAAAGAAATCAACAAAAGTTGCGTAAATTTAAGCATGATTATAAGAACATTATTCTAAGTTTGAGAGAAACGGCTATAGAAAGTCGAAACGAAGAACTAGAGCGGTGTATAGATGACTTAGATGAATACTCTAAAAATTATCTTTCTTCCTCAAGCTGGAATTATAACGATGTTCAAAAAATTAAAAATACCTATCTAAAGAGCCTGTTTATCAGTAAATTATTTGTTATTCAAGAACAAAATATAAATTGTCACTTTGAATGCAATAATAATATTGATACTATCCCCATTCATACGTTCGATCTTATTCGTATTTTAGGAATCACTCTTGATAATGCGATTGAAGAGGCTAGTCTGGTAAACAACGGAAAAATTTCTATACTTATTTATGAAGATGATACCCAAATAGAATTTTTAATCGAGAATACCTGTAAGCCGAATAATACATCAGTTTCGCAATTAGTAGATGAAGGGTTTTCTTCAAAAAAAAATCATTTGGGTTTGGGGCTTTCAAACATACAAGAAATTAAACAAAAATATTCAAATATTTATGTCCAATATAGAAAAGAAGAAGATATGTTTTCGGTGCAATTAATACTGGTATTCGAACAAACGGATTATCACAGACTATCTGTTACGAGTTTTTGAAAATAATATTTTGGAATTTAGATGGTATAAAAACTACCTAACAGAGCTGCAGGAGGATAAAAAAAGGCGCGATTTTACCGGATTGGTAAGCTCGCGCCTTTTTTCATTGGTCAGTTGGGTTTTACCCCAACTTCTTCAACAGAAATTTATCTGTTCTTTTTCCTGACTTCGATAGTAAGAATATGTTCAAAAATCCTATAATTATAAGAACTGACACTTTCCAAAATGTATTTTCTCCATTCCAAACCTTTGAAAAAACTATAAAAAGAGTCATATTCGTAAGAGAGATAAACCAGTCTTGACCACTTGCTTTCTTTACGTTATTAAGCACCCGTCCAAGCACCGAAACCAGCTCCTATCAATGCGCCTCCAACACCACAAGCAGCCATTGCGTAAGGACCTCCACCAGAATAGATTTTCACCCTTGCTGTTCCACCTGAAAGAGTGGTTCCTAAAATACCGACTGCGCTTCCTTCAAATATTTCTTGTAGTTCTTCAGAAGAGTTTAAAACTTTGATGTTTGCTTTATAAATATTTTCCATGATGTTTTCACTCCTTTTTTATTTATGGCTAGCATCCCAACCACTCATCGCTTCAATTAAAGCCATATATTTCTCATTGCTCATACCACCATAAATTTTTTACATTTCAACTCGTATAATGCTCTAACATTTTCATGTTATTGCTCACACCTTAACTTTGGTTTACTACAAGACAACTGTATCATAGATATAAAGGGTAAAATCAACAATATCTTGAGGACTAGTATTTGAAATCCTGAATATATATTTTCGGATCGCTCAAGATGACATTCTCTGTGTCTTGGGATGTTTTTCATTTCAGGAATAAAAGTTATGTCATACTCTATTTATTCAATTTCATTTTATTAGAATAAATAAATGATTATAATCAACAGGCTGATCCGCGCTTAACTAAAGTAAAGGATGCCTTCATCAACAATTTTGGAACCCGGCTTCTGGTATTTCTGAAGGCATATAGGTATCATTGATAATGATCAGGTGTTTTTTTTCTCTGACATACTTTTAAGAAGTCTATTGCTATTGCTTTATCTTGGAATGGATGTCAATTCCACTATCTTGCGATTAAGTTATCAAGACCAGGAAACGGTTCTTCGCTAACTTCCTATTCGGATTAAGAGAGTCTAATATCACAATATTTATTGAAAGCGAGGAACATAATGAGTTATCCAATTATTATTTGTGAAGATCAGTTCCTGCAGTTACAGCAGCTTGAGGCTATTATTCAGAATTACATTCTATTTCATAGTGAACTATTTCAAATAAAATTAAAAACGCAGAGTCCCATTGAAGTAAAGACATATTTAAAACAGTTTCAACCCAAAAATGGGATTTACTTTCTGGATATTGATTTAAACCATTCAATTAGCGGAATAGATCTTGCAGAAATGATTAGAAAGGCTGATGTTCAAGCTAAAATTATTTTTGTTACAACTCATGATGAGTTAGCGCCTCTTACATTTAAAAGAAAAGTAGAAGCGCTTGGTTTTATTGCCAAAGACCAACCAATAAGTACCTACCGCGAAGAAATTATGGAACTTCTTTCGATTGCACAGGAGAGAATTGACGGCGTAAAAACGGCACAAAAACGAAATTTTTCTTTTTCTGTAGGTTCTCAGACATTCAACATTGACATGGAGGATGTGTTATTTGTTGCGCCCTCAAATATTCCCCATAGAGTTTCTTTATATACTACTAATGGACAATATGAGTTTTATGGAAAGCTCAATGAGTTGGAGAAAAGATATCCAAATTTATTCAGAGTAAATCGTTCTTGTTTAATCAATCCAGTCAATATTAGAGAGATTGATTATTCAACTCGCACGATTCGGTTTGAAGAGGAATTATCCTGTAGATTCCCATTGGGTAAAGCAAAAAAAATTAAAGAGATAGTAAAGGTGGACTTTGACTTATAGATGATTCTATGTGGAATGAGGACACACTATGGTTTCACACTGTCCTCTGTCAAGATAAAAAACGTTGAGGAATTCTTAACGTTTTTCTTTTTATATAAAAAAGGATGGGCGGGGAAAATAAAATGGGATCTATTCGACTGATTAAACAACAAGATGAAACGGACTGTGGTGTGGCTTGCTTGGCGATGATTTTAAATCATTATGGAACGGATATACCACTTTATAAATTACGCGAATTTTCTGGCACTAATTTGGAAGGCACTTCGGCCTTTGGATTAAAACAATGTATTGAGACTTTAAACTTCGATTGTCAAGCCATTCAAGCAGATCATCAAATATGGAAAGAAAAAGATTTTTCTTTTCCGGCAATTGCGCATATTATGATTGATAATGCTTATATGCACTACGTGGTTGTCTATGGTGTGAAGGAGAACTTATTGCTGATAGCTGATCCCGGAAATGGAAAGTTAAAAAAATCAATTGAAAATTTCTGTAAAGAATGGACTGGTGTGTTGCTACTTATGACTCCAAATGCAGATTATCAACCAAAAAAAGAGAAAGCAGCAGGGTTAACTACCTTTGTACCTATGCTCTGGCAACAAAAATCTTTGATTTTTCATATCGTGTTAGCTTCTTTATTTATCAGTTTATTTGGTATCGTGAGTTCATACTATTTTCAAGGCATTTTAGACTTTTTTATTCCATCCAAAGCATTGTCTCCCCTGAACATCGTTTCAATTGGTTTGATTATTATTTATCTTTTTCGAACTATATTAGAGTGCATCCGTAACTATCTGCTGGTTATTTTAGGACAAGATATGAGTAGTACAGTCATGCTAGGATATTTCAAACATGTGCTCACTCTGCCTATGAATTTTTTTACGACACGAAAATCAGGTGAGATTATTTCCCGTTTTTTAGATGCTAATAAGATTATCGATGCCCTTGCCAACGCCACATTGTCTATTTTTTTGGATATCGGAATGGTATTACTAGTAGGAGTAACGTTAGCCCTTCAAAATCACACTTTATTTTTAATTACTCTAGTCTCCTTGCCATTTTATTTGATTTCTATTTTTTCTTTTGTAAGAAGCTATGAAAAAGCAAATTCAGAAGAACTGGCCACAGGTGCGAATTTGAACTCAAGTATCATTGAAAGCCTGAAGGGAATTGAGACTATTAAAGCTTATAACGGAGAAGAGAGGGTTTATACGCGTGTTAGTGAAGAATTTATTCTACTAATGAAAAAATCCTTAACAACTGCCACACTAGATAATGTGCAACAAGGAATTAAGAGAGCTATTCAACTTATCAGTAGCGCTTTGACCCTATGGTTAGGTTCTTATTATGTGATTGATGGGAAAATTAGTATGGGACAACTAATTACGTACAACGCATTATCAGTCTTCTTTACGGATCCATTACAAAATATTATCAACTTACAAGTGAAAATACAGACAGCACATGTTGCAAATAAGCGATTAAATGAAATTCTTTCCATTGAAGCTGAGGACAGCAAACAAAGAGAAATTCAACAGCTTCCATATGATGCTTTCCACAAAGGTATCCATCTTAATAATGTTTCCTTTTCCTATAATATGAACGCCCCAACCCTCAAAGGGATTACTTGTTCCATTCCTGCTGGAAGTAACGTTTCATTAGTTGGAGTGAGTGGATCTGGCAAGTCAACCTTAGCGAAATTACTGGTGAATTTCTACCGTCCCTCAGAGGGTACCATTCAATACGGACAGCTAAATATTGAGGATATTAATTACCAACATTTACGGAACCGGGTCACTTATATTCCACAAGACTCATTTTTTTTTAGTGGAACGATTTTAGAAAATTTAAGCTTTGGCCTTGAATCTATTCCACCCTTCGAACAAATTACGGCGGTGTGTGAGAAGGTTCAACTCACTGAATTTATTTCCAAACAACCCTTACAGTTGGAAACACACATTGAAGAAGGAGGGGTAAATTTATCAGGGGGACAACGTCAACGATTAGCGATTGCCCGCGCGCTATTGAAAGATGCAGAAATTTTAATCTTAGATGAAGCCACAAGTGGGTTAGATCCTATATTAGAGCATGAAATTCTGAAAAATTTATTACAGTTAACAGATAAATCATTGATTCTGATTACCCATAGTTTATCAATCGCAAAATCTTGCGATCAAATTTTTGTAATGAATGAGGGCCAATTAGTCGAAAAAGGCTCTCATACCGACTTAAGGTATAACCAAGGGATTTATCAACAACTCTGGGAGATATAGAGGGATTTCTCGAGCTTTGAATATTTCGTCAGAAAAATACCAGCAACACGGCTAAAATGAACCAGTTAAACGGACAATATGAACCATCATCACGGGAAGTGAACCAAAAGAACCCAAAGAAAGCAGCCAGGCTTGAAGATGCGGACTGCTTTCTTTGGGAGTTTCTAGTGCTTGATACCGTGTCTTTCTCGCATGGATACTTCACCGTCAACGAAGAGTAGGTGTGAATCGTGCACAATTCTGTCAAGGATAGCATCCGCAATGGTTGACTCTCCAATCCGTTCATACCAACCTTCTGGTGCGAACTGTGAACAGAAGATTGTTGAGGCGGTTTGATGTCTGCTCTCTATGATCTCGAGGAGATCCCGTTCCTGATTGCCCTCTAAAGGCGAGAGAAGCCATTCGTCCAGAATTAGTAGTTCTACTTTCTTGTATTGTTTGATTTTTTTCTGGAAAGTTCCCTGTCCCCTCGCGATGGCGAGTTCTTCCAGTAGCTCGGGAAGCCGAATGTATTTTACTTTATAATGTTTTCTGCACGCTGATACTCCTAAGGCAGAAGAAAGATAGGACTTCCCATTTCCAGAAGCTCCTAGTATTAGAACATTGTGATGATCCTAAATGTACTGACAGTCAGCTAGCCGTAAGATCAAGAGTTTATCCAGTTTACGATCGGGTAGATATTCAATGTCCTCTACACAAGCATTGGAGTAACGGAAATGAGCCTGGCTGATTAGCCGGTCCAACTTCGAGTTCTTGCGTTTGGAGTGTTCAATATCCACAAGCATACCAAAACGATCGTCAAGGGATAGATCCGAATAGTTCTTATTCCCTAATTGTTTCACATAAGTATCTGCCATTGCCGATAGGCGCATTTCATTTAATTTTACAATAGTACTCTCACTTGTCATGGGTTTCCCTCCAAAATAGCCTGCGCCTGTTTTTCTACACGAGAGGAACCATAGATGGCGTTTACGACTGTATGTGTGTTCTCTCCAACCTGATGGGCCCACTGAAGGATGTATTCCTTGTCCCATTCAATGTACATGCGGTGGTTGTCTGGCATGTGTTCGGGAATGGTAACGAATTGATTCTCTTTTCCGACTATTCTCAGATGGGAAGCTATCCTCATGTGATTATAAAAGACTTCTATCACTTTAGGGGTAGTGCGAATTTCCACCTCGTGTTTGACGTATTCATAGGGTAAAGAATAGTGATTTTTATCTATCACAACGTGATAGTCTAAGGGAACAATGCCTGTTTCCAAGAGGCCAACTCGAACGGTCTAGCAGGAATAGGCAGCAAGGCAAATTTTTCTTCTTCCAGAAAGCTTAATAGCCTACTACCTGTTTTCTTCTGAAAAGGTTTTTGGTTGTACTCTTCTAGTTTTTGGCTCACTGACTCGTTTAATTCTCCAATAGTGAAAAACGTTTGGTGCCTCAGTGCCGCAATAATCCAAGTGGAAACTGTTCCAATATTTCCTTCTACAGAGGCCTTGTCGCGCGGTTTCCGAACGCGGGCTGGTACGACAGCAGTCTGGTAATATTCAGCCATTTCGTAATAGGTACGATTAATTTTGGGATCCCAAAGGGATGAGCGATCCACACCAGTACGTAAATTATCCGGAACAATCATTTCTGGAATACCACCGAAATAATTAAAGGCATGGATGTGTGCCAATATCCAATGTTCCGTATTCTGAGAGAGACAGGCTTCCACATAGGTGTATTGACTACATGGCAGGATCGCTACAAAGATATACGCAGGAATCTTCTCTCCTGTCAGATTATCTTTTAGAAAAGCCGTCGCACCTGCCCAATCCACTTCCATGACTTCGCCAGGTTTTCTTCTAATTCTTAAAGTGGCTTTCGTCACATTCGCATATTTACGGTAATGAAAACAGAACTGTGTGTACATATAGGGAATCTCACCAGTCTGATGACATTTTTGACAATATTCATCCCAAAGGAGCGTCAAGGTCACACCTTTCTTCGCCAACTCTTTGTGGATATACTCAAAATCCGGTGTTTTCTAGATTTGAGTAGCTTTCTTCTCAGGAAACAAGAAATTATGAAGCTCCCCATTAGATAAATCGTTAGGTAGCGGCCACGAAATATCCTGCTCTTGCGCACGATTCAGTACTGATATCACGGTGTTCCTAGAGCAGTCACAACTGGACACAATCGCTCTTTGACTCATCCCTTGATGACTTAATCGTAGAATTTCTCGGTATTTAATCAATTAAAAAACCCCCTATAATAGTATTTACCACCATGATTCAGTGATACTTACTATTATAAAAGGGTGGCTCTCTTTCCGTTAACCTGGTTCATTTTAGCCGTGACGTTGGTTCAAATTAACCGTTAAGCTGGCTCTATTGAAATAAAATATTCAAGCTTTTTTAAGCGTACTGCTCGTCTGTGCTTGAGAGCATGTCTGTCACTCTTAACATTTTTGGATGTTACCTATTTCTTCACGTAAAAACCATCAAAGTAGACCGCAGAAAACTTTGTTGCTTCTACTGTCTACTTTGATGGGAGCTTATCATCTGAGTTTAGATAGTTTATAACCATCATTCCTATAAAAAATATAAAGGAAGATAGCATATTCCTTGTTGTATCGATATTTTTCACAATAAAAAAATCAATGCAAAACAGAATTATTAACATAAATAAAGTGGGTGGTAGGGATTGTTTAAATGCTCTTCTCATATTTAAATACAGTTTCCCCAAAATTGAGAGCCAGCACCTATAAGTGCTCCGAGGGGACCTCCCGTTGTGGTACCTACCAAAGTTCCGCCTGCAACTGACAATATACATTTTTGCTGTTGCCAAGTTAAATCTTTAAAATAAATCGGTTTGCCATGCTCACCACCGTTAATCTGTTTTAGTTCTGAAATGCTTAATACTTTGACATTTTGCATATTTAAATACACTCCTCAGAAATGAATATTGTTAACAGAATGACTGTATCACAAATAAAAAGGACAAAGCCAAAAACATCCTAAATCTTGGTATTTGATATCCTGGATTCTCACCTAGTTGTACCTAGTTATTATAACTAGGTGGATTAACAGTGATAGACGGTTTAAAATATCTCGATAATAAACAAGTTTGTATTATACATTTTAACGGCACTAATACAATGGGCATTGTTGCTTTTTCCAAGCCTTTTTTGAACATTCTAACCAAGTGTTTCCTTCCAACAATATTCTCGTCTACAAAGATAGCGAGCTTGCTACTCGGGACCTTTCCAAACTGGAGGTAAGCTTTATTGAGTTTGACGACAATCATACTTAGGATAAAATAGGAGGTCATTTATTCTTCGACATCCTACAAGGCAAAAAGCTATTTCAAAGAACACCGGTTCTATATTAAGTCAACACAGATCAGTTCATTTGATTTTTCTTCATAATAGTCTTAACTTTAGAAACAATAAAGGCATAGTAGAAAGTTCCCACTAAAAAAAATACCTGTGGTAGCGTCTTAAGAACAAGAAAGAACGTTTGAACTACAATTATACCGAATAGCTGAATCCCCTTATATTCCCATAGGGAGGGATCTAAATACCATGTTGGCAATTCAAAAGTAGGTTTGAGAATAATGAAATAAGTAAGCATTAATAGTCCGAATGCAGTCGCATGGCTGTACAAACGTTTATAACGGTCATTGCTTGATGAAACACTAGAAAATATATCTAAGTCTTGGTTTTGATTCTCTTTTGGTAGGAAAAAATGAAACCCACTTTCTTTTTTACCACTTATATGATTCCAACCACTATCTTCGAATAAAATTAAATATTCCAAGTAATCATTTTTCTTTTTAAATATTCTATAATCTATTTTGTATTTTTTTGCTTTAGGTGTGATTGTTTCAAATGTGTACACATTTGAAACCGTGTAATTGACTAATCCCCAACTGATATGCTACCTCTATATAGGACATTGAATTATTTCAAGTCTTATATGGGGGTTTTTTCTATGTCTAAAAGAGCTATGAAATTATCTGTCGAAAACAGAGTCAACATTGTCGAGCAATATGTGAGAAATGAAATCGGTATATCAAGGGCAGCACAGAACGCTGGAGTATCTCAAGAGACCATTCGCAATTGGATTAGACTTTATGAGAACGGCGGTCCATCGGCCCTTTTACCGGTAAAGAAGAACAGTCATTACTCCAAGGAGTTAAAGTTGGCAGCCGTCACGGACTATCTGAACGGCCTGGGCAGCATGATTGAAATCGCCAAAAAATATGGTTTGCGGAGCAAAACGCCACTGCAGAACTGGCTAAAGGATTATAATACTCATAAAGACTTCAAAACAACCAGTGGAGGAAGTACTATGAGCAAAGGTCGGATAACAACCATAGATGAGCGTTTAAAAATTGTGTTGGACTGTTTAGAGAATGGAAAAGATTATGGTGCTATGGCTATAAAATATCAAGTCTCCTATCAAAACGTCTATCAATGGGTAAAGAGATATGCGGAATTGGGAGAAGCAGGGTTGGAAGACCGCCGTGGGCGCAGGAAAGGGACAATGCCCAGCCGGACTCCCGAGGAATTACTTCAAGACGAATTAGCACGTTTAAAACGCGAAAATCAACGTCTAAAAATGGAACTTGATGTAACAAAAAAATTCCAAGAATTAGAAAGGAGGAATCGTTGAGCGAAATAAGAAAACAAGCTGAGTACGAAACCATCAAGCAATTCCATACAGAAAAAGGTTATCCGGTGCAAGTTATGTGCGAAATCTTACATGTGACACGCTCCGCTTATTACCGCTGGCTTGAGCAACCACAAAGTCCAAGGGAAATTCGCAACAACCAAATCGCTGAAGTGGCAAAACAGATCCATGAAGAACATGACGATATGGGTCATCGTCGGATACGCGATGAGTTGGAATATACCCATGGCATGATCATCAGTGACAACCGCGCCCTTCGGTTATGCCGTAGTCAACAAATCCAATCCCGAATCAAACATCGTGCGAATAGCATCACCAAAGGTGCACAGAATCCGTATCATATCGCCGAAAATCGCCTCAACCGGAACTTTCGTGCAGACGCACCAAATGAAAAATGGTTGACCGATGTGACCGAATTCAAGTATTACGAAGGACCGGCAATCAAGAAAGTATATTTGAGTGCCATTTTGGATCTTTATGACCGTCGAATTGTCGCATACATAATCAGTGATCAAAACGATATGCCGCTAGTCCTCCAGACTTTTGATGCAGCCATACAAAATGAGCCAGAAGCTCAGCCGTTGTTCCACAGTGACCGCGGATTTCAATATACAAGTAAGCAATTCTGTGCGCGTTTAAGCGAGGCTGGTATGATACAAAGCATGTCCCGTGTCGCTCGTTGTATTGACAATGGCCCTATGGAAGGGTTTTGGGCGCTCATCAAGCGTGAAAAATATTACCGTCGCAAATTTACGAGTCGTTCCTCTTTGATTGATATGATTCACAACTATATGGAATATTACAATAATAGACGCATTCAAAGAAAGCTGCATATCATGACTCCGATGGAGTTCCATGACCAGTATTTCGAGGCAGCCTAATGACCCCTCACGTTTTGTGAGGGGAGCGGGTTGTGCTTCGCTCATAAAACGTGTGGGCCGCCAAGCGTAAGCGCGGCAGATATATATATGCAAAAAAACTGCCCCCACATTACGGGGAGCAGTCTGTAAAACTGTTTAAATATTTTACTGTCCTATTGACGGGTGGCATACCAAACCTTGCTCTGCCATTTCTTTTAAATATTGTTCTTCTTGCGTCATATCAACAATTACTCTAAATTTTTTCATGGTAAGTATCCTCCTACACGAATTCGTCTGCAATTGATACCAGTTGCTTTAAACGTTCACTTTCAAGAGCCAAAACTTCTTTTCCTAACTGAGTTAATATGTATACGCGACGACGCTTATCTTCACTAGAAACTTCTTGAATTAATTTTTGTTTCCTTAAATTTTCAATAGCCCCATACATCGTTCCAGCTGCGATTCGAACACGCCCCTTACTTAACTCTTCCACTTTTTGCATAACTGCATACCCATGTGACGGTGTAAGAAAAGAAATCATTATATAAAATGTTGTTTCTGTTAAAGGTAGGAGTTTATTAATATTCATAAGATTAATCCCCTTTCTCAGTTTAACTATATCGTTTGACTGTACATTCGTATGATACATCTCCAAAAGGTATAAGTCAACTTCAACTTTATAGAAATAACCTCCATTCCTCGTTATAAATTACAAGGGAATGAAGGTTATTTCTATAATTATAAAATGAGCAGCGGTTTTTGTTGTGAATAAAATTAATTTTGCAAGTTGCTTTGTTAAGTTTACTTGTTGATATGAGGGTAATCTATACTTTTTGATATCAGCCAAAAATGGCTCTATTCATCCATAAGATTCACGGTTACACATTCATTTTTCTGAAGAGATAATTATATTTCTGTCCGTCAGTTTATGATGAAATCAACTAAAACCGTTCTTATATTGAATGTAGAAATAGATGTTCCCTACTAGAACGCTAATGCATATTTATAAACAAAAAATTGCATGACTAAAGAAAAATGATCGCCCATAATATCTATATAACTGACTTTAAGGGTGATCATCTTTCATATTTAAGTTGTGAATTCTTTAATTGATAAATAAATCAGAACCTTTTTTTTGCGTGCTTTTATAAGTTGAATTTTTTCCATTTACGAATTTTTGTTCTGAAGGTCGTAAATGGTGCGACTGTGTTGATGTGGACCCATTTCCAGAGTGGCCATGCAGCTTGTGTAGTAGCCCAGTTTCTCTGGCCTGATTCAAAAAGTTCCTTGTCTGTTAAGGACTGAACCCACTCGCTTAGGTCAGATACTGCAGTATTTAAAAGATCTATTTGTTTTTCTAACGAATACTGGCCATAGTCTTCGTAGAAAGATTGGTACAATCTTCCTAGATTATTCCATTTATAGCCCTTCCCAGGTGTCTGTACATCTTTTCCGCTTTTCTCTTCCTTATCCCACTGCAGTAGTAAATTTATCCAACCAAGTTGATAAGACAAGTTTTCCGAAGGCGTTCTATCCACTTCCTCACTGCGTTTATTTTTTAGTTCTTCTGGGATGCATTCAAATTCTGCGATATATTTTTGGTATTTACTTTGAATTGTTTCAAGCAACTCCTGTTTATTTTGGTATTGTTTCATTTTAAATTCTCCTTTTATTCACCTATCTTAGCTTTTTCGTCTTCTATGTCTTATTCAGATTTTTCTTTTGATTTAAGATTCTTCCGTTTACATCTAACTCTTAATAACTCAAGTAACATTAAAAAAATGCTGTGTAGAATCCAGAACCAATAAAATCTCTGTTAATGATATATTCTATAGCGCTTTCTATTAGACTTGCTATAATCAAAATTATTAGGACATAAAGTTACCGCTTAAACAAATTTGTTTGATTATAATTCATCTTCATAAAATTCAAATAGCTTTTCCACGGGCACATCAAAAACTTTTGCAATATCCATTGCTAATTTTAATGAAGGATTGTACAGTCCCTTTTCTAACCTGCTAATCGTTTCTCTTCGAACATTGACCAACGATGCAAGTTCTTCTTGTTTCATCTTTTTTTCGGCACGGTAAACAGCTACGTATGTTCGCAACTTACTCATAGGAATTACTCTTTTCAAATCTTAAAAAGTGAAGGTATTCCGCGAACTGCAGCATTCCAAAGATGATAATTACCTTATTTCCGGTCAATTGTAAAGTCTCGCCCCCCCACCGCGTAAAAACCTCCTGGACTAATATGATTATTACAAACAGATCATATATATGATTTTTTGCTTTTCGTATGTTTTCAATTGCACGCTCATCTTCCGGTTCAGCCCTTTTTACAACGCTCCAAAGCATACCAGCGGCATACAAAGCGCCAAACAAATAAAACAACCAGTCTTGTGAATCTGGCAAAAATATTTTTGAACAACCAAACAAGATAAGTCCAGTACCTGTGAGGCATTTTTGAACCAAGTATTTCTTATTAAACGATAGCATGGAGTACCCCCTAAATGTGATGTATTTGTATCATTTATTTCAAAAATATCACAAGAAAAAAATACTGTCAATCTGTATTTCTGAAGAAGTTGTACAAATTGAATAGTGCATGCAGATAGCATAACTGATTACAAGAGTGCAAACTATTCAACTCCTTTTAACTATAGATAAAAACCTTCTGTATCATACAGTTGAAAGAGTGAGTGATAAGGAATTTAGGGAGGATACTCCATTTTTATCTCAGCTAAGTCATCATAAAATTTATAAAGGCTTAGCGGAAGACTGCAAAAAGGAGCCGGTTATCGCAGTGACAATCTTGGAACATGCCTTTCGCTGGGTGCAATTCAATTAGTCCAGCAGCTTGCAATAACAACAATCTGTAGATTTATTTGCACCGTCATCTGGTTCCAGTATTTCCCCTCCATTTGGTATTCCATCTATAGACTTGTGTTTATCGAATTGCGGAAGTACAACATTGAGCCGATCTTTACGCTTTCTCATTTTGAAATGCCCTCCCTATCATCCTGTAAAGGAATATGGAGGCTTGTGCAGCCGCAGGATGAAACTCCGCTGCAAGTAATGTATCAGGCGAGCCATTATCAATTTGTGGCGGCAGCCCAAGTTGTAAAAATGGGCAAGGCTATCAATCCGGATTTTCAAATAGGGTGTGTTCTTGCAGCTACACCGAATTATCCTTTGACCAGCGATCCAAATGATTTATTGTTGGCGCAGCAAGAAGACAATAAGCAATTGTTTTTTACAGATGTTCAAGTCCGCGGCCACTATCCGCAACGTGTCTTGAATGAATGGAAGCAAAAAGGTTTCACTATCGACGTAACGCCACACGACTTGCATATTCTTCAAGAAGGCAAAGTGGATTACATCGGCATTACTTACTATCTAAGCAATACCGTATCTACACGTCCAGAGGCTGTACGGCTGAACGATCCTTTGTTGGGCAATGAGGCATTAGTCGAAAACCCATATGCAGAGACCACAGAATGGGGCTGGACGATTGATCCAAAAGGCTTGCGTTACTATTTGAACCTACTTCAAGATCGTTATGAACTACCCATTTTTATTGTTGAAAATGGGTTTGGTTTCGCAGATACGCTGGATCAGGATGAAATCAATGATACAGAACGGATAGCTTATCTATCCGCCCATATCGAACAGATGCGCCTTGCGATTGAGCACGATGGCGTAGCAGTCATTGGATACACTATCTGGGGATGCATCGACTTGGTCTCCTTTACAACGGGAGAAATGCTCAAGCGTTATGGGCTGATCTATGTCGATCGGAATAACGAAGGCCGGGGAACCTTACAGCGCTCCAAAAAGAAAAGCTTTGAGTGGTATAAAAAAGTTATCGAATCCAACGATTCTTTCCATATATAATCCGAAAGGCTATTGCTGATCAGGCATTACCAATAACTGTATATGTGGGTGGTTCACTATCCTCGTATGCCCGTCTAATCGGTAATGCCTTTTTTGTTGATTAATGCTTGTGGCTAGCTTGTTTTGTATGGGGTCTGACCAGAAGACACCGTGACCTATATAAGCGCTGCAATGAATATGCTACAATCAAATGAAACCGCACACAATACAAAACACTAAGGAGGCTCACCTTAATGAAAAGGCAAGCTTATACTGCAAAAGACGTCATGTGTTCAGGACCTTATTCCCATGCCATAGATGCAGGAGAATATATATACATATCAGGGCAAACAGCCCAGAATTCTTTGACGCTGGTGAAACAGGATTTGACTATCCAAGAGCAAACAGAAGAATGTTTCAAGAACATCAATAGTATTTTAAAAGAACTGGAGCTTACAGAAGCTCATGTCGTAAAGGCAAATGTCTATCTTACAGGCATGAAGCATTTCGAGGCGATGAACGAAGTGTATAAAACAAAATTTACAGAACCTTATCCTGCTAGGACTTGCGTTGCAGTTCTCGAATTGCCACTTGGTGCCGATGTAGAAATAGAAGTCGTGGCAAAAAGATGAAAAACGCCTCCTGATACGTTTATCGTAACGTAACGGGAGGCGCTGTTTGTTTATATGTAGTGCTGGCGGATACTGATGATGCGATTCTCACCAGCTTAGTGATGTTCCTTAAACGTTTATTTGCTTTTGTTTTTGGACTTCATACCATCTAATGCTGCACCGATGGCTACTCCAATTCCCATTCCAAGAGCTAGATTATCCATAGTTATACCTATAGCCGCGCCTATTGATATACCCATAGCAAGATAAGGAATATCATCTTTTTTCTTACCATGGTTTTTCTGCTCATCATTATTTGAATTTCCCATCATTAACCCCTCCTTATGGTTTAATTTTAGCATAATAGGAAAGATTCGTGACACTTGAATTATCGTGAATTTCCAAGCAACTATTGAATCCAGATAAAATGGCAGTCCAGATTTTCACCATGACTTTTCCAGCGATCAGCTTGGGAGGTCTTTTGTATTTATCTTGGAAATAAAAAAGCTGGCATAAGAATTCTAACCTTCTTAGACCAACTCTTAACCGGGTGATTTAATTATTCATACTATTCAACAATGCTATAATAAACTTTTGACGTTACTTGATAAATAATCCAATATATTACACTAAATCCGACTATTACACCTACAAAACACCAGAAGACTAATGCTGTATTGACCACACTAAAAATGAGCAATAATTTTTGAATAATTGGGAAGGCAAATGCAACATGAATCACAGCAATAATTAACGGTAAAAGGAACATCCAAATAATTTGTAACCGAGTGGTTTTGCGAATCGTTTGCTTATCCAACCCAACTTTTTGCATAATTTGAAATTTTTCTCGATCATCATAGCCTTCCGAAACTTGTTTGAAATACGTAATCAACGCTGCTCCAAACGTAAACAATAATCCAAGAAAGATGCCTAAGAACAAGAACCCGCCATTCATACTGTACCATTCTTCACGCAGAAGTTCTCTTGACTCAAAATATGAGTTATCGCTATCACTTACGCTAACTGCTATTTTGTCAGAATAGTCTTTCTTCTGTTCTTGCGTTCCAGTCGTGTCCCAAGAAATGACTGCATCTGCAACAATCGGAAATTCAACACCTCTTGCTCTCAAATCCGTATCTATAATGGATTCTAAGACCTCTTTAGAATCTACTACCACGATCATATTAGGACTCTGTGATTTGTCCATTTTCAAGGGGTTCTCTATTTTTGCTTTGACCTGATACGTTGTGTCTCCGATAAGCAGCGTTGAAAAATCAAATGTGTTTTTTGAATCAAATACCAACACTTCATCGGATTGTAAATGGATTGTTTCGTCGGCTATCCTCTCATAATCTTCTTTGACAAGTAGCTGGACAGTATCCGGTATTCTTTTAGCAAAATCAGTTTCTTCAATGATTAGTTTATTTTTTTCAATTAGTGGGAATAAATTATAGTACATATACATTTCTGTTTCTGTAATTTCTAATCCACTCGTTTCTGTTTCCTTTTTGATAGCTTCAAATTGTTCTTCTAAATCGACAGTTTCATAATAGGTTCTTTGATTTTCATAAGGAAAACGAACCGATAAGGTATCTTGGGTCCCAATAAATATAGCTACCGTTGTTGATACCGCAATAATGACCATAGTTGCTAGAATAGTAATATTTGCTAAGCCTACTGCATTTTGTTTCATTCGATAAAGCATACCGGAGATTGAAATAAATGGACTTGGGCGATAATATAACTGCTTATTTTTCTTCAATATTTTCAGGATGAAAATAGATCCAGAAATAAATAAGAAATACGTACCTGCAATAACTAACAGTACTGCAAGGAAAAAATAAATCAAAGCATCAAGCGGGTTATCAATCGCTATCGATATCCAGTACCCTGATCCGATCAATAACAAAGAAAGAACAAAAAGTATAATCGAGCTTTTTGGCTCCCGTTCTCCGGTCTGTTTGCCTTTAATCAATTGGATAGGATTAGAAAACGTTACTTGAGTGATATTGTAAACTAACGTTATTAAAAAGATTAGGGCAAATAGTCCAATCGTAATCACCATTGCATTTATCGTAAAAGGAAAAGACATTTTTATCCCGAATTTTAAAGCATAGTTCAAAATAAGAAAAGTAAACTCTCCCCATAAATGTCCAACTATCAAGCCTATAACAATACTAAAAAAACTTGTTACGATTGATTCAATCATCAATATCCTAGAAACATGGCTCTTCTTCATTCCCAATATAGCATATAGGCCAATTTCTTTTTTTCGGCGTTTGATCAGAAAACTATTGGTATATAAAATAAATATAAAGGAAAATGCCCCAACGACTGTGGCGCCTAAAGCAAAAAGTGTAGATAAAGTATCCGATCTGGTTTGAATAAATTGATTGCCTCTTAAAGCAACCATCATGTAAAACATCGCTACCGTTGCGATTGAGGCAAAAATATAAGGAAAATAAATTTGCTTATTGGACTTAAGATTACGCAGTGCCAACTTTGAAAAAAAAAATTTATTCATGTTGCTCACCCCGATTTGCTAAAACAACCAATGCTTGCGAGATTTTGTCCATAAACTGATCTGGTGTTTGTTCGCCACGGTAAATCTCGTGGTACACTTCGCCATCTTGAATAAATAATACGCGGTTCGAGTATGCTGCAGCCCTTGTACTGTGAGTAACCATGATAATGGTTTGACCCGCATTATTAATTGATTCAAAGGTTTCCAATAGACTTTGACTCGATTTTGAATCCAATGCTCCCGTGGGCTCATCTGCAAGTAATAATTTTGGGTTTGTAATCAGGGCTCGAGCTACCGCTGCCCGCTGTTTTTGCCCCCCAGAAACTTCATATGGATAATGATTGATCAGCCCATCAATTTTTAATTTTTTTATGATGGGTACCAAACGATTCTCCATTTCAGCTATTGGAGTGTTGGATAACACAAGCGGCAATAAAATATTGTCTTTGATTGAAAAATTATCCAATAAGTTAAAGTCCTGGAAAACAAATCCTAGGTAATCTCTACGGAAATTAGAAATCTCACTATCTTTGATCTCTGTTAGGTCTTTTCCTTCCAGCATTACTTCACCGGCAGTAGCTGTATCAAGTGTTGCTAAAATATTCAATAAGCTTGTTTTTCCTGAACCCGATTCCCCCATAATAGAGACGAATTCTCCTTTTTTAACTGAAAAATTTATATCTTTTAGGGCTTGGACTTCCTGCGTTGAAAATCTTCCCGTATAGGTCTTTTTTAAATGATTCACTTCTAATAATGTCATGTTCGTTTCCTCCTGTTCATTTCTTTATCCCTATCACTAGTTTAATAAAAATGAACATCGTCTGCCTTTATCTTTTCTTACAAATAGTCGTTTAACCTTACAGTTTTGTAAGATTGTCTATCAATAGTCTTTTATTAACGGCTCTCTGGCTAAATCAATCATTACTTTGGTCCCTTTTTCTAAAGTTGATTCGATTACTAGGTTATGACCCAGACGTTTTGTAATTTCCTGACTAAGAAATAAGCCCAGTCCAGTTGATTTTTCATGTATTCTCCCATTAAACCCTGAATAACCACGTTCAAATATACGTGGTAAATCTTCCGATCGGATGCCAATACCAGTATCTTCAATAATGAGCTGCTGCTCTTGTGTGGGACTCATGTAAATCTTGATAGTGCCACCTTCTGGAGTATACTTCAAGCTATTGGAAAGAATTTGTTCGACTAGTACCCGCAGCCACTTCTCATCTGACAAAATAGTTACTGCTGTCTCTTGATAGTCTAATCGGATATGATTATAAATAAACAAAATAGAAAATTTTTTAATAGTCTCTTTGATTACGCGATTAAGCGAAACTTCCACAAAATCCAAATCTGACCCACTATTTTCAATTTTCAAATAATTTAACGCCATATGCGTATAATTTTCAATCCGTAACAGCTCTTGTTCCATTTGGTGGCTAAATTTCATCTCACTGTTTCGTTGCATCAATAAGCTGATAGCTGAAATAGGTGTTTTAATTTGATGCAGCCACAAAGTAAAATAATCCATCTGAGAATTGCTTCTCTGTAGATTCTTTCTTTCGATTTGTTGAATTTCTTTTATTAAATCTACAATTTTAAGACGAAGAAATTCTTCACTTGGGTCTTGGCTAGCCGATAATTGTTTCAGTGTATGGATTGGATCTTTATCTAACTGTTCCAGTAATCGAAACCGCTTATAATACCTCGAAAATTGAAATACGAAAAAACAACTACCCAAAAATAAAGTAAGTTCAATACTAAATAGTAAAAAGTAGAATGGTAACCGGCCTAACATATAGATGAAACTAAATACTACGACGTTCAGCATATAGGTTATCAGCAAAGAACGGTTCGCTTTAATAAAAGCTATAAAAATGTCTGTCCATTTCTTAGTAGGTTTCATCATGGTCGTCCTTCTGAAGTCCATATCCATATCCTTTTTTCGTGACAATAAAGGAGGTTACATTGATTTCTGCGAGTTTTTTTCGTAAGCGGTTAATGTTAACAGCTAATGTATTATCATCGATAAACGAATCATTTTCCCATAATTTCATCATGATAGCCTCCCGGGAAACAAAAGCCCCTTTTTGCAGAAAGAGTACTTCTAAAATTTTTATTTCATTTTTAGTTAATTCTACTTCTTGATCCTGGTATTGAACCTTTAATTCGCTTGTCTTTAGATAGACCTTCTGATAACTCAAATAAGCATCTTTACCGGTAAAGTCATATGTTCTCCGCAACAATGCTTGTATTTTGGCTAAAGCAACGGTTAAATCAAATGGCTTACTAATAAAATCATCGGCTCCCATCTGTATCGCCATTACAATATCCATTCGTTCGCTCTGTGAAGAAACAAAAATAATGGGTACTTGAGAGATTTTACGAATTTCCGTACACCAATAATACCCATTAAAATACGGAAGTTTGATATCTATTAAGACCAATTGGGGTGCTTCTTGCGTAAATATGTTCATTACGTCATTGAAATCAGTGACATAGAAGGCACTGTATTGCCATTTCATTAACTCTTCTTGCAAACTTGAGGCAATGACTAAATCATCTTCAATAATCATAATTTTTATCAACCTGTTCACCTACCCATCCTTCATTCGTTACTTCTACTATACAGGATTACTTTCCATCAGCCTATTAGACTTTTGGCTTAGTACCCATCTTTGACTCTCCAATTATTTCACAAAAAGGTACCCTATTAACAAACTATGTCTATATAATTTTTGGTGTGGATGAAGAAATAGAAGTCGTAGCAAAAAGATGAAAAACGCCTCCTGTTACGTTTATCGTAACGGGAGGCGCTTTTTATTTATATGTATCTTTCGACTTTACAACGTGGTAATGATCGGTCCTTCCTTCGTCACAATGATCGTATGTTCGTATTGGGCGACCATGCTTTCTTCTGTAAAGAAGGTCCAGTCGTCATCTTCAACTTGGAAAACTTCCTCTTCGAATGTGGAGATGAAAGGCTCGAAGGCAATGACCATGCCCTCTTTCAGAATCTCGTCATCCCAGCGCGAGTAGTAATTGAAAATATGATCGGGGGCTTCGTGAATCGCGCGCCCAACACCGTGTCCGGTAAGATTTTTGATGACAGTCAGACCATGGCGTTTCGCCACGTTGTGCACCGCTTTTCCGAGGTTGCTTGTTTTCGCGCCCGGTTTTACCTTCGCAAGTCCAGCATCGAACGCTTCTTTCGCAACGTCACATAATTTCTTCAGAACGACATCGCCCTTCCCGACAACAAAGGAAATGCCAGTATCCGCAAAATAGCCGTTTTTGGAACCCGAAACATCGATATTCACAAGGTCCCCTTCTTCAATGATCCGATCGCTCGGAATCCCGTGTGCTACTTCTTCATTTACGCTGATGCACGTATATCCAGGAAAATCATATTCCCCTTTTGGTGCAGATTGCGCTCCTGCTTTTTCAAAAAGCTCCTTGGCGATGTCATCGAGCTCTTTTGTGGTGATGCCGGGTTTCGTGGATTGGACCATTTCATCGCGGATCGCTCCACAAATGCCGCCAATTTCTTTTAATCCGTTAAAATCCTCTTCTGTCTTTGCAATCATCTTATATCCTCACTTTTAAATCATTCTATGTTTATCGTTCCCGTTAGATTCTATCACAAACGGAACAGATTTTTCTTCAAAAACATTGCCTATTTGCGGAATACCGATTATTTCTCCGGATTCCCTCACTCTGCGATCTGAGGCAACAGGTCTCCTGTATCATCCAGATTATATTCCGTAAGGGAGAAACTGCTGACCAATGTGTATGGCTCCCCAACTGGAGGTACCACGGTAGATTCGTAGTGGACAGCCGTCAGGAAATCTTCCTCATTGATTTCATAGGTGATGGTGACGTCTTGGTAGTCTGTCTCCTCTATTTCCTGGAGATGGGCTTCTATTCCCTCGATGACCAGCGCTTCTTCGTCGTCCTGTTTCAATTTGTCGATGTTCTGCTGGATCACTTCCACATTTTCCGCTTTTATCCTCTCGGCATAAGCGTCGTTCATGGTGAGGGTATATTCCTTGCGCTCTCCTGTTTCCTTAACTTGGCTCTCCGCAATATCCGCTTCCACTAAATCATTCTCAAAGAGCGAGCGCAGAAGTTCTTGCAAAGCAAATCCAGTTGAAGAAACCTCCACCCATTGCGTTTCCGATTGACCGGGCACACTGATTTTCTGATACTGCTTTCCGCCTATCTGAGCTATTTCCGTAGTATTCGTTTCATCGAAGGAAGTCTTCTGATACCACTCATAATCAGACTCCGCATTTTTAACGAAGGCTCCTTCCGAGCTTTGGTCGAATGGCTCAGCGTCACTATCCATGGAGTAGCGCGTCTCAAACCGGGCATTGTCCAGTTCCGCGTTCTTCTGAGCAGCATTCCCGATTGACTCCACGACACTTGTGGTGGAAGTGGAACCGCCACACCCACTCAATACCAGAAGACTTGAAAGGTAAAATATTGTTGTTACCATTGGCTTTTTCATCATTTTCCAACACCATCCTATCTGTTTAGAAGAAGTACCTACCGGTCATTCATTTCTTTTTGAAAAGATAAGTAATAATCCATCCTGCAAAGAGGGTTAAAGCAAGTGCATTCAATAAGGTCCAACCAGCTGTGAGAAATTCCGCCATGGCTCTAACTCCTTTCGTACTTCATTATAATAGAAATTCAAAAGGAATCGATACCTCATTCCAATCTTCCCCATACCCCTGATTCTTTTCCGGCCGCCCTTCCAATTCCCCTGAACTATTAACCACCTATAATTATATATCAAAAAATCGTAATTCCTCACAACAAGTATATAAAAGATTGCTCCTTCGCCTGTATTTTGTCATTTTATCCAAATATCTTTCCCTGTTCGCTTTAAAAAAGCAAACGTACGTTCGTTTAATAGAGACGTAGAGATTGGAGACGATTTTTATGTACGAAATGGAATTGGTTTTTGATTAGCTAAGGAACCCAGTCGCGACATTCTTTGCATCGACTGCAAATCCTTCTATGCAAGCGTGGAATGGAACCTTTGACAGAAAAAAACCAGCTCCAAAAGGAACTGGTTTTTGAAAAGAGAGTTTATATTGTTTGTTATTAGCCAAGTGGATCAATTTTTTCTTCCGTTTCCGTCTTCTCAATAGGCTCGGAAGGCTTGGCTGTTTCTTGGTCAATTTTGCGATCAAGTTTTTGGAGCTGATGCTTGGCAAATTCTCTGCCTCCCAGACCAAATGCCAAGGCAAAGGCGACGGCAAGGCCGCCAATGATGAACAGGAAGGCAGTGTTCACAATCGTTGAAGCAAACTGCAGTTGATCCAACGTCATGAAGACAGCCAAGACATATAAGATGTACTTAACGACCTCGCCTAACATAGAGCTTCCGGTAGACTCTTTCAGGAAGGCAGATAGCGCATTCCCGCCGAAGATCCCCAGTCCTAAGATAATGAGGCCAATCAGTACAGATGGCAAGTAGCTAATGATCGCAACGCCAATGGTATTCAACACTTCCAGGTTCACCGCATTCAGCGCTTCTACCGTGAAGAAGACAATGATTACAGCCTGTACAATTTTTGCGATTACTTGTGAAAGGTTGAGACGGGAAGTTCCATTAGGATTTAGGTAGTGGGAGAAGCGGTTGATTCCAGCATTCTCCAACAGTCCTTCCAGAAGATCCGCCACAAATTTTGCGATTAGCGTACCTACAATCAGTAGGATTACCGCCACCAGAATATTCGGAATGGCAGCCAAAATTTGGGTCAATACATTCACGATGGGTTCAGAGATGGAACGGATCTGCAACGCCTCCAGCGCCATAGTCAGGACTGGAATCAGGATGATCACAAATGCTATATTGGCCAAAACACGGGCAATCGTATTCTTCTGCCCAGGGGTTGGACCTGCGGCGTGTTTCGCACTTTGATTGCTAGTTTGAGTGTATTTGGAAATCCAACGGTCAACGTTGATGGATTCCAACAAGCTTTGGACCAGTTCCTTGACGAATTTGGCCACGAAGTAACCAATCACCAAGATAATGGTTGCTCCGAAGAGTTTAGGCAGAAAAGCCAAAAAGTTATCGAACATGTTGGTTATGGGTAGAGCAATATTGGCGAGACCAATCTGTGAAAGAATACCCGGTATGAAGAATAGCCAAATCAGATAGTAGAAGACCTTCCCGATCGATTCAATAACGCGGTGGGAGTCCTCTACCGTGTGTGCAACGCCCCATTTTACCAATCTATTATCAAATCCGAGGGCATTGAGACCCTTCACGATAGCCTTTTTCACTAGCGTAGCGATAATCCAAGCTAATACCAACAATAAGAGAGCGCCTAGGAGATTCGGAAGGATATTGACGAAAGAGACCCACAAACCTTGCAAGGAATCCGTAAATTGTTCCATTCTTTTTTCCTCCTTTTATCCATAAATTTATGAATAGTTTTCCACACGGCAAGTATAGCAGAAAGGCAGTTAATCATGAAATGAAAAGGTTTCCAACTCTGTGCCGTAACAAATCGAGGAGACACTTTAAAACTTTCCTAACTTTCTTTTTAAATATCTTTCCCTGTTCGCTTTACAAAACCAAACACACGTTCGTATAATAGAGACATAGAGATTGGAGACGGTTTTTATGTATGAAACAGAATTGGTTTTTGATTATGCGAAGGAGCCCAGTCGCGACATTCTTTGCATCGACTGCAAATCCTTCTATGCGAGCGTGGAATGTGTCAGGCGCGGGCTGCATCCGCTCGAAACAAAATTGGTTGTCATGAGCTATCCCTCAGCCGATCCGAAAGAGCGCGGCAGCGGGCTAATTTTGGCTTCCTCTCCGGCTGCCAAGAAGGCTTACGGGATATCGAACATCAGCCGGGCCAGGGACTTGCCCTTCCCCTATCCGCCGGGACTGGTGATTGCGGCGCCACAGATGCGGCTGTACATGCAGAAAAATACCGAAATCAACAACATCTACAAGAAATACGCGGACGAAGCCAACCACCATGTCTATTCGGTTGATGAGAGTTTCGTCGATATCACCGGCGCCCAGAAACTTTTTGGAAAAAAAACGGCTTATGAAATGGCCAGACTCATCCAGGCGGACGTGTTGCAGACGACCGGCATCTACACAACGATCGGCATCGGCGATAACCCGCTGCTGGCTAAGTTGGCGCTCGATAACGCGGCCAAGCATCAGCCGGATATGATTGCGGAATGGCGTTATCCGGATATTCCCGAAACCGTGTGGAAAATCCCCGACATGACCGATTTTTGGGGCATCGGTAAACGAACCCAGCTGCGGCTCAACCAGTTGGGCATCTCCTCGATCTATGACTTGGCGCATACCAATTACTATTATTTGAAGAGTCAACTCGGCGTCATGGGCGCGCAGCTGTACGCCCACAGTTGGGGGATCGACCGCAGCTTTCTGGGGGACAGTGTTAAAGTAGGGTCCAAATCCATCGGCAACTCACAGGTACTCATCAAAGACTATGTGGTGCGCTCCGAAATCGAAATCGTCCTGGTCGAAATGGCCGACCAAGTGGCGACGCGCCTGCGAAAATCCGGAGCCAAGGCCCAGCTTGTGAGTCTGAGCATCGGCTACAGTATCAACTATATCGATCAGCTTGGCCGGACCGGATTCCATCAGCAAATGAAGATTCCGCCCACCAACGCCTCCAGCCAACTCGTGGCCCATATCCTGATGATTTTTGACCAGCACTACAAAGACCAATCGATCCGGAATGTCGGGGTGGGTGCCGGCAATCTGATCTACACGGATTTTCTGCAGCTGGACCTGTTTCAGGAGCCTGACGAACAAGTAAAAGATCAAAAAAAAGACCAGATAGTCGATTCGATCCGCAGAAAATATGGGTTCCGCTCACTGGTGCGGGCAGTCAGCCTGTTGGAGGGCGGCCGCGCAATCGCACGCAGTTCGTTGGTGGGAGGACACGCGGGTGGCATGGCCGGATTGGAGGAAGGGGAAGAAAATGCTGAAAGAACCAAGAGAACGGACGGATAAGGTATTTGAAGATTACAACGACTACCACGACCGCGGCATGATCAAATGGGTAACGGCCTACGCGATGGACGAACTGGTAAAATCCATCTCTGCAGGAAAAGAGGAGGCCATGAAAGATATCCCGATCCTGCCGCAGATGAGCCCTACCGAAATCGACGAAACTTTAGCAGAAGCCTTGAAAAAAAACCGCCGCATATCGGTCCAATTGAATCAAAAAGATCGTTTTGGGCGCCAAACAGAGTCCATTGAGGGCTTTTTCAAGGGCTATTGCGGCGAGGATGAAATCCTGATTGGTGAAGAATGGATTCCGCTCGACCGCATACGGAATGTGCGTATTCTGTATCAGGATAAATGGTCCAGAGTGGCTGTATTCAGACAAAGTCCGGGCTAATCCGATAAAAAATCGCAGGGCTTTATGTCAGGTGCTTGTAAGCGAATGGAACGGACAGTGCGATTGTTGTTTTTTTTGATGCAAAGGCTTATACTCAAATCAAAAGAGAACGCTTTCTTTTCTCTTGATAAGGGGGACATCATCATGACTTATACCATCCATACCAGCGTCCATTCCATCGAGGAGTGCAAAAGGGCGGTTGAGGAACTGCATAAAAAAGGCTACACGAAGGAACAGATTACCTTGGTGACGAACAATGCCAGCCAAGAAGCCATATTGGAGAATTGGGACCTGCGCGGCGCGGACGGTGCGATTTTCTCAAGTCATTCGTTATTGGAGAAGGTCCACGATCTTTTTAACCTGAAGCAATACGAAGATTTCCAGCACAGGACCGGGACTTTCCCGGACAGCAAGGGCTTTCTTGCAGACCGCATCGCTGCCATTGAAAGCGGCAGCATCGTCATCATTACGAAGGAAGCGGACGAATAAAAATTTCCTATTCGGCCCCGTCAAACAGCCTTGTAAAACCATGTAACTAGAAAGGATTGAGACTGTATGTCAAAATTTGTGGCAGGTTCGTACGCAACCGTCGAAGCTGTGGAAGCAGCCGTAAAAACACTCCTCGAAAAAGGGCACAAGGAAACGGATCTCCTATTGGTGACCAACTCACCAGATAAAAAAGAGCGGTTGGCTAAAGAAACCGGTATTGACGTCATCACCGAAACCGGGCACGACGAGAATGCAGAATGGAATGAACTCGCCCCGCTCTACCCGGCCTTCGATGAGGAAGCCCTCTTCGAGCCCTCCCCTCAGCATCCTTATCCGCAGTTGTCACCGGACCAGGAAGCTGAGCAAGAACGCAAAATGCAAGGATACTTCTCCGAATTGGAGGAAGGGAATATTTTGATCATAGTAAGCGAGGGTTAAAAACCACAAGATAACGAAAAGGTCCAGGATACCTACTTTTAGTATCCTGGATATTTTAATATATTATGATAAAATTATACTGGAATAATAAAAAGCATTTCTCAATCAAAATTTGGATGCAGGAGGAAACAAATGGATGCAGAAAAAGTGAACGTCTATACCCTTTTCGCAGCTTCTTTAATCATGCTAGCCTTTACCTTGCTGACGCATGATATTGCGATTTCCATAGTCATTGCCGCCATAGCCTTTCCAGCAATACAAAGCCTAATCAAAAACTACCGCAAAAGGAACTGACAGCATCCTACATATGCTCCTCAGCATCCAACAGCCACATCGTCACCACTACCGCGTCCCCGCCACCCTTGCCGATGGATTTACGGATTTTGGCATTGACGGACATGATTGCATTTTTATCCCGTAACGGCATCAGGTTCATCACCCCAAAGTCATAGCAGTCGATGGTTCCCCTGACTTTGATGCTTCCCCAGGGCCCATTGATTTGTTTTGTGTCCGGAACTTCAATATGATAGGTCCAAGCACCTTTGCCGGATACATATTTGAGTTCAAGTTCTTTGTTGTCCACTATTTTCTCTTCCAAAGTCTTTTTCCTCTTCCATTATGAGCGACCAAGATTGAATGAAATTTCGAAATGATTCGATTTAAAAAAGAAGCAGGAGAACCGTCAAAACGGTTTATCCTGCTTCTTCATTTAAGTTATATTAACTTATAGCACATGGCGATACCTACTTATAGCTGCTTCCTTCCGGATCTGACTCAATTCATAAGATCGCCATTGCGATAAGGCCTTTCGGCATTTCTTATCATATCATAGCCAAAAAGAAAAAGCTAGCCTTTGTTTTCTTCCTGCATATGTTCGCGGAGATGCTTCCGGCTGTTTTCCTTCCGTTCTTTGCGCAGCGCCCGGAAAAAATCCTGTAGCAGCGTCCGGCATTCTTCCTCCAGGACACCCCGTTCGACCTCGCACTGATGATTAAAACGTTCATCCTGAAGCAGGTTCATCAAAGTGCCTGCCGTTCCGCCTTTCAGGTCGGATGCACCATAATAGACCTTCTTGATTCGCGACAAAAGGATGGCGCCGCAGCACATCGGACACGGCTCCAGCGTCACATAAAGTTCGGCTTCCTCGAGCCGCCAATTTTTCTTGAATGCATTGGCTTGCTTAATTGCCGTCATTTCCGCATGCGTCGTCGCATCATTCGTCGCTTCACGTTCATTATGGCCGCGCCCGATGATTTCACCCTTCCAGACGATCACCGCTCCGATCGGCACTTCCCCTATGGCCGCAGCCTTTTCCGCCTCTTTGATGGCTTCCCGCATATACTCTTCCTTCAACTCATCCATCTTCCCCAACCTCGTCCCTTTTGCTTCATTAATCATAGCATATTTCATATTTTTTTAGCAAATTAATGATAATAATGCTAAAATGGATGAAAAGCCTTACAAATCTAAAATAACCAGCCTACAAAATGAGGTGAAAGTTTGAATCAAAACGAACTCCAACAACTATTCCCCGAAGCCAAGATAACGACTGCGGCCAGTCTCGGGCCCGCTTACTTCACGCTGCCTTTCCAGAACAAATGGTTGCATATCCCTGAACATACGCTGAACGGACGCGAAAAAGCCCTTTTGAAGCAGTTGTTGCTCCACGAGGTCCAGACGACGTCCGAAATCCCGAAGAATCCTTGGGCCCGGTTTCTGTTGGGTCAGACGTCCGAAATTCCGACCGGACTGGCGCAGACCCAACTGCTCCAGTTCAACCTCTCGTACCGGGAAGAGGACGCTGGGTCTTTCGACCAGACACTGTGGCTCGATTCTTTCAGCCAAACGCTGCCGCTTGTCCGCGAATGCTTCTTTTTGAATGGCAAAAACGGTGTCTTCATTCTCGACAGCCCGGAACCCTACTGTATTGATGAAGAATTGGCTGCAGTGCTGGATATTCTGGATGACGACTTCAGCCTACGAACCGACTTGTATCTGGGACAGCGCTGGCCTGTCGATTCCCGCTTGCCGCTCCTTTTCGAGGAAGAAAGGAAAATATTTTCGGCCAGTCGCACGATTGCCAAAGGAAACAAGATCATAACGCTTGCCGCAATCGCGCTTCCTTATTTCATCTCGGAATCTGGAACCCAAAATCCGGTGCTGCAAGCCTTGCAGACTACGATCAGTTCCGTCGACGGCACACACGAACTGATCACAGCCATGTGGCAGAATCAAGGGAACCTGTCGAAAGCAGCAGCCGACCTCTATCTGCACCGCAACACCCTCCAGTACCGGATCGATCGCTTTTTTGATGCGACCGGCTTGGCCTTGAAGAGCATGGACGACCTAGCCTTGGCTTATCTAGCCATCGCTGTAGTAACGGGTCCTCACACCAACTAAAAAAGACTGCCAGAACCAGGGATTCCCCTGGTTCCGGCAGTCTTTTTCAATTCTTATCTATGCAACTTATCGCCTACGCTGTCTTTTACATCGCCGGCTTTGTCCTTAAAATCAGAGAATAGGTCCATTGCTGATTCTTTCCAATCGCCTGCTCTGTCGACAACGCGCAAGAATCCGTCGATTTCATCATCAGTCAAATCTTCGATTGCCTTCAAAAATTTTTGGCTGCCTTTCAGATGGTCCTTAACAAAACTCTTCATGCGTTGACGGTTCAAATAAGAGCCGATTTTGTCCACTGCTTCTTCCTCGTATGCCAAAGCTGCCGCAATTGCCGCAATCGCTGCTGTAGCACCCAAACCGATCAATAATGCCTTTTTAGAATTTTTCATTTTATTGGTTCCCTCCTCTAACTTCCGTAACTATATTTTAACATAAACGGAAGCGATAACCGAACAATAACCCTGTCTCCCAAATGAGGCCCTGCTGCTCTTAAGAATTTACCGGCACTTTTTTATCTTTGCTTTCTGCCTTTGCGGGCTTCACAGAGATCCGGATACTGCCTTTTTGGGCACCAATCGTAACAGTATCGCCGAATTTGATCAAACCGCTCAGCATTTCTTCACTCAATTTATCTTCGATTTCTTTTTGGATCGCGCGTCTGATTGGGCGTGCGCCGTACTCCGGATCGAAACCGGCTTTAGCGATGACATCAATGGCTGCAGGCGTGATTCGCACATGGATATCGAGATCTTTCAAACGTTTCACGATGCCGTTCGCCATTAATTTGACGATTTCATGCAACTCGTCTTTCTCCAATGAATGGAAGACGATTGTTTCATCGATACGGTTCAGGAACTCCGGACGGAAGCTGTTCTTCAGCTCTTCGCGGATGCGTTTCTCCATCGCTTTATAATCATGCTTGAGATCCTTCGCCGCGAATCCGACCGATTTTTCATCACGCAAAGCCGTTGCACCCAAGTTGGAAGTCATGATCAAGATCGTGTTGCGGAAATCGACCTTCCGTCCTTTGGAATCGGTCAAATGACCGTCATCTAGTACTTGCAGGAGGATATTGAAGACATCCGGGTGGGCTTTTTCAATCTCGTCGAGAAGAATGACCGAGTAGGGTTTTTGTCTGATTTTTTCCGTCAACTGGCCGCCTTCATCATAACCGACATAGCCGGGAGGGGAGCCGATCAGACGACTCGTGCTGTATTTTTCCATGTATTCGGACATATCCAAGCGAACCAAGGCATCCTCTGTCCCGAACATCGCTTCAGCAAGTGTTTTCACCAACTCTGTTTTCCCGACACCGGTAGGCCCTAGGAAAAGGAATGAACCGATTGGACGGTTCGGGTCCTTCAAACCGGAACGTGCACGCCTGATTGCGCGGGACACTGCATTGACCGCCTCGGATTGGCCGATGACGCGTTCATGCAGCACTTTTTCCAGCCTCATCAAACGGTCGCTTTCCTTCTGCTCCATCTGGTTGACAGGGATTCCGGTCCACAAAGCCACCACTTCAGCTACGTCGTTTTCAGTCACCTTCAGATCGTAGTGCGTGATCGTTTGGGCTTGTTGCTCCACCATTTTTTGGAATTTCTGCTTCTTCGCCATTTCGCGTTTGCGGATGCGGGCAGCTTTATCGAAGTCCTGATTCAGGATCGCTTCCTCTTTGTCTTTCGACAACTTAGCGATTTCCAGCTCGATTTTCCCGATCGGCGTATCCCCGTGGGTGACATCCAACCGAACTTTTGCCGCGGATTCATCAATCAGATCGATCGCTTTGTCCGGCAATCTTCTGGAAGTGATATAGCGGACGGATAACTGGACAGCTGCTTTCAAAGCCTCATCAGTGATTTCCACGCCATGGTGCTCCTCATAACGGGAACGCAAGCCACGCATGATCTCAACCGATTCCTCCGGTGTGGGCTCATCGATATGGATAGGTGCGAAACGTCTTTCCAACGCCGCATCTTTTTCGATATATTTTTGGTATTCATCAAGGGTGGTAGCACCGATTGTCTGCAGTTCGCCCCTTGCCAATGCCGGTTTCAGGATATTCGAGGCATCGATCGCCCCTTCCGCTCCGCCTGCGCCGATCAAGGTGTGCAACTCATCGATAAAGAGGATGACATTCCCGTCATTGTAGATCTCGTCGATGATTTTTTTCATTCTTTCCTCGAATTCACCGCGGTATTTCGTACCGGCCACCAGCGAACCCATATCCAACATCATAATGCGTTTGTTCGCCAACGTATCCGGAACATCGCCGGCCACGATTTTCTGTGCCAAGCCTTCCACGATGGCTGTCTTGCCGACACCCGGTTCCCCTACCAAAACAGGATTGTTCTTCGTTCTGCGGGAAACAATCTGCATGATGCGGCGGACTTCCTTGTCGCGGCCTACGATCGGATCCATCCGGTTTTCCCGTGCCAATTCCGTCAGATTGCGGGCCAAGGAATCCAAAGTTGGCGTTCCTTCCTCCACTTTCTCCGTCTTTTTGGCTGAACGCATATCCGGTTTTGTCGGTTGTTTGATGCCCAGTTTCTCATAGAGAGATTTACGCAGCAGATTCGGATCGATCTGCAGATTTTTGATGATTTTGACTGCCAAAATTTCTTCTTTCAATAAACCCAACAAAAGGTGTTCGGTCCCTACCAAAGGAACCCCCAATTTGTGCGCTTCGTTTGTCGCATACATAATGACTTTTTTTGCCCGAGGAGAAAATGGCAACGGCGCATTGAAGTCTTCCGTGTTCATTTGGCCGAAACCGGTCAGATGGACAATCTCTTCGCGGACTCCTTCCTCATCAATATCGTATCCGCGCAACACTTTTCCGGCAATGCCTTCTTGTTCTCGTACTAGTCCGAGAAGCATATGCTCCGTTCCGATGGATTGATGCTTAAATTTGTGCGCTTCTTCTGTTGCCAACATCAATACTTGGCTGGCTTTTTCTGTAAATAATTCATCCATTTTTAACGCCTCCTCTACGGGCTATCTATTCAAAGCGCAAGCTGTTCAAAAAATTTCTCAACAGCAGGGCTCGTATTCTTTCTTCGTGCTCGCCTGTGTATGGGGCAAGTGACTTATCCAATACCGACAACATCAGGTTTCCTTCGCGTTTCGTGATGATACCGCGACTGTATAGATTTTGGGTTACCGCAAACGCATCTTTCTGGGTGATGCTTTCGCCTACTATCGCGATCAGCTTATCCAACAATTCTGCTTGATCGAGGATTTTCACCTTCATGATGCGTATATAACCGCCCCCGCCGCGTTTGCTTTCGACCGAGTAGCCTTGCTGTTCCGTAAAACGGGTATTGATGACATAGTTGATTTGTGAAGGTACACAATGAAAACGATCTGCCATTTCATTCCTTCTGATTTCAATCTGCTCTTCTGCATTCAGAATCTTTTTGATATACGCTTCGATGATATCTGACATGTTCTGACCATGCATGGAATGGACGCCTCCCTTCCCCTGACTAATTTTGACTATTATATGTTTATATTATGCTATTCCTACATAACTGTCAAATGGGGACTGCTCGGCACTCAAGTGCCTGAGCTTCTGGGAACGGAACGGACTTAACCGATTGGAAACCAACCGGCCAGAGGTTATTCCTATGGACCAAAGCGTGTCCCACACTCTTGCCGTTTAACGTTCGGCCAACGCTTTGTCGAGGATGTTAATGGCCGCATTCACGTCCCGATCGATGTTTTTGGTGTGACAATGCGGGCAAGCGAACGTGCGGATCCGCAACGGCTTTTTGCCGGTGTTCTCGCCGCAATGCGAACAGGTCTGGCTCGTATAGGCAGGGTTGACCAGCACCAATTCCTTGCCGTACCAGTCGCATTTGTACGCCAGCATGGACTTGATTTTCACCCAGGCTGCGTCCGCAATGGAACGGGAAAGATGGTGGTTTTGCAGAAGATTTTTGGTTTTCAGATCCTCCAGGACAATCAGGTCAAAGTGCCGCACCAAATCGGTCGTGTACTTCTGCAGGTGGTATTCGCTTTGATTAGCAATTTTGCGATTGAGTTTGGCCACCATCTGTTTGGCTTTTTGGACGTTTTTGAATTCCGAAAGATCCAGTTCGACGCCGGCCGTCTCGGCTTCCTTGATTTTGACCAAAGCCTGCGTGCGCCGGCGCGCCAACTTACGTTCCCAGCTGCGGCGTTTTTTTGCCAAGGAACGTTCAAAGTTCTTGTTTTCCAGCTTGAATCCGTCGGACTGGATCGCCAAATGGGTGATGCCCAGGTCGATGCCGACTTCTTTGTTGGTTTTGGGCAACAGAACAGGTTCGTGTTCCACTTGGATTGTCGCGGAATAGGCGCCGGTCGGCTCCTTGCGGATAACAGCGTTCTTGATTTGACCGCGAATCCGTTCAAGGCCGTAGGCCCTGACCAAACCGAGTTTCGGCAGCTTGATGTAATGGTTATCCGCGACTTGGATGTTTTGGTTGATGCATTTGGATTTGTAACTGTTGTGCGGACGTTTACGGCTTTCGAAGTTCGGATGTTTGTTTTGGCCAGTGAAGAAGCGCTGATACGCCTGATCCAAATCGGCGCAGGCATATTCCAGACACGTGCTTTCGGCCTGTTTCAGGAACGGAAATTCGAGTTTCAACACTTTGATGAGGTAGTTCATGCCGAATTTGTTGACGTATTGACCGCCGTTTTTGTAGCGTGCCTGCTGCATATCCAGCATCTTGTTTTTGATGAACCGGCGAAGTTGGATATTGATGTCGATCTGGTCCTTTTGGGCCTGATTCGGCAGCAACTTCACTTTGATGCCTTTAAGTTTCATTGTCTTTCGCCTCCTTTATCCGCTGGTCGTCAATATACTTGGCGATTGCCTGTTCGTTGCTTGTGCCGATACTTTCAACAAAATAACTCGGCGCCCAAAGGTGCCGATTGCCTTCGGCCAGCCAGTAAGAATTTTTCAGTTCTGGGTGCAACTGGAACAGTTTTCTTGCGCTGATACCTTTCAGCCAACGGACGATGTTTGTAACGGACAATTTCGGCGGCGCAGACACCAACAAGTGGACATGGTCATCGAAACCGATTTCCATGTGTTGGATTTCAAATCCATATTCGCTCGCTATTTCCGACAGAATCTGTTTGAGGTCAGAATCGACTTTTCCGAACAGGACCGGATTGCGGTATTTGGTCCGCCAAATAATATGGTAGTCCAAACGAAAGACAGAAGTCCGACCATGCGTGAAACGATTTTTGTCAGTCATGTTATCACCTCTGACTACATTATACCGCCACCATATGTAAGCACCAAAAAATATGAAACAAAAAAAGGCTTTCATCTCGGCATTAAAATGCCGGGTTTTTCGCCCAATTAATCAGAAAGGGCTATCCGAGGACGTTTGCGGCAAACTAGTCAAGAAAGCTGATAACCCATCCACACTGCTCTCTATTGCCTCTACAACAGCGTATTCCCTCAACATTTCCAACAGAATTATCGAGAATGTTCCTCATTATATACTGAAAGAGAAAAAACGGCAATATATCCCGATAAACAAAATAGACACAGAAACCATCGGAATGATTTCTGCGTCTATTTTTATTTATCGGGAAGACAGGATTCGAACCTGCGACCCCTTGGTCCCAAACCAAGTGCTCTACCAAGCTGAGCTACTTCCCGGTAATAATTATGTGAAAATGCACCCAACAGGAGTCGAACCTGTAACCGCTTGATTCGTAGTCAAGTACTCTATCCAATTGAGCTATGGGTGCGTAAGTGCCGAGAATCGGAATCGAACCGATACGGTGATCACTCACCGCAGGATTTTAAGTCCTGTGCGTCTGCCAGTTCCGCCACCCCGGCTAAAAAACAATAGCCATTAAAAAAAAAAAAAGCGGAAGACGGGGTTCGAACCCGCGACCCCCACCTTGGCAAGGTGATGTTCTACCACTGAACTACTTCCGCATTTTTGGATGCCGGCTAAAGGATTTGAACCCTCGACCCTCTGATTACAAATCAGATGCTCTACCAACTGAGCTAAGCCGGCGTCTCATTATATTTAATTGTTCCATCATTATCGCAAGAATGATGAATGAGTTATGCAGGGCTCGAACCTGCGACCCTCTGATTAAAAGTCAGATGCTCTACCAACTGAGCTAATAACTCATGAATGGAGGTTGACGGGATCGAACCGCCGACATTCTGCTTGTAAGGCAGACGCTCTCCCAGCTGAGCTAAACCTCCATAATATAAATGCGCGGCAACGTCCTACTCTCACAAAGGGAAACCCTTCACTACAATCGGCGCTAAGAAGCTTAACTTCTGTGTTCGAGATGGGAACAGGTGTGACCTTCTTGCCATCGTCACCGCACATTTTTCAAGAGAACGTTGTTCTCTCAAAACTGAATCTACAAATTTAAAGGGAACCCGAAAACACCGCTTGAGTTTTCATCTTTTAAAAATTGGTTAAGTCCTCGACCGATTAGTATTGGTCCGCTCCATACATCGCTGTACTTCCACTCCCAACCTATCTACCTGATCATCTCTCAGGGGTCTTACTCACTTAAAGTGATGGGAAATCTCATCTTGAGGGGGGCTTCACGCTTAGATGCTTTCAGCGTTTATCCCGTCCACACATAGCTACCCAGCGATGCTCTTGGCAGAACAACTGGTACACCAGCGGTGTGTCCATCCCGGTCCTCTCGTACTAAGGACAGCTCCTCTCAAATTTCCAACGCCCGCGACGGATAGGGACCGAACTGTCTCACGACGTTCTGAACCCAGCTCGCGTACCGCTTTAATGGGCGAACAGCCCAACCCTTGGGACCGACTACAGCCCCAGGATGCGATGAGCCGACATCGAGGTGCCAAACCTCCCCGTCGATGTGAACTCTTGGGGGAGATAAGCCTGTTATCCCCAGGGTAGCTTTTATCCGTTGAGCGATGGCCCTTCCATGCGGAACCACCGGATCACTAAGCCCGACTTTCGTCCCTGCTCGACTTGTAGGTCTCGCAGTCAAGCTCCCTTCTGCCTTTACACTCTACGAATGATTTCCAACCATTCTGAGGGAACCTTTGGGCGCCTCCGTTACATTTTTGGAGGCGACCGCCCCAGTCAAACTGCCCGTCTGACACTGTCTCCCTGCTCGCTAAGAGCAGCGGGTTAGAGTGGTCATATCACAAGGGTAGTATCCCACCGTTGCCTCCTCCGAGACTGGCGTCCCGGTATCATTGGCTCCTACCTATCCTGTACATGTGATACAAACACGCAATATCAAACTGCAGTAAAGCTCCATGGGGTCTTTCCGTCCTGTCGCGGGTAACCAGCATCTTCACTGGTACTATAATTTCACCGAGTCTCTCGTTGAGACAGTGCCCAAATCGTTACGCCTTTCGTGCGGGTCGGAACTTACCCGACAAGGAATTTCGCTACCTTAGGACCGTTATAGTTACGGCCGCCGTTTACTGGGGCTTCAATTCAAAGCTTCGCTTGCGCTAACCTCTCCTCTTAACCTTCCAGCACCGGGCAGGCGTCAGCCCCTATACGTCATCTTTCGATTTTGCAGAGACCTGTGTTTTTGATAAACAGTCGCTTGGGCCTATTCACTGCGGCTGACCTTGCGGTCAGCACCCCTTCTCCCGAAGTTACGGGGTCATTTTGCCGAGTTCCTTAACGAGAGTTCTCTCGCACACCTTAGGATTCTCTCCTCAACTACCTGTGTCGGTTTGCGGTACGGGCAGTTACTTTCTCACTAGAAGCTTTTCTTGGCAGTGTGACATCAGGAACTTCGCTACTAAATTTCGCTCCCCATCACAGCTTGTCCTTAAGAGAAAAAGCATTTCACTCGTTCTCAGACTTGCTGCTTGGACACACATTTCCGATCGTGTGCATTCCTTAGCCTCCTGCGTCCCTCCATCGCTCAAACAAAAGCAACTGGTACAGGAATATCAACCTGTTGTCCATCGCCTACGCCTATCGGCCTCAGCTTAGGTCCCGACTAACCCTGGGAGGACGAGCCTTCCCCAGGAAACCTTAGTTATTCGGTGGACGGGATTCTCACCCGTCTTGCGCTACTCATACCGGCATTCTCACTTCTAAGCGCTCCACCAGTCCTCACGATCTGGCTTCGATGCCCTTAGAACGCTCTCCTACCACGGAACCCGAAGGTTCCATCCACAGCTTCGGTGATCTGTTTAGCCCCGGTAAATTTTCGGCGCAGGGTCACTCGACTAGTGAGCTATTACGCACTCTTTAAATGATGGCTGCTTCTGAGCCAACATCCTAGTTGTCTATGCAACCCCACATCCTTTTCCACTTAACAGATACTTTGGGACCTTAGCTGGTGGTCTGGGCTGTTTCCCTTTTGACTACGGATCTTATCACTCGCAGTCTGACTCCCGGATCTAAATCAATGGCATTCGGAGTTTATCTGAATTCGGTAACCCGAGAAGGGCCCCTAGTCCAAACAGTGCTCTACCTCCATGATTCGCATATCCGAGGCTAGCCCTAAAGCTATTTCGGAGAGAACCAGCTATCTCCAAGTTCGATTGGAATTTCTCCGCTACCCACACCTCATCCCCGCACTTTTCAACGTGCGTGGGTTCGGTCCTCCAGTGCGTATTACCGCACCTTCAACCTGGACATGGGTAGGTCACTTGGTTTCGGGTCTACGACCTCATACTTATTCGCCCTATTCAGACTCGCTTTCGCTGCGGCTCCGTCTTTGCAACTTAACCTTGCATGAAATCGTAACTCGCCGGTCCATTCTACAAAAGGTACGCCATCACCCATTAACGGGCTTTGACTACTTGTAGGCACACGGTTTCAGGTACTGTTTCACTCCCCTTCCGGGGTGCTTTTCACCTTTCCCTCACGGTACTGGTTCACTATCGGTCACTAGGGAGTATTTAGCCTTGGGAGATGGTCCTCCCGGATTCCGACGGAATTTCTCGTGTTCCGCCGTACTCAGGATACTGGTAGAGCTGATTTGGATTTCGCATACGGGGCTATTACCCTATTTTGCGCAACTTTCCAGTTGGCTTCTGCTATCCATTGCAGTCTCATGTCCCAGTCCTACAACCCCAAAGAGCAAGCTCTTTGGTTTGGGCTTTTCCCGTTTCGCTCGCCGCTACTAAGGGAATCGAATTTTCTTTCTCTTCCTGCAGGTAATGAGATGTTTCAGTTCCCTGCGTGTTCCTCGATACACCTATGTATTCAGTGTAACGTAATATCCTATCAAAGATATTGGGTTGCCCCATTCGGAAATCTCCGGATCAAAGCTTACTTACAGCTCCCCGGAGCATATCGGTGTTAGTCCCGTCCTTCATCGGCTCCTAGTGCCTAGGCATCCACCGTGCGCCCTTATTCACTTAACCTATGGTTAAGCTCGCCATTGCTGGCTTGCTAACTTATTTCGTTAAAAACTCATTTAAGTTAACTTAAAACGCGGTAAAATGTTTAGGTTTCTTACTTTATTTTTGTAGTATTCAGTTTTCAAAGAACAAATTGTCTTGCTTGAGAGATTGATCTCTCAAAACTGAACAAAGAATGATTGAACCAAGCAAGGATTCCATTATATTCCTTAGAAAGGAGGTGATCCAGCCGCACCTTCCGATACGGCTACCTTGTTACGACTTCACCCCAATCATCTGTCCCACCTTAGGCGGCTGGCTCCATAAAGGTTACCTCACCGACTTCGGGTGTTACAAACTCTCGTGGTGTGACGGGCGGTGTGTACAAGACCCGGGAACGTATTCACCGCGGCGTGCTGATCCGCGATTACTAGCGATTCCGGCTTCATGCAGGCGAGTTGCAGCCTGCAATCCGAACTGAGAATGGCTTTAAGAGATTCGCTTGACCTCGCGGTCTTGCTGCTCGTTGTACCATCCATTGTAGCACGTGTGTAGCCCAGGTCATAAGGGGCATGATGATTTGACGTCATCCCCACCTTCCTCCGGTTTGTCACCGGCAGTCTCATTAGAGTGCCCAACTGAATGCTGGCAACTAACAATAGGGGTTGCGCTCGTTGCGGGACTTAACCCAACATCTCACGACACGAGCTGACGACAACCATGCACCACCTGTCACTTTGTCCCCGAAGGGAAAGTCCTATCTCTAGGATTGTCAAAGGATGTCAAGACCTGGTAAGGTTCTTCGCGTTGCTTCGAATTAAACCACATGCTCCACCGCTTGTGCGGGTCCCCGTCAATTCCTTTGAGTTTCAGCCTTGCGGCCGTACTCCCCAGGCGGAGTGCTTAATGCGTTAGCTGCAGCACTGAAGGGTGGAAACCCTCCAACACTTAGCACTCATCGTTTACGGCGTGGACTACCAGGGTATCTAATCCTGTTTGCTCCCCACGCTTTCGAGCCTCAGCGTCAGTTACAGACCAGAGAGTCGCCTTCGCCACTGGTGTTCCTCCATATATCTACGCATTTCACCGCTACACATGGAATTCCACTCTCCTCTTCTGCACTCAAGTTCCCCAGTTTCCAATGACCTTCCACGGTTGAGCCGTGGGCTTTCACATCAGACTTAAGGAACCGCCTGCGCTCGCTTTACGCCCAATAAATCCGGACAACGCTTGCCACCTACGTATTACCGCGGCTGCTGGCACGTAGTTAGCCGTGGCTTTCTGGTCAGATACCGTCAAGGCTGGAGCAGTTACTCTCCAACTTGTTCTTCTCTGACAACAGAGTTTTACGATCCGAAAACCTTCTTCACTCACGCGGCGTTGCTCCGTCAGACTTTCGTCCATTGCGGAAGATTCCCTACTGCTGCCTCCCGTAGGAGTTTGGGCCGTGTCTCAGTCCCAATGTGGCCGATCACCCTCTCAGGTCGGCTACGTATCATCGTCTTGGTGAGCCATTACCTCACCAACTAACTAATACGCCGCGGGTCCATCCATAAGCGACAGCACAAAGGCCGTCTTTCCTTTCTCGATCATGCGATCAAGAAAACTATGCGGTATTAGCACCCGTTTCCGGATGTTATCCCCCTCTTATGGGCAGGTTACCCACGTGTTACTCACCCGTCCGCCACTATCTTCTCAGTGGAAGCAAGCTTCCATAGAAAAGACCGTTCGACTTGCATGTATTAGGCACGCCGCCAGCGTTCGTCCTGAGCCAGGATCAAACTCTCATGTAAATGTGGACTCTTGTACAGAAATCCTACACGTTAAGCTGATTGCTCTTGTTGTTTTGCTGACTTTATGTTTGCGATACTAAGTATCGTCTTCGTTTGCTTCGACCGAAGTCTAAGCTCCTTGCACATTTGGTTCGTTCATTCTTTATTCAGTTTTCAAAGGTCAATCGTGTATCACGTATTACGTGATTGCTTATTTATAATACCACTTGACCAGCTCGTTGTCAACGTCTTTTAAAAATATTTTTTGAAGATATTTTAAACGTTTTCGAACTGCAGTAGCAACTCTTATATATTATCAAATTCAGAATCATCTGTCAACAATTATTTTCTACCGGGACAAACGATTAATTTGACAACTTAAACAGTCTACCATCTGACGGACGCCCTGTCAACAACAAATGGAACAATTCTCAAAACGCTCTTCCAAATATTTTCAAAACCCACGCACAAAAAGATTCAACAGACTAGTTGCGGATATTATAGTCAGTTTGTTCGTCAAGGGGGAATTATTTTGGCCATCGTTGCTTACGTACCCATCTTTTATTTCGGAGCCATTTTCGGATCTTTCTTTACCGTCCTGGGAACACGCATCCCCATCAAAGAAAACTTCACCACCACACGCTCACACTGCGTCCATTGTCAGCATACGCTGCAGATCAAAGATCTTTTTCCGATTTTTTCTTACGTGTTTCACCGCGGGAAGTGTGCGTACTGCGCAATAAAAATAGATGCGTTGTACCTCACTTCGGAAATCATCTCCGGTTTCTTGGCCTGTCTGCTCTATTATTTCTATGCAACAGACGTGCTGCAGTTGGTCGCTCTCGCCTTTGTGTTCTCCCTGTTGGTGGTCATAGCGATTGCCGACTATCTCTACCTGTTGATTCCCGATCGCTTCCAGCTCTTATTGCTCTTCGGTGTCGTGTTTCGCCAAGCAGTGCTTCCGGTTGCGGATTGGCCGGCAGCCTTCATCAGTTTCTTTGTGATTTTTTCCTTGTTGTTTTTCACAAGCTTCGCTCTTCCTGACGGGATTGGGGGCGGCGACATCAAACTGCTTTCGATCTTGAGCCTGACTTTTGGGTTGGAGCCCACCTTGTTTATCATCTTGTTGGCCAGTTTTTCCGCGGGTTCCTATTTTCTGCACACCCACATGGCGAAAGGCAGCTCCTTGCAGCGCAGATTGCCGTTCGGGCCCTTTCTAGCCGCTTCTGCTATCGTGGTGCACTTCGCACGGATACTGCTGATCCGTTAATGCCCCTTTGATTCCATTTGGGGATTGGATTTATGCTCAGAAATAACCCGTCAAAACCACGTTGGCGGGGAAAATCAGTTCAAATCACAGTCAAAAAAACGTCAAAACCACCTAGGCGGGGAATTACGCCACCAAATTCGAACCTCAGACTAGAAAATCATATTATCAAACACCAAAAAGAACGTCCCGGAAAAGCAAATTGCTTTTCCGGGACGTTCATCGTTTTACGCTTTGTAGTCAGATAGGTTTGAACCCGTTTCGGCTGTATCAGTGATGCTATAGACGCTCTCACTTTCGGCTTCGACGGCTTTCGGCTCCATCTTACGGTAGCGGGCCATACCTGTACCAGCAGGGATGATCTTACCGATGATAACATTCTCTTTAAGACCCAATAAGGAATCTTTCTTGCCGCGGATCGCAGCATCCGTCAGGACACGAGTCGTTTCTTGGAAGGAAGCAGCAGACAAGAAGCTGTTTGTTTCCAATGACGCTTTTGTGATCCCCAACAGGACTGGACGGGCTGTTGCTGGAACTTCCCCAGCGTTGATGACAGAACGGTTACGGTCTTCGAAATCTGAGATATCCATCAGTGTACCTGGCAGGATATCTGTTGAACCCGGATCCATAACGCGGACTTTACGCAACATTTGACGGACCATAACTTCGATATGCTTGTCGCCGATTTCTACCCCTTGCATACGGTATACTTTCTGAACTTCGCGTAGCAAGTAAGTCTCAACAGACAGCACATCACGGACGCGCAGCAAGCTCTTAGGTTCGATGGATCCTTCAGTCAATGGATCACCACGGTGAACGATGTCGCCTTCAGCCACTTTCGTACGTGCAGTATAAGGGATGGTATACGTTCTTGTATCCGTGATACCTTTGACTGTTACTTCTTTGGAACGATCGGACGCACTCTCATCGATGGAGACAACTTCCCCTGTAACTTCTGTGATGATTGCTTGCCCTTTCGGATTACGCGCTTCAAAGATTTCTTGGATACGCGGCAAACCTTGTGTGATATCGTCTCCGGCAACACCACCCGTATGGAATGTACGCATGGTCAATTGAGTACCTGGTTCACCGATGGATTGGGCAGCAATCGTACCGACTGCTTCACCGACCTCAACATTTGAACCAGTAGCCAAGTTGCGGCCGTAGCAACGTTTGCAGACGCCGTGTCTTGTGTGGCACGTGAACACGGAACGGATCGTCACTTCTTCGATACCGGCATCAATGATTTCTTTCGCCATATCTTCTGTGATCAATTGGTTATGTACAGCAAGAACTTTGCCGTTTTCAGGATGGACAACTGTTTTTTGAGTATAACGGCCAATCAGACGCTCTTCCAAGTCTTCAATGACTTCATTGCCTTCTCGGATGGAACGGACTATCAGACCACGATCGGTTCCGCAATCGTCTTCACGGATGATGACATCTTGCGCCACGTCAACCAAACGACGTGTCAGGTAACCTGAATCGGCTGTCTTCAAGGCTGTATCGGTCATCCCTTTACGAGCTCCATGGGTAGAGATAAACATTTCCAAAACGCTTAGTCCTTCACGGAAGTTCGAAGTGATCGGCAATTCCATGATCTTACCGTTTGGAGCGGCCATCAAACCACGCATACCCGCCAACTGGGTAAAGTTGGATATGTTACCACGGGCTCCGGAATCACTCATCATGAAAATCGGATTTTCTTGTCCCAATGTCTTCATCAGTTCGACTTGGATTTCGTCCTTCGCCATGTTCCAGGTCATGATGACGCTGGTGTATCTTTCGTCATCAGTGATCAGACCACGACGGAATTGTTTCATGATGTTATCGACTTTTTTGTGGGCTCTTTCCAGGATTTCTGCTTTGGATTCCAATACCAAGATATCGGCGATCCCTACAGTGATACCTGCACGAGTCGAGATTTTGTAACCCAGGTCCTTCATTTTGTCCAGCATCTTCGAAGTTTCTGTTACTTGGAACTTCTTGAACACGGCAGCAATGATGTTACCAAGGTATTTCTTCTTGAACGGTCCGACAATTTCTTGTTTTTTGATGAACGCCGGAACATCTTCGCCGGCTTCGGCAAAATATTTATCCGGAGTCGCAACATCCAAGTTGAATTGTGTAGGTTCATTCAGGTACGGGAATTCATCAGGCATGATTTCGTTGAAGAAGATCTTACCGACTGTCGTTACCAACAGACGGCCTCTTTGCCATTCTGTCCATGGTTTCTTAGGCAACGAAAGCGTGCTGATCGCTACTCTTGTATGCAGATGGACAAAGCCACCTTCATATGCCAGACCAGCTTCTTCCGCATTGGAGAAGATCATTCCTTCGCCGACTTTATTTATTTCTTCCAGAGTCAGGTAATAGTTACCCAAGACCATATCCTGGGATGGTGTTACGACTGGTTTGCCATCTTTCGGATTCAAGATGTTCTGTGCAGCCAGCATCAATAGACGCGCTTCTGCTTGTGCTTCTTCACCTAGCGGTACGTGGACGGCCATTTGGTCACCATCGAAATCGGCATTGTAGGCTTCACATACCAACGGGTGAAGACGGATCGCTTTACCTTCGACAAGTACCGGTTCAAACGCTTGGATACCCAAACGGTGAAGCGTCGGTGCGCGGTTAAGCAATACTGGATGTTCTCTGATGACATCTTCCAATACATCCCATACATCATCGTCCATACGGTCGATTTTGCGTTTTGCATTTTTGATGTTGCTTGCGATATCACGGGCAACCAATTCTTTCATCAAGAAAGGTTTGAACAACTCGATCGCCATTTCTTTCGGCAATCCGCATTGATACATTTTCAGGAAAGGTCCAACTACGATTACGGAACGTCCGGAGTAGTCGACACGTTTACCCAGCAAGTTTTGACGGAAACGTCCTTGTTTCCCTTTCAACATGTGCGAAAGTGATTTCAATGGACGGTTACCTGGTCCTGTTACAGGACGGCCACGACGACCGTTATCGATCAAAGCATCGACAGCTTCCTGCAGCATGCGTTTTTCATTCTGAACGATGATGTTCGGTGCATTCAAGTCCAACAAGCGTTTCAGACGGTTGTTACGGTTGATGACACGACGGTAAAGGTCGTTCAAGTCACTTGTCGCGAAACGTCCGCCTTCCAATTGAACCATCGGACGCAAATCTGGAGGGATAACCGGGATTACATCCATGATCATCCAGCTAGGTTTGTTTCCTGAAGAACGGAAAGCATCCAAGATGTCCAAACGACGGATTGCACGCGTACGTTTTTGTCCAGTCGCGGATTTCAAGTCTTCTTTTAATTGTTCACATTCAGTGTCGACATCCACGCGATCAAGCAATTGCTTGATAGCTTCCGCACCCATGGCCGCATGGAAACTGTTTCCGAATTGCGCCCGTTTGTCACGGTATTCTCTTTCCGTCAGCAACTGTTTCGATTCCAACACAGTGTCACCTGGTTCGATGACAACGTATGAAGCGAAGTAAATGATTTCTTCCAACGCGCGCGGGCTCATATCCAATACAAGTCCCATACGGCTAGGAATCCCTTTGAAGTACCATACATGGGTTACAGGAGCAGCCAATTCAATATGGCCCATTCTTTCACGACGGACCTTAGCGCGGGTTACTTCAACGCCACAGCGATCGCAAACGATCCCTTTGTAACGGATACCATTGTATTTACCACATGAACATTTCCAGTCCTTTTGCGGTCCAAAAATTCGCTCACAGAACAAACCCTCTTTTTCAGGTTTCAGTGTTCTGTAGTTGATTGTTTCTGGTTTTTTAACTTCCCCGTAAGACCAGCTACGGATCTTATCAGGAGAAGCCAAAGAGATTTGCATACTTTCAAATTTATTAACGTCTATCAAGGGGCCAACCTCCCTTTATTCTTTGAGCTGCCCAAAATGCTCTATCTGCGTTTCTCGTGAGGCAATGCGCTTTGATCAAACATGCACCCGAACGCCTCAACAGCGCCCGGGAACACGGATTAGTCTCTCTTCATTGCTTCAGATTGTTTATTTAATCTTTCCATATTCACAACATCGTCTTCTTCATCCATGTCGCGCAATTCGATTTCTTCTTCTGCTTCATCAAGCACTTTCATATCCAGGCCGAGTGCTTGCAATTCTTTCACCAATACGCGGAATGATTCAGGTACACCTGGACGAGGAATTGTTTCGCCTTTGACGATCGCTTCGTATGTTTTCACACGACCGACAACATCATCTGATTTGTATGTCAAGATTTCTTGCAATGTATAGGCAGCACCATAAGCTTCCAGTGCCCAAACTTCCATTTCTCCGAAACGTTGTCCACCGAACTGAGCTTTACCACCCAACGGCTGTTGCGTAACGAGAGAGTAAGGTCCAGTTGAACGAGCATGCAATTTATCATCAACCATGTGGGAAAGTTTCAGATAGTACATGACGCCGACTGACACACGGTTATCGAAAGGTTGACCTGTACGGCCATCATAAAGGATCGTTTTGGCATCGTTCGCCATACCGGCTTCAGCCACCGTACCCCAAACGTCATCTTCATCCGCTCCATCGAATACTGGAGATGCGACGTAGATGCCTAATGAACGGGCAGCCATACCTAGGTGAAGTTCCAATACTTGTCCGATGTTCATACGCGATGGTACCCCTAGAGGGTTCAACATGATGTCAACAGGAGTGCCGTCTGGCATGTATGGCATATCTTCTTCAGGCATGATACGGGATACAACCCCTTTGTTACCATGACGTCCGGCCATTTTATCCCCTTCGTTGATCTTACGTTTTTGAACGATGTAGACACGCACCAACAGATTCACGCCAGGTGATAGTTCATCCCCTGCTTCACGGGTAAAGATCTTCACATCATGGACGATACCGCCGCCGCCGTGAGGAACACGTAGCGATGTATCGCGCACTTCGCGGGCTTTTTCACCGAAGATGGCATGCAACAGACGCTCTTCCGCAGACAGTTCCGTCATCCCTTTAGGAGTGACTTTACCGACTAGGATATCCCCGTCTTTGACTTCCGCACCGATGCGGATGATGCCGCGCTCGTCAAGATCTTTTAAAGCATCTTCGCCGACGTTAGGCAATTCGCGGGTGATTTCTTCAGGTCCAAGCTTCGTATCACGTGCTTCTGATTCGTATTCTTCGATATGGATCGAAGTGTACACATCATCACGCACAAGACGTTCGTTCATGATAACAGCATCTTCGTAGTTGTAACCTTCCCAAGTCATGAAGGCAACCAACACGTTCTGTCCAAGAGCCATTTCGCCCTTTTCCATAGACGGGCCATCCGCTAATGTCTCGCCGACATCAACACGGTCTCCCAAAGCTACGATCGGACGTTGGTTATAGCAAGTTCCTGAGTTGGAACGTTGGAACTTGATGATTTCGTATTTATCCAAAGCACCATTGTCACGACGGACACGGATTTCTTTGGCATCAACGAATTCAACCACACCATCATTCTGGCACAACAGGGCTGCACCTGAGTCATGAGCGGCTTTGTATTCCATCCCGGTACCGACAAACGGTGCTTGCGGGTTGATCAACGGAACAGCTTGACGTTGCATGTTGGCACCCATCAAAGCACGGTTGGAGTCATCGTTTTCCAAGAACGGGATGCAGGCTGTAGCGACAGCAACTACTTGTTTCGGAGAAACGTCCATGTAATCGACGCGTTCGATCGGAACTTCCAAGTTGTCATGGATATAACGGGCCATGACGATATTGTTGGCGAAGCTTCCGTCTTCCAATAGGACCGAGTTGGCTTGCGCAACGGTGAAGTTATCTTCTTCGTCAGCGGTCAAGTAGTCGATGATATTAGTAACTTTGTGCGTGTTCCAGTCGACACGACGGTATGGCGTTTCGATGAAACCATATTTGTTGATTTTTGCATAACTGGACAAGCTGTTGATCAGTCCGATATTCGGGCCCTCAGGCGTTTCGATCGGACACATACGGCCATAGTGGGAATAGTGAACGTCTCGGACTTCATAGCCGGCACGGTCTCTCGTCAAACCGCCGGGTCCTAAGGCTGAAAGACGACGTTTGTGCGTCAATTCGCCCAATGGATTCGTTTGGTCCATGAACTGTGACAATTGGGATGAACCAAAAAATTCTTTGATTGCAGCCACTACCGGACGGATATTGATCAACTGTTGCGGTGTGACGGTAGAAACATCCTGAATAGACATTCTTTCGCGCACGACACGCTCCATCCGTGACAAACCGATACGGAATTGGTTCTGCAACAACTCTCCGACTGAACGGATACGTCTGTTACCCAAGTGATCGATGTCATCCGTTGTTCCCAATCCTTCAGTAAGGTTGAAGAAGTAGTTCATGGAAGCAAAGATGTCGGCAGTCGTCAGATGTTTGATATCGTCAGCAATTTCGGAATTCCCGATGATGTTGATGACTTTCTCAGGGTCTTTCTTAGAGTAGACTTTCACTACTTGCATAACGACCGGATCTGTCACAACGCCATCATCAGAAGGATACAACGTCACTTGGTTCAAGCCGTTGTCCAAATAAGGCGTTAAGCGTTCCATCATGCCACGGTCCAATTCAGTCCCTTTTTCTGCGATGATTTCACCTGTTTCAGGATCGACCAATGTTTCAGCCAATATCTGGTTGTACAAGCGTGTTTTGACATTCAATTTTTTATTTACTTTATAGCGTCCAACAGGAGCCATATCATATCTTCTTGGATCGAAGAAACGGGCATTCAGCAAGTTACGTGAGCTGTCGGCCGTTTTCGGTTCGCCTGGACGAAGTCTCTCGTAGACGTCTTTCAACGCTTCTTCTGTTCTGGAGTCCGATGCGTTTTTATGCACGTCTTTTTCCATAGTCAAACGTAAGCTTTCGTGGTCGCCGAAGATTTCAAGAATCTGGTCATCCGAACCGAAGCCCAATGCGCGGACCAATACGGTCAACGGGATTTTTCTGGTGCGGTCGATACGGACGTAAGAGATGTCTTTCGCATCTGTTTCATATTCCAACCATGCGCCACGGTTAGGAATCAATGTGTTTCCGAAGCTTTCTTTTCCGTTTTTGTCCATCTTGTTATGGAAATAAACGCCTGGAGAACGAACCAATTGGGAGACGATAACACGTTCCGCTCCGTTGATGATGAAGGTACCCATGTCTGTCATTAATGGGAAATCACCGAAGAAAACTTCCTGGTCTTTGATTTCGCCTGTTTCTTTGTTGATCAAGCGTAGTTTTACATAAATTGGTGCCGAGTAGTTGGCATCATGTGCACGTGCTTCTGAAACAGTGTATTTTGGATCATGGAATTCATAATCGACAAATTCCAATGCTAAGTTCCCTGTGTGATCTTCGATCGGCGTGATGTCCTTGAACATCTCTTTGATCCCAGTTTCCAGGAACCATTCATAAGAATCCGATTGAATCTCAATCAGGTTAGGAAGCTCTAACACTTCACTGATACGCGAATAACTTCTGCGGGTACGTTGTTTCCCGAATTTTTCATTATGCCCTAACAACTTCTTCACCCCTACTTAAATTTAGACCTTTAGCGACAACACACTCTTATGTTGCATTTCTGCAACAAGTGTTACGTTTTTGTTACATATACATTCCGCAACGTTTTTTTGGCAAAAAAAAACCAAAAGAAGGTTGCAATTTCTGAGAAAATTACTCTTTCTTTTGTTTTCTGCCTCGAAAAGCGCGTCTGGACAATATTTCAGTCGCGTTTTCTGAATTATCTTATGCGTCTATATTACCTTACTATTCTACACACATGGCTTTCATTTGTCAACAGCCTTCTGCCCGCATCCGGAGCGATCCGGGACGCGCATTAAGCCTTGACCGATTGGATGATCCAATATCCTTTGTCGCGTGCGATGACTTCGACATTCCCGAAGACATCCAGCATTTTCTGTTCAGCACTCGGCGCGCCTTGCTTCTTTTGGATGACCACAGTCAGCGTGCCACCCGGTAAGAGGTGCGTGTGTGCTTCCGACAAAATGCGATGGACGACCTGTTTCCCGGCGCGGATCGGCGGATTGCTGACGATTGCAGCGAATTGCCTTCCTTCAGGTACTTGATCGTAGGTATTCGATTCGTAGACTTTCACATTGCGGATGTTGTTGGCTTCCGCATTTCTGCGTGCCAAAGACATAGCCCGCTCGTTTACGTCCACCATCTCCACCAGTCTGGCAGGATAAGCATGCGCAAGCGCAAGCCCCATCGGACCGTAACCACAGCCAACATCCAGGATATCCCCGGCCACTTCCTCATTCAAGCGGAAGCTTTCGATCAATAAGTGCGAACCAAAGTCGACCGTTCTTTTGGAGAAAACGCCGCTGTCCGAGATGAAACGGAACTCACGACCCCTCAAAGGAAACGTCCAGGAAGTTTCCTTGCTTTCGGTTTCAGGGTTCTTTGCGTAGTAATGATTTGACATATTTCCAACTCCTTCTGACGGAAGTCCGATACTGCACGGAAAATATAAGAAAAGCCAGGATAATTGCTTATCCTGGCTTGTCTATTTACACAATCAAGAATTGTGTTTCTGTAGAAACAATCTTTTGAAAAAAGATTATTTAATTGTTACAGAAGCGCCAACTTCTTCTAATTGAGCTTTCAATGCTTCAGCATCTTCTTTAGATACAGCTTCTTTGATAACGCCAGGAGCGCCGTCAACTAGAGCTTTAGCTTCTTTCAAGCCTAGGCCTGTAGCTTCACGTACAACTTTGATTACTTTGATTTTTGAATCGCCAGTTGAAGTTAATTCAACGTTGAATTCAGTTTGCTCTTCTTCAGCTGCTGCTACTGCACCTGCTGCTGCTACTGGAGCTGCAGCTGTTACGCCGAATTCTTCTTCGATAGCTTTTACTAAGTCGTTTAATTCTAAAACTGTTGCTACTTTGATGTCAGCAATGATTGCTTCGATGTTTAATGACATTTTGTGTTCCTCCGTTTTTGGTTTAAGTTTTTTTGTGCCTCCGAAAGGAAGCGTGTGTTTCATTTTTCAACAGAACTGCAGATTATGCAGCTTCGCCGTCTTTCTCGGATACAGCTTTAATAGCCAACGCAAAATTGCGGACTGGAGCTTGTAATACTGAAAGTAACATAGAAAGCATACCTTCGCGGTTTGGTAGTTTTGCCAAAGCTTCGATTTCTTCTTTAGAAGAAACGTTACCTTCAACGATACCACCTTTGATTTCTAGTTTATCAGCAGTTTTTGCGAATTCAGCCATGATTTTGGCTGGAGCAACAACATCTTCAGAACTGAATGCAACAGCAGTAGGTCCTTTGAAAATGCTTTCCATTCCTTCCAAACCTGCAGCGACAGCAGCACGTACCATTAGAGAGTTTTTGATAACTTTCATTTCTACGCCAGCTTCACGCAATTGTTTTCTTAATTCAGTCACCTGTTCAACAGTAAGACCTAAATAATCAACAACGACTACAGATGCGGATTCTTGGATTTTTGTTGTCAGTTCTTCAACCAACAGTTGTTTTTTTGCAATAGCAGCTTCACTCATCTTATATTTCACCCCCTGGATTTTATGATAGAATTTCTTGTAAAAACAAAAAACTCTATGTCACCTAGACATAGAGGATCCATAAATATCTCATTGGATTCTTCCTCGGCAGGTATATTAAGGCTCGCACCCCCTGCTGTCTTCGGTAGCATATATTAACCTCAACGACTATACCAAAGATAGCCGTTCAGGTCAAGGTTTTTTTATAAAGAGCTTGCGTCCACTTTAACGCCAGGTCCAAATGTAGTTGTTACACTTACATTTTTAACGTATTGGCCTTTAGCAGTTGCTGGTTTAGCTTTCACGATTACATCGTTGATCGTACGGAAGTTTTCCAACAATTTAGCATCGTCGAATGATACTTTACCGATAGGAACGTGGATGTTACCAGCTTTATCAGCACGGTATGTAACTTTACCAGCTTTGATTTCGTCAATAGCTTTCGTTACGTCCATTGTTACAGTACCTGTTTTAGGGTTTGGCATCAAGCCTTTAGGTCCCAATACACGACCCAAACGTCCAACTTCACCCATCATGTCAGGAGTAGCAACGACAACATCAAAATCAAACCATCCGCCTTGGATTTTTTGAACCATGTCTGCGTCGCCTACGTAGTCTGCACCAGCAGCTTCAGCTTCTTTAGCTTTTTCGCCTTTAGCGAACACTAAAACGCGTTGTGTTTTACCAGTTCCGTTTGGAAGCACGACTGCTCCACGGATTTGTTGATCATTTTTACGAGTGTCGATCCCTAAACGGTAAGCGACCTCAACAGTTGCGTCGAATTTTGCAAAATCGACTTCTTTCGCTAATGCTACTGCTTCTTCTACTGAATATGATTTAGTAGAATCCACTTTTTTGGCAGCATCTTGGAATTTTTTACTTTTTTTAGCCATTGAATTTTCCTCCTAGATTGTGGTTTTAACGGATTAACCTCCCACGTGTGGCCAAAAACGTCTAACGAGCGTTCGGAAGGCCACATGAGAAGCTGCCTTTTGAATTAGTCTTGAACTGTAATACCCATTGAACGGGCAGTACCTTCGACCATACGCATAGCAGCTTCTACGTCTGCTGCATTTAAGTCTACCATTTTTGTTTCAGCGATTTCTTTAACTTGGTCACGTGTTACAGTACCAACTTTTTTCTTGTTCGGTTCGCCTGAACCTGATTCGATACCTGCAGCTTTTTTCAGTAATACTGGAGCTGGAGGAGTTTTAGTAATGAAGGTGAATGAACGATCTTCATATACAGAAATGACAACGGGAATGATCATACCTGCTTGGTCAGCTGTACGTGCATTGAATTCTTTACAGAATCCCATGATGTTTACTTGTGCTTGACCCAAAGCTGGACCTACTGGTGGAGCAGGAGATGCTTTACCTGCAGGAATTTGTAACTTAACTAATTTAACAACTTTTTTAGCCACGAGACATACCTCCTTGATTGTTCGTGATGTGGTTTAATGGGGTTAAGATTTCCCCTCCCACTCAATCCATACGCCTGAACGTACCGATATATTATATCAGTACACCCAAATAAATGCAATAGTTTTTTTAGCCTTTATCTACTTGATTGTAATCGAGCTCGGCAATCGTTTCGCGGCCGAACATTTCGATCATGACTTTCAACTTGCCTTTTTCGCTATCCACTTCTTCAACGAACCCTGACAAGCCATTGAATGCGCCATCGGTGATGGTCACCGGCTCGCCTTTTTCGAATTTCACGTCATGCATACGTGTGCTCATGCCCATGCGCTTCAGAATGACTTCGATTTCTTCATTCAATAAAGCGGACGGTTTGCTTCCTGCTCCATGCGATCCGACGAAACCGGTAACGCCCGGTGTATTACGGACAACGAACCAGGCTTCATCAGACATGATCATCTCAACCAATACATAACCAGGGAAGGTTTTTTGCGTAGTCGCCTTCTCTTTGCCGTCCTTCACTTCCACTTGCTCTTCTTCCGGGATGACGACGCGGAAGATGTGGTCTTCCATGTTCATGCTTTGCGCACGGGATTCGATGTTCAGTTTCACTTTGTTCTCATAACCTGAATAAGTGTGCAACACATACCATTGTTTTTCGTTTTCGATCGTTTCCATTTCTGCATCTTCTTTCTTGGTGGATTTTTATTTGACTTCGTTTTTTGTAAACAAAAAAACCTTCCTGTCTTTGAAAGGTTCCTTCTGTACGGCGTTAACATTATAGCATCACGAAGACCGTATGGCTACAAATCTTCTTTTAATTTAAGATTAAATCCATTGCCTCTGTGATCCCAAAATCTACTGCGGCGAAAAATATTCCGAATAGAATGGTTGTAACGACTACCGTATTTGTATATTTTGCTAATTCCTTACCAGTCGGCCAAGTCACTTGCTTCATTTCATCCGTTACGCTCTTCAGAAATTTCATGCTTATCCTCCTACTATATGTTGCCAGTTTCGTCTTTATTTCGTTTCTTTGTGCAAGGTATGCTTTCCGCAGTACCGGCAAAATTTCTTGACTTCCAAACGTTCTGTACGACCTTTTTCAGTAGGTGTGATGGTGTAGTTCCTTGATCCACATACGGTACAGGCTAATGCGGCTTTTCTGATAGCCATGTCGCTCACCTATTTTCTCTCTGTTTATGTACACAATACAAGCTAATATTAGAGCGCCTGCCCCGAATAGTCAACCTTTTTATTTTTGCGGATACGCCCAAAAATACAAAAAGGCCTCCGGATCTGAGACCGGAAACCTTTTTGTTGCGCTATTCATTTCTGCATTCCCTTATCCGCGTTGAATCTTACTTCTTATTGAACTGTAACGATTGCATCGCCAAGATCTACAGTACCTTCTGCAACAACTTCAATGTTTTTGTAATTGAAAGTGTTTGTGATTACGATAGGAGTAGTTGTCTTGTAACCGGAAGCTTTGATGAAGTCGATATCGAAATCAACCAATTTGTCTCCGATTTCAACAAAATCCCCAGCCTTAACATAGGTAGTGAAACCTTCACCCTTCAGATTGACTGTATCCAATCCGATATGGATCAAAATCTCAACACCTTCGTCCGATTCCAGACCGATAGCATGCTTTGTGTCGAAAACCATGACGACTTTACCGTTGATCGGCGAAACAACTTCACCGACTGCAGGTTCGATTGCAATCCCTTTACCCAACGCTTCACTAGCGAAGGCAGCGTCATCCACTTGCGTCAATGGAATGGCGATACCCGCGATAGGCGAACGCAAAGTACTGGCAACTGTCGCTTTTACTTCAGCAGCAGGTGCTGCTGGTGTTACTGTTGCTTTTTCTTCTGTTTTTTCAACAGCCTTCAGACCGTAATACTCTTCTTTGGAAGGCAGTTTTGCGGCACTGCCGCTGTCGATGAATTCTTCCAGGTTTGATTTGATGTTAGAAACTTTCGGTCCGTAAACAACTTGAACGCCGTTTCCTTTATGGATGACGCCGGATGCTCCCGTGCCCTTCAATAATTCTGCATCAACCAAATCTCCGTTTGCTACAGTTGTACGCAGACGTGTCGCACAGCTGTCGACGTCCACGATGTTCGCTGCGCCACCCAGACCATAAATGATGGAAGCGGACATTTCATCGGTTTCATTTTTCACGACTGATGAAAGGTCTACAGCGCCTTCTTGCGCTTTCGCATTCATATCAGCACGCGTATACAACTTCACTTCAGTCGAATCATCTTCGCGACCTGGAGTCTTGTAGTTGAACTTCTTGATCAAGAATGAGAACAGGAAGTAGTAGACTACGAAGTAAACAAGACCGATGATGACGATCCAGATCCAGTTCGTTTTGGCATTCCCTTGCAGGATACCGTACAAGAACATATCGATGAATCCGCCCGAGAAAGTCATGCCGACACCTACGCTGAACATATGCATCAGCATGTAAGCAGCACCGGCCAAAACAGAGTGAATGATATATAACGGTGTAGCAACAAACAAGAATGTGAATTCCAATGGCTCAGTGATACCTGTCAGCATGGAAGTCAATGCAGCCGACAACAAAAGTCCGCCGGCTTCTTTTCTTTTTTCTGGTTTAGCTGTGCGGTACATCGCTAAAGCAGCACCAGGCAGTCCGAAGATCATCAACGGGAATTTACCTGACATGAAACGTGTAGCGGCAACACTGAAGACAGTTGTGTCAGGATCAGCTAATTGCGCGAAGAAGATGTTTTGTGCACCTTCGACCATTTTTCCGCCGACTTCCATCGTTCCACCCACTGCTGTTTGCCAGAAAGGCAAGTAGAATACGTGGTGAAGACCGAAAGGAATCAACGCACGCTCCATGAAACCATAGAGCCATGTTCCTGCATAACCGGAACCTTGTACCAAAGCACCGATCGCATTGATGCCTTCTTGCACTGGCGGCCAGATGTAAACCATCAGGATACCTACGAACAAGTAAACGATCGATGAAATGATCGGAACAAAACGAGTGCCTTCAAAGAATGAAAGAGCAGCTGGTAATTGAATTTTATAAAAGCGATTATGAAGTGCAGCAACACCCAAACCGACGATCATACCTCCAAAAACACCCATTTGCAATGACTCGATACCCAATACGTTTGAGATTGATCCTTCGATGAACTGATCTGCGCCACCACGAGCTACGATCATAGCGCCGATGGATGAATGCATAATCAGGAAGGCGATGACAGCCGCCAAAGATGCAGTCGCTTTTTCAGCTTTCGCCATACCGATGGCACAGCCGACAGCGAAGATCAACGGCAAATTCCCAAAGACAACTGATCCAGCCTGGTTCATTACGTTCAGTACATCATAAATGAATGTCCCTTGACCCATCAGTTCCGTTAAACCATATGTTTCTAGTGTCGTAGCATTAGTAAATGACCCACCGATACCCAAAAAGAGTCCGGCTACTGGTAAAATGGCGATTGGCAACATAAACGAACGGCCAACACGCTGTAAAACACCAAAAAGTTTGTCCTTCATTTTTAATCCTCCAAATAGCGACAAGGAAAGTTTCTGCACGGAGCAAGCGGACCCGCTCCAATTGCTACTGACCTCGTTCTCTTTATTTAAGCGGACGGAAAATGCAGGAGATGAATATAGCGCTTTCTTGATCAATAAATGAAGATTCCGAAAGAAAAAACACTCCGAATCCATAGCCATTATAACGCAACTGGCTTTTCATTAAAAGTAAGAAGTAACATTTTGGACACAATTTTAAAAGCATTTCGATGACCGCCACTTTGAAAACGTTTCATTGTATAGGCATGTTAATTCCGAGCAACATCGTGCAAGAATTTCGTTGTTTTTTCAACACGCGGAATCCGTAGCGTTCATAGAGACTGCGGGCCGGGTTGGAACGGGCCACACTCAGCGAAACAGCTGCCAAGCCCGTTGCCCGCAGCTGCGTCAGCATCCGTTCCAGAAGCGCCGTCCCGACGCCGCGCCCACGGAAAGCCGGCAACACCGCAAGCATGAGTTCCGGCACACCCGTGCAGACAAAACCGTAGCCTTTTTGCTCAGTCGTTGCAAAACGGGCCCACACCGCCCCGACCGCTTCACCATCGGACAGCGCTATAAAGGCCAGATCGCCTGCCTTGCCGAAGTCCGCATAGTAGCGTTGGATTGCCGGCTCTTCCAATACCTTCCGCGGCAAAAAGCCCCCGCCTTTGGGCGAATAGATCGCCTGATAAGTCATTTCCTTCAGAAATAACTCATCCGCAGGGGCTCCGTGTCTGATCGTGATCATTTCAGGATAAGCGACACAATCAGCAGGATGATCTCCAACCCGTGATAGAGGATCAGATTTTTGATTGCCAGATTAAAGGTTGTCGCTTTATCCTGTTTGGCTTTGAAGCGGTTGATGTTGCGCTGGATGATCGGGAAGATCGCCCAGATGAACAGCATCCAAATCGGATAGATCCCGAACAACACCGAAATTGTCGTTGCAGCGAATGCCCCGTAATACAACCAAGCATACAGGCGTACAGCAACCGGTTTACCGATGTAGAAAGTCAACGTATAGCGGTGATTGGAAATATCCGTCTCATAGTCGCAGATATTGTTCGCCAGCATGATGTTGGCGATGCTGAACACAAGCGGAGCTGACTGCAGCAAGATGATCAGCAGATTCGCGCTGTTCCCCACTAGCGTGAAGTTCGGCCATTGCAACAAGAGCGACGCCAGCGTTCCGGCCGGTACGTTCACGAAAACAGCAATGAAAAAGATGCCGAAACCCATCGTCAACCCCGAGGCAACTTCTCCAAGAGGCATCCGGGAAATCGGAAACGGACCGAACGTATACAGGATACCGATTGCGAAACAGAGCGCTCCGATCACCAACAGCAACAGATTGGTCCGCGCCGTCAGAATCAGACCGAGCAGCGCCGCGAACGCAATCATCGAAACGATTATCGTCGCAGCTTTTTTGACGGAAATCGAAGCTTTCCCGAGGATATTTTCCTCATCGCGGTAAACGAGATTCTTCGCTTTTACATAGTCCATCGTGTTGTTGATGGCTGTCGTCGCCATGTCAAAAACGACCATGGCTATGAAGAATAAAATAGTGTTCAGCGCATTGATGCTGCCGAAATGGTAGAGGGTAAACAAGGTTCCGAGCACAAACGGAAACAGGCTGGCCAACTTGGTTTTGATTTCCACAAATTCCAAAAATACAGGTACATTCATCTCATTCACTCCTACTCATTTTCCCAAATGTAATCGTCGTTCGTCAGTTCAAAATTATCCGCCAAGCCGTTCGAAACGTAGACTTTTTTGTCCTTTGTGACAAAAACGGCTTCGATATCCTCGCGTTCGTTGACGTAGGCCAGACCCGCTTCCATCCCGAGACCGAAGACAAGCGTCGAGAGGGCATCCCCATCGATCGATTTATCGGACAGGATCGAAACACCAGCGATGTCGTTATCGAACGGATAGCCCGTTTCAGGATCCATCAAATGGTGATAGCTGACGCCGTCCACTTCGATGTAACGTTCATAGATCCCTGAAGTCACGATTGAACGGTCTTTTTGCTTCGTCTTGCCGATCGTCTCCCCGCGCGCTGCCAACGGATCCTGGATGCCTACGTTCCAGGACTCCCCTTCACGCAACGGCGATCCGCCCAGCACATAAACGTTACCGCCGAGGTCGATGATGGCGGTCGTCACGCCTTCCTCCACCAGCAGCTCCTTCACTTCGTCGGTAATGTAGCCCTTGGCGATGGCACCCAAGTCCAACCGCATACCCGCATCAGCCAACTGGACAGTCTGTTCTTTGTCGTCCAACACGACACGCTCATAATCGACCAAAGTCAGTGCTGCATCAATTTCGCTCTGTTCCGGCTTTCTGGCGTCATCGAAACCGATGTGCCACAGTTCCGTAATCGGTCCGATTGACAGTTCAAAATCGCCATTGGAGGCTTCGCTGTACGCCCAAGCGCTCTCCACCAATGGGTAGACATCCTTAGACAGTTGTACCGCTTTTATCCCTGCCGCGGCATTGACTGCATCGATTTCCGATCCGGGTTCATTTACAGTGATCTTGTCGGCCAAGTCCTCGACACGGTCGAAGGCAGCCTGGAGGACATCCTCTTTGCCTTCATCGTAGATGCGCACCGTTACATAGGTCCCCATCAGAAATTCTGTTTTCTCATACGGTTCTTTCCGTATCGCCGTTTCTTCCGATTTGTCGCTATTGCCGCAGCCCCCGAAGAGGAGCGCCAGCAACATTACACCCGAAAGTCCGGCCTTAGTCCTATATTTTTTCATCCGTTCACCCCATATCTACATTTAAAAAAAACAGGCAGGAACAAGAACGCTGTCCCTACCTGTCTATGATAATCTTTTTTATTCCTGAATACACCAGAAAAGCAGAAACTTGGTTTATTCTTCGACTACGTTGTCGACTTCGATTGCGGCTGTTTCGCCGACTACCGCTGCATCAACTAACTGTTGTGCATATTTCTTGAATGTTTCAGAAGAATTCGTAGCGCCCGTTACGACTTCCACCGCGTCAGGATCTTGTTTTTCAACCAATTGGCTGTTCAATTGAGGGAAGTACTCAGCAGGACCTATGCCAACTTTACCTGTCATGTTAGCTTGGTATTCTGCATCTTCAGATTTCTTTTCGCCGGCTTCATTCACGTTCTCATATGTTGAGGCAGTGATTTTTCCGTCCACGACAGTGATCGAGAATTCAGTTTTCCAGCCACGTGTGTCGAAGTTCTTTTCAACCAATGTGTAAGTGCCGTCTTGCAATTCAGCTGCTGTTGAAGAAGCTTCAGAAGAAGACTCAACTACAATTTCTGATGAAGCTGCTGATGATTCTGTTTCAGTTTCTGTGTCCGCACCGCCGCAAGCCGCTAATACGAAAGTTGATGCCAGCAAAAGAGTTGCCGTAGATAACGTTTTCTTAAATTCCATAATCTATCCCACCCTGTTCTTTTTTATGATAGCGGTCAGATATGTGATACCAATCACAAGCCCCCTATATCTTTCCACTTACTTATCATACCATTTGTTACATCTTTAGCCAAATAAAATCTATATATTTAACAAAAAACCATTATTTTCTAATGTTTTATCTTAAAATGAAAAGCTGCCCATCCGCATAACGCGGATGGGCAGCTTTGCTACATATTGCGATAAAGCAATTGCTCAGTTAATTTCGTTAGCGTTTCCTTTACGGGATGGTTCGGCAATTTTTTAATCAGCTTCAGCGCTTTGGTTGTGTACTTCTTGGCTAAGCCCTGCGCAGCGCGATTGCCACCATAGCGTTCCACCAAACCATGGATCTCCGCGAGCTCCGCAGCAGTCACATCCGCCCCCTTGGCGATATAGGCAGCGAACTCTTTACGGTCGGCCTGCATCGCGTACAATACAGGCGCCGTGTAGATGCCGTTGCGGAAGTCGCTCAGAGCCGGTTTGCCCAAGGTCTTATCGTCTTGCGTGTAATCCAATACATCATCCATGACCTGGAAGGCCATGCCGATATTGTGGCCGATCCGATAAGCCAGCTGGGCCAACTTCTCATCCTCATCCGACGATCCATAGGCGCCGGCATAGCAGCTCAAGGCGAAGAGTTGGGCCGTCTTGCCTTGGATCTGGCGCAAGTAGTCGCGCATGCGCATGTTCGGATTGTAGCGCATATCCATCTGGTTCAGCTCGCCGATCAGGATGCTTTCCATCCCGTTCGTGTCGATCTTCAGCACAGCCGCATCGCCGGCATAAGCGGACAGCAAGCGGAAGCAGACCGTGAAGAGGTAATCCCCCGAATAGACGGCAATCTGATTGCCGAATGCTCGGTTCATCGTCTCCTGTCCTCGGCGGGTGCCGGCTTCATCGATGACGTCATCGTGCATCAACGTCGCCGTATGCAACAACTCCACCGCCGCCGCGATCGCCTGCGCCCGTTCCGCATCCCGTTGCGGGGAATAGTAGGAAAACAGCAAGCAGTAGGCCGGCCGCAGCATTTTCCCGCCTGCAAGCAGCCGCGACAGGATCGCTTCCCTGACCACTTGGTTTTTGAGTGTTATGTTTTCTTCCAACAGCTCATTGGTGGCGACCAATTCCGCCCGCAACAGCGGATACTGGTCCCACATCGAATGAATTTTCATACTGAAACTCCTTTTGTTCTGCCCTTAAGTATTTGTCAGGAGATGATGTCGAGGGCCTCTTCATCGTCAGCGGTAGTTCCTTGGGCTCCGCGTATTTCAACCAGCACGCGGTTCGGCAGACACATGATTGTCTCCCCGATGCCATCCTTCGCGCCCATGCGCACACACAATTGGTCGTCGCAATCGGCGGAAGTAATCCGGATTTGGGATCCTTCCCGCACAATCACGTTCTCATGACCGTGGTCGTCCTGATAGACATACGTCTCCGTTTTGCCGTCATCCTTCAGGACAAATTCCTTCACCACTTTACCGTCCACACTGATGACTGCGATGTTATCCGCACTCTCCGCGTTGGCTTGATGATAGGAGAAGACCCCCAACGGCAGGAAGGAAGCCGCCATCAAAAAAAGGATGATGAGCAGATCGCCTCTGCGGATCATTTTCAGGTATTTTCTCATTTCCCGTCCCTCTCTTCTGAAAAGAAAAGGGCTAAGGCAAGTCTCCCCACCTTAACCCTGTTAGATCGTTATTATTGACCGACACCCGGTCTATAGATTGATTTTGTCTTACCATACCACCAGTTGTCAAGTTTCTTCTGGATCCACGGAATCACATAGTAGTCCAAACCGAAGGCTCTGCCTGAACCGTTCATCAAAGCGATGGCCACAGGAACGAACCACATGTTCACCCAGTAGAACATACCAGATAAAGCGAACGAGATCACCAATGCGATTGTTGCGGCATTCGCCAAGAAAGTGAACAAGCCCGCGATGATTGCCAAACCGATCAGCAACTCTACGATTGTCATGAATTTCTGGAAGAACAAAGCCATTTCCGGATTCGGGATCATGACCTGCATGATGCTGTTGAACCACTCAGGCGCTTCTTTGAAGACCATCATCGGCTCTTCACCATAGGCATAGCTCAAACCGAATACCGGATGGCTGACTGCAGCAGCCGTGTCTGTTACCGCTTCGGATGCCCCGGTTGTCGCTTCCTTCAACCAAGCGAAAGGCAGGACGATCTCATCACCGAACCAAGAAGTCGTGCCGTACAGGCCGAAGATTTTCTTGAGCGCTTCCCACGTCCACATGCTGCCGTAGAAAACACGCAATGGCAGTGCCCAAAGTACATTACCCAAACGGGACAAGTGACCACGGAAGATGTTGCGTTTCTCTTTAATATGGAAGAATTCATGATAAATGTATTGCACGAAATAATAACCTGAACCAATCGTCATGAAGTAGAACAAGTTCACCATGTGTTTCACCAACATTGCTATGAAGCCGCTCAAATGGATTTTATCCATCAAGTAGGCAACGCCGTAACGCGAACCAATTGAAATCATGAAGCCTTGATACGTCCCTTTGTGTTCGTGCTTCTCTGTGCCTTCGATTGAAGCGATGATGTTGGCTGCCGCTGTGTGACCCGTTTGTTCTGCGGATTGTACGATTTGCGGTACTGGTGCGTTGTTTTTGTCAGGCTCTTCGTAGTAGACCAAGTCCCCTGCCAGATAGACGCCATCGGAATCTTTCGCTTCCATGTATTTATTGGCTACCAAACGGCCCGCTCTTGCTTGCTCGATACCGTAAGCAGCTGCGTCTGTGTTCGCTTTTACGCCTGCCGTCCAGATCAGTGTATGTGTCGGAATGACGGTTCCATCAGACAATTCAACGCTGTCCTTCTTGACGTTTGCGACGCCATTGCCTTTGATGATTTGGATACCTTGCTTGCGCATGTATTTCTCAGCTTTTTGTTGTTCCTTTTCGGTAACGACACCCAGAATCTGCGGTGCAGCTTCAACCAGATAAAGGCTGAATTCAGCGGGATCCAATTTGTTGGCTCTAGCCAGTTGGTCTTTCCATTCCATCAAGTCGCCGACAAGTTCCACACCGGTAAATCCAGCTCCGCTGACTACAGCAGTCAACATTGCTCTGCGTTTTTCATCATTGTGTTCATTTGAAGCTGCTTCGACTGTATCCTGGATATGACGGCGAATTTTGTTCGCATCTTCCCATGACCACATCGTGAAACCATTCTCATCTACACCTGGGACGTTGAACGTATTCGGCTCGCCACCCATTGCCAGGATCAGGTAGTCATAGTTGAAGCTATGGCTGCTTGTCGTGACCACTTTCGCTTCACGGTCCACATGGGTCACTTCATCCGTAATGATATCCACGTTTCTGTTACGGCCGAATAGACGTTGCAGATCGTATTGGATTGCATCGGGCTGCACACGTCCCGCTGCCACCTCATGTAACTCGGTCATGTACGTTTGATAGGAATGTTTGTCGATCAAGGTGATCAAGACATCCGGATTTTTCTTGAAATGTCGGGACAATTTCTTCGCGGCGGCCACACCGGCGAATCCTGCTCCCACAACCACAATATTCTTTTTACTCATTTGGCAGTCTCCTTTTTTCTATGTCCAGCGCCTCACAGCGCATATTCACTTATTTAAAATAACCACATTTATAAGTATAGTGTATTTGTGAATAATTGTCCATGCAAAACTTGGGAGTAGTATGAAAAAGTTCCTGTATGAGCATTTTTTCATCTTTTTCACCTTGTTTTCTTCCTCACGCGTCAGCTTAAAACATTTCGCATTGAAGAGGTTACCACAATAAAACACTATCTTTTCTCTTCCCGGTAGACCAGTGAAGCCTCGTACCACGCTTTCGTCAATTTACTTTTAGAGGACTCCTCCAATTGGAACTGCCGGATCGTCGAGACATGCTCCAGCAAGTAATTCGCCGCCACCCCGACCGCGATCCCCGAGAAGATGCCGGTAATGGAAAGGATCGGCAAGTAGAGCATCACACTGAACGATTGCGCGATCAGACTCGCCATCGCCAATTGGCCGACATTATGTAGAATCCCGCCGGCAGCACTGATCCCGATCATGCTGACCCGCTTCGGACCTAAAAGCCGGACCAAAAGCATCCCGCCATAACTCAAAAAAGCCCCCGCAAAACTGTAAAGGAAGGTAGATAACGTCCCACCCAACAACGTCGAGATCAACAACCGCATCCACACGACCTTAAGACTGTCCTTATAAGGTAGCGTAAAGATCGCCAATAATGTAATGATGTTCGCCAAACCCAGCTTTGCACCCGGCGCAAACGCGAACGGAAACGGAATCGCCCGCTCCAGCATCGTGATGACCACACCCTGCGCGGCCAATAATGAAATATAGATCAAACGTTTATTTTTATTCATAGTTAGGTCCTTGCTTATTCAAATTCGTACTTAAAGTGTAGCACAATTGAGCCAAAGAAATGAACTTCGGACACGTATTTTGGGAAAAGAAAAAAACACCCCGCCGGAAATAATTTCCGGTGGAGCATTATTCGGATATCAATCTAACAAACGTTTCATTTTTCGGTGGCAACGATCATAGGCGTTCTTAATAGAAGTCACTTCACAATCCAGTTCGTCAGCAATTGTTTGGAAATCCGAGCCATTGATGAAACGGATGAACACAGCTTGCTCGAAATCAGAAAGAATCTCAAAGTAACCCGATGCGCTTTCCTTCACCATAACGATTTCTTCAGGCGAAAAGTGCATGGAAACGACACCTTCAAATGAATATTCGGTATGATTGCTGTATTGATTCTCAAGGATTGCATCCAACGACACCGCGCCTTTGTCAATCTTTCTCTTTACTGCACTTTCTTTCCTAATCATACTGAAAATGTGGTGCTTAAGGGTCAATTTGTAGAAACTCGCAAACTTTAGACCTTTTTCGGGAACATAAGACTGAACAGCCTTATGCAGTACCATGCGCGCTTCCTGCCAAAAGTCCTCTTGTTCCAAAAAACGTAAATAATAGGCTTTGTTGAACTTTTTGACTAAAGGCAAAAACCTATAGAAGAGTTCTTCAAAGTAAATAGGATGCCCTTGTTGAATCAGTGCCACCAATTGTTCCGGGCTGTGTTCGGATAGTTCCATTTCTTCATTCATATTTAATCCCCCCAAATATATTTTGGCAATGTATTAAGCATCTCCGGCAATGCTTAATATATTACCTAACACCTATTATACCCGCAAAGAAAGCGCTGTCAAACATTTGTTTGTTTTTTCATTCACTAAATTTAATTCTTATACTTTAGCACTGAAATCCATATTAATTCCTGTATGTCCCATCATTTGATTGAGCCAGTGCGTGGCAGTGTTATCAGTCACCTAAACAACCTACAATCCTCTCGTAAGTTCCTCCACCAACCGCAACAATTCCTGAGGCGTTTGCACCACACAAGTTGCTGAAACTTCCTGGGCGGTTCTTTTGTGGTTCCGGAAATTCACCCAGATTGTCTTCCAGCCCGCAGCCGTTGCCCCAATTACGTCATTGTCGAAATTGTCCCCAATGTAATATACGTCGTTTTTCGAGAAACCCATTCTTCTTTCCATTGCTTCGAAGATTTCTTTACTTGGTTTGGCGACGCCGGCTCCTTCCGAAACCAGCATATTTTCGGGAGCGATCCATTTTTCGAGACCCAATTGATTGATTTTCCTGAGTTGGTTGTCGTTGGCACCGTTTGTGATGATGCCAATCTTGGCGCCTCTGTGGAGCAGCAATTCAAAAATCTGCGGAAATTCTTCGATCAGTTTGATTTCATTCTGAAATGTTTCGTAGTCCAGTTGGAAACTCAGCGCCTCCGCTTCGGTTATCCGGATGCCCAGCTCCTCGAATGCCTTTGAGATGCGGTAAATGTGCATCTTTCTCATGTTTGTGATTTCATAGCCCGTCGATTCAAAAGCCTCATCGCTGTATTTTCTGCTCAGCTTATACAGTTCTTCTATCTTCACTTCATCCTCCAACTGGCTAAAATGCTTTTGAAAAGCCCGTCTGAATGGTTCCAATTGGTCGTACAGTGTATCATCGACATCGAATATGAATGTTGTCACCATCGTGGTGCTCCTCCCCTATTGTGTAATTCATTTATCCTAACAATAGAACAAAAAGGGACAAAACTCCATCGAGTCTTATCCCTTTCGTTTTTCTGCAATGCGTTAAAAACAGATACGACGCGCTCGACAGTAAATCCGTATTCTCTGATGACCGTCTCACCAGGTGCGCTGGCTCCAAATGTATCGATTGCAATCATAGCACCATGATCCCCTACGTAGCATTCCCAACCGAAGCTGGAGCCCATTTCAAGCGAAACGTGCTTCTTCATGTCTTTCGGCAACACGGATTCTTTATATTCCGGCGACTGGCGGTTGAACAGATCGAAGCTTGGGACGGACACGACAGAGACGTCCTTTCCTTGTTCCCGCAGACTGTTCTGGGCTTTGATCGCAAGATTTACTTCCGATCCGGTTGCGATCAGAATGCCTTCCGGTTTTTCGCCCTGTTGTTTGGAGAGGACGTAGCCGCCTTTTGCGACACCGGCCTCAGTCAGTTCCTTCGTTTGAGGAATGACCGGCAGGTTTTGTCGGCTCAGCACCAAGACTGTAGGTGTCTCCTTGGACTGCATCGCAATTTTCCAGGCCGCGACTGTCTCATTTCCATCGGCCGGTCTAATGACATGGACATTCGGCACGCAGCGTAGGCTTGCCAATTGTTCGATCGGTTCATGGGTAGGACCATCCTCCCCGACCGCCACGGAATCAGGGGTCATTACGTAGGTAACCGGGACTTTTTGGATGGCACTCAGACGCACGGCCGCTTTCAGATAGTCGAGGAATACGAAAAATGTTCCGCCGTAAACTTTTGTTCCGCCATGCAATTGGATTCCATTCATAGCGGCGGCCATGGCGAACTCGCGCACACCGAACCAGATATTGCGTCCTGCATACTGTTTCGGCTCAAAATCGGCTGCACCACTATTAATTTCAAAAAACTTCTCTTAACCGCGGTTATAGGGGGAAATGAAGTACAAAATCCTTTTGTCATCTCAGAAGTCTTCACAAAGACTGAGGATGGCTGGAAATTAGCTGCCGAAACCTATACACGAGTAGCCACTGATTTTGATACATATAAAATGTGAGGAACTCGGATAGGCTTACGATGCTGTTCGTTACTGCGAAAGTGTTAAACTAGGTGAAGGAGATGGGCAAAAGACCAATTTTTACTTTCAAGAATACATTTACAATATGCTCCCGCTTTTTTTGAAAAATAGCAGCGCTTTTACTAAATAAGGAGGAAACAATGCGATATACAACTTTAAATAATAATGAGATTATTCCAACCCTTGGGATCGGAACGTATCGGATCCGTCCAACAGATGCAGAACGTTCCGTGGAATATGCCTTGAAAAACGGTTATCAATTAATTGATACGGCAAATATATACATGAATGAAAAAGCTGTAGGTCGGGCTATCAAAAAATCAGGCATCGATCGAAGCGAGATTTTCCTGACCTCTAAAATCTGGCCGACAGAATATAAATATGAAAAAGCGAAGCAAGCAATTGAGGATACCCTGAACCGTTTAGGCGTTGATTACCTTGATCTCATGCTTTTACACCAACCAGTAGGCGATTATCTAGGCGCTTGGAAAGCTATGGAAGAGGCTGTAAAAACTGGAAAGATTAAGGCTATTGGTCTTTCTAACTTTACCGGACCTGAGTTGGATAAGGTGCTGGCTGAAGGAACCATCAAACCTGCTGTTGTGCAGGTGGAATGCCATCCTTATTTCCAACAAAAAGATTTAAAAGCAAAACTCGCTAAGGACAATATTGCGCTTGAAGCTTGGTATCCAATTGGCTCAGCTGATAAAGACTTGCTTGCCGAACCCATCTTTACCGAATTGGCAAGTAAATACAATAAATCCGTTGTTCAAATCATCTTGCATTGGCATGTTCAAACAGGAAATATTGTCATTCCAGGCTCTAAAAATCCGGCTCACATAGACAGTAATCTGGATATTTTTGATTTTGAACTGACAGCAGCTGACTTGGAGCAAATCTCCCAAATTGACAAAGGTAAACGCTTCTTCAATATGCCAAAATGGATGCACCGTCTGTTTTTGCTGACACGCATAAACTACGATAAACAAGCATAACAAGTTTTCAAAAAATGAAACTTGCCTCTTTTTATTCGCTACCCCCTCGGCAACTCCACCCTCATCTTCGTCCCTTCCCCCAGCGTGGTCTCAACGGTGATGGAGCCTTTCAACAGATTCACGACGCGCAGGACCAGGGCCATGCCGAGGCCGTTGCCTTCGGATGAACGGGAGGGATCGCCTTGGTAGAATTTTTCGAAGAGGCTGTTGAGAGTTGCTTGGGTCATGCCGCAACCGGTGTCGGTGATCTGGACGTAGACCTTCTTCTGGTCAGAAGTCTGTTTGATGCTGATCTTTCCGTTCGGATCGGAGAATTTGATGGCGTTGGAGAGGATATTATTCCACACGATATCCAGCATACTGCTGTTTGAAGCGATAAGAATGTTCTCTTCCAGCTCGATTTCCAGTTCAAGCTGCTTCTGTTCGATGATGATTTCGTATTTGAGGATGGCTTCCGCCAACTGTCTGGAAAAGTCCAGCTGTTCGATATCCAGGATGATTTCCTGATTCTCTAATTTGTTCAACTGGAGAACATTTGTGATTAGCGAGTCCAGTTTCCTCGATGCTTCCACGATGGTGGCGATGTATTCTTGGGCATAGTCCGGCGATAGTTCCGCTTTCTGAAGGGCCATCGCATAACTCTGGATCACCGAGAGCGGAGTCTTCATTTCGTGGGAGACGTTGCCGACGATATCGTTCTTCAGTGTCTGGATGCTGCCCAGTTCCTCCACCATCTTGTTGAAATCCTCGAACATGACGTCGATGTAGTCATACTTGTCCTGTTTGTGGTACGGCGCAATGTAGACGGTGAAATCCCCTTCCGCGACGGTTTTGGCGGCTTGGCTCAAGGCCCTCATCGGTTTGTCGAAATAATATTTTTTTTGGTAAAAAATGATGCTGATGATCACCAGCGTGACGACTGCCCAGAAGCCCACCATCGACAGAACGTAGTACAACGGCATGTGATTGATCCCGACATAGGTGTTGTAAATAAGCGCCTGCGCGACAGCCAATGCAATTAATACCCAAAAGATGACGAGAAAGCCGTACCAATAACTCAGCTTGCGCTTGACCCGCAGATCGACGCTCGGTTCCTTTTTGTTTTTTCTCATTCCGACTCCCCTTTCTATCTGAAGAAAAGAAACCCCTCGCCCGGCTCACAATCGGCCTGGCGTAAAGGTTTCTCGCTGACGCTTTCTTAACTTTTGCGTTTTTTGATGACAGCACCTACTCCGACTGCTGCCGCAGCCACTAAAACAAATAATACTTTCGGATCCATGTGATCACCTCCCATCAAGGCTTCATTTCTTTATTCTCACACATCCAAGCATACGCTAGTTTTGTTGCTGATTTGCTGAGGAAATGTTTAGAAAGTGTTACTTTTAATCAGGATTTTTTTATCCCCAGAGTTCCATAAGTAACTGTCCTTTATGATACGAAGGCCGATAAGACAGGCCAAAGCTCCAAATAATATACCTGCAGTGGCGCTGCTCGCAGTGCAGTCCCCTTCATGAGCTACGGACATAATCGCCGTTTGCGTGAGCGAAAAGTAGAGCAAATTAGACGATAGACTGATGCCACGTAGGGCTTTTGCTTCCAAGGCTTGGCTGTAGCGCAGTTTTACCGCTCCCCGCATGTTGATCCCAAACAGGATGAACGTATACAGGGCAATCAGAATGGCCAGGTTCAATGGATAGATTCTGGTGTTTTCCCCATAAAACAAGCGCGCAGAATAAAGGATATAACAGCTACTGGCTGCAGAGATGATGATCCCCACTTGCCGATAACTCTTCCTTTTGCTCGTCCAATCCTGCTCAGGCATCTGTAGCGCAACAAAGCGGGCGATACCCCTTCCCGAGCTGCACAGTGCATTGGCCAGCATGAAACCCGATAGCGATAACAGGCTCATCAGTGCCTTCGCCAAGACAAACAGCATATCTTTCAGAAGAGTCATGTAGGGGAAGAAGCACCGATACTCGTTTAGGTGCCCAACGATTCGTTGGCGATTTGGAATGATTTGGTCAAAAAACAGTCTCGCTTGCTTCTCGCTATTTCCCCACACGGCACCTCCTCCTTTGTGCTTGTCCGCGCTTATTCCAACACTGCCTTGTAGCCGATACCATGGACAGTCGTGATCTGGAAAGAAACACAGGCGGAAAACTTATCCCTCAGTTTGGTGATGTAGACATCAACAGCCCGTAGACTGGTCTGACTCTCCAAGCCCCAGAATTCATCCATCAGCTTGGCACGCGAAAAGGTCTTATTGGGATAGGACAATAATTTGAACAGGATGTCGAATTCGCGGACCGTCACAGGAATCCCCACTTCATCCAGACTGGCCGTCATAGCACCGGCATCCAGCACGAGATTGCCCACCACCACTTTCCGCTCGCCCATGATGTTCGCCCGCCGCAACAAAGCTTCCACCCGCAGCACCAGTTCGTTCAGATCAACCGGTTTCACCATATAGTCATCGATTCCAGCCCGGAAACCTTTTTGCTTGGAGACGATGTCATCCCTTGCGGTCATGAACAGGATCGGGATTGTTTTATTAAGCGAACGGATCGTTTTTGCAAATTCGAATCCGTCCACAAACGGCATCATGATGTCGGAGATGACGAGATCGTAAAGTTCGCCATACATCAAATCATAGGCTTCATTGGGGTTCAGGCACCCTTTTACCGTAAAACCGTATTCGGAGAGATATGTGCATACGATCTGGTTTAATTTCAGGTCATCTTCCACCACTAACACTTTTGTCATCTGTTCATCTCCTGAGATAGTCTTGATCGAAAATCGAGCGGGAACTCCGGTGAGAGGTGGTCTCGTCGGAGGACAGAACCCAGTCAGGGGCCCCAGCTCCGATGAGAGCCGGCTCCCCGGAGGAACAACTGTGATTACCCCCCCAGCTCCGGCGAACCCCTGTCTCGCCGGAGCTGGGGACCCACACTAGGCTTTCGCTGTCTCCATATCGGTCTTCATGATCTTCCCTTCCGCTTGCAGCCAGAGGATCTCATCCCGCATAGTATCCCGGAACGGGCGTACTTTGTAGCCCAACTCCATCTCCGCTTTTTTGGAAGAAAAATGGTTGTTCCGCAGCATGTTGTAGACCGCGAAGGACGTCATTCTCGGGTGGCTGTTGGTCAAACGGCCGATCATGTCGGAAGTTTTTCCCAAAATTTTGGCAATAGACGCCGGCAAGATCGTCTTGACGTTCTTGGCGCCGCTCAATTCCGACAACAGATCGAACATCTCCCGCATCGTGACGAGTTCGTTGCTCATGATGTAGGATTCGCCTCTGCGGCCTTTGCGGGCACAAGCGATACACCCTGCCGCCAAATCGCGGACATCGACGGCATTGAAGGAGCCTTCTACACCGGCTTTCATTTCCCCCGCGACATAGTCGATCACGAATGAACTGACGGGTCCGTAAGCGAAGTCATTCGGACCGCAGATTCCGGAAGGGAAGACGATGGAAGCATCCAACCCTTTTTCCACCGCAACCAACACCAATTGGCTTGCCTCCGCTTTGGTTTGACCGTAGAAACCGACGATGCCTTTCGACGAAAAAGAGCGGACTTCTTCGATTTCCTGTCCCTTCGGCAATTCTGGTATGGCACTGGTCGAACTGACATAGACGAATTTTTTGACTTTCTTTTCGAAGGCTTTCTTCAACATATTCTCGGTTCCGCCGACATTGACTTCATGCACCTTCGGATTGTAATCCCCGCTGACGGTCACGATGCTGGCGCAATGGATGACATACAGTTCGCGGTCACCTGTATCGAAAAAGCGATCGAGGTCCGCTTCCACCGTAATATCTCCGAGCACGACCTCCACATCGGCCGGCACATTGGGGAGGGCCGGATCGCCGTTCAACACCAACGCACGGACGTCTTCCCCTTGTTCGATCAATTGTCTTGAAATGTTGCTTCCCAACAACCCTGCAGCACCGGTCAATAAAAACAGTTTCTTTTTCATCTTTGCTCCACCTTTTTAGTTTGTTATTTTCTTGTGAATGGTCCTACTCCTGAGGCGATGCAGCCGCCGTCGCACACGATATCCGTGCCGGTCAGGTAGCCCATGCGTTCATCGAGACAGGCTGCGAAAAGTTGGGCGATTTCGTCCACTTTCCCCAGACGTTTGATGGCATTGTATTTGAGATAGGTCTGGGCCTCTTCGGCTTCCAGTTCCCCCATCGGTGTTTCGAAATTCCCTGGGGTGACGGATAAGACTCGAACGCCTTTTTCTCCGAAACGGGAGGCATCCTGTTTGGCCAACCAGATGACGAAATGCTTGGATATGCCGTAGGCCACGCCGCTCCTGACCTTTTTCGGGAACAGCTTCAGCCAGTGCAGCATTTTTTCCATGAACAACACTTCATCATCCAGCGCACGTTTGTAGAGCCGCCTCGGCATCACAATCTTTGGTGTGAGGTAGGCCGACATTGAGGAGACATCAATCAGGCAGCCGCCCGCTTCAATGACGTCGATGAAGGCATTATGGATGTGCAATGTCCCCAGCGCATTGGCGGCCATAATCGTCTCAGCTTCCCCCATATGCGGGGACATCCCGGCCGCATGCAGTACGCCCTGCACCTTTCCGAGCCCTTGCGAAAAATCCGCCAAAGCCTCGACCGATTGTTTATCGGAAATATCGCAAGCAAATGTGGCGACATCCATATCAAAAAAATCCAGCTCTTTTTTAGCTTGCAGCAGTTTCTTTTCGTTCCTTCCGACCAGAACCACTTTTCCGTAGTCCCCGATTACCTTTGCGGTGGCCAAACCCATTCCGCTGCCGCCGCCAGTGATGACATATACCTTTTCCACGGAAGCACCTCCCTTTCGATGACCTAAGTTTATAATGCCCACGTAACAGCAAAGTAAACAATTCTAATTTCTTCGGGATTTGTTACAATGAATTTACTTGGAACGTTTAGAATGAGTGATATAAGATAATGAAAACTTTTGATTGGGAGGAAAGCATATGGCAACAATTTTAGTGGCGGAGGACGAAAAAAATCTTCAGCTGTTGATCCGCGCGCAGTTGAAGCCCTACTATACGGTAGTGGCGGCGGATAACGGGGAAGAAGCCCTTGCGATCATCGAATCGCAGCACGTCGACCTGCTCATAGCGGACATCATGATGCCGAAAATGGATGGAATCGAACTGCTGAAGGAACTGCGCCAGGACGGCTTCCAGTTCCCGGTCTTGCTGCTGACGGCGAAACAGACGATCATGGATAAGCGGGAAGGGTTCAAGACCGGTGCGGATGATTATCTGACGAAGCCGGTCATCTACGAGGAGTTGCTGTTGCGGATCGAAGCTTTGCTGCGGCGCGCGCACATTTCCGCCGAGCAAAAGATCATCCTCGGCGATGTGACGGTGGATTCGGCGACCTATACCCTTTCCGACAAGGGTACGAGCCTTTCCTTGCCGAAGAAGGAATTCGAGCTGCTGTTCAAACTGCTTTCGTATCCCGGGCAGATTTTCACCCGCAATCAGCTGTTGGATGAAATCTGGGGTTTCGATTCCGAAAGCAGCGAGGATACGATCAAAACGCACATGAATCGTTTGCGGAACAAATGCAAATCATTTGAGGTATTCCAGCTGATCACCGCGAAGGGCTTGGGCTACAAGGCGATGATCATGGCGGAGGTCGGCAAAGATGAGAAACAGGCATAGAAAAGAAGATAGTCCGCTCACGCACTGGCTGATCATGCAGGCACTGATCATCGTTGTCACATCCGTCATGGCTTCCTTATTGGTCGTCGTGTTCTATGATCTGATCACTTCACCAGCAGTACCTACTGACCCCATCATCGGAATCGGCATGGTTTTTCCGATGGCGGTTGTGACAGGGACCATTTTTTATTTCTTTTCAAAAAGAATGAACGAGAACACCAGCAAATTGATGAACGCCATCAAAGCAGTCTCTTCCGGGAATTACCGCTACAAATTGGATGCAGCAAACGGGCCTTTCCAAACGATATTCCAGGATTTCAACAAAATGACGGAGGAGCTCGCCGGTGTGGAGACGCTCCGGAATGAGTTCATCAACAAATTTTCGCATGAATTCAAAACGCCGATCGCCTCAATCAGCGGATTCGCCGACCTCATTCTCAGGGGCAACCTCAGCCCGGAAGACGAGCGGCAATATTTGGAAATCATCCTAGCGGAATCGAAGCGACTGGCTGCCCTGTCCACGGACTCCCTGCTGCTCTCCTCCTTGGAATCGCAGCAGATCATCGTGGATAAACAGACTTATTCTTTGGATGAACAACTCAAGCAAGTCGCCATCCTCCTCTCCCCGCAATGGACCGAAAAGAACATCCAAGTGGAACTCGAGCTCTCTGAACTGTCGTATTTCGGAAATGCGGAACTGATGCAGCAAGTATGGATAAATCTTCTCAACAATGCCATCAAATACACACCCACAGGCGGCACCATCGTCATTTCCGGGAAGCAGGAAAAAAGCCGGATCAGTGTTTCCTTCCGCGATTCCGGCATCGGCATGACCTCGAACGAAATAGCCAACATCTTCAACAAGTATTTCCAAAGCGATCCGAACGACAATGGCCGGGGCTTGGGACTGGGGCTGGCTATCGTCAGCCGGATCGTTTCTCTGGCGAAGGGCCAGATTGCGGTCGAAAGCGAGAAGGATAGCGGGAGCACGTTTACGGTTTTCCTGCCTGACGAAATGGGCAGATAAGCACAAAGATATATGAACGTTACAATTGCAAAAATAGGAATCAAAAAAGACACGGACTCGTGCTTTTTTTGATTCCTATTTCACTATAAGTAATACGTGTTTTTCTCATATCAATCAATTATACACCCAACATCGCAAGGTGGTCTCATTATCTAAGCTGAAGACAGCAGGCTGATCAAGAGCATGCTCGCCGGAAAATGCAGCCGCAAACGAACACGTGTCGTTTTTTTCTTTCATTCAACTGTATCGGTTCATTACTTCAGGAATGTACTGTTTTAAAATACGAAAGTGCGCCGATCAGGTTTGCGCTGTTTGAGTAGGCGCAAACTTCAATGTCTACTTTATGCAGCATTTCACCGAAGAAGCCCATTTCTTCAATTAATTGATCGTATTGTTTTTGAATCGTTTCAACTAAGATAGGCTGAGAGCTGATTCCGCCACCAATTACTACTTTTTCGATATCCAAGGTTGCCTGAACATTCATGATCAATGATGCAACCTTTCGACAGTAATCTTTGAACAAAGACACAACCCTTTCGTCAGATCCATTCCCAATTTCGCGAAAGACTGTTTGGCCATCATCGGGATTCTCTAACGCTAACAATCGGCTACATTCATTCACAAAATATACTGCTGACAGTTTTCTCCCCACCATCTGACCCGTTATTGGGCGCGTATCAATATTCGCATTGATGAAACTGAATTCTCCGGCCTGATCATTGGCGCCCATCAATAGGCTATTATTCAGGATGATTCCCCCACCAACGCCGCTTCCAAGGATTACAGCAGCACCATTTGCCACGCCTCTTAGATTGCCTTTTGCGTGTTCAGCCAATGCCGCTGCCTTGCCATCATTTATTACCGAACAAGGAATCGCGAATTTTGTTGTGAGCAACGAAGCTAAAGGCGTTTCATGCATAAACGTTAACGCGCCGCCATAGTAGACTGTTCCATCTGATGTCACCTTTCCGGGACAACAAATCGCAACCCCAGACAATTCGGGATATTGGCCAATCAGACCATAAAGCGTTTCTAGCAACATTTCTTTACTTTTTGGTGTGGACACCTTATCCTGATGCTTCAGCTCAAATTCTTCATCCACAATGGCATACTTAATATAAGTACCTCCAATATCAATTGTAAAATATTCACGTATTGCCATTTCAATTCTCCTAAAAAAGAGTCACAAACTCAGATTTGTTTGCAACTCTTCGTAATGTTATTTTGTCTCTGATTTGATGATGCCACTATTGATTCTTATAGGATTATTCACCCATCAATTGCTTTGCACGTTGCATGACTGTTTTTCCGTCCATACGACCATATGCCATTACATCAATCGCTTCAACCGGACAGTCTACCCCGCTTTTGATTTTTGCTAATTGAAAACGCACTTGCGGTCCCAGCAAGACTACATCTGCACCTGCTGTATGATCTTTGAAACCTGAAACAGAGTGCGCTTCAATCTTCACCTCAAAACTGTCTTCCTTCGCTGCTTGCTCCATTTTCTTAACCAATAAACTTGTGGACATTCCTGCTGCACATAACAATACTATTTTTTTCATCGGTTATTCCTCCATTAAACACCCTTATAATTATTGAAATCAACAATTTTAATATTATTTTGATCGATCCAATTTTTCAGCCACTCACTGCACAGGAATTCGCATTCCATTGGACGTATGAACGTATAGGAAGAGTGGTCCAGGATAAATTGATCTAAAAACCCTGGATGAAAAACCGCAATGGAACAATACTGGGCGTTCATTTTTGCTAGATTACGTTCAAAGTATTCTCTGGGATTGTAGAGACCTTTTTCATTGAAGGTCAAGAATTCCAATCCGTATATTTCATTGTCGTTTTCCCATTTTTTATCGAATGAAGGCATCGAAAAAAATAAGTGTTGTTCTTCGGCGACTGCCTTTATTGCCTGAAAAAATGCAGGCGACATGATAGCATGACCATCGACATAATCCGGTTCTTTGCCTGTGATTTGTTCAAATCGATGAATTTGTGCTTTAATCTCAATCACACATTCTTCTAAGTCTGCTGTATCTTTCTTTCTCTGGTTTATTTCACGACTCGTATAGAGTGACCCCTCTTCGTTCACTAAAGATGGGATTTTAGAGGGGTCAGCTACAGGTTCTCCTAAGCAAATATTAAGGTGTAATCCTATACAAGTACAAATCTTTTCCACTAGTTTATAGCCATGTTCTGCTGCAGGCATGTTGGACATTAATCCAACACAAGAAATTGCCCCATCGCTCACAGCTTTATAGATGCCGTAATTTACCCCTTCACTGATTCCTAAATCATCCGCTCGTAAAATTAACTTTGGCATGCAATCATCTCCATAAAGAATGTCACTCTCAGATTATTTCATCCTATCCGATTTTCCCGACGATATTCTGTAGGTGTCTGTTGGTACGTTTTCTTAAAATTTTTAATTAATGAATGTTCGGATGTAAAACCACTGTCCAATGCGATTTCCAATAACCTATTATCAGTATTCACCAGCAGAAATTTTACCTTTTCTAATCTGATCCGAGTCAAGTACGCTTTATAGTTGATGCCAAGTTGTTTTTTGAACATCAGCGACAAGTGTTGCGAGGAATAACCAAAATGCTTCGCGACCTGTTCCAACGACAAATTATTTTGATAATGCTCACCCAGATAAAAGAGTATTTTGGAAAAGAAATCTATCGGCCCTCTCGGAGAATCCATTTCTGAAGCATTTTCAACTTCTTCAACACCGATTGCCAGCAATTCCAACAGATTGCTTTGATAGCGAATATTTGAAACAACATTGTCCAAATCCATCAATGCATCAATATTTTCGAGAACCTTGATAAAGTATTCTGTATTTTTGATAAGGACTACTTTGTCCATCAAGACTGAAGGATTTACGTATTGAGAAATTAAACCGAAGTTGATATGCAAACATTTGAAGTGATATTTCCCTGTATCCCCGGTAATCTTGTGCAGTGTTTGCATACCGATCAAAGCAACTTGTCCTTCGTTGACCTCTAATTGTCCATTCGGAAACTGAACTTGCATGGACCCTTCGATGATATAAGTGACTTCCAGCCATTCATGCCAATGCGTTTCAATAATACTTTGACTTAAATTGGTGCCTGCTTGCTCTACTAATAGGCAGTGTTTATTCGGATCGGTTCTCCGGATCACACTCGCTTTTAAATCCTCGTATTCGTTATCAAAAATCATCCGCATGGAAACACCTCATTCGTCAATTGGGACTAGGACAACTCTTCCCCATTCGATGCGATCACTTTACGATACCATTCGAATGAGTCTTTCTTTCTCCGCTTCAAAGTCCCTTTTCCTTCATCATCCAGATCCACATGGATGAAGCCATACCGTTTTTTCATTTCCCCTGTACCGGCTGAAATGAGATCGATGCAACCCCATGGCGTATAGCCCCACAGCTCGACACCATCAATTTCTACAGCTTTTTTCATTTCTGTAATGTGTTTTCTTAAATAATCAATCCGGTAATCATCATGGATGCTGCCGTCTTCTTCCACTTTGTCTATCGCCCCAAGACCGTTTTCGACAATCATCAATGGCAGCTGGTATTTATCATATAATCGGTTCAAGACCAAACGTAAACCTGATGGATCAATTGGCCATCCCCATTCAGACGCTTCCAAATATGGATTCTTTGCTGCTCCAAATTGATTACCGCCTGCTTGTTCAGACTCGGCGCTGGTACTGACCACAGTAGAATTATAATAACTAAAACCAATAAAGTCGACTGTTCCATTTTTAAGAATCTCATCGTCTCCTGGGACTCTCTTTAGTTCTACATGATCTCTTTCCAATTCCTTGAGTTTATAGTTTGGATAAGCGCCACGACATTGGACATCGTAATAGAAATCCTTAAAGCCTCTTTCCAATTCCATCATACGAATCGAATCGTTTGGATTGCATGTTTCTGGATAGAATAAAATATTGGCGATCATTAAGCCTATCTTAAATTCCGGATTGATGGCATGCCCAATCGCTACACCCTTTGCGCTGCCCAACAATAGATGGTAAATTGCTTGATTTTGCTTCGTCAAATTGGATGCATCCGTAATGCCCAAGGTACTGTAATCACGTAAGAAATTGATTTCATTGAAAGTCATCCAATATTTGACTTTATCCTTGTAACGATCAAAAACGACTTTACAATAGTTGGCAAAGAAATCAATTGTTCTGCGATCCAACCACCCTTGATACGTGACAGCCAAATGATTTGGCAAATCAAAATGATTTAAGGTGACGATTGGTTCAACCCCATAAGCCCTGCATAAGTCAAAGATTTTATCATAAAAGGCTAGGCCTTCTTCATTAGGAGTTGCATCATCACCATTTGGAAAAATTCTTGACCAGGTCATCGACATCCTGAATCCCTTAAAGCCCATTTCGGCAAACAGCTTAATATCCTCTTCATAATGATTGTAAAAATCAGTTGCTGTATGACTAGGATAATATAATTGCTCATCAATAACTACCCTTGCTCCACTTGGAACATCCTCAAAACGGTTGATGGCTTTTCTTTCACCATTTTCAAGCTCAATCACAATCATACGAGGTTCTGTCATACTTCCTGCAGTGATAAAATCAGAAGTCGCTAAGCCTTTACCGCCACTTAAATAGCCACCCTCATATTGATTGGCAGCGGTTGCGCCGCCCCATAAAAAATCTTTAGGAAATCCCACTTTTCAACACTCCTTTATCTTTTTCCGACAGAAGACTCCCGCCTCAAGGAGTGAACCGGACGCAGCCCAACGAGTAGGCGGGAGATGAATGTCGGTAGGCATTAGCCTATTTTTTTTGAAAAATTCTTGTTGCTAACGAAGGCCCTCCCGCTCGATACAGAACTTACGTTCGCGTACAATGGATGGTATAAGAAGGTGAATGACAATGATGATCCATAAAGCCTACAAGTTTCGGATCTACCCCAATCAACAACAACGCATCCTGATCGGGAAGACCATCGGCTGCTCCCGTTTCGTGTTCAACCATTTTCTGTCCGAATGGAACAAAACCTATGAACAGACGGGATTAGGTTTGAATTACTGTGCCTGTTCCGCCCAGTTGACGTTGCTGAAAAAGGAAACAGAGACGCTCTGGCTGCAGGAAGTCGACAGCATCGCGCTGCAGTCCGCACTGCGGAACCTCAGCGCTTCTTTCGATCGTTTTTTCAAAAAGCAGAACCGTGCGCCGCGCTTCAAAACCAAAAGCAACCCCGTCCAATCCTACACAACCAAACTGACGAACAGCAACATCGCCATCGTGGGCAACAAACTGAAACTGCCCAAATTGGGGCTGGTCAAATTCGCCAAGTCCAAAGAAGTGGCAGGCAGGATACTGAACGCCACCATCCGACGAAACCCTTCTGGGAAATATTTCATTTCCCTTTTGGTCGAAACCGCTGTCCAGGAACTGCCGAAAACGGGTTCCGCTTGCGGTGTCGATGTCGGGTTGAAGGATTTCGCCGTAGTTTCAGACAATACCGTCCATGAGAACCCGCGAGTTTTTCACAAACTGGAACAGAAACTCGCTAAGGAACAAAAAATCCTTTCCAGGAGGGCAAGGCAAGCAAAAAAGGACGGACGAAAATTGTCCGAATCAAAAAACTACCAAAAGCAGCGCGTCAAAGTAGCCCGAATCCACGAACAGATTCGCAACGCCAGAACCGATTACCTGCAGAAAATATCGACCGAAATCGTCAAAAACCACGACATCATCGGCATCGAGGATCTGCATGTAACCAACCTGATCAGGAATCCCAATTTGGCGAAAGCCATCAGCGAAGCCAGTTGGTCTCAATTCCGGTCCATGCTGGAATACAAAGCAGGCTGGTACGGCAAACAGATCGTAGCGGTCGCCCGAAACTTTCTGTCCAGTCAACTCTGTTCCTGCTGCGGATACCAAAACAAAGACGTGAAGAATCTCGCGGTCCGGGAATGGGCGTGCCCGAAGTGCCATGCCCACCACGACCGGGATCTGAACGCAAGCATCAATATCATGAATGAAGCCTTGAGACTTCTAACCGCAGGAATCTCCCACCTCTAAGCAAATGCGTAGGTGGGAGTAGTTCAAACTGGTCTTCTTACATCTTTATAGCCGTCAGTCCTCGGAAGCCAATCTAAGAATTTTTCGATATATTCATTCCAAAAACGCCATTCATGTTGATAATTTGGCGCCAAGGTCCAAGTATGTTCAAAATTCTTTTCCTTTAATTTTTGGGCAAATTTGACATTATCTTCATATAAAAAGTCATTTTCGCCACATGCAAGGTAAATGGGTTGCGCAGCATCCAGATCTTCCACAATATCAAATAAATCAACCGCCACGCCCTGCATGCGCAGCGCCGGTGAGAATGCACCGATGGCTTGATATAAATCGGGTCGCTTCAGTCCATTGTATAAGGCACCAAATCCACCCATGGATAAGCCTGCAATATAAGTGTCCTCTTTCCGTTTGGAAATAGGGAACGTATTTGTGATGAACTCTGGAAGCTCGTCTTCAATAAATTTCTCAAAATCATCGTTTTCATTCGAAAGATAGGCTTTATTTTCTCCTGAAAACATCACCACTGCAATTTTTCTTTCCTCTGCATATAATTCAACATTAGAATATCCTGTCCATTGCGCATGATTATTTCCATAACCATGCAGTAGATAGAGAACTGGATATTTCAATGGATATTCATGATGCAGCTCACCTTTATTTTGAATAGCTTCTGGTATAGAAATAGTCGGTAAAATTATGGTTACGTCCACTGTTCTTTTAAGCACATACGAGATCACATTACATTGAATTTTTGCCATAAAGCTTCATCTCCATTTATCATTCTGTCTTCAAACCTTTTCAGCTTAGAATGCTTGGGTTTGGGTTTGATTTTGGCTTTGGGTTTGGTCTTGAGATTGGGTTTGGGATTGGGTTTGTTCGCGTTCTTCTTGGATTGCTCTTCTGTCATCCATCAAGAAGAAAGGCAGATACATTACAAAATGGATAAATAGGCATAAGAACCACAATAGAGCTAATGAAAATCCTCCTGTGAAGAATGTCGTCACGAAACCTGGCGTTACCCAAGGCATTGAAACGGTTGGGTTCACATTAATATCAAGAAGGTTCATATAAAACATTGCAAACAAACCTGAAACTAAAGGAGACAACACCATCGGAACAAAATAGAGCGGATTCAGCATCAAAGGAAAACCAAAAATAATCGGTTCATTGATATTGAAAATGTTGGCTGGAATCACTAATTTTCTCATTGCTTTATATTTTTCTGATTTACCAAACAGTGTAGCAATACATAAACCTAATGTATTTCCAGCTCCCCCGATTTGAACGGCAGACCCAACAATGGCAAATGCATAAAATGGCAATTCTTTTCCTGCAAGGAATGCTTCTTGATTCGAAATACCAGCCATCATTAAGATAGGCATATAAACCATTAAGATTGTATTTGGATGGACCCCAAAGAACCAGAAGAGATTCATTAGTGTAAATACCACGATCAAGGCAATTGGGGTTGCACCAAAAGCAGAAATCGGTTCAGCAACAATAGTTGTGATCATTGTAAAAACATTGCCGTAAGGTGTTAGCCCCGTTACATATTTAATAAAGAATATCAAAGAAAAGATGATCATTGCCACAAAAGTTGGTGCCATGGATTGACTTACATTTGGTGGTACGGATTCAGGTAATTTTAATACAAGTTTCTTTCTTGTTAATTTCACATACAACCATGGAATGAACAAGCCAATCAGAATTGCAACAAGGATCCCTTGGCTTCCCATTTTTTCAGTTGCTATTGCAGTTATTGGGGATCCATCAGCTTTAGTAAGGTTTTCAACTGGCATAAGCGCAATAAATGATGCCAAAGATAATAACGCCCCGGTCATACCATGCTCGCCTTCATTGACTGTGTATCGATAACCAATAGCTCCTACTACGTAAACTGCTAATAAGGATAATGTTAATGTGATTATTTGGTTCCCTACATCATACAATCCCGCATTTTGTAAAAAACTTACCCAAGCTGGTATTGGGAAATTGGTTAATACTGCAATCAGCGCAACCCCTAAAGTAATTGGCATCGTAAGCATAAAACCTTCAGTTAATGCAATGATAAACTTGTTTTCTCCGACTTTTGTCGCAATGGGTCCAACAATTTTTTCTAAACCTGTTTGAAATTTATCAAAGAAACTCATTTGAACAACCTCCAAATTTCTATTTTTTACGCTTACGTCGACTTTTAAGCGCTTTCTTTTACACTCGTTCAGTATAGCACTTAGCTCATCTTATCAATTGACCATTTTCTGCTAATTTATGTTCTTTTTTTAATGTCGCTTCGACTTTTCATTTGAGCAATGGCGTAAGCGGTCTATCAGGAAGCTTAAAAAATGCACACTAAACTCCAAATAGGTTTAGTGTGCATTTCTGCTTACATTCTTATACGCCCAGCATCGCAATCGGAATCACATGTACCCTATCTGATTCTCTCGTGTATGCGTAAGGCCCTGTGTTCAGCAATACTTTGGCTACTTGGTACTCCATCTTTTACGGTTTCCTCAAACCAGTTTTAGTGCATTAGATACTGATCTTTCGCATCCCGACAGGCTTTCATCCAAGTAATGTGTGATGATCTTAGCTGTTTTCCCACTGACTTTATTAAGGCTTGACTTAAAGTCAAGGTTAACATGTATAATACATTAAGATTCGGATTCTGTGGGAAGAAAGTAGGCATAACAGAATCTTCTTTCCTTAATCATGTAAGCGCTAATAAATTCAGACACACTTTTATCAACATAAAAATCCCCTATTATAAAGGAGTACAAAATGAAAAAAATAAATCTTACTTTGCCGGTCTTCACTGTGATGAGCTTTGTGCTTGCTATGACGGCTTTTGTGTTCAGCGGCATTTTGGACAAGGTCGCCCTTTCGCTGGGCATCACGGTGGCCGATTCCGGTCTGTTGAACACAATGTATTCCTATGGGGCTGCATTTGGGGTGCCCATTACCTTGATTCTGTTCCGGAAGATCGAACGCAGCAGGATGCTGAAAATCATGTTGTTTGCAACAATTCTGATGACCTTCGCGCTTATCTATGCCCAAAGTTTTATGCAGATGCTGATTATCCGGCTCCTCATGGGGATTTCCGCCAACAGCTATGGTGTGCTGGCCGTTTCGACGGTCGTGTCGCTTTCCCCAAAAGAAAGACAGGGCCGCTCCATGGCTTTCTACTTCATGGGGAGTTCCTTGGCGCTTGTCATCGGCATTCCGTTGACGCGCGCCTTGTCCTCCATCCTGGATTGGCGCAGCATTTTTTGGATATTGAATGGCATGATGCTGTTGTCTCTCGTCTATTTCATGAAATATTTGCCGAAAGCGGATCACGCATCCACAAAGCTGAATCTGAAAAACGAGCTGCAGTTTTTCAAGGACGGAAAAACCTTATTGCTGCTTGCCTTTACGTTGGCCATGTTTATGGGCTACGGCGCGTTCTACACGTATGTCACACCTTACTTGCTGCTGCTCTTCCCTTCCATCGAACCGATGATGAGCTTGGTATTGGTTGTGCTTGGTATCGCCAGTTTCACGGGTAATCTGATCGGCGGGCATGTATCGGATGCTATCGGATACGCCAAGTCGTTGATGCTGGGGGCCGCGCTCCAAACGGCAGCGATGTTGCTGATCCTTGTATTCCAACCGGTCAAATGGTTAAGCGTGCTCTTCGCCATCGGGTGGCTGATGAGCGCCTGGTTCACCGGCCTCCAGCTCAACACCGGTATCGCCCAAGCGACCGGAAACAGATCAAGCTTTATGATCAGCATCAACAGCTCTTTGATCCAGTTGGGCGGCGCGATAGGATCCAGTCTGGCCGCCATCGTCATCACCTTCAGCGGCATCCAGAGCATTGTTTTTGTCGCCCTGCTGACCAGCTTGGCGATTGTCCTGATCCAACTGGTTTCGATGAAGAAATATCCTTGAGATTGGTTTGACAAATTTTGGAGAACCAGACTCAAAAAACTGCTGAAAAAGGCAGGAACTTCCCGCAACCGGGTAAGTTCCTGCCTTTTTGGCTATTCTTCAAAATCCTTTAAGCAGCGTAAGCCGATGTGGTGCTCACTATTTTTTGCTTCAGAGTGTGCATCTGGAGATTGGTCGTCCAAAATTGTCGAATCGTGGAGGTATATTCGATTATTTGCCCCGCCCAGTGCCCTATTTCTTAACGCAACACCCCCGTTTGTTGCGTTCGGAGGCGCGGGGAGAGGGCGCCTTGGTAGAAATTGTCGAACGCCATCAAAAAAGAACGCAAATGAACGCTGTCATTTGCGTTGCTGAAAGTGACCTGTAGAGGAAGTTGATAACTCCTTCGGCATGATTACCCAAAATATACGTTCCTATGCTGTTTTTATTTAAATTTAACAGCGGTTCCATATGCGATCACTTCAGCTGCGCCTTGCATGATTGCAGAGGAAGCATACCGAATGTTTACAACTGCATCCGCCTCTAATGCAGTCGCTTCGTCAACCATCCGCTTTGTTGCTATAGCCCTGGCCTCATTCATCATTTCGTTATAGGCTTTGAGCTCTCCGCCAATTAGCGTTTTAAGCCCTTGTGAAATATCGCGCCCTAAGTTTTTCGACTGAATCGTACTTCCCTTAACTAGTCCTAACATTTCAAATTCTTTTCCGCTTATATAATCAGTATTTACTAAGATCATCGTCATCATCCTCCTTGATTTCATTCACTCTTTCAATTAACAGGTACACCATTAGCACAATTAATCCGCTGGGGACAACGATCAGTAGTATTTTCATCAGCAAAGGGATGTCACCTGAACTAGCAAGTCCCAGCCACATGTAGAACATGAAATAGGAAATAACTAAAACTGTAATCACTATTGGGGCAATCATTTTTTTCGTTTGTTTTTTCAATAGCATTACCCACTTTCTGCATCTTCGAAAAATTATTTAAATCCTCTATACAGTATACCTTACCCAAAGCGAACATATCCAACATATGCAGCTTCTGTTACAGGGTGTCATCGGCAGTTCCTGTAATTCTGCATGCGTACCTCTCATTTCCCCTTTCCCAGATATACGACTATGCCAAATAGAATTTCCCACGTTGTGGCCGGAGTTTACCCCATATTTTGCTTTTATACTCCGATGACATCGCCTTCACAGAAGTTACGGCTTATTGCGGGGTACTGACTCCGGTGGGTGGTCCCTTCTCCGGAGTTGAGGTCAGCTTTCGGGGCCGCTATTGTAAACTCAATTCCACAAATAAGAGGCCGCCTCGCAATGATATGCTACCTCTATATAGGACATTGAATTATTTCAAGTCTTATATGGGGGTTTTTTCTATGTCTAAAAGAGCTATGAAATTATCTGTCGAAAACAGAGTCAACATTGTCGAGCAATATGTGAGAAATGAAATCGGTATATCAAGGGCAGCACAGAACGCTGGAGTATCTCAAGAGACCATTCGCAATTGGATTAGACTTTATGAGAACGGCGGTCCATCGGCCCTTTTACCGGTAAAGAAGAACAGTCATTACTCCAAGGAGTTAAAGTTGGCAGCCGTCACGGACTATCTGAACGGCCTGGGCAGCATGATTGAAATCGCCAAAAAATATGGTTTGCGGAGCAAAACGCCACTGCAGAACTGGCTAAAGGATTATAATACTCATAAAGACTTCAAAACAACCAGTGGAGGAAGTACTATGAGCAAAGGTCGGATAACAACCATAGATGAGCGTTTAAAAATTGTGTTGGACTGTTTAGAGAATGGAAAAGATTATGGTGCTATGGCTATAAAATATCAAGTCTCCTATCAAAACGTCTATCAATGGGTAAAGAGATATGCGGAATTGGGAGAAGCAGGGTTGGAAGACCGCCGTGGGCGCAGGAAAGGGACAATGCCCAGCCGGACTCCCGAGGAATTACTTCAAGACGAATTAGCACGTTTAAAACGCGAAAATCAACGTCTAAAAATGGAACTTGATGTAACAAAAAAATTCCAAGAATTAGAAAGGAGGAATCGTTGAGCGAAATAAGAAAACAAGCTGAGTACGAAACCATCAAGCAATTCCATACAGAAAAAGGTTATCCGGTGCAAGTTATGTGCGAAATCTTACATGTGACACGCTCCGCTTATTACCGCTGGCTTGAGCAACCACAAAGTCCAAGGGAAATTCGCAACAACCAAATCGCTGAAGTGGCAAAACAGATCCATGAAGAACATGACGATATGGGTCATCGTCGGATACGCGATGAGTTGGAATATACCCATGGCATGATCATCAGTGACAACCGCGCCCTTCGGTTATGCCGTAGTCAACAAATCCAATCCCGAATCAAACATCGTGCGAATAGCATCACCAAAGGTGCACAGAATCCGTATCATATCGCCGAAAATCGCCTCAACCGGAACTTTCGTGCAGACGCACCAAATGAAAAATGGTTGACCGATGTGACCGAATTCAAGTATTACGAAGGACCGGCAATCAAGAAAGTATATTTGAGTGCCATTTTGGATCTTTATGACCGTCGAATTGTCGCATACATAATCAGTGATCAAAACGATATGCCGCTAGTCCTCCAGACTTTTGATGCAGCCATACAAAATGAGCCAGAAGCTCAGCCGTTGTTCCACAGTGACCGCGGATTTCAATATACAAGTAAGCAATTCTGTGCGCGTTTAAGCGAGGCTGGTATGATACAAAGCATGTCCCGTGTCGCTCGTTGTATTGACAATGGCCCTATGGAAGGGTTTTGGGCGCTCATCAAGCGTGAAAAATATTACCGTCGCAAATTTACGAGTCGTTCCTCTTTGATTGATATGATTCACAACTATATGGAATATTACAATAATAGACGCATTCAAAGAAAGCTGCATATCATGACTCCGATGGAGTTCCATGACCAGTATTTCGAGGCAGCCTAATGACCCCTCACGTTTTGTGAGGGGAGCGGGTTGTGCTTCGCTCATAAAACGTGTGGGCCGCCAAGCGTAAGCGCGGCAGATATATATATGCAAAAAAACTGCCCCCACATTACGGGGAGCAGTCTGTAAAACTGTTTAAATATTTTACTGTCCTATTGACGGGTGGCATACCACAATTAAACGAGACGGCCTCTTATTTGTGTTCACTATCAGGTTGCCTTCACTCCACCATATCCTTATAGATCTCCCGTAGGATCTCCAGTTGGTCATCAGACCAAGTGCCGCGCTGGCGTTGGTCGCGGAAGCGGCGGCTTTCACCCTCCAAGGCTTTTTTGGAGCGTTTGATGTCCTTGTAGAGTTCGTTGGCGGAGATGCGCTGGGCGCCTTTGGAAAAGACGAGCTGCTGTTCGGCCAAGTCGCTGGTGGCGACGTAGACTTCGGTCAACACATTGCGCAGTTTTTTGACGACGCCTTCGATGTAGGTGTCAGCGGTCTCCCCTTGGGCGGTGAAGATGACCTTCACGCGATATTTGGAGTATTCTTTCGTGATTCCGGGAACGAACTGGGCGTCGAAGACGCACCAGACTTCATTCCCTTCATAGCTTTGATAATCGGACAGCGCCTGCAGCAGTTGATCCCTGGCCTCTTCGATGAGGTCCTGGTTCTTCAGCTTGACCAGTTCCGGCCAGGCGCCGATCATATTGTAGCCGTCCACTATCAAGATTTCTTTCTTCAACATGGCCTTCACCTCGCTTCTTCTGGTAAGCAGACGCTGCAGATCAAATGTGGCGTTTGCGGAAAACTTCGTACATCATCAGTCCGGCTGCGACGCCGGCGTTCAGGCTTTGGACATGGCCGACCATCGGGATGGTCAACAAGCCGTCCGCGGATTCCTTCAACAGGCGGGAAATACCTTTGCCTTCATTGCCGATGATCATGGCAAGCGGCAATGTTGTATCCCACTGGCGGTAATCCTGCCCGGACATATCGGTGGCATAGATCCAGACACCGCGTTCCTTCAGTTCTTCAACGGTGCGGTGCAGGTTAGTGACGCGCACGACCGGTACATGCTCGATCGCGCCAGTCGATGCTTTGGCGACGGTCGCCGTCAAGCCGACAGCGCGGCGCTTCGGAATGATGACTCCGTGGGCACCGCAGGCATCCGCGGTACGCAGCACGGAACCCAGGTTATGCGGATCTTCGACACCATCGAGGATGATGAAGAAAGGATCTTCGTTCTTGGCGGCAGCCGCTTCGAACAGATCATCAAGCACGGCATACTGGAAAGCGGCCGTAGCGGCGATGATGCCCTGATGGACGGCATTGTCGGACAACGTGTCCAGCTTGGACTTCGGCACTGCTTGGATCTGGATTTTGCGGTCCTTCGCCAGCTTGATGATGTCGCCCAATTTTTCTCCGCCCAGTCCATCTTGGATGAACAGTTTGTTGACATCGCGATCGGAGCGCAGCAATTCCAGTACCGGGTGGCGTCCCATCACGAAGTCTTCATTTTCGGGTATTTCTTTTTCTGCGTCATCGCGTCGTTTTGGTTCCGGTCTGCCTTTTTTCGGGGCAGTGCGGGTATCTTTGAACGCGCGGTTCGGTTTATTTTTCATAATTGTTTTCCTCGACTTCTTGGATACACCAACGGATCAACTCTTCCAATCGCGCCACTTGTCCGGAAAGATGCAGATAGCCCATCAACGACTCGAATCCGGTCGCGATGCGGTAGGTCGTTACGTCCGCATTTTTGGCGATCGTATGGCTCTTGCTGTTGCGGCCGCGACGGTACATGTCCACTTCTTCTTCGCTCAGGAAGCCCTCTTTCGCAAGCAACGCGTGCATCAGCTTCGCTTGGGCTTTAGCCGAAACGAAAAAAGTCGCCCGACGGTGGAGCTGGTTGGGTTTGGTGTGCCCTTTTTCTAATAAATGTGTTCTGATATAGGTCTCATAAGCGGCATCGCCGACATAGGCCAAGGCAAGACCATTCAATAAGCTCCAATTGTGTTCTGTCACTATACTCTTCTCCATCTGGTACCCTGCGAAGTGTCATCCAGGATGATGCCCTGATCCTTCAGGTAATCACGGATTTCATCACTGCGGGCGAAATTTTTGTCTGTCCGGGCTTGTGTCCGTTCATCGATCAGCGTTTGGATGTCATCATCCAACAAAGCCTCTTCCTCCAGCACGACGCCGAAGACGCCGACCATCGCTTTGTACAAAGCAAGTGCTTTGGTGATGACCGCTTCGGAAACGACGTCGCCTTCCGCGTAGATGTTCAATTCCTTGGCGAACTGGTAAACGACCGACATGGCGTTGTCCGCCTGGAAATCATCGTCCATTTCGGTAACGAACTGTTCCTGCAGATTCTGGAACAAAGCCAGTTTTTCCGCATCTTCAGGCAGTGCCGCAACGGCATCCTGCAGGCGATAATGGGCATTCTGATAGGCAATCTTGACCTTATCCAGGTTGATTTTGGCTTCTTCGATGGCTTTATCGCTGTACTTTACAGGACGGCGATAATGCGCTGTTCCGAGGAAGAAACGCAAGACTTGCGGATCGACTTCTTTCAGGATATCATGCACCGTCACGAAGTTGCCGAGCGACTTACTCATCTTTTCAGCATCTTCGCCGATCGTGACGAAGCCGTTGTGCATCCAGTAGTTCGCGAAAGTTTTGCCGGTTTTGGCTTCGCTCTGGGCGATTTCGTTTTCGTGATGCGGGAAAGTCAGGTCATGGCCGCCGCCGTGTATATCGATGGTGTCGCCCAAATATTTGGTCGCCATCACGGAGCATTCGATGTGCCAGCCCGGGCGTCCCGGACCCCAAGGCGATTCCCAGGAAACTTCATCCGGCTTCGCTTCTTTCCAAAGCGCGAAATCGAGCTGGTCTTCTTTCTTGACGTTCTCTTCCGCATCCAAGCGTTCGCTGGCGCCGACGATCAGGTCCTTGATCGATTGATCGCTCAGTTTGCCGTAATCCTTGAACTTGCCTGTGCGGTAATAGACGTCCCCATCAGCCGCATAGGCATAGTCTTTTTCGATCAATTCGCCGATGAAGGCGATAATTTCCGGGATGTTTTCCATCACGCGTGGATTCAGCGTCGCTTTTTCGACATGCAGCGCCGCGGTATCTTCATAGAAGGCCGCGATGAACTTTTCGGCGACTTCTTTCGCGGAAATGCCTAGCTCTTTTGCCGCACGGATGATTTTGTCATCCACGTCGGTGAAGTTCGAAACGAAATTCACTTCATAGCCGCGGTATTCCAAGTAGCGGCGGACGGTATCGAAGGCAACGGTGCTGCGCGCGTTGCCGATGTGGATATAATTGTAGACGGTCGGACCACAGACGTACATGCCCACCTTATTCTTTTGGATCGGTTGGAACTCTTCTTTTTCGCGCGTCAGGGTATTGTAGATTTTTAACATTGCGCACTCCTTTCCAGCTTCGAAAAAAGGGCTGACGCCCTTTTTCGTTTGCTAATCATTCGGTTGTTTTGTCTTCTTTATGCTTATGGTAACGGACAATCTTTGCCGGTATGCCGACAGCTGTGACGTCAGGCGGAATTTCGCTGACGACGACAGCCGATGCCCCGATTTTGGCATTGTCGCCGATTTTGATCGGCCCCAACACCTGCACGTGTGCGGATAAGAGCACATTGTTCCCGATGGTAGGGTGGCGCTTGCCGGTGTCTTTCCCGGTGCCGCCCAACGTCACGCCTTGGTAGATCATGACATCATCGCCGACTTCGGCTGTTTCTCCGATGACGATCCCCATGCCATGGTCGATGAACAGACGGCGACCGATCGTCGCTCCCGGATGGATCTCGATTCCGGTCAAGAAACGCCCGAGATGCGAAATCACCCGACTGAAAGTGTACCATTTCCGCTTATAAAAAAAATGAGCGATATCATATACAAGGATGGCGTGTAACCCTGGGTACGTCAGAACGACTTCCAACGTACTCCTTGCAGCCGGGTCATGATCTTTTATGGTTTGAATCGTTTCGCGTAATCTATTCAAGTCATTCCAGGCCCCTTTTTGGATTATCCATCTATTATATAGAATAAGCTCATTTTTGCTAGACTTTTTTGTCGGTCCTACATTTTATCCAATACGCTGTTCAGGTGAGCCAAGCTTTTCTCTCTGCCCAGCACTTCGATGGTCTTGCCGATTTCAGGCCCGTGCATTTGGCCGCTGACGGCGACACGGATAGCCATATAAAGGTTCTTGCCTTTGATCTTCGTTTCTTTTTGAACGGCTTTGATGGCACCCAGAATTTCGGCTTCTTCGAACGGCTCGATGGCAACCAATTGTTCTTTGAATGCAGCAAGCACGGTCGGCGCTGTTTCAGCAGCCAGTATTTCTTGCGCTTCTGCGTCCAGATTGATTTCATCAGCGAAGAACATTTCCGATAAGGCAACGATCTCAGCTGCATAGCTCATTTGCTCGTGGTACAGACCGATCAATTTTTTCGCGTATTCGCTGTCGGCTTCAGTAGGGTTTTCCGGTAATTTACCGGCAGCCACCAAGTGAGGCGCGGCCAAAGCCACGACTGCATCCAAGTCGGCGCTCTTCATGTACTGGTTATTGATCCATTCCAGTTTCTTCTGGTCGAAGGCGGCAGGCGATTTGCTCAGGCGTTCCGGATCGAACATCTTGATCAAATCGTCTTTCGAGAAGATTTCGTCTTCTCCGACCGGTGACCAACCCAACAGCGTGATGAAGTTGAACATCGCTTCCGGTAGGTAGCCCAAGTCTTTGTATTGTTCAATGAACTGAAGGATCGTTTCATCGCGTTTGCTTAATTTTTTGCCCGTTTCGCTGTTGATGATCAACGTCATGTGTCCGAAAGTAGGTATTTTCCAATCGAAGGCTTCATAGATCATCATTTGTTTCGGTGTATTGGCGATGTGGTCATCCCCACGCAGGATATGGGTGATCGCCATCATGTGATCGTCCACGGCAACCGCAAAATTATAGGTCGGGAAACCGTCGCGTTTGCGGATGATGTAGTCTCCGCCGACGCTGCTGGCTTCGAATGTGATTGGTCCTTTGACCATGTCATCGAATGTATAAGTGTTTTCGATCGGCACACGGAAACGGATGACCGGCGTGATGCCTTGTGCTTCTTTTTCAGCTTGTTGGGAAGGCGTCAAGTTTGCGCATTTGCCGCCGTAATGAGGCATTTCGCCGCGTGCTCTTTGCTGTTCGCGCTCCGTTTCCAACTCTTCCTCGTTGCAGTAGCACTTGTAGGCGCGGTTGGACAGAAGCAGTTGATCGACCAACGGATCGTAGATATGCTGTCTTTCAGATTGACGGTACGGTCCGAATTTGCCTGGTTTGTCCGGACCTTCATCCCAGTCCATTCCTAACCATGCCAAGTTTTTCAGTTGGCTTTCTTCACCGTGTTCAAGGTTACGTTTTAGGTCCGTATCTTCCGTGCGGATGATGAACTCGCCGTCGTTATGGCGGGCAAACAGATAGTTGAACAATGCGGTACGGGCGTTTCCGATATGCAGGTTACCGGTTGGGCTTGGTGCATAACGTACGCGGATTTTCTTTGTCATATGAAGTATCCCCTTTTCTATGGAACTGGTTATGTCGTGCTGGATTTTCTATTTGATGCCTTTTTGTGAATGCGCAGGTTTCGCAAAGATCATGCGGCCGGCTGCTGTCTGCAAGGCACTGGTGACGACGACTTCGATTGTCTCATTCATGTAATGCTGTCCTTCTTCAACGACAATCATCGTGCCGTCATCCAGATAGGCCACCCCTTGATTGCGTTCCGTTCCGACTTTGATGACGGTGACGACCATGTATTCACCGGGTATGACGACCGGCTTCACGGCATTGGCTAAGGCATTGATGTTCAATACCGGAACATTCTGGAACTCGCAGACTTTGTTCAAGTTATAGTCGTTCGTGATGACAATGCCGTCGATCAGTTTTGCTAAACGGATCAGCTTGCTGTCGACTTCAGGAATCTCTTCGAATTCACCGTCGTAGCTTTCCACGACGATATCCTCTTCTTTTTGGAGTTTGTTCAGGATATCCAATCCCCGTCTGCCCCTGACACGTTTCAGGCTGTCGGAGGAATCCGCGATATACTGCAGTTCGCGCAACACGAAGTTCGGGATGACGATGACGCCTTCCAGAAAACCGGTTTTGGCGATGTCGTAGATGCGCCCGTCGATGATGACGCTCGTATCCAAAATCTTATATTTGCGGAAAGTATCATCCGCTTTGCGGTCAAGCATCTGTGTTTCTTCCTGCTTTTTCGGTTTCGCTGCGAACAATTTACGGAATTCTTCGATCCGGGTCGTCCCCACGCGGAAGCCCAGATAGGCCAGGATCAAGGACAGGATAGCCGGCAACACATCGTTGATGACCGGAATCCTCAGTGATGTCAACGGGATGCCAATCAACCAAGCCAATACCAGCCCGATGATTGTTCCGATCGAACCGAACAGCATGTAGCTCACCGATAAGGTGCTGAAATAATTTTCTATTTTTTGCATGATGTCCAAGATCAATTTCATCAATAAAAATGACAATAAATAAAATATAAGTGCTCCAACCCCAAAATTAACAAAAACATTATTGAAAAGATTATTTTGTATGCCCGCTACTTCCCACAGGTAAGGCAGTGCTGTAATCCCAGCGCTGCCGCCCACCATCAGGAAGACGGCCGTAATGATTTTCCGTTTCAAAGGCTTCCCTCTCTTTCCTTCTGCCATCAATTTTTATTTGGAAATACTTTGCGCAGCGTTTCTTGAAGCGTTGCGACAGGAATAATCTGGATCCCGTCTGGATGCTTCCAGCCAGACATATTATTCTTCGGAAGATACACCTTTGTGAAACCCAATTTTTGGGCTTCATTGACGCGTTGCTCAATCCGGCTCACCCGGCGAATTTCCCCCGTCAGGCCGATTTCTCCGATAAAGCACTCTGTCGCGGAAGTCTCGCTGTCCCAGTAACTTGAAGCGATGCTGACTGCCACAGCCAAGTCAATGGCCGGCTCATCCAGCTTCACGCCGCCTGTCGATTTGAAGTAGGCATCTTGGTTCTGCAGCAACAAGCCCGCCCGTTTTTCCAGCACGGCCATGATCAGGGAAACCCGATTGTAGTCCAAGCCACTCGCAGTCCGGCGGGCATTCCCGAAGACAGTCGGCGTGATCAGACATTGGATCTCGGCCAAAATCGGGCGCGTGCCTTCAAGTGACGCAACGACTGCCGATCCGGAAGCTCCGGCGAGCCGCTCTTCGAGGAACAGTTCGGAAGGGTTCCTCACCTCGCGCAAGCCGCCTTCGATCATCTCGAAAACGCCGATTTCGTCGGTCGATCCGAAACGGTTTTTGACAGCGCGCAAAATCCGGAAAGCATGATGCCGGTCGCCTTCAAAATACAGCACTGTATCCACCATATGCTCCAGCATCCGCGGTCCGGCGATGGCGCCTTCCTTTGTCACGTGTCCGACGAGGAAAATCGCGATGTCGTTGCTCTTGGCAATCCGCATGAATTCGGCGGTGCATTCGCGCACTTGCGTTACGCTGCCGGCTGTGCTCGTGATGTCCGGATGGATCATCGTCTGGATCGAGTCCACGATGACGAATTCCGGCTTGATCCGCTCGATTGTGCTGCGGATTGCGTCGACATCCGTTTCCGGGTAGATGTAGAAGTCGGTGCCCTTGACCCCTAGCCGTTCCGCCCGTAATTTGATCTGACTCGCACTTTCTTCTCCAGAGATGTAAAGAACGCGGTGACCGCCTTGGTTGATCTGCGCCGAAACCTGCAGCAGCAAAGTGGACTTGCCGATGCCGGGATCGCCGCCGATCAGAATCAGCGAACCGGGCACGATACCTCCGCCCAGCACGTGGTTGACTTCTTCCATCTGCGTCTTGACGCGCGGCAGATTCTCGGTCTTGATGTCCTGGATGGCAATCGCTTCAGGTACGTTCCCACTGAAATTGGAACGCTGCTGTTGCTTCACTGCTTTTGTCGCTTCCCGTTCTTCCTCCATTTGGTTCCAAGTGTCGCAGTTCGGGCAGCGTCCCAGCCATTTTGGCGACTCGTATCCGCAAGCCTGACAAACGTATTTCACTGCATTTTTTTTTGCCAAATGAATCTCTCCTTCAAGTATGAACCAACTTATCTTATTTTATCACAAAAAGCCTACTCTACGTATAACAATCCGCAAATACCCGCCGATTTGGTTTTTCTTTTTAGGCCTGTCCTGACGAGCCGAAACCACCTGTGCGTTCCAATCCTTCTGCTTCATCTTGGTCGGCTTTCAGGAACTGCAGGAAGATACCCTGGCCGATGCGGTCGCCCTTGCGGATGACTTTGTCGCGCAAGCCGAAATTCAGGAACTGGAAGTAGATATGCCCTTCGTTGCCCTCGTTATTGTAATAATCCGCATCCACAATGCCCACACCGTTCGGCAGCACGATGAAATTTTTCAGCGGATTGCTGGAACGGTTCGTCAATTGCAAGTATTCGTCTTCCTGCATGTAGGCTTTGATCCCGGTAGGCACCAAAAGCGGACGCAAAAGCTGTTCTTTCTTTTCGAGCGCCTCATCTTTGTCGCTGCTGAAGATTTCCGTAAGATGCGATCCTGCGCTTTGCACGACCGTCTTCCAGATCGCCGGCAAGACGATTTCCTCGGCTGCTTCAAAATCGTATCCCGCTGCGTGCTTCGTTGCACGCTTGGGCAATTGGATGTTTTTATCGGTATAACTGCTGATGACTTCAAAACCTCTTTTGTTCATGGATCAAAACTCCTTTTTCTCTCTAGTATCGCTGTATCGATCTCTCCTGCATCAAAGAACCATTTTACCAAAACAACCGCGGTTTTTCACGGTTTAGTTGTGTGCTTGGCCTTTCCTAACGCCATCGGGGCGAGCGCTATATACACTATAGCAATGAATTGAGACTTTTCCTTGAACAATTCCTAATATTTTTCTAAAAACTTTCCGCATCAAGAAAGCGCCTTCGGCATAGTGCACAAAAAACCATCGACTTTTTTGGGCAGTTTCCCGTGGTCATGGAATCCGCTTTCAAATAAGATAAGGACATAAAAGAAAGCCAAAAAAAATCAAAAGGCAGGTACAAATACATGGTAGAGATCCAATTGAACAGCATCCACAAAAAATATGACAATTCCCCAAATTATTCCGTGACAGATTTCAACTTGCATATCCAAGATCGTGAATTCATCGTCTTTGTTGGTCCTTCCGGTTGCGGAAAGTCAACGACGCTTCGTATGATCGCCGGTCTGGAAGATATTTCGGAAGGCGAATTGGTCATCGGCGACACCGTCATGAACGATGTGGCACCGAAAGACCGCGACATCGCGATGGTTTTCCAGAACTATGCACTATACCCGCATATGACTGTATTCGACAATATGGCTTTCGGTCTGAAACTGAGAAAGTACAGCAAAGATGAAATCAAAAAGCGTGTTGATAATGCAGCGGACATCTTAGGTTTGACGGAATACTTGGACCGCAAACCGGCAGCTTTATCCGGTGGTCAAAGACAGCGTGTCGCCTTGGGTCGCGCAATCGTGCGTGACGCAAAAGTCTTCCTGATGGATGAGCCGTTATCAAACTTGGATGCAAAATTGCGTGTGGCCATGCGTGCTGAAATCGCAAAATTGCACCGTCGCCTGAATACGACAACCATCTACGTAACCCATGACCAAACCGAAGCGATGACCATGGCGGATCGTATCGTCATCATGAAGGATGGCTTTGTGCAACAGATCGGCAGCCCGAAAGAAGTTTACGATACACCAGTTAACGTTTTCGTAGCTGGATTCATCGGATCGCCTGCCATGAACTTCTTCAACGTAACGCTGCAGGATGGCGTCATCACAAACGGCGAAGGGCTGAAATTGACCTTGCCGGCCGGAAAACGCAGAGTCCTGGAAGACAAAGGCTACAACGGCAAAGAACTGACTTTCGGCATCCGTCCCGAAGATATCCAAAGTGAGCAGATTGTTCTTGATACCAACCCGACTTGGGCTGTCAAAGCGGAAGTGGTCGTATCCGAATTATTGGGTGCTGAAACCATGCTTTACAGTAAAGTCGGCGCAACAGAATTCATTTCCCGTGTGGACGCGCGCGATTTCCATTCGCCAGGCGAAGTCATTGATTTGGCCTTCAACATGAACAAGTCCCACTTCTTCGACAAGCAATCCCAAGATGTGATCACCATCCCTTAACCAGAGGATGGCCGGTATCACCTTAATTACGCTTACCAGTTCTAACCTACCCTCCCCCCATAGAAAAAGGCGAGCCGATGACGGCTCGCCTTTTTCTTATGGAGTTGTTGCTGTTTTTTTGAAAAAATCTACCCTTCCACCGCGGTGTCGTCGAAGGCTTCCTCCGGAGAGATGCCATCCTTCACCCAGACCGAAATCGAACCGGCTTTGACAGGGAAACGCCCATTGCCGTCCTCAGCGATTTCGACTCTATCTTCGCGATTGCCCGTGTAGTCCGCGAAAGTCTGTCCGGCATATTGTTCGCCTACATACATATCCTTGAAGCCTTCTTCACTATTGGAAATGACTGCCGCCAAACCGTACGGATGCTCCTCATTGCCCAGACGAGTCCAGCCGACGCAGTTGCTATGGTCGAAGTAGTCGCGTTGTTCGCCGTAAGCATGGTTCGCGCGCAGATAGAGCAGTTTATCCAGGAAGGTTTTCTGTCCGTCGATCGGATGGGCACCTTTGATGCCGTAATAATCGCCGTAGAACAGGCACGGAAATCCTTGTTCGCGCAAGAGCGTCACGCCGTAAGCCAACGGTTTGAACCAAGGCTCTACAAAGGACTGCAAGGCTTGATCGGGTTGTGAGTCATGGTTGTCGACAAACGTGACCGCATGGGTCGGATTTTTGGCGACCAGCGTTTCCTTGAACAATTCACGCAAATCGTAATCCTTGCCTTGCTGGGACGCAACGTGGAAATTCTGGTGCAAGGGGACATCGAACAGATCCAAAGAGAAGTCGGTCGCTTCCAAGTATTCCTTGATTGTCCCATAACGGTATTTCCAATATTCTCCGACCACATAAAAATCATCGCCATGCTGCGCGCGGATCGTCTCAACAAACTCTTGCACGAAATTGTCATTGATGTGTTTGATGGCGTCCAAGCGGAAGCCGTCGACGCCGGTTTCCTTGATGTACCAGTCCGCCCATTTTTTGACTTCTTCGACGACTGCGGGGTGGCCGTAGTCGATATCGGCATACATCAAATAATCATAATTGCCGTATTCGCTGTCGACACTCTCGTTTTCCGTCCAGCCTTTTTCGAAGCCCTTGATCATGTAGATGGCTTCTTTGCCGTTCTCGTTATTAAAGTCCGTTCCGGTGAAATGCTCCCATGACCATTTGAAGTCGGAATATTTGTCGCCGCGGCCCGGGAACGTGAATTTCGTCCAGCCTTCGATTTCGTAGGAATCGGACTGCTTTTTCTGACGGTTGTCGGGATCCACTTCATAAGCAAGGAAGCGTTCCGTTTCATCAGCGCCAGCTTTATGGTTCAAGACGACGTCGGCATAGACAGCGATTCCTTCTGCATGCAAGGCTTCGATTGCAGCCAAGTATTCTTCCTTGGTTCCGTATTTTGTACGGACGGCCCCTTTTTGGTCGAATTCACCTAAATCATAGAGATCGTAGACGCCGTAGCCGGTATCGTTCGTCCCTGTCGCTTTGTAGGCCGGAGGAGTCCAGACAGCCGTAATGCCCAGCTCCTTCAGATGTTTTGCATCCTCCTTCAGGCGATTCCATAATTGACCATCATCATCCAAATACCATTCAAAATATTGCATTATCAATCCATTTCCTGCCATACGAACACTGCCTTTCGTTCATTCTAGATTTGTTGTAGTCTACAAAATGCTTTTTGCTCTTCTTATTATACACTCTTCTCTTCCATTTGCATTTTGGGACACCTGCCGAGCGCCGGTTTCTTATTTGCGGGGCAAAATGCTTGCGTCTTATGTCGGGCGCCGGTATACTGAAATTAAGTTAGCTGATCGCTGATTTCTTTTTTTGTCTATATATCTCTAATTAGGAATATACGAAACAGAATACACAACGAAATGAGGAACCAATCCATGAACACATTAAGAGGAATTCACCACGTCACCGCCATCACAAGCAGCGCCGAAAAGAATTATGCCTTCTTCACGAACATCTTGGGCATGCGCTTGGTCAAAAAAACTGTCAACCAAGATGATATCCAGACTTATCACCTTTTCTTCGCCGATGACCGCGGCAGTGCCGGCACGGACATGACTTTCTTCGATTTCCCGGGCATCCCGAAAGCCGTCAGGGGGACCAACGAAATCTTCAAGACCGGCCTGCGCGTTCCTTCCGATGAAGCCCTGGATTATTGGGTGAAACGTTTCGACAAATATGACGTTACGCATTCCGGCATTTATGAGCAGTTCGGCCGCCGGGTGCTTGACTTCCAGGACTTTGATGAGCAGCTCTATCAATTGGTTTCCGATGAGTCGGACACCGGCGTGGCTCCCGGAATCCCGTGGCAAAAAGGCCCTGTTCCGAATGAATACGGCATCCGCGGGTTGGGACCGATTTTTGTCCGCATCGCTGATTTCAATTTCTACAAGCAAGTGGTGGAGTCTGTTCTGGGCTTCCGCCATGCCGCTTCCGATGGAGACATCCATGTCTTCGAAGTGGGCGAAGGCGGAAACGGCGGCCGCATGATTGTGGAGCACAACGATTCCATGGGACAATCCAAACAAGGTTTCGGCAGCGTCCACCACATGGCTTTCCGCGTGAAGGACCGCAAAGATTTGGAAGAATGGATCGAACATATGGGTGCTTACCGTTTTCCGATTTCTGGCTATGTCGACCGCTTCTACTTCGAATCGCTCTACGCCAATATCGCGCAAGGCATCCTCTTCGAATTTGCGACGGAAGGTCCCGGGTTCATCGATGATGAAGAACCTTACGAGACACTGGGCGAACGCTTGGCCTTGCCGCCTAAATTCCGTGATTCCCGCGAAGAGATAGAAGGGTTGGTGCGCCAATTCGATACCGTGCGCAGCACGAAGACTTTCGAAAAAGAATATTTGGACTAACAAAAAAGCAGAGGCTATCTCATTTTCCGAGACAACCTTCTGCTTTTTTTGCATTTTAAACCGATTGCGCTTCCTTCAGCACCAAACAGACACTTTGGTAATCGCCGTGCAAAGCATCCTTCAGGTAGAGGCCACGGTTCATCAGCTCATCGCCGCCGATAACCCCTTCATATCCGCTGACGGTGTAGAATTTAGAGGCATCCAAGCCTTTGAACAGCACTTTTTTCTTCTTCAGGTTGGCCCGGTCAAGAACCCGGTAGTAGAAATAGAGCGCCTCGTCCTGCTCGGGACTCACAAAGATCCATGCAGCCTCGTTCTGCGTTTCGAAAGGACTGAGGATGCGGTGGAAGACACCGTATTGAACGAGTGCACGGTGTTCCTTGTAGAAGCTGATCTGCTCCTTCATCTCCTGTTTCTCTGCTTCTGAAAGCGTCGTGACGTCCAGTTCGTAGCCAAGATTGCCGGCCATCGCCACATCACCGCGCATCTTCATCGAAGTCATTCGGTGCACTTGGTGATTTGGAATGGCAGATACGTGCGAACCCATGCTCGAAATCGGCATGACGAGGCTAGTGCCATACTGGATTTCCAGGCGGGCCACCGCATCGGTGTTGTCGCTTGTCCAAGTCTGCGGCATATAGTAGAGGATACCCGGATCATAACGTCCCCCGCCGCCCGAGCAGCTTTCGAAGAGGATATTCGGATATTTCGTCACTAGCGCCTCCATCACTTCATAAAGACCCAGCATGTATTTGTGCAGCATTTCCCCCGGCAACGCGCCTGGAGCGGCAGTTCCGATTTCGGTCATGTTGCGGTTGTAGTCCCATTTGATGTAGTCGATTGGCACTTCATCCAGGATCTGCATCATCTGCGCCAGGATATTGTCTCGCACTTCTTTGCGGCTGAAATCCACCACGTACTGGCTGCGGCTAAGTGACTTTTCTCTTCCGGGCGTATGGATGCACCAATCTGGATGGGCGCGGTAGAGGTCGCTGTCTTCGGAGATCATTTCCGGTTCGAACCACAAGCCGAACAGCATGCCCTTCGCCTTGATGTTCTCTGCGAGTTGCTTCAATCCAGCCGGCAATTTTGCGGTGTGGACATGCCAATCCCCCAGCGAGGAATAATCATCGTCCCGTTTCCCAAACCAGCCATCGTCAAGTACGAACAGTTCAACCCCCAAAGCAGCTGCTTCATCAGCCATAGCCTCAATCTTTTCAGCTGTGAAATCGAAGTAGGTGCCTTCCCAATTGTTAACGAGAACAGGTCGTTCTGCAAATTGATGCTGGCCACGGATCAGATGTTTCTGGTAGAAGGGATGCAGCGTTTGCGACAAGCCGTTCAGGCCATTTTCGCTATAAGCCAGCACGACTTCCGGCGTCTGGAACGTCTCTCCGACAGGCAAATGCCATTGGAAATGGACCGGATTGATTCCCATCTGGACGCGCGTCTGCGAATAGGTGTCGACTTCGACATTGGCTCTGAATTCGCCGCTGTAAACGAAATGGAATCCGTAGACCGCTCCCTGATCTTCCGTCGCCGTTTTCTCCGCCAAAGCCACGAATGGCTGATAGGCATGGCTCGTGGTTCCGCGCTTGCTGTCGAGCGTATGGATGCCACGGACGAGCGGCGTGCGCACGACTTGGCGTTCCCTTCCCCAGGCACCAGGCAATTGGATCATATCGAAAGCATCATCCGGGAAATCGATGGACATGCTCAAAGCTTTGTTCAGATGAATCTCTCCAGTTCCGTTGTTGCGGAAACTGGCCGAACGCGTCAGCACCGGATAGTCGCGGAACAAGGTGTAGCTCAAAACGACCTCCACTTTTGTGACGGTATCCTCCAAGGTAAGCAACAACGTTTCCGCCGGTTCTTCCGTTGTTTCATACGTCTGCGGCAAGCCATGCAGCGGCTGCTTACCCGCCACGATTTCATGGCTCTTGTAGGTCAAGAGGCTGACGGTCGTTTGATCGGGATACAGGCATTCGAATGCCGATTCCCGGAAATCGCCGCTCCCATTGCCCGGAAATTCCTGCGGCAAGGTCGCCAGCGAAAATTCACGGCCGGGCACCTCGAACGGATTGGGCGCAAAAGCATTGTCTTGGCGCGGATAATCAGCCACTTGGGAAAAGCTATTGATCCGTTTTCCCCAATACTGATGAGACACATATTTATCTTCTTCCAGTGCAATTACATAGCTCACTGATTCGTTCTGCAAATGAAAGCATTTTTTTGTTTCATCAAATGTTATCGTCACAGTCATCACTCCTTGGCTCTATTCATTTTGGCTAAAATATTTGTTTTTCTCCTGCTCCAGTCCGGTGAAGGATCGAGAATGTATTTGTAGGCAGGTCGACCGTCAGGCTGGCCGCCTCTTCGGCAAGGGCCCACGTTAAAGTGAAGGCACTGTCGTCGATTTTGGTTATTTCCAAATCTCCATCGAAAGCTTTGGCCGTATTGCGGAAAGACAGCAAGCGGAAGAGGTCTTTTACGACCGGCCGCTCGATTTCTCGCCCGATTTCGTCCAGGCTGTAGTAGTGCCGATTGATATTGCGGCCTTCCATGCTATTTTCCAGCAGCTCCAGATCGTTTTCGCCGGCCAACAAGCCTACGTAATAGATCTGAGGGATCCCCGGAGTGAAGCACTGGATCGCGCGCGCCAACAGATAGGCGGCATCGTTGTTGCCCAAAGCCGAATAGTACGTGCAGTTGATCTGGTAGATGTCTAGGTTATTGTAGGCCTCCGAGCTGTAGATCCGCTTCAGATTGGCGCCCTTTTCGTAAAGGGCTTCGACCGCGAAGTCCACTTCTTCCTGGGTAAGCAGATCCTTCACATCGACGACACCGATGCCGTCATGCGTGTCCAAGGTTGTGAATTGGTCGCGCGGACAGATGTCCAGCCAGTGCAGCAGTTTCTCCGCTTTGCCGCTGTAAAGTGCATGCAGCACGAGCATCGGCAAGGCAAAATCATAGACCGGATAGCCTTTTTCGGCGATTTTTTGCTGGATCGTGTAGTGCTCATGGATTTCGGGAAGAACCGTCACCTCATAGGGTTTCAGGATTTCCACTGCGTATTCCAGCATCTCCCAGATTTCGGGTTCCACAAAGAAGCAATTCGTATCCAATTCCTTGATGGCGTAGGCGAATGCGTCCAAGCGGATGATCGAAGCCCCTTTGTCCGCCAGAAAACTCAAGGTATCCTTGATGAACCGGCGCGTCGCTTCGGTCTTCACGTTCAAATCGATCTGTTCTTCCGAGAACGTGCACCAGACTTTTTCCGTCGTGCCATCCTTGAAATAGGCATCCACGTAAGGCGCTTTGGGTTTGCGTTTATAGATCAGGTCGATGTCCGCATCAGTCGGCCGGTTCTCCGGCCAATAGTCGTTGTAGCGGATGAAGTAATCCTTGTAAGGCGACTCTTCTTTTTTCTCAAGAAAGTCCAAATAATAGGGCGATTGTGCGGAAATGTGGTTGAGCATGAACTCATACATCATGTAGTATTTTTCGCTGATGCGCTTGATGTCTTCCCAGCCGCCGAACCGCTCATCCACTTTCGTGTAGTCCATCGGCGAAAAGCCGCGGTCGCCGGATGACGGGAAGAACGGCAGGATGTGCACGCCGCCGACAACCCCTTTCAGATGGGTGTCCAGTACGTGTTCCAGATCCTTCAGGTTATTGCCCAGACTGTCCGGATAGGTGATCAGCATCGCTTCATTTTTTATCTTCATTATCGGTTACCTCATTCTCAAATATCTTTAGATTGTACCTTTTATTGGTGATGTCTAGCAGGCAGAGCGGGGTTGGTCCGCTTTTCTTCTTATTTTCCACCCGTTGTGGCGATGCCTTCGATGAATTGTTTTTGGAATATGATGTAAAGGATGATCATCGGGATGATCGCGATGACCGATCCGGCCATCAGTTGCGGATAATTGGTTGTGAATTGTCCTTGCAGGCTGGCCAATCCAGCCGACAGCGTCATTTTGTCCTGGGACATGTTGACGACGAGTGGCCACATCAAATCCTTGAAAGCGAACAGAGACGTGAAGATGCCCAAAGCCACCAAGCCGGAACGCGCCAACGGCATATAGATGCGGTAGAATACTTGCCAGGTCGTCGCACCATCAATCGTTGCGGCTTCCATCAGTTCATCAGGCAATTTTATGAAAAATTGGCGCAGCAGGAAAGTTCCGAAAGCGGAGACGATGCCTGGGATGACCAAAGCGGAGATTGTGTTCAAAAGTCCCAGATTTTGGACCAACAAATATTGCGGTGTCAGATAGATCTGCGAAGGGATCATCATCTGTGTCAGCACGATGGCGAAAAACAGGTTCTTTCCTGGGAAGGACAGTTTCGCAACTGCAAAGGCCGCCATGGCGCTGAAGAGCGTCGATGTCAATACCCTGAGCGCGATCATCAATCCTGTATTGATATAGAAACTGACGAACGGCAAGGAATCCCATACCGCCCGATAGTTCTCGACTTGAAACACTTGCGGGAAAATTTGCGGCGGTATTTGTGTGGATTCGCTGATTGTTTTCCCCGAGGTCAAGACCATCCACAAGAACGGCACGACCATCAGCAAGGAGCCGATGATCAGCACGATGTGGATCAATGCGGTCGTTTTATTCATTTTTATCTTCATATTTATTCACTCCTAATCGTAGGTGACCCATTTTTTCTGCGCCAACAGCTGAATGCCGGTGATCGCCATGATGATAAGAACCAATGAGATGGCAACAGCCGAGCCGTAGCCTTTGTCATTGAGCACGAATGATTCATTGAAGAACATATATACGAGTGATTGCGTACTCTTCAGTGCTAAGTTCGTGCGGTCGAACATCATGAAGATGACATCGAACACTTGTAGGGCACTGATAACACTCGTTACGGAAACGAAAAACAGTTGCGGCGAAAGCAAAGGCAGTGTGATCGAGAAGAATTGCTTCAGCGGTCCAGCGCCATCCACAACAGCCGCTTCATAATATTCTTTCGGTATTTCCTTCAAACCTGCCAACAGCAGAATCATGTTGTAGCCGACATTTGTCCAGATTCCGACGATGATGATCGACCAGATTGCCACTTCAGGATCGGTGATCCATAAGATGTTTCCGGAATAACCGAGTTTATCCAGCACCGCATTCAGCAAGCCGTATTCCGAATTGAACAGCCAGCGCCAAACCATGGCCACGGCTGCCGGGGCTGCGATCATCGGCAGGAAGAAAATCGTACGGTACAGTCCGACCGCTTTTATCTTCGTGTTCATCAATACCGCAAAGAAAAGCGACAGGATCATTGTGATGGGTACTTGGATGGCGGCGTAGAAGAAGGTATTTTTCAATGATTGCCAAAATTCAGGATCTTTCAGCATCTGCAGGTAGTTGTCCAGCCCGACAAAGGTTGAGGTGCCGAACGTACTCACACTCTGGAAGCTCATATACAGCGACTGGAACAACGGGATGACGTTCAGGATCAAAAGCCCGATCAATGTTGGAGCGATAAAAAACCAGCCCCACATCGCCATCTTCCTTTTGCGTTCCTTAGGTGTCACCGTTCTTACCGTTTTTTCTTTAGGGATTGTTACATCCGATTTCATCACATTCACCTCTATATATTTGAAAGCCACTTATAGGGCTAGTCCCCATAAGCGGCCTTCTATTTTTTATTTTTCGTTCGCCAAAACTTTTTCAACACCAGCGACGATATCCGCAGCGACTTCTTTAACAGTCGCTGTACCGTCGAATACCGGCATCAAGGCAGTGTTTTCGACATCTTCCCAACGGGCTGTTTCTGTGGAGTAAGGCTTGATGTAGGCATTTTCCATTTGATCCACATAGACTTGCATATTGAATTGGCTATAGGCATTTACAAATGTCTCTTCAGTTCCTTCATAAGCCGGAATTGCCGCACCATTCTCGCCTTGCAGGCGCATCGCTTCCTCTGTTCCCAGGAATTCAACGAATTTCAGAGCTGCTTCTTCATTTTCAGTTGAAGACGCAACGGAGTTCGCCAAGCCATTGAACAGTGTTGCCGCTTGTTTGCCTTTCGGTAATGGCGCGACATCAACATTGGCAGCCGTATATTCGTTATTCGCCATTTCCCCTGTCATCCAAGAGCCGAAGAAGCCCATCGCGCCGCGTCCTGATTGGAAGAATGATAAGTTTGTGTTCTCAGCAAATTGACTTTGTGTTGGCGACACACCATGTTTCACGCTCAAATCCGCATACCATTGCACAGCTTCGATTGTTTCGTCCAAACGGAAACCAGATTCAGTCTTGTCATCGGACAATACGTAGCCGCCGTTCTGGAAGATGAAGTTATGGTAGCCTTCCTGTCTGTTCAATGGCGCCAGGATGCCGTATACGCCGTTGTCGGGATCGGTCAAGGTTTGAGCAGCTGCCAACATCGTGTCCCAAGTCCATGTTTCATCCGGATAGGCAACGCCCGCAGCGTCGAACAGCGTTTTGTTGTACCATAGTGCGATTGTGTCGTAATCTTTCGGGATACCGTAAAGCGCATCGTCAGCAGAATACAACTCGACCAACTCTTCTGGGAAATGATCTAAAGAAGTCACTTCGCTGTTTGCGTAGGTTTCCGACAGATCCATCAGGACGCCACCCGTTGCGTATTTCGCGATTTCGTTGGAGTGCATCCAGAATACATCCGGCATGCTTTCGCCTTTTGCTCCCGCTTCCAATTTGGTCCAGTATTGATCCCAAGGTGTCACTTCCACTTTTACGTCTATGCCCGGGTTCTCCGCTTCGAAAGCTTCCGCTATCGCTTCCATACCCGGTTGTTGGATTTTGTCCCAAATGCCGTAAGTGATGGTCACATCACCCGAATCGTTTCCGCCGTCGGAACCGTTTCCGCACGCCCCTAAAACAAGTCCTGATAATAACACTGTAGCTAATGATACTTTCTTCCAATTCTTTAACATCTCTTCTCCACCTTTTCTTTAATCTATAAAATTGTATAGTTGAAAACAAAGGAACTTTTAGACCATAGAAAAATTGCGCATAAGCTATTCAAAAACAACCACCTTGTAAACGTTTACTTGTTTTGATGTCCTTATAATACCAAATATAAGAGGCCTCTGATAGATATTCAACCATACAAAAACATACATTTTTGTTGATTTTTAAATAATAAGGATGTATACCCAAAGGATATTGCTGTTAAAGCAAAAAGGCCGGACCTGCCCGGAACCGGCTTTTCAGCGGTGCCAAACAGCCGAACCTTTGTTGTCCACCTTACCTTGCTGTACTATTTCGTTTTGACTTTCTTTACATAAGCCCTCGGAGACATCTCCATCTTGCTTTTGAAGATGCGCGTGAAGCTCAAAGGATTTTTGTAGCCGACCTTCTCGGCGATCTCGGCAATGCTGAGATCCGTCGTTTCCAGATATTCACGGCTTTTGAAAACACGGAACTCAATCAAATATTCATGCGGCGTACGGTTTGTCGTTTTATGGAAAACCGAAGTCAAGTAGGAATCGTTCAAAGACAATTCCCGGCTGATGTCACCGATCTGAAAATCGACATCCCGATACCTGTCTTTAATGATTTCAAGCGCCCTTTTTGTATATTCGACGCCTTTGTTGATTTTCTCAATCTGTTTGATTTCGGTGCCGTTCAGATCGTGCCCCAACAGGCTCAACAGAAGGTACAATTGCCCTTGCAACCGCAGCCGCGACAAGATATCAAATGGATTGGCCGCCATGATTTCCTGCATCATCTCTTTTACTTGGCCGAAATTTTTCACATTCCCAACCGGATGCGAAACCCGGAATCCGATGGCCTCAAGCAAGGCCTCCAACTGCTCGCCTTGCATGCCGATCCAGTAATATTCCCAAGGATCCTCTTCATCAGCTTGGTAATAGGTCATCACGTTCGGATAGATGATGAAAAATTGGCCTTCTTTCAGATTGAACCGGCTGTTGTCAATCTCGAAGTAGCCCTTACCCTTCATAATGATATGGATCAAAAAATATTCCCGGACAGTTGGTCCGAAACTATGGTTGGGAGCACACTCCTCTTTTCCTTTGGTTGTGTAATAAAGGTCTCTATAATAGATTTCTTCTTTAAAAAAATCCTCATCCATTTTCATCACCTCGGTCTTATTCCTCTTAAAGCTGTTGCTCTCATTATAGAATTGTCTCGTTGCTATAGCAAACCCGCCTTTTTATCCGCAGCTAGCTTCCCACATGAAATTCCGCCCTTTCGCAATCACACATTCTCTTGTACAATGAGAAAAGATTGCCCGCATCGGGCAGATCCCCAACAACCTAGATAAGCCCATACTTTTACTATAGATTTGGAGGCACCACCCTTGAAAAAGACAATATTCTCCGCGATGCTCCTTCCGCTTTTCCTGCTTTCCGCCTGCGGGACCGCTCTGCCGGGGGAAGAAGTCATGCAGAACTTGATCAACCGTTCCGCCGACCTCGACAGCTACCACCAGTTGGTCGCGTTGACCACAACGACTGCTAAAGAGGACCTGAATGGCGCTACAGCGGTGAACGAGCAGTACACAACCGCCGATGCGACGCTGTTCCCGGAAGAAAAGACTGGTTACGGAAAGCGGATAGACAAAAACAGCGATTATCCCGCCACAAAATCCGAGTTCTATGTGACCCCTGAAGTGGGTTACATCCGGATCGAAGATGCCGACTGGACCGCTTATGCCACCCCCGATGTCCCATTGGCAAGTCTGCAGGTCTATCCGCTGGAGACTTTTATCGAACTGAGCGGAATCATTGAAGAATATGGCACCCTTGAACTGGATGGGGATGAGTATTTGCTGAGCTTTTCCGGCAGCGATGATACGATGAACAAAGAGATCAACTACCTGTTCCAGACCTTGCCCTCCGAGCAGACCGATTACGAGATCGCTATCCGTCTGGATGCCGAAACCTTCTATCTGAAAGCATTTTCCTATCTTTCCACAGTAACGCAAACTGATCAGAAAACCATTGTTACAACGGAATTGACGGGCGAGTTCGACCTGTACAATCAAGCAAAAAAATTGAAGGCTGCGCCTGACTTCGATTCAGCGGATACGACTGCTGAGACGGCAGATTCCTCGTTTTGATAAATAAATCACACCAGTAAGTCAACCCGTGCCCTGTCCTCAGGGTGCCGGTTGACTTACTGGTGTATTATCCATATAATACACTTATACATATGTTTTTTACCCCATGTGTATTAACCACTTAATACACTCGATCGGGAAAGGCAGGTGGGAAAAGTGATTTTTGATAAAAGAAGTCCGGTCTATGAACAGATTATCGAAATGCACAAGCAAAAAATCGTCAGTGGCGATTTCCAGCCGGGGCAGGAAATACCCTCACGCCGGGAACTGGCCACACAATTGAAGGTAAATCCGAATACCGTACAGCGTGCCTACAAGGAAATGGAGGGGCTTGGTTTGATCTATACAGATGGAAATTCTCTCAGCAAAATAACGGACAGTCAAGCGAAGATTCAGACATTAAGGAAAGAGACACTGGAAGATGCCTTAATGGCGTTCATCGAAACGGTACGGACAATCGGACTGGAAGATGAGGCGATACTGAACTTAATCAAAACGCGCTTGAAGGAGGTGCACCCCAATGATTGAAATCAAGAATTTGGAAAAAAAATATGGAAAACGAGCAATTTTGGAAGATGTCAGTTTTACCATCAAAAAAAACGAGGTGACTTGCCTGACAGGAATGAACGGTACCGGAAAAACAACCCTCATGAATTGCGTCATGGGCCTGGTGCCGCGCAATAACGGTTCGGTCACGATCGACGGGGAGGACATCCAGCAGCAACTGTACGAAAAGATCTCCTATATCCCCGACTCACTGACGATGCCCCGTGGGATGACTATCGCGGAGTCGATGCAGTTTATGAATACCTATTACCCGAATTGGAATACCGCCAAAGCGGATGAATTGCTTTCATTCTTCCGGTTGGAACCGGATATGCAGCTGAAAAATCTATCCAAAGGGAACAGCGCAAAAGTGAATTTCTTGCTGGGGCTTTCTCTGGATGCGGACTACTATTTGATGGATGAGCCTTTTTCCGGTATCGATGTCTTTGCCCGGGAGGATATTCTGGAGGTCTTCACCAGCAAATTCGTGACGGACAAAGGCGTCCTCATCGCCACCCACCATATGGATGAGATCGAAATGTTGCTGGATCGAATCGTCATGCTGCGCAACGGTCGCGTCGTCAAAGACTTTTACGCAGAAGACATCCGACAAACCGAAGGAAAAGCGATTATTGATGTAATGCGGGAGGTGTATCAGCCATGAAAAAATTTATGGAACTATGGTCATTTGAATGGAATCGGGCTAAACAATTCTATGGCTTCCTGTTAGCTTTTGTTACAAGTCTGCAGGCTTATGCCGTCTTTCATGAGTACAACTTCTGGAAAGATGGGTATGAGAGCTACCGGCAACAAGGGGTCGCTCCAATATCCGAACAGTATGTACTGGAGTCTGGGAACATCACGATCGCAGTCGTGACAAGCAATTCATTTTTTGTTTTTTCAATCATGACGGCCGTTTTCAGTCTGCTCTTCTATGCTGCATTTATCTGGTATCAGGACTGGACGGGAAAAAATCGTTTCTCTTTCCGTTTGCTCAGTCTGCCAGGCAGCCGTTTTGCTGTGTATGCAGCAAAATTCGCGACGATTTGGCTCCTGATCACGGGACTGCAAGTTTGGCAGATTGGGCTTTTGTATCTGGAGGAGCTGGTCTTTTCGGGACTTATCCCGGCGGACAGCTATTTGGAGATTCCTTTGCAGATGGCATCCACTAGCGCTTCCCCATTAGCACTTGCTTTACCAAGTCTCTTTTCCAATTATCTGCTCTATTATACTATTGGCTATACAGCGCTCACTTTTGGATATACATTCATCCTGATGCACTTGAGCGGACGTTGGAAAGGCGTTTTCTTGGCCGGCATTCTCGCGGTCGGACTTATTGCCGCGATGGTTATCTTCTTGCGTACGGGCATCACAACGCGCTTATATGCGGAAGAAAAATATTGGGTGATGATTGCCGTGAGCCTGGTGCTCTTCCTATCTGGGACATGGATTAACTATCGGTTGCTTGAAAAACGCATCAGCGTATAGAAGGAGGACAAAAATGAGAAAACAAACGATTTTATTGCTGAGCCTCCTCCTGCTTGTCGTTCTCGGGGGGTTCTACAGCCAACCACTTTTGGCGAAGGAAGATTCTTTGCAAATCGATATCGAGACAATTTCCGGTGACGATGCAGCAGTGGAAGGCTTGACCTATTACGGAACGGTTAATACGCAATGGGAAACAACCACACTCAGCTTGGACAACTCAGGGTTGCGCAATTCCGAAACACGGCGGCAGGATGCGTTCTTTCAGGATTACGCAGACAGCGCCGTATTGGCATGGCGTGCCGACTACCGTCCCTTTATGCGCGGCAAGAATACCTACTCAGGATATTATGCAGAAACGGAAAAAAATCTGTATTATGCAGAGGAAGAAAATGACGGATTTTTGCTGGAGACATTGGATAAAGCGAGCGGTACTGCTTCAGAAATACTGATTGCCTACCCGGAAACAACGCAACAAATTTATTACTCCGTCAACCGCACTTTATTTCTGGACGGAAAAGTGGTCATCGAATACAGTCGTTATAGTAACTATTCGGATAGCCTTGGCACTGACATCATTATCTGTGATCCAATCAGCGGCACGTTGGAAGAGCATTTCATCTTCGATATGCCTGCAGATATTACCGGCTACCAGAGCATTTCGACGGCAGTTTTGACTCAGGGCGATCGAGAAGGCCTCTTAGTGATGGCGCGGATCGAACAAACCGATTTGGAAGCTACGGAATACGCACCCTTAGATGCTTCAATGACATTTAAGCGCTACGATTGGGCTACGAAGCAATGGACAGATCTTACTAATTCCGATGCTGTTTTGATAGAATCCCTGCCATATGCGATCAAGGACGGCATTTTCTATCAGTTGCAGCAAACAAACGGCAATTGGACGCTTCAAGCGGTCGACCTTATGCAGGATGAAGTGTTGGAAACGATTGACCTTGAAAATACTGGCGATTGGGAACGCACTCCGGTTATGGATTGGAAAATCCTCGTCGCAGGCAATCGGGTGATCCTGACGCAGACTTATTTGGAACCCGGCCAGACTTCCCAGTTGGCGGCATTCGATATCGGGACTGGAGAAATGCTTTACAATGGTGAAATAACCAGTTCACTAGAGACCGATGAAGTAGCGGATATGCTCTACTTTGATAGGATTGTGTATGAGCCTTAAACCATAAAAGAGAAAAAGAACAAGCTTCCATGATGGAGGCTTGTTCTTTTTCCATTTCTCTTGAGTTCGTGCGGACTTTGCTTAAGGCAACTTTTTGCCTGCAGCCTTGTAGAGCTCATACCACTCGGTGCGGCTCAGCTCCACATCGGAAGCTTTACAGATGGCGGCGATGCGCTCCGGGTTCATGCTGCCGACGATCGGCTGCATTTTAGCTGGGTGACGCAGCAACCAAGCGATTGCGATCGCTTCACGCGATACCCCTTTGTCCTCGGCCATCGCTTCGATTTTTTCATTCAACTCCACATAATCGGGATGATCGAAGAACAGCCCCTTTTTCCCGTTTCCGACTTGGAAAGGCGACCATGGTTGGATCGTCATGTCAGTGATGCGGCTGTACTCCAGGATCGACCCATCATGCACAAGCGATGGACTATTCATCATATTCACGTTGAAGCCTGCATCGATCATCGGCGCATGCGTCAAGCTAAGCTGCAATTGATTGATCAATAATGGTTGTGCGACAACTTTCTTCAGCAATTCGACTTGCATCGGATTTTGGTTGCTGACGCCGAAGTGACGCACTTTTCCTGATTTGTGCAACTCATCAAAGGCTTCCGCAACTTCCTCCGGTTCCATCAAAGTATCGGGCCGGTGCAAAAGCAAAGCATCCACATAATCGGTCTGCAGGCGTTTCAGGCTACCTTCCACCGAAGCGATGATGTGTTCTTTGGAGAAATCGAACATGACACCCGGTATGATGCCGCATTTCGTCTGTAGCATCACGCTGTCCCTTGCGATGCCGAGTTCCTTGAAGGCTTTTCCGAAAATCTCCTCCGAAGTCCCTCTGCCGTAAATATCTGCGTGATCGAAATAGTCGATGCCGTTGTCCACTGCCGTGCGGATGACCGTTATTGCCTCATCATGCGTCAAAGCGTTCATGCGCATAATGCCGAGCGAAATCTCTGATGCAAAAAGGCCTGCATTGCCGATGTTTATTTTTTTCAATTGTCATACCAGCTTTCATTTCGGATTTTCTTGAAAACGTTTCAATAAATTCAGTATAGCATTTTTGATGGCCATTCGTGAACTGAAGCGCATCAAAAAAGGCTACCGGATTCATCCAGTAACCTTTTTTGTATTTATGAGTAGCCATTCGCCCAAGGGACTTTTTCGCCAGCCTCGAGCGATTTTTGTACATCAATTATGGTTTGGTTGGAGCTGCCGCGGAATTTCAGCGTCAGATCCCGTTTTGACAGTTCGAAGCGGCCATCGACGAGCACATCCATCAAGCGCAGCAATTCCTGCTTATCCTCGGATTCTGCAGCCAGTTCGTCCCAATAGTAGCCGGTCCACCCCCAGATGTCCTTGGTCCAGCCGAACTCTGCCCGGATCCGCTGCGCAAGCCGCAGCGCGACCTTTGTGTTGAGGAATGGTTCACCGCCCAAGAGCGTCAAGCCTTGCACATAAGGCTGACGCAAATCGGCCATGATCTGTTCCTCCAACTCATCGGTATAGGCAATACCGTAGTCGAAATTTTGGACAATCTTGTTGTAGCAACCGGGGCAGGCGAACAGGCAGCCGCTCAGATAGATGCTGCAGCGCACGCCTTCGCCGTCGACAAAGTTGAACGCTTTGTAGTCCGCCACTTTGTCCTTGCTGTATGTTTCTGCCAACCATTCTTGCGGTTGCGGATTTTTCACTTCACATCACCTAACTGTTCTGATTACTGTTCTGACTTGCAATCCGCATGCAGATGTTTGACGCGTGCCGAAATTTCTTTGTGGCGACCGCGCACCATCGGCCGGATCTGTGGGTTGCCGAGATACCCGCATGTACGTTTTACGACGTCGCATGTCTGCGGATCGGTATTGCCGCATTCCGGGCATTGGAAACCGCGCTCGGTCGGATTGAAGTCTCCTTCAAAACCGCACTCCAAACAATGGTCGATCGGCGTGTTCGTTCCAAGGTAGCCGACCTTGTCGTAGGCGAAATCCCAGACTGTTTCCAAAGCTTTGGGATTTTGCTGCAGGTTAGGGTATTCGCAATAATGAATAAAGCCGCCTGAGCAATATTGCGGATATTCCATTTCGAAGGCGATCTTCTCGAAAGGATTCGGATTCTTACGGACATCATAATGGAAACTGTTTGTGTAGTATTCCTTATCCGTGATGTCGGAAATGATGCCGAATTTCTCTGTGTCCATGCTGCAGAAACGGTCGGTCAAACTTTCGCTCGGTGTTGAGTAGACACTGAAATGATAACCGTATTGGTTGCCCCAAGCATCCGTTTTTTCCTTCATCTTCTTGATGATGTCCAAAGTGAAGGCTTTCGCTTCCGGATTCGTTTCCCAATCCCCTCCGTAAAAGACGGTCGCCGCTTCATAAAGTCCGATGTAGCCTAAGGAGACGGTCGCACGTTTGTTTTTGAATAGTTCATCGACCTTGTCCGTTTCGCCCAGACGTTTCCCGAAGGCTCCGTGCTGATACAGGATTGGTGCGTTTGTAGGCGTCGCTTCTTTGGTGCGCTCGACACGGTAGACGAGGGCATCCTTACAGATGGCCAGACGTTCTTCGAAGATGTTCCAGAATGCTTCCGGGTTCCCTTCCGACTCCAAGGCGATTCTCGGGATGTTCAACGTCACGACTCCAAGATTCATCCGGCCGGAATTGACTTCATTTCCGTTTTCGTCTTTCCATCCCTGCAGGAAGGAACGGCAACCCATCGGCGTCTTGAAACTGCCTGTCAATTCAACAATCTTATCGTACATCAGCACATCCGGATACATCCGTTTCGTGGCGCAAGTGATGGCCAGTTGCTTGATGTCGTAGTTGGGATCCTGCGTCTCCAAGTTCGTGCCTTTTTTCAAAGCGAAGATCAGTTTCGGGAAGATTGCTGTCCGTCTTTCCTTGCCCAATCCTTTGATGCGCACTTGCAGGACGGCTTTTTGGATTTCACGCGCAAACCAATCCGTCCCCAACCCGAATCCGAGTGTGGTGAATGGTGTTTGTCCGTTTGAAGTGTAGAGAGTGTTGATTTCGTACTCCAAGCTTTGCATAGCATCATAGATGTCTTTGCGGGTTTTTTCTTCGGCATAAGCGATTTGTTTCGCTTCGCCTTCTACCCAATCCTTAGCCGTCGCCAGATGCTTTTCATAGTTCAGGCGCGCATAAGGTGCCAACACTTCATCGACCCGGTCCGCGCTGCAGCCGCCGTATTGGCTGGAAGCAACATTCGCAAAAATCTGGGCCATTTGGGCAGTCGCCGTGTTGACGGAACGCGGGCTATCCACTTCAGCATTGCCGATTTTGAAACCTTCACGGAGCATATTCTGGAAATCGATCAGGACACAGTTCGTCATCGGCGAATACGGTTGGTAATCCAGGTCATGATAATGGATATCGCCTTTCATGTGGGCGTTGGAAACGTGTTTCGGCAACATTCTCAAGCCGATTGCTTTCGCGGCCACTCCAGCCGTCAAGTCACGGATCGTATTGAAGACACGGCTATCCTTGTTGGCATTCTCGTTGACGATGCTCTGATCGGCATTCATCAGGCTCTGAATGCGCAACTCGATGTCTTGTTGTTGCAGCTTTTTGACTTTTTTCGTCAATTTGTAGGTATTGTAGGCTTCCGCTAATGGCAGATTTCCCATTTCGGCAAGCGCCGCTTCAACTTGATCATGGATATCATCGGTCGAAACACTTTCAGTTTCTGACGCGACCAGTTTGTCTACGACCAATGCCACGACAGCATCCACATCGTAATCTGTAGCCGCTTCATTCTGTTCAGACAAGAAACGCTCCGCTTTCTTGATCGCTTTGTATATTTTCTTGGCATGAAAAGGAACAACCCGTCCATCCGCCTTCAGCACTTGGATATTCACCGCTGCGTCATCGACTTGAAGATTCGTGCTTTCATTTAAGAAATCCGTTGGTAATGAAGCCATATTTTTTCCCACTCCTTAGTTAAAAATTAACCGAACATGCAAAAAAAGCTAATAAAAAGTAAGAGGTCGTTACAAAATGAGCAAGCTTTCCTTGCGGGGCGCGCTTCTCAAGTTGGATGCCTCCACTTAAAGTAGTCTCTGTTTTGATTCGCTATATATACTATATATCATCCACACTCAAATTTCCACCACAATATATAGTGTTTAAAAGCAAATTCCATCTAGAGTAGGCAGACACATTTCCGCCTGTTGGTCAATAAGAAAATGCCCTTAAAATGAATTGTTTGCTATTTCCTTATCAGACTCTCACATACATAGGCTGAACAGAAACAATAGTCAAATAAACTCAACTTATCTGTTTCGATTCCCGAACAATGCCTCTAATATTAAAAAAAGTGTTAAAAAACATATAAAGTACATAAAATCAATAGAATCTACTGTACTTTGGAAAAAAAAGCAGTTATACTATGACTTGTCAGAAATGTAAGCGATTCATTCTTTTTTTCGGATCCATTATCCGGTTTTTGTGCCGCAGGGATGTCAAAAGAATGAGCAGATAAAAGGGGGGAAATGCTAGTGTGGAAAAATAGAATGTTGCCTGAAATATCCAAAATTGCTAAATTTAGAATACCGGTCGGAGAAGGCCTATTTTTGAGACAGTGCGCTTCTTGGCAAAACCTTTTCCATCTGCCTTCATCTTATCGCTACCCGACTGGAAGCATCCAGGGCTATATTACACGATTGAATTGGACCGATGAATTTATCATTCTTGAAAAAGAACATAATGAAGCATTCGAATATTTTATTATTGATAGAAGAATTGAATCTGTAAAAGGCCCTTTTTCCATAGAAGGGTTCGAGAAGGCATTAAAAGAGGAAGCGATCGAGCTACCATTGATTGAATTATCGGAAATGGACTGGATTATCAACTTTTAGAAGATACCAAAAAATACAAAAAGCCGTAAGGGCCACATGTGGATCATGTGCCCTTACGGCTTTTTGCTGTCAAATCTTACTTTGCGCCGAATATCCCTGCTGATGTGACTCCGTTCTTGTCAGTGATTCTGACATCCGTCATATTCCCTACTCTCCCATGTCAGATTTTTTTTAATCATATTGACCAAAAAAACACTACTGCATCCAACATTCCTGCAATTTGATGAGAATGCAGATTAAAATTCTCATCAAATTAACATTCAAACGCTTGCAAACGCTAATTTAACAACTTTGTCATATATTCTGACATGGAGCGTAAGCAGGATATAGCATCAATAAAATTATTTCTATACACTAGGACTATGCTAAAACAGGAGGAGGAATTATTATGTTTTCATCAGTAGACACATTATGGACCTTAGTGGGAACGGTATTGGTATTCTTTATGCAAGCCGGTTTCGCGATGGTTGAGACGGGATTCACTCGCGCCAAGAACGCAGCGAACATCATCATGAAAAATCTTATGGACTTTGTGCTCGGATCGTTGGGATTCTTCCTCATCGGATACAGCATCATGTTCGGGGATGATATCGCCGGAATCATCGGAACCCCTGGCCTATTCATGGATGGACTTGATTCCACCATTCCCGGCTCCGTTCATTTCATGTTCCAGAATGTTTTTGCGGCAACTGCTGCCACTATCGTATCCGGCTCTGTTGCGGAACGAACAAAATTCAGCTCTTATCTCGTGTATTCTTTCATCATCTCCTTAATTATCTATCCGATCTCGGGTCACTGGATCTGGGGCGGCGGATGGTTAGCTCAAATGGGCTTCATTGATTTTGCCGGATCCACTGCCGTGCATATGGTCGGAGGCATATCTGCTATCGTGGGTGCTGCAATCGTCGGACCGCGTATCGGAAAATATAAAGATGGTAAAGCACAAGTCATTCCTGGACACAATTTAACAATCGGTGCCCTTGGCGTCTTCATCCTTTGGTTCGCTTGGTTCGGATTCAACGGTGCTTCAACCGTATCTGCCACCGGCGACGAAACGCTTGCCTTGATTGGTACTATCTTCTTGAATACAAATCTATCTGCTGTATCCGCTACCCTCGCCACTCTTTTATTCACTTGGGCAAAATATGGTAAACCGGACGTGTCCATGACGCTGAACGGTTCGCTGGCTGGGCTTGTTGCCGTAACTGCAGGCTGTGCCATCGTATCACCTTTCGGCGCTATAGCAATCGGAACCATAGCTGGGTTTGCCATTGTTCTCGCTGTTGAATTCGTCGATCAAAAGCTGAAGATCGATGATCCCGTCGGCGCTTTCAGTGTACACGGCGTGAATGGTGCATTGGGAACAATCTTAGTCGGTATTTTCGCAACAGATGGCGGTCTATTGTATGGCGGCGGGTTCAACCTGCTGGGAATTCAAACTTTGGGTGTCGCTTCTGTAGCAGCTTACACAGCCGGTTCCATGTACGTAGTCTTCAAGGTCATCCAAAAGACAATGGGTCTTCGCGTTACTGCTGAAGAAGAAATTGTCGGCATGGACGTCGCTGAGCATGGCTTGACTTCAAGCTACCATGACTTTGTCGCAACGACCGCATTCGAAGATTACGTGACGGACACCAAACAAACAGTCCCTGCTGTCCAAGAAGTGGATCTGAGTAAAGTTGGCGCCTTCAAGTTGGCGGATTCAGGCTTCACGATGAACAAAGTAGAAATCATCGCTAATCCGGATAAACTGGAGCGTCTGAAAGCGGAATTGAACGCTATCGGCGTAACCGGCATGACGGTCACATCCGTGCATGGTTACGGGCTCCAAAAAGGCCAACAAACCTTCTATCGTGGTGCGAAGGCTGAGGGCAACCTTTTACCGAAAGTCCGCATCGAAACGATCATCAGCGAAGTGCCTGTCGAAGAAGTCATCCGTGCCGCCCGTCGCGCTTTATACACGGGGCATGTCGGTGACGGTAAAGTCTTCGTTTCCCCCGTTGCCGATGCCTTCCGCATCAGCAACAGCGATTCAGGCCCTGCAGCCCTGAAATATTATTAAACCGAATAACGAACACCAAATGAAGCCAAGGAGCCGTCTCACTGCGAGACGCGCTCCTTGGCTTCATTTCTTTGCAGCAAACTATTTCCAGGTTTTTTGTTTGCCTGTGCTTTGCTATAATAAGGACTATGATGGTGTCTCTCCACCAATCGATGAGGAGGAAAACGCATATGTGGGTCATCAAACCTTTTGAAGAACTGACGGCGAGAGAACTGCACCTTATCTACAAAGAGCGGGTCGCTGTTTTCGTTGTGGAGCAGAATTGCCCCTATCAAGAGGTGGATGATACCGACCTCGTCAGCATCCACTTCTGGAAGCAGACGGAAGATCGGCTGTTGGCCTATGCCCGGCTGATTCCGGAACTAGGTAGTGTGCGCATCGGACGCGTTCTTGTCTCGCAAGGCGAACGCACCCATGGCTACGGCCAAGAATTGATGCAGGTCGTGCTGGAGTATGCAAAGACGCATTTCCCCGGACTTCCGATCCACGCGCAAGCACAAGCCTATCTGCAGGATTTTTATGGGTCTTTCGGATTCCGGCCCGTATCGGATGTCTATCTGGAGGATGATATCCCGCACATCGACATGATCATCGCTACGCAGAATAGCCAAACAGAAAGCAAAAACCAACAGGAGGAACATCGTGAATAAATATCTTACAGCAAGTATACTAGGCATCATCAGCATCGGAATCAACGTCTGGATCATGTATCAGACACGCTACGAAAAAGGACTGAACCCGATCACAAAGAAAAATCTGGAGAAATTATCCTACGCCCTGATTGTCGCCGCAGTAATGTTCATGACGTTTGGATAACCCAAAATAAAAAAGCCCATCGCGGGCTTTTTTATTTTGGGAAAGTCATCATTATTCCTGGGCGAAGGATAGTGCTTCTGCTAAACTTGGATCCGCAGATCTTTTCTGCTGTAGATCAGATAGCTCAAGCCCAATGCCAGCAAGCTTCCGATGATGCAGATGACCATGTACTCCCAGGAAATCCCTTCTTCCAGCAAGGCCGCTGGATGTGCGTATTCGATCGGCGACAAAACACGCAGGAATTCATAGTCCTCGACCATCTTGGAGACAAGGCCGATCATGTACGTGCCGAACACCAGCAATAACGCGACACCGCTGGTGGAACGGCTGCTCGCGATGAACGTGGAGAACAGGAAGCCGATTGAATAAAAGAACAACAATACCAACGACTCCGCACCAAAAATCAGCGTGATATCCTTTATGATTTCCATAAAATCGGCTCCATCCTCCTTGAACAAATAGATGAATACCAAGGCAGCTCCGTACAGTACAATCCAAAAGACCATAAGCAACACTAAGTTAGCGATGTATTTACTCGTGACGATAGCTTTTCTGCTGATCGGCTGTGCATACAGATACTCGATCGTGCCGTTCGTCTCTTCCTTGATCAGCGCCTGCGCCCCTTTCATCGTTGCAAAAATGCAGGCGGCTAAAAAGAGATACTGAAAAATATAGGCAAAAAATCCAGTGGCCTGCAATAAGCTTGCTCCATTTGTGAGTGAGAAGGCCTCCAGCATCTCCGGCGGCATCGCATCGAGCTTGGTCGTCAAGATATCCTCCATCCCTTGATTCGCCATGACGGGAAACATAGCCATCATCATCCCCATTATCAGAACCATAAAGAACAACCATACGAATAACCCGCCGCGTTCTTGTTTCCACTCCAGTCGGATGCTATTCATGGGATTCACCTCCACCGTATAGGGTCATGAATTTTTCCTCCAGATTCTGATTGCGGATTTCGATATCCTCCAAATCCAGAGGTGCCATATCGGCAAGGATCTGTTTCACGTTGTCCTTGTACAATAATGAAACAACCTGGTCTGTCCGGGAAAGGACACGATACCCTTTGGATTCGAAATCCTCCGTTCTGATTGCAGAACCAGTCAGCGTCACCACTTTCCCTGGTTGATAACCGGATGCCATATCCTCCACGGAAATGATTTTCCCTTCACGGATAAAGGCAGTACGCGTACAAAATGCTTCCACCTCCGGAAGGTTATGCGTAGAAATGAAGATAGTCGCACCTTCCTTGTTGTGATAGTTCAGCTCTTCAAACAAACGATGCTGCATCAAAGGATCCAGCCCATTCGTAGGCTCGTCAAGTATCAAAAGTTCTGGATTAAAAATCAGACTGTTCACAATCGCGACTTTTTTTCGATTCCCCAACGACAGGTCCTTCATTTTCTTTTTTGGCTCCAACGCAAAGCGTTCCACATAATAAGAAATCATTTCCTTTATGTTCTGGATATGGTGGAATTTGCCCGTCATCATCAGGATTTCTTCCACGGTCAGGTTGCTGTAGTAGTGTACATCACTCGGGACATAACCGATGATGCGTTTCAGGCTTTCGGAGTCTTTCTGGGCATCCAATCCGAAAATTCGGGCACTGCCTTTGGTCGGCTTTATGAAATCAAGCAACAGCTTGATGGTTGTTGACTTTCCAGCCCCATTCGGCCCGATGAACCCGAACCGTTCGCCTTGCTCCACTCTGAGGTGGACATTGTCCAATGCCACGCTCTTGCGGTATCGTTTGGTCAAACCTTCCATTTCGATTGCTTCCACCGTAACCCCTCCTCTAAAGAACTTTACATATATCCATTATACGTTTTCTCGTCGGAAGTTTACAGCCACAGCACGTTTTTTCTTCCCCGAACGAAACAAAAAGCCGAGACAAATTTGTCTCGGCCTTTTGGGGAAGTGCGTGGTTCTCACGCTCTTCGTAAACGTGTTCTGAATCACAGAACTCTCCGCTTAAGCTGATTTCTAAACGGGATTCATCACACTCTTAGTACATGTTCAAGTATTGTTCTCTTTCCCACTCTGTTACTTGTTGGATGTAAGACATTACTTCGATTTCTTTTGATTCGATGAAGTTGTTGCTGATGTGGTCGCCTAATGCGCCAACCAATAATGGGTTTTTAGATAACTCTTCAAGAGCTTCTTGCAATGTTGTAGGCAAGTCCAAAATTCCGTTTTCATAACGGTCTTCAGCTGACATTTGGTAGATGTTGCGGTCGATTGGAGCTGGAGCTTCCAATTTGTTCTTCACGCCGTCAAGACCTGCAGCCAATAATGTAGCTAAAGCCAAGTATGGGTTAGCAGCTGGATCAACGCTACGTAATTCAACACGAGTAGACATGCCGCGTGATTCTGGGATACGGATCAGCGGTGAACGGTTTCTTCCGCTCCATGCGATGTATACAGGTGCTTCATAACCAGGAACCAAACGTTTGTAAGAGTTAACGATTGGGTTGCAGACAGCTGTAAAGCCGCGAGCGTGTTTGATCAGACCAGCGATGAATTGGTAAGCTGTTTCGCTTAATTGACGATCATCGTTTTTGTCGTAGAAAGCATTGCCGTTTTCGTTGAATAAAGACATGTTGAAATGCATTCCAGAACCGTTGATTCCGAATACTGGTTTAGGCATGAAGGTTGCATGCAAGCCATGTTTGCGGGCTACAGTCTTAACGATCAGTTTGAACGTTTGGATGTTGTCGCAAGCTTCAACAGCATTTGCGTATTTCCAGTCGATTTCGTGTTGTCCTGGTGCAACTTCGTGGTGGCTTGCTTCGATTTCGAAACCTAAAGCTTCTAATTCCAAAACAATGTCACGACGGCAGTTTTCGCCTAAGTCAGTAGGAGCCAAGTCGAAGTATCCACCTTGGTCGTTCAAGTTAAGGGTAGGGTTGCCTTTTTCATCCAATTTGAACAGGAAGAATTCAGGTTCAGGTCCTAAGTTGAATTCAGTGAAGCCTAATTCTTTCATTTCTTTAAGAGCGCGCTTCAAGTTGCTGCGTGGGTCTCCAGCAAATGGTTCGCCGCTTGGTTGGTAGATATCACAGATCAGACGTGCAACTTTGCCTTGTTCAGTGCCCCATGGGAATACTAACCATGTATCCAAATCTGGGTACAAGTACATATCACTTTCTTCAATACGTACAAAACCTTCGATGGAAGAACCGTCGAACATCATTTTGTTGTCTAATACTTTTTCTAACTGGCTGATAGGAACTTCCACGTTTTTGATTGTTCCTAAGATGTCAGTGAACATTAAGCGTAGGTAACGGACGTTATCATTCTTTGCTGATGCGATGATTTCTTCTCTAGTAAATTTTGGCATTTGTATTCCCTCTCCTTGACTATGCTTTGTGTATTTTTTTGTTTTTTTATAATCTTCCCCAAGGTTTACTTGAATCCCCAGGGTTAAATCCACTTGCGTTAAGAATTTCTTTGTAGAGGATGCGACGGACATCTTCGTCTGTCAAGTTTTTGTGCTTGTTTTCAAGCTCCTCTTCTTGCTGCTTCTTCAGTCTTTCGGTACTGTACATCCGTTTGATTGCAGTGATGTTCAACCCTTCAGCCAAATAGTCTTTGACTTCCAGCAAACGATCGACGTCGTTCAATGAAAACATTCGGCGATTGGTGTCTGTCCGCTTAGGATGAACGAGGTCTTGCTCTTCGTAATAGCGGATCTGTCTTGCTGTCAGATCCGTCAGCTGCATGACCGTTCCGATGGTAAAAACAGCCATCGAACGTCGTAGCTCTTTTTCTTTCATACCAACCCCTCCATCGAAGCTTCTGAGTTGAGTGAACCACAGATGAATACTTTTTCTTCAGGAGTTAGCGCCTGTTGAGAAAAAGGTAATTCTTTTCAGCAATTAATCGTATTTCCTAACAATTAATTGAGTGATTTAATACAACAAGAATACTCCAAATTCTCATACAAGTCAATGCTACCTTAACATCGCATGTAACATTTGCTTACATATACATAAACCCTTGTCAGAATAACATTTGAAAGGCATTTCATCTCCCCTTGATAGGCCAATTTCCTCGCATGGAAATAAAAAAAGAGGCGCTTAATGAAAAAAATATTAAAAAAAAATGTGAGTCAAGAGGCTCTAATAAAAAGAGGCCGGAACATAAGTCCCGACCTCCATACTGCTATTCTTTATCGTTTCCAGCCATAATACCTAATCCACTCGGGTAAGTCGGCTGGCCTCCCTTGCCTTCAGGAACAGGGGAACCTGTTCAATGACCAAGTTTGTGTTTTCCAACCCAAACCACCTTGCGGGAGATCCTGTCCACGCCTTGATATTATATTTCAAACTCAAGATGAAGCGGCTGAAAACAGAAAGATCACTTTCTGGCGAAATGGCCTTGCGAACCAACACAAAGCAGAAGTCGCCGATTTCTTTGTCGTGATAGATTGTGTACGTTTGTTTTTGGGGTTTGATTCTGCCCTCTTCCATCATTTCCTGGATGATCTGGCGCAAGTATACATTGATCCGTTGCTCGATCTTGAAACCCAAACGCAACTGCACTTTGAAGCAAAAGTCTGTGCCGTAATCCTCCACTTTGTATTCCTGTGTATACGGCTCGTCGGTGACGGCTACGTTGATGAACCAATACACGTCGGCGCGTTTCGGCCGCTTGTCCAATATGGAGTAGAGAATGTCGCGATCAACAGAGCCTGTATTTTGATTGCTTGTCAGGAAGACTAGGTTATTCGCATACACAGGCAAGGAATCATCTTCCTTCAATTTTTTGAATTGGCTGATGAAGTCCGTCATCGGGTATTCCAATCGTTGTAACGATTCAATCTTACTCCCTTTATGCCAGACGAACATGATGGCGAAAAGAATGGCACCCATAAGGATCGCGACATAGCCGCCATGGAAGAATTTGGTTGCGCTGGAGATGAAGAAGGTCGCCTCCAATGTACCGAAGAACACGAACATGATCAGAGAAACGATGATATTGAAATTCTTCAAGCGCAGAAATTCGAACAGCAGTATCGTCGTCATCAGCATCGTGATGGTGATCGCCAGACCGTAAGCAGCTTCCATCCGGATCGACGTCTTGAAGTAAAAGACAACCCCCATACATGACAACCAAAGGATGTTATTCACCAGAGGGATGTACATTTGTCCCTTAGTTTGGGAAGGGTATTGAATCTTCAGATGCGGCAACAGATTCAAACTGATCGCCTCCGAAACAAGCGTATAGGACCCGGTAATGAGCGCCTGCGAAGCGATGATCGCAGCGAGGGTACTCAACAGAACCGCAAAAAATCGCAAACCGCCTGGTATCATTTCAAAAAATGGATTGAAATCTTCAATATGGTAGAGCGCAGCGTTTGATTTGGCTTGCATCAACCAAGCCCCTTGGCCGAAGTAATTCAGCAAGAGGGACGCCTTTACAAAGGGCCAGCTGCCGTAGATATTCTTCTTGCCGACATGCCCCATATCCGAGTACAATGCTTCCGCACCTGTCGTAGCCAAGAAAATGCTGCCCAAAATCATAAAGCCAGCATTGTTCTGTTCGCTCAAGAGCAGATTGATACCGCGCATAGGGTTGAACGCAAGCAGTACGGTTGGATTGCCGAGCACTTGCCATAGCCCCATTCCACCGATAAAGGCAAACCAGAAGGCCATAATGGGTCCAAACGCTTTCCCTATCGTTTTGGTTCCGAGCCGTTGAATCATGAATAAAGCCGAGATGATCGTCATCGTTATCGCCAATATTTTCCCTTGTCCCTCGCCTAGGAAGCCCTCGAAGAACGGGATGCTGCGCAAGCCTTCGACAGCCGTCGTAACCGTTACTGCCGGGGTCAAAATACCATCAGCCAGCAAGGCCGCCCCGCCCACCATAGCCGGAATGATCAGCCATTTTGCGCGTTTGTGGACGAGTGTATAAAGCGAGAAAATACCGCCTTCTCCATGGTTATCAGCCTGCATCGCGATAAGCACGTATTTGATTGACGTAATCAGCGTGACCGTCCAGATGACCAAGGATAACGCACCTGTGATAAATGAATCCGACAATGATTCGAGCCCGCCGTTCCCTTCTACAATAGCTTTCATGACATAGAGCGGTGAGGTACCGATATCCCCATAAACGACTCCCAGCGCCACAACAACCGCTGCCATGCTCAGGGGAATCTGCGGATGCTTTTCTTTCTGCATTTCCAATCTATTTTTCCTCCAATGTCCCAGATCTCTTTTTTATTTTAAAAACTACCTAATTATAGTCTTTTTTGGGAGGCAGTCAAGAGCCCGCAGAAAGATTAATTTGCAGAACTTATCGGCATGCTGTAAAGCGTTCCCATCCGTAAAAACCGACTGAAGATTCGCCGTCTCGGACCGTGGGAAAAAAGACGCCTCAGATCATGTGAACAACCCGGCTCTCTCCAGAACCGACGCGATGTCCAACAGCCACTCTTCTTTCCCTTTTGGGGCTGTAAACTGCACACCCAAAGGCAATCCGGCAGCCGTGCGGTACACCGGCAGGCTGATGGCAGGCTGCCCGGTCAAATTCGCTTGCTGCGTGAATGGGGTCACACCCAAGCTCTCTTCAAACATGGTCCAGACGATCTCTTTCCGGTCCGCTGCCGACAGCAGCTCCGCGTTGCGCATCCGCTCCTTCAGTTCTTCGCTTTGGAAGGAATGATCGATCAGAGGAGCGCTCGCTGCCGTAGTCGGCTGCAGCAATAGATCATAGTTTCCATGGAACTGATCCATCGTGGCCGCCGCTTGGTCCCAAAGGCCCAACGCCAAGGAGTAGTCGCCTCCGGAAATCGTGCGGCCGTACTGATAGAGGGACCAGGAAACCAATTCCATGTCATCGGCCATCAATGGGCGCCCCAATTTCGCGGAAAAGCCTCTCAGCATGGCATCCGTTTCGGCCCCGTTCATCGCATAGTAGGCCTCCATCAAACGGATGCCGTCGATATCGGGCGTTTTTTCTTCCACCTCGTAGCCCAACTCTTCCAGAGCTGCCACTGTTTGGAGTACAGCCCGCTTTGCGTCCGCGCTGACGACGGATTTCACCGGCGATTCCAATGAATAGGCGATCCGGAATTTGCGCCGGTTTCCCGATTGCTGTTCCTGGAAATGGCTCCCCGGAAATAATGGTGTTTGGAACGGCGCTGCCGCTTGGACAGTCTGCAAGGCATCCAGCATCATCGCCGTATCCCTTACCGTCTTCGTCAAGGCGAAGCTGATCGATGCGCCTTGCCAGCCGCGGTAAGATCCCGGCCCCACCGGTGTTCTTCCTCTTGTCGGTTTCAATCCCACCAAGCCTGTGAAGGAGGCCGGGATCCGGATCGAGCCACCGCCGTCGCTGGCAGTGGCGATGGCCACCATATCCGCCGCGACAGCCGCAGCCGCCCCGCCGCTGGATCCTCCCGGAGAATGATCCCGATTGAAGGGGTTTCTGGCGGGACCATGGATGACGGCATCCGTGATGTTCTTGAACCCGAATTCGGGTGTGCTCGTCTGCCCGATGACGATGAAGCCGGCCTTCTCAACCGCTTCGATAAAATGGCTAGTTCGGGGAGCGACATAATCCCTCAGCAACCGCGAGCCAGATGTCGACGGCTCCCCTGTCAGGTCCTGACCCAAGTCCTTGATCAGTATCGGCACGCCGCCGAATAAGGTGTTCCCGAAATCCCTTGTCCTGGCTTCATGAAGCGCTTTTTCCATCCGCGTATGCACAACGGCATTGTAACGGGGATTTTCTTCTTCTATCTTTTTGAAGGCATCCGCAACCAATTCTTGCGGGGATACCTTTTTCATTTTTAAAAGTCCGGTGTAATACAGGGCATCTTTCTGACGATCCATAAAAAGCCTCCTTCTCATTTTTACATTTTCTTCCATTGTAGGTTGCTCGCAAAAAAAAGGCAACGGTTTGCCGGGCCAGTGCCTTCTCGTTCATGTTTCAGTCACTGTTCAGCAGGCTGACGATAGTGTTTTAAATCGTTTTTAATGACAACCAAACTGAAATATAGTAGAATCCTTCTATTGTACCAATTTTGGGAAATGTTCAAAAACGCACGGATTAGATGAGAATTCATAGGAAATGGAGCAGGACACGATGAACGAAAGATATAAGGACTTAAAACTGGCGGAACAGGGCGCACGACTCAGCATGGTTGCCTATGTCACTCTCTCTTTCGCAAAACTTTTCATCGGGAATGCTTTCGGATCGGCCGCGCTGAGTGCCGATGGACTGAATAATTTCACTGATGTCATTTCCACTGTCGCTGTCATGATCGGTTTACGGATTGCCCGTCGTCCAGCTGACGAAGATCATCCTTATGGCCATTGGAAAGCGGAAACGATAGCGAGCCTCTCGACTTCCTTCATCATGCTTCTGGTCGGCCTGCAAGTGCTGTTCTCGAGTTTTTCGAAACTGACAGCCGGAGAGTTCACCACTCCTGACGTACTTTCCGGCGTTACCGCCTTGATTGCTGGGTTCATCATGATCGGAGTCTACATATTCAACAACCGCCTTGCAAACCGGATCAACAGCATTGGTTTGGCCGCTTCCGCCAAAGACAACCTGAGCGATGCCTTGACCAGCTTTGCGGCGGCGATCGCCATTTTCGGCTCCATTTTCGGGCTGTACTGGTTGGACGGCGTCATGGCTGTCATCGTAGGTATCGTCGTTATCAAAACCGCGATCGATATCTTCCGCGAGAGTGCTTTCTCCTTGTCCGATGGTTTCGAAACGAATTATTTGGCCGAATACCGGCAAGCCATCCTCGACATTCCTGACGTCCAGCAAGTGACGACCATCGCCGCACGCAGCTACGGCGCAAATGTCTATGTTGATGTGACCATTCTGCTGGATGCGGAGCTGACAGTGTTGCGCAGCCATGAAATCACGGAAGAAGTCGAGGAGCGCTTGCGCACGGCATTCAATGTTTTCGAAACAGATGTCCACGTAGAACCTCTGACGCACTGATGTTACAAGTTTTATAGGCCGGACGGGATTTTGATGGTATAATAACAGACGGATTTATACAGATTATTTTGGCGGACGCAGCTGTCATCAAGATCTGTCCGTCTTTTTTTTTGGAAAAAATACATCTATTGGGAGGACTTATGAAAGAAGAGAAACATTACGGCCTATTCACTGCAGTATCCATGATCGTCGGCATCTGCGTCGGTTCAGGGATCTTTTTCAAAGCCGATGACATTTTGGGAGCGACCGGAGGAAACGTAGCACTAGGGATTTTAGTTTTCTGTATCGGCGCATTCAGCATCATTTTCGGAAGCATCACCTTGACGCAACTGGCTAACCGGACCGAAAGAACCGGCGGCGTCGTCGCTTATTTTGAGGAGTTCATCTCCGATAAAGCTGCGAGCGCGTTCGGCTGGTTCCAATTGTTCGTTTACCTGCCGACGATCATCGTCGTCGTGAGCTGGGTATCCGGCATTTACACTTGCATGCTGTTGGGCTTGCCGAACACCTTGGAAACTCAAACACTGATCGGGACGGGCTACATGGCGTTCTTCTTCTTGTTGAATTATTTTTCGCTCAGATTGGGCGGCTATTTCCAAAATCTCGCCACCATCATGAAACTTATCCCGCTGATCGCCGTCGCTATTGTCGGCATTTTCTGGAAAGAACCGGCTCCGATCGTTCCTCCTGAATTGGCTGTTCCGATCACGAATGTCGGCTGGGGCTGGCTGGCTGCACTAGCGCCGATGGCCTTCTCCTACGATGGTTGGACAATCGCGACAAACATCACGCATGAAGTAAAGAACCCCAAACGGACGATGCCTTTAGCGTTGACCATCGGACCTTTGGTTGTGCTGGCCATCTATTTGACCTATTTCAGCGGCTTGGTCTCTATCGCCGGTTCAGAGTACATCTTGGCTGTTGGCGATGAGGCCACCACAACCATCGGCATTTCCTTGCTGGGCGAACGTGGCGGCAGCATCATTCTTTCCTTTGTATTGATTGCTATCTTGGGCGTAACTAATGGTGTAATCATGGGTATTCTGCGTTTGCCGCAAGCATTGGCAGAAAAAAACATGCTGCCTAACAGCTCTAAGGTAAAACGGATTGATCCAAAGAGCCAACTGTCCCCGGCAGCCGCACAAATTGCCTTTGCGGTATCCCTTGTGTGGATGTTGTTACACTATTTGAGCCAAAAATCCGGGATTCTGGGTGGCGGAGATGTCAGCGAAATCGCGATTGTCTTCAGTTATATGACTTATGTCATCCTTTATCTGAAAGTCATCAGCATGAAAAAAGAAGGTGTCATTACCAGCTCTTTCTTCGGTTCGATCACTCCGGTATTCGCAATCATGGGCTCTGCCATCATTCTAATCGGCGGCATCGTGTCCAATCCGACTTATGTACCGATTTTCATCCTATTCTGCTTCGCGGTTTGCTTCATCGGCTATAAATACTACGAGAAAAAAATAGCCTAACAAAAAGCCATCAGTCTTGTCAGATTATCTGACGAAATTGATGGCTTTTCTTATGAATTTAGTTTTTGAATGAATGGATCGGTGCCGGGCTGCGTCCCCCGCGGTTGATGAAGTCAGCAGAGCTTTCTTTGTGGACCGGCATTACAGGAGCGCGTCCCAGTAATCCCCCAAATTCAACGAAGTCGCCTACTTCACAGCCGATTGCCGGAATCACGCGCACAGCAGTTGTTTTGTGGTTTTGAACACCGATTGCGGCTTCATCAGCGATCATGGCCGCGATTGTCGTCGCAGGCGTGTCACCAGGGATGGCGATCATGTCCAAACCAACAGAACAGATGGCAGTCATCGCCAGCAACATGTCCAAACTGATTTGGTTTGCTGCCGCAGCATCTATCATGCGGTGGTCTTCCGATACAGGAATGAACGAACCCGAAAGTCCGCCGACATGGCTGCATGCCATTACGCCACCCTTTTTGACTGCATCATTCAATACAGCCAGCGCAGCTACTGTTCCGTGGGTACCGACTACACCCAAACCAAATTCTTCAAGGATTTCACCGACCGAGTCGCCGACTGCAGGCGTCGGAGCCAAAGCCAAGTCGACGATGCCGAAGGGCACGCCCAATTTTTGGGAAGCAATGTTCCCGACCAATTGACCCATGCGGGTAATCTGGAAGGCTGCTTTCTTGATTGTATCGGCAACGATGTCCATCGGTTCGCCTTTTACTTTTTCCAAAGCACGTTTGACGACACCAGGACCGGAGATTCCGACATGGATTTCACAATCAGCTTCTTCCACCCCGTGATAAGCGCCTGCCATAAAGGGATTGTCGCCTACCGAGTTTGCGAATACTACTAATTTCGCACAACCGAATCCGTGTTGTTCAGCTGTTTTTTCAGCCGTTGCAAGCACAATTTCACCCATCAATTTCACAGCGTCCATATTGATGCCCGCTTTAGTGGAGCCGATATTCACACTGCTGCAGACCTTATCCGTCACTGCCAAGGCTTCCGGAATCGAATCAATCAGGATTTTATCGCCTTTGTTGTAGCCTTTTTCGACCAATGCCGAGAAGCCGCCGATGAAGTCGACGCCGACTTCCTTCGCCGCAGCATCCAACGTCTTGGCGTATGCAACATAGTCCGTGTCATCGCTTGCGCCGGCGATCAAGGCGATCGGTGTCACCGAAATCCGTTTGTTCGTGATCGGAACGCCGTATGTATCTTCGATTTCCTGCGCCACGCTGACCAGGTTCTTCGCTTTGGTGGTGATTTTTTTGTATATTCTTTCACGAGCTTTTTCGCCATCGCTGTCGATGCAGTCCAATAAAGAAATCCCCATGGTGATAGTACGGATATCCAGATTGTCCTCTTCGAACATTCGAATGGTGTCCAAGATATTGTCAGTTCTTAACATTCAAATGTCCCCCTAGATCCGATGCATTGCATGGAATGTGTCTTCTGCCTGTAAACGGATGACCAAGCCTTGTTCTTCTTCAACTTTTTTCATCGCTGCTTTTACTTCTTTGACTGAGTTATGTGCTTCGTTCAATTCGACCATCAAAATCATAGTGAAGTATTCCTCCATGATAGTCTGTGAGATATCCAAGATATTTACGCCCAGACGCGCCAATTCCACCGATACGCTTGCTACGATTCCAGTGTGGTCTTTACCTGTTACGGTCATGATTGCTCTCATCTTTTTTCGCCCCTGCTTCTTTAATTTTTTGTTGAGTCCATTATACCATTTTACGCCAATATGAAAATCCAATTAAAAAATTTCTGTTCCTATTCTATCACATATAAAGGGAATGCCTACTATTTTTTTGGAAAACGGAAAGCAGTAACCGCTCTCTAATTGGATTTTTCTGTGTTCTTTCCCGAAACACGAAAATTGTTGCAGATGCAGCATTAAATCTATCGTTTTTTGGGAATAATTGCTACACTGGATATAAGCAAGTTCCCATCCAATATCAAGGAGGTTTTCTTAATGCAATTGATTCATTTTTCAGAAGACGGCCAAAGCCGCATCGGCATCAAGACGGCGCGCGGTTTCCTGAACGCGGCAAAAGCGGCTGCAGCTTTATCGCTACCTTTTCCTTCCTATATAGATGACGTGCTGAAGGATCCGGAACAGGCAGCACAACTGGACGCCATTCTGGCCCAAGCGGACACGCTGACGGAGCCAGCCTACTATGTTTCCATGGATGAGGTCACTTTCCTGCCCGTCCTCTCCCGTCCCCGCAAGATCCTCTGCATCGGCAAGAACTATGCCGCCCATGTCGCGGAAACAAAAAGCGAAGCCCCGAAAAAACCGCTTGTCTTCAGCAAATTCACGAGCGCTTTGGCTGCCCACAAAGAAGGCATTCCGATTCCGGATAACACGGATAAGGTCGATTACGAAGTCGAGCTGGTGGCAGTCATCGGCAAAAAAGCTTATTGCGTCTCCCCGGAAGAGGCTCTTGACCATGTCGCGGGCTACACAATCGGCAATGATGTAACCGCGCGCGACTGGCAAAAAGGCTCTCCGCAATGGTTATTAGGAAAGTCCCCGGATAAATTTGCGCCGCTCGGACCGGTCTATGTGACTGCTGATGAAGTGGATCCGACAAATCTGGCCATTTCCCTTAAATTGAACGGCGAGGTTCGTCAGAACAGCAACACGAAGCATCTCATTTTCGACATCGCGACGATCGTTTCCTACATTTCCCAACACTTTGCGTTGGAACCCGGCGACATCATCTTCACCGGCACACCGGATGGAGTCATCCTCGGTTATCCCGAAGACGAACAAGTCTGGCTGAAACCAGGCGATGTCATCGAATCCAGCATCGAAGGCATTGGGACATTGGTGAATACGTTCCGATAGAAAACATCCAAAAGGCCGCCGCATTAATCCTACTCAGGATAATGCGGCGGCCTTTGCTTTGCTGAAATGGACCTTTTTAAAAGATCGGTTCGGTTCCGACCGGCTGCAGGTGGAAATGCATCATTTCCATCGCTTGCAGCAATGCCCCAGCCGTGTCCAACGAGGTTAGGCACGGCAGATTGTTGTCCGCTGCTTCGCGGCGGATGAAATAGCCGTCCGTTTCCTCGGTCTTGCCTTCGGTCATCGTATTGATGATGAACTGGATCTCTCCGTCATGCATGCTTTTCAGGATATTTTCCCGCTTCGCTTCGCCATTTTGGAGGATTGTGACCGGCACTTTCGCATCCAGTAAGGCTTGTCCGGTGCCCTTTGTCGCAAGCAAACGGTAGCCAACTGCAACCAACCGTTTGGCCAGCGGCAGCATTTCCTGCTTGTCCTTGTCGGCAATCGTCAGCAGAGCCGTACCGTACTCGGGAAGCTCGATATTGGCGGCACGGAAAGCTTTGTACAGCGCTTTGGAAAGGACGATATCCTTGCCGATGATCTCACCTGTGGACTTCATTTCCGGTCCCAGAACCGTGTCAACTTTCTTCAGTTTGTTGAAACTGAAGACCGGCATCTTCACGTATACGCCGGATTTCGACGGAACCAGACCGGTGCGGTAGCCTTGATCTTTTAATTTGATGCCAAGGATGCCTTGCATCGCCAAGTTCGCCATCGGAATGCCGGTCACTTTGCTCAGGAACGGGATCGTCCGGCTCGCGCGCGGATTCACCTCGATGATGTAGACGACGCCTTCGCTGATGACGAACTGGATGTTCACCAAGCCGATGGTGTTCAAGCCTTGCGCCACCCGAATTGTGTAGTCTTCGATCGTCTGGATCAGTTCAGGTGACAGGTTTTGCGGCGGGTAAACAGCGATCGAGTCGCCCGAGTGTACGCCGGCGCGTTCGATGTGTTCCATGATGCCCGGGATCAGGACGGTTTCGCCGTCGCAGATCGCATCGACTTCCAGCTCTTCTCCGATCAGATAATGATCGACCAGGACCGGACGTTCGGGACTGGCCACGACCGCTTCGCGCATGTATTTCTCCAGATCCGCTTGATTGTAGACGATCTGCATCGCCCGTCCGCCCAATACGTAGGACGGACGCACCAAGACCGGATAACCGATTTCGTTGGCAACTGCGACCGCTTCTTCAACGGTCACGGCCGTCTTGCCGGGTGCTTGCGGGATATCCAAGTCGCGCAACAACTGTTCGAACAATTTGCGGTCTTCGGCGCGGTCCAGATCTTCCAGGCTCGTGCCCAGGATCTTCACGCCGTGTTTCACCAATTTGTCGGCCAGGTTGATGGCCGTTTGGCCACCGAACTGCACGACAACGCCCAGCGGTTGTTCCAAGTCGATGATGGCCATCACGTCTTCTTCGGTCAATGGTTCGAAATACAGCTTGTCGGAGATCGAGAAGTCCGTCGAAACGGTTTCCGGGTTGTTGTTGACGACGATCGCTTCATAGCCGGCTTCCTGGATCGCCCAGACCGCATGCACGGTGGCGTAGTCGAACTCGACCCCTTGGCCGATACGGATCGGACCGGAGCCCAAGACGATAACTTTTTCGCGGTCGCTCGGGAACGATTCCTGTTCCATCTCATACGTGCTGTAGAAGTACGGTGTGAAGGATTCGAATTCGCCCGCACACGTATCCACCATTTTGAAGACAGGGACGATGCCGTTGGCTTTGCGCAACGCGTAGATGTCTTCTGAAGCCATGCCCCATAATTCCGCGATGATTTCGTCGCTGAAGCCGTATTTCTTCGCTTCGCGCAGGATTTCCAGGTCTTTCGGTTCGGCTGCCGCCACTTCCTTCTCCAAGTCGATGATGTGCTTGAATTTGTAAAGGAAGAAGTAGTCGATTTCGCTCCATTCGTGGATCGTTTCCGGTGTCACGCCGCGGCGCAATGCTTCTCCCAGATAGAAAAGACGTTCGTCGCAAGCGACACGGATGTTCTGTTCGATTTCTTCCATCGTCACGGTCTGTCCTTGGTCTTTCGGCAATGCCAGATGGTTGACGCCGTATTCCAAAGAACGGACGGCTTTCAGCATCGATTCCTCGAATGTATGGCCCATGGCCATGACTTCGCCGGTGGCTTTCATCTGTGTGCCGAGGGTACGGTCGCCCTTTTCGAATTTATCGAACGGGAAACGCGGGATTTTGGATACGATGTAGTCCAAAGCCGGTTCAAAAGCCGCATAGGATGTACCGGTGACCGGGTTCTTCATTTCATCCAAGGTCAAGCCGACAGCGATCTTCGCCGCCATCTTCGCAATCGGGTAACCGGTCGCTTTACTCGCCAAAGCCGAAGAACGGCTGACGCGCGGGTTCACTTCGATGATGTAGTAGTCAAACGAGTACGGATCCAATGCCAGCTGGACATTGCAGCCGCCTTCGATTTTCAGGGCGCGGATGATCTGCAGGGAGACATCACGCAACATGTGGTACTCTTTATCGGATAAGGTTTGGGAAGGCGCCACGACGATGGAATCGCCTGTGTGGACACCAACCGGATCGATGTTTTCCATGTTGCAGACGACGATCGCATTGTCGTTGCTGTCGCGCATCACTTCGTACTCGATTTCCTTGAAGCCGGCGATCGATTTTTCCAACAGACATTGCGCCACTGGTGAGTAGCGCAAGCCGTTCGCTACGATTTCGCGCAAGTCAGCTTCATTGTGACAGATACCACCGCCGGTGCCGCCCATGGTGAAGGCCGGACGGACGATCAGGGGATACCCGATTTCCGCTGCAAAGCGAAGTGCTTCGTCTACAGTATGGACGATGTCGCTCTCAGGAACCGGCTGATTCAATTCCGCCATCAATTGACGGAACAAATCACGGTCTTCCGCTTGTTGGATGGAAGTCAGTTTCGTGCCCAACAACTCGACCTTGTACTCCTCCAGAATGCCGGCTTCATCAAGTTCCACCGCCATATTCAAACCAGTCTGGCCGCCCAATGTCGGCAATAAGGCATCCGGACGCTCTTTACGGATGATATTCGCGAGGAACTCCAGCGTCAGTGGTTCCATATAGACTTTATCAGCGATCTCAACGTCCGTCATGATGGTGGCTGGGTTGGAGTTGACCAAGATGACCTTGTATCCTTCTTCCCTTAAGGCTACGCATGCCTGCGTACCGGCATAGTCAAATTCCGCGGCTTGGCCGATGATGATAGGTCCCGAGCCGATCACTAGGATCGTCTTGATATCTGTTCGTTTAGGCATGCTTTACCGTCCTTTCTTTAAGCTTCAATTGTTTGAAAAACCTCATCCATCACTGCAACAGCCTTGTCGATTTCCGCGCTTGTGACATTCAGCGGCGGAAGGAAACGCAATACCGTATCATGCGTGCAGTTGATGATGACGCCTTTTTCCATGCACTTCGCGACGATGTCGCTTCCCTTCATCGCCAATTCCATCCCGAGCAACAAGCCTTTGCCGCGCACATCGAGGATGAAGTCATATTTTTCCTTGAATGCCATTAATTTCTCTTCGAAATAGCTGCCCATCTCATTGACGTTCGCCAGGATATGCTCGTCTTCGATCGCTTGCATGGTTGCGAAAGCTGCCGCACAGACCAGCGGATTGCCACCGAAAGTCGAACCGTGGTCGCCCGGTTTGAAGTGGGAAGCGACAGCATCCTTAGCCAGCAACGCGCCTATCGGAACGCCATTGCCCAAAGCCTTCGCTAAAGTCATCACATCCGGCTCAACGCCATAGCCTTCGTAGGCGAACAGCTTGCCGGTGCGGCCCACGCCTGTTTGGACTTCATCAAAGATCAACAGGATATCTTTTTCGTCGCAGAGTGCGCGCACTTGCTCCAGGTAGGCTTGATCGCCCACGTAGACGCCGCCTTCGCCTTGGATCGGCTCCAAAAGGATTGCGCATGTCTTTTCCGTAACTTTGGCTGCCAAAGCCTCAAAGTCATTGAAAGGGACATAGTGGAAACCTTCCATGAAGGGATCGTAATCTTTATGGAATTGCTTTTGGCCGGTCGCCGTCAGCGTCGCCAATGTGCGGCCGTGGAAGGAATTATCGGCAGTGATGATCTCGTAGCAGCCTTCGCCGTGGACTTCACGTCCGTATTTGCGCGCCAACTTGATGGCCCCTTCATTCGCTTCCGCGCCGCTATTGCCGAAAAAGATCTTATCCAAAACGGAATTCGTGATCAGTTTTTCCGCCAACTGCACTTGCGGCTCAATCCAATAAAAGTTCGAGCAGTGGATCAGTTTGGCCGCCTGTTCCGCTATCGCCGCCGTCACTTTCGGATGATTATGTCCTAACGCGTTCACGGCTATGCCTGCCAGGAAATCCAAATATTGCTTGCCGTCCGCATCCTTCAGGTAGCTGCCTTGCCCTTCGACCATGCAGATGGCTCCGCGGTTGAAGGTATTCATCAAGTAGGCTTGCCCTTTTGTTTTTATCTCTTCATTCATTGTTCCAATACCCCTTCCTTCTCACGATCGATCATCGTGCCGATCCCTTCGTCGAAAAACACTTCCAACAAAATCGAGTGGCGCAAACGGCCATCGATGATGTGCGCTCCATCCACACCGCCGCGCAATGCGTCGATGCAGCAGTCAACCTTCGGCACCATTCCGCCTGAAATGACGCCATCCGCTTCCAATGCTTCAATCTCTTCGAGCGTAATCCGCGAGATGAGGGAATCCTTATCATGGTAATCGCGGAAAATCCCTTCCACATCGGTCAGCAGGATGAATTTGTTTGCCTGAACGGCCTTTGCAATAGAGCCGGCCACATAATCGGCGTTGATGTTGTAGCTCATCCCGTCCTTGCCCATCCCGATGGAGGAAATGATCGGGATATAGCCGCTATAGATGAGTGACTCCAGCATTTCCTTGTTTACTTCTTCCACTTCGCCCACATATCCGATGTCGATTTTTTCGCCGTTCTTTTCCAGATATTTTTTACGCGCCAAGATCAGATTGCCATCTTTCCCTGACAAACCGATGCCTTTGCCACCGAGTTGGTTCAGCGTGCCGACGATATCCTTGTTGACTTTACCAGCCAACACCATTTCGACGATTTCCATCGTCTCTTTGTCTGTCACACGTAACCCCTGTTCGAAGTGGCTCTCGACCTTCAGCTTTTTAAGCATATCGTTGATGGCTGGCCCGCCGCCGTGGACAAGGATAGGGTGCATCCCCACTGATTTCATCAACAACAGGTCCTGCATAACGGCTTTTTTCAGATCTTCATTGATCATGGCATTGCCGCCGTATTTGATGACGATGATCTTATCACGGAAACGGTTGACGTAAGGCAGTACTTCGACAAGCATTTCGGCTTTTTCACAATTGCTCTTGTTCATCTTCATCCCGCTCTCAGCTCCTGTAATCCGCATTTATTTTCACGTAGTCGTAAGAGAAGTCGCATGTCCACGTGCTGGCGGCTTCTGTTCCCAAATGTAGGTCGATCAAAATATTGATTTCATCTGCTTCCAGTATTTTTTTCGCAAGTTCTTCATCGAAGACGACGCCCATCCCTGCTTCGCAAAGCTTGATTTCGCCGTTCTTGCTTGAGAATGCGATGTCGATCACGTCGGCATCGAAGTATTCCGTTTCCGCATAACCAGCAGCCGTAATGACCCGGCCCCAGTTGGCATCCTCGCCGAACATCGCTGTTTTCACGAGGCTGGAAGTAGCGACCGATTTGCCGATCGAAACGGCATCAACCATTGTCTTCGCGCCGGAAACCAGGACCTCGACAAATTTTGTCGCCCCTTCACCGTCCTTGACCAAAAGCTGCGCCAATTGGGAGCAGATGGACAAGACAGCCGCTTCGACCTCGGCATAGCCGGCATCATCCGCGGAAGCGATCAGCGGATTATCGAGCTTGCCGGTAGCCGCAACAAAGACGGAATCGTTCGTGCTCGTGTCCCCATCGATGGTCGCGTGGTTGAAGGTCGCATCAGCGGCTTTCAATAACATCGCTTGCAAGGCTGTTTGGCCGATTGCGACATCGGTTGTGATGTAGCCCAGCATCGTGCCAAGGTTCGGATGGATCATCCCGGATCCTTTGACCATGCCGCCGATGGTAGCGGTCTTGCCGGCGACTTCAAAGGTGAAGCTGACTTCTTTCGGAACCGTATCCGTCGTCATGATCGCTTTGCTAGCAGCAGCGCCGCCAAATTCGGAAACTTCCGGCACAATCGCCTGAACCCCTTTTTTCATTGTCTCCATGTTCATGAACATCCCGATAACGCCTGTCGAAGACACCAACACCTCTTCCGGTTGGATGTTCAGTTCTGCAGAAAGGAGCTTCACGGTCTCTTCCACATCGGCTTTGCCTTGTTTTCCTGTACAAGCATTTGCGTTGCCGCTGTTGATCAGGATCGCCTTGAAGCGATCCTGTTGCTGCAAGGCTTGTTGATCGTACTGGACCGGAGCCGCTTTGACTTTATTTTTGGTAAAGACGCCCGCAACCGTCGCCCCATCAGGGAAATACAGCAGCGCCATGTCCTTTTTGCGTTTCTTGAACCCGGCGTGGATACCTGCAGCTTGCACACCTGCAGCAGTAGTCACACCGCTTTTATGTAATTTCTTTATCATGTCGTCCGTTTCCTCCTTCAGTCTTCCGTTATTACGGGAAAAGCCCTATCATCTGTAATCCTGTCGTTTCGGCAAGCCCGAACATCAGGTTCATGTTTTGCACGGCTTGGCCGGCAGCACCCTTCATCAAGTTATCGATGACCGACACGATGATGACCCGGCCTGTGCGTTCGTCGTAGGTGACACCCAATTGGCAGTTGTTTGTGCCTTTTACCGATTTCGTCATTGGCCACATGCCTGCAGGCAGCACCTGCACAAACGCTTCGTCTGCGTAAGTCTCCTCAAAAAGGGCGTGGATTTCGTCCGCTGTATGTCCCTCGGTGACCGTCGCATAGATGGTGCTGAGGATGCCTCGGCTCATCGGCACAAGATGCGGCGTGAACTGAATCATGGTGTCCGTGCCGGCCATCTGCGTCAACAGCTGCTCGATTTCCGGTGTGTGGCGGTGATGTGCTACACCGTAGGCTTTGAAGCTGCTTTCCACCTCAGTGAAGAGATTCGCAACGTTGCCGGCGCGGCCCGCTCCGGATGTGCCGGATTTGGAATCGCAGACGATGCTGTTCGGCACGACCCACCCTTTTTTCATCAACGGCATCAAGCCCAAAAGGATGCTGGTCACGAAGCAACCCGGATTCGCGATCACTGTTGCATCCTTGATTGCATCGCGGTCCCATTCAGGCAGACCGTACACGGCTTCTTCCAAAAGTTCCGGCTCTGTGTGCGGGACTTTGTACCATTCTTCATAGACCGTTGCATCCTTCAACCGGAAATCGGCTCCCAGATCGATGACTTTTTTGCCTTTTTCTTTGGCTTTTTTGGCTATCGGTAACGCGTGTCCATGCGGCAAGGCCACAAAGATCACATCGCTGTCCGTCGTCACTTGTTCCAGATCCAATTCTTCGCAGGTGTGATCGACGTTGCCCAATAGGTGCGGGAAAAGATGCTGGATCTTTTGGCCCGCGTATGTGCGGGAGGTCAGATGATCCAAGACCACATCCTCGCGCAATCCCAATAATCGGACTAATTCCACCCCCGTGTAACCTGTTGCTCCAATGATACTGACATGAATCATACTTCCCATCCCCCTCGATAATGTTTGTAGTAAAAATAGGCCGAGCCCGTCTTACCAAGACTTGCAGATATACAAAAAAACTTCCGTGCCTATACCAAATCAAATAGATTCAGTATAGGGACGAAAGTTCGTGGTGCCACCCTTATTCTCCAGCATGCGCGCAGGCCGGACTCAAGTATTGCTACTTTTGCGATAACGGGGCAACCGGATTAAACTTTATGGATCACATTCAGTTTATCAACTCAAAGTTCCTTTTCATCCATCGCGATTGACCTTGCTTTCACCCTCCAAGGTTCGCTTCACTGTGCAAATGGATTACTCTTCTTGTCAAAGTTTTTGTTTGTGTTAGATGTTGTTTGACATTTGCATTAAATTTATCATCTGTTTTTCACTTTGTCAATCAAACTTTTGGAATAAATAAATTTCCTAAGGTCGCAGCCATGATCGCCTTGATGGAATGCATGCGATTTTCGGCTTGTTCAAACTGAAGACCGTGCTTGCTGCGGAAGGCGGCGTCGGTCACTTCCATCTCGCGCATGCCGAATGTTTCCGCGATTTCCTGGCCATATTGCGTTTTTGTATCATGGAAAGCTGGCAGGCAGTGCAACATAATCACATCATCATTGCCGGTCTTCTCAATCATCTCCATATTGATTTGATAAGGAGTCAACAATTCGATACGTTCCGCGAATTTATCTTCTTCACCCATCGATACCCATACATCGGTGTAAAGGACATCTGCCGCTTTTACGCCCTTAGCCACATCGGCTGTGATTTCGATTTTGCTGCCGCTCTTTTCAGCGAATTTCTGTGCCATCTCAACCAATTCTTCGGTCGGGAACAGCGATTCCGGCGCGCAGATCGTGACATCAACGCCAAGGATAGCGCCGGTAACCAACAGACTGTTGGCGACATTGTTGCGTCCATCCCCGACATAGACCAACTTTAGTCCGGCCAGCTTGCCGAAATGTTCTTTGACCGTCAGGAAATCGGCGATCATTTGGGTCGGATGCCATTCATCCGTCAGGCCGTTCCATACCGGCACACCGGCATATTTCGCCAAATCTTCGACAGTTTTTTGGCTGAAGCCGCGGAATTCGATGCCGTCGAACATGCTGCCGAGCACTTTAGCGGTATCTTCAACAGATTCCTTTTTGCCCAATTGAATATCATTTTTCCCTAGATATTCAGGATGCGCCCCAAGATCGATGGCAGCCACTGTAAAAGCGGCTCTGGTACGGGTGGATGCTTTTTCGAACAAAAGGCAGATGTTTTTGCCTTCCAGATAACGGTGCGGAATATTTCGTTTCTTCAGATCCTTCAGATGCGCCGAAAAATCAATCAGATACTCTAATTCTTCCCGAGTGAAATCTTTTTCCGCCAATAAGCTTCTTCCTTGAAATACTTGTTCCAAATTCTGCCATCCCCTTTTAATTATATTCTCACTGTCGTTCTTGCGAACGACCATTTCCGAGTCGTGATGCAACTATTATTGGACTCATTTTATACCCAATTCTAATGAATTACAAACTTTATTTTAATCCTACTGTATAGAATACGGCATGGTTCCTACAGCCAAATACTAGCCTTTGGCGCTTCGGTAACCCGCCCGCCGCTGAACATTTGTTTGTTAAAAATTGTAATTGACATTATCACGGATTGGGATTATCCTAGAGACAACTTAATTGAATAGTCTTCAGGGACGGGTGAAAATCCCTACCGGTGGTAAAGCCCACGAGCCGTTAAGGCAGATTCGGTTAAATTCCGAAGCCGACAGTCAGAGTCTGGATGAAAGAAGACAACAACCATTTATCGAATGGCACGCTACGTTTATTTGTCATACAAAAAACGTTTTCGCGCCATCCGTTCATGAATCGGAATGTCAATCCCTGGGTGTAGTCTATGCCCAGGGATTTTTGGCTTTATTTAGCTGGCCTTCCTTTGTCGAGCCCTGAAGCAGAACAGTTCAGGGCTCTTTATTTTGGAAAAGGGAGGCACGGAATGATGCAAGATAAGGATACATACTTTATGCAACTGGCTCTGGAATTGGCGGAAAAAGGCCGCGGTGCTGTTGCGCCCAATCCAATGGTAGGCGCCATCATCGTAAAAGATGGGCGTATCATCGGATCCGGTTACCATGAAAAAATCGGGGAAGGCCATGCTGAAGTGAACGCGTTCCGCTCGGCCATAGAAGATGTGGCCGGCGCGACCATCTACGTGACCCTGGAGCCTTGCTCCCATTACGGAAAAACACCGCCCTGCTCCGACAAGATCATCGAAAAGAAGATCGGGCGAGTCGTCATTGCGGCTTTGGATCCGAATCCATTGGTTTCCGGGCGCGGAGTCAAGAAACTGGAGGATGCCGGCATCGAAGTGGTGACCGGCGTGCTGGCCGAAGAAAGCAGTCGCTTGAATGAAATATTCATGAAATACATCGTAAAAAAAGAGCCTTTCGTCGTCATGAAAGCAGCGATGTCCCTTGACGGAAAGATCGCGACCAGGACCGGTGAATCGCAATGGATCACCGGTCCTGCCGCAAGGGAACGGGTGCATCAACTGCGCAGCGCCCTCACCGGCATCATGGTCGGTGTTCAGACCGTCATTATGGACAATCCGCAACTAACCTCCCGCATTCCGGGAGGAAAAAATCCGGTGCGGATCATCATCGACAGCACCCTGCGCATCCCGCTGGAAGCAAAAGTGCTCCAGGATCAGGATACGGCCAAGACAATCATCGCAACGACAGAACGGGCGGACCGCAATAAGGCAGCCCAGCTAGAAGAAGCCGGCATCGAAATTTTGACTGTACCCGCTAAGGACGGCCGGACCGACCTGAAAGCACTGATGAGAGTCCTTGGGGAGCGCGACATCGACAGCATCCTTCTGGAAGGCGGCGCAACCTTGAACTTTTCAGCCCTAGAGGCGCACATCGTCGATAAGGTGCAAGTCTACGTCGCCCCGAAACTGATCGGAGGAGAAACGGCAAAAACACCCGTCGGCGGAGAAGGAATTGAGAAGTTGAGCCAAGCTTTCAGCGTGATCGAGCTAAAGGCTAGCACTGTTGGGGAAGACATCCTCTTAGAAGGATACCTTTCCAAGAAGGAATAACAGAGGAAAGTGGGAGGGAATTCATGTTTACTGGAATCATCGAAGAAGTCGGCACCTTAAAAGGAATCCGCCAGGGCCAAAAATCTTCCGTCGTCACAGTCGGCGGCAAAAAAGTGCTGGCAGGGACAAAGATCGGCGACAGCATTTCCACCAATGGCATCTGCCTGACGGTCACGAAGCTGCATAAGGATGCCTTCGAAGCCGACGTCATGCCGGAAACGCTGCAACGCTCCAATCTTGGAGCCCTACAGATGGGGGGCCGCGTCAATCTGGAACGGGCATTGCAGCTCGACACCCGACTGGGCGGGCACATCGTCAGCGGCCACATTGACGGAACCGGCTCGATCAAGGAATACCGCAAGGATGATAATGCCGTCTGGATCACCATCTCGGCCGAACCGGCGCTGCTCCGCTACATCATTGAAAAAGGCTCGATTGCCATCGACGGCGTCAGCCTGACGGTGGCCACAGTCGACAGCGCATCGTTCCAGGTGTCCATCATTCCCCATACCGGGGCAGAGACGATCCTGCTTGAGAAGAAATTGGGCGACACGGTCAATCTGGAGTGCGACATCATCGGCAAATACGTGGAAAAACTGCTGGGCCTGAGCCCTAAAAAACAAACAAAACAAAGCAATCTATCTGAAGCTTTCTTGCAAGAGAACGGCTTTTTCTAAAATTAAGAGGAGGGAAACATACATGTTCAATACATCTGAAGAAATCATCGCGGACATCAAAGCCGGAAAAATCATCGTGCTGGTCGATGATGAGGATCGCGAAAATGAAGGCGATCTGATCTGCGCAGCCGAATTCGCGACGCCGGAAAACATTAATTTCATGGCCATCTACGCGAAAGGCTTAATCTGCATGCCTATGGATCGGACACTCACCGAGAAACTGGTGCTGACTCCTATGGTGGACCGCAACACCGATAATCACGGGACAGCCTTCACCGTCGCCATCGACCATGTCGAGACAACCACCGGCATCTCTGCTTTCGAACGCTCTTTGACCGTCATGAAGGCAGTTGAGGATGATGCCCAGCCTGAGGATTTCCGTAGACCCGGCCACATTTTCCCGCTGAAGGCAGTGGACAACGGCGTGCTCGCGCGCAACGGCCACACCGAAGCCACCGTCGACTTGGCGCGTTTGGCCGGGCTGAAGCCGGCAGGTCTCTGCTGTGAAATCATGGCCAATGACGGCACGATGATGCGCACAGCCGAACTGATCACTTTCGCCAAAGAGCATGACCTGAAGATCGGCACAATCGCCGACCTGATCGCCTATCGCAAAGAGAACGAACAGCTCTACAAGCGCGAAGGCAAAGCCAAACTGCCCACCAAATACGGTGAATTCGACATTTACACTTACGTGAGCAGCATCGACGAAGACGAACACCACGTCGCCTTGGTCATGGGCGATGTCACGACGGAAGAATCCGTCCTCGTGCGCGTCCATTCTGAATGCTTGACCGGCGATGTCTTCGGGTCGAAACGCTGCGACTGCGGCCAGCAATTGGACGCGGCCATGAAGCAGATCGCTCAAGAAGGTCGCGGGGTATTGGTCTACTTGCGCCAAGAAGGACGCGGCATCGGCCTCGTCAACAAAATCCACGCTTATGCGCTGCAGGACCAAGGCTACGATACGGTTGACGCAAACCTGAAGTTGGGATTCCCAAGCGATTTGCGTGAATACTACATGGCCGACGAGATGCTACAGGACTTGGGCGTGAAAGAGATCAGGCTGCTGACGAACAACCCGCTTAAGATAGAAGGATTGAAAAAGCACGGCCTGAAGGTCACCGAACGGATTCCGATCCAGCTGGAAATCTTCGACGAAACACAACGCTATATGGAAACAAAGAAGCAAAAGATGGGGCACTTTCTAGACTTATAAAAAAACAACCAAACAGGAGGAAAACAAAATGAACATCATCGAAGGACAATTAATTGCACAGGATTTAAAAATCGCTATCGTGGTGGCAAGATTCAACGAATTCATCGGATCGAAATTGGTGGGTGGCGCTTTGGACGGCTTGAAACGTCATGGCGTGGCTGAAGATGCCATCGACTTGGCATGGGTGCCTGGCGCATACGAAATCCCATTGGTAGCGCAAAAAATGGCGGCTTCCGGAAAATATGATGCCGTCATCACTTTGGGCGCAGTCATCAAAGGCGCAACGGCGCATTTCGATTACGTCTGTTCCGAAGTTTCCAAAGGCGTAGCGACAGCCTCCATGAGCACGGGCGTACCGGTCATATTCGGCGTCCTGACGACCGACACGATCGAACAAGCCATCGAGCGCGCCGGCACGAAAGCGGGCAACAAAGGTTATGATTGTGCCGTATCCGCTATTGAAATGGCCAACCTGCTTAAGAACTTATAAAAGTTCATGGAAAACTAATGTTCAAAGAGGTCCGCACCATCATCCTTGACTATGACGGCACCCTCCATGACAGCACCAAGAATTACATCCACGCTTTCAAGCAAGCCTATGCTTACCTCGCTGAAGCCGGCCACGCCGCTCCAAGAGATTGGGCGGATGCGGAAATCACGAAGTGGCTGGGCTACAGCAGCAAAGCGATGTGGGAAAATTTCATGCCCAATCTGGATGAGGAAGTCCGATCGAAGGCCTCAAAAATGATCGGCCAGATCCTTCTGGAAAAAGCCCAAACCGGGCAGGCCATTCTTTACGAAGGCGCTCTGGAAACCTTGCAGGCATTGCAGGAGAAAGGCTACCGTTTGGTCTTTTTGAGCAACTGCAGCCGGGCATACATGGAAGCGCACCGGCAAAGTTTTGGCTTGGATCGCTACTTCGACGGCATGTACTGCACCGAAGATTTCAGCTTCATCCCAAAATATGAAATTTTCGAATCGATCCGATCCGTGTTTCCTGGCGGTTACCTGATCGTGGGCGACCGTTTCCAGGACATCGAGGTCGCCGAGCATCATCCAGTCCGCACAGTGGGCTGCCGCTACGGCTTCGGCTTCCCTGGAGAACTGGACTCGGCGGATGCACAGATAGACGATATCCGCGAATTGAATGACTTGCTGTAAGACATAGAAAGAGGCTGGGATTTTGTCCCAGCCTCTTTTTGCGCTTCCGGATATTAGGTGCATAAACGTGGAACAACCATTACAAATAGGGTTCGTCGGCTGTTCGCAAAACAACTGTTGCACATCAGCCGACACAAAGGAGATTCCTTGACTCTTCGCAAAAGTGCAGCTGCACATCAGCAAACACAACGGGGATTCGTCGGCTGTTCGCACGGGAGCATTTGACGAACAGCCGACGAAAGACTCTTTCACCGGAAATTCCGACTCAACCGGTCCAACAAGCGATAAAGCAACTCCCGGTTGCTCGCAGGTATCGGATAATTACGGATTTCCGCTGCCGTCTGCGTATACGTGCTTCCGTCCAAGAATGCCGCATCGTTCTTGAGAATGTTTTCAATGCTCTCCTTTGTGGATTCGAAATGGAATTGCAGACCGATCACATTGTCGTTATAGACAAAGCCTTGGTTCGCACAGATATCGCTTGCGAACAGGCGCTCCGCTCCTTCCGGCAAGCCGAATTGCTCCCCGTGCCAATGGAATACGACCAGTTCCTCAGGCAGTTCACCTAGCGTTTCCGAGTTCATCGTGCGAATCGGCAGCCAGCCCGCTTCCCGGAATTCCCCCTGAAAAATGTCAGCCCCCAAAGCTTTGGCAATCTGCTGTCCGCCGAGACACACACCGAAGACGGGCTTGCCCTGGCTGATGAGTGCACGGATAAGTTGCCGCTCCGCCTCCAGCCATGGCAGGTCATCCAAGACGCTCATGGGACCGCCCAATATCACCAGGAAATCCGTTTCCTCCGCTTTCGGCAATGCCGCCCCCAGAAAGAGGCGGTATACCCTGTATTCGGTTCCGGTCTGTCGGCACCAATTCTCGATTTCCGCTGGCCCTTCAAAATCCACGTGCTGTAAAATTGCGATTTCCATGCTGATCCCTCCTCAAAATTAGTTATTCCCATCATAATATATGAGCCCTCAACAGTCATCCATCCCGTGTTATTGAGTGCAGATGCGGGTCGAGAATGTTATGATAGACCTATAGAAAACACTTGATCCAAAGCCATTTTCGAAGGGAGCAAGTACCATGAGAAATCTGGACAAAGAAATTGCGATCATCAAAAAATTCAAAGCTGAGCACCCGAACAAAGCCTACAAACTCTACATCGAGACAAGCGACGACTTCGACTTCCATGACGAAACCGAAAGCGAAGACTACATCGCCGTCCTCATCGCCGAGCTGGAAACCGAAACGCCAGTAGAAAACCCGTTTCTGGAAGGCACATCCGCCTATACCTGGGATGCCGAATACGTCATCTACATCGACAAACCCACTACGGCCGATCGGGAATTGATCATGAAGCTTTATTATGACGAACTGCTCCAATATGTCTGAAGGGAATCACCCTTCAGGCATTTTTTCGTCCGTTTCGTCTTTAGCAGTTTCCTCCAAGATTCTCTCTGGGCGCTTAGGCTCGGCTGTTTTTCCCTCGTCGGTCCCACTTCCGCTTGGCTCCGGTTTTTTGGACGAACGCAGCATCTTCTCGACAAGCAATTTGACCAATCGATCCAGTTCAACCATCACAATCCCTCCCCTGCAGTTTTCACTATCATACAATATTCCGCCCGAATATTTCGGGATATTTTTATTCTTTTTGATGCGCATTGCAAAGTTTACGTTCAGTTTATCCCCTGTTGATATAGTCATACCAAGGTCTACAGAACACAAAAGTAGCCCAAATCAAAGGAGGAAAAATAATGAGTCAGAATTTTGAGAATGCGATCAGAGAGAGATTTGAGCAAGGCTTCAAAAATTGGAACAATGGGTACGATGCTTGGCTGGAGTGGTGCGAAACTTTGTATGAACCGGATGCGCACTACAATGTTTACAGCGATCGCTTGACCTTGCAACAATACAAGGACATGATGGGGCAACTTTTCCAAGCCTATGACATCGAACTGGGCGAATTCCATAATATGATTGTAGAAGGTGAGTGGGGCGCCATCCGCTATAACGTATATATCATCGACAAACGCACCGGCGAACGGATCGAACAGAAAACAATGGAGTTCGTCAAATTCAAAGAAAATCCCGAACCGATCGGGGTACGCGTCATCGAAGGCTGGGCTTTGTCCGACAAACCACTGTCCGCCCACTGATACCAAGTCACTTAACGTCTCCTGACTACATAAAAGCAGCCTCCAGAAATCCGTATGTTACGGACTTCCGGAGGCTGTTCGTTTTATAAAAGCTGCATCAAATAGATCAGTCGTTCAAGGACTGTTCGGACAACCACTGCATCAACGTGATCTCTGTTCCGCCGATCACTGCCGACACTTCATTGTTGTGGACATATACCCAAGAGAAATGGCCATTGTATTGATAAGGCGTGCCGTCCACATTTGTGTACAGACCGGAAGTGTCCTCGACATTATCAAACAAGGTCAAGTAAACATCTGCATCAGCGGCCAACAAGCGGTCGTAGGTAGGCAACGTATTGATTGCTGGAGGCAGCACCATGTCGTTTGCGGCGGCAGTGAACCAGATCGGCGTCTGCGCCAGATTCTGGATGTCCGCATCCGAGATCAAAACATCATTCAAACCTTCGCAGACAGGGAAAGCGGCAGCAAAGTAGCCAGGGTAATCACGCGCCATCAGCATCGTCATGTAGCCGCCGTTGGACGGTCCACCGATATAGATCCGGTCCGTATCGACATCCGGATTGTTGGCGACGTACTCTTCAATCAGCGCCATCAAAGCATCTTCGTACTTGGAAGTGCCATCCGCTCTTCCGCCGATTCCGTCCATCCAATAAGTCGGTGTCTGCGGAGCCAAGACATAGGCCCCATCGAAGTAGGACTGGATCTCATCCGTAGCCAAAGCAGTCGCTTTGTTTGCAGCTAACGGGATTGTCGCATCCGTTCCGCCTTCCCCGCCGCCATGCAGCCAGATGATCAACGGATTTTCTTGGTTGTCCTGCGCCGGGCTGTAGTCAGCATAAGTCAATGTGCCATCGTCAAAGGTCGATGCGCCGGTTTCGAAATCTCCGATGATTTCCTTGGTTGTTCCGGCAAATTCGGTGACGACCAGACCGGATACGGAGCCAGCCGGCGTTTCGATTGCCGCCTGCTGCGTGATGGTGTATGCGTTCGTCGTCCAATCATTGCGGCCGGTAGCGACTTGATAGTTCAAAGCAGAGCTCAGAGCCAAAGTCGGACCGTATTCCATTTCCAGTACCGCATATTTGCCTGTCTGAACGGCCGAATTGCCGTCTTTGTCGGCCACGTAGGCATTGGTGACGTTCACGATGCCTTCACCCAGCAAGGAGGGATTCAAACGGCTGTCACTTCTTGAGACGTTAACGCTGAATGTATCAGTCGTCACGGATCCCTGCGGAACCGGTCTGCCCAAGTCCACGATGATCTTCGTCACCGTTGCGCCCCAATCCTTCACTTCGATGACCGTTTCATAGGATGCAGGCTGCGTCTTCAACTCTTTTGCCAAAACCGGATCAGCCGTCGCAAACAGCCCACCTAAAACCACTGCGCTCAATGCCGTTACTTTAGCCATTTTTTTCACTCTACCCATCATATTTTTTCCTCCCGATCTATTTATATTTTTGTGTTGGATTCTTACAGAAAATGTTGCGCCTGCTCACGGCGTTCAGTCCAGGTCGGCCCCGTTTGAAGCGATGACCTTCTTGTACCAGTGGAACGAATCTTTTTTGCTGCGTTTCAAGCTGCCTTTTCCTTCATCATCATGATCGACATAGATGAAGCCGTAGCGTTTGGACATTTTGCCATATATTAAACTAATGCGTTGTCCAATTCAGTTGCTTCTGTTTGCTGTTGTGCTTCCACTTCTTGCTTATAAGCGGCTTTATCCATGACCTTGAAGAACGGCAGATAGACGAAATAGCTCACAGCGATCATAAGTGCTTGATAGACAGCCCATCTCCAGCCGCCTGCCATCAATCCGTTGATGATGACCGGAACACCCAGCGGCACCGCGATACCCGGCAGGTAAGGCAGGATGCCTGTCAGCATGCCAAGATAGGAAGTAACTGCAATGATCAAAGGCACCAGGATGAATGGGATAGCCAAAGTGAAGTTCATGATGATCGGCATACCGAAGATGATCGGTTCATTGATGCCGCAGATGTTCGGTATCAAGCTCAATTTTCCAAGGACACGGTATTGCTCCGATTTTGCCCGCAGCATCGCCAGCGCCAAACCTAAGGTAGCGCCTGAACCCATGAATAGGACCATCCCGAACATGCTTCCGGAAACGATATTCGGGATTTCCAGACCAGCGTTATACGCTGCCAAGTTTTCGGTACCAAGCGGTGTCCAAATCGGCATAAATACACTGTAGACAACCATCGCGCCGTGTACACCGACCAACCACAAAATTTGTGCCGCAAACATCGCAACCAACAGAGCCGTAAAGCTTCCGCCCAGTTTGGTCAATGGTGCAGCCACTACTGAAAAGATGAACGAATGGATATCGGCATAGGCAGTCAACGTCATCACGTAGCGGATGACCATTGCGATGACTGCCAGCACCAATCCAGGCACCAAACCGGAGAATGATTTGGATACGGTAGGCGGTACGCCGTCAGGCATCTTGATGACCCAGCCTTTAATTTTAAAAATGGTATAAACTTTCGCGGACAATAACGCGACAAAAAAGGCAGTAAACAGTCCCGGTGCGCCCATCCAAGTAGCGGGCAGCGAGGCCAATGTGTTCGCTTCGGAATAATTGAAAGGTGTCACAATCAAAAAGCTCATCAAGGCAAGAATCCCTGCCGGCGTACCGTCGATGTCATAGGACTCGGCAAACTTCGCAGCGATCAAATAAACAACATAGATAGCCAAAAGGTTGGTCGTTATTTCGGAAGGAATAACCGTAATCGTTTTCAATCCAGTGCTGACCAAAAAATCCTGATACCCTTGAACCGGGAAACTGTTCACGAGACTCCCCAAGGCACCCACGATCGTGATCGGCATCGCTGACATCAGACCATTCGTGATGGCACTAATGTATTTGTTGTTTTGGATCGCACCCGCACCACGTTGTAAACTCATTTGCACATTTGAAAAATCAGCCATTCTTTTCAGCCCCCTATTAATTTAATAAATTCAAAGCATCTGCCAATACTTTTTTGCCGTTCATCATGCCGTAATCCATCGAAGGAATCGTTGCGATCGTGACCTGATGGCCACTGTACTTCTTTTTGAAGCTCGCTTCCATGTAACCGACTTGTGGGCCCAGCAGAAGAATGTCGATATTCTGAATCAGTTTATCCACTTTTCCCTCCGCAGTGGCGTCGATAGTGACCTCTATCCCTCTTTCTTTTGCCGCATCCTTCATCCGTTCAACCAGCATACTGGTTGAGAAACCTCCTGCACAAGCCAACATAATTGATAGTGTCATGCAATCCCCTCCTGGCTCATTTTTTGTGTATGGAATAAATGGACTTCTTCCCTCAGTTGGATCAGGTGTTGCGCCAGATCCCTCACGGTCATGGCATTCATCACATGATCCTGTGCATGGACCATCAGCAGCGTCGTGCTGGTCGGTTTACCTCTGATTTCTTCTTGGATGATTGTTGTCTGCAGGTCATGCGCCTTGTTCAGGGAAGTCCTGGCCTCCCCCATCAGTTTATCGGCTTCCATAAACTCGCCCTTTTCGGCGGCTTGGATCGCTTTCATGCTGAACGCGCGGGCATCTCCCCCATGGATGATCAGTTGCATGATGATTTTCTCCTCGTCTTCCAAATGAATCCCTCCTGTCCTCTATCCTTTCATTTATAGATATGCAAAAACCGTGCCAACACACATGAACCGCACCGCATCGCGCAACAAAAAAATCTGTGCCGCCAAAACGACACAGATTTTATAAAATTGTGCAATTGTGTGTCAGTTGTTCGCTATATAGGACACACTTCGGGCCAAGTAAGCATAGGCGACATGGTTCAGCATGTCCTCGTTGATCATCTCCAGATGCTCCCGGAAATAATCAACGAAAAGATTCTTGATTTTCGGCACGATATATTTGTCCTGCGGAAAGGAAACCATGCCTTTTTCAAAATGCGGAATCTGTTCCTTGCGCTTGATTTTGCGCAGCATGCCGATGATATGGAAGGAAAGGCCGATCTTATCGCTCACGAACAGGGAAGGGCTCATCATTTCGTTCACTTCATCGTTGAAGCGATAAATGCTGGACAGCAGCTCCTCTATTTCGGGCATGTCGTAATACTTCAGGATTGTTTCCTTAATCGAACGATACGTATAGATTTCGTCGATGCAGTCCTGAATCCGTTGCAGTCCCGCCCGGTTCATGACCGTATACAACTCAAAGGTCGGATACTCCGTTTTGATCGCAAAGGTGCTGATGACACAGATGATCTCGTATTCCTTCGTCAATTCCTGAAGGCGCGCATAAATACTCTCCTTGCCGACCAGATTGATCGGGACGATCGTGATTTCCTTCTCGTCGAAGGAAATCTCCTTGCGGATGATGTCACGGATCGTTACGGCCGTCCCCTCGCCGGTCAGGCAGATCGAAATGATCGCCAATGGTCTGAAATGGAACGAATCGCTGGCTTGCGGACGCACGTTCGGCTTCTGCACCTGCTCCACTTCTTTCCTGTCCTGATAGATGGCTATATAGTCGTTCACCTTCAGGGTTTCGACGTAAACCTCACGCAGACTGCAGCCAATCATCGCTTTTCTGCTTGCTTCGAGGACATGCATGGTGCTCACCAATGGGATGGACTCCGCCTTCAAGGGGAACAGTTTTTCCAATTCCCCCGCAAAAGTCGTCAGACTCCCCATATCCACCAGCAGCAGGATATCATCCGAAATCTGATGGTTTTTGATGTAACGGACCAGCCTTTCGAACACCTGTCGGGGCTCCTCATCCAAGCGCGCATTGATCCCGATGGCTCCCTCATGGTTCAGGAGTTGGTTCGCCGTGTCGCAAAGCGCCGACGCAATCCCTGATCCGTGCGCAATCACGATGACCTGCACTTTCGCAAGTCTTTCGATTGCATCCATTTCATCGTGGCTCAGGAACATGATAAAGTAGCTCGCTTCCTCTTCCGGAATACGCACACCCAGATCCGCTTCCAAAATGGCCATGCATTCTTTCGCGACGCCGTACATCTCCGGATACTTGTCGATGATCGCTTCATGCATGTCGTTCTTCAGCACATGATCCTGTTGGCTTCGCTTCACAAGGTTGTAGATATGGATCGCCATCATCTGGAACACCTTATCGCTCATCACTTTGCCGGTCTTGATCGTGACATGGCGGAGAATTTTTTCCAGTTCCTTGATGATGTTGTCAGGCACAAGCGCAATCAAATTTTCCTTGTTGCAGAAGCGTTGTTCCTCTTCACCGGTCAATTTGAAGTAAGTCTTCAGATCGTGCTCCATCGCTTTTTGGATCTCATCCGCACTGGCTTTTTTCTTCTCCAATTCCCGGTAGCGTGTATTCATTTCCCGATAAATGGTGCTCTCGCTCGGCGCGCTGTTCACTTCTGGAACTGTATTGTCGGATGGCAGATATTGGATTGCCTGTCGGTTCGTCCCCTCGTATTTTGACCACATCTGACGGTGTTCCGCATTGCTGAGCAGACCCGCCCGGATATAATCAGGCAGATCTTTGCTGCTGACTTTCAGAAAATTCTCTTTGACTGCCAAGAAACGGGCATAGCTTTTCGCGAAAGCGATCCGGATATCCGCTTTGAATTGCCCGATGTTCATTTCGCATTTGTAATGCAGAAAAGCTTTCAGCGCATTCTTGCTGAAATACATCGGCACTCCCAATTGATCGACTTCCTGCTGAACGAACGCATCGAACAACTGATGGCGTTCCTCGATCGACCTTTCCCTCAAACTCGGCAGATCGATGATGATCGGCAGTCTGCGGATGAATGTTTTCAGAAGTGTGTCCTTCTTCTCCGTCGTAGCACCGATAATCAGGACATTGGCATGGTGATCCTTTTCGGATTCGCCGAGCGGCCGGAAAACACCGCGGTCGATGTAGGTGAACAGCATCTCCTGCCCTTCGATCGGCAAGCGGTGGATTTCATCCAAAAAAAGGATGCCTCCGTTCGCCTTCTCGAGCAGCCCCGTCTTATTTGTTTCCGCACCCGTATAAGCCCCTTTTGCATGGCCGAAAAGTTGGCTCATCAACAGCTGCGGATTATGGGCATAGTCGGCGCAATTGAACTGGATGAAGGGGGAAGATCCCTCAAGTTTCCCCGATTGGATGCCGTATTTGTGCAACAAATCGGCAAACAACGACTTGCCGACACCGGTTTCGCCCAACAACAGCATATGCATGCCGTCCCCTGGATACAGGATGGCAGCCTTCCCTTGCTCAATCTGATGGAAAAGGCTGGGATTCTTCTTCAGGAAATTATCCATGTCCACGATTTTGGGCGTTTCTTTTGGTGCAACAACCTGTTGGGGCACTTTACGTGTGCACGGAAAAAAACGCACCGGTCTGGTTTTTTCTTTGTAGCAGCGTTTTTCTTTATGCAGCTGATTCAGATCGCGCGAAATATTGCTTCTGTCGCTTTTCAATCTATAGGCGATCTCCTCGGCCGTTATGCCCTGTTTCTTCTCCTCGTAAAGCATGCCCAATGCTTCGAGCACTTTTTCAATCCTCTGCAAAAATCATCACCCCTTGGCAAACGTTTACATTCTAATGATAATCGTACCACACTTTATTCATGTAAAAATATAAAAATATCAGATTATAGTTATTATTTGCAGCGTCTTCTGAAAAAAATTTATAAAAAAGAATACAGTTCTTACTTTGTATGACTATAAGGAGGCGATAGCCTTGTTCCTCTCTCTATGATTATTTGTTAATTTGTATGATACGTACTGTGGGTGGAAATCCTCATCTGGTATTCTTTTTCATATTCGTCAATGCTGCCATACCTAATGACACTTAAAGGCTTGTATTTTTTCATAAAAAAACTCCATTTTATGTTTCTATTTACTAAAAAGTACCATTTTTTTATTTCCTGGCATTCAAATCAACAAAAAAAGCCCTAAAAGCATGAGGAATATCCATCAATACTTTTAAAGCTTATCCGATAAATCTAAATGGGTAATGAGGGGTTTGAACCCCCGACCCGCTGATTAAGAGTCAGCTGCTCTACCAACTGAGCTAATTACCCCTATCACGTGCTGATCACGTAACAATTGTTATTTTACTCTCCTTTTCAATAAAATGCAATAACTTCATGAAAAAAAGAGTCTGCATCCGGATAGTATCTCCGTATGCAGACTCTTTATTGTATTCATTACTGTCTTAGATACTTGCCCAAACGTTTTCCAATACGTTCGTTTGGTTGCGGTCAGGTCCCACTGAGAAAGTGGAAATGCGAACGCCAACCGTTTCTTGAACGCGACGGACATAGTTGCGTGCATTTTCAGGAAGTTCTTCCAATGTGCGGCAACCAGTGATGTCTTCGCTCCAGCCTGGCAACTCTTCATAGACAGGCGTGCATTGAGCCAATTCCTTCAAGCTTGCTGGATAATGGTAAATCAATTCACCTTCAGCATTTTTGTAGGCAGTACAGATTTTGACTGTTTCCAAGCCGCTCAAAACATCGATTGAGTTCAAGCATAGGTTAGTGATGCCTGAAACGCGTTTTGAATGACGCATAACAACTGCGTCAAACCAGCCGATACGGCGCGGTCTGCCGGTCGTTGTGCCGTATTCACGGCCAACTTCACGGATTTGGCTTCCTACTTCATCGAACAATTCAGTCGGGAACGGGCCATCGCCGACACGGGAAGTGTAAGCTTTGCAGACACCGACAACTTTATCGATCTTGGTAGGGCCCACACCGCTACCGATGGTTACCCCACCAGCAACCGGGTTGGAAGAAGTAACGAATGGATACGTACCTTGGTCGATATCCAGCATAACCCCTTGTGCGCCTTCAAATAGGACGCGTTTGCCTGCATCCAATACGTCGTTCAGGATAACGGATGTGTCGGTTACATATTTTTTAAGTTCTTGACCATATTGGTAATACTCTTCAAAAATATCTTCGAATTTGATTTCTACAGAATCGAACATTTTTGTGAACTGACGATTCTTTTCTTCCAAGTTGATCTTCAGGCGTTCTTCAAAGATTTCTTTGTCCAACAAATCAGCTACACGGATACCGACACGCGCTGCTTTATCCATGTAAGCTGGCCCGATACCTTTGATGGTCGTACCGATTTTGTTTTCGCCTTTTGAATCTTCTTGAAGCTGATCCAATTGAATATGATAAGGCAAAATGACGTGGGCACGGTCGGAAATACGTAGGTTATCCGTGTTGATGCCGTGATCTTTCAAATATGCCAATTCTTTGATCAATGATTTCGGATTCACTACTACGCCGTTTCCGATCACACTGATTTTTTCTGGATAAAAAATGCCGGATGGAATTAAGTGCAATTTGTATGTAACGCCATCAAACTGGATTGTGTGGCCAGCATTGTCTCCGCCTTGATATCTAGCGATTACTTCTGCATTCTCACTAAGGAAATCTGTAATCTTCCCTTTACCTTCGTCTCCCCATTGAGTCCCAACAACTACTACTGAAGTCATTATTTACTCCACCTCATCTTATTTATTCATAACACTATGCTAGTTTACCAATATTACCTATGTCTTTCAATAAAGAATCAAATAAAAGCGCTCATTTCTGAACAATTTGTCCAATATGATCAGCTAATTTCCGGCATATAGCTCATCGACGAAAACTTATTGAATTCCTTTTTGAACAGGAGCTTTACGGTTCCACGCGCTCCGCTCCGGTTTTTTTCGATGATGACCTCTACGACATTATTCTCCTGCTCATCCCGTTCCGAATCATCGCCGCCTTCACGTTCGTAATAATCGTCGCGGTATAGGAAAGCAACGATATCGGCATCCTGCTCGATCGATCCCGATTCACGGATATCGCTCAATACGGGACGTTTGTCTTGCCTTTGTTCCACGCCACGGGACAATTGGGAAAGGGCGATGACCGGTACTTTCAGTTCCTTCGCCAATTTCTTCAATTGACGCGAAATATCAGAAACTTCCTGTTGGCGGCTTTCGCGGTTATTCCCTTCAATCAGCTGCAGATAGTCGATTACGACGAGACCCAGTTTCCCCTGTTCCTGCAGCAAACGACGGCTTTTTGCCCGGATTTCCGCGATCCGGATCCCCGGCGTATCATCTATGAAGATTTTTGACTGCCCAAGCGTCCCCATCGCCATGATCAGGTTGGACCACTCATCTTCAGAAAGCTGCCCTGTCCGCAAGTGGCCGGCATCGATGTTCCCTTCCGCACACAGCATCCGGTTGACCAACGACTCCGCTCCCATCTCCAAGCTAAAGATCGCAACTACCTGATCGGCTTTGGTTGCGACATTCTGCGCGATGTTCAGCGCAAAAGCGGTCTTACCCACGGCCGGACGCGCTGCCAGGATGATCAGTTCTTCTTTTTGGAGGCCTGCTGTCATTTTGTCCAAGGCGATGTAGCCGGTTGGCACCCCGGTCACATCATCGCTTCGTTGAGCCAACGATTCGATATTCTGCAGCGATGCCGAAACGACATCCGAGATACGGATGAAGCCGGATCGGTTTCTCCGTTCGGATACCTGAAGGATGTTCTGTTCGGCGCTGTCCAGCATGACGGCGAGTTCATCACCCTCTTCATAGCCTTTGCGGACGATTTCTGTAGCCGATCGGATCAGATTGCGCAAGATCGATTTCTCTTCCACTATCTTGGCGTAATATTCCACGTTGGCTGAAGTGGGTACCGCAACCGCCAATTCGGCCAAATACTCCATGCCGCCAGCATTTTCAAGCTGATTCTTCGTATCCAACTCATTTGAGATGGTGACGACGTCAATCGCTTCATTCCGATTGTTCAATTGCAAAATCGCATCAAAAATAATCTGATGATTTTTTCTGTAAAAATCAGATGATTCAAGGTATTCTAAAACATTTACAACCGTTTCGGGATCCAAAAAAATGGAGCCCAGAACGGATTGCTCTGCTTCTATACTATGAGGAGGTATGCGATCTTGAAGTGTATCTTCCATTTTATATTTTCACCCTTTAGGTTTTTTCATTTGGACGAGGAAATCATTACTGGCTTCCTCATCTTTTGCTTCCTTATTGTATCCTAAATCAGCCACATTTACAATTCAGAAAAACGAACATTCGTTCCCTTTTCGTTAAAAAATCTGCTGGGACTGTCTGCCTTAATATGGCCGTCAGATGTATTTTCTTCTATATTATAGGCGCAGCCTCATAAACAAACGAAAAGACAGAGATTGATATCTCTGCCTTTCATTTTATATTTGGAAAATCATTACCCTTCCGTCACTTGCACTGTCAACATTGCTGTCACTTCCGGATGAATTTTAACGGGCATTTTTGTGAAACCCAACGCGCGGATAGGATTTTCTAATTCAATTTTTCGTTTATCCAATTTAACATTATGTTGCTTTTGTAATGCTTCAGCAACCTGTTTCGTTGTAATGGAACCAAACAAACGACCATCTTCACCAATTTTTGCCGACAATTTGATGATTGATTCATCTTTTTCCAGCAGTGCCTTCAATTCTTGCGCAACTGCCAACTCTTCAGCCTGCTTCTTCTCTTCCGCTTTCTTTTGGCCCTTCAATGCGGAAATAGTGGCGGCATTCGCTTCATCAGCCTTACGGTTTTTGATCAGGAAAGTAGCATAGCCATCCGCTATATCCTTGACTTCCCCTTTTTTCCCTTTACCTTTAACATCCTCTAAAAAAACAACTTTCATTTATTATTCCCCTTCCTTAATTTTTTCTGGATTGATGACTGCTTTCAGTTTCTCAACGACTTCATGGACTGTCGTATTCTCAATCTGAGTGGCTGCATTGGATAAATGTCCGCCGCCGCCTAATTTTTCCATGACTGTCTGCACATTGTATTGACCCAGACTTCTGGCGCTGATACCCACTCTGCCGTCCTGACGTTTTGTGACAACAAATGAAGCATCTACCGCTTCCATCGACAACATCGTGTCGGCTGTTTGAGCAGCGACGACCGTGTCGTATATTTTTTCATCTTCTCCATGGACAATCGCCAAGTTACCATCCACAAATTCCATAGTCTGCAATAAATGGCTACGTAACAGATAAGTATCCAAGTCCTCTTTGAGTGATTTCTGGATCAAAACGGTATCCGCCCCATTCGACTGCAGATAACTGGCAGCATCAAAAGTCCTTGATCCAGTTCTCAAACTGAAGTTGCGGGTATCGACTATAATCCCTGCCAACATAGCAGTTGCTTCTATCTTATTGATGGCATCCATCTCATTGGATTGATATTCAAACAATTCAGCAATCAATTCTGACGTGGAGGACGCATAAGGTTCCATATAAACCAAAACAGAATCTTTCGGAAACTCTTGTCCGCGTCTGTGATGGTCCAAAACGACGATTTTTTTGGACAGATTCAACAACCCAGGTGCCGGCGTCATGGATGGGCGATGGACATCAACCATCACAATCAGGGTCTGTGGCGTCACCAATGCTATTGCTTGCTCAGGTGAAATGATCCGCTTCGCAATCAAAGGATCTTTGTCTATCTCTTGCATAATCCGATTCACATCATTGGAAAATTGTTGCGGATCCAATACTATCCAGGCTTCCCGATTGTTCATCTGCGAAATACGACGGATTCCTAAGCAGGAACCGATGACGTCCATATCCGGATAACTATGCCCCATGATGATCACCTTATCGGCATGGACAATAAGCTCTTCCAAAGCCTGACTGATCATTCTGGCACGGATACGGGTCCGTTTTTCCATTGGGTTAGTTTTGCCGCCATAGAAACGAGCATCTTCATTTTCGGCTCTCACAACAACCTGATCGCCACCTCTTGCCAAGGCTAAATCAATATTCGATTGCGCCATTTTGGCGACTTCTTTAAAATTGGTTTGCTCAAAAGTTTTTTCATATGAGAAACCCATGCTCAATGTCAACGGAAAATTTTGCTTGTAGGTTCTTTCTCTTATTTGATTTATGATATCAAAATTGTTTTCTTCTATTTTCTTTAAAGCACGCATATTGGTCAATGCTATAAAGCGGTCATCATCCACTCGTTTCAAAAAGACATTATTCATGTTAGCCCAATTTGTGAGTTGATTCGTCAGATAGTTGTTTACATTCGATCGCTTACGATCATTCATGGATTGAACAGCCTCATCATAATTGTCGACAATGATATTCCCAAAAACAAATTTTTCGTCTTTGTACTTCTCTTCAATTTTGGCATATTCTGTTATGTCCATCAAATAAATGACGCCAATATCCTCTTGAATGATCATATCAAAATAATGATCTCCCCATTTCACACGGCGTATCACATAGTCCTGCGATTCTTTAAAAAGCTGATATAGTTCTTCATCAACCACATTCAGCTTTCTTCCCAGTATATCTTTCTTGCCAAAATACTTTATTAAATATGGGTTCATCCATTGGATTTCTTCTTGCTTATTATATAGAAGTATCCCAATAGGCATTTTAATTAAAGCCTCTTGTTCACCTTTTTTGATTCGATAAGATAAGTCAGATATGTATTGATTTGTCTCATCAATCAAATACTCCGAAGAATAACTGATGAATCCAACAATCCCAACGCATAAGAGCGTAATTCCAATTCCGATTTTCCAATCTGCAATGAAAGTCAACACAACGATCACCAGCAATAAGAATACGATAATCAGGAAAGGAACCTTAATCTTGTCAGCCTTTATGAAGTGAGGAAGATTCTTTAACTTTTCCTTTATTTTCATGATAGCTCCTTTACTGAACCTACATTTTGCACTTGTACATTTTAACATATCCAGATAATAATAGCTATAATGCCCTTTCTGACGGCATTAGTTGACATCTCTACGGGAAATTGAATGTTTCACGTGAAACATTTTTCTGGATAATGTTCGTATTCCGGAGAGCAGATTTTCTGAGCGAGAGAGATTATTTCTCTGTTTTGGGCACTGAAAAGTATAATTTACTCAGTATGATCTTCGCTTGGTGACTGATAGTACAGTTCTCGGCCAGATTGGATTATAGTGCTGCATTTTTTCTGGATATTTTTTCAAAACATAACTTCATTTTTGGTGAGTAATTATCCATAAATGGATTCGGTCTCCTTGGAATATATCTCTCAAAATAGTTACCATTTCGATCTGAATGTAATTATTATTATAGTTATCAGTTGGTCTCAATTCCCTCTATTATCCTCAATAGTTCCACGTGGAACATTTAGTGATTACCTCTTCAATTTGTATTCAAATCCTATGTATGTGCGTACGTCTATTTCTTAACCGATGTTCCACGTGGAACTTTTATATTTGATCACGTTGTCTTTTTGATTTGACCCCTTCTGTTTTTTCAGCATAAACTCGCGCTCTTCAACTTATCCCTCTATTACCTGTTTTACGGAAAACACTTTTCTGGTGAATTCTATTACTATTTCACTAATAATTTGAATAATCTAGCTATAAGATGTTCTCCTGTTTTTTCATGTAATTTGCAGAACCTATTTTCTTGCTTGAAAATAGATTTTCATTCTCCCTATCTTTTCTTGATTTTACAACTCTGTATCAGCTGTTGTTCTTGTGGATAACTCGAACCATACCCGACAATTTCAGTTATGCACATTTTTCGTCCTTTGCCTGTGCATAACTAATTCAAATAGGAGGTTTCAGCCTTGATGTAATAGGATTTTTGACATAAACTGACTTTGTTGATAACTAATTATCCTGATACTATTTATGACACCTCAGGCGTTGTATAAGGTCTGTGTATATCCTGTGCATAAGTCTATGGGATTATGCACATTTCTTTATATCAATCTGAACATTTGTTTGATTCGTTTGTTTATGAAATAACACCCTTTATTTTGGATGAATTTACTATCATTTTAATGAAAATTGCCAGATTTTGAAGAAGTCACCCTTATATCCAGTATTTCGTCATTTCTGCTCGTTTGCAAATGCATAACCGAAGGCAACTAGCCCTGTAAAAACAGAATGTGGATAACGCTCAGAAATAGTTTTCCACATCCTGTTTGTGAATGTGCACTTAGATCCGGAATCATCGGTAATATTCTTTTGTGGATAACTAAAATAACAAAATGCCAACTAGCCTGTGTACAACCTACGGATCCATTCCAATAACATCACCTGCATCGATGAAATCCTCTCCTTAATATCATATGCAAAAGGGAGTCTTTTGCTTTTCCAGCACGCAACCGAATTGTTGAAGCATCGCAAGCCTGATCGATCATCAATAGGATCTAGCTGCTTGCAGAGGCTTCCTCTTTCTTGTCTCTAGGAACGCTCGAACCACTCAATTTGTAGATAAACTGTCGCTTGACTGGAGTAGGTTCGATTATTCTGAGTAAATCATTGCTTTCCTATTTCATGAATAATTTGAGATCATCCATTATTTCAATTCAGCTGCACCTCAGGAATATACAGTCTGAACGGAAGCCTGCAACAGTGAATCTGAGATACTTCGAATAGTATCGATCATTTTTTATCTCTAATTTTGATATCAGCGATTATTGGAAATTTGCATTTGCACTTTTTTCAGGCCTACACCTGACCATCTGCATCTACTATTAATTTCTACAGGTACAACTACTGAACCGGCAACTTTTTTGCGCAATGATATTAAGTCCTCAGATTCTCTGCGATATGATTAAAAGAGTCTGATTTCGTGGCGTGTTCTGTCTGTTATATGGCTCTAAAGATGAAAGGGAAGGTCTGTCGCTCCTTTATGATGTCAGTTCTCGGGTATCTGTTTTTTTTAATTTCGTGTCAAGCGGGCTCAATCATTTCCTTGATGCCGATTCACCATTTGCCTCGCTGACTCATTTTATCTCATCTCCAAATCCCCGTCTTCGTAATTTTTTGCATGCATCGATCATGACTGCTCAAAGTAGAATCTTTTGTTGTCGGCAACAGAAAACGCACTGGTAACGTATGCATTTATTTGCTATTAGGACAACCACTGTACGGGTATGGAAGGGAAGATCTTACTTTTCTGAATTGTACACTTTTGGCATTCCCCCACAACTTAGTTCTTTCTGCATTCAGAAATATTTTTTTGTGCCGGAAGCATATCTTCCGGCGCTGGCATAGATCAGAGGCGGATACTGCTTTGGGAATCCCAATTTCAATTTTCGGGAGCAATCTCCCTAAAAAAAATTCCATCAGGAGCGATCCGGAAATTATGATGCATCAAAAACAGCGCTAAAATGTTCCACGTGGAACATTTTAGCACCGGAGATTTATAATTCATATTGGCTAAATTTAAGCTTCTGACAGCACCTGCATTCTTGTTTGAAGTATTTTCCCACGAGCAAGGAGAAGTCCTTCACATAGGGATAAAATGGCCCAATCAGAGCATCATAGTGCCTAGCCTTATACCTCTATGAAGAATATCCAGCCAGTGCACTAGCGCTTACGGAAAAAATATGTTCGAATTCCTTTGCTAGCGTGAAGAGTAGGGGAGGGCATTTAGATAAAGCAAAATCCTTGCTGTTGAGCTTTATCTGGGCTCTTCAGTGTACCTTAGGATGAGCAACGAATTGGGGGAGAACTTAAGGGAATGATACGAGAAGACTGATGGATAAAAATAGTCTACCCTTGCTTATTTAGTGATGCCCGAAGGAGATATGGGAGTAGACACTCAGAAAGATGCAGTACGCAGTTTGCTTCAACTGACCATACGATCTATTCAACAGAAACGGATAGAGCGCATCGAAAAAAATTTGTACCCAGAAGAAGGAAAAGGGGAGTGGTTGCGACATCCGGGTGCAGTGAGCTGTGTCCATGTACGAACAGCAACTGTTTTTGGGTACAAAAAAAGGAGCGCTCCTGGAAGCGACTCCCTTAATATTATTCTGCTAATGTAAATGGCATAAGAGCCATGATACGAGAACGTTTGATAGATACAGTCAAAGTTCTTTGATGTTTAGCGCATGTACCTGTTACACGACGAGGTAAAATTTTACCTTTTTCAGATATATAACGTTTCAATAAATCAGTCTCTTTGTAATCTACATGATCAATGTGGTTAGCACAGAAATAACAAACTTTTTTACGTTTGCGTCCGCCTCTGCTGTTACGTTGAAATGCCATGTCAATTCCTCCTTTTCCTAAACTAACCATTCTGTCCTAAAGACTAGAACGGCAAATCATCATCTGAAATGTCAATTGATTCTCCGTTTGATGAAAACGGATCAGCAGTTGAGTTAAAATCAGAAAAACCGTTTTGTTTCGGAGAAGAGTATTGATTATTATACTGTCCTTGGTTTTGGTTCGATTCAAAAGATTTGCTTGATCCGAAGTTTGCACTCGGAGCTGCTTGATTTGAAGAAGCTGCGCCAGTCTCTCTCGGTCTTTGTTCGGTAGTTGTTTTCGATTCCAACAATGTGAAATTATCTGCAACAACTTCAGTCACGTATACGCGCTGTCCTTGTTGATTATCATAATTCCTTGTTTGGATTCGGCCAGTGATACCGACTAAAGAGCCTTTGCGAGTGAAATTCGCGAAATTCTCTGCAGATTTTCTCCACATGACACAATTGATGAAGTCAGCTTCTCTTTCTCCTGCTTGGTTAGTAAACTGTCTGTTTACTGCAAGAGCGAAGGTTCCGACTGCTGTGCCGCTGGATGTATAGCGTAAATCAACATCTTTTGTAAGTCTGCCGACTAAGACAACATTATTAATCATTCATCTTACTCCTTTCAAAATGTTTCACGTGGAACACTTTACTTAGTTTCTACTTTAACAACGATGTGGCGAATGATATCGCTATTGATCTTTGCTAGACGGTCGAATTCGTCGATTGCTTTAGCATCTGAAGCAGAAATTTTCACGATATGGTAGATACCTTCACGAAAATCTTTGATTTCATAAGCTAAACGGCGTTTCGCCCAGTCTTTTGATTCAATAACTTCAGCGCCATTATCAGTTAAAATAGAATCGAAACGTGCGATCAATTCTGCTTTAGCTTCTTCTTCGATGTTAGGACGGATAATGTAGTTGATTTCGTAATTGCTCATTTGACTGTCACCTCCTTGTGGACTTTGGCCCTTACTTATGTAAGAGCAAGGAGAGTACCTTTTCAGGATTACTCACATCTAAAGATTGTACCATATTCCATTTTTTATGGCAAGCCTTTTTTTCAACCGCCTTGAAAGAGGGCCAAAAAAAACAGAGAAAACCGTCACAGGACAGTTTCCTCTGTTTTTGCGCTATTAGCTTTGGTATCTAAGTTTTATTCTTCCGAATCTTCCTCATCCAACAGTTCATCTGCGAAATCGCTCATTTTATCGGCTATTTCGGAGTTTCCCGCTGTATCTGGTGTATTTGCCTGTTCGGTTGAATCAGCTACTTCTGAGGCGTTATTTTCGCCTTCTGGAAGCAAGGCTGTATTCAGTGGAACAACAGCTTCTTCATCCTCTTCGCGCTCAACTTTTGCCATTGTCGATACTATGGCTTCGCCATCAAGCTTGATCAGGCGTACGCCGAGAGTGGCACGGCCTGTTTGGGAAATGGCATCAGCGTGGAAACGGATCATGACGCCTTTATCCGTGATGATCATGATGTCTTCATCGCCGGAGACAGTTGTCAAACCTACCAATTTCCCGTTTTTCTCAGTAATGTTGGCTGTTTTGACCCCTTTACCGCCTCGTCCTTTGATGGCATATTCATCTGCTGCCGTACGTTTGCCGTAACCATTTTCCGTGATGATTAGAACTTCCGACTCGTGTTTCAGCACATCCATGCCGACAACATAATCATCTCCTCTTAATTTCACACCGCGGACACCGGTAGCAGTCCTACCCATATCACGGACGTCCTTTTCATCAAAGCTTACGGAGTAACCGAAGTGCGTTCCGATAATGATGTTCTGGTTGCCGTCAGTCAAGGATACTTTGATCAGCTCATCCTCATCCTTCAGGTTGATTGCGCGCAGACCGCTTTGACGTATATTTTGGAATTCAGTAGCAGATGTCCGTTTGACGGTACCCATCCGCGTCGTGAAGAACAAGTAATCTCCGTCTTGCGGGCCGCCTTTGACGTTGATGATGGCTTGGATTTTTTCGTTGGCATCCAAGTTCAGCAAGTTGATGATCGGCAAGCCTTTTGCCTGACGGCCGTATTCAGGTACTTCATAGCCTTTTGTTTTGTATACTTTCCCTTGGTTCGAGAAGTACAGCAACACATCGTGCGTTGATGCCGAAATCAGTGTTTCGATGAAATCATCATCATGGATACCCATGCCTTGGACACCGCGTCCGCCGCGTTTTTGGGCTCTGAATTCGCTGTTTGGCAAACGTTTGATGTAGCCGTTATGTGTTAAAGTCAGGACGATGTCTTCCTCTTCAATCAAGTCTTCATCCTCAAGCGACAATACTTCTCCGACCAACAGTTCCGTGCGGCGTTTGTCGCCGAATTTTTCTTGGATTTCAAGTAATTCCGTATAGATGATGTCGAAGACACGCTGCTCATTCGCTAAAATATCAGTCAAATCAGCAATCAAAGCCATCAGCGCATCATATTCCGCTTCAACTTTTTCTCTTTCCAAACCGGTCAGACGCACCAGACGCATATCCAAAATGGCTTGCGCTTGTTTGTCGGAAAGGCCGTATTTGTCGATGAAGATTTGTTTGGCTGCATCGCCATTGTTTGAACCGCGCAGAATCGCTACGATTTCATCGATGTGATCCAAAGCGATCCGCAAGCCGGCCAAGATATGCGCACGGGCTTCCGCTTTTCGTTTGTCGAATGCGGCTCTTCTGCGGATGACTTCTTCTTGGTGTTCCAGATAATGGACCAAAATCTGTTTGAGTCCCAGCACTTTAGGGATGCCTTTTACGATCGCCAACATATTGAAGCCGAAAGAAGATTGGAGCGGCGTCAATTTATAAAGATTATTCAGAATCACGCCGGCACTGACATCCTTGCGGACATCAATGACGACACGCATGCCGTCGCGGTCAGACTCATCCGCCAAGTCGGTTATGCCTTCGATCCTTTTGTCGCGGGCCAATTCAGCAATCCGTTCGACCAATTTCGCTTTGTTGACCATATACGGCAATTCGGAAATGATGATGCGTTCTTTGCCGTTTTTCAGGATTTCGACCTCTACACGTCCGCGGACAATGATGGAGCCTTTGCCCGTTTCATAGGCTTTCCTGATGCCTGATTTGCCCATGACGATACCGCCTGTAGGGAAATCGGGGCCGGGAACGGCCTCCATCAAATCGGCAGTCGTCGCCTCCGGATCATTCATCAGGATATGCAGGGCGGAAATGACTTCCGTCAGGTTGTGCGGCGGGATATTTGTCGCCATCCCAACGGCGATACCGGAAGCCCCATTCACCAGTAGGTTAGGGAAGCGAGCCGGCAATACATCGGGTTCACTTTCGGAACCGTCATAGTTATCGTGGTAATCGACTGTATCCTTGTTGAGGTCGCGCAGCATTTCCAAGGCGATCTTTGACATCCGCGCTTCGGTGTAACGCATCGCTGCGGCGCTGTCTCCATCGATGGAGCCGAAGTTTCCGTGCCCATCGACCAACGGATAACGGTAACTGAAATCCTGGGACATACGCACCATGGATTCATAGATGGCACTGTCACCGTGGGGATGGTACTTACCCATTACGTCCCCGACGATACGTGCGGATTTTTTGTGTGCTTTATCAGGCGTAACGCCCAATTCGCTCATGCCGTAAAGAATACGGCGATGGACCGGCTTGAGTCCGTCACGGACATCAGGCAAAGCCCTGGCTACGATAACGCTCATGGCATACTCTAGGAATGAAGTTTCCATTTCATGGCTTAATTCCCTTTGTTCCATGGCTTGATCATTTATTTTTTCAATTTCATCAGACATTTAATTTCCAACCCCCTTTTAGATATCCAAGTTCTTCACGTAAACCGCATTTTCTTCGATGAAGTTCCTTCTTGGTTCTACATGATCCCCCATAAGCATATTCAATGTTTCGTCAGCTTTGACGGCATCGTCGACGGTCACCTGCAGGAAGTGACGGTTCTCAGGGTTCATGGTCGTATCCCATAATTGTTCTGCATCCATTTCTCCAAGCCCTTTATAGCGTTGGATGATTGGTTTTGGCGAGTCAGGGATGGAGGCAAGGTACTCTTCCAGCTCCTGATCGGTATCGAGATACTTCTCTTTTTTGCCTTGCTTCACCTGATACAAAGGTGGCTGTGCGATATACACATATCCAGCTTCAACCAATGGACGCATGTAGCGGTAGAAAAGCGTCAACAGCAACGTACGGATATGCGCGCCATCGACATCGGCATCGGTCATGATGACCAATTTATGATAACGGGCTTTGGAAACATCAAAGTCTCCACCGAAGCCGGTACCCATTGCCGTAAACAACGAACGGATCTCTTCATTGGCGAGGATTTTATCGATGGATGCTTTTTCTACATTCAGAATCTTTCCTCGGATCGGCAGGATTGCCTGGAAGAAACGAGAGCGGCCTTGTTTTGCCGAACCTCCGGCTGAGTCTCCTTCGACGATGAAAATTTCGGATTCTGCTGGATTTTTACTTGAACAGTCGGCCAATTTACCGGGCAGATTACTGATTTCCAAGCCACTCTTCTTACGTGTCACTTCACGGGCTCTTTTAGCAGCTAAACGTGCGCGGGCAGCCAACATACCTTTTTCGACAATCTGACGGGCGACTTGCGGGTTTTCCATCAGGAATTTATCAAAGTACGCTGAAAAAAGTCGATCGGTGATGGTACGCGCTTCTGAATTGCCCAATTTTGTTTTTGTTTGTCCCTCAAATTGCGGATCAGGATGCTTGATGGAGAGGACAAGGGTGAGGCCTTCGCGCACATCTTCCCCGGTCAGATTCTCTTCATTTTCCTTGATGATCTTATTGCGTTTTGCATAGTCATTGATGACACGGGTCAAAGCTGTCTTTGCACCGGATTCATGGGTTCCGCCTTCGTAGGTATGGATATTATTGGCGAAACTCAGAAAGTTTGTATGGTAGCCATCCGTATATTGCATCGCTACTTCAACTTGAATATCGTCCTGCTCGCCTTCGATGTAGATGGGTTCTTCGAAAATGACTTTTTTATTGCGGTTCAGGAACTCGACGTAACTCTTGATTCCGCCTTCGTAATAATAGTCTTGTCCCACAGGTTCTTCTGGACGTTTATCCGTGATGGAAATGTTCAATCCTTTGTTCAAGAAAGCCAATTCCCTGACGCGTACGGCCAGTTTTTCAAAATCAAAGACAATCGTTTCCTTGAAAATTTCCGGATCAGGCAGGAAACGGACCTCCGTACCATGCTTATCTGTATCTCCTGTGATGGTCAAATCGGATGTGATGTCTCCACGTACAAACGTTTGGGTATAAATTTTATCGTTTTTAAAGACGTTTACGGTCAATTCAGAAGACAAGGCATTCACGACGGAAGCGCCAACACCATGGAGACCACCTGAAACCTTGTAGCCTCCACCGCCGAATTTTCCGCCTGCATGAAGAACAGTGAAGACCGTTTCTACAGCGGGGCGACCAGTCTTCGCTTGGATATCGACTGGAATACCACGGCCATTATCGGTTACGGTTACGCTGTTGTCTTTTTCAATTATTATTTCAATTTTCGTCGCAAAGCCGGCAAGCGCTTCATCGATGGAATTATCTACGATTTCCCAGACCAAATGGTGCAGACCCGCGCCACTGGTAGAGCCGATGTACATCCCAGGACGTTTGCGGACTGCTTCCAGTCCTTCCAGGACCTGGATCTGACTGGCATCATATTCTTTTGCTCGTTCAGCTTTGTTCATTTCGTTTTCTGCCATTCTGTTACACACCTTCCATTTCTACTTCACCGTTTTTTATATGGTAGATAGTCGGTTCGTCTATCTTATTCTTTTTTATGCCATCCAAACTGGTTGTCGTCAAAAAGGTCTGAACCTTCTTCTCGATCGCTTTCAGCAGATGGGTCTGGCGTTCATCATCCAATTCTGACAGGACATCATCCAGCAACAGGATCGGATACTCCCCGAGGACCTCATTCATGCATTCGATCTCCGCCAATTTGAGACTGAGGACAGTCGTTCTTTGCTGCCCTTGAGAGCCGTAATTTTGGACATTGCGTCCGTTCACCTGAAAGGTCAGATCATCGCGGTGCGGACCGAAAAGGGTGACCGCCTGATCCCGTTCCCGGCTTTTCCCTTGACTGAATGCTTCCATCAGTTTCAAAAAAATAGCGTCTTTATCCATCTCATCAGACAACTCGATGTTGGACTTGTAGGCGATCGTCAGTTCTTCACGCTCCAAAGAAATCTCTTTGTGCAGCGGTTGGGCCCAGGCTTCCAATTTTTTGATGAACTGGAGACGATAGACCAACAGATCGGCACCCAAAATGGCCAATTGTTCAGTCAGCACATCCAAATAGACTTCATCCTTGGCTTTGCCGGTCACCAACTGCTTCAGATAAAGATTCCGTTGCTTCAGTATCCGCTGATATTGTACAAGATCATGCAGATAGACCGGGTTCATCTGGCCCAGCTCCATATCCAGGAATTTTCTCCGGTTGGCGGGTGCGCCCTTCACCAGATTCAGGTCTTCCGGGGCGAACAGCACGACGTTCAGCTGGCCGATATATTGGCTCAGTTTTTTTTGTTCCAGGTGATTGACTTTGGCAATCTTACCTTTTTTGGAAAAAATGATTTCCAAAGGGAACGTGGAAACCCTTTTTTGGATTTTGCCGGTTATCTTGGCGGACTCTTCTTGCCACCGGATCATTTCTTTTTCGTTTGACGTGCGCGGACTCCTTGCCAAAGCCAAGGCATAGATTGCTTCCATGAGATTGGTTTTGCCTTGCGCATTCTCACCCAAAAACACATTGATGCCATCTGAAAAGGACACGGAAAGAGACGGATAATTCCGAAAATTTTGCAGCGTCACTTCTTTCAGGATCATGCTTCGGACTCACTGTTGTTTTGCTCAGCCTCTTCTTTATCCGATTTTGTTGACTGGATGAAGAAAGTGCCTTCACCAGGGATGTCGATCATCGTACCGGGAAACAATTTGCGGCCTCTGCGGTCTTCTTTTTCGTTATCTACGTACACCACATATTCTGAAAGGAACCATTTGGCCATTCCGCCGCTGGAAATCAGATTGACATGTTTCAGTAGTTGACCAAGAGTAATGAACTCTGCATCAATATTCACAATATTTTTCAAGAAATTCACCTATTTTCCAATAAAATAAGCGTGGAAAATAAAATCCACGCAACAACGCTATTTAATATGTTTATTATACTATTTTTTTTGATCAATTTCAAATTTTCGCGAAAAAAAAGGCCCTTATTTCAATTTTTTTCGAAAACAATACAAATTAGCTATATCCCAACGAAGGCGTCTATAGGCTTATAAATTAAAAATTCGCGTTTTTCGATCATTTTATCTTTAGTTAAACAAATGGAGCGAATGCAGACTTTCTTACTATGTTAAAAACAGCTGGTCTGAGCGTTTTCATTTTTGGATAAGCAAAAAGCAAGAAAACGATTGAATCGTCTCCTTGCTTTTTTGACTGTATCTATCGGATCAATAAGTCCTTACAGGCGTGATCAATTGGATGAACGAATTATCGTTATCGTCTTCACGATCTGCGGGCACGACTGTGAATGGCCGTACAGCCGAAGTGAAATTGACTTGGACATCCTGTTGGCCGAATGTGCGTAGCGCATCCTTCATGTAATCGGGATTGAAGGAAATGATCAGCGGATCACCACTAGCGGACTCATAGGCCAAGGATTCTTCCACATTGCCGACTTCAGGAGAGTTTCCTGATAACTCGACTTTGTTTGCATCGATGGATAGTTTGACGACGTTGTTTTTGCCTTCATGCGAAAGCAGGGAGGCACGGTCGGTAGCCTGCAGCAAATCATAGGCATTCAGGACGATCTGCGTGCTGGAGCTAGCCGGAATCAACCGGTTTGTATCCGGGTAGTAGCCTTCCAGCAAGCGCGAGTAGAAATAAACATTTTCGGCTTTGAAAAGGACTTGGTTCTCGGTGATCATCATTTCGATGGTCGCTTGGTTCTCAACGATCCGCGAGAGTTCCACCAAGCTTTTTCCGGGAATGATGACATTGTAGGTTTTTTCCATCTGCGATTCGGGAGCCGCGATCGAGATGACGCGCTGGCTCAAACGATGGCTGTCCGTAGCGACAGCTGTCAATTTCCCATTTTGGATGGTCATGTTCACCCCGGTCAAAATTGGCCGGCTTTCCTGTGTCGACGTTGCGATTACCGTATGCTGGATCACTTGTTTGAATAAAGCGGTCGGCAAGGTGATGACTTCATTCGAATCGATGACCGGGAAATTAGGATAGTTGTTTACATCGATTCCGTTGATGGTGAAAGATGCTTTGGCAGAAGTGATGTTTGTCAGGAAATGATCTTTGACTTCAATCGTAATTTTTTCGTCAGCTAATTTTTTTACGATTTCACTGAAGAAACGAGCCGGCAGGACAATGCCGCCTTGTGTGTTGATTTCGATCTGATTATTCTCTTCCGACACAGGGATCAGCGTTTCGATGGAAATATCCGAGTCGCTTCCGCTCAATACGATCCCATTTTCATCAGCGCTGATTTTTACCCCTGTCAAAATCGGGATTGTCGTTCTGCTGGAAATAGCTCTTTGTACGTCAGATAAGTGTTTGATCAAAACCTGACGATTAATGGAAAATTTCATAATAAGGGACCTCCGATGGTTATTAATATAAATTAAATAATATTAGTAATAGTAGTAGGGCCTGTTCATACTGTGGATAAGTGAAAGAAGCCGATAAAACCAATCGTTTTCCACCTGTGGATAACGTGTTCGTAAATGCCGTCTAATTTATTGGCTTATCCACAATGCGCGAGAGGATCATTTTTTCAAACTGTTTTGGATCGTCTCGATTTCGCGTTGCAGAACAGGGTCTTTTTTTACGGAAAGGGCAATCTTGTCATGAGCGTGAATGACAGTCGTGTGATCCTTACCGCCGAATTCCGAACCGATTTTCGGCAAGGAATTATCCGTCATCACTCGGGAAAGGTACATAGCAATTTGTCTTGGCACAACGATTCCCTTGGTGCGCTTCTTGCCTTTCAATTCCTCGACGGTCACGTGGTAATATTTCCCTACCGCTTGCTGGATGGCATAGATGGATAAAGCTTTTGGCTTTTCGGAAGGCATGATGCTCTTCAGAGCGTCTGCTGCCAGACTGGTGGTGATGTCGGTCCCTTGTATAGCTGAATAGGCTTGAACCCGGACGAGGGCGCCTTCCAGTTCCCTGATGTTGGAATCTATCTGCCCAGCGATATAGCTGAGAGTGTCATCGGGAATTTCAAGGCGCTCGCTATTGGCTTTTTTACGCAGAATGGCGATGCGTGTCTCCAGATCGGGCGGCGTGATATCAACCGATAAGCCCCAAGCAAAACGGGAGACAAGCCGTTCCTGCAGTTTCGGGATCTCGTTCGGCAAGCGATCGCTCGTCAGCACGATCTGCTTGCGTTCATCGTAAAGCGCATTGAAAGTATGGAAGAACTCTTCCTGTGTTCCTTCTTTGTCGGCAAAAAATTGAATATCATCGACCATCAATAAGTCGACGCTACGGTATTCATTGCGGAATTGCTCCTGCGTCCGATTCTGGATGGAATTGATGAAATCATTGGCGAACGTTTCGCTGCTGACATATTTTACTCTGGCTGTTGGCCGCAGTTGCAGCATTTGATGGCCGATGGCGTGCATCAAATGAGTCTTGCCTAAGCCTACTCCTCCATAGAAGAAGAGCGGGTTGTAGATTGTACCGGGTTCCTCCGCCACGACGAGGGCGGCAGCATGAGCCATCTGGTTTCCTTTTCCTATAACAAAGGTGTCAAAGGTATACTTGCTGTTCAGTTGGGCATCTTTGAAGAGACGATTGTTGTTGGTGCGTTTGATGGTCGGTTTTGCAATATCAGGCATTTCCTCATTCTTGATCATAAAAATGGGAGTCAGTTCTTTGCCGCTGAATTCGTATATGCCTTCGACAATTCTGCTCATCAAGTTATTTTGCCAATAATCTTTATGTAAAGAAGAGGGAACTTCGATGATGATATTCGTGTCAGTCAGTCGGACCGGGACTGCGCTGTCTATCCAAGTATCGTAGCTGACTTTTGACAATGATTCTTGAAATTTTTCTTGCAGATAACGCCATAATGAATAGATGTCATCCAAATGGGACACCTCCTTTTAGTGAGTCCTTTTTATTTTAGCATTATATCAAAAAGTTTTCCACAACTCTTTTCATCTGTGAATAAAACAATTAACCGGTGCATAAATAGTTTTCCACAGGCTCAAGGAGGGTGTGGAAAAGGTTTGTGAACGAAGCTGTTGTCCACGGCCCGTTGTGGAACGGTGTGTTTTACAAATCTTGATTGTTACAGTGTTTGATACACTTTTCCACAGGTTTGACAGGCAGTGTTTCTGAAGAAGTGCACAGGCTGTAGGAATGTGGATAAATCGGGTCGAAGGTGTGAGCAATCAGGGAGGCTGCAGGAGTTATCCCATGGCATTGTGTATTAAAAAAAAGGTTGTGGATAATTTTATTTCGATGAGAATCAAATTTTTTTCAAGAAAAGTGTTTTATCTTTCAATGATTTGTGCTATTATATCTCAGTGAGTTCAATAAAAATGAACCAATTTTACTTGACAGGTCACATTCTGTCTCTTTATAATGTTAATGGACTGTCTAAACAGTGAAATATAACCTATTTGAAAGATAGTTTATCAGGAGGTGTAAAGATCAATGAAAAGAACATACCAACCTAAAAAACGTCACCGTCAATCCGTTCATGGTTTCCGTAAACGTATGAGCACAAAAAACGGCCGTAGAGTATTAGCAAGAAGACGCGCTAAAGGCAGAAAAGTTATCTCTGCATAGATCACTGACCGTTTCAGTGGTCTTTTTTTTTAAGTATTTCGAAAAATGCAAAAAGGTCTTTCTTAAATGGAGAGTATGACAAATGTGTCCAACAGAACCGACAGCAGAGATGCCTCGGGAAGGGGTCCACATTTGTGATGATAACGGAGAGAGAAATTTTTCTGTTTTTCTCCATTTGGGAGAGATTTTTTTGCATGTTATGATTGCAGATTTGAGGGAAGAACATGAGGAAATCTTTTCGTGTTAAGAAAGAAAAAGAGTTTCAGAAAGTATTTCATAATGGTGTGTCCAAAGCGAACCGCCAATTCGTGATTTATGTGCTTGATAAACAGGGACAATCGCATTTTCGGGTCGGTCTGTCCGTCGGTAAAAAAATCGGCAACGCCGTTGTGCGGAATGCCGTCAAAAGAAAAATCCGCCAGGCACTCACGGAATTGAAGGTAGATTTGGTTCAGGACATTGACTTTATCGTTATCGCGCGCAAGCCGGTTGCTGAAATGTCGGCTGCGGAGGTTAAGAAAAGTCTGACCCACGTTCTTAAGCTTTCCAGCCTTTTGAAAAATAAATAAACTATATTATTCCTATTAAGGAGGAGTTCTCTTGTCAAAGCGTAAGCGATTACTTTTTACACTCAGCTTATTTGCTGTTATGATGGTTTTGTCAGCGTGTGGAACGGAACCCATTACCTCAGAAAGTGCCGGTTTTTGGGATCGTTATGTTGTCTTTAATTTCTCCAACATGATCGTGTGGTTGTCCGATCTATTTTTCAGTAATTATGGCCTAGGAATCATTGCCTTTACGATCATCATCCGCGTTATCCTGTTGCCGCTTAATCATTTCCAAACGAAGAGCACGAAAAAAATGTCGGCTGTTCAACCACAGATAAAAGCGTTGCAGGCAAAATATGCTTCTAAAGATCGGGAAACACAGGAAGTCCTGCAAAAGGAAGTTTCTAAGCTGTATGCCGATAACAATGTGAATCCTTACATGGGTTGTTTGCCTGTTTTGGTTCAGATGCCTGTCTTGATGGCGTTGTACCAAGCAATCAGCCGGACTGAAATTTTGAAGAGCGGCAGCTTCCTATGGATGAACTTGGGAGAACGCGATCCATTCTTTATTTTGCCGGTAGTGGCCGCCATCCTGACGTATGCCACAAGCAAGTTGACGATGATGTCACAGACGGAAGCGAATCCTGCGACAAAATCGATGACGTACACGATGCCGATCATGATTTTGATGATGGGTATCAACTTTCCGAGCGCCTTGTCATTGTACTGGGTAGCAAGTAATGCCTTCTCTGTAGGGCAGACGCTGATGCTGAACAACCCGTACACGGCTATCCGCGAGCGCGAACAAGCGGAAGCAGAAACAAAAGCGCGCGAAAAAGCATTGAAGAAAGCTCAAAATCCTAAAAAGAAAAAGAAAAACTAGTTATACTTTGAAGTAGGAAAGGATGACATTCTATTATGGATAAAGTAATTGCGAAAGATACGACCGTTGATAAAGCGATTCGCAAAGGTCTGGATTTGTTGGGCGTCGATAGCCATGAAGCCGATATCGTCGTAATCTCTGAAGGTAAAAAAGGGATTTTTGGATTCGGACAAAAAGAGGCAGTCGTGGAAATCACGCGCAAGGAAATCAGGGACTTTGATGAAGCAGGCGATATCCAATTAGCTGAAATCGAAGAGACAGTCGAAGATATCGTAGAAGATCTTGAAGAGGATTATCCGGAAACTGCCGAAAAGATATTGGCTGATCAACCTGAAATCGATAGAGTGATTTCTTCCGATGAGGATGAAGAAGCCGAAGAATATGAAGATTATGATGAAGAATCCGGCCGCGATGAAGCAATTGCTGCAGTGACCGAGTATCTTACTTCGGTAGCTTCAGCATACGGGGCTCCTGCGATCGTGACGGTCGAAGAGAAGAACAATATGCTGATTTTCCAAATGGAAAGCGAAAAGCCAGGGTTATTGATCGGCAAATACGGAAAAATCGTCAATGCGCTCCAGATTTTGGCGCAAGCGTTGGTGCAGCGCTATGTGCGTCGCCGCCTGTCCGTAATCGTGAATGTCGGTGACTACCGTGAGCGCAGAGCTGCCGTTTTGGAAAGCATCGCCGACCGTACTGCGGAACGCGTCATCAAAACGAAACAGCCCGTGTTTCTTGAGCCTCTACCTGCTTTCGAAAGAAAACAGATCCATGCGCGCTTGAGCCAAAACAAACGCATCAAAACCCATTCCGAGGGCAAAGAGCCGCATCGTTATTTGGTTGTTGAGATAGCGGAATAAGCATACATCCAAAAACCTTCACCAGGTATCAGCTTGATTCCCGGTGAAGGTTTTTTTATTTGGCTCTTTTTTCCTGCTGGTTGCGTGGAAGAGGTCGCAAATTATGGGAAGATGGACTAAACTAAAGATAAAAATAAGCTGAAACGAGGGGTAGTATGGAAGAGTTCAAGGCTTTATGGGCGGAAAATATAGCTGCGAAAGTGGAAACGACGGTGAGAACATTCAACAAAGAGGACTTGCCTGACGGGGAGGTGCTGATCGAAGTGCACTATTCGAGCGTCAACTACAAGGACGGGCTGGCCGGGACTAATCCGAAAAGCGGGGTCATCCGCAATTATCCGATGATTTTGGGGATCGATCTGAGCGGCGTGGTTGTGGAATCGCTCCATCCGGCTTTCCGGGCAGGGGATAAGGTAATCGTGACGGGCTACGGTTTAGGGGTGAGTCATTTCGGCGGATTCAGCCAATATGCCCGGGTCCCTGCAGCCTGGATTGTTCCGTTGCCGGAAGGATTGAGTTTAAGGGAAGCAATGATCATCGGGACGGCCGGTTACACAGCTGCGGAGTCGGTGGATGCTTTGGAGCAACAAGGTATCCAGCCGAAAACGGGTGCTGTTTTGGTGAGGGGAGCTTCCGGTGGTGTCGGCGGGATGGCAATCGCCATGCTGAAGCGTCTTGGGTATACGGTTGAAGCTGTTTCCCGGAAGAAAGCGGACTGCCTGGATTACCTGAAGCGACTCGGTGCTGAAGGCGTTCTCCATCCCGATGAAGTGGCGCTGGAGAAGAAGCGGCCTTTGGCTCAGCAGCGTTGGGCAGCGATCATCGATCCGGTCGGTGGTCCGATGCTGCCTGAGTTGCTGGCGCAGCTGCACTACGGCGGATGTCTGGCCTTGAGCGGAAATGCCGGCGGAATCGCATTCGAAGCGACCGTGCTGCCATTCATACTGAGGGGCGTCAAGCTTGTGGGGATCGATTCAGTCAACCATCCTTACGCTGAGCGCATCAAACTTTGGGAACGCATGGCAAGCGATCTGAAGCCGATAAATCTGGAGTTGCTGGTCGAACAGGAAATCATGCTGGAAGACTTGCCAACGGCTTTCGGGAAGATCATGGACGGGAAGATGCATGGGCGTACGCTAGTGAACGTGAAACAAGCGATATAAATGGCTCAGCACAATCAAAAAACGGCAGGGAACCGGGCCATCCGATTCTTTTTGCCGTTTTTTTTGATGGTGTTGTCCAGCTTGTTAACGCTTCATAACATGCGGAAAACAAACAACTTGTCTATACAAGTAAAAATATTGCGAGTGGAAAACGTTTGCATTATAAAGTTTTTCACGGTAGAATAGAAATGTCAGGAACATGTATATACAAGTTTAGGAGGAGAAAAAATGGTAGATTTCAACAAAGATGCAAAGGATCTGCTGGAACATATCGGGGGACCCGATAATATTTCTGCAGTCAGTCACTGTGCCACTCGGATGCGTTTCGTCCTGAATGACCCCGCTGCCGCCAACATCAAGAAGATCGAAGACATACCCGCAGTAAAAGGAACCTTCACCCAAGCAGGACAATTTCAGGTCATCATCGGTAATGAAGTGCCACAATTTTATAACGAGTTCGCGAAGGTATCCGGCAAAGAGGGCGTCTCAAAAGATGAGGCAAAAGCGGCAGCCAAGCAGAATCAGAATGTTGTGCAGCGTGCCATGGCTGTGCTGGCGGAAATCTTTACGCCGCTGATTCCGGCCATCGTAGTAGGGGGGCTTATCCTCGGCTTCCGCAACGTGCTTGAAGGAATCAACTTTGCCAACGGCACGATCGTTTCCAATTCGCAGTTCTGGACAGGCGTCAATGATTTCCTTTGGCTGATCGGTGAAGCAATTTTCCACTTCTTGCCAGTCGGCATCACTTGGAGCATCACGAAAAAGATGGGCACTACGCAGATTCTGGGTATCGTTCTCGGGATTACATTGGTATCACCGCAATTATTGAATGCTTATGGTGTCGCCGGGGCGCAAGAAATTCCATTCTGGGATTTCGGTGCTTTCACGATCAACAAGATCGGTTATCAAGCACAAGTCATTCCCGCCATGTTGGCTGGTTTCCTCCTGGCATACTTGGAGATCTGGCTGCGTAAATGGGTTCCACAGTACATTTCGATGATTGTTGTTCCGCTGTTGGCCTTGGTTCCTACTGTCATCGTCGCGCATACTGTACTGGGACCCATCGGTTGGACCATCGGACAATGGGTTTCGGAAGTTGTTTATGCCGGATTGACAGGGGACTTCAGATGGTTGTTCGGACTGTTCTTCGGTACGCTCTATTCGCCGCTCGTCATCACGGGGCTTCACCATATGTCCAATGCCATCGACCTGCAGCTAATCGCCGATTTCGGCGGCACCAACCTGTGGCCGATGATTGCTCTTTCGAATATCGCACAAGGCTCGGCCGTTATGGCGATCATCTTCCTGCACAGAGGGAATGAGAAAGAGGAACAGGTTTCCATCCCGGCTGCCATCTCCTGTTACTTGGGCGTAACCGAGCCGGCCATGTTCGGTATCAACATCAAATATATCTATCCGTTCGTTGCAGCGATGATTGGATCCGGTATCGCCGGTTTGGTGGCTACGACCTTCAACGTCATGGCGAACAGTATCGGAGTCGGCGGGATTCCTGGTTTCCTCAGCATCCAGACCGATTCGATGGCGATGTTCTTCGTATGTATGGCCATCGCGATCGTTGTGCCGTTCCTGTTGACGATTGTGTTCGATAAGAAACAACTTTTCGCTCCCAAAGGCGAAGTTGAGGATGCACCGGTTATCCAAACGCAAAAGTAAAAAATGAATTACTGGAGGCAAAAAGCTGTTCGTGAAGCTTTTTGCCTTCAGTCATAGTGAGAAGACAGGGGGTATTACAATGAAAGAGTTTCAAAAAAAGGTGATTTATCAGCTTTATCCAAAATCATTCAAGGATTCCGACGGCAACGGCATCGGTGATATCCAGGGAATCATTAGCAAAGTGCCTTATTTGGCGGAATTGGGCATCGATATGATCTGGATGAACCCGATCTTCGTATCGCCGCAGATGGATAATGGGTATGACATCACTGATTATTATGCCATCGATCCTGTTTTCGGCACGATGGCAGATTTTGAAGAATTGATCCGGAAGCTGAAGCAGCACGGCATCGAAATCATGTTCGACATGGTGTTCAACCATACGTCGACTACGCATGAATGGTTCCAGAAAGCCTTGGCCGGGGACAAAGAGTACCAGGATTATTACATCATCCGCGATCCGAAAGCGGACGGCAGCCTGCCGACCAATTGGGGTTCGAAATTCGGCGGGGAGGCGTGGGCGCCATTCGGGGACACCGGCAAGTACTATCTGCATCTGTTTGATGTCACGCAAGCGGATCTGAATTGGCGCAACCCGAAAGTGCGCCAGGAACTGCAGGAAGTCGTCAATTTCTGGTTGGAAAAGGGCATCAAGGGTTTCCGTTTTGATGTGTTGAACCTCATCGGTAAGGATGTCGCGTTGGTGGACAGCCAAGGAAACAACGAAAAGAGCCTCTACACGGATCGACCGATCGTCCATGACTACATCCACGAGCTGAATCAGGCATCGTTCGGTACGTTGGAGGACATCATCACGGTCGGCGAGATGTCTTCGACCACTGTTGAGAACGGGATCCTTTATTCGAATCCGGACAGGAATGAATTGTCGATGATCTTCAGCTTCCACCATCTGAAGGTCGACTACAAGGATGGTGAAAAATGGACGGATCATCCGTTTGATTTTCTTGAACTGAAGCGGATTTTGAATGAATGGCAGGCTGGAATGTCGGATGGGAACGGTTGGAATGCACTGTTCTGGAACAATCATGATCAGCCGCGCGCCAACAGCCGCTTCGGTGATCCGATCCGTTATCCTTTCGAAACAGCCTCTATGCTGGCGCAAACGATCCATCTGCTGCGGGGTACGCCTTACATCTATCAGGGCGAGGAAATCGGCATGACGAATCCGGATTATGACGACATTAGCATTTATCGGGATATCGAATCGCACAATGCCTACCGCGACCTGAAACTTGCCGGATTGACGCACCCGGAGGCCATGCGCATCATCAAACAAAAATCCCGCGATACCAGCCGGACACCGATGCAATGGGACAGCAGTCCGCACGCCGGCTTTACGACAGGCGAACCATGGCTGCAGGTCGCAGCCAATTATCCGGAAGTGAACGTCGAGAAGGAGCTCGCTGAGGGCAAAATTTTCCGTTACTACCAAGAATTGATCCGTATCCGCAAAGAGCATGCAGTCATTTCGGACGGTTCCTACGAGGGGATCCTGTTGGACGATCCCGAAGTGTTTGCCTACATCCGCGAGAATGAAGTGGAAAAAGTGCTTGTCCTGAACCATTTCTATGCGGGCGAGTACACAATCGCCGTACCGGAAGAATGGGCAGATAAGGCCAGCAGTTTCCTGGCCGGCAACTACGGGGAGAGCCAGCTTGCGCCGTCCTTCACGCTGAAGCCGTACGAAACCATCGCTTTCATGATAACCAAATAAACAGCAAGAAGGGCCATCTCCTCCGGGGATGGCCCTTCTTTTGGGTTCGCTGCCTATAAAGGCTGGGCTGCGGGCTGACCGGAGGAGAGAGGTGGGATCCCTTCTCAGTTCCGGTGAAGCGTGCGTCCACCGGAACACACCAGTGGTCAGTGTTGTCTCCTCCGGCGAAGCTGCCATCGTCGGAGCACGCAGAAGAGAATGCTGGCCTCCTCCGGCGTGGCCTCGCTCGCCGGAGGAGGGGGAAGATAGAGGCGGATGGAGAGAGCGAGCGGCCGACACACAGATAGTAAATTCCTTGCCAACGAAAAAAGCTGCCTCAAAAGAGACAGCTTGCATTTGTTTTCGGTAGTCATTTCCGGAACGGTGGTTTAGGACAGTGTCCGCTTTTCGCCGTCAAGATCGATGATCGGTTGGATGTCCTGGACATATTCAAGGGTTCCCATATAGCTGCCGTCGTCATCCCTGACGGCACGGTAGGTGACCAAGATGAATTTGCCCATCGCGCGGAACCACATCGATTCGCTCTCTTTCGCGCCGGATTTCAGGTCGGCGAGCAGTTGCGTGACGATCGCCAGGCTCTTCGGCGGATGGCAGTTCATGACATCGCGGCCGATTGCGCTGCTGGTGCGCTTGAAGAATTTTTCTTCGCCGTTGTCATTGTAGTAGCACACGATGTTGTCGGCATCGACAAAAGTTAATTCCAAAGGGATGTTGTTCAGCATCTTCTCCAACTGGTGCGGCGTCAGATGACCGGTTTGGAAAGTGATGTAAGGATTTGCTTCCGTCGCCAGTGTTTCATGTGAAACATCCTCGGGAAGGGAACGCTCCGGCACCCATTTTGTTTCCGGTTTTACGATGCAGTAGCCGATTTCGTCGGACTCCTTGGCGATCTGCAGCCAGTGGTCCTCGTTGAAGATATCGATGATCATCGGCAGGAGGATGTCTTCTTCCTTCGTGATCATTTCCGTCATTTCGTATTTCAGGTCGGAGAAAGATTTGGGAATCGCGTCAAAATCCTCGTTCTGCAGCAGGGTTTTGAAGTCCTTATACATGCTGCGGATATCGTCATCGACACCCCACATGACTTTCGGCGGGGCCGTGATGCCTTTGTTCTCCATGATCGGGAAGATGGCGTATTCTTTGCGGGCATAATGCTTGTCGAATTCGCCCAGCAGCGCCAATTGTTTCTGGATGCCGTCCTTCAGGCTCGGTTCCTTCGTTTCAAGGTAAACGGCCAATAATTTGCTGACTTTTTCCAGCGTGTTTTCGATGGCCAAATTTTCGAGTTTCAAAACTTGGATCGGATGCCCGGCATGCTGCTGTTCCGCTGAAGTGGTGTAGACCGCTTCGATGGATCCACCGAAGAGCGAGGCATGCACGTTGCAGAGGCGTTGGATGTCTTCGGCGTCTATCCCTTTGCCCATCAGGCCTTGCTCCATGACGGAAATCTCATAGGCGCTGACGCCCGTGAAATGCTTCTTGAAGTCGGCTTGCACCGCATCCCAATTCTCGCCTTTATGCAAGCGCAGGATGAGGCTCTGCAGAACGTCCTGGCGCTCCTGGAATTCCGTTGAACCCATACGGGCAATTCCGCCGCTTGGAGCAGCGGGTTCTGCCGCTTCATTTGGAGCAAATGCTTCTGATGATGCCAATTCCTTCACGCTGAACCCGTTTTTTGCCAGCGTTTCGACGAATGTATCCTCCGGCACGTCATTACGTTTGAGTGCCTTCCCGATGGTCATGATCCGGCCGGCAGTATTCAGCATCTTGTCGCTGCGCAATGGTTCGAAGCCCAGGCTGATGATGACTTCCCTGATTTCAGGGTATTGCTTCACCAGACTGTAGACGGTATCATTCAAACTGATTTCCTTCATAAATTTTCCACCTCTATTTGAATTTGTGAAATGTTTCTTTTGGTTTCGTGCTGGCTTCATTATACTTGAAAGGAGCCGCTTAGTGCCACAGCATTCGTGCGTTGCAGCGATAGTTAGGGTAATGCCTTAGAAAGCGGTTGTGATATAATGAAGACAACTAAGGCAGAAGGTGGGACAAAACATGAGAAAGAAAGTTTCGAATCTGATGGTAGCGTTGTTGGTGCCCTTATTAGCTTCTTGCAGTCTCTTTGGAGGATCGGCCACCGATTCGTCATCCGATTCTTCAGATGTCAGCAGTGTGTCTTCTTCCGTGTCCAGTTCAACAGACAGCGGCTCGGCTTCCTCGTCCTCTTCGGAACCTGCAGACGCAATGACAATCGAGGCTTACTACCCGTTCAGCGCATCCGTATTCACAAAATATCTGGGTGAAGGGAATGAGTACGCTTCCTTCACTGTCTATCCGCAATATATCGAAGGCAACCGGATGCAGATCACTTCCAATAATGGAGGCACTCAGATTGTGACGGTATTGGAACTTGCTGACGGGGAACTCAGGGAAGTGTTCACTCGTCCGGAAACCTACTTCAGGGAAAACATGCTGGAAAAAACAGCAAGTGGTGATGCCGCCAACCAATTGGATATTCTGTTGAAGGAGCCTTTGGAAGTCGGGAACAGTTGGGTGAATGCGAGCGGAATACCTTCCGAAATCACTAATCTGACTGCCCAGATTGAAACGCCGATGGGCAATTTCGACGCGCTTGAAGTGACGACGACGTATGAAGCCTCCACCACTAAGGACTACTACGTGCAGAATATGGGTTTGGTGAAACGGGTCACGGATCTTGGGGATGATATGATTGTCTCTTCCAGTCTGGAAGCCCGCAATGAGAACGTTCCGGAAACGCAACAACTGCGCGTCTTTTATCCGGATAGCGAGCTGATGGGATTGGATGCAACAAGTATTGAATTATCCTATGCGACCAATGAGGTTACCCGAACCATTCTGGCGCAATCACTGAAGAACGTGCCGGATGCGCCAGGGGGAAGTCTGATCGGACCGAATGTCTCCATCAACAGCTTGTCCTTGAGTGATGATGGGCGTGTCTATGTGGACTTCTCGCAGGAATTCGTTTCTGAGATGAATGCCGGGACATCGGCGGAATCGCTGATTTTGCAGGGAGTCGTCAATACGATCGGGGAATATTACGGTGTCCAGGAAGTGTATCTAACCGTAGCGGGGAACCCATATGAATCAGGGCATATCCTGATGGCCGAGGGTGCCTATTTCACCGTTGATTATACGAATGTCAATGAGTGATCAGCTCTTACATAAGCAAAAAAGATGAAGCCGGCTTGGCTTCATCTTTTTTCTTATAGGCTGTGTTTTCTGCGGGCGAATTCGACGAATCGGAAGCGGTCCAAACGATGGCGGGACTCTGTGTATTGGAACAGACGGGTGTCTTCCAGATAGACTTCACTCTTGACGACGACGATGTGTGTGTCATCCTTCAGATCCATCAGCTTGTGATCTTCACGTGTCGCTGCTTCCACGACGAATTCCTTTTTGGCATAAGCGATATTCAGGCCCAAGTCATTCTCCAAGTATGCATAGATGGAATTTTCTGCAGCTTCGGAAGGGATCTGCTCGATAATGTCATGGAAGAGATAGTCCTTATCCATGATGACGACTTCCCCCGCAATCTTCCGCAGCCGGATAAGGGAAATCACTTTGCGGCCGGGATCCACTTTCAGATCTTCGGCAAGGAAATCCGGAATAGTCTCAAGTTTATTCTTGATGACGATCGTTTCATTGGGAATCTGCTGGGAATCCTGAAGCTCTTTGAAACTGGTCAGCCCGGAAACGGGAAAGTTGAACCGTCTGATGTCCAGCACAATCGATCCTTTGCCTTGCTTCTTCTGGATATAGCCACCTTCCAGCAACAGCGCCAAAGCCTTTCTGATTGTTTCCCGTGAAACATGATATTGGTCCGACAGGGTCTTTTCGCTGGGCAACAAGGATCCGGTTTCGAATTCTGCATGCTCAATTTTTTTTCTCAAATCCATGTAGATATCGAAGAATTTATTCATGATCATCGTTCCTCCTGTGAGCAGATGGTTTTGTTGGAAATTAAATAAGTAAGTTGAAAAAATCATGTTTAATAATATTATTCCATTTTATTCTATAGGATAAGAAGAGAAATAAAAAGGAAATCAGTAATTTTTTAGTTTGGAAGGGTTTGCATATCATCATTTTATCATATTATTGCCATTCATGGTGGTAAAGGGTAGATTTTTGAATAAAAACAAAGGGATTTTTTTAATGCAAAATGCCGGCATCGGTTGTACGGAATGGAATCAAAACAGATCATTTCCGAACGAAAATGCCATGCGTTCCCAAAAACGTTTGGAATAATGAGAGATGATGTGCTATATTAAAAATGAAAAATTGATAATGGGGGAAAAATGGATGAATACGGTTGTTTCTGTCGTAATGGGTAGTACTTCTGACTGGGAGACTATGAAAGAAGCTTGCTTGATACTGGATGAATTCGGCATCGCTTATGAAAAGAGGGTCGTTTCGGCTCACCGGACACCGGATCTGATGTTCACTTTTGCGGAACAAGCACGGGCTGCGGGAACGAAAGTCATCATTGCTGGCGCAGGCGGCGCAGCGCACCTTCCGGGTATGATCGCTGCAAAAACGACGCTTCCGGTCATCGGTGTTCCTGTCCAATCGCGCGCATTGAGCGGTATGGATTCTTTGTTGTCCATCGTCCAGATGCCCGGCGGTGTTCCGGTCGCGACGGTAGCCATCGGCAAAGCAGGGGCAATCAATGCCGGTCTGCTGGCGGTACAGATCCTTTCGATCGAAAATCAGGATTTGGCCGATCAATTGGAAAAGAGACGGGAAGAATTAAAACAAAAAGTTTTGGAAAGCAGTGAAGACCTTGTATAAAGTACTGAAACCAAATGACGTGATCGGCATCATCGGCGGGGGACAATTAGGGCGCATGCTGGCACAGTCCGCAAAGCGGATGGGATTCACAGTCGGGATTTTGGATCCGGGGGAAAATTGCCCGGCAGCCCAAGTAGCGGATTGGCACATCCAAGCGGCATACGCTGATGCTGTGGCATTGCGTGAACTAGCCGAAAAATCCGATGTCGTGACATTCGAATTTGAGAACATCGATGCGGCAGCCCTGCAGGAAGTGGAAACACTGTCCAGCATTCCGCAAGGCAGCGGAATTTTGACGATTACGCAGGATCGCATCAAGGAGAAGGAATTCCTTCAATCCGCCGGGGTATCGATCGCGCAATTCGCGGTAGTCGAAAATGCGGAACAACTGGATGCGGCCATCGCTAAAATCGGCTATCCGAGTGTTTTAAAAACGACCCGTTTCGGGTATGATGGTAAGGGACAGGTTGTCCTGAAATCGGAAGCCGACATAGCGGAAGCCACGAAATTGGCAGCGGACAGCATCTGCGTTCTGGAGGCTTGGGTTCCGTTCACCAAAGAGCTTTCGGTCATGATCGTACGCAACCAAAAAGGCGAAGCTACGGTATTTCCGGTTTCCGAAAATATCCACATCAATAATATTCTGCACGAATCGATCGTGCCGGCCCGCGTCACATCTGCGGTAGCCGAAAAAGCCAACAAGGCGGCCCACCAGATTGCCGATGCGCTGCAGTTGGTGGGTACGCTGGGCATCGAAATGTTCCTGGCAGCGGATGACACGATCTTCATCAATGAGTTGGCGCCGCGTCCGCATAATTCGGGCCATTACACAATCGAAGCAATGAATGTTTCACAATTTGATGCCCACATCCAAGCAGTCGCCGGATTGCCGATGCCGACAGCGCGGCAATTGTCGCCTGCCATCATGGTCAATATCCTGGGACAGCATATGGAAGGCACGATCGCACTGCGGGAAGAAAAAGCGGATTGGTCTTTCCATTACTACGGCAAAGCGGAATCACGCACAGACAGAAAAATGGGACATATCACCATTTTGACGGATGATCAAGAAGCAACCTTAACAGAAATAGACAACACCCAAATCTGGAACGGAGGAACAATTTAAAATGATTACACGTTATACACGCCCTGAGATGGCTGAAGTTTGGTCCGAATACAATCGTTACAAATGCTGGTTGGAGGTCGAAATCCTGGCTGATGAAGCTTGGGCTGCCCTTGGCGAAATCCCTGCGGAAGACGTGGCTAAAATCCGCGCGAATGCGACATTTGACATCGACCGTATCCTTGAAATCGAAAAAGAGACCAGACATGACGTAGTAGCGTTCACACGCGCCGTTTCCGAATCTTTGGGAGAAGAAAGAAAATGGGTCCACTATGGCCTGACGAGTACCGATGTGGTCGATACTGCCTACGGTTACCAATTAAAACAAGCCAATGATATCCTGCGCAAGGATCTGCAGAACATGCTGGAAATCATCGGCGAAAAAGCGAAAGAACACAAAAAGACTGTCTGCATGGGCCGTACGCATGGTGTACATGCGGAACCTACGACATTCGGACTGAAGCTGGCTACGATGTATTCGGAAATGAAACGCAACATCGAGCGTTTTGAACATGCTGCTAAAGGCGTTGAAGCCGGAAAAATCAGCGGGGCTGTCGGGACTTTCGCAAACATCCCGCCGTTCGTAGAGGAGTACGTCTGCGGAAAATTGGGCACAAGACCGCAAGAAATTTCGACGCAGGTTCTGCCGCGCGATCTGCATGCCGAATACATGGCAACAATCGCTCTGATTGCGACAAGCATCGAACGCTTCGCTACTGAAATCCGCGGACTGCAGAAATCGGAAACCCGTGAAGTGGAAGAATTCTTCGCGAAGGGCCAAAAAGGTTCTTCCGCTATGCCGCACAAACGCAATCCAATCGGTTCCGAAAATATGGTTGGCCTTGCCCGTGTCATCCGCGGCTACATGGTCACTGCTTACGAGAATGTAGGCTTATGGCATGAACGCGATATTTCGCACTCTTCCGCGGAACGGATCATCCTGCCGGACGCAACGACATTGTTGAACTACCAATTGAACCGTTTTGCGAACATCATCAAGAACTTGACCGTGTTCCCTGAGAATATGCTCCGCAACATGAATGCGACTTTCGGCTTGATCTATAGCCAACGCGTTCTGTTGAAATTGATCGACAGTGGCATGAGCCGTGAAGAGGCTTATGACTTGGTACAGCCGAAGACTGCCCTTTCATGGGATAATCAGACAGATTTCCGTCCACTGGTGGAAGCCGACGAAGTCATTATGGCAAAATTAACGAAAGAAGACATCGCAGATGCCTTCAACTATAACTATCACTTGAGTCACGTCGACGAAGTATTCGAAAGACTTGGTTTAGGCGACTGATGGAAAGGCTGGGACTACGGTTCCGGCCTTTTTTCGTACAGCGGATGCCTTGGAAACAGTGAAGAAAATCCGGAATTTATTTCAATTTTCATGAAAATTCCATTGACAAGCGGGTGGCAGATGATACAATATAAACGAATGAATTAGGCGTTTATACAAATTAATGTTCGGATTTAGAAAGGGACGGGAACGATGGAAAGAAAAGAATTGCTTTATACTGGGAAAGCTAAAAAGATGTACGCTACAGATCAGGAAAATGTCCTTTGGGCAGAATACCTAAATCAGGCTACCGCATTAAACGGCGTAAAGAAGGACACTATCGAGGGCAAAGGCAGACTCAATAACCAGATCACCGGCCGCATCTTCGAGTATCTGGCTGAAAAGGGAATCGCAAGCCATTACATCCAAGAACTATCAGAAACCGAACAATCAGTAAAAAGAGTCAATATGTTCCCATTGGAAGTGGTTGTGCGTAATGTATCCGCAGGAAGCTTCGCGAAACGCTTCGGCATGGAGGAAGGTATCGACTTACCGTTCCCTGTTTTGGAGTTCTATTACAAAGACGATGCGCTCAATGATCCGTTCATCAATGATGCCCATGTACAAGTTCTGGGAGCGGCAACGGATGAAGAAGTTACGGAAATCAAGAAGCAAGCGCTGAAAATCAATGCAGCCTTGATCGAGATGTTCAAAGCAATCGGCATCCGCCTGATCGATTTCAAAATCGAATTCGGCAAGACAGCTGAGGGAGAAATCATCCTGGCTGATGAAATTTCACCGGATACTTGCCGCCTTTGGGATATCGAAACGAACGAACACTTGGATAAAGACATCTACCGCCGTGACTTGGGAGATCTGATACCTGTCTACGTGGAAGTGCTGGACCGCCTGAATAAAATGTAAGCCATCCGAATAAAATCAACGAATAAACAAAAAAAAAAAAAATAAAAAAACAAAAGCGAGGAATTTGGACATGTATAAAGTAACCGTGTATGTAACGTATAAAGACTCAGTATTGGACCCGCAAGGAGAAGCCGTGAAGGGTGCCGTCCACCGTATGGGCTACCCAACGATCGAAGATATCCGCATCGGAAAATATTTTGAAATTCAAGTATCCAAAGATGAAGAAAACGTTGAACAAGTCATCGAAGAGATCTGCGACAAGTTGTTGGCTAACGTGGTTATGGAAACTTACCGTTATGAAATCCAGGAGGTTGAAGCTTAATGAAATTCGCTGTCATCGTTTTTCCTGGATCTAACTGTGATTTAGATATGTATGCAGCCATTAAAGATATTCTTGGAGAAGATGCAGAGTATGTGCAACATTATGAAACAAGTCTTGAAGGTTTCGATGCTGTTCTATTGCCCGGCGGATTCACATATGGCGATTACTTGCGTACAGGTGCGATTGCCCGCTTTTCGAACATCATGGGCGAAGTAGTCCGTTTCGCTGAAGAAGGCAAACCAGTATTCGGCACTTGCAACGGATTCCAAATTTTGGCTGAAGCTGGCCTATTGCCTGGTGCTTTGCGCCGCAATGATACATTGAAGTTCGTCTGCAAACCGCAGGATCTGAAAGTCGTGAATGCCGATACGCAATTCACTTCCCTCTATAAAGAAGGCGAAATCATCTCTGTTCCGATCGCGCATGGTGAAGGAAACTACTTCTGCGATGCAGAGACTTTGGCGGATCTGAAAGCCAACAATCAAATCGTATTCACTTACGCCAACGGCAACCCGAACGGCAGCATCGAAGATATCGCCGGCATCATCAACAAAAAAGGCAATGTCCTCGGCATGATGCCTCACCCGGAGCGTGCTGTCGAAGCTTTGTTGGGATCAGCGGACGGCCTGCGCTTGTTCCAATCCATGGTTGAAAATTATAAGAAGGAGCTGAACAAATAATGGCATTTTTAGAACCAACGCCAGAACAAGTGAAAGAATCCAAAATTTATCGTGAATGGGGTCTGACAGACGAAGAGTACGGCACAATCTGCGATAAAATTTTGCATCGCTTGCCGAATTATACTGAAACTGGCCTGTTTGCCGTTATGTGGAGCGAACACTGTTCTTATAAAAATTCAAAACCAGTCTTGAGAAAATTCCCTACTACCGGCCCGCAAGTATTGCAAGGACCTGGTGAGGGCGCTGGTATCGTGGACATCGGCGACGGTCAAGCTGTCGTTTTCAAAGCGGAAAGCCACAACCACCCATCAGCTATCGAGCCTTATGAAGGCGCGGCTACCGGTGTCGGCGGAATCATCCGTGACATCTTCAGCATGGGCGCACGCCCGATTGCGATCCTGGACTCTTTGCGTTTCGGCGAATTGGACAATGACCGCACGAAACACATCTTCGAAGAAGTCGTTGCCGGCATCAGCGGTTACGGCAACTGTATCGGCATCCCGACTGTCGGCGGTGAAACGGTCTTCGACCCTTGCTACAAAGGCAACCCGTTAGTCAACGCCATGTGCGTCGGCTTGATCGATCAAAAAGATATGCAAAAAGGTCAAGCTGCCGGAGTCGGCAACTCGATCATGTACGTTGGCGCAAAAACAGGCCGCGATGGTATCCATGGCGCCACTTTCGCTTCCGAAGAATTCAAGGAAGAGGAAGAAGCGCAACGTTCGGCTGTCCAAGTAGGCGATCCTTTCATGGAAAAACTATTGATGGAAGCTTGTTTGGAATGCATTTATGACTACTCCGACGCTTTGATCGGTATCCAGGACATGGGTGCTGCCGGTTTGGTCTCTTCCAGCTCGGAAATGGCTTCAAAGGCAGGCAGCGGCTTGCTGTTAAACCTTGATGATGTTCCGCAGCGCGAAACAGAAATGACACCTTACGAAATGATGCTTTCCGAGTCGCAGGAGCGTATGCTGTTGTGCATCAAGAAGGGCGAAGAGCAACGCATCGTCGACTTGTTCAAAAAATATGAATTGGATGCAGTCGTGATCGGTGAAGTTACCGATGATGGCATGTACCGTCTATCCCATGCAGGCAAAGTGGTGGCTGAACTTCCGGTTGATGCTTTGGCTGAAGATGCACCGGTCTACTACAAACCGACTGCAGTGCCTGCTCGCATCGCTGCATTCGCAGCCATGGAAGACTACAAACCTGTCTTCACATCAGCGCAGGATACATTAGTGGCTTTATTGCAACAAGCGACGTTGGCTTCCAAGAAGAGCGTCTATGACACATATGATTCCATGGTCCGCACCAGCACGGTCGTAGGACCAGGAAGCGATGCTGCAGTCGTCCGCGTCCGCGGCACGAAAAAAGCGATCGCAATGACAACCGACTGCAACGGCCGTTACCTGTATCTGAATCCGGAAATCGGCGGACAGATCGCTGTCGCTGAAGCTGCCCGCAATATCGTTGCCAGCGGCGGAAAACCATTGGCGATCACGGACTGCTTGAACTACGGAAACCCTGATAAACCAGAAATTTTCTGGGAATTGAGCACTTCCGCGGACGGCATCTCTGAAGCTTGCCGCCAATTGGATACACCTGTCATCTCAGGGAACGTGTCCCTTTACAACGAAACAGACGGCGTGGCCGTTTATCCGACACCGATGATCGGTATGGTCGGCTTGATCGAGGATCTTGCGCACATCACTACGCAAGCTTTCAAAGCTGCAGGCGACCATATTATCCTGATCGGCGACACCAAAGCGGACTTCAACGGTTCCGAACTGCAAAAAATGGAATTGGGCAAAATCGAAGGGAAACTGATGGACTTTGACTTGGCTGTCGAAAAAGAAAACCAAGCGAACGTCCTGAAAGCAATCAAAGCTGGTCTGATCGCAAGCGCACATGACCTATCAGAAGGCGGCTTGGCTGTCGGCTTGATGGAGAGCGTCTTTGACACTGGCTTAGGTTTCGACGTGACGGTTGCCATGGATAAAACGTTGTTGTTCAGCGAAACGCAATCACGCTTCATCCTGACCGTGAAACCTGAAAATGTTGCCGCTGTGGAAGCAATCTTCGGATCTGCTGCTGCACAAATCGGAACGGTGACTGCTGACGCTGTCGCAAAAATCGCTGCCGAGAACGAAACAATCACTTTGGATGTGAAAGAAGTACAAACGAAATGGGAGGAGGCTATTCCATGCTTGCTGAAACAAAAAGCTTAAACGAAGAATGTGGCGTATTCGGCATTTGGGGAGACGATAATGCCAGCCAGTTGACTTACTTCGGTTTGCACAGCTTGCAGCACCGCGGACAAGAGGGTGCGGGGATAGTTTCATGTGATGAAGGAAAACTGTTGGTTCACCGCAATCTGGGACTGATCAGCGAAGTGTTCAAGGACGAATCGGATCTGCAAAGACTGACCGGTAACCGTGCCATCGGACATGTGCGTTACTCCACTTCCGGACAGAACAGCATAGAAAATGTGCAGCCGTTTTTGTACCATTTCTATGATATGGATATCGCCATTTGCCACAACGGCAACTTGGTGAATGCCAAATCATTGCGCCGCAATCTTGAGGAAAATGGCGCCATCTTCCATTCGACTTCGGACACGGAAGTTCTGATGCATCTGATCAGACGCAGCCAGAAAGACAGCCTGATCGAAAAGATCAAAGAGAGTTTGAATCAGGTCAAAGGCGGCTTCACTTATATCCTTTTGACGGAAGAAAAAATGTTCGGTGCCGTCGATCCGAATTCATTCCGTCCGCTTGTCATCGGCCAATTGCCGAATGGCGCTTATGTGATGGCCAGTGAAACGTGTGCCATCGATACAATCGGTGCTGATTTTGTCCGCAATGTCAACGCCGGCGAACTTGCAATCATTGACGACAACGGCTTGACGATCGAAAAATATACCGATGACACAACCATCTCCATCGCTGCGATGGAGTATATCTACTTCGCGCGTCCGGATTCCAATATTGCCGGCGTGAACGTGCATACTGCGCGCAAACGGATGGGAACGCGTTTGGCCATCGAAGCACCTGCAGTGACGGCCGATATCGTAATCGGTGTGCCCAATTCTTCCCTGTCCGCGGCGAGCGGATTCGCGGAAGAAAGCGGAACGCCTTACGAAATGGGCTTGATCAAGAACCAATATGTCGGACGTACATTCATCCAGCCTACGCAGGAGCTGCGCGAGTTGGGCGTAAAAATGAAGTTGTCCGCCGTAAAAGGGGTTGTCCAAGGCAAGAGCGTCGTCATGGTGGATGATTCCATCGTGCGCGGGACGACCAGCAAACGCATCGTGACTTTGTTGAAAGAAGCGGGAGCGAAAGAAGTGCATGTCCGCATCTCTTCGCCGCCTTTGATCTACCCAAGTTTCTACGGCATCGACATCAGCAAGTCAGCTGAACTGATCGCTGCTAAAATGACAGTCGATGAAATCTGTGAATATATCGGGGCGGACAGCTTGTCTTTCCTTAGCCAAGAGGGTCTGATCGATTCAATCGGTTTGAAATTTGATATGCCGTATTCAGGCTTGTGCATGGACAGCTTCAACGGGGTCTACCCGACTGGGCTTTATGACTATGAAGCGGATTACGTGAACAATATGACAGCTATTCAAAAAGAGAATCTAAAGGGAGGACAAGTTTGATGGAAAACGCATATGCAAAAGCGGGTGTGGATGTCACAGCCGGTTATGAAACAGTAAGCCGCATCAAGAAACACATCGACCGCACGAAACGTCCAGGCGTTTTTGGCGAAGTCGGCGGATTCGGCGGAAACTTTGACCTTTCTGAATTGAACTACAAAAAACCTGTGCTTGTATCGGGTACGGACGGTGTCGGCACGAAGCTGATGCTGGCCATCGAAGCCGGAAAATTCGACACAATCGGGATCGATTGCGTCGCAATGTGCGTCAACGATGTCGTAGCGCAAGGCGCAGAACCTCTTTATTTCTTGGATTATGTAGCTGTCGGCAAAAACCGTCCGGAAAAACTGGAGCAGATCGTTGCTGGCGTGGCTGAAGGCTGCGTCCAAGCCGGTGCTGCCCTGATTGGCGGAGAAACAGCTGAAATGCCTGATATGTACGATCCGGAAGATTTCGATCTGGCTGGATTTACGGTTGGGATTGCGGAAAAAGATGCCTTGTTGACGCCTGCCTTGATCAAAGAAGGAGATGTTCTGGTTGGCTTGCCTTCATCAGGCATTCATTCGAACGGCTACTCCTTGGTGCGCAAAATCTTCTTCAAAGACAATGACTACAAATTGGCCGACAAGGTCGAAGGTATCGAAGACCAAGAATTGGGCGATGTTTTATTGACGCCTACAAGAATCTATGTGAATGCCTTATTGCCGTTGATCAAAAAACAACTCCTACATGGCGTTGCCCACATTACGGGCGGCGGCTTCGTCGAAAACGTGCCGCGCATGCTTCCTGAGAACGTCCAAGCGGAAATCACATTAGGCACCTGGCCTGTTTTGCCGATCTTCCAAGTGATGGAAAAAATCGGCAAGATTCCGGCTCTTGAAATGTATGAAATCTTCAACATGGGCATCGGCATGGTGCTGGCGGTCGCTCCCGAAAACTTGACGGAAGTGCTGGGCGTTCTGACTGAAAATGATGAAAAAGCTTATGTGATCGGATCTGTGGCTGCAAAAACATCAGAAAAAGAGGTTATCCTGAAAGAGGCTCAAGCATGAGGATAGCTGTCTTTGCTTCAGGAAACGGCTCGAATTTTCAAGCCATCGCCGAAGCCATCGCGTCAGGTGAAGTGGATGCGACGATCGCTTTCCTGTTCTGCGACAAGCCGAAAGCCTATGCGATCGAGCGCGCCAATCAATACAATATTCCGGTGATCTCCTTTACGCCGAAAGGCTTCGAGGATCGGGTCGCCTACGAAAATGAAATTTTGAAGCATCTGGCTGAAGAGAAGGTCGACTTGGTTGTCTTGGCCGGCTATATGCGGATCGTCGGACCGACTTTGTTGACGGCCTACGCCGACCGCATCGTCAACATCCACCCGTCCTTGCTTCCAGATTTTCCAGGTCGGCATGGCATCCAGGACGCCTTCGAAGCAGGCGTTCCGGAGACCGGCGTCACCGTCCATTTCGTTGATGAAGGCGTCGATACCGGACCAATCATCGCGCAAGAAAAAGTGACGATCCTTCCGGAGGACACGCTGGAGACTTTGGAAACCCGTATCCATCAAGTGGAGCACCGGATATTCCCGCAAGTGATCCAACAACTGGCACAAAAGAATAAAGGCTAACAAAAGGGATGAGGACTCCGCGCTTGCGGAAGTCCTTCCTTTTGTTAAATCCGCAGTATGCCGTATACAGTAGTGACAGAGCAAAATCCATCATAAATTTAAGGAGTGACACACAGTGACAAGAGCATTGATCAGTGTTTCAGATAAAACAGGCGTTGTAGCATTTGCGCAGGCATTAGCAGCAAAAGGAATCGAAATCATCTCCACTGGCGGAACGAAAAAGGCTTTGGAAGAGGCTGGCGTACCGACTATTTCCGTAGAGGATGTAACTGGCTTTCCTGAAATGATGGACGGCCGCGTAAAAACGTTGCACCCACTGATCCATGGCGGACTTTTGGGCAGACGTGATCTTGCGGACCATATGCAAGCCATGAAAGAGCACAACATTGCACCGATCGATTTCGTTGTCGTGAACCTGTACCCATTCAAAGAAACCATCAGCAAAAACGATGTGACTTTGGCTGATGCCATCGAAAACATCGACATCGGCGGCCCAAGCATGCTCCGCAGCGCGGCTAAGAACTATGCTAGCGTGACTGTCCTGACCGATCCGATCGACTATGCAAAAGTCCTTGCCGAATTGGAAGCTGCAGGCGAAACGACTTTCGAAACGCGCCAAGCTTTGGCTGCAAAAGTATTCCGTCATACAGCTAGCTATGATGCTTTGATCGCGCAATATTTGACAAATGTGGTCGGCGAAACCGAACCTGAAAAATTGACAGTGACTTATGATCTGAAACAGAGCCTGCGTTACGGAGAAAACGGCCACCAAACCGCGACTTTCTACCAAGAACCTTTGGCTGTGCCGTTCTCGATCGCGAGCGCTATCCAATTGCACGGAAAAGAATTGTCCTACAACAACATCAAAGATGCTGACGCAGCTATCCGCATCGCCCGCGAATTTGACGAGCCGGCTGTGGTTGCCGTTAAGCATATGAATCCATGCGGCGTAGGTATCGCAGACGACATCGATGCAGCCTTCGATCGTTGCTATGCAGCTGATCCTGTATCAATCTTCGGCGGCATCGTGGTTGCGAACCGTTCTTTGGATGTGGCGACTGCCGAAAAACTGAACAGCATGTTCCTGGAAATCGTATTGGCACCAAGCTATACGGAAGCGGCTTTAGCCATTTTGTTCAAGAAGAAAAATGTCCGCATCATGACTTTGGATTTCTCGGCTGCAAAAGCAGGCGGAAAAGAATTTGTCTCCGTATTGGGCGGCATGCTGGAACAGACGCAAGACATCAACACTGAAGACGTACCGGCTAATTGGGAAGTCATGACTGACCGTCAACCGACTGAGGATGAAATGAAAGCAATGGATTTCGCCTGGAAAGTCGTTAAACACGTGAAGAGCAACGCCATCGTATTGGCAAACAGCAAACAGACAGTGGGCATCGGCGCAGGTCAGATGAACCGTGTCGGATCCGTCAAAATCGCAATCGAGCAAGCTGAAGCGGCCAACGCCATCGAAGGCGCTGTATTGGCGAGTGATGCTTTCTTCCCGATGAACGACAGCGTGGAATATGCTGCCAAACACGGCATCAAAGCAATCGTTCAACCAGGCGGCAGCATCAAGGACCAAGATTCAATCGAAATGGCAAACAAATACGGCATCACAATGCTGAAAACTAGCGTAAGACACTTCAGACACTAAGAGGGAAAACGCAAAGCGGGCGTTTTTTGCCCGTGTGCGGTTGACAGCTTAGGCACTCAAACGTCACAGTGCGACGTTTGAGGTCTTTAGCATTTTGAGTACTGGCACTATTATCAAGCTTCATATAAAAGGTTGGAGGATCTCAATGATGAAACTTCTTGTAATCGGCAGTGGCGGACGCGAGCATGCCATCGCTAAAAAATTAACTCACAGCCCGTTGGTGGCGACTGTTTACTGCGCCAAAGGGAACCCAGGGATGGCCCATGACGGCATCACGTTAGTCGACATTGCGGAAAACGACCATCAAGGATTGGTTCAATTCGTCAAAGACAACAACATCGCTTGGACTTTCGTCGGACCGGAAATCCCGTTATTTGAGGGGGTTACGGATGCATTTGAAGCGGCTGGACTGAAAGTCTTCGGACCTTCCAAAAAAGCGGCCGACTTGGAATGCTCCAAGCAGTTCGCAAAAGACCTGATGAAGAAATACGGCATCCCGACTGCAGCCTATGAGACATTCGAAGACTATGAAGCAGCGGTTGCTTATGTGGAAGCCAATAGTGTTCCGATCGTCATCAAGGCGGACGGTCTGGCAGCCGGAAAAGGCGTCGTCGTCGCGATGACGATGACTGAGGCTCTGGATGCACTGAACGACATGCTCCTGCAAGGCAAATATGCAGCAGGCAAGCCGAAAGTTGTCATCGAAGAGTACCTTGAAGGGGAAGAGTTCTCATTGTTCGCGCTGGCGAACGGTGCGAAATATTACTATTCAGGTGTCGCACAAGACCACAAGCGGGCTTATGACGGCGACAAAGGCCCTAATACGGGCGGCATGGGCGCCTATTCGCCTGTACCGCAAGTATCCGAAGCGATGATTCAGGAAGTGCTGGATACGGTCGTAAAACCGACTGTAGAGGCGATGGTTGCTGAGGGCATCCCGTTCAAGGGAGTTGTCTACGCCGGCTTGATGATCACCGCCAAAGGGTTGCGCGTCATCGAATTCAATGCCCGTTTCGGAGATCCGGAAACACAGGTCATCATGAATCAGATGGCTTCCGACCTGGCGCAAGTCATCGATGACATCCTGAACGGAAAAGATCCGGTCATCGAAATGTATACCGATCGTTACACTTTAGGTGTCGTTGTTGCCGCTGAAGGCTATCCGGAAGCACCTATGCAAGATATCCCGTTGCCTGATCTGGACACGGAAAATGCGGATTGCATCGTCTATGCAGCAGGCGTGAAGGCCGGCGAACAAGGTTTGTTGTCCAACGGCGGACGCATCCTGTTGATCGCGGGCCAAGGCGAAACGCTGCAGGACGCGCAGGACAAAGCTTACCGTTACCTGAATGCAAATCCGATCGCGCATACGTTCTATCGTTCCGATATCGGAGCAAAAGCAATCCGTTTTACGGAAAAATAGCAAGTTGAGGGGGGAGGCTGCGGTCTCCCTCTTTGTATTTCTGTCCTGAAAAGCTATACTGAATCTAACGGAAATATCCATTTGAGGAGTGAGCGATATGGTGAAAACATTGATTCACAGCGGGCAAGTCGGATTGGAAGGTTTGAAATGGGAAGACCATGCGGAACAGCCAACAGGACCTTCCGGGATAAAAATAAAGGTCAAAGCGGCCGGCCTGAATCATCGCGACCTTTTTGCCTTGAGCCAAGTGCATGAGAAGCACCCGGTTGTCATCGGCTCGGATGCTGCCGGCATCGTTGTCGCTGTCGGAGCAGAGGTGACGCGTTTCCAAATCGGTGATGAAGTGATGCTTTATCCCGGCAGCGGTTGGCGCGAGAACAGCGACACGGCACCGGAAACTTTCACGATCCTCGGTAGTTCGGAGCAGGGGGCGATGGCGGAGGAAATCGTTGTTTCCGAAGACAATGCTGTCCATAAACCGGCTCATCTGTCTTGGGCAGAATCAGGCGTCCTGTCCCTGTCCGCGTTGACGGCTTACCGCGCCTTGTTCACAAAAGGCGGCGTGTCGGAAGGCATGAAAGTTCTGATCCCAGGCATCGGCGGCGGAGTGGCCAACTACCTGCTGCAATTCGCCAAGGCTGCTGGAGCGACTGTATACGTCACTTCCCGCTCCCCGGAAAAATTGGCGAAGGCGCTGCAGCATGGAGCCGCCAAAGGCTTGCTGCACGATGAGGATTGGGTGGAAGCGATGGGTGGCGAAAAAGTGGATGTCGTAATCGAGTCGGTCGGAGCAGCCACTTTCGATAAATCGCTGGATGCGGTGCGCAGAGGCGGCACCATCGTGACTTTCGGCTCATCGACGGGCGATCTGGTCACCTTCGATTTGCGGAAATTCTTTTACGGACAGTACACGTTGAAAGGCTCCACGCTGGGCAGTTTTGAAGAATATGAAGCGATGATCCGTTTTGTCAAGGAACATAAGCTCCATCCCGTTGTGGACGCCGTTTATCCTGCAGAGGATTTCAAGGCGGCCTTCCTGCGGTTGGAAAATGCCGAACAGATGGGGAAAATCGCCCTGCAGATCGGCTGAACTGTAACAAAATGGAAAAAAACAATTCCCGCGGGAAAGCAGGGCCTCCCCATAACGCTATGCTATATTGGGAATGCTGTTTCAGAAGTTGAGCGCGTACTATTTGAGGGGGATTTCCATGAACGTCAGTGAGTTGTTGTTCATCGCATCGATGATTACCTTGATCGTAGGATTTGTTGGTGTGGTGATGATTATTGTGTTGGGTGTGATGGATTTGATGCATATCCATTTGCGCGTCTATGTGAACAGGAAAAAATACATTCGTAACGTCATCATCCTGTTGGTGGTCGGAGGTTTGTTGAGTACGGCCTACCTCATGATGAAATAAATAACCGTTCATTAAATGCTTGCATTGCGCCGGCATTGCTTGTATAATCGGCTAGAAATCTATTTATAGTAAGCTGAAAAGAATATCCAAAATGAAATGCAGTCAAAGTGCTTTTCCTCCCGCTTGAACGAAGGGGAGGAGTGGGCGCTTTTTTTGTACGCTGAAACAACCGAGAAAGGACGATAATGAATGATTATAAATGAATTTGATACCATCGCCGCCATTTCGACGCCGCCGGGAGAAGGGGCCATCGGGATTGTGCGTTTGAGCGGGGACCAAGCGATCCAGATAGCCGATGCCTTATACCGATCCGGAACGAAGCACTTGGCCGATGTCGCCACGCACACCATCAATTACGGCCACCTTTATGATCCGCGCACAGGCGACATGATCGATGAAGTCATGGTGTCAGTCATGCACGGACCGAAGACCTTCACCCGCGAAGATGTCGTGGAGATCAACTGCCATGGCGGTGTCGTGAGCGTCAACCGGATTCTGCAGACGATTCTCCAGAACGGTGCCCGCATGGCCGAACCAGGGGAATTCACGAAGCGCGCCTTCCTGAACGGCCGGATCGATCTGTCGCAGGCCGAAGCGGTCATGGACTTGATCCGTGCCAAAACCGATCGAGCGATGAATGTGGCGCTGCATCAGTTGGACGGCAAATTATCCGGCATGATCCGTGATATCCGTCAGATCATCCTGAACACGTTGGCTGAGGTCGAAGTGAACATCGACTACCCGGAATACGATGACGTCGAGGAAGTGACGACGAAGCTGTTGAAGGAACGCACCATTGAAGTGCGCGGACACATCCAGCATCTGTTGGATACCGCCAAGCAAGGAAAGATCCTGCGCGAAGGCCTTCAGACGGCCATCATCGGCCGCCCCAATGTAGGGAAATCCAGTTTGCTGAACCGCCTGTTGCGCGAAGAGAAAGCCATCGTGACGGACATCGCCGGCACCACCCGCGATACGATCGAGGAATACGTGAACGTCAGAGGCGTGCCTTTGAAGCTGATCGACACTGCGGGCATCCGCGAAACGGATGACGTCGTGGAAAAGATCGGAGTCGAACGCAGCCGCAAAGCCTTGGCCGAAGCCGATCTGATTCTCCTGTTGATCAACCAGAACGAAGGGCTGACGGAAGAGGACAAGCAGCTTCTGGAAGACACGAAGGACATGAACCGCATCATCCTTATGAACAAAATGGATCTGGAAGCGAAGATGACAACCGATGAGCTGGAACCTTGGAGCGATCCTGAAAGAATCATCGAAACATCGATGCTGAGCGAAACCGGACTGGACCAACTGGAAAAACAGATCACGAAGATGTTCTTCTCCGGTGAAACCGGCGAGACGGATGCAACCTATGTATCCAACGTCCGCCATATCGCGCTGCTGAACGATGCGATGGATTCGCTGGATGAAGTGCTGAGCGGCATCGAATCAGGCATGCCAATCGACCTCGTCCAGATCGATTTCACCCGTTGTTGGGACCTCCTCGGAGAAATCACCGGCGACAGCGTGCAGGACGAACTCCTCACCCAACTATTCACACAGTTCTGCTTGGGTAAATAAAAGAATTCAGAAATCAACTAAAATAATAAGAACAAATAGCTAGCACAAACGAAAGGAATGGAAAAATGAACAGATTTGAAGCTGGAAGTTTTGATGTGATTGTTGTAGGAGCCGGACATGCCGGATCCGAAGCGGCGCTTGCCGCAGCGCGTATGGGATGCAGCACGATGCTGGTCACGATCGATTTGAACATGGTTGCCTTTATGCCCTGCAACCCATCCATTGGCGGGCCTGCGAAAGGTGTCGTCGTAAGAGAAATCGATGCATTGGGCGGCGAGATGGGACGCAACATCGATAAGACGTATATCCAAATGCGCATGCTGAACACAGGGAAAGGCCCTGCCGTCCAAGCGTTGCGCGCACAAGCGGATAAGGATGACTATGCCCACCATATGAAGCACACTATCGAAAAACAGGAGAACCTGCTGCTGAAGCAAGCCATCGTTGAGGAATTGATTGTGGAAGATGGCGAAGTCAAGGGCGTAGTGACGCATACTGGCGCCGTTTACCGTGCTGGTGCCGTCGTCATCACGGCCGGAACCTCTTCCCGAGGCAAGATCATCATCGGGGACTTGGTTTATTCATCAGGACCGAACAACTCGCAGCCATCCATTAAATTATCCGAAAATCTGCTTGATCTGGGATTTGAATTGGCGCGCTTCAAGACCGGCACGCCGCCGCGGGTAATGGCTTCGAGCATCGATTATTCCAAAACCGAGGAACAACCCGGTGACGTTGAGCCGAACCATTTCAGTTTCCTTTCCAAAGATGAAGACTATCTGAAAGATCAATTATCCTGCTGGCTGACCTATACGAGTCCGGAAAGCCATGAAATTATCCGCGATAATCTCCACCGCGCGCCGATGTTTACGGGTATCGTGGAAGGCGTAGGGGCGCGTTATTGCCCGTCGATCGAAGACAAAATCGTCCGTTTCAGCGACAAGCCGCGCCATCAGCTCTTCCTTGAGCCTGAAGGCCGCGAGAACGAAGAAGTCTATGTGCAGGGTTTATCCACCTCATTGCCGGAGGATGTTCAGCTTGATTTGATCCGTTCCGTACCGGGTATGGAAAATGCACAAATGATGCGGACAGGCTATGCCATCGAATACGATGTCGTAAAACCGCATCAGTTGCGCCTTTCCTTGGAGACGAAATTGGTGAAGAACTTGTTCACTGCCGGCCAAACGAACGGCACATCCGGTTATGAAGAAGCTGCCGGACAAGGCATCGTGGCCGGCATCAATGCCGCTTTGGCTGTGCAAGGGAAAGAACCAATGATCCTGAAACGCAGCGATGGCTACATCGGCGTCATGATCGATGATCTGGTGACCAAAGGAACAATGGAACCGTATCGCTTGTTGACTTCACGCGCCGAGTACCGTCTGTTGCTTCGCCATGACAATGCCGACTTCCGCTTGACCGAAATGAGCCGCGAAATCGGTTTGGTGACGGAAGAACGCTACGAAACATTCCTGGAGAAAAAACAGGCCGTTGAAAAGGAAATCGCCCGCCTTGAAAAAACCCGTCTGAAACCGACTGAAGAATTGCAGGCTTTCCTTGCGGAACAAAACTCCGCTCCGCTGAAGGACGGCATTTTGTTTGCTGACCTGCTGAAGCGTCCGGAATTGAAGTATGAAGGTCTGATCGCTTTTGCGCCGTTTGAAGTAGCCTTGCCGAAAGAGGTCATCAAGCAAGTGGAAGTGCAGATCAAATATGCTGGCTACATCAAGAAAGCCGTCGAAAAAGTGGACAAGCTGAAGAAAATGGAAGAAAAACGCATCCCTGCGAACATCGATTATGATGCCATCAACGGAATCGCGAACGAAGCCAAACAAAATCTGAAGAAGATCCAACCGGAAACAATTGCCCAAGCAAGCCGGATCAGCGGCGTCAACCCAGCCGACATTTCCGTTTTGATGGTCTACGTAACCCAAGGAAAGATCGCCAAAATCTCAGAATAACTCAGAGCGAGATGAATCCCGGGTAGAAATCGAGCATTAAGAGGATTAACACAAAGCGTTTAATAGAGTATGAAGGTATTTCCTGAATAATCGGGCAGCGACAGTCAGTGAAATTGCCTATACGAATATTTTCAGGTGGCTGAATGAACAATTAAAACGACAAAATCATCCTTGAGTAAGGATGGCGCATATGCTAAGATGATGACATAACTGCATACGAAAAAAGGGAGCTTGTGTCAGCAGGCTGAGAGGAAGTAATCAACTTCGACCTATTACCTGATTTGGATAATGCCAACGTAGGGAAATAACATTGAATGAATCCATTCAGCGGGAAATGCCTATTCGGACATTTCCCGCTTTTTTTGTCGCATCAAACAAACTATTTGGAGGTAACCCATGTTCAATACGCTATTCGAAAATGTACAGCAACAGACACCGCTGGTCCACTGCATCACCAATTATGTCACTGTGAATGATGTCGCCAATGTCCTCTTGGCTGCTGGAGGCTCCCCGATCATGGCGGATGCCCCCGAGGAAGTCGCGGATATCACAAGCATCTGCACCGCCCTGAATCTGAACATCGGAACACTGAACAGCAGATCCGTGGAGTCCATGCTGCTGGCAGGGCGCCAAGCCAATGCGCTCGCCCATCCCGTCGTTTTGGATCCAGTGGGCGCGGGGGCATCCCCTTTCAGGACCGAAGCGACCTTCAGCTTGCTGGAGGAAATTGCCTTCACCGTGATCAAAGGAAACATTTCGGAAATGAAGACGATCCATTCCGGAAGCGGCACGACAAAAGGCGTGGATGCCGACATCAGTGATGCGGTGACCGAGGAAACGCTCGAGGCAACAGTCGCTTTCGCCAAACGATTGGCCGATCGGAATGATGCGGTCGTCGCAATCACCGGCGCGATCGATATCGTCGCGGACCGGGACAAAGCCTACATCATCCGCAACGGGCATCCGCGGATGGCAAAAGTGTCCGGAACTGGCTGCATGCTGTCGGGATTGATCGCAGCCTATTGCGGAGCAAACCCGGAGCAGTTGCTGGATGCCACGGCGGCAGCGGTGTGCCTGATGGGAGTCAGCGGCGAGCTGGCTTACGAAAGGATGATAAGCAATGCCGCAGGGACTTCATCCTACCGCAGCTACATCATCGATGAAATCAGCAAGATGTCGGTCGAAAAACTGGAAGGGAGCGCTAAAATTGAGAGTAGATAAGAACGATTTGCTGCTTTACGCGGTGACCGATCGCCAATGGCTGGGGAACGCGTCCTTGGCGGAACAGCTTGAAGAAGCTATCCAAGCGGGCGTTACCGTCGTGCAATTGCGCGAGAAGGAATTGGATTTCGATGCCTTTGTCTCCCTGGGCAAAGAACTGCAGGCCGTGGCCAAACGCCACCGCATCCCTTTCATCATCAATGATGCAGTCGATGTGGCCTTGGCGCTGGATGCGGATGGCGTTCACGTGGGACAGAGCGATATGCAGGCTGGAGACGTCCGCAGCCGGATCGGCGAGGGGAAAATCCTTGGCGTTTCTGCGCATTCCGTCGAAGAGGCGCTGGCGGCGGAACGGAACGGGGCCGATTATCTGGGCGTAGGTGCGATCTACGGGACAGCGACGAAGCTGGATGTCGACGCGCTGTCGATCGAAACACTGCAGCAGATCTGCCGGGCGGTGAGCATACCTGTTGTGGGGATCGGAGGCATTTCTGAAGGGAATATCCTCGAGCTCAAGGGCAGCGGCATCGACGGGATTGCCGTCGTATCCGCCATCTTTGCGCAGCCGGACATCACAGCGGCGGTGAAGAGACTGCGCCCGTTAGCCGAAGCAATGGTGCAGCCATGACAATGGAAGCTGCCATCTTCGATCTGGACGGGACGCTGCTGGATTCCATGCCGATCTGGCAGGGGCTGGGGGAAAATTATTTGCTTCAGAAAAAGCTGCAGCCAGCTTCCGGATTGCAGGATGTGTTGAAGACGATGAGCCTGCCGCAAGCCGCACAATATTTTCAATCGGCCTATGGATTGCGTGAAGATGAAGAGACGATCATTGCGGAAATCGAAACGCTGCTTGCGGATCTTTACCGTTATGAAGTCCCGCTTAAGGCCGGAGCAGCGGAATATCTTCAGACATTGCAGGAGCAGAATGTGAAGATGTGCATCGCCACCGCGACCGAAAGGAATTTGGCCGAGAGCGCCTTGGAGCGGTTGGGCATCCGGAAATATTTCAGCGCCATCCTGACCAGCAGTGAAGTAAAGGCAGGCAAAGAGGATCCGCTCATTTTTCAGCGGGCGTTCGAACACCTTGGGGCGCCCCTCACGAAGACCGTCATCTTTGAGGACGCGCTGCACGCCGTCGAAACGGCAACGGCAGCCGGTTTCCGGGTAGTCGGCGTCCATGATGAGACGGCAACAAAGGATATGGAGCGCATCAAAGCGTTGACGGAGCAGTACATCTATTCATTTTCGGATTGGAAAGGATGAGCAAAACATGAAAACAGTATTGACGATCGCCGGTTCGGACAGCAGCGGCGGAGCGGGCATCCAAGCGGACCTGAAGACGATGATGGCGCATAAAGTCTATGGGATGAGCGTGATCACGGCGCTGACGGCGCAGAACACGACAGGTGTGGCCGGAATAATGGAAGTGACGCCCGAATTTGTGGCGCAGCAGATGGATAGCGTGTTCAAGGATATCCGCCCTGATGCGGTGAAGATCGGCATGGTATCGAATGCCGCAATCATCAAAGTCATCGCCGAGAAGCTGCTCGAATACAAAGCGGAAAATATCGTCGTGGATCCCGTCATGGTGGCAACAAGCGGCAGCAGCCTGATGCAGGACGATGCCAGCCAGGATTTGCGGACGCTGTTGTTGCCTTTGGCTGATGTGATCACCCCCAATGTGCCGGAAGGGGAGGTGCTGAGCGGCATCAAAATCGAGACGAAGGCGGATATGCTGGCTGCAGCGGACAGTATCGCTTCGGCTGCGGGAACCAGCGTGCTACTGAAAGGCGGCCATCTCAAGGACAGCGCCGATGATCTGCTCTTTAGGGACGGGAAAGTCAGTTGGTTCGAGTCGGAACGGATCGAAAACCCGAATACGCACGGCACCGGCTGCACGCTTTCCTCAGCCATCGCCGCGAATCTGGCTTTGGGTCACGGAATGGAAGAGAGCATCCGCCTGGCCAAAGTCTACATCACCGGCGCGCTCCGCGACGGAATGGATCTAGGCAAGGGTAGCGGCCCGCTCAATCACGCGTACCGCATCACATAAAAACAGGGCTATCTCATTTCGAGGTAGCCCTTAATTCGGTCAATTGCCCCGATCCAAAGATGGAGACGTCAACGGGCAAGCACTGGATGGGTAAATTCAGTACATTGATAAAGTGCCTAACTCCTAACGTTCGGAAATTGGCGTTTTGAGATAGCGAAAACGAGTGAATTCTTTCCAAATTCTAAATAAAACCTCATTATTCTGTTGTTTTTGTTTGTTATAATTTTGATTATAGTGAACATTCGGAATTTTGAGTTTTTGCGTCATAGTGGCTTACATCGCTATTGTCCGCATTCAGTTCATATTCGCGATCGAAGGGAAGATAGAAGATGGGATTACTATTATTCGATTTTGACGGTACCTTGGCAGAAACATGCAAAATCAGCGAGATGGCTACGATGGATACATTTGAACAATTCGGGTATCCCGTCCCAACTGTTGAGCAGCTGCGTAAGGATAGAGGAAAGCCCCATTTTGTGAAGTTTAGCGGCTATCTGAAGCAGTATGCACTCTCTCCGGTCGAGATGGATAAGCTGATGGAAGTCTTTTGGGACAACTACGAAAAATATGAAAATATGCTGTTGGAACCATACGATCTGTCGCGGGAGTCCTTAATGGAACTGAAAGGGAACGGGCACCATCTGGGCGTGATTTCCAACAAAGCAACCAAGGCGTTGTTGCGCAGTCTTGCTGCAGTGGATCTGTTGGACCTGATGGATGTGGTCATTGGCTTGGATAACATGAACCAGCACAAACCAAATCCGGAAGGCATTTTCACCTCCTGGGAGAAAATCCCGATGGCGAAAGAAGAGACCGTCATGATCGGTGATACCATTTATGACATGCAGATGGGGAAAATGGCAGGCATAAAGACCATCGGCATCACCTGGGGCGGAAGTTCCGCCCAAACCCTGCGCGCGGAGCATCCCGATCGCATCGCCAACTCATTCGTCGAACTGGAAATCATTCTTGCAAACTTGCTTGTTGCTTAAATAGATTGGAAAAAGCCGCTGTTCCCCGAATAAGGGACAGCGGCTTTAAAGTTGATTTAGCCCTTGTACAGACCGCTCTTTCAGGATAAAGTAGAGAGGTAGAAAAACAGACGAAGCCAATGAGGAAAGGAAACATTATGAATCCAGAACAATTTACCCAGGCACTTGCCGAAAAAGGGATCCTTTTGAATGAAACGCAACTCGAACAGTATGCAACTTATTTGCGTTTATTGCGCGAATGGAACGAAAAAATCAACCTGACGGCGATCACGGAGCCGGATGAAGTCTATCTGAAGCATTTCTATGACTCGATTTCGTTAGGCTTCCACATGGATTTCACCCAAGCGGAAGTCACACTTTGCGATGTCGGTGCCGGCGCCGGTTTCCCGAGCATCCCACTCAAGATCGCCTTCCCGAAATTGCAGGTGACGATCGTGGATTCATTGAACAAACGGATCACCTTCTTGGAGACTTTGGTTTCCGAATTAGGTTTGACGGGCGTTTCCTGCTTCCATGACCGTGCGGAGACTTTTGGACAGAACAAGAAATTCCGCGGCCAATTCGATGTGGTGACGGCGCGTGCGGTCGCACGCTTGAGCGTCCTGAGCGAACTGTGCCTGCCTTTGGCCAAAAAAGGCGGTACATTCGTGGCGATGAAAGCAGCCAGCACGGAAGAGGAACTCCGCGATGCAGAGCGCGCCATCACGATTTTGGGCGGCAAAATCGAGGAGGATATCTTTTTTGAACTGCCGAACGAAGCAGGCGAACGCCACATCGTGAAGATCAAGAAGACGAAAGAAACTCCGAAGACCTACCCGAGAAAAGCCGGGACACCGAACAAAAATCCATTGTAAATCGGAAAAGGAACGGCCCGACCGTCTGCTTCTTTGCAGGCAGGCCGGGCTTTTTGGGGTTAAGATGCGCGTAAAAAGTGATTTTATGGCATCGGTTTTATCTATCCTATATTTTTCCAAATTTTTTTGTTACAATAGTCTGGTAAAGTTATAGCCTTTTTTATAAATAGACATACTGAGCGATAAATGATGATTCATTTTGAAGAAATGCGTAGGGGAAAAGGCGCAGGTATCGTTTTTTCTCTTTTTTTAGGCAAAAAAGTGGAACGGCGGCACAGCAGCTTCAAATGAACGACAGAAAGTGGAGGAGAACAGATGGCACGGATTATTGCAGTCGCAAATCAGAAAGGCGGCGTCGGAAAAACGACGACCACCGTCAATTTAGCAGCTTCTTTGGCCTACTTAGGCAAAAAAGTGTTATTGATAGATAGTGATGCCCAAGGGAACGCTACCAGCGGACTCGGCATTTCAAAAGCAGATGTTGAAAAAGATATATATGATGTATTAGTGAACCAAGAGCCCATCGAGAATGTCATCCGAGAATCCTCGCGGGAAAACTTATGGGTCGTGCCGGCAACCATCCAATTGGCAGGGGCTGAAATCGAGTTGACGAATCAACCGCATCGTGAAGCGCGCCTTTATGATGCAGTGCAGTCGTTGCGTGACGAATATGACTTCATTTTCATCGATTGCCCGCCATCACTGGGGCATTTGACGATCAATGCTTTCACCGCCAGTGATTCGGTATTGATTCCGGTCCAGTGCGAGTATTATGCCTTGGAAGGGCTGAGCCAATTGTTGAACACCTTCCGCTTGGTTCAGAAGCATTTCAATAAGGACCTGAAATTGGAAGGGGTCTTATTGACGATGCTGGATGCCCGTACGAATCTCGGCTTCGAAGTCGTTGATGAGGTCAAAAAATATTTCAAAGAAAAAGTATACAAGACAATCATTCCACGAAATGTCCGTTTATCCGAAGCGCCAAGCTATGGACAATCGATCGTTGACTATGATATCCGTTCAAAAGGAGCGGAAGTTTATCTTGAGTTGGCAAAGGAAGTGTTAGCAGATGGCGAATAAAAACAGCAAAGGGCTAGGACGCGGCATCGACGCGCTCTTCAGCAACTTTGAAGATATCGAGAAGATCGATGAAAAGACAGAGAAGGTACAGGAGATCCCTTTAGACGAAATCCGTCCCAATCCTTACCAGCCACGGAAAACCTTCGATGACTCGACTTTGCGGGAATTAGCTGACTCGATCATGCTGAACGGCGTCATCCAACCGGTCATCCTGCGCCAATCCAGCGTGAAAGGCTATGAAATCATTGCAGGCGAACGCCGCGTCCGCGCGTCCCGCTTGGCCGGCAAAACAACAATCCCGGCAATCGTCCGTGAATTTGACGAAACAGCCATGATAGAAGTCGCCATTCTGGAAAATCTGCAGCGTGAGGATCTGACTCCGTTGGAAGAAGCGGAAGGCTACCAAACATTGATGAACAAGCTGAATCTTACGCAAGTGGATGTAGCCCAAAGATTAGGGAAGAGCCGTCCGTACATTGCCAACCACCTGCGCTTGTTAAACCTCCCGCAGGACGTCAAACGGATGTTGCAAGAGGGATTGGTCTCCATGGGGCAAGCCCGCACGCTTTTAGGCTTGAACGATGAATCGTTGATCAGCGAATTGGCGAAACGTGCTGCCGAAGAAGGTATCACGGTCCGACATCTGGAATTGCTGGTCCAACAGCTGAACAATCCTGGAGATGTCGCTAAAAAGACAACCAAGAAGAAAAAAGAAACGAAGCCAGTATACATCAAAGAGAGCGAAGAACGCTTGATGGACAAATTCGGGACATCCGTACAAATATCCAGCAAGGGCGAAAAAGGCAAGATCGAGATCGAATATCTTTCTCCAGCCGACCTGACCCGGATTTTGGATATCCTGCAAATTTCCCTGGACGATTAAGAATAGACGAAGACATCAGAAAGAGGTGCATCTAGCCTTGGTACAACAAGATTATGGATTGCATGATGTGGTGGAAATGAAAAAGCCGCATCCCTGCAAAAACAACTCATGGGAAATCATCCGAATGGGTATGGACATCCGGATCAAATGCCTGAAATGCGGGCAGATGGTCATGATGCCGCGCCGTGAATTCGAGAAGAAGATGAAAAAAGTACTGACTAAGGCAGAAGAAACTGTCGAATAGGTCTTTGAAGAAATAAATAAAAGCAATATAAGTGGAAAGAGTGTGAAGAAATGTCATTAACAGCAGGAATCGTAGGGTTACCGAACGTCGGTAAATCCACTTTGTTCAACGCCATCACCAAAGCGGGAGTGGAAGCCGCAAACTACCCATTCGCGACGATCGACCCAAATGTCGGAGTAGTCGAAGTTCCCGATGAACGTTTGAATAAACTAACAGAATTGGTGAAACCCAAAAAAACCGTCCCGACCACTTTTGAGTTCACGGACATTGCCGGAATCGTTAAAGGCGCCAGTAAAGGGGAAGGTCTGGGAAACAAATTCTTGGCCAACATCCGTCAAGTGGATGCCATCTGTCACGTCGTCCGTTGTTTCGAAGACGATAACATCACACACGTCAGCGGTAAAGTGGATCCATTGGATGATGTCGAAACCATCAACTTGGAACTGATTTTCGCGGATTTGGAATCCATCGAAAAACGCTATACACGCATCAGCAAAATTGCGCGTACGAAGGACAAAGATGCTGTTTACGAATTAGCTATATTGGATATAATCAAAGAAACGCTGGAAGCTGGTAAATCCGCACGTACCATCGAATTTACACCGGAAGAAGAAGTGTACGTGAAAAACCTGTTCCTTTTAACGACAAAACCTGTTCTTTATGTCGCAAACATCTCTGAAGAGGACGTAATAGCCGGCGGAGACAATGAAATGGTGAAAATTGTCCGTGATTTTGCGGCGACAGAAGGTGCAGAAGTTGTTACCGTCTGTGCCCGTATCGAAGAAGAAGTGGCTGAATTGGATGATGAAGAAAAAGCCGAATTCCTGTCGGAGTTAGGCATCGAACAATCCGGACTTGATCAACTGATCCAAAAAGCTTACACGCTGCTTGGGCTGGGAACATACTTCACAGCAGGCGAAAAAGAAGTCCGTGCCTGGACATTCAGATTAGGGATGAAAGCACCGCAGACAGCCGGCATCATCCATTCCGACTTCGAACGCGGCTTCATCCGTGCCGAAACAGTTTCTTACAATGACCTACTGTCATACGGCAGCATGCAAGCAGCCAAAGAAGCAGGAAAAGTAAGACTTGAAGGAAAAGACTACGTAGTCCAAGACGGCGACGTAATGGAATTCCGCTTTAACGTATAACAGGATGTGATGATTCGCGTTTAGATACCCAGACGTTGGGTAAGGAAGCACTGTGACCGTACCGGTCAAGTGTATCATGTCTCTAAGCGATTAAAAATCGCAAGAGCCATGACAAAACGGGAGTGGTATCTGCGAATCAGAACTCAACTATAGGATTTAGAACCGTTCTATAAAGGATGCCGCATGTAATCAAGGGAGGATTTACCATTGGAAGAAACGAAGAGCGTTGAACAAATGAAGTTCGAAAACAAAGCGTTATGGCAGAGTTTGACAAAAAGAAATGAACAATACATGCTGGGGCTGGACAGAACCTTGAGAGCTGCAAACCTGGAAGAGGGGCGCAGAGAGGAAATATACAACAAAATGATGCGGGAATTGTTGGACGCCCAAAAAACCGGGAAAACTGCCCGCCAATTATACGGCACAGTGTCTGAGTGCGCATCAAACATCTTGGTCAATCCAACAGATAACGAAGTTAAAGTCCGTTCGACTGATTGGTTGATCGCTTTGGATGGCGGCTTATTGCTGGGGTCTCTTTTCGCGATGATTTCAGGCGTTTCCTTGCTGACCAACAGTGGCGAAGACGTAATCGGAATGGGTCTGATCAGCTTAATCCTGAACTTTATCGTGGGCGGCATCGCCATGCTCATCATCTCCAAATACACGCCGAATCCGGATGCGCCAAAAGGCGAAAAAGGCTTCGGGAAATACATCTTTGCGACGACCGGCGCTATGTTGCTTTGGATGCTCATCATGACTGTTTCCATGATGCTTATCCCAGCCACAATCAATATCGCTTTGCCTGCATGGTTGTACCTTGGAATCGCGGGTGTAGGTTTTGCTGCAAAAGTATATCTGAAGAAAAAATATCATATCGTGGGCGGCATTTTGTAGGCCGTCAATGGGTGGAGGCCGAGATGCAAATAAAACTTGTATCTCGGCTATTTTCGTATATTGACAGAAATAAACTGTAGATGAATCCCTGGATGCAATCATACGCATTAATTCCGAACATTGAGGTAGTTGTGAATGCATAGTATTCGATAAAAACGCTTCTATATGAGAATTGTATGATAAAGGGAGGTTTGCGCTTGACGTAGGTTGTTGGTGGTGGTATTTTAGATGATAAAAAATCAGCATAAATAAAAAGGAGTGTTCATCGAAAATGTCAAATTGGGAAACAAAATTCGCTAAAGAAGGTTTTACTTTTGATGATGTATTATTAGTCCCGGCTGAAAGCCATGTATTACCTAACGATGTGGATTTATCGATTGATTTAGCTAAAAATTTACACTTGAATATTCCTATAATGAGCGCAAGTATGGATACTGTTACCGATGCGGCAATGGCAATCGCAATGGCTCGCCAAGGCGGCTTGGGCGTCATCCACAAAAACATGACCATTGAAGCGCAGGCTGAAGAAGTGCACAAAGTAAAACGTTCCGAAAGTGGCGTCATCATCGACCCATTCTTCCTGACTCCTGATCACTTGGTTGCTGAAGCAGAGAATCTGATGAGCAAATACCGCATCAGCGGCGTTCCTATCGTTAACGATATGGGAGAACGCAAGTTGGTAGGGATTTTGACGAACCGCGATCTGCGCTTCATTACAGATTACCAAGTTCCAATCGGCGATGTCATGACCAAAGAACATTTGGTTACCGCTCCTGTAGGTACTTCTTTGAAAGATGCTGAATCCATTCTGCAAAAATACAAAATCGAAAAACTGCCTTTAGTCGATGAAACCGGACGTCTGGCGGGCCTGATCACAATCAAGGATATCGAAAAAGTAATCGAGTTTCCCAACTCCGCAAAAGATGCACACGGCCGTTTGATCGTTGCGGCTGCAGTAGGTGTGACAAGTGACACATTTGAACGCGCCCAAGCCTTATTGGATGCAGGTGCAGATGCAATCGTCATCGATACAGCGCATGGCCACAGCGCCGGCGTTATCCGTAAAATTAAAGAAATCCGCGAACAATTCCCTGAAGCAACCTTGATTGCCGGAAACGTAGCGACTGCCGACGGGACCCGCGCACTCTTTGACGTCGGGGTCGACGTAGTCAAAGTCGGAATCGGACCGGGCTCCATCTGTACAACTCGTGTCGTAGCCGGTGTCGGTGTTCCTCAGATAACAGCCATCTATGATGCCGCAAGCGTAGCGAGAGAATACGGCAGAGCAATCATTGCTGACGGCGGGATCAAGTATTCGGGAGACATCGTCAAAGCGATGGCTGCCGGTGGACACGCAGTCATGCTGGGCAGCATGTTGGCAGGTACGGATGAGTCTCCGGGCGAATTCGAAATTTTCCAAGGCCGTCGTTTCAAGACTTACCGTGGTATGGGCAGTCTGGCAGCAATGGAAAAAGGCTCAAGCGACCGTTACTTCCAAGGCGGCGTAAATGAAGCGAAGAAAATGGTGCCGGAAGGTATCGAAGGTCGTGTAGCCTATAAAGGGGCAGCCAGCGATATCATCTTCCAATTGCTCGGTGGTGTCCGTTCCGGTATGGGTTATGTCGGTGCAGCTAATTTGCAAGAGCTTCGTGATAATGCGCAATTCATCAAGATGTCCGGTGCCGGATTGATTGAATCCCATCCGCATGACATCCAAATCACAAAAGAAGCACCAAACTACTCCATCCAAAGATAAAACTGCAAGAAATCAAAATGTCCGGGACACTGTTCCCGGGCATTTTTTTTATGTTCACGGTTTGTTGGAACTTTCTGATATAATTAAAATGGAATTTCTTTATGCTTCCTTAAGCAAAAATTTAGAAGAATTTGGTACGATGAGGGAAAATATGTATTTTTAGGAAAGGGTTGTCCTATATGAATAAAGTTTTGATCGTCGATGACGACAGGGAAATCGTGGATTTGCTGAGCATCTATTGCAAAAATGAAGGGTACGAACCGATAAAGGCTTATGACGGCACCGATGCTTTCCGGAAGCTTGAGGAAAACGTGGACATCCAACTCATCATTTTGGATGTGATGATGCCAAAAAAAGACGGCATATCGGTGGTGAGGGAGCTGCGGGAACAGAATAACCCGATCCCGATTCTTATGTTGAGCGCCAAATCCACAGACATGGATAAAATCCAAGGCTTGACGACAGGTGCGGACGATTATGTTTCCAAGCCATTCAACCCGCTGGAAGTAATGGCCCGCATCAAATCGCTATTGCGCCGGACGAATATGCAGGTGGATGCTTCGGAGATGGACGCGATCGAAATAGGTCCGCTGATCATCAAGAAGGATTCCCATGAAGTCAAGACACTGAACGGAAAGAGCATCCAATTGACCGCGCTGGAATTCGGCATCATGCATTTATTGGCGAGCCATCCGAATCGCGTCTTCAGTGCCGATGAGATTTTTGAACGTGTTTGGCAACAGGAAAGCATCGTATCGGCCAAAACAGTGATGGTGCATGTGAGCCATCTTCGCGATAAAATTGAAGAGGCTACAGGTGGCGAGAAAGTCATCCAGACAGTATGGGGTGTAGGCTATAAGATTGGGGAATAGGCAGACCTGCCTGCAGGCTGGCCTGGAAAAATCAGCTGAGTCGGGAGGGTGCAGCTTTGTTTAACAAGTTGAAGAAGAAAGAATTGAGTGAACTCGTTTTTGAAGGGGCCTTGACGCTCGGCATCGTCTATCTGCTCTACATCGGGATGGAGCTGATGTTCAACCGGCTGGTTGCGACTCCTCCCGCTTTCTTGAGGGAAATTCCCTCTTTAAGACGATTCGTAATGGTGGTTGACGCATTTCTGACCATTTATGATAATGTTTTCCAATGGATAGCGGCGATTTTTGCGGCCGTCTTCACCGGTTGGCGTTTGGCCAGAAGATACAAGCAGATGCAGCTGACGCATATCCTGGACGAGTTGCATTATATCGCAGCGGGACACTTCGATCATCGGATCGACGCAAACAATGCCGGCAGCTATGTTGATGTTGTGGACAGCATCAATACACTAGTGGAGAGCACTGTCCAAGCGATGGCAGAGGAACGAAAAATTGAGCAATCGAAAGATGAATTGATCACGAACGTCAGTCACGATATCCGCACCCCTTTGACTTCCATCATCGGCTACCTAGGATTGATAGAGGACAAGCAATTCACGAGTGAAGAGGATGCCCTGCGTTATATCCATATCGCTTATACAAAAGCGCTGCAGATGAAGGTGCTTGTCGATGATCTTTTCGAATATACGAAAGTGCGGCAACCAACGACTCCGCTGCTGTTGAAGACGATCAATATCGGGAACTTTTTGGAGCAGATCGTCGCGGATTATGAACTGGAGTCGCGCAAACGCCATATGGAGACCGAAGTGATCATGAAGACGAGTCCTTTGATGATCGAAATGGATGTCGATAAAATGGCCCGCGTCTTCAATAATCTCATTTCCAATGCCCTCAAGTATGCGCATGGCGGCACTTGGGTACATATCGAAGCGGAAAAGATCGGTTCTGAGGTGATTGTTGCCGTGAAAAATAACGGGGAGCGTATCCCTGAAGAATCGCTGCAGGAATTGTTCGGTCGCTTCTATCGGGTGGAAAATTCCCGTTCGAAAGAGACCGGTGGGACCGGGCTGGGGCTCGCGATCGCCCAAAGCATCGTCACCCTTCATGGCGGGTATATCTATGCGGAATCGGATGAGGCGGAAACCAAATTTGTGCTGCATCTCCCTTTGAAGCAGACTCCGCCTGTTAAGGAATAAGGAACGTACACTTTCTGGGTACGTTCCTTTTTTTGGTTGTCTTTTTATACTATTTCCGCTAACATAGAAGGGTATATGAACTGAATGAAATGACTGAATGGAGATAACTACAAACAATGATAACTATAAAAAACAGAAAAATGATTATGGGAACACTATCGGCTGCCTCTGTATTGGTGAGCAGCTTGTTTGCAGCACCGGTTGCTTTGGCTGCTGAACAACCGTCTGTCGATGCGAAAGCAGCTTTCGTGATAGAAGACGAGACCGACAAAGTGCTTGTCAACCAAAATGGGGAAGAAGCGCTGGGCATAGCCTCAATGACAAAGATGCTCAGCATCTACTTGATACTGGAAGCCATCGAGGAAGGCAAATTGACTTGGGACAAGCAAATCACTGTCAGTGATTACGTCTATGAAGTCAGCCAGAACTACAATTTTTCGAATGTGCCTTTGCGTCAGGATATCACGTATTCTGTGGAAGAGCTGTACCAATCCGCATTGATCTATTCTGCAAACGGCTCGACGATCGCTTTGGCAGAAGCTTTGGCTGGTTCCGAAGCGAAATTCGTCGATCTGATGAAGGCTCAGTTGGATGAGTGGGGCGTAGAAAACTATGAGCTCTATAATGCAACCGGCTTGTCGAACAGCGATGTCGCGGAAGAAAACCTATATCCCGGTGCATCGTCTGACGGCTACAATAAAATGACTGCGCGTGGGGTCGCGATGGTTGCAGATCATCTGATCGATGATTACCCTGAAGTTTTGGAAACGACTTCCATTCCGGAGTTGGCTTTCCAAGCGGGAACGTCCGACGAAATCATGATGCACAGCTATAACGTGATGTTGCCTGGTATGTTTTATTACCGTGAAGGTGTGGATGGTCTGAAGACCGGAACAACGCTGGAATCCGGCGCATCCTTTACTGGTACCGCAATGCAAGATGAAATGCGGATCATCACCGTGGTCATCGGCGCGGATGAGAGCACCAAACGCTTTAAAGAAACAGGACGTTTGATGGACTATGCCTTCTCGACCTTCGAGAAGACGACGGTAGCGGCAAAAGGCGATGCTGTTTCCACGCAAGAACCGATTACGGTGGCCAAAGGGAAGCAAACTGAGGTCGGGCTTGTCTACAACGAAGACCTTGTGACCGTTACCGAAAAAGGTGCCGAAGAGCTCGCGCTCACAACTGTTTTCACACCGGCGGAAAAGAGTCTGAATGAGGACGGCGAGATTGAAGCGCCTATCGAAAAAGGCACAGAAGTAGGGTCCGTCGCTGTGACAGTCGAAGGCGACGAGTTGGGCTACCTGGATGGAGCGACCTCCGAGGATGTCAAAGTCGCAGTCGCAAGCAGCGTTGAGAAAGCCAATATCTTTGTGCGCGGCGGCCGTGTTGTCGGAGATTTGTTCGGTAAAGCTTGGCAAACGGTATCCGATTTTGTCGGAGGATTCTTTGACTGATCCGGAATAGCTGCAGGCTAATTTGGACCGGCCGCTTTATTGACAGCACAAGGTTTGTTCAGTAAAATGAGGGTATCGAAGCTTAGCCTAATTGAATAGAGAAAGCCATGCATGTGACCAGTAGATAATGTGAAGCGCCCCAGAGAGTCAGTGGTTCGGTGAGAACTGACCCTTCACCTATTGAATCCCCACATGAAGCGAACAATGAAAACAAGAAATTGACTAAATTGTTCCGGATCCGTCCGTTAACGCAATGAAGCGCAGCCCGTCCATTTAAAGGATTGGCTGAAGTTGGGTGGTACCGCGAACGTTAAAGCCATTTCGTCCCAGATTATTCTAGGGATGGAGTGGCTATTTTTGTACACATTAATGAGGAGGAAAGTATATGTTGGATGTAAAATTTTTAAGGGATGGATTTGAAGCCACTGCAGAAAAGTTGGCTGGACGTGGCGTTAAAGCGGAAGAATTGGCGACGTTCCAGGAATTGGATGCGCAACGCCGCGAGAAAATCGTTGAGACGGAAAACCTCAAGCAATACCGCAATGGCGTTTCCCAGGAAATCGCGCAATTGAAACGCAATAAAGAGAATGCGGATGATAAGATTGCCGAAATGAAAGAAGTCGGCGACAAAATCAAAGCGCTGGATGAAGAACTGAATGAAATCGAAGAGAAGACGACCTACATCGCCACAAGATTGCCTAATTTGCCGCATGCCTCTGTTCCTGTCGGTGCGGATGAAGACGATAACGTGGAAGTAAGAAGATGGGGGACACCGCGCGCGTTCGATTTCGAACCGAAAGCCCACTATGATATCGCCGAGGCGTTGGATATCCTGGATTTTGAACGCGGCGCTAAAGTGACCGGAAGCCGTTTCGTCTTCTATAAAGGCTTGGGAGCTCGCCTGGAACGCGCTTGCTACAACTACATGCTGGATCTGCATACCGAAGAACATGGCTACACGGAAATCATCCCTCCATACATGGCGAACGAAGCTTCCATGTTCGGTACCGGACAATTCCCTAAATTCAAAGAGGATGTTTTCCAATTGACGGATGAGCGCAATTTCACGCTGATCCCTACAGCAGAAGTTCCTTTGACGAATTATTACCGCGATGAAATCATGAATGAAGCAGAACTGCCTGTCTATTTCACGGCGATGAGTCCGTCTTTCCGTTCTGAAGCCGGAAGTGCAGGACGCGACACAAGGGGCCTAATCAGGATGCACCAGTTCCATAAAGTAGAGATGGTGAAATTCAGCAAACCGGGAACTTCCTATGAAGAATTGGAAAAAATGACAGACGATGCTGAAGCTGTGCTGAGAGGCTTGAAGTTGCCGCACCGCACTATCACATTATGCACGGGGGACATGGGCTTCTCCGCAGCCAAAACGTATGACATAGAAGTATGGATCCCAGCTCAAGATACCTATCGGGAAATCAGCTCTTGTTCAAATACAGAGGCATTCCAAGCCCGCCGCGCGAAAATCCGTTACCGCAACGAAGAAACAGGGAAGCTGGAATTCGTGCACACGTTGAATGGCTCCGGGTTGGCAGTCGGCCGCACTGTGACTGCGATACTTGAGAATTACCAAAACGAGGACGGTTCCGTTACGATTCCTGATGCACTTGTGCCATACATGGGCGGCATCACAAAAATAACCAAAGAAAATGCAAGCAACAAACGCTGATCGCAAGCAAGATATGCGAGTAAGCTTTTGGTCATGTGATACAATCATTTCAGACGAAAATGCGTACGAAAGGAATGAGGATAGTGACAGAACCAAGATTGGAAAAAGCTACTTTTGCCGGAGGCTGTTTTTGGTGCATGGTCAAACCGTTTGATAGCCTTCCGGGCATAGAATCAGTTGTTTCGGGCTATACCGGCGGCCACACAGAGAATCCGACCTATGAAGAAGTTTGTGCCGGAACGACCGGGCATACGGAAGCCGTCCAAATCACATTTGATCCAGCTTTGTTTCCCTACAAAGATTTAGTGGAGGTATATTGGCAGCAAACAGATCCCACTGATGCTATGGGTCAGTTCGTAGATCGTGGTGCTTCTTACCGTCCGGTTATTTTTTATCATTCACCGGAACAAAAAGAGATAGCGGAAGCTTCGAAACAAGCACTGCAGGAAAGCGGGAAATTCACTAAACCAATCGTGACTTCCATCGAGCCGGCACAACCGTTTTATGCGGCGGAAGAATATCATCAGGATTTCTACAAAAAAAGCAGTGCGCATTATCATGGGTATCGTTCCCATTCAGGCAGAGATTCGTATATCGAATCGCATTGGAAAAAGTAGAAAGCTTTTCGAGGCCACATATAGTAAAGAAGAGCCC
>NZ_CM149591.1:0-900000 GCF_056156325.1 Trichococcus sp. TS_SC_9 | reverse complement strand
CCGTAACTTCGGGAGAAGGGGTGCTGACCGCAAGGTCAGCCGCAGTGAATAGGCCCAAGCGACTGTTTATCAAAAACACAGGTCTCTGCAAAATCGAAAGATGACGTATAGGGGCTGACGCCTGCCCGGTGCTGGAAGGTTAAGAGGAGAGGTTAGCGCAAGCGAAGCTTTGAATTGAAGCCCCAGTAAACGGCGGCCGTAACTATAACGGTCCTAAGGTAGCGAAATTCCTTGTCGGGTAAGTTCCGACCCGCACGAAAGGCGTAACGATTTGGGCACTGTCTCAACGAGAGACTCGGTGAAATTATAGTACCAGTGAAGATGCTGGTTACCCGCGACAGGACGGAAAGACCCCATGGAGCTTTACTGCAGTTTGATATTGCGTGTTTGTATCACATGTACAGGATAGGTAGGAGCCAATGATACCGGGACGCCAGTCTCGGAGGAGGCAACGGTGGGATACTACCCTTGTGATATGACCACTCTAACCCGCTGCTCTTAGCGAGCAGGGAGACAGTGTCAGACGGGCAGTTTGACTGGGGCGGTCGCCTCCAAAAATGTAACGGAGGCGCCCAAAGGTTCCCTCAGAATGGTTGGAAATCATTCGTAGAGTGTAAAGGCAGAAGGGAGCTTGACTGCGAGACCTACAAGTCGAGCAGGGACGAAAGTCGGGCTTAGTGATCCGGTGGTTCCGCATGGAAGGGCCATCGCTCAACGGATAAAAGCTACCCTGGGGATAACAGGCTTATCTCCCCCAAGAGTTCACATCGACGGGGAGGTTTGGCACCTCGATGTCGGCTCATCGCATCCTGGGGCTGTAGTCGGTCCCAAGGGTTGGGCTGTTCGCCCATTAAAGCGGTACGCGAGCTGGGTTCAGAACGTCGTGAGACAGTTCGGTCCCTATCCGTCGCGGGCGTTGGAAATTTGAGAGGAGCTGTCCTTAGTACGAGAGGACCGGGATGGACACACCGCTGGTGTACCAGTTGTTCTGCCAAGAGCATCGCTGGGTAGCTATGTGTGGACGGGATAAACGCTGAAAGCATCTAAGCGTGAAGCCCCCCTCAAGATGAGATTTCCCATCACTTTAAGTGAGTAAGACCCCTGAGAGATGATCAGGTAGATAGGTTGGGAGTGGAAGTACAGCGATGTATGGAGCGGACCAATACTAATCGGTCGAGGACTTAACCAATTTTTAAAAGATGAAAACTCAAGCGGTGTTTTCGGGTTCCCTTTAAATTTGTAGATTCAGTTTTGAGAGAACAACGTTCTCTTGAAAAATGTGCGGTGACGATGGCAAGAAGGTCACACCTGTTCCCATCTCGAACACAGAAGTTAAGCTTCTTAGCGCCGATTGTAGTGAAGGGTTTCCCTTTGTGAGAGTAGGACGTTGCCGCGCTTTTTTTTTGAAATAAAACTTATAGATCAGAATCACCATGTGCGGTGATGATGGCAAGAAGGTCACACCTGTTCCCATCTCGAACACAGAAGTTAAGCTTCTTAGCGCCGATTGTAGTGAAGGGTTTCCCTTTGTGAGAGTAGGACATTGCCGCGCATGTTTTTATATAAATAATCAGAAGGCTGTCGATGTAAATGTCGATAGCCTTTTTTGATTTGTTATCAGTCTTGCGCCTTGTCGAATGAGTCGATTTATTATATAAAATCGAGGAACCATGCTAAACTATGTTTAAGGATAGTTGTCAGAAGGTGAGGGAAATAGAGTATGGAAGATTTTATTAAGACTCAAAACGGCTTCGCTTTGAATGATGAGAATGAATGTATGATAGCTGAAATTACATACGCACCTTATGGAGAAGATAAGGTCATCGCCAACCATACTTATGTTGATTCCTCATTGAGAGGGCAAGGGGTCGCCGAGATGTTACTGGACCGTCTTGTCGAAGAAATGCGGGCTGAAGGTAAAAAAATTGTTCCGCGCTGCTCCTATGTTGTGGCGATGTTCGATCGCAAACGCGAAAAGTATGCCGATATCAAGGCAGAAATATAAAATTGTTCTCTCTTATATTAATATAGATGAGAGTAGCGGGTCGGAATTAGGGGAAGTAGTTCCGGCCCGCTATTTTTTTGTTGCCGAGAAATTCAGCAAGGATAGTACACATGTTTCCGGTGTCGTTCAGCGGTGATCGGTTTTACCTATTGACAAGATTAAGAAATGATGATAATTTTAATTATATTAATGCAAGTCTTATCTGACAATAGAATGGGCAACGATGAGAAGAGTAACTTTGGGAAGTACATAAAGAGAGCTCCTGATTTGGTGAAAGGGGGTGTATCGGAACAGAGTGAAGATGGTCTTGGAGCCTTTAATCGGGTGAATAATCAGCTCGATTACGTATGCAGGCGATATTCTGCAGAGTATAAAAGGGATATGCGATTACGCAAATCACTTTATGTACTTTTTGAGGTAGGGATTGTGAAGTCCTTATAAAAATGGGTGGTAACGCGAAGCTTTCGTCCCATGGTCGCAAGACTGTGGTGAGGGGAGCTTTTTTGTGCATAGAGAGCTGTTGAATGAACCGGTTAATCAAAAAAAGGAGTGGAAAACATGCCGATCAAAGTATCGAAGGATTTGCCCGCCATCAAAGAGTTGGCCAAAGAGAATATCTTCGTCATGGACGAGCTGAGGGCCGTCACGCAGGATATCCGTCCGTTAAAAATCATCATTGTGAATTTAATGCCTACAAAACAAGCTACGGAAACGCAGTTCATCCGTTTGCTTTCGAATACCTCCTTGCAGGTGGAAGTGACCTTATTGAGGATGGAAAGCTATGATTCCAAGCATGTCTCCGAGCAATACTTGGACTATTTCTACAAGACTTTTTCGGACATCAAGGATCAATACTTTGATGGCATGATCATTACGGGTGCGCCAGTCGAAAATCTTGCCTTCGAAGAGGTGGAATACTGGCCGGAATTGGTGTCCATCATGGAATGGTCCGCCAGCCATGTTTTCTCAACGATGCATATTTGTTGGGGAGCCCAAGCGGGTCTGTATCATCACTACAATATCGGGAAGTATCCTCTGAAGGAAAAACTGTTCGGTGTGTTCAAGCACAGGATCACCGACAGCAGAACGATGCTGCTCCGCGGCTTTGATGATGAGTTTTTCATGCCGCATTCCCGTCATACCGATGTCCGTAAAGCGGATATAGAGGCCTGCAGTGAGCTGGAAATCCTGGCGACATCCGAAGAGGCAGGGGTCAGCGTTGTCCGCAGCAGGGACAACCGTTTCGTGTTTGTGACGGGTCATGCCGAATACGATTTTGATACGCTCGATAAGGAGTACAAGCGTGACGTCGCTTTGGAGCGGCCAATCAATATCCCGATCAATTACTACCCTGAGAATGATCCGAGCAAGCGTCCAGTGGTGCGGTGGCGCGGTCATGCCAATATCCTCTTCGTGAATTGGCTGAATTACTTTGTTTATCAGGAAACGCCATATGATCTGCAGCGCATCCATGAATTAAGGAATAAGCCTGCCCAAGATTAAAATGTTTGATGGAAGCTGTCATATTGTCGAGCGGCCCTCTGCAAAGGCGTTTCTATGGGTATGCAAAGAGGACAATTTCAATTTGACGAAATTGTCCTCTTTACAAATCGACAAAATTTATTTATAATTTGTTGTGTTGTGGTTCACTTGTTGAGTGAATCCATCGCAAGGCCGGCTTAGCTCAGTTGGTAGAGCATCGCACTCGTAACGCGGAGGTCACAGGTTCAAATCCTGCAGCCGGCATAATCGTTTTTCAGATACATCAAGTCTTTCAAAATACTTGATGTATCTATTTTTTTGGACATTTTTACCCAGAAGGGATCTTATGTTTCTTGAAAAATGGAATTGCTTCCAGATTACGTATCTATTGAGTGAATGGAATTCATGAAGGAGGCAGTAAATTTTGAAAAAAACGATCAGCAATACTTGTTGGTTAACATGGATAAGAAAAAAATCATGGAACCGGCCCGACTGACTTGCGCCGGGAACAGGATCGGGATTGAGCCCATTGATACGGATACGTTTGAAAGGGATGTATATTTCGAAATGTTCCCGGTGTTAGTGGACAAATCCGTTTGCCAACTGGGAGTCGAATATTTTTATCGGCGGTATGGCGGCTTGGACTAGGAAATAAAAAAGGGTACAGAGCCACTTAACTATAGCGAAGTGCATTATTGATGATCAAAATTGAACAGCTCCCACCTCTGCGCGGATGCATAGGTGGGAGCTGTTCAATTTTTAGGCTTTTTCCTCTTAGAGAAGATGGGTATTAGCGAAAGTGTCAAAATAAGCAACGAATTGAACAACATCCCCATTTTGATCATTTTCCTGAGCGGGGCGGCTGAATAGTCGGGCATATTGTCTAAATCCAACTGCTTCACTTGTTCGACCATATCGGCTTCGTTCTTGGGTTCGCTGGAGTGTCCAGGGCTGTCCGACAAATAATGCTGTGCGTACGGGAAGTAGACCACTTCATCCGGCTTCCTGTGGAATAATCCATCATACCATGTGTTTTGACTGATTCTTACCTGTTCGGGAGGGAGGCTGCATCCTTTTTCAACTTCCTTGGGGTCAAATTTCAGAGAAAAGACTTCTCCCGAATTATGAGAAATATCCTTCCCGTAACTTACAGATAAATTCCCTTCTAACCACAGTTGCGGATTCAATTTTTTGGACTGGGAAGCAGCAGTGCTGCAATCGAATACTAGCGCGCGGCTTTTCTCCGTGTTTTCGATATCCACAATGATATTTCCATCAAAGTCGGTTGTGAGAAGGGCCTTTTCGGTAGTGGACTCAATCAATCCTTTAGCTAGGTCATGGCTAAGTGTGTTGGTGTCATAATCGATGATGACCCAGCTCAACAGATTATTGTTTTTGTTTCTGGCGATGAGGTTCACTTCCAAGCGTGTGCCCCAGAAAGCACTGGTATGCACGTTGAAACAACTGAAAATAATGTAATGTTTTGGTTCACCATCGGAAAACACTGCGGTTTCCATCAGTTCGAAATTATCGGGAATCAATAGCCTCGCCCAATCCAAGTCCTTCAATTCGTAACATACAAATACACTATAAGGCTCCACAACAAAACCCATATAAGGATTTTTCTTGCCAGATTCAGCCATGATCTTATTTTGAACTTTTCTGGGAATGAACTTAGTGAAAGGTGCTAATGATTGAAGCGTTGCGATATCTTTGGGCTTGATCAAGTGCTCTACTTTTTTGATGAAATCGTAGTTGCTCATAGCTTCCACCTCGTTTGTTCTTAGATTTATTCAGGAAAAGTTGCTGCGGCGGTAGGCCACGGATCGCGTGACACGCATGACGTTTGCTTCACCCGGGAAATGGACTGGGTTGAGTGGTGACTGTCTGTACATTTCAAGCACATCCACGACATCGATCGACAATTCGCGGATATCAATCAGGCCATACATGCGCGGCGGCAAGATGTAGATGGGCTTGTCGGGATTGGCGTTTTTGACCATCTTTTTGACGTCATAGGTCAGGTGCGGGCAGCAGACGACGATATCGAACCGGTCCATTTTTTCTTTGGCGATCATGAACGGAGAGAATTCGATCTCAAATTGGTCTTCCAGCTGGTATTGCTGGATGTCTTTTTTTACCTTGGCCGCCAGCGCGCTGGATGAAAATCCGCCGCCGCAGCATAACAGGATATGGATCATATGCTTTCCTCCATTTATTTGATAGGTATATCATAACATTCAATGGAAGCGCTTGAAATATTTTTTTGTTCGGAGAAGGGCGGCATAGGAGTGATCCTTCGGCCGGATCGTTTCCGGATCAGCGAAGAAATCATTCGTCAATGCGACAATGGGTCCGACCAGACCGATCAAAGCGATCAGATTCGGAATGGCCATCAGCCCGTTGAACAGATCGGAAATCTCCCAGACGATATCCAGCGTCGCGACTGCTCCATAGACGATGGAAGCGATGAAAAAGATCCGATAGACAAAAATGGCTTTTTCACCGGCGATGTATTCGATCGCTTTTTCGGAATAATAGTACCAGGCGATGATGGTCGCGAAGGCGAACAGGACGATGCCGATGGAAATGATGTATTCCCCGCCCGGAATGACAGCGCTGAAGGCCCGGTTGGACATTTCTGTGCCATCGATCGAGGCGTCCTTCCAGGTGCCGCTGATGATGATCACTAGAGCGGTGATGGTGCACATGATGATTGTATCGAAGAAGACTTCGAAAGCCCCCCAACAGCCTTGGCGTGCCGGATGGTCGGTGTTGGCAGTGGAGTGGGCAATCGGAGCGCTGCCGAGGCCCGCTTCATTTGTGAACACTCCCCGTGCGACACCGATTCGGGCGGCATACATCAGCGAGGCTCCCGTAAAGCCACCGATAGCAGCAGTGCCGGTGAAAGCGTCCGTGAAAATGGTGGTGAGAGCGGAGGGAATCTGGTTGCGCTGCACAATCAGGATAAAGATGGCCGCGCCTGTATAGATCAGAGCCATGATGGGAACCAATTTCTCCGCTACGCTTGCGATCCGCTTGATGCCACCCACCACAACCAACGCCACAAAGAGAGCCAAGAGCAGGCCGCTTGCCAAGGTAGGTATGGAAACGGCGTCCTTCAAACTGCCGGCTACGGCATTCGCCTGGACGATGTTGCCGCCGCCGATTGAGGAAAAGGCCGTCAACAGGCAGAAAAGATAGGCAAGTTTGGGAAAGCCCAAGCCTTTGCTGATGTAATACATGGGGCCCCCCACATATTCACCCTTCGCATTCTTTTCGCGGTAGGCGAGGGCAAGAGTGGTTTCCGCATATTTCGTGACCATACCAAGTACGGCGGAAGCCCACATCCAAAAGATGGCACCTGGGCCACCGACACTGATGGCGACTGCCACTCCGACGATATTGCCGGTCCCGACCGTTCCGGCCAAAGCTGTGCAGACTGCCTGGAAAGGGGTAATCGTGCCGGCTTCGATTTCCTTCGGCTTCCGGAAAACCGTCTTCAGCGTGTTGGCCATCACTGTCCCAAATCGGGTGAAGATGACAGCTCTGGTTTTGAACGTCAGATACACCCCTGTCCCCAGCATCAGGATCAGCATGGGGATCCCCCAGATGATCGTGTCGTTGAGCCATTTTACGATTTCCATCATGATTTCCTCCTTTGTCGGAGTACCAGCAGGAACAACAAGTCACTTCAATGTAAGGGGAGATTGCTCATCTGCCTTTGTTTTTGTGCCCGTACAGACTGTTGACGGTGAGTGAGGTGCCGACCAAGCCCAAAATAATGATATAGCCAGCGATGAAACCGGCCGAGATGTACCCGCTGAGCGTCAATGCAAAGGCGGCCAATAGGTCAGCACCTTGGTAAGAAAGGGAGCTGAAAGCCAGATAGGAAGCTTGCTTATCTTCAGGAACAAGGTCAACTTTGCGGGCGTTAATGTTCGGAGCGGAAGCCAACTCGCCGATGGTAGCCAAAATCATCAACGGAACCAGGATATAGATATTGTTCATGACGGCAATCAAACCATAACTGACAACGCAGATCACAAGGCCGTAAAGGATGGTCGCCTTTTCGGATCTCTTTTCGGTGAAGCGCGAGACGAGGAAAGTGAACCCGACAACGAGCAGCGTGTTGAGGACCTGCAGAAGGCTGAGCATCCTGACGCCATCGATCGGAACCGTGAAGAGTATCAACGTTTCGAACTCTTTCGAAAGCCGGACCGCGGTGTAGGTCTTCAGCGAGAATTCGGCCGTGTTGAATAAAGCCATGCCCAGGATCAAAAAGAGCCAACGGGTATCTTTCGCGGCGATGCTGTAGTTCGAAAATAGATCCTTCAATCTGTTAGTATGCTGCTTCTGCGCGGTGGCGTTGGTGTAGTCCAATTGGCTCCGAAACAACAGGGCCATCGCCAGTTGGGATATCCCAGCCACCAGGAACAGTTGGAACAGGAAGTGCTTAAACAAGAATCCGCCGAGCGAAAATCCCAGCGCCATGGATAAATTGAAGGTCCAATATTGCCATTGGTAGGCCTGTTTGCGATTTTCGACGGTGGTACAATCCATCAGTACGGCATCGTACGCAGGCGAATACAGATTGAAGGAAATGCCGCAGACGAGGTAACCGAGAATCAACCAACCATCTGCCGAAAGCAAGCCTAAAAATCTGAGGGCAATCAAAAGCAATGATGCGCCATACAAGGATTGGAAAAGATATAGAATTTTCTTTCTTTGAAAATTATCGGCAAGGTAACCACCGATGATACCTGCCAAAAAGCAGACGACCACATTTGTCATTACGAGCAAGCCGGTCAGCTGCGGATTGAATATGCCGGCGAGATAGATGACCAGAAAGGGGATCGTGCAGGAATAGATCAAACTGTTTATGAAAGAACTGGCCAAAGTCGATCGGATGTTCTTTGAGAATGTTGTTGCCATAAATCACCTATCTTATTAAAGTTTCTATACACTGAAAGTATCATAGCTGCCGGTATTTTTCCAGCCCGAACCGCCTATCAGCGCAAGACAGCTTTACTTTTTCTCCTAAAAAACTCTTAACTTTCTTTTTATGGACAAAACGCAGGGAAGTGTTTATAATCGGGGAAGAAAATCCGACTTTAGTCAGAGGTAGGCACACGGTGTTTGCGCTATACTGAAGACGCAGAAAAAGGAAGCGTCGTCAATGGATGCAGTTCACGGAATCGATAAGGTAAATTCACAGAAAATTTATGTTAATCATGTATAATCGGAAACAAGGCAGCACCAAAAAGTGATAAGAGGTGAAAATGTGGAATTGGAAAACACCACCCATCAAGGGATTGCATTGAACCGTAAGATCGTCCAGATTTCGACGGTAGTGGGAACAGTCGCGACACTTATCTTAGGCATTTGGGTCTATCGGACAGGCTTTTTCGAAGCTGAAGGCACTTTAAAGGCACTACTCGATGGAATGGGCATTTATGCGCCCGTCATTTTCTTGCTGATCCAAATTCTCCAAGTCGTCTACCCCATCATTCCGGGCGGAGTAACGGTCGTAGTGGCTCCTCTGGTGTTTGGTCCGTTGTGGGGATTCACATACAGCTTCATCGGGGTGTTGATCGGTTCGATCATCAATTTCATCTTGGCCCGCAAATACGGCAAGACGTTCGTAAGAGCATTCGTTTCGGAAGAGACCTACAGAAAATATTATGGTTGGTTGATAAAAGGGAATCGTTTCGAATGGCTGATGGCTTCAGCCTTTGCGCTACCCGGGTTCCCGGATGATTTTCTCTGCATGGTTGCCGGTCTGACGAAAATGTCAATGAAGCGTTTCTTGGTCATATTCCTCTTGTTCAAGCCGATTACGCTGTATTTCTATGGCATCGGCGGGGCATCGATTGTGACTTGGGTGTTCCTGAATATGCCGACCCTCATCAAAGGGTGGTTAGCCATTCAGCCAGTATTGCAGTGAAATACAAAATAAAAACGATGAGCCACGGAGGCTCATCGTTTTTTTTGCTCATTTTCTGCGGACCTTCATCAGGGCAGTTGCGATGAATGGGGCGATTAAGCCGGCTGCGATGGCTTCGCCGACTCCATTGGTTGCAACGATGCCCGCCAGTACCTTCAACAGGTTGGATGGATCCACATTTAGGGCTGTGGCGTATTCATTGCCATAGAAAAGGGCGATGAATCCCAGTACAAGCAGCGTATTGGTCAAGGATCCCAAAACGGCCGCGATGACCATCCCGCGTTTTTCCTGTTTGCGTTTCAGGAAAGCATGGAAAACAAGTCCGGCCACAAGCCCAACCATCACACGCGGAACGACTGCGATGATCGGGTTGGTCCAGAGCAGCAGATCCAACGGAGAAGCCGGCAGCGTGTAGGCTTTGACCATGCGCGCCAAACCCCAGACAAGTCCGATCAGCATGCCATCCTTCGTGCTCAGGACGAAAGCGGCCACTATGACCGTTATGTGGATGATGGTAGGATTCAATGGCGGAATGGGAATGTTGCCTAGGAAAGGAACGAATGTCTGAATGATGATGAACGCAGACAGAATGCCAAGAATGGCGATGCGGTACGTTTTATTTTTTTGTGTATTCATGAAGGCTCAACCTCTTTTTATGTATGCATTTCGGCAAGCACCGATATATAGGTATTTTACCAAATTGTTCCGAAAAAAAATAGCGGCAGCAGAAGTCCATTTATTATGATACGCAATTATTTTATTTTAGGGAGAAAAAGGGTAAAATAGCAGTATAGAGCCAGAAAGGAAGCCGCCATGAAGAAAATTTTTATAGGTTTGATACGTGGTTACCAGAAATTCATATCGCCACTGTTCCCGCCGAGCTGCCGATACTATCCGACCTGCTCAAACTATTCGGTCCAAGCCATCCAAAAACATGGCGCAATCAAGGGCAGCATAATGGGCATCTCACGCATTCTCAGATGTCATCCTTTTGTCAAAGGCGGCTACGATCCTGTGCCGGAACAATTCAGCATCCGCCGCAACAAAGAAGACGAACACAGCCACTCAGAGCATGAACATTTCCACGAGCACTAAGATTTTTCGGATTATCCCATTTCAACAATCAAAGGAGAGATTAAAATGGATGAATTAAAGAAGATTTTCTTAGCAGGTGTCGGCATAACTTCCACTTCAATCGAGAAAGCTGAAAAGCTGATCAATGAGATGGTCGAAAAAGGGCGCGTTACGGTCCAAGAAGGAAAAGAACTGCAGACGGAATTGACCCGGAAAGCTTCTACCATCGTGCCGGCAACGAAAGCGGAGCTTGATAATCTGCCGTTCGCAAAAAAAGAGGACGTGGAGGCGCTGGAAGCCAAGATGGATGCCATCAACGCTAAACTGGATCAATTGTTGCGCAAATAAGCAATCGCAAAAGCTGAAGGAGGGTTCAGGATGGCAAGAGACGAACGGTTACAAGAAATAGTCCGGATCCTGTCCTCTTACGGGCTTCAATTCCTTTATCATAACCAGGTGAAGCCAAGCCGAAAAGATCAAGATCCGGAGAACCTTCGTCTTGCTTTCGAGAAACTCGGGCCAAGCTTCATCAAAATCGGCCAAATCCTTTCCACGCGGATTGACATTCTCCCGCAGGCTTTCGTTGAAGAATTGGCGCATCTGCAGGACAAGGCGCCGGAATTCCCGTTTGCGGAAGTCGAACGCATCTTTATGGAAGAAACCAAACTTTCATTAGGCGAAGCCTTCCTATCCATTGAGGAAAAACCGCTCGCCAGCGCATCGATTGCGCAGGTCCATCGGGCGGTTCTCAGGACAGGGGAAGAAGTGGTCGTGAAGGTGCAGCGCCCAATCATCGATGATCTCTTGATCAGGGACTTGAATATCCTGATCCGGCTCAGCCGAAAAATCCCAAAGGAACTGGTTGAGGTAGTCGATCCCAAAGAAGCTTTGGAGCAAGTGAAGGCGAACACCTTGATCGAACTGGATTTCCGCAATGAAGCCCAGCTCCTGCAACGTTTCAGGGACCTCAACGCCAACATTGCCTGCATCGGCGTCCCGAAAATCTATCCCGGGCTTACGACGCGCAGGGTATTGGTGGAAGAGTACATCGAAGGCACCAAAATCACCAACCGGGAACAGTTGGACTTACTTGGCTATGATTCGGATGACATCAGCCGCAAACTGATGTTGGCCTATCTGAAACAAGTGTTCCACGATGGCTTTTTCCATGGGGATCCCCATCCCGGCAATCTGATCATCAAAGAAGGCAAAATCTATTTCATCGATTTCGGCATCATGGGGGATCTGTCGGAGACCACGAAAAAATCGCTGAATGATATTCTACAGGGATTGGCTTCGAAGGATCTCGACCGGATGGTGAAAGTTTGTCTGGAATTGGGGACACCCAAAGGAAGGGTGGACAAACGCAGTCTGTACGCCGACGTCGAGATGCTGTTCGATATGTACCTTTCGAACAATATGCTGAATGTGAACATGGGTACCTTCATCACCGATTTCATCAGAATGTTCAAACGCCATAACATCGCCATTCCGAGTGATCTGACGATCCTAGCGAAGTCTTTGTCGATACTGGAAGGCGTTTTTCAGGAAATTTCCCCTGAATTGAACCTGATTTCGATCGCGAAGGACTATCTGAAGGAAAGTTTTACGCTAACGACGCTGATGCAGAAATTTTCTGCGGAAAAGTTGGCTTTGCGGGGCTATGCCTTCATCAAGGACAGTAGTGAGATTCCCAGCAGTCTGCTGGCTCTGCTGAAGCAGACGGCAAGTGGCAGGACCATGTTGCGGATTGATGTCGATCAGCTGGATGATAAGTGGAAGGACGTAAAAAAAATGTCCAACCGCGTCGTCATCTCTTTGGTTGTTGCCGGGTTGTTGCTGTCATCCGCTATTATGTCCGGTACGCCGGGAGGACAATTCCTGGGGCAAGCGGGTTTTGTGATCGCCGGCTTGTTCAGCATCTGGTTGCTGATTTCCATTTTTCGGTCCGGGAACCTATAAGTGTAGAAGTTTGTACTTTTTTCAGAGTTGCCGCCGCATTAAAAACTGTTAAAAATTGAATTTGACCTCTTGAAAATCGATTGTCACTGGTATATTATATATTGGTCAGCTTTTTAAGGAAAGCTAACGGAGGGATAGCGAAGTGGCTAAACGCGGCGGACTGTAAATCCGCTCTTTCGGGTTCGGCAGTTCGAATCTGCCTCCCTCCACCATTGGGCTATCGCCAAGCGGTAAGGCAACAGACTTTGACTCTGTCATTCGTTGGTTCGAATCCAGCTAGCCCAGTCATGCGAACTTATGAAGCTCATTGGAAACGAATGGCTTCTCTAAAAAGACGTTCCTGAAATCATTTTTGATGATTTTAGGGCGTCTTTTTGCATTCTGCGGAGTTGATTCCTGCTTGTCGTGATAGAAAAGTTCATAATTTAGTAAAAAGTTTAAATAAAAAAACATGATATGATGGATGAGGCGTATGTTTCAAAAAAATAGACAATTATCGAAGAGAAAGCAGGGGAAATACAATGGCTAAATGCACAGATTGCAACGTTGATTTGATTGAAGGGCTGGGTTTGTATTCGCAAGGGGTTTATCTTGTAGAGTTGGCGAAGGAGAAAACATTGAACGGACACACAAAAGCGGCTTTGGAAGCAGCGGCATGCCCGCAATGCGGCAAAGTATCGTTCTACTTGCCTGAAGAAGAATTAGCGAAACTGGTTGATTGATTCTGATGAATAAAAAAATGAGCCCGGGAATATATTTCCTGGGCTCGTTTTTTTGTAAGAAAAATATATTTCCATAAAAGTTAATGTGCATCACCATAGGTGCTCCACAAGTTTTCAAATGGTTCCATGCAACCAATAATGTTGGCTAGCTTCACGGGTTAGCCCTTCGGAAATTAGATAAATCGTACCTATTGCGCTCTACGATGCTCAGTCGGCACGATTTCCTAAATTTCTTTCAGGGCTGAACGAACCCGTTCCGCTTTTCCTCATTAATGTTCGTTTGGATCGTTTTCTGCGTCTTCGTGGGTCGGGTGGACAGTGCCGGGCACGTGGCTAGGGCCTGCATAGATTGTATACAGTTTGAGTGGTTTGTCCCCTGTGTTGGTGATGTTGTGCCATTTGTCGGCAGGGACAAAGACAGCATCATCGTCGGATACGTTCTGTTTGAAGTACAGATCGTCCTCTGAGTCGCCCATCACGCACACGCCGTCGCCTTCTTCGATGCGGATGAATTGGTCGATGCCATGGTGGACTTCCAATCCGATGTCATCGTTGGGTTGGATCGTCATCACAGTCACCTGTAATTTTTCGCCGGTCCAGATTGTTGTGCGGTAGTTTTCGTTCTGCAGGGTTGCGTCCTCGATGTTCACTACGTAAGGTTTTTTGCCGTGATCTTTAAAATCGATACTCATTTGAATTCCTCCCAATTTAAATTAATTATCTTATTATAATAATTATAAACTAAGTATAGCAAAGTGAGCCAAATTTGCAAACGATATGCTTCAGTTAGGAACGATGACCCATCTGTCTCCATTGTAACGCTACTGAAGCGCTTTCTCAAGGAAACAGTACCATGAGCTCGGATTATTTGTGATATAATTGACGATATAACTTTGAACGTGGAGGTGCGCATGTGTCAATCGATTGGGGAGAAGTGATCACCTGGAGCAATGCCTTTGATATAGTGGATATCCTATTGGTATGGTATCTGGTCTACAAGTTGATCATGATTTTAAAAGGTACGCGTTCCATTCAATTGCTGAAAGGGATCGGAATCATCGTGCTGATCAAACTAGCTGCGGTCACGCTTCAGTTGCAGACCATAGATTGGATCATGAACCGCGTTATCCAATGGGGTGTCGTGGCAGTCATTATTGTGTTCCAGCCGGAAATCAGAAGAGGTTTGGAGCATCTGGGCAAGACAGGATTCAGAAAGAAAGCCAAACGCTCGGTCAATATGAGCGAACGCTTGGTGACGGAGTTGGATAAGGCTGTCCAATATATGGCAAAGCGAAAAATTGGAGCCTTGATATCCATCGAGCAGCAAGGTTTGCTGGATGAGTACGCTGCAACGGGGATAAGGATCGGCGGAGAGGTAACCAACCAGCTGCTGATCAATATTTTCATCCCCAACACGCCTTTGCATGATGGAGCAGTCATCATCCAAGATTACAAAATCGCGACCGCTGCCAGTTATTTGCCGCTATCAGAAAGTTCCTTCATCCCGAAGGAACTTGGAACAAGGCACCGTGCCGCAATCGGACTCTGTGAAGTCAGTGATGCCCTCACCATCATCGTTTCGGAAGAAACCGGGGGCGTCAGCATTGCCCATAAGACGAGCCTTTTGCGGGAAATGAACCGTGAGGATTTTGTCGCCTACCTGACGGACCAGCTGGTCGTGGAGGAAGAGGAAGAAAAGACTACCAATTTCATTCAGGATTTCTTTGACAATACGAAATGGGGTGGTTCTGAATGAAAAAGCAGAACGAAGATAATTTTTTGGAAAATAAGTGGGTTGTCAGAGGCCTCTCTTTCGTGATTTCCTTGTTGTTGTTCGCCTATGTCTACTCAGAGAACTATGGTTGGTCCACGAGTACCAGCAACAGTTCCATCAGCACCAGCAAGCGGGAAACCATTTCGAATGTCCCAATCCAAGTGAACATCGATACGGACGAATATTTCATTTCAGGATTGCCGGAAACGGTGGTATTGACCATGACCGGTCCGGAGAGCCTACTCGTGCAGACGATTTCCGCTGCGGATTACCGCATTGTCACTGAAAATCTGGACGAACTGGGACCGGGCAACCATACGATCCAGTTGACGGCTGAAAATCTTTCGAATGAAATCGATTATTCGATCACGCCATCGCGTGTGAATGTTGTCATTGAAGAACGGGTTGCCATCGAGAGCCCGGTGGAAGTCCGATTTGACGAATCATTGGTCGATCCGCAATATATAGCAGGCGTTCCAGAACTGAGTGTGGATACCGTAACATTGACCGGACCCGCTTCTACCATAAAGCGTGTGGATAGTGTTTACGTGACGGTTGCGGCTGAAAATGGCTTGACAAATACTGTGAATATGAATACTGTAATACAAGTAGTGGATGCAGGTGGGAATAAGTTGAATGTTTCCATCGATCCGCAAGAGATTTCCGTAAAGATTCCGATCTCCCAATACGGGAAAGAAGTGCCGTTGGTTATCCAACAAATCGGTGTTCCGCTTGAAGGCAAAATCTTTACGATTGAAATGGATGGGCAATCCAGTGTGACCTTGACAGGCGATAAGTCTGTGCTTGACGAGATTGATGAAGTGATTCTCCCTGTGAGTGTCACGGGTGTAGAAAGCACCACCACCCAAACGCTCACAATTCCGGTCCCGAATGACACTTTGACGGCTACGCCGACTACAATCAAGGTAAATATCCGCGTGTCGGATGCTGCATCAGCTGCAGCCGATTCGGAGTCTTCCGCCGATGAAGAGGCATCCTCCTCCTCATCAGACGAAAGCAGCGCCATCGCATCTTCGGCTTCGGATAGTCAGGATAGCGAAAAGGGTCAATCAGAGAGCAGCTCATAAAATTAAAAATCAAACAAATCCATGCAAAGAAAATAAATGAAAAATCTAAAGGAGATTACAGGTAATGGGTAAATATTTTGGAACAGACGGTGTCAGAGGCGTTGCGAACAGCGAATTGACGCCGGAATTAGCTTTCAAATTAGGCCGTTTTGGAGGATATGTCCTAAGACAGCATGCTAAAGATATCGCACATCCGCTTGTTTTGGTTGCACGTGATACGAGAATTTCTGGTCAATTGTTGGAATATGCATTGGTTTCCGGTTTATTGTCAGTCGGTATCGAAGTATTGCAATTGGGAGTCATCCCAACACCCGGCGTCGCTTATCTGACACGCATTCAAGGTGCTGTTGCTGGGGTCATGATCTCTGCATCCCACAATCCTGCAGGCGATAACGGCATCAAATTCTTCGGAGCTGACGGTTTCAAATTGTCGGATGAACAGGAATACGAAATCGAAGCCTATTTGGATCAAGAAGGGGACGATTTGCCGAGACCTTCCGCAGATGGCTTGGGTACGGTGGATGAATATCCTGAAGGCGTCCTGAAATATGCACAATATTTGCAGACGACCATCCCGGATGATCTTTCTGGCATCACAGTCTGTCTGGATGCGGCACACGGGGCAGCATCTCCGGTCGTCAATCGTTTATTCGCGGACTTGGAAACGGATTTCTTCACGATGGGTGCAAATCCGGACGGCATCAACATCAACAAAGGCGTCGGTTCCACGCATCCGGATGTCCTAGGTAAATTTGTCGTTGAGAAAAAAGCGGATGTCGGCTTGGCATTCGATGGCGACGCCGATCGCTGTATCGCGGTGGATGAAAATGGGCGCATCATCGACGGCGACCGGATCATGTTCATCTGCGGTAAATATTTGAAAGAGCGCAATAAATTGAATCAAAACACAATTGTTTCGACGGTGATGAGCAATCTGGGTTTCCATTTAGCTGTGGAAGCTGAGGGCATGACTGCTTTAAAGACGCAAGTAGGCGACCGTTATGTCGTGGAAGAAATGCGCAAGAATGGCTACAATTTGGGCGGGGAGCAATCGGGACACGTTGTCTTCCTGGAAATGAATACGACCGGAGATGGCCTTTTGACGGGTATCCAATTGCTGAACGTCATGAAACAGACCGGCAAAAAGCTTTCCGAATTGGCTGATGAAGTGACGCTTTACCCACAAGAATTGGTGAACGTACGCGTTTCCGAAAAAGACGGCGTAATGGAGATCCCGGCTGTGAAAGCTGTCATCGAAGAAGTGGAAGCCGAAATGGCAGGAAAAGGCCGCATCTTGGTGCGCCCGAGCGGAACAGAACCGTTGTTGCGCGTTATGGCTGAAGCTGAAACGGATGAAAAATGCCATGACTACGTTATGCGCATCGTAAATGTCGTAAAAGCCGAAATCGGTATCTAAGCTATAGAGCCTGTAAAATATTTTAGGGTCGTGGAACACTGCAGTAAGGGGTGCTCCACGGCTTTTTTGTTTTTAACCGTCAGTGATTCCTGGAACCGATGAGGAGTCTGCATCCGTCATGTAGAACAATGATTGCAATTGTGCACAACTGTATGATTATATGTATAATTAGTTAGAAACATCCGCGGTAATGTAAGCGAAACCAACGTGGTGCGGGATGTACCTTGGGATAAATGAAAGGGAGGTGTGATAATGAGAAGACCAAAACGATCCTATGCGAAGGAAGCAACGTTTGATTTGCTGAAAATAAGACGGTTCGGCCATTATCTCAGCGGAATGATCATGCCGAACGTCAGCGTCTTCATCACTTGGGGGATCATAACGACGCTTATCCAGTATTTTCAAGGCCCACTCCAACAATCTTTTATCGAAATGGATCACCTCATGATTCAATTTCTGCTGCCGGTTCTGATTGCTTACACCGGAGGAAGATTAATCGAAAAACGGGCGGGAGTCGTCGCGGCCATTGCAGTGGTCGGTATGCTCGTAGATGCTGAAGACCCGCAGATACTGGGTGCCATGGTGATAGGTCCGCTGACGGGCTGGAACGTTTTTCTCTTCGATAAATATATTTTTCCGAGGGTCAAAGCCGGTTATGAAATGCTGGTACGTAATTTTTCAGCGGGCATCATCGGTATGCTGCTAGGCTATTTAAGTTTGGTCTTCATCGGCCCTTTCATTGCGGGTGTGACGCAGCAAATCAGTCTGTTGGTCGGCTGGTTGATCCAGAGGAACCTACTCTTGTTAACGAACATTTTTATAGAGCCGCTGAAGGTGTTGTTCTTGAACAATACGCTTAACCACGGCATTTTGACGCCGTTGGGCATTGAGCAGGCGGGGGATGCGGGAACGTCGCTGCTGTTTCTGATCGAAACCAACCCCGGTCCGGGCCTAGGGGTTCTGTTGGCTTTCATTCTGTTCAGCCGCAAAGAGCTGAAGGCCAGTGCCAGTGGGGCCTTTATGATCCATCTGGTCGGCGGAATCCACGAGATTTACTTCCCGTTTGTCTTGTTGAATCCCCGTTTGTTTGCCGCAGTCATTTTGAGCGGGATGAGCGGCACATTGGTTTTTGAGTTGTTTCAAGTGGGCTTGAAAGCACCGGCATCCCCTGGATCGATCGTGACGATTCTGGCGAACACGCCTCAGGATATGCTGCTGGGGGTTGCATGCGGTATTTCGGTAAGCGCGCTGATAAGTTTTTTGTTGGCAGCCTTCGTGATCAGGAAAGATCAGGCAAAAAAAGAAATTTCAGAAAAGGTGACAAAAGTGATGGAAGTTCAGAAAATTTTATTTGCTTGCGATGCGGGCATGGGTTCAAGTGCCATGGGGGCCAGCATTATGCGGCGGCAATTGAAAGAGAACGGCCTGTCGCTTCCCGTGGATTACACCTCCATTTATCGCGTGCAGGATGATCCGAATCTGTTGCTGATTACCCAAAACGAGCTGAAGCATTTGGCCGAAACACAAGCCCCCCACGCCCAAATCATCACAATCGGCAATTTTTTGGATCAGGCAGAGTATACGAAAGTGGTAGCTTTGCTGACCGATGGACTAGAAAAAAGGGTAACGCCGATACACTTGGAGGGAAAACTGCCGTATCAAAAAGTCGTCTTTTTGTATGCGGATGGCGTGCGTGGGTCGCAGACGATGGCGGTGCAAGCGTTCCGGAACTTAGCGGAAAAGCATCACATGCAGATCGACATTGAAAAGCAGCCGTTGGAACAGGTGATTGTGGACCAAACGAATCTGTATGTCGTCACTGCAGCTTTTGCAGCTGAGAATGTCCTGCCGGAGTGTCCGCTGCTGATCGTCGACCAGCTTATCGCAACGAACAAATACGAGAAACTATTAAGGGGAGACTTATCAGATGTTTCTAACTCCTAGAGAGACCATTATTTTGAAAGAATTGCTGCATTCCGCCTCACCGGTTACCGTGGAACGCTTGATGAGCCTGCTGAAAGTCAGCAAGCGTACGGTTTACCGCGAGTTGGTGAATCTGGAACTTTCTTTGGAATCCATCGGTGCAAAGCTGGAGAAAGCGAGCCGGGGCCGTTTCCGCTTGATCGCTGAGGATGCCGCAAAAGCAAAAATCCTTTCTATCGTTTCTGAAGAGGAGCCTTCCGAACTATCCGCCACGGAACGCCAGCATGCCATTTTGCTGCAGTTGTTGAATAGCGATGAGCCTATCAGCATGCAGGCGTTCCTGGATGAATACTTGATCAGCAACACCACGTTTTTTGCCGACATCAAACAGTTGGAGCTGCGTTTGGCGCGGCTGCCCTTAGCGATCACGCGAAACCGCGGCTATGAACTTGCCGGCAGCGAAAAATATCGCCGCCTCCTGCTGGCCAATATTTTGGGAATAGAGATCAATGAATACCACTTCTTCCATTTTTCGGAATTGGAGGATAAAGAAAGTTTCTTTCTGCAATTCGTCAATCAGGAGCAGCTGCTTTTTGCCCAAAAATTGGTGCGTGAAATCGTCGAGCCCCGTTTTTCCGACTTGAGTGATCGGAAATTGGAATTTTTGATTTTGATGCTGACGATTTCCATGGATCGCGTTCCGCGGGGCTGCCAACTGGTGGAAGATTCCTATTCGGGACAACTCAATAAGGAACTTTTGGACTTGTCGAAGCAAATTTTCGCCAAAATCGCAGCGCACACGAAGCAACTGTACGCAGTCAGCGAAGTCGTTTTCTTCGCTAATCTATTGGGCGATTTCTTCAGTTCCTTGGATAACGATTTTTTTAACGAAAGCTTTGATACGCGCTTGGCTTATCAAGTGAAGCAATTGATCGAAAACGTAAGCCGCGCTGCCGAAGTCAATTTCTTTGAAGACAGCAATCTCTACAAAATGCTATTGACGCATCTATCCGCTGCGTTGAGCCGCGCCATCCTGAACCAAGGGAGCCTCAATAATCCCATCCTGGAGCGGATCATGGGGCAATATTCGGAAGTCGCCGGTGCGATCCGCAATGCCTTGCCGCAAGTGTTCCCGCAGCAGGAGTTCTCAGAAGAGGAGATCGCCTATATGGTGCTGCATTTCGCCAATTCCCTGGAGCGCAGCCCGAAAGTCATCGCGGTGGATATCGCCGGCATTTCCCCAAGCGGTTTGGCTTCGACCCGTATGCTGGAAATGCGTTTGCGGAAACATTTTCCCTTCATCAATGAGATTGTCTTTTTCCGTATAGCCGATCTAGGGAAAAGCAATCTGGAAGAAAAATTTGATTTGACCATCTCCACTTCATTGTTGCCAGGATACAGCGGGAAATATCTGTTGATTTCCCCGTTGCTTTTGGAGGACGAGATCAAGCAGCTCAAAGAAGCGTTCCGCGCCATCGATCATACGAAGCGTCATGTTCAAATCGCGGCGAAGCCCAGCCTGCCCGAAAACGATGATTATCAGGAAGTCATGACGTTCATCGATGAAATCAACCAGTTGTTGAAGCACTTTTTCGTCAAGACGCTGGAAAACAGCGCCGATATTTCCGAAACCGTCGCTTTAGCCGTAAAAAACATTTCAACGGAAATCGTCGCGGACCCGGCAAAAGTCCGGGACAAATTGATGAACCGTTATCAGCAAGCGCCGATCGGCATTCCCAATACCCATTTCGCTTTGTTCCACGCTTCGCATGCCGCGGTCCAGCAGCCTTGTTTTTGTGTCTTTGATCTGCAGACGCCGCTGGAAATAGTCGGGATGGATAAAGAACCAATGATCTTGACGCGGATGCTGGTCATGCTGGCTCCGGATCCGATTGAAGAGAACGTCGCCAAGATGCTTGGGAAAATCAGTGGAGCGATCATCATGAACGATTTAGGGATGGAGATTTTCAATTCCGGCAATGAAGCGATCATCTACCAATTGTTGTCGGCCCTCTTGATCGAGGAAGTGAAAAAGTAAAGAAATAAAGTGGTAAGGAAGTGAGGAATCCGTATGATTACGATCAAAGATGAGCATATTTTGTTGGATCAAACGTACAGCAGCGCCGAAGCGGCGATCATCGCCGCCGGGGAATTTCTGGTGGCGCAAGGTTTGGTGTCCCAACAGTACATCCAATCAATGCTGGCGCGCCATCGTAAAGTGAGCGTCTACGTTGGCAATTTTGTCGCTTTGCCTCACGGTGACAGCGACGGGCAACCCTATATTGAAGAAGAGGGCATCTGTTTGATCCAAGTGCCTGATGGCGTCGACTTCGGCAACGGCAAGAAACCGCAAATCGCAACCATCCTTTTTGTGGTGGCGCTGAAGGAAAAACAATTGGAAGCTTTGCAGGACATCGCTTTTTTCTGCTCGGATATCGAAAACGTGATGGCATTGAGCGATGCCAAAGATCTGAGGGCAATCCAAACCATTCTCCAAAACAGCTAGCAGAGACAACCAAAATATGTGTAAAAGGCAAGCAGCATCCCACCCGGTGGAAGGCTGCTTGCTTTTTTTGTGCGCTTATTCTCCTGCGAGAGTCTCCCTGATCAATGACCCAATCAAGACCTGGCACAAATAAACGTGCCAAAGCACGACTATAACCCGAAGGCGGAAGCGCATACAATAAAGACATCAAAAGAAACATTTTGAAGGGAGAAACAAAAGATGGAACAGACACAACAAGCCTCGCTGAAGGCAAAGGTTCAAAAGTTAGGCAGTACGCTTTCAAGCATGGTGATGCCGAATATAGGGGCGCTCATCGCCTGGGGAGTTTTAACGGCATTATTTATCCCGGATGGCTATTTGCCGAATGAATCCTTCGCTTCGATGGTAGGTCCGATGCTAACGTATTTAATCCCTCTGTTGGTCGGTTATACAGGAGGTAAAGTGATCGCAGGCGAACGCGGTGCGGTAGTCGGGGCCATCGCTACAATGGGTGTGATCGTAGGGACAGAAATTCCGATGATCATGGGCGCCATGATCATGGGACCGTTGGGCGGTTTCACGATCAAGAAATTTGATGCGATTTTCCAGAGCAAAATCAAGACCGGTTTTGAAATGCTCGTCAACAATTTTTCGGCAGGCCTGATCGGATTCGCTTTGGCACTTGTAGGGTTCCAAGCAATCGGCCCGGTGGTTGACCGTTTGACACAAGCAATGGCAGCCGGGGTGGAAACGATCCTGAACGCACAATTGATTCCTTTAACAAATATCTTCATCGAACCAGCAAAAATTCTTTTCCTGAACAATGCAATCAACCACGGCATTTTGACACCGTTAGGAACGGAACAAGTCAGCGAAACAGGTCGTTCGATCCTCTTCCTACTTGAAGCAAATCCTGGTCCTGGTTTGGGCGTACTGTTGGCTTTCACTCTATTCGGCAAAGGCTCAGCGAAATCAACAGCTCCGGGCGCTATGATCATCCACTTCTTGGGCGGGATCCACGAAATCTATTTCCCTTACGTCATGATGAAACCGTTATTATTCCTGGCAGTCATCTCAGGTGGTGTTTCCGGAAGCTTTGTGTTCCAACTATTAGGTGCGGGTTTGCGGGCTCCTGCTTCACCAGGTTCGATCATCGCAATTTTGGCTATGACACCGATGGGTTCTTATCTACCCGTCATTTTGGGAGTTGTCGCCGGTGCAGCAGCATCTTTTGCGGTAGCTGCGGTCATTTTGAAGGCAGACTCCAAAGAAGCAATCGACACTTTTGAAGAAAGCGTCAAAGCGACCCAAGCCGCAAAATTAAGCGCAAAAGGTTTAGCAGGACAAACAAGCCTGACTGGGATCCAACACATCATTTTTGCTTGCGACGCAGGGATGGGCTCAAGCGCAATGGGCGCGTCTATCCTACGCAAAAAAATCAACGCAGCTGGGTTACCGCAAGACGTCACCAACCGCGCCATCAATAATCTGACGGATGCAGCCAACACGTTGATCGTCACCCAGGAAGAACTGAAGAATCGGGCCCAACAGAAAGCACCGAATGCAACTTTTGTAGCGATCGAGAATTTCCTGAATTCGCCAAAATACGATGAAATCGTGGCTACTTTGTCCGGCACCGACCTGAAAGCAACCGTCGTCGCAAAACCAGCGCCGGTCCTTGACTTTGATTTGGCGAACATCAATGAAATCGTCTTGGTCCATGATGACCGCAAAGGCTCCGCCACTATGGGACAAAAAGTAGTGGAACGGATTTTGGAGAGGGAAGCGCTCGATATCCCTTTAAGAAAAGTGCACATCAATGAACTGGAAGCATCTCCGCAAACATTGGTGATCAGCAAAAACAGCCTAACGCAAGCGGCCCAGCAAAAAGTTCCTACAGCCGTCCATCTGTCAGTCGACAGTCTGATCACTACGCCGAAATATGAGAGCGTCGTAGCCAACTTGAAGCAAATCGCTTAAGGAGAGGAAGATTAAAATGAATAATTTAGATACAGAAATGATCGTTTTGAATAAAGCTTTTGCTTCAAAAGAAGAAGCCATCCGTTTTTGCGGCCAAAAATTAGTGGAAGCAGGCTGTGTGGATACGGATTATGTGGAGGCTATGGTGCAACGGGATCGGATGTTGTCAGTGTATATGGGGAATTTCATCGCGATTCCCCATGGCACCGACGCAGCCAAGGACCACGTGAAAAAATCAGGCATCTGCGTTGTACAAGTACCTGACGGCGTTGACTTCGGCGACGAGCAGGAAGAAAAATTGGCGACCGTACTGTTCGGTATCGCAGGGGTCGGTGACGACCACCTGCAGTTGATCCAAAAAATCGCGCTGTATTGCAGCGATGTGGATAACGTCGTGACTTTGGCGGACGCATTGACAAAAGATGAAATCACTGGCAGCTTAGCCATTGCATAGGGAGAGATAAAAATGAGAGCAGTACACTTTGGTGCCGGAAATATCGGCCGCGGTTTTATCGGAGAAATTTTGAATCACAACGGGTACGCAATCACTTTTGTGGATGTGAACGATACAATCATTGAAGCGTTGAAAACGCGCGGCAGCTATACGATCGAATTGGCGGACGAGTCACGCGAACAGATCCAGATCCAGAACGTCACAGGCCTGAACAATGCCAAGGAAGCGGACAAAGTCGTTGAAGCGATCGTTGAAGCGGATCTCCTCACGACTGCCATCGGTCCCAATATTTTGCCTAGAATTGCGCAATTGATTGCGCAAGGGATTGAGGCGCGTGCAGCCCGGAACATCCAGCAGCCCATCGACATCATCGCTTGCGAAAACATGATCGGCGGATCGACCTTCTTGGCGGAGGAAGTCAAGAAACATTGCACAGATACGGCTTATCTTGACCAATACGTCGGATTTCCCGATGCAGCAGTCGACCGTATCGTGCCGATGCAGCAACATGCGGATCCGCTCTTTGTGCAAGTGGAGCCATTCAGCGAGTGGGTCGTACAAGGGACTGCCTGCAAAAGCCCGATCCGGCTGGAAGGCGTTTCCTACGTGAACGATCTGGAACCTTACATCGAACGCAAACTGTTCAGCGTCAATACGGGACATGCTACGGTAGCCTATACAGGTGCGCTACAGGGCTATGAAACCATAGATGAAGCGATGCAGGATAATCTGGTCGTCATCCAATTGCGCTCCGTCTTGCATGAAACCGGCAAATTGTTGATTGCGAAATGGGGATTCGATGCAGCAGAACACGAGAAATATATCGAAAAAATCATCGGCCGTTTCCAGAACAAATACATTTCCGATGCAATCTCCCGTGTGGCGCGTACGCCTTTAAGGAAATTGGGCAATCATGAGCGCTTTATCCGTCCGATGGTTGAATTGACCCAAATCGATGAGATGCCTTTCCACTTGCTGGAAACGATCGGCATGGTCTTCAATTATTTCGACCCGGAAGATGAACAGTGCCAAGAACTGAAGGAAATGATCCTGCAAAAAGGCTTGGATAAAATCATTCCGGAAATAACCGGGATAGACAATCAAAAAATCTTGGGCAGCATCAAACAGAATGTCGAGAAGTACGCTTATAAGGTCGCTTGATCACTGCCTTTCAATCAGCAATTTTCAACTATGCCCGTTGTGCCGAGCCAGCCGTCATTTGAGACATCTTGATAAAATCAAACGGCACAACGTGTGTAAGTTTTTCTTAAATAGCGCTTCAAACCAGCGTTACAAGTGAAACCGAACCAAAAACGCTTTGACAAGGTCACTGTTTGTAGGATAAAATGCATGTATTCTGGAAAATATAAAGCTAGGAGGATAGAGGAAGAACAAATGGATAGCGCCAGACTTCAGGGAGCACAGGAACATTGGCCCTGAAGTGACGAGGATTGGGTTTATCGAAGGATTCGGCGGATGACCCAAGGCAAGTGTAGTCTACAGGATTGAAGTAAAAAAGACCCTTATGCGGCTTCTGAGCCCGAAACGGTCTTACAGAGATCAATCCCCACACCCAGAAAAAATCGATATAAAAGGGGATTTTTACGCTTATGTGTGGAATAGTTGGATATGTAGGAAAAGGCAATGTACAAGAGGTATTGTTGCATGGATTAGAAAAATTGGAATACCGTGGTTATGATTCAGCCGGTATTTTTGTCGTAGACGCTGAAAACCAAGGTCATGTGTTCAAGGAAAAAGGCCGCATCGCGGATTTGCGTGCAATCGTCGACAGACAGGTTGAAGCGCATGTAGGCATCGGACACACAAGATGGGCAACACATGGCGTGCCGAGCGCAGAGAATGCGCACCCGCACCAATCTGCGGATGGACGTTTCACATTGGTCCATAATGGCGTCATCGAAAACTTCAAAGAAATCAAAGATGAGTATCTGCAGGATGTCACTTGCGTCAGCCAAACAGATACAGAAATCGTTGTGCAGCTGATCGGAAAAATCGCTGCTGAAGAAAACTTAAACGGTAAAGAAGCTTTGCGCCGCGCTTTGTCGATCGTAAGAGGCTCTTACGCTTTCGCGTTGGTCGATGCGCAAGCACCCGATGTCTTTTACGCAGCCAAAAACAAAAGCCCAATGTTGATCGGTTTGGGTGATGACTTTAACGTCGTTGCCAGCGATGCGATGGCTACAGTTCAAATCACAAACCAATATGTGGAGATCCATGACGGCGAAATGATCACATTGACGGCTGATGGCGTCACAATCGAAAAAATGGATGGAAAAACGGTAACGCGTAATCCATATACAGCGGAAATCGATGCCAGCGACCTGGAAAAAGGGACATACCCTTACTACATGTTGAAAGAAATCGATGAGCAGCCTGCTGTTATGCGCAATATCATCCAAAAATACCAAAACGCAGAAGGTCGCCTGACGGTTCCTGAAGAATTGGTCACTGCTATGTTGGAAGCTGACCGCATCCATATCGTGGCTTGCGGAACGAGCTACCATTCCGGTTGGGTAGGGAAACATTATCTGGAAAAAATTGCACAGATTCCGACAGAAGTGCATGTCGCCAGCGAATTCTCCTACAACCCGCCACTATTGAAAGGCAATCCGTTCTTTATCTTCCTTACCCAAAGCGGGGAAACTGCGGATAGCCGCCAAGTATTGGTGAAAGTAAAAGAATGGGGATACCCAGCATTGACGATCACAAACGTGGCTGGTTCAACCTTATCGCGTGAAGCGGACTACACATTGCTGTTGCATGCAGGTCCTGAGATCGCAGTCGCTTCGACGAAAGCTTACACGGCGCAAATCGCAGTCTTGGCAGTCTTATCTGATGCATTAGGCGCGAGAACGGGTCATGATATGGGAATCGACATGGTTCATGAATTAGGGATTGTCGCAAATGCAATGGAATCGATCATCGATGACAAAGAGCGCATCGCTGAATTGGCGGACATCTACTTGCCGAACACCCGCAATGCTTTCTACATCGGACGCGGTTTGGATTACTTCGTATCGATGGAAGCTGCTTTGAAACTGAAAGAAATTTCTTATATCCAAACAGAAGGTTTTGCTGCCGGAGAATTGAAGCACGGCACAATCGCATTGATAGAAGAAGGAACACCGGTATTGGCTATCATTACCCAAGCAGATGTTGCCAGCCATACCCGCGGTAACGTCGAAGAAGTGCGTTCACGCGGCGCAAATACGTGTGTATTTGCAATGAAAGGTTTGGCTAATGACAATGACCAAATCATCTTGCCTGCTGTTCACCCAGCATTGGCGCCACTGATGACAGTCATTCCGACACAATTGATGGCTTACTACGCAACGCTTCACCGTGGCTATGACGTCGACAAGCCAAGAAACTTGGCTAAATCCGTTACGGTTGAGTAATTTTAATTAAATGCATACTTAAAGCATCTGTTCGCTTATTATTTAATAAGTAAACGGATGTTTTTTTGCGTTTGAATAGGGCCGATTAGTTTAAAGATAATAGCACTGCCGAGAAGGAATGGTTGCACTAATTCGCTTTTTTCATCGGAAAAAGTTTTGCAGCTCATGAAACCGAGAGCGTGAAACATCAGTTTTTTCCAGTCGTGGCGCGCTTTCTCGGTAATCTGATCCACATAATTGTTTCAAATCCTCTCCCCCCAAATTCCAGCATTTGAATTAGTTCAAATACCGGACACGATTTCCGATCCAAGGACTGTATTAATTTATTTTTTATTTAGTCTATACTCTGGAATATAGAGATTGAAAGGGGATACAAAACATTATGACAAACAACTGGTTGGAATTAGACGGAAAAACGGTTATCGTTACAGGGGGAAATTCAGGGATCGGCTTACACATCGCGGATCACTTGAAAGAACAAGGCGCAAACGTCGTTGTAGCGGATTTGAGTGTTGAAACGGGAACAAGTGTTTATGGTAAACTTAACGTGAAGACAGATGTGACTTCCATCGAGAGCATCGAGGCAATGGTCGAAAAAGCTGTTGAGAAATTTGGCAAAATCGATGTTTTGGTCAATAATGCAGGTATGAACTTGCCGCGTTTGTTGGTGGATGTCTACAGTGACGAAAGAAACTACGAAATCGATGAAGCCTCATTCGACAAAATGACAGCAGTCAATCAAAAAGGAATGGTATTCACTACCCAGGCCGTCGTCAGAAACATGCTGAAGAACAAAGTGGAAGGCACGATCATCAACATCTCTTCCGAGTCCGGCATGGAAGGTTCGGTCGGTCAAAGCATCTACTCAGCAACAAAAGGCGCTACGAATTCTTACACGCGTTCATGGGCAAAAGAACTGGGTAAATTTGGCATCAAAGTCGTCGGTATCGCACCGGGGATCAACGAAAAAACAGGATTGACAACTCCTGCCTACAATGAAGCGTTGGCTTACACAAGAAACATACCGGTTGAGCAATTGGATACAGGATATGAAAAGAGCATTCCACTGGGACGTGTCGGAAAATTGGATGAAATCGGCTACTTGGTGGCATTCTTATCTTCCAATAAATCTGCTTATATCACGGGTACAACAATCAACATCACAGGCGGGAAATCTAGAGGATAGTATGGGGGCATTAACATGTCAACGGCAAGCGATAGAGAAGTTTTGCTGAGAAGATTACTTTCAAATAAAGATACAGATTTTCAAAGTCTCGGGGAAGCGTCGGGAAAAAACAGCTATCAGGTCAAAACGATCATTTCGGAATTGAACGATATCTATGAAGGATTCTTAAAAATCCAACACAAGGATGAATCGCAAGTAGGCATCGTCAGAAAGGAGGGGGCGAACATATTCAACATGCTTCATTACAATATCCATCAAGACTTTAATAAAGTAGAATGCAGGATTGCTTACTTGTTGTACCGCTTGATATGCACAGAAGAGTACCTGAATATCGGAGACCTCTCCGAAGAAATGAGCGTAAGCCGAAGCACGGTCAACAACGACCTGAAGAAGCTGAAGCAGCTTTTGGAGAAATACAATGCGAAAGTCGTCGGAATCCCGAACAAAGGCATCACCTTCCAGTGCAGTGAATTTGGCACCCGTTTGGTTCTCATCTATGAAGTCTTCGAGCTGCTGCAGATGACCTTTCTGCCGGACCAAGAAATTCAGGAGGCGCTTGACGGACTCGGCCGGGATTACAAGCTGGATGAGCAAGCAAAAGAATTGCTTTATAAGGCATTAGCTGTAAGCGTTCACAGAGAGGCGCATGGGCATACGATAGATTCCGAAATCCCGATGTACAAAAACTTCGAGGCGGATTCGGCAAACATCATCGCCTATACCCAACTGCTGCAAAAGAAATTTGCGGTTGCGTTGAATGACCATGAAATTGCTTTTCTCTCTTTTCCCATCAACACAAGGAACTCCGCTTACGTGAAGGGAACCGAAAATGCCGAAAACGAAGAGGTTCTCAGACAAGTCGTTTCCAGCATGCTGAAGACAGTACGCGAGCAAGTCATGATCGAGATCGATGAAGAAGCCTTCTTCAATAAAGTAAAATATCATCTGCTGTTTTTGATAAACAGGCTTGTCTTCCGGATTCCGAATACGGATCTGTATCTGGAACAGATCAAACTCAAATATCCGTTAGCCTTCGAGTTGGCGAAGATTTCGCTTTCTGAACTGAACCGCTTGTACCAATTGAGCGCCAGCGCGGACGACATCAGCTATCTGGCTGTCTATTACGCCCTGATGCTGGATGAAAGGCAAGCGAACGATTCCAAAGAGAAAAGCACAAGGGATGTCGGCATCATCACCAACCTTGGAAGAGGGAGTTTTGAGCTGATCTGCAGACAGATCAAAGAGATCGTCGGGAATGAGATGAATATCGTTCACCTGAACACCGACAGTCTGCCGAAAGAAAAATTGAAGCGATTCCGGTTGCTTTTCACAACTGAAGAGATTTCCGTGGACACCGAAGTCCCTGTCATCAAGATCGACAGATTGGTCAGCCCGGACGATTTGGCCCAAAAGATCTATGCCGTGGAAAAAGATCAACACAACATCAAATACCTGACGAACGAGGACATCAGTTATCACCTCGTCAATCTGAAAGGTCAAATGGGTTACTTTGATTACGTGGAAGAAATCATGTCCTACCTTTCCAGAAGATACCGTCTGTCCGAAGATATCCTGGACCGGTTCGTGGAAAAAGAAGAAAGACACACAATGATTTATGAAAACAAGGTAGCTTTTCCCCATTTGACCGACCCTAACATCAACAAGTTGGTGTTTGTCCTAGGGAACATCACAATGGCCAACCGCAACGATGCGTTTTCCTTGATGTTATTTCTAGTGACACCCGAGAAAATTTCTGAGCAGCAAGAGAGAATCTTGATGCAGGTATATGATTTTGTCTTTAAGGTCATCAATGATCCAACTCTGATCAATGATCTTAAAAAAGTGGATGATGCACAAGGGCTGATTGAGATGCTGGAGAAAAGAGGTACGAGATAGATGAATAATATGCTTGCATTGGGTATTCTGGTTGTCGGCGCTTTTTTGATCCAAAGCGCATTGGGGTTTTTTCAAATCAGACATTTCGGCAGTGAATACAACGAATTGAAGGCGGATGGCAGAGTTGCAATAGGCAAACGGGCAGGGAAACTGACTTCCGGAACGATCATCATGTTCCAACTGGATGAGGAAGGCGTCATCGTCAGAGGCAAAAAGCTTCAGGGGACAACAATCTTGGCCAGGTTCAAACCATACAACAATTTCAACGGCAGACTGATCGAAGCCATCAAAGCAGAGGATCCGGATGTGCTTGCTGAAATCAAGATCACCCGCAAAACCATCATGAATGCGGTCACTAATTACCGGATGTTCATAAACGGAGAAATTATTCCAGAGAAAGAATCTCCCTTTAAGGAATTGACCAAAAAAATTACAAACATTAAGTTCGGTTAAATCGTGTCAGAAATAATACATATAATAAGGAGTGTTAAATATGGACTTTCTAGTTAAAGGTGCAGAAAGCTTTATCGGATTATTTCAATTAGGTGCAAATACATTTATGAGCTGGATGACCGGCATCGTTCCAATCGTCTTGATGCTGATGGTATTCATGAACGTAGTAATCAAGCTGATCGGTGAGGAAAGAATCAACGGCCTCGCACAACGCTTCTCTAAATATTCCTTGGTCAGAAACTGTATCTTACCTTTCTTGGCAGCCTTCATGTTGGGGAATCCCGCATCATTCACCTTAGGGAGATTTTTGCCTGAGTTCTACAAGCCAAGTTTCTATGCGGCACTTGCACAATACAACCATACGAGTAACGGTCTTTTCCCACATATCAACGCAGGCGAATTGTTCGTATTCCTGGGAATCGCTTCAGGTCTTGAAACGTTAGGTTTGAGCACCACACCACTGGCTATCCGTTATCTGCTTGTCGGGCTTGTGATGAATGCTGTAGGCGCATACGTAACCGACTTCACGACTGCTTATGTCTGCAAAAAAACAGGCATCCAATTGAGCAAAGTCGCGAAAGTTCAATAATTACCACCAAGAAGTTGTTGCATAAAACAAATAGAATGCATGAGAACGAGAGGGGTATTCATTATGACAAAATATAACAGCATCAAAGTTGAAAAAGGTTCCGGCGGCTGGGGCGGACCACTGATTATCACACCAACAGAGCAAAAACATAAATTCATCTACATCGTAGGCGGCGGAGAAAGACCTGCCATCGTGGACAGAATCGCTGAACTTACAGGGATGGAAGCCGTAAATGGATTCAAAACATCCATTCCGGATGATGAAACAGCTTTGGCTATCATCGACTGCGGCGGAACATTGAGATGCGGCATCTATCCTCAAAAAGGCATCCCGACAATCAACGTCGTTGCCACCGGCAAATCAGGTCCTTTGGCTAAATACATCAACGAAGAAATTTACGTTTCAAATGTTGGTTTGAATCAGATCCAAGTCACTGGCGAAACAGCAACTGTAGCAGCTGCAGAACCAGTGGCAGAAGAGAAAGTCGCTTACACTACAGACAAAAAATTGACGCAACAAAACGCAGAAAGAGGCAGCATAGTAGCGAAAATCGGTTTGGCTGCAGGTAAAGGGATCGCCATCATGCTGCAATCAGCACGTGAAGCGGTGCAGACAGTCTTGCAGACGATCATCCCGTTCATGGCCTTTGTAGCGATGCTGATCGGTATCATCCAAGGCAGCGGAATTGGTAATATGTTCGCTAAACTGATGATTCCATTGGCAGGCAATGTCTGGGGCTTGATGGTCATCGGCTTCATCTGCTCATTGCCAATCCTTTCCCCACTGTTGGGACCTGGTGCTGTAATCGCACAAGTTATCGGAACATTGATCGGTGTTGAAATCGGCAAAGGCAATATCGAGCCAAGCTTAGCTTTACCGGCTTTATTCGCCATCAATACACAAAATGCTTGCGATTTCATTCCAGTAGGTTTAGGCTTGCAAGAAGCAGAGTCCAAAACAGTGGAAGTCGGCGTACCATCCGTTCTCTATTCTCGATTCCTGAACGGTGTGCCCCGCGTATTCGTCGCTTGGTTAGCAAGCTTCGGATTGTATTAAGAAAAATAAGAAAGGCTGAACGGATTCGTTCAGCCAGTGGTTAAAAACTAATAATCGGAAAAGGTGAAGAAAAATGTCAATTTATTCAACGGTAGTCACAGAAATCGGACCTAACGCTAAGGAGTTTTTAGCTGAGGATATGATGGTATTGTTCGGAGACGATGCTCCGGAAGCATTGCGTCCGTATTGCTTCCTGATCGAACAAAATGCACTGGAGCAGGATATTCAACTGGGGCACGCGTTGGTTATCGGCGATGATAGTTATCGCGTCACAGCTGTGGGTAATGTGGTCAACAAAAACCTCAGGGATCTGGGGCACATCACCATCAACTTCAGCGGAGACACAATCGCTGAACTAGCAGGCTCGCTGTATGTCGAAAACAAAACAGTGAACGAAATCGCGGAAGGCACCATCATCAAAATCACTGAAACTGTGGGGTAGTGGCTTATGTACATAGATTCTAACGACATCAAAGCAATCGGAAGTTTTTGGAAAAGCGGATTTCTGAAAGGAGTCACCACCAACCCGACGATTTTGTCGACCGGTTTCGGCAGTCGCTTCAAACAATTACAGGATTTATTGGCTTTGGAGCCGACGGAACTTTTTGTGCAATTGCTGGGTACGACTTCTGAAGAAATGTTTGCCGATTATGAAGCAATAAAGACATTTGATGCAAATCACCAACTTTCGATAAAGATTCCCGTTACACAAGCAGGCTTGGAAACAATCAACAAAGTGAAAAAGGATGATCCGGAGAGAGCCATCCTCGGCACGCTGATCTACTCTGCGGACCAAGGGATCCTGGCCGCTGCAACCGGATGCGACTACCTGGCACCTTATGTGAACAGGATGCTGAACAATGCGATCGATCCCTACAAGGCGATCCGTTCGATGCGGACATTCATAGATGCTAGAGGCTACAAGACCAAAATCATGGCAGCGAGCTTCAAAAATTCCCAACAAGTCATCGATTCCTTGGAGTCGGGCGCCCATACTGCCACGATCCCTCCGGATGTCCTGAACAGCATGATGAACAAGGATTTGGCATTGCAGGCATTGCAGGTTTTTGAAGCGGACGGACAAGCGTTGTTCGGAAAATACGGCGCGTAACCCACTGAACTTGATTTTGCGGATCTCACTTACAGAAAAGACTGCCCCATTGGGACAGTCTTTTCTGTTTGGTGGGGGGTGCCTGATAAAAGGCGATTCGCTCAAGAGCGAGTTGACTTCAGAGGAAATTATGATACGATAGGAACAATAGCAAATGAACTGAATATTCTTTTTTACCACTAGGGGTGCTTTACCGGCGGATGACTGTCCGCCAAAAAGCTGAGATCGAAGTAGGACTTCGAGACCCTTAGAACCTGATCTGGTTTGTACCAGCGGAGGGAAGTGGCAGCCTCTTTTGGCTAAGTAAGTCCCTATTGCATAAGGAACATACAACCACTTTTTTCCGTTGGGAAGAGAGTGGTTTTTTTGTTTGCAAAAATCGAGAGCGGCCGTTCGGATGAGTCGGGACCCTGGCGGATCGTTCCAGCATATGGAGGGAAAGCAATGATATTTTCAGCACAAATTCGCCAAGCGGTCGAACCGATTTGGGCGGCCAGCATGGAGCATCCGTTTGTGAAAGGCATCGGGGACGGAACCTTGCCGTTGGAGAATTTCCGTTTTTACATTCAGCAGGATTCCTATTACCTGACGCGCTTCGCCAAAATTTTGGCACTCGGCGCGGCCAAAGCACCGGATATCGCGACGACCAACCAGTTCGCCGACTTCGCGAAGCATACGTACAGCGCCGAAATCGGTCTGCATGAACAATTTTCAAAAAGGCTGGGCATCACCGCGGAGGAAAAAGAGTGTTTCAAGCCCGCGCCCACTACATATGCCTACACTTCCCATCTTTATCGCGCCGGGCACGCGGGTCATCTGGGGGACGTCATCGCCGCCGTCCTGCCTTGCTACTGGCTCTATGCCGAAATCGGCGACGCCTTCCTCGATGCGGCGCCTGAAGAACCGATTTATCAGGAATGGATCGCTACCTATGGCGGGAAGGATTTTCAGGACAGGGTGGATGAGCAGATTGAGCGGCTGGATGAAATCGCCGCAGCTGTGAGCGAAACCGACCGCGAAAGGATGAAAGAGCATTTCATCATCAGCAGTCAGTACGAATACGCTTTTTGGGAAATGGCCTATCGCATGGAAACATGGCCGGTACCGTTGGATAAATAAGAGACAACATCAAACACAAAATAAAACGCAATGAGGAGACAGCAAAAATGAAAAAAGAATTGAAGCTTACAGATATTTTGGTGACAATCGTCATCGCCATCGCTTTCGGGATCGTCTACATCCTATGGGGAACGGTCTATTACGCGGTGCAGCCGTTGGGTCTGCATCTTGATCAGCTGTTGTACGGCATGTGGTTCATCGCCGGCACCGTCGCCTATTTCATCATCCGCAAGCCGGGTGTGGCGCTTTTGGCGGAAATCGCTGCAGCTTCAGGCGAATTCCTTTTGGGTTCGCCTTGGGGTCTGACTGTCTTGCTTTCCGGTGTGGTACAGGGGTTGTTTGCGGAATTGGTGTTCATGGCTTTCCGCTACAAACGTTTTGACCTGAAGGTTGCCGCTTTGGCAGCTTCGGCATCTTGTGTGGGTTCGCTTTTGGTGGATGCGTTGAACGGGCAGATCGCTGAGCTGGCTCCTTGGAACTTGGCACTTTACTTGGTTGCCCGATTCGCGGGCTCGATTTTCTTTGCCGGGGTGCTGGCTTATTACTTGGCGGAAGTCCTTGAGGATACCGGCGTGACAAACCTTGTCCGCCCGCTGACGAGTGAAGATTTCAAAGAGTTGGATTAAGGAGGATGGTGGAAATGGCGCAGCAAGCCTATGTGGAGAAACTGAAGCTAAAATTTCCCGGCGATGCCGATTTGTTGTTCAGGGACCTGTCCTTTTCGGTCACAGCCGGTGAGAAAGTGCTGCTTTTGGGTCCGTCCGGCTGCGGCAAATCCACGCTGCTACAGGTGTTGAGCGGGCTGATTCCGCAATCGATCGAAGTGCCGATGAAGGCCGATAAGCTTGTGACGCCGGCTTCCTGGGGCTATGTTTTCCAGGATCCGGACAGCCAATTCTGCATGCCCTACGTCGATGAGGAGCTCGCTTTCGTGCTCGAGAATCTGTCGGTTCCGCGCGAGGAGATGGCTGCCAAAATAGACTTCGCGCTCCGGCAAGTGGGCTTGGAATTAGCGGACAGCCATATCCCCATCGCGAGCCTTTCCGGCGGGATGAAGCAGCGGCTGGCGATCGCCTCGGTATTGGCCTTGGATCCGGAGGTGCTCTTTTTGGATGAGCCCTCCGCCATGCTGGATCCGGAAGGGACGGAAGCGATCTGGGAAGTCCTGAAGCAAGTCTGCAAAGACAAAACGGTCGTCATTGTGGAACACAAAATCGATCATGTCCTGGCATTCGCCGAACGGCTTGTATTGTTCGATGCATCCGGACGCATCATCGCCGATGGGTCGAACGAAGCAATTTTCGCGGTCCACAAGGACGAGATGAAGGAGCAGGGCATCTGGTTTCCGGGGGTATGGGAGCAGCATTTGGCGGAAGTGCCGCTGCAACGGGAGCAGAAGTCTATCAGGCTGCAAAGTCCGCTGCTGGAACTGCGCGATTTCAAAGGCTTCCGCAACGGGGATACAAAGATCCGCGGAGAAAGGCTGGCGGCCTATCCGGGTGAATGGATCATTATCCGCGGCCAAAACGGAGCCGGGAAAAGCACCTTCTTCCATGCCGTCATGCAGTTCATCAAAACGAGCGGGGATTACGAGTTGGGGGGGAAACCGATCAAAAAAGTGAAGAAGTTGGCTGAACGGGTGGCATTTGTTTTCCAGAATCCGGAGTACCAGTTCGTGGCGAACACGGTCCATGAGGAGATGGCTTATTCGTTGCGGATGGACGGAAAGGGAAATTCGGATATCGAGAAGCTTGTGGAGGAATATCTGGAGCTTTTCCAATTGAGCGGGCAGCGGGAGAAAAATCCTTTCCAACTTTCGATGGGGCAAAAGCGCCGCCTGAGTGTAGCGGCGACGATTATCCAAGGGCAACGGCTGATCCTTTTGGATGAACCGACTTTCGGTTTGGATTCCAAAAACACCTTCGCTTTGCTGGGATTTTTGGAGAGCTACCGGAAAAAGGGCGCCGTCATCCTGATGGTGACGCACGATGAAGTGCTCTCCCGGAACTATGGAACAACGTTTTGGACAGTAGTTGATGGCGAAATCAGCAGTACGAACGGGATTGCTCCGGGAGCGCCAGCAGAATTCTGCTCGGATTTAAAATTGGAAGGTGGGATATGCGGATGAAGGAATGGAAACAAACGAAAGAAACCTGGCTTCACCGTGTCAATCCCAGCCTGAAATTGGGCATGTCGCTGCTGCTCTGCATCGCGGTTATGTTTGTCCGCAACCTTGAGGGCATGTCGGCGATCGGCATCGGGCTTTTGGTCCTGTTCCTGCTGTTTACGGGACAGCCGTTGAAGCGGATCTTGTTGCTGTTGATCCCTTTCTGCGCCATTTTCGTGTCGACCGCTTCCGCCATGATCCTGTTCGGAAACGGCGAAACGCTTTGGTTCGAATGGGGATTGATCCGCATCACCGAGGAAAGTTTTTTGCGGGGTATGCTGATCGGCCTGCGCGCATTGGTCTTCGCGGTGTTGGGTTTGACCTTCGCATTGACGACGCGGCCGGTCAACTTGTTTTATTCGTTGATGCAACAGCTGCGCTTGGATCCGAAGTATGCCTACAGCTTCATGGCTGCGCTGCGGTTGATCCCCATCATGACGGAAGAATTCGAAACGATCCGCAATGCCCGCAAGGTGCGCGGCAGCGAAAAGATTAAAGGCTTGCAGGGCATCCTTTTCAAGATGAAAGTCTACACCATCCCGTTGCTGTCCGGCAGCATCCGGCGTGCGCATCGCATCGCCGTGGCGATGGAAGCGAAACGGTTTTCCGGTAATGTGAAGCGGACCTATTACTATGAGATTGGCTTTTCCGGCAACGATTTCGTTTTCCTCGCCTACATGGCGCTGCTTGCGGTCATGAGTTATTGGGCGAAGTATTGGATAGATTGAGGAGTTTTTGCATGGAGAAGTAGTGGGGTTGCCCAACTCCGGCCAAGGAGGCTTCACAGGAGTTGATCCCACATTCAGATGGTGTCTTCCGGCCAGCTGAAGCTTCATCGGAGAAGGGTCCATTCTTTACCGAGCTCCTCCGGCGAACGAAAGCCTCGCCGGAGCTGTAGACTGTTTTTGCAGTCTTAGTTTTCCGGATCTGTAGAGTTCCAACTGCAAATTGGTTGGCGAATATGCACAAAAAAGGGGCGGTCTCATTACGAGACCGTCCCTTTTTGTTGCGATGCCTTCATGTCGAAGTGCAATGCGATTTACTTGGCTGGTTGACTGCTATTCAGTTTGGCAAGATTGATCGCGGACGCCGTTTTTGCCGTCATTGTCCGTTTCATCCGTACCGTATTGGTTGCCGTCGCCGTCTGTCTCGCCCGTGGCGTATTGGTTGCCGTTGCTGTCTGTTTCGCCAGTGCCGTTTTGGTTACCATCCTGATTGGCTTGCGTACCAGTCCCGTCGCACGTTCCGCTTTTCTCGCGGGCACGTTTCATGGTTGCATCTTCATTGCCTTGTTTTTTTCCGCCTTCATTTGTGCATTCGCCTGACTTGATTTGCTCTTGGGTCATAGTGCCGTTCTGGGCTGCCGTGTCGCTCGCTGCCAGTACCGGTGCAGCTCCTCCAACAAATAAGCCTGCAACGGATAGGATCGTCATGATTCTTGTCTTGTTCATTTTTGTTTCCCCCTGGAATGTTTTTTTGTTATTTCTTACTGACCTAAGAATAATCAAAAAGTATGGCAGAAGCGTGTTTTTTACGGCACATTTGTATGGTATTATCGGGGTGACAACATAATCTTGCCATATTTTTCAAGTATGATTTCCCCGAGGAGGGATTCCGATGGTAAAGCTATTGATTGCGGATGATAATAAACAGATAACAGCCATCCTGAAGGAGTATTCAGAAAAGGATGGCTACGAGGCAGTCGTCGCCTATGACGGCGAACAGGCGCTGCAGGAATTCGGGAAAGGCAAATTCGATCTGGTTTTGCTGGATGTGATGATGCCGAAAAAGGATGGCTTCGAAGTGTGCAGGGAAATCCGGAAAGTTTCCTCGGTTCCCATCATCATGGTGACCGCCAGAGGGGAAGATTTTGAACGGATCATGGGCTTGGATATCGGAGCGGATGACTACATCGTCAAGCCATTTTCGCCGGGTGAAGTGATGGCGCGCATTCGGGCAATCCTGCGGCGGTTGGATCAGACACCTGACAATAAGGATCACCATAAACTCTACGTCCATGAAAATCTGGGAATCCGCCTGGATGAGTTCATCGTGAAAATTGCTGGGCACCAAGTCCATCTCACGAAAAAAGAGATCGAGTTGCTTTGGATTTTGGCGACGAACAAGAACAAGGTTTTCAGCCGCGACAATTTATTGGACAGCGTTTGGGGCTACGACTATTTCGGAGATAATCGGACGGTCGACTCGCACATCAAGCGGCTGCGGGCAAAGGTCGATCAAATTCCCCATCCGTCCTGGGATATCAAAACCGTTTGGGGCGTCGGCTACAAGTTTGAGGTGAGTCCTGATGAAGTATAAGATCACCCGTAAGTTAGTCCTCTATTTCACTTCCGTCATCCTGCTGTTTTCCTTGGTTGTCGGAGGGGCCTTCCTTCTGCTGTTCACCCGGCATACCGAAGAAATTTATCGGGCGGATATGCAGGAACGGGCTGAGGCGATCGCGGCCGGCGTAGCCGATTATCTGGAAGACGGGAGTGCCGCTTTAGATGAGGTTGCGCTCACTGCAAAGGGCAGTGCCAACGGTAAACAAACAGGAACTGGCCTGCTCGCGCAAAGTGGTGCCACGGGTACGACCGGGCGCAACAATGTGAACGGATACAACGCCTATATCACGGCCATTCAGGATATCGCGATGGGCGAGGTGTGGATTGTCGATCAATCCGCAGAGACGATCAGTGTCGGGACCGGAAAAAAAAGAAATCACCTATGCGGAACTACCAAGCGCCGCGCTAGCGCTTGTCGACGAGGTATTCAAAGGGGAAGTCGTCTTCAGCGAAGGATTCAGCCCGTTATTGGAGGATACCTCCATCACGGTCGGGGCACCGGTGCTCTCCTCAGAAGGGGAGGTCATTGCTGCGGTCCTTTTGCACGACTATATCGCAAACATGCAGGCTGCCGTGCGGTCGGGATTTTCGACTTTGGGGATCAGTTTGGCTTTGGCTTTGATCGCCGCGGTCGGGATAGCGGTCCTGTTGGCGAAACGGTTCATCCAGCCGCTGAAGAGGATGGAAGAAACGACACAGCAGTTGGCGGATAACCATTACGAAGCCCAGACGGGGATCATCCAAAATGATGAAATGGGTTCATTGGCAGCCAACATCGATACTCTGGCGGACAAGTTGGCGAAAGCCGCGCAAGAAAGCGCCAAGTTGGACAAGATGCGCAAGGATTTCATCACGAGCATTTCCCATGAATTGCGCACACCGGTCACGGTCATCCGCGGTTCCTTGGAGGCCTTGAACGATCATGTGGTCGAGGATCCCGCAAAAATCGATGAATACCACCAACAGATGCTGACCGAAAGCATCCATCTGGAGCGGATGATCAACGATCTGCTGGAGCTGTCACGGCTGCAGAACCCGGACTATCAAATGGAAATGAGCTCCTTGAATTTTGTGGACGTCGTGGAGAATGCCATCCGTTCCGTCCGCTATATCGCCAGGGAAAAGGGGATTACGCTGACTTTCACGAAAGACCAGCTGGCGTTCATGCTGATGGGGGACTATACCCGGCTGCGGCAGATGCTGCTTGCCGTGATGGAGAATGCCGTCAAATTTTCAGCCGAAAAGAGCGAAATCCGGATCACGTTGACTTCCTTGGGTGAAGGCTGCCGGTTGGCTGTCAGCGACAACGGGCCGGGGATTCCGGAAAAGGATCAACCGTATATTTTCGAAAAATTCTTCAAATCAAGCGAAGAAAGCAACAAGCAGGGCACCGGCCTGGGTTTGGCTGTCGCCAAGCAGATAGCTGATCGACACGGCATCGCTTTGTCGGTCGAAAGCATGCCGGGAAAAGGCTCCACCTTCCTTTTTGACCTGAAACAATAAAAATCAGCTGCAGCATTAATCGCTGCGGCTGATTTTTTGTTTATTCAGATATTTTACTTTTTTTCTAAAATATGTTCTATTAGTCCAGTAGACATACTTATCACAACCAGAAAGGGAGTATTATGTTTATGAGCTACTATTCGACCAATGCGCAAATGAATTTGATATATAAAATCTATTTATAGGGAACACTTGCCGTTTTTACTCATTTTTGAATTCGGGTAACATAGTATACTAATTTTATATTGAAAAAGGATGAATCATTCAGGATGACAATCCGATATTTTTTTGATTAATTAGTACACCATAATTTTTTCTATATTAAACTTATGGATGCGATACGCCCACAAGTACTTTGGAAAAAGATTCTAATACTGTAGAAGAGAATTATATTATTTCTTCTGAAGATTTACCAGCTCTAAATGCTCAATTATTTCCAACTCAACCGGGCAAATTCTCTACGATGTATGTTGGAGGCGATTACCCCAAAAGCACAGTCAGAGTATTATCGGGAAAGGTAAACCTCTCAACGGTTTCAGCTTTAGCTGCATTTCTCGTTACCAAAGGTAATTTGAAGTATGCCGCGGCCATAGAAGTTGCTAACATTGTATTTGGTACAAACCTCCCCTCTGTTTATTACACTGTAAACCAAACAACTTGGAGGACGAACGGTATAACTTATGTTGAAGTGAAGACCACAGTCTGGAAATACAGCAACTTTACTGGATATATTGGTCAGGGGATATCTTTAAAAACCTATTCAGATAACGGAATGGATTGATAATATTGAAAAGAAAATTTAATCGCTTCTATGGGCTTATATTTATAAGCTTAATTCTTTGTGAGTATGCTGATATACCTTACAGCCGCTGGGCACAATACCTTTTAGGAGCAGTATTTTTAGGATTACTGATCCTGGAAATATTCTATACAATGAAAAGAGAAAATAGGATTAAAATAGATTCCATCATCATTCTCGCTATTTTTTTAATCTTAGCTTTTGTTTTTGGAATCAAGTAACTCTACTACATTTGAATGAAATAAGGTCTACCTCTCGCGATCACTGTCATTAACTTAAGCGATTTAACAATTGTAAAAAAGGGAGAATTAAATTATTTAGGAGAGTGGCACACTCATCCCAATATCTCTCCTATACCTAGTCCGAAAGACAAGAGGTGTTCGTGTAGTATTATATCCCTTACTTCATTCAATAACATTCTGTTACGATCCAAAAGGGAGTAAATAACTGAATTACCACAGCGGGACATCGCTGGAAGAGCTATAGCAACAAAATATAAAACTTTATAAAGAGGCAGATTTGAGGTTTAAACATTATGAATTTTTATAAGAAATTTTATCAGAAACATCCGTATCTTAATGTCCTAATAATATATTCTACAGCAAGTCTAATAGGAATTGCTATAGAATATATTATTAATAGAGATTTCATTGGTTATGGATTCTATACAGCATCATTTTTAACGCTGCTTGAGTTGTTAAGAGTTAGACGTGAACGGAATAAACTTAAATCAAAAGAAAAGTCTCAATACGATGTAGATGGAGAAAAAGATTAGATAGGTAAAAAATAAGAAGGGACAAACAGAAATATTTGTTTGTTCCTTCTTATTTTTTTAACATGAATTCCCAGAATCTATAATGAAGAGGGATAACGGCCTTGTGTAACTCCTTCTGCTTCATCGTAACCTCTCCCAACGCGCTAACTTCGGACGAAAATTTCATTATTCTCAATTTGATATAATCGTTCAGCGCGGGCAGTAATAATCGTAATCGCATTAGTTATAAATATTGAAATCTGTTCTATGCACTCTATCTTCTTTTCTTCTGGAAGTTTACTAAGCCTTGAATAAATATACGATGGAACAAATTCCTTCGATGGTGCAAGTGTGACAATAAAGGCCATTCCTTAATGTGATCTGAAATTTCGTACATTAGTTAGCATTATTGTAGACGAACATTAATAATGCCCAATTCAATCGCTTTAATTACTGATTCAACAACAGTACTCGTTTGTAGTTTCTCACTTACAGAATACATGTGATTTCGAACTGTTCTCTCTGAAATTCCCAGTTCAGATGCAACCGCGGTTTGTTTAACTCCTTGAGATATCAGTTGTAAAATTTCTTTTTCTCTGTCTGTTAAAAGGATACGTCCACTAGTCTTAAATTCAGGAAAAAGTTTCTTATTTTCAAATTGAATGATTTTCAGGTTATCCACCAAATCATCTGCTTCGATGTGCTTATCAAAAAAGCCATGAGCACCAATTTTAAAAGCTTTCTCCTTATATTCTATCAAGCTAAAACCTGACAAAAAAACCAGTTTTACCGGGTATTTTTGCAGGATCTGGCTCCCTATTTCTAGTCCGTTGTGTTCGCCCATGTGAATATCCATTAAGATGATGGATGGCACGTAGGAATCTACAACTTCAAGAGCCTTCTCTGGATCAGATAGGTAAAAAAAATCTGATATTTCAGAATAACTTTTAAGCGTTATCTCCAGACTTCTTCCGATTAAGTGATGATCGTCAATTAACAGTATTCTCATAAAGCTTCACCTTTTTCAAAAGGAATGTTTATTTCTATGATGGTTCCAGGGTTAACTGTTTCCATTGGAAAAATCTCAAAAGATCCATTTAACCACTTTAAATCATTTTTTATAGAAAGAAGTCCGATATGCTCTTTCCCCTTAAATAAATTTTTTTCAATTTTAAAGTAATCATGTATTCCTTTTCCATTATCTTCAATGACTATGGATAGAATATTTTTTCTGTTGAGTATTTTGGTTATTCCAAAAGTAGCTTGTGAGTGTTTCCCAATATTTTCGTTGAGCTCTTTAATAACTCTATATACAGGAGCTACTAAGTGTTTGGGTAGTTCCTCATTTAACTGATAAATCAACAAAAACTCTATCTCAGGATACTTGTGATTGAAATCTTCTATCAGAATTTGAATATTTTCCTCAAAACTTAAATAATATAATGTAGATGGAGAAATATTAAAAACTTCATCTCGTATAGATCGAATCAATTTTGAAAACTCTATGCGTACCAAGGATTCTATTTCATCATCTCCATGAAGATTTGAGACAAGGGTATGTAATCCGATAATGGACTGCAGGACGCTATCGTGCAAGTAATGCGTATATTTTGTTTTTTCTTTTTCAAGATTATTGAACAGTTTTGCTTGTAATAATTCGGTTGTTCCTAGCGATGAATCAATATATTTTTGCTGGTTAGTATGCATTTTCCTGATAGTCGTAATAATCCCTTCGTATTGATGCAGGATATCTTCTATATGATCTAAATCAACCGAATAGTCTGTTTTTTCTATAAAGACAAATAACTTTTCGTGAAATCTTGAAACGGATAAATAATGGTAATTTTTTCCACGTATAGTTACTTCTTGCTTTGAAGAGAGCGACGAAAAGAGTTCTTTTTTTATTGCTCGGGAAATTCTGCTTCCCGACTGACAAAGTACAAACCTTTGATTGTTCGATTGCATCATAACTAATATTGTCGAACTTTTTGTTTCACCTTTCAAACGATTCAGCAGTAAATTGGACACGCTATTCATAAAATTAGAATACGTAACCTGATTTAGGAGTTCTATTTTTTCATTGTTCAACTCTTCAATATTTTTTTCGGCCCTCATTTTTTTTAAGTGCTGAATATATTGAATTAAAAAGTGAGAGAGATAACAAAAGAAATAAAAAAGAAGCGTGACCATCAGTTTGTTTTGCAAAGAAACTTCCAACCAACTAATGATTATAAAAAAACAAAAGCTTAAAATATTTATTGCCATATTCAAAATAAGGCTATCCGGTAACGAAATCGTCTTCATGTAACTCAAGATACAGGCAATGCACGTCGGAAATACCAAAACTAATAAAGCTGTCCTCGGATCGCCTGATACGCCAGACGAAAAGACCGCTGGCAAAGAATAACTAACAATAAATGGAATAAAGGCCAACAGAACAGAAAAACTTAAAAATTTAAAGCTTAATGAACTAAAGAACAGTTTACGTTCCTTATATATAGTTATATAGCTCGTAGTGGTTGAAATAGTTAACAGTACCAGCAAGGTGAATTCCGGATAAATTTTGAGAATAAAAGAAAAAAACGAATAAATTGAACTACCTGTTAAAATTAACATACTTATTTTAAATAGTTTTCTATTTTCTGATTGAATAAATGAATATAGAAACAAATAAAGCGAAACTGGGCAAAGACACAAAAGCAATAACCCAGTAAAATTAAGCCAGGGGACGTTAGAGTAAATAAACAAGAACATCAAAGCCATAATCGTAGTTAAATTATAAAACTTGGATGAGGAAGGATAGTCGGGTATATTTAAATAAATAAAACTCCCTAATGAAAAAATATAGGCGCCAATAAAGAGATAAATAAGATCCGTGTGCTCCATTGCGGTTAGGTAATAAAATATATAGGTCAGCATAATAAGCCAAGGCATTGTAACGCCAGCTATTTTCATTATTTTCAAATCTATGTTACTCCTTTAAATAGCTCTTTAATAAAGTAAAAACTTCTACAGAAATGTTAGAATTATTCTTTAGAATTTGAAAAGCTTCTTCAAAGTAAAGCGAGGCAGCTCTTAAACAATATTCAACCGCACCGCATTCTTCCATATAATATGCTAAGAAAGCTAAAGAATCCTCATCAGTTATTCTATTCTCAACAATAGTGAAAAACATTTTATTGTTATCTATAGTTGCGTATTCAAGGGCCTTTATAAAGGGAAGCGTTTCCTTGAATAAAACCAAATCCGACTTGCTCGTGTCCATACAGTCTAGCGCATCGTTTTGCAGTTGAAAGGCAGTAGAGAGATTTTGTGCACAGTCTTTCCAAATAAGTTCATTCTCAGGACAAGCAAGGTAGAAGACCAGTTGAACTAAAGGAGTAGATTTCTGTAACATCTTAGAAAAATAAACTTCTACAGAGGAATCTTCTGAAAGTGTTGAATAAAAATCGAAACGCTCTCCATTTATTGATTCTGTAAGAAAATATAATATTTTAGAGGCATCGAGATAGTTTTTGGTGAGTTCACAAAGCTCTCCTATACATATAAAAAGTAGAGACATAGCGTTAATGAGCAACTCATTTTTTGGCAAAGCAATCACACTGTCTCCGTCTAAAATATCATCAAGGTAATCACACAAAATAAAAAGAATATCCAGTCTGACCGCAATCTGATTCTTTGTTGGAAGGGAATGTGGTTTATTTTGATCCAAAGAAAGAAACAAATAAACTTTCCCTAACGACAATCTGTCCGTACTTTTTTTTGACAACTCCATTTGCACGAGATCCACAAAAGAAGAAGAAAAATTCTTCTTAAATTCTGATAAGTAGGCAGTTAAAGCTATATCATATTCCTCTTCAATTTTATAAGTTCCCATATTCTTGTATATCAATTTTTCGAACCCAGTTATTTTCACCATTCAACGTAAAGGATACGTTTCCATTTTTCCCGATATCAAATAATGGATTCTTTCTCTTTAACAGTATCTTTTCCTCTATTTTTTTCAACTTCTCTTCGATTACTTTATCCATACAGCCGCTCCTTTTTTTCATTTTACGTTCAGTATGTAGTCTTCCAATAAATATTCTATCTTTTCAAAGGTGAGTATGTCCATGAATACATAGGGGGTTGCCGGTTTTACTCATACCTCTCGATATAGGAATCATTTAAACTGACTTTAGGAACATGGGCTTTCTAAAGTCATTTTTATGGCAATTTGAAACGGAGGTATTGGTTCATGTAAATGTCTTAACACCATTATTTTCCTATGAAGATAAAGCCGAGAAAAATGCTGGTTGCTGATTAACAAACTAAAAGCGTTAAGAAGGAGACTCACTGCACTTTTTTTGAGTCTTCAACTGTTATTATAGCACTTTTTTTACATAAAGATGCGTGAAGGAATCAATAAATTTACATATCAGGAATGGGACCCATCTCCCTCATTATTGTAAAAAGTATTTTAAAGAGTTGTCTTGAAGGTAATGTTATTATTCTTGCAACGTACGTGTTAAATATAGGCTAGTTACTCGGCTTATAATTCAACAACAAATCAAGAAAGGAAGGCACTCATATGAAAATTTCAGAGGTGATGCTTTTTTTCGCATTGCTAGCTACTTTTTTTCTGATTTATTTGGACTTTCAAGTTAACAGACTTGATTATCGATTAATATTGGTATGCATTTGTTTAATAGTCATGCTAATCATCAATCGAAATAGTATCACTACAAGTTTAATGGCTCTGACGATGATTGTTTTACTATCCAGGCTGCAGTTTAACTTAATCGCATTTATGATACTTACGATATTCTTTGGAACATACTACTTTTTAAAAAATGAAAGCTAATCCATGCGGCTGACCTTGAAATCAGTAATGGTAACTCTCATCAACCAAATATCAAAATATATCAATGAAAAGATGTGTAATCTTAAATGAAGACAAAAGACAAACAGGATTATCTTAAAAAGGCTAAAAATTGGAATATGGTGTTATTAGTTTTAAAAGCTCTGGGGCTGCTTACGTCAATTGTAGGGCTACGGGGGATTTTAAATCCTGACAAAGCTCTCTACACAGAAGATGTTTACGGATCTTCAGCCACGCAATTATATGAACAAGCAAATAGTATCGGAACAAAAGCTTATGCCGTTATCGGCGTAATCATCTCGATTACAATCCTGATTATGCTCATCTCTGCACATAAAAAACTAAAAGAAGGCGTCGCAACTGCAAAAACGCCTTACTACCTGCATTTATTTTGGATCGTAACCGGGATTATCTACTCCTTGCTGTTCACTCCCAAAATAGAAATTCAAGGATTTACCGAATTTGCCAGCATGATCTCGATCGTAAGTATTGGTCTACAAGCGCTTGTTTCCCTACCGGCGATTTTGTCCATAATCTACCTGTTTAAAGCCGAAACAGAGGCGTAAGGAATGAAGAGAAACAAGGCAAAGGAAGAACAAACGAATAAAAAAGGATTTAAAATGAAACCACTGTCCAAAAAGAAGCGAATAATATTCAGTGCCGTATGGGGAGTGATCGCCATTTTAGCGATCAGTACAGCATTTTTTTTCAAACAAAAACAGCAGCAGGAACCTACATTGGCTTCCTATGACGCGGTAACGATAAAAAAAGCCGATGATTTAATCTTTAATGGATCCGTTGCAGCTCAAAACGTAGAGGAATTCTATTTTGACCAGACAAAGGGCCAGGTTTCCGACATTTTAGTAACCAATAATCAAGAAATCAGTGCAGACACGGTAGTCATGGTCTATCAAAACGAAACCGTACAAGATCAAATAACGGAACAGCAACAAACGCTCGACAAACTAACTTTAGCGGTGAACAATGCGCAAGAAAATCTGGACAATACGTATACAAAAAAACAAAACATTCAAAATAGTTTGAATGAAGCATTCAATGAATTCAATAATGCCGATGCCGATTCAATGGAAGGTCAAACCATTCGCCAAGAAGAACAAGCTAAAATGGATCAGTATAAAGAAGCTGTTTCTTCTCAGGAAGAAGTCATCTCACAAGCGCAGCAGGTACTAGATTCCGCAAACTTAGATTTATCCACTGCCACTCAAAATATCGAACTTGCCCAGAATAAAATTACAACAAATGTAGCAGCAACAACTGATGGAACCGCCATTGTGGAACCGAAAGGGAAAACAAATGCGCGTGTTCCCGTTATTAAAATTTTAGGTAAGGACACAATCATAAAAGCATTAGTTTCCGAGTATGATTACAGACACTTAGCAACAGATCAAGCTGTGGAAATCCAATTGCTGAACAGTAATAAAAAAATTGCAGGTACGATTACAGAAGTCAGTATATTACCGGAGTCTACGGCTACTGAGGGGACTGCAACGGCACAATCTAATGTGGCAAATTATTCCTTCAAAGTAAAACCATCAGAAAACTTACAATATGGGTATAGTTGCCAAATTTATGTACCCGTTAATGAACTGCGTATACCCAAAAAGGCAATCCTGAACGAAGAGGATAAGCAGTATGTTTTTGTTTACTCCAAAGGAACGGTCAAAAAACAAGCCATCCTGGCAGAAAATAGAGACGGTGTTTTTGTTGTTACAGAGGGATTAAAAGAAAAAGACCGCATTATTTCCGAGCCATCTCAAGACTTAAAAGACGGCCAAGAAGTGATGGTGAATTAGATGATTAGTTTGGTTAATGTGAATAAATACTATCAGAACGACGAAGAAAGCCTGCATGTTCTCAAAAATATTAATCTAGCGATTGCTCCAGGTGAAATGATTGCCATTATGGGCCCATCGGGCTCGGGCAAATCAACCTTAATTAATTTACTGGGATTCATCGATAAACAATTCGAAGGAGAGTACTTATTTGAAGGGGAGGCTCTATTGACTTCTTCGGATGAAATCCTCTCCAAAATCCGGAATCAAACCGTAGGTTTTGTGTTCCAAAATTTCAGCTTGATCGAAAATAATACTGTTTTTGAAAATGTTGAATTGCCCTTGCTTTATAATGGCTATAAATTCCATCAAACAGAAGAAAAGGTAAGGGCTGTTTTAAAAAAAGTGGGTCTATCCGATAAGGCAGATAAACACCTGAAACAATTATCTGGCGGTCAACAGCAGCGCGTGGCAATTGCCAGAGCGTTGATTAACCAACCTAAATTCCTCATCGCAGACGAACCGACAGGTGCATTGGATTCGCATACTTCTGAGGAAATTATGAAGTTATTTGTGGATTTGAATACCCAAGATCAGGTTACGATTATTCTCGTTACACATAACCCTGATATGGTCCCGTATTGTTCAAGATTAATAAGTATTCGCGATGGTGAGATTATTGAAGACAAGGCGTTACGCCCATGAACATATATGTTAATTGGCGAACCGCTACTAAAGCAATCTTAAAAAACAGAAAACGAAGCCTGTTAACGATATTTGGCATTGTGATTGGGATTGCCTCCGTCATCACTATTTTATCAATCGGTCGTGGATTCGAGAAAGAAACGTTAAAGAATTTAACCAATGGTGAATCGGATGAAGTGAACATACAAGTAAATTATGCCCCAAGTAACGATAGTCTGAGCTATAGCAGTTTGGATTATTTCACTGATGTGGACATTGCAACCGTAAAGCAAGTGGACGGAGTGAAATCCGCAAATTACCCTGACCCCGATTATTCGAACATTTATAAAGGCATTTACATCAAAGGCAAAAAACAAAATAAGCAGGTTTCTTTAATAAATAATCTGGGTAAGGATCCCATTGTCGGACGCCAGCTGACCGCGTATGAAAACGAAACGCTGGATAAAGTAGCTATGATAGATTCCGTTACCGCAAAAGAGATGTACGGAAGTGCTGAAAATGCATTGGATCGTGGGATTGAATTAGAGGGCCATCTATTTAAAATAATCGGGATTTATCAAGGCACGGAGTCAGAAAGTCTATTTTCTATGCCAGAAAGCAACATTCAAATTCCCAAAAAAACCTATCTGCACTATTTCAATGACACGACTGAAAAATCTTCCTTAACAGTGACATTGGAAAAGGGAGCCACGCCTAGTTCCGTGACAACGGATGTGATCGAACAACTCAAGGAAAAGGGCGCAATGAAAGCCTTTGGTGAGTATCAAGTATTCGACACCGCCTTATTAACGGACGGGGTCAGTAAAATCCTCCGCACGATCACAGTATTTATTTCCGCTGTTGCCGGAATATCGCTTTTTATTGCAGGTGTAGGCGTAATGAATATGATGTACATTTCTGTTTCGGAGAGGACAAAGGAGATTGGGATTCGACGTGCGCTGGGAGCGACCCAAAATTCCATTCGGATGCAATTTCTTTTGGAGGGCGTCACACTGACCTTGTTTGGAGGGATTGTGGGCTATATTGTGGGGATCAGTTTTGCATATATCATTGGATCCATCATTGATATTCCAATTTCGATTGAATTTTCCACTGTTTTTTTAGCCATAAGTGTATCGACTGGTATAGGGTTAATTTTCTCTGTCATGCCTGCATCAGCAGCTGCTAAAAAGGACCTGATTGAAACATTAAGATAATCCAAGAGGCGCCATTTTTTAAATAAGTAGCGTGACTGCTTTACAGACGGCGGCTGATTTTTTATTTGATAAAGGATATTCCTTTGAAGTCCCACTGCATATGGTCATAGACATGCCCGCTCAGCGTTCGCTCGGAAACTGTCCGGAAGCCGACTTTTTCATAGAGTTTTTTTGCCTGCTGATTGTCCTTTTCGCAATTCAGGCCGATGACGGTTTCACCCGCAGCTGAGGCGAGTGTCGGCAGTGCTTGCAGCAATTGGTAGGCGACACCTTTCCCCCGCGCTGATTGCTTCGTCACGATGGAATCCAAATACCATTCTCCAGCAAACGTTTCGCTGTCGGGGAAAAGTCTGGGCGCCGCGATGTGCATTTCCTCAAAAGCGTTCCGGAGTGCGGCATCGATGATGGGTTCGGTTGCTCCCGGATAGCCGAAGCAACAGCCGAGGATTTCTCCGTTTTCTTCATAGACGAGGCCGTTCCGGAAGCTGAACCGGTAGACGTCCTCGTGCATGGCCCGGACCATCGCGGCTTTCAGGACATCCGGATTCAACAGATCGAGCAGCGGCAATTCCATATCAACGAAAATCTCGTGGATCAGGTCGTAGAGTTCCGGGCAATCCTCTTTTCGGGCTTTGCGTATCATCTTGCATCGTTCCTTCCTTTTTTTTAATTCCAGTATACCATTAGTTGCGGAGGCGCATCAGTTACTGTTCACTGCATTTCTGCTGTGGTAAACTGTTCGATAGAAGAAAAAGTCTCGTTCAAAAGGAGGGATCGGTTTGGCGAAGATGAAGGACAGCGGGAGTGGGAAGGTAATGAAGCGGATCGTCGTCATTGGATGCAGCGGATCGGGGAAGTCCACTTTTTCGCGCAAGCTGCAGCAGTTGACAGGCAATCCATTGCATCATCTCGATAAATTTTTTTGGCTGCCTGATTGGGAATTGCGCTCTGATGCGGAACAGGACCGAATCCAAAAAGAACTTGTGCAAGAGGACAAGTGGATAATCGACGGCAATTACCAACGGAGCCTGCCGATCCGGCTGGAGCGTGCGGATACAGTCTTCTTTTTCGACTACCCAAGAAGGTTGTGCCTTTACCGCGCGTTGAAGCGGATCGTTTCGAACCGCAAGCGCACCCGTCCAGATATGGGGGAAGGCTGTCCGGAACGCTTCGATTGGGAATTCATGAAATTCATTTGGAACTTTAACAAAAACAACCTCCCGGGCTTGGTCGCCTTATTGGATCAGGTACCGGATGGCATCGAAATCCAACATTTCCGCAGACCGCATGAGGCGATAGACTATTTGCGGGCATTGAAAGAACAAAAAGAAGAAGTCGCTTAAAACAGCGGCTTCTTCTTTTTGTATTATTGGTTTCCTTGACGACGATATTGTGAAGGCGTGCAGTTCGACAATTCCCGGAATGTTTTCGAGAAGTGTGACGGTGACTGGAAGCCGACCAAGTGTGCAATATCGGCGATTGCGATATTGGTGTTGCGCAACATTTTTTGCGCTTCATCGATACGGATATGGATCAAGTAGTCGATCGGCGACATGCCAACTTCCTGCTTGAAGATACGGATCAAGTAGAATTTATTGATGTGGACCAGATCCACCAAGTCATCCAAAGTGATGTTCTTGTGGTAGTTCACTTTCATGTAATTCTTGACCGTTTGGATTTCTTTGTGGTTCTTCTTGTTCAGCGAGTTGCGGATCGAGAATTCTTCCAGACGCAACAAGTGGATCAGGATGATCTCGACGAAGCGTTTGCTGACCTCTTCGTAGCCTTGGTTGCGAGTGCTCATTTCATCCAGCAATAAATTCAGGAAAGTTGCGGTTTCTTTTTCACCGTCGTTGTGGCGGTAATAAGAGAAATCGCTTTCTGCGTCTCCGATTTTTGAGAACTCCAGACCGTGGATGCCGACTTCGATGATCTCTGCTGCTTTATCTCCTGTCAGGTCCCAATAGTACTCTACATTTGGATTCAATAAGATCAATTGATCTTTTGAAAGCTTTTCCGTCGTTTCTTTCATTATTAAAGAAACATCCCCAGATGTAACGTAGAAAAGTTTAACATAAGGGAATTTTTGGTAGTTTGTAGGTTGGGCCGATGTGATTGTATTCTTTTCAGCGAGTACAATCTTCAAGGAGAGGTTTTTTATGTTGGACATGGTATACATAGTTATCCTCCTAACGTAATCTATCTGATAGCAACGGTTCGACAATTTGAAAATTAATTGACTCAAATTCCATATCATCCGAACGAGCCAATAACAATAATAATATACTATTTTTTTACTTTGTCTAGTATATTTTATAAAAATATAAAAATTTAATCCTTGTCATAAAAAGGCTTGTTTGTAATATGTATGTAATTTAATCTGACATGTACAAACTGGCGCCTAAAAATGATAAGTTTATTGCGGAAAGTATGTTGCCGTTAACGAACCCAATTTATTGATGCGACAGAGGAGGCAAATATTTTGCCATTAAAGCGTATGGCTTGAGGGAACTGTGCCGCTTCTCCCAATCGCGGCCGATTGCAAAAAAAGTATCTGGCTGAAGGATCACTATCCCTTTTTGGCGTGCAATTTAATGGCCACTTCAACATGGATTTCCGTTCCCAAGGCAACGGAAAGATCGTCGGAGCATAATCGACATAAAGTATGTTTTTGTTTATTAAAAATCGGAACAAAAACAAAATAATTACAGTGATTTGCAATTGGAAGCCTGTTTGACGGTTTTTTAGCGATTTCAGATGATTTGAATTCGCAATATAGCTGATGTAAAAATATTTATTTTCTGGATGCTGGGATTTCTACTCATTAAAAAGTGAGGGACGGGAGAGGCCAGGAAGGGATACTTTTCTGGAAATGCTTATGGGTTGGGATTCCTCAGGCGCTGTAGTATATTTGTACCCTAATGCGATAAACGGTATTTCATGTATAGTATAGCACCATCGCGTGAAAACGTCATTAAATAACTGAACATTTTTATATCAACTGAACGGAATTTGTATAAATTTTTATAAATTCTATGTAGGATGTTTGTTTCAGCTTTCAGTTAATTGCACAATTTTCAGTATTTGGTAGCCAAATTGGTCAGGCGCGTAGGCTTTCTTGCTTTGTTTTTTAGGCAATATGGTAAAATGGACTTAGAATTGTAAGGGATTACGGTCCGGAGGTGTGGAAGATGAAAGGTGATTACGATCAGTTTTTTGAGTATTATTGCGCGATGTATGACTATGTACGGGCTGAGAAAGTGTCAGTGAATGAGCATACGTTGCATGATTTTCTGCATACGCAGCACTTTTATCGATTATCCCATGAGGCGCAACAGTTTGCGAAGCGGTTTGCGGAAGAGGACATCTCCGTGGATCGGCTGTTGCTGAATGAACAAGAAGCGCATGAATGGTATCTCTTCTATTACAAACAGAATTTTCCAGCGGGCTATCCTTTCAACCATGCAAACTTGGAATTCATGGAAGGGGAATATGAGCTAAAGGACTTTTCACCGATAATCGGGCCTTTGGGTCATCAACCCTTGCATGCGGGGATTTTGCGGAAAAGGGTGAATGAAGATTATTTTATTTTCCCTTATTTCAGGAATCAAGTGAAGTTGTCGCACCTCATTCTCAGGCCTATTGTAAATAAATTAATGGTAGAAAACAAATACAATGTCAGGAAGTCGATTGAACTCGTTCAGTTGTTTGAAGCTGAAGCAATCGGATCGGGATGGGAGCGGACCAGAATCAAGGCGCAGATGGAAGAAGTGTTGCGGCAACAGTTACATTATCGCGTCAGTTATTCTGACATAAAAAAACTGTGGCTACAAATGATTTTCATTAGCTTCCGTTACGAAAAGAATGAGGCGAGTTATATCCAGTGGGAGCATCATGATTATGAGGATACGATCCGGAAATTAGAAAATTTTGCGGTGGTTTTGGATGGCAATCCGGACATTCAGCTGACTGCTGAAGAAGGCGCATTACTGAAATGGGTCCGTTTTGTCGTTTTTCGATCCCGTGGCATGCATGACAGGGCGAAGGAAGAGGCACATAAGCTGTTGGAACGCGAAGAATTGGTGGTGGGTGCAAGCCGGCAGCCGTTGTATACTAAGTTGGACATTGTGCCTGTCAATGATACTTACAAGGATTTGGTGGTCCGTAAACTGTCGAGCGATTTTCGGGATATTTTGGTTTCCTATTTGTTGGAGAGCTACATTGCCAATCGAAAATATGAAGCAGCTTTTTTCTTGTTGCAACAATCCGACCCTTATTTCAAGCATTTCATCCCCCGGTATTACCGGAGTGCAAACCGCAACAAGTGGATGCCGGGGGAGGGTGAAGTTTCCACCGAGCAGCTTTTTCGGGAGCAGTTCCAACGGGTGCGGATTGTCCTCGGGGATCATTGGGTCGATGCGTTGCATAAAGAGATCGAGCAAGAAATGAAGGAAGGTGTTACCCTGAAGAAGGACGCGTTTGATTGGTTGTTACGATACTTGTACAATGTGATGAGCATTTTCTATGAAATGCAAGAAAGCGAATTGGCCGATCAGATGAATGCCTTTTATGCGCAAATCCGCCTAGCGGAATAAACCAAAAGAAGCAGCCGACAAAAAGTCCGGCTGCTTCTTTTGGTTCGTCTTAGTGGTCGATTTCTAGAGTGGGATTCATCGTATCCTTGTAGTTGAGTTCTGATTCGCAGATACCGCTCCCGTTTTGTCATGGCTCTTGCGATTTTTAATCGCTTAGAGACATGATACACTTGACCGGTACGGTCACAGTGCGTCCTCCTGTTGTCCACTCCAACGTCCGGGTATCTAAACGCGAATCATCACATCCTGCTAGTTGAACTCTGAATTGCAGGAGGTTCCGCCTAAGCTGACAACCACACGTGGACAAAAAGCGTCCGCTTTGTGTTTGTCCTCTTAGTGCTCGCCCCCTACCGCAATTCATCGTATCCTTTTTCTTAATCGTGGCGAAGTGCTTCTACTGGATCCAGGCGGGCTGCTTTTTGGGCAGGCATCAGGCCGGCTACCATGCTGATGATCACACTGGTGACGATGCCGAATACCGCAAACGCCGGTGTCATATTCAGAATGGCCGTATCAAAAAGATTCTCCACAACAATGTTTCCGACAACGGTGATGAGGTAGGCGATGCCTACGCCCAGAATTCCGCTGAACAGACCGATCAGGAAGGACTCGGAAACGAAGATGCGGCGGATATCTTTCTTCCGGCCGCCAATCGCTTTGATGACGCCGATTTCTTGTGTCCGTTCCACAACGCTGATGTAAAGTACTGTCAAAATCATGATGGCGGACACGAACAAGGAGATGCCGGCAACCCCGGAAAGGATGTAAGTGAAGATATCCAACATCTGGGTGAACGTGGAAGCCAGGGCATCCGCGGATGAACCGCGGTAACCTAGAGCGGCTACTTCATCTTTGATCGCTTGGGTATTTTCAGGATCGTCAGATACCAAGTAGACAACATTTGGCTCCACTTCCATATTGTTCTCTGCAGTCAATGTTTCAAAGGAATCAGCCGACATATATACAGACTCGAATGCGCCGATGGCTTGGCCGGCCGTGTAAATACCGCTGATGATGTAATTTTTTTCCAATGACTCACCGTCTATGGTAACGTCCAGAGTCACTTCTTTTCCGAGGGCTTCTTCCGGAGTAGCACCCATCTGATTGGCTATGCCTTCTGTGACCAGAATCTCGCCTTCTTCAGGAAACGCCCCGAAAAGGATGTTGGAATCGGTCATGCCTGAGGTTGTTCCGAAAGTCATGAAGGAGTATTTATTCTCCTCAAAGATGACATTATCGCTTCCAATCGTAAAGGAAGAATAGGCCAGATTGACTTCAGCGACATGCGGAATATTCCGCAATTCCTCAATGTTCTCTTCTTCGAACGGATCGGACTGCGTTACGCCCGTAGGTGGGCCCGATGGCGTAGAGCCGGCGGGTATCTCAGCCCCGGTAGGAGTCGTGATCATCATGGATGAATCGGTGTTTTCACTGTTGTTGGTTTCGATGACGACGGGCATCTGGACTTCACTGACCAGAGGATTGACATTGGCATTCATCGTTGCGGTCAGATAGTCATTGACGCCTTCGCCAAGGGACAGCATCACGATGATGCTCATGATTCCGATGCTGCCGCCAAGAGCGATAAGGATGTTCCGGGCCAACTTTTCCTTCATATTAAGAAGGGCCAAGCGGATTGCTGCAAAAAAAGTGAGATTCTTGCTTTTGATTTTTTGCTGCAGTTCCAATGCGTTGTCCTGCAAGTTGATCTCGCCTTGACGGATATCGCCGATGATTTTTCCGTCATCGATTGTGACGACGCGCGTGGAGCGGGCAGCTACCTTTTCCGAGTGGGTGACCATGATGACGAGTTTGCCGGTTTTGGCGATATCTTGGATGATGTCCAGCACCTGATCCGTTGTCTGCGAGTCCAGTGCGCCGGTAGGTTCATCGGCAATGATGATATCCGGATCATTGACCAGGGCGCGGGCGATGGCCACACGCTGTTTTTGCCCGCCGGATAACTGGCTGGGTTTCTTTTTGTATTGGTCATCAAGGCCGAGTTGCTTCAGGACTTCTCTCGCCCTGGCCACCCGGGTTTTTTTGTCGACGTTCGAAAGCGTCATCGCCAAAGTGACGTTATCCAGCACGCTGAGGTGGGAAACAAGATTGAAACTCTGGAAAACGAAACCGATTTTCTCTTTGTGGTAATTCACGAAATCTTTTTCCTTGAATGTGCTCATATTTTGGCCGTCAATGGTTATTTCGCCTGAAAACTGGCTGTCCAGACCGCCCAGCAGATTCATCAAGGTCGACTTCCCACTGCCTGATTCGCCGACGATTGAGACCAATTCACCTTTGTCTAAGGAAAGATTGACGTCCTTCAATGCCTGGAAATCTTCCGCGCCGCTGATCGGGTAATATTTGTTCAGATTTTTTAGTTCGACAAAAGCCATAATAATGCGATGCCTCCTTATTATTTTAAAAGAAACGACGATGAGTGAGTATTTACTCACCGTTCGATTAGTCAAGTATAGCGATTCGGGAAGGGACTGTCAATGCTATTGCTTATCGGGTCGGAGGCCTTTGACGATCTGCTGGGTCAAATATGCGATTTCGGCTTCTTTGTCCCGCTTTGTATCCGTGAAAAGGACGTAATGGGTCAGGTGATTACCGAACAGGATGCTCATGATATATTGCCAAATAACGGGATTGGGCCAATCGACGACTTCGTTTTTTTCTTTGTAGCCGTCGAGGATTGCGTAAATGCCATCTATCAAGTCCTTGGGGATCATCGTGTTGAACTCTTGGAATCGCTGTTTGTCGTACATCATTTCAGTTAGGAAAATTTTTCCTGACTGGAAATGCTCTTCCGGCATCATAACGTCCTTGCGCACGATGAATTCCACGAATCGTTCAAATGGCGCATTCTCTGCTGAATTACGGAACTGCTGCACTTGGGCGAGCGCTTCCGTCGAGATGATATCGCGCAGAATCGGGAAAATCGTAGCGTAAAGCAAATTTTCCTTGGTCCCGAAGTGCTTGTAGATGGTCCCTTCAGCAACGTTGGCTGCTTTAGCGATATCCTTTGTGCTGGTATTGGAAAATCCTTTCGTCGAGAACAGCACGACGCAAGCATCCAGAATATCCTGCATCTTGGGCGACAAACCCTCTTTACTGCGAATTTTTTGTTTTAAAGCTTCCACAAACTTTTCCATTTAACGTATGCTCCTCTGAGTGATGTTGCTTCCATAGTACTCGGACCGACGGATTATTGCAAGCCGACGCCATGACGGGCCCTTTTTCACGAAATACATGTGATAAATCACCGAAAAGGTGCTAATATGAAAGTATGATGAGAACTGGAGGGGAAAAGATGCACAAAAATAAACTTGTTGTGGTGGGTGTGGGTCACGTAGGTTCCTATGTATTGGCTGACGCAATGAAATTGCGGTTATTTGCGGAAATTGCGACAATCGATATTCTGAAGGATGTTGCCCATGGGGAAGCCTTGGATCAGGCGCATGCGACCGCATTGACCTATATGTCCAATGTGGACGTACACGCGGGGGATTACGCCGATTGCGCGGATGCGGACATCATCATTATCGCTGCCGGACCGAGTGTCCTGAAGGATGATAAGAATCCGAATGCCATCCCGGATCGCGCCTCCTTGACGGGAAAAAATGCGGCGGTCATCCGTGAGGTGATGGGCGAAATCATAAAATATACAAAAGAGGCCATCATCATTCTGATCACAAATCCATTGGACACGGTGACCTATATCGCGGCCAGCGAATTCGACTATCCGGAAGGGCGGATCTTCGGGACGGGCACGATGCTGGATTCGGCCCGTCTACGGAAAGTGATTTCACAACAGTACGGTGTCGATCCCAAAAGCGTGACCGGCTATATGATGGGCGAGCACGGATTTACCGCCTTTCCGGTGGTGAGTAGACTAGCCATAAACGGCATCCGTTATGAAGAGTTCGGAACCCATTTCCCGGAAGTGGAGATATTGAATCCCGAAGCAATCGGGGCGGCGGTCGTGAAGTCGGCCTACGATGTGCTGAACGGCAAGGGCTGGACGAATGCCGGGGTTGCGCAATCCGCCATCACCTTGGCGCAGGCGGTCATGCTGGATGAAAAGAGCGTCCATCCCGTCTGCACGATTTTGCGCGGACAGTACGGACATGATGGGGATGTTGCCTTGAGCATGCCTTGCCTGATCGGCCGTAACGGTGTAGAAAAGCAATTCGGGATTGCTTTGGATTCGTGGGAAACCGACAAGCTCAACGCTTCCATCGATTACATCCAATTGGCGATGAAGGATGCGAAGACAGGACCGTTCAAACGGTAAGCACAAGGGAGCACAGCCACGGGCTATGCTCTTTTTTTGATGGCGCCTTTTTTAGTGCTAAGCCCTTAAATGCATCGCAAAATTTGACAAAGGTGCGCATGGATATCCATAATTATGATATAGACGTTTCGTTTTATCAGCAACAGTTCTAATGTTGGATGCGCTCACCTTATTTTGTTGGGAAGGCAGGCATAGAGATGGCAGCCATAATTAATGTGAAAAATTTTTCGAAATATTATGGGGATTACCTTGCAGTGGAGGATGTTTCTTTCGAAGTGGAAGAGGGCAGCAGCTTTGCTTTTCTGGGTCCGAACGGTGCGGGGAAGAGCACGACAATTAACGCCCTATGTACGATGATCGATAAAACCTCGGGAGTGCTTTTGATTGATGGAGAAGATGTCTCTAAGCAACAGAAAAAAGTTCGCAAAGCGATAGGCATCGTTTTTCAGGAACCTACATTGGATCAGCAGATGACAGTGCAAGAAAATCTGGTTGCTCACTGCAGCCTTTATGGGGTGCCAAGGGATGAGGTGGGGGAACGAATTGGGATACTGCTGGATCTCGTTGATTTGTTGGAATGGCGGAATAGCCTGGTCTCTACCCTTTCCGGCGGGATGAAGCGTCGCGTGGAGATCGTGCGCGCGCTGGTCCATTATCCGAAAGTTCTTTTTTTGGACGAACCGACGACGGGGCTTGATCCCCAGACAAGAAATCGCATGTGGGAATACATTATGAAGCTGCAGAAGGAGAAAAATATAACGATTTTCTTGACGACGCACTATATTGAAGAAGCGGAAGTGTGTGATCGAGTGGCTATCATGGACGACGGGAAAATCATCGTCAACGATACCCCGCAAGCTTTGAAAAAACGGTATACCAAAACGCGGGCCGTATTGAAGGTGAAGGATTCCCGAAAAGTTGAAATCTATTTCTTGCAGCAGGAGTTCCGTTATGAAAAGAGAGGTGGATACTTGCACCTTGAGGTGGATGACATGGGAAGATTTATTGAGACAATCCATTCATTGAAGGATGATATTCTCGATTTGGAGGTTACGAAAGGGAGCCTGAATGACGTTTTTCTTGAAATTACAGGCAAAAAAATCCGTGAAGGCGGTGATGCGGGGTGAGAGTCGTCTGGACATTATGCTTGCGCAATCTGCGTAACTTTATGCGCAACCGCATCCGCTTGCTGATTACTTTTCTTACGCCTTTCGCTTTCATTTATGTATTGTCCTCCCTTTTTCAAAGTCAGCTGCAAGAAAATTCCGTCAATCATGTCATTGCGGGTGTGACAATCGCCACCGTATTTCAAACGTCATTGAATATCGCGGCGACTACGATTGAGGACATCAGTTCAGGGTACATGAAGGAAATACTGGTTAGCCCCATCAATCGTTTTCAGGTAGCAGTCGGACAATTGTTGGCAGGCGCCCTGATTGCGACGTTACAAGGCTTCATCATTTTTGTGATCGGGATGTTCACAGGTCTAGGATTCGAAAAGCCGCACACAATCGTGTTGGTCTTCCTTTCCATGTTCCTGGTAGGGATTGTCTATTCTGCCTTGGGGCTTTGGGTTGCCACCATCGTTCGGGATGCGCAAACCTACCAAATCGTTGGTCAGGCGGTAGTTCTTCCGTTGGTTTTTTTATCCGGTGCCTATGTTCCTGTGAGCCTTTTTCCGACCTTTTTGGAATACCTGTCTTATGCGAATCCCATGACCTATACGACCATGTTTTTTCGGGCGATCGTCTTGGAAAACAACGGAACGGACGCCGAAATGGTCAAAAATGGATTAGCGTTGAATTTCAACGGGTTCATATTCAAGCCATGGATGAGCGGCCTTGCCGTATTCGGATGTGGCATTGTCTTCCTCGCGATGGCAACCGTTACGTTCCATCGGGCCGATTTTACGCATAAACGAAAGAAAAGCAGGAAAGCAGAGAGGATTGGATAGCGTTATTTTCCTATCAGCCCTATTGTAAGAAAGGAGTGGCAAAAATGAAATTCAAAGATTCATTGCGGACGGCCTACAAAGGAATGGGCCGCTCAATCAGTCGTTTTCCATTGACCGTGCTATTTTTGATAGCGGTCGCAGTGTTGAACAGCTTCATGATCGAAAACCCGCGCGAAGATTATGCCCGCTATTTGTTCACTTTTTTGGTGGGAGCCATGCTGAGCATAGTCGGCCAAATGGTTTATGAACGTTTCTATACGCAACTGAACACCCGCTATCTGTTGATGGGTGGAGCCGTGTTGCTCACGATCGGTTATTACTTCGCGGTCGGACCGCAGACGCAGTACAATATAGCCATAAATGTCAAAACGGGTGTGGCGCTGTTCGCTCTCATGATTGCTTTTATTTGGATACCATCAATCAAAAATGTGAAAGTGCCTTTCCACCGGAGTTTTTTGTCGGCTATGAAAGCTTTCTTTACTACCATACTTTTTTCAGCAGTGTTGACAGCCGGAATCAGCGCTATTTTCTACGCCACTGATTACCTGCTCTTCAATATCGATTTCAAGATCCTCACGCATCTTATGAATATCGTCGCTTCCTTGTTCGCACCGATCTATTTCTTGTCGATGACGCCGCAGTACCCGGGCAAACGCGAAGAAATGATTCCGGATGAGGCATGGGCGAAGCGCGGGGAAACTTTGGATCGCCAATTTATGGTGCCGCGGTTTCTGGAAATCCTGATTTCCTACATCATCATCCCTTTGACTGCCATCTATACGTTGATTCTCGTGATCTATGTCGTCATGAATATCGGAGGCGAATTCTGGACAACCAATCTTTTGGAGCCGCTGCTTGTTTCCTATGCGATCATCGTCATCATCGTCTATATCCTTGCCTGCAATCTCGAGAATAAGTTTGCCGACCTGTTCCGCAAAATTTTTCCTAAGATCCTGATTCCGATCGTTGTCTTCCAGACCATCGCCTCCTTCCTGAAAATCAGGGAGATGGGCGTCACGCATGGCCGCTACTATGTCATCCTGTTCGGCATCTTCGCGACGATAGCGGGCGTGATCTTCAGTTTCATGAAACCGAAGCATAACGGTTTGATCGCCATCGCCTTGCTTGCGCTGTCGGCCATTTCCATCATTCCGCCGATCGATGCCTTTACCGTCAGCAAGAACAACCAAATCGGCTTTTTGGAACGGAAATTGATGGAAAATGACATGTTGGTTGATAACGCCATCGTTCCGAAAAGCGATGTTTCCATCGGCGATAAGATCGTCATCACCAAGGTCGCCTCCTACATCGACAACATGGGCTACAACAAAGAGGTGGCCTACTTGCCGAGCGATTTCAATGTCTACAGTGATTTCAGCGATACCTACGGATTTGATATGACTTATTCCGAAACGGAATATCCGCAAGGCGAGGGAGAATTCGTCTATTTGAACTGGGATGCCGATCCCGTCGTCGGAATCGCAAATTTCGATGTCATGCTCCATCAGTATCTCTACTATTCCGAAGTCGAAACGAGCCCCATCGAAACTACCGATTTTGAAGTGAACGGCCAACCATACCAATTGGAAAAAAGGTTGGATGGCACGTATTATGTCTTGACCGTAAAGGATGCGGCTGGAGAGGAATTGATCGTCTATAATACCCGCGAAGTGTACGATACCATTTTCGAGGAGGCTGCGACTTCCGGCTTCGACAAAGGGAATCTGACAACTGAGGATGCGACGATATCTACCGAAAATGACCAGATCCGAATGAATATTTTGGTCAATTCCTTGGAGCGTACACCGGATTTCACAGGTGGAGATCTTTATCTCTTCATTGAATTCAAATAAGTCTTCCAAGAAAAATACTATCTAAGTCCCGATTGCGCGAATATAGCGTAATTGGGGCTTTTTTGTTTTTTAGTGAAAGATCATGTTAGGAATGGTGACCGGAGGAGCAGCGATTGGATAGGGGTTTGGGAAGGGATTTTAATGGCATGTGAGGTTTTGTGACCTGATTTGTTATGGAAAAGTAGACAATGGCCAAAAATCCCCTTATAGTTAGTTTAATAAATGAATTGCACTCATAAACGAGGTGCCGATCCGACGCTTGTGTGATTAAATCTTACACGAGTGGGAAGGGAGAGATAATATGGTGTATGGGATGGAGATTGAAGGAAACAAAAAAATATATGATTTCGAGTCGGTCCTCAGCAGAAAAAACAAAGGCTCCGTGAAATGGCAACAGATGTATCAATGGATGCCGGATGTAGCGGATGACGTGGTGCCTCTTACGGTGGCGGATATGGAATTCCGGACTGCGCCCGAGATCACCAAAGGCTTACAGGAATATTTGGAAGACAACATACTGGGCTATAGTGTCCCTACCGAAGGCTACTATCAAGCGGTCATCGATTGGCAACGGCGCCGGCACAATTTTGAGGTGGAGAAGGAATGGATTTTGACCAGTCCTGGTGTCGTTTCAGCATTTTATGCGGCAGTCAGGGCGTATACCCAGCCGGGTGAAGGTGTCATCATCATGACGCCGGTTTATTATCCTTTCTTTGGAGCCATCGAAAATGCGGGACGGAAAGTCGTCAGGAATCCTCTCTTGAATCGCGCGGACGATTACACGATCGACTTTAAAGGGCTTGAGCATCTTTGCCGTAAGAAAGAGAACAAGCTGATTATTTTCTGCAGTCCCCATAATCCAGTCGGAAGGGTGTGGACGGAAGAGGAGTTGGCGCGCTTGGCGGATATCGTGTTGCGCTATGACATGATCATTGTCGCGGATGAAATCCATCATGACCTGATCATGCCTGGATATGAACATAAGGTTTTCCAGACACTTTCCCACGCAGTGGCTGAAAGGACGATCACCTGCACTTCGCCATCCAAAACATTCAATTTGGCTGGGCTGTGCACTTCCAACATCATCATTCAAAATGAGGCTTTGCGTAAGAAACTGTCCGATGCGCTCGGAAGCGTCGCCTGCGGTATGGTCGGTACGCTAGGGTTGGAAGGGTGCCGGGTCGCTTACAATGATGCGGAACAGTGGCTTGACCATCTGATACCGGTCATCGACAGGAATCAGCATCTGGTGCGCGACTTCTTCGCTGCAAATTTCCCCAAAATAACCGCACCCCTGGTTGAGGGAACGTATCTGCAATGGATAAACTTCAATACTCTGGGATTAGAACCGGAAGAACTGGAACAGTTCATGCGCGAGGAAGCGCAGTTCTTTACCGATGAAGGTTATATTTTTGGAGATGGAGGCCAAGGCTACGAACGCATCAACTTGGCGGCGCCGACCAAAGTGATTGAAGACACGCTCAATCGTCTTGGGGAAGCATTGTACCGAATGCAACAGTAACCAGTAAACCAGCAAGATGTGCGTTTCAACATGAAGGAGGGAGCAATACCATGAAAAATTTTATTAGATGGGAATCCGTTGTCCGTTATTTCGCTGAAAAGAAACCTGAAAAGGCAAAGAAACCAAAAAAAGTAGAAGAAATCAGGGAGGCTTCCATCATCACTGCGGCAATCGATTAGTTTCGGATGAACCCGCATGGGGAACGCACGTAATAAGAGCTTAATGGCATATGATTCATTCAAAAAATATGGAACGCAAGTACTGCGCGTTCCGTATTTTTTTGCGTCAGACCTGTCCCGGCCGATAAACTCTGTGATATGATGGGTGTACTATTTTCATCAAACAAGGGAAGGTGTGGGGTTGTGTCGAAAGGAAAAGGGAAAGTGATGCTGTCGATGCTGATATTCGGGACGATCAGCATCTTCGTTAAGAATATTGATTTGGCTTCCAATCAGGTTGCCTTCTTCAGGGGCGCTTTGGGGAGCCTGTTCCTCTGGGGGACATTGGTGGTGCGCAAGGAAAAGATCCCTTTGGAATTGGTGAGGAAAAATGCCAAGTTCCTGTTGCTTTCGGGTTTTGCTGTCGGCATGAACTGGATCTTGCTGTTTGAAGCTTTCCGCTACACGACGGTATCGAATGCAACCTTGAGCTATTATTTCCAACCAATCTTTATGACGCTGTTGGCGCCGTTCGTCTTCAAGGAATCCTTGACCGCGAAGAAGATCGCTTGCGTCCTGTTGGCGATGCTCGGGATGTTCCTGATCATCGGCGTGAGCCCGAATGCGGGGACGTATAATCATCCGGTCGGGATCGGATTCGGTTTGGCTGCAGCGTTTTTCTATGCGGTGGCCATCATGTCCAACAAAAAAATCGCGGGTCTTGGCGGGATCCCTTTGACTGCTTTGACGCTCGTCATCGCCACCGGAATCCTGACCCCTTATGTCGCACTGACTTCCGGGTTCGGATTGGGACAATTGACTGGCGGATCCATCACCAGTCTGCTGGTTTTGGGGATCATCCACACGGGGATTGCCTATGTGCTGATGTTTGCGGGCGCCCAGGCGGTCGAGAGCCAGACATTCGCTGTACTCAGCTATGTAGACCCGGTGACAGCGATTGTGGTCTCGGCTGTATTCCTGAAAGAAGACCTGTCTCCCATTCAATTGGCGGGAGGCGTACTGATACTCGCCGCGGCATTCCTGAACGAATTTCTTGGCAACAAAGAGAAACAAATGGCGACCAGCAAAGAGTAGCAAAAAGGCAGCCGCTTTCCATATGGGAATTGAATTTATGCTCAGAAATAACCCGTCAAAAACTGGTTTGGCGGGGAAAATCAGTTCAAATAACAGTCAGAAAACCCGCCGAAACCACTTTGGCGGGGAAAAACGTCCGCGGACAACAAGCGATTGCCCGTCAAAACCATTTTGGCGGGGAATTCCGCCACGAACGCGAACAACAAAACACAGAAAGGGGCGGCCTCATTGGAGGCAGCCCCTTTCGTTTGGTATAGATTCAGTTGTTACGCGATTTTTATCATGCGCTTCCGGATGGCTTTTTCCCATGTATCATAGTGATTGACTGCGAATTTGAAGAGGGTACCGTCTTTCCTTTCGATGATCAGCGCTTTGCGGAGGCCGTAAGCGCCTGGACGTACACTCCTGATGTCATCATAGGGAATAGCGATGTCGTAGATGCCATCAGCGAAGGCTTTTGAGAAGGGTTTGAAGAAAATCTTTGTCATGATTTTGGCTATTTCCGGCATGTCGAAGCGGAGCTGCTTGTCTGTCAAAAAGCCAAAGCCATCCAGGGCGGACTGTTCGCTTCGGCACCAACTCATCCTACCGCTGTACAAGATTACTTCCCCGGATCTGTCTCCAGTCTTTTTAAACATATCGATTCCTTCTTCCATAAACAAAACAGTAGCAATCCTTCGCCCTTATTATACCAAGAAGCTAATCAACAGGTCTAAAAATAAACAAAAACCCGAACAAATTTGTCCGGGTTTCGCAGAGCAGAAGGCCTCTTTGCGTATGGCAGTACGCGGTTGAAAGCCTTTCTTCTCAAGGGTGGATTCATTTTTTCCGGCGCTTACTGACTGAGCGATCTCACGCCGGGAGGAGCAACCTGTCATCAAAAATGAAGGCGCCTCTCTTATGGATGCACTCAGTATAAGCCATAACCCTTTGGGAAAAAAGGTACCGAGCCCCGAATGAAAGAAATCTATCACAACTTGCATCAGGATGGTTTGAACACTGATAGGATCCTTTCAGAAGGCGCAGCCGTTCCGATGATCCTCACCAAGTGATTCGGCTGATTTTTTTGTAATAATCCATTTTCAGTGCGACATTACGCTCGTAGTCGAGTTTGAAATAGCTGGTGTACAGGCAATCCAACAGGAACAGCAAGGAAAGCCTGGTCGAAAACGAAGAAATCTTATTGTAATGACTTTCGTTCGAGCTCATGTAGAGATGGTGCGTGGCTACATCTGCGAAAGGAATGGCATCGGTGGATGTGATCAACAGAATGGGCGATCGGTTATTCTTCAGGATCTTCACGATTTCTGGAATGACCGTGCCCCGTCCGCCGTATGAAACAACAATGGAAATATGCGAAGGATCGCTGGCGGCCGCCGTCAGACGTTGGTGATACTCCTCTATCGGGACATTGACGAATCTGCCGATTTCCTGCATCTGAAACTTGAAGTTTTCCGCGAAAAACAGATTCCCGGCGGAGGTGTAAAGGTCGATGGCCGGCATCTTTTTCATCAACGAAGCCGCTTGGCGCAGCTGCTCCAGATCCAAGTTGTTGAGCGAGGACACCACGGTCTGCTCATAGAGTTCCTGCATCGTCCGCGTGATCTGGTATTGGGTTTCGTTGGGGTGGATTGGATAGTTGAAATCCAAGGTCGTCCTTTCCTTCAGGTAGTCGCCCACCGAAGAAGAAACCAAGATCTTCAATTCGGAAAGGCCGGCCAGGTCCATCTTTTTGCACAAACGGTAAATCGTTGCGTTCGAAATGAAGCTGGCTTCGCTGATTTCCGAAGAAGTCATCTTCACGAAAGCTTCGGGATTTTCTTTTATATAGGAAACCAAAATTTTCTCGTTTTCGGTCAGGCTCACTAAATTATCCATTTTGCTGAAGATATTCATCCGTGTCACCTCATTTCTTCAAAAAAATGCGCAGGAAATCCGATTCGGAAAGCAGGGTCAGATTGTGGCCGCTGCCTTGCAGTTCACGGACAGATTGGATTTTGCGGCTCTCGCTCGGTGTGCCGATTTTGCGCCAATCACTGTCAGCGACGACCAGGTAAAGGGTCTCGTAGCTCAGGTTGGCATCGAAATGGCCACCGACATCGACAACGAGCTGTGCCAAATCGTTGCGCTTCAGTTTTTGGAAACGGCCGGTAAAGCAGACGTGCTTGTCGTAAAAGACGTGTTCCTTATCGAACAGCAGGCTCTTCGGCTTCAGCGGTGCGGCTGTTTTTGCCCGTTTGGCAGGGGTGTTTCTGCCGCCTTTCGCTACTCCAAAAGCATGCGAGAACAATTTTCCCATCCGGTATTGGTATTCATCCAGGAAGCCTTGGATGTCGTAATCGTATTGCGCCAGCATTTTGCTGGTGATCAATCCGCAGGCGACAGCATCCTCCACTGCATTATGGTGGTTATCGATTGTCATGCCGAAGTAGTCCAGGACGGTCGGCAAACGGTTATTGTGCAGGTCCAGCATGCGCTGCGCCATCTTGCAGGAACAGAAAAATTCATTCTGCATCTTCGGCAGTTTGTAGGTTTCAATCGTCTGCTGCAGGCAGCTCATGTCGAATTGGGCAAAGTGGGCCACCAGCGGATCTGCTCCGATAAAAGACCGGATGTCCGGATAAAGTTCGTCGAAGGAAGGTTCCCTTGCGACCATGGCCTCGGTGATGCCGTGGATCTGGATATTCCCGCGGCTGAAATATTGGCGCGGATTGATGAGCGCGTAATAGCGGTCGACTTCCTTCCCGTCGGAAAAACGGCTCAAGCCGATGGAACAGACGCTGTCACCACGGCTGTTTGCAGTTTCAAAGTCAATGGCGACGTAATCCATTTGCATGCATACTCCTTTTGGTTGTTTATTTATAAATGAATAGAAGATCTATTGCTGCTGCAAAGCCATGATCTGTTGGTAATAAGGGATCAGGCTGCCCAAAGCCGCGCCGATGATGAAGAACAACAGCATGCGGATCAAAATATAGGCCCAGCTTGCTGTATAATCCCGGGTCGGGTTTTTATTGGAGCGTCGGAAGAGGAAGAACATGCCGATTCCCGCAATCCAACCGATGCCGGACAAGAGCGCTTGGGAAGTCGCCGGATTCAGGTAGCCGATCACAAAGCCTACAACCGTGGCAAAGGCCAACAAAAGCCGTTGCTTCATTTTTTCTGTCATCAAAATTTCCCCCTTTTTCGTAAACCCATTCTACCACAAAGGGCGCTTGCGGAATACGGTTGTGATCCGACAAAAAAGGGATCGGAACCCAAATTTGTCGGTTGATCTTTTCATGTCGCAACGCGAACAGCCGAGAGAACTCTAAATTGTCGATTGAACTATTCGTGTCGCAACGCAAACAGTCGAGAGAACCCAAATTTGTCGATTGAACTACTTTCTTCGCATCACAAACAGCCGACATCTGACGACGCATGCGCTTGCAAACCAAAAAACCGTCTCAATACGAGACGGTCGCTAGCGGTTTTACAAAAACAACAGGCCATCGAGATCCAGGATGACGATCTCGCGGTGGTTCAGTTGTTTGATGAAATGGTGGTCCTCCAAGGAACCCATCTTCCGGCTGATCGTTTCCGGTGTTGTTCCGAGGTAGGAAGCCAGATCCTTCTTCGACATCGGCAGGGTGATGGTGTCGCCGTCCTTCGTGGCCAATTCGGCAAGATAAAGGGCCAAACGGGCTTCGACTTTTTCTGTAGCCACGTAGGTCGTCTGTCTTTCCGACTTTTCCAGCCGGTTAGAGAATTCCTGCAGCAATTTCAGGGAGATGGCCGGATATTTCAACAAAAAGTGCTGCAGATCGCTCCTTTTCATCCGGCAGACTTGTGTCTCCCTCACCGCTTCGGCATAGGCTTCGTGCTTCGATTCGCTGAAGAGGGCCAACTCTCCTGTGAAATCGCCCGGATTGAGGAAGCGCACGAGCTGCTCTTTCCCGGATTCCGCCAGTCGGTAGATGCGGATCAGGCCGGAATGGAGGATGTAGAGCGTATCCGACGCTCCGCCGGGGCGGTAAATCAGTTCGCCTTTTTTGTAGGTCGCCGGATTGGTCACGGACATGATTTCGTCCATCTGGTCCGGCTCCAGGTGATTGAAGATCGGCACAAGCGAAATGCAGGAACTGTGCGAGTTGCAGGCGCATTCTCCGCTGCAGTTGTGCGCCGCGTTTTGGTTATTGTTCATAGGGTGGATTCTCCTTTTCGGAACAGGTCATGCAGTTGTTCGGTCATTTGAATTGTACCGCAATCCAACGGCTGCATGCGAATTTTAGTTTGATGCGGCAGTATTTTTCCGGCCGAATCCGATCAGGCGCATGGCGTTCAGGATGACTGCTAGGATGCTGGCTTCATGGATGAACATGCCGCTGGCGAGATGGACGGATCCCAGCAGCACGCCCGCCAAAAGGAAGATGACGACGGCTACCGCAATGGCGATGTTCTGTTTCATATTTCGCATGGTTGCCTTTGACAGCGAGTAAGCATGTGAAAACTGCATCAGCTTATCGGCCATCAGTACAACGTCGGCCGTCTCCATCGAGATGTCGGTCCCGCCTTCGCCCATCGCCAAGCCGATGTCGGCGGTCGCGATGGCAGGTGCATCGTTGATGCCGTCCCCGGCCATCGCCACGACAGCACCATCTGCCTGCAGTTGTTTGACGAAACGCACTTTGTCCTCCGGCAACAGCTCGGCGTGGAAGGCGTCCAACCCCAATTGTTCGGCGACAGCTTGAGCGGTATGGCGGTTGTCACCCGTCAGCATGATGATCTGTTTGATGCCGTTACGGCGCATTTCGGCCAAAGCCTGCGGTGCATCCTCACGGATCTGATCGGCAATGGAAAAGAGCCCGGCAAGCTTACCGTTAATGGCTGCGAAAACAACGGTATTACCGGTTTTTTCACGTGCGACTGCATAGCCTTCCGCCGCTTCATTTATCGAGATTCCGGACTTTGCCATCAGTTTGCGGTTGCCGGCGACGAGATGACGGTTGTCAATTGTGGCTTTCAATCCGTGGCCTTTGATGACTTCCGCATCTTTCGGCGTAGCAGTGTCCAGGCCGTGTTGATGTGCGTATTTCACGATTGTCTGTCCGAGGTGATGTTCGGAAATGCGCTCCGCCGAAGCCGTCAGCTGCAGCAGTTCCTGGCGATCGATGGCACTAACGATATGGATGTCGGTCACTTCCGGCTTGCCTTTCGTCAGCGTGCCGGTCTTGTCGAAAACGAGCGTATCGACTTTGGAAAAACGATCCATGACTTCGCCGCCTTTCACGAGCACGCCGTATTTAGCGCCGTTACCGATGCCGGCCACGTTCGATACCGGAGCGCCAATTACGAGCGCACCAGGGCAGGCGATTACAAGAAAAGTGATGGCAAGATGCAAGTCACGCGTCCAAACGTAAACGATGACGGAAAGCACCACAATGGCTGGCGTGTAGAAGTTGGCGAAGGCATCGAGGAAACGTTCGGCCTTGGATTTGGATTCCTGCGCCTCTTCGACTAATTCGATGATTTTTGCGAAAGTTGTGTCAGCGCCGACCTTTTCCGCAATCATTTCGATGAAGCCGTCGTCCACCAATGTCCCCGAAAAGACTTTGTCGTCCAAGGATTTATAGGCCGGGATCGCTTCACCCGTCACAGCGGCCTCGTTGATGGCTGCCTGACCTTTCACGATGATGCCGTCAACCGGAATCTTGCCGCCTGGTTTGATGAACAGCCGATCCCCGACAGCAACTTCCTCGACCGGCACGATGACTTGATCGGTGCCATGCATGACGGTTGCTTCCTGAGGCGCCATGTCAATCAAGGAGCGCAGAGAAGAGCGGGTCTTTTCCAAGGTGCGTGCTTCCAAGAAATCACCGAACAGAAACAGAAAAGTCACAACGGAAGACTCCGTATATTCGCGGATGAACAGCGCGCCGATGACCGCGATCGTCACCAGCAACTCGATGCTGAAAGCTTTCATCCGCAGCGCCAGATAGGCTTTGTGCATGATCGGCACCACCGCGATGAGCGTCGCTGCGATGAGGGCGTAGTCAGCAACTGCAGCATATCCGAGTGTTTTCAGGATGAAGCCGAGCGCAATCAGGATTCCTGAGAGTGCGGTTATGCGGTTTTTGTATTTGTGGATCCATTTGATCATGTAAATGACCTCCTCTTGTATTTCCTATAGCCTAATCATACGCCATAAAAGAGGAAAACGACTTGATGGGGGTCAAGCTTTGGATGCGGAAAATACGCGAGGGTTTCTTCGCGCGGGTGAGCGGTCGCAGCTCCGGTAAAGAGGCGCTCGTCGGAGTTGTGCGACTGGTTGGGGGCTGTGCTCCGACGAGAACCTGCTCGCAGGAGAAGAGCCTGCACATTACCACTGTTCTCCGGTTTGAGGAGCCTCGCCGGAGGAGCGCAGCCATTGCCCTGACTGACGCCACCGCTCGTTGGCATCCGAACACAAAAAAAGCTGCCTGCAAATTGCAGACAGCCGAGCCCTTCGCCAGGACAGAGAATTATATATAGAAGTAAAAACTAAATCGCATCCCCATCAACAACGGCAGCGTCGTCGTTCAGGATGGAGGAGTCGAATTCCCCGATGTTGCGGGAGGAAACGACGCCCGCTAGCATGCTGTCGTTCACGTTCGTCAAGGTACGCATCATATCGATGACCGGTTCTACCGAGATGACCAGTCCGGCGATTGTGACAGGCAAGTTCAGCGCGCCCAGAACTATCAAAGCGGCGAAAGTCGCACCGCCGCCGACACCGGCAACACCGAAGGAACTGATTGTCACGACCAGGATGAGCGTCAAGACAAAGCCGATACTGGTAACATCAATGCCCAAAGTTGGAGCGACGATGGTCGCCAACATAGCAGGGTAGACGCCCGCGCAACCGTTCTGACCGATGGACAAGCCGAAACTGGCAGCAAAGTTGGCAGAGGCATCATCGACACCCAAGGCTTTCGTCTGCGTTTCAACGTTCAAAGGCAGTGCGCCGGCGCTGGAACGGGCAGTGAATGCGAAGCTCAATACCGGGAAGGCTTTTTTGAAGTAGGTAATCGGATTGACGCCGACTGCTGCGAGAATCAAGCTGTGCACCAGCAGGACGACAAGCAAAGCGGCATAGGAAGCGACCACGAACAGTCCCAAGTTGACGATGGCTTGGTAGCTGGATGTCGCCATCATTTTGGTCATCAAGGCCAAGATTCCGTAAGGAGTCAAGCGAAGGACCAAGGTAACGATACGCATTACGATTGATTGGATGACTTGCAGTCCTTTATTGAACAAAGCAGCATTTTCGGGCTGTTTTTTCTTGATGCCCATATAGGCGATCCCGACGAAAGCGGAAAAGACCACGACGGCAATCGTACTTGTGCTGCGCAGACCGGCCAGATCCTGGAAGATGTTGGTCGGTATGAAGCTGAGTACTTGGCCAGGGATCGTCAAGTCAGCGACTTGCGTCTGTTGGGTAGTCAAGGCTTCGATCCTTGCGGTTTCAGCGGAACCTTGCGTGAATTGCGCGCCGTCAAGATTGAAGAGGATGACGGATGCCCACCCGATAAGGGCAGCGATGGCGGTTGTACCCAGCAAAGTGCCGAGCACGGATCCGCTGATTTTGCCCAGATTTTTGGTTTCTTCAATGCGGGTAAACGCGCCCACAATCGACACGAAAATCAAGGGGATAATCAGCATCTGTAGGAAGCGGACGTAACCGTTACCGACGATGTTGATCCAGTCGATGGCAGTGATTGTTATTGTGCTGTCCGATGCGAATAGCAGCTGGATGGCAGCCCCGAAGATAACCCCCAAAGCCAGCGCGATGAAAACACGTTTTGAGAACTTGACGTGTTTGGCGCCCAAACGATAAAGTGCGAAAAGCAATGCCGCAAATACGGCTAAAATAATGACAATGGAAATGATGTCCATTTGAACTCCTCCTTTAATTTATCTATCCCGAGAACGTAAAAAAGCCCTCGTCCCTATACTCCAAAAGCTTGGAGTACAGGGACGAAAGCTCTTCGTGATCCACCCTTATTCGCACGAACCTCGCGGATTGTGCCTTATGAAGTACGCAAAATCAGCCATACTTCTGTACGCTATCGGGTACAAACCGAAATGACACTAACGCATCATTTTGCTCCGAGACGCATTTTCGCTTTCCTGACCATGCCTCTTTTCACCGACTGAGGCTCTCTTTGATGACCTTGAAAGGTACTTCTTCTCTTCATCGCACAACTTATTTTCATTTGTGTTTTTATGATAGCACGCTTATTTTTCGAAAGCAACTGATATCCCTCGGTTCAGGAATAATTGAATTTGCGGGAGTGATGTGGTGGGCGCGGAAAAGATGAATAACTATCAGGAATCCATGGTTATGGCCCGAATCTGGATGAAAAGATGAATAACTATCAGGAATCCATGTTTTCGGAAACCCTCGAAAAATAAAAAAGCAGGGGACGCCTCGAAAAATGAGATAGCCCCCTACTAAAAAAGCTAGGATTCTTTGACCGATTGGACTTCGTAGCCCAATTTTTGGATCGTTTCACTGATGTCGTTCGCTGAAGTCTTGGTGCCGTCGAATGCGGCTTTGACTTTGCTTGAGTTGAACAACACTTTGACAGTTTCGACCCCCTCGATTTTGCTGACGGCGGATTCGATTTTCTTGATGCAGGATGGGCAAGTGACGGGTCCTAATTGGATAACGGCTTGGCTCATGATTCATTCCTCCTATTTGTCTGGTATGACTATAGTATAAGCGGAATGCGCCGGAAAGAACTTGACCGGCATCAAGTATTCGAAATCATTTTAAGTTTTGAGATACCTTCTGTAAAGCCGCACTGCTTTTTGTTTTGCGGAACAACAAAAAGTAGCTGTAAGCGGTATATTATTATTTTACGGGACGGAAGTTTTAGCAAAATCCGACTTCGTTTCCCTGCATGTCCCTGTCACAGCGGAAACAACAGAGATGATCAATAAGGAAACGCTGCGCTTGATGAAACCGAACGCTTACCTGATCAATTGCGCCCGCGGAGAACTCATCAACGAGGAGGCGCTCCATGAAGCCTTGAAGAGCGGCGTCATCAATGGGGCCGCCCTGGATGTCTTTCAGGAGGAGCCGATCGCGCAGGGTCATCCTTTCTTCGAATTGGATAACCTGATCATGACACCGCATAACGCCATCATCACGCATGAAGCGCTAGATCTGATGGGCTACCATGCAGCCGTCGGAATCGATGATGTACTAAATGGCAGACAGTCGCAATGGCAGGAACGCTTAGTGCAAACTGCTGTGGCAGAAAAAGTTCAATAGAGCGGAAATAAGCTAAAAAATAGAGTGGAAAAGCCATCCGGAAAGGATGCCTGTTCCACTCTATTTATATATACTCACAATGTCTTCATTGCTTCCTCAATCGGATCGAGTTCGTCCGACTCGGTCACGGGCGCTTCCGTTTCGGCATCTAATTTTTCCTCAACTTCAGCAGCCTTCGAGGCGAATTGTTGCTTCACCGTGTCTGTCGTTTCTTGGGCCATTTCTTTGGCTTGATCGACGGCTTCTTTTGCAGTTTCCTTGGCTTTATCGGTGTAGTCCATCACCTTGTCCAAGGTCTCATCGGCTTTGTCGGCCAAATCTTTGCGAATTTCTTTTCCTGGCTTAGGTGACAATAGTAGGGCGATTCCTCCGCCAATCATAATCCCTTTGACGAAACTAGAAAATTTTCCCATTCTTGGTTCCTCCTTCTTCATGCGGCAACGCGAACACTGCCAGCGGACATCAAGACAAACGATTGCTTACCAAGGACCTACCTCAATGTGTACAATACCAACATTTCCTTCTGACATCAGTATATAACACACCAAAAATTATGCAAACGATAACCATCAAGCCTCGTCTAAATATCGCCCATCTTCTTGTTGATCTGAACCATGCTCAACCGACCGGTATGCTCCAGCATGTATTCGTAGTTGGCTAAGTAATCTTTTTCGAAGATGCCGCTGTAGAAAAGATCGAGGATATAGCTGAAACCCGCGGAAGAAGCGAACTGACCGATTTTTGAATAGTACTTTTCCCAAGGCGGGATAAAGAAATTGTAGTCGCAAGCCTCGCTGAGACTGTTCTGGCCGAATGATGTGATGGAGATCGTCTTAGTTCCGCCGTAACGGCAAAGTTTGGCATCGCCTATCGTTTCGCGGGTTTCGCCGGTATAGGACAGCAGGATCGCCACATTTTCTTCATTGGAACGGCTGGCATAATAGTCTTGTTCGCCTGGACCGCTGGCGACGATCACGCGTTTGCCGATGCGCATGCAGTGGTATTGGAATTCCTTGGCATGGGCGATCGTCGAATGGGAGCAGTAGACATTGATCGTTTCGGCCTCATCCAAGAGTGCGATTGCATTCTCCAACTGGTTGTAATCCAAAAGGCTTTTTGTTTCCGCGATGGCGGCTTCCTTCAATGCTGCAATGTTGGTTGCAATCTTCTGCACTTTATCCCCGCTTTGGATCGGAAAATTGGCGTCCAATTTTTGGGCCGAGTGGGAGTCCGATTTCTGTTCCGTCAGGTACTTGAGTTTGAAATCATTGAATCCTTTGTATCCGAGCTTTTGGCAGACCCGGACGACGGTGGCGTTCGACGTAAAAGTATGCTTTGCCACCTGTAAAGTCGTCATATCGACGACGCTGTCAAAATGATTGATGAAATACTCTACTACTGCTTTTTCCGTTCCGGAAAAAGATTCCGAAGCAAGCTTCGTCTGCAAGTCCATTCTGCTGTTCACCTCATTTAATATCATACGATCCGTAATGCCGTTACACGCAAACGGCAGGATAAAAACAAATTTTGTAACCGCTTTCCTAATGCGTCCGGAAGTATATACGCCGGTTCTCTTAATGGTTATGATAGCATTAATAAAGGCTTTAGAGGAGGAAAAAAATGAGTAGATTTCCAAAAGGTTTTTTATGGGGTGGAGCGATTGCTGCGAATCAAGCGGAAGGCGCTTATCTGGAAGAAGGCAAAGGTTTGGCCATCTCCGATGTATTGACGAATGGATTCCTGACCGAGCCGGATAAAGCGATAGATTCTGATAAATATTATCCGAGCCATGAAGCAATTGATTTTTACCACCGATACGGAGAAGATCTGCAGTATATGGAAGAAATGGGCTTTAAAGCTTTCCGGACATCGATTTCTTGGGCGCGCATCTTTCCGACTGGAGAAGAAGAGGAACCGAACGAAAAAGGGCTGCAGTTCTATGATGACCTGTTTGCGGAGATGCTGAAACGCGGCATGGAGCCGGTCGTCACTTTGTCGCATTACGAAACGCCGTATGCTTTGACAGAGAAATACAATGGCTGGGAAAGTCGAGAACTGATCGGGCTGTTCGAGAAATATTGCAATACCGTGTTCGAACGCTACAAAGACAAAGTCAGCTACTGGATGACTTTCAATGAAATCAACAACATGCACACGATTCCATTTGCGGCAGGCGCCGTAATTCTGGATGAGACGGATGAAAAAGAGAAACTGCGCGTCATCTATCAGGCTTCCCACAACATGTTCGTCGCCAGTGCAAGGGTCAATAAGCACTGCCACGAAATTATGCCGGAAGCGCAGATCGGCTGCATGCTTTCCTTGAGCGCGGTCTATCCGAACACCTGCAAACCGGAGGACATCTTCGGGGCGATGTCGTTGCGAAGACGCTCCTTGTTCTTCGGCGATGTGATGCTGAGAGGGAAATACCCGTCCTACGCCGACCGCATTTTCGAAGAGTTCGGGATCCAACTCGAGATGGGCGAAAACGATCTGGCAGAAATCGCTGCTTATCCGAGTGAGTACCTTGGCTTCAGCTATTACCGCAGCACGACCTACAAAGACGGCATGAAAATCCTGGGCAACACGGGCGGCATCATCGGCGAGAAGAATCCGTACCTGGATGAAACGCCTTGGGGTTGGCAAATCGATCCGCTGGGACTGCGTTATGTCTGCAATGAACTGTATGATCGTTATCAAAAACCTCTGTTCATCGTGGAGAACGGCATGGGCAGCAACGATGAGGTGACGGAGGACAACAAGATCCATGATGACTACCGCATCGATTACACCAAGAAACATCTGGTCGAAATGGCCGAGGCAGTGAAGGACGGCGTTCCGATCATGGGTTACACCTATTGGGGACCGATCGATATCGTGAGCGCCGGCACCGGCGAGATGAAGAAGCGCTACGGCTTCGTATACGTCGACAAGGATAATGCAGGCAACGGCTCGCTGAAGCGCCTCAAGAAGGATAGTTTCTATTGGTACAAGGAAGTCATCGCGACAAACGGAGAAAGCCTGTTCGAATAGGACAGGTTGATCATAAGTAAGACAGCTTGGAACAGTTGAAGGAGGAATTTTAAATGAGTTTCATGGACAAACTTAGCTCAGGGATCGATGTCGTCGCCGAAAAGGTCGAGGGGAACAAATATCTCCGCGCCATCAAGGATGCATTCACCGCCTACATGCCTTTCATCATCATCGGTTCGTTCGCATTGCTTTTCAATGTGCTGCTGACGAGCCCGACGACCGGACTTGCCCAATTCGCGCCGTTCAGCTTCCTGACCGCGTTGGCACCGGCATTCAGCACGATCAATTTCGCAACGATGGACATCATGTCCCTGCTCATTCCTTTATTTTTAGCTTCTAATCTTGCAAAAAGCAATAATACGAACCCGTTGATTACAAGCGCGGTCGCATTGATCGCATACGTCATTGTAGTTCCGCAATTCTTCACCACCACAGTCGATGGGGTGCAGCAGGCCGTCAAAGGTTTGCCGGCCACCAGCACCAACGCGTCCGGCCTGTTCATCGGCATGATCTTGACGATCTTGGTCGTCGAACTGTTCACGAAATTATCCAATGTGAATGCTTTGCGCATCAAAATGCCGCCGAGCGTTCCGGGTGGAATCGTTGCTTCCTTCAACGTGCTGTTGCCGATTTTTGTGACCTTGATCATCGTGGCACTTGCAGCTCAATTGTTCCTGAATACCACTGGCATGTACATGAATGAATTTATCTACAAAATCGTGCAGGCACCGTTGGAAAGATTGGTCCAAAGCCCAGGCGGCATCATGCTGCTGGTCATCGTCAGCCAAATCTTTTGGCTAGTGGGCATCCATGGCGGCTTGATTATTTCGCCGATCCGCAATCCGTTATTGATCGCTGCTTTGGCTAACAACATTGCAGCCGTCCAAGCCGGTGAGCCAGCAACGAATCCTGTCACAATGGGATTCTGGATGTCCTTCATCGTTCCTGGCGGAGCCGGATTGACGTTGTCGCTGCTGATTGCCATCCTGATCGCTTCCAAGCGGGATGACCACAAGGCCGTGGCTAAAGTATCCTTCATGCCCGGCTTGTTCGGGATCAGCGAGCCTGTCGTTTTCGGTCTGCCATTAGTATTGAACCCGGTGTTTGCGATTCCGTTCGTCTTCGCATCCAGTATTGGAACGGCGATTGCGCTGTTCTTCAACCAGATTGGCTTCCTGCAGCCAAACACGGTCGATGTGCCGTTCGGCCTTCCGCTTGGCGTAGGTGCTTTCCTTGGCTATGGCATCAACGGCGTCATCGTGCAGATGCTGATCATGGCCTTGGGTGTCGTGATGTACATGCCGTTCGTCTTGGCTGCCAATAAAGTGACGGTTGCGGCGGAGGAAACGGAAATCGAAAATGAAAGCCAAATTGCTACAGAAAAAATCTAAGCACAGCATAACCACAACAGAAAAGGGGACATAATAATGAAAAGTTACTATCCGAAAGATTTTCTCTGGGGCGGCGCCATCGCCGCCAACCAGGCGGAAGGTGCCTGGAACGTTGACGGAAAGGGCATGTCGGTAGCCGATGTCGCCCGTTTCAAACCAAGCATCTCTGTCGAGGACTACAAGTCGCAATGGCACGTTTCATTGGAGGACATCGCCGTCGCGAAAGAGACCGATGATGTCGTTTATTACCCGAAAAGAAGAGGCATCGACTTCTTCCACCGCTACAAGGAAGATATTGCCTTGTTCGGCGAAATGGGCTTCAAGGTGCTGCGCGTTTCGATCGCCTGGACGCGGATTTTCCCGAACGGAAACGAAGCGGAGCCGAACCAAAAAGGCTTGGATTATTACCGTGATCTGTTGGAAACGCTACGTGCGCACAACATCGAGCCGTTGGTGACGCTGTCGCACTATGAAATGCCGCTATATCTGGTGGAAAACTACGATGGTTGGGTTTCGCGTGAAGTCGTCGCTTTCTTCACCAAATTCAGCGAGACGGTCTTCCGCGAGTACAAGGACCTGGTGACATACTGGCTCACCTTCAACGAAATCGACAGCGTCTTCCGCCATCCGTTCACGACGGTCGGCGTGGTCGAAGAGAAATACGCCGACAAAAAAGCCGCCGAAGAAGCCATCTACCAAGCGCTGCACCACCAGTTTGTGGCCAGTGCGGAAGCGACCAAGCAGTTGCGCGAAATCATCCCGGGGGCGCAAATGGGCGCCATGCTGACGAAAACGATGACCTATGCCGAAACTTGCGATCCGGATGAGGTGCTGATGGCGCAAAAAGCCAACCGCGACAATCATTTCTACGCGGATGTGCAGATTTTCGGGGAATATCCGAAGCATGTATTGAACTATTTCGAAGAGAATGGCTTCAAGATTGATAGGACCTCTGAGGACCTACTGCTGTTGAAAGATTACACGGTCGATTTCCTTTCCTTCAGCTATTACATGTCAATGGTCGTATCGAAAAATGCGTCCCAGCGCGAAAAAGTCGGCGGTAACCTGACGACTGGCGTGAAGAATCCATATCTGGACACCTCCGAGTGGGGCTGGCAAGTCGATCCGGTCGGGCTGCGCATTTCCCTGATCGATCTTTATGACACGTATCGCATTCCTTTGTTCATCGTCGAGAATGGCATCGGCTCGACCGATGTGCTGACCCAAGAAGGCACAGTAGAGGACGATTACCGGATTGCTTATTTCCGCGACCATTTCGAACAGATGAACTTGGCCATCAAGGACGGCGTCGAATTGATGGGGTACACTTCGTGGGGCTGCATCGATATCGTCAGCGCTTCGACTTCCCAGATGACGAAACGTTACGGCTTCGTATATGTGGATGCCGACGATCTCGGCAATGGTACCTACAACCGCTTCAGAAAGAAATCCTTCCATTGGTACAAGGATGTCATCGCGACAAACGGAGAAAGCCTGTTCGAATGATTAAGGCTTGCAAGGATTTTTGATAGGTAAGGCGCTTTTAACAGGGGCGCCTTTTTGTTTGGGGATGTGGATGCGCCTCTATCATTTGAGGAAATCGTCTAGCTCCGGTAACTCAACTCCGGTGAGCGGATGCTGGCCGGAGGAGCCGGTATTGCGTGCGGCTGTCTTCCGGCGAAGCCGCTGTAATCAGAGGTGATGATCTTTTTTGGTCTCCTCCTCCGGCGACAGGCCCACTCACCGGAGAAAAACAAGCTCGCCTCTATTTTGCCTGTGAGTCCACAATAATTCGACTTCTTGTCTAACAATATTTACATTGTCCATCCAAAAGTGTTAGTATTATTAATGTAACCGATGCCGGAAAGATTCAATAAAATGGTAGCGGTTACGAAAAGCCTTTGCGCAAGCGGAGACAATGAACAGTGTATTCAATTTTTATGTATAAAAGATCGAGGAGGATGGCAAATGGCTTTAAGAGAAGACTTTTTATGGGGCGGCGCTACTGCTGCCAATCAATGTGAAGGTGGATACAACGCAGGCGGACGTGGTTTGGCCAACGTTGACGTTGTTCCCGTCGGCAAGGACAGAGGGGCCATCATCACAGGAAAAATGAAAATGTTCGATTTTGACGATGAGCATTTCTATCCTGCGTTGGAAGCTATCGACATGTATCACCGCTATAAAGAAGACATCGCACTATTTGGCGAAATGGGCTTCAAAACATACCGTCTATCAATCGCGTGGACACGCATCTTCCCTAACGGCGACGAGCAAGAGCCGAACGAAGAAGGTCTGAAATTCTACGAAGACTTATTCAAAGAGTGTCATAAATACGGAATCGAGCCATTAGTGACAATCACGCATTTCGATTGCCCGATGCACTTGATCACAGAGTACGGCGGCTGGCGCAACCGCAAAATGGTCGGATTCTATGAGAATCTATGCCATGCCATTTTCAACCGCTACAAAGGTCTGGTTAAATATTGGTTGACTTTCAATGAAATCAACGTAATCCTGCACGCGCCATTCATGGGTGCCGGTCTGTACTTCGAAGAAGGCGAAAACGAAGAACAAGTCAAATTCCAATCTGCACATCACGAGTTGGTGGCCAGCGCAATCGCTACCCGCATCGCGCATGAAGTGGATCCTGAAAACCAAGTAGGCTGTATGTTGGCTGCTGGAAACTACTATCCATATACTTGCGATCCTAAAGACGTATTCAAAGCGCAAGAAGAAGACCGTGAAAACTACTTCTTCATCGATGTGCAATCACGCGGCGAATACCCTGCTTACGCACTGAAAAAATTGGAGCGCGAAGGCATCAAAATCGAAATGGAGGAAGGCGACAAAGAAATCCTGAAAGCAAACACAGTCGATTTCATTTCCTTCTCCTATTATTCTTCACGCGTAGCTTCAGCTGACCCTGCAGTGAACGCAAAAACAGGCGGAAACATTTTTGAATCCGTCAAAAATCCTTATTTGGATGCGAGCGAATGGGGCTGGCAGATCGATCCATTGGGACTACGCATCACGATGAATGCGATGTACGATCGCTACCAAAAACCATTGTTCATCGTTGAAAATGGCTTGGGAGCTGTCGATGTGCCGGACGAAAACGGATATGTCGAAGACGATTACCGCATCGCCTACATGGCTGCACATATCGAAGCCATGAAAGACGCTGTAAACTTGGATGGCATCGATCTGTTGGGTTACACCAGCTGGGGCTGTATCGACCTTGTCAGCGCGGGAACAGGCGAAATGAAGAAACGTTACGGTTTCATCTATGTCGACCGCGACAACGAAGGCAACGGCACACTGAAACGTACGAAGAAAAAATCCTTCGACTGGTACAAACAAGTCATCGCCAGCAACGGTGAAGATTTGTCCGTCTAAGGACTAACCGGTTCGCTTGCTGACGCATGCGGACATTGCACAAGACAATAAAAAGAGCAGCAGCGAGGCAAAAATGCCTCGCTGCTGCTCTTTTTTGTGGTGTACCCACTGTTGGGGTTGGCTTCTCCGGTGAGGGCCTGCTCATCGGAGTTGATGAATGAAACCTGATCGCCAACTCCTGCGAGGGCTTGTTCCCCGGAGGAGCCGGACGAAATCCAGTCATCAACTCCGGCGAGGATCCGCTCACCGGAGTTGACGACTGAAACCGATCAGTCAGCTCCGATGAAGCTGCTTCTCCTATTTTTTCCGGTAAAAAGCGGTCGGCCTTCCGACCGTCCCGTATTCCAGCCGCATTTCGATGACCTGTTTGTCCTCCAGATAGCGCAGATACTTCCGGACCGACACATGGGAAAGATTCGCCAGACTGGTGATGTCGTTCACTGTGAAATCGCCTTTCTGTTGGTCGATGCAGGACATGATCATGGTCAGCGTCGAAGGGGTCAACCCCTTGTCGATGGCGTCATCTTCCTTCTCTTCAGGGTGATTATCCAGCGATCGGAGTTGATCCAACTGCTTTTGCGTAATTGGCTTACGAGTATTGAGCAGTTCCTGGCGCTGAATGAAAGCTTCGATGCTCTTCTCGAAGCGTTTGAACTGGAACGGTTTGAGGATGTAGTCGATGATGCCGCACTGCAGGCCGATGCGGATCGCTTCCTGTTCACCGGCTGCCGTGATCATGATCAGGTCGGCTGGGTAATCCCGTTTCCGCAGTGCCCGGATCAGATCCAAGCCGCTCTTCCCTTGGATGTTGACGTCGACCAGCAGCAAATCGTAAGTATGCTTGCTGGTCAAACGGATGGCCTCATCAAAGCTGCCGCAAGTCCCCGATACGATAAAGCCGGGTATTTTCTCCAGATAGCGACGATTGATGGACAGCACCATCGGATCGTCCTCCACAATCAATACATGATAGACCATCAGTTTCCTTCCTTTCGGTACGCCGTCTTCAGAGAAATCTTAACCCGGCGCTCATTGCTTTCGATTTCCAGTTGTCCGTTCACTCTTTTCAGCAGTTGGGAAATGACCGGCGCGTGCAGTTCTTCCGTCAGCCGAACCTTCGTGGCGGGTTCCAGCTGTATTTCGTAAACGGTCTCCAACCGGTCGTTCCAGAAGCCGAAATGGATCTGCAGGTCATCGGCCAACCGGTTTTCCAAAATGAATTGGTCCAGGAAACGGATGATGTTGATCCAGCACTGGACAGCCGTGTGATCGGTGGTCGGCGGCACATCCGGGTAGACTTCGATCATGAACGGATAGTTCTGCTCTGTGAACTTGCTGCGCTCGCCGATCAGGAAGCCTGCGATGACGGGATTTTTGACCAGGAAAATCATGCGATGCGAAAATTCCTGCTCCGGTTCGAGTATTTTGCTTAAGTAGTCGTTCAGTTCCTCATATTCCTCCAGATCCGCCAAACCGTAGATGACATGCAGTTTGTTCAGGAAGTCATGCGATTGTGTCTGCAGGGTGGTGGTGTAGGTGGCCGCGTTGAATAACTGATCCGTCAGCAGATAGAGCTCGGTGGCATCACGCATCAGGATGATCTGGCCGATGACTTTCTTAGCAACGGTTATCGGTGCGGTTGAAAGCAAATAGTCCACGCCGTCCTGATGATAAATCCGGTCGGTCGTTTTGTTTTGTCCGGTCAACAGCTTTAGGTCCTGCGCAACAGGCAACAGCGATTGGATGGGCATGCCGATGATGGTCTTGTCCACTTCCTCCCCACCATCCTCTCCATTCTCCGTTGTTCCATCCGATGAAAGCGGCCGGAACAACTTTTTGGCCTCCAGATTGGAAAGGACGACTCGGTTGTCCTTGTCAGTGACGATGATGGCATCTTTCGTGTTCTCCAGCATCGCATTGCGTTCTTCCAATAGCCGGGCTATCTCGATGGGCTCCAGGTTGTACATTTGGTTTTTGAGATGGAAAGCTGTGAAAATTGCTGCGGCAGCTCCGAACAGTAGGCTGACTGCGAAACTGACGGAGAAGGGCTGCATCGTTTTCTGGGCGATCGAAGTGAGCGTTGTCGTCTTTATGCCGATTGCGACGACACCGATTTCCACGTTTTCCGCATTGAAGACGGGGACAAAGGCGCGCAATGATTGGCCCAACGTACCTTGCGCGATTGAAGTCGTCTCCTGTCCCGAAAGGGCGGCTTCTTCATCGCCACCCTGGAAGGGGGCATTGATCTTTTCCGGATCGGGATGGGTCAGGCGGATGCGGTCCATCGTCATGACCACGACGAAGTCCAACTGGTAAGTTTCGGTTATCTGATTGGCATAGGTCTGCACTTCCGGATTGGTGGCTCCGTCGCTCAGCGTTTGGATCACCAACGGCTGTGCAGCCACGATTTCGGCGATGGACAAGAGCTGTTCCTCTTCCTGCTTCTGCGTCGCTTCATAGATGCGGTTCGTCAGCAACAGGTACAGGACGCTGACCGTCAGAGCCACCGTCACCAATACCATAAGGGTGAGCTTCACCCATAAGCGCTGATTTTTCCATTTTTGCTTCAATTTGATCATTCATCCATGTTCCCTTCCTATTACACAGCCATTATACCAAATGAAAAGTAGGCGTTCTCAATTTAATTAATTGAATAACACTTAAATTAATTAAATAATCTATTTTAATTCTGTAAGCGGTAGCATAATGAAACCATGTTAAAGAAAGCGCTTCAAGATTGCGGTTAATCAAAAGGAGGAGAAGGAAAGTGAGAGACACGACAAAAGAATTGGAGCTTGAACAGCTCCCGGGCATTTCAGAGTTGACGGTTTTCGACAGATTTAAGAATGCGAAGGTAGGCGCGATTCCGTTGCCGACTTATCTCGTGATGTCAGCCATTATAATAACTTCTGCGTATCTGGGCGAATTGCCCGTCAACATGCTGGGCGGTTTCGCAGTCATCTTGAGTTTGGGTTGGCTACTGGGAGGGATCGGTGCAAGCATCCCGGGATTGAAGAATTTCGGGGGATCGGCCATCCTGTCGCTTATGGTGCCATCGATCATGGTATTCATGAATATATTCAATCAAAATACGCTAGATGCAGCGAACATGCTGATGAGGGAAGCAAACTTCCTGTATTTCTACATCGCTTGTCTTGTCTGCGGAAGTATTCTGGGGATGCACCGCAAGATTCTGGTGCAAGGCTTGATCCGGATGATCATCCCGATGGCAGTGGCTATGATCTCTGCTTTGATCGTCGGAACTTCAGTCGGAACTTTGTTGGGACTGGGTTTTGAGCATACGCTTTTCTACATCGTGACACCGATCATCGCCGGCGGAATCGGCGAAGGCATCCTGCCGTTATCGTTAGGCTACAGCGCTATCACCGGTATCCCTAGTGGAGAATTGGTAGGACAATTGATTCCGGCAACAATCATCGGTAACTTCTTCGCGATCATCTGCTCCGGTATTTTGAATCGCCTAGGCGAAAAATATCCTGAGAAAAGCGGTAAGGGCCAATTGATCAAATTCGGCGGCGACGACGATATGGCCGATGCCATGCAGGAAGACAAGAGCCCGCTGGACATCAAATTGATGGGCGCAGGTGTATTGACGGCCTGCACACTCTTCATCGCAGGCGGACTTTTGGAAAGACTTACGGGTTTCCCGGGACCGGTCCTTATGATCCTGATCGCTGCAAGCATCAAATACTTGAGCCTGTTGCCTAAAGATGTTGAAAAAGGTTCGAAACAGCTTTACAAATTCGTTTCCGGCAACTTCACTTTCCCGTTGATGGTCGGCTTGGGTTTGTTGTACATCCCGCTTAAAGACGTCGTCGGCATGCTTTCTTGGCAGTATTTCGTGGTCGTGATTTCAGTCGTGTTGACCGTAGTCCTGACCGGTTTCTTCGTCGGTGGAAAAATGAACATGAACCCGATCGAAGCAGCCATCGTAACGGCTTGCCAAAGCGGCATGGGCGGAACCGGGGATGTCGCCATCCTATCTGCTTCCAACCGCATGAATCTGATGCCATTTGCCCAAGTAGCTACGCGTTTAGGTGGAGCCATCACCGTCATTTCCATGACATCCTTATTGCGTTTCCTGTTCTAACTACATAAAAACAAAAAACTAAAACGAGAAGAAAGAGAGTGTGTTCATTATGACAAATGTAAATGAAAAAGCATTGGCTATCAGCAAAAAATTCGGCGGTAAATTGGAGGTCATCTCAAAAGTGCCGATTGAAACAATGGAAGATCTGAGCATCGCCTATACACCGGGCGTCGCTGCTGTCTGTATGGAAATCGCGAACAACAAAGAATCCGTTTATACTTATACAACCAAGAAAAACTTGGTTGCCGTCGTAACGGATGGATCGGCTGTCCTGGGTTTGGGCAATATCGGACCGGAAGCAGCCATTCCGGTTATGGAAGGCAAAGCGGCCTTGTTCAAACGCTTCGGGAATGTGGATGCCGTTCCGATTTCCTTGAATACGCAGGATGTTGAAGAAATCATCTCGCACGTTGCTGCCATCGCACCTTCTTTCGGCGGGATCAACCTGGAAGACATCAGCGCGCCTCGCTGCTTCGAAATCGAACGTCGCTTGAAAGAGATGTTGGACATTCCGGTCTTCCATGATGACCAACATGGGACCGCGATCATTGTTCTAGCTGCCCTTTACAATTCCTTGCGCCTGACAGGCAAAAAAATCGATGAGATTCAAGTGGTCGTCAATGGCGGCGGTGCTGCAGGGATCGCCATCAGCCAAATGTTCCTTTCTGCTGGCATCAAGAATCTGATGGTTGTGGATCGCACCGGCATCATTTCCGAAACCGATCCTGAATTGGCCGAACGCCATGTGGAAATCTCCAAAGTGACGAACCGTAGCTTCCGGACCGGCACTTTGGAGGATGCAGTTGTCGGGATGGACGTATTCGTTGGCGTATCCGCGCCGGGCGTCCTGAAGAAGGAATGGATCGCAACCATGAACGAAAAACCGGTCATCTTCGCGATGGCGAACCCGACACCGGAAATCTTCCCGGATGAAGCGAAAGCAGGCGGCGCCTATATCGTCGGCACCGGCCGCAGCGACTTCCCGAACCAAATCAACAATGTGCTGGCATTCCCAGGGATCTTCCGCGGCGCCTTGGATGCCCGTGCCAAAGACATCACGATCGAAATGCAGCTTGCTGCAGCGCGCGGCATCGCCAGCATCGTCAGCGATGAGGAACTGAACGTAGACTACATCATGCCGGATGTCTTCACTCCGGGCGTGGCTGACATCGTAGCCGCCAGCGTTATGAACGCAGTCAAGAAAGAGGAAGTACTTGTTTAAAGCATAAATGGAGAGGGAAGAAGGTGCCGATTAGCGTCGGTGCCTTCTTTTTTCGCGGTTTCCGGTAATTTAGGGTGGGTTCGGAAGTCGGGAGTGTCGACTGAACGGAGGGTGAAGAATGCAGAACAGTCGAGACAATTCGATGGTGTCGGCTGAACAGAGGACAATGAATGCAGAACAGTCAACACAAGTTGAGTGTGTTGACTGTTCAGGGGACGAAGAATGCGGAAAAGCCGACGAACTCCAGTATGGAAGCGGAATTGAAAAGGTTGGGCTATTAGAACGAGACAACAAATCAAAACCACCCGTAGCAACATAACGGGTGGTTTTGATTTCAGCTGTCCGTATTCATTTTCAGATTCTGAATGTTCAGGAAGTTCTGCGTGGACCTGGCCACACCCCCGAATAAGGTCGCTTTTCTCTTGAGCGAGCTGCTGACGACACTGGTGCCACATGAAAATTTACCTTTGAGATCACCCTTAAGAATACTGATCAATTCAGGGATTTGCGAATAAATTGAACTGTTGATAACCACGAGATCTGGTTCGTAGATCACCGCCAGATTATTAACGGCTATGCTCAAATAATGCGCATTGGTCCGAAGTGTTTTTTGGACAATGGGATCGCCTTTTTTGTAGCGTTCGATCACCACGGAAGAATTGATGTCCGGCAACGCAAGCATCTGTTCCAATTCGCTGTAGATGGCCTGGTGGGATGCATACTGTTCGAGGCAACCTTCATTGCCACAAGGACACTTACGGCCGTCTGGGTAGAGGATGCTGTGGCCAATTTCACCGGCTATACCTTTTTTCCCGGTCCTCAGTTTCCCATTTTCGACAATTCCGGCTCCGATGCCCGTATGGATGCTCAGGCTGACGACGCTGTCCGAAATGGATCCGAAGGTATATTCACCCAGCGCCGCCAGATTCGCTTCATTTTCCAAATATACATAAAAGGGATAAATTTCTTCCAATTGAGCCTTCAGATCGCTCTGCAAAGTATAGTTCGGTGTAAAGATGATTTCTTCCTGATTGACGAGTCCGTGGATCGCAACGCAGACGCCAGTGATGCCGTGCGGCGTTTCCACAGCATGTTGCGTCAATTTTTCAACCATTTCCGTGATATAGTCGAGGACATTGGCGGAGGAAACTTTGATGCCTCTGATTTCGGATTCATAAAGGACCTTTCCATCGATATAAGCGATGAGCCCCTCTATGTAATTGGGTGCGACATCCAAGGAAAGGGTAAGCGCAGCTTTTCCATTGAAAGTGAGCATGATGGGCTTCCTGCCGCCGATTCGGGCTGCGTCGCCGACCCGGTCCTCATGGATCAATCCGTCGTCCAACAGTTTTTTGGTGATCGCGGACACGGAAGCTTTGTTTAGTCCGATATGGACGGATAATTCAGCGCGGGAAATTTCTTTCTGGCCAATGATTGCATTCAAAATGGTGGCCTCGTTGTTTTCGCGGATTGTGTATTTGCTATGAATCAATAAAACCACTCCTTCTTCCTTCGTTATCTATCATATATCTTCTGAAAGCGCTTGACAACAAAAAAATAATCGTTTATATTATGTTCATGAGTTAGTTGAGCGAACTAACCCAAAGACAAGATAACATTTTTGAGGAGGAAAAGAAATGAGTTATTTTTCAACAGTAGATAAAATTAAATATGAAGGCGTTACCACAGAGAACCCGATGGCATTCCGTCATTACAATCCGTCAGAAGTCGTGATGGGCAAAACGATGAAAGAGCATTTACGCTTTGGTGTCGCTTACTGGCACACAATGACGCAGGACGGTTCTGATCCTTTCGGAAGCCCTACGAATATCCGCACATGGGAAGGGTCCACTCCGATGGAAACTGCAAAAAACCGTGTGGAAGCTTTCTTCGAAATTTTGGAAAAATTGGATGTTGAATTCTTCTGCTTCCACGATGTCGATATCGCCCCAGAAGGAAATTCCCTTGAAGAATTTTTCAAAAATATCGATGAGATCACAGACCTGATCAAAGCGAAAATGGATCAAACCGGCATCAAGCTCTTGTGGAATACAGCAAACATGTTCTCCCACCCACGTTATGTGAACGGGGCAGCTTCCTCCAATAGCGCTGAAGTTTTTGCCTATGCAGCGGCACAAGTGAAAAAAGGCTTGGACATCAGCAAGAAATTGAACGGCGCAAACTATGTCTTCTGGGGCGGCCGTGAAGGCTATGAGACCTTATTGAATACGGACATGAAATTCGAGCAAGACAATATTGCTCGTTTGTTCAAAATGGCGGTTGCTTACGGCGAGAAAATCGGCCACAAACCACAGTTCCTGATCGAACCGAAACCGATGGAGCCGTCCAAGCACCAATATGATTTCGATGCAGCAACAACAATGGCTTTTATCCAAAAATATGGTTTGGAAGGCGACTTCAAACTGAACCTGGAAGCGAACCATGCGACATTAGCTGGACATACATTTGAGCATGAAATGAATGTAGCCCGTTGCTACGACGCTTTAGGATCGATTGATGCCAACCAAGGCGACATGCTGTTGGGTTGGGATACAGACGAATTCCCGACAAACATCTACGATACGACATTGGCTATGTATGAAATCCTTGAGAACGGCGGGATTGCACCGGGCGGAATCAACTTCGATTCCAAAGTACGCCGCTCTTCATTCGAGATGGAAGATCTGTTGTTGGCACATATTGCCGGGATGGACACTTTTGCCCGAGGATTGAAAGCTGCTGCTAAGTTGAAAGAGGAACGTTTCTTCGATGACCTGAAAGACAAACGCTATGCCAGCTACAACGATGGCGTTGGCGCAAGAATCTTGTCGGACAAAGAAACTTTGGAATCATTGACAGAGTATTCCCTGCAAAACGGAGACATCAAATTAGAGTCGAGCCATCTTGAATTCGTCAAATCCCGCTTGAACGACTACTTGGTATAATCCATACAGAAGTCGTTCGGTTGATGGATGCAACAGAAGAGGAGCAAAAATTATGGCGTATGTGTTAGGAATAGATTTGGGAACAAGTTCATTGAAGGGGTTGCTACTGGATGAGCAAGGAAAGGCAGTAGCTTCCGCCCAAAAAGAGTATCCGCTGATCCATCCGAAATCCGGATACAGCGAACAGGATCCGGGGCAATGGATCCTGGCCTGCGAATATGTACTGGACAGGCTGAAGGATGAAGTTGCGGACTTCACTGCACAATTGGAGGGAATCAGCTTCTCCGGCCAAATGCACAGTTTGGTTGTGCTGGATGAAGATAATAATGTCCTCCGCAATGCGATTCTGTGGAATGACGTCAGGACCACCGAACAGTGCAAGGCGATCACCGACGCTTTCGGAGAAGAACTGCTTGCGATCACAAAAAATATTGCGTTGGAAGGATTCACTTTACCAAAAATTCTGTGGATCCAGGAAAACGAGCCGGAAATCTGGGACAAGGTGCGGCATATGCTGCTTCCAAAGGATTATCTGGGATATTGGATGACTGGCACCATGCATATGGATTACTCGGATGCAGCCGGTACGCTACTTCTGGATGTTGAAAAGAAAGAATGGTCTAAAGCTGTTCTCGAAAAATTTTGCATCCCGGAAACCTATCTGCCTGAATTGATCGAATCTTCGGGCATGACCGGAAACCTGCGGCCGGAACTGGCGAATCGCTTCGGCTTTGAAAAGGAAGTAAAAATATTTGCGGGTGGGGCAGATAACGCCTGCGCTGCGATTGGCGCCGGTATCGTGAATGCTGAGACAGGCATGGCCAGCATCGGAACATCCGGTGTGTTCCTCGCATTCGAGGGTTCGGCTGAGCAGGATTACCAAGGCAAGTTGCATCTGTTCAATCACACCATTGAGGATGGCTACTACTCGATGGGCGTCACTTTGGCGGCGGGCCACAGCCTCAACTGGTTCAAGGATACATTCGCGCCGGACAGCACGTTCGAAGAACTGCTTGCAGGCATGGATGCGATCAAACCGGGTGCGGCCGGCTTGCTGTTCACCCCGTATATCGTCGGCGAACGTACGCCGCATGTCGACAGCAAAATCCGCGGCAGTTTCATCGGGATGGACACGAATCATACGATCAAACATTTTGCGCGAGCGGTTCTGGAAGGGATCACTTTCTCCTTGAAGGATTCGCAAGTATTGATGGAGAAAGTAGCTGGCAAATCCTTTAAGCGGATTGTTTCCGTTGGCGGGGGCGCCAAAAATCCGGATTGGCTGCAGATCCAAGCAGATGTTTTCGATGCCGAAATCGCCTGTCTGGAAGTCGAACAGGGACCTGGGTTGGGTGCTGCAATGTTGGCTGCGGTCGGACTTGGGTGGTTCCCGACAGTGACTGCTTGCGCGGACGTATTTGTTGCCTACAAAGATGTCTTACGGCCTATTCCGGAAAACGTTGCAGCCTACCAAAAAATATATGCACTGTATACGCAAGTTTACGGAGCGACTAAAGAATTGTGTCATGCATTGGCGAAAGAATAACAGTCTATTTGTGCAGAAATTTGAGCGTGCATCATTAAGATTTTTGGGTTTGAATCATGGGAACGAATCGTGGCTGGAGGGTATGAAACCATCCAGCCACGATTCGCGAAATGATGCCGAGTAACGGGCAACCCATTTAATGTAAGCGTTATTTTTATTGGTGTGGTACAGATGTAAAAATAATCAGCAGTGGAGGAATTCGGAATGGAATTCAGTTTGAAAAAAGGTATCCTTGCAACAGCAACTTTGTTATCTGCATTGGTGTTAGGAGCTTGCGGAAGTGGTAACGCTTCTACCGGAGAAAGTGGTTATGTCGGGATTGCGATGCCGACGAAATCGATGGAACGATGGATTTCGGACGGTAACAACATGGTGACGGAATTGGAGAAGCTGGGTTATAAAACGGACTTGCAATATGGAGAAGACAAAGTCGAAAATCAGATTGCGCAAATCGAGAACATGATCACGAAAGGTGTCGATCTTTTGGTGATAGCCCCCATCGATGGTTCTGCTTTGACAAACGTATTGGAAAAAGCTGCGAACGAGGATATTGAAGTCATCGCTTACGACCGTCTGTTGATGAATTCCGAGCATGTAGATTACTATGCAACATTCGACAACTTCGGCGTTGGGGTTCTACAGGCTTCCTATATCGAAGATGCATTGAACTTGAGTGAAGGTGAAGGCCCTTATAATATTGAATTATTTAGTGGATCTCCAGACGACAATAATGCTTTGATCAATTACGATGGTGTGATGTCCGTGTTCCAACAGTACCTTGACAGCGGTCAACTGGTTGTTCGTTCCGGTCAAACAAAATTTAGTCAAATCGCTACGCTGCGCTGGGACGGGTCGACTGCCCAAGGACGGATGGATAATCTGTTGAGCGCAAACTATTCAGATGAAACATTGGATGCCGTCTTGTCTCCTAATGATACGATCAGTCTAGGAGTTATCTCTTCATTGAAAGGGGTAGGCTATGGCTCCGCAGACAAACCGATGCCGGTCATCACAGGACAAGATGCAGATCAAGCAGGTGTGAAATCGATCATTGCCGGCGAACAAACGCAGACAGTATTCAAAGATACACGTATCTTGGCTAAAAATACAATCGAGATGATCGAAGCCATCTTCAAGGGTGAAGAAGTGCCTGTCAATGACACCGAAACCTACGACAACAGCGTTAAAGTGGTGCCGACCTATTTGGCAAACCCAATCTCGGTCGATAAAGAAAACTATAAAGCTGAACTGATTGATACCGAATATTACACAGAAGAAGATTTAGCGCAATAAGCAGAATGCACGAAGAAGGGGTTGTCTCATTAGGGACAGCCTCTTCTTCGTGCATTCATTTTAGCGTTTTGTAAAACTTTATTTGGAGTAATAGGTGAGAGGAAGGGAACGCGATTGTTCTCCTCCGGTGAACGGAGGCTACGCCGGAGGACGCCCCACATTATAAGTTTGTGTTCCGACGAGGATAGTCTCGCAGGAGAAGAGCCCTCAAGATACCGCTTAATTCCGGCCAGAGGAGCCTCACCGGAGGAGGGCACAGATACCGTCGCTCAACTCCGGTCAGCGGGCAGCTGCGGGCGCCGCAGCAACTTCCTCAAACACCCAAGCATCATAAGGCTGCAGCTGTACGCGTTTTTCGATAGCCAGCTGTTCCGAATTCGTCAGCAGCAAGTGCCAGTTTTTGTTGGACACTCTTGTCGGCAGATCGATTTGGCAAGGATTCCGGCTAAGATTCGTTAGAACGAGCACCTGTTTGGTGTCCGACTTGCGCAAATAAGCAAAAACCTGCGGATGATTTTTCAGAATCAGTTCGAAGGTACTATCGGAAAATACGGACTGATTCTTTCTCAATCGGATCAATTGTTTGTAATGACTCAAAACGGATTGTTCATCTTTTTCCTGCTCGGCGATATTCAAATGTTCAGCGTTACTGTTCACAGCCATCCAGGGCAGCAACTCGGAAAATCCGCCGAACATCCCGCCTTCCCATTGCAGCGGCGTGCGCGAATGGTCCCGCGTCCAATGCGTGACGTTCCTTAACGCTTCTTCCGGAGAAGAGCCGCTCTCCAAGAGAATCCGGTAAAGATTGTGCGAATCTTGGGCGTCGACTTGTTCCATCGACTGAAAAGCAAAGTTGGTCATGCCGATTTCCTGGCCTTGATAGATGAAGGGCGTCCCTTTCAGCAACATATACATCGTGGCAATCGCTTTGGCGGATTTGGGTGATTCATCCCCCAGAATCGAAGCGATCCTCGGATTATCATGATTCTCCACGTATAAGGCGTTCCATCCGTTCGATCCCAAGTCTTTTTGCCAACGGGAAAGCACCTTTTTGAACCCCAACAGATTGAGCCGTTCCGAACCAGGCTGGCCTTCGCGCACGTTATGCTCCAACTCAAAGATCATATTCAAATAGCCGTCTTCTTTGGTCCAATGCGCGGCTTTTTTGCTGGAAACGCCGCTGGCTTCGCCGACCGTCATGATGGGGTATGCATCAAAAATTTCCTTCAGTTCTTGCATATAGACTTCGATTCCCGAGACGTTCATGAAGGGTGCCCAAGGATTTTCGGTGATCTTGAAATCCCAAGGTTCTTTCTGGATATGGCTGATCGCATCCAGACGGAAGCCGTCGATCCCCAAGTCCAGCCACCAGCGGATCATCTGGTAGATTTCTTCCCGTACTTTGGGGTTTTTCCAATTCAGATCCGGCTGTTCCGGCGCAAAGACATGAAAGTAGGACTGGCCCGAGCCGTCGTAAGTCCAGGTCGATCCGCCGAAGAAACTTTGCCAATCATTCGGCATTTTGTTTTCCGTCGCATCCGCCCACAAATAATAATCGCGATACGGGTTTTCGCGGCCTTTTTTCGCTTCCAGAAACCAAGGATGCTGATCGCTAGTATGGTTCACGACCAGATCCATGATGATTTTGATGCCTGCAGCATGGGCCGTATCCAACAGTTCCTCGAAGTCGGCCATTGTCCCGAAATCGGGATGGATATCCTGGTAATCGGAAATGTCGTAGCCGTTATCGACATTCGGCGAAGCGTAGACCGGATTCAACCAAATGAAATCCACGCCCAATGACTGCAGATAGGGCAGTTTTTCGATGATTCCCTGCAGGTCACCGATGCCATCGTGGTTGGCGTCCCGGAAACTCCGGGGGTAGATCTGATAGCCTACCGCATTTTTCCACCAGCCGTTCATGCGGTCACCTTCACCACAAAAGCTTGCCAAGGCTTCAATGTCATGTCCTTCAAATCTGTAAGCTCCAACTCATAATTCTGGATGATCACTTCGGCTATTTCGTCCTCGACCGAGAAGAGCTGCGCGTCATCTGAAAAATTGGCCACAATCAGCCAACGCTCGACCTCGTATTCCCGGTAATAGCTGATGACTTCATCGACCGTATCCACCAACTTGAATTCGCCCCAAACCATGATCGGCTGCTCTTTGCGCAGACGAATCAGCTTTTGGTACGTATAAAAAATCGAATCCGGGTCCTCCAAAACAGCCTCCGCATTGATGACCGGATAATTTTCATTCATGCCGATCCAAGGGGTGTCGGTCGTGAAGCCACCGTTCAAGGAAGCGTCCCACTGCATCGGGCGGCGGGCATTGTCGCGGCCTTTGGCGTTGATCGAAGCCAGGATCTCTGCCTCTGAATAGCCTTTCGCCAAGCGCTCGTGGTACATATTGATCGTTTCGATGTCCCTTGCTTCTGAAATGGTTGTAATCGGCGTGTTGGTCATGCCGATTTCTTCGCCTTGATAGATGTAAGGGGTGCCCTTCATCATGTGCAAGAGGATCGCCAGCATTTTGGCGCTTTGCGAGCGGTAAGTCTGATCGTTCCCCCAACGCGACAGCATCCGTGGCAAATCGTGATTATTCCAGAACAAAGAGTTCCAGCCGTCCTGTCCGAGTTCCGTTTGCCATTTCGTCAGAATCCGCTTCAGTTCGGCCACCCGCATCGGCTGTAGATCCCATTTCTTGCCGTCCGGTTTTTGGTCCAGGCCGATGTGTTCGAATTGGAAAACCATCGAGAGCTCCTCGCGTTCGGGAGCGGAATATAATTTGGCGATTTCCGGAGTGGCGCCCCAGGTTTCGCCGACGGTCAGCAGGTCATGGGCGCCGAAAGTCGCATGATGCATTTCCTGCAGGAATTCATGCAGCTGCGGGCCGTTGCCGGTGATTCCCTTTTCGGGGATTTTTCCGATCAGGTCGATGACGTCCATGCGGAAGCCGCCGATGCCTTTAGCGATCCAGCTGTTCATCATAGCGTAGATTTCCTGGCGCATCTTTTGGTTCTGCCAGTTCAGGTCCGGCTGTTTTTTGCTGAAGAGATGTAAGTAATACTGTCCGCTTGCGGCATCCCATTCCCAGGCCGGTCCGGAGAAAGCTGAACCCAATCCGTTCGGCACGCCGCCATCTGCGGCAGGGTCTTCCCAGACGTAATAGTCGCGGTACGGATTATCTTTGCCTTTTTTGGCTTCGACGAACCAAGCGTGTTCGTCCGAAGTATGGTTGACCACCAGATCCATCACCACTTTGATGTGCCGCTTATCGGCTTCCGCGATGAAATGTTCCATTTCTGCCATTGTGCCGAATTCTTCGAGAATGGCTTCATAGTCGGAAATGTCATAACCGTTGTCGTCGTTCGGCGACTCGTAGACAGGCGAAAGCCAAATCGCCCCGATCCCCAATTTTTCCAGATAGTCCAATTTTTCGGTCATGCCGGCGATATCGCCGATGCCGTCGCCGTTGCTGTCCCTGAAGCTCCGCGGATAAATCTGATAAACGACAACCTCTTGCCACCAATGTTTTTCCATGCTGCATCCTCATTCCTTATTCATTTCATTTGAGAAAATCTATTGCCTAATTGCCCGCCGCAACGTGCAGTGACTATTCTTTCATCAACACAAAGCCTTTGCGTTCCAATTCGACCGAGCCGTCCGACACGTCAGCAAGGTTCGCAAACAAAGCGTTCCCGATCAGTTCCACCCGTGCCGTGTGTTCACCGGTGTTGAAGGCGCCGCGGATGACCTCTCCGCCTAGCATGCGCTCCAAAATGATCACGCCGGATTCTTCAGATACTTGCCGCCAATAAACGGTGCCTTCCGAAAGGATTTTTTGCTGCTCTTTGCGGAGGCCATTCAATTGTTTCACGAATTGGTGCAGATTGCGGTCCTGTTTTCCCTCTTCCCAGACCATGCACTTGCGGCAATCCGGGTCCATCCCGCCGGTCAAACCGATTTCATCTCCGTAGTACAGGCATGGGACTCCAGGTTGGATATAAGTAAATGCCATCGCTTGCTTCATGATGTCTTTGTCTTCATTGGCTTCGGTCAACAGGCGCGGCGTATCATGGGAATCCAAAATGTTAAACTGCATCTGGTTCGTCTGATCACGGTAGAGCATCAGCTGGTTGTTCATTTCCGACACCATTTTACTCAATGATAGTTCATTCTTCACGAAATAGCCCATGATTGCGTCAGTGAAGGCGTAGTTCATGACCGCATGGAATTCGTCGCCCTGCAGCCAATTTTGGGAGGAATGCCAAATTTCGCCGAGAATGTAGAAATCTTTTTTGGCTTCATCGCAGACAATCCGGAATTTTTTCCAAAAGGCGTGATCGACTTCGTTCGCGACATCCAAACGCCAAGCGTCGATATCGAAGGCCTCAATCCAATAACGGGCGATGTTCAACAGATAATCCTGCACTGCCGGATTGGCCGTATTCAATTTCGGCATATGCGGATTGGCAGCAAAAACATCGTAGGTGATATCATAAGCATCCTCGAAATTTTCGCCCCGTTTGTACGAAGCCGGGAACTCATTGATGTGGAACCAATCGACATATTTCGAGTCTTTGCCGTTTTTAAGCACATCTTGCCATTGCGGAGAAGAGTCGCCGATATGGTTAAAGACGGCATCCAGCATGACTTTCATACCGCGCCTGTGGCATTCATCCACGAGTTTCTTGAAGATTTCGGCATCGCCGAAAGCCGGATCGATTTTCAGGTAATCAATCGTGTCGTACTTATGGTTGGAAGAAGCTTCAAAAATCGGACAGAAATATATACCGTTGATTCCCAGGTCCTCCAAATAGTCAAGCTTGTCTATGACCCCCTGCAGGTCGCCGCCGAAGAAATTCTGCCTGTTAGGATCTTCCGAACCCCAAGCAAGTGTGCCTTCCGGATCGTTGCTCGGATCCCCGTTGGCAAAACGCTCCGGGAAAATCTGATACCAAATGGTTTCTTTGACCCATTCAGGTGTTTTGTAGCGATCGACTTCATGGAAGAAGGGCATCCGGAAGTAATTATTTGGCATCAGCAAATACTCTTCTTCTAATGGATAGACGCCGTGATCGCCATAAAAGACGGAAATTCCGTCATGACCCTTTAAAGAAAATGCATAGGATAAGCGCTTTAAAGGTGCGTTCACTTGCACAAACCAGTAGTCGTAAAGATCGGTGGAAAGTGTTTTGATCATCTGAAGCGGTTTGCGGAACCACTCCTCTTTGTCCAAAAAATAAGGGTCCCCGTAAAGCAATCCCATCTCTCTAACGTCTCCGCGGGCAGTCCGCAGGCGGACGTGCATCGTTTCTTGGTCATATAGATAGGCAAACTCGCTTTCGGGACGATGGTAAAGCGCTGAAGTGTTCATAGTAGTATCGGCTCCTTTTCACTCTTTGTTTTCCCACATTGTGGCACATCAGATAATCGGTTGCAAGAACTTTTAGCAATCGGTTGCATTTTATTTTTGGAGTGGAGAATCATATCCATTGGCTTGCATAGTGTTAGAAACCCTTGATATACATATGTAATTAAGCTTTTCACAATCAATCCGATTCATCAAAAAAATAAATCGTTTTCTTTTTATGAGAAATAACGCTTGACTATTTAAGCAATCGGTTGCATAATCTAAAGTGTAAAGGAAATTCATTTCAAGGGGGACAAGTAAGTGAAGACGAATTGGAAAAAATATTTTGGAAGCGGTTTAATCTTGGGGGCATCTGCTTTAATCTTGGGCGCATGCGGCGGCACAACTGATACAAGCGGCACAGGCTCGGCTGAGAACACATCCGGGGAAGTCGTAGTAGAAGGCGATGTCAAATTGTGGGTGGACACGGATCACGTGGAAGTCTTCAAAGGAATCGTGGCAGACTTCGAAAAAGAATTCCCTGAAGTTACCGTTGAAGTGGCAGCAGGAAGCTCAGCGGATGCAAAAAAAGATGTCTCGAAAGATCCAAAAGCGGCTGCCGATGTTTTCATGATGCCGCATGACCAGGTCGGTCAAATGGCTGAAGCAGGTCTGTTGTACCCGAACACAAAATACGCGGATGAAGTAAAAGCAAACAACGTGGAATCGGCTGTGGAAGGCGTAACGTGGAACGATGAGCTTTACGGCTACCCATACGGCGTTGAATCGCAAGTTCTCTACTATAACAAAGCGAAACTTACTGAAGACGATGTGAAGAGCTGGACGACGTTGTCTGAAAAAGGCAAAATCGGCACAAACTTTGCTGAAGCTGGAGCCAACTATATCTTTGGACCGCTGTTCATGAGTAACGGTCTTTACTTGTACGGTGAAAACGGTGAAGATCCAAGCGGAACCAATTTCAATAACGAAAAAGGTGCTGAAGTACTTGCATGGGTCGCAGCTCAAAAGAACAATCCAGGCGTGATCCAATCCGGAGCTGAAGCTTTGGCCAACTTGGAAGCAGGCGTTTCGGATGCTTTTCTTTCCGGTCCTTGGTCCAAAAATGACGTAATTAAAGCATTGGGCGAGAACATGGGCGTTGCGGCTTATCCGACAGTCGATTTCGGCAGCGGCGAAGTTCAAATGAAAGCTTTCTTGGGCGTCAAATTGTTTGCCGTAAACCAACAGACAGATGCTCCTTTAGCATCCATGGCTTTGGCTAACTACCTGTCCAATGAAACTTCCCAATTGACTGAATTCCAGGAAATGGGCGTCATCCCATCTAACAAAGTCGTTCAGGAAACAGCGGAAGTGCAAGAAGACGTTGTTGCAAAAGCGGTCATGGAAATGTCCCAACCCACTCATTCAGTCGTAATGCCTAAAGTTCCGGAAATCGTTTCGTTCTGGCCAGCAATGGATGCCATCATCAATGATGCATACAAAGGCAACATCACAGAATCCGAGTACATGGAAAAATTGGACAAATTGGTCAGCGACACTTCCAAAGTAACAGAACCTGAGGAAGAAAAAGAATAACAAAAATTAAAAAGGGAGGGCGAAAGATCACGCATCTTTCGTCCCTCCTATTTAAATGACGAAAGTGAGTGGGGAAGCCATGTTCAAGAAAAAAAGTTACAGCCAGCAGATGACCTTTCGGGAAGTGTTCAAAGAAGGGGACGTCGCAACAAAACTTTCCTTTGTTGTCATGGGAGCTGCCAATCTTGCCAATAAACAATACTTAAAGGGTTTGATTTTTCTGTTTTCGCAGATCGCCTTCTTCTATTGGCTGATCCGCAACGGACTCCACGCGCTGTCTATGTTGGCGACGTTGGGTACTCAGGGGCAAGGGCTCGTTTTTGATGAACGCATAGGGATTGAAGTGCTGCAAGAAGGCGACAACTCGATGTTACTGCTATTATTCGGCATTGCTGCCATTGTGATTTGTGTGCTCCTTGTGGGTTTGTACATCATCAATTTGAAAAGCGCACGGCATCTCCATGGGCTAAAAGTAGCGGATGAAAAGATTCCGAGCACGATGGATGATTTGGCGAGTCTGCTGAACGAACGGTTCTACCTTACCCTAATGACGATTCCGTTGTTGGGCGTACTGCTGTTCACGGTCCTGCCGTTGCTTTACATGATCTCGATCGCCTTCACTAACTATGATCATACGCACTTGCCGCCGAAAAACCTCTTTACCTGGGTCGGCTTGGTGAACTTCGGTAACGTCATTTCCGGAAATATGGCAGACACCTTCTTCCCGGTCTTGGGCTGGACGCTGATCTGGGCTACGCTGGCGACGGTCACTTGCTTTTTCTTCGGCATCCTGCTCGCGCTTTTGATCAACACCAAAGGCCTGAAATTCAAAGGCGTTTGGCGCACGATTTTCGTCGTCACGATGGCAGTACCGCAGTTCATCTCGCTATTGGTGATGCGCAATCTGTTGAATGGCGCGGGACCCATCAACGCCACGCTTCTGAATTTGGGGCTGATCGATTCGGCCATTCCATTTTTGACGGATCCGATTTGGGCAAAAATTACGGTCATTGTCGTTAATATGTGGATCGGTATTCCGGCAACGATGCTGGTTTCGACGGGGATCATCCAAAATCTGCCGACTGACCAGATTGAGGCTGCACGGATCGATGGCGCCAACAAGTTGCAGATTTTCAGGAACATCACTTTCCCGCAAATTTTGTTCGTCATGATGCCAGCGTTGATCCAACAATTTATCGGAAACATCAACAATTTCAACGTCATTTTCCTGTTGACCGGCGGTGGCCCTTCGAATTCCGATTTCTACGGAGCGGGTTCGACGGACTTGTTGGTTACATGGCTATACAACTTGACCGTCAACACAATGGACTACAACTTGGCATCCGTCATTGGTATTCTGATTTTCATCCTGTCCGCAGCTTTCAGTCTGCTGGCCTACACAAGAACGAATTCATTCAAGGAGGGCTAAAAAAATGGCAAAAGAAAAGAAAACAACAGGATACAAAGCGCAGCGGCGATATTCGCTGGCTGCAGTCTACGCCGCCCTGGCTGTCCTGTCGGTCATTTGGATGTTCCCTATCGTATGGATCGTTTTGACCAGCTTCCGGGCAGAGGGCGGGGCGTTCGTTCCGTACATCATTCCAAAATCATTTACTTTGGAAAACTACAAAATTCTGCTGCAGAACACAACCGGAAATTATCCGTTTGTGCGTTGGTTCCTGAATACGCTGTTTGTTTCCGTGATCAGCTGCCTCCTGTCGACTTTCATTACGATCGCAATGGCGTACGCACTGTCGCGCTTGCGCTTCAAGATGCGGAAACCGTTCCTGAAAGTGGCGCTTGTCCTGAACATGTTCCCCGGATTCATGAGCATGATTGCCGTGTACTACATCCTGAAAGCCCTCAACCTGACGGAAAGCCTGCTTGCTTTGATTTTGGTCTACTCCGCGGGTTCCGCGCTGGGCTTCTATATCGCCAAAGGATTCTTTGATACGATTCCGATGGCGCTGGACGAATCGGCCATGATCGACGGCGCGAACAAGTGGCAGATTTTCACGAAAATCACGCTGCCGTTGTCCAAACCGATCATCGTGTACACGTCATTGCTGGCTTTCATGGGACCGTGGATGGACTTCATCTTCGCAAAAATCATCATGGGCGACAACATCCCGAACTACACGATAGCGATCGGGTTGTTCACGATGATGACCCGCACAACCGCGAACTCGCTGTTCATGGCGTTCACTGCAGGCTGCGTGCTGATCGCCATCCCAATCACGATCCTGTTTATCTTCATGCAACGCTTCTATGTGGAAGGCGTGACTTCCGGATCAGTCAAAGGATAGTATTGTAAAGTGAAAAAGCCCAAAAGGCGCTCTTGCCGGAGCGCCTTTTGGGCTTTTTGGGTTTTGTTTTTGTGGGGGTAGGCAATTTTGTCGTGTGAACATGGATACTTTGGAGTAATTCATGTTTAGGACGGCATTCGCGCTCGAAAAGATGAATACTTTGGAACAATTCATCTTTAGCACGGCATGCGCGCGCAAAAAGATGAATACTTCGCATTTATCCATGGTTTCAATCGACATTCCACCGCGCGTTCAATCAGCCAACGTGGGCCAAGCCCTTAGCGATTTGGGCCAAAGCTTCATTGATCGGAGTGGCTGGACGGCCGAGCAATTTTTCGAAATCATCGCTTTCGACATCCAATGAACCTTCGCGGATGCTCTTTTGGATAGCGAGCAGGATAGGGATGACGAAATCCGGTACACCGGCACCGCTCATCGCTTCGGCATAAGCGGCATCATCAAGCTGCAGTACGGTGACTTCTTTCTCCAAAACGGTTCCGAGAGCCGCGGCAATTTCTTCCTGAGTCAAGGGCTTGCCGGAGAGCTCATAGATTGTGTTTTCGTGTCCGCTGCCGGCCAACACGGCAGCGGCTGCTTCCGCATAATCCTGTTGCAGCGCCCATCCGACCTTGCCGTCGCCTGCGGATGTCACCCACGGAGCGCCTGCCAGGACGCCTTGGATGCTGGAAGCCTCATTCTCCAAGTACCAGTTGTTGCGTAGGAAAGAATAGGGGATGCCGGTTTTCAGGATGGCGTTTTCCGTAGCCTGATGCGTCGGAGCGAACAAGTTGGTGCTGTCCTGAGCTTTAGCTAGGCTGGTGTACGCAATGAAGCCAACGCCGGCCCGCTCTGCCGCAGCTACAGCGTTGGCATGCTGGCGGATCCGGGTTTCGTTATCTCCGTCCGCAGAGACAAGCAAGATGCGATCGACGCCTGCGAAAGCGGCGTCCAACGTTTCCGGATGATCAAAGTCCCCTTGGCGGACATCCACCCCGCGAGCGCTCAATGCTTCCGCTTTCTTTGGATCGCGGACACTGACCGCCAATTGGTTGGCCGGTACTGTCTGCAAAAGCGTCTCTACAACTTTTGTGCCGAACTTTCCTGTTGCTCCCGTTACTAATAATTTCATGCTGAATCCCTCCGATTTCTTCACTTATTTATTGTAATCTAATGATATAGCATCCGGCTTCATTTGGAAAGCCGTTACACTTAGAGTTGTGTGTGGATGAAAAATTGGCAAGGAAGAAAGGGAATGGGGGATGAATATGTAGAGAACCTCCGACATTTATCTTGTATTCTCGGCAGTTCGCGAAGAGTGGTGAGATCCTCCGACAATCTTCCTAAAATGTTGAACGACTAGGTTCGCCACCCACAAATGATTGATACAGCAGGATACTGGTTTTATTGGTGGTCAGCCAGTATTTCACCCAACCTTTGCAGCTTTTCAGGACTGTCCTTGCATAACGAGAATAGCAATCTATCAGTTTACGATTTTTTCAACTGCCATACTCCTAGATCAGATGAATCGGTACATTAAAATGAGCAATGTTTACTAAAAATTCAGTTTAAAAAAGGCAGACTTCCATTTCAATCCCGAAAATAATAGTGATTTCTGATATTGGGCCTGTGCGTATCATTTGTTATTTCGTTTTGCTTGTTATAGAATGGGTGAAGGATAATGCAAGCGCTCTCAATTCTTTTATACGTTATGAATCATAAGGAGGAACCGTAATGGATAAGAATCCTGAATTTGAAAAAGAATTACACGAAAATGAAGTGGCCGCAGCAAATGCTGCCCATTCCCATCCAGATCCACTTTCCGGAGAAGCAGAATCTGAAAGGGACTATCAAATACCAAAATCCCAACATCCGGACCCAGAATTGGATGCCGAAGCAGAAGAGATTGGGAAATTCAATTCGGATGATGACGCTTAAAAAAATACACAGATAGAGGCTGGACAAAACCCAACTGAATAATAAAAATAGGCGCTAAATTACCTGAGTTGGGGTAAGTTATCGCCTATTTTTTTATCCTGCTACGGAGGTTCGTTCCATAGGTGTGTCCTTTCAGAAAAGCGAATTCATCTCTACCGTGATATCCGTCAACAGGATCTGGAAGGACAGCAGCGTCAACTCGAAGAGGAACGCTGCGATTGGGTCTACTTCGAGAAAATCACTGGAACGAAAAGTGATCGTCCCGAATTTCAAAAACTTCTTCAGGAAATCCAGACAGGGGACACGCTGGTTGTGACGAAGTTGGATCGCTTCGCTTGGAGCACACAAGATGCATTGAACACGATTAAGCTCCTATTCGGGAAGGGCGACCAAAGAAATTCAATCAGTAACAAATCAATCTTGCCATGAACCTATTGAAGGACCATTCCTAAGGGTACTACTTGCTTTAATTGAATAACATAAGGTGCTATTGTATCTATAAGCAAAGGGGGGTGTCTCATTTTGAGACACCCCCCTTTAAGTTCTATCTATAGTTCTTCTCCATTTGTAGTAATTACCTGCTTATACCAATCAAATGATTTTTTCTTGCTTCTCTCTAAAGTACCATTGCCATAATCGTCTTGATCAACGTAGATGAAACCGTAACGTTTAGACATTTCAGAGGTACTTGCACTAATTAAATCGATACAACCCCAGCTTGTGTACCCAATAAGATCTACACCCTCTTTGATCGCTTCTTTCATTTGCTCAATATGTGCACGCATATAATCAATACGATAATCGTCGTTGATTGAGCCGTCTTCCTCTACTTTATCATAGGCGCCAAGTCCATTTTCCACGATAAACAACGGTACTTGGTAGCGATCATACATTTTCTTTAAGGTAATACGCAATCCTTTCGGATCAATTTGCCATCCCCAATCAGATGACTCTAAATAAGGGTTTTTCACACCACTAAAGAAGTTCCCTTTTTCCTTCTGCTTACCAGGTGCTCCGCTGGCAACCATTGACATGTAGTAACTAAAGGATAAGTAATCCACTGTATGTTGCAGTAATATTTCTTCATCGCCAGGAAGCATGTCAAGCTTAATATCATTTTCTTCAAAATAACTTAACATGTAACTTGGATAATAGCCACGAACTTGGACGTCAGTGAAGAAAAGGTTCATTTGGTCTTCTTTCAGTGCTTCTAATACATCATCTGGACTGCAAGTTTCTGGATATACTTCCATACGAGCCAGCATACAACCAATCATGGCATCAGGGATCATTTCATGACACGCCTTGACCGCTCTAGCGCTTGCTACAAACTGATGATGTAATGCTTGATAAACCGTTTCTTCCTTGTGTTCTACTTCATCTATAAGAACACCACTACCGATATATGGAGACAGCGTTGAAATATTAATTTCATTGAACGTTAACCAGTATTTCACTTTTCCTTTATAACGATTAAATACCGTTTCTGCATAATGAACAAAGAATTCAACTACGCGTCGATCTGCCCAACCATTATATTTTTGAACTAAAGCAAGTGGAATTTCATAGTGTGATAACGTCACAAGTGGCTCGATTCCATATTTCAATAATTCATCGAATACTTTGTCATAGAAAGCTAGTCCTTCTTCATTTGGCTCTGTCTCATCACCATTTGGAAAAATACGAGGCCAAGAGATGGACATACGGAATGTTTTAAAGCCCATTTCTGCAAACAGTGCAATATCTTCTTTATAACGGTGGTAGAAGTCGATACCACGACGTTTCGGGAAGTTATCTCCAACGGTTCCTGCTAAAAGATCCTCAAGTTCCTTTTTGCTTCTGATATCCATTTCGATTTCGTTTGCACGCTCTTCTTTTGGTACAAATTGGACCATATCAAAAATGGAAAGGCCTTTGCCCCCCTCGTTGTAAGCTCCTTCTAATTGGTTTGCAGCCGTAGCTCCACCCCATAAAAAACCTTTTGGAAATGTCATAGTATATTCCTTCTCTCGACTTTTTTTGTTTCTGATTTTATTATAATTTAGTGATGCTAAAAAAACTGGTCTAAAAGAGACCAGTTTAAGGCTGCGAAGAATGTTGCTATTGGAATCAATGAAACAATACATCAAACAATCTTAATAAGGTTTGACTACTGACAGCACTATTTTCAATTTTTCCACACTGTAAAATTTCATCAAATAGTGCTAGATGTTGATGTGGTTCCGAGAAGGTAATCAGTAATTTCTTTCCCTCAGTCCTTTTGAGTTTTTCAAATAAGAGAAATTCCTCTGATAGTAAGTATCCCTGTATAGAAATAGTGATAATCATATCTTCCTCTGTCAATATGTCCAGAACATTCATTTGTTTAAAAATATTTGTATTACATTCACAAAATTTCCCTGCAAGAAGTATTTTTTTTTGTAACTCCAAAGCTTGGATTTGATGCTTTTCAAAACCTAGTATTACAACTCGACGGGATTTGCTGATTTGTTTTACAATCCGCTCAATCTGTTCCCTTGGGATATTTTCAATTATTTCCACGTTTTCCTTTAATTGCTCTATAAACCTATCTCCACTTAGGTGAATATCGTTCTTTTCAAGAGGTGCCCCATGCTTAATTACAGAATTTCTTAAGTTTGAAAAATTTCTAAAACCAATTCTTTTGCAGAAACGATTAATTGTAGAAGGGGCTACATTACATACCTCTGCTGCTGTTTCTAATGAAAACCCCTCAATCTTATGAAAATTTTCGAGCAACGTTTTCGCTATATGGTAGTTAATATCCTTATCAAGAGAATTGTTTATGTATGCTAAAAGATTATAAATCAATGTTTCCACGTTTCCCACCTCAAGTGAATAATTCATGTTAATTGGACAATCACTTCATTATTTTAACATTAATTCCCTTTTTTTATTCGTGATTAGTGCTAAAATCTACCTGTACAAATGTACTGATGAATGGCACCCTCGAAGCCAGATCCTATGCAAGGAGGGTCCTGACCAGCGTTATGAAGTCCGCATGATAAATAAACAGATAACAGAGGATGCGCTATGAACGAAAAACTATTGAAGGATCTATTTTTCAAAGAATATTATTTCTCGGATTTTTATTTTTTTAATGTGGGATACGAGAAGTGTCAGAGCAGGCATCGATTTGGGCCTTCATTACGGGATAACTATATCGTGCACTTTGTGATCGGCGGAAAAGGGCGGTATACCGTGAACGATACAACGCATCACTTGGGTGCGGGGGATTTTTTTCTGATCCGGCCGAATGAACTGGTCGATTATGAAGCGGATGCGGAAAATCCCTGGGAATACTATTGGATAGGATTTTCGGGCAACAAGGTGAAAGAAATCCTGCAGACAAATGGCATCGGCGTTAAAGACTATATTGGGCAAGTTGATACGAAAGAAGCGTTGCGGGAAAAATTCGAGAGTTTTATGCAATCCGATTTCTTTGATGATTCTAAAAAACTAGTAAATCAGGCGCTCTTCTATGACATTTTTTCGTTCTTCAAAATCCATAATGAAGGTGTGGAAATGGAGGTCCGAGTCAGCCAAAGAACGAAATACAGCGAAGCTTTTTTGTTGTACGTGGAAAATAATTATTATCGCGAGGATTTGACGATCGAAGAAATTGCGAAATCGATGTACCTGCATCCTTCCTATTTCAGCCAGGTGATCAAAGAGGAGTTGGGTTTGAACGCCCTCAAATATTTGAACCTGTACCGCATGAACAAAGCCAGCCAACTGTTGAAAACGACGGAATTGTCGATTGAGGAAATCTCAAACGCGGTAGGATATGAGAACCGGCACTCTTTTTCGAGGGCCTTCAAGAGCAGATTTCACAGTTCGCCGACCGAATATAAGGCTGAAAAATAAGACCTACAAAATTGTACCCTGCAGCTAAAATCATGCACTTTTGTTTCAGTGAGAATAAACTATACTGGAGACATCAAATGGAAAAAGGAGCATGGATATGGTTAAAATTTGTTTTATCGGTGCAGGCAGCACGATTTTTGCGAAAAATGTTTTAGGGGACGCGATGTTGACGCCGAGTCTTCAAGATGCAGAGATTGCATTATACGATATTGATGAAAAAAGATTAAACGAATCTGAATTGATGCTTAAGGCTATCAACAAAAACTCGAACCAAAACCGCGCCAACATACAGTCTTTCAGCGACAGGAAAGAAGCTTTGAGAGATGCGAATTTCGTCATCAATGCTATTCAAGTTGGGGGATACAAACCGAGCACTGTGATTGATTTCGAGATTCCCAAAAAATACGGCTTGCAGCAGACAATCGGGGATACTGGCGGTATCGGCGGTATTTTCAGAGGATTGCGCACACTTCCAGTAATGTTTGAATTTGCTAAAGACATGGAGGAGGTTTGTCCGGATGCCTGGTTACTGAACTACACCAATCCGATGGCCATTTTGACGATGGGGATGCTGAAAGGGACGAAGATCAAAACGGTCGGCTTGTGCCACAGTGTTCAAGTTTGTGTGCCGGAATTATTTGAACATCTGGGGATAAAAGATCAATACAATCTGGATGAATTCCAATGGAAAATCGCCGGCATCAACCATATGGCTTGGCTGTTGGAAATCAATCGGAACGGGAAAGATTTCTACCCTGAAATTCACCGACTGGCTTCAACAATCGCTGATCCCCACAAGGATTCTGTGCGCTTTGAATTGATGAAACATTTTGGCTACTATATCACGGAATCCAGCGAGCATAACGCGGAGTACCATCCTTATTTCATCAAAAAGAATTATCCGCAGCTGATTGATCAACTGCAAATCCCGATTGATGAATATTTGCGAAGATGCGTTACCCAAATCGAAGGCTGGGAACTTCAAAGAGAAGAGATCGTCAATAACGGCTCGCTGGAACACACAAGAAGCCGCGAATATGCCTCTTACATCATGGATGCGATTACAACAGGGAATCCGACTGTGATTGCCGGAAATGTTCTCAATAAAGGTCTGATCACGAACTTGCCTGAAGATTGCTGTGTGGAAGTTCCGTGTTTGGTGGACAAAAATGGCGTTCAACCTACCTATGTAGGCAACCTTCCTACGCAACTGGCAGCATTGAATCGCACAAATATCAATGTCCAGGAGTTGGCGGTTGAGGCCGCAATGACACTTGAAAAAGACAAAATCTATCAAGCAGCCTTGTTGGATCCTCATGCGAGTTCAGAACTGTCCATTTCAGAAATAAAAGCAATGGTGGACGAATTGATCGCTGCCCATGGCGATTATCTGCCGACATATAAATGAGAACAAACAAGTGCGCCCAGTCAATCGGTTTTGTCGCATCATAGAGCGTACTTGATATCTTGAAATACAAAAAAACGAAATAAGGAGCAGCCTGTTGGTGCTCTCTATTTCGTTTTTTTATTTATTTGGAACTAGGTTTCGCATGTTTCGGATGCTCGTGGTTGGCCTGAGAAATTTCCCGGGAAATGGTAAAAAGGCCAGTGTGAGAACGCTTTCCCTAAAGGGGTTCATCTTATTGTGGGGCCCTTTTACCCGTGCTATAGTAGTCACATGAAAAGGATTTCAAAAAACAAAAGGAGATGAAAAATGATGATGCAGAAATTGCAACGCTTTGGTGGCGCCATGTTTACACCTGTTTTATTATTCGCTTTTGCAGGGATTATCTTGTCGCTTTCGATCATGTTCCAAAATGAAATGTTGGTTGGTGGAATCGCAGCGGAAGGGACAATATGGAAAAACTTCTGGGCGGTAGTTGAATCCGGTGGGTGGACAGTTTTTAATCAGATTGAGTTATTATTCGTTATTGGTTTGCCTATGGGATTGGCGCAAAAAGCAAATGCTCGCGCAGCTTTGGAGTCGTTCGTTGTTTATACCACATTCAACAACTTCTTAAGCAAAATTCTTCAGCTGATGGGACCGACGTTCAATGTTGACTTCACCCAAGAAGTCGGCGGCAACAGTGGCCTGAAAATGATTGCCGGGACTAAGACGCTGGATACCAATTTAATCGGCGCAATCTTGATTGCAGCTATTGTTGTTTGGATCCACAATCGTTACTTTGAAAAGAAATTGCCTGATTGGATCGGTATTTTCCAAGGTTCTTCGCTAGTCGTGATTATCGGGTTCTTCCTGATGCTGCCTATAGCATTTTTGACGGCTTGGATTTGGCCAATCATCCAAAGCGGTATCGGATCAGCACAAGGATTCATGGCCAGTTCCGGTACATTCGGCGTTTGGTTGTACGTGTTCCTCGAAAGGATTTTGATTCCGACGGGCTTGCATCACTTCATTTACCAACCGTTCATTTTTGGGCCAGCGGTAGTCGAAGGTGGGTTGACCGCTGCTTGGTTGGAAAACCTGAATACATTCGCGCAGTCGACTCAGCCTTTGAAAGAGTTATTCCCTGAAGGTGGGTTCGCTTTGCATAATGTTTCCAAACTGTTCGCACCGCTGGGGATTGCAGCTGCCTTCTATACGACAGCCAGTCCTGAGAAGCGTAAAAAAACATTGGCACTGTTGATTCCGACGGCGTTGACCGCCATTCTTTCCGGGATCACGGAACCGTTCGAATTCACGTTCCTTTTCATCGCACCGCAGTTGTTCTTGGTTCATGCTTTATTGGCGGCAACTTTAGGCGCGACTGTATATGCTTTCGGAGTTGTCGGAGATATCGGTGGTGGGTTGATCACAAACCTGTCGCAGTTCATCATTCCGATGTCGATCAATCATATGGGATCAGTCCTAACCCTATTCGCAGTCGGCTTTACTTTCAGTGTCATCTACTTCTTTGTGTTCCGATTCGCCATTCTGAAATATGACCTGAAAACACCTGGGCGTGAAGATGCGGAAGAAGTCAAGATGTACAGCAAACAAGAGTATCGGGAAAAGCAAGCCAAGAAAAATGCTGGCGAGCTGGCAGGCAATCCGTACTCTGTGAGAGCTGCGCATTATATGGAAGCGTTAGGCGGCGTGGATAACATTGTCGAGGTGAACAACTGTGCGACAAGGCTACGTGTGACAGTGGCAGATGAAGCACTGGTGGCAACGGATGCGGAATTCAAGCAAGGCGGCGCCCATGGACTCGTCAGAAATGGAAAGGCGTTCCAAGTGATTGTGGGGCTGGATGTTCCGCAAGTCAGGGAAGCATTCGATCAGCTGGTCGAACAAAGGCCGATTTAACAACATATCCAATAGATTTATCATCATACATTTAAGTTAACAGGAGAAAGGGAGAATAAACATGGAATTAAAAAAACAATCGATCGCTATCGCAGGCGGAGGCAGCACGTTTACACCAGGGATCATCATGATGTTATTGGAGAATCTGGAGATTTTTCCGATCAGACAAATCAAGTTCTATGACAATGACCCGGAGCGACAAAAGCAAATCGCGGATGCATGCGAAATTATCCTGAAAGAACGTGCACCTGAAATCACTTTTGTTGCAACTACTGATCCCGAAACTGCTTTTACAGATGTCGATTTCGTAATGGCCCATATCCGCGTCGGAAAATATGCGATGCGTGAGAAAGATGAAAAAATTCCTTTGAAATACGGCGTCATCGGCCAAGAGACTTGTGGACCGGGCGGGATTGCGTACGGCATGCGTTCGATCGGGGGCGTGTTGGAATTGGTGGATTACATGGAGCAATATTCTCCGAACGCATGGATGCTGAACTACTCCAATCCAGCAGCGATTGTAGCGGAAGCGACGCGTAAACTGCGTCCGAACAGCAAAATCATCAACATATGCGACATGCCGGTAGGTATCGAACATCGCATGGCGGAAATTCTTGGAATGAAGTCCCGCAAAGAACTTTCCATCCGCTACTATGGATTGAACCACTTCGGATGGTGGACAGATATCCGTGATAAAGACGGCAATGATCTGATGCCTGCAATCCAAAAGCATGTCAAAGAGCATGGCTATCTCACGCCTGCCGAGCTGGAAGGAAAGGGCAGCGAGGAAGTCGAAGCAAGCTGGGTGCACACATTCGGAAAAGCTAAAGAAGTTTATCCACTGGATCCAAAAACCTTGCCGAACACTTATTTGAAGTACTACTTATTCCCACAAGATGAAGTCGAAAAAGCCAACCCTGAATATACCCGCGCAAACGAGGTGATGGATCACCGCGAGAAGATGGTCTTTGGGGAATGCAACCGCATTGCGCAACTAGGGACTGCGGTAAATTCCGAACTGGAAATGGACGATCACGCTTCTTACATTGTCGACTTGGCTCGGGCGATTGCGTACAATACAAAAGAGCGCATGCTGCTGATTGTGCCAAATAATGGGGCAATCTCCAATTTTGATCCGACAGCGATGGTGGAAATTCCGTGTATCGTTGGTTCGAACGGTCCGGAACCACTTGTTCAAGGTGAAATCCCTCGTTTCCAAAAAGGCTTGATGGAACAGCAAGTCGCTGTAGAAAAACTGGTAGTGGAAGCCTGGGAAGAAGGCTCCTACCAAAAATTATGGCAGGCACTGACTGTTTCCCGCATCGTACCAAATGCGCGGGTAGCCAAAAACATTCTGGATGATTTCATTGCCGTCAACACAGAGTTTTGGCCAACTCTAAACTAAGAGTTCCTTCCTGAAACAGACACTTCATATGATACAATAGAGTCGCAAACCAAAGAGAGTTGCTCTTGGTAGGCGACTCTTTGTTTTCGGAGGGATAGGGATGGAATTAGAAGGCATCATCAACGAGCACTTCAACGAACTTAATGAAAATGAAAAAGCCATTATTGAATATATCATCAGGAATAAGGCGAATTGCCAAGAGATGACCATCATTGAATTGGCGAAAGAGACGCTGACGTCGAAATCATCCATCCTGCGCTTGACGCAAAAGATGGGATTCAGCGGGTACAGTGAGTTCAAATACAGCATCCGAAAAGATATTTCCAAGAAAAACGTCACCGGAGAAAAACAAGATCTTTACAGTCTGCAGATCAAAGACATTGAAGCGACAAAGAAAATTTTTGAACAAACTGAATTGACACCCATTCTGAAGCAATTGCATGAAGCAAATCGGATTTATTGTTATGGGACAGGCTGGGGACAGCGCAACGTTTTGGCCGACTTCTTACGCTCTATGATTGCTGTCGGTAAATATCCTGTTGTTCTTGAAGCCAAAAGGGAACTAGAAATGGCATCCAAAAGCGATATCCAGCCGACGGATTTATTGATAGTTGTCTCTCTGAGCGGCGATATCCGCGAAGTCGAAAAAGAAATGGGCATTTTGAAACTAAAAGGCATTCCGATTGTCTCGATTACTAGCTTGAGCAATAACAGCTTAGCGTCTTTAGGAAAGTATAATCTGTATTTCCAAAGCACCCCGGTCATGCAGGGTGACACCGAAATTGTTTCCTTCCTACCCATCCACCTGACTTTGGACAGCCTGTACAGGAAATATGTGGACTACACAAACCTCCTGCTCAAGCAGTGACGCCAGAGCGGGTAACGCTGTGACTTAGCCCGCCAAACTTGATTTGGCGGGCTTTTCGGTCCGCATTTCAGGGCGCCCCCGCCTTCGTGCCCAACAAGACTAAATAGAAAAAGAAGATCTACCTCGCGCGAGGTAGATCTTCTTTCTTTCAAATGTATCAAGCTCAAGCGTACGTTACCGCAACCCCATAATGGTCGGACACGCCAGGCAACTTCTTACCATCAAACTTAACTTCGTAGGTTTCGACCGCTTGCGGTTGATCCGAGAAGATGTAGTCGATGCGCAAAGGCAATTCGTTTCCTTCCCAGCCGTCGATCGCCGGTGGAACGGTTGCGGATCCTTCTCGCGTTGCTGCGCCGGCGTAGGCATCCTGCCAGCCGGCATTCGTGATCAGGTCGTAACCTTCGTTGCGGACATCGGCTGGGTTGTTGACGTCACCCATGACATAAATGGGCTTGATGCCGCGCAGCTTTTTGACGGCTGCCTCAACTGAATTCCACTCTCGCAAGAACGGATTTTCTTCTTCCTCTTTCCACCAGGACAGGTGGACGGAGACGAAAGCTGCGGCTTCGGTCTCGAGGACCAAAGCGCGGCGGGTGTGGATGCTTTCGAAATCATTGACTATAGAAAGTTGGACCTGATCGACTGACTGAATCGGCGCTTTGCTGAGGATGGCGACTCCTTCATCGAAACGGAAGTAGCCTTGGTGGCACGGCACCCAGGACCAATGGTAGGAAAGGCCTTTCTCCGCCAGAGCCTTTACCAAGAAATAGGCGAAGTTATCCGATTTGATCGGGATTTCATTCTGAGTGGGCAGATAGCCTTCCGGTTCACTGATGACCGGCCCGGAAGAGAGTTGATTCACTTCCTGCAGGGCGATTGCGTCATATTGGTTTTCCAGGATGTCGGCAACAAGCGGGGCAAACAGGCTAGGGTCGGCTGTTTGAACCCAGCTGTAAGTATTCAAAGTCAGTAGTTTCATGTGGTCCTCACCTTTCTATTTTCCTAATAAATCTATTATATCAGATTTCAGGACATCTGCTTGAGGGCCGTACACGACTTGGATGCCTTTTCCTTTGCGGATGACACCGCGTGCGCCCAATGTGGACCATTTTTTATCTTCCGCGACTTGTGTTTCATCTTTCACCGTTACGCGCAAACGTGTCATACACGCATCGACTTCAGAAATGTTGTCTTGTCCGCCGAATGCGCCGATGATGTTCCAAACAAGTTTGTCGTTATCGGATGCATCAGCGTTGCCTGCCGTTGTTGCAGGTGAAGGAGCAGCTTCTTCGCCTTCACCATCGAAGTCGGTATAGTTACCCAAACGGCCTGGTGTTGCGAATTTGAAGCGTTTGATCATGAAGTTGGCAACGAAGTACATAATGACAGCAAAAGCGAGCGTCACCCAGATGTAGTTGACAACATCCAACCATAAGCCGGCTTTCAAGGACATCGGGATGCGCGTCAGGAATTCCAGTGTACCGAAGGAGTGGACGCGCAGGCTGATGATGTCGGCCATTGCAAAAGCGACTCCTTGCAGGACTGCGTAAACGCCGTAAAGTAGCGGTGCAGCGAACATGAACATGTACTCAAGCGGTTCAGTTACGCCCGTCAGGAAAACAGCGATGGCTGCCGAGAAGAACATAGATTTGTATTTTGGACGTTTGTCGGCATCGACATTGCGGTACATTGCATATGCCAATCCCATCAAACTGCCGGCAGCGCCGATCATTTGGCCGACTTTAAAGCGGGCCGGAGTGAATGCGCTAAGCAACTCGTTGTAGCCTGCGGTATCGCCAGTATTGTTCAAATTCACCAAATCGCTGGCCCAAGCCAACCATAGAGGATCTTGTCCGAACACTTGCGAACCTGCAGCGGCGCCCGTCAAAATTGTGTAGGTTCCGCCCAAAGAAGTGTAGTTCATCGGAATCGTCAGCATATGGTGCAGACCGAACGGCAACAACAGACGCTCCAGCGTACCGTATACGAACGGCGCTAAGATCGGTGCTGTATCCGCGGAGTCTGCGATCCAAATCCCAAAATTATTGATGCCGGTCTGAACGACTGGCCAGATGATTGCCAAGACAAGGGAAATAACAACGGATCCACCGATGACGACGAAAGGCACGAAGCGTTTGCCGTTAAAGAAGGACAATGCTTCCGGCAGTTTGCGGTAGTTGTAGTATTTATTGAAGATAACCGCACCGACAAAACCGGCGATGATGCCGACGAAAACGCCCATATTCAAAGCGGGTGCGCCCAAAACGTTAGTGAAGTAGCCGTTCACCAAGATATCTTGGCCGAACAATGTTTTGGTTGTTGCGCCGTCAGTAGCCAACATATCCGCGGTCACTCCGAAAAGTTTACCGGTCGTGCGGTTGATCAGGATGAATGCAAGCAGTGCTGCGAAGGCTCCGCCAGCACGCTCTTTCGCCCAAGATCCCCCGATGGCGACAGCGAACAGGATATGCAGGTTGACGATGACAGCCCAGCCCAGGTCTTCGATAACCCCAGCCGTTGTCAGCAACAATTGGACATCCCCCGAGAACATAGCGATCATTTTACCGATACTGATCATCAAACCAGCTGCCGGCATGACCGCGATAACGACCATCAAAGCTTTACCAAATTTTTGCCAAAAATCGAACGTAAATATTTTTTTCATTTTAAAACTCCTCTCAAAAATTATTAGTGCAATCGATTGCAACACTTACGATTCGAAGTATAGAGCATATTCAAAAATTATGCAAGCGTTCTATTTGAGAATAATTCGGTTTTTCTAACGGATATTCAGCGAATAGATGAAGGGAAAGGTTCACAGCGCGGTAAATAACACGACAAAAATAATAATGCAACTTTTGCATTGACAATGCAACCGATTGCACTTAAACTAAGGGGGAAGAACAAATAAGGGGGAACAAATGATGACACAACAAATTTTTGAGATCGATCCATGGAAAGTGACAACCAAACAATTAGATAAAGAAAACCGCCGCCTGCAGGAAAGTTTGACCAGCCTCGGCAACGGCTATATGGGCATGCGCGGAAACTTCGAGGAAGCCTACTCGGGCGATCACCATCAAGGCACCTATGTGGCGGGCGTCTGGTATCCCGACAAAACACGCGTTGGTTGGTGGAAAAACGGTTATCCGGAATATTTCGGAAAAGTGATTAATGCGATGAATTTCCTGTACATGCACATCTTTGTGGACGGGGAAGAAATCGATCTGCATAAGGATGAAACGAAAGACTTTTCCTTGACGTTGGATATGGAAAAAGGCCGCTTGGAACGTTTCTTTACGGTAGTGAAGAACGGTAAAGAAGTCACGGTCCATTTCACACGCTTCCTGAGCATCGACATCAAAGAGCTTTGCGCCATCAAAGTGGAAATCACAGCTTCAGAAAATGCTGCTATCCGCATCGAAAGCGCTCTGGACGGGAATGTACAAAACGAGGATGCCAACTATGATGAAATGTTCTGGGAATGGGTTGAACAGACTGACGATACGTTGGTCGTAGAAACGATCCCGAACAACTTCGGCATCGAACGCTTCAGCGTGGCCGCCACGATGCACCATAAAGCGACAGGTTTCGCGCAAAAAGGCAACAACAGCAAAGAGTTGTTCGTCTCCCAAGTATTCGAAGGGGAAACCGGAAACGGCCAAGTCCTTTCATTAGAGAAATACGTGACGCTGACAACGAGCCGCGATCATGCGAAGGACCAACTTGCAGCAATTGCCGAAGAAATCTACGCCACAAAAGTCGCTGGTCAAAGTTTTGAGGAATTGGAAGCAAAACAAGCAAATCTGTGGACAAACCGCTGGGAACTGGCGGATGTCGAAATCGGCGGCGATGACGAAGCGCAACAAGGCATCCGTTTCAACCTGTTCCAACTGTTCTCAACCTATTATGGGGAAGATGAACGCCTGAACATCGGACCGAAAGGCTTCACCGGTGAAAAATACGGCGGCGCTACTTACTGGGATACGGAAGCTTACGGCGTGCCGTTCTACTTGGCGGTCACTGAACCGGAAGTCACCCGCAATCTCTTGAAATACCGCCACAACCAATTGCCGGGAGCTTTCCACAATGCCGCGCAACAAGGATTGAAGGGCGCGTTGTATCCGATGGTGACCTTCACCGGCGTGGAGTGCCACAATGAATGGGAAATCACTTTTGAGGAAATCCACCGTAACGGTGCGATCCCTTACGCAATCTACAATTACACAGCTTATACAGGTGATGAAAGCTACTTGGCTGAAGAAGGGCTGGAAGTGCTCAGCGCCGTCAGCCGTTTCTGGGCGGACCGCGTACACTTCTCGCAGAACAAGCAACGCTACATGATCCACGGCGTGACCGGGCCAAACGAATACGAAAACAACATCAACAACAACTGGTACACAAACCGCTTGGCCGTCTGGGTGCTGCGTTATACTTTGGAAAGCCTGGAGAAATATCCGGAACGCGCAGAAGCGTTGGGCATCACCGCAACCGAAAAAGAACAATGGCAGGATATCATCGACAACATGTACTTCCCGTACGATGAAGAGCGCCAAGTTTTCGTGCAGCATGATACCTTCCTGGACAAGGATCTGAAACCGGTCAGCGCGCTGGACAAAGCAGATTTGCCGTTGAACCAACACTGGTCATGGGACAAGATTTTGCGTTCTTGCTTCATCAAGCAAGCCGACGTCCTGCAAGGGATCTACCTGTTCGGTGACGAATTCACGATGGAAGAAAAAGAACGCAACTTCGACTTCTACGAGCCGATGACCGTGCATGAATCAAGCTTGTCGCCATGCATCCACGCCATCCTTGCGGCAGAACTGAACAAGGAAGAAAAAGCTGTGGATCTTTACCGCCGCACCGCTCGCTTGGATCTGGACAACTATAACAACGATACCGAAGACGGCTTGCACATCACATCGATGACCGGCAGCTGGTTGACGATCGCGGAAGGCTTCGCCGGCATGCGCGCCAAAGACGGTCTGCGTTTTGCGCCATTCTTGCCGAAAGACTGGACGCACTACCAATTCCACATCAACTACCGCGGCCGCTTGATCCTGATTGCAGTGAACGAAGAGATCGTCAGCCTGACCTTGGTGAAGGGCGAAGCGTTACCTGTCCGCATCTATGATGAAGAGTTGCAGCTGAAAGATGAAATCAAAGTCGCACTGAAAAAGACCGTGTCCGTATGAGCGACACCAAAGGAGAAAAAGAAATGTTGAAAGCAGTATTGTTTGATTTGGACGGCGTGATCACCGACACCGCCAAGTTCCATTTTTTGGCCTGGCGTGACCTCGGAGCGGAGTTGGGGATCACCGTCGACGAAGCCTTCAATGAAGAACTGAAGGGCGTCAGCCGGATGGATTCTTTGGAGCGCATCCTCGCATACGGTGGCTTGGCTGATAAGTATTCTTTGGCTGAAAAAGAAGCCCTCTGCACAAAGAAAAATGACCATTATCTGGAATTGATCCAGGAAATGACACCTGCGGACATCCTGCCAGGGATCCTGCCGCTTTTGGAAGAATTGCGCGAAGCGGGTCTGAAGACGATCATTACCTCAGCCAGCAAGAACGCACCCGGCATCCTGGCGTTGCTGCAGGTGAAGGACTACTTCGACGGCATCGTCGATCCGGCTTCAGTAGCTGCAGGCAAACCGGCTCCGGACATCTTCTTGGCCGGTGCGGAGCTTGCAGGCGTGCAACCAGCCGAGTGCATCGGTGTGGAAGATGCCGCTTCAGGCGTGGACGCCATCAAAGCTGCGAATATCACCGCGGTTGCGATCGGCGATGCAGCTGTGCTGGGTCATGCCGACCGCGTCTTGGCGGGCACGAGTGAATTGTCGCTTGCCGTCTTGCGCGATACCTGGGAGCAGGCGATTTAAAATGGGCAGCATAACGATCCGCGAATGGGGCAGCATCGGAACGGAAAAAGTCATGCGCATCACCTTGAGCCAGCCGAACGGGATGTCTGTCAGTTGCATCAACTACGGCGCCCGGCTGATCCGTTTGCTTGTCCCGGACCGGGAAGGTCAGAGCGAAAATGTTGTCCTGGGCTTGGCTGATGCTGAAGCCTACGGAAACGACCGGGCTTCTTTCGGTGCCACCGTCGGACCGGTTGCCGGCCGGATCGCTGAAGGTAGATGGGGTGCAGTGCAACTCGAGCAGAATGCCGGCGAACACCATATCCACGGAGGCAATAGTGGCTGGGGCCAACAGTTCTGGGACTTTACGACCGAAGAGACGGCAGAAGCCATAACCGTCACTTTCTCGTTGGAATCAACTCGGGAAGTGGTCGGCTATCCCGGCCGACTGCAGGCGAAAGTCAGCTATTCTTTGGATGCAGAAGGATGCCTGACGATCACGATGGAAGGGGTCAGCTGTGACCCTGAAGAAACGCTGTTCAATCCGACCAGTCATATTTATTTCAACTTGAGTGGCGACGCCAAACGTTCAATAACCGACCATACTTTGCAGCTGGCCTGTGAGGAAGTGCTGGAGTTGGATGCCGACAAGCTTCCGACCGGGGCGAAACAAGCGGTGGTGGGGACGGCTTTCGATTTCCGCGAACCGACTGTCATCGGCGAAGCCATCCGCAAGCGTCCAGAAGGTTTCGATGATGTTTTCCTGATGCAGCCGGATCGACAGCCGCAGCTGATTCTCCATGATGAGGAGAGTGGCCGGGAAATGACATTGTCCAGCAACCGCAGCAGCATTGTGCTTTTTTCGACGACGGACATGAACGAACCGTACCTTGTGAACGGCCGTCCGATGCGGAGCCAGCTGGGCTTGGCGATCGAGGCGCAGGAAGTGCCGGATGCCATCCACCATCTGGGCTGGGACAATATCGTCCTGGCGCCAAATACTTTGGCGATAAGGGTTCAAAATTACACTTTTAAATGGTAATCTTAGGATACAAAATGAACTCTGAGGAAAATGCCTATGACAGTTACGATAAAAGATGTCGCCAGAGAAGCGGGCGTCGCGACTTCAACCGTTTCACGCACGTTGAAGGACAGTCCGCTGATCAGCGAAAACACAAAAGTGAAAGTGCGCCAAGCGATGCAGAAACTGGGCTACACGCCCAACTTCGCTGCCCAGAACCTGGCCAATAAGTCCACGCAGACGATCGGCGTGATCCTGCCGGTGGCGACGATGGGAAATCCTGCGCAAAACCCGCTCTTCCTGGAGATGATTCAGGAAATCGGCGTCGTCTGCAATGAACAGAAATACATGATTTCTTTGGCTACCGGGAAAACGATGGCAGAACTGAAGGAAAGCGTGCGCCTGATGCACCAACGCAAACTGGTCGACGGCTTCATCCTATTGTATTCGGAGGCGAAGGACCCAATCCGCAAGTTCTTGCATGAGGAAAAGATCCCATATGCTTTGCTGGGGAAACCCGATGTCTACGAGAACGAAACGATCTATATCGATAACGATAATCGCCTGTCCGGCAAGACTGCGACTGACTGCTTGATCCGGCATGGGCACCAACGGATCGGCTATGTCGGTTTGACGCCTTCCCAAATGGTCGATAAGGAGCGCTATAAAGGCTATTCCGATGCCTTACGCGACGCCGAATTGGCCGTCCATCCGGAACTCTATTTCGAAACACCGGACAATTTCATGGCTTTCCAAGAGTTCCTAGAAGAGACCAAACCGACCGGACTTGTCGTCGGCGATGACCGTTTGGCCTTGCGGGTCCTGCAGTATCTGCAGCTGGACAAGTACAAAGTGCCGGATGACATTTCCCTCGTCAGCTTCAACAATTCCGTCTTTGCGACCCTGTCCCATCCATTCCTGACGACAATCGACATCCATGTCCAGGAACTGGCGAGACAAGCCGCCGCCCTTCTGATCCGCCAACTCAACGAACCGAGCGCCTTGCTGCCGAAAATGATCGTGCCGCATGAAGTGATCGAAAGAGAAACGGTTATGCGGGTGCGGGGAGAGTAAGTCCTCAATAGATAAATTCTTTAAAACAGCAAGCTCTTAATTTCCGATATCCTATCGGAGACTAAGGACTTGCTGCTTTTATTTTTGGGCTAAAGCCAAGAGTGCCTCATGTATAATCCAAGAATGATTTGGTCAGGAACTTCAGGAATTGCTGGGCTTCCGGGGTGATGTTTTCTCTTGTTCTTTTGATCCAGCCCATTTTGATGAGGACGTCGTAATTTTCGATAGGGATGGTTCTGATGCCGTGTTCCAGAAAATCTGCTGGCTGATTCCGGGGCCAAACCGGAAAACATCCGTATTCTTCAGCATCGTCAGGATGGTGGAAGTTTCGTTCACAAAGAAAACCTTTTCGAACTCGGTCAATTTCACACCGTCTATTTCCGGGTAGTGGCTCAAGTTGGAATAATAATCATCCGGTTTTCGGATGACCGGGAAGGCTTTAAGCTCCCTTATGTTAGTTTAAGTGAGGGTGCTTACCTTTAAAGCTTAGTGGGAGTTCGGTATTTAACTGGACTTAAACTAGCCATTTTTTGTTTTCCATAAAAGGTAGTTGAAAACTAAATGAAATAAACAGCGAATAAGCGACTTGTAAAAAGATATCAGCAATTATAATGAGGCAGTTGGATATAGCGCTGTAACCGTATAATAAGTCAATAAGCTAAAATTTGGGCATTTTGGTGCATGAGTAGTATGATGAAGTTACTAATAATTAGTATTATGAGGAGTGGTAGGATGACAGCATATGAATTACCAAAAGTATGGCAGTGGAAAGAAGAGAATTCAAATAAAGTTGGAAACCGTCCAACAGCCGGCAGTCGTTTCGAACAAAAATTACCAGTCGGAGATGCTCCGTTCCAACTCTATTCATTAGGAACACCGAATGGCATTAAAGTTACGATCATGTTCGAAGAGCTGAAAGAATTGGGTGTAGAGGGTGCAGATTATGACTTATACACTATTAACATTGGGGAAGGCGACCAGTTTGGTTCGGATTTCGTCGAGATTAATCCTAATTCTAAAATTCCAGCCCTTGTTGACCAAAGTCAAAGTCCGCGTTTGGAAATTTTTGAATCAGGTTCCATTCTGCTTTATTTAGCGGAGAAATTTAATCAACTGATTCCAACTGATATCCATGGCCGGACCGAAACCCTTAATTGGTTATTCTGGCAAACAGGGGCAGGTCCTTATGTTGGTGGAGGATTTGGCCACTTTTTTGCTTATGCTCCAGAACCTATGCAATACCCGATTGATCGCTTCACGATGGAAACGAAACGTCAGCTGGATTTACTCGATAAAACCTTAGCGCAACGACCTTACATCGCTGGTGATGCCTATACCATAGCAGATATTGCCATCTGGTCTTGGTACGGTCGTTTAGCTTTAGGAAAATTATATGAAGGATCATACGAATTTTTAAATCTGGATGAATACCCTCATCTCTTGGAATGGTCTCAGCGCATTGCAGAACGACCAGGCGTTCAAAAAGGTCTGGCAGCGGAGTCTCAACCGCTTGAGAAGTAGTTCAAGAAAACAAATCATTGAGTTTTCTCCTTATGTAGAACTAAACCTCATTTAGACATAGTGCGGAGAACCGATCAAGATGTTGAGTAGGGAAGAGCGGGAGGAGAAAATACTCAAAAAATAAACCATCAACTTTCCTATGAGAGTTGATGGTTTTTGTATTCCGAGAATGATCCGGTCAGCAATTTCAGAAAGCGTCTGCATAAATTAATTACTTTTGTCAATTTACATACGTGACAAAAGTATATAGACTGTGAGGTGGGAGAGTGATGGGATGCGGAATGTTAACAAAATGATGGTTGTAATTGTCTCTATTTGTGTTATCACGGTTTCGTTGATCTATTATAATTATAAATTTGTCAGATATGACAGTGAAAAAATTGTTTTCGGGGCTACTTATATGACCATGAACAATAGCTTTTATAAGGCTATAACGGATGAAATAGAAAAACAAATCAATGATCGTGGCGATATACTATATACCCGTGATCCTGCTTTGGATGTCGATAAACAAAACGAACAAATCAATGACTTGATCGATATCGGAATTGATGTATTGATCATCAACCCGGTTGATTATTCTAAAGTGAATGAGTCTTTGAAAAAAGCGAAAGCAAAAGGAATCAAGATAATTGTCATTGATGCGCAGCTGGATGATGACACCATTGCTGATGCCACTGTTTTATCCAATAATTATGATGCCGGCGTGCAAAGTGCCCAGGATATGATGCGTAATCTGGATTCAGCAAAGATTGTCCTTTTGAAGCATAGCGCTGCTTTATCGTCTGTTGATCGGATCAACGGTTTTCTGGATACTATCAAAGATAATGCTAATTATAAAGTTGTTGCAAGTGAAGAGTGTTTGGGCCAAACGGAAGTCGCGATGCCCGTAATGATGGAAATCATTGATAAAAAAATCGATTTCGACGTTGTCATGGCTTTGAATGACCCCAGCGCATTAGGCGCTTTGGCGGCAATAAAAGATAAACAAATCAATCATGAAGTACTGGTCTATGGCGTGGATGGTTCACCGGATATGAAAAAACTATTGATTGATAGTGATGAAGTTCAAGGGACTGCAGCACAATCGCCATCTACGATGGGGGCAAAAGCGATTGAAGCAGCCTATAAAATTGTGAATAATGAGCAATATGAAAAGTCGATTGTTGTGCCGGTTTCCTTGATAACCAAGGACAACATCAGCGAATATGATATTTCGGGGTGGCAATAATGATCAATTTAGGGACGAAGCATATAGCTTATATTCATAATTCCTTATTGCTGCTGAATTTCATTATTGTTTTGTTCAATGCTTCCATCTTTTTGCTTTCGACCAAATATTTGCAAGCCAACGGGTATGCCTCTGCTTTTTTGGAAAACCTGTCTTATGTGCCTCCGGCGCCGGAAAAGACTTTTTTTGGGGCGATACTGTTGTTTTTGATATTGCTGGCGAGCATGTATTTCCGCACGAAAGACAGTTATATTGTTTACTGGTTGATCTATCTGGAAGTTATCGTAATGATAATGTTGATAATCGTTTTGAACGGCAGTTACAATGGCATCGTGTTGTTGGTATTCGCTGATATTCTGTACAATACAAAAAACATCAAATATTGGCCGGCACTGCTGATCATCAGCTTTGGCCTATTGATAATCTCTGATTATGCCATTCTTTCGCTCATTGTCAGAATGCCATCCATTGAAACCTATATCAATTTTTATCCCAGCGGAGCCAGAACGTTGATATTGCTTTTCAGAAATATCCTTACCTCGCTGAATATCGTCGGGTTCATTTCTTTTCTGGCGGCTTCCTTATTTGTCCAACAAAGAGAAAAACAGCGGTTCGGAGAACAACTAGCGATGGTCTCACGCGTAAATGTCGAATTGAAGAACTATGCCAATTTGACTGAGAAAATCGGCGAAGACAATGAACGGAAACGGATTTCCAGAGAAATACACGATACGCTGGGCCATGCTTTAACAGGGATATCGGCTGGCGTGGATGCCTGTATTGCCATCATTGATATCGATCCAGAAAAAACGAAACAGCAATTGCTGCTGGTCAGTGATGTTGTCAGAATGGGCATCAAAGATGTGCGGCGTTCCTTATATAAATTGCGCCCGGGCGTTTTGGAAGACAGCACGCTAAAAGATGGGTTAACCAAAATGATCGCCGAATATGCAGGTGTGTCGAATCTGAAAATAGATTTACATTACAAATGGGATAATGTTGATATTGATAATACAAAAGAAGATATCATTTTCAGGATGATCCAGGAATCCATTACCAATTCTTTGCGGCACGGGCATGCCACGGAGATCGAGATAAATATGTTCGTCTACGATGATGAATATGTCATCATCATTCAGGACAATGGCACGGGTTGTGAAAATATCAAATGTGGTTATGGGTTAAAACAGATGTGTGAACGCGTAGCTATTTTAAATGGGACGGTCAGATTTTCTGGCGAGAACGGGTTCAGAACTGCCATAGAAATACCGATCGAAAGGGGAATAAATTATGATTAAAGTAATGATTGCCGATGATCAAGAGTTGATAAGACAATCCCTGGAAATTGTCTTATCGACCAAACCGGGTATTGAAGTTGTCTCAACCGTAGCTGATGGTTTTGAAGTGTTGGAAAGCATCAAAAAATGCCATCCGGACCTTATTTTGATGGACATCAGGATGCCCAAGATGGATGGCGTATACTGCACAAAGATGGTCAAGGAACAATATCCTGACATCAAAATCATTATTCTGACTACTTTTGATGACAATGAATTTGTCTTCAGTGCTTTGAAATATGGGGCCAGCGGTTATCTGTTGAAAGGGGTCAGCATGGACGGCCTGCACCAAGCCATTCTGACCGTCGTCAATGGGGGCGCCATGATCAACCCGGATATCGCCACTAAAGTTTTCAAAAAATTCTCTCAAATGGCAACCAGCAATTATGCGATCCAAGTGGACGATAAAAATGTTGCGGATATCTCAAACCGTGAAATGAAGGTCATCCAACAAGTGGGATTCGGCCTGTCCAATAAAGAAATATCGCAAAAGTTATTCTTATCAGAGGGGACGGTCCGTAATTATCTCAGTACCATTTTGTCAAAATTGGATTTAAGGGATCGGACACAACTGGCTATTTGGGCAGTCCAAACGGGTCAAACAACAAAAGATTTCGGTAATGAGCATGACTAAGATGAAAAAGCTATTCCTCGCTTTGATAGGTTGCAGTCTATTGATGATCTATCTGTTTGTCAGTTCTCGCAAGGAAATCACAATTACGTTGGGGATGTTCACAGGCAGCAATTGGGATGTCTACAATGCGGAAAGTTATAAAGTGATCGATGATGCCATTGAAAAATTCGAAAAGGAACATCCTAATGTGACCATCGAATATAAGAGCGGCATTTTGAAACAAGATTATTCAGCCTGGTTAGCTTCCAATATCGCCAGCGGGGATCAACCGGATGTCTTTATGGTTTTATCTGAAGACTTCAATAGGTTATCTTCCTTAGGGGCTTTGATGCCTTTGGATGATGTGATCAAAGCCAACAATGTAAGCACTGATATTTTCTATGAAAGCGCTCTTAATTCGGGCGGTTACCAGAACACGCAATATGCTTTACCCTATGAAATCAACCCGACCATGATGTTTGTCAATCGCGATTTATTGGAAAAGGAAGGCATTACCATACCTGAGGGCGATTGGACGATTGAACAATTTTATCAAATCTGCGCACAAGTGACGAAGGATACTGATAATGATGGCACGATTGATCAATATGGGTCTTATGGTTTCAAATGGCAAGATGCGGTCAACAGTTATGGCATCAGTCTGTTTGATAAGGAGGGTGCATCAAGTAATCTGAATCAAAGCGATGTAAGGGAAGCCTTATCCTATGTTCAAAAACTGAAGGATCTGAATAAAGGCTATCAAGTATCGTCGGAGGATTTCGATAAAGGCAATGTCGCTTTTTACCCGTTGACGTTTGCCCAATATCGGACGTATCAGCCTTACCCTTACCGCGTCAGCAAATATTCTACCTTTAAATGGAGTTGCTTAGCGATGCCAGGGACAACGGCTAATCAAAAAACTTCTCAAATAGCCACCTCTTTGATAGCCGTGAGTTCCAAAACGACACAGCGGCAATTGGCATTTGAGTTTCTGGAAACCTTAACGATCGATCCAGAGATTCAGCAGGAATTATTTGAAAATTCGCAAGGGGCTTCCGCTTTGAAGAGTGTGATGGCAAGCGACAGCACGAAAGCGTTGTTGGATCAGGATGCTATGAGCAATTATTCCTTAAAACAAGCTGTGTTGGATGATATTATCGAAAATGCGGTCATTGAACCGAAATTCAAAAAGTACAACAATGTCATCGAAAGATGCGATTATTTGATCACGAATGCATTGAATGAAAATCGGATCGAGGATGAGCTGGTCGACATCGAAAGAGAAATTGACAATCAATTGAAATAAGCGGAATGACAAATGTCACCCGGAGGATGTGGTTTGTTAAGCGCCGAGTAATCCGTCTATACTGCAACATGAATAGCCCCGCTGCGATAGGAATATCCTATCGCAGCAGGGCTATTTGCGCTTCAATTGTAGTCCAGCGGGAACAGTTTCTTAATTATTTCGTGTCAAAAGTCACATGAATGTGTTGACACTTGGCACGATGCAAGCGCTTCAACGGGTGCTATTCTATAGAGGTAAATCATATACGAGAAGGAGGAACTAATATGAAATATGTGGTGCTGGTAAGCCACGGTGATTTTGCGACTGGCTTAAAATCATCATTGAATATGTTGGCTGGAACACGGGATGATGTGATCGCGGTTGGATTGCCTGATGGGAAAACAGCGGATGAGTTTGCCTCAATGTTTAAGGAAGGTATTCAAGCTGTTACTGGGGATGATGAAATCATCTTACTTGCTGATATTATCGGCGGTTCACCTTTGACAACAGCATTAAACGTTTTGGCAAATGAAGGGAAGCTCGCCAATACAATCATTTTCGGAGGCATGAACTTACCGTTAGCTTTAACTTCAGTTCTGATGAAAGACAGCTCGGACAGAGAAACTTTTATCGCTACCGTAGTATCCGAAGCGAAAGCAGCTTTGCAAGAATTCAAATTAGAACAACCAGAAGAAGACGACGAAATTTAGAGGAGGAAAGAGAAATGACAGTATCTTTTATTCGGATTGATGATCGTATGATTCACGGGCAAACATGTACGCGTTGGGCAAGAGAGTTCCCTTGTGATGGATTGGTCGCTGTTAACGATAAAGCGGCTCAGAGTGACGTTTTAAAAGCGGCCTATAAGAGTGCCAGTGGTTTAAAAACGTTCATTTGGACCAATGAGGAATGGCAACAAAAAAATCAAAAAGTATTGGACAGCAAAGATCAATATTTCTTGATCACCAAAGATCCTTTGGACATGAAAAAGATTTTAGTGGACCAAAAATTCAAACCCGGAATCGACACTATAATCGTAGGTCCGTGCAATGACCGTGAGGGCACTACTAAATTGGGAAATAACCAATCGATCACACAAGCAGAAGCAGAGGCCTTTGAAGCAATGTATCAAGCTGGTTATAAAATTAAATTTGCCTTGCTGCCTGATGTTTCAATCGGAACATGGGAAAACTTCAGAAGCAAATTTGGTTTTAAATAATAAAACAAAAGGGGAGAAGAGATTATGACAATTAGTTGGATTCAAGCAGCTATACTAGGGCTGTTCGCTTGCTTATCAAGTATGCCTGGTTTAGGCGGTACATCATTCGGAAATTATACATTAGGTCGTCCTTTAATCGGTGGTTTAGTTTCAGGCATTATTTTAGGAGATATCCAAACGGGTATTTTAGTAGGGGCTGCAATGCAGATCGTCTATATTGCATTGGTCACACCTGGTGGAACGGTCTCAGCTGACGTTCGTGCAGTCAGTTATATCGGTATTCCGCTTGCGATGGTCGCTTTAAAAAGCTATGGTTTGACGGCTTTCAGCATAGAAGGTGCAGCATTAGCTACGTCATTCGGTACGATGGTCGGGACTTTGGGTACCGTATTATTTTACGGAACGGCAACAGCTAACCTAGCATGGCAACACATCGGTTGGAAAGCGGTGGAAAAAGGAGAATTCCATAAGTTATATACAGTCAACATGGGCTTGCCTTGGATTTCCCATTTCTTCTTTTCATTTATCCCAACCTTGATCATGTGTAAATTAGGAGCGGATGTTGTGGAGGTAATCAAAACAACCTTACCGATGGATGGTTTGGCAATGAAAACCTTGTTCACAGTCGGATCCTTGCTTCCTTGCGTCGGGATTGCGATTCTATTGAAACAAATCGTTACGAAAGCAGTAGACTTTATTCCCTTCTTCTTTGGCTTTACTTTAGCTGCGTCATTAGGGATCAACTTAGTTTCAGCGACAGTGGTTGCGGCTATGTTTGCATTAATCAACTATCGTATCAAACTGCTGTCATTGCAAAGAATGGTATCAGTGAGCGGCGACGAAGAGGAGGACATTTAAGATGGCTAAGGAATTAAGCAAAAAAACATTAAATAAATCTTTCCACAATTGGTATTACGGAAACTTGACATGTTTCTCTCAAGAACATATGCAAACATTTGGATATCTATGTTCGATGTTGCCGATCGTTGAAGAACTTTATGATAAAAAAGAAGATCAAGAAAGATCGATGAAAACCTATACTGCCTTCTTCAATACTGAGCCACAAATCGGTACAGTGGTAGTCGGTATTACAGCTGGGTTGGAAGTCGCTCGTGCCAATGGGGCAGCGGATGTTGATGATGAAACAATCAATGGTTTACGTGCTGGTTTGATGGGGCCTTTGGCAGGTATCGGTGATTCGCTTATAGTTGGAACGTTGATTCCGATTCTATTAGGTATCGCACTGGGATTATCTACTGATGGTTCACCGTTAGGCGCAATCTTCTACATAATCGTGTGGAACATCATTGCCTACTTGGGAATGAAATTTCTTTACTTCAAAGGATTTGAAGTAGGTGGAAAAGCTGTAGATTTCTTGGTAGGACCACAAGGTTTGGCATTACGTGAATCGATTACTTTATTAGGTGGAATGGTCATTGGGGCCGTTGCTGCTACTTGGGTAAGTGTCAAAACATCGTTCGTGTTAGTTGGATCGGATGGCAATAGCCTCTTGACACTGCAAGATAAATTCGATTCCGTATACCCAGGCTTATTGACTGCTCTGTTTGTGGTAGGCTGCTGGTATTTGCTTTCCAAAAAGAATATGTCACCAATCAAAGTAATGTTGATTTTGGTAGTCGTTGCATTTGTCGGCGTTTTGGTTGGATTCTTTAACCCAGGATTGACTTATTAATCCAAAGAAATATTGTGGGGCCGTCTCTTTGCGAGGCGGCTCTTTTTTCGGAGCAGAAGAGAGGGTGCCCGGTAGCCGGAGGAGCGCGGTTTGGAACGGGCGTCAACTCCGGTTAAGCTTCGCTCCCCGGAGAACAGCGGTAATTATTGGCCGCAACTCCGACGAATCGAACCTTATCGGAGAAGAAAGACGAAATGTTGGGCGACCTCCGGCGAGGCCTACGTTCACCGGAGGAGAGACCGTGAGCAAATCATAGGCCAAGGGTGAAAAATTCAGTACTTAGTCCGATGCCTTTGCGCACAGCAGGGACTATAATGTAAGGGAAAGAGAGGTTGAGGATCATGAATTTCTTAATGAATCTGATTTGGTTTGTGTTAGGTGGTTTCATCAGTTTTATTTCTTGGATCGTTATCGGAATCCTATGGTGCCTGACCATCGTCGGGATCCCTATCGGTATGCAATGCTTCAAGTTTGCGGTGATGGCAGCAGTGCCGTTCGGCAGGGAAATCCGCATCAGCGAAAGCGGCACATCGTTTGTGTTCAATATAATCTGGATGCTGTTGGGCGGATTGGCATTGGCAGCCGAAGAAGTCATCATGGGCGTCATCTTCTGCATGACGATCGTAGGCATTCCGTTCGGGTTGCAGCACTTCAAGCATGCCAAGTTGGCATTGATGCCATTCGGAGCGGAAATCTATCGGGTTGCGTAATGTGCAATATCATTGTTGGATGAGTACGCTACCGAAGACTCCATTTTAAAAAGCAATGAGGCCCTTTATTTCCAGTCAATCACTGGGAACAGAGGACCTCATTTTTACGGTTCTGTAAAAATTAGATGCTTCATATAAAGCTCTAACTTTCGGGGAACAAATCAGTTGAACGGCTCAATACAATAATTAATTTTGCGTAATTCCATTTACGATTTGGCTCAAAGCCTCATTGATTGGGGTTGCTGGACGACCAAGGAGTTTTTCGAAATCATTACTCTCAACATCCAGGGAGCCCACTCGAATGCTTTTTTGGATTTCAACAAGGATAGGGATAACGAAATCCGGTACACCAACATTCTGCATAATATCAGCATAGGTAGCGTCATCAACTTGTTGTACAGTTACTTCTTTGCCTAATACAATTCCGAGCGCTGCTGCTATTTCTTCCTGAGTCAATACCTTGCCAGAAAGCTCGTAGATTGTATTTTCGTGCCCGTCACCGGAAAGTACAGCAGCCGCAGCCTCTGCATAATCTTGTTGAAGTGCCCAGCCTACCTTGCCGTTTGCTGCTGATGTGACCCATGGCGCCCCTGCCAGGACGCCTTGAATACTTGAAATTTCATTCTCCAAGTACCAGTTATTGCGTAAAAAGGAGTAGGGGATCCCCGTTTTCAAAATCGCTTCTTCTGTGGCCTGATGCGTTGGAGCGAATAAGTTTTTACTTTCTTTTGCATTCGCTAAACTGGTGTATGCGATGAAACCGACGCCGGCGCGTTCTGCTGCAGCCACTGCATCGGCATGCTGACGAATTCTTGTTTCGTTATCCCCATCCGCAGAAACAAGCAATAAACGATCAACACTTGCAAAAGCAGCATCCAATGTTTCTGGGTGATCAAAATCCCCTTGTCGGACCTCCACTCCACGAGCCTTTAACTCTTCCGCTTTCTCTGGGTTGCGAACACTGACAGCCAATTGACTGGCTGGTACAGTCTTCAACAGCGTTTCTACAACCTTCTTGCCGAATTTTCCTGTTGCTCCCGTTACTAATAATTTCATATTGCATCTCTCCACTTCTTTTGTTTACTTATTTAATGTAATCTAATAGTATAGTACTAGACAGATTTTTGGAAGTAGGCACTTTTTTATAACCTAGTCACAAAAATAGTACCATTAAGAACGGGAGGCATTTATTATGTCAAGGAGTCGGTTTGGTGAGCCTGTAGGGGATCAAATAGAGGTTTGCCCCGTTACACAAACGCAAGACATCATTGCAGGGAAATGGAAAATCATCATATTATGGAATTTAAGCACGCAGACAAGAAGGTTTAATGAACTTCAACGGTTGTTGCCGAATATTTCCAAAGGGATATTAACAAGGCAATTGAGAGAATTGGAAGAAGACCAGATGGTTCACAGAGAAGTCTATAAAGAAGTTCCGCCTAAAGTAGAATATTCCTTAACGCCTTTGGGGCAAAGTTTTATTCCTATACTGCAGAGTATGGGCGAGTGGAGTAAGAAAAATTTGGTGAGTAAGTAAAATTTCGCGGTGATGGCGGCAGTGCCGTTCGGAGTGGAAATCTATCGGGTTGCGTAACAACGGAAGGCAGGATTTAGCGGCTGTGATTTTGTAAATATATTTATCAGTTTGTGGCGGGGATTGATCGTCGATGGTGAGTCTGGCGTTTTTGGATTTGCTGGAGACGAATCAGTTCCCGTTTTTTTTTTGTTGGGTTTAAATAGATGCCAGATCTTAATAGAAACAGCTTTTGGGTGTAGATTGCGGCCGATGGTTCATCCGATCTATAAATGATAACGAAATCATTTGTGGGACGGATGAATGAAAAAGAACGGTTGGCGGCCAGTTGGACATCTGATTGTAATATAATTGACTGTCTAAGGTATCCGTTGACAACGCGCTATTTCTTGCGTATCCTTTGAACTAATTTTAAGCTTAAGGCAACTGAGGCAGAAATGCAGACGAAAGGGATGGAGATATGAAAGCGGTACTATTTGATTTGGATGGTGTGATCACCGATACAGCGAAGTTTCATTTTTTGGCTTGGCGCGACTTGGGAGCGGAGCTGGACATTGAAGTGGATGAGGCTTTCAACGAGGAGCTGAAAGGGGTAAGCCGCATCGATTCGCTGGAGCGCATATTGGCGCAAGGCGGGGTTGCGGATAAATATTCCTCAGCCGAAAAAGATGAATTGTGCGTGAAAAAGAATGCGCATTACTTGGAATTGATAAAGGAAATGACGCCGGATGAAATTTTGCCGGGCATCATTCCGCTGTTGGAAGAACTGAAAGCTGCCGGCATAAAAATGATTGTGACTTCCGCAAGCAAGAATGCTCCAGGAATCCTTGATCTGTTGCAGGTGCGTGCTTATTTTGACGGCATCGTCGATCCCGCAACTGTCGCGGCAGGCAAACCGGCTCCGGATATTTTTCTGGCGGGTGCCCAACTTGCCGGCGCCGATCCGGTTGACTGTGTCGGTGTAGAAGATGCGGCTTCAGGCGTTGAAGCCATCAAAGCTGCCGGTATCGTGGCGGTTGCGGTTGGCGATGAACAAGTTCTGGCGCTGGCGGACTGTGTGCTGCCGAGCACAGCCGACTTGTCGCTCGCGGTTTTGCAAGAAGCTTGGGAAAACAGCAAAAAGTAACGGATTGCTAGATGCGCGGTGATCGAAAAAGCTCCTAGCAGAGAATGATAAAAGTGGACTTGCCCGGCGGCAAGTCTATTTTTTTGTCCTTTTTTCGGTATGGCTTACTGTGTTTGTTTGTTGTGGGCCTGTCCTCCGGGGAACGCTTGCTTCCCCGGAGGACAGGCCCCAATCATTCGGTAACCTCCGGGGAGTAGCTCCTCGTCGAAAGTGAGAGCCAGAGCGTTTCCGCTCCTCCGGCGAGGCAGCCCTTCGCCGGAGTTCCCGCATATTTTGCCTCCCCTTCCAGACGCTACCCGCTCTCTTTTGCTGATACCATCCACGGATACCTTAAAAAATGTCGGATATACACTATCAAATGGCATGGCATCTGTTGCGGGATATGATTAAACTGTAAAGTGAGAGTGGGGATACCCACAAATGAAAGCGTATACTGGAGAGGGTGGATGAAATGATAGAGAAAAAATTTAATGACAAGTGGAAATTCTGGGAGGACAAGAACTCCTTTGCGTTGGTATGGAATGTGCCGGAAACAGCCAAGGAAATCACGGTACCGCATGATGCGATGTTCGAAAAGAAGGCACATGCGGACAGTCTGAACGGCGGTAACACAGGCTATTACGACGGCGGATTTTATAACTATGTGAAGACGCTCCATGCTCCGGTTGATTACAAGGAAAAGACGGTCATCCTGAAGTTTGAAGGTGTGTATATGAACGCCATGGTGTACATAAACGGCGAGTTGGCCGGTAAAAATATGTTCGGGTATTCAACTTTTTATGTGCGGCTGAATGATTTTCTCCGCTACGGAGAAGAAAATGAAATCCGTGTCCAAGTCCGCAATGGCGCGATGACAAACAGCCGCTGGTATTCGGGCGGGGGAATCTATCGGGATGTCTACCTGCTTGTGTCGGATGTGACGCATCTGGTTCCAGAAGGGGTCCAGATCAAAACGGCAGAAGCCGATGAAACGTTGGCAGTGCTGGATATTGCGACAGAAGTGAAGACACGGAAGTATGCGCCAAGCCGCGTCGTGTTGGAAACCGTGATCCGCGATGCGGAAGGCAATGAAGTGGCGAAAGAACGCTCGCCTTTTGTGTTGTTTGAGCAAGAGGAACGCATCATCAAACAGCGCGTGACAGTGGATAACCCGGAGCGTTGGTCGGACGAAAATCCGAGCCTGTATACATGCGAAAGCAATCTGTACGTGGATGGGGAATTGGCGGATGAAGCCGAGACGACTTTCGGTATCCGGACGTTGCAGGTGGATGCGAAGCGAGGTTTGCGTGTGAATGGTGAAACAGTGAAACTCCGCGGCGCCTGCATCCATCACGACAGCGGTCTGCTTGGTGCAGCCACTTACGAGGATGCCCAATTCCGCCAAATCAAACGGCTCAAGGAAGCTGGTTTCAATGCGGTCCGGATGTCCCATCACCCGATGGCGCCTGCGATGCTGCGTGCTTGCGACCTTTTGGGCATGTACGTGATGGACGAAACATTCGACATGTGGAACCGGATGAAATCTGACTACGATTACGGCCTTTATTTCCAGGAATGGTGGGAAAAAGATGTGACGGCGATGGTCCGCAAGGATTTCAATCATCCGGCCGTGATCCTTTATTCGGTCGGCAATGAAATACCGGAAATCGGGACCCCGCATGGAGCGAAAGTATGCCACGAACTGTGCGCCAAGATCAAAGAATTGGACGATACCCGTTTCACTTTGGCGGGCATCAATGGCGTTTTTGCGGCCGGTGATAAAGTCGATCAGATCGTGAGCGACGTTGTTTCCGATCTGCAACAGTCAGGCGAAATCGAAGGCAATGTCAATGATTTCATGACGCTGATGGATGGCCATCTGGACGATATCGTTGTGCATCCGGCCATCTCGGAACGTTTGGAAACGGCCTGCAGCCCGATGGATATCGCGGGTTACAACTACATGACTGCCCGTTATGAAGGGGACAGCAAAGCTTATCCGAACCGCATCATGGTCGGCAGCGAAACGTATCCGCCTGAAATCGCCCGTAACTGGGACTTGGTTGAAAAACTGCCGCAAGTGATCGGCGATTTCACTTGGACCGGCTGGGATTATCTGGGTGAAGCTGGTGTCGGCGTGCCTGCTTATCAGTGGGGTGAAGGCGGCTTTGGTGCCAAATTCCCTTGCCAGTTGGCTTATGTCGGTGATTTCGACATTACCGGAATCCGCCGCCCGCTTTCTTATTTCCGCGAAATCGTCTTTGGGCTACAGAAAAATCCGTATATCACCGTCCAAAATCCTCATCGATACGGCGAACATCTGATCAAAACGCCGTGGATTATGAGCGATAACGTCTCCAGTTGGACGTGGAGCGGCTGCGAGTGGAACCCGGTGATTGTGGAAGTGTATGCGTCGGGGACGGAAATCGAACTGTTCCGCAACGGGGAAACGCTGGGCAAACAAGCTTCCGGTAAAGCGGTCGGATACCGCGCGCTGTTCGAAACCACTTATGAACCAGGAATCCTGACAGCTGTCGCTTACGAAAACGGTCTAGAAATCGGCCGGATGGATTTGACGACAGCCGGCGAACACTGCAAGTTTGTCTTTGGCGCCGAGGAAATCATGGATGAACTCATCTATGTCCCGGTTGCCTATCGTGACGCAGCAGGAAATTTGGCCGCGGATGCTGATCAGACAATCCGCTTGTCGGTTTCCGGTGATGCGGAACTTGTCGGCTTTGGTAGCGGCAATCCGAAACCGGAATCCCATCCTGATAAGCATGTGACGCAAACATTCCTTGGCCGTGCGATGATCATCCTCAAAAAGGCTGTCGATGCAGAAAATGTCGTCTTGACCCTCTCTGACGAGAACGGCGTTGCAGAATCGCTGGAACTGTCGCTAGCTGATTTGGAATCGGACCGTCAAGCCTTGCGCATGTCGGAAAGTGTAAAGCTATGATCCGGAATCCAATTCTGCCGGGCTTTTATCCGGATCCTTCGATTTGCCGGGTCGGGGATGATTTCTATCTCGTCACTTCCAGTTTCAGTTATTTTCCGGGCGTGCCGATTTTCCACAGCAAGGATTTGGAGCAATGGGAACAGATCGGGCACGTGCTGGATCGGCCTGAACAGTTGCCGCTGACGCATGAAATGATTTCGGCCGGCATTTTTGCACCGACTATCCGTTACCATGACGGCACATTTTATATGATCACGACCAATATGAGCATGGGCGTCGTCAATTTTGTCGTGACCGCCACCAATCCTGCCGGGCCGTGGTCGGAGATGCACATCATCCAGGGCGCGGACGGCATCGATCCTTCCTTGTTCTGGGATGATGACGGAAAATGCTACTACACAGGAACGACCCGTTTCGATGACGAAGCGGGCTCTCGGCAAGGCATCTGGTGCTCCGAAATTGATCTGGCCACTTTCGAGTTGATCGGCGAACGCCACATCATCGGGACCGGAGCCCAGATAAACGCCGAAGCCCCGGAAGGCCCGCATTTGTACAAGAAAGACGGCTATTACTATTTGATGATCGCGGAAGGCGGGACGGAACATTTCCATGCCGTCACGATCAGCCGCAGCCAATCCATTTTCGGGGGATATGAGAACCACCAAGGGAATCCGATCCTCACCCATCGCCACCTCGGGAAAGGCTATCCGATCTGGAATGTGGGCCATGGGGATTTGGTCGAATTGCAAAATGGCGATTGGTATATGGTTTGCCTCGGTTCACGCTTGAGTGAGGGGCAACATAAACTGTTGGGCCGCGAAACCTTTCTCGTTCCAGTCGTGTGGGAAGATGGCTGGCCCGTAGTCAGCAAAGGCACAGGCAAATTGGAGTGGAGCTATCCATCCCCGGGCCTGCCGAGTTGGCAACCGGTTGGGCACGCAGTCAATGATTTCAAGGAGCCTGTCGTCGAGAGGTTTGAAGAAGAACTCGGTTTTGAGTGGAACTTTTTGGGCACGCCCCGGGAAGATTTCGCCAAGGTTGATGCGGGCCGTTTGCGCTTGAAACTGTTGAAGAATGCGCTGGTCCCATGGGAATTCGACAATACGGACGGGAGCGTCTTCAGCCGCATTTCGAAGATCGGCAAAACGAAAGAGAATATCAGCTTCGTCGGCAGACGCCAACAGCACCTGGATTTCCAGGCAACGGTCACGGTCCGTTTTTCGCCGCAGGAAAACGAAACGGCGGGCATCGTCGTCCTGCAGAACGACGCGAACCAATTGCGTCTGGAAATCGCGAAAGGTCAAGAGGGCAATCCGGTCGTGCGTTGTATCCTGGTTATTTCGCATTATGATCAAGCCGGCATCCAGCACTTCACCGAAGCGCAGCTGGGCGAAGTCGTTGCGGCTCCGAATCAATCGGACTTTACTCTGCAAGTGAAAGGAAATGGCTCGCGCTTCAGCTTCTCTGCAGGAACAACCGTAGACAACCTGGAGTCGGTTGCAGATGAGGTGGACGGATCCTTCCTGGGTTCGGAAACAGCGGGCGGCTTTGTCGGCGCCTATATCGGCATGTTTGCTTCCGGAAACGGACAAACGAAGGAAAAGTATGCGGATTTCGATACCTTCATTTATGAGGGTTTCGAACCGGAAGGAGAATGGCAACGATGATGGATGTGCAGACGCAAAAAATGGAAGCCTTGATCGGCGAAATGACTTTGGAAGAAAAAATCGGACAGCTGCAGCAATGCGGCCCGTCTTTAGTCGGTGCCTTCGAGGTCAGCTTCGGGGAACTGTTGGATATGATGTTCGATGGCCGGATCAGTCAGGAAGAATTCGGCAGATTGATGAGCACCGCTGAAAAGGATTTCCATGAGGATGAGCTCCGTGCCGGAAAGATCGGTTCGTACAATGGCATCGGGGATGCCCTGACAGCGAACCGGCTCCAAAAAATCGCGGTGGAGGAAAGCCGCCTGGGGATTCCCTTGCTGTTCGGCTATGATGTGATCCATGGTTTCCGGACCGTGACGCCGATCCCGTTGGCTGAAAGTTGCGCCTGGGATTCTGAACTGTGGCAGAAAACGGCCAGAATGGCTGCAGAAGAGGCGACGGCGGCGGGCATTCACATGACATTCGCCCCGATGGTGGACGTCGCGAAAGATGCCCGCTGGGGACGTGTCAGTGAAGGCGCCGGCGAGGACACCTTGTTGAACGGCGACTATGGTGCAGCCAAAGTGAGAGGCTTTCAGGGCGAGGACCTGTCGCAAGCGGACGCGATGGCAGCCTGCCTGAAGCACTTTGCGGCGTATGGTGCCGGCGAAGCAGGCAAAGATTACAATCGGGTGGACATGTCCGAGCAGCGTTTGTGGGAAGAATATTTGCCTGCCTACAAAGCCTGCATCGATGCCGGGGCACGTGCGGTCATGCCTGCTTTCAATGATCTGAACGGCATGCCGTGCACCGTGAACGAATGGCTGTTGCGTGATGTTTTGAGGGACGAATGGGGCTTCGACGGTATCACCGTAAGCGATGCGAATGCCATTGCTGAATGCGTCAACCATGGCGTTGTCGCGGATCGGCAAGCGGCCGCCAAAGAAGCACTGCAGGCTGGAATTGATATGGACATGACTTCGAACGTCTATGCTGAGAATCTTGCCGGACTGATCGAAGGCGGTGAACTCGCTGAAGAATTGTTGGACCAAGCCGTTTACCGCATTTTGAAGCTTAAAGCTGAATTGAGCTTGTTTGAAAATCCTTACCGGACGAGTGAAGAAAAGGAAAAGGCGACATTGGTAAGGCCGGAATACCGGGCGCTTGCCCGCGAAGCAGCAACCAAGGCGATGGTTCTGTTGAAAAATGAGTCTATCTTGCCGCTTAATCCGCAGCAAAAAATCGCTGTCTTCGGTGCGCTTGCGAACGATCCGGGCCAGATGACGGGCGCTTGGGCAATCGGAGCGCAGGAAAATGATTGCGTCAGCCTGGTACAGGCGATGGATGCGCAGGGTATCCGCTACGCGTATCATCCCGGCATCGTCGACGGGAGCGTGGCAACGGATGAGATCAACCAAGCAGCTGAGACCGCCGATGTGTTGGTTTTGGCCATTGGAGAGCAAAAAGAAGAGAGCGGGGAAGCCGCAAGCAAGGCGGACATCTCCTTGCCGGCCATTCAGTTGGAGCTTGTCGAAACGTTGCTGCGGACTGGGAAACCCGTTGTTGCGGTGCTGTTTAACGGGAGACCGCTGGCGATCCCGACCATTTCGGAACAGGTCCCTGCCATCCTTGAAGCCTGGCATCCGGGAATCGAAGCCGGGAACGCGGTATTGGATATCCTCTACGGAGCGGTGAATCCGAGCGCCAAATTAACCACAACGTTTCCGTTCGCAACCGGGCAATGCCCGCTGTATTATGATCACATTTCCACCGGACGACCAGGCGGGAAGTCCAAATTCACATCGAAATATTTGGACACGCCGCTTGAACCCGTGTATCCGTTCGGCTACGGCTTGAGCTATACGACATTTTCCTACAGTAACCTGCAAGTGGGAACAACGGATGATGCGGTCCGTCTCGCGGTGACCGTCACGAACAGCGGTGCGCGTGCAGGCGATGAAATTGTCCAGTGCTACGTGCAGGATAAAGTGGCCAAGCGGGCGCGTCCGGTCAAGCAGTTGAAAGCCTATCAGAAGGTCTTGCTTCAGCCGGGGGAATCGATTACGGTGGAATTTGCAGTACCTTTCGAAAAATTGAGCTATTACGATCAGAAAATGGATTATACTTTGGAGGCTGGCGCATTCGCGTTTTTTGTGGGCGGCAATTCCAGGGACACTCTTTCGGAAACGACTTATCTTTCGTTTGGTTAATGTGGAAGGCGCGCTGAAGATATATCGGCTGCGCCATTTTTTTTCATTTCAAATATAACCTTTCTAATCGGGAAAAGTTTTTAAAACAACAAAGTAAACCCTTTCTAAAATAAAATGATGTATATTAAAAAATGTCGGATTATCAGTAAATAATAACATGGTCGTTTGGTAAGCGGTTTTATATAATATGATTATCAAGCTTGATAGAAAAAAAGGAGTGATATGTTATGGCAGAAAAGACAGAAGCAGCAGTGTTGGTGGAAACGGCAACAAACGCACCAAAAGAAAAAGTCAGTAACTTATTTGCCTGGTCGCACGCTACGTCAGTCAGTGGAACCGCTATGTTGATAGCAGCTATTATCGGAAGTTATTTCTCAGTTTACATGACAGACACAATGATGATTCCGGCAGCGGCAGCATCCATGATCATGTTTGTTGCAACTTTATGGGATGCGATCAATGACCCGATGATGGGCGTCATCGCTGACCGTACCAAATCAAAATGGGGACGTTATCGCCCGTACTTCGTGGTTGCACCGATCCTGTTGACTATTTTCGGGACACTGATCTGGTTGAATCCCGATTTTTCGACAAACGGAAAAATCATCTACGTGTTGTTGACGTATATCGGCTACGGCATGACGGTTACGATGTACACGATGCCGCAAATGGCGATCCTGCCTGCACACGTAAAAACAGATGATCAAAGAAACAAAGTCATCATGATGGGAGCAGGCGCGACAGCGGTCATGTTCACGATCGGCGCATCCTTCACTCCACAAATGAAAGCGTTCTTTGAGGGCGCATTCGGAATATCGAACGGCTACATTCCCTTGATGATCGTTCTGGGATTGATTTCCTGCATCTCATTCTGGAGCTTGTTTGCAACTGCAAAAGAAAAATACATCGCTCCTGTAAGTGACACACCACTTACTCAAGATTTGAAAAAAATATTGCGCCACAAAGAATTGTCGCCATTCGTGGTTGTTTGGATCATGGCTTCAATGGGTTACGGCTTGATGTTTGCCAGTTCCGTATTCTACGTTATGTATTACTTGGGCCGTCCGGACTTGATTTCCATCTACATGCTGGTCGTTTCCATGGGTGCCTTGGTTTCGATGGTTGTCTTGATGCCGATCTGCATGCGCATCTTTAAGACAGCCCAAAAAACATTGTTGGTCACACAAATTGCGGCCATCATCTGCTACGTGACGTTGTTCTTCGTCGGCAGCAGAAGCATGATGCTCCTTTATGTAATCACTTTCATTGCTACATCCGTGGCATCGATGTCAAATGCATTGGTCAACGTATTGGTGAACGATGCCATCGACTATGTCCAATTCAAAGACGGCATCACAGCAAACGGCGTTATTTCATCCATCAAAGGATTTGCGCAAAAATGCGGAAATACCGTGACAAACTCAGGTATTTTGGCAGTGCTTGCTTGGGCAGGTTACAGAGCCGGTGAAATCGGCAACCAACCAGCGAGCACGATGTTTGCCATCAACTTCCTGCGTTTCGGCGCGCCAGCCTTGATCAGCGGCATCCTGTTGATCGCTTTGAAGTTCAATCCGGTAGAAAAACACCGCGCAGATATTCTGGAAATGAAAGAGCTTATCCGCGACCACAGCGAAGACAATCATGATGCATAATCAACAGTAATTGTTAGAAAAAGGGTGCTGTCTCCAAAAGGGGCAGCACCTATGTTGGTTTATTGATGGGGGAGGAGTGCGTGGAGCCGGGCTCGCCGGAGCTGACGTGCGCATAAATCCCTCACCTCCGACGAGCCATCGTTCGTCGGAGGACAGGTTCCGATTCCGCGCCCAGCTCCGGCCAACATTCGCTCACCGGAGGAGGGCAAGTTACCGGCACCGCACCTCCGTTGAGAAGGGCGCTCACCGGAGGAAAGCACCAGCTCCGGGAGCTCCGCGCAAAAAAATAAGCCGTCTTGGAAGCTGGACGGCTCATCTTAAAAGTTTATATGAACGGATTGAAAGTATCCTCGGAGTGCGCGTGCTGTTTGCGGTATTGCACCGGGGAGACCTGATAGGTGGTACGGAACACGCGCGAGAAATGGTCGGTTGACTTATAGCCAACCTGCGTGGCGATTTCGCTGATTTTCAGGTTGGAGTTCTCCAGATATTCGATCGCATGCGCCAAGCGCAAGCGCCGGACCAAATCGGTAAAATTGTAGCCAGTATTTTCCCGGATCATCGTCGACAGATACGGCTCGCTGTAATGAAATTCCTCGGCCAAACGGGACAGCGACAGCTCCTGGTAATGGTGCTGGATGTACTGCAGGATGACGGAGAAATCGGTGCCGATGTGATAGTTATGGAATTGCATGCTCTCGCTGTAATTGCGCAGCAAGTTGGAGAACATCAAGTTGATCCAATTGATGCAGCAACTGTTGCTGTAGTTGTCGTAGCGATGGCATTCGACCATGGCGTTGCGGATAATCGGTTTCAGCTGGTCGTTCTGATCGGTTTTGAACAAAAGAAAATTGGGACTCGTATCATCCTGGAGGATTTTGCGAAAAAAGTAAGAAAGCAGATCTTTTCCGGACAGCAACGAGAAGAAAATCGTGTCGAACGAGCTTTTGCGGAGCATGATCGTGTACACAATTGATTGATCCTCAATCAAGATATCATGCATTGAGGAAGGTGCGATGATGCACAGTTCGCCTTCCTCAAGGGTAGATGTTTCATCCTCAAAAGTGAACCGACAGCTGCCCTGCACGACATAATTGATTTCAAAAAAGTTATGCGTATGCGGATTCGGCCGGGTGAACTGGGGATGGCGGATGATGAAAACATCTCGTTTGGGAGGAATGATATCCGCCTCGACGACGGAGGACGATGACGGAACCTGCGGCGTCAGGGAAAGGACGAAGGAATCGATGATTTCCTCAAACTCGTCGTCCGACATGTTCTCGAAAATGCCGGTTACATGGGGCATTTCAAGCGTCTGTTTCAACAAACCTTTTCGGTAAAGATAGTCCGTCATCTCGGTAAATTGCATACGTTTGCCGGCTTGACGGTAATAAGCGGTCATTTGTTTTTGGAATTCACCGTACGTGATATAGTAGGGCATAATTATGTGATCCTCCCTGTCAGAACTAGATTAGCGGTTGTTGGAAAAGTATAGCAGACATATTTTCGATATTCAAGGAAGCCTGGATTACAGCAATCATTCGCAACAAAGCAAGAACGAGCAAAAATGAAAACGGAGGCAAAATCATGAACATACAGAAATTACGCACCAACCATTTGGAAAATCCACTCGGCTACTTATTGGATATGCTGAGCTTGTCCTGGATCGTTACCGGGAAAAATGAGCCGGGAATGGAAACGAAAGTAGTGATGGCGGCTGATGCTGCCTTCGCCGAAATCCTGTTCGAAAGCGAGTGGTTAGAAGCAATCAACGCATTGGACTTCCAGCCGAAAATCAGCTTGCTTCCCCAAACGCGCTACTACTGGAAAGTTCTTGCTCAATCAGCAGCTGGTGAGTTGCTTGCCGAAAGCGAGCAGGCTTGGTTCGAGACAGCGAAGCAGCAAGGCTTGTGGACAGCGCAATGGATCACACCCGGCGAGGATCAAGAGGCACAGCCGATCGTGAAGAAACAATTTGTGATAGAGAAGGAAGTCGCGGCTGCGCGTTTGTACATCTGCGGCTTGGGCTTGTACGAATTTGAAGTGAACGGTCAGCGGACGCATGACGAGTACCTCTTGCCGGGATATCATGCCTATGACTTTTGGCAACAATACCAGACGTTCGATGTGACGGACAGTCTCAAAAGCGGCGGCAATGCGCTGGGAATCATGCTCGGGGATGGCTGGTACAAAGGCCGATTCGGCTTTGACGGCGGCTACACCAACCTGTACGGGGACCAACTGAAGTTGATTGCCGAATTGCACATTGCCTACGCGGACGGAACATCGGAAATCGTCGGCAGCGATGATTCCTGGCTGGCACAAACGGGCCCGGTACTGAAAAGCAGCATCTACGACGGCGAAGTGTACGATGCGCGCAAAGAGGTTGCCGATTGGTCCGTTTATACGGAAGACCTCGCGGGGTGGCAGCGGGTCGCGGTGTTGCTGGATGCAACGGATCAGCTCTCCGCTCGCTTGAGCCCGGCCCTGAAATACGTCGAAAGCTTGATTCCGGAAGTGATCCAGTCACCCGCAGGCGAAACGATTCTGGATTTCAAACAGAACATGGTCGGTTGGATCGCCTTCAAAACGCAGGCGCCAGCCGGAACGGAAATCGGCTATGAAGTGGGGGAAGAGCTGCAGGGCGGCAATTTCTACAACGACAATCTGCGAACCGCGGAAGCGAAGTTCACCTACATCAGCGACGGAAGCGAAAGAACCGTCCGTCCGCACTTCACGTTCTATGGCTTCCGCTACGCAAAATTGAGCGGTTTCGATCAGGATGTCGATCCGGCCGATTTCATCGGCTACGTGATCCACAGCGCCTTGGAAGTGACCGGGAAAATCGAGACGGCCAATCCCCAAGTGAATCAATTGATCAAAAATGCGTTTTGGGGGCAAAAAGGGAATTTCCTGGATGTGCCCACGGATTGTCCGCAACGCGATGAACGGATGGGCTGGACAGGCGATGCGCAGATTTTTGCCCGCACCGCCAGCTATAACATGTACACACCGGCGTTTTACCGGAAGTTTATGCACGACCTGCGCCTGGAGCAGGAACAATTGGACGGATCCATTCCTTTCGTCGTCCCGATGCTGAAACCGAAAAGTTCGGAAGGCGGCTTTATGGGAGCCGGAGCCGCGGCTTGGAGCGATGCGGCGACCGTGATTCCGTGGGTGCTGTATGAACAGCACGGCGACCTCTCGCTTTTGAACGAGCAATACGCCACGATGGTCGATTGGGTGGAATATGTCTACCGCGAAGATGAGCGCAGCGGTTCGAACAGACTTTGGACGACGGGTTTCCAGTTCGGCGATTGGCTGGCATTGGACGGGAAAAACCCGAAAGCACCGATCGGCGGGACCGATCCGAAACTGGTCGCTTCTGTCTACTATTATTACTCGGCAACCCTTACGGCCAAGGCTGCCGCAGCGCTAGGCAAGCAGGCGGATGCCGAAAAGTACACGGCGTTGGCGGAAAGCATCAAGGCCGCCCTTCAGGCTGAATTTTTGACTGCGAAAGGCCGCTTGGCAGTGAACACGCAGACCGCGTATGTCCTGTTCCTCTACTTCGATCTGGTCCCGCAAGCAAGCCTGAGCCGGGTCATTGCCGATTTTGAAGCGAAGCTGTTGGAGGATGATGTGCATCTGAAAACCGGATTTGTCGGCACGCCTTATCTGTGCGAGGCGCTGACGAAGAGCGGCTTGACGGAGCTGGCCTACAGCATCTTGCTGAACGAGGATTATCCCAGCTGGCTGTACGCGGTCAATCTCGGCGCAACCACGATCTGGGAACGATGGAATTCCGTCTTGCCGGATGGGAAAATCAGCGGCACCGACATGAATTCATTGAACCATTACGCGTACGGATCGATCGTCGAATGGCTTTACCGTTCGGTGCTGGGCATTCAAGCCGATCCGCTGCATGCCGGCTACCGTCATTTTTATCTGAAACCTGTCCCAAGCGCACAACTGGGTGCCGCAAGCGGGGAATACGAGTCCTCATCAGGCAAAATCAAGAGTGCGTGGCGCATCCTGGAAGACGGACAACTGCATTTCGCTTTCGAGGTGCCGACCCAAAGCATGGCCACGATCGAGCTTCCGCACTGCCAAGCGACTGAAATCGCCGATCAATTGCAAAGCTTTGGCATTACCCAAACGGAAATCATCCAAAAGGGCGAGGGCATAGCCTTTACGGTTGCCGGCGGGGCATATGAGTTTACCTACAAGCCGCTGAAATCTTACAAGGTCAACTATTCCATTGCGATGACGTACAAAGAGCTCTTGGCAATCAAAGCGACCCGCACGGTGATTTTTGAACATCTGCCGATGCTGAAGGGGAATGATCTGGCACTGAACCAGTTGGACAGCCCGTTCGAAACGTTTTCCTCGGTTCCGATCGTGCAGCATTTTGTGAATGACCGCGTACTTGGGGAAATCAACGAAGCGTTGGCAAAACTGTAAAGCATTGTGTTGAACAAACACCTTAAAAAATGTCGGGAATGTGAAAAGAACGGACCCTATGCGCGTGCGTTAATGCGGCGGGAACTGCTGTATAATAGACGTCAAGAAGGAATAACAGTAAAGGTGTGATTTGATGGTACGTTTAACAGAAAAGCCGTTTTTTTTATCGGAAGACCAAACTACTTGGGTAGAAAATACAGTTAGCGAGATGACAACGCAAGAAAAAATCGGACAAATTTTCTGCCCAATCGCCGGGAATCCGGAAGATCAGGCATTGACGGAATTTGTGCAGAAATACCAACCGGGCGGGATGATGTTCCGCCCGATGCCGGCAAAAGCGATCAGACAGGCGCACGATGTTCTGCAAAACGAAAGCAAGATCCCGCTGTTGTTGGCGGCCAATCTTGAAGCCGGCGGAAACGGGATCTGCTCAGACGGAACCTATTATGGCCGTCCGATGGGTGTCGCGGCGACAGCCGACGAGAAGGAAGCCTATCAGTTGGGCTTTGTTTCCGGACGTGAAGCGCAAGCTGTCGGCTGCAACTGGGCGTTTTCCCCGATTGTGGACATCGACATGAACTTCAAAAATCCGATCACGAACATCCGGACGTTCGGCTCGGACGTCGATCTGGTGATCGATTTTTCCCTGCAGCAAATGAAAGGCCTGCACGAGAACGGTATCGCCACGGCAGTCAAGCACTTCCCCGGTGACGGCGTGGACGAGCGCGATCAGCATCTGGTGAGTACTGTGAACAGCCTGTCCGTTCCGGAATGGGATGAAAGCTACGGCAAAGTGTACAAAGCCATGATCGAAGAGGGCGCATTGTCCGTCATGATCGGACATATCCTGCAGCCTGCCTACAGCAAAGCGCTCAATCCCGCTTTGGAGGACAGAGATATTTTACCGGCTTCCTTGTCGGCGGAATTGGTGAACGGCTTGCTGCGCGACCGCTTAGGCTTCAACGGAGTGGCGGTGACGGACGCGACGCCGATGATCGGCTACAATGCGGCGATGTCCCGCAAGAAGGCGATTCCGACAACGATCAACGCCGGCTGCGACATGATCCTGTTCAACAAAAACATCGACGAAGATTACCAAGCGATGCGCGATGCGGTAAGCTGCGGCGACGTATCGATGGAGCGGCTGGATGAAGCGGTCACGCGCATTCTGGCGATGAAAGCAAGCATGGGCTTGGTGGATAAACAGAAAGCCAACAGCCTGATTTCTGCCCCGGAAGCGTTGGACATCGTGGGCTGTCCGGAACATCTGGAATTGGCAAGAAAGAGCGCGGACAAAGCCATCACCTTGGTGAAAGACACGCAAAATCTGTTGCCGATCTCACCGGAGAAAACGCCGCGTGTCCGGGTCTATATGCTGGAAGACCGATTGGGCGGCGGCTTTAAGGACGGCGGGGCTTCCGAAGGTTCCTTCATCGAAAAACTGAGTGAAGCCGGCTTTTCGGTAGAAACATTCAATTATGAACAACTGAACTTCCACGAAATCTTTGAGGAGGGCGTGGAAGATCTGAAGGCGAAAGTGGATCTGGTCATCTACGTCGCGAATTACGATACCGCGAGCAACCAGACGACGCGCCGGATCGATTGGATCCGCTTGATGGCGGCCGATGCGCCTTGGTTTGTCCAGGATGTCCCGACGCTTTTCGTGTCCTTGGCGAACCCGTATCATCTGTTCGATGCCCCGATGATCAAGACCTACATCAATTGCTACAGCGCGAACGATACAGTCAACGAAATCCTCGTGGAAAAATTGATTGGCAAGTCCAAATTCCAAGGCAAGAGCCCGGTCGATCCGTTCTGCGGGGTCTGGGGCACGAACTTATAAGGGAGTCCAGAGAAAAATATAAGGTTAAGTGCTAAGGTCGGCCCCGAAAAGATGAATAACAGTGAAATATCCATGGTTTCAGAGCACCGGGGCCCGAAAAAGATGAATAATAAAAAGTTATTCATCTTTCTGGGCCAACACGGACTGAAAAAGATGAATAACAGAAAGATATTCATCTTTTCGGCCCCCACGCCGACAACCGATTCAACGCGGGGTATGCATCAGAACGTATTAAGGAGGAAAAAAATGATTGTTGAAACGATAAAATTATATCCGGAGCGGGAAGACGTCACGTTGACGACCTATGTCCTTCAGGATTCACCGGAATTGTTGGACGGCGCAACCCGCCCGGCCGTGCTGATCTGTCCGGGCGGCGCCTATCTTTCCTGTTCCGATCGGGAAGCCGAGCCCGTGGCGATGCGGTTTGCGGCGATGGGTTATCATGCCTTTGTGCTGCGCTATTCCGTTTATCTGGATAAGCACGAACCTTTTGAATCCATTTTTGGCGGAGTCGAAAGGCGCGAGCATACGGTCTTTCCGGCCGCGATCCGGGACATCGGCAAAGCCATGCTGACGATCCACGAATACAGCGAAACGTGGCTGGTTGATACAGATCGGATCGCACTGTGCGGATTTTCGGCAGGCGCGCACAATGCCGCGACGTATTCGGTCTATTGGGATAAACCGATCCTGACCGATCATTACCAGGTGTCGGAAGAAACACTTCGCCCAGCCGCTACTATTTTAGGCTATACGTTAAGCGACTACCTGTTCATGAAGGAGACAGAAAAGGATGAAATGGCCACCTTGCTGTTCGATGCATCCGCTATGTCGTTGCTGGGGGAAGCATCCCCTAGCGACAAAACGTTGAAAGAAGTGAGCCCGGCGTTGTTGGTCACAGAAAAAACACCGCCAATGTTCTTGTGGGCCACAGCATCAGACGCACTTGTGCCGGTTGGGCATACGCTGCGGATGGGTATGGCCTTGTCGGAGCACAAAATTCCTTTTGAACTCCATGTATTCGAGGATGGTCCGCACGGATTGAGTCTTGCCACGCAAGCCACTGCTAACGCAAAAACATTGGTCGATCAGAATGCAGCCAAGTGGATCGATTTAGCGGACGCCTGGCTGTTGAAACGCTTCAGTTTCGATTTGCAGGATCAAACCAGATGGGATTAGTAACCGGGGATGAAGGTTGCGATGAAAAAAGATGGATAACAGTGAGATATCCATGGTTTCAGATCACCGGAGGCCGAAAAAGATGAATAATAAAAAGTTATTCATATTTCGGGACCAATTTGGAAAAAAAAAGATGAATAACAGACAGCTATTCATCTTTCCGGCCTCGCCGGCAAACAATTAAATGTAGAAATGCGCAAAAAAGTTAAGGAAAGCCTCATTATTTCGAGGCACCCCCTTAACTTTTTTTATCTATCCAGATTTTTTTTCAAGAAACTTTAGAACCCATGCCGTTCGACTTCCAACAGCGCGAAGGTTTTCGACTCCGAATCGTATTCGTACTTGAAGACGCAGCAGTTGGTGATGCCATCCTTCATCACATCATGCGGATCCTGCCAAGCGCGCAGGAAGTGGATGCAGGCACCGGCATGGGAGACAGCAAGCACAGTCTTATGGTCGTCTTGTTCCATAATTTCGATGCAAGTCTTGACCATCCGCTCCTTTACCTGATCGCCGGATTCGCCACCGTACTGCACGAAAAAGGTACTTTTGTCTTTGGGATTCAGATCTTCGCTCTCACCTTCGAAGGTGCCGAAATGCATTTCCTTCAGGCCTTTCAGACGCTGGTAGGGCATCAATTCGTTCGTAACGATTTCCAGCGTATCGCAGGCGCGCTCGGCTGTGGAGCTGTAGGCGTGGTCGAGATCGATATCATCAAAGTAGGCACTGGCGATCCCGGCTTGTTGGATGCCGAGCTCCGTCAAAGGCGAATCGCATGCCCCCTGGATTTTTCTGCGGACATTGAAAAGGGTCTGGCCATGGCGCATCAAGTACAACGTTTTTTTCATGTGGGTTCCTCCTGGGATGTGAAGCGTATGCGTATCAATTATACTACTTGCTTCGGGGGGCAAGTCAACATAGAGTGTCTCCGCATACTCTCCGCTCTCATACATATGGCTGACGTGATACGCCAAACGGGTTTTCTCCTCCGGCGAACGGAGGCTACGCCGGAGCACGCCTCGCATTTAAAGGCCCCTTCTCCGATGAGGGCAAGCTCGCCGGAGAAGAGTCCGCAACATACCGCTGTCCTCCGGTGGGGGAACCCTCGCCGGAGGAGGGTCCCGATTCCGTCGCTCGGCGCGGCCTTCTCACCATACGGCATCGTAGTATTGGAGCGGCTGTTCCACGTAAACTCGGTGCGCGGAATCTTCTACATAGAAGCGGCGATCCTGCTCGGGTTAGCGGTATTCAGATTTGTGATTACTTTGAGGAAACCTCGGGAAAATCCGCAGATTGCTGCAGCAGAATAGAATTAATAAATAAAATAAGACATTAAAAATCACCCACGAAGGATCTTGAGTCCTTTGCGGGTGATTTGTTTGGTAAACGGTATGGACATCCGGCTATTTTTTAGTTTCATCCGGAGGGCAATCATTTTCTTCTTCAGGGCTGTCTGCAGTTTGTTCGGGCTTCATTGCTCCCAATGGGAAGGTCGGCAAGATTTCTTCGGATCCTTTCAGTCGGTATTTAAGCGCTCCGGATGGGCAAGTATGGATGACGCGCGCCACTTCTTCGGGCGAATCTGCATCAGCCAAAATCCAAGGTTTTCTTTTCGTGTCAAAGATGGCATTGTTCCCCCGCACGCAGTTGCCGGAATACGTGCAGACGCTTAAATTGAAGTAGACATCGACCTTTTCTCCTGTATATTTTCTATAGCCACTCGCTAATAGTTCAGACTCATTCATAATAATGCCTCCCCTTTTGGACCGCTTTTGATAGCGGATTCATTTGTGTCCATTATATCACTTTGAACATGAAATCCGTAAAGGAATACTTCTTTTGGGCAAAGGTGGCTATGGGCGATGAAAAGTAGTAGACTAGGTTTGGAGAACAGGGGAACTTTTTGATGTCCCCGTTGCACGAAGAACAAAAGGATTGGGGTGATACAAATGGACGCAGATAGTAGTCAGGGTATAGCAGACAAACCACCTAGGTGCGGTTTTAGCCTGAATGGTTCTGAGCGGAGCCAGCCATCAGGTCTGTTTGTATCCTCAGCCCAATCGCAGATAATATAAACCGGAAACTTGTCATCTATAATCTGTCTGTTGTACCTTCAAAAATTTTAATCAATTTGGAGGTGTAGACATGGAATTGAACGAAATATTGTTAAACGCAGTAGCAAACAAAAATGTGAGAGAACTGAAGGAGCTCGTCGGCGATCACTATCCTGTGGATGTCGCAACGGCTCTGTTTGAATTTGAAGATGAAGAATTAGCCGCCTTGCTTAATCTGTTGGAAGCGAAGGAAATCGCCGCCATCATAGAGGAAGCGGAAGAAGAACTCCAGCAAGGCATGATGGGCTTGCTGGACTCGAAGAAGATCGTCAAGTTCTTCGCCTACATGTCGCCCGATGACATCGCCGATATCCTGGGAACGATCGGTGTCGGACAACGCAAAGAAATCTTGGGCATGATGAAAAAAAGCGACTCGAATGAGATCCAGATGCTTTTGGGTTATGGACCGGACACAGCCGGAGGGATCATGACCACGAAGTACATCGCCTTGAGAAGCGAACTCAGCATGAAAGATGTGCTGCAGGAAATCCGGCGCATCGGCCCTAAAACAGAAATCATCGAAACGATTTTTGTCGTCGACAAGGCGAATGAACTGATCGGATCTGCCGATCTAAGGGATATTTTGACATCTGCCGAAGATGTCAGTTTGGAAGAAATCATGAATGACAATGTCCTCTCGGTCCGCCCAGAAACTGACCAGGAGGAAGCCTCGCTTATCGTTTCCAAATACGATCTGAAGGTTATTCCTGTCGTGAACCGGAGGAACGTTATCTTAGGCATCATCACCATTGATGATATCATCGACGTTATCGTCGAGGAACAGACAGAAGACTTACTGATGCTTTCAGGGGTTAGCAAAGATGAAAAGGTCGGCAACAAAATCAGCACTTCTGTTGTCAGAAGGCTGCCTTGGTTGGTCATCAATTTGATTACTGCTTTCCTGGCTTCCTTTACGGTGGGGATGTTTGAGGATGTCATCATCCAAGTGGTCGCGCTCGCGGCTGCGATGCCGATTGTTACCGGAATGGGTGGAAATGCTGGCTCCCAGACGTTATCCGTGGTCATAAGGAGCATCGCGTTAGGGGAAGTCGATATAAAAAATGATTGGAAATATGTTTTCAACGAGGTCGGCTTGGGGTTGATCAACGGGTCGGTGACCGGTTTGATCACCGGCATCATTCTTTACTTGAGATACGATAATGTCTTTTTGGGACTCATCATTTTCATAGCCATGATTGGAAATCTCATCATCGCGGGTTTCTTCGGGTTCTTGATTCCCTTGGCCTTGAAAAAATGGGATCTGGATCCGGCAATTTCTTCCTCCATTTTCCTCACTACGGCTACTGATGTCTTCGGGTTCTTTCTCTTTTTAAGCTTGGCAAAAATGTTCTTGCCGCACTTGTTGTGACAGGCAATCATAAAAGGTTATCCGAGAGGCGCTTATGAGATAAGCGCCTCTCTTTTTCGCACGTGGATGCTTTGCGGAAATCTGCCTTCAGAGCCATCGGCGATACTCATTAATGGCTGGTGTTGTATAATTTAAGAAAATCAGTTTTCTTGCAAGTTGCTCTATGACGTTTTGGAGGGGATTGACGATGTTCAAAAGAAATCACAGGATGAAAATCCTTTTTGCAACACTAATAATGGTGACGGTTATGACTGGTTGCGCGAAGGAACCATACAGGGATTCCGCGCTAGAAGAATCGGTGGCAACCAAATATACTCCTCATATATTGGACGCATTCCATATAGCTTTTGCCCCTGGTGCGGATGAAACGGAACGGACTTTCAGCTGGCATACTCGGGGCATGAACAAAAAAGCCGTAGTGGAGCTGAGCCGGCTGGATGAAGCAGGCAATATCCTGTCGAGCGAGACGTTTGAGGCGACTGTCGAAGGTGTTTTGCGCGGCCAATCAAGACACAAGGCCATCATCACCGGACTGGAGGAGAACCAGCTTTATTCCTACCGCTTCGGAGACGGCCACCGTGCCTGGTCGGAATCCTATACATTCCGGATGCAGGCGACCGAGGACGGTGACTTCAACTTCCTGTTCTTCGGCGATCCGCAGATTGGGGCAGGCGATGGCACCCAGATCGATGCGGACGGATGGGATCGCACGGTGACGACCGCGACGGAAATGTTTCCCGATACGGCCTTTCTTGTATCGTCGGGTGATCAGGTGAACCGCGCCAACAACCCGATCCAATATGATGGCTGGTTCTCCCCGGAAGAGCTGACCGCCTATCCTATCATGCCCATTGTCGGTAACCATGATGCTGCCTCGTTTGCGGATTATTTCAATGTGCCGAATGAGACGGGCTGGGGAGGTGATTCCGAAGACAGCGATTTTTACTTTACCTATGGAAACACGCTGTTCATCGCTTTGAACACGCAAACGAACGATACCGACGAGCACCGTAAAGCGATGGAGTTGGCGATCGCGGCAAACCCGGATGCGATCCATCGGATTGTGCTCGTGCACAAGTCGCTCTATAGCAGCGCGGACCATGCGCTCGACGAGGACGTTTTGGCTTTGCGCGCCGGGTTGGTGCCCGCATTCGATGAGTTGGATATCGACGCCGTCCTGATGGGCCACGACCACGTGTATGTACGGACCTACCAAATGGAGGGCGATCGGGTAGTCGGGAAAATCAGCTACAACGAGGAAGGGGCGGCGGTCGATCCGGACGGCACTGTCTACCTGACAGGCAACTCAGCTTCCGATTCGAAATATTACGAGATGCGAGATCCTTCCGTTTATGACCGCTACTCCGCAGTCGCCCTGCAACTGGAGGAGCCGACCTACATGAATGTAGAAGTGACGGACGATTCGCTCACTTTCACAACGTACAAAGTTTCCGATCAGTCTGTAGTGGATGCGTACAGCATTGTGAAGACATTTGGGGAGGAATGAATCAACAAACGAGTCGGTGTTAAGTCAAATAGATAATTGATAGCACAAAAAAAGCTGATTGCGGCTATGCAATCAGCTTTTTTCTGTGGAACAAGCGCTTGTATAAGTTTAAGTATTACTCTTGGATGGCTGCTTCCAACGCAACAATGATCATGTCGTTGAATGTTGTTTGACGTTCTTCGCTGGAGGTCAATTCGCCGGTGATCAGGTGATCGCTGACCGTCAGGATGCTGAGCGCTTTGACATGGAATTTAGAAGCCAAGTAATAAAGCCCTGCTGTTTCCATTTCGACCCCGAGTACGCCATATTTGCTCATATTGTCTGTGATATTGGAATCACTGTAAAAGCTGTCAGATGAGTAGACGTTTCCGACGTGGATGTTCATCCCTTGTTCTTTCCCGAGCGTGTAGGCTTTATTGATCAAGTCATAATTTCCGATAGGCGGGAAATAGGCTGGCGCGAAATCTTTGTAGATCATGGATGAGTCCGTAGCCGCCGCTTGTGCGATGATGACGTCGCGGATATGCACATCTTCTTGGATGGCACCGCATGTACCGATGCGGATCAAGTTTTTGGCGCCAAAATCATTGATCAATTCATGGATGTACAAGGTTGCGGATGGCATTCCCATTCCCGTACCTTGCACCGATATTTTTTTGTCCTTATAAGTGCCTGTATAGCCCAGCATGTTCCTGACGGTGTTGTAGCATACCGCATCCTCCAAGAATGTTTCCGCGATATACTTCGCACGAAGCGGATCCCCCGGTAATAGAACGATTTCCGCGATTTGCCCTTTTTCTGTATCAATATGAAGACTCATAATGATTTCCTCCTCTTTAGTGGTTAGTACCAATGATAGAGCAAAGGAGGATGAAGCGTTATGAAATCGCTCTCAGTGTAAGTGTGAGGATGTTCACACTTATTTTGTTAAAGGGTTCATTCTTGGAAAGCGTTTTCTTTGTTAACATGAAGGCACGACATCAGGGACCTAGATGTTTGCGTAATCTTTCAATTTAGGAAGGTTCAAGATGCGGATTTTCTTTGATTCCAAAGCAATGATTTTTTCATCCTGCAGATCCTTGAATGTTTTTGAAACGGATTCCCGGGTCGCGCCGATGATGCTGGCGATCGTGCTTTGGTTCGTATGCTGGATGATCAGATCAGTGGAAGCCTCACTGTTTTCGATAAAGTCAAGCAGGGTACGACAGACGCGGGTGTGGACGCTATGGAATGTGAGATTCTGTATTTGCCTGTTCAATGCCTTAAAGCGTTGATTGTAAATACGGAAGATATTTTTCAGAAGAGCTTTATTCTCATAAAGTAAGGTAGTGAAATCTGCTTGGGATAAATAGTAAATTTCTCCATCTTCAATCACTTCCACAGAAGAGAGAGCGTTGCCGTCCGAAAAAAGTTCGATCTCGCCAAGTATTTCATGTCTTTTTGCGAAACCGAGTATGAGTTCTTTACCCTCATGCATACGATACACCTTCAGCATGCCGCTCTTGATGATGTAAATTTTTTCGATGGGATCATCCTCGAAGATAAGCATATGGTTTTTCTTGTACTTCCTCGATGGGAGCTTTGAAAGGATGGTCTGTACTTGTTCATCGGTCATACCATCAAATAGTTGAATGCTTTTACTCATAATTTCACCTCAGACAAAATTGTAACATGAAACAGAAAGGAAGGGTATCGTGAAAAGTAAACGAATACATTTGATCGTTTTGGACTCTGTTGGGATCGGGGAGGCTCCGGATGCGGCAGTTTTCCAAGATAGCGGGGCACACACCATAGGCCACATTGCCGAGAACATGGCATTGCGAATGCCCCATCTCGAAAGCTTAGGATTAGGCAATATCGCCGAAATCAAAGGGATAGAAAAGGCGATCCCAAGCAAAGCGTATTGGACAAAGCTGGCTGAAAAGAGCGCAGGGAAAGACACAATGACAGGCCATTGGGAAATTGCCGGCCTACAGATCGATACGCCATTCAGGGTGTTCCTGGATGGGTTCCCCGAGGAACTGTTGGAAAAAATAACATCCTACTCAGGCAGAAAAATCATCGGCAACAAACCCGCTTCGGGAACAGCCATCCTGGATGAGCTGGGGCCGGAACAAATGGAGACAGGAGCATTGATCGTCTACACATCCGCTGACCCTGTCCTTCAGATTGCAGCACATGAGGATATCATCCCGTTGGAGGAACTGTATGATATCTGCGAATATACACGCCAGATTACAAAAGATGATCCCTATATGATCGGCCGGATCATCGCACGGCCTTATATTGGAGAACCTGGTTCCTTCCAACGAACAGCGAACCGGCATGATTATGCATTGAACCCATTCGGGAGGACCGTATTGGATCAGCTGAAGGACAATGGGAAAGACGTCATTGCTGTTGGGAAAATCAACGACATCTTCAATGGCCAAGGCATCACCCAAGCCATCCGGACAAAGAGCAATATGGACGGTGTGGATCAGTTGCTGAAGGTCATGGGCGAGACATTCGAAGGGCTTTCATTTACAAATTTGGTCGACTTCGATGCGCTTTACGGGCATCGCCGGGATGTTCGAGGATATGGGGAAGCTTTGATGGCATTTGATGCACGAATGCCGGAAATACTTGATCAAATGGCAGAAGATGACTTGTTGATCATTACAGCAGATCATGGAAACGATCCGACAGCACCGGGAACGGATCACACGCGTGAATATGTACCGTTGCTTGTCTATTCAAAACAATTGGTTCAACCAAGTGAATTGACCACAGCTCATCATTTTGCGGATATTTCGGCAACCATCGCGGATAATTTCGATGTACCACAAGCAGAACACGGAAAAAGTTTTTTGGCGGAATTAAAATAAAAAAATCATAGGAGTGATTCAGATGAAAAAATTTACAGTTAGAACGATTGGTTTTTCCTTATTGGCAACAACCTTGTTAGCTGCCTGCGGAAACGGTGGCTCAAGCGACAGCAGCGAAAGCGGCACAACTGCCGGGAAAGAGTTTAAAGTCGGGATGGTAACGGATTTGGGCAGTGTGAACGACAAGTCCTTTAACCAAAGCGCCTGGGAAGGATTGCAAAAATTACAAGCAGACTTCGGCTACGATGTGAAATATCTTGAACCACAATCCGATGCGGAAGTGGAACCGAGCTTGCTGCAATTCGTCAACAGCGGCACGGACTTGACCTGGGCAACTGCAGCAACGTTGGCGGATGCTGTTACAAACATAGCCAAAAATAATCCCGATGCTAAATTGGGAATTGTCGATGCCGATATCGAAGGGATCGACAACATTGTATCGATTTCATTCAAGGAGAATGAAGGGGCATTCCTGGCGGGAATTGTGGCAGCGAGCATGTCTGAAACGGATAAGATCGGATTTATCGGTGGAATGGAAATCCCTGTTATCCAACGCTTCCAAGCCGGTTTTGAAGCCGGAGTCCGTGAAATCAATTCGGATGCAGAGATCGTCGTGAACTATGCGGGCGTATTCAACCGTGTGGATATCGGGAAATCTGCTGCCTCCACCATGTACAACGACGGTGTGGACGTAATCTTCCATGCTGCAGGTGGAACTGGGAACGGTATTTTCAATGAAGCACAAGAACGTTTCCAAGCTGGCGAAAAAGTTTGGGTCATCGGCGTCGATAAAGATCAGTCCTTGGAATTCGGGAATGATGTTACATTGACATCCATGATCAAGAACGTCGACAATGCAGTCTATGAAGTATCCCAACAAGCTGCCGACGGGGAATTCCCAGGTGGACAAGTGGTGCGTCTAGGATTGGCAGAAAATGGCGTTGGTTTGGCTGATACTTCCGATATCAATGTGCCGAAAGAAGTACTGGATGTGGTCGAAAGCTATAAGGAAAAAATCATTTCTGGAGAAATCACAGTGCCTGAACAGCCATAAGGAGAATACTATGATGAATCAAACGAAGGTCGAGAAAGTATTGGAATTAAAGCACATCACAAAGAAATTTGGCGATTTTGTCGCTAATGATGATATTTCACTGACAGTAGGACGTGGAGAAATCCACGCTCTGCTTGGTGAAAATGGGGCTGGAAAATCCACTTTGATGAATGTGGTGTTCGGGATGTATCAACCAGATGGCGGTGCCATATCGGTTTATGAAAATGAAACGAAGATTGAGAACCCGAATCACGCCATTCACCTCGGCATCGGGATGGTCCATCAACATTTTAAACTGATCGAAAATTTTACCGTGACCGAAAACATCATCTTAGGGATGGAACCAAAGGACGGAATCCGAATTAACATGAAGGCAGCGGTGAAGGAAGTCAGCGATATCTCAACGAAGTACGGGTTGAAGGTGGATCCGACCAGTAAAATCGAGGATTTGCCCGTTGGGATGCAACAAAAAGTTGAAATCTTAAAATGCCTTTATCGCGGTGCCAATCTGTTGATTTTTGATGAACCGACTGCGGTATTGACCCCGGATGAAATTGGGGAACTGCTCCAGATCATGAAAAAATTAGTGGTGGAAGGCAAGTCTATCATTCTGATCACCCATAAACTGAAGGAAATCATGCAAGTAGCCAACAAATGCACCGTCATCCGCAAAGGGAAATTCATCGCTAGCGTGGATGTGGCTGAAACGAATGAAGAACAGCTTGCGCAGCTGATGGTCGGAAAAAACCTTTCCCGTGAAATCGAGAAAGCAGCATACAACCCGCAAGCGACCGTGTTGGAAATAACGAACCTTACCTCGTTCAGCGCCAGCAAGAAGCGGATTTTGGATGACGTTAATCTGACCGTAGCGGCCGGCGAAATATTAGGGATTGCCGGGGTGGACGGGAATGGGCAGAGTGAATTGGTGGAAGCAATCGTTAAGATGCGCGCATTCGATGAGGGGGATGTCCATATCAATGGCGTCTCCATCAAAGAGAAATCCACGCGTGAAATCTATGAATCCGGTGTGAGCTATGTGCCGGCCGACAGACATAAACATGGCCTTGTTTTGGATAACGATATAGCCGAAAACCTGATTTTGATCGAATATTACAAGGAAAAGCATAACCAAGGGATCAAACTGGACAAAGTGCGGATGTATGAAGCAGCGCGTGAAGCGATGCAAAACTATGATATCCGTGCTGAAAATGAATATACGGTTGTGCGGGGCATGTCCGGCGGTAATCAACAAAAAGTCATCCTATCGAGGGAAATCAGCCGCGATCCAAAACTCCTTATCATCGTACAGCCGACAAGAGGTCTGGACATAGGCGCCATCGATTTTATCCATCGCCAAATCGTGCGTTTGCGTGACAAAGGAGTCGCTATCCTGTTGGTTTCTTTCGAATTGGAGGAAATTTTGACCTTGTCAGACCGGATAGCAATCATCTTCGACGGTAAAATCGTCGGGGAAACAAAACCAGAGACAACTAACGACAGAGAGCTGGGTCTGATGATGGCTGGTAAAGGATCGGGTGAGGAATGATACCATGGAAAAATTGAAAAGAAAGACAAAAAACAGTAATGTAATGGTTCCAATCATCGCCGTACTGATTGCACTCGTTATCGGAGCAATCGTGATGGTCATCGGTGGGTACAATCCGTTGGTTGCCTATCAGTCGTTGGTCACAAAAGTATTCGGATCGGTTTATGATATCGGGGAAACGATTCGTGCCATCATTCCGCTGCTTTTGAGTGGCCTGGCTGTTGCGGTGGCCAATAAAGCGGGTGTATTCAACATCGGAGTGGACGGCCAGATCATTATGGGCGCCGTCAGTTCCCTTTTGGTCGGTACGCTCATCGAGATGCCGCCTATTTTGCACGGTATTGTGGCCATCTTTGTCGGTGTCGTTGCGGGTGGATTATGGGGTGTGTTGGTTGCGGGTCTCAAGACCAAATTTGGGATCAATGAGGTCATCAGCTCGATCATGCTGAACTATATCGCTTTGTATTTCAGCCATATTTTGATCAAGAATTTCGCGGCGCAGGAAGGGACGGCACGTTCCGCCATGATCAAAGAATCGGCTGGCATAACGTTCCCTTCCCTGAACGAAGTGTTCGATGGCGCGCGAATCCATTGGGGATTCTTTCTGGTCCCGTTCATCATCTTTGCTTTTTACTACTTCTTTGAGAAGACCCGCTGGGGATATGAAACCAAAGTCGTGGGCTTGAATCCGAATGCAGCTTCCTATGCCGGCATCCGCGTGAACCGCATTATGACACGCACGATGTTCCTTTCCGGGGCTTTGGGTGGCTTAATCGGTACTTTGGATACGCTGGGCGTTTATGGGTATGTCGCAATCAGTTCCTCAACAAGCGGTATAGGCTTCGATGGTGTGGCCATTGCATTGCTGGGAGGCAATTCCGCATTGGGAACAACCTTGTCCGGGATCCTGATCGGGGCTTTGAATTACGGTTCGCAAGGGATGCAGTTCGGAGCGGGCGTGCCGAGCGAAATCATCGGCATTGTGATATCGCTGATTATTTTCTTTGTGGCAGCACCCGGAATCGTCAAAGCCGTATTGCCAAAGAAACAATTGCATAAAGAGGAGGCGAAATAGATGGTAGCCAATATTATAAGCGGCAGTTTGATTTTTGCTACAGCACTGTTGTTCGGTGCACTTGGCGGGATGCTCAGCGAGCGGGCAGGAGTCACCAACTTAGGAGTCGAAGGATTCATGATTTCTGGGGCCTTCTTCTCCGCTATCGGCGCCAACTTCGCCGAATCGATGGGAATGGGCGGGTTCAGCCCGTGGATAGGTTTATTGTCGGCCTTTGTGTTCACTTCTTTGTTCTCAGGGATGCATGCGCTGGCGACCTTGAAATACAAGGCTGATCATGTCATCAGCGGGGTGGTCATCAACTTGCTGGCGGCCAACTTCACCTTTTTCTTGGTGAAATTATTGTTTGATGGCGCAGCAGATACACCACGCTTACGGAATATGTTCGCAAAAGTGAACATACCGGTATTATCCGACATACCATTCATTGGGGATGCCTTGTTCCGTTCCTATCCTACAACCTATTTGGCCTTCATTATGGTCTTTGCCATCGGATTTTACTTCTTCCGCACACCTGCAGGCTTACGTCTGAGAGGGGTCGGCGAAAATCCTGGGTCCATCGACACTGCCGGGATCAACGTCATGAAAATTAAATTCTGGGCTGTGATGCTCAGTGGTTCGATTTCTTCCTTGGGAGGGGCGACCATTGTATTGACGACAAACGGAAACTTTTCGTTCAATACAATCGCCGGGCAAGGATTCATCGCGATTGCGGCAGTCATTCTGGGACGCTGGAACCCATACGGCGTCATGATGGGAGCGTTACTTTTTGGATTCGCACAATCCATCAAAGACCAGATCCAAATCTTGGACTTTGCAAGTGCCATTCCGACTGAATTCTTCTATATGTTGCCATACATCGTGACGTTATTGGCGCTTATCTTCACAGGAAGAAAAACTAGGGGTCCAAAAGCGTTGGGTGTCCATTATGACGCGAGCGTGAGATGATGGAGCTATTGCAAGAACTGTTTCGTGTGAAAGAGAAAGGCAGTTCGATACGGACCGAAATGTTGGCGAGTGCGACTTCCTTTTTCTCTATTGTGTATATTGTGGCCGTCAATGCGCTGATTTTGTCGCAAGCCGGCATGGATTATAATTCTGTTGTGATTGCGACGATACTGACGACAGCCATCAGTAACATTCTGATGGGTCTGTATGCCAATTCGCCTTTGATACTTGCTCCGGGAATGAGCGACAATGCCTTCTTCACCTACATCTTGGTCGGAGCCTTTGCTTTTACTTGGCAAGAAAGCTTATCGATTATCTTTATCGTCGGTTTGCTCTTCTTCCTGTTGACGCATTTCAACGTGGTCGATCACCTCCTTCGCTCCATCCCGGTGACTTTGATCAAAGGCATGAGCGCGGGAGTCGGCTTCTTCTTGATCTTCCTTGGCTTGAAGAACGGCGGAATCATCGTATCCTCAGAGGGTACAATCGTGGCACTGAATAATATTTTTCAACCGGTGCCGTTGACGCTGTTGGCAACACTGCTGGTCGGACTGATCCTGTTCGTCAGAAATGTAAAAGGCAATTTTTTGTTGACGATTATTTTCGGTGTTCTCATTTCCATTGCTTTAGGGGTAACGGACATCAGCTCATTTTCCTATTCCTTTATCGATCTGGGTTCCTTGGAGCCGTTTATCTTCCAACTTGATTTTTCGGGCGTTCTGTCGATGGACTATTGGGTTGCCGTATTTTCCCTCTTGATTTTGGTCGTTTTCCAAAATTTAGGGACACAGGTCAGTTTTTTGACCTCCGAACAACCCAAAGTGTTGAAACGAACGCTTGAATCAAACGCATTGTCAGTGATGATTGCAGGTTTATTGGGATGCAGCTCCACCTGCACAAGTGCGGAAGGGGCAACAGGCATCGCTGTGGGAGGAAGGAGCGGATTGACATCCTTTATGGTGGGCGTTTATTTCCTGTTCACCATCGCGTTGATTCCCTTCATTGCCCTTATTCCGCTGGCTGTCATTTCGGCTTTGCTCATCATTGTGGGATCCTTGTTGGCTGCCAACAATCTGAAAGGCATCAATTTTGATGATTTCACGGAATATTTCCCGGCCATCCTGATGGTGTTGATGATGGTATTGACGTTCAACATTGCGGACGGTATCGGCTGGGGCTTTATTCTGTACACGTTCATCAAAGTATTCTCGGGTGATCGACAAGCTGTTTCGAAAATGATGTATGGATTGACAGGCATCTTTGTTCTGTATTTTGTGCTGAAATTCATTTAAAAAAGGCAAAAAGTCTGTCTCTTTTTGGTATGCCACCCGTCAATAGGACAGTAAAATATTTAAACAGTTTTACAGACTGCTCCCCGTAATGTGGGGGCAGTTTTTTTGCATATATATATCTGCCGCGCTTACGCTTGGCGGCCCACACGTTTTATGAGCGAAGCACAACCCGCTCCCCTCACAAAACGTGAGGGGTCATTAGGCTGCCTCGAAATACTGGTCATGGAACTCCATCGGAGTCATGATATGCAGCTTTCTTTGAATGCGTCTATTATTGTAATATTCCATATAGTTGTGAATCATATCAATCAAAGAGGAACGACTCGTAAATTTGCGACGGTAATATTTTTCACGCTTGATGAGCGCCCAAAACCCTTCCATAGGGCCATTGTCAATACAACGAGCGACACGGGACATGCTTTGTATCATACCAGCCTCGCTTAAACGCGCACAGAATTGCTTACTTGTATATTGAAATCCGCGGTCACTGTGGAACAACGGCTGAGCTTCTGGCTCATTTTGTATGGCTGCATCAAAAGTCTGGAGGACTAGCGGCATATCGTTTTGATCACTGATTATGTATGCGACAATTCGACGGTCATAAAGATCCAAAATGGCACTCAAATATACTTTCTTGATTGCCGGTCCTTCGTAATACTTGAATTCGGTCACATCGGTCAACCATTTTTCATTTGGTGCGTCTGCACGAAAGTTCCGGTTGAGGCGATTTTCGGCGATATGATACGGATTCTGTGCACCTTTGGTGATGCTATTCGCACGATGTTTGATTCGGGATTGGATTTGTTGACTACGGCATAACCGAAGGGCGCGGTTGTCACTGATGATCATGCCATGGGTATATTCCAACTCATCGCGTATCCGACGATGACCCATATCGTCATGTTCTTCATGGATCTGTTTTGCCACTTCAGCGATTTGGTTGTTGCGAATTTCCCTTGGACTTTGTGGTTGCTCAAGCCAGCGGTAATAAGCGGAGCGTGTCACATGTAAGATTTCGCACATAACTTGCACCGGATAACCTTTTTCTGTATGGAATTGCTTGATGGTTTCGTACTCAGCTTGTTTTCTTATTTCGCTCAACGATTCCTCCTTTCTAATTCTTGGAATTTTTTTGTTACATCAAGTTCCATTTTTAGACGTTGATTTTCGCGTTTTAAACGTGCTAATTCGTCTTGAAGTAATTCCTCGGGAGTCCGGCTGGGCATTGTCCCTTTCCTGCGCCCACGGCGGTCTTCCAACCCTGCTTCTCCCAATTCCGCATATCTCTTTACCCATTGATAGACGTTTTGATAGGAGACTTGATATTTTATAGCCATAGCACCATAATCTTTTCCATTCTCTAAACAGTCCAACACAATTTTTAAACGCTCATCTATGGTTGTTATCCGACCTTTGCTCATAGTACTTCCTCCACTGGTTGTTTTGAAGTCTTTATGAGTATTATAATCCTTTAGCCAGTTCTGCAGTGGCGTTTTGCTCCGCAAACCATATTTTTTGGCGATTTCAATCATGCTGCCCAGGCCGTTCAGATAGTCCGTGACGGCTGCCAACTTTAACTCCTTGGAGTAATGACTGTTCTTCTTTACCGGTAAAAGGGCCGATGGACCGCCGTTCTCATAAAGTCTAATCCAATTGCGAATGGTCTCTTGAGATACTCCAGCGTTCTGTGCTGCCCTTGATATACCGATTTCATTTCTCACATATTGCTCGACAATGTTGACTCTGTTTTCGACAGATAATTTCATAGCTCTTTTAGACATAGAAAAAACCCCCATATAAGACTTGAAATAATTCAATGTCCTATATAGAGGTAGCATATCATTTTCGAGATAGGCTTTTTGCTTTTTGAGCGATATTCAGGATTGCCGGATTTTCCCTCAGGAGAGTCGGTCCCCGCATGGATGCAGCGCTTCTTCTTTTGCGGTCAGAAAATTTTTTCGCACGTAATGCTTGCAAACGTTTTCCGAACGTGCTATATTATTTGTGTAATCGGTTACACATTTACAACCAGCGGAGGTGAAGGAGAATGGCTACTATCAAGGAAGTTGCAGAATTGGCAGGTGTATCCGTCGCAACAGTGTCAAGGTTCATGAACGACAGCGGATATGTAGGGAAGGCTTCACGCGAAAAGGTCGAAAGAGCAATCAAGCTATTGAATTTTTCGCCGAATGAAGTTGCGCGGTCCCTCTATCAGAAAAAATCCAAGCTGATTGGATTGCTGCTGCCGGATATCGCAAACCCGTTCTTCCCATTGGTTGCTAAAGGTGTGGAAGATAAAATCAACGAGAGTGGCTACAGTCTCATCCTTGGGAATGTGCAGGGGGATGTCGAAAAGGAAAAAGATTACCTGAAAATTTTCGCGCAGAACAATGTGGCGGGAGTCCTGTCCGCAGTACAAGGTAGCACAAAAGAATTCCATGGCATGCCATACGTGTTATTGGATCGGGTCAGCGAAGATATCGAATTTGCAGTTCACACGGACGATTTCCACGGTGGCGAGTTGGCGGCACAGGCCATCAGCGAGCGACAAGCAAAGCATGTCGTCATTATGGTCGGGCCGAAAGACGTGCCAAGCTCGCATGACCGGCTTTCCGGAAATCTGAGGGTATTGAACGAAAAAAACATTCCTTACCAACTGTACCAAACCGATACATACCAATTCGATTCAGCGGAAAAGACTGCACAGCATTTTTTGGATCAATTTCCTCATGCGGACAGCGTGATTGCTTCCAATGACGTGTACGCATTGGCAGTCATGAAGGAAGCTATCAAAAGAGGGATCCGTATCCCTGAGGAACTTCAGATCATCGGCTATGACGATATGCCATTCGCTGCACTGATGTTTCCTGGGCTTTCCACAATTGCCCAGCCAGCTTATGAGTTAGGCTATCAAGCTGCAGATCTTCTTTGCAGACATATCGAAAACAAAATCATTCTGAAAAAAAGGATACAATTGCCTGTAACGTTAATAATAAGAGAATCATTGAGGGAGAAGATGGAAAATGGGTAATATTATGGTGTTAGGAAGTATTTCAACTGATTTTGTCGTCACAGCCGACAGACGCCCAGAAACTGGGGAGACCATTACAGGGAAGGACTTCAGGACTACTTTCGGAGGGAAAGGCGCTAACCAAGCAGTTGCCAGTGCGCGCTTGGGCGGCAACGTTTCAATGGTAGGGACTGTAGGAAATGATTTGTTCGGGACGGAATTGATCGAAAACCTGAAACGCAATGGGATTGATACAAGCAATGTGGAACGGGTTACACATTTACCTTCAGGGTCAGCCCACATCACGATTGTCGATGGCGATAACGCAATCATTTATATCCCGGGTGCGAACAACGCATTCGAAAGCGCAAGGCTGCAAAATCTGGAAACAGAACTTGAGAAAGTCGAGCTGATGGTCATCCAGAATGAGGTGCCGCAAGAGATTGTCGAAGCCGTGATTGGACTGTGCTTTGAGAAAGGTGTAAAAGTGCTCTACAATCCTGCACCTGCAAGGACAGTGGATGAGGCTTTATTGGAGAAAGTCACTTTCATGACACCAAATGAGAGCGAATACAAAATCATGTTCCCTGGGTTATCACTTTCGGAAGGAATCAAGAAATACCCTGGAAAACTCATCGTTACACTTGGCTCCAAAGGCGTCTGCTACCATGATGGCTCGGTTGAACGGAACGTTCCGGCATATGTTGTCGGACCAGTGGACACTACCGGAGCGGGGGACACGTTCAATGGTGCCTTTGCGGTAGGAATCGCATCAGGATTGGATATCGAAGCCAGCCTGCAACTCGGGAATCTGGCAGCGGCATTATCCGTACAGAAATTTGGAGCGCAAGGCGGCATGCCGACACTAGCTGAACTGAAGGAGAATGAACATTATGAAAAAACATGGAATCTTAAATAGTGATATCGCAAAAGTTTTGGCGGATCTGGGACACACAGATAAAGTTGTGATCGGCGATGCGGGCCTTCCGATACCGGAAGGCGTCAAAAAGATTGATTTATCCTTACGCTTGCATGAACCTGCCTTTCAGACGATTCTGGAGTTGCTGATGGAAGAGATGGAAGTGGAAAAAGTATTTTTGGCTGAGGAGATAAAGGAGCAGAATCCGGACCAATTCGAGCGGACTATGGATCGGATGGCAGGCGTTGACGTTGCCTTTGTCAGTCATGAGACCTTTAAGGAAATGACGGTTGATGCTAAAGCCATTATCCGGACAGGAGAAGCGACACCTTATTCCAATATCATACTGCAATCAGGAGTCCTATTTTAGGAGGGAAACAAATGGAAGTTGTGATGAAAGGAATCACGAAAAGCTTTGGCACCAACTACGTATTGAGGGGCGTTGACTTCACCATCAAAGCGGGAGAAGTGCATGCCTTAATGGGAGAAAACGGGGCCGGCAAATCGACACTGATGAATATTTTGACCGGACTTCATAAGCCGGATGCAGGCGAGATCCTAATAGATGGCACCCAAAAGCAATTTGACAGTCCAAAGGAAGCGGAGAAATTCGGGTTGAGCTTCATTCATCAAGAAATGAATACGTGGCCGGAAATGACGGTAGTCGAAAATTTATTTTTGGGAAATGAAATCAAAAACGCTATCGGATGGATCAACAACAAGAAAATGAGAGCGCTTGCCATTGAGACGTTCCGTGAGCTAGGTGTATCCTTGAATCTGGATGAAGAAGTGAAGAATTTGTCGGTAGGGCAGCAACAGATGATCGAAATCGCGAAGTCCTTACTTTCCGATGGTGAAGTGATCATTATGGACGAACCTACAGCAGCCCTGACGGAAAGGGAAATCGAGGTATTGTTCAGGATTATCCAGAACCTGAAGCAAAAGAATGTGGCCATCATCTACATTTCCCACAGGATGGAAGAAATCTTCAAAATCAGTGACCGCATCACGGTCATGCGTGACGGTGTATCTGTTGATACGAAACGAACAGCTGACACTAGCAACGATGAAGTGGTGCGTAAAATGGTCGGCAGGGATCTCGCTGATTATTATCCGGCGAAGACTTCCAAAATCGGACCTATCGTTTTCGAAGCAAAGAAACTTTCATCGGAACGGAAATTCCAGAATGTGTCCTTCCAAGTGAAAGCAGGGGAAATCGTTGGTTTTTCGGGACTCATGGGAGCAGGACGGACTGAAATCATGCGGAGCATCTTTGGAATCGATCCGCTCGACAGTGGTGAGATGTATCTTGAAGACAAGAAAATAACCATTTCCAGTCCAAATGATGCCATTCGTCAAGGCATCGGATTCTTGACGGAGAACCGGAAAGAAGAAGGTTTGATTCTCGATTATTCCATCAGTGAAAACATCAGCCTTCCTTCAATAGACGGTTTCCGTAAGAATGGCCTGATCGACACACAAGCCGAGAAAGATTTTGTTGAGTTGCTGATGGAACGCTTGCAGGTCAAAGCCGAAGGGTGTGATGATATTGTTTCCGGACTATCCGGAGGGAACCAACAGAAGGTCGTTTTAGCCAAATGGATCGGCATCGGCTCCAAAGTATTGATTTTGGACGAACCGACGCGCGGTGTGGATGTAGGCGCCAAACGTGAAATCTATCAATTGATGAATGAACTGGCGGACAGAGGCGTTGCCATCGTTATGGTTTCGAGTGACTTGCCTGAGGTGCTTGGTGTAAGTGATCGCATTGTGGTTGTCCATGAAGGGAAAATATCCGGTGAGTTGCAGCGTGGAGAGGCGACAGAAGAGAAAATCATGAAATTAGCAACGGGGGTAATGTAAATGAATTTAGGAATACAAGCCTTAAAAAGTAACAAAGAAAAGGGCCCAGCAAAAAAAAGGCTGAATAAATTGGGGCCTTTGCTCGCATTAGTTGTGCTTGTCATATTTGTCACCATCATGAACCCGAGCTTCATGTCACCTACCAATCTGCTGAACCTTTTGAGACAAGTTTCCACAAATGCACTTATCGCTTTCGGTATGACCTTTGTCATCATCACGGGTGGGATTGACCTTTCTGTAGGTTCAACGCTCGCTCTTAGCAGTGCTTTGATGGCGGGCATGATCGCTTCCGGTTTGAATCCTGTCCTTGCGATGGGAATGGGCTTGGTACTTGGTGCCTTTTTGGGAGCCTGCAATGGTGTAATGATCACAAAAGGTAAAATGGCGCCATTCATTGCGACCCTTGCAACGATGACGATCTATCGCGGACTTACTTTGGTTTACACGGATGGGAATCCTATCACTGGTATCGGGAACAGTTTCATATTCAAATATATGGGCCGAGGCTATCTTTTCGGCATTCCTTTCCCGGTGGTTGTGATGCTTCTCTTCTTCGGAGTGTTGTATGTGCTTTTGCATAAAATGACATTCGGAAGAAAGACGTTCGCACTTGGTGGGAATGAGAAGGCTGCGTTCATTGCCGGCATCAAGAGTGACCGCATCAAAATCGCCATCTATTCCATTTCCGGATTGATGGCGGCAGTCGCTGGTATCATCATCACTTCTCGTTTGAACTCTGCTCAACCGACTGCGGGTAATGCCTATGAAATGGACGCGATCGCATCCGTTGTTCTTGGAGGAACCAGTCTATCCGGAGGACGCGGAAGGTTAGTGGGGACATTGATCGGAGCATTGATCATCGGTACGCTGAACAACGGTTTGAACCTATTGGGTGTATCGAGTTTCTATCAGCAAGTCGTTAAAGGTGTTGTCATCATCATCGCTGTTTTATTGGATCGTAAGAACAAAAAATAGGAGGAATAAAAATGAAAAAATTATTGGGATTGACTGCTGCTTCTTTGTTACTGTTGGCTGGATGCGGAGGAGCTACATTGGAAGGCGACAACGCAGAAAGTGTTGCTGTCGAGGAAAAGGAAGCTTCCGAATTGGTTGTGGGAGCCTCTATTTCAACTTTGAATAATCCGTTCTTTGTTTCATTGGAAGCCGGCATCACTGGACTAGCGGAAGAAAATGGCACGAAAATCATCAGTGTCGATGCCCAGGATGATACAGCAAAACAGACGAATGATGTGGATGACCTTATCCAGCAGGGAGTCGATGTATTGCTGATCAATCCGGTCGATTCGGCTGCGATTGCTCCTGCTGTGGAAGCCGCAAACAGCGCAGGCATCCCTGTCATCACAATCGATCGTTCCAGCGATGGGGGAGAAGTGGTTACCTTAGTTGCTTCAGATAATGCAGCCGGAGGAGAGCTAGCTGCGCAATATATTGTCGAATTATCAGGAGAAGGAGCCAACACAGTCCAACTGGAAGGTGTTCCCGGTGCTTCTGCAACTCGTGAAAGAGGAGAAGGCTTCACGAAAATCGCTGAGGGGTCGTTGAATCTATTGGACAGCCAGACAGCCAATTTTGACCGCGCTGAAGGACTGACAGTTATGGAAAATATGCTGCAGGCGCATGCGGATATCCAAGCGGTATTTGCTCAAAATGATGAAATGGCATTGGGTGCCATTGAAGCAATCGAAGCTGCTGGCTTGACCGGGAAAATTCAGGTGGTTGGCTTTGATGGAACGGAAGATGGCATGAATGCTGTTGAAGAAGGAAAAATGAGTGCGACTGTCGCGCAACAACCTGAAGAAATGGGCAGACTTGCTTTACAAGCAGCCTTTGACTTCTTTGCTGGCAAAGAAGTAGATGCGTACATCCCTTCTCCGCTAGAGTTGGTCAAAAAATAAATAAAGAGTCACTTGCAGCACCTCGAAGTGACTGCAAGTGAAGAAAGCCCCTGTCCTCGCGCCTTAGTTGCGTAAGGGCAGGGGCTTTTTGGCGCAATCCAGTTTAGGGTGTTGCGCATGGCTTTCGAGGGACTGGATTTTAGCAGCCTTCAGCTAATCAAAATAGCTCCTCGATTGTATCAATATTTTCCCTTTCCAACTGAAAAACGCTTGTAAATATGCTGTCAAAATGGTACATTCTCATTGTAATCTAATGTTCGGAAGAAAGAAGGAAATTCCATGAACTACGTATTTATATCTCCCCATTTTCCCAGTAATTTCAAGAATTTCGCAATCGGTCTGAAGCGGGCGGGCGTGAATGTCTTCGGTATCGCCAGCGAGCCGTTTGAGTTGTTGGATACTGATTTGCGCGAGAGCCTGACCGAGTATTATCGCGTCAATGATATGGAAAATTATGACGAAATGATGCGCGCGGTGGCCTATTTGACTTACAAGCACGGCAAAATGGACCGTATCGAATCGCACAACGAATATTGGTTGGCGCAGGATGCGCGTCTGCGCACTGATTTCAACGTATTCGGCTTCAAAAACGAGGATATGGCCTTCGTAAAACTGAAATCCGCCATGAAAGAAAAATTCAGAGAAATAGGCATTCGGGTAGCGCAAGGGCGTGTCATCGGCGATTATCACGATGCCCTCGGGTTATGCCACGAATACGGATTCCCGGTCTGCATCAAGCCTGATTCAGGCGTAGGTGCGGCGGATACGCACAAAATCCGTTCAGAAGAAGAACTCGGGCATTTTTTCCATGTGAAGAATCCATATGAATCGTATATTCTTGAGGAATTCATCGACGGAAAGATCGTCACATATGACGGTTTGACTGATGCCGCGGGGAATATCCTTTTCGATGCCACGCTTGTGTACGAAAAAGCAGTGTTGGAAATCGTCGAAAAAAATGCGGATATGTTCTACTATGTCGACCGCAATATGCCGGAAGACTTGCGCGAAATCGGAACCAAACTCGTTCAGGCCTTCAATGTCCGCGAGCGTTTCTTCCATTTTGAGTTTTTCCGTTTACCTGACGGCAGCTTGGTTGCCTTGGAAGCCAACTTGCGTCCGCCTGGCGGTCATACGATGGACATGTGGAACTGGGCCAATGATGTCGATCTGTATGCCGCATACGGGAATCTGGTTGCGACCGGCAATTTCACGGCGCAGATGAACACGCCTTACTACTGTTGCTATGTCAGCCGCAAAGGTGTCCATCCTTACCGCTTCACGCATGAGGAAGTGATTGCCCGTTACGGAGGCAACGTTGTCCTGTTTGAAGAAATGCCGGGGATTTTTGCGGCTATCATGGGGGATTTCGGCTACGTCATCCGTGCGGCAGAATATCAAGAACTGATGGACATTATCCATATGATTTCCATAACCGAATAGACTGGGGGAAATAAGATGCACGTAGAATATTCATCACAATGGAGCGGTCACTTGAACCGTGAGATGCGTTTCAATCGCTATGGACATGCGGGTAAACCGATCATCGTCTTCCCATCATCTGGAGGAAGCCACAACGAATACGCGGACTTCGGCATGATTGAAGCCTGCCAGTGGTTCATCGACCAAGGCTTAGTGCAATTTTATACACCCGACAGCATGGACAACGAATCTTGGCTGTGCGAATGGAAAAGTCCGTACGACCGCGCCAACATGCACGAACGCTATGACCGCTACATCATCGAGGAACTGGTGCCGCACATCAAGCATCAGACGAACTATCAGGGACCGATGATCACGACCGGCTGCAGCATGGGCGGCTACCACAGCCTGAACTTTTACCTGCGCCATCCGGATGTCTTCGACAGCGTCATCGCGTTGAGCGGCCTTTACGATGTCCGTTACTTCTTTGGGAATTACCATGATCGCAACGCTTATGAGAACTCACCGATCGACTACCTTTGGAATCTGAACGACGGCTGGTTCCTGGACAAATACCGTTCCGGCAACATCATCGTCGCGACCGGCCAAGGCAACTGGGAAGAAGTCAGCATCCGCGACACGCGCAAGATTGAAGAAGTGATGCGCTTCAAGAACATCCCTGCCTGGATTGATTTCTGGGGCGAGAACGTCCATCACGATTGGGAATGGTGGCGTGTCCAGATGCCATATTTCCTGGGCAAACTGAACGAGCAAGGCAAGCTATAATTGTATTTGAGAAGAGAATCCCGTCCTTTCAGCGTTTTGCTGGGAGGGCTTTTTGTTGCGTGGGGATGAATGTCGGGGGCCAAAGTCGGGCCGGCCGCCTTTTTTGCGCGTAAACATGAACAACTGGCCGTTATCCATGCTTTTCGTCCGACGGCGGCTCGAAAAGATGGATTAATAAATTTTATTCATCTTTTTCGCATGCCAGACACTCAAAACCATGAATACTTGGCCGCTATCCATTTTTTACCCACGCACAAGCGAAACCACGCAACCCGGTGTTCGCTTTTCCCTGTCAATCCTGTTCGGAATCGTGTGCTTTTCAGGCCGTGGCTGCGATGATAGACTGTGTCTATGAATCAAAGCCATACAGAAAAAAGCAAAGAAGAGGAAAGTACTTGTTGGATAGTCCTTCAGAGAGCTCTTGGTTGGTGAGAAAGAGCGGACGGCAGCACAGGAAAAATGGCCTCGGAGTTGATGCGCTGATAGGGAGTTTCCTTCAGGCGCGTCCGGACGCCCCCGTTAGACAGGCAGCAGTATTGAGCATGATGAATCCCTCTGTACTGATTGAGATGGCAATCGCAAGATTGTCATGAAGCAAGGTGGTAACGCGATCTAACCGTCGTCCTTTCTGGAATCGATCCAGAGGGGCGATTTTTTATTACACTTTTTATTACACTTTATTAAACTTTAGGAGGAATATACATGACAGACAATAACAGAAGAAAATTGATTTTTGACGCTTTCGACAACAAAGAAACGGAGCGTGTGCCGGTTGGCTTTTGGTTTCACTTTGTTTTCGGTGATGATCAATTCCGTGGTTTGGAGGACAGATCGATTTTGGATCGAGTGATCGAGGGGCATACGGATTTCTACGACGCATTCAACCCGGATTTCGTGAAAATCATGAGCGATGGCTTCTTCGGCCATCCCAGCCTGTTGGAAAAAACGATCGAGCATGCGGATGACCTGTACAACGTCAAAGCTGTTGGGCCGGAACATCCGTGGATCACGGAGCAGGTCAAGACGGTCAAGCAAATCAAGGAATCCTTCAACGGTGAAATCGCAACCTTCTATAATATCTTTTCGCCAGCGAACTATATCCGGATCGCCTTCGAAGCGTGGGATAAGGATCTCGAAAAATTCACCCGTTTCTTTGAGACGGATCCCGGCGCACTCGCATATGCGGCGAACGAAATCGCCAAGGACGTGGCGCTGCTAACGCAAAAAATCATCGAAGAAGCAGGCGCGGACGGCATCTACCTGAGCGTTCAGAATGTCCAAACCAGCGCGGCCACGAAAGAAGCTTACCAGACCTACATCGCGCCGAGTGAATTGGACGTGTTGGCTGCGGCAAATGCAGTCAGCGACTACAACATCCTGCATATATGCGGCTATGAGCATAACCAAAACAACTTGGCGTACTACCAGGACTATGATGCAAAAGCCTACAACTGGGCGGTCCACACGGAAAAAATCAGCCTGAAGGAAGGCAAAGACTTCTTCGGCAACAAAGCGGTGATCGGCGGATTCGACAATAACGCAGGCACGCTGTTGGATGCAGGAAACGAAGCGGATATCGCCCAATACACGGCCGACCTCATCCAAGCAATCGGCGATACAGGCGTCATCATCGGAGCGGACTGCACCGTGAATCCGCAGATCGAACTGGATCGTTTGATATTGGTCAGGGATACAGCTGCCGGCGTGTCGGGCAAGAACCGCAAACAAGCGACCCCCTCGGCATAATCGAATTGAACAAAGCAGGCGCCGGTGTTCGGCACAGGCGGTCAACCCTGATAGACAATCGGTATTATTTTTAACCGAACAGCCATGATAGAATCAAGCACATAGCTAAAACAGCCGTCATCCTAAAAATCGGAAGGCAAAGAAAGGAGGGGTCCCATGGTCGGGATTGTCATCATCGGTTGCGGGGACGTTTCGAAACAGAGGCACGCCCCTCTAAGCCACCAAAATGAAAAAGTCGATTTGATTGGATTCTATAACCGCACCATCGCCAAAGCAGAAGCTTTCCAAAAGAGGTACGGCGGGAAAGTCTACCGGAACCTGGATGAAATCTGGGAAGACGGAACAGTCGATGCCGTCATCGTCGCGACGAACGAACAGTCGCACAGCCCCATCACCATCGCCGCCCTGGAAGCAGGCAAGCATGTGCTTTGCGAAAAGCCGATGGCGGATTCGGCGGCCGAGGCAGAACGAATGCAGCAGGCAGCCGAGAAAACGGGTAAAAAGTTGATGATCATCCATAACCAACGGCTTTATCCCGCGCATCAGCTGCTGAAAAAAGTGCTGGCGGAAGGGACACTCGGAAAGGTCCATGCTTACCGGACGACTTTGGCCAATCAAGGCCAGGAAAATGATGGCTGGGGTACGGCATTCCCTGATTTCTACGACCGCATCGGCCATACGAACGGGGCTCTGACTCAAGTCGGCGTCCACCGCATCGACTTGTTGAACTACTTGTTCAGTGAAGATCCCGTCATCGCAGTATTGGCGAACACCATGACACAAGGCAAACAGTTGTCTGACGGCAGCCCGGTCCCATATGAGGATTATGCGGTGCTGCAATTACAACATCGCTCGGGGATACAGGGAACGCTGCTGACCCACTGGTTCGATTATTCGAACGATAGGCAGACCGTCATCTACGGCGAAAATGCCACAGTCGCGACGTATGCGGACGGGCATCCGGTCGCACTCTACCGGAAGAACGGGGAAAAGACCTATCTGGATGATCCGGCGCAAGGCGATTCTTATACGGAACCGTTGACTCCAATCGTCGACAAGTTTATCGAAAGCATCGAACAGGATACCGTTCCCTTCGTCACAGCGGAGCAGGGGATAACCGCATTGCGCATTCTGGAAGCCGCCTACCGGTCGCAGGAAACGCAGACATGGACACCAATCGAACAGGAGGACGCACACTATGACAGAAAAATTTAATGGAAGAAAACGAATTGAAGCAGCCATCGCAAAGCAACCTTTGGACAGACCGGCCATTTCCGGTTGGCGTCACATGCCATTAGTCGATCGGGACGTCGAGGCGTTTGCCGCAGCGACAATCGCATTCACGGATGAGAACGATTGGGATCTGATCAAGCTGATGTCGCAAGGGCAATTCTTCGCTGAAGCCTATGGAGCTCCTATCGAATTCTCGACAGATGCGAAGGAATGGGCAGGCAAAATCCTGGAGTATCCGATCCGGAGCGCGGAAGATTTGACGCGCTTGAAGCCGTTACGAGCCGATAACCCTGTTCTCCAGCGCGAAGCCGCTTTTGCCAAGAAAATCGTGGATCATTATCCAGGCGAAAAAGTGGTCGTCGGCACCGTCTTCTCGCCTTTGTCATGGGTGAAGCAATTTGCGCCAGGCAACGATTCGATCGCGCATATCGTCGACGGACCGGAAGAAAGCCCAATTGCGGATTTCCTGGAAAACCATCGTGAGGAATTGAAGGCGGCGCTCGATGTGCTGCATGCCTCGAATAAAGTGTTTGTGGACGAATTGATCGCGGCCGGCGTGGACGGTTTCTTCATCGCCGAGCAGTACAGCCAACGCGGCGATATTTCCGAAGCGGACTACGCAGCTTTCGCCAAACCTTATACGGATGACCTTTTGGCTTACATCAACGACCGCACCTGGTTCAACATCCTGCATGCACATGGGCATGTCGATCTGGCTGTGGAACGTTTTATCGATTACGATGTCCAGGCCATCAACTGGGAAGACGGCAGCGATCACGCGGAAGATCCGACCCGCTTGAGTTTCCGTAAGCTGCGGGCACTGACGGACAAACTGCTGATCGGCGGCATCTCGCCAAAAACCGATCTGACGTTTTCGGATAATGCTCAGGAAGTCGAGGATTTGCTGGTCGATCGATTGTCGGATGTCCTCGCCGAAACCGGCGATACGGGCATTGTATTTGCACCGGGCTGCGCAATCTCATTGGAAGCCAACCCGGATTTTTATCAACGCATCAACGCCGCCGCCCAAAAAGTGAGCACGACGACCATAAACACAACGAACCATTAAAATAATTGATAACACAGGAGGAGTAGAATATGAAGAGAAGAAGATTATTGACGACAGTAAGTTTATTGGGGGCAGCATTTTTGGCCGGATGCGGTCAGACGGATGCGGAAACGACGAGTGAGGCAACGAGCAGTTCCGCAGCTGAGACGGTGGAAGTGACAACAGTTACAGTCGCGCATACGCAAAGCTCCGCGCCGATGAATTATGTGGATGAGAACGGCGAATCCACCGGCTACGAAGTCAGCGTTTTGAAAGCCATCGACGAGTTGTTGCCGCAGTATGAATTCGAATATGTGCCGACTTCTGACGAGGATCTGCTGATCGGGATTGAATCCGGCAAGTATGATGTCGGAACAAAAGGTGCTTGGTATACAGAGGAACGCGCGCAGAAATTCATTTTCCCTGAGAATTATATCGGCGCCAGCAGCATCGGTGTGCTTATCCGTTCGGAAGATGCTGAAGAAATCACCGACTTGGAATCCTTTGCGGCTGCAGGCAAGAGCCTGGTTCCCATTTCGCCCAACAATGCCCAGTACAACGTGATCGAGGACTTCAATGCGGAACATCCGGATACACCAATCGAACTGACTGCGGCTGATGTATTCGAAATCGCCGACGCCTACACCTGGTTGTTGGAAGGACGCTATGATGGCTACTTCGCCGTTAAGACCGCTTATGAAGTGAACGTGCTGGCAGAAGGCGCGCCGTACAGCCAATACAAGGATGACTTCGACTACTTCGTCTACGAAGCGCTGCCGACTTGGCCATTGTTCAACAAAGAACAGCAGGAACTGGCCGACGCCTATGACGAAGCCTTCCTGCAATTGGAAGAGGACGGCACCATCGATGATTTGATGATCGAGTTCCTTGGTGAAAATACATTCCAATACGTGAAAGAATAACAACAAGAGTGCCGACGGATGACAACACAGACAAGGAGGAGGATAAAAGATGAATCGTCCATTCGATATCGCTTATATTTGGAAGGCCGTGCCGGAAATTTTATCCGGTCTGGGCGTAACGCTGCAATTTTTGATCGGTACAATCGTGATCGGGGGTCTTTTGGGATTCCTGGCTACCTGGGCAAGGCTCAGCGGTCCGAAATGGCTGCGGGCAATCGTCCATAGCTACATCTGGATCATCCGCTGCACGCCTTCGATCGTCATGATGTTCTTGGTCTTTTACGGCTTGCCGGAGGTGCTGTTGGGCGCCTTCGACATCGACATCAACAGCTGGAATCGCCTCAACTTTGTCGTCGTTGCCTTGTCGCTCCTGTTTTCGGCGCCTTGTTCGGAAATCATGCGGTCGGCTTACTTGGCCGTCGCAAAAGTGCAGCGCGAGGCTGCCCTCAGCATCGGCCTCACCGAAGCACAAGCATTCAGAAGGATCGTTTTACCGCAGGCTCTTGTGAGTGCATTGCCGAATCTCGGCAACTCGTTCATCTTGCTGATGAAGGAGGGGGCTTTGGCCTACACGATCGGCATCATCGACATCATGGGCAAAGGCCAACTGATCATCGCGCGCAATCTCGGCGGTTATTCGATCGAGACGTACATCGCGTTGGCGGGCATCTATTGGCTGCTGACGCTGGCGATCGAGAAGGCGTTCAAGATGGCGGAAGACAAATTATCGGCAGGAAAACAACCGCTGCGGGCGGCATAGGAGAGAGGAGCGAGACGCATGACCATTGATTTACCTTATGTGCAGGAAATTCTGATCCTTGTGTTGAAGGGCATCCCGACAACGCTGCGCTTGACCTTTATCCCCTTGCTCATCGCGCTGCCGTTTGCTTTCCTGATTGCCGTGGCGAGACAGCGGAACATCAAAATATTGGCCCGCGTTTCCCAAATTTATGTATCCTTCATCAGAGGAACGCCCTTGATCGTCCAGATTCTGGTGATGTACAGCCTTTTCCCGAGCCTGCTGAACGTGCTCGTGAAAAGTTGGGGGCTCGATTACGACGTCTTCGGCATCAATCCAATTTATTACGCCTACATCGTTTTCACTTTGAATACGATCGCGATCCTGTCGGAGGTTTTCCGTTCGGCCCTCGAAACGGTCGACAAACGCCAACTTGAGGCGGCCCTTTCGATCGGGCTGCTGCCGGTCCAGGCCTATAGTCGCATCGTGATTCCGCAAGCGTTGGTGGCGGCAACGCCGAACTTGTGCAACAGCACCGTCAATCTGCTGAAATCGACCTCGCTTGCCTTTCTGATGTCGGTACAGGACATCACGGCCATCGCCAAGACGGAAGCGGCATTCGGCTACAACTATCTGGAGTCATACCTAGTGATTTTCATCGTATACATCGTCCTCTGCTCGCTCGTTCAGGTATTCTTCCAACTGCTGGAGCAACGCTTGTCCCTCTACAAGCGCGGACGTAAAATGACGGTAAAATCAGAAAATGATAACCAACCGGAGTATTTTCAAGACGCACGAAAGGAGCGATACCATGCTGGCATTGAAGAATATTCATAAGAAATTCGGCGAAACGGAAGTGCTGAAAGGCGTGGATATCGAAGTCGAAAAAGGCGATATCGTCGTGATCCTGGGCCCAAGCGGTTCGGGCAAGACGACCTTGTTGCGCTGCATCAATTTCCTGGAGCGCGCCGACGAAGGCTCTCTGCATTTCGATGAAATCCAGACCGAATTTTCGAAAGCAAGCAAAAAAGACATCAACGCTGTAAGGAAAAAATCGGCATTCGTTTTCCAAAACTATGGCCTGTTCGACAACAAAACGGTGTTGGACAATGTCACCGAAGGCTTGATCGTCGGGCGGAAAGTGCCGAAGAAGGAAGCCATCGAAACCGCCATCCGCGCTTTGGAAAAAGTCGGCCTGAGCGATCGCTTGGCTTACTACCCTTCGCAGTTGTCCGGTGGCCAGCAGCAGCGGGTGGGCATCGCCCGCGCCTTGGCGGTGAATCCGGACGTCATCCTGTTCGACGAACCCACCTCGGCTTTGGATCCGGAACTGGTCGGTGAAGTGCTGCAGGTCATCCGCAAGCTCGCCGAGGAAGGCACCACCATGGTCGTCGTCACGCATGAGATGACCTTCGCCAAGGAAGTGGCCAACCGGGTCATTTTCATGGATCAGGGCGTCATCGTGGAAGAAGGTACGCCGGAGGATATTTTCGGCAATCCGAAAGAAGCCCGCACCAGAGGGTTCCTGCAGCGGATTCTGGCCCGGGTTTGATCCCGGAACAATCCCCTGCATCGCTCGTCCTGCCGTTCACAACGGGGGACGGGTTTTTTGTGTTTCGTGATGTATCGGTTGTGCCTATCACACGTGTTCGGAAATCGGAATTATCCTAAAGGCTGCTGCAATGGTAAGCTACTCTTACGAACTATAAAGGGAATGACTTCCAATATAGAATTGAATATATATGAAAATTGTCAGGAGGAACAGTATGTTAAAAGATAAATGGGTCATCACGACAACGCTAGCAATCAGTTTGGTGTTGGCGGGCTGTTCGACTGGTGATGCCGCAAATACAGAAAGCAGCGAAGGCACGGCTGCTTCATCAACCGTCGCAGCAGCCGAGCAAGTCATCACAATCACGAATACAGGGGAGTTGGCCTCCTTGGACAACGCCGTTTCGGCCGACAACGCCAGCTTGGTGGTGCTCGAGAACGCAAATGAAGGTCTTTACCGCGTCGGTGACGAGGGCGTGTTTGAACTGGGTATCGCAGCCGAAGAGCCTATCGTCAGCGAGGACGGACTGGAGTATACCTTCAAAATCAGGGAAGATGCGAACTGGTCGAACGGTGATCCGGTGACCGCGGAAGATTTTGTCTATACCTACCAGAAAATTGTGGATCCGGCGACGGCTTCCCCGAACATCAATAAACTGTATCCGTTGAAGAATGCAGAAGCGATCAACAATGGGGAGTTGGACAAAGCGGAACTGGGTGTCGAAGCGATCGACGAGAAGACCGTGAAGTTCACTTTGGGCAATCCGACCGCTTACTTCAAGGACCTGTTGGGGACGTCTTCCTACTTGCCGCAGAACCACCAAGTGGCGAGCGAATTGGGCAGCGCCTACGGAACGAACAGTGAAAACACTGTCTACAATGGACCTTTCGTCGTGGAAGGTTGGGAAGGCACGGATCTGAACTGGTCGATGGTTCCGAACGAAGCCTATTGGGATGCGGAGAACGTCCAATTGGATCAAATCAACTGGGAAGTCAGCAAAGAAATCGCCACGAACATCAATCTGTTCGAGTCCGGTGAGGTCCAGTTGACGCAAATCAGCAATCCTTACATCGAACAGTATGCAGGCTCCGACGCTTTGGTGACGGAACCGAAAGCTCTGTCCGGCTATGTCTGGTTCAACCAAGGCCGCACGAGCACCGCCAATGTCCATCTGCGGAAAGCCTTGTCCTATTCGTTCGATAAGGAGGCTTATGTGGATACCGTTTTGAATGACGGTTCCGTTCCTTCGAATGGTTTTGTGCCTTCCAATTACGCCTTCAATCCGGAAACCGATGAAGATTTCCGCGAAGAGAGCGGCGATTTGGCCGTCTACGATGTGGAAACGGCACAAGCCGAGTGGGAAACCGCGAAGGAAGAACTGGGCATCGAAACGCTGTCGCTCGAATTGCTGACTTCCGATACGGAAACATCCAAGACAACGGCCGAATTCCTGCAATCGCAATGGCAAGAGAACCTGCCGGGCTTGACGATTACGATCCGCAATGTGCCTTTGAAGAGCCGGATGGAATCGACCACGAACGGTGACTATGATATCGCCTATGGAACGTATACGCCGAGTTATGCCGATCCAATCGCCTTTCTGGAGATGTATGAATCCACAAGCGGCCTGAACAGTTCCCGCTTTGCGGATGAAGGCTACGATGCTTTGCTGGACGACACCAGAAGCGCGTATGCCAACGATCCGGAAAGCCGTTGGGAAGCGTTGTTGGCGGCTGAAGAAACACTGCTAGCCGAGAACGCCGTGAATGCGCCGATTTATCAAGGAGCCAATGCCAATCTGATCGATCCGTCCTTGAAGGATGTGCAGATCCAACCGGTGGGTGCAGCGATGTACTTCCGCACGGCCTACGTGGAAGAGTAAACGGATAACAGACCGAAAACAAGTACGTGAGAAAATATCCGCTTAACGGACTGCCTCGAGAAGGCGCCCGTTAGTCGGATATTTCCTTATACCGATAAGAAAAGCGTCAAAGAAAGGCGGATGAGGAATATGTACGAAAATTTATTGGAACGATTCATCGCATACGCAAAGGTCGACACGCGGTCGGACGACAGCAGCTACACGGTGCCGTCCACGCACAGCCAAGTGACATTCGCCCTGGAATTGGCGAAGGAACTGATCAGAATCGGTTTGGATGAGGTCGAATACAATGAAACGAACGGCTTCCTGACGGCAACCCTGCCGAGCAATACGGCAGAAGCAGTGCCGGTCCTCGGTTTCATCGCACATCTGGACACAGCCGATTTCAACTCAGTCAATGTCCGTCCGCAGGTTCACTATGCTTATGATGGCGGTGACATCGTCCTGAACGCGGACGAACAAATTATCCTTTCGCCGAAGGAATTCCCGCGACTGCGCAACTACATTGGGGAGACGGTCATCACGACGGACGGCACGACCTTGTTGGGCGCCGACGACAAAGCCGGCATTGCCTCGATCGTGACCGCCTGCGCGCAATTCATCGCGCATCCGGAACGGAAACACGGGAAGATCCGCCTCGCTTTCGGACCCGATGAGGAACTTGGGGCTCGCGGGGCGAAGCTGTTCGATGTGGACCATTTCGCGGCCGACTTCGCTTACACGATCGATGGCGGACCAATCGGAAATCTGACCTACGACAACTTCAATGCGGCCCAAGCGGAGCTCATCATCCGCGGCACGAGCGTACATCCCGGTTCCGCAAAGGATACAATGGTCAACGCTTTACTGGTCGCCAGTCAATTTGCGACAGCTTTGCCTCAGCACGAAACGCCCGAACGCACCAGCGGCTACGAAGGCTACTACTTCCTGACTTGCCAGAGCGGGACCGTCGATGAAGTCAAACAGACCTATTACATCCGCGATCATGACCGGGAAGGCTTCGCAGCCCGCAAGCGTTTCTTCGCCGAACAGGTAGCGGCCTTCAACTCCCAATTTGCCGAACCGCGTATTTCCTTGACGTTGTTCGACCAATACTACAATATGCGCGACATCATCGAGCAGCATCCGGTCGTCGTTGATTTGGCGGTCCAAGCTTATGAATCCTGCGGCATCACGCCGGTCTTCAAACCGATGCGCGGCGGTACGGACGGCTGCATCATCTCCCACAAAGGCTTGCCGACCCCGAACCTGTTCTCCGGAACCGAAAACGGCCACGGGAAATACGAATTCGTGACGCTTGAGACGATGGAGAAATCCGTTGACGTCATCATGGCTATCGTCGAACAGAATGCCGCGCGGAGTGGAACGTTTCTGCTGGAATACGACTTGTCCTTAACGCAATCTGTCAAAAAGCGGGTATAATATACTTAACAGATAGCACTAAGGGAGGATGGATTGTATGGGTGAAATGGAAAAGCTGATGAAACAGTTGAACAATTTCGTGATGAAACACGGCGAGGACTATGATTCTGTGGAGGAAGCAATCGAAGCATTCATGAAACTTTCCAACGAGGCGGGTGCCAAGGGAGCAGCGTTCACAGCCGGAGAATTGACTGCTGAAGAGAAGGCGAGCGAAGAGTTGGAGAAGCTGGAGTTCGCGACTTCCGAAAGCGAACACGCGGCTATATTGGAGCGTGCCTTGAAATTGGATCCGGATAATCTGGAAGCGAGACTCTATCAGCTGGATCCTGAGTCACTCGAATTCATCCATGAAATCAAGAAACTGGTGGCGTTCGGAAAGACGGTGCTGCAAAAGCATGGTTTGGATGATGAAGAGTCCATCGGAAAATATTGGGGAATCGTCGAAACCAGGGCATACATGCGCGTCAAGGCGCTCTATGCCGAAGAACTGCAGCGACGTCGGATGTTGACAGCGGCCGTGAGGGAATACGAGGATATGTTGCGGTTGAGTGTGGGGGATAACATGGGAGCCCGCTACATTCTGATGGGTATCTACTGTCAGTTGGAACAACTGGAAAAAGCCAAAGAACTTTATGAACGCTACCCCGAAACATCCGCCCAAATGCTGTTGCCGCTGATTCTGCTGTCGTTGAAATACGATGATGAGCTAAGCGCAAAACGCTATTACAAAGATCTGCAGAAGGAAAACAAAAACTGCAAAAAAGTTTTCGGCCAGATGGAGTTTGATGTAGAAAGTATGTTTGACGCAACGGATGCTGCCGATTATCTTGCGGACAGCGAAGAAGAACTCTATATCGCGATTTCCAATGTGATGGCCGATTTTGCGGTTGTGCCGGACATGTACTATTACGAATGGCTGAAGAAAAATCTGATCAAACCGATCCCATCCCGGAAAGGGACCCAGAAGAAAAAATAGTTGCCTGAGTACTCAATGAAGAAAGCCGATAAGGAAACGGAATATCCGTGACCTTATCGGCTTTTTGCCCATTACTGGCTATATGTTTTTGGGCACTGTTTTCTTCCTACTTCAAACAGTCTTTGTGGAATTGCAGATGTTCTTCTATGAAGGAAGCGATCGTGAAGTAACTGTGGTCGTAACCGTCCAATTTTTCGTAGTTCACTTTTTTACCTTCAGCGGCTTGCAGGAAGGCTTCCTCGTTCAGCTGGACAGCATAAAAGTTGTCAGCGGTCCCTTGCGAAATATGGATAGGGGGAGCGGCAGGGCTTTCCGCAATCAAGCTGGTCGCGTCCCAGGCTGCCCAATCTTTTTCATCCGACCCCAAGTAGGCGGTGAAGGCTTTTTGGCCCCAAGGAACCTGCGACGGATTCAAAATAGGTGCGAAAGCGGAAATGGATCGGTAGCGTTCCGGATTTTTCAATCCGATGACCAACGCTCCGTGTCCGCCCATCGAGTGGCCCATGATGCTCTCTTTTCCTGAAAAATTGGGGATAAGACTGTGGACAAGTTGCGGCAGTTCTTCCGTCAAATAATCATACATCCGATAATTTTTTGCCCACGGTTCCTGGGTCGCGTTCAGATAGAATCCGGCGCCTTGTCCCAGATCCCAGTTTTCGTCATCCGCCACAGCCGTTCCGCGCGGGGAAGTGTCCGGCATGACAACTGTCAACTGGTGTTGGTTTGCGTATTTTTGGAACGCGCCTTTTTGGCTGAAGTTGTCGTCGGTGCACGTCAATCCTGAAAGCCACCAAACCAAAGATGTCCGCTTGTTGTCTGTTTGTTTCGGCAGGAACAGGCTGAAAACCATGTCGCAATCCAGCGTTTCAGAATAGTGACGGTATTTTCTTTGTTCGCCCTTAAATACTTTATGCGTTTCGATCAAGGTTGTTGTCATATCTTTATTCTCCATAGGTCAAGATGGTACGGATGGACTCCCCTTTATGCAACAGGTCGAAGGCTTCGTTGATGTCGGTGAAATTCAGGTGATGCGTGATGAAACTGTCCAGATCGATTTCGCCATTCATGAAATCCTCCACCATTCCGGGTAATTCCGTACGGCCTTTGACACCTCCGAACGCGGAACCTCTCCAAACGCGTCCTGTCACCAATTGGAACGGTCGTGTGTGGATTTCTTTGCCGGCACCGGCGACACCGATGATGATGCTTTCGCCCCAGCCTTTGTGGCAAGCTTCCAAAGCGGCTTTCATGACTTCGACATTTCCGATGCATTCAAAACTGTAATCCACGCCGCCGTTGGTCATTTCGATCAAGACTTCCTGGATCGGGCGATCGTGATCGCTTGGGTTGACGAAATCAGTGGCGCCCATTTTTTTGGCCAATTCCCATTTGTCGGGATTCATATCGACAGCGATGATACGTTTGGCTTTGGCTTTTTTCAAACCTTGGATAACGGCGAGGCCGATTGCGCCCAGCCCGAATACTGCAGTCACTGCGCCTTCTTCGACTTTAGCCGTGTTTTCGACAGCACCGAGACCTGTAGTAACTCCGCAACCGAACAAAGCGACTTTATCCAGCGGCGCTTCCTTATCGATGTTCACCAGGTTGATTTCATTGACAACCGTGTACTCGCTGAAAGTGCTTGTCCCCATATAATGATAAATAGGCTCACCATTATAAGAAAAACGGGTCGTTCCATCAGGCATCAAGCCTTTGCCTTGGGTTTCGCGCACGGCTGAACACAGATTCGTTTTGCCGGATATACAGAATTCGCATTCCCCGCATTCCGGCGTGTAAAGAGGAATGACATGGTCCCCGGGTTTGACGGAAGTGACTTCATCACCCACGGAAACGACAACACCGGCACCTTCATGTCCCAGTACGGCAGGGAAAACACCTTCCGGATCGTCGCCCGACAAAGTGAAGGCATCGGTATGGCAGACGGAAGTGTAAAGGATCTTCACCATTACTTCTTTGGCTTTTGGCTCTGCTACATCTATTTCCACGATCTCCAACGGTTTGCCTGGTCCAAAAGCGACAGCTGCTCTACTTTTCATAATTTTATTTCCTTCTTTCTTTAAAAATGGTATTTCGTTCTGTTTCAGAATACTATATAATGACTCTTGTGTGAATACTGACATATTTGTCACCATGATGAATTTTCAAGAAACGAGGCAGTCCTATGATCCAATACCAAGAGAAAGAATTTTACAATACAAAAGATTTAGCCTTATCCGTCGTGGGTGGAAGATGGAAGATTGCGATCATCTGGTCATTGCTCCACAACGGCACGCTGCGGCTGAGCGAGTTCAACAAAATCCTCCCTGACATCAACCAGCGGATGCTGATCCGGCAGTTGCGGGAGTTGGAGCGCGATCTGATCATCGCAAGGACGGTCTATCCCGTGGTTCCTCCGAAAGTCGAGTATCATCTGACCGACATCGGCAAGGAATTGGCGCCGGTCGTCCAATCCATTTGCGACTGGGGAGACCAATATCTGAAAGTGATAACGGCAGAAGAGACGCTTTAGCGCAGCTGAGAACGCCTAAAACAAAAAGTAACCGCCAATCGACATAATAGTTGTACGAACAAATTAAATGTGCTATCTTAATTTGTAAGTACATATATTATGTGCGGATGCAAATGTTAGCGGTTGCAATTATAGAAGGAGGCGTTTTTTATCATTACCAGATCGAGAATATCCAAATTGTTGCTTTGCGGTATGGCCATCAGCATGGCTGCCGCGGTCCAGTCCAAGTCACAGGTGCACGCGTCGGAAACGGATGAGGCCATCACTTTCTCAAATGCATCGGTCCACGATCCCTCCATCATCAAAGATCCGAAATCCGGGATGTACTATGTGTTCGGTTCGCATATCGCAGCCGCCAAATCGTCGGATCTGATCAATTGGCAGAATTTCACCAACGGTTACACCAGTACGGACAATACGATTTACGGGGATTTGAGCGAAAATCTTTCCGAATCCTTCGCCTGGGCAGGGGAAGATGATGCCGACAGCAAAGGAGGTTACGCGGTCTGGGCGCCGGATGTCATCTGGAACAAGCACTATCGGAACGAAGACGGCAGCAAAGGTGCCTACATGCTTTACTACAGCGTCTCCTCCACCTATATCCGATCGGCGATCGGCTTGGCTGTATCCAAAAATATCGAAGGGCCGTATGCGTATGTCGATACGATCATCTACTCCGGCTTCCAGGAAGAAGAGGCGTACGATGCCAATAGCGACGTCAATAAGCAATGGGAGAGCACGAACATCGACGAACTCATCGAAGAGGGCGTGCTGGAAGAGCCGAATCCGGATTGGTTCACGGATAACGGTACCTACAACAATGCAGACTACACGAACGCCATCGATGCCAATATCCTGTACGACAAGCAAGGAAAACTGTGGATGACATACGGTTCGTGGTCAGGCGGGACATTCATTCTTGAACTGGACAAAAAAACAGGTATTCCGCTGTATCCCGGCGAAGACGGAGTGACCAAGGACGGCCGGATGATCGATCGGTATTTCGGCACCAAGATCGCTGCTGGGTATGGGCGTTCGTCTGAAGGGACTTATGCCGTCTACGACAAAAAGGCTGGCTATTATTATCTTTATTTGACCTATGGCGGGTTGGCTTCGGATGGCGGTTACCAGATGCGTCAGTTCCGTTCGGAGTCGATCACGGGTCCTTATGTGGATGCAGCCGGCAATGAAGCCGTGTATCCCGAGTCCTTCGACAAGGGCGTAGGCAATTTCCCGGGGGTCAACGATCATCAGGACATCGGCAACAAATTGATCGGGAACTTCCTCTTCACCCGGGAATTGGGTGAGGACGGGACCGGGGACGGCGTCGGGTATCTGTCGGCTGGGCACAACTCCTATTACATCGATGCAAAAGCCGATAAGGAATTTCTCGTATTCCATACCCGCTTCCCGAACAAAGGCGAAACTCATGAAGTGCGTGTCCATCAGACATTCAAGAACAGCAACGACTGGCCGGTTCCGACACCGTATCGCTATGCTGGTGAGACGATAACGGAAGTGGCGCAGGCAGAGGTCACCGGCACTTACAAGTTCGTCAACCACGGCAACCAGATCACCGGCCAATTGACGGAGTCCACACTAATTCAGTTGCAGGCTAACGGCACGGTTACAGGTGCGCAGGAAGGTACATGGCGGCTTTATGATGATTATCGGGCCGAATTGAAACTGGCGGACGGAACGTACGACGGGGTCTTCATCAGCCAATGGGATCCGACGACAGAAGCGTTGGTCATGACTTTCAGCGGCATGTCCGAGAACGGACAGGTCATTTGGGGAAGTCAAACCAGCACGGCAACGGACGCGGAACAGATGGAGAAAATCAAAGCCGAGCTTGCGGAATCCATGCCTGAATCCGTCATGAAGGACATCATACTGCCGACAACCGCTGCGGGCGGAAGCACCATCCAATGGACTTCCTCCGACCCGGCTGTCATTTCGGAAACAGGCATCGTCACTCGTCCTGAAGCCGGTCAGCCGGCAGCGCTCGTGACGTTGACTGCACTCATCCAAAACGAGCTGCAATCGGAGCAAGTCAGCTTCGAGATCCAGGTCGAACCGAAGGAAGCCGGCAAGCTTTCGGCTTACTATTCCTTCGATGAGACTTATCAGAATGCGGCAGGCGATCAGAGTGATGCGCAAGTGACCGGAGACCGGATCAACAATACGGGCGGAGCTGTATCGTTCGTTGAGGGTATCAAAGGCCAGGCAGCTTCATTCGATGGCAAATCCGGACTGTCGCTTGGGAAGGGATTGATCACCCAAAATGCCTATACCGTAGCTTTCTGGATCAATCCAACCGAGCTGGATCAGTTCACGACCGCCTTCTTCGGCGCCGCCACAGAGCAAAGCTGGATCAGTTTGACGCCTGTAGGACCGGCCAATCAGACGATGCTTTGGTCCGGTCAGCAATGGTATGATGCGCCGATCGGTTCGACCATCCCTGCTGGTGCATGGACCCACCTGGCCTTTACGGTAGATGCCGGCCAAATCTCCGTCTATGTCAACGGTGAGGAAAAGTTCACAGGAGAGGCATTCCCGAACATCTTCGAAGGTTCGGCAGCATCGTTCAGTCTGGGAGTCAACTACTGGGATCAACCATTCAAAGGGCTGATTGATGAACTGTATATCCAAGACGGAATCGTCCTTTCGGCGGATGAAATCAAAGCACTGTACGAGGAAGCACCTGCAGCAGCCCCGGATGCGCCTGCGGCTGAAGCATCCATCAGCCAATCGACTTTGTTGTATGGCACACTCGCATTCGGTGCAGTGGCAGCCGCAAGGGTATCAATGTACTATTACAAAAAATCAGCTAAGAAAACAGAAGAGTAAATTATCCAAAGGGAAAAGTAATTTTTTCCCCTGAACGGCAAGGCAGAAGAGGGCCGGATCGCTGATCCTGGGCCTCTTTTGTTGATTAGCGGCTATGGCTGAGCCGAAAAGCCCAGAAGGGTTCTGGCTTTACTTCAGGTTGCGTTTGTTCGATAATGAACATGTATGCGGCTCATTTTTCTTACAAAAATTTGATTGGAAGGAGGAAAATGAAATATGCTTACACTTTTTCAAACGATTGAGCCGTTGGAAATGCTGTTCATCATTGGTGTGGCCGGCACTGTCCTGACATTCCCGCTCAATGATATTTTGTCTGTGGGATTCTATGATATCACTGATTTTTTCTTGGGAATTTTGACGACGAGCTTGCTCATCAATGCGCTGCAAAAATCGGATGGCTGGTCAGTTGGCTTGTTCGCATCGGCTTTTCTGGTTATTTCAGCCCTCATCATCGCCTTCAAAATTTTCTTTGTACTGCCCTTATTGAAACGAGCAGAAAACAGCACCATCACGAGTTCAAAAGATTTGGAAGGCAAAGAAGCGACGGTGACTGTGCCGATCGGACAGAAAACAATCGGTGAAATCATCGTATCGACCGGATTCGGTAAAATGAACAAAATGGCGCTCATCTATGCCTGTTCTGAGACGGCTGATGTGCTGAACATCGCCAGCGGGGAAACGGTGTTGATCATTGAAATCCGTGATAACATCGCCTATGTCACGCCGTACAAAAATGCTGTCCACGATTTGGTGGATGAGCCTGCTACATGGAATCAAAAAAAAAATAAAGGTGGGAAATAAATGACGAATTTTTTGGATCAATTTATGGGTATCGGTATCTTAGTGATTTTACTGGTGGTCGCCTTGATAATTTTCATCGGGCGATACAAGACGGCTTCGCCGGATAAGGCGCTGATCGTCAGTGGGAGTTTTCTTGGCAGAAAAAATACTTATATCGACAAAGCGACAGGCAACACGATGAAAGTTGTCCGCGGTGGCGGTACTTTTGTCATCCCGGTATTTCAGACAGCCAAGGCATTATCGCTCTTGTCGAGTAAATTGGAAGTTAGCACGCCGGCTGTCTATACGGAGGAAGGAGTCCCCGTTTCTGCGGATGGGACGGTCATCATCAAGGTCGGTTCCACAGTGGAAGAAATTGCCACCGCGGCCGAACAATACTTAAGCAAGCCGACAGAGGATCTGGAGAATGAAGCCCGTGAGGTTTTGGAGGGCCATCTGCGTTCGATTCTGGGTTCCATGACGGTCGAGGAAATCTATAAGAACCGTGATAAGTTCTCACAAGAAGTGCAAGCAGTCGCCAGTGTGGACCTTGCCAAGATGGGCTTGGTCATCGTCTCTTTCACTGTGAAGGAAGTGACGGATGAAAATGGTTATCTGGATGCCCTTGGGCAACCGCGTATCGCCCAAGTCAAACGGGATGCGTATATCGCTCAGGCAGAAGCCGATAAGGAAACGCGCATCAAGCGTGCCCAAGCGGAACAAGAATCGCAGCAAGCCGAAATTTTGAGAGAGACCCAAATTGCGGAATCGAATAAACAAAAAGAATTGAAGTTGGCTTCCTTCCGCCAAGAACAGGACGTAGCTAAAGCGAAAGCGGATAACGCCTATGCTCTGGAAAAGGCGCAGCTGGATATCTTATTGAAAGAAAAAGAAATGAACGTCGAAATCACGGAACGTGTGAAACAAATTGAACTGGAAGAGAAAGAAATCGTCCGGAGAGAAAGACAATATGATGCAGAAGTGCGTAAGAAAGCTGATGCAGAGCGGTATGCCATCGAAACCAAAGCGGCTGCCGACAAACAAAAAGCGATCTGGGAATCCGAAGCGCGGGCCAAAGAGAAAGAGCTGAACGGTTTGGCGGAATCCGCCAGCATCCTGGCGATCGGGGAAGCAGAAGCGAAAGCGAAGGAAGCTTTAGCGAACGCATTGAAACAATATGGGGAAGCAGCCATCTTGACGATGCTGATCGAAAAATATCCGGATATCGTGCGTGCTGCTGCTGAGCCTATTTCCAACATCGACAGAATTACGGTGATAGACGGCGGCAACGGCAGCCAAGGTGCTGCGAAAGTAGCCAATTATGCCAGTCAAGTCCTGGCTGCAACCCAGGAAGGGCTCAAAGAAACGACCGGGTTGGATGTGACGGCGTTGATCGAATCGTTCGTCGGAAACAAAAATATCGGCAGCAAATTGGGTACACTCAATGAGACAATGGCAGCCGAAATTTCGGCAGATAAGGCAATCAGTCCATCTGGAGCCGACAAAGAAGCGGAAACGGAAACAGCCGTTTCTTAAAAGCGGGGATACAAGTAAGGCTTTGCAAACAGAATACGCATGAAATCAGAATCCTTCGGAAGCATAAGAGCCCCGAAGGATTTTTTGTGGAACAGGAAAATATAAGAATAGCTGTGGTAAAATAAAAATATAATAAATAAATCACAAATGGAAAAGGGGCGCACATATGGCTTATCGTGTTTTTCGGTCGCATAGCCGGTATATTCAAGGAGTAGGCGCAATAGACGTACTAGGGAAGGAAGCGGGTGACTACGGAAAGAAGGCATTCCTGCTCACGGATGATTTCGTTTGGGGCTTGCTTCAGGAAAAAGTGGAACGGGCTCTGGAGGGTTTTCCCTATCATTATGAAGCATTCACTGGCGAAGCCTCGCTGGAAGAAATGGTTCTTTTGGCTGACAAAGTCGCCGATGCAACGGCGGACGTCATCATCGGCCTCGGAGGCGGCAAAATCATCGATGTTGCAAAAGGCATCGCAGCTGCATGCGACTTGCCGATCGTGATTGTCCCGACCACTGCTTCCACGGATGCCCCAACCAGCGCCATCTCAGTGCTCTATACGCAGGGCGGGTTGTTCGACCATTATCGTTTCTATGCGAAGAACCCTGATCTGGTGCTTGTTGATACGCAAATCGTCATCCAAGCGCCGATCCGATTCTTCGCAAGCGGGATGGCGGACGCCTTGGCAACATGTGCAGAAGCGTTGGCAACGAAGGCCTCCGGGGAGAACACATTGGCCGGAGGATTGCCAACAATCGCCGGCACCGCCATTGCGAAAGCCTGCGAAGAAACCTTATTCCGTGACGGCCTCAGCGCCTTCGCTGATGTCCAAAAAGGCTTGGTGACGCCGGCTGTCGAAGCGATTGTTGAGGCGAATACGCTGCTGTCGGGACTGGGCTTTGAAAACGGCGGCTTGGCGGCCGCACATGCCATCCATAATGGCTTCACCGCCATCAAAGGCGAGGTCCATCGTTTGACGCACGGGGAAATAGTCGGCTTTTGCCTGTTGGTCCAACTCGTGCTCGAAGAGCGCCCTCACGCAGAATTCAAAAAATACAGCCATTTCCTCGCGGAGATCGGCATGCCGACGACTCTGGCCGGGATGCATCTGACCGGAGCCACACGCGAAGAGCTCGTTAAAGTCGGAAAACTTGCGGTGGCACAAAGCAACACCATGAAAAATCTAAACAAAAACATAACGGCTGAGCAAGTCGCCGACGCCATTTTGGCAGTGGACGGACTTGTCGGAAAGGAATGATCGCGATGATCATTGGAGTGCCGAAGGAAATCAAAAACAACGAAAACCGGGTGGGTATGGTGCCAGCGGGTGTGCAGTTGCTGATCCAGAATGGCCATCAAGTCTGGGTCCAAGCGGGCTGCGGCATCGGCTCGGGATTCGAGGACGGACAGTACGAAAAAGCAGGGGCGACAGTGTTGGAAGATTCAGCCAAAGTCTGGGCTGCTGAACTGGTCATCAAAGTGAAAGAGCCTTTGGAATCGGAGTACGCATACTTCCGCGAGGACCTGATTCTGTTTACGTACCTACATTTGGCGGCCGCACCGGAGTTGACGAAGGCCATGCTGCAAGCGGGCATGACTGCAATCGGCTACGAAACAATGGTCGGTAAAAAAGGTGATTTGCCCTTGCTCACGCCGATGAGCGTTATCGCGGGCCGCCTTTCTGTCCAGATTGGCGCGCAGTTTCTGGAGAAACCGTACGGCGGAAAAGGCGTGCTGCTGAGCGGCGTTCCGGGTGTGGCGAACGGGAAAGTCGTCATCATCGGCGGCGGTGTGGCCGGACGCAATGCGTTGCAGATCGCATTGGGACTCGGCGCCCATTGCACAATCCTGGACGTCAGACCGGAGATCTTGACTGAAATCGAGAATTTGTACGGGAACGCGGTCATCACCTTGCTGTCGAACGAGTGGAACATTGCCCATGCCATCAAGGATGCCGACGTAGTCATCGGGGCTGTCCTGATTCCCGGCCGGAAAGCGCCAACCTTAGTGACCAAGGAAATGGTGAAAAGCATGCAGCCGGGTTCCGTGATCGTCGATATCGCGGTGGATCAGGGTGGCATCTTTGAAACCGAAGACCGCACGACCACCCACGATGATCCGGTTTATGAACGGCATGGCGTCCTGCATTATGCGGTGCCGAACATGCCGGGAGCCGTTCCGCGCACTGCTACAATCGCGTTGACGAATGTCACGCTGCCCTACGCAGTGGAGATCGCGAATCAAGGCGCACTACAAGCGGCGGCAACCAATCCGACAATCCTCACCGGATTCAACGTGCACAGCGGCAATTTGACGAATAAAGATGTCGCCGAATCGATCGGCGCAGTCTATACTCCAATCGAAACTTTATTGTAAAAGGTACTGGATTTCCTGGGATATCAAGCAGGAAATCCGTTTTTTTGCGTAGAATTAGTTAACGTACACTTGTATTTTTCCGGTTGGTTTACTATACTATTTGTACGGACATATACAAAGGGAGAGCATGCCATGAAAACAAAATACCAGGTGATTGCCGATGAGATACGCTCAAAAATACTTTCGAACGAATTTGTGGTAGGCAAAGTCATTCCGCCTGAACTGCAGCTGCAGAAGGATTATGGGGTCAGCCGCCATACTGTCCGGGAAGCAATCGCTTTGCTGGTGAATGAAGGCTTTTTGCGCAAGGAGAAAGGTTCCGGGACTTATGTCGACGATACGTATCAGAGGCGTGGTGACGGGGTGTCATCCAGCAAAACGATCGGCGTCATCACGACTTATCTGTCGGACTATATTTTCCCGTCGATCATCCGCGGTATCGAGCAGAAGTTGCGGGAGAATGGCTACTCCTTGCTGCTGGCGAGCACGAACAACGATGTCGATCAGGAGCGGGAGTGTCTGGAACAGATGCTCAGCCAAGGCGTTTCGGGGCTGATCGTGGAACCGACAAAAAGTAACCAATACAATCCGAATTTGGCTTATTACCTTTCCTTCAAGGAACGAGGCATACCGGTTGTCATGATCAATGCCTACTATGAAGAACTGTCGGTCCCTTTCATTTGCGTCAATGACACGAAAGCGGGCTATCTTGCCACGAAACATCTATTCGAGCAGGGCCATCAGCATTTGGCGCTGATCACGAAGATCGATGACCTGCAAGGGAAATACCGGATGAAAGGCTTCATCAAAGCCCACGAAGAGATGCGGACAAATTTCGATCCGAAAAATGTGTATACGTACACGACAGAGACGAAGGCGCTAGTGTTCCAGACGATTCGGGAGAAACTAGCGAGCGATCAGGAAGTCACTGGCATCGTCTGCTACAACGATGAAGTGGCGCAGGGCTTGATCCAAGCACTTGCTGACATGGGCAAACGCGTACCTGAGGATTATTCGGTGGTCGGCAACGATGACTCGTTCTTAAGCACGGCAGGCAGCGTCAAGCTGACAACCCTTTCCCATCCGAAAGAAGAATTGGGCGAGGCCGCTGCCGAGTGGATCATGCTGGCCGTACAGCAAGAAATGACAGGCAACAAAATATTCGAGCCGGAATTGATCATCCGCGATTCGGTCAAACGGATCCAATAACTGGAGAACGGAGCTATCTCTGAATCGGGATAGCTTCTTTTTTGTTGCTGCATCAGGTTTTTGGCGGATCTTGAGGCTGCGTTGCGGAAGGGAGCGATGCACAAACGACAGGAAGTCGATTGTGCATTGTTTTTTTGTGTTCGGACAAATATTCAATTTATCTCTTTACATGTACGGACATATAGAATATAATATTCCTAAGAAGAACGGACAGCATCCTGAAAGGGTGCACCGCAAAAAGGAGGAAATATTTTGACTGAGAAGTTACAAGCGATAGTCACTGATATCGAATCGCGGCAGACTAGCATCGGAATCGAATTCGGATCCACCCGCATCAAGGCGGTGCTGATCGACTCCCGCTTCGCTCCGATCGCATCCGGCAGCTACGAATGGGAAAATCAGTTAGTCGACGGCATCTGGACGTATTCATTGGAACAAATTTGGAAAGGCCTTCAAACAAGCTACGCAGAACTGACGCGCGAGGTTAAAAAAAAATACGGCGTGACCTTGACCACAGTCGGATCGATCGGTTTCAGCGCGATGATGCACGGCTACATGGCGTTCAATCAGGAAAATGAGTTATTGGTGCCGTTCCGGACTTGGCGCAACGCCACTACGGCTGATGCCGAAAAGGAATTGACCGCACTGTTCAAATACAATATCCCGCAACGCTGGAGCATCGCCCACCTGTATCAAGCGGTTTTGAATAAGGAAGAACATACAAATGAAGTCGCTTTCTTTACGACTTTGGCAGGCTACATCCATTGGCAACTGACAGGCAAGAAGGTTTTGGGAGTCGGTGATGCCTCCGGGATGTTCCCGATTGATGTCGAGAAGAAAAATTATGACGAACGGATGATTGGTCAGTTCGATGCTTTAGTCGCAGAAAAAGGCGCGACTTGGAAATTGGCGGATCTGCTGCCGGAAGTATTGTTGGCAGGTGACGCGGCTGGGAAGCTGACGGAAGCGGGAGCCAAACTCCTCGATCCGACAGGCACACTCGAAGCGGGCATCCCGTTGTGTGCGCCGGAAGGGGACGCCGGAACCGGCATGGTCGCCACGAACAGCGTGGCGGAGCGCACCGGGAACGTATCTGCAGGGACTTCGGCATTTGCGATGATCGTCTTGGAGCAGGACTTAAATGAAGTGCATCCTGAAATCGATCTCGTGACGACACCGGCAGGCAGCCTGGTTGCGATGGTCCATACCAATAACTGCTCATCCGATATCAACGCCTGGGTCAAACTTTTCCGGGAATTCAGCGAGGCAGCCGGTTTCGCGATTGATACGGACAAATTATTCGCCACTCTATTCAATAAGGCTCTTGAAGGAGATGCCGATTGCGGCGGATTGCTCTCCTACGGTTATTACTCGGGCGAGAACATCACCCATTTGGCGGAAGGACGGCCGTTGTTTGTCCGCACACCGGAAAGCAACTTCAACTTGGCCAACTTCATGCGCGTGCACCTCTTCACTGCTTTTGGCGCCATGAAGATTGGCATGAATATCCTGAAACAGGAAAATGTCGCAATCGATAAAATCGTCGGTCACGGCGGTATCTTCAAGACCCCAGAAGTCGGCCAGAAAGTATTGGCTGCCGTCATGGACGCACCGGTCACCGTCATGGAGACCGCAGGGGAAGGCGGCGCATGGGGCATCGCATTGTTGGCTGCTTACATGGACCGCAAAGAAACGACAGAGACTTTGGATACATTTTTGGACAAGGAAGTATTCGGTGCCGATGAAGGCGTTACGATTGCACCCGATGCGCGCGATGTTGAAGGTTTCGGAATCTTCATCGAACGTTACCAAAAAGGACTGGCGATCGAGCAAACTGCAGTCGATCATTTGAATTTGAGATAGAAGGGAAGGAAACATCTTGCTGGAACAATTAAAAGAAGAAGTTTTTCAAGCCAATCTGGAACTGCCGGAACGAGGACTGATCAAATACACGTGGGGAAACGTGAGTGCAGTCGACCGCGAAAAAGGCTTATTCGTCATCAAGCCCAGCGGGGTCGGCTATGACGACATGCAGGCGAGCGATATGGTCGTTTGCGACTTTGACGGCAACGTCATCGAAGGGGAGCTGAACCCGTCATCCGACATGCCGACGCATGCCGTTCTGTACAAAGAATTCCCGGAAATCGGAGCTGTTGTGCATACGCATTCGACTTGGGCCACGATTTGGGCGCAAGCCGGATTGGATGTGCCGGCCATGGGTACGACACACGCCGATACCTTTTACGGTACGGTTCCTTGCGCCCGGTTCTTGACGCAGGCGGAAATCGATCGTGGTTACGAGGAAGAAACAGGAAACGCCATTGTGGAAACTTTCCGCGAACGCGGCATCAAACCGATGGAAGTTCCCGGTGTATTGCTGCATGGGCACGGACCCTTCACTTGGGCCAAGGACGCCAAGGGTGCAGTACTGAATGCGGTCGTGTTGGATGAGGTCTGCAAAACCAATCTGTTCGCCCGTCAATTGAATGCCTTCGCGGAGGAATTGCCGCAACGCATTCTGGATAAACATTATTTGCGAAAACACGGAGAAAACGCCTATTACGGGCAAAAAAAATAGGGGAGCTGAAGATATGTTAGAAGTAGGAAAAAAAGAATTTTGGTTCGTTGTCGGTTCACAACATTTATACGGTGAAGAAGCTTTGCAAACAGTAAAAAACAATGCAGCGGTCATCGTGGAAAGCCTCAACAATAGCGGCAAACTGCCTTATCCGCTTGTGTTGCAGGAATTGGCAGTAACGCCCGATACAATCACGAAGATCATGAAAGAAGTGAATTACCGTGATGAAGTGGCAGGTGTCATCACTTGGATGCATACCTTCTCGCCAGCCAAAATGTGGATCCGCGGCACGAAATTGCTGCAAAAACCGTTGTTGCATCTGGCAACGCAATTCAACGAAAGCATTCCATGGGCAACAATCGATATGGATTTCATGAACTTGAACCAAGCAGCACATGGCGACCGCGAGTACGGCTTCATCAATGCGCGCTTGAAAAAGAACAACAAAGTCGTTGTCGGCTATTGGGAACGTGAAAATGTCCAAACCCAAATCGCGGAATGGATGGACGTTGCGGTAGCTTACAACGAAAGCTTCTCCATCAAAGTGGCGCGTTTCGGCGATAACATGCGTAACGTTGCCGTGACGGAAGGCGACAAAGTGGAAGCGCAGATCCAATTCGGTTGGACAGTCGATTACTACGGTATCCGGGATCTAGTGGACTATGTCGATGCGGTCGAAGATGCAGAAGTCGATGCTTTGTTCAATGAATACAAAGATTTGTATGATTTCGACTATGGCGATTATGAACAAGGCAAATGGGAAGCGCATGTCAAAGTGCAGGCACGTCAAGAAATCGGTATCCGTCGTTTCTTGGAAGCGGGCGGCTACACTGCCTTTACGTCAAACTTTGAAGATCTGCATGGCCTGCAACAACTACCTGGTCTTGCAGTACAACGCTTGATGGCAGAAGGCTACGGATTCGCAGGCGAAGGCGACTGGAAAACAGCAGCAATCGACCGTTTGATGAAGATCATGTCCCACAACATCGACACCGGCTTCATGGAAGACTACACATATGAAATGGCTGAAGGCAGAGAAGCGATTCTGCAGTCGCATATGTTGGAAGTCGATCCAGGACTGGCTGTCAACAAACCGAAAATTTTGATCGCACCATTATCGATGGGGAACCGTGAAGAGCCTGCTCGCCTTGTCTTCGATGGTAAAGCAGGGGAAGGCGTTGTCGTTTCAATGGCTGACTTCGGAACGCACTACAAATTGTTGGTGAATGAAGTTGTTGCTTTTGAACCGACTGAAGCAGCTCCAAACCTTCCAGTCGCACGCGTCCTATGGGAAGTGAAACCTAATTTCCATGACGGTATCCGCGCTTGGATCGAAGCTGGCGGCGGTCACCACACTGTCGTTTCATTGAGTTTAAGCACAGATCAGATTCTGGCTTGGGCAAAACTGGTCGGTCTTGAAGTAGCCTTAATCAAATAGTCTATCGGTCGGTTTGACAGAAGATCGTCAAACCGATTTTTTGGAGGACGTTTGTGAAAGGTATAGCAAGCGTTTTCAATAATATAACTGAAAAGGAGCAAAAAAAAATGACTGCATTTGATTCAAAAGAATATCTGGACAAGGTGGATGCCTTCTGGCGCGCCGCTAATTTCATCTCCGTAGGACAATTGTACCTGAAGGACAATCCCTTGCTGCAACGCCCAATCGAGGAAACCGATGTGAAGCTTCATCCAATCGGCCACTGGGGAACGATTTCCGGACAGAATTTCATCTATGCCCACTTGAACCGCGTCATCAACAAATATGACCTGAATATGTTCTATGTTGAAGGGCCGGGACATGGCGGTCAGGTCATGGTTTCGAACTCCTATCTGGACGGCTCCTACACGGAAATCTATCCTGAAATCACCGAAGATCTGGAAGGGTTGACGAAACTCTACAAACAATTCTCCTTCCCTGGTGGGGTCGCTTCCCATGCGGCACCGGAAACACCCGGATCGATCCATGAAGGCGGCGAACTCGGCTATTCGCTTTCCCATGCAACAGGCGCTATCTTCGACAATCCGGAAGTGATCGCAGCGACTGTTGTTGGTGACGGGGAAGCTGAAACCGGTCCGTTGGCGGCTGGTTGGTTCTCGAATGTGTTCATCAATCCGGTCACGGATGGGGCCGTTTTGCCGATCTTATACCTGAACGGCGGCAAGATCTCCAATCCGACGATCCTGGACCGCAAATCGAACGCAGAATTGACGCAGTACTTTGGGGGCATGGGCTGGGAGCCGTTGTTCGTGGAAGGAACCGAACCGGAAGCGGTGCATCCGATCATGGCGCAAGTGTTGGATACAGCTGTTGAAAAGATAAAAGCGATCCAAACCGAAGCCCGCAAAGGCTCCGCTGCCGAAGCGAAGATGCCGGCTTGGCCGGTCATCATTTTCCGCACACCGAAAGGCTGGACGGGTCCGAAAACGTGGGACGGCGAACCGATAGAAGGCGGTTTCCGTGCCCACCAAGTGCCGATTCCAGTGGATGCACACCACATGGAACACATTGATGCGCTAGTGGATTGGATGCAGTCCTACCGTCCCGCAGAGCTATTCAGTGCCGATGGCCAACTGGTGGCTGAATTGAAAGAGATGGCACCGAAAGGTGACCGACGGATGGCTATGAATCCAATCACAAATGGCGGCATCGATCCGAAACCGCTCGTCATTCCGGATTGGAAGCAGTATGCCGTCGACACGACCGTTCCAGGCGCAGTCATTGCCCAGGATATGATCGAATTCGGCAACTTTGCACGCGATCTGATCGTGGACAATCCGGATAATTTCCGCATCTTCGGACCGGATGAAACCAAATCGAATCGCCTGAACAAAGTCTTTGAGGTAACGAATCGCGTCTGGATGGAAGCAATCGATCCTGCTTATGACGAATGGTTATCCCCATCCGGCCGTGTCATCGATTCACAATTGTCCGAGCACCAAGCAGAAGGATTCCTGGAGGGGTATGTCTTGACTGGGCGTCATGGTTTCTTCGCCAGTTACGAAGCCTTCCTGCGCGTGGTGGACTCGATGATCACCCAACATTTCAAATGGTTGCGCAAAGCCAAAGAACAGACGTGGCGCAAACACTATCCGTCCCTGAATCTGATCGCAACATCGACAGTTTTCCAACAGGACCATAACGGCTACACCCATCAAGATCCAGGTTTGTTGACGCACTTGGCTGAGAAGAAACCGGAATTTATCCGGGAATACTTGCCGGCGGATGCGAACTCCTTGATGGCCGTGATGGCGGAAACGATGGCTTCCGAGGAACAGATCAATCTGATCGTGTCTTCGAAACACCCGCGTCCGCAATTCTACTCTGCTGAAGAAGCGGAAATATTGGTCAAGGATGGCTTGAAAGTGATCGATTGGGCTTCGACTTGCGGAGACGAAGAACCAGATGTCGTGATCGCAGCAGCGGGAACGGAACCGAACCTGGAGGCACTTGCCGCCGTTACGATTCTGCATAAGCAGTTCCCGGCATTGAAGATCCGTTTCATCAACATTGTGGATCTGTTGAAACTGCGTCATCCGGATGTGGATCCGCGCGGCTTGAGCGACGAAGCCTTCGATGCCTATTTCACGGCGGACAAACCGATCGTCTTTGCCTTCCACGGCTTCGAAGGCTTGATCCGTGACATCTTCTTTGATCGTCATAACCATAACCTGCACATCCACGGTTACCGTGAGAACGGGGATATCACGACACCGTTCGACATGCGTGTGTTGTCCGAAATGGATCGTTTCCACTTGGCGCAGGATGCGGCTAATGCTGTCTATGGCGAAGAAGCGGCAGTCTTTTCGCAAAGGATGACGGAAACGGTGGACTTCCACCACCGCTTCATCCGCGAGAACGGCGAGGACATTGCGGAAGTCATGGAATGGAAATGGGAAGCACTGGAAGGTGCGGCAGCAGCCAAAGAACTGATTGCAAACAAAGCGGACTAACGTAAGAGATCCCGTTTAATAATCAAAAGATGCGTTCCCGGCCTTGGAGCAGTTGCTCCAACGGTCGGCAGCGCATCTTTTTCGGATATTTCCTGATTTTGAGGAACAAAGAAGCTGCCCCAAACGGGACAGCTTCAGTTCGTCACACGGCCTGCAGGAGGTCGTATTGGGATTGGTAGAGATGGTGATACAAGCCTTTTTGGGCCATTAGCTCTTCGTGGGTGCCTGCTTCGGCGATGTTGCCGCCTGCCACGTAGAAGATCTGGGAGCTGTTTTTGATCGTGGACAGCCGGTGGGCGATGATGAAGGAAGTCCGATCTTTCAGAAGTTTCTGGAGACCTTCCTGCAGCAGTTCCTCTGTCCGGGTGTCGATGCTGGCGGTCGCTTCATCGAGGATCAGGATCTTCGGATCGGCAAGCAAGGCCCGCGCAAAGGAAAGCAATTGCCGTTGGCCAGCCGAAAGGGTGCTGCCGCGCTCCTCCACAACGGTATGGTAGCCGTCCTTCAGATGTTTGATGAAGTCATGTGCGCGTACTACTTTTGCGGCGGCGATCACTTCCTCCTCGGTAGCATCCAGCTTTCCGTAGCGGATATTTTCCAGAATCGTACCGGAAAAGATGAAAGTATCCTGCAGCATGACGCCCATCTGGCTGCGTAAGGAGTGGAGCGTGACTTCGCGGACATCATGGCCATCGATTTTAACGCTGCCTTCGTTGATGTCATAGAAGCGGGTCAACAGGTTGATGATGGTCGTCTTACCTGCTCCCGTCGGTCCTACCAAAGCGATGCTCTGGCCCGGTTCAATATGGAAGTTGACCTTATGCAAAATATCTTTGCCATCCTCATAGCGGAAGGTGACATCTTCGAAGTCCACTGCTCCGGAGACCGAGGGCAGTTCATACGCGGTCGGCGCATCCTGGATGGAAGGTACCTCGTCCAGTGTTTCGAAGATGCGTTCCAGGTAGGCCGTCGCTGTGATCAAGGAATTATAGAAGTTTCCGATGTTGATGACGGGATTCCAGAAATTATTGATGTAGCCGATGAAGGCGATCAATGTTCCTGTCGTTACGGATACGCCGAGCTGGCGGATGCCTACAAAATAAATCAAACAGGTCGTTATGACTGAAATATTCAGAACACCCGGCCACATCAAGAATTGAATTTTGACGGCTTTCATCCACGACGTCCGGTATTCCTCGCTCACTTCATTGAAGATGTCATAATTGACCTGTTCGCGGGCAAAGGATTGGGTTATTTTGATTCCCGAAATGCTTTCGTGAATATAGGCGTTAAGATTGGACTGTTTGTTGCTCAATATCTGAAAAGCTATCCGCTGACGCTTTTTGATGAACAGCACCAATCCGAACAGAACCGGCAGCAAGGCCATACTGTATAAGGTCAAGCGCACATCGATGAGGAACATGAAGACTAACGTGATCACTACGTTGAAAAGGTCCGATATCAAATTGATGAGACCGTTGCTCAACAGGTCGCTCAGCGTATTGATGTAATTGACTACGCGGATCAGGATCTTGCCGTGGGGCCGGTTGTCAAAGTAGGCGAAGGGCAACCGCTGCAGATGCGAAAAAATGTCGTAACGCATGTCCTTCAGAATGTCCTGGCCGACTTCGGTGATGGCGTAGATCCGGTAGCGCATGCACCCGCCGATCAGGACAAGGGAAAGGATGAAGATGCCGCCCAGTCCCAGCAACTGTTGCACGTTTCCTGCTGGTATCAGGTCATCGATTGCGATTTTTGTGAAATAAGGACCTGCCATTCCGGCGATGTTCGCCAGAATGATGACAGCCAATATCTTTGAAATTGATTTTTTGTAAGGGCGGATATAGCCGGCTAAGCGCCGGTAATGGCCCCAATTGAATTCTTGCTCTAAGCTTTCATCGACATCATACGTATTGCGTGCCATTGGTTTCCCCTCCCGTCAATCCGAGTTGCTTGCAGTAAACGTCATAATATTTGCCGCGCTCGGCCAAAAGTTCCGCATGGGTTCCTTGTTCAACGACTTGGCCTTTTTCCATCATCAGGATCAAATCTGCATCCCGCACCGACGAAATCCGGTGGGCGATGATGAAGGTTGTTTTGTTTTCCGTCAAGCCGAATAATTCCTGTTGGATTTTCGATTCAGTTTCCATGTCCACAGCGGAAGTGGTGTCATCCAAAATCAAGATGGCTGGATCCTTCGCCAACGCTCGGGCTAAGGAAATGCGTTGCTTTTGCCCTCCCGATAAGCCTACTCCTCGTTCGCCGATGATAGTGGCGTATCCTTGGGGCATGCTGGTGATGAAGCCGTCCGCATCGGCAATCCGGGCCATCTGCTGGATATACGAGCGGTCCACCAGGGGATTTCCGAAAGCAATGTTGTCTTCAATCGTATCCGAAAACAGAAAGACGTCTTGCATGACCATGGCGATGTTTTCCCGCAATTGGCGGACCGGGTACTCCTTGGCGTTTTTGCCGTCGATAAGGACGGTTCCCGAAGTCGGATCGTAGAATCTTCCGACTAAATTGACGAGTGTCGTCTTGCCTGAGCCGGTTTCGCCCAAAATTCCCAACGTCTGTCCGGGACCGACTGTAAAGGAGACATGCGACAGGATATCCGTTTTCGGATCATCGGAGAAGGCAAAAGAGACATCGTCGAACATGACGTTTCCCTTGATGTGCTGTTGCTCCTCGGCAGCCGTAATCGGAATCCGGGCCTCTGTGTCCAGCATGTCGCGGATTTTGACGCAAGCAGCGGAGAAACGCTGCACATCATTGATGAGCCAACCGCTCATGCGCATTGGCATATTCAGCATCCAGAGGAAACCATTGAAGGCGACCAGATCTCCCATGGACATTTCCCCGCGGATGACATACAAGCCGCCGAGCACCAAGGCGATTGCATTTAATGTTCCCGCGAAGCCGTCGAGCCAAGGAAGATACGTGCGGGATACGGCTGCGGAATCCAGGTTGCGGCGCTTGAAATCCTCATTGTGCTTCGTGAATTTTTCGATTTCATGCTCTTCCCTTGCGAATGCTTTGACTATGCGGTTGCCGCCGATGTTTTCTTCCACCATCGAATTCAGCCGGGAGAAGCTTTCCCTGATTTGAAAAAACAGCGGGAACGCTTCCCGGGACATCTTTTGCGTCAGGATGAAGATGATCGGCGTGACCGCCACCAACGACAGCATCAGCGGAAAGTGGATCGTGCCCATGACTGCAATGGCCATCACGAACCAGAGGATGCTTTCCAAGATATTGTAGGTGACCCAGGAGACAAAGTGGCGGATGGCATCGGTATCCCCGGTCATCCGAGCCATGATGTCCCCGACACGGGTATGGTTGAAGAAGTCGAAATCCAGCTCCTGCAGTTTCCGGTACATGTCTTGGCGCAGTACGAAGAGCGTATTTTGGCCAATCCGCTCAAACAGCATCTGGTAGCTGTAGCGGATTGTCGTCCGGAAGAGCGTGATGCCGATCATGATCGCCAAAATAGGCACCAACAAGTCATCCTGTCCACCATCGATGACTTTGTCGACCAATTCCCCAGCTAAGAGCGGGTTGACGATGATCAGGAGGGCATTCAGGAAAATAAATAATAAAGCCAGTAAGCCTTTGGATTTGTATGCTTGGGCATAGCGCCAAATCCATTGATAATGATTCATATAACAGTCCTCCTCAAAAAAAGTGTATGTTAACAGGTTACTGCTTTTTGGAGGAATGAGAATGGATTTTCTTCGTCAGATTCCTGTACAATATAAGGGTAATTAACAGAAAGGACTTTTGCGATGGCCTATATACACGTTCAAACATTCAATCCTGAAATTCTGTACGCTTTCGATCCCTTGAACGCGGCCGGAAGCTATTCCAAAACGCACAGCCACAACTTCCTGGAAATCAGCATCATCCTGGAAGGGGAAGCCGATTACCTGGTGGACGGAGAACGGCAGGACTTGGGAACCGGCACCGTCATGCTCTTCAATCCGGGCGTCAAACATGCGGAAAGTCAAAAAGAGGGCACATTTTCTCATCAGCTGCATATCGGCCTTACGAACCTTTCGCTTAACGGTCTTCCGCGCAATCATTTCCCGAACAAGCGCGCTTTGCTGGATTTGGGCTGTTATGCGGATGCCTTCATGGCTAAAGCATGGCAAGTGACGAAAGAGTTCAACGAACAGCGGAGTGAATATCAGTTGATGGGGAAAGGGCTGATATTGGAGATGCTGGGGTTGTTGCTGCGGAGTTTGGAGGACGACGGGTCCGACAATACACTTCCCACGGCGCTTTCTCAAACGGCTATGCGCCAACAGCATCTGGTGAACCATGCCGTTTATTATTTGGAAAACCACCATTCCGAAGAAATCACGCTGGAACAACTGGCGCAGCAACTCTTCGTCAGTCCGGCTCATCTTTCAAAGATCTTCAAGGAAGCGACCGGATTGAGCCCAATCCATTACCTGATCCACGTGCGCCTGAAGCATGCGAGGGAACTGCTGAAGCAGGAAGAGTGGACCATCAAAGAAGTCGCACAGGCTGTCGGCTATCAGGATGCGTACCACTTCAGCAAACTGTTCAAAAAATACTACGGGACCGCGCCTTCGCAAGTCGCCAAGGAACAGCGACCGGTGTAGGAAGTTTCGTTGTAAAGAAAAGGAGCCGCCCCGAATTAATGGGTGGCTCCTTTTCTCGCGCTCTTTTAAATGCGTTGTGATTCGCAGGGGATTCATCACGCTCTACTGTTTGCGCGGCGGAATTCTTTTGGTGTCTGTCCTTCTCGTTTTTTGAAGAGGTAGCTGAAATAATTGGGATCGTTGTAGCCGATGTCCATCGCGATGGTGGACAGCTTGTCATCCGTCCCGATCAACAACTCTTTCGCGTGCTGCAGGCGGCATTCGGTCAAGAAGTCGATGAAAGTCTGCCCCAAAGATTGCGAGAAGATGGTGCTGAAATGCGACGGACTCAAGTTTACGGCATCGGCCACGACATTCAGGGAGATATCCGGATCGGTGAAGTTCTCCTTGATGAATCCCAAGGCTTTTTGGATGACGCTCTGATACTTCACCATTGAAGGGTTAATGTGGGCCGCCATCAGAAACGCCAACAGCTTTTCAATGATTTGGGTGTATTCCGCTGCATCGGCCGCCACCGCCGCCAGTTGATCCAGGTCGTTCATCTTTTCAAGCAAAGGTTGCTCCGAACCGGGTTTCTTTTTTTGGACAAGATGGCCCAGCTCGGTCAGCACGAAAAAGCGGAAGAGGCGGTTGCGTTCTTCGGTATCACCGGGCGTTCCCTGAAGCTCCAGTACCAGTTCCTCCAGTTCATCGGCTTCGGTCTGGGCAATTTTTTGGGCCAAATCGAGTTTGAAAGGATTCGTCGGGGAAACTTCGCCGTCCTTGATGTCATCCTCGTAGCTGATGATCCGTTCAGTCCGCAGCACGCCGTAAGTCTGGAGCATGTTCTGCGTGTAGCGATAGGCTTGCGGAATTTCGCTCAGCCGTTCGACTATCGGTCCGATTGAAACAATCAAATCATCAGCTTCTTCGTCCTTCAGTTCATGGACTAATGTCTGGGCCAGCTGGTAACTTTTTTCCAACAACCTGTCCGTATCGCTGTCCATCAACAGAAACTTGATGAAGCGCGAAGAGATGCTGGAGAAAATGATGCTCTCATCCGCTCCGAAAAGGAAATGCAGATAATTGCTGAAGCGGAAATAATCGTCGAAATTTTTGTCGTAATGATTGGTGGCCAACACGACGCAGGTCTTTTTTCCGACTACCGAACGCTTCAAGGCGGCGGATTCCTGCAGCACTTCCGGAACCGATAAGTCACCGCGGAAGATGCCGTTCAGGAAATGATTTTTTTTCAGCTCGAAGATGAAATTATCCGCATGCGTATCCCGTTCCGTGACGGGTTCTTTTTGTTTGTCCAATACCGCGATGACAGCCTCCAGCGTTTGGACCAGTTCGGTGTCTTTGATCGGCTTCAGAAGATAGGCGTCCGCCTGCACTTGGATGGCGGTGCGCGCATATTCGAAATCATCGAAGCCGCTGATGAAGATGATGCGGATCCAGGGGAAGATCTTCCGTACTTCCTTTGCCAGACTGAGGCCATCCATGAAGGGCATCCGGATATCGGTCAGCAGGATATCCGGCTTGACATCCATGATCGAGGCCAATGCCATTTCCCCGTCTGAGGCTTCCCCCGAAAAAATCAGCGGGTGTGTTTCGGCGAGGGACAGCAGTTGGTTCCGCAGGCTGTCCCGGATCAGGTGTTCATCCTCGACTATAAAGACTTTATACATGCTTGATCGCTCCTTTTAGGTAATCTTCGGTACTGTCACTGTGACGGTCGTGCCTTTTCTGTAGGTGCTATCGATAGCGAGGGAAGCGGTGTTGCCGTAATACAACAGCAGTCGCTTCCGGACGTTGTAAAGGCCATACCCGCCTTCACCGGAGTCATCAACGGTGGCTTGAGCAAGGCGTTCCTGGATTTCATGGAGCCGCTCCGTCTCCATGCCGATGCCGTTGTCGGTCACGAAGAATTGGATCGTGTCATTCGTATAGGTCGCCGCAACGGTCACTTTTCCGGCGCGGCGGACATGCTTGGTTCCATGGTAGACCGCATTTTCCACCAACGGCTGCAGGATCATCTTCAGCACTTCCGTCTGGAGGATGGCATCCGGGATGTCGATGGCGAATGTCAACATGGCCCCGTAGCGGATTTGCAGAATCGTCAGGTAATCTTCGACGTGGCGGATTTCTTTCTCGATTGTGATCCAGTCCTGACCTTTGCTTAAGGAAATGCGCAGGAAATCGGAGAGGGCGTAGGTCATCGTCTTCACCTGCTCGCTGTTGCCTTGCTCGGCCAAGGACAGGATGGCATCCAGCGTATTGTAGATGAAGTGGGGCGTGATCTGCGCCTGCAGGACACGCAGCTCGCTCTGGGCCAGATCGAATTGCTTCACGGCGTTTTCTTCGATCAGCACATGCAGATTCCGCGCCATGTCATTCATGCTTTCTGTTACGACGCGCAGCTCCGCGACTTCCGGCTCTTCTGCCCGGTAATCGAGATGGCCTTGCGACAGCTCCTCGGAAAGGACGATCAGGTCGTTCAACGGCTCTTGGATCTGCTGCGTCAAAAAGCGGTTGTTTTTCCGGGCATAGTAGACGATTATCAGGACGATGACGAGCTCAAAGAGGATCAGATAATAAAGCGACACAAGCATATCATCGCTGGTTTTACCCGCAAGTTCGATTTCGACGCGCACAAAGTCCTGCAGGATAGCATAAAGCAGCACTGTGACGGCATCGACTTGGACCATGATGGCTTCATTTTCAGCGAACGGCCGTTCATTGGCGATATTGCTTTCCATCTCGGAAATGTAATTATCCAACGTATCCAAGGTCCGCAAAGCGACATCCAGTGTGGCGGCTTCCTTTGCGGTGGTGGTGTTGGCCTGAATTTCTTCGATGGCCAGGCGCACCTTTCCCAGCTCGTTGCCGGACTCGTAATCGGTGACCTGGATGAGGCCGAAGACCAAGTCCCATAGTTCCTCCAAAACATTTTCCTGAACGGTGGTGGAAACGGTATTCGCCTCTTCGACGTTTGCGAGTGCATTGCGGTAAATCAAAATATTGCGTGTGTAAAAGATGCTGATCACCAGCAAAGGAATCAGGGTGATGCTGAAGAGCAGTCGATTGGTCTGCTGAAAAATATCTTTGATGCTGGCTATTTTTTCCATCATATGGCCTCCCTAATAGTCCCTTGGCGGAATACTGTCGAGATTCCCTTTATCGGAGAAGACCGTTTCGGGCATATAGATTTCATCGGGGATGGTATTGCCGTTCAAATAACGCTTGATGGTGTTGCGGACATACCAGCCGGCATTCGGATTGCATTCGACGACGCAATTGACCCTGCCGGCGCGCAGGTTTTCGATCATCTCGGCTTGGCCGTCAATCGTGACGATGAGGATGTCCTGACCGGGGACGATGCCGTTTTCTTCCATGATTTCCAGCATGCCGAGTGTCATCTCGTCGTTATGGCTGTAGAGGACATCGATGTCTTCCCAACCGTTCTCCTCGATGTATTGCCGGAAGACATCCTTCGCCTTGGAACGGATAAAGTCCCCTTCCAAGGAGGCTGCGATGGATATCCGCGAATCGCGGCTGATCACTTCCATGAACCCTTCACTGCGGAAATTGGTTGGCGAAGTATTCGCAAGCCCTTTCATTTCCAAAATCTTCACGGAGGACTGGGAGCTGTTTTGGAAATGATTGGTGATGTAGAGTCCCGCTCGGTTTCCTTCAGCCTTGAAGCTGGAACCGATGTGCGTCAGAAACAGATTCTCTTCCGCTGTGCGGATATGGCGGTCGACAACGATAACGGGTATGCCCGCATCTTTTGCTTCCAACAGAACAGCATCCCAACCATCTTCCACAATCGGCGTGAAGACAATCATATCCACTTTATAGGCAATGAAGGTCCGTATGTCCTGGATTTGGCGGTCTTGGTTCATGAAGCCGTTCCGGTACAGCACTTCGTAGCCTTCTTTATCCAATTCTTCTCTTATAGATTCTGTGTGGCGCTTGCGCCAATTGCTCTCCGTTCCGGATTGCGAGAATCCGATGACGATGTTCCCTGGATCTTCTTCCGCATCAGGGCTGTTCGCGCAGCCGCCGACAATAAAGAGCAGGAGGAGCAAATGCAATAGATACTTCATGGCGGGAACTTCCTTCCTATTATATAACCAAAATGAAACGCTACCATCGAATAGTTTAGCACAGTTTATGGGGCCTTCGAAAAAAAACAAAGAAAATCGGAAAAAATCCATATGGAAACGGATACAAATCAGTAAAAATACCAAGAAAGTGGAAAAAATAGTGAATGTAAGCGGTATCCGATAACGGTACAATACGTATATCAAATAAAACAGCAGTGGAGGAATCAGGGATGAAATTAAATTGGAAGAAAAGTTTTCTTACAGCAGCAACGTTATTATCCGCAGTAGCGCTAGGTGCTTGCGGCGACGGGGAAGCATCTACAGGGGATGCCGGTTATGTAGGAATCGCGATGCCGACTAAGTCAGCCGAGAGGTGGATTGCGGACGGAAACAACATGGTTACCGAGTTGGAGAAGCTGGGCTATAAAACGGACCTTCAATACGGTGAGGACAAAGTAGAAAACCAAGTAGCCCAAATCGAAAACATGATCACAAAAGGCGTGGATGTTTTGGTAATCGCTTCCATTGACGGATCCGCCTTGACGGATGTGCTTGGAAAAGCAGCGGACGAAGGTATCGAAGTCATCGCTTACGACCGTTTGTTGATGAATTCCGAACACGTGGATTATTATGCAACTTTCGATAATTTCGGAGTGGGTGTGCTTCAGGCTTCCTATATTGAAGATGCATTGAACTTGAGCGAAGGCGAAGGCCCGTACAATGTCGAATTGTTCGGCGGCTCTCCGGATGACAACAACGCCTTGATCAATTACAACGGCGTGATGTCCGTGTTCCAACAATACGTCGACAGCGGCCAATTGGTCATCCCTTCCGAACAAACGAAATTCAACCAGATCGCAACCCTGCGTTGGGATGGATCGACTGCACAAGCGCGGATGGATAACTTATTGAGCGCCAACTACACCGACAAAACATTGGATGCGGTCTTGTCTCCTTACGATCCGATCAGCTTGGGAATCATTTCTTCCTTGAAAGGTGTAGGTTATGGTTCAGACGACAAACCACTGCCGGTCATCACAGGTCAAGATGCAACACAAGCAGGTGTGAAATCGATCATTGCCGGCGAACAGACACAAACGATCTTCAAAGATACGCGTATCTTGGCTCAAAACACAATCGAAATGATTGAAGCAATCTTCAACGAGGAAGAAGTGCCTGTAAACGATACAGAAACGTATGACAACGGCGTGAAAATCGTACCGACTTATCTGGCTAATCCGGTCTCAGTCGATAAAGAAAATTACCAAGCGGAATTGATCGATACAGACTACTATTCTGAAAAAGATTTAGGCTTATAAAAAGGTGAATAATCGAGACTTCCTTTGCGACGCCAAGGAGGTCTCTTCCATAGAGGAGGGGTATCATGGCGGATTATATATTGGAGATGCGGAATATCGTCAAAGAATTTTCTGGCATCCGGGCTTTGAGTGATGTAAATCTGAAAATTGAGCGTGGCGAAATCCATGCCCTATGCGGCGAAAATGGCGCAGGGAAATCAACGCTGATGAATGTGTTGAGCGGGTTGTATCCTTACGGGAGCTACGAAGGGGATATCGTCTACAACGGCGAGCCCTGCAAATTCAAAAATCTCAAGGACAGCGAAAATGAAGGCATCGTCATCATCCATCAGGAGTTGGCGCTCAGCCCGTATCTGTCTGTAAGTGAAAATATTTTCCTCGGTAATGAACAGGCGAAGTACGGCATCATCGACTGGGATTTGACGGAAAAGAAGACAACCAATCTGCTGAAGACAGTCGGATTGAGAGTGAATCCCAATACGCTCGTTTCCCAGATTGGGGTTGGGCAGCAGCAATTGGTCGAAATCGCGAAAGCCTTCTCGAAATCAGTACGCCTATTGATTTTGGATGAGCCGACAGCCGCACTGAATGAGGAAGAGAGTGCCAATTTATTGGAGCTGATCAAGGAATTCAGAAGACAAGGGATCACATCCATCATCATTTCCCATAAGTTGAATGAGATCGTCAACGTGGCCGACCGCATCACCATCCTGCGCGACGGCAAAACGATCGAAACGCTGGAAAAAGAGGCCATCAACGAGGAACGCATCATCCGCGGTATGGTCGGAAGGGACTTGACGAACCGTTATCCCGAACGCCATCCGAACTTGGGCGACGTTTACTTTGAAGTGAAGGATTGGACGGTCCATCATCCGATTGATGCCCACCGCGTCATGAACGACAAAATTAATTTCAAGATCCGCAAGGGCGAAATCGTCGGGATTGCCGGATTGATGGGGGCAGGCCGGACCGAATTTGCGATGAGCGTCTTCGGACGTTCCTACGGCAGCAACATTTCCGGCAAAGTTTTTAAAGAAGGACAGGAAATTTCGGTCAAGGATGTGCCGGCAGCCATCGAAAATGGGCTTGCTTATGTATCCGAGGACCGGAAAGCACTGGGATTGAATCTCTTGATGGACATCCGCGAGAACACGACAATCGCAAGCTTAGGGAAAATCAGCAAAAAAGGCGTCCTGGATAAAGAAAAGGAAGTCCAGATAGCCGAGGCATACCGCAAAAAAATGCGAACGAAGACGAGCTCCATTTACCAAAAAGTCAGCAGCCTCAGCGGGGGGAACCAGCAGAAGGTCGTCCTTGCCAAATGGCTGATGACGGAGCCTGATGTCCTGTTCCTGGATGAACCGACACGCGGAATCGACGTCGGTGCCAAATACGAAATCTACACGATCATCGAGGAGATGGCGGCTGCAGGCAAATGCGTCTGCATCATCTCGTCCGAATTGCCTGAAATCTTGGGAATGTGCGATCGCATCTACACGATGAATGACGGTAAATTCACAGGTGAGGTTTTACGCGAACATGCAAACCAAGAATCGTTGATGAATCTAATGACTAGGGAAGAAGAAGGTGTGCTATAGATGGAAACGACAAACGGTATTAAAAAAGAAAAGCAAACAATAAATCTAAAAACAAAGGCGCTTGATATTTTCAGTAAATACAGTATGGTCATTATTCTGATCGGCCTGCTGATTGCTTTTCAGCTCATGACGGACGGCATCTTCTGGCGACCGTTGAACATCACGAATATCGTGCTTCAGAACAGTCATATTCTGGTGTTGGCAGCGGGCATGTTGTTAGTAGTTTTATTGGGACATGTCGATCTCTCTGTCGGTTCTGTGATGGCTTTCGTAGGCGCCATCTCCGGCATCTTGATGGTGAATTGGAACATTAGCCCTTGGTTGGCGGTGCCACTCTGCATCGCGATCGGAGCGATCATCGGCGCTTGGCAAGGGTACTGGGTAGCGTACTTTGGCATCCCGGCTTTCATCGTCACGTTGGCGGGACTGTTAATGTTCCGTGGCCTGACACAGGTCGTGCTCGGAGGGCAATCATTAGCGCCTTTCCCGGAAATATTCCAAAAAATCTCTACAGGCTACCTGCCTGATCTGACGGACAGCAGTATCCATCTACTGACGATGATCCTGGGCGTCCTCATCGCCGCAGCGCTCGTTTTCGGCCAATGGCGCACACGTGAAAAACGCAAAAATAATCTGTTCGAAGTGGAATCGATGAACGCTTTCACGCTGAAAGCAGTCATGACAGCAGTGGTAATGATCGGAGTGACTTACATCTTCGCATCTTACCAAGGCTATCCTGTCATTTTAGTCATCTTGGGAGTCATCGTAGCAGCCTATGCGTTCTTGACGAACAAAACCGTTGCGGGACGCCAAATCTACGCAACCGGCGGAAACCGTAAAGCGGCAGAATTGTCTGGTATCAAAACGAAAAAAATCACTTTCTGGGTATTCGTGAACATGGGTGCGATGGCTGCTTTGGCTGGCCTTATCTTGGCTGCGCGTCTGAATGCGGCCACACCGCAAGCGGGTAATTCCATGGAATTGGATGCGATGGCAGCCGTATACTTCGGCGGAGCCTCCACTTCAGGCGGGATCGGAACCATCGTGGGCACAATCGTCGGCGGTTTGGTTATGGGTGTCTTGAATAACGGGATGTCCATTCTCGGTGTCGGTGTCGACTGGCAGCAAGCGATCAAAGGTCTGATTTTGTTGCTGGCCGTCGTGTTGGACATCTACAACAAGAAAAAGAAAGCAGCATAAGGGGTTGAAGCAGATGACCGAAAAAAAGACAGCCTTATTGATTTGTACGGCAGGCATCACGACCGGCTTGCTGGTGAAGAATGTGCAGAACGCAGCGGATGAAAGAGGACTGGACATCCATGTCTACTCTGCGCCGGCGATCATCGCCGAGCAAGCGATCCAAAGCCAATCGATCGATGCCCTGATGATCGGCCCTCAATCCAAATACGAAATCGCGCGACTGAAGGATTTTCTGACCTATAAAGCAGTACCTTACAAGCTGATTTCGAAGGAAAATTACGAGATCCTGGACGGGGAAGCTGTATTGGATGAAATCATCGCGTTGATCGGGGAATAAGCATAAATAAGTATGGGAGCCGTCTCATTTGAGGCGGCTTTTTCATTTGGAAACTTTTGTATGGCGGAAAAATATTTGTGAACGGCTTTTCGACTCTCAGCTCCGGCGAGCGGAGGCTTGGCCGGAGTTCGGCTTGCGTTTTTAGTTGTTCTCCGATGAGGATATCCTCGCCGGAGAAGGTGCCGAAAGTTACCGTTGTCCTCCGGCGAGGGGAGCCTCCCCGGAGCTGAGGATACATTTTGGAGGGGCTACCGATTCTAGCGGTATCTGATTGCTTTCTTCTTGACTTGACCTTACTTCAAGGGGGTATGATGGAATCAGCAATGAAGATTCGGAACGGAGGAAAATAAAATGAACAGACCTTACAGAGTGATTTGTCATATGGCGATGTCGATAGACGGGCGTGCGGCGGGGCATTATTTGGGTGCGCCAGAGTTCGGGCCGTACGGGAATGCCTATGAGGGGACGCTACAAACTTACGGTTCGGACAATTGGATCTGCGGGCGAATCACGTTCGAGCAGCACATCACATTCGGGAATAAAGTGGACCTGTCCGCATACCCGGATGAAGCTATCCCGAGGGAAGACTATATTCATCCGACTACATTCAGTTCCTATGCGGTTGCGGTCGATCCGGAAGGGAAACTCGGCTGGGAAACGAATGTAATCGGTGACGAGTACCCGGAAAGAAAAGGCGATCACATCGTCACAATCTTGAGCGAGGTGGTCTCTGATCGGTATCTGGCCCATCTCAGGAAAGTGGGGGTTTCCTACATTTTTGCGGGGGAGATTAAACCGTTGTCGATAACGGTTGCCTTGGATAAGCTTCATAAACATTTTGGCATTCAGACCTTCATGCTGGTCGGTGGCGGCTTCGTGAATGGATCGTTCGCGAGTGAAGGATTAGTCGATGAAATCAGCCTTATCATCGCCCCGCTTGTCGAAGGCGTTTCCAATTCTGTTTCACTCTTCGAGTTCGGGAGCAGTCCGGATCAGCGAATCCGGAAGTTTAGATTGGATACATTCGAACGGATCAATCCGGATGGCATCCGGCTGATTTATCTTTCGGAGTGAAACGAGGGTCCTGAATAACGAAATAACCACCGGATTCAAGGCATTTTGCCCTCGGATCTGGTGGTTGTTTATATTGATGGCTTGGTCCGTTTATTCAGCCGCTTCCCGAACGGCGTAGTAGTTGCCGTCCCTGTCGGGGAAGTTGAAGGTCCTGACGCCGCCCATTTCGATGATTTCGCCGACTGTCTCGTCGTTTTCCTTGAAACGCGCGTACAGCCCTTCGAAATCAGAGATGTCGAATAACAAGGAAGGCTTGTTGGATGCCACTTCCGGTGAATTCTTTTTGATGAAATCAATGTCGAACAGCTGCAGATTGCACGTAGGATTCACGGCAAGCACAATACTGATGGAATCCCCAAAGTCAAAGCGGTCGACTTCTTTGAAAGCGAGATATTGTTTCCAAAAATCGGCATTCGCCTCTACATCCTCTACATAAAGCATGATATTCGCTGTTGTCATATTATTTCCTCCGTTCTTTTCGGTCATATGCTCATTATACGCCGGGAATTATTCGGAGGCCAACGTGAGGAACTTTTGCAGCAGGCTTTTTTGGATGAAAGGCTTTGGATTCGTATTTCCCGCTGCGAATTGTTAGAATATAAGCATAACGAGAGCAGTTTGAGAGAGGTGAAGGCAATTGAAGAGCAATAACGAAGCGTTTATGGGTTATTTCAATGATATCGAGAGTTTCTTCAACAAGGAATACAAGCCCGACCGCGGGAAATCCTACTACAGCTTTTACGAGTTGGTGGATAACGCCGCGCGCTACGACAGCTATGTGAAAAGGGTACGGGATGACTTCCAGATATTAGGGGATCTGCGCAACTTCTTGAGCCATGGAAACCAGAGCGATCTGGTGCTCGTCAACGAGGCGGCGCTGAATATGATTAAAGCAATCCACAACCAACTGTTGAAACCGAAAACCACTTTTGATATCAAGTCGAATGATGTGAAATTTTTCAAGGAAACGACCCCGCTTCCTGCAGTCCTTGAAACTATCCGAAACACTGATCTGACCCAATTTCCAATCAAGGATGGAAACGGAAAAGTGATTGGGTTGTTGACCGAGAATGGCATCACGCACTGGCTTTCCCAACATGCGCATGAAGCCAGCATTTCGATCGGCGGAACGCTTGCGCGAGATATACTTGTGTTGGACGAGAACAAAAATAATTTTGCCTTCATCAAGAAGGATGCTACCATCTATGAAGCCGAAGCACAGTTCGATAACCAAAAGATTGATGCGCTGTTGGTGACGGACAGCGGCAAAAATACAGAGAATTTGCTCGGCATCATCACGCGTTTCGACTTGGTGGAAGTGTAGACAAGCTTTCGTTCAGCAACAATAAAGACAGGCTGCCTCATTAGGGCAGCCTGTCTTTATTGTATTGAATCCTGTTGCTGACTGTGGAGCAGGATGCCGAAATGCGTGCGCAGCTCCTGTGAAGGCTCCCTTCACAGGAGGACACCGGTAACAATCGCCCTCACCTCCGATCAAGCCTGGCTTATCGGAGAACGCAACCAGAATGATAACCGACCTCCGTCGAGGACTGCGTTCGCCGGAGGAGGCAGCCCGTGATTTTTCTTATTTTTTGTTGTGGATGGAAATCCGTTTGAATAGGGCTGAGCTTTGCGGATTCGCACCGGTAAGCGTCGTTTTCACGCCCCGTTTTTTGTTGCGGGTAATAAGTTTATCGATCGCTTCGACAGCAGTGGAATCCCACAGCGTCATGGCGCTGATGTCGATGACGACTTCTTCCTCGTGTTCGATTTCTTCAGCAAAAAAGTCCAGAAATTTTTCGGCGGAAGCGAAGTACAGGTGGCCATCCACTTTATAGTGGTGATCATCCTCGGCAGTCCCGGCTTCAACATGGAGATGGGACATTTTGAAAGCGGCGAAGATGGCGCTGACCAAAGTGCCGGCTACGACACCGTAAGCCAAGTTATGCGTTCCGATAACGATGGCGACGGTGAGGACCATAGCAAAGGTTTCGTTTTTAGGATTCGTACGCAGTCTTTTGATCGAGTCCCAGTTGATGGTTTCGATAGAAACGACGACCATGACGGCTGCCAAAGCGATAACAGGAATCTGGACAACGGCGCCGTTCAAAAGAACAACGGACAACAACATAAAGAATCCGGATAGGAAAGTTGCAAAACGGCCAAGGCCGCCGTAATTCAAGTTGATGATTGTCTGACCGATCATGCCACAACCGGCAATTCCGCCGAAGAAGCCGGAAACGAGATTTCCCAGGCCTTGGCTCAAGGTTTCTTGATTTTTGTCGCTCTTCTCCTCAGTGATTTCATCGACCAATTGTGCAGTCAACAAGGACTCAACCAATCCGACGATGGCAACGGAGAGCGCGGTTGGGAAAATGATCCGCAAAGTTTCCAGTGTCATCGGAACAGCCGGGATGCCGAAGCGCGGCAAATCGGTTGAGATGGAACCCATGTCACCCAACATTTTTACATCCAAGCCAAAGCCCAGCACAATCGCGGTGATTACGAAGATCGCAACGATAGGTGCAGGGATTTTCTTCGTGACCCGAGGGAACAGGAAAATGATCGCGATTCCCAACAGTCCCAGAAGCGGCAAAAGCAGGCTGCCTTGGAAATGGTCCAATTGCGAAATGAACATCATGATTCCCAAGCCATTGACAAAACCGATCATGACAGGCTTCGGAATGTAACGCATCAAGGTACCGATTTTGAGGAATCCCAAGACGACTTGCAGGACACCTGCCAGAATCGTCGCGGCAAAAAGGTACTGGATTCCGTATTCGGAGACCAGATGAGCCAGCACCAAGGCCACAGACCCAGCGGCTGCTGAAATCATGCCCTTGCTGGAACCGAAAAATGCTGCAATGGCCGTGATGAAGAAAGTGGCGTAGACTCCCACGACTGGGGGTACTCCTGCGACGATCATGAAGCCGATGACTTCAGGGAATAGAGCCAAACAGACAACGATACCTGCCAGGATATCCCCTTTGATATTACTGAACCATTCTTGTTTGTATTGTTGCATAAATACCTTCCTTCTTGAAAAAATAGCGTTTATTTGATTTTCAAAATCATTAGACATACTTGCAAAAAACATATTAACACATAACTGAACAAAAATGGATAAAAAGTTATTCCCGAGTATATATTTTGGGTGGTAAGTTTAATAAAAGTGGGAAAAGATTTAAATTTTAGACTGCGGTGTGTTAGTATGTAAAAAGAAAAGTTGAATTCAAGAAAAGAGGAGCGAATCAGATGGAAGTAGGCAGTCGCATTCAAGAATTACGCAAACTGAACAAAATGACGGCGAAAGAATTGGCTGAGCAGATCGACGTCTCGCCTTCCTTCATTTCGGCCATTGAACATAATTCGACTAAGTTGTCCCTGAAGACGCTCAACCATATCTGCGAGGTGCTTGGGGTTACCTTGGCGGAATTCTTCAATGCGGAAATGAGCCCAGTGGAAAAGAAACTTACCGCTCAAATCAAAAAAATGCCCGAAGAGAAAAAGTATGAATTATTGGCCTTTTTGACAGGCTTGATTTCCTAGTAAGAATAGAAAAGGAAGATGCAACCCGCTTCAATATGAGGCGTGGGCATCTTCCTTTTTTCGTCTATTCCATTTCGAGCAGCTGTTCGATTGCAGCCAACACGCCTTCTTCATTGTTCGAAAGGGCATGGTATTTGGCGGCTTTTTTGACGTCGTCGGATGCATTGGCCATCGCGAAACTGTAAGCCACATGCTGGAGCATTTCGATGTCATTCCCACTGTCGCCGAATGCGGCGGTCTCCTCATCGGAGATGCCCCACAGTTTCTGCAGCAATTGGATGCCGGAAGCTTTATGCATGCCGGGAATGATGAGGTCAATGGAGCCATGGCCGGTCGGTACAGGGGAAACGACATCGCCTACTTCGCGTGTGAAGTGTTCCAAGAGTGCGGGTACTTCATCCTCACCAAATCCGGATGCAAATTTGAAGATGATGTCATCTATTTCGGAAAAAGAATCAACACGCTTCAAGCGATGATAGAAGCGTTTCGTATTATGGTAAAAGTAATCGGAAACGGAGTTGTCGACATAGGCACTGTTTTTGCCGCAAACGACCAATTTCGAATAGGCATCCAATTCCTTGAAAATCCGGAGCACTTTATCGATCGTATCCTGCGTCATCTCACCGACGGACAGCTCTTTGTTACGGTCCACGACAAAGGCTCCGTTTTCCGCGACAAAAGCAATATCATCCTGTATTTCAGGAAAAAAAGAACGCAGTTGATAGTATTGGTTTCCGCTGGCCACGACAAAACGAATATCCTTTTCGAGCATGCGTTCGTACAGGGCCGCGAAGCGCTCCTTGTTGAATTCCTTCCGGCTGTCCAGGAAAGTCCCGTCCATATCGACGGCGATCAGTTTGATGGGCATGGCGAATCTTCCTTTCGTCGGATGCAAAAACAACCCGGTTGGAGCCGCCAGTTTTGAGCATCCGCTTATGTTTACAACATCTTAACACGTTTCCTTACTTTTCCCAAGATGAAAAGAATGCCTTCAGCGGTTTTTCCGAGAAGGAAACAGTTGACAAAAAGAACGTGCGTTCGTATTATAAGGTTAAAGGATGTGACTGATATGGAAAATGGGATTTGCTTGAAAGGTTCAGTTGAAAAAATCAAAATCCTCAAACTGGAGGAAACACCGCTGATCCGCTTCACGCTGACGGTGGACAAGGAAGAGAAGCAGAATTGCTTGATCCGTGCGCATTCATTGGATTTTCTGTATCAGGTCACCGAAGGAAACGCGATCGTGATCTACGGTAGGAAGAACAAGCGCAATCAAGTCGTGGTGCAGAAATATCATGTAAATCAAAAATGATAGCTGATGGATAGGGTGAGGAAAATGAGGCTGATGCAAAAAGGAACCTGGAGAAAAAAACTGGATGTCGCCGATCTGTTGGAACGAAAGGGCTGTTATGAGTTTACTCTGTTAGAGGATAATCTTTCCGTCAGAAGAGAGTTGTTCGAAATCTGGTGGTACGTTTATGAGGGCAACAATCATATTTTGGCCAAAAGCAAACGTTATCCTACCCGCCTCTATTTCTTTTTGCTTGAGCCAGGTGATCTGTTTGCGGTGAATGATTTCAGCATCTATCTGGAGACAGGGAAATTGAAATATCCTGTCGCCACATATTACAAAAAAAACGGCCGGTAATCAGAACCAGCCGCTTTTTTTGAACCAGCGATACATTGCCAAACCGATTCCAAACATCAGGCCGATAGCCAAAAAGTAGCCGTATTTCCAAGTCAATTCGGGCATATGTTCGAAGTTCATCCCATAGATGCCTGCAATCAATGTCAAAGGCGAGAAAATTGAAGTAATGATTGTAAGGACCTTCATCACATTATTGGTCTGATGGGAATTCAGCGATAGGTAACTATCGCGCATATCTGTCGTCACTTCACGGTTTGAGGTAATCATCTCGGATACCTTCAGCAGGTCATCATGGATGTCCGAAAAATAACTCCGTCTTTTGCTGACGCCTTCCAGGTGTTGGGAATTCAGCATGCGGTAAAGCAGATCCCGCATCGGAGTGACGGTCTGCAGCAGACCCAGCAGAAGATGCCGAGACTCCATCAATTCAGGTATGAATGCGGCAGTCGTTTTGTTCAGGTTATCCTCTTCAAGTTGAGCAAGCCGATCTTCGATGTCGTGGATTAAAGGGAAATAATTATCCACAATCTGATCAAGGATTCTGTAAAAAATAAAATACGGGTCCCAGTTTTCGGCATTATATTGAGCCAACAATTGTTTCTGGATATAGGCCACTTCTTTTGAGTGGGCGAGCTGAAAAGTGACGATTAGTTTTTCGCTGACAAAGAAATCTAATTCTTCTTTGAAGAGGTCTCTGCCTTCTTTGCGAACGTGATGCGTCACATAAAACGTGTAATCTTCATAATAATCTAGCTTCGGACGCTGCAGTATTTGCAGACAGTCTTCTATAGCAAGTGGATGGAAATGGAAGGTCTTCTCGAGATATTTTACTTCGGATGGGCTAGGCTCATTGAAGTCGGCCCAGATCCATTTGTAGGCTGACAAGTCGGTTGTATCCAAATCGATGTCTGTGTGGACGAGATTGTCGGCTGTGATGCCGGTAACTGTTATCATATATTTGCACCTTCTTTACGAATGATTTCAATATCCATTATACGGGAAATGCACTGCCGATGCCATTTTTGGGTCATTTAACGGTCAGAAGCGGAGAAATATGCGATAATGGGAGCGAGAAGACAATCGGAACGGAGGATATCGGATGATCAAATTGATTTTGACGGATATGGACGGGACGTTCTTGAACAACAAAGGGGATTTCAATAGAGAACTTTTCAAGCAGGTCAAGCAGTTGATGACGGAAAAAGGAGTCGTTTTCGCGCCATGCACCGGCAAGCAGAGCGAGCGCGTCGAAGAAATATTCGGCGAGGATGCGGCTGATTTTTGGATCCTGGGGGACAGTGCGTCGCGGATCAAACGCAACGGCGCAGTCGTTTACGAATCGTTGTTAGAGAATGGGACAGGCCTTGCCATCCTGCGCGAACTGGAAGAGATGCAGCTTGGGCATACGTTGATTGCCTGCACGAAAGAAGCCGCCATGATTAAAAGTGATTTGTCGCCCGAGGAATCCGCAGCTGTCAGGAAATCGTACAAGAAAGTGATTACGGTGGCTGATTTTGGGGCCATCGCGGACGATTTTATCAAAATCACAGTCCGCGATATGCAAGAGCGCTGCATCCAAACTGCTGAAAAATTAATCGATTACAGCGACCGGGCGCATATCGTCGCTTCGGAGAAGGCCTGGCTGGACATCACCGACTTCAACGTGCATAAAGGGAGTACGGTCGCCCGACTGCAGGAGCTGCTGCAGGTCACCCCGGAAGAAACGATGGTGTTCGGGGATGGGATGAACGACATCGAAATGATGGAGAGCGGCAGATACAGTTTCGCTGTGCGGAATGCTTATCCGATCATCAAGGACACGGCGGCTTTCATCACGGGCAGGACAAATGATGAGGATGCGGTGTCGCACACAATTCTCCAGTTGCTTGCGTTGCAAGAATAGCACTTTATTTAAAGCAAGGGCATCTCCGATCCTCGAAAATTTCCAATTGACTTGGAGTCCACTCCAAGGTATAGAATGTAACTGAGGCTTACTGTCAGGATAGATTTTGATGCCGAAAGGATGGACGAGATGATAAACATAAAGAAGGCCAGCGAACAAACGGGTGTATCGGCTGATACGATCCGCTACTATGAGAGGATCGGTCTGATTCCTCCAATAAAAAGGAATGAAAATGGGGTCCGTGAGTTCGATGAAGAAGATCTGAAGTGGATCGTCTTCAGCCGCCAGATGCGCAATGCAGGTTTATCGATCGAATCCTTGATCGAATATCTTGCACTCTTCCGCAGTGGCGAAGAGACCGTTCCGGCAAGAATGGATCTGTTGGTTGAACAACAGCGCGAACTCCAGGAACGGATCGATGTCATGCAGCAAGCGATGGATCGACTGACATTCAAAATCGAAAATTATACGAGCCACATGGTTCCGAGCGAAAACAAGCTGAGGGAATTCAAGTGATGCAACGCAAAAAAATCCCATCAGCCGACCAAATAAGGCGGCCTGACGGGTTTTTTTTGTTTCTTTTAATTGGTCCGAATCCATTGGGTCGACATGTCGACGCCAGCATCCAACATGAGGTTATAGACGGGGCATCTTCTTTCGACTTCAGCCGCCAGCTTCTCAATGGCTTCGTCGGTCTCATCAGTTTCGATATGATTGATGAGCGTGACTTCCTGGAAGTAGGTCCGGATATCATCCTCCCCGGCAAAACCGCGCGGATCAAAGGTGCCTTCGACGGTGAACGACAGTCCTCTGTAGGCGAGCCCCTGTTGTTCGGCTACATAATAGGCTATGATCGATGTGCAGCCTGCCAAGGAACTCAAAAGATATTCCAGCGGATTCGGCCCTTTGTTGTCGCCGCCCATCCGTTCCGATTCATCCACAAAAAATTCAGGCAGATTGCGGACTTTTACTGTAGTGGTGATGCCTTGGTGTGATTGGCCAGTGATTCTCAGTTTCGCTAATTTTGTTTCTGTCATCTGGATAACCCCGTTTCTATGATTTGTTCAGTCAGCGCTTACAAGTTTATTTTATCACAGCGGTGAAGGATAAACTTACCAGAAGCACTCCTTCCACACGAGGAAGGTGGCTCGGGGAAATACCAGAAATATTGCTCTCATCTGTTGCACAGTGGATGTCCAAAACCGTCCGAGAGTGGTATACTATCTTTGAAGGAAAAGTGCGGGCAAGTGTTGAAGTACAAGCCTATATTCACGTTTTTTAGGCAAATAATCATCTTGGTTGATTCATGAAGAAAAGGGGTTTTCTCAATGGAAAAGAAGGATTTGGAACTGATATTGGCTAATTTCGGACCGGAAAAGGAATTCATTGGCGATGGCTATTTCCGCATCCGCGACAAAGGCAATGAGCATTATGAAATCGCCTATCTTGTCTCAGCCTGCTGCGGGACAACGAACTACTTCCCACAGATTGCTGTCCATGTCGAAGGCGACAAGGTGGTTCCCGATTCCGTTCTGGATTTGGTATCCAATCCGGCAAAAATGCTCAGTTATTCACCTGAGACGAGCGCTGTGATGGAGCAGGAATTGGATAAACTCTGCCAAAAGTTTTTGGAAATCAAGAACTTGAAAGCAGCGAATGTTGGGACACCAGACTGAGCTCTGGTGTTTTTTTTATATATGTGATGCAAAAAAAAGAGCAAGGGAATGCGCAAATGACGCACTCTCCTGCTCCTTTTTTGTCTATTTTTTTAGATGGAATCGCTGTAGGCTTTCATCAGCTCTTTCGCCATATCGATCAGGGCCAAGTCGACGGACGAAAGGGTCTTTTCTTTGCTGTAGGCGATGAAATAACGGGTGCGGACGATGCTGGTTTCGATATAAAAAATATTGTAGCTGTCCATCAATTCACTGTTGTTGAGCGCACTCTTCGGCAGAAAAGTCAGTCCCATTCCTTTTCGCGCAAGCGCTGCTGCTGTAGAAATGTTCTGTGATTCCATGACGATATCGGCTTTGATGTCCAGATGCTTCAGGAATTCGTTTGCCTGTTTGCGGATCCCGGATTGGGAAGTGGTCAGCACATACTTTTCATTCTTCAATAAGTTCAATGGGTACGGAAATTTTTCAATTTCCTTTAGCCCGGGTTGGTGCAGCGGGCTCGTGTCCGGTACAATGACACACCATTTGTCATCCGCAAGCATCGTGTAGGATAGCTGTTCGTTATGGATCGGCAGCATGCCCAAGTAGAGATCGACTTTGTTTTCTAACAGGTCCATCTCTGTCGTCTTGGCGTCCTGTTCCATGATCTTCAGAACGATGCCGGGATATTTTTCATGGAACTTGGGCAAAATCAGCGGAAGAAGGAAGGAACCCATGATCGGATGGACACCGATGCGGATCCGGCCGTATTTCAGTTTTGTGATCAGGGTCAATTCGTTGACCATATCCTCGTACTGGTTCTGCATCTTTTTCATGTGCGTCAGGAACCTTTCGCCGGCATAGGTCAATTCCATCGGAGTCCGATTGCGCTCGACCAATTGGGTTTGCAGTTCCTCTTCCAGTTTCGTGATGGTTTTGCTGAGGTAAGGTTGGGAAATATATAGAGACTTTGCCGCCTGGGTGAAGGTCCCTTCACTGACGATAGCATCCAGGTAGGCAATGATAGTGGTCTGTTGCAGCATTTTAAGTCATCCTTTCGATGGGTGGCTTTATTTCTGTTTGAAATAGAGAACGATAGGGTATCACAGAAGTTATTTTAACGCATTTTCGATTGTGAAAGATAAAATAATCACAATTATAACAGAAGAGTTATGGAGATGATATCTATTCAGAACAAAAAAGATATGGACAAAATACATTATCTCAAAAAAGAGGTGTATTATATTTGTTCATAAACTCACTAATGACGAGCTTTCCATTCCGAATCAAATTATTTCGTATAACCAAACAGTTATGATAAACCGGTGAAGATTACTATTTCACAATTAATCTGATCAATTCTATAATGCAACTATCAAGAGAAAAGGTGAGCAAGTGGGACGGCAATTTCAGCCAATCTTGTAGACTCATCACTCACAATTCAAGGAAGAAGGAAAAACGAAATGACAACATTATGCGAAATGCTAGGAATAGAATATCCTATTTTTCAAGGAGCGATGGCACGGATCGCAACAGCTGATATCGCTTCTGCCGTTTCAAATGCAGGCGGACTAGGCATCATTGCTTCAGGTGGGATGACAGCAGATCAATTGCGCGCAGAAATCCAAAAATGCAAAACCATGACAGACAAACCTTTTGCCGTTAACTTGATGTTGATGATGAAGAATTGCCCAGAATTGGTTGATGTCGTGATTGAAGAGGGCGTCAAAGTCGTAACAACTGGAGCAGGAACACCGAAACCGTTCATGCCGAAATTCAAAGAAGCTGGCATCAAAGTCATTCCAGTAGTAGCTTCCGTGAAACATGCACAGAAAATGGAAGCCTTGGGCGCTGATGCAATCGTAGCTGAAGGAACAGAAGCGGGCGGACACGTCGGCGAAACAACAACCATGTGCTTAGTGCCGCAAGTAGTCAGCGCAGTCAACATCCCTGTATTGGGAGCCGGCGGAGTCGGTGATGGCCGCGGAGTCGTTGCGATGTACGCGATGGGTGCTCAAGGGATCCAAGTAGGAACACTTTTCTTGTCTGCTGAAGAATGCCCGGTTCCAGCTACATTCAAGCAAGCCGTACTGGATGCTGATGATACAGCTACAATCGTTACAGGACGCCGCAACGGAGCACCTGTCCGTTCCATCAAAAACAAGATGCTTGCGAAGTTCCAGGAACTGGAAAACAACAATGCATCCCGTGATGAATTGGAAGAATTATCATTGGGTTCATTGAGCAAAGCCGTCTTCGAAGGCGATGTCGAGAATGGATCGGTCATGGCCGGCCAAATCACCGGTATGGTCCGTGATATCCGTCCTGCCAAAGAAATCATCGAAACATTGTTCAAGGACGCTGAAGCAATCGCAGCATCATTGAAGATCGCTTATTAATCAAAACTGAAAAGCTCAGAGTAAGACTGAGCTTTTTTCTTACTTACTTATGTGAATGAACGAGCAAATAGGAGGGTACACTTATGACAAAAGTAATCACAGCTGCAGAAGCGGCAAAATTGATCAAAGACAACAGCACAGTGGCATTAACCGGATTCGGTATGGCCTGTGTGAACGAAGAGATGGCCATTTCCATCGAAGATCGCTTTAAAGCGGAAGGCCATCCGAACAACCTGACAGTCATCCACGCGAGCGCTGTAGGGGATCGCCGCACAAAAGGGATGAGCCATCTTGCCCATGAAGGCTTGATCAAACGTTGGATCGGCGGCATCGTCAGTGCTTCTCCGCAACTCAGTGACCTGATTGTCGAAAACAAATGCGAAGCCTACAACCTTCCGCAAGGGGTCATTACCCAACTGTACCGTGAAATCGCCGCAAAACGTCCGGGCTTGTTCACAAAAGTCGGCATGCGTACCTTCGTCGATCCGCGTCTGGAAGGCGGCAAGCTTTCCCCGCGCACGACCGAAGATATCGTCAAAGTGGTTGAAATCGAAAATGAAGAATGGTTATTCTACCCGACTTTCCCGATCAATGTCGGCCTGATCCGCGGAACGGTAGCCGATGAAAAAGGCAACTTGACGCTTGAAAAAGAAGGTTTGCACATGGAAGTGCTGCCGGTCGCACAGGCTGTCAAAAACTCAGGCGGCATCGTGATCGCACAAGTGGAAACATTAGCAGCAGCAGGCACGCTGCATCCTAAAGACGTCAAAGTACCGGGTATCATGGTCGATTACATTGTCGTGGCACAACCAGGCAATCAGTTCCAGACAGAAAACACTGAGTACAATCCGGCTTTCTCCGGCGATACAAAAGTACCAATGGATGCTGTAACGGCACTTCCATTGGACGCACGTAAAGTTATCGCCCGCCGTGCAGCGATGGAGTTGGTTCCGTCCGCTATCCTGAACCTTGGCGTAGGGATTCCTGTCAATGTCGCGACAGTCGGTGCTGAGGAAGGAATCAGCGATCAATTGGTGTTGACGACCGAAGCTGGATCGATCGGCGGCGTTCCGGCAGGATTGCGGGATTTCGGGCATGCCTTCAATAGCGAAGCGATCATGGATCATCATGCGCAATTCGATTTCTATGATGGCGGCGGCTTGGACTTATCCGTGTTGGGGTTGGCTCAGACCGATGCATACGGAAACGTGAATGTATCCAAGTTCGGCAATCGTGTCGCTGGTTGCGGCGGATTCATCAATATTTCCCAAGCTGCCAAAAAATTGGTGTTTGCAGGAACCTTTACTGCCGGTGGCTTGCAGCAGGAAGTCAAAGATGGCCGTTTGACGATCATCCAGGAAGGCAAAGCGAAGAAATTCGTAGCTGAAGTCGAACAAGTCACTTTCAGCGGGGAATACGCGTCCGAAGTGGAACAGGAAGTATTGTACGTAACAGAACGTGCGGTATTCGACCTCGAGAAAGGCAAATTGCGCCTGATCGAAATCGCCCCGGGCGTCGATCTTGAAAAAGATATTTTGGGACAAATGGGCTTCAAACCGGTCATTGCTGAAAATCTGAAAGTAATGAACGAAGGCATGTTCCGCGAAAATTGGGGAGAACTAAAAAACATCGTTATGGCGAATGGAAAATAAGGGAGTGTTGTTGATGAAAAAGGAAATTAATCGTTGGGCTGTCTTGGTCAGCTCTATGGGTATCTTGATGTGTACGGGTGCAGTTTATGCTTTCAGCGTGTTGGCGGGACCGTTGTCTGCCGCAAGAGGTTGGACAATGGCTGAGGTCATGGTAGCCTTCGCGATCAACGCGGCTTTAGGGCCGATTCCGATGATCTTGGGCGGCTTCTTGACCGACAAAGGTTGGTCGAAATGGAGCACGATGGCCGGAGCGGTATTGTTCGGTGTCGGTTTTGCTTTGGCGGGTACGGCAACTACTTTGACTGAATTGTACATTTATTACGGTTTGATGGCTGGTTTCGGACAAGGCTTCGCTTACTCAGGTTGCCTAAGCAACACAATCCGTTTCTTCCCGGATAAAAAAGGTTTGGCTTCCGGATTGATCACAGCAGGTATGGGCGGAGCGGCCATCATCGCAGCTCCGATCGCAAACCAACTGATCCAAAGTATTGGCGTTGCCGATACTTTCGTGCGGATGGGTATCGCCTATGCCATCATCAGCTTCACTTGCAGCCTCTTCATCAAGGTTGCTCCGAAAGATTATATGCCAAAAAATATGAACGCAGCGGCTACTGCAGCAGCGAATAAACCGGTCGTAAACAAGAACTGGAAAGAAATGCTGCAGGATCCGAAATTCTATATGATCATCCTGATGTTCGCCATGGGTGCTTTCTCAGGCTTGATGATCGCTTCAAACGCTTCTCCGATCGGACAATCCATGTTCGGCCTATCCGCAGCAGCGGCAGCCGTATATGTCAGCGTGTATTCTCTTAGCAATACTATGGGTCGCGTTATCTGGGGCGCTGTTTCCGATAAATTGGGCCAACCCACGACTATCAGCATCATGTATAGTGTCATCATTCTTACTTTCTTGATCCTTATTTTTGTCAAATCCATGTTCGGTTTTACACTCGGGATAATTGGTTTAGGCCTATGCTTCGGCGGTGTGATGGGCGTGTTCCCATCGTTAGTCATGGATAACTTCGGACCGAAATTCCAAGGCGTCAACTACGGTATCGTGTTCATCGGTTACTCGACATCCGCTTTCGTTGCACCTAAAGTAACAGCAGGAATCGCTGCTGCAAACAACGGTGACTTCACCAAAGCTTTCTATGTTGCTATCGTGGTTGCGGCTGCAGGTCTGATCCTGGATCTTGTTTACAAGAAAAAAACAGCAACGAAATCGATCACAGAAACTGCTCAATAAGCAATCCTGATTAATGTAAAACACCTCCTACGTCTGATTTCAGGCGCAGGAGGTGTTTTTGCTTGTAGGTTGTCCGATAGTTGCGGGATATCGGACAACCCAGCCGGACGCGCGATATATCCGACAACAAAAGGCAAGCATGCGGCTCCATAAAAGCCCGAATGCTTGCCTTTTGTTGTTGTCAGCTTTTCACAGATGTCCGCCGTCATCTTCCCATTCATCTTCGTCATCATCCAAAGCTATCCACTCGTCCTCATCAAGCCCCGGCAGGCCTTCGCCTAGGCCGCTGACGTTCAGATAAGCCAATTCCTCATTGATTGCTTTCACAATTTCCCCGGAATCTTTATACGCGAGGTCCAGTGTGCCATCCGTGATATCGAGGCGGGTATGGTCTTCCTCCGGCGTCAGATTCTCGGCGCGCACGCAACGGGGATAGAGAACGTCCGCCTTCGCCTCAAAGGCTTTTTGCAGGATGATTTCATGTTCCCAGTTATCTTCCATATTGTAAGTGTAGATGATTTTGTCGTCTTTTCCTTGGACATGGTCCCGCAGACGATCGGTTTCTGCCAATGTGTCTTTATGCGGCGAGGCAAACCTGAAAGTATGCGGGTGGAGATCGGACCAGTTGAATGCACTTTGGAGAATGAAATGCAGATCGGAGAAGGTCGTGTCGTCATCCAATTGTATATCCCGCCAAACCGGTATGCCGACATCCAAAAGCGTAACCCTGAGTTCGAACATCATTTGAAAAACCACCTTTTTTATTTTCAGTATAACGGTTTCATAGGGCGAGTTCAAATAAGAAGGGGTGCTACGGGTTGGGCGAGGACGTTATGCGGCAAATAATCTGATTTTTGCCACATCCCAGAAAAAAATCGGGATTTATTTCCTCAGGAAAGGGGATACAATAAGGACAACAAATAACTACAGAGGTGGATAAAAAAATGAATACTGGGAAAAAGAAAATCATCGCTTTAACAGCGTGCCCTGTCGGCATAGCCCATACCTACATGGCAGCAGAGAATATCCAAAAAGCCGGGGAAAAAATGGGAGTGGAAATCAAAGTCGAAACACATGGATCGATCGGTATTGAAAATGCATTGACCGATGCGGAAATCCGTGAAGCGGATGGCGTCATCATAGCTGCAGATACCGTATTGGACAAATCACGTTTCCAAGGCAAACCGATGGTGACTGTAGGCGTGCAGGAAGGTATCCGTAATCCCGAAAAATTGATCCAACAGATCATTGATGGGCATGCACCTGTTTATGGCAGCGCCTCAGCCGTTCGGACGGGCTCAGAGAGCAACTCCGAGAAAAGGAAAAATCCAATCTATCAAAGTTTGATGAACGGCGTTTCCTATATGGTTCCGTTCGTTGTCGTCGGAGGATTACTGATTGCGATCGCCTTGACGTTGGGCGGTGAGCCAACCGCTACAGGAATCGTCATTCCGGAAGATTCCATTTGGTCGACCGTAATCGCTCTGGGTGGTGCGGCGATGGGCTTAATCATCCCGATCCTATCCGGATACATCGCCTACAGCATCGCCGACAGACCGGGTCTTGTTCCGGGTATGATTGGTGGACTTGTTGCAGCCAACGGAAGTTTCTACGGAAGCGAAGCGAATGCTGGATTCATCGGTGGTATCATCACCGGTTTCCTGGCAGGGTATGTGGCGCTGGCGCTGAAAAAAGTGAAGGTTCCGAAGGCGATGCAGGCAGTCATGCCGATCATCTTCATCCCGATCATAGCCACACTCGTAGTGGGATTATTGTTCATCTTCGTTATCGGACAGCCGGTTGCATCATTTTTTGAGATGTTGACAAACTGGCTGGCAGGAATGCAAGGGTCCAGTGAAATCGTCCTGGCATTGATCATGGGTGCGATGATAGCTGTCGATATGGGCGGCCCATTCAATAAGGTAGCCTTCCTCTTCGGTTCGGGTATGATTGCGCAAGGCAATTATGAAATCATGGGGCCAATCGCTGTCGCTATCTGTATCCCTCCCATCGGTTTGGGAGTCGCATCGTTCCTTTTGAAAGATAAGTTTACGCAGACGGAAAAAGAAACAGGGAAGGCCAGCTTCACGATGGGATTGTTCGGAATCACTGAAGGAGCTATCCCATTTGCAACGCAAGATCCGTTGCGTGTCATTCCGAGCATCGTCGTTGGTTCGATGGCCGGTTCAGTTGTTGCGGCACTAGGGAATGTAGGCGATCGAGTGGCACATGGAGGACCGATTGTTGCCCTCCTTGGTGCAGTCGATAATGTACTTATGTTCTTCGTTGCGGTTGCGGTGGGTGTTGCTGTAACGGTCATGATGCTGAAAATCCTGAAAAAAGATGTGATAATTGGGGAACTGATCGCAGTTGCTGTTGCGCCAGCCACGACAAAAATGCCTGAGGCTGCTCCAGTTGTGGTTAAGAAAGCAACGGGCAGTAAGCCAGTTTCGCAACTGACGGATATTTTGACAAGAGACTTGATCATTTTGGACTTGGAAAGCGACTCAAAAGACAGTGCGATGGACGAATTGGTTGATGCACTGGCAACACACGGCAATGTAACGTCACGCAGCGAGTTCAAGAAAGCCATCCTGGAACGGGAAGCAGAAAGCACGACCGGCATCGGCATGAACATTGCAATCCCTCACGGAAAGTCAGCGGCGGTCTCAGAGCCTTGCGTCGTATTCGGCAGAAAAAAAGCAGGCGTGGACTGGGACAGCCTGGACGGCAGCCCCGCAAAACTGATCTTCATGATTGCGGTACCTGCCGAAAATCAAAACGATGCGCATCTGAAGATTCTGCAAATGTTATCCAGAAGATTGATGGATGATGCATTCAGAAACGACCTTATGTCAGTCGAGACAACAGAAAAGGCATATGAGATGCTTAGAACGGTCTCCTAGTTTGAATGGATCATGGCAATAGCAGCATAAATTGAACCTAAGAATCATTCCCCGTATAATGGATGGAAAGGCTTTCGGATGCGAGGAATGGTTTTTTTAGGAGGTGAAAAAATGAATGAGCGGCAATTGAACTTATTGCGAAGCCTGCTGGCCCACTTGAATGAGTTTCGGACAATCGGAGAATTAGCGGTGGAACAGGATTGTTCGGTAAGGACTATCCGGAATGATTTGGATAAAATAGAGCAACTGCTGGAAGGGCGACTCCATGAGGGGAAATTGGAAAGAAGACCGGGGATCGGTGTCAGCCTGAGAGCAGAAAAACGGAATGTCAAAAAACTGATGGAGATTGTCCATGCTTCTGATTCGGACAGCTCTTATAAGGAGGACATGGGGCGCCGGCTACTGATTCTCTATCACTTGTTGATGGCTGATGCACCACTTACACTTACTTCGTTGGCAGAGAAATACTATGTCAATAAAGCAGTCATCAAGGAGGATCTGGAATGGCTGGACAAAGAGATTGCGCCTTACGGTCTGACACTCATGACGAGGCAGAATTACGGAACGGTCGTTGAAGGTAGGGAAAAAGATAAAAGAGGCGTTCTGGCGAAGACAGCGAAAAGATTGAAAGATCTATCGACAAAAGAAAAAGCGTTACTCCAATTTTTTGATCCCAGTGAAATCAAGATTGTCCAAGATGCTTTGAAAGCTCTGCAGGCTACATACGAAATCAGTATCAATCCCGAAACACTGGAAAGTCTGGTCATCCATATCCTTTTTACGATCAAACGGATCTATTTGAATCAACCTATCGAACTCTCGGATAAGGAGCTTCGCGCAATCGACGGAACCGAATCTTTCGATTGGAGCGAAACGGTTTCGCGTTGGGTCGAAAAACGTCTGAATCTTGTTTTTCCGGTCAATGAAAAGGCCTATCTGGCGCTTCATTTCCATGGATCCAGAATAGAACATCAACTGAAATCAGCGGAGACGGATCTCAAAGCAGGGCCTGATTGGGTGGATGAATTGGTGCGGGAGCTGCTGGAGGAAGTCAGTGATTTTGAAAATCTTCCGCTTGTGGAGGATAAAGCATTGCTGACCAATCTGCAGATCCATCTTCGGACGACCGCCAACCGGATCGAAGGGGGACTTGCCGTTTCCAACCCGCTTCTGAGCGAGATAAAGAAGGAATACCCCCATCTATTTTATTTCATCCTGACAGTAGTCGAGGAATATAATGAAAGGATTGGGATTTCCATCCCGGAAGACGAAGTCGGTTATCTGACGGTCCATTTCCAAGCAGCTTTGGAGCGGGTGCATATGCAGCTGCCCAAGAAGCTCATTGTCGGAATCGTCTGCCATTTCGGCATAGGCGTTTCTGCATTTTTACAAGCAAAAATCGAACGGCATTTCCCCGAAATTGAGGAAACCGTTATCCTTTCTGCGGCTGAATTGAAAACGTATCTGCAAAGTCATCAGCTTGATCTAGTGGTGACGACAGAACCGCTTCCGGATAGTGGTGTAACAACATTGCTCATTTCCCCGTTGCTGAACGATGAAGAAGTACGGCAAATTGCCCGTTTCATCAGAAAACAACCGGCAAAGCAGGCAGAAAAAAACGAGCAATGGGACATCCTGCGTTATACCCAGCCGTTTCTGGTGCATTTGGGGCAATCCTTTACGACTCCAGAAGCTGCTTTGATTTTCATTGTGCAGCAAATATTCAGTAAGGGATATGTCGAGAAAGAATACCTGGAGACAGTTTTGGGGCGGGAAAGCCACTCTTCAACCGGGATCGGAATGGGGATCGCATTGCCGCACGGGGATCCGCGCTACATCCGTCAGTCCAGCATCAGTTGTCTCACATTCAGACAGCCAATCAAATGGGGAAACGAAAATGTTTCGTTGGTCTTTTTATTGGCAGTGAAAAAAGAGGAACTGAAAAATGCGAACATGAAGCAGTTTTTCGTGTTTATGAATCGGTTGATGGAGAACCCGCTATTGTATGAAAAAATGCTGAAGGAACAGGATCGATTAAAATTTTTAAGCTATTTCAAAATGGAAGAACAGTGAATGAATTTAGGAGGAAGAAGATGCAGGAACCATTATTCATGAACCCAAAATTGCAGGGAAAAATTTGGGGAGGTACGAAACTGAGGGATATCTATGGTTACGAGCTACCTTCCGAACACACTGGGGAATGTTGGGCGATCAGCGCACATCCGGACGGAACCGGAACCGTTGCGGACGGCTCATACGCAGGGATGCCGTTGGATACCCTTTACGCAAAGCACCCAGAACTGTTCGGAAATCCATCAGCGGAAGTATTTCCGCTGATGGCCAAAATCATCGATGCCAAACAAGAGTTATCTGTCCAAGTGCATCCGGACGATGACTATGGCTTGAAGCATACAGGGGAGCAGGGCAAAACGGAATGCTGGTATATCATTGATGCGGATGAAGGCGCCGAAATTATCTACGGCCACAATGCCACGACGAAAGAACAATTCAAAACAATGATCTACGAGGGCGATTGGCAAGACTTGCTGCGCAATGTGAAGGTGAAAGCGGGCGATTTCTATTATGTGCCGAGCGGAACCATCCACGCAATCGGTGCGGGTATCCTGACACTGGAAACACAGCAAAGCAGCAACACGACCTACCGTGTCTATGACTACGACCGATTGGATGACACCGGCTGCAAACGAGAGCTGCATATCCAGCAAGCCCTTGAAGTGTCCATGATTCCTCATCGGGATCCTGTCAATCATTTTGAAGTCAAGTCGACAGACGGCAACACGCTGACAACTTTTATCAAGAGCGATTATTTCACCGTGCATAAGTGGGATATCCAAACGCACATGGAATTCAAGAAGGAAGCCCCTTATACACTTGTCAGCGTCATCGAAGGGTCGGGGGAACTCACCGTTGCCGATAAGGTGTATTCTTTGAAGAAAGGGGATCATTTCATTCTTCCTGCTCCGGTCGAGGCGTGGGTATTGTCTGGCGAAATGGAATTGATTGCGTCGACACCAGGACCGAAAAATACGTGAGGCAAATGCTGTTAAGAAACCTGATCATCTTTGAATGGTCAGGTTTTTGACGTTCCTTGTCCAATCCGCAAAACGGACTTATTCCGATTCACGTGCTATAATGACGAAAAAATGAAAGAGGAAGAAGGTCAAATTGTGTTTTATCCAAATAATTTTCAACAAGCAACTTCAATAGAAGAAATCCGTCATTTCATCGCTGATAACAAATTGGCGTTTGTTTATATTTCCAGGACGAACTGCGGTGTCTGCCACGCGGTCCAACCGCAAGTGCAAGAGATGCTGGAAGAATTCCCGGCAATCAAAGCGATCCAAGCGAACGCCGATGACATCCCGGAAGTCGCGGGCGAATTCACCGTCTTCACCGTTCCGGCATTGCTGTTGTTCGTTGAAGGCAAAGAGATGATCCGCGAAGCCCGCTTCGTCGTGATGGACGAGCTGCATCACCAATTCCAGAGGATTGCGGATAATTTCTGATAGCTTGATAAAGGAACGATAGCCTGAAGCGCGAAGCTTGGGCTATCGTTTTTTGTGCACAAATTTGTTATTTCTGGTGTAAACTAAAGATAATCATTATCTTGAAAGGAGCGGTCATGTTTAATTTATTCATTTTGATATTGGAGCGGGTCGGGCTGATCATCATTTTGGCTTATCTGCTGATGAATATCCACTATTTCAGGGACAGATTAAGGGAACGCCAACGTTTGAGCACTAAAGTGGCGCTGATTGTCGTATTCGGCCTCTTCGCGGTCATCTCGAACTATACGGGCGTTGAGATCAGCCAGGACCGCATCGTATCCGACCAAGTGCTGATGAAGCTTTCTGAGGGAGCATCCTTGGCGAACACACGAGTGCTGACAATCGGCGTCGCCGGGCTGATCGGCGGGCCGTTGGTTGGCACATCCGTCGGCATCATCTCGGGCGTCATCCGTTTCTTCCAAGGTGGAGAAGAGGCTTATATTTATGTGATTTCTTCCATCTTGATCGGGCTCATTTCCGGTCTGTACGGCACCAAAACGATGCGGAAAAATACTTATCCGACGATAAAGGAAGGCTTTATGATCGGAGCCGCGACGGAAGCGGTCCAAATGCTCAGCATCCTGGTGTTGAGCCGCAATCTTCAGGCAGCTTGGGATCTGGTGACATTCATTGCGTTTCCAATGATCCTCGTCAACAGCATGGGGACCGGCATTTTCCTTTCCATCATCGGCTCCACGCTGCGCCAAGTCGAACAGACGAAAGCGGTGCAGACGCATGATGTGCTCGAATTGGCGAACCGAACGATGCCTTATTTCCGTTCCGGCATGAACGAAGCTTCGTGCACGGAAGCGGCCAAAATCATCCAACAATTGATGAAGGTATCCGCCGTCAGCATCACGAACACCGAAAGGATTTTAGCCTATGTCGGCGCAGCAAGCGACCACCACATCGCCTCGAACGAAATATTGACCGAATTATCAAAAGAAGTGCTGCGGACAGGGAGAATCAGGGAAGTCCATTCCCATGACGAAATCGGCTGCAACCATCCGGACTGTCCTTTGCAAGCGGCGCTCGTCATCCCGCTGAAAGCGCAAGGGAAAACCATCGGCACATTGAAGCTGTATTTCACGGATGCGGCGAAATTGACTTTTGTGGAAAGGCAGTTGGCGGAAGGCCTCGGCAATATCTTTTCCAGCCAGATCGAATTGGGCGAAATCGAATTGCAGAGCAAACTGCTCCAGGATGCGGAAATCAAATCCTTGCAGGCGCAAGTGAATCCGCATTTCTTCTTCAACGCCATCAACACCGTCTCGGCACTGATCCGGGTCGACAGCGAACAGGCACGCAGGCTGCTGATCCAACTCAGCAATTTTTTCCGGTCCAATCTGCAGGGCGCCCGCACTAACCTGATTCCGTTGATGAAGGAACTCACGCAGGTGGAAGCTTACCGTTCATTGGAGCAAGCCCGTTTCCCGGACCGCTACCAAGTCGACATTTCCATCGAGGAAGGCATGGAAGAGGTGCTATTGCCGCCTTTCCTGATCCAGATTCTATTGGAGAACGCGTTCAAGCATGCTTTTGGCAGCCGGAAAACAGATAATCGGGTATGGATCGATGTGAAGAACAGTCCTGACGGGGTATTCATTTCCGTCCGGGACAACGGCGAAGGCATCGACTCCAGTCGCTTGGAGAAATTGGGCAAAGAAGCTGTGCCTTCGGTTGAAGGGACCGGCTCGGCATTGGAAAATCTGAATAAACGGCTGATCAGCCTGTTCGGCGAATCGGCCAAATTGCATTTCGTATCTTCACCAACAGGAACAACCGTCTATTGCACGGTACCTTATCAAGAAAGGCAGGGATGAGAATGCGGGTATTGATTGTGGATGATGAACCATTGGCAAGGGATGAACTGGCCTACCTGCTGGGGAAATGCGAAGGCGTGAGCGCCATTGCCCAAGCGGATTCGATCGAAGAAGCGCTGGGAGCGATGCTCGCGGACCCGGTGGATCTGATTTTTTTGGACATCCACCTGACGAATGAAAGTGGCCTCTCGCTGGCCGGCAAAATCAATAAACTGAAGAACCCGCCGCTGATCATTTTTGCGACGGCCTATGATGACTATGCCATCAAAGCGTTTGAACTGAATGCGACCGATTACGTCCTGAAGCCTTTTGAACTGGAACGGATCCAGCAAGCGGTCAAAAAAGCCTACGGACAGCATCAAAAGCAAGAGCGTATTGGAGAGCCGGAACCACCGAAGCGACAGGATGCGGGATTGCAGGTGCTGCCCATCCAGATGGACGAGCGGATTTATATGCTGCAGGTCCCGGAAATCATCGCCATCGGAGTCGAGAACGGCGAAACGACCATCTATACGAAAAATATGGAGTACATCATCCACGAGCCGCTCAGTGCGCTCGAGAAAAAAATCGGCGGCCATCCTTTCCTGCGGGTCCACCGCGCCTTCCTCATCAATCTGAAGGAAATAAAGGAAATCCAGCCATGGTTCAACAATACATTTCAACTGACGATGAGCAACGGCTTGAAGATACCCGTCAGCCGTTCTTATATGAAGGACTTCAAAGAAAAAGTAGGCATCTGATCAAAAAGTGAATGAATTTCAGGACTGCAGGCGTGCAACTCGGCCTGCAGTTTTGTCGTTTCGGGCGCAAATGACCCAAAAGTCTTCCTTTCTCCAGTAAAGTAAAGCCATAGAACGAACGTGTTGGCCGCACAGTTATTTTGAAGGAGGAAACTAGATGCTTACTTTACTTGGAGGAATCGCCTTACTGATTCTAGGTTACTTTACTTATGGGCGCTACATCGAAAAGAACTTTTCCATCGATCCGGAAAGAACGACTCCCGCTGAAGCACTGAAGGACGGATATGACTTTGTCCCGATGTCAAAATCAAAAAATGCCATCATTGAACTATTGAATATTGCCGGAACGGGTCCTATTTTCGGACCGATTATGGGAGCGCTTTACGGTCCGGTCGCCTACATCTGGATCATCGTCGGCTGCATCTTCGGAGGAGCTGTCCACGATTACATGGTCGGGATGATTTCCTTGCGGAACGATGGCGCGCACTTGCCGGAATTGGCCAGCAAATACCTAGGCAAACCGGTCAAGCACGTCGTCAACATCTTCGCCATGCTGCTGTTAATGCTGGTAGCCACTGTCTTCGTCACGTCACCCGCCAATCTGATTGCCAGCATCACACCCGATTGGATGACGATCGGCATCATCACCATGCTGATTTTCGCTTACTATCTCATCTCCACCATCCTGCCGATTGACAAGGCGATGGGGAAAGTCTATCCTTGGTTCGGCGCGATTCTGATCATCAGCACGATCGCTATCGGAATCAGCTTGCTGACGGGCGGACATAACCTGCCTGAATTGACGATGGGCACTTTGCAGAATTTCCATCCGAAAGGCACACCGATTTTCCCGGCAATCTTCTTTACGATTTCCTGTGGCGCCATTTCCGGTTTCCATGCGACCCAAGCGCCGATGGTTTCTAGGACGTCGACGAACGAGCGGGAAGGCCGCTTCCTTTTCTACGGCATGATGATTGCCGAAGGCGTCATCGCCATGATCTGGGCTGGCGCTTCCATGGCCTTGTTCGACGGCCAAACGTTGAGCCAAATGATCGATGCCGGTACGCCGTCAGTCGTCGTCAACCAAGTTTCTACTATGTTATTAGGGAATGTCTTCGGTACGGTCGCCATCATCGGCGTCATCGTCTTGCCGATCTCATCAGGACTATCCGCTTTCAGAAGCCTGCGCACAATCTTGGCAGACTACCTGAACATAAAACAGGATTCAATGAAAAAGATCCTGATGATGACGATTCCGTTGTTTGTCATCTCGTTCTTCTTGACGAAAGTGGATTTCAACCTGATCTGGAGATACTTCAACTGGGCGAACCAAGTCACAGCCGTTATCGCTTTGCTGATGTCGACGCGTTACTTGTATCTGAAAAACAAAAATTACTTGGTTACCTTATTGCCTGCAACATTCATGCTATATGCCTGTGTCGTCTATATCCTGAGCGAGCCGATCGGATTCCGGATGGGATTGCAGACGGCCACTTACCTGGTCGGACTGATTTCAACCGTTGCGATCATGGCACTTTACTGGACAACCGGCGTGAAACAGAAAGCTGCATTGGATCCGGAATCGGAACTGTTGAACGATCATCTGCCGATCGGAACGTTTGCTTCCGCTGAAGCAGTACCGGCAACAGTAGCAGCCGAATAACTAATTGAAGATAAAGAAACTCCCTGAAGGCCCTGCAAAATGCAGGGCTCCTTCAGGGAGTTTCTTTTTATAGATATTGTTTTAAGGACTCAGCGATATCTTCAAGCATAGCCAATTCATCATTTGACGGGTTTTCCAATGTAATCAATGCTTCCTCAGCGCGGGCTGTTGCGTTGCCTTCTGCATCTGTTTCGACATCCAGTATCAGCAATTCGGCATAAAGATCATCCAAATCCCGTTGCGGTTGCACGAAGAATTCAAACGTACCTTCGGGATGGCTTGCTTTGAACGCTGCAATCTTTTCAATCAATTTTTCTAAGTTCATTTATTTTCGCCTTCTTTCTGTTCTTGTTCATTTGCTGCACGGCTTATTATACATCATTAAGCCGCCGTCTGTATCGTGTAACAGGATTAAACCGAATCGAAAAGCGGGATTTTGGGTTGTGGGATATATCGTTTCGGATCGGAAGCCGGTATACTGGATAGTGAGAAAGTCCGGATTACTTTGGACAAGGAAGGAGTCATCCTATCGTCATGCACTATTTAAAACAATTTACCGTCATCATCGCTATTTCAGCCGTAAGCGAATTGCTGGCCCTTTTCATTCCGCTGCCCATTCCAGCCAGCATCTACGGCATGTCGCTGCTGTTCCTGTTGTTGATGACGGGCGCGCTGAAACTCCAACAAGTGGAAAATGCTGCCAATCTGTTGTTGGGCATCATGCCTGCGCTGTTCGTCGTGAGCGGAGCAGGGCTCATCACTTCCTATGGGCAGATCGCCGAAAACTTTACAAGTTGGGTAGCCGTCAACGTCGGATCCACCATCGTGATTTTGGTGACGACCGGGCTTTTGGCGCAAGGAATGATAAGAAGGAAGAAAGCGAAGGAGGCTGACAGGAATGATTGATCATCTGCTGGAAACGACGAAATATCTCGGACTGTTCATCAGTTTGGGCGCCTTCATGATCGGCTTGAAGCTGAACAAAAAATATCCCTACGCCTTCATGAACCCCTTGCTGATCGGGACGATCCTGGTGATGGTCTTGATCATTGGGCTGGACATCGAAGTCGCGGTTTTTCAAAAAAGCGCGCAAGTATTGTCCGATCTCCTTACGCCGGCCACGATTTGCCTGGCCGTTCCGGTCTACCGGCAGTTCAAGATTTTGCGCGAGAACAGCTGGGTCGTCCTGATCAGTTGTCTGGCGGGGATGATCAGCGGTCTGGTCACGATCATCGGCTTGGCTCTGTTTCTTCAGATGAGCGAAATCACGACCCTTTCCACTTTGGCTCGTTCGATCACGATGGCCATCGCTCTGGACACGACCGAACTGATCGGCGGAGTCTCAGGGATCATAGTGGCTGGGGTCATCTTCGCCGGTATTTTCGGGACTGTGGTTTCCGGGCTTATCTTCAGAATCTTCAGGATCGAAGAACCGATTGCCAAAGGCTTGGCTTTGGGTGCGGCTTCCCACGCCATGGGGACGGCGGAATCGTTGAAAGCAAGCGAGCTGCAGGGTGCCATGAGCAGCCTGGCGATGGTCGTATCGGGCGTCATGATGGTGGGGTTGATCCCGCTTGCGGCGCTGTTCGTCCAGTAAATCAAATAACTAAGAGAAAACCTAAGAAGCAGCTCTAATTAAAAAAGAGACTGCTTCTTTTTGTGTACCGGGAAAGCCGTATTTCCATCAAGGGTTATCCAATGCCAGACGTTGGGCTCTATGCTATACTGAACTCATAATGGGTATCAGTATCTTGAAGTTTTGTCGGGCCATTCCGGAGTTGATCATTGCGAAAAGGACGGTGGAGAAATGGAACAAACACTACAGGCGCACATTCAATTGCCAGCCGATTTGGATGTGAAATATGCGCTGTTGCCGGGTGATCCAGCCCGCGTGGAAAAAGTGAAACTGCTGTTGGAGGACGCTGTGGATTTAGCGTTCAATCGCGAGTACAAGAGTGTTCTGGGGACCTATCAAGGGCTAAAAGTCCTAGTCATTTCCTCTGGGATCGGCGGGCCATCAACAGCGATAGCCATCGAAGAGTTGGCGAGGATCGGAATAGAAGGCATCATCCGGATCGGCAGTTGCGGCTCCTTGCATCCGGAAGTGCATTTGGGCGATGTGATCATCGCGACAGCAGCGGTCCGGGATGATGGCGCCAGCAAGGCCTATGTCGATTCCGGATATCCCGCCGTTGCCGATCTGGATTTGTTGATGCAGCTGCGGGAAATTGCGGAAACGGAGCGGATCCCTCACCGTTTGGGGATTGTCCGCAGCCACGACAGTTTCTACACCGCCCGTGAAGCGCAACTTACTGCTTATTGGAGCGGCCATGGCATCATCGGGTCGGATATGGAAACAGCTACTTTGTTCGTTGTTGGGGCACTGAGGGGGTTGAAGACCGCTTCGTTGCTGAATGTCGTCGTTGGTCCAGATGAAGGGATGGAAGAAGGCGTCCGTCAATTCGTTTCCGGAGAAGCAGCCACCAAGCAAGGGGAGCAGAATCAAATCAAACTGGCATTATCCGCTTTCCATGCATGGCATCAGGTAAAAGGAGGAGAATAAAATGAATGCAGAAACAAAAAACAAACTGAGCTACAAATTATCTACGGCTTCCATCGTTTTGATCCCGATCGCAATCGGGATCAATTATCTCGGCAAATACATCGCGGGCGTATTGCGTCTGCCGCTTTGGTTGGACTCGATCGGTACGGTATTGTCCGGTATGTTGGCGGGTCCGGTGATCGGTGCCGCTTCCGGGATCATCAACAACGTCATCTATGGTGTGACGGCCGACCCGATTTCTACAGTGTATGCGATCACCAGCGCAGTTATCGGTTTGATGGCGGGTCTGTTTGCCGCTAAAGGCTGGTTCAAGGACATCAAGACCGTGCTGTTGGCAGGTTTGATCATCGGTGTGGTTGCGGCCACCGTCTCGACGCCTTTGAACATCCTTTTTTGGGGCGGACAGACCGGGAATGTCTGGGGGGATGCCCTCTATGCTGTGCTGATTTCGAATGGGCAACCGCAATGGCTGGCTTCTTTCCTGGACAGCATCGTTGTGGACGTGCCGGATAAACTAGTGACGGTGCTGATCAGTTATTTTATCTTCAGGGGCTTGCCGAAGAAACTTACGAACACCTTCCTGAAGGATGGCGCGATAGAAGAACTATAGGGGCTGATTTGAATGGATGCTATGACTTTGTATGTACCGCGCAACTCGCCGATCCATCGTTTGGATCCACTGACGAAGATGCTTTATATCGTCGTGAGTATTGCCGCTGCTTATTTACTGGATAATTTGTGGGAAGTCGCGGCAGTCATGCTGACCAGTTTGGGCATCTTGTTGGTGGGGAAAGTTTTCCGCAATATTTTGCCGGTAATCGCGCTCAGTTTTTTATTGATTTTGTCGATTGTCGTGGTGCAGGGTTTTTTCAATCCTGCTAATGAAACGTTGCTTTATGAATTGGGCCCGATAAAATTCTACAAAGAGGGCCTGGTTATTGCCTTGCGTCTGACCATGCGCGTCATCAATATGGTCAGCGCCTTTGGGGTATTGGTACTGACGACTTCGCCGACGGAACTGGTTGAACGGCTGCAGCAGAAAGGCATGTCGCCGAAAATCGGTTACGTCATCCTTTCGGTCCTGCAGATTATCCCGCAGCTTCGGGCCACCTATGGCAAAATCCAGGATGCACAACGGTCGCGCGGGATGGAGACTGAGGGCAGCCTGTTTGTCCGGATAAAGGCATTCTTCCCGTTACTGGGACCCGTCATACTGAACGCCCTGAACGATACCCGGGAGAGAGCGATTGCGCTCGATGTGCGCGGCTTCGATCGGGATACGCCGAAAACCTATCTGAATGAAGCGAAGTCCTATCGTTACAGTACTTTGTTGAATATTTTACTCTTGTTGATTCTGGCCGGTTTGATCGTTTGGAGGGTGATGGGATGAGCATCATAGAAGTGAAGGATCTGAAATATCGCTATCCCGACACGACCAAATTGGCGTTGGACGGCATCAGCTTTTCGGTCGAAGAGGGCGAATTCATCGGCCTGATCGGAAGGAACACCGCCGGCAAATCGACTTTATGCTATGCGCTGAGCGGTTTGGTGCCTCACTTCTTCAAAGGGGCCTACGGCGGATCGGTAATGATAGCCGGTTTGGATGTGCGCACGACGGATGTGAGCGAAGTCACTGCAACAGCCGGGTTGGTGTTCGAAAACCCGTTTTCCCAGATCACCGGCTCGCGTTTTACCGTATATGAAGAAATCGCTTTTGGTCTGGAGAACATGGGACTGCCGCGCGAAGAAATCATCAAGCGGATCGAAGAAAGCTTGGACTTGCTGGACATCCGCAAAGTGAAGGACAAGAACCCGTTCGATCTTTCCGGCGGGCAAATGCAGCGTGTTGCGATCGCCGGCGTGGTCGCGATGAAGCCGAAAGTGCTGATTTTGGATGAACCCACTTCCCAACTGGATCCGCAAGGGTCGGAAGAGGTCTTCAAAGTGGTGGAGAACCTCACGAAAGAAGGCATCACAATCATCATGGCCGAGCAGAAGATGGAAAAGATCGCGCAGTACGCAGACAGGGTCCTGCTTTTGGATGACGCCAAATTGATCGCTTATGACACACCTGAAGCTGTTTTTTCACGCGAGGATCTGGCGTCTCTAGGAGTGCAATCGCCAGCTGTGACCGCGATCGCCCGCCATTTGAACAGGCGGAAGGCCAATGGGCATTATCCTGTGGAATTGGATGAGCTGAAAGGCTTGCTTGCGGAAGAAGGTGTCCCTCATGAATAAACTGGAAATAGAGAAGCTGCATTTTGCCTACGATAAAGCGACACCCGTCATAAAAGGCATCGATCTGAGGTTGGATGACCGGAAAACTGCCATCATCGGGCAGAACGGATCAGGAAAAACGACCTTCGTGAAACTGCTGAAGGGACTCTTGCGCCCCGATTCCGGCAGGATTCTGCTAGACGGGATCGACTTAAAAACTTTGACGGTTGCCCAGATATCCAAGAAGATCGGTCTGGTTTTTCAGAACCCGGATGATCAGATTTTCAAGAATACGGTTTTGGATGAAGTGATGGTCGGTCCGTTGAATATCGGACAGTCCTTGGATGAGGCGAGGGCCAGTTCCCGCGCGGCATTGGCCCAAGTAGAATTGGTTGACGTCGAGAAGGTGAATCCGTACGACCTCAATTTAGCGCAAAGAAAGATGGTGGCGTTGGCTTCGATTTTGGCGATGGACACGCCCATCGTCATTTTCGATGAACCCACGATGGGGCAGGACGCGGCCGGAAAAGCAATCATCAAAAAAGTAATCGAAAACCTGCAAGAAGAAGGGAAAGCCGTTGTGTGCATTCTGCATGACATGGACTTTGCGGCGGCAGTTTTTGAACGAGTCGTCGTCTTCAGCCAAGGGCTATTGCTGCTTGAAGGCGAGGCGAGGGAAGTCTTCAGCAAAAAAGACCTCCTGCAGCAAGCCTATCTGGATCAGCCTCAAGCCATGAAAATCGCGCAGGCTTTGGGCATCCCTGGCGATTTGCTGAGTGTGGAAGAAGTTGAAATCGCTTTGGAGAAACACTGATAAATTTTTTGTCACTATATAGCCACCGTTAATGCAGCGCAGCCTATGGGTAAACAAGAGCTGATATAGTATATATTAAGTCAGCTGCGGAGGCTGAATGAAAGGGGGCAAAATAAATGGAGAAGGAATTTAAAATAGTCATTGCTGCCGATTCTTTTAAGGGCAGCGCGTCAACCATCCAGGTGGAGGACTATATCGAACAAGGAATCCTGCGCCTGAACCGCAACGTGGAAATCGTCAAGGTTCCTGTTGCTGACGGGGGTGAAGGGACCGTGGATGCTTTGGTGATCGGATGCAAGGGGGAATACCGCTATGCTGACGTCACGGGACCGATGGGTGACAAAGTCCAGGCGAAATTCGGCATCATCAAAGACAACATCGCTGTCGTCGAAATGGCTGAAGCGTCGGGATTGACCTTGGTTGACCTCGCGGATAACGACGTTTATCGCGCGACGACTTATGGAACCGGCGAATTGATCCGTGCTGCTTTGGATTGCGGCGTCAAAGAAATCTTCATCGGCGTCGGGGGAAGCGCCACAAATGACGGGGGAGTCGGAATGGCGCAGGCGCTGGGGGTCTCTTTCAAGGACAGCGAAGGGAAAGAAATTCCGTTCGGTGCAGGCAAGTTGGGAGACATTGCTTCTATAGATGACAGTGGTTTGGATACACGCATCCATGACGTCACCTTCACGATCCTGTCCGATGTGACGAACCCTTTATGCGGGGAGAATGGAGCATCCTATATTTATGGGCCTCAGAAGGGGGCGCCCTCGGAGGATGTCCGTAAATTGGACCAGTTATTGCATCACTATGGAGAAAAAATCGAAGAATGTTTAGGGATAGCTGTTCTTGAAGCGCCTGGAGCAGGTGCGGCAGGAGGATTAGGAGCCGGTTTGATGGCTTTTTGTAGAGCGAAAAGCTACAGCGGCATCTCGAAAGTCCTGTCCATCCTCGAAATCGAATCCCATTTCAAAGATGCAGATTTGGTCATCACTGGCGAAGGCAGAATGGATTCGCAATCATTGAACGGAAAAGCGCCGGTGGGCATCGCCCAACTGGCGAAGAAATATCACTTGCCGGTCATCGCGGTTGTCGGCAGCAGCGATGATGACCTCAGACCAATCTATGCGACAGGCATCGACCTGATTTTGGACATCATCAACAAACCGATGGATTTGGATACAGCCATTTCGCAAACAGAAAAACTGATCGCAAATGCCGGCGAGTCGTCTTTCCGGGCCTTTCTGTTGACAAGGAAAGTGCCTCTATCAGTGTGAATATTCCTTTAGCATCTGCATCAGCAAGTCTTCCTGACTCCTTGAAAGCCTTGCTGATGCAGTTTTTTTGTCGAATGCGCTAGAGCTGATCACCTTTTTCTCAGGAGTGTACATGGGGCATCCGATGATACTGAGAGAGACGATCTCTTTTTGGTCAATTTTGTGTTCAAAAAGCATTGACAAAGGTTGGGGCCAAGTGTTAGTATTAATAAGTTATCTGAAGCGCCGAACAATTAAACGCAAATAATGTGTTGACAGTGAGGCTTCGTAATGATAGCATATAAAAGTTGCTGCTCGAGCGATTTTGATTCAGGAATAATAAGAATAAATAATTCAAAAAAGTTCTTGACGAAATCGGAAAGTTGCGATATTATAAATAAGCTATCACGTACCGAGTGATATACGATTGACCTTTGAAAACTGAATAAAGAATGAACGAACCAAATGTGCAAGGAGCTTAGACTTCGGTCGAAGCAAACGAAGACGATACTTAGTATCGCAAACATAAAGTCAGCAAAACAACAAGAGCAATCAGCTTAACGTGTAGGATTTCTGTACAAGAGTCCACATTTACATGAGAGTTTGATCCTGGCTCAGGACGAACGCTGGCGGCGTGCCTAATACATGCAAGTCGAACGGTCTTTTCTATGGAAGCTTGCTTCCACTGAGAAGATAGTGGCGGACGGGTGAGTAACACGTGGGTAACCTGCCCATAAGAGGGGGATAACATCCGGAAACGGGTGCTAATACCGCATAGTTTTCTTGATCGCATGATCGAGAAAGGAAAGACGGCCTTTGTGCTGTCGCTTATGGATGGACCCGCGGCGTATTAGTTAGTTGGTGAGGTAATGGCTCACCAAGACGATGATACGTAGCCGACCTGAGAGGGTGATCGGCCACATTGGGACTGAGACACGGCCCAAACTCCTACGGGAGGCAGCAGTAGGGAATCTTCCGCAATGGACGAAAGTCTGACGGAGCAACGCCGCGTGAGTGAAGAAGGTTTTCGGATCGTAAAACTCTGTTGTCAGAGAAGAACAAGTTGGAGAGTAACTGCTCCAGCCTTGACGGTATCTGACCAGAAAGCCACGGCTAACTACGTGCCAGCAGCCGCGGTAATACGTAGGTGGCAAGCGTTGTCCGGATTTATTGGGCGTAAAGCGAGCGCAGGCGGTTCCTTAAGTCTGATGTGAAAGCCCACGGCTCAACCGTGGAAGGTCATTGGAAACTGGGGAACTTGAGTGCAGAAGAGGAGAGTGGAATTCCATGTGTAGCGGTGAAATGCGTAGATATATGGAGGAACACCAGTGGCGAAGGCGACTCTCTGGTCTGTAACTGACGCTGAGGCTCGAAAGCGTGGGGAGCAAACAGGATTAGATACCCTGGTAGTCCACGCCGTAAACGATGAGTGCTAAGTGTTGGAGGGTTTCCACCCTTCAGTGCTGCAGCTAACGCATTAAGCACTCCGCCTGGGGAGTACGGCCGCAAGGCTGAAACTCAAAGGAATTGACGGGGACCCGCACAAGCGGTGGAGCATGTGGTTTAATTCGAAGCAACGCGAAGAACCTTACCAGGTCTTGACATCCTTTGACAATCCTAGAGATAGGACTTTCCCTTCGGGGACAAAGTGACAGGTGGTGCATGGTTGTCGTCAGCTCGTGTCGTGAGATGTTGGGTTAAGTCCCGCAACGAGCGCAACCCCTATTGTTAGTTGCCAGCATTCAGTTGGGCACTCTAATGAGACTGCCGGTGACAAACCGGAGGAAGGTGGGGATGACGTCAAATCATCATGCCCCTTATGACCTGGGCTACACACGTGCTACAATGGATGGTACAACGAGCAGCAAGACCGCGAGGTCAAGCGAATCTCTTAAAGCCATTCTCAGTTCGGATTGCAGGCTGCAACTCGCCTGCATGAAGCCGGAATCGCTAGTAATCGCGGATCAGCACGCCGCGGTGAATACGTTCCCGGGTCTTGTACACACCGCCCGTCACACCACGAGAGTTTGTAACACCCGAAGTCGGTGAGGTAACCTTTATGGAGCCAGCCGCCTAAGGTGGGACAGATGATTGGGGTGAAGTCGTAACAAGGTAGCCGTATCGGAAGGTGCGGCTGGATCACCTCCTTTCTAAGGAATATAATGGAATCCTTGCTTGGTTCAATCATTCTTTGTTCAGTTTTGAGAGATCAATCTCTCAAGCAAGACAATTTGTTCTTTGAAAACTGAATACTACAAAAATAAAGTAAGAAACCTAAACATTTTACCGCGTTTTAAGTTAACTTAAATGAGTTTTTAACGAAATAAGTTAGCAAGCCAGCAATGGCGAGCTTAACCATAGGTTAAGTGAATAAGGGCGCACGGTGGATGCCTAGGCACTAGGAGCCGATGAAGGACGGGACTAACACCGATATGCTCCGGGGAGCTGTAAGTAAGCTTTGATCCGGAGATTTCCGAATGGGGCAACCCAATATCTTTGATAGGATATTACGTTACACTGAATACATAGGTGTATCGAGGAACACGCAGGGAACTGAAACATCTCATTACCTGCAGGAAGAGAAAGAAAATTCGATTCCCTTAGTAGCGGCGAGCGAAACGGGAAAAGCCCAAACCAAAGAGCTTGCTCTTTGGGGTTGTAGGACTGGGACATGAGACTGCAATGGATAGCAGAAGCCAACTGGAAAGTTGCGCAAAATAGGGTAATAGCCCCGTATGCGAAATCCAAATCAGCTCTACCAGTATCCTGAGTACGGCGGAACACGAGAAATTCCGTCGGAATCCGGGAGGACCATCTCCCAAGGCTAAATACTCCCTAGTGACCGATAGTGAACCAGTACCGTGAGGGAAAGGTGAAAAGCACCCCGGAAGGGGAGTGAAACAGTACCTGAAACCGTGTGCCTACAAGTAGTCAAAGCCCGTTAATGGGTGATGGCGTACCTTTTGTAGAATGGACCGGCGAGTTACGATTTCATGCAAGGTTAAGTTGCAAAGACGGAGCCGCAGCGAAAGCGAGTCTGAATAGGGCGAATAAGTATGAGGTCGTAGACCCGAAACCAAGTGACCTACCCATGTCCAGGTTGAAGGTGCGGTAATACGCACTGGAGGACCGAACCCACGCACGTTGAAAAGTGCGGGGATGAGGTGTGGGTAGCGGAGAAATTCCAATCGAACTTGGAGATAGCTGGTTCTCTCCGAAATAGCTTTAGGGCTAGCCTCGGATATGCGAATCATGGAGGTAGAGCACTGTTTGGACTAGGGGCCCTTCTCGGGTTACCGAATTCAGATAAACTCCGAATGCCATTGATTTAGATCCGGGAGTCAGACTGCGAGTGATAAGATCCGTAGTCAAAAGGGAAACAGCCCAGACCACCAGCTAAGGTCCCAAAGTATCTGTTAAGTGGAAAAGGATGTGGGGTTGCATAGACAACTAGGATGTTGGCTCAGAAGCAGCCATCATTTAAAGAGTGCGTAATAGCTCACTAGTCGAGTGACCCTGCGCCGAAAATTTACCGGGGCTAAACAGATCACCGAAGCTGTGGATGGAACCTTCGGGTTCCGTGGTAGGAGAGCGTTCTAAGGGCATCGAAGCCAGATCGTGAGGACTGGTGGAGCGCTTAGAAGTGAGAATGCCGGTATGAGTAGCGCAAGACGGGTGAGAATCCCGTCCACCGAATAACTAAGGTTTCCTGGGGAAGGCTCGTCCTCCCAGGGTTAGTCGGGACCTAAGCTGAGGCCGATAGGCGTAGGCGATGGACAACAGGTTGATATTCCTGTACCAGTTGCTTTTGTTTGAGCGATGGAGGGACGCAGGAGGCTAAGGAATGCACACGATCGGAAATGTGTGTCCAAGCAGCAAGTCTGAGAACGAGTGAAATGCTTTTTCTCTTAAGGACAAGCTGTGATGGGGAGCGAAATTTAGTAGCGAAGTTCCTGATGTCACACTGCCAAGAAAAGCTTCTAGTGAGAAAGTAACTGCCCGTACCGCAAACCGACACAGGTAGTTGAGGAGAGAATCCTAAGGTGTGCGAGAGAACTCTCGTTAAGGAACTCGGCAAAATGACCCCGTAACTTCGGGAGAAGGGGTGCTGACCGCAAGGTCAGCCGCAGTGAATAGGCCCAAGCGACTGTTTATCAAAAACACAGGTCTCTGCAAAATCGAAAGATGACGTATAGGGGCTGACGCCTGCCCGGTGCTGGAAGGTTAAGAGGAGAGGTTAGCGCAAGCGAAGCTTTGAATTGAAGCCCCAGTAAACGGCGGCCGTAACTATAACGGTCCTAAGGTAGCGAAATTCCTTGTCGGGTAAGTTCCGACCCGCACGAAAGGCGTAACGATTTGGGCACTGTCTCAACGAGAGACTCGGTGAAATTATAGTACCAGTGAAGATGCTGGTTACCCGCGACAGGACGGAAAGACCCCATGGAGCTTTACTGCAGTTTGATATTGCGTGTTTGTATCACATGTACAGGATAGGTAGGAGCCAATGATACCGGGACGCCAGTCTCGGAGGAGGCAACGGTGGGATACTACCCTTGTGATATGACCACTCTAACCCGCTGCTCTTAGCGAGCAGGGAGACAGTGTCAGACGGGCAGTTTGACTGGGGCGGTCGCCTCCAAAAATGTAACGGAGGCGCCCAAAGGTTCCCTCAGAATGGTTGGAAATCATTCGTAGAGTGTAAAGGCAGAAGGGAGCTTGACTGCGAGACCTACAAGTCGAGCAGGGACGAAAGTCGGGCTTAGTGATCCGGTGGTTCCGCATGGAAGGGCCATCGCTCAACGGATAAAAGCTACCCTGGGGATAACAGGCTTATCTCCCCCAAGAGTTCACATCGACGGGGAGGTTTGGCACCTCGATGTCGGCTCATCGCATCCTGGGGCTGTAGTCGGTCCCAAGGGTTGGGCTGTTCGCCCATTAAAGCGGTACGCGAGCTGGGTTCAGAACGTCGTGAGACAGTTCGGTCCCTATCCGTCGCGGGCGTTGGAAATTTGAGAGGAGCTGTCCTTAGTACGAGAGGACCGGGATGGACACACCGCTGGTGTACCAGTTGTTCTGCCAAGAGCATCGCTGGGTAGCTATGTGTGGACGGGATAAACGCTGAAAGCATCTAAGCGTGAAGCCCCCCTCAAGATGAGATTTCCCATCACTTTAAGTGAGTAAGACCCCTGAGAGATGATCAGGTAGATAGGTTGGGAGTGGAAGTACAGCGATGTATGGAGCGGACCAATACTAATCGGTCGAGGACTTAACCAATTTTTAAAAGATGAAAACTCAAGCGGTGTTTTCGGGTTCCCTTTAAATTTGTAGATTCAGTTTTGAGAGAACAACGTTCTCTTGAAAAATGTGCGGTGACGATGGCAAGAAGGTCACACCTGTTCCCATCTCGAACACAGAAGTTAAGCTTCTTAGCGCCGATTGTAGTGAAGGGTTTCCCTTTGTGAGAGTAGGACGTTGCCGCGCTTTTTTTTGTATACAGAATTATTCCGCAATAGCTCAGTTGGTAGTAGCGCATGACTGTTAATCATGATGTCGTAGGTTCGAGTCCTACTTGCGGAGTTTTTTCTTAAGATGAGTTATTAGCTCAGTTGGTAGAGCATCTGACTTTTAATCAGAGGGTCGCAGGTTCGAGCCCTGCATAACTCATTTGCGGGTGTGGCGGAATTGGCAGACGCACTAGATTTAGGATCTAGCGCCGCAAGGCGTGGGGGTTCAAGTCCCTCCACCCGCATAATTTAATACGCCGGCTTAGCTCAGTTGGTAGAGCATCTGATTTGTAATCAGAGGGTCGAGGGTTCGAATCCTTTAGCCGGCACCATTCGCGGAAGTAGTTCAGTGGTAGAACATCACCTTGCCAAGGTGGGGGTCGCGGGTTCGAACCCCGTCTTCCGCTTCAAATTTAGATAGTGCTTTGCACTGTCTTTTGCACCCATAGCTCAATTGGATAGAGTACTTGACTACGAATCAAGCGGTTACAGGTTCGACTCCTGTTGGGTGCATTTTTCACATAATTATCACCGGGAAGTAGCTCAGCTTGGTAGAGCACTTGGTTTGGGACCAAGGGGTCGCAGGTTCGAATCCTGTCTTCCCGATTCAACAATCTTCACGGGGCCTTAGCTCAGCTGGGAGAGCGCCTGCCTTGCACGCAGGAGGTCAGCGGTTCGATCCCGCTAGGCTCCATTTTCATTTTTGGCGGTGTAGCTCAGATGGCTAGAGCATCCGGTTCATACCCGGAAGGTCATGGGTTCGACCCCCTTCGCCGCTATTATACCTTGCTTCGGACCTTTAGCTCAGTTGGTTAGAGCAGACGGCTCATAACCGTCCGGTCGCAGGTTCGAGTCCTGCAAGGTCCATGAAAAAATTATCAGCTTATGGAGGATTACCCAAGTCCGGCTGAAGGGAACGGTCTTGAAAACCGTCAGGCGTGTAAAAGCGCGCAAGGGTTCGAATCCCTTATCCTCCTTTAGTGGCCTCAGGCCATTGTATTATTATCGCGGGGTGGAGCAGTTGGCAGCTCGCCGGGCTCATAACCCGGAGGTCACAGGTTCAAGTCCTGTCCCCGCAATTGTCATGATTGTCGCTGCTTCAGCAGCTTACAAGCATGATACACTTGGGCGCAAGCCCACAGTGTAACCTCAAAAAATTTTAACGCATGGTTCCGTGGTGTAGGGGTCAACATGCCTGCCTGTCACGCAGGAGATCGCGGGTTCAAATCCCGTCGGAGCCGCCATGCGGGTGTAGTTTAGTGGTAAAACCCCAGCCTTCCAAGCTGATGTCGGGAGTTCGATTCTCCTCACCCGCTTTTTTAAAGAAGGGCCTATAGCTCAGCTGGTTAGAGCGCACGCCTGATAAGCGTGAGGTCGATGGTTCGAGTCCATTTAGGCCCATTGATAAAGCAACAATATTAACAGAAAATTTCTTGTTATGGGGAAGTACTCAAGTGGCTGAAGAGGCGCCCCTGCTAAGGGTGTAGGTCGTTAACGCGGCGCGAGGGTTCAAATCCCTCCTTCTCCGTAGCTTTATCGCAAAGAATAAAAGCATGGTCCGTTGGTCAAGCGGTTAAGACACCGCCCTTTCACGGCGGTAACACGGGTTCGATTCCCGTACGGATCATTGTTTCCAGCATTATGGAGGTTTAGCTCAGCTGGGAGAGCGTCTGCCTTACAAGCAGAATGTCGGCGGTTCGATCCCGTCAACCTCCATTGGTTCCGTGGTGTAGGGGTTAACATGCCTGCCTGTCACGCAGGAGATCGCGGGTTCAAATCCCGTCGGAGCCGTTTTTTTAAATTTTATTTTGGTCTGATAGCTCAGTTGGTAGAGCACTTGATTGAAGCTCAAGGTGTCGGCGGTTCGAATCCGTCTCGGACCATTTTTTATATGATGGAGGGATAGCGAAGTGGCTAAACGCGGCGGACTGTAAATCCGCTCTTTCGGGTTCGGCAGTTCGAATCTGCCTCCCTCCATTCTTATTATTATGGCGATCGTGGCGAAGTGGTTAACGCACCGGTTTGTGGATCCGGCATTCGTGGGTTCAATTCCCATCGGTCGCCCTCTTTATTGGGCTATCGCCAAGCGGTAAGGCAACAGACTTTGACTCTGTCATTCGTTGGTTCGAATCCAGCTAGCCCAGTTTTTTCAAATAGTAACACCTCGGCGGTATAGCCAAGTGGTAAGGCACAGGTCTGCAAAACCTCTATCACCGGTTCAAATCCGGTTACCGCCTTTCCATAAGTACAAGTAAGATGGAAAATTGCATTCTTCATATCATGCCGGCGTGGCGGAATTGGCAGACGCGCTGGACTCAAAATCCAGTGCCCGCAAGGGCGTGCCGGTTCGACCCCGGCCGCCGGTATCACACAAAATAGGCTCTCAACGATCACATCATCGTTGAGAGCCTGTTTTTTTGCATAGTTATACACGAAACTGAAAGGAATATTTGAAATAAGCGCTTTTTAGGTATATAATTCGTGGTAACTTACAAAAAGAAACCTACTATCTATGAGGTGAAAAAGATGCTGACTAAAGAAGAATTGCCATTTTGCCCGGTTGCGACAACCGTCGATCTGATCGGAAATAAATGGAAACTGCTGATAATGCGTGAATTGTTGACAGGAACCAAGCGTTTTAATGAAATGCACCGATTGGTTGAGGGTATTAGCCAAAAAGTATTGACTGAAAATCTTCGGAAGATGGAGACGGATGGGATTGTGAAACGGGAAGTATTTGCTGAAGTGCCCCCCAGAGTGGAATATTCATTAACCGATCTTGGGGATTCCTTAAGACCTATCATCAACAGCATGAGTGACTGGGGAACGGATTATATCAAAAATAATCTATTGGAACAAAAATAAGCCAGCATAGGAAGGAGGGGGCCGGATTGCGCATCCGCTCTTTTTTGTAATCCGATGCGGCTGCCAAAAGTTGTATCATTTTCATACTCCCTTTTGAAGCGTTATAATGCTTCAAAAGGGAGTTTTTTTTGCATTCCCTTGTGTAAGTATCCTTCTAGCAGCAGGTTACAAAAAGGTAAGTACCTGATAAAAAAGTGCGTACTATTGTAAGGGCATCTTTAACGATATAGTCAGAGTATGGAAATCTGTCCATAAGTATGGAAAGGGAGAAATATCAGTGAGGCGTTAAGCAAGTCAGGCCAGCACGAATGCCATTCCTGACTACGTTGCTTGTACGAAGAAGCTGTCTCGGCGGTGATTTTCGGTGCGCATGTGTTGAAGGAGGGGGAACGCGTGTAATGATAGATCCTGTATTGGTATTTGCAACAATCTTTGATACAGACATTAAGATTGCCATTATGTACCTGTTCCTTTACTATCCGACAATGAGCTGCAATGATATCGTCCGATTGACTGGCGAGAAAAAAGAAAATGTGGTCAGATGTCTGTGGCGGCTGCAGGCGGATACGATCGTCATCAAACAGATGAAGGGGGACAGACAGTGCTATTACTCCTTGATGAGCAGCGGCACAGCCAGTTTGAAGGTGTTTAGTGAGATAGCAGATTTTTCGGATCGTTGCTTAAAATGAGAGGAGGTCAAAAATGCTAGTTGATGACATACTGCAATACTTTCAAGAGAATTTTAGTCAATATTGGATTTACGTTTATCAGCACCTTGGATTGAGTATCCAAGCAATCGGGATTTCTTGTTTGATCGGCATTCCGCTAGGATACATCAGCCACAAGCACCGGAAGCTCAGTCAGATAATCACCCTCAGTTCTCAAGCCTTGAGGATTATCCCCAGTTTGGCGGTCCTCTTTTTATTGATCTCTTTCATAGGCGTCGGAAGGGCTCCAGCGTTGATCGCTTTAGTGTTATTGGGAATTCCGCCGATTTTGGTTAATACAACGGTCGGATTCCTGGAAGTTTCTGCTGTGATGATCGAAACGGGAAAGGGTTTGGGGATGACCGATTGGGAGCTCTTAAAAAGGGTGAAGATTCCGCTGGCTTTTCCTTTTGTGATGACCGGTGTGAAGCTGGCGTTGGTGGAAATCATATCGAGTGCGACGTTGGCTACATACATCGGTGCTGGCGGTTTGGGAACATTGATTTTTACAGGATTGGGTTTGAACAGGATGGATCTGCTTCTCATTGGAGGGGTATCAGTAGCGATGATTGCCTTCACGACAAGCATCTTTCTTGATTACATAATTAAAAGGAGCATAAATTAAATGAAAAGAAAAAATATCATCAGTACGATTGCAATGTTGGCCGTAACACTTATAGTCTCAGGTTGTTCAGGCCTGACTGGCGGAAGCGATGGCAGCACGGAAGATACAGTCATCCGCGTGGGATCGAAGGATTTCACAGAAAACTTGGTTGTTTCGGAAATTTATGCGTTGGCTCTGGAAGATGCCGGGTATGGGGTTGAACGGATCCCGAATATCGCCAGTTCGGTCGTTCATACATCGATCACCAATGATGAAATCGATCTTTATCCGGAGTATACAGGTACAGGTCTGTTGGTAATATTGGAAATGGAGATGGAAACCGACCCGCAGAAAGTCTATGATACAATCAAGGCAGAATACGCAGAGCAGTTTAATCTGACTTGGTTGGATTATGCCGAAGCCAATGACAGTGCGGGGCTGGTCATCAAAACGAGCGTAGCCGAAAAATACGGCATCGAGACTGTTTCTGATCTGCAGGAACATGCAACTGAGCTGCGTTTTGCTTCCCAAGGTGAATTCGATCAGCGGGAAGATGGCCTGCCTGGCTTGACAAAAGTATACGGTGAATTCAACTGGAAGAGCTCGACAGTCTACGACAACAGTTTGAAATACGAAGTCTTAAAAAATGATGAAGCGGATGTCGCCCCGGCCTATACGACAGAAGGACAACTGACCAATAAAGAAGAATTCACGGTTTTGGTGGATGACAAGAAATTCTGGCCGCCTTACAATTTGGCTCCAGTGATCCGGAATGAAGTGTTGGAAGAAAATCCTGAGATTGCAGAAATTTTGAACAACATCAGCAGCACGCTGGATACAGAAACGGTGACCGGATTGAATGCCAAAGTGGATGTCGATGGAGAAGAATATGAAGCGGTAGCGAAAGAGTACTTTGATTCGAAAAAATAAGGAGGCGTTGAGGCCGCATGGAGCAAACCGCGATAGAATTCAAAAATGTGACGAAGCTCTACGGGGAAGGGGGCACGAAGGCAGTCGATGATATCTCCTTTGAGATTAAGGAAGGCGAGTTCATCACTGTCCTGGGGTCTTCAGGCTCCGGCAAAACGACGACTTTAAAAATGATTAACCGCTTGATCCGCGAAGATACAGGAAACATAACCTTCTTCGGGGAGGACATCAGCGGAATGAACGAAGTAGATCTTAGGCGGAAAATCGGTTATGTCGTCCAACAAATCGGCCTGTTTCCGCATATGACTGTTGCCCAAAATATCGCGACAGTACCGGAACTGCTGAAGTGGGACAAGAAGGCGATCCAAGCCCGCATCAAAGAATTGTTGGAGCTTGTTCAATTGGACCCGGAAGTGTTTGCCGGCAGAAAGCCGAAACAATTATCCGGCGGGCAACAACAACGTGTCGGCGTCGCAAGGGCACTTGCCGCCAATCCGAAAGTGATGCTGTTGGATGAACCGTTTGGAGCGGTCGATGCAATCACGCGCCTGCAACTGCAGAATGAACTGCAAAAGATCCATAAAGAATTGGGCGACAAAACCTTTGTGTTGGTCACGCATGACATCAATGAGGCGTTTAAGCTGGGGACGAGAGTGCTGATAATGGACAAAGGTAAGATTTGTCAATTTGATACGCCGCGGGAAATCATGCGAAATCCGAAAACAGAGTTTGTTGCGGATTTGATTGCCACCGTAAAGGAACAAGAGGCATTTTGGAGTGAGTTGAAATGATTGCATACTGGAATACCTATTATGAAAAACTGCTGACCGCCACGCTTCAGCATATCGAACTAGTGGGGACGACGCTGACGATCGCCATCCTCATCGCAAGTGGCATAATCTTGGCCTGCATGCATCAGGAACGCGTGATGAACGGCTTGATTTACCTGACTTCTTTGCTTTATTCGATCCCAAGCCTGGCCCTTTTTGCCATCTTGATCCCGTTGACGGGACTGGGGAGGACTACGGCCATCATCGTATTGGTGATTTATTGCCAATATGTCCTGTTGCGCAGTTTTTCTGCAGGAATCAAAGAGATCGATCCGACAATCATCGAAGCCGCTGTCGGGATGGGCATGACGAGGAATCAAATGTTCAGAAAAATCCAACTTCCATTGGCAATGTCCTCCATCATCGCAGGGATACGGATCGCCGCGACCTCGACAATCGGCATCGCAACCATCGCCGCAACGATCAATGCGGGCGGGTTGGGAACCGTCCTTTTCGATGGCTTGCGGACATTCAGCGTCGTAAAACTTTTGTGGGGCACTGTGCTGTCGATGGTGTTGTGTCTGCTTGTCAATGTCGTCTTGTATTTTCTTGAAAATGCCTTGCGGCGGAGATACGCCTGATCTTTTCAAAGGAGTGATCGCTTGAGTGATATCTGGAACCCGTGGCATGGCTGCAAAAAGGTCAGCCCGGGATGCCAAAATTGTTATATGTTTCATTTGGACAGTCAACGAGGGAAAGCTGGCGCGAATATTTATAAAGTCCAAAGCAGCTTCGATCGGCCGCTGAAAAGGAACCGGCGCGGCGACTACGTCATACCGCCCGGTTCCACGATACGCGTCTGCATGACTTCGGACTTCTTTCTTGAGGAAGCGGACGAGTGGCGCGGCGAAGTCTGGAAGATGATCGAGAAGCGGTCGGACGTGCTGTTCTACTTGCTGACGAAACGGATCAAGCGCGTGAAAGAGTGCCTGCCTGAAAATTGGGGGGATGGTTGGGAGAACGTGTGGATGAATGTCTCAGCCGAAAACCAAAAGATGGCCGACAGGCGGATTCCGGTACTTCTGGATCTGCCTTTCAAACACAGAGGCATCATGGCGGCACCGCTGATCGGTGAAATCGACTTGACGCAGCATTTGTCTTCCGGAAAAATCGAACGCGTCATCGTCGGCGGGGAAAACTATGACGGGGCAAGGGAATGCCATTATGAATGGGTGCAGAGGATGCATCAAGATTGTGTGAAAAATGATGTGAATTTCGAATTCATCGAAACCGGGAATCAATTCGTGAAAAACGGACGGAAGTATGAAATTTTGGACAAAAGAAAGCAGCAGGAGCAAGCAAAGAAATCCGGACTGTTTTATGAAGGGCGTGCGGTTTCGGTTCACCTGACAGGGGTTGCCCAGGGCGAATCGGTGCCGCTTTTTCAAACCGATGCCGTGACTTTGTGCGATTCCTGTGCCTACAAGAAATTTTGCGGTATGCAATCGGGAAGACCCAACTGCATGCTGTCGTTGTGAATACAAGAAAGGATGTCGGAGAAATGAAGGCAGTCGTAGTGCACGAAGCGGGTGGACCGGAAAAACTGGTGCATCAGGAAGTTCCTCTTCCGGAAATACGGGAAGGCTGGTCGCTCGTGAAAGTCATGGGCTTCGGCATCAACCATTCGGAAATCTTTACGCGGGAGGGGAAATCCCCTTCGGTCACGTTTCCCCGTATTTTAGGGATTGAATGTGTAGGGATAGTGGAACGGACGAGCGACGAAGAAAAATTGCCGCTCGGTCAAAAAGTGGTGTCGATCATGGGTGAGATGGGGAGAGCCTTCGACGGGAGTTATGCGGAATATGTCCTGTTGCCGAATGACCAAATCTACCCCATCCACACCAATTTACCTTGGTCCCAACTGGCGGCCATTCCGGAAACCTACTATACGGCTTTCGGTTCCATGAAGAATCTGCGGATCCAAACATCCGATCAAATTTTGGTTCGGGGGGCAACGAGTGGTGTGGGGGTTGCCTTTGCCAAGTTGGTCAGGGCCCAATTCCCGGATATCAGGATTTACGGGAGCACGCGGAAAGCCGACAAAGGTCAGCGACTGAAGGAAGCCGGCTTCACCGACTACATCGAAGACCGCAACGGCGTGTTGGAAACGGAAGAGACTTTCGACAAGATTTTGGAATTGATCGGGCCTGCGACGCTCAAGGACAGCCTTTCCCATATCAGGGAAGCCGGCATTGTCTGCAGCACCGGTCAACTGGGCGGGAAATGGTTCCTGGAGGATTTCGATCCCATCATGGAATTGAAGCACAATAGCTATTTGACTACTTTCCATTCAAGTGACGTCTCCGGCGAAAAGCTGAATGAACTGCTGGCTTACATTGAGGGGAAAGGCGTTGCAGTGGAGCCCGAGAAAGTATTCACGCTCGAAGAGGTTGCCCAAGCCCATGCCTTTTTGCAGAGCCAGGACAGTTTCGGGAAAGTCATCGTGCTGGATCCGAGCGCTGCGGGAGAGCAAGCTTCAGAATAGGGTTGCGTTTCCGCAGCTTATTGGTTAGAATTGAGTGAGAAACACTGGGGGTGCGCAACTGCGCTGAGACCGACATTGTCGGAACTCTTTGTACCTGATCTAGTTCATGCTAGCGTAGGGAATGTGGCGTTTGACTATTCGCATAAATAGACATCAAAACGTTGTATTTTCTGATTTTCGCATCAGATCATATAACGTTTTTTAATTTCAGTAGGGGTGCGCGCGAGCGCTGAGACCGACACTGTCGGAACCCTTCAAACCTGATCCAGTTCGTACTGGCGGAGGGAACTGAGTTTGGTCTGGAGTCCGTACGTATATCCAAGACATCTCAGGGGAGGTGTCTTTTTATTTTCATTCAATTCTGGAGGAGGGAAACGGTTCGGAAAGATCAGGCTGCAAAAAGAACAAATCAAACTGAAAAGGGGAAAACATTATGAACACAAAAAAATTAGTCACCACTGCCTTGATCATCGCCATGGGGGTGGTCAGCAACAGCATCTTCGTCATTCCGATCGGCATTGCAAAAGTAGCGCCGGTGCAGCATCTTTTGAACGTATTGACCGCTGTCTGGTTAGGACCGGGGTATGCCGTCCTGCAGGCCTTCAGTGTTTCTTTGCTGCGCAACCTGTTGGGAACAGGGACCGTCTTTGCCTTTCCGGGCAGCATGATCGGGGCTATTTGCGCAGGTCTGTTCTACGCCAGAACGCAAAAAATCGGTTTCGCGGCACTGGGTGAGTGGATAGGCACCGGAATCCTGGGATCGTTGGCGAGTACATTGCTTGCGCAGTTTTTTATGGGTATGGAAGCCGCATTGATGCTCTTCCTGCCGAGCTTCGCGCTCAGTTCCGCCATCGGAGCGGGAATGGCTTATTTCATCATCCTGGAAATGGGAAAAAGAAACGTGTTGGACCGGAACAGAATCTGAAGCATCTGCTCATGAAGGAAGCCGCTCTCGGAAGAGGCGGCTTTTTGCTGTCTAAAAGTGACTCCAATAGAAATAACAAAGAAAATGATTTTCATAAAATAATAATTGAAAAAACTATTTTCATGTGTTATTCTATCAGCGTAGAGGAAAAGGCGAAGGCAAGAAATACGGAGCGCGCTTTTGGTGGCTGCGCAAAACTGGAGGAGATAACGAAAAATGACAATCATCGAAGAGATCCAAAACCATTATTCCGCTTTTTCCGGGAATGAGAAAAAAATCGCGGATTACATTCTGCAGAACAAAGCATCCATCAAAAACATGAACATCAAGGATTTGGCGACGAAGGTGGAGACTTCGACCTCCAGCATCACCCGTTTCTGTAAACGCATCAACATCGATGGGTTTGTGGATATGAAGATTGCGCTGCGTTCATTGGCGAGCGACCATCCTTTGAAAGAAATGCCGACCGTCTATGACGATATCTATGGCTATTATACGCAAGTCATCGATGAAACCAATAAGATGATCGAGGATCAAGCAATCGAAACGGTTGTCGATTGGATCAGAAACGCAAACAAAACAGTCATTTACGGCATCGGCAGTTCCGGATTCACGGCGGCCGAATTGGCGCAACGCCTGATCCGGATGGGGCTGAATGTCACGGGGGTCACGGATTCCCACCTGATGATCGTCAACAGCTCGATCATCAAGGATGACGAATTAGTGATCGCCATTTCAAATTCAGGCGAGACACCTGAATTGATCGCATCACTGGAAATCGCCAAACAGAAAAAAGCGAAGATCATCGCCCTGACGAGCTTCAAAAACAGTTCATTGACGAAATTGGCGGATGTCACGTGCTTTGGTTATCACTCGCGTTTCGTCAACAATACGGCGTTCGTAAACACGCAGTTCGGGATGATGTACCTGATCGATGTGATTTCGACCTTCCTGGTGCAGGACGAGAACTTCAAATACAACATGGATCTGACGAGAGCAAATGTGCAGGGTTACTCAAAAAAATCGGAATAGAATCGGAATAGAATAGAAGAGAGGGATACACATGAAGAAAGTGATCATCCATGCGGAAGTGTATACAGGAGAAACCGTCATCGTCGACGGGTATGTCCGGTTCGAAAAAGAAATCAACGCGGTCGGGAACATGTCGGAGTACATTCCCGAACCTGACGAGGAAGTGATCAATGCGGCAGGAAGCAGACTGGTGCCTGGCTTCATTGATGTCCACAGCCATGGCGGCTACGGAGTGGACAATATGGACGGCGATGCGGATGGCATCAACAGGATGATTGTGACGATGCACCGGGAAGGAATCACCAGTTATTTTCCAACGACGATGACGCAATCTTCCGAAAATATCGAAAAGGCGTTGACCGGCATCCGCAAGGCCGCGGAAAAAAATCCAGTCATCCAAGGCATCCACCTCGAAGGGCCGTTCATTTCCGCCGTCCATAAGGGAGCGCAGCCGGAAGAACATATCAAACTGCCGGATGCAGCCTTGATGCGCAAGTGGCAGGACTTGAGCGGAGGCTTGATCCGTTTGGTCACCTATGCACCGGAGACGAGTGATGCGACTGCCTTCGAAAAGTATTGCCTGGATAACCAAATCGTGCTTTCAGTCGGACATTCGGATGCTCTTCGCAGCCAATTGCAACAGTCCAAAGCAACGCACATCACCCATCTCTTCAATGCGCAAAGAGGCCTCCATCACCGGGAGCCTGGTGTGACCGGACATGCCTTCCTGGAGGAGGGCATCTATGCGGAAATGATTGTCGATGGTCTGCATATCAATCCGGAAATGGTGAAAATCGCCTTCAAACAAAAAGGCGCTGACCGCATCGAGTTGATCACAGACGCTATGCGCGCCAAAGGGATGGGCGATGGCATCAGTGAATTAGGCGGACAGAAAGTCATCGTCAAGGATGGACAAGCCCGACTGGAAAGCGGAAATTTGGCAGGAAGTGTGCTGGAATTCCAGGAGGCTTTCAAGAACATCATGACCTTCACCGGTTGCGGCATATTGGATGCGGTAAAGATGAGTTCGGTCAACCAGGCCCGCGAATTCGGTCTGGTGCGAAAAGGGGGCATCGCTCCGGGGAAAGATGCCGATATGGTGCAACTTTCGGAGTCATTTGCGGTCGAGCGGACAATCAGTTTTGGAAAGACAGTATTCAAAAATAACAGAAAGCAGGTTACAGATCATGGAAATAATCATTAAAGCGAACCCTGAAGAGGCCAGCCGTTGTGCATTCGAAAAAATCCGCAAGCAAATGGAAAGCGGGGCGAAAGTGCTCGGGTTGGCCACCGGCAGTACGCCAGTCAGACTGTACAAAATCATGCGGGAAAGCGATCTTGATTTCTCGGATATGACATCGATCAATCTGGACGAATACATGGGCTTGTCCGAGGACAGTCCGCACAGCTACCATCATTTTATGCATGAGCACTTGTTCGATGCAAAACCCTTCAAGAAAAACTATCTGCTGGACGGCTTGGCTGATGAGGCAGAGGAGTGCGCGCAATTCGAAGCCATCATCGCGGCGAATCCGATTGATGTACAGATCCTCGGCATCGGCACGAACGGGCATATCGGTTTCAACGAACCCGGCACATCCTTTGATTCCCGGACACAGAAAGTGGCGCTATGGCAATCCACCATCGATTCCAACAAACGTTACTTTGCGGATGAAAAAGATGTCCCGCGTTTCGCCTATTCGATGGGAATCCAATCAATCCTATCTTCAAGACAAATCATCCTGATGGCTTTCGGAAAAGAAAAAGCCGCTGCCGTCAAAGCCGCGTTGGAAGGTCCAATTACGGAAGATTTGCCGGCGAGTGTTCTGCAGACCCACAAGCATGTGACTGTGATACTCGATGAAGAAGCGGCACAAATGCTCACGAAAAAATAGTGAATCAGACAATCCACAGGCTACTTCCCCATGAGTCTCCGGATTGTCGTTTTTGATTAAAACGTTTACAATGGAAGCAGAGGTAGCATGGAAAGCATGTGATTCAGGAATCCAAGGCGGTGATGGAAATGTTGACTGTCGAGACGGCTAGAACATGGTTGAGCCTGTTCGTCGAAAAGTTGGAAACAAACGAGAAGTATCTGAATACGCTGGATGAAGCGATCGGTGACGGTGACCACGGGGCCAATATGCTTCGGGGCGCCAAAGACCTGAAGGCAAAATTAGCGGAGGGGGTTCAGGCAGGGTTGTCAGATCTGTTCAAAACGGCGGGGATGTCTTTCATCCAGAAAACGGGTGGAGCAGCCGGGCTCCTTTATGGGCAAGCCTTTCTGCATATGTCGGAGGCTCTTCAAGAAGATAACGATCTGATGGCCAACCTGACAAGTGGACTTGAAGGAATCCAAACGTTCGGCCCTACGGAACTGAAGGAGAAGACCTTAGTGGATGTTTGGATTCCGGTCATGGAAGACATCCGGAATAAGCGCCTAACGTTGGGAAAAATCAATGAATATGTTATAAGTACGAAGGATTTTCACGCGAAAAAGGGACGCGCTGCTTATGTGTCGGAACAGCTGAATGGCCATATCGATCCAGGAGCTGCCTCATGCGGTTATTTCTTTGAGGCTATGTTGGAAGCGGGGGTGTATGATGAGTGAACAGTACGGTATTTTATTGGTTTCGCATGTTGCGGAGCTCGCTGAAGGGCTAGCCAGATTGCTGAAACCTGTAGCGAAGGACATTACCGTGAAAGCAGTCGGCGGAGTGGAAAACGGCGGAATCGGCACTAGTTTTGATAAAGTCACGGCAGCTCTCGATGAAATGTCAGAGCCTAATATATTGGCCTTTTATGATCTGGGCAGTGCCAAGATGAATCTTGAGTTGGTAAGTGAATCGACCAAAAAAAATCTGATCATTTGCGATGCGGCATTTGTGGAGGGAGCTTATCTGACAGCAGCTTTGTTGCAGGCGGATACGCCCTATGAAAAAATCCGTGAACAGTTGCAGGAATTGTATGTAAAATGAAATATTGAAGCCAAAAGAAACCCATGAGGTTTTCCTTTTCAAAAGGAGAATCTCATGGGTTATTTTTTTTAAAAGTGACTAGATCGCTCAGCAACAGATTTCTAGCTGGGATTCACCATGTTCTTATTAGACGCGTTCTGAATCGCAGATACCACTACCGTTTTGTAATCGTCAGTCGTCCACAAAAGAGGTGAACGGCAATCAATTACTCCAACCTACGGGGAGCAATCGATTTTTCTCACGCTCTTTATTTTGTATAGGCGAGTTTTTTTGAGATTTCTTTCGACATGCGCAGCATGTATTCTTTTATTTTTTCAACTTTTTCATCAGTCATACGGAATACGGGGCCGCTGATGCTGATGGCTGCCACGACTTTTCCGGTGTAATCGATAAGCGGTACCGAAATGCATTTAGCTCCAATCTCGCATTCCTCGTTATCCATCGCCACACCTGTTTCTTGGACAGTTTCCAACTCCTTAAAAAGAGCCTCAGGTGTTGTGAGGGTTTTGGCGGTCAATGCCGGCATTCCTTTTTCTTTCAGGATGTCCTCGATTTCCTTCTCCGTGTAGTTCTGAAGAATATTTTTTCCAACGCTGGTCGCATGTAACGGAGCTCTTTTTCCGATCCGTTGCATCGTCTTCAGCATGTTGTCCGGCCCGTTGATGACATCGATGTAAACCACTTCATGATCTTCTTCGATAGCCAAACAGGAGGATTCCTGGAATTCCTTCGATAGCGCGACTAAATCGTCATGGACCAAGTTACGGATATCATATTGCCCGCTCACCAAGCTGCCCAGTTGGGCCAATTTCAAGGTAAGTGCATATTTGGATGAGTCGGCGTTTTGGTAAACATATCCGAAGGAACTTAGCGTGCTTAAATAACGCAATACGGTGCTGCTGGGTGAATTCACTTGATCAGCGATGTCCTGCAGCCGCATTTCACCGCCTTGAGATACTAGTAATTCGATGATCTGCAATACTTTTTCGACCGATTGATTTTTTTTGACTTTTTTTTCAATCACTTTGTTTTCCCCCTCGTGAAAGGATTTCTCTTGATTGCAGTTTACCATATCCAACCGAATTTCTCAATTTTAATTTCACTAGGAGAAAATAGGTTTCAAAAGTTGTTGACAGCGGAAAAAACCTCTGCTAAACTGTGGTTACACAAAAAACAAAAACCTATTTCACAGAGTGAAATTAGATGGAGGGAAAGATATGTTAGTAGCAGAAGCGATTGTACAAATTTTGGAAAAAGAAGGAATTGAAGACGTTTTCGGAATCCCAGGCGCTGGCATCAACCCAGTATACAAATATTTGGAGAAATCCGATTCTATCAAACACATGGTCATGAGACACGAAGAAGCATGCACCCACGCAGCAGATGGATATTACCGTTCCAGCGGGAAAATGGCAATGGCTACTTGTACAGCCGGTCCAGGTGCGACGAATTTTATTACTGGAATTTATACTGCGAACATCGATTCCATTCCATTTTTGGCATTGACGGGACAATCCGTAAGATCGCAGTTGAACAAGGACGCTTTCCAGTCTGTCGACATCGTGTCGATCGCTAAACCGATCGCAAAAGGAGCCTGGTGCGTCATGGATCCGAATGAGACCGTTAACATTTTCCGCGAAGGATTCCGGATCGCACGCGAAGGCAAACCAGGCCCGATCCTGATTGACTTGCCGCTGGATGTGCAGATGGCCGAAATCGATTTTGACATCGAAAGCTACATCCCTTACGAAATCGAAAGACCGGCTCCCGAAACAGACAAAATCAAAGAGGCTCTACAATTGATTTCGGAAGCGAAAGCGCCTGTCATGATCATGGGCGGGGGTGTCATCCTTTCCGAAGCAACAAACGAATGCGTTGAGTTGGCTGAAATGCTGCAGTTGCCGGTCATCACAACCTATATGGCGAAAGGCGGCATTCCTGTCAATCATCCATTGAACGCAGGCCATGCCGGTATTCAAGTCGGCGGCCCTCTTGGGAACAAAGTATTGAGCGAAGCGGATGTTGTTTTGGGAATCGGTTGCCGCTTCACGGACCGCCATACTGGGGATATCAAAGTGTATTCGGAAGGCCGTAAATTTATCCACATCGATATCGAACCGAGCCAAATCGGCAAAATCATCCCGGCTGAGATCGGTATCGTAGCCGATGCAAAAATGGCGATTGAAGCGTTAATGGCTGAAGCGAAACAAAGGGGAACATTCGGGGCGAAAGGGCTTGTGTCGGAATTGCCGCAATTGAGCATCGATCTGAAAAGGAAAACCGACTATGACAGCAGACCGATCAAACCACAGCGTGTATTCAAAGAGATGAATGAAGTGTTCGGTGATGAAGTCATGTACACGACCGGTTGCGGATTGACGCAAATCTGGTCAGGGCAACTGCAGGACATCAATCGTCCAAGAAAATACTTGCCATCAGGCGGTGCGGGTACTTTAGGTTTCGATATTCCTGGAGCAATCGGAGCTTCTGTTGGGGCACCGGGAATCAAAACCGTTACTGTTTTGGGTGATTTCGGATTCACATTCATGGTTGAAGAAATCGCTGTTGCGGCGGTCAACAACATTCCGTTGGTTGTTGTCATCGTCAACAATGCCTACTTGGGACTGATTCGCCAAAACCAAAATTATGGCTATGGTTTTGACTACGCTGTCCGCATGGCGGAAAACCAAGGCTTGATGGATTACGTTAAGGTAGCGGAAGGCTTCGGCTGCGAAGCGGAGCGCGTCTTCAATCCGGAGGACATCAAACCATCCTTGGAACGCGCTTATGCATCGAACAGACCTTACGTCATCGATATCGTATGTGAAGAAGCGACAGATTGCTCAATGGGACCTAGCATCACAGCCGTAAGAGAATTCGTATAAATATATACGGGGAAGGGGCAGCACGCTTGTTTGCGAAAAGTCGCAACCGAGAATGTGCTGCCGTCTTTACCGGCAAATAAGCAGTCAAACAAGACAGTAAAGGAAGGGAAAATCATGATAGAACCAATGCATAAATATCTGCAGATCGGACTGATTCATTTTATGGCCTATCCACAGGCGATGAACTGGAAAGATCAAGGGAACATCGTAGAAACCGTGAAAAAAATAGTTGTGGATGATTACTTTGATGCCATCGAGGTTTCGCATATCGAGAAGGATGAAGACCGCGCCGCAATCAAAAAAATGCTGGATTCCAGCCACATGAAAGTCTGCTACGGGGCGCAGCCGAGATTATTGACGGCTGGATTGAACCCGAATGCCATCGATGAGACGGAACGGCTGAAGGCGGAAGCCATTCTGATCGATTCGATCGATGAAGCGGAATACCTCGGTGCAAAAGGGATCGCGTTCCTTTCCGGTAAATATGAGGAGGCTTCGAAGGAAGAAGCTTTCCGTCAATTGGTCAAGACGACAAAAACTATCTGCGAATACGCGACCAAGAAGGACATGACCATCACGTTGGAAGTCTTTGATTACGATCTCGATAAGAAATCACTAATCGGTCCGGCACCTTATGCTGCAACATTTGCCGCCGAAATGCGCAGTCTGGTGGAAAATTTCGGGCTGATGATGGATCTGTCCCATATTCCGCAAACACACGAGACATCAAAATATGCTATCCAAGTCACTAAGCCTTATATCACACATCTGCATATGGGCAACGGCGTCGTGAAAGAGGGCGCGGAGGCATTCGGGGATACGCATCCACGCTTCGGGTTCCCGAACAGCGTAAATGATGTTCCGGAATTATTGGACTTTTTAAGGGTCCTGCAAGCAGAGGGATTCTTTGACAGTGTCAATCCGCCAGTGCTATCCTTCGAAGTGAAGCCATGGCAAGATGAAGATCCTGATATCGTCATCGCAAACGCCAAACGGACATTGAATCGTGCCTGGAGCCTGTTATGACACAAGGAGGAAATGAAATGAAGATAGTTGTATTGGATGGCTATACGTTGAACCCGGGAGATCTCTCCTGGGAACGTCTGGAAAAATTAGGGGAATGCGCCATCTACGATCGCACTCCTAAAGATGAAGTCATCTCACGGATCAGGGATGCTTCGATCGTATTCACAAACAAAACACCTTTGACGGCTGAAATTTTCGCTGCTTGCCCGAATATCCGCTATGTCGGCGTTTTGGCGACGGGCTATAATGTCGTGGATACTGCAGCGGCCAAAGAGCTGGGTATCACCGTCACGAATATTCCGACTTATGGGACTGCATCAGTTGCTCAATTCACTTTCGCCTTGCTGTTGGAAGTGTGCCACCATGTAGGCGAGCACGACAAAGCGGTCAAGCAAGGCCGTTGGCAGGAGTCAGGGGATTTTTGCTTCTGGGATTATCCGCTGATCGAATTGGCCGGCAAGAAGATGGGCATCATAGGCTTCGGCCGGATCGGCCAGGCTGTGGCAAAAATTGCGATTGCATTCGGGATGGACGTGCTGGCATACGACCGCTTTGCCGATAAGGGCTTGGAGAACGAGCATACAAAACTCGTCGAGTTGGACGAGCTATTGGAGAACGCCGATGTTGTTTCCTTGCATTGCCCGCTATTCCCGGAAACCGAGGGGATCATTAACGCTGCCGCATTGGCAAAAATGAAGCCAAGCGCCATTTTGATCAACACGTCCCGCGGTCCGTTGATCGTCGAAGCGGATTTGGCTGCTGCATTGAATGAAGGTAAGCTGCACGGTGCGGCAGTGGATGTCGTTTCGACAGAACCCGTAACGGAAGAAAACCCATTGTTCTCTGCGAAAAATTGCTTGATCACACCGCATATTGCATGGGCGCCGATTGAAGCCAGACAGCGCTTATTGGATATCGCAATCGATAATGCCGAAGCATTTTTGGAAGGGAAGCCAGTGAATAGCGTTTCTTGATGAATTGAATTTGCAATGATTGAAAAGGAGAGCAGACATGAAACTGAGAGATGATGCAACATATATCATAAATCAATCGATTCAGGCGGTATTACCGGATAAGGCCGTCACAAATGCCTTGAGTAATATGGATATAGACAGCAACTGCCATATCATCGCGATCGGAAAAGCGGCTTGGCGCATGACAAAGGCGGCGGCGGATTGTCTGGGCGAACAATTCAAAGGCGGGGTGGCCTTGACAAAGTACGGCCATTCCCTCGGCGAAATTGAGCGGGTGACCATTTTTGAAGCCGGACATCCGATACCGGATCAGGCATCAATCGACGCAACAACTGAGGTTCTGCGTTATGTATCCAGGATTCCGCAAGAAGACACGATACTGTTTTTGATTTCCGGAGGGGGGTCAGCACTGTTTGAAAAAACGCGTAATCAGATCAGTTTGGCTGAATTGGAGGATATCAACAAGCAACTTTTGAACAGCGGCGCGAATATCGTCGAAATCAATACGATCCGTAAACATCTCTCGGAAGTAAAAGGGGGCCAATTCGCCCAGCTGTGTTCTCCTCGTCAAATCCACGCCATCATCCTATCCGATGTTTTGGGCGACCGCTTGGATACGATCGCATCCGGTCCAGCTTACCCAGATTTTTCGACGAGCACAGAGGCGCAGAGGATTGTGGAGAAATACGCTTTGAAATTGTCGGAAAAGGCACGGGAAGCCTTGCAGAGGGAAACACCTAAGTCTTTGGATAACGTAAAGAATACGCTGATCGGGAGTGTGGATATTCTGTGCCGTGAGGCGGTATCCCATGCTCAAGCGCGCGGTTACCATACCTGTCTGTTGTCGACCGCCATCGAAGAGGAAGCTTCTTCGGTAGGGGAACGTCTTGGGCAACTCGCCAGAAAAATTATCTCCGGGCAAGAAGATGCGCAGCTTCCGTGTGCGATTATCGCAGGTGGAGAGCCTGTCGTTACCATCAAAGGAGATGGGTTGGGCGGAAGGAACCAGGAATTAGCGCTGTCCGCGGCTTTTCAAATTTCCGGATTGCCGCAAGTGGTTTTGGCATCGGTCGGATCGGACGGAACGGATGGACCTACGGATGCGGCGGGAGGACTTGTTGATGGCGCCAGCTTAACGCGCATGCGACAAAGCTACGCCGATGTGGAAGGTTTGTTGGCGAATAATGATTCCAATAAAGCCCTTGAAAGCAGCGGGGATCTGATCGTTACGGGTCCTACCGGCACGAATGTGAACGATCTGATTGTTTTGTTGATAGAGAAAGCACCAGCCTAATGGAGGCTAGCATGAAACAGCTAAAGAAGGCTCGGGAAAAATTCCCGGGCCTTCTTTAGCTGTTTCATTTGTCGCACAAAGAATCCAACCAGGGGATCATTTGTTGATAGGTGCGCCGCCCGACAGGCTGTGCCAGATCAGCATCAAAGTCATGCGGCATTCCCAGGACAGGATGTAGGGAAGAGCCGGCTATCAGTTGAGCGGCTTGTTGGGTGAACCGATAGGGAACATCCTTGTCTGCGGTGCTAGCCGTAAGAAAAGTAGGCGGAAGCGACTGCAGATCGGCGTCGGACAGATTGAAGGCCGCTATTTTTGATTTGTCCTCAAGGAACAGCGGAACCCATTTCCCGCTCTGACGGGCATGGAGGTATAACGGAAATCTTTCCGTAACTGCGCCCACTGCAAGCGGCTGCTTCTGGATCAATTTTTTCAGATACGCCGCAGGTACCTTAGGAAATGTGTTGTAGTAGGTGCTGGGCTGATGGAAAGAGGGCTCATCCAGCGAATGGTAGCCATAAAAACTGGCAAGTCCTTTCAGATTGGGGTCCGTCGAGCGGGCTGCCAACAGAAAAGCCAGGTAGGCGCCGGCTGAGCGGCCGAAAAGCACATAATCCGCTGAAACCAAATTGAACAAATCCTTTCCTTCCTCTTTGAACCAAACCAATGCCTGCTGCAGGCACAGCAGGATTTCGGGCAATTGGGCTTCCGGTGCCAAAGGGTAATCGAGTGTCAGCAACGAATATCCAGCATCCGACAGCATCTGCTTATACACATCGGGAAGGTCATCGCGGTCTCCGAATACCAGCCCGCCTCCGTGCAAGTAGAGGAGCGTCAACGGTTTAGGCGAGGCTACAGCAGCAGGATAAAACGCCGCTTGCAGCGGCAAGCCTTCATACACGAAGTAAGTATTGGTTGAAATATCCATTTTTTTCATCATTCCTTTCGCTGATTTCCCTTTCACTTTAGCATAATCGCTTGCATTTAAAATGGTACGATGTGTACATATGGCACAAAAATATATCCGATTTTGTGTATTATGTTAATGATAAGCTATCAAGAAGCGCTTACAATATGAGTATGATATTTCGGAGGAGGAAACGGAAACATGGACTGGTTTAAGACAATTCAAGAAAATATTGATTTATTATCGGGTATCGGCAGCGATCCAACGGGCGGTATGACGCGCTTGCTTTACTCCGATTCTTGGTTGGAAGCTCAGAATGCCGTAAAAAACAAACTGGAAGAAATCGGAATGGAAACACATTTTGATGAAATCGGAAATCTTTTCGGAAGAATGGAAGGTTCGGAATACCCGGATGAAACAATCATGTCCGGTTCGCATATAGACACCGTCATCAATGGGGGCAATCTGGATGGCCAATTCGGTGTGATAGCGGCTTATGTCGCTATGGCTTACTTAAAAGAGACATATGGACAGCCATTGCGATCAATGGAAGTCATCTCGATGGCCGAGGAAGAGGGCAGCCGCTTCCCGACCGTATTCTGGGGAAGCAAAAACTTTGTGAATGAAGCCAAAATCGAGGACGTCGAGGCGATCAGCGATTTTGAAGGCATCCGATTTGTGGATGCGATGCGTCAAGCCGGATTCGACTTCAAGAAGGGTGAACAGAAGCGAAGGGAAGATATCAAGGCTTTCGTGGAACTGCACATCGAACAAGGGAATGTCCTTGAAAACCAGGGGCTGCAAATTGGAGTCGTCAACAGCATTGCCGGTCAACGGCGTTATACCATCATTCTGAAAGGTCAAGCGAACCATGCCGGAACGACACCGATGGGTTACCGCCGCGATGCAGTTTATGCTTTCAGCCGGATTTGTGCTGAGTCGATCGAAAAGGCGAGAGGAATCGGTGATCCGTTGGTGTTGACCTTCGGAAAAGTGGAACCGAAACCGAATACGGTGAATGTGGTGCCGGGAGAAGTTCTGTTCACAATCGACTGCCGTCATACGGACAGCAATGTGCTGATTGATTTCACCCAAAAACTGGAGCAACGCATCAATGAAATTGCGAATGAAATGGATATCGAGGCAACCATCGATCTTTGGATGGACGAAGCACCCGTTCCGATGGATGCAAACATCGTCTCGATCCTCGAGGAAGCCGCTAAAAAAGCACATATGAAATACCGCGTGATGCACAGTGGAGCCGGACACGATTCCCAAATCATCGCACCGCATTACCCGACTGCCATGATTTTTGTTCCAAGCATCGGGGGCATCAGCCACAATCCGGCTGAAGCAACCAAGCTTGAAGATTTGGTGGAGGGCGTCAAGATGATGGCAAGCGCGCTTTACGAGTTAGCATACAAATAGAAAATATCAAACGGATAGGGTGGATAGAAGGATGGGCTATAAGAACAAGCAAACAGGTTATAGAGACGGACTCTTGGAATCAAGAGCCGTCATAAAAAGAGCAAACTACGCTTTGATCCCACATGATGGATTGGTGAAAAATGTCGTTCCCGGATTTGAAAATTGCGAGGTCACGATTTTGGCTTCGCAAAAACTGGGAGCCAGCTTTGTGGATTACATCATTTCGATGCAGGCCGGCGGCAATAATGTGCAAGGCTTCGGAGCTGAGGGCGTAGAAACCTTTGTTTACGTCGTAGACGGAAAGTTGAAAGTAAGTGATGGAACGGAGAGCCATGAATTGGAGACTGGTGGTTACGCCTACTTGCCGGCTGGCGTGTTGATGCATCTGGAAAACAACCAGGAAGAGGCTACGGAAATCTTCCTTTACAAAAAACGCTATGAACCTTTGGAAGGCCATGAAGCGCGTAAAGTCGTGGGCAACATCAATGACTTAGTTCCTACCGAATATGAAGGGATGAAAGATGTCTTGTTGTGGGATCTGTTGCCGACTGATATTGGTTTTGACATGAATTTCCATATCCTTTCGTTCGAACCGGGCGCTAGCCATGGCTATATCGAAACCCATGTACAGGAACACGGAGCGTACATCCTGTCTGGTCAAGGTATGTACAACTTGGATAATGACTGGATGCCTGTAGAGAAAGGCGATTATATCTTCATGGGCGCATATGTGCCGCAAGCCGCATACGCAGTCGGCAGAGGTGAGCCATTGCGTTACGTCTATTCTAAGGACTGTAACCGCGATCCTAAAATTTGAGGACAAGGAGCATAACAAATGGAAGGCACAGGAATAGAAGTTGAGGCGAAATTAGTTACTGTAATGCCTGATGAACTTCATCGACTGATCAAAAATAAATTAGAGGGAGCAGGACTGCATCCTGAGCAAGCAAATGAGGTCGCCAACCACTTGGTGTTTGCGGATTCTTCCGGAATCCATTCCCATGGTGCCGTACGCGTCGATTACTATGCTGAAAGAATTTCCAAGGGTGGAGTGACCCTTTCTCCTGATGTTTCTTTCGAAAAGACAGGAGAAAGTACTGGGATTTTTCATGGCGACAACGGAATCGGCCAGTATGTCGCGAACCTGGGTCTGAAGGAAGCGATTGCCATGGCGAAGGAAGCTGGTGTAGCGGTGGTGGGCATTTCCAGAATGAGCCACAGCGGCGCATTGTCCTACTATGTGAAACAGGCGGCTGAGCAGGATCTGATTGCGATTGCCATGTGCCAATCCGATCCGATGGTTGTTCCTTTCGGAGGTTCGGAAATCTATTACGGAACAAATCCGATTGCCTTTTCGGCGCCAAGGAAAAATGGTCCGCCGATCGTCTTCGATATGGCAACGACTGTACAGGCTTGGGGGAAAATCCTCGATGCCCGTTCAAAAAATAAAGCCATACCGGACACTTGGGCAGTGGATAAAGATGGGAAACCGACAACAAATCCACATGACGTCCATGGATTACTGCCGATTTCGGGTCCAAAAGGGTACGGACTGATGATGATGATTGATATTTTATCAGGCGTGCTGTTAGGGCTGCCTTTCGGGAAGCATGTTTCCTCTATGTATGACCAAATTTCTGAAGGACGCAACCTTGGGCAATTATATATCATCATCGATCCAAAAAAATTCACGGATATAGAGAGTTTCAAAGAAAAAATCGAGACGACGGTGGCGGAATTGCATGAAGTCAAACCGGCAGCCGGGTTCAGTCAAGTCTATTATCCAGGCGAAATCAACCAATTGAACTATGAAAAGTACCAGCAACAGGGTATCCCTGTCGAGGAGAGCATTTACGCTTATCTGAAAAGTGAACTGATTCATTTTGACCAATACGGCGGCAAGGGAGCCTTTGCGGAATAAGCATTTGATCGAAGCACACAAAAAGAAACGGGAAACCGGGGAAGAGAGGCAATCAATGTTACACACAATCATCAAATCAAACAGCTACCAGGATTCCATCGTTTTGATGCTGTTGACGAATAAAATCAACACGGTCGCGGGAGTCACAAAAGTTTCCATCATGATGGGTACGCCCGCCAATAAAGATATCTTCAAAACAGGAGGTCTGTACACTCCGGAACTGGAGAAAGCATCGTCGAATGATATGGCTGTCGTCCTGGAAGTCGAAGATGAAGCAGTCATAGCTACAGTCATGGAGGAAATCGATCTTTTCCTGGAGGAACAGGCAAAAGGAAACAGCGGAGCATCAGTAGAAGAGACTGCCCGTACGTGGGACAAAGCCTTGGAAATGGCAAAAGATGCTCAAGTCGCGCTCTTTTCCATTCCCGGAACACATGCAGCTCTCGAAATCGAGCGCGCACTGGATGCCGGTAAACATGTCTTCTGTTTCAGCGATAATGTTTCAGTCGAGGATGAAAAACGCCTGAAAATGAAGGCGCATGAAAAAGGTCTGCTGCTTATGGGGCCGGATTGCGGAACAGGAATCATCAACGGCATCCCATTGGCGTTCACCAACGTCATCAGACCTGGAAAAATAGGCATCGTCGGCGCTTCAGGTACAGGTATTCAGGAAGTCTCCACGCTTATCCATAAACTGGGAGGCGGCGTAACGACCGCAATCGGAACTGGCGGACGCGACCTGAAGGAAGCAATCGGCGGCATCACGTTGATGGACGGTATCGTCACTTTGGAGCAGGATCCTAATACGGAAGTGATCGTCGTCATCTCCAAACCGCCCGCAGCCAGCGTCAGGGACAGGGTTCTGGCTTTACTGAGAAAAATTTCCAAACCGGCAGTAACAATCTTCCTGGGCGAAAAACCGACTTATCACGAACCTGATCTTTATCATGCCTATACGTTGGAGGAAGCGGCTGAACTGGCTGTCAAACTGGTGAACAAAGAAACGATTAGCTCCGAGGCTGATGCAGTCGCTGTTCCTGTCGTCAACTTCTCCGATGAGCAAAAATACATCAAAGGCTATTACTCCGGCGGCACATTAGCTAATGAAGCGGCCATGCTGATTAAAGATGGCCTTAGTTTGACCGGGGACGCCGAGAAGAAAGAAGGCTACATCCTTAAAAATGAAGGCTATGAAGTTCTTGATTTGGGGGACGACATTTATACGCAAGGCAAACCGCACCCGATGATCGATCCGGAAAAACGGATCGAAATGATCAGACAAGCCGCGGATGATCCGAAGACAGCTGTCATTTTGTTGGATATTGTTTTGGGATACGGCTCACACATGGATATGACCAGCGAATTGGTGCCGGCCATCAAGGAAGCGAAGTCGAAAGCCGCTGCTGGAGGCAGAGAGCTTGCGTTCGTTGCGACGATCGTAGGGACTGACGCTGATCCTCAAGACGGCCAAGCACAACAAAAAGTATTGGAAGATGCTGGAGTCATTATCCGGATGAGCAACAACCAAGCGGTCCGCACGGCTTTGGCGATGCTGGGAATCCATATCCAAGACAACAAAAAGGGCCTGAAAGAAATCGATGCGCCTGCATTCACAGAAGAATTAGCGCCTTCACAAGCTATGTTGGACCTTCTGCATGCGAAAGAATTTTTGAATATTGGTCTGCGCAGTTTCTCCGAAACCATCCGTGAAAACGGTGGAAAAGCGACGCAATTCGATTGGCGTCCGGTTGCGGGTGGCAACGTCACCTTGCAGAAAGCTTTGTATTACTTGAATAATTATAAAACTGAACAAACAGATAGCATATAAGGGAGGAAAAACAAGGATGCATTATCAAACGATTGATGAAGCTAATCAAGCAGTAGCTGCTAAAATTGTCGCTGGATCCCCTTTCTTAGTGGATGTTGTACCAGCAAAATCAGTGATCAAAGAATTTAACGAAGGGAAAGTCCTGCTGCATGCAGGGCCACCCATCAAATATGAGCAAATGGTTGATCCAATCCAAGGTGCCTGTGTGGGGGCAGCGCTTTTTGAAGGCTGGGCAGAAAACGAAGCCGATGCCAGAAATTTATTGGAATCCGGAGAGGTTACCTTGATTCCTTGTCATCATGTCAATGCGGTCGGTCCGATGGGCGGAATCACTTCGGCAAATATGGCGGTCCTGATCGTGGAAAACAGAACGGACGGGAACCGTGCTTTCTGTACGATGAATGAAGGTATTGGTGCAGTACTGCGTTTCGGAGCTTATTCCGATGAAGTAATTACTCGTTTGCGCTGGATGCGCGATGTCTTGGGCCCAACCTTAAGCAAAGCGCTGCAAACAAAAACAGGTGGACTGAACGTAAATGTATTGGTTGCTAAAGCGATCGCGATGGGGGATGAATTCCATCAAAGGAACATCGCCGCATCCTTGGTCTTTTTGAAAGAAATGTCGCCGATTGTCGTCGGATTGGATATGGATCAAAAAGAAAAAGAACAGGTCATGCAATTCTTGGCGGACACGGACCAATTCTTCCTGAACATCATGATGGCAGCCGCTAAAGCTGTCCTGGATGGCGCAAGGACAATCCAAGAGGGAACGATCGTCACAGCAATGTGCCGCAATGGATATGAATTCGGTATCCGCATCGCAGGAATGGGAGATGAATGGTTCACAGGACCGGTCAACACTCCGCAAGGACTTTATTTCTCAGGATTCAGCGAAGACGATGCTGCTCCGGATATGGGGGACAGTGCCATAACTGAGACATTCGGTGTCGGTGGCATGGCGATGATCGCAGCGCCTGCAGTTACACGCTTCGTAGGCAGCGGGGGATTCCAGGATGCCCTACAGACAAGTAATGAAATGCGTGAAATCTGTATCGACCAGAATCCGAACTTCTCAGTACCAACGTGGGATTTCCAAGGCATCTGCCTAGGCATCGACGCCCGTAAGGTCGTTGAAACCGGCATCACACCGGTCATTAATACCGGCATCGCCAACAAGAAGGCTGGTTTGGGCCAAATCGGAGCCGGAACGGTGCATCCACCGATCGCATGTTTCGAAAAAGCCGTATTGGCTTATGCCAAAAAATTAGGTTTCCAGGAATAACAAAGGGGGATGGTCGCAGTGTTCATAAAGGCAGCTTACCATGACGAACGCTTGACGGACACGCTGCAAAATAAGAGCACTTGGCGCGTCCATAGCCTATTCAATAAAAGTTTGAACATTCAAAGTGCTGATCAGGAAAATTTGATGCTGATAGCAGGTACAGCCTCACCGCGGTTGCCGAAAGCGTTGTATCTTCCGGATGACATGTTGGGGAAACTGGTCGGAACCGTTCAACCCGGCCAACCCGTTTTCATCTCGGACGGTAGGCTAATTTTCGAAGGATGCACTATTGTTGTTGAGGGGACACCGCATTATCAGTCCCGCTATGCAACGGAACAAGGTTTGCATCAGGGAAGTTTGCGATATTACGTGGCATCGATGGCGAAAATCGAAAAGTTGAACGGTTTCGATTTCATAATGGCTGACTTGACGCGGGATTCATTTTTAGCGAATACCCCGGAAGGCAATCATTTCCTGCGGCTGTATTCGGGTGACGCGGGCAAAAGAACCGAGGCGATAAGTTACTTCATCGGAAGAGGCAAGGGGTTGACGCCGTCCGGTGACGATCTTCTTGTGGGCGCTTTGGCAGCCGATCAGCTTCTGGGGATGCTCCCGGCGGATACGGAAGGCCTCATCAGGAAGCGCTTGTCGCAAACTCCGAAGCCGACTACAACAGTAAGTGAACATTATCTGGCGTGCGCCCTGGATGGTCTTTACAACGAACCCATCCATCGTTTGCTGCATGTTTTGCGGCAGGAAAGTGAAGAAAAAGCCATAGAAGAATGCATCAAACATATAATGGCGATCGGACATACGTCCGGACGGGATATGTTGACAGGCCTTACGGGTGCCCTGTTAGTATGGAACAGATTTGAAGGAGGATACAATCAATGGCAAAAAGAGTTGTCATCGCTCTAGGCGGGAACGCAATCCTACGCCCGAACCAAGAAGCGACGTTCGATAACCAGATGCACAACATCAAGATGAGTGCGGAGCTGATTGCAAAAATAGAAAAACTGGATTATGAAATCGTAGTGACGCACGGAAATGGTCCGCAAGTAGGGAATATCCTGCGCCAAAATGAGGAAGCGAAGGATATCGTTCCTCAGATGCCGTTGGATGTCTGCAGCGCGGAATCGCAAGGATTCATCGGGTATATGATGGAACAATCTTTGAAAAATGCTTTGCATGAGGAAGAATTGACGAGCAGTGTATTGACGTTATTGACGCAAACGGAGGTATCACCGGATGATCCTGCGTTCGATAATCCTACAAAACCGATTGGAGTCTTCTATTCTGAGGATGAAGCCGAGCTGTTGTCGGAAGAGAAAGGTTGGGTCATGATGGAAGATGCCGGAAGAGGCTACCGCAGAGTTGTTCCTTCTCCTCAACCCCAGAAAATCCATGGCGTGGAGTCCATCCTGAAGTTATTGAAACAAAATACGATCGTAATCGCAGGCGGCGGCGGTGGCATTCCTGTAGTCCGCAATAAAATCGGCCAAATATCAGGAATCGAAGCCGTGATCGACAAAGATCGCACCGGCAAAAAGTTGGCGGAACAATTGGATGCCGATGTATTCATGATGCTGACGGACGTCAGCAATGTCTACATCAATTACGGTAAACCGAACCAAGAAAAACTTGAAGAAATTTCCGTTCTGAAAGCGAAACAATATTTGGATGAAGGCCAGTTTGCGGACGGCAGCATGGGTCCAAAAATGGAGGCAGCCATCGACTTTGCTATGCAAGGTAAAAAAGCCATCATCTGTTCATTGGACCAAGCGGCTGAAGCCTTATCAGGTTTTGCGGGTACACGCATCGTCAACAGTTAAATAAAGAAACAAAGAACAGGAGGTTGTCTCATTCCGAGGCTGTCTCCTGTTTTTGTTGTGCGACCAGGACGGCGAAATAGCCCGCCAAAAAGCATTTTTGGCGGGCTGAAATACATTGAATTGCACAGAATAGCCTCCCGAAAATCATCACACTCTATTCAAACGTGTTCTGAATCCCATAAATACTCTATTCGTCGTTCTGGGAGAGTTCCAGGGCTAGTCTTAGGTTCAGGCTGAAATTTGGATCATCGATTGGTGATCCGAGTATTTCTTCGCAATGGTTGATTCGGTACTTCACTGTGTTGCGGTGTATGAACATCGCTTTCGACGTGCGCGTGATTTCGCATTGGTAGTCAAGGTAGGTTTTCAGCGTCCGGCGCAATTCAACCATGGCGTCTTCTTCAGGATAGGCCAGTTCGTGCAGAACGGATTGGCAGAAATACTTAATTTCATCCGTCTGCATCCTTTCGAACAGGCTAAGCATGCCTTGCGGGCGATAGTAGCTGATGCGCGGCTGCGTGTCCTTGGCAAATCCCTCGTCGAAAGCTATCTTGGCTTCGATGTAGGAGTTGGCGATCATATCAATTTTTTCATAAGGATGGCCATAAGAGAAAGCCAAGGAAATCGGAAGGACCTTCTCAAGTTCCTCTGCAGTTGTCCGCAAGATGTCATCTATCGCCTCGTTTTTGGACTGCAGCAAAAGCAGTAGGTGGTTTGTGTTTTTCATCGGGAAAAGCAAGGCGTCATGGAAATGGAAGGCCAATGCATCCGTCAGCCACTGGTTGACCAATTGAATTTTTTCCCGGCTCAGCTTATCTTTGAAGATCGAACCCTTTTCATTCCGGCAATTGATGTAGATCACTTGATAATGATGGGAATTGACGATGCCAAAATTTTGGCCAAGGTCGAGCCAATTTTTTTGCTTGAGAGTCGGAGACTGCTGATTCTCTATCAATTGTTTGAAATAGTCGCTGCGGATATCCTGCTTAGATTCTTCCACTTTCAAGTTTTTGTAGATGACGAACGACAGAACCATGGAGGCTTGATCAACTGCGAATTCCGATACGGGATAAGGGATTTGTTCCGGCCTCAAAATGATCAGGTAGTAAGGGAAATAATTGTTCGCACGGATTGGGTAAATGGAAACCTGCATTTCCTGGTTGTCCATATCGGTTATCAGAAAAGAGTCCGTTGCATCCTCGGAAAGCTGCGGCTTTTTCTCATGCACTTGCCCCACATAATAATCAGCAGGCTTGCTGGATTGGGAAAAGTGCTTGGAATGGGCAATCACTTGCCTGAAAGGATTCAGCAGGATGACCGGTGTTTTGATCATTTTTCCGAAATCGGAAATGAAGCGTGCAATGCTCGCATCGTTCATCAGTAGGTTCGAGAAGCGTTTCTGGATGTCCAAAGCATAGCTCATCTGTTCTGTTTTTTGGTTCCACAAGTAGTTCAGCATTTGATGGGAGAGTGTCCCCAGTGGTGTGGTGCTTGGAATCTGGATCAAAGGGAAACGCACCAAATTGGCATAATTGATGATGGCATTGTCGATTTCCGGAAGGAAGCGGCCGACTTTTATCCCCAGTCCAGCAGCATTCACACGCATCAAAGAATCGATCAAAGGGATCAAGCCTTGTTGGTCATTTTTATAGCTCATGGCAGTGGTCAGCAAAAAAACATCCTTTGGAATGTAAAAGGCAACGTCAGGCGTCTCGGATATTTCTATGCTTGTCACTGCATGAGACAGATCTGCTCCTGCATTGAGCACTTTGAGATCGGAGAAGCGGGGCAAATCCAACATTTCTTTCATTGTAGTCATTAAAAACCCTCCTAGTGGCTTTAATTTTAATTGAAACCGCCATCATCATCAAGTGTTTATTTGGGCATAACCTACAAATTTCATATCATTTTGTTCATAACATACAATGACATTTTTGCTGAGAATGGTAGGATGTAAGTAAATTATCAGACCAATAATCAATCTGGAGGAATAGTTATGTTCAAAGAAATCATCACACCCATCCGCACCATTATGACACCTGGTCCTGTAGAAGCTCATCCGAATGTACTTCGTGTCATGAGCACGCCTATTTTGGGACAGTTCGATCCAGCATTCTTAGCCATCATGGATGAAGTGAAAGAAATGATTAAAATTCCGTTTGGAACAAAAAATGAGCAGGCTTTTGCCATCGATGGCACATCGCGCTCAGGGCTGGAAGCTGCGTTTATCGGGCTGATTGAGCCCGGAGACAAAGTGCTGATTCCTGCATACGGGCGCTTCGCGTATTTGTTGGGCGAAATCTGCGAACGCGCGAAAGCGCAAGTGACTTACTTGGAAAAAGACTGGGACAGTGTCTTTGAAGAAGATGCGATCATCGCAGAAATCAAAAGGGTCAATCCTAAAATAGTCGCACTCGTTCATGGGGAAACAGCGAACGGCCAGATGCAACCGCTGGAAAAAATCGGTAAATTTTGCCAAGAGAACGATGTGTTTTTTGTGGTCGATACAGTCGCCACTTATGGTGGAGCACCCGTGAAGGTGGATGAATGGGGCATAGATATCGCCATCGCAGGCACCCAGAAATGTGTGAGCGTGCCATCCGGGTTGTCTTTGATCACCTATAACGACCGTGTGGAGAAGGTTTTGACAGCGCGCTACCAGAAGGAACTTGGTCTGAGCAAAGATTTCCGCAATAACCGCCACATCAGCAGCAATTACTTGGACTTGAGCCAACTGCAACGCTACTGGAACAAAGAACGCATCAACCACCATACCGAAGCAACCAGCATGATCTACGCACTGCACGAAGGCCTGCGGATGATGATCCAGGAAGGCATCGAGAACGGTTATGAACGGCATAGCCAAAATGACCGCGCCATTCAGGCTGGTATTGAAGCGATGGGCTTGGAAATCTTCGGTGACCGCAAAACGAAAATGCCGACGGTTACGCCTATCCTGATTCCTGAAGGTGTCGACGGTGATGCGGTACGCAATACATTGTTGCAGGATTTCGGTGTCGAAATCGCTTCTTCATTCGGTCCATTGCAAGGGAAAGTCTGGAGAATCGGCAATATGGGCTTCAGCAGCCGTAAGGAGAATGTATTGCACGTGCTGGCTGCTTTCGAAGCGGCCCTCCTGTTCCACAGGGCAGACATCAACCGCGGGGAAGCCGTCTTGGCGGCTCTGCGTGAGTATAACCAAAAATAGACAGATCCCAGTACTATAATGAAGGAACGACCAGGGTGGGGAATCCGCCCGGGCCGTTCCTTGCATTGTTTGAAGAACATCAGTAGCCATCAGATATCTTGAAAAGATGGTTGTCTGTTGTGCACAAGCGAAAAAATCACTTTGTACATCTCTTCCGATGTAAACGTTTTTAAGCCCGGTTACAATAAGCTTATCAATTATTGATAGCGATTACAAAGTTAGGGAGGTTATTACATGCAAGCAAGCAATGAGGAAGTGAAAATGCAAGAAACTGATCTTTTTGTCAGTGATGCACAAGTCGAAGAATTAAAGAAACGCGGTTATAATGAAGACGTCGTTCCAAAAACGGCGGAAAAAAGGAATATGAACGCAAAGAACTATTTCACACTTTGGATGGGATCGGTTCATAATATTCCGAATTATACGGCTGTTGGGGGATTCCTATTCCTGGGTCTGTCGCCAATCAATGTTATGTTAGCTCTTATCGTCAGTTCTTTGGCAGTCAGTGCCTTTATGGTCTTCAATGGCAGAGCGGGATCGAAATACGGGATACCGTTTGCGATGCATTTGCGTTCAACCTATGGGGATCTGGGAGCCAAACTTCCTGGATTCTTGCGTGGCGGGGTAGCAGCCATCGCATGGTTCGGACTTCAGAATTATGCGGGGTCGTTGGCTTTGCTGATTTTGATAAGCAAGTTCTGGCCGGGATTTTTGAATATCGGTGGAGATTTCAATTTCTTCGGAATTGATCTTCCAGGCTTGATCACCTTCACCATTTTCTGGGCAATCAACGTGCTGATCGGTCTTGGCGGAGGAGGCGTGCTGAACAAATTCACTGCCATCCTGAATCCGCTGATCTACATCGTGTTCGGCGGCATGGCCATCTGGGCGATCAGAGTTGGCGGCGGCATGGGCAACATTTTGGCCTATACGCCATCCGGTGACAGTGTTCAAGGATATGCGCCTTTACTGGCCTATTTCATCATCATCAATTCCGTCATTTCCGTTTGGGCAGCTCCGGGGGCAAGCGTATCCGACTTTACGCAGAACGCCACTTCGACGCGCGACCAGTCGATTGGACAAACCGCTAGCCTTCTGGTTGCGTACTTGATTTTCGCATTATCCAGCGTCGCCATTCTGATTGGTGGATCCATCCACTTTGGAGTACAGGAATGGAACGTGCTGAACATCGTGAACAAGTGGGAAAGCGTCCCTGCAGCGGCATTAGCTGTAGTCGTGTTCCTGATGACTACCGTCTCAACAAATGCGACCGGTAACATCATTCCGGCCGCATATCAACTGTCGGCTTTGTTCCCTAAGTCTGTTGACTATAAGAAGGGCGTTCTGATCGCTTCCGTCATTAGCTACGTCATCATGCCATGGAAATTGATGGAAAATTCCGCGAGCATTTTCGCTTTCCTGAACATCATCGGCGCTGTTTTGGGTCCTGTAGCGGGTGTCATGTTGGCCCACTATTATTTCGTCAAGAAACAGAAAATCGATATAGACGCTTTGTATATGGATTTCAGCAAAGATAATTCGCAAAATCCGTATAAGGGCATAAATATAGAAGCCTACATCGCCACAATCGCAGCTTTGTTGATTTCCGTGAGCGGACAGTTTATTCCTGCTCTGCAGATGATCTCCAATCTGTCTTGGTTGATCGGAGCAGCTTTGGCCTTCGGTATCTATCTGATGCTGAAGAGGGGAAAAAAATAGTTTCATCCAACTTTTGGTTTTAAAATTATTGATATAAATCATTTATTATTAGGAGGAAAAAGTATGAGTTACGATTTACTGATCAAAAATGGTTTGGTTATCCTGGATAATGGTGAAATTGAAACAGATGTAGCCATCCAAGATGGTAAAATAGCAGCTATTGGCAGCGATTTGGGTGACGCAACCGAAGTCATCGATGCTAAAGGTCTTGTTGTCAGCCCTGGTATGGTGGATGCGCATGTGCATATCACGGATCCAGGCGGCAGCTATCGTGACGACTGGGAAGGCTACCTGACAGGAACAAAAGCTTGTGCCAAAGGCGGCGTAACGTCCTTCATGGAAATGCCTTTGAACCAAGTCCCAGCCACAGTGGATGCCAGAACATTGCAGATCAAAGTGGATGCTGGCCAAAATAAACTCACAGCAGACGTAGCATCTTTCGGTGGATTGGTTCCTTTCAACATCGAAGGCGGAATCCAAGAGTTGGATGAAGGCGGCGTTGCAGCCTATAAATGCTTCATGGCTACTTGTGGCGACCGTTCGATTGAAGGCGACTTCATGAACGCGGACGATTACACGCTGTATGAAGGCATGAGACAGATTGCCAAAACCGGAAAAGTGTTGGCGATCCATGCTGAAAATGCGACAATCACAGACAGATTGGGAGAGATTGCTTACAAAAACGGCGAAACGACGCTGAAAGCTTATGTAGCAAGCCGCCCTGTCTTCACTGAAGTGGAACCGATCAGACGCGCCATCTTGTTCGCAAAAGAAACAGGCTGCCGTATCCACATTTGCCATGTAGCTTGTCCGGAAGGCGTTGAAGAAGTTACGAGAGCCCGCAATGAAGGCGTTGATGTGACTTGCGAAACATGCACGCACTATCTGTACTTCGATACTTCTGAATTGGATGAAATCGGGCCGATCGTCAAGTGCTCGCCTCCAATCCGTGACAAAGAAAATCAAAACGGCATGTGGGAAAAATTATTGGCTGGCGAAATTGCCTTCGTTACTTCCGATCACTCTCCATGTACCCCTGATCTGAAGGACAAAGAGAATGCCTTTGAAGCTTGGGGCGGTATCGCAGGCGTTCAGAACAACGTCGATGTGTTGTTTGATGAAGGCGTTCAGAAACGCGGCATGTCCTTGAGATTATTTGCCGACATCATCGCTGCAAATCCGGCAGAACGCTTCAACTTGAGTTCAAAAGGCCACATCGCAATCGGCAAGGATGCTGACATCGTTCTGATCAAACCGAATGCGCCTTACACATTAAAAACAGAAGATTTAGAGTACAAGAACAAAATCAGCCCATACGTCGGACGCGAAATCGGGGCGCAAGTAGCAAGAACGATTCTGCGCGGCGAAACGGTCTACAGTCTGGAAGATGGCGTTTCGGATACTCGTTCGGGAGAATTCGTCTTCGTCAACGGCGAGACGGCCTTCAGCTCGGATACCCGTTCAGAGGAATTCGTTTCCGTCAAATAAGGCAAAAAAAGGATCCAGGTTTGGCGCCCGGATCCTTTTTTGCGTTGTTAATGGATTCCTGATGCGCCATCTACTTGGTCACTCTAAACAAATTAGCGCATATTATTGTATGGAATGTACAGGGTTAGTGCGGCTGTAAATGCTTATAATGGAAACAGTCAGAGAAGAAATGGAAGGGCTTACCGTCATGCTTGGAGAGTATCTTGGAAGTCATGCCCATAATCATGAGATGCAATAATAAGTGATGGAGGAGAATCATATGAGTGAGACTGAAGCAACAAAAGAAGTAGAAGTAGTATCAAAAAAACGAGTGGAATACTGGAAACAAATCATTTATGTCATGACGGCCGGCTGGATAGCTATCTGGGTTTATCGCACAGCATTAGCGCCTATTTATCCTGAAATCAGTACTTATTTTGGGGGAGCAACGGATTCACAACTGGGTTCCATCTCAAGTTTTTATTTCCTGGGTTACGTTTTGATGCAGATCCCTTCCGGTCTGTTGGTGGATCGTTTCGGGAAGAAGACCATCCTGATTCCAGGTTTCCTATTGTTCGGATTGGGGACTATGGTTGTGGGCATGGCGGATACCTTGTTGGTCGTATATATCGGAAGTGTGTTGGCTGGAATCGGGTGCGGTACCTACTACGGCGTGGCCTATTCCTTGACAGCAGAACATGTGCCTAGTTCCAGAAAAAGCTTAGCAACCGCCATCGTAAACAGTGGCACGGCAGTCGGCAGTGGAATCGGCATGATCTCATCCAGTTACTTTGTCGCACAAATGGGCTTGCCTTGGCAATACATGATGTTCTTCACGGTTTTCCTGATCATCACGATGGTTTTCATCTTCTGGAAATTCATCAAAGGCAACAAAGAGAGCGAAGCACTCATTTCGCAAACGAAAATGATCACGGAAACTCCGCAGGAAAAAACGTCATTTAAGGCGTTGATGCGTCCTCAGATGTTGGGTGCGTACTGCCTTTACTTTGCCACTTGTTACGCTTATTATCTTACCGATACATGGCTTCCTAACTTCTTGTCTACCGAAAGAGGGTTTGAGGGAGCAACAATCGGCTTGGCTTCATCGATGGTATTTTTCGCGGCTATTCCGGGTGCCTTGTTCTTCAGCCGGATTGCGGATAAATTCAGTCATAAAAAAATCAGTTTAATCATCTTTTTGGAAATAGTCGCAGCCATCATGCTGTTCTTGGCAGTTCAGGCACCGAACCAATTTCTATTGATGGTTGGCCTGATCTCCTATGGATTTTTCGGCAAGCTTGCCGTTGAGCCAATCATCATTTCTTGGTTGGGCGAGCATGCACCAAAACGGGGCATCGCTACGACGCTGGGATTCTTTAATTTCTTTGGGATGAGTTCTTCAGTTATCGTTCCCTCGCTGACAGGGGCGATTTCAGATGCGACCGGCTCAAAGGTTTATGCCTTTTACTTATCCGTGATCATCATCCTTGTCGGGACGACTATCTTTTACTTGGTGAACGGAAGGACAAAGAAAATCTAAAATGATAAAAGAAAGGTCTGTAGTATGAGCGAGCGTGCTCATACTACAGACCTTTCTTTTATATGCTTGAATTTGACGAATAGAAATGCAGTGAAAGGAAGACTGGGATAGGTATCCAAATTCAGGGGCCGCCCCAATATGGGACAGCCCCTGATCAAACATTATTCTTCATGCGAAATGAAATCCATCGGCATAGGTCCTGCAACACCTATAAAAACAAACCGTTCATTGCCGGTGTTGACCATTCCGTGTTGTTGTCCCCGCTCGGAGAAAATGATGTCACCCTTCGTGATTTCTACAGCTTCTCCAAATCCTGGATAAAAAGTGCCTGTACCTTGCATGCAAATCCAGATGTCATCAGAAGTAGAGTGCGAATGATTTACTACTTTTTGACCGGGTTCCAAGCACCAGACAGCCCCGGCCATGAAATCTGTTTCATAAAAGATGGTCTTTTTACCAGCATCAGGATCGAATTGAACGACCTCATCCAATCTGAACAACCGCTCCTTGATCTTTGATTGATTCGATTGCTTTATCTCAATCGCTTCCATTTCAGAAATGCTTCCTTTTGTTTCCATATCAACCGCTCCTTGTCTGTAATGTATATTGGGATAACCGATTCAATTCCACTGTGTTCAGATAATCACAAATGAAATATGACCTTAGTATAACAAGGGGGTAAAGCGCTAACAATGCAGTGTTTTCATAAAAAATAAAATTACTTAGCCATTTTGCACAAGAGAATCCCAAATGGATTGTGGGTTGTTCCTAAGATGTGCCGGGATTCGGCATATGTGGACAAAAAACCCCAAAGTACCTTTGCTCAAGCTGGATTGACTATCTGTTATTACTACTAATTTTTATCTGCAGATTGAATTATTGGTCAATTTAGTGTAAGCTAGTCTTATGGAAAACGCTTACAATGTCCAGGGAATTTCAAGAATTCCAGATGATTGAGGAGGGGTTTCAAAAGATTAGGATTGATAAAAAAATCACGAAAAACACGTTGCAACTTTAGCACCAAAGAAAAGAATGGATGTGATCGGATTGGAAAAAGGAAAGAAAGTGCTTTTTACTGAGACCGTTCTGCGCGATGCGCATCAAAGCTTGATGGCGACACGCATGTCTACGGACGACATGCTCCCTATTGTGGAGAAAATGGATGAAGCCGGGTATTACGCGCTCGAGTGCTGGGGCGGAGCAACCTATGATGCGGCAATCCGTTTTCTGCATGAAGATCCGTGGGAAAGACTGCGGCAAATCCGAAAGCGCGCTCCCCATGCGAAGCTGCAGATGCTGCTTCGGGGACAGAACCTGATCGGATACCGCCACTATGCGGATGATATCGTGGATCGTTTTGTCGGCAAAGCCGTCGAGAACGGTATCGATATTTTTCGGATTTTTGATGCCTTGAATGACACAAGAAACTTGAAAGCATCGCTGGAAGCCGTCAAGAAATATGGCGCCCATGCGCAACTGACGATCTGTTATACCATCAGTGATGTCCACACCATCCCATTTTACACCGATTTGGCCAAGGAATTGACCGAAATGGGTGCGGACTCGATCTGCATCAAGGATATGGCTGGTATATTGACGCCGAAAGTAGCCAAAGAGCTGATTCCGGCCATCAAAGCCGTTATCGATGTGCCTTTGAATATCCATACGCATGCCACCAGCGGCGTTTCACAGATGACCTACATGGCTGCCATCGAAGCGGGTGCGGACATCATCGACTGTGCCATTTCGCCATTTGCGGAAGGTACGAGTCAACCGCCTACCGAATCGATGGCGCTGGTGTTGGAGGAGCTGGGGTACAGTACGGGCTTGGACATCGCCAAATTGGAAGAAATTGCTGATTATTTCAAACCGATCCGCGATAAGTACATCGCTTCGGGCGTGCTCGATCCGAAAATGCTGTCGGTCGATCCCAAAGCACTTATCTATCAAGTGCCGGGTGGGATGCTGTCGAATTTGAATTCGCAACTTAAGCAGGCAAAAGCCAGTGATAAGTACGAGGCCGTGTTGCGGGAAGTGCCCCGTGTCAGAGCGGACTTAGGCTTTCCGCCATTGGTCACACCGATGAGTCAGATGGTCGGGACGCAGGCTGTTTTCAATGTCCTGACGGGAGAACGCTACAAGATGGTCCCGAATGAAGTGAAGGATTATCTGCACGGAAAATACGGTAAGACACCGGTACCGGTGAACGATAATTTCCGGCGCAGTATCATCGGGGATGATGCCGTCATCACGGATCGCCCGGCGGATCATCTGGAGCCGGAGTTCGCAAGATTGAAGGCGGAGTTGGGTGACTTGGCGCGCACGGATGAGGATGTGTTGACTTATGCATTGTTCCCTCAAGTCGGTAAAGCGTATCTGCAGGAAGTCTACTATCCAACTATCCCTGAAGAAAAAGCCGACAAAAAGGCACCATCTTCAGTCGAAACGCCGGAAGCAGTGATTCGGATCCAGGCCCGGTATCGCAGTTAAAAGGAAGAGGTGAAGGAAATGGAAACATTCAATTTAGGCGATGGTCTGATTGTCACCGTTGTTGCGATGATCGTCGTTTTTGCCGTATTGTCAAGTCTTTGGTTCTTGGTTGAACTGGTTCATAAGTTAGTCGGAGAACCTGCAGTGGCGGCTTCGTCACCGATTCACCAGGAAGATGATTTACACCCCGTTCTGTTGGATCCGGGTGTGGATGAGCAACGAGCCAAAGCTGCGGCGATAATGGCATTGGTCGCCGCTTATGAGGCACATCCGTCCAAGAAGTTTGAAATCATCGATGTAACGCGTATCAAGTGAATGCCAGCTGCTGATTGTAAAGGGAGGTCTTTTTATGAAAAAGTATGAAATCGAAATCGACGGGCAAGTTTATCATGTCAAGGTGAGGGAGTTGCCGGATGATGCGGTCATGACGGAGCAACCTAAGGCGGATAGTGCCAGAAGCACTTCGGATGCTGCGCCCCAAACAGAAGGAAAAACAATGTTGGCTCCGATGGCGGGCACCATCTTGCGCATCCTCGTCAAAGAGGGGCAACGGGTCAAAAAAGGCGAAAACCTTATCGTCCTCGAAGCCATGAAGATGGAGAATGAAATCGTTGCGGATGAGGACGGCATCATCAGAAGTATTTTGGTGAAAGCCAACGAAATTGTCGAATCCGACCAACCGTTGTTGATTCTCTAGAAGGGAAGGGATTCTTATGGTACAAGCTTTGACGGATCTGATCCGGATGTCCGGATTGGCTAATGTTACGTATAAAGAAATCATTATGATCATCATTGCCTGCATTTTCCTTTATTTAGCCATCAAGAAGGGGTATGAGCCCTATTTGTTGCTCCCGATTGCGTTCGGCATCCTGTTGGTCAATCTTCCGTTGGCCGGATTGATGACGCCCCCTACCGAAAACGAACCGGGTGGACTGATTTATTACCTCTACCAAGGGACTAATTTGGGCATCTATCCGCCGTTAATCTTCCTCTGCCTGGGGGCAGCGACCGATTTTGGACCGCTCATCGCCAATCCGAAGACGCTTTTGTTGGGCGGGGCAGCGCAGTTCGGCATCTTTGCGGCATTCTTTGGGGCTTTGGCCTTGGGGATGACGCCCCAGGAAGCGGCATCCGTCGGCATCATTGGTGGGGCGGACGGACCGACTGCCATTTATTTGACGACAAAATTGGCCAACCATCTCTTATCGGTTATCGCCTTGGCGGCTTATTCCTATATGGCCTTGGTTCCCCTCATCCAGCCGCCGATCATGCGCCTGTTGACGACCCAAAAAGAACGGGAGACGGTCATGAAGCAGATGCGTGTTGTGTCTAAAAACGAGCGCATCCTGTTCCCGATTGTCACTACGATTTTCGTCAGCTTGGTCGTCCCATCAGCCACGGCGCTTGTGGGGATGCTGATGCTGGGTAATCTAATCCGGGAAAGCGGCCAGGTTCCGAAACTGACGGAAACGTTGCAGAATGCCATGATGTACACCATCACCGTCATCCTGGGCGTAACCGTTGGAGCCAAGGCGAACGGCGAGCTCTTTCTTTCGCTGACCACGATAAAAATCATCATATTGGGGCTGTTCGCCTTTGCTGTAGGGACTGCAGCTGGCGTGCTAATGGGAAAACTGATGTACAAACTGACGAACGGCAAAGTGAACCCCTTGATCGGGGCAGCCGGTGTTTCGGCCGTGCCGATGGCTGCGCGGGTCGTGCAGAAGGAAGGCATCAAATACAACCCTTCCAACTATTTGTTGATGCATGCGATGGGCCCGAATGTGGCAGGCGTCATCGGATCGGCTGTCGCGGCCGGTGTCTTGTTGGCTTTCTTCGGCTGAAGAGGAATTACGAATTATCTCCTTCTCATTTCTGGTCAGAGGGAGATTTTTTGTCGTTTCCAGGCCATCCGGTTGCAAAATCCATCTGTTCTACACATCGAGGATGTATAATGAAGGCAACAGAAGAGTCAGAAAGGGAAGGACGGATTAACATGAGTAAAAGAACCTCGTTGATTGTGGCTTTGGTTGCTTCATTGGCGTTGTTGCTGTTTGTATCAGCCAATCTTTTTTCGACGTTTTTCAACAGCGGGGAGAGCCGGACGACAGTGACAACGGCAAATCCGAATTCGAGTAACTCGGGTAATTTTAGCGGAATGGGTCATATGATGGGAGGAACCCAGTCTATCGTACTGGATGAGAGCGGGCAGCAAGGGACCGCACTACGGTTGCCGGAACTGTTGGAGCCGGATTCCGAATCCGCTAGCGAAATCAGCTATACGGTCACAGCGCAAGCAGGGGAGACAGCCTTCTTGAAAGGAAAAGCAACGCAGACAATTGGATACAACGGTTCCTATCTTGGTCCGGTTTTGGTCGTGCATGAAGGTCAAGAGGTACATATCAAGACCAAAAACCAGTTGTCCGAAGCCACCTCTTTCCATTGGCACGGCGTGAAGTTGCCTTCTGATATGGATGGCGGGCCGCAACATCCGGTGGGACCGAATGAAACGATGCAAGTGGATTTTACGGTCAAACAGGAGGCAGCGACTTTGTGGTTCCACCCGCACGCTTTGGGGACGACAGCTGAACAAGTGTATGCTGGGTTGGCCGGGTTGATTTTTGTCGAGGACGACAACTCCGATAAGCTTGATTTGCCGAAGGACTATGGGGTGAATGACTTTCCTTTGATTATCCAGGACCGGACCTTCGATGCGGACAACCAATTCGATTATGAAGGCACTTATAATCCCGATGGTACCTACGGCGATACTTTGCTGGTGAACGGGACCATCAATCCCTACGTGGAGGTAAAAAATGAACAAATTCGCCTGCGTTTGGTGAATGGTTCGAATGCCCGTAATTACACGTTTGGATTAGAAAATGGCGCGGAGTTCCATCAAATCGCCAGCGATGGCGGTTTTCTTGAGCAGCCGGTTGCATTGACATCTGTGACGTTGACGCCGGGTGAACGGGCGGAAGTCATCGTGGACCTGAGCGAATACGCTAAGGGGGATACCGTGAAACTGATGGATGGGAACGTAACAGTCCTCTCACTGAATGTCACGGAAGAAACGGACGTACATACGGCGCTTCCGGAAATTTTGAACGAAATACCGGAACCAACGGTGGAAGGGGCGGCCGTCCAACAGTTCACGCTGAGCGGCATGTCCTTCATGGTCAACATCAACGGCAACCAGTTTGACATGGACCGGATTGATGTCGAACAGCGCCTGAATGAAACAGTCATCTGGGAAGTTCGTAATGCGCAGGATATGATGGGCAGCATGGTTCATCCTTTCCATATTCATGGCGTCCAATTCCAGGTGCTCTCGCGTGACGGAGCGGAGCCTCTGCAGAATGAACAAGGCTGGAAGGACACGGTCGCCGTTTATCCCGGTGAAACGGTCCGGCTGGCGGTGACTTTTTCTGAGAAGGGCGTCTTCATGTACCATTGCCACATTTTGGAGCATGAGGACAATGGCATGATGGCTCAGGTGAGTGTACAATAAAAATCAGGGAAATAAGATGGAGGTGGATGCCCATGAAGGTTTTGATCGTAGATGATGAACCAAATATTTTGGATATCGTAGAGGCCTATCTGGCCGCAAAAAAATATCAAGTATACCGTGCCGAGTCAGGTATGGAGGCATTGGAGAAATTTTCTGCCTTCCATCCGGATCTGATCGTGTTGGATCTGATGCTGCCCGATATGACAGGCGGAGAGGTCTGCGCCAAAATCCGCGAAGAATCCAATGTACCCATCATTATGCTGACAGCAAGGTCATCCGAAAAGGATATCCTGATCGGCTTGCGGACCGGCGCGGATGATTATATGGTCAAACCATTCAGCCCCAAGGAACTTGTGGCGCGGGTCGAGGCTGTGCTGAGGCGCGCTGCTGCGGCCGATGCCGAGGAGAGATGGATCTTCGATGGCGGCGAATTGGTCATTCATCCCAAAACAAAGCAAGTTTTCGCGCGTCAGCAGGAAGTCGCATTGACGGCTACCGAATATGACCTGTTGTCTTTGTTGGCCAAGAATCCAAGCCGGCTCTTCACGAGGGAAGAATTGCTGGAGAGCGTAAAAGGGCAGGACTTCGAAGGTTTGGATAGGGTAATCGATACGCATATCAAGAACATCAGGCAAAAGATAGAGCCGGAACCGAAACAGCCTATCTATATTTTGACTGTCCGGGGAAGCGGCTACCGGTTTGGTGGGAAGCGATGAGGCGGACAATCAGTTGGCACCTGATTTTTTCCTTCCTGCTCTTTTCGATAGTTATCATCGGGTTGTTCGGCTGGTTCAGCGTACGCTTATTGGATAGCCACTTCTCGGAATATGTCAGCGAACGGCGCACGGAAGAAATAACCAGTTTTACGGATGAAATCGAAGCAGTCTATGTCCAAGACGGCAGCTGGGATGAGGATGCCGTAGCGGTTATCGGCAGGCAGGCATTGCAGGCCGACGTCATCCTGAAACTCTACGATAGCCAAGGGCAGCTGATTTGGACCCCCACTGCGATGGAGGAACAGGAGAACCGCCAGATGATGTCCAGCCATATGTCGCAGATGAACGAGATGATGGGCGGGACAGAGAGCGAATATACGGTGACCACTGTTGAGCTTAATGATGGTACCCGGACAATCGGCAGTTTGGCAATCGGAACGATGGGGTCGTACTTCTATACGGAACATGATGTCTCATTCATGAGCGACATCCGCAACAATCTGCTGATCGTGGCGCTGTTGGCTTTCGCCTTATCGCTTTTCTTCGCGGTCTGGATCGCCAGAAAGTTGAGCGTACCGGTCTTTGCGGTGAGCCGTTTCACAGGGAAAATCGCCAAAGGTAACTATACGGAGCAGCCGCCCAAAGAAACGAACATCGTCGAAATCGATGCACTGATTCGTTCGGTGGACAGTCTTTCCCATCAACTGGATAGCCAACAGGAAATCCGGAACCGCCTTTCTTCCGATATTGCCCATGAAATCCGGACCCCGCTTACGACCTTGAAAGGCAATCTGGAAGCGATGCTGGACGGCATCTGGGAGCCGAGTAGCGAGCGGTTGAAGATCTGCTATGATGAAGTGAACCGAATTTCCCGTCTGATCGGGAATATCGATAAGATTAACGAAATGGAAAGCAGTCACGAAAAATTGGAATTCAGCCGTTTTGACCTGCAGGCTTTGAGCAGGAAAGTCGCGACCAACTTCACGGCTGCAGCCTCCAAAAAGAATATCACCTTGGCAGTAACCGGGGAGACGTTGATGATAACTGCTGATCAGGACAAAATCAGTCAGGTGTTGACCAACCTTTTGGCCAATGCCATCAAGTTCACGCCAAAGCAAGGGAGTATCCAGATTGAAATCCATCAGGAGGGTAACCAAGCGGTACTGAAAGTGTCCGATGACGGCATTGGCATCGATCCGGAAGACCAGGAAAAGATTTTCGAGCGGTTCTATATGACTGAGCCCTCGCGCAACAGCAAATCCGGGGGACAAGGGCTCGGTTTGGCCATCGTCAAAAGCATCATCAGGAAGCACAACGGGACTGTACGGGTTGTCAGCAACAGCGGCAAGGGAGCCACGTTCACGGTTACGCTTCCGTTGGATCAGGAGCGGACATGAACGGAAAATAAAACGAGGGACAGCCACAAAATGTGACTGTCCCTCGTTTTGCATTCATGCTGATTTACAACAGTTTTTTCTTACGGTCGAACTCTTCCTCGGTGATATTCCCTTTAGCCAGTTCCTTCTTCAGGATATCCAGAGCGGATTCTTCGGTTGAAACTTTGTCTGATCTATCGTTCAAAAGCCTGGTTGCCAAGTAAATGATGAGTATGATCAAAGCAATCCAGAAAATACCCATAAACATCATGCCGCCCATACCAAAACCTCCAAAATATTGTAGGCATCTGCCAAACATGCAAATTCCTCCATTTCTGTTCTTATGCAATCATTGTACAACGATAGTGTGTAGATTGGATGTAGTTTTACAGTCTGTTGCGTTGAATGTTTGAAAGGCCTGTTCAGTCTATCTTCAGCAGTCGAGCGTTGACCGCGCAGATGATGGTGCTGATCGACATGACGGCTGCCCCAATGGCAGGGGTGATGAGGAAGCCATGATTGGCCAATACACCTGCAGCTAGCGGAATGGCGATCACGTTATAGCCGACAGCCCAAATCAGATTCTCGACCATCTTGCGGTAAGTGGCTTTCGAAAGAGCAATGATTGTCAATACGTCTTTCGGATTGCTGTCCACTAGAATGACGTCGGCTGTTTCGATGGCGACATCCGTGCCGGCCCCGATGGCAATGCCGAGGTCAGCCTCCGCCAAAGCGGGCGCATCATTGACGCCATCCCCGACCATCGCGACTTTCTTGTTTCCGGCCTTCAGCGCGGTGATGTGCTTCGATTTCTCAGCAGGCAGAACTTCCGCAAATACTTGAGCCAGCCCTAACTGCTCGCCCACGTAATGCGCTGCTCGGCTGTTGTCGCCTGTCAGCATGATGGCTTCAATGCCTTGCTCCTTCAGGGCAGCCACGACTTCGTGCGATGACGAACGGATGATGTCGGCGCTGGCGATCATCCCCTGCAGGGCGCCTTCCTTGAGGACGAAGACAACGGTTTTGCCTTGCTCGGCTAAGTTGGCGAATGTTTCTTTGTCGTAAGTTATGCCACGCTCGTCCATAGTGCCGGGGCTGACAACGGCGACCTTCATGCCATCCACAGTGACCTGCAGACCTTGGCCGGTAATGTTTTGATAATCAGTTACCGGCAAAAGGGCGACAGATTCGGCTTCCCCTTTGCGGACAATCCCTTTTGCGATTGGGTGTTCAGATTGACTCTCGGCAGAATAGGCTAACGTAAGCAAATCCGTCTCGGAGACCCCGGCCGCGGGAAGGAGGTCGGTGACGCCGAAGTTGCCTTCCGTCAAGGTGCCGGTCTTATCGAATACGATCCGATCGACGTTGCGCGCCTCTTCGAACTGTGTCCGGTTACGGATCAGCAGACCGTTTCTGGCCGCAAGCGAAGTGGACACTGCATTCACCAAAGGGACAGCCAACCCGAGTGCGTGGGGACAGGCGATGACAAGGACCGTTACCATTCGCTCCAAGGCGAAGGGCAGGTTGGCTGCGAAGATCCAATAAAAGAAAGTCAGGGCGCCGGCGATGACAGCGATATAGAATAGCCAGCCAGCCGCTTTGTCGGCCAAACCCTGCGACTTGGATTTTTGTTGCTGGGCTTCCTGAACCATGTTGATGACCTGAGCCAAATAGGTTTCATTCCCCACTTTTTCCACAGTCAGCTTCAGGACGCCGGACCCGTTGATGGAGCCGCCGATGGCCTGCATGCCCGGTTGTTTTTCGACAGGCACCGATTCGCCTGTCAGCATCGATTCATCAACCGTTGACAGGCCTTCGTAGATTTTACCGTCCAAAGGGATCTTCTCGCCGGGCTTGACGAGGATGCGCTCACCCGGAACGAGAGCTTCGATCGACACTTCTTCGACATTACCGGCCGCATCCAACCGGTGGGCTTCCTTCGGCATCAGTTTGATGAGTTCTTCCAATGCTTTGGATGCCCCCATCTGGGATTTCATCTCAATCCAATGCCCAAGCAGCATAATCAGGATCAAAGTCGCCAGTTCGAAATAAAAGTCCGAGCCTTCTATGAAGAAGGCGGTGAACGTGCTGTAGATATAGGCAGAAACGATCGCCAATGAGATTAGCATCATCATGCCGAGCGACCGGTTCTTCGATTCTTCCCAAGCGCCCTCCAGAAACGGTTTGCCGCCGTAGAAGAAAATCACGGTGGATAAGCCGAACACGATGAAATTTGCTCCCGGAAAGTCGAAATGGTAACCGAAGAGCATCATGATCATAGGAGACAACAGGGTTACGGGAATCGTCAGCAGCAAAACGATCCAAAAGCGTTTCCTGTAATCTTCCACCATCTTTTCGTGGTGGCCGGAATGCCCAGCCGGACTTTGCACCATGTGTTTTTCATGTTGTTCGTGACTCGGGGAAGCGGCCTGTTTAGGTTGGGGTGACTGTGCCTCTGTATGCACATGAGCCGCGTGCTTTTCTGACTGGGGTTCGGCAGCAACCGGCTGTGGTGGGGCCATATGATGACCCGAATGGTCGTGCCTAGCGTGTGGATCGATCGGTTTTGGGACCTCCGGAGTGTGATCTGTGTGCGTGTGCCCCGTGTGTTTGTGTTCATCCATTTTGCCATTCCTCCTTTGTTTCAAAACGTCCAAACAATAAGGTTTATAAAAATGACTGCAGTTTCTCATGCTTATCATAGCAGAATTCGATGCTTGTATGGTAACAGTTTCATTTGTGCAGATGTTCAGGTAAAATAGAGGTTGTAAAACGTTACCATGAAAGGGATGAAGGACTGTGACAGAATTGAGATTTCCAGGAAACTTCCTATGGGGTGGCGCAACCGCCGCCAACCAATACGAAGGAGCATATGACGCGGACGGCAAAGGCTTATCTGTTCAGGATGTAACACCGAAAGGCGGTTTTGGAGGGCTGATTACTGACGGACCGACACCTGATAACATGAAATTGGTAGGGATCGACTTCTACCACCGTTATAAGGAAGATATCGCGTTGTTCGCTGAAATGGGCTTCAAAACATACCGTACATCGATCGCTTGGACACGCATCTTCCCGAACGGCGATGAAACCGAGCCGAACGAAGCCGGCCTGCAGTTCTACGATGATCTATTCGATGAATTAGCCAAATATGGCATCGAGCCACTGATCACATTGTCCCACTATGAAACACCACTGCACCTTTCAAGAGAATATGACGGTTGGATCAACCGCAAAATGATCGGCTTCTATGAGAACTATGTGCGCACGGTCTTCACGCGCTACAAAAATAAAGTCAAGTACTGGCTGACGTTCAATGAAATCAACTCGATCATCCATGCGCCTTTCATGAGTGGCGGCATCTCAACGCCACCAGATCAACTGTCGAAACAGGACCTATACCAAGCCTGTCACCATGAATTGGTAGCCAGCGCTTTGGCGACTAAAATCGGACACGAAATCAATCCGGACTTCCAGATCGGCTGCATGGTCATCGCTATGCCTACGTATCCGTTGACTTCCCATCCGGATGATGTCATCGCCGTGATGGAAGCAGACCGCCAAAACTTCTTCTTCTCGGATGTGCATGTACGCGGCACGTATCCTGGTTACATGAAGCGCTATTTCCGTGAGCACGGCATTGAGCTGGACATCACACCGGAAGACGAAGAAATCCTGAAGAATACAGTCGATTTCGTTTCCTTCAGCTACTACATGAGCTCGACCGAAACAGCAGATCAGTCCAAGAAAATGAAGGGTACAGGGAATATTCTAGGTGGCGTAATGAATCCTTATCTGGAAGCATCTGCATGGGGATGGCAGATCGATCCGAAAGGCTTGCGTATCATCCTGAATACTTTCTGGGATCGTTACCAAAAACCATTGTTCATCGTCGAAAACGGCCTGGGCGCGGTAGATGAATTGGTAAAAGGCGCGGACGGCGAGTGGACCGTCAACGATGATTACCGCATCAAGTACCTGAACGACCACCTGGTGCAGGTCGCTGAAGCGATCGCTGACGGTGTCAATCTGATGGGCTACACAACTTGGGGCTGTATCGATCTGGTCAGCGCTTCGACTGCGGAATTGAAGAAACGCTACGGCTTCATCTATGTCGACCGCCATGATGACGGATCTGGCACGCTGAACCGTTACAAGAAAAAATCTTTCTATTGGTATAAAGATGTTATCGCAACCAACGGCGAAAGCTTGAAGGCGTAGCGAGGAAACAAAGCTTGACTTGACACACTTATCATCAATTGCAAGACCAGAATGCACTGAAAAGCGCACCTGGTCTTGTATTTTTTTCTCCTTTGGGTAAAATGGAAGGGATAGGAAAACCATTCAAAGACACTTGGAATTTGGAAGTTTGGTGAAAATCCAACGCGGTCCCGCCACTGTGATGACGTCCCGGAACGTCTAAGTCAGGTCTTCATTCCAAGCTGCTATTTTTTGCAAACGGGCTGTTTCGAGGTAAAACGGTCCCGTTACTTGTCTATGCGATGGCGCATGGGCTTTTTTTGCATAATCCCGGCCGTTGGAGATGCAACCCCTGTCGAATACAGATTAGGAGTGGTAAAATGAAGAAATTATTGTTGGCCTTATCGTTGAGTTTGGTATTATTCGGGTGCGCCCCGACGGAAGAAGCGCAAACAAGCTCCGTCCTGCAAGAGTCGACTGTTGCGGTCAGTTCCGAAGCAGCGGAGACAGTCAGCATAACAATCTCTTTGACGGATGGTGGCACGGTCGTCGCAGGCTCTGAAAAAACAGTGGAGGTTGAAGCGGGCACTAGCTTATTTGATGTCATGGAAGAAAACTATGTAATCGAAGAAGCAGACGGCTTCATCACAGCCATCGACGGGCAATCACAAGCGGAAGAAACAGCCGAAGCGAAAGCCAAGTATTGGTTATTTGATGTAAACGGCGAGCCTTCGATGGTCGGAGCCGCTGATGTAGCGCTCCAAGAAGGAGACGTAATCGTGTGGAACCTGACAGAAATGTAAAGAAGACTGTGGGCTTCGGGGTGAGGCGACTGGCACTGCTGTCGATCTTGACGGCTTTGTGCTATGTCGGGAGAATGATGTTCCAGTTCATCCCGAATGTCCAGCCTGTGACAGCCGTGCTGATTATCCTGACGCTGACATTAGGCATGACGGACGGCTTCATTGTGGCCATCCTGTCGATTGTTTTGACCAACTTCCTGCTGGGGATGGGTCCATGGACGATTGCGCAGATCGCCAGTTTCGGCGTTCTGATCGTGGTCACGGGTCTGTTTGTGAAGCCGTTCTACAGCACAAACCAAAACAGGAGCCACAGAATCCCTTTTGCGCTATTCGCCTTTTTCGGGGGGCTGCTTTACGGGTTCGTCATCTCCCTCATTTCCGTAAAATTGATGGGCATCAACAGTTTTTGGGCCTATTATATCGCCGGGATCCCTTTCGATCTCCTGCATGGTCTGGGGAACGCCGGGTTCTATTTGATCCTGGAGCCGATTTTGGCGCCATTGCTGGCGGCACAGCAGAAAAAAGGATGAAGAAAAGCCAGATGGAATGCTCTTATGGAAGAGCACATTCCATCTGGCTTATTTTTTTCAGATTCCGGAATGCTGGGCTGTTAATGGAAATAGCTTGTGCACTCCAGTATAATGGTGTTGCATAGATACGATTCGTTATTCGCTGATTGGTGAATTACCTGGGGAAGAAGGTTAGAGGGATGCTTCTATCTAAACTGTATGCGGGGCTTTGGCTATGAAAAACATAAAAATTATATTCCTGATTATATTTCCGGCACTAACAATCATCGGGTATGTCTCGGGCGGTCTCAAAGGCCTTCTTGCCACGATACTGGTATTACTGTTTGCAGCAGGTTCCTATTTGGCATTTCTGATGTCCTCAAAAATGTCAGGCTTTGAAGATGATTATTTTAGCTTTGATAGGATGCGCTCGTTTTTGGAATCTTCGTGGAAAGGGCCTCAGCTCGCAGAACTCTGCGAAGCGATGCCGGCCGTACGGATGAATGATTTTATCCGGGTGGATTATAGTTTATTCGCAGCTTTCCGCAGATACTTTGATGCCGGATCGAATGATGTTCAAAAAGAGGAAAGGCTGCTTACCAACTACGGTACTTCGATTGTTCATGTGGACGGTGCCATACGAGGATTCAGCTATAAGTTTGAACCTGAAGCAAACGAAGGCGAGAAAAGCGAAATAGAGCGTTGCTACGCAGTGCATAAAGACTGTCTGCAAGAAACTCTCTTGCGGTATTACTTGGAAAAATATCGGAAAGCTTTCTTTCTTTTGCAAAAGAATGCTCTAGGGTCAAGATATTTGCAACCGAATATGCTTGCTTGGAAAACAGTATCCAAGGAAAACCGAGAAATAGCTATTGGCTTTGACGCATGTGCTGAAAGTTGGGCGAAAGAACTATATCAAGATTATTTGGCAACGGGTGACAGAAGCCAATTGCCGTTGGACTTCGGAAGTCAAGATGCAGCGTTCAGACAAGAGCTGTACGAATTCATCAAACAATACAGGCTGATGATCGATAAAGATGAAGTGGAGAGAAAACTAGCGAAAGAAATATCTCAAAGCAGAGAAGATTTGGAAAGCTGTTTGCGCTATTTGGCTTCATTCCGAAAGGGGCAAACTTTCTAAGAAGTCGTTATGAAATTTAAAGGACAGCAGTAAAAAGTAAATATTCAGGCAGCCCCAGCGGATCCGACCCACGAGTCTGCATGGGCTGCCTTTTTTGGTCCGGATAAAGAGCCGCCAACAAGTCGGATAGCCACAGAAGCAGCATATTATTATATTGATTAAACTAGTGTTCACAACTGTCGGGGATTATAATGTAAAAATACAGGAGCAATCGTTAGCGATAAGCCGATGGGTGTTTAAGGGATTACATAAGGCGGCAATTATATGAAATAAGCTTTCAAAGCCAATCAAAAAAATCTGATTCGGAAAACGGGGGATATGCCCATGCACGCGATTGAGGTTCAACACGTTTCAAAAAAATTCAAGCAGCAGCGCGTTTTGGAAGATATTCATTTTACGATCGAGACAGGTGAAATCGTCGGAATCATCGGCCCTTCCGGGACAGGAAAGACCACTTTGATCAAACTGATGCTGGGGATGGAAAGCCTTGATACGGGGCAAACGAAAATTTACGATCATCTGATGCCCAATTTTTCTATATTGGGAAAAGTGGGCTATATGGCACAATCCGATGCGTTATACGAAGAATTGACGGGTGAAGAGAACCTGACTTTTTTCGGTAAATTGTATGGTTTGAAGAAAGAGGCTCTTCAGCAAAGGTTGGCTTATGTCGCTCAAGTGACGAATTTGACGAAAGATTTATCCAAACGCGTATCGAGCTATTCTGGAGGGATGAAGCGGCGCTTGTCTTTGGCGATCGCGTTACTGCATAATCCGGATATACTTATTTTGGATGAGCCGACTGTCGGAGTCGATCCGATTTTGCGGCAAGGCATCTGGCATGAGCTGAATGAGATCCGGGACCAAGGGAAAACGATTGTGATTACAACCCATGCAATGGACGAAGCACTACGCTGCGACAAGCTGGTTCTGTTGAACCATGGCCGAGTGATCGCTTTGGGAACCGCTGAAGAAATGACCGGGAAATTCAACGTGGATACTATTGAAGACGTCTTCTTGGCGGCGGGAGGTGAGGAAGAATGATTGCATTTGCCATCGCCAAACGGATTTTTATTCAAATGTTTCGGGATAAGCGAACGTTGGCCTTAATGTGGATTGCACCCTTATTGCTGTTTACGTTGATGTATTTTTTATTCGCTTCCTCGGGAACGGATGCAACCTACAAAGTGGGCGTCTACAACCTGAATCCGGAAATAGTCAAAAATCTGGAAGAGAATCACATCAAGGCCACTAACTTTTCGAGTGAAGAGCACGTGGAGGAAAGCATACAAAATAATCGATTGGTGGCTTTTATCGCCCAAACGGATGCCACTCATCTTGAAATTACTTATGAAAACAGTACCCCTGCCAAAAGTGCGGTAGTCAGAGCAAAACTTCAAGGAGCCGTGATCAAACTCCAAATGGGCGCACTAACAGCACTTGGACAGGAAGCGGTCGCGGCAAACCCGAGCCTTGCTCAAGCTGTTCCACAACAGCCGACAATCAATGAGCAGTATCTTTACGGTGAAGCCGATTCAGATTATTTCACGATCATCAGCCCAGTATTACTTGGTTTTTTTGTATTTTTCTTGGTATTCTTGATTTCGGGAATGGCACTTTTGCGGGAACGGACAACGGGGACGCTGGATAAGGTCTTGGCGGCGCCGGTCCGACGGTGGCAAATCATTGCCGGCTACCTTTTGGGGTATGGTTTTTTAGCATTTATCCAAACCTTGTTGCTGGTGGAGTTTGTTGTCCAGGTTTTGCATGTTCCTGTGGCCGGAAGCCTTGCATTGGTGATGGGGATCACCTTCCTTTCAGCGTTGTTGGCTTTATCTTTCGGGGTGTTATTATCGACTTTCGCTGCATCGGAATTTCAAATGGTGTAATTCATTCCAGTTGTGATCATTCCGCAAATTTTCTTTTCAGGAATCATCGAGGTAGGCAGCTTGGTGGATTGGCTGCAATTTTTAGCCAGATTCATGCCGCTGTATTATATCGGGAAAGCTTTGCAAAGTGTCATGATTAAAGGGGGCGCGTTGGTAGATATTCGTAATGATCTGCTGGTCATTATGCTGTTTATAGGTCTTTTTACAGTTTTAAACGTTTTGGGATTGAAACGCTACCGAAAAATATAGGCCAGATTATTGAAGTTCCGGAAGTCACGATCAAGCCTGGAATTTTTAAGGGAAACCAACAGAGCATCCAACGGAAATCTCCGGATGCTCTGTTGGTTTTTGGACAGGAGCATTAGGGGAAATAAAAAGATGGCGTCCGCATAAAACTTCTGTGATATAGTAAGACTGACGAATTAAGAAATTAGGAAGTAGGAAATAGAGTATGGGAAAGAGTCTAGTATTAGCTGAAAAACCATCGGTAGCGCGCGATATCGCTCGCGTGCTGCAGTGCGAGAAACAGGGTCAAGGGTACCTGGAAGGGAAAGATTACATCGTCACTTGGGCCTTGGGTCATCTTGTGACGTTGGCCGATCCGGAAGCCTACGACGTAAAATACAAAAACTGGAACTTGGCTGATCTGCCGATGCTTCCGCAGGACCTGAAGTTGACGGTGATCAAGCAGTCCGGGAAACAATACAATGCTGTCAAGTCTCAACTGGTGCGGAATGATGTTTCCGACATCATCATCGCAACGGATGCCGGCCGCGAGGGCGAATTAGTCGCCCGCTGGATCATCGAAAAAGCAAAAGTCAATAAACCCCTCAAACGCCTGTGGATTTCATCCGTGACGGACAAGGCCATCAAAGATGGCTTCCAGAACCTGAAGCCGGGCAAGGACTTTGAAAACTTGTACCAGTCCGCTGTAGCCCGTTCGGAAGCGGATTGGTACATCGGCCTAAATGCAACCCGAGCGCTGACGACGAAATTCAATGCCCAGTTGAACTGCGGCCGCGTCCAGACGCCGGTTGTCGCCATCATCGCCAGACGCGAAGAGGAAATCAAAAAATTCCAGCCGAAGACCTATTACGGCATCGAGGCCCAGACAGATACGAAGCTGAAGCTGATTTGGCAGGACGAGAAAACGAACGACACGAAGAGTTTCGAGCGCGATAAAGTTACTGCCATTGTCAAAAAGTTGGATAAGCAGCAGGCGGCCGTAGTTGCTGTCGACCGCAAACCGAAAAAAGCTTATGCACCTGGCCTATATGACCTGACCGAACTGCAACGTGACGCCAACAAGCTTTTCGGTTATTCCGCCAAAGAAACGCTGAACATCATGCAGAAACTCTATGAACAGCATAAATTATTGACTTATCCGCGTACGGATTCCCGCTACCTGTCGAACGACATCGTTGCTACGCTGCCGGACCGATTGAAGGCATGCGCCATCAAGGAATACCGTCCACTCGTGAACAAGGTATTGGCGAAACCAATCAAGGCGAATAAGTCGTTCGTCGACGACACCAAAGTTTCCGATCACCATGCCATCATCCCAACGGAACAGGTCGTCCAAATAGGGAAGCTGTCGGCTCAGGAACTCAAGATCTATGATTTGGTCGTAAAACGCTTCTTGGCTGTGCTTTTCCCTGCTTACGAATACGAGCAGCTGACCCTACGTGCGGATATCGGCGGCGAGCGCTTCGTGGCTCGTGGCAAAACAGTCATCGCTACCGGCTGGAAAGAAGTCTACAGCAATCGCACGGAGGATGAGGAGTCGGAAGACGGTCTCCAGGAGCAACTGTTGCCGAAAATCGAGGCAGGCGATGTGCTGGCTGTTCGTTACATAAGCGAGACATCGGGCCAGACGAAACCGCCTGCCTACTTCAATGAAGCTACATTGTTGACGGCGATGGAAAATCCGGCAAAATATATGGAGACGACGGATAAGGCTTTGGCTCAGACTCTGAAGGAAACGGGCGGACTGGGAACCGTCGCTACGCGTGCCGACATCATCGAGAAGCTGTTCAATTCCTTCCTGATTGAAAGACGCGGACAGGAAATCCATATCACGTCTAAAGGCAAGCAATTGCTGGAGCTGGTTCCGGAAGAACTGAAATCCCCAGCCCTGACAGCCGATTGGGAGCGCAAGCTCGAGCAGATCGCTGCCGGCAAGCTGAAGAAGGATACATTCATCAACGAAATGAAGACCTATACGAAAGAAATCGTTTCAGAAATCAAGATGAGCGATGGCAAGTTCAAACATGAAAACATCTCCACCAAGACATGCCCGGAATGCGGCAAACCGATGCTGGAAGTGAACGGCAAAAAGGGCAAGATGCTTGTGTGCCAGGACCGCGATTGCGGATACCGCAAAAATGTGGCACGTGTCACGAACGCTCGTTGTCCGCAATGCATGAAGAAAATGGAGCTGCACGGCGAGGGCGACGGCCAAATTTTCACCTGCAAATGCGGTTACCGCGAAAAGCTATCGGCCTTCAACGAACGACGCAAAAAAGGCTCCGGCGGAAAAGCCGCGAAGCAGGACGTCCAAAAATATCTGAAGAAACAGAATCAAGAAGAAGAGCCGGTAAATTCCGCCTTATTCGAGGCACTGAAGAAACTCAAGCTGGACGATTAAGAACAATCAGGTCGAAAAGGACTGCGCTGGCGCTTTTTGTGTCAGTCGCAGTCCTTTTTCAATCGGTTTTTGGGAATGCACGTATGTTATAATTGTATGATATCGATTGCCTTAAAAGTCTCAAACGGCAATCCTGTCAGGGAGGGGATTTCAGAATGAAAACAGTCATTTTAGCCGAAAAATCATCGCAGGCGGCTGCCTACGCGAGCTCTTTCCAAAAGAAGGCGAGGGTTGCCGGGAACTACGTGATCCAAGACAGCCTATTCGATGGCGAAACGGTAATCGTTCATGCATCCGGTCATCTGTTGGGATTGCTGCAGCCGGAAGAATATGATCCGAAATGGAAGAAATGGAGCCTGGATCACTTGCCGATTTTCCCGGAAAACTATAAATACAAGATCCAATATGGAAAAGGCAAGCAGATGGCGAACATCAAACAGCAGCTCAAGGAAGCGGACCGCATCATCATCGCCACCGACTCGGACCGTGAAGGGGAAAATATCGCCCGCTCGATCATCCGCCATGCCGGCGCAGAAAAGAAGGAGATGAAACGTCTCTGGATCAACAGCCTGGAATCCAATGAGATCCGCCGCGGGTTCAGCGAATTGCTGGACGGAAAAGATACCTATCCGTCCTACATTGAGGCCCAAAGCCGGGAAATCGCCGATTGGTTGGTTGGGATGAACCTGAGCCGGCTGTATACCATTGCGCTCCAGAAGGCCGGGATCAAAGAAGGTGCCTTTTCGGTCGGACGTGTGCAGACACCGACGCTCTTCATGATCTATAAGCGCATGAAGGAAATCGCAGCCTTCAAGGAAGAGACGCATTACGAGTGTTTGGCCCGGGTCACGGTCACGAATGGGACGTTCGAAGCGAAATATCAGCACGAATTTGAGTCCAAGCAGGAAATGAAAACCTTCATCGCGGAACACGGATTGGCGGCTGAGATGCCTGCCGTCATCAAGCGTTTCGAAGCCAACGAAAACAAACGCGAGTTTGCCCCGCGCCTGTATTCGCTCAGTGATCTGCAGCGGGCAGCCAACGCCAAATTCAAGATGGGCGCGAAAGACACATTGGCGACGGTGCAGTCGTTGTACGAAGCAAAGCTGCTTTCCTATCCGCGTACGGATGCGACGGTCATCACCAAAAATGAATTTGCTTACTTGAAGGACAATCTTTCCGGCTACTTGGGCATCCTGGGCCATACCATCGACAAGCCGAATCTGACCCCGCGCAAAAAGTACGTCGATGATGCCAAAGTGCAGGAGCATTATGCCATCATCCCGACGAAAAAAGTGCCGGATCAGGCCCGAATCGCCAAACTGAATGCGAACCAGCAGAAAATCTATGATCTCGTCCTGCGCCGGACCTTGGCGATGTTCGAAGAGGACTTCATTTACGACGAACCGACCATCATTACAGATATTGGCGGGGTGGATTTCGTGGCATCTGGTAAGATCATCAAGAATCTCGGATGGAAGAAGCTGGAAGGCAACACAAGGAAAAAAGGCGAGCCGGAGGACAAAATCCTGCCTATGGTTACTGTAGGGGAAACCGGAACAGCCGTTTTGGCCACGAAGGAGAAGAAAACCACTCCACCGAAACCTTACACAGAAGGTACGCTGATCGCAGCTATGAAGAACGCCGGAAAAGAAGTGGATGATGCCGAAGACAAGGCGATCCTGAAGGAAACGCACGGCATCGGAACGGAAGCGACCCGCGCCGGTGTCATCGAAAACCTGAAGGACAGGGGCTATATAACGGCTTCGAAGAATCAGCTGGCGATCACCGAAAAGGGAACTCTGCTTTGTGAGGCCGTGGCCGGCAACAAGATGAGCGATGTCGCCTTCACGGCCGAATGGGAAAAGTATCTGGCAAAAATCCATAAAGGCGAGGGTGATCAGGACTATTTCCTGGATAACATCAAAAACTTCGTTGTGGAAATACTCGGCACCAAGAATGAGATGCTGCAGTCCGAAGGGATCGCGGATCGCATCGATGCTGCAGGCGACGGTGCAGTCGTCGGTATTTGCCCGGTCTGCGGGAAAGAAGCGATCATCAAGGGCAGTTACCTCCAATGCCAGTACTACGGCGAAGCCTGCTCGTTCCGGATTGCCCGCTATATCGCCCGCCGCTATCTGTCTCCGGAGGAAGCCAAAGAGCTTTTGGCCCGAAAAGAAACAAAGCGCCTTTCTGGTTTCAAGAAAAAAGACGGCAAGAGCTTTTCGACGGCCTTGCTGTTGGGGAAAGACGAAGCAGGCAACTATGCCGTTTCCTTCAAACCGTTCGCCCCGAGCAAGAAAAAGTCGGTTCGTAAAAAAACACAATGAACAGAAAAAAGGTATACGGGAAGCAATTTCCCATATACCTTTTTAAACTTATATGCAGCTGAAATTATTTACAAGATAGTAGCAGTGAGCCCTTTAATTCTACTTGACGCTGACACCAGGTTATACCACATGTGAACCAGTCTATATTTTGGGTGATTCGAGACTTCTAGTGTATGATTATGGTGAAGAGTAAGTAATAATCTATTCGCAAGATTTAGATGCCCTCTAGTGACTAACTATAAAGGTGGGATTATCATGAAAAAAGTGTCCGAGGAAAAAACCAACACCGGAAAAATGCAAAATCTGGAAAAAGAAGAGATTGCAGAAAGTCAGGTCGAAAAAGAATTTCTGGATAGTGATTTGAAGCAAGACGAAAAAGAATTTGAATCATTCTTCTCCGAAGTGTTAAAAAAATCACCGCAAAGAACATCAGCCATTATACTTAATGCTTATGATAAATCAAAAGAGCGGGCTGAAAAGATTCTGGATAAAAGTAAAAATCAGTTTGACAGTATCTTCGACGAGTTTTTGGAAGGTGTTGATGAAGAAACCCGCAAAAAATGTCATAAGATCGTTCATGCCGCATCTTTAACTGCAGCCATTATCGGCTTTTCACCCATCCCTTTTTCCGATGCTTTCTTGCTGGTTCCAGTCCAATTAACAATGATGGCTCGTTTGCACAAGATATTTGGTAAATCATGGTCTGAAAGTCTTGGTAAAAGCCTATCTAAGGAATTAGTCGTTGTTGGTTTAGGCAGAGGTGCAGTCGGCAATATCGTGAAGTTGATTCCGGCTGTGGGTACTGTTGCGGGTGCTGCCATTAACGCGACCGTTGCCAGCACAATCACAGAATCATTAGGTTGGATAACCGTAAAAATGTTAAATGATGGCGAAGATATTTTCGAACAAGTCACCTCAGTTAAAGGACAGCTGCGTACGCTCTCTAGAACGCTTCAAAATTCTAGTAAATCGTCGAATAAAAAATAAATTTCCTATTAGATATTTCTCCAGGAGACAAAGTTGCATCCGCTTTGTCTCTTCTTTATGCTGTTTTGTTTTGGCATATGAAAAGCACCTCCTGATACGTTTTAAGTACCAGGAGGTGCTGCTCATTTTATCCTAAATATTCTGATTCATCCATCAATTTTACGGCAGTTCCGCTGCAGGTGACCATCAGCATGCCGTTATCGGCTCCCAGCACCTCATAGTCCATTTTCATGCCGACGATGGCGTTTGCGCCTTTTGCGGATGCGCGGCTTTCCATTTCTGACAAGGCGTTTTCGCGTGCCACAGTCAATTCATCCTCGTAGCTCTTTGAACGTCCTCCAACGATATTGCGGATGCCGGCTCCGAAATCCTTGAACACGTTGATGCCTGTGATGACTTCTCCGAAAACGATGCCTTGATAGGCAGTGATTTTTTTGCCCTCGATATGGGCTGTTGTTGTAATAATCATGTGACTTACCATCCTTTCTCCTAACGGTGAAACAATCAGGTTCAACAAATCGATTATAACTTTCTGGTGATGCCTTCATTATATCAAAAGTCCGGCTTGAAAAGATACAGAAATCTACCATATTGGTGGCCGTTGGGCAGAAAAATGTTACAGGCAAGAGTGTACAGATTGTCCCTTAGTGGTAAAATTATGTAAAACTCGAAACAGAAGGGAATGTTACCATGAAATTTGAAAAAATTCACCATGTGGCAATCATCGCCTCCGATTATGAGGCTTCCAAAGCATTCTACACTGAGGTGTTGGAATTGCCAATCATCCGCGAAAACTACCGGGCCGAAAGGGACTCATATAAGCTCGATCTTCAGCTGGGGGAGAGCGAAATCGAACTGTTCTCTTTTCCTAATCCGCCTGAGCGCCCCAGCGGTCCGGAATCAGTCGGACTCCGCCATCTTTGCTTCTATGTGGAGGATGTCGAGGCAACTGTGGCTGAATTGAACCGCAAAGGCGTTGAGACTGAGCCAATCCGCTTGGACGACTACACGAACAAGAAATTCACTTTTTTCAAAGATCCGGATGGCTTGCCACTGGAATTGCATGAATAAAGCATAGCTGAAACGGGGAGTGTCTCATTTGAGGCGCTCCCCGTTTTTTCCTCCAGTTCCGATGAGCGGCCTTCTCAACGGTGTTGCGGTTCCGGAAATATGCGCTCCTCCTGTGAAAGAATGCTTTCCGGAGCTGGGTGCGTGGTCGGATGCTGTCCTCCGGCGAACAAGGGCTCATCGGAGGTGACAGATTTACGCTCGCATCAGCTCCGGCGAAGCCAACCCTGATCGGAGCCATCTCCATTCGAGCCGCCGCAGCAGTTCGAGGCCACGCATTCATCTGTTCAAATCAATAATTTGTAAACACAAATATAAAATAGGTATTTACAACGAAAGAGAAAGGGGTTACAATGTGAAAAAGAGAGTTGGAGGAGGCAACTCGCTTAACAATCAGAACAAACAGTCTAGGAGGAAAAAGAATGGAAAATGCGAAGTGGATTGAACGTTTGAATATGATCGCCTATAAGATTAATGATTTGAAGTACATCATTGCAATCAAAAATGCCTTTTCAATGTTGTTGCCCGTCATCATCACCGGTGCTTTTGCCACCTTATTTTCGAACATGGTGTTCGATTCGACGAATGGATTAGCCCAGTTCGAGGCTTTACGCTTCTTGGAACAAATGAAACCGATTACGCAGGCGATCAACTACGCCACCATGAATCTGATGACGATCAGTGCGGTCTTTCTGATCGGGATCGAAGTCGCCAAACTGAACAAAGTATCCGATCACTTCGCTGGGTTGTTGGCGGTCATCAGTTATGTCGCGACCATCCCGACTGCGATCGAAGTTCTGTTTGAAGAGACGCCGGTCCCGGTGACGAATGTCCTTTCCAGCAATTATACGGGATCGCGCGGCTTGTTCCTGGGCATGTTCATCGCCATTGTATCGGTTGAACTCTATACCTGGTTGAGCAAGCAGGCAAGATTGAAGATCACCATGCCGGATACGGTCCCTACGAATGTTGCCCGCGGTTTTTCTGCTTTGATCCCGACCATTCTGACGGTTTCTCTGATTGGGGCGGGTGCCCACCTCATCTTCCTGATCACGGGATTGACGCTGTATGACATCATCTATACGACCATCCAATCGCCGCTTGCGAAAGTTGTTCAAGGCTTGCCGGGCATCCTCTTGCTGATGTTCGTCTCTCAGATTTTCTGGGTAATCGGCATCCACGGCAACCAAATGATCAAACCAATCCGTGAGCCGATTTTGTTGGCTGCCATCGCTGAAAATACAGCCGCTTTTGAAGCCGGCAAGGAAGCCCCGAATATCATTAACATGCCATTCTGGGATATGTACATGAGCATGGGCGGTTCCGGCGTAACGATCGGTCTACTGATCGCCGTATTTATGGTTTCCAAACGCGCTGACTTCAAGGAAATCGGCAAACTATCTATTGGACCCGGACTATTCAACATCAACGAACCGCTTATTTTTGGGATGCCGATCATGCTGAACCCGATCATGGCGATTCCGTTCATCTTGACGCCTCTGGTTACAGGAACAATCGGATACTTCGCGACAGCGATCGGATTTGCGGGCAAGGCAGTCGTAATGATTCCTTGGACAACCCCACCGTTGATCAGCGGCTATCTTGCGACAGCCGGCAGCATGGGAGCAGTCGCTACGCAATTGATCTGCATCGCTGTTTCCGTGCTGATCTATCTTCCGTTCGTGAAGGCCAGCAATCGTGCGCTTGCAGTCGAACCAGAAACAGAAAGCCAATCAGAAGTGGCAGCAGCCATCGAATGATGAACGAATTGAACAGAAAGGGGAATGAGGAATGTTAAAAAATATACCTGAAGGATTCATCTTGGGAGCATCTTCTTCTGCATGGCAGACGGAAGGTTGGAAGGGCAAAAAAGAAGGGCAGGATTCCTACTTGGATATGTGGTACAAAGAGGAGCCTTTCGTATGGCATGAAGGCTACGGACCGGCTGGAGCTACCTCATTCTATGACCGCTACCACGAAGATGTTGCCTTGATGAAAGAAATCGGTCTGACGCATTACCGGACGTCGATCAACTGGGCACGCTTCTTTACGGATTATGAAAATGCGGTAGTCGATGAAGACTATGCCCAACACATCAGCGATGTCGTGGATGCACTGCTTGAGGCCGGGGTCGAACCGATGCTTTGCCTGGAACATTACGAAGTCCCGGCGTATTTGATGGAGAAGTACGATGGCTGGAGCTCGAAGCATGTCGTCGATCTCTATGCGAAATATGCCGAAATAGCCTTCGAACGCTATGCCGACCGTGTCAAGCATTGGTTCACTTTCAACGAGCCAGTTGTCATCCAGACGCGCATCTACCTTGATGCCATCCGCTATCCGCATGAGCAGGATACGGCGAAATGGATGCAATGGAATTTCAACAAGGTGATCGCCACGGCACGGGCAGTCCAGATTTTCCACGAAAAAGGCTACCGCGGTCAGATAGGAGCTATTCTGAATCCCGAGGTGACCTACGCCCGTTCCTCGTCTCCGGCTGACCAAAAAGCCGCCCGGATGTACGATCTGTTGCATAACCGCATCTTTCTGGATCCATTGGTGAAGGGGGAGTATCCCGATGAGTTGTTCGATGTGCTCGCAAAGCACTCTATCCCATTTGAATACTCCGAAGAGGAACTGCTCATCATAAAAGAAAATACGGTGGACTATCTCGGGATCAATCTGTATTTCCCGAAACGGGTCCGTTCGCCGCGTTACGAGTGGAACAAGGAGACGCCGTTCCATCCGGAATACTATTACGAAGAGTTTTCTTTGCCCGGCAGAAGAATGAACACATCGCGCGGTTGGGAAATCTACCCGCAGATCATGTATGATATGGCTATGCGCCTGAAATCCGAATACGGGAATATCCCGTGGTTCGTTGCGGAAAGCGGGATGGGCATCGAACAGGAGGAGCGCTTTGCCGACAGCAAGGGCACCATTCAGGACGATTACCGCATTGCCTACATCACCGAGCATTTGAGTTCCTTGTTGGATGCTGTTCAGGACGGAGCGAATTGCAACGGCTACATGCTCTGGGCCTTCACCGATTGTGTCTCGCCGATGAATGCCTTCAAGAACCGCTACGGGCTTGTGCGGATCGATCTGGCGAACGCCAAGAAGCGTTCCATGAAACAATCTGCCTATTGGTATCGGGATCTTATCCAAAGCAAACGACTGGAAGTGGCGGAGCACATATATAAGTGACAGCTGTATTTCCTCTTGTCTGTTGGCCAGTTGTCTATGTTATAATCAACAAGTAGAGATTTGTAAATACAAATTTCCAAATCACGTAGATAAGTGGTGAAGGACATGGCAAAATACAAAGAAGTGGCAAATGAAATCAGAAAAAGGATCAGAAGTGGAATCTATCACTCCGAAGAAAAGATTCCCGATCAGGAATCATTGGCTAGGGAGTTCGGCACCAGCCGCGTGACGGTTAAGAAGGCGCTCGATATGCTGAGCGTCGCCGGGTTGGTGTACACGATCCAAGGTTCGGGGACCTATGTGAAGAAAAACGCGGTCAATCTGGCCGAGCGGAGCATCCAAATTGGTCAGAACGTCGGCTTGACCGCTGCAGCCGGCGAACGACTGGAACTGAAGACGGAAGTGCTGGACTTCAGCGTCCGCTTCCCGGATGAGGAAGAATGCAACCAACTGAGCATCACAAAGGAAGAACCCGTCTATGACATTAAACGATTGCGGATACTGGATGAAAAACCGTATTCTTTGGAGCATACGATCATCCCGATCGTGCTGGCGCCGAACATCACGAAGAACATCCTGAACCTCTCTCTCTATGACTATCTCCAAGGGGATTTGGGCATCGTCTTTGGCGACAACCGGCAGACCGTCCGCGCGGTCAAACCCGATGAGAACGACAAGCAATATCTGCAATGTTCCAATGAGGATCCGGTCCTTGAAGTCAGCAAAGTCATGTTCCTGGAAAGAGGGACGCCCTTGGAATATTCGGTCGTGCATCACCGCTATGACATGGTGGAGATGTCTTTCATCAACGTCAGCAGAGACGGACTGTTGGGATAGCTTTTACGGACAACGAAGTTGCACAGCAACTTTCGTTGTCCGTTTGCCGTAAAAGCTTTGCTTTCAATAATGAAAACGCTATAATGGGTATATTAACTTGTTGAGGTGATGACATGTATCAACCCGCACAAAACAGATATGACAAAATGATCTATAACCGCGTAGGCAACAGCGGTCTGAAACTGCCTGCCATTTCCCTAGGGCTTTGGCATAACTTCGGCGAGGTGGATCTGTTCGACAACTCGCGCAAAATGGTCCAACGCGCCTTCGATCTGGGGATCACTCATTTCGATCTGGCGAACAACTACGGTCCGCCTCCGGGCAGCGCGGAAGAAACATTCGGCAAGATTTTAAAAAAAGACTTCCTGCCTTACCGGGATGAAATGATCATTTCCAGCAAGGCCGGCTATGATATGTGGCCAGGTCCGTATGGGGAATGGGGCTCCAAAAAATATTTGACGGCGAGCCTTGATCAAAGTCTGACAAGGATGGGGCTTAATTATGTGGATATTTTTTATTCGCATCGTCCGGATCCTGAAACACCATTCGAAGAAACTGCGCAAGCATTGGATCTGATGGTCCGTCAAGGGAAAACTCTGTATATCGGCATTTCCAGCTATTCTGCGGAGCAGACTACTGAAATTACAGCCATCTTCAAAGACTTGAAGACGCCATTCATCATCCACCAACCTGCCTACAACATGTACAACCGTTGGATCGAGGATGGCCTGCAGGATGTTCTTACGGCCAACAAATTGGGCACCATCGCCTTCAGTCCGTTGGCGCAAGGCATGCTGACCGACCGCTATCTGCATGGCATTCCGGAAGATTCACGTGCCGGCAGATCTTCTTCACCATTCCTGAATGCAGAAGGTGTGCAGCAAACCATCGAAAAATCACGCGCTTTGAACGAAATCGCTCAAAGACGCGGCCAAACCTTGGCTGAGATGGCAGTGGCTTGGATTCTCCGTGATGGGAAAGTCACGAGCGTACTGATTGGCGCCAGCAGAGTGAGCCAAATCGATGACAACGTAAAAGCGTTGGAAAACCTTGATTTCACCATTGAAGAATTGGATGAAATAGAAGCGGTATTGGCAAAATAAAAAAATAGGAACAGCTTCCCGAAGCGATGCCATGCATCATTCGGGAAGCTTTTTTGTTGTTCGAACACCGTAATTGCCTCAGTGCACAAGCTCCTTGGGCGGGGATTTGTATTATTTTGCTTAAATCTGCTTGCAGACAATCAGAATGTTGGGTAAAGTGGATAAGTACGCCTGGAGTGTTAATCGGCATCAAGCCAATCGGACAGGCATCTTTATTCATAGAAAGGGGAAAAAATATGACAGACAGAAGAAAGGGACAGATCGGACTTATTTTTGTGACGATGATATGGGGTTCGGGATTGGTCGTGAGCGTCATATCGTTGGAATATTTTTCCCCATATCAAATATTGACCATGCGTTTTTTATTGGCATTTATATTGATGAGTGCAATTTTTTTCGGCCAATTGAAGCATGCATCCAAAAAGACCTATCTCAAAGGTATCGGTCTCGGAACCATCCTTTACTTGGCGTTCTTGTTTCAGACGGTGGGGTTGGTCTATACGACACCTTCCAAAAATGCCTTCCTTACCGCCTTCAATGTCGTGTTGGTGCCGTTCATAGGCGCACTATTTTTCAGGAGGAAAGTGACGGCCCCGGCCATCGTGGGCGCGCTGTTGTCGATCAGCGGCATTGCCGTCCTTTCCTTGACCGACTTCAACAGCGTAAACTTCGGGGATATGTTGACGCTGCTGTGCGCTCTGTTCTTCGCTTTGCAGATCATCTTCACAAACCGGTTCGTGCTGGGTGAAAATATTTACGCTTTGACCACCATCCAGATGGGCACCGCCGCTTTATTGGGAGTTATCGTATCGCTCGCAAGGAGAGAATTCGTGTTGCCGGCAGCAGGGGAAGGCTACTTTTCCATTTTTTACTTAGGGATCGTCAGCACGATGCTGGGATTTCTGATCCAAACGGCCTCGCAGCAGTTCACCAAAGAAACGGAAACAGCCATCATTCTGTCGTTGGAGGCCGTATTCGGAATGGTCGCTTCCGCGCTTTTTCTGAAGGAAGAAATCACATTGCGGATGCTTATCGGAGCAGCATTGATTCTGACAGGTGTATTGGTCGTGGAACTGAAGCCGAAGAAAGAAAAAGCGAATGCGCCATTCAATGATCCGGATCTGCGGGATTGAATGGGATGAGCATCAACTGAATTTGAAATCACTGGGGTATGAATCTTAGCCGGATTCACGTCCAGGTGTTTTTATTTTCATTTGACGATTCTGGATATTACAGGTATGATGAAGGTGAAATTTTTTACTGAAAAGTAGGTGCAAATATGGCAACGTTAAGGGATATCGCTAAAAGGACAGGTTTTTCGATTACAACCGTTTCGCGTGTGTTGAACAATGATCCGACTTTGTCTGTTCCAGAGGAGACGCGCGATCGGATATATGAAGTAGCGACAGATTTGGAATACCGCAAAAAAGTCTCTCGGCCACTCGTCAAAAATGTCGCGCTGTTGTATTGGGTTTCCGATATGGAAGAATTGCAGGATGTCTATTTTAAGACCATGCGTACAGAATTGATCCGCCAAGCAGATAAGCAAAATGTGTCGTTGACGGTATACAAAAAAGCCCAAGGCATCGAATTGATTCCGCAAGATATCAATGGTTTTATCGCTGTGGGCTCATTCAGTAGCGAGGAAATCACTTATCTTGAAACACTGACAAAAAACGGGGTGTTTTTGGACAGTTCGCCGTATTCAGACATTTATGATGCCGTTCGTCCGGACTTGGATTACATCACCCGGAAAGCAGTCCGTTTTTTCCTGGAGAAAGGACATAAGGAAATCGGTTTTGTGGGCGGTACCTATGTGAATCCCGATACTCATTTGGACGAAATGGATATACGTGAACGGTCTTTCCGTGATGAGATGCAACAACAGAATTTGTTGGATGAAGCGCATATCTATATCCGGCGCGGGTTTTCGCTGGAAACCGGGTATCAGTTGATGGATGCGGCCTTGAAGTCCGGGAAAAAGCTGCCTAGTGCCATCTTTGCCGCTTCGGATCCCATTGCCGTCGGTGTGCTACAGGCTTTGAATGAGCATCATGTCCGCATTCCACAGGATGTTAGTGTCCTCAGCATCAATAATATCTCGGTTGCGAATTATGTTTCACCTCCGCTGAGCACATACGCCATCGATATGAAGGAACTGTGCCAGACTGCAGTCTCATTACTGTTGGAGCAGCTGATAGACAAAAGAGGCATCACCAAAAAAGTACTATTGAATGCCTTTCTCATCGAAAGGAAAAGTACATAGTCTGATAAATAAAGGCATTTTTGAACATCTAAACAGATGGGCGGAAGTGCTTTTTCTTTTCGGATAAACTAGTAAAAAGTTTTACCAAATAATCAGTGAAAATTTGTTTACTTTATTTATCTGGTTTGGTATTATATTTTTAGTAAAGCGATTACATCTAATAGAGGAGTGTTTCGGATATGAAGAAGAGAGCCTTATTGTTATCACTCAGCAGTGTAGTTTTATTATCATTGGCAGCGTGCGGTCCGACCGACAGTAATTCGGATTCCGCCAATGCAGCTGATTCGGTTACTAGCCAGGATGGGGATTTTGAGGGTCAAACCTTAGTCGTGTGGGAAGATATTGATAAATCAGTCGGTATCGAGGAGGCCATTGCCGAGTTCGAAAGTGAATACGGCGTTACTGTGGAAGTGACTGAAAAAGCATATGGTGGTCAACTGGAAGATCTGCGCTTGGATGGACCTGCTGGAACGGGACCTGATGTATTCACGATACCAGGAGACCAAGTCGGAACTGCTGTAGTCGAAGGGTTGCTTAAGGAGATGACAGTAGAAGAAGATGTTCTGGATCTGTATACGGATGTAGCTTTGGAATCGCAGATGGTGGACGGAAAACTTTACGGATTGCCGAAAGTCGTCGAAACGACCATTCTGTATTACAACAAAGACATCATTTCTGAAGCGGAAGTGCCTACGACTATCGAAGGCTGGTATGAGCTTTCGAAAACAGCGAAGGATGATGGACAATACGGCTTGTTGGCATTATGGGATCAGATCTATTATGCACAAAGCGTAATCGGCGGTTATGAAGGCTATATTTTTGCAAAAGATACAGACGGGAAATATGACACAACCGATATCGGCTTGAATACCGATGGTGCAATCGAAGCCGCATCCTATATACAAAAATGGTATGAAGAAGGGCTATTCCCATCCGGTATGATCGGAGAGCAAGCCATCAATGTGTTGGATTCCCTATTCAGTGAAGGAAAAGCGGCGGCTGTGATTTCGGGCCCTTGGAATTTGGAACCATTCTCCAGCGCCGGCATTGATTACGGTATCCTGCCTTTGCCTGAATTGCCGAACGGAAACCCTATGAGTGCGTTTGTGGGCGTGAAGAGTTACAACGTGAGCAGTTATTCAAAAAATTCGGAATTGGCGGAATTGTTCATTGAATTCATCACAAATGAAGAAAATTCGCTTCGCCGCTACCAAACCACAAAAGAAGTCCCAGCCGTGAAATCTTTGGCTGAAGGGGATGCCTTGGCGGATGACCCTGCAGCGCAAGCAGTCGCACAGCAAAGTCTACATTCAGAATTGACACCAAACGTGCCTGAGATGAATGAAGTCTGGTCTCCTGCGGATGCAGCGCTACAAACCATCGCTACCGGAAAAGCAACACCGAAGGAAGCTTTGGATCAGGCCGTTGAAACTATCGAAAGCCAAATTTTGGCGAATCATGGTGGACAATAAGTAACGCAACACATAAAGAATATGGGGTGAGAAAAATTGAACCATAGTAAAACGGCAGCTGTCCTCTCTCTCTTACCGGGAGGGGGGCAGTTTTACAATAAACAGTGGCTGAAAGGCCTGCTCTATCTGATTGCAACAGTAAGTTTCGCGTTTGCTTTTGGAGACCTAATGAATATGGGATTATGGGGCATCATTACCCTGGGAGAACAAATCCCGCGCGATAACTCGGTCTTTTTGTTGGCAGAGGGTATTTTGGCAATCATCATTCTTTTCTTTGGAGTGACTCTTTACTGGTTGAACATACGCGACGCCTACAAGAATGGTGAAAGAAGGGACCGTCACTTACCGGTTACCTCATTAAAAGAAAGCTATTTCAACTTGGTCGAACAAGGTTATCCCTATGTCATCAGTGGTCCGGCAATCCTGTTGCTTATTTTTGCGGTCATCTTTCCGATCATGTTCAGCTTTGCGTTGGCTTTCACCAATTATGATCTATACCACAGTCCACCGGCGCATTTGTTTGATTGGGTAGGATTCAAGACTTTCGCAAATATCTTCACTGTCGATATTTGGCGCTCCACCTTCTTTGATGTGTTGGGTTGGACCGTTGTCTGGACATTGCTGGCTTCTACATTGCAGATCACTATCGGAGTGTTTTTGGCTGTAGTGGTGAATCAAAAAGATTTGAAGTTGAAACGCTTCATCCGGACCATGTTCGTTTTGCCCTGGGCTGTACCTGGGTTTGTGACGATCTTGGTATTTGCTGGCATGTTCAATGATAGTTTCGGAGCAATCAACAACGATATTTTGGCGTTCTTCAACCTCAGTCCGATACCGTGGATGACTGATGCGTTGTGGACAAGGGTAGCTCTGATCACTATCCAAGGCTGGCTGGGTTTTCCGTATATATTCATCGTCACAACCGGTATTCTGCAGTCGATTCCGGAGGATCTGTATGAAGCAGCAGTCATTGATGGAGCAACATCATGGGATAAATTCATGAACATCACACTGCCGGTGATAATGACCTCGATGGCACCGACATTGATTACGCAATATACTTTCAACTTTAATAACTTCAACATCATTTATCTGTTCAATGGCGGAGGTCCAGCAACTCCAGGCTCTACAGCAGGAGGGACGGACATTCTGGTGTCTTGGATCTACAAATTGACAATGCAGTCCAGTCAATACGCTTTAGCTGCAGCCCTCACGATCCTATTGTCTGTTTTTGTCATCGCGATTGCCATGTGGCAGTTCCGAAAATCTAATTCGTTTAACCAAGAGAGGAGATAAGTATGAAAACGACAAAAAATCGCAGATATGCACGATTATTCTTTTCCTACCTGATCATTGCATTCTTTGTTGGGATCATTGCGTACCCTCTTTTGTGGACGGTCGGTGCAAGTTTTAATCCTGGGAACAGTCTGATCAGCACAAGCATGTTTCCGAAAAATCCGACATTGGATCATTATCGGGAACTTTTCTCCGGAAAACAAAGCTTGCCTTATGGGACCTGGTATTTGAATTCCCTTAAAATCAGTCTTTTCACGATGATCGGGACAGTCGTCAGCGTGAGCTTGACGGGATATGCATTTTCAAGATTCCGTTTCAAAGGAAGGAAGAATGGGCTGACGCTCTTTCTGCTGTTGCAGATGATTCCACAATTTTCGGCCTTAGTGGCGATATTCGTGTTGGCGCAATTGTTGGGGCTCGTCAACAGTCATGTGTTGCTCATTCTGTTGTATATCGGCGGCCAGATTCCCATGAACACGTATTTGATGAAAGGCTACATGGACACCATCCCTTATGATTTGGATGAGAGCGCCCGGATCGACGGTGCGAGTCACACAAAAATATTTATCGATATCATTCTGCCGCTATCCAAACCGATGATTGCAGTGGCTGCCATGAACGGATTTACTGGACCGTTGGGGGATTTCGTCATTTCTTCAACGATATTAAGGAAGACGGAAGCTTATACGTTGCCGATTGGACTTTACAATTTGGTCAACGACGTGATGGGTGCCAGTTACACAACTTTTGCGGCCGGCGCCATTTTGATCAGCTTACCCGTTGCAATCATCTTCATACTGCTGCAAAAGAACTTTGTGTCTGGTTTGACTGCAGGTGGGACGAAAGGTTAATTTAATTAAAGGAGTTTTCGACTATGGCAATAAGAAAATACGTCACCAAGAAGAGCCATTTTCTTCACGGTGGTGATTACAATCCCGATCAATGGCTGGATCGACCGGATATACTGGCGGAAGATTTGGAGTTTATGCGTCTTTCCAAAACCAACACCTTTTCCCTAGGCATCTTTGCATGGAGCGCATTGGAACCGCGTGAAGGCGAATATGATTTTGGTTGGCTGGATGATCTTTTCGAAACGATCCATAAGAATGGCGGCAACATCATTTTGGCCACACCAAGCGGAGCGAAACCAACCTGGATGGCCAAAAAATATCCGGAAATTCGCCGGGTCACAAGCAAGAGGGAACAGGAACTTCAGGGACGGAGGCATAATCATTGTTTCACATCGCCTGTCTATCGCGAAAAGACTGCCCAAATGAACCGGAAACTGGCTGAGCGTTATGGGCAACACCCAGCTTTATTGATGTGGCACGTTTCGAATGAGTACGGTGGGGAATGCCATTGCAATCACTGCCAAACAGCTTTCCAAGGCTGGCTGAAAGAGAAATACGGAAACGATCTGGAAAAATTGAACCAAGCTTGGTGGACCAGTTTTTGGAGCCATCGTTACGAGGAATGGGATGAAATCGAATCCCCTTCTCCTTTAGGGGAACACGAAATGCACGGCTTGGTTCTGGATTGGAAACGATTTGTGACGGATCAGACGATAGCGTTCTATGAGAACGAAGCGGCCCCTCTCCGCGAGTTGACGCCGGAAGTGCCGATCACGGTCAATTTTATGGCCGATACCGATGAGCTGCTTCCATTCCAGGCTTTGGATTACAGTAAATTTGCTGAGCATGTGGACGTCATCAGCTGGGATGCCTATCCGGCTTGGCATAAAGAAGGCGTTACGACAGCCGATTTGGCGATGCGTGTCGGTTTTATTGATGATTTATATCGTTCGTTGAAACAACAGCCCTTCCTCTTGATGGAATCAACACCCAGCGGAGTCAATTGGCATGGCGTAAACAAAACGAAACGTCCCGGCATGCACCTCTTGTCGTCCATGCAGATGCTTGCGCACGGATCGGACAGCATCTTGTATTTCCAATGGCGAAAATCGCGCGGCTCATCAGAAAAATTGCACGGTGCGGTAGTGGATCATGACCGTGATCCGCACAATCGTGTTTTCCAGGATGTGACGGAGGTAGGGGAAGTGCTGGAGCGGCTCCAGGCTGTTGTCGGCAGTTTCCGTGAAGCAGATGTGGCCATTCTTTATGATTGGAACAACCATTGGGCTTTGCAGGAAATTCAGGGCTTCAGCAAGGAAACACTGCGCTATCCGCAAACGGCGCAAGAACATTACCGCTATTTCTGGGAACATGATATTCCTGTGGACGTGATCACCGAGAAACAAGATTTTTCAAACTATAAAGTGCTGGTTGCGCCGATGCTTTATATGTTGCCGCTAGCCATGCAGGAGCGTTTAAAAGCTTTCGTGGATGCCGGCGGAACGCTGGTGACTACATACATTACGGGGATTGTGGATGAAAACGATTTGACCTACTTAGGCGGTTGGCCGGAGATAATGCAAGAAATCTGCGGAGTGAAAATGGGCGAAACGGATACATTTTACCCATCCGATACCAATCGGATAACTTATCAAGGGCAGACTTTTGAAGTGAAAGATTACGCTTCTTTGCTTACGGTAACGAATGGGAAAGTGCTTGCGGCCTATCTGGATGATTTTTATAAGGATACTCCAGCTGTGACGAGACATAGCTTTGGAAAAGGTCGAACCTACGTGATAGGCGCACGTACAGAGCAAGCGTTTCATGAAATGCTTTATGAGGAAATTACCGAAGAAGCAGGAATTGTGGCACCTTTCGCGATTGAACATGAGAAGGGCGTTTCTGTGCAGGTGCGTACTGCCGATGAAGCAGCTTATGTATTCGTGATGAACTTTACGGAAGAGGAACAGACGATCCGTTTGCCTTTCGAGCTCGAAAACATGCTTACGCAGCAGAAAGAAGATGGACAAGTCAGATTGGAAAAATATGCTGTAAGGGTATACGTTCATCAAATTATATAAATTGAAAGAGGCTGGGATGCATCCCAGCCTCTTTCTCATTTCCTAATAGTAGAGTTTAGACATGTTCCAAATGACAGCATAGCCTGAAATAAATTCTTCAAAAAACCTTGCGTAGCAATCAGTCCTGGATTTCGAATTTGTAGATCGTTTCAGCCGAATAGACTTCATCCGGTCGGAGCGTGATGTCGCCGAAGCCTTCTTGATTGATGGCGTCAGGGAAAGCTTGCGTCTCCAAGGTGATGCCGGCATATTGGATGACCGGTCTGCCGGCAATCGTGTACTTATCGATGGCGGCGTTGTGCATATAAATCACGACGCAATCCTGATCCGTATACATTTTGACGGTTCGGCCGGATTCCGCATCGCTGAGGATCGCATCAGGTTTTCCATCATCATGTTGTAGCAGGAAAGGATGGTCGAAGCCGGCGACTTTTTTTGTCTGCGGATGGTTCTGTTCAGCGGCAACTGCAAGTTTTCCTCCGTTGCGGAAGTCAAAAGCGGTCCCTTCTGCAGGCAATAAGGCCCCGGTAGGGAGGTTGCCGTCGCCCAATTCGGCAAAAAATTTGCTGTTCAGTTGCAGATTGTGCTGCAGGATCGGTTTGTTGATGTCGCCGCTCAGGTTGAAATACACATGATTGGTCGGATTGAACAAAGTCGCCTGATCCGTCGTTGCCCGATAAGTGACTTTCCATTCGTTATCGGCAGTGAGCGTGTAGCTGACTGTTACCGAAAGTGTTCCGGGATAGCCGTTCGCGCCGTCCGCATCGGTCGTTGTGAAATGGATGCTGGCTTCATCCGCGGAAGCCTGGATCTCGGCGTCCCATATGTGCGTATCCAATCCAGCCGGACCGCCGTGTAGCTGATTGCCCCCCTCATTCACGACCAATTGGTGCGCCGTTCCGTCCAGTTCAAAAGCCCCTTTGGAGATGCGTCCGGCGATCCGGCCGATGGTGGCTCCGTAATACGGGCGATGCGTCACGTAATCATCCAATGAATCCATTGCCAAAATAACGTTCTCCGTCTTTCCGTTTTTATCCGGCATCAATAGTTCCGTTATGGTGGCGCCGTAGGTCATCGCTGTAAGGGATATGCCGTTCGGATTCGTCAAGGTGTAAGCTACGACATCCTTTCCGTTGGCTTGCCCGATTATTGCTTCAGATACTTTCATTTTGTTGCCCCTCTCGTGGTTGCTTAGATTTGAGCGAATGCACACATCCGCTGTATTTTCTCTGAAAATGTAGATAAGTTTCCATTCTATTGTAAGCGTTTGAAAAACACAAAGCAACAAAAATAGTAAAATATATTATAATTTAAGTAAATATTTACTGATGTTGATAACGGCATCAAAAAAAGTGCCGGATTTCAGCAGAAAATGCCTGAAAAACATGATTCCGACAACTGAAAGCGGTATAATAGGAAGAGGTGCGCGTCTGCTGGTTCATGACAAATCGGACGTCTTTTCATGTTCGTTCCGAGGGTAGCAACGCACGCGAAAACTAACCAATTGGAGTGAGATATCTATGCTAGTAGGTGGAATTGAAGCAGGCGGAACAAAATTTGTGTGCGCCGTCGGTAATGAAAAAAATGAGTTGTTGGAGCGGGTCGCTTTCCCAACGACTACGCCGGAAGAAACATTGGAGCAGGTGTTTGCTTTCTTTAATCGTTTTGATTTAGCTGCAATCGGAATCGGTTCCTTTGGGCCAATCGACGTCAATAAAGACTCGGAAACATATGGCCATATTCTCTCCACGCCAAAGTTGGCCTGGAAAGATTTTGATTTCCTGGGTGCCATGAAAGCAAGATATGCTGTGCCGATGGGGTGGACGACTGATGTGAACGGGGCTGCCTTAGGTGAATCAGCTCTGGGCGCTGCAAAAGGGATGAAGAACATCATGTACATCACGATCGGCACAGGTGTTGGAGCCGGTGCAATCGTCGACGGAAAAATCCTGCAGGGCATCGGACATCCGGAAATGGGACATATGCTTGTGCGTCCGCACGAACATGACCACTATGAAGGTTTCTGCCCATACCACGGCAATTGCCTTGAAGGTATGGCTGCCGGTCCTTCAATCGACGGACGATTGGGCAAAGCCGGCAAAGATGTGGAACCTACAGATGCAGTCTGGGATTACATCGCTTATTATATCGCGCAAGCTTTGGAAGCCTACACGGTCATCCTGCGTCCGGAGCGCATTGTCTTGGGCGGTGGCGTCATGAAGGTTCCTGGTATGCTTGATAATATCAAAGCGAAATTTACGAAGCTGCTTGCCGACTATGTGCCGGTCCCTGCTGTGGATGATTACCTGGTGCTGCCGGGCTTGGGCGATGATGCCGGCATTACCGGTGCGATCATCCTGGCTAATGAAGTAAAAGCATAAAAAATATAGGATAAGCAACAGAAAAAGCGACCCGTTCCCGACGATAGATTCGTCGGGAACGGGTCGTTTATTATTTTTCTTAACTGTTTTTCGGTCCGGGAGTGGAAGCTATCAGTTCCATGCTGCCGGATAGGGACCAAGCCGAAACGGTCGCAGGCAGGATGAAGTGGTCTCCTTTATTCAATGGATAGGCTTTTTCGGCGACAGTCAGGCTGCCGGTACCCTCGATGACGCTTCCCAAAGTGTAGGGAGCGGTCTTGCTGAAGGCCATTTCCGAAAGGATGTCCCATTTATAGACAGTGAAATAGTCGCTTTCGATGAAAGTCGTCACGGTATTGCCGTCCACTGTAGTTGTTTCGAAGTGGTTCGACGGATCCTTGTGCGGGATCATCGACACATCAATCGATTGTTGGATGTGCAAGTCGCGGGTGTTGCCTTGATCGTCCTTGCGGTCGAAGTCGTAGACGCGGTAAGTCGTGTTGCTGCTCTGCTGCGTCTCCAGAATCGTGATGCCGCCACCAATGGCATGGATGGTGCCACTCGGTACAAAGAAAAAGTCGCCTTTCTTCACTTTGACATGGCGCAGCAAGGTATCCCAGTTTCCTTCCGCAATCATTTCGGAAAACTGCTCTTTTGTTTGGGCATTGTGTCCGTAGATGATTTCGGAATCGTCATCTGCATCGATGATGTACCAGCATTCCGTTTTCCCCAACTCGCCTTCATGCTTCAGACCGTAAGCGTCATCGGGATGAACCTGGACGGATAAGGCTTCGGCAGCATCGATGATTTTGGTCAGCAACGGGAAGACGGGCGAAACCGGATTTTCGAACAGCTCAGGATGCTCCGCGTAAAGGACATCCAGTTTGGTACCGGCATATTGGCCGTTTTCCACGGCTCCGGTGCCGTCAGGATGGGCGCTGATCGCCCAGCATTCCCCAGTATGGTCGCTGGGAATGTCGTAACCGTAGATGTCGCGCAGCTTTGTGCCGCCCCAGATTTTTTCTTGCAGGACAGGTTGGATAAACAATGGCTCTTGCATATTTTCCCTCTTTTCTTATTGTTTGATGATATCGGTGATCGTGTAGGAACGCGTATCGAAGCGGCTGCGGGAAGTCGAGTATTCGAAAGGAGTCCCGTTCGTGAGATAAACGACTTGTTCCACTTCAAGAATCGGCGTATGTTGATCGCACTCCAATTCCTCCCAATCCAGTTCATTGGATCGATCGGCGTGGATTTTTCGGTAGGCACCGCCGATTTTCAGCCCTAAGGTATCGCGGATATGGTCGTAGATGGAACGGTGGATGATGTCCTCCGTCAGGTCCTTGACCAAGCCAGCCACAAAGTAGGTATTTTCAAGTATATAAGGTTTGTCGTCGATGATTCGTAAGCGCTGCAGATGATAGACAGGCTGATTATCTTCGAGCATCAGCAAGGTTTGGATATTTTTGGGAGGGAACAGGATATCAAAAAGGATGATTTTGCTCTTTACAGTTTTATTCGGGAACTGTTTGGACAAGCCTGCGTATTCATCTGCTTTGGAATCTCCGCTGTTCCAGAGGGCGCTCTTGATGACAAAGGTGCCGACGCCCCGTTTGCGGAAAATCAGCCCTTCCATCGCAATCATGTCGATTGCTTTCTTTAGGGTCATGCGGCTGACGCCAAATTCTTCCGCCAGGGCGATCTGGTCCGGGAGCATTTCATCTTCCGCGTATTCGCCTTCAGCGATGCGGCGCCGCAGTTCATCCGCGATTTCTTCATATTTTTTCATTACAGTCGATCCTCCCGGAAATTACACGATTTCAATACTCATTATACCGTAATGGCTAGACTTGAAACAAGTTAACCTTTACATTTGGCTGATTAAGGAAATGCAAATGGCCCGAAGCAGGTTGCCTCGGGCCATTTGCTCGAAAAATCAGAGAATGCAGTTTCCGGAATTGGTCAGCTTAGTTTTTTGATTGCGCGCCTTGCAAGGAAGTGCGGTCAGGTGCTTGCTCATTATCCTCGACAGTGAGTGCCAAATTCGCTTTATCGACAACCTTGAGGAACGGATACCACATCACTCCGACGATTGCGAAGTCAATCAGCTGCAGCACGCCGCCCATAACCGAGTTGGTGGCCATCATGCCACTGAAGAACAACGGAACAGTCCAAGGAACCGTTACGCCTGTCGGGGTAGGGAACAAACCGGATGCCATCGACAAGTAATTGACAGTCGTTACGAGCAGCGGCGTCAATACCCAAGGGATCAGGATGGAGGCATTCAATACGATCGGCAAGCCGAAGATGACAGGCTCGTTTACGTTGAATATGCCGGGTCCGATTGCCAGACGACCGATGTCTTTCATTTGTCTGCTCTTCATGACGAAAGCCATCAAGATGACTACCATCAACGTCATTCCGGAACCGCCGAGGCCGACAGTGAATGTCTCCATGAAAGGTTTCGTGATGATGTGCGGCAGTGCTTCGCCTGCTTTAAAAGCATCGAGATTTTCCAGAGCCAAGGTGTTCCAGATTGGATCCATAACGGAGTTGACGATGATTTGGCCGTGAAGACCGAAGAACCACAGGATTTGGACAAAGAACAAGGAAACTAAGGTGGCAGGCAAGCCGCTGCCTAAACCTACCAATGGTTTTTGGATGACGGTGTATACCACATCATGCAGGTTTGTCGTGAACACGCCTGAAACCAAGGCATTCACAAACAAAAAGATCGTCAATGTCGAAATGGCAGGAATCAGGGAAGCGAAAGAGCGGGCGACGGCATCAGGAACACCTTCAGGCATTTTGATGACAATGCCTTTTTTCGTGATACGCACATAGATTTCAGCTGCAAGGAAAGCAGCCAACATCCCGATGAACATCCCTTTTGCGCCCAAACGATCCAGGGACAACGCGCCGCTTACTTCAGCGCCGTCTGCAGTCGTGAAGCTGAAAGGCGTCAAAATCAGATAAGAAGCCAGCGAAACCGCTCCGCCGAAGATGCCGTCCTCATCATAGGAACGGGTCAGGTAATACCCAATACCGAACGTGATGAAGATCGTCATGATGGACATGGTCGCGTTTTGGCCGTTTCCGAAGAGACCGCCCAAAGTGCCTTTCAAGTCATCGCTCCAGAAGGGCAAGTTGTTCAGGACCACTACGATGGAACCGAACATCGTCAGTGGGAAAGAAAGCATAAAAGCGTCACGCAATACTGCTAAGTATCTGTTTGAGCCGAGTTTGCCGGCAAGGGGAGTCAATTTTTCGGCTAAATTATCAATAAAATTATTCATTAATCATTTTCCTTTCCTAAGAAACCTTATGCGTCAAAACCATTATTGTCAGAAACCTCTTTGAACCAGTAGCCACTTTTCTTGATTGTGCGTTTTCCTTCTTCCGCCAGATCCACTGCTATGAAGCCATAGCGGTTTTTGTAGGCGTTGGTCCAGGACCAGTTATCCATGCATGTCCACATGTGGTAGCCTTTCACATTGCAGCCCTCCTGCAACGCCTGATGGACATATTTCAGATGATCTTGGACAAATTCGATACGGTAATCATCATCAATCCTGCCATCCTCGTTGATGTAGCGCTCTTCACCTTCCACACCCATACCATTTTCGGAGATGAAGCACGGCAGGTTGCCGTAGTTGTCCCGGACATTGATCAGGCAATCGTAAATGCCTTTTTCGTAGATTTCCCAGCCGCGGTATGGATTCATTTTGCGTTCCGGCCAGATGTAATTGTCGAAGTAATCATCCGGCATCGGCTTATCGGACAAGCGTTCCGTGCTTTCTTTTTTCATGATGCGCCTTGGCTGATAGTAATTGATCCCCAGAATGTCGATGGTATTATGTTTGATGAGTTCTAATTCCGATTGCGTATATTCCGGTAGGTAATTCAATTCCTTCAACAGCGAAACCAAATCTTTAGGGAAGGTGCCTTTGATGGCAGGATCCAAGAAGGAACGGTTGAAGAAGGCATCAGCCAGATGGGCTGCCTTGACGTCTTCCGGATCATTCTCATTGCGCGGGTAACTAGGCGTCAGATTGAGGATGATACCGATTTGCCCGTCAAGGTTCATTTCATGATAAATTTTGATGGCTTTCGCGCTTGCCAAAGTTTCGTGATAAGCGACTTGAACGGCTTTTTTCAAATCCACGACACTAGGGTAGTGGAATTGGTAGAGATAGCCGCCTTCGACCGGAACGATCGGTTCATTGTGGGTGAACCATTTTTTTACGCGGTCGCCGAACAGCTCGAAGCAGATGCGCGCGTAATCCGCATAGGCATCCACGACTTCTTTGCTTTCCCAGCCTCCTTTCTGTTGTAATGACAACGGCATATCAAAGTGATAAAGATTCATGAAAGGTTCGATGCCATTGGCCAACAGCTCGTCTATGTAGCTGTTGTAAAATGCCACCGCTTCCGGATTCACTGCGCCGATCCCATCCGGAATCAGACGGCTCCATTGAATGGAGGTTCGGTACGTAGTGTGTCCCGTTTTTTTCATGAGTGCTATATCTTCTTTGTAGCGATTGTATACGTAGGATGTGTCTTCAGGACCGATTTGATTGAAGAACAGTTCCGGGTTCTGCTTGTACCAATGATCCCAGATGCTCTCTCCCTTGCCGTCTCCGGCAACCGTGCCCTCTGTCTGCGGTCCGCTTGCTGCTGATCCCCACCAGAAACCTGCAGGAAATTCGTATTTCATCTAAACAACTCCATTTCTATGTCTATACATAACTTCAAATAGAATTATACAAAATAGAAAAAGAAAATGCAATCGATTTCAACGAAAAATATATATTTTTATTATTTCTCTATTAATTTCAAGTTCTTACGAGAATTGGGGAGTTGATTATGGTATAAAGAGAACAAACAGGTTTGGAGGCGATAGGTGATGAAAATTGGAGTCATCGGGTTAGGGAACATTGCGCAAAAGGCGTATCTTCCGGTCATGGTCGAGATGCAGGATGAGGTGGAATGGCATCTGTGCTCGCGAAACAGGGAGACACTGGAAACTGTAGGAAAAAAATTCGGCTTCCGGCATTTGTACACTTCGATTGAGGAATGGTTGGACAGCGGGATCGAGGCTGCCTTTGTGCACGTAGCGACCGTTGCCCATGCGGAAATCATCCGCAAGCTACTGGAGCGCGGCATTTCAGTCTATGTGGACAAGCCCATCAGTGATGATCTGGAAGAAACAAAGGAACTGATCGAGTTGGCGGACGCCAAGGGCTTGCTGCTTACCGCGGGCTTCAATCGCCGTTTTGCTCCGATGGTGGAACGTCTGAAAGGGATTCCTGATAAAAAGATGATCCTGATTCAGAAGGATCGCGTGAAGAACGTCGAACCGGTCCGCGTCGCTGTCTACGATCTCTTTATCCATATCGCGGATACCGCTTTGTATTTGTTGGATGATGAAGTGGTTTCGGTGCAATCGCATCTGGTTGAAAACGAAGGGGAACTGAAACGGCTCTGGCTGATGCTCGAAACGAAGAGCACCACCTGTTTCGTCTCGATGAACTATGAAGCGGGAGCCAATCAGGAAGTCATGGAAGTCCAAAGTCCTGAGGGGATTGCGCGCATCCTGAATTTGACCGAAATGACCATCGAACAAAAAAACAGCAAACAGCAAATTGCTTTCGGCGATTGGGAAGGGACGCTCCGCAAAAGAGGATTCGCGCCGTTGATCGGTTCGTTCGTCGCGGGTGTAAAGGAACATACCAATCCCGTCTCCACGGAATCAAGCTACCTGAGCCATTCGCTATGCGAGAAAATTCTCGCCGACAGTGGATTCGGAAACAAGCCAAACGAATAGAATAGAATTTTTGTAGGTACAAATTATATATTTTTGTTAATTTGTTCGTACATATCTGGTATAATGTAATCAGCAAGGCCTAGGATCATCAAATGGAGGTGAAGGATGACAAAAGATATGACTGCCGGCAGTCCTCTGAAGCTGCTCGTGCTGTTTGCGGTTCCGATGCTGATAGGGAACATATTCCAACAAGTATACAGCTTAGCGGATACAATCATCATCGGCAGGACGTTGGGGGTGGACGGACTGGCGGCCATCGGTTCGGTAGGCGGGGTGCTCTTTTTCATCCATGGATTCGGAGTCGGGGTCACTTCGGGTTTAGGGATCGTCATCGCGCAACGTTTTGGCACGAAAAATGAGGAGCGGATCCGGAAGAGCATCACAGTAAGTGTCTGGATCACGCTTGCCATAACGGTACTCATCACCATCCTGAGCGTTTGGCTGGCTGAGGATATCCTGTTGTTCATGGATACACCGGCTGAAATAAGCCATGAAGCCGAAGCCTACTTTTTGACCTTGATGTGGGGTTCGGTGGCAATCATGGTGTTCAATTTGTTGAGCAACATCCTGCGTTCGTTGGGTGACAGCAAACTGCCGCTGGTCATCCTGGTGATTTCTTCCCTATTGAATGTTGTGTTGGACTATGTGTTCATTGTCTGGTTTTCTATGGGGGTCGCAGGAGCAGCGCTGGCGACTGTTGTGGCGCAATTATTCGCCAGTTTTCTCTGTTTCGTATACATAAGTAAGAAAATGGCGATTCTGCGTTTCTCCAGAGAAGATTGGCACATGCAGCCTACGGACTTCTCGTTGCCGTTGAAAATTTCGCTCCCAATCGGCCTGCAAGCCTCCATCATTTCGATCGGTTTGATTGTATTGCAGAAAAGTCTGAATGGCTATGGCCCGGAAGCGGTAGGTGGATATGCCATCGCCCAAAAATTGGACATCATGGCAACCTTGCCGATAGCCTCGATCGGTATCGCGATGGCCACTTTCGCAGCCCAAAACTACGGGGCCGGATTGTATTCGCGTATTTGGGCAGGCGTGCGCATCAGTTTGCTGCTGTCCTTTGTCTACAGTATTCTTTTGGGAGGGGCGCTGTTGTTCTTCGGTACGGATCTCATCCGGCTGTTGTTCAATCAGAATGATCCGGCCGTTTTGGCGTATGCGTATACGTATTTTGTTGCCACAGCTAGCTTCTATCTTGTGTTGACGACGTTGATCATCTTGCGGTATACCCTTCAAGGGGTGGGGGACAATGCTGCGCCTACCTTTGGGGGTGTGATGGAGATGGTCGCGCGCGTCCTCGTTCCGTTGGGATTTTCCGGTCTGTTAGGCTACCAGGCTGTCGCCTTCGCTAATCCCGTTGCATGGGTGGGGGCTGCCATTCCCATGATGTACGCGTATCGTCAATTGAAAAGGAAATTGACTTTATTGGAAGAGAGAAGACGCAAGGAAACCGATGGTGAGCGATTGATTGAATTGTCGGATTGATAACCCATTATTGCTGCATATCTAAGTTAATAAACTGATATAAACCGATTCGGAATATGTTATAATAAGATTAAATCATGATTACAAAAGTTTGTTGAGGAGTTCAATACTAGATTCACTATCTTGAGGAGGAAAAAAATGTTTGATCAAATTGATGAGTTAGCAGTTAATGCAGTACGTACACTTAGCATAGACGCCGTACAGAAGGCCAATTCAGGGCACCCCGGTTTACCGATGGGAGCGGCTCCGATGGCCTACGCGCTTTGGACAAAACATTTGAAAGTTAACCCTAAGAACAGTTTGTGGGCAGACCGTGACCGTTTCGTATTATCGGCTGGACATGGGTCATCCATGTTGTACAGCTTGTTGCACTTATCCGGCTTCGATATAAGCATGGATGACGTGAAGAACTTCCGTCAATTCGGCAGCAAAACACCTGGACACCCGGAAGTGCATGACACGGACGGCGTGGAAGCAACGACTGGTCCTTTGGGACAAGGGATTGCGAATGCGGTCGGTTTCGCGATGGCGGAAGCGCATTTAGCTGCTACCTACAACAAAGAAAACTTCCCGGTTGTGGATCACTATACCTACTTCCTGAATGGCGACGGCGATTTGATGGAAGGTATCTCCCATGAAGCAGCCAGCTTGGCAGGGCACCTGAAATTGGGCAAACTGATCGGTTTGTATGACTCCAACGACATTTCCCTTGACGGCCCGACATCCAAATCCTTTACGGAAGATGTAGCTGCCCGTTTCGAAGCTTACGGCTGGCAACATATCTTGGTGAAAGACGGCAATGATCTGGAAGCCATCTCGAAAGCCATCGAAGAAGCGAAAGCCGAAACCGAAAAACCGACTTTGATCGAAATCAAAACCATCATCGGCTTTGGCGCTCCTGACGCTGGAACGCACAAAGTGCATGGCGCTCCATTAGGAGCGGAAGGCGTCGCTTTTGCTAAAGCGGCATACGGATGTGTGGATGAAGCTTTCTGCGTACCGGCTGAAGTCACAGCGCGATTCAATGAAAAAATGGTTACTGAAGGCCAACAGTCTGAAGCAGCATGGACAGCCATGTTCAATGACTACAAAGCGGCTTATCCGGAATTGGCGCAACAATTTGAAGCTGCCATCGCCGGTAAATTGCCTGAAGGCTGGCAAGACAAGTTACCTACTTATGAAGTGGGCAGCGCAGCCAAAGCAAGCCGTGTGACCAGCGCAGAATCTATCCAAGCATTGGGTGAAGCTGTACCATACTTCTGGGGCGGTTCTGCGGACCTATCGTCATCAAACAACACAATGATCAAAGCAGCATCCGACTTTGAGCCGGGCAACTATGCCGGCCGCAATATCTGGTACGGCGTGCGCGAATTCGCGATGGCCGCTATCATGAACGGAATCGTATTGCATGGCGGAACCAGAACGTATGTAGGGACATTCTTCGTCTTCACAGATTATCTGCGTCCAGCGATGCGTTTGGCTGCCATTTCGCACTTGCCTGGCACTTACGTGATGACGCATGACTCGATCGCAGTCGGCGAAGACGGCCCGACACACGAGCCAGTTGAACACTTGTCCAGCTACCGCGGCATGCCAAACCTGACAGTTCTTCGTCCGGCTGACGGCAACGAAGTCAGCGCAGCATGGGAAATCGCCGTGTCTTCAACAGACAAACCAACGATGTTGGTGTTGACGCGCCAAAACTTGCCTGTCCTTGAAGGAACGCCAACTTTGGCCCGCGAAGGCGTGAAGAAGGGTGCTTACGTGCTTTCGCCGCAACAAGGCGAAACGCCTGCCGGCATCCTGATCGCAACCGGTTCGGAAGTGAGCCTGGCTATGGAAGCGCAGCAACAATTGCGTGAAGCCGGAGTGGACGTCTCTGTTGTCTCCATGCCGAGTTTCGATCTGTTCGAAGCGCAGGATGCAGCCTACAAAGAAACAGTCTTGCCTGGCGCAGTCCGCAACCGCATGTCCATCGAAATGGGCGCGACCTTCGGTTGGGAACGTTATGTCGGCCTGGATGGCCTAGCTTACGGCATCAATACTTACGGCGCAAGCGGCAACGGCAACGTTGTAATGGCGGAATATGGCTTCACTACTGAAAAAGTGGTTGCAGCCTATCAAGCAAAATTCGCAAAATAAACTTCAATTTAAGGAACCAAAAAAGCTGCGATCCGCTCCGATAGGAGTGGGTCGCAGCTTTTTTTCTCGTTTCAGGAATAGTAGGCTTTGAAGTTGATATCCTGATCATGATTTCCGAATTTTTTGCCGAATAGGGTTACGCCCCCGACATTTTCAGCATCCGGCTTCACTTCGATTCGGATCTCCCATGTTTCGGATGTCTTATTCAGGTCACCGATGCTGACTTGGGAAAGGGGGTCTCCATCCATGTAAGTACCGTGATGGGTAACCCTCAGGGTTTTCAACAAACCGTATTGGTTCAAATTAGAAGGCCACCAAGATGGATTCAGCTTCCCGCGCGTATCAGCGAAGTCGCCTGGGCTCGTCCAAGTGCCTAACTCTGTTCCGTTCAGGGTGAACGTGATGTCGGATGGCCAAACATCATTCGAAAATGGGAATTCCGAGCTGATTTCCATGCTGATGTCGATCTGTTCCAGTGTATCATCAGGCGTCAGGAAATTGGGGGTTTTGTATTCCACGTAGCCCGCAGTGAACCAGAGGATACTGGCGTCCATCCGCCCGGAGTCCATGAAGTATTTCGGTTCATCCACATTGCCGATGAAATCTTTGGAGTCAGCCAATCCGCATGTCGGAGTGACGTGATAATCTGTGTAGTGCCCGATAGGGATGGCGGTATCAAATGTTTCAAAGGAGTGGTAAATTTTCTTCGGAAAATGGATGTCGATATGATCGACTTTCAGGATTGACACCTTTTGGAGACCGGATATGCCAGGAATCCTTTCGGTTTTGATGATACCTACGGCTTCAAGTTTTTTGATGTGCTTTGAAATGATGGCACTGCTTAGATTCAGTTCAAGGGCGATATCTTTCACATTCATTTTCTGTTTGGATAATAATTGGATGATCTTTAAGCGTATATCGCTGGCCAAGGCCTCATATACAGCCAAAGATGATTCGGATATGTCCAATTGCATAAGCTCACCTCATTTTTCATTTATGTTAATGATATTGTTCATCACTGTATGTGATAAATATAAAAGTTTATCACTTCTCTGTCAATAGGTTGAGTTACATTAATATTTAAGTTAATGGAAAAAGATTAATTCATCATATTTTTATTGGAAAGATGAGTAAAAAGCCATTTTTGGCAGTGAATATGGACATGGTTAACAAATTAGTTTATTAAGTTAGGAATATTTTTGTAAAAATGGCATTAATAGTGTTGACAACGTTTGCATAGTTCGATATTATTACCTCATAAGTTAATTTTATTAATCTTAGTAAACAAAAAAGTTAACTAAGTTAGTGAGGAGGACAAATGGAAGCGAAATTATCGGTCAACAGGCAGAATACCATCAGCAAGATAGATAAGCGTTTGTATGGTTCGTTCATAGAACACTTGGGAAGGGCCGTCTATGACGGCATTTACGAACCCGAACACAAAAATGCAGACGTAGACGGCTTTCGGATGGACGTCAAAGAGGTAGTTGCAGAACTGAATGTACCACTGATTCGTTATCCTGGAGGAAATTTTGTTTCAGGATACAAATGGGAGGATGGGATCGGGCCAAAAGAGATGCGTCCCAAGAAATTGGATTTGGCGTGGCGCTCTCTGGAGACAAACCAGGTCGGCATCCACGAATTTGCCAAATGGGCAAAAGAAGTCAATGCGGAAGTGAATATGGCAGTCAATTTAGGCACGCGCGGTATCCAGGAAGCTGTGGAATGCTTAGAATACTGCAACTTTGAAGGTGGAACCCACTGGAGCGACTTGCGCAAGCAAAACGGATCGGCAGAACCTTTCGGAATCAAGACTTGGTCGCTCGGCAATGAAATGGATGGGCCGTGGCAGATCGGTCATAAGACCGCGGAAGAATACGGACGCTTGGCGGCAGAAACGGCTAAAGCGATGAAGTTGGTCGATGACAGCATCGAATTGGTTGTTTGCGGAAGTTCGACCAGTAAAATGCCTACTTTCGGTGATTGGGAACGAATCGTTTTGGAACATACCTATGATTATGTCGACTATCTTTCCTTGCATTGCTATTATGGAAATAAGGAAAATGATATAGGCAATTATCTGGCGCAATCTTTGGACATGGATCGCTTCATCAAGACAGTCGTTTCCATCTGTGATTTCGTGAAGGTCAAAAAAGGCAGCGACAAACAGATCAATCTGTCGTTTGACGAATGGAACGTTTGGTATCACTCAAATGATCAGGATAAGGAATTGGAACCCTGGCAAGTCGCGCCCCCACTATTGGAGGATATTTACAATTTTGAAGATGCCTTGATGGTTGGGTGCTTGCTCATTACGCTGTTGAAAAATGCCGATCGCGTCAAGATCGCTTGCTTGGCCCAATTGGTGAATGTCATCGCACCGATCATGACGGAAAAGAACGGGGACACCTGGAAACAAACCATTTTCTATCCGTTCATGCAAGTTTCCAATTATGGAAGAGGCGTGGTGCTGACTCCGCATGTCGAGACGGAAACCTACCAGTCGAAGGATTTTGCCGAAGTGCCGTATATCGAAACGATCGCAGTCCACAATGATGAAACAGATGAACTGGTGATTTTTGCAGTGAACCGATCAGAAGATACGGACATCGACTTTAGCTTCAAAGAAGACGGGTTCGGATTGGAGAGCATCACCGACGCTACTGAGTTGGCTGGTTATGATAAAAAGGACACAAATGCAACCGATCATAATTTGGTCAAACTAAAAGAAAAGTCGGATGTACAACTGAAGGAGGGTAAGTTGTCCACTGTTTTGAAACCGTTATCGTGGAATGTCATCAGAATAAAAACAAAATAAATTGGAGGCATAAAAAATGAAAAATGCACATAGAAAGTTTTTATCAGCAGCGACTTTGGCAGGCATCACCTTATTGGCAGGTTGCGGGAACGCAAATACGATCACCTTCTGGAATCCGTTGACCGGTGACGATGGTGCCTACATGGATGCGTTGGTTGCCGAGTACAACGAGACAGACCCTGAATTCCCTGTCGAAAGCGTCATCACAGCGGATATGTACACCAAAATTTACACAGTCATGAACTCCGGCAAGGACATCCCAGATTTGACCTTGATTCACGCGGACCGCGTACCTCAATTCGCTGATTTGGATATGCTGGAGCCTGTCGAAGGTCTGATGGCAACGAATACCGATCTGACAGCTGACAACTACCTTGAAGTAGCCTGGAATGCAGGCACTTACGAAGGAACGCAATATACTGTTCCGTTGGATATCCATGGAAATGCGATGTATTACAATACCGATTTGTTGGATAAATATGACGCAAACACTTTCCTTGATGATGATGTTGTGACGATTGATGAAATCCTATCTTTGGATGGGAAACTGGAGGAAGGACAGTATGCTATCAATAATGCCTTGATCGAATGGGTTGCATTAGCGAACGTCGTCAATATAGGTGGGGATATTTCTGATGAAGCGGGGAATCCTACCATCAATACAGATGCAATGAAAACTGTAGTTGAACAATTGAAGTCGGTAGCGGATGCAGGCTTGATGTCACCTTACGGAGAAGATGGCTATGCGATGTTCCAATCAGGAGACGTGTTGTTCTCTACTGACGGAACGTGGACATCCACAGCTCATGGGTCTGTTGAAGGATTGAACTTCGGAGTGACTAACGTTTATTCCGTGACGCCTGACAAATTCACAAACAGATCCTCTGCCCACTTATTCTCATTGCTAAGCAACGAAGACAGAACTGATGAAAAAGAACAAGGAGTTGCAGATTTCTTGAGCTGGATGCGTGAAAATTCGATTGACTGGGCAGGTGCCGGCCAAATCGTAGCAAGTAAAGAAGTATTCGAAAGCGAAGAATATCAAAAATACCCACAATCCTTCTTCACAAGTTCAGATGCTGAAAAAGAGGCTTCCTATATCTTTGAGTACAAATATTACAGCTATGTCGAATCGGCTTTGGGTACCGTTTTATCTGACATGATCTATGGCAACATCACAATTGATGAAGGTCTGGATCAAGCACAAAAAACAGTCGAAGATTTGATTGCTGAAAATGCAAGCTGATTATCCAAGCGCAATGGAGTGACAGGAAGTAATTTAAAAATTCATACGGCATTCTTAATCGGAATGTCTGTATGAATTTTTTTGAAAGGAAGATAATATGCAAACATCTGAAGCTGTATCCACCAAAGTAAATGTTAAAGACAACAAGAAAAAAAACTTTAAATTTCTCTATTTCATAGGTCCACATTTGATTCTGTTCCTTGTATTTGTACTGTTGCCAATTATATACGGTATTTATTCTTCATTCACACAGTGGAACCTAATTTCCGACCAAACTTGGGTAGGTTTGAACAACTACAAAACGATTTTATTGGACCAGGAGTCGACGTTCTATTTTCAATTCCGGAATGGTCTGAAGAACACTTTGCTCTTTGTGCTCTACACGATCCCTTTCCAAATTTTATTCCCGCTGATAATCGCAACCGTCATGCAGCATAAAGGCTTGAAATTCAAAGGCTTATTCCAAGCCATCTTTTATGTTCCAGGACTTGTTTCCGCCTCGGCAGGTGCCTTGATTTGGCTATTGATCTTTAATCCGAGATTGGGACCCATGAACAACTTGGTCAGTTCGGATGTCGTTTGGACCGCCCAGCAACCGTATGCCTGGATTGTCATCTTCGTGATGTCGATGTGGGGAGCTATCGGCGGCAACCTGATCATTTACCGTTCCGCTATGGCCGGGGTATCGGAAGACCTTTACGAAGCCGCAGAAATTGATGGTGCGGGTTCGTTCCGGAAATTCATCAGCATCACGCTTCCTTCCATCCGTTTCCCGCTGTTCTATACATTCGTCATGTCCACTGCAGGTGCATTCAATGTGTACGTTCAGCCGCTGATGGCAACCAACGGAGGACCTAACCAGTCCACCACCGTTCTGATGATGTATATCCGAAATTTGGCATTCGGCTCGGGAGAGTCGGTTGCGGGTATGGCTTCCGCAATGGCGGTCCTGTTGGGGCTGGTCATTCTGGCAGTATCAGCCTTGCAATTCTATGTCATGACGAAAAGATCGAAGGGGTGAAAACGATGAGAAAAAACAATGTTTCAAAATATTTAGCCTATGCGTTCCTGATTCTGTTGGCGCTTGTCTGGTTGTTCCCGGCTCTTTTCGGGCTGTTCACGTCCTTCAAATCCCAAGGTGACATCATGGACGTGGGCTTCAAGATGTTCCCGGCCAACTGGATCGTCACGAATTACCTGAAATTGCTGCAGAATACATCGAGCGCACCGATCATCACGTGGTTCTTCAATTCGCTGTTCGTTTCGACCACGCATGCCTTATTGGTTGTGGTAGTCGTTTCATTGGCTGCATTCGGCTACACAAGGGTCAATTTCAAAGGGCGGGATGCTTTGTTCTATGGCGTGCTTGCCATCTCGATGTTCCCTTCCGCTGTGAACATCATTCCTTCCTATAAAATAGTGGATTCTCTGGGCTGGGTGAACACTTACTTGGCGGTGATCATCCCAGGCTTGGGCGGAGTCGGAAATGTATTTCTGGTCCGCCAATTCATGCAAAATATTCCGAAAGAATATGACGAGTCCGCAAGAATGGATGGCGCATCAGATTTCGTGATTTACAAAAACATCATCCTTCCTTTAGTGAAGCCCGTCCTGATTGTTGCAGGAATGTTCTCGTTTGTAGGCTCATGGAATGACTTCTTATGGCCAACAATCGTTTTGAGCGACGTCAAAAAAATGACGATCACAGCAGGTCTGCAATTGTTGCAGGACTTGTACGGCAACTATGTGATGATCGGACAACTGATGTCGGCTGCGGTTATCGCCATGATCCCAACAGTATTGCTGTTCGTTTTTGCGCAGAAGTATTTCATTGATTCATTGAATCTAAATGTAGGTATTAAGTAACGGGGTGTTCATGATGAAAAGAACTTTAGAAAGAAACCTATTAAGAGGCGGTGCCATCTGGAATCTCATCAATGGGATGGTCACAATACTGGGATATGCAACATGGATCAAAACATCCGGAATCGGTGCGCTGTCTTCCGGTATGTCATCCGATATCAATTTCGACGGTTCTTTGATCGACTCCGTCTACACCATTGCAGTCGGGTACGGCATTCTGCAGTTGATCATCGGTGTATTTAATATCATTATTGTACGCCGCCTCAGGAATAATCAAATACAGAAAAGGGTCGTTGTTTGGTTGGGCGGATTGCTCCTCTTCTCCATCAGCACACTGGATGTCATCGGTATCATCATCTACTCAGTGCTATTCGTCATTTATCAATCGCGCAATAAAGCGATCCGATTGGCAAACCAAATGTCCATTTGATTTTAAAAAATTAGAAATGAACAGAAATGAAGAGAAAAGTCGAGGTTGTGCCTGTGCGGAAAAAAATATTGTTTAGTCTGTCGGCTGTGGCATTGTTGGCCGGCTGCGGGGAAGAAGCAAAAAATGCAACAGCAGTACCGAACCAAGAGGTCAGCCTGAATCAAAATTTTAAGGAAGCCTCCGTCCACGACCCTTCCATCATTTTTGCGGAGAATCAATACTATGTCATCGGGTCCCATCTGGCATTCGCGAAGAGTCCGGACTTGATGAACTGGGAACAACTGGCGACGAGTGTGTCGACAAGCGAGTTGTTCGAGGACGTCACCATTTCGTTGGCGGAAAGTTTCGATTATGCCAGAACGGATACGTTGTGGGCAAGCGACATAACCCAACTGAAGGACGGGAAATACTATCTTTACTATTGTTTCTGTGAAGGCAGCAGCCCTCAGTCGACGCTGGGAGTGGCAGTCGCGGATTCGATCGAAGGACCTTACGAGGACAAAGGCATCTTTTTGACATCGGGCACCGAGAGCGTCACCGGTGCAGCCTTCGATGCGACGGAAGAGCCGAACGTCATTGATCCCCACGTTTTTTACGACGAGGAAGATAGGCTGTGGATGGTTTACGGCTCTTACTCAGGAGGTATTTTTATTCTTGAGATGGACTCCGCAACCGGGTTTCCGAAAGAAGATCAAGGCTATGGCAAAAAGTTGTTGGGCGGCAACCACAGCAGGATTGAAGCCCCCTACATTTTATACAATAAAGACACGGAGTACTATTACCTGTTCCTGTCCTTTGGCGGTTTGGACGCAAGCGGCGGCTACAACATAAGGGTCGCGCGATCGAAGAATCCCGATGGGCCGTATGAGGACGCAAGCGGCAAGGCGATGATGGAAGCCAAAGGTGAAGAAGGCAGCTTCTTCGATGATAAGGCGATAGAAGACTACGGAACCAAGCTTATCGGTAATTTTGAGATCACAAATGAACAGGATATCCCGGTCGGAGGCTATGTGTCGCCTGGGCATAATTCAGCCTACTATGATGAAGTTGAAGATAAGTACTACATCATTTTCCACGCCCGTTTTCCGAACAAGGGTGAACATAATGAAGTGCGGGTACATCAATTGTTCTTCAATTCGGATGGGTGGCCGGTGATCGCGCCGATGAGATATGCCGGGGAGTCCCTCGCTGCTTTGGAAACAGAGGAGATAGCAGGGGATTACCGCTTCTACAAAATGGACAAAGCGATCGATGCCGAATATGAAGAGGAACTCGCGCTGACTTTGACGGCTGCGCATCTTGTCTACGGTCAAGGCGGCGGCTACTGGAAAGGGTCGGAATTGCCGAACGAGTCCAGTTTGGCCGTGAATTTCACCGAATACAACGGCTATTTCATCAGACAATGGGATGAAGTGAACGGCGTCGAAACGACGACTTTTTCAGGCATGTCCGATGAAGGGGAAGCTCTGTTCGGCATCAAAAAAACGGAAGATTAGAGTAAAGAATAAAGAGGTGGATGCTTTGGTTAAGACTATGACAACATACAAAAACCCGATCGTGATCGAAAGAGCGGATCCATGGGTCTACAAAAATACGGACGGCTATTATTATTTCACCGGCTCGGTTCCGGGCTATCAGGAGATCGAAGTGCGCCGCGCGAAAAGCCTCAAGGATCTCGAAAACGGGGAGCGCGCCAGCGTCTGGCACGCGCATGCAACAGGCTCTATGAGCAGCCTGATCTGGGCGCCGGAAATCCATCTGATCCAAGGCCGCTGGTACATCTATTTCGCCGCGGCAGGAACGGATGAAGTCGCCAAAGGCACATTCCAGCACCGCATGTATGTGCTGGAATGCGACAGCGAAAACCCGCTGACCGGCAATTGGATCGAAAAAGGCCAGGTCACAACGGCCTTCGAAAGCTTCAGCCTGGATGCGACTGTTTTCGAATTGGGCAACAAACTCTATTACGTCTGGGCCCAGAAAGATCCGGCCATTCCGGGCAACTCCAATCTCTATATTTCCGAAATGCAGAACCCTTGGACCCTCTGCGGCAAGCAGACGCTCCTGAGCATTCCGGAACACGATTGGGAAAAAGTAGGTTTCCTGGTGAACGAAGGGCCGGCGGTCATTATCCGCAACGGCAAAGTCTTCATCACCTATTCCGGCAGCGCCACCGATGAAAATTATTGCATGGGCCTGTTGTGGGCGGATGCCGAAACCGATCTGCTGGACGGCTACAACTGGCACAAACTGGCGGAACCGGTCTTCCGGAGTTCCGCTAAGAATCAGCTGTTCGGGCCGGGGCACAACAGCTTCACCCGCAGCGAAGATGGGGAGAACGATGTGCTGATCTACCACGCGCGTCCGAAAATCGTGACGGAAGGCGATCCCTTGGATGTGCCGGACCGCCATGCGCATGCGCAAGTGTTTTCCTGGAGCGATTCCGGCTTTCCGATTTTCGGTGAACCCGGGACAGACAATGACTAGAAGGGAAGGATATAAATTTGAATAAGATACAAGTAACCTTAAACAGAGAAACAGGGACGATCAGTCGATATATATATGGTCAATTTGCGGAGCATTTGGGCAGATGCATCTATGAAGGCGTCTGGGTGGGAACCGATTCGGAAATCCCGAATGTCAACGGCATCAGACAGGATGTTGTGGAGGCCCTCAAAGCCATCCAAGTTCCGGTCATCAGATGGCCGGGCGGCTGCTTTGCGGACGAATACCATTGGAAAGACGGCATTGGCCCTACCGAAGAGCGCGCCACCATCGTGAATACGCACTGGGGCGGCGTGACGGAAAACAACCATTTCGGTACGCATGAGTTCTTTGAATTATGCAAACAGGTCGGGGCTGAAGCCTACATCAACGGCAACGTCGGCAGCGGCACGGTCCAGGAAATGCAGGAATGGGTCGAGTACATGACAATGGACGGCATTTCGCCGATGTCGAAGTTGCGGCGCGAAAACGGCCAGGACGAACCTTGGAAAGTCAAATTCTTTGGCGTCGGCAATGAGAGCTGGGGCTGCGGCGGCAACATGCGTCCGGAATACTACGCCGATCTTTACCGCCGTTACCAAACCTACGTCAGACAGTACACCAAAGAACCGCTTTACAAAATTGCCTGCGGCCCGAACATCGACGATTACAATTGGATGGATGTGCTGATGAAGAATGCGGCACCTTTCATGGACGGCATCAGCCTGCACCATTATGCGTTGGCTTCCGTATGGGAAGACAAGCGCCCGGCGTTGGGTTTCCCTGAAAAAGAATGGTTCTCGTTGATCGACAGCGCCTTGAAGATGGATGAATTGATCACGCGGCACAGCACGATTATGGATAAATATGATCCTGACAAACGTGTCGGTCTAATCGTGGATGAATGGGGCTCTTGGCTGGCTGTGGAGCCGGGCACAAACCCAGGCTTCCTTTACCAACAGAACACGATCCGGGATGCGATGATCGCAAGCCTGACGCTGAACATTTTCCACAAACATGCGGGTCGCGTGCAGATGGCGAACATCGCCCAAATGGTCAACGTGCTGCAGGCCATGATCCTGACCGAAGGCGCAGAAATGATCAAGACCCCTACCTACCATGTGTTCGATCTCTACAAAAATCACCAGGACGCCACACTCGTGGACGCGGATGGTTCTGTTTCCGGCACGACCAGTTATACGGTATCCAAAAAAGACGGCGTCATGACGGCATCCTTCTGCAACTACAGTCTGACTGACGCAGAAACCGTCACGTTGAGCCGGGTTGACGGTGCCTTCGGGGAAGCAACGGCAGAGGGCATCTTCGGAAACAAGACGGATGACCACAATTCGTTCGAAAATCCTGAAGCCGTTTCGAAACAAGCGTTCACTGATTTCGCAGTGGATGGCAACGAAGTGACGATCACGCTGCCTCCGATGAGCATCGTTTCTTTATACGCAAAGGAAAATTGACATGACCTGCAAAGGCTGCGAACGCCACAACCAGATGATGGAGATGGATATCGAAAGCGCCATCGATGAGCAACTGTCGATGGAGCTGAACCATGCTTCCGAAGCGCTGCGGGAGCAACGGCTGGCTGTCTGCAGTGCCTGCCCGGCGCTTTCGGAGCATACGTGCAAGCATTGCGGCTGCTTCGTGCGTTTCCGTGCCAGTCTGCAGGACAAACGTTGCCCATTGGGTAAGTGGTAAGTCCATCCAGCTCAGGCACCGCTTTTGCATCAACGCTCATATCAACAGGAATAGCTGCCGGCTTGCCGGCGGCTTTTCTTGTATCTTGGCATGAAATCATGATAAATAATTGGATGAAATGAGGATTCAGAATGATCAAACCATCGCTGCAGCAAAACCCGAAAGTGACAGTATCAGACAGCTTCTGGCTGAAGTATATGCAACTGGTGAAGGAGGAAATGATCCCATTCCAATGGGCTGTCCTCAACGACAGAGGGAACATCATCATCGAAAGCGAAAGGGACGATGCGACCATCCCGACAGAAAAAAGCCATGTGATTGAAAATTTCAAGATTGCGGCTGGGCTGAAGGAAGGCAACCATTACGGCTGGCTGTTCCAGGACAGCGATCTGTACAAATGGATCGAAGCGGCAGCCAACACGCTCGCACTGGAAAAGGATGAAGCTCTGGTCGCCCAAGTGGAGGGAACGATCGACCTCCTGGAAGCGGCGCAGGACGATGACGGGTATTTGAGCACCTATTACCAGATCGATGCCCCGCAACTGAAGTTCAGAAGGCTGTTCGAAAGCCATGAGCTGTATTGCATCGGCCACCTGATTGAAGCCGCCATCGCCTATAAGGAAGCGACCGGTTCCGATCGGCTGCTTCAGATCGCCGACAAAGCGATCGCCTGTGTCGAAGCACATTTCGGCAAAGCGGAAGGCAAAATCGACGGCATGGATGGCCATCAGGAAATCGAGCTGGCGCTTGTGCGTCTGTATGAGTTGACAGGCAACCGGAAATACTTGGATTTGAGCGCCTACTTCCTGGAGGTGCGCGGAGAGAATCCGCATTTCTTTGCGGAGCAACTGGAAGAAAATGACCGCTTGGGATTGCAGCAAGGACCCAAGCCTGTCATCAACACCGTCTATCATCAAGCGGATAAACCGGTCATCGAACAGGATACGGCCAGAGGGCACGCTGTCCGGCTGGTCTATATGGCGCAGGCGATGGCGGGTGCCGGGCACCACAAGCAAGATGAAAAGCTGATCGTCGCTGCGAAAAAAATCTGGGATAATATCGTCCAAAAACGCATGTACGTCACAGGCGGCATCGGCTCGACCGTACGTGGGGAAGCCTTCACCTATGATTATGACTTGCCGAACGATCTGATGTACTGCGAAACATGCGCGGCGATCGGGCTGCTGAATTTTTCGCATGAATTGCTGAAGGCCGAAACCGACAGCCGGTATGCGGATATCATGGAAAGGGTGCTCTACAACGGCATCATCAGCGGCATGGCCTTGGACGGGAAGCACTTCTTTTACGTCAATCCGTTGGAGGTGGATCCCCAAGCGAGCGCCCTGAATCCAGATAAGAGCCATGTGAAGGAGACGCGTCCTTCCTGGTTCGGCTGCGCCTGCTGTCCACCGAATTTGGCGCGCACACTGCCCGCTGTCGGAAGATACGCCTTCATGCAAAAGACAGATGAGGTGCTGCTGAATCTATTCATCGACAGCGAGTTGACCGGGGAGCAAGATGGCAAAGCGTATTCGATTCGCCAAAGCCATACGTTTTCCGAAAAGGGCCGGACCCTCATCACGGTCGAAAAAGCATCCGACGAACGGCTGCGATTGGGCATCCGCATCCCCTACTGGGCGGAGCATCCCGTTCTGGTTGTGGATGGTGAAGAAACGATTACTGACATAGGCAAGGGCTACACTTATGTGACGGTAAAGGCCGATGCGACGGCTATCGAATTGACCTACACCATCGCAATCAACGAACTCGAGGCGCACCCGCTCGTCAAAGCGGATAAAGGCAAAGTCGCCCTGCAACGGGGGCCGTTCATTTACTGCCTGGAGGAACAGGATAACGGCAAACAACTGCATCTGCTGGCGCTGAACGGATCGATCCGGCCGCGTTTCCGATCGGATAAAGTACTCGGCGATATTGTCTGCCTGGAAGCGGAAGGGGAGTTGCGAGTGGTGGAAGCTGGCTGGCAGGATACGCTGTACCGCATCCGTCGGAAACCGCAATCCGTTCCCAAAAAACTGACATTCACCCCTTACTACAGTTGGGGTAATCGCTCGTTGGGGGAAATGCAGGTATGGATCGACAAGGAGGACGCTCATGTTTAAGGATTACACACAGACACCGCCAAAAGGCTGGAACAGTTGGGATTCTTTCGGGGCAAGCGTGACGGAAGAGGAAGTGTTGGGCAACGCCGAAGTGATGGCGAAAAATTTGAAGGATTACGGTTGGGAATACGTTGTCGTGGATATCCAGTGGTACGAACCCCGCGCGGATTCCTGTGCCTATCATCCGTTCACAGAGCTTCGTCTGGACGAATACAGCCGACTGATCCCTGCCGAAAACCGGTTTCCTTCGAGCACCGTGGGACAAGGGTTCAAACCGTTGGCGGATGCGGTGCACGCACTGGGGCTGAAGTTCGGCATCCATATCATGCGCGGCATCTCCAGACAGGCGGTGCACAGCAACACAAAAATTTGGGGCACGCAGAGAACGGCCCGGGATATTGCGGATGCGAACTCCATCTGCCCTTGGAACACCGATATGTACGGCGTGGATGCGTCGAAGGAAGGCGCACAGGACTATTATGATTCGCTGTTGGCTTTGTATGCTTCCTGGGGCGTTGACTTCCTGAAAGTGGATGACATCGCCGATTCGAAATTATACGGAACGCACACGGGTGAAATCGAGCTGATTCGGAAAGCCATCGACGGCTGCGGCAGGCCGATGGTGCTGAGCCTCTCGCCCGGGCCCGCCCCGATCGAGTCAGGCACCTTTTTCCAGCGGCATGCCAACATGTGGCGGCTGACGGACGATCTGTGGGACAACTGGCATCAGCTTTATGACATGTTCGCACGCTGCGGGAAATGGTCGGCTTTTGTCGGCGCCGGTTCCTGGCCGGATTGCGACATGCTGCCGCTGGGCCATATCGGGACCCGGACCGCCGCTGACGGATCCGAGGCGCGCATGACGCGGTTCACGAAGGCCGAGCAGCGCTCCTTGATGACACTGTGGTCGATTTTCCGTTCACCGCTACTGTTCGGCGGCGATCTGCGGGAGCTTGATGATTGGACACGTTCGCTGTTGACCGATCCGTATCTGATCGATGCGCATCAGAACGGGCGCGATGCAAGGGAAGTGTACCGGAAGGATGATTTGGTGGTCTGGGTTTCGGAAAGTGACGCCAGGAAATATGTCGCTTGCTTCAATCTCTCGGATAACCTGGCCCGCTTGCCGGCCGCCGCCGGGGAATGGCTGCAGTCGCTTGGCGTGGAAATGCATGAAGTTTGGGCAAACTGGGCAGTATCGGTGGCGGACGCGGAATCAGTTTTTATCGCTCCGCACGGTGTCGTTCTCTATGTTTCCAAGTAGGGAAGGAATGGAAAAGTGAGTGGATCCGAAAAGTTCCGTAAAGTGCTCCTATGCTTTTGGCGCGATTAACGATAAAATGGGAAGTATCAAATAATCGGAAGTTCCTCCTCTTTTGGCCGGACAGGTTCAAGGAAGAGGGGTGAAAATGCGCCATGGAGGGGATACACCAGTGAAAACCGTTCAAGTTAAAGATGTCGTCTTCAACGAAGGCAGGCCTAAAATCTGCGTGCCGTTGGTAGGCAAAACAAAACAGGAAATCATCGCGGCAGTCAAAATGCTGGAAAACGTCGCTTTTGACCTGGCTGAGCTGCGCATCGATTTTTTCGAAGGGGTAGAGCACCCGGAGCAACTCGAAGCATTGTTGGCCGAAATCAATAGCCTTTACAAAAAGCCTTTGTTGTTTACGTTTCGCACCAAAAAAGAAGGCGGAGAGCGCGAACTGAGCTTGGATCGCTATTTTGAACTAAACCGTTTCGCGATCAGGAGTGGGCTGGTGGACATGATCGATCTCGAGCTGTTCAGTTCGGAAGAAGACGTGATCAATTTGATTGACGAAGCGAACGAAAAAAACGTGAAAGTCGTTCTGTCGAGCCACGATTTCTTCCGTACGCCCCCTAAAGAGGAAATCGTCGCAAGATTGGTGAAAATGCAACAACTCGGGGCGGATATCACGAAGATCGCGGTCATGCCGCAGAGCGAGGAAGATGTCCTGACGCTGCTGGCGGCGACGTTGGAAATGAAAAAAGCGAAAGCTGACCGCCCGTGCATTACGATGTCGATGGGAAAATACGGCGTCATTTCGCGGTTGGCAGGAGAACTATTCGGATCGTGCCTGACTTTTGCGGCGGCTAAAGAAGTTTCCGCGCCCGGTCAGGTGTCTGTCCGCGATGTCCGTTCGATACTGGAAATACTGGCGTTGGATTAAGAGCCGTCGGGCGAGCAGAGTGGTTCGAAACTTTCGGATTTCCACTCAGCTCAGGTGAAGCTTCGCTTGCCGGAGCTCACCGGCCGCCATCGACCGCAACTCCGGCGAGGGTTCCCTCCTCGGAAAACGCAACAAGAATGTATGCCGAACTCCTGCGAAGCCTCCGTTCACCGGAGTTCCCATATATATTCGTTCAGGAAAAAAATATTAAGAAGAACACCAAAAAGGCCATCCTTATCGATCAAGGTGGCCTTTTCTGTGTACGCTTTCCAGATTGATTCATCACGCGTTCAACTTCTCGGTTTGAAGCTGCTCACTTTCAATAAAATTTGGTTGATGCCAAGCAGCAGTTCGTCCGTCAATTCGATATCAACCGACTTGATATTATCCTCGATCTGTTCCGGACGGCTAGCGCCGATGATGGCTGAGCTGACGCCGGGTTGACGCAAAATCCAGGCCAAAGCCAGTTGCGGCATGGTTATTTCCAGTTCGTGGGCGATGGCTTCGATTTCCCCGACTGCTTCCAAAAGGGATTCGTTTTCCAGATATTTTTGCATCGTGCTATTGAGCTTGCTGTTGGCGGCACGGCTGCCTTCCGGAACTTGCTGGCCGGATTTGTACTTGCCGGTCAGGATGCCTTGTCCCAATGGGGAAAAGACGACTTGGCCCATGCCGTTGGCGACGGAGACAGGCAGCACATCGACCTCGATGTAGCGCTCAATCATATTGTAGATCGGTTGGTTGGAAATGAGCGGCCGGAAATTATGTTGTTTTGCAATCTGGTGGGCTTCCTGAATTTTGTCGGCTGGCCATTCGCTGACGCCGGCATAAAGGATCTTGCCTTGACGCTGCAGATCGTCGAGTGCCCAGAGCGTTTCCTCTATCGGTACGCTCGGATCGTAACGGTGGCATTGATAGAGGTCCAGATAATCCATATTCAGGCGTTTCAGGCTGGCATCGCAGGATTCGATGATGTGCTTGCGCGACAAGCCCCTGTCGTTCGGCCCGTCCCCCATCGGGAAATAGACTTTGCTGGCGACGACCAAACTAGAGCGCCGATAGTCTTTCAGCGCTTTACCGAGCACGGTCTCAGCAACACCCTTTTCATAAACGTTGGCTGTGTCGAAAAAGTTGATGCCTGCTTCGTACGCGGTCCGGATGCATTCCTCCGCTGTTTGATCCGCTACTGATTTTCCGTACGTCAACCAACTGCCCAGTGCGATTTCGCTGACGCGCAAACCACTTTTCCCTAGATTCCTGTATTTCATCCACTCGTCCTCCTTGATTTTGATGCCATCCTTTGATCCGTTAATCCGACTATGATGATAGGCAAAATAGCTTTATATCCTTATCATAAGCCACAAAATCGAAATCGCCAAAGGAAAAGGCCAACAAATCGGAAAAATGGAAGCGCTGTGATTTTTTTTGTGTTAACGAAAAAAAAAGGTATACTTGATGTAAGGAACGGTGTCGAAAACAGAAAGGATGGTGTCTGTAAATGACGAACATAGACGAAAACATCATGGTGTCTCTGCGGAGAGAGAATGCCAATCGGATGGTGGCGTTGCCGGACGGAAGCGTCATGCCGCAAGTGGGGCAAGGAACCTGGTACTTGGGTGAGGATCCCGCAAAAAGGCAAGAGGAAATTGAGGCTTTGCGCTTAGGCGTGCAACTGGGCATGACCCTTATTGATACAGCCGAAATGTACGGGGATGGGAAGTCGGAAAGCTTGGTGGGGGAAGCGATCAAAGGCATCCGTGATCAGGTCTATCTTGTTTCCAAAGTGTATCCTCATCGGGCGAGCCGGAATGAAATTTTGGCTGCCTGTGCCGAAAGCTTGCGCAGATTGGATACGGACCATTTGGATCTCTATCTGCTGCATTGGCGCGGAAATGTGCCTTTGTCCCAAACGATAGCCGGAATGGAGCAGTTGAAGGCGGAAGGAAAGATAGGTAGATGGGGCGTTTCCAACTTCGACATCCATGATATGCAGGATCTTTTGTCGATGGAACACGGGAACCAGTGCCAAGTCAACCAAGTCTTGTATCATTTGGGCTCCCGCGGGATAGAGTACGATCTGTTGAAATGGCAACGGGAGCGTAACATTCCGATCATGGCCTATTCGCCATTAGCCCAAGGAGGCCGGTTGCGCGAGCAGCTATTGGAGAGTGAGGAAGTGCAAAAGATTGCCAAGAAACACGATGTCGAAGCAATTCAGATCATTCTGGCATGGTGCATCATTCATCCGGCCGTGGCCGCGATACCGCGCTCTTCCAATCCAGAGCACACGTATCTCAATGCCCAGGCGTCCAAAATCCGTCTGGATGATGAAGATCTGAAACTGCTGGATAGAAAGTTTCCGGCGCCCACCTTCAAGACTGCGTTGGATATTCTTTGAGAATGAAACAAACTGTTTCATTTCTGAAACAAAAATCATTATAGAGAACCTATAATCAAAATGTAAGGGGATTCTCACTGTGCGTCGCGGTTGTGCTAAAATGAAATCATGAAAGCAAAAAGCCCTTTCACGGACGGCCGGAATGAAAGCCTTTCCTGGCCGGACGTTCGGGATTTTATTCGCTTGTGTCAGAGAATGCATTGTCACGACAGAATTTTTGAGCCGGATGAGCCGGAAAGCAAAAAGAAACCAAAAATAGGAGGAAGCATGCATGTCGAAAGAAGCTTTGAAGATTGTTACGATTGGTGGAGGTTCCAGTTATACTCCGGAATTGATTGAAGGATACATCTTAAGAAAAGATGAATTGCCTATCAAAGAAATTTGGTTGGTAGATATCGAAGCAGGTAAGGAAAAACTGGAAATCGTCGGCGCGATGGCGAAACGCCAAGTCGAGGCGGCTGGATTGGACTGGGAAGTCCACTTAACATTGGATCGTTTCAATGCTTTGAAAGATGCGGATTTCGTAACGACGCAATTCCGTGTAGGTTTACTGAATGCTCGTATCAAAGATGAGCGCATTCCATTGTCCCATGGTGTTTTAGGCCAAGAAACCAATGGTGCAGGCGGAATGTTCAAAGCTTTCCGTACGATTCCGATTATCGGCCAAATCATTGCGGATATGAGAGTGCAATGTCCGGACGCATGGTTGATCAACTTTACTAACCCTGCAGGTATGGTGACTGAAGCAGCCATCAAACATTTCGGTTGGAAGAAAACAATCGGCCTATGCAATGTTCCGATCGGACACCGCAAAGTCGCAGCAGAAAAATTAGCGATTCCTGAAGATGAATTATTATTCAAATTTGCCGGAATCAACCACTTCCACTGGCACCGTGTCTGGGATGACAAGGGCGCTGAACGCACAGATGAAGTGATCGATATGGTTTACGGACCACAAAAAACTGAAGATGAAAACCATCTGAAGAACATCCACAGTGCGCAATTCCACTACGAGCAATTGAAGGACTTAGGATTGCTTCCATGTGGATACCACCGTTATTACTATATCGAAGATGAAATGTTGAAGCATTCCATCGAAGAGTTCGAAAAAGGCGAAACGCGTGCGCAAGTCGTCAAGGCAACAGAAACGCGCTTGTTCGAACTTTACAAAGATCCTGCTTTGAACTACAAACCGGAAGAGTTATCGCAACGCGGCGGTACGCACTACAGCGATGCAGCCTGCGAAGTGATCGCGTCGATCCAAAACGACAAACGCACGGATATGGTCGTATCAACAGCGAACAACGGTACGATCCAAGATATGCCTTATGATTGCGTCGTAGAAGTTTCCGCCTTGATCACAGCCCATGGCGCTGAACCATACAACTGGGGCGAAATGCCTTCAGCGGCCCGTGGCTTATTGCAAGGCATGAAAGCGATGGAAGAAACAGTCATCCGCGCAGCCATCACAGGCAGCTACGGTGCGGCATTGCAAGCATTCACAATCAACCCGCTTGTGCCGGGCGGTACAACAGCCAAGACTTTGTTGGATGAATTATTGTATGCACACAAAGAGCACTTGCCACAATTCGCAGAGAAAATCGCTGAAATCGAAGCAAACCAACCGGAAACAGTTGCTTACGTCGATGAATTGATGAAATCCAACTAAAAAAAACAGCGCGAAGATGCGCGCAAAAAAGAGTGGTTGCCCGAAAAGGCAGCCACTCTTTTTTGTTATCGTTAAACTCCGGTGAACAAAGGCTTCGATGGAGTTCGCCCACCATTCTAGTTGCGTTCTCCGAGTAGGGGACTCTCGCCGGAGTTGCGGAAGATCATACTCGGTGTCCTCCGGCGACGGTGGCCTGGCCGGAGGTGGGTTCGCATTCCGTCGCCGTTCCCTTCCCGGGATTCATCACACTCTAAACGTGTTCTGATTCACAGGGGGCTCCGCCTAAGCTGACTAACCCACGAGGACTAACCCACGAGGACAAAAAGCATCCTCTTTGGGTTAGTCCTCTTGATGCTCATCCCCTCACGAGAATCATCACACTCTTCTTTTTAATCTTCTAGCACCATAATGCCGATTCCCAGCAATCCGGGTCCGGTGTGGACACCCAATACTGGTGAAATTTGGCCTTCTGCGTAGATTTTGGCGCCGGCAACCAGATCTTTCAGCTGTTCTTTCATAACGAGCATCTCATCGTAGGCATCTCCATGGCAGATCGACAGGTAGTAATTTGGGTGCTGACCCAGTTTTTCGCGGGTCATATCGATCAGTTTCTGAATGCTCTGCTTGCGACCGCGCACTTTTGCGACCGTATCGTAGATGCCCTCTTCGTTGCAGGAGATGATCGGTTTGATGTTTAAGGCGCTTCCCAGAATCCCGGATACTTTACCGATGCGGCCGCCTTTCATCAGGTATTCCAAGGTACCGACCCCGAACAGGATGGTGGACTTTTTCACGGCTGCTTGTGTTTTTGAAACGACTTCATCGAACGGAAGTCCCGCTTCGATCTGCTCCGCAGCATAAAGCGCCACAAACCCAGAGGCGATGGCGATGTTCAGTGTATCGATGACGACAATCTGCATGTCCTGGATATCCTCCGCCAACAATTTGATGGCTTGACAGGTGCCGCTCAAGCCGCTGGAAATGGCGGATACGATCACTTGATCGAAGCCGTCCGCTTTAATCTTGGCGAAAGTGTCGGCAATCGTTTCCGGCAAAGGCAAGCTTGTCTTCGGTATCTCTTCCTGGAATCTTGCATAGACTTGCTCCGGTGTGATGTCCACCCGATCGCGATAGCTCGCGTCTTTATAATTAATCATCAACGGTAAGGTGTAGATATGGTATTTGGCGAGCAGCTCCTGCGGAATATCGTTGCACGAATCGGCCAAAACGGCAATGGAATTAGATTTCATCATTAGTATTCTCTCCTTTTTGGGATGCGTGACTGACGCCATCGACCAATATGATTTTTTGTGTCAATAATTTCGAAGCAAGCGATAGCGTGATCATCTTCAGTGCGAAGTTTTCGCTGTGGATATCCTCCAATGTATAGGTGAAATGCTCTTTCTTGTCGAGATCACGGAAGAGCATCCAGAAGGCATACTCCAATTCTTGACAGAAGGTGTCGTAAGCAATCTGGAATCCGCGTATCGATACTTGCAATTCCAGTCCTTTTTTCACCTCCGACAACGGCAATACTTGTTTAAGCAGTGTGATGACAATCAGTTGGGCGATATGAGTCTTGAAATATTTTTTTTTCTCGGGTTTATCAATCAGCTGCAGTTTCACGTAATTATTGATCATAGCCGGCGTGATGATGCGTTCTTCCTGCGTAGCATTCAGGAAACCCAATTGCTTTTCGATGCTGACGATTACTTGATCGCTGTAGAGGCCGAAATCAGGCAGCTCGTCAAATCGGATGAACGTCAAATCGAGCAGCTGCTGCTGATACTCTTCCAATTCTGGTTTAAGCTTCACGGCACAACCTGCTTTCTGAACTAAATAAAATTTTTAACCTAGTTATCGATACTAGATGTAATGTTTTTGATTACTAGATAAATGTACCAGTATTCGACGGAAAATTCAATTCCGAAGGCTCAGCACCGAAAATATAAGACCAATCAAAAAAGAAGCCATTTTCAGGCTTCTTTCCAGTCATCGTATTCCGTTGCTGTTGCCGTACCGAAATAGCGGGCGACTTCATGGGAGGCGTGGGCGTCGGAACCCTTCTCATACGAGAGGCCGATTTTTATCGCGTAAGCCATCATTTCCGGATCCGGGTACGTTTTGCCGTAGTCCGGCTTGTCGATTCCGGCAAAATTGTAATCAAGCGTGTATCCGCTCTCCTTCACCTTATCCAACAGCAGCTTCCAGTCAATCGGATCGCTGACGCTGTAAGCTTTTTGGAACTTGTGGATCAGATTGATGTGCCCGATCTTTTTCGGGGTCAATGCTCCATACGGAAGCGCCAAAGCTTTTTTGATAGCCGCTTCGTAAAGGAGGTAGAGCGTTTCGTAGCCGATCTCCGCGCCTTTTTGCGTAAAGGATTCGCGGTCCAGATCGATGCAGAAGTATTCTTCGGGAGCGAGCTGCACGAAATGCACACTCAGAATCGAATGGGGAACGGTCTCTGGGTATTTTTCCAGGAAGGCGCGCGTTTCCGTCTCCTTTCCTTCCAGATAATCCAATTCAAAACCGGCATGGATTTCAATGCTGCCTTCATACTTCTTGGCAAGTGAACGGACATCGGACAAGTAGGTATCGACATCTTCAGGGCGCATCGAACTGTCTTTGTCCGGAAGTGGATCTTCCATCGGTAAAGGGGCGTGTTCCGTGAATGTGAGCGATTCAAGTCCAGCTTCGATGGCAACCTTCACATAATTTTCCATTGCGTCGGATGAACCGTGCAGGCAATAGGGGGTATGGACGTGTCTGTCGCTGTGCATCTTACATCTTCCTTCCTTCGTAAAGTGTCATCATTTTAGGATACAATGTAGCAACTTTCTATGGTATGATAACACCAACGTCTAATGGTATTCTAACGATATTCTAAGGATAACAGATGGCCTATCAAAAAGAAATGGGAGTGAGACAGTTTGGACGAAATGATGACGAATGAATCGTTGCTAGCGAAGAAACAAAGAGAGATGGGGTTTCTCCATCATTTCCACCACTTAGGGTACGATTTGATCGACCTGGGAGTCGTAGAGAAATTTGAGTGGACACAACTGTCTCATGATGACTTGCATCTGATGCTGAACCGGCATAAATGGCAAAGCGGCGATAAACTTTTCGCCCTGCGCAGTGACTGGACGAATGCCATCGTGAGATACCGCAAGCAGTACCATTTACACGCCGATAAAATAGCCTATTCCGGCCCGGTATATTCGCTGCTGAAAGAGCGTCACCAATTGGGTGTGGAAACATTTACCGACTCGATCCCGAAACAGATCGAAGTTCTGGGCGATATGATCACCTTCATGGAGAAGGAATTGGACCTCTCCTTATCGGTTGCGGTAGTCAGCCATAATAAATTACTGAAAAAAATTCTGAGCCCGCGGGAGTTGGAAGATCCTTCCGTCCGCAAGTTCATCTGCGAAAGAAACCAGGATGCTCTGAAGCATCGCTTGGGTGCGGATCATCCGCTGATCGGTTTGATGGATCAAGCACCTACGGAACAAGCCAGCTATTTGAAGGAAAACTATCCGGAACTGACCGGACATTTGAATGAGCTCGCGGAATGGGAGGCGACGCTGAAAAGCAAGAACGTGGATTACGTTTACGCGGATATGCTGGCGTTGCCGAACCAATCCTATTACAAAGGAATCTTTATCCAACTTTACGGAGAAAATCAAACGGAACCCGTAGCATCGGGCGGTCAATATACAAGCTCTTCCAAAGCATTCGGAATGGCAATCAACAATTAACGGAGGGGAAAAATGATTACTATCGCGCTATCAAAAGGCAGACAGCTTAAGGATTTTATCCAATACTTGGATGAAATCAAACTGACGGAATGGTCGACAGCATTGAAGTCCGTTTCTAGAGAATTGGTCATTCAGACAAAGGACACCCGCTTCATCTTGGTCAAAGGGGAAGATGTACCCGTATATGTGGAAGAAGGGATCGCGGATCTGGGCATCACCGGAAGCGATATTCTGATCGAGCAGAACTGCAACATCAACAATCTGATGGACTTGCCATTCGGCTATTGCCATTTCGCCATCGCAAGCAAAGAGAAGAAGGACATTTATCCAGTCGTTGCGACGAAGTACGTGAACTATACCAGACAATATTTTGATTCCATCAAGCAGCCCGTGAAGATCATCAAGCTGAACGGGTCCGTAGAATTGGCTGCGACCATCGATATGGCGGATGCCATCATGGATATCGTTCAATCCGGAAAAACGCTGCATGATAATGGTTTAAGTGAGCAAGTCCGGCTTGATGAAATCAACGCCCGCCTGATTTCGAACAAGCATGCTTATTTTTCCAAATATGATGAAATCCAAACAATAATCAACCAATTGAAGGTGAAAAATAATGTACACAACTAAAACATTCAAGGAAGCATACAAAACCAAAAACACAATCGACTTTTCAAAGACTCAGGCCGTGATGGAGATCATCCAGACGGTTCAGGAAAAAGGCGACGTAGCTCTGTTCGAATACGCAAAACGCTTTGATGGGGCTGATATCACGGAATTGGAAGTACCGCAGAGCGTCATCAAGGAAGCCTATGACACCTTGGATGCGAACTTGCGTGCTGCTTTGGAGGAAGCCCGCGACAACATCACGGTCTATCAGGAAAGCATCAAGTGGCAACAGTCTCCGGCTGGGGAACTGTACCAAAAAATCCATCCGCTGAACAAAGTCGGCATCTATGTGCCGGGCGGCAAAGCGAGTTACCCTTCCACAGTCCTGATGACTGCGGTATTGGCCAATGTAGCCGGCGTAAAGGAAACGATTGTCGTGACCCCGCCGCAAAAGACCGCCATCAACCAAGCGACCTTGGCCGCTTGCTATATCTGCGGCGTGACGCACGTTTATCAAGTGGGCGGCGCCCAAGCCGTCGCTGCTTTGGCTTACGGGACGGAAACCATACCGCGCGTCGACAAAATCGTCGGACCCGGGAACCAATATGTCGCCTTGGCCAAAAAATTGGTCTACGGAGATGTCGGGATCGATTCGATCGCAGGACCATCCGAAATCGTCGTAGTCGTCGACGAAACGGCGAACAACGAATGGGTCGCCATCGATCTGCTGGCGCAAGCCGAGCATGATGAATTGGCCCGCACCTTCCTTGTCTGCGCCAACGAAGAGAAATTGGCCGCCATCGAAGCCGAGCTGCTAGTCCAGAAAGCGAAACAAAGCCGCATCGAAGTCATCGAGGAGAGTTTGAAGCATAACCACTTTCCGATTTTGACGAACGGCAAAGACGAGAACATCGAAGTCGTGAATCTGATTGCGGGAGAGCACGTCTCGATCCAGACAAAAGACGCAGAGGACTACATAGATGCCATCGAAACAGCCGGAGCGATTTTCATAGGCGAATATTCGCCTGAAGCAATCGGGGATTACGTAGCCGGCCCTAGCCACGTGCTGCCGACCGGAGGCAATGCCCGTTTTGCGAACGGCTTGTCCGTCAATGACTTCCTGCGCCCGAACTCTGTTTTGAACCTGAAGAAAGAAACGTTCCGCAAAATGGCTCCTGCCGGGATGCTGATTGCGACCGAAGAGTCACTGCAGGCCCACCACGATTCCTTGGCTGTCAGAATGGGGGACGACAAATGATCCGCATCAACAAAAATGAAAGTCCCATCCGGGCGCTGACAAATGAAGAAATTGCCGAAATAGCTGTAGCGACGCGCTTCCAGGAGTATACGGACGATGCCATCGACCGCCTGACGGAAGCGTACGCCGCTTTCCACGGAGAAGATCCAGCTCTGATTGCTTTTGCCAACGGATCGGATGAATGGATCCAGAAGTGCACGATCCTTTTGGGGGATGGTCCGATCCTGATGCTGGAGCCGGATTTCGTGATGTACGAAGAGTACGCCGCGCAATTCCAACGCGAAATAATCAAAGTGCCGTGCAGAGCGGATTATTCCTTTGACTATGACCAGGTGTATGCGGTCATCGAGAAGGAAAAGCCTTCCTATTTCATCGTTTCACAACCGAACAATCCGCTGGGCGTGCTGCATCCGGCCGCCTTCATCGAAAAGACGGCGGATCTGCTGGCTGCATCCGGCGGCTATCTGATTTTGGATGAGGCTTATATGGATTTCGTGGACAATCCGCCGGCACGGCCGGTAGGGGATCATGTCATCCTTTTGCGTACCTTGTCAAAAATCTACGGCTTGGCCGGTTTGCGCATCGGCATCGCCAGTTCGACGGCGAAAACGATGCAGTTGTTGAACTCCATTGCCCATCCGTATCCACTCAATACCTTATCCTTGAGCATCGCGGCCTTCCTGTTGGAGCATCCGGAACGGCTGCGGGCCTTCATGGCTGACCAGCGCCGGCTTTCCGCCAAATTGAAGGGAATCTTCAATGAAGGCGCAGGGGATATTCTTTCCGTGCTTCCAAGCGAAACGAATTTCGTCTTCACTTACGGCGAATTGGCACCTGCTTTGGGCCAATGGATCATCGACCACGGCTATCAGCCGCGCACTTATGAAAAATCAGGCATCGCGTGCATCGAAACGGCTGTCCGTTACTCGATCGCCACGGATGAACAGTTGGATGCCTTAGCCGAAATCATCAGAGAATGGAGAGAACAGCTGTGAGCGTATCAAAAGAGCGCATTACCAAAGAAACGAAAATCGCCATCACCTTGAAACGAGGATTGGAACCTTCCGTCATCAATACAGGCGTGGGCTTCTTGAATCATATGTTGGATTTGTTCGCTTTCCATGGCCACTTCGTTTTGGATATACAGGTGGACGGCGACACCGATGTGGACGATCACCACACAACCGAGGATGTCGGTATCGTCTTGGGTCAGCTGTTGGCTGAATTGGGTCAGGACAAAGGGGCCATCAATCGCTACGGGAGTGCCTATGTGCCGATGGATGAAACTTTGGCCCGTTCCGTCATCGACATCAGCGGCCGCCCTTATCTGAGCTTCAATGCCGTGTTTTCGAAAGAAAAAGTGGGCAGCTTCGACGTGGAGTTGGTTGAAGAATTTTTCCATGGATTGGTCATCAATGCCCGTTACACGGCCCATATCGATCTAATCCGCGGAGGCAACACGCACCATGAAATCGAAGCTATCTTCAAAGCTTTTGCGCAAAGCTTGCGCATCGCGATGGCCGATTCAGATGTGCAGCGCTTGCCTTCGTCAAAAGGAGTGATCGAATGATAGCAATCGTTGATTATGGTTTGGGGAACATCGCGAACCTGACGAACGCCATCCGTTTTCTTGGCTATGAAACGGTCCTAACGCATGATGAAGCGGAATTGCGCAAGGCGGACGTCATCGTCCTGCCAGGCGTTGGGCATTTCAAGGATGCCATCGAACGGATCGATGCAATCGGTTTGCGGGAACTCCTGACGGAATTGGAGCAGACGAAACCGTTCATCGGTATCTGCCTCGGGATGCAACTCCTGTTCGAACACAGCGAAGAAGGCGATGTCGATGGGTTGGCCTTTTTGCCGGGGGAAGTGAAATACATCGTCAGCGACTTGCCGGTTCCGCATCTGGGCTGGAACAATCTGCATTCAAGCCAACCAGGTTTGGACCGGGATGTTTATTTCATCCATTCCTACAAGGTAGTGACTGACAAAAATGTTGTGGCAACAGCGGATTATGGTCAGGAAATTGTGGCCATCGTCCAAAAGGATAATGTCATCGGCATCCAGTTCCACCCGGAAAAAAGCGGGGATTACGGTCTGGAAATTTTGAACCAAGCTTTGCAAGGGGGATGGAAATAAATGATAGAGATTTGGCCGGCAATCGACTTGATCGACAACAAGAGTGTCCGTCTGACCGAAGGGGACTACGGCACGAAAGAAGAAATGCAGCGCACACCTCAGGAAGCCATCGCTTTTTATGCGCAATATGAGCAAGTGAAACGAATCCATATCGTGGACCTGATGGGCGCTTTGAACCAAAAACCGGAAGAAACGCCGTTTATTGAACAGCTTTTGCAGCAGAGCGCGTTGCCTGTCGAAATCGGCGGGGGCATCCGCTCCGAAGAAATCATCAAGCACTATTTCGAAAAAGGCGCCAGCTACGTGATCGTCGGGACGAAAGGGCTGCAGGATCTGCCATGGCTGGCTGAGATGACGGCGAAATATCCCGGTAAGATCTACTTGGGTCTGGATGCGAAAGGCGAACTGGTCGCTGTGAACGGTTGGACTGAAACGGGCCGCCAGACCATCTATGATGTCGTGGAAGCGACGAATCCGATGTCCTTGGGCGGCATCATCTATACGGATATCTCGAAAGACGGCAAGATGGCTGGACCGAACTTTGAGTTGACGGGCAAGCTTGTCGAAATCTCGACCCATCCCATCACCGCATCGGGCGGCGTCCGCAACATCGAAGACATCAAAAAATTGGAAGCTTTGGGTGTGGCGGCAGCAATCGTCGGCAAAGCGGCCAATACGGATGCCTTCTGGGAGGGCTTGGCATGATAAAGAAACGGATCATTCCCTGCCTGGATGTGAAGGACGGTACCGTTGTAAAAGGGATCCAATTCAAGGGATTGCGCGAAATCGGCGATCCGGTCGAACTTGCCAAGCGCTACAATGCTTTGGGTGCAGATGAACTGGTCTTTCTGGACATCTCAGCAACCGAAACCGGACACAACCTGATGATTGATGTCATCCGCAAAACGGCGCAACAGCTGTTCATCCCGATGACGATCGGCGGCGGAATCAAGTCGACGGATGACATTTCCCGCCTGCTGAACGCTGGAGCGGATAAAGTGAGCTTGAACTCATCGGCGTTGGCGAATCCGCAGTTGATCAAGGAAGCGAGCGACAAGTTCGGCAGCCAATGCATCTGCATCGCTGTCGATGCGAAATGGGAAGCCGATAAAGAGGAATGGTATTGCTATACCCACGGCGGCAAAAAACGGACCGACATCAAGACGTTGGACTGGGTGCAGCATGTGGAAGCGCTGGGGGCCGGCGAATTGTTGGTCACCAGCATGGATTATGACGGCATGAAGCAAGGCTTCGATCACCGTCTGTTGAATAAGATCCAAGCCTTGGTATCGATCCCGGTCATCGCTTCCGGAGGCGGCGGCAATGCCCAACATTTCGCCGACTTGTTCAAGGAAACGGATGTTTCGGCCGGGTTGGCAGCTTCCATCTTCCATGATGAAGAAGTGTCGATCGCCGAAGTGAAAGAATGCTGCACGGAGAATGGAGTGGATATGCGCAATGTCTAAATACGATGCACTAGTGCCTGATTTTTCGAAAGGGTTATTGACTGTCGTTCTTCAGCACTTTACGAACAAAAATGTTTTGATGGTCGGCTTCATGAATGAAGAGGCCTTCGAATTGACGAAACGAGATGAGGTTGTCTGGTTCTTTTCCCGAAGCAAGGACAGACTCTGGAAAAAAGGAGAGTCCAGCGAGCATTATCAGTTCGTGAAGGACATGTACCTGGACTGCGATCAGGACGCGTTGCTGATCATGATCGATCCGGCCGGTCCGACTTGCCACCGCAACACGGAGAGCTGTTTCGATGTCCCGGTTGCTTTTGGTCTGGATGATCTGGAAGAGACCATCCGCCAACGCGCTGTCGGACATGATGAAAAGTCCTACACCAACTACTTGTTGGACAAGGGAACAGATAAAATCGCCAAGAAATTCGGCGAGGAAGCCTTCGAAGTCGTCATCGGCGCAAAAAACCACGACAAAGAAGAGGTAGCCAACGAAACGGCAGACCTGCTTTATCACCTCGGCGTACTCCTGTACGACCAAGGCGTCGACGTAGCCGATGTGACCAAAGTCCTAATCGAACGCCACCATAAGAAAAACAACTTCAAAGGCGAACGAAAAAATGTAGAAGAATACTAAAGAGTGTGATGAACCCTAAGCTCAGAGTTTGAGCACTAACGAGGTTCAGGACCAAACAGCCCGTTTTTTTTGGCTGAGTGGGCATGAACAGCGTTAGACGGAGAACTCTAGGATTCAGAACCGTTCTAGGATACGACTCATCCCGTCTTGCTTTATCCGATAACCGGAGCTACCTCTTGACAGAAGGGGCAGTTTCGGTTATTTTTTGTCTTGAAGAGATAATGTTTCCATATTAAACAAAAATGGGGCGATTACGATGAACGTGTTGGCTGTTGAACTGTCTATGCGGCTTTTTGATTCCAATTCTCTGAAGGACAAGCGCAGCGTTGTGAAAAGCATCCTTGCCAAGATGCACCAACGCTACAATGTCAGCATTGCGGAAGTATCGGCACAGGATATGTTGAACCAAGCCGTCATCGGATTGGCGGTTGTCAACAATTCACGGGTCCTATGCCAACAAATCGTGGATAAAATCATTGAGGAAATCGAATCGAATTATCCTGTGGAAATCTACCAAATCAACGAAATCGAATGAAAAAACAACGCACTTCCAGCCATCCGGCAATTAGCCGAGTGGGTGGAAGTGCGTTGATTCGTTATTTGAAGACTTTCAGAAGCTCGTAGCGGAAAGAAATATACGTGTAATTTTGACGATTGTACATCTCGCGCGCCGTATCTGCTGCATCAGCCACCAAAAGGACGGTCTTCCCGTCGGCATGTTCCATCACGAATTGTTGCAGCGCCGTTCCAATCCCTTTGCACCGGGAATCTCTGCCGACGTAGAAATTGTCGATTTCAATGCTGTCCTCTTTCAGATAAAGGTCGATGGAACCGACCGCTTCATCGGAGCACAGGGCCACGATGGGACGGAAGGCCGGATTGTCGAATTTAGCTTGGGTGTAGGGTTGCTTCTGTTTCGCGAATTCCTCGCTGACTGCCTTGTCTGCCCGTGCGGACAAAGCCAGATAGGCATTGCGGTTGTTGGCGTTCACCCATTCCACTTTGACGTCGGAAGGTGTTTCATTAATCCGCGTCGGCACAAAGGTTCCGGGCGGAGCCGCGTACAGCTCAAGGACATCCAGGCTGAAGTCGTTCGATCCCAGATAGGAAATGATCGGCTGCGGAATTTCGCAATCTTCGGGCCAGATAAATTTTATGAAATCCTGTCCATATTTTTGATGCTCTGATTTCAAATAGTTTTCTGTTTCCAAAAATTCAGCGAAGGTCGGAATGCGATGGAAAATAACATAATTTTCGATATGCATAAAAAGGGCTTCTTCATTGTGATACTGCGTGTACAGAGATGTTTTTTTGGCCACGGACTTGCAGTGTTCGATATCCTTGAAAGAAAAGGTCATTTTTGGACTCCTTAAAAAGAAAAATTGATGCACGCTCCAAGATATGATAGCATAGGAAAGGAATTTGTTACAATAAGCCGAAACAGGATAAGCGGCGGAATCGCTGGAAACACATGCCAAAAGCAGCGGCGTGTGCTCCTCGTTTGACCATTATCAAGTGTTGCGCTTATGTTTTTTAGTAGATAGGAGATATAAATGAGAGATTATCAAAAATTGTACGAGAACATAAAGGCTTTCCATAAATTGAAGCCTTGGGACAAAATGAAAGACACGGACGTCGTCGGAATCAAATATTCCGATCGCAAGGAGCCCGTATTCTTTGCTTTGGATGGACTGGATGAGGACAGTATCGGTTTGAGTGTATTCAGGGACGTTTCGGAATACATCCTCTATTTGGATCTGCTGGAGTCGGAGTTCACGGAAGCTGATGGCGTCGGGGAATACACCGAAAAGCTAAAAAACATCAGGCTGGAATTCGTCGACCGAAGCAAACTGGAAGAGATCGACTATAACCGCATCCGCACAACGGATGTCAAATTCCGCGGCAAGAAAGCTTGGCCGGAACTGCTGGATTTTACGCCAGGCTTTGTTCCTTGGTCGGCCACCGAAGAGGACATCGCGCTTTTCGAACGGGTGTTGGAGAGCTTTTTGGAAATGTTCCCCCTCTACAGCAAACTGGATTTTGACAAGTCTTTTGCTGCTGATGACGTACCGACGCGCTACTATTACCAAGCCGGTACAAAGGATAGCGTCTGGAAATTGAAAGAAGAACACATATTGGCGTTCCTGACTGGCGGTGAATTGACGAAAGGTCCATACGATCTGATGCTTTCCCAGTTCGAAATCCGCCGTCTGATGATGGAAAAGAAAAACTTCCTAAGAAACACCTTCGAAGTGGACTTGTTCTATTTGCCGCAACCAATCACCTTCAAAGAAGGAGAACGGCCGCGTTTTGTGAAGATGATGGCCGTTGCGGATAAAAAATCAGGGGAAGTGCTGCTGGCGACTGTGCTGACTTCTGATAAATCCCGCGATATCCAATTCGAACTGTACAAATACCTGTTTGAAGCGAAAGTCTTCCCCGCAAAAATCGAAATGCGCGGCGACAGTGTGTTGGAAACCTACGAAATGTTGGTTCCTCTGCTGGATGAGTTGGACATTGCACACAGTGAAAAGAGCAGATTGCGGAAAATCGAGGCATTCCGCGAAAGCATCTCAGAAGATATCTTCTAATGAAACAGCCCGTTTTTCTGAAATAAGCATCACAAAAAAACAAAACAATTTTGCGTTCCGAAAATTGTTTTGTTTTTTGTTTTTTTCAAAATAAATGGTAAAATGGTTAAGAAGAAAAGACAACGAACTAATGCACGCCTCAGAGCTTATTTTGTTCCAGATAAAGGGGTTTTTATGTGTTCAACCAAGAGAATGTGAAGTTATTGACGAATACAGAGTTAAAGGTATACGAATACATCGTGCAGCATACCCAAAAAGTCATCCGTATGAGCGTTCGTGAGATCGCATCCGAGACCCATGTATCGCCGGCGACGGTTACGCGGACAATCAGCAAGTTGGGTTTCGAAAATATCTGGGAGTGCAAATTGCACCTGAAGGAAATGGACAACCGCAAGCACAATAAGAAGGTGTTTGAAACTTCCGAAATCGTTGAAGAGTTTTTCAGTCGTTCCATGCAATCCGAATATGAGGAAAAAATCCACTCCGCAGTTGAGTTGATAGCAAATTCCGATGTTGCCGTTTTCTTTGGCATCGGCACATCTGGATTGGTTGCTGCCTATGCATCCCGACAGTTTTCAAACCTGGGTCAAAGCACTTTCCATATCCAAGATCCCTATTATCCATTCCATTTGATCAGCCGACAATATACAAACACAGTAGCGATTGTTTGTTCCGTTTCCGGAGAAACAGAAATCATGTTAAGAAAAGTGGGCGATTTGAAGAGTCTGGGGAGCAAAATCATCAGCATCACAAATTCCTCCACCAATTCATTGGCAAGGCAATCAGAGATCAACCTCGCTTATCACCTGACTCCTGAATATGTCGATGAAGAGGTAAACGTGACTTCCCAATTACCGGCCGTGTTTTTGATTGAAACACTGGCAAGACGCAATTATAACTACATGCAACAAATGCATAACAACAAGCTTTAGCAGAGTCTTGAACTGAAACAAACTGTTTCTTTTCTGAAACGTCATTCCAAAAGCTGATTGTTGTTCCTTTACGATGTGAAACTGTTTACATTTCGTTCACAAACTCTATAATAAGCTTATATTGAAAAACAGAAAGCGTATTCGCAATCTGGAAACGACTCTTTTTTAAAAAAGAGAGTTCGCTTTTTAAAATCATGTAACCGCTTAATGGTAGTCGGCTTCCGGAATGGAAATCGATAGGGAAGGAATGAAAGTATGTATCATAAGAAATTGAAACCGTTTAAAGAAGATTTTTTATGGGGGTCCGCTACCAGCGCCTATCAAGTTGAAGGCGCTTGGAACGAAGACGGAAAAGGACCATCTGTTCAGGACGCGAAGGAAATCGTTCCCGATACTTCCGATTTTAAAGTAGCTACTGACCATTACCACCACATGCAGGAAGATATCGCATTGTTAGCTGAGATGGGCTTCAAAACCTATCGCTTCTCAATTTCGTGGTCACGGGTCATTCCGGACGGTGATGGAGAAGTCAATCCAAAAGGCCTTCAGTTCTATAGCGATTTGATTGATGAATGTCTGAAATACGGTATCGAACCGTTAGTGACTGTCTACCACTTTGACTTGCCGCAAGGACTTGCTGAAAAAGGTGGCTGGGAAAACCGCGCCACAATCGATGCATTTGTCCGCTACTGCGATGTCCTCTTCGATAATTTAGGAGACCGCGTCAAATTATGGCTGACGATCAATGAACAGAACATGATGATTCTTCACGGCGCAGCAGTCGGTACAGGTGAAAGCACCTTGAAATCCTTGTATCAACAAAACCACCATATGCTTGTCGCACAGGCGCTGGTAATGAACAGCTGCCACGAAAAGTTACCGCATGTGAAAATCGGACCGGCACCGAACATCTCGGCCGTCTATCCGAAATCGAACAACCCAGCGGATGTCCAAGCAGCCGATCTGTATACCGCAATCCGTAACTGGCTTTATCTTGATATCGCCGTGTATGGTGTATACAATCACCAAGTGTGGGCTTACCTGGAAGAAAATGAAGCTTTGCCTGATATGGAACCGGGTGATTTGGAGATACTGAAATCTGCGGAATGTGATTTCATCGCCTTCAATTACTACAACAGCTCGACTGTTCAAGCCTATCCGGCCGGAACTGAACGCTCCACAGGCAAAAAAGATCAGCAGTTATCAGATAGCCAAGAAGGATTCTTCGCAGGATCCGACAATGAGCATCTTCCTTATACAGAATTCGGTTGGCAGATCGACCCTACTGGATTCCGCACGACGATTAACCAAATTTACTCTCGTTATCGTAAACCCCTGATCGTTACTGAAAACGGTTTAGGCGGTATTGATAAGCTGGAAGATGGGAAGGTCCATGATCACTATCGGATCGACTATCTCCGCAACCATATTGAACAGATGAACCTGGCTGTTACGGATGGAGCAGATGTGTTCGGCTATTGCACCTGGAGTGCGATCGACCTCATCAGCACCCACCAAGGGTTCCGCAAGCGTTATGGCTTTGTTTACGTCAACCGGGAAGACTTCGATCTCAAAGATCTGAAGAGATACCGGAAAGATAGTTTCTATTGGTATAAAGGAGTGATCGCGTCAAACGGGGAGAAATTGGAAGGTTAGTGGTAGACAGCAAGAAAAGTTTTTCGCACCATCCGTTGTTGATAAAGAACAGCGGCAAGTGAATGCGGAAGGCGATGGCCCATTGTTCTGAGACTGACTGGCAGAATCCGGACAAGCAATTATATCAATTTATTTTACTGTTTTCGAAGACGGCACGCCGTCTTCACACGTGTTCTAACAGAGGAGGATTTTATTATGGATAAATTCTTAGATACATTACAAGAAAAATTAGGACCAATTGCTTACAAATTAAACGAAAACCGTTACCTTTCAGCAATCAAGAGCGGGTTCTTCGGAGCAATGTCCCTACTGATCATCGGATCGATTTTCCTATTGTTCGCTAACTTACCGATTCCTGGTTACGCAGATATGATGGCAGGCGTCTTCGGCGCTAACTGGACAGAATTCTTCATGGTTCCTTACAACATGACAATGAACATCATGACATTATTCGTTATGATCGGGATTTCCCAGGACTTGTCAAAACACTACGGCTTGGATGATTTGGCAGGAATCATCTACGGTATCGTTGGATTCCTTATCTTGACTCCAACATTATTGAGCGCAGACGATGCATCAGGAATCCCAATGGGTAACTTGAGTGCAAGCGGATTGTTCCTAGGTATGATGAGTGCTGTATTCGCAGTCGAAATCATCCGTTGGGTATTGGCTCGTGGCTGGAAATTAAGCATGCCTGATTCCGTACCATCAAACGTTGCAAAATCATTTGACGCATTGATCCCTGGATTGTTCGTCATCCTGATCTTCAACATCTTGCGCATGGTATTCGCTTTGACACCTTACGAAACAGCTCAATCTTTCATCTTCGAAATCATCCAAGCACCACTGACAAGTTTAGGCGCAACGTTACCTGCAACTGTCTTGGTACTGATTTTGGAAACACTTTTGTTCTCATTCGGTCTTCACGGTCCAAACATCTTGGGTGCTGTAATGCAACCAATCTGGTTGACTCTGACTGCAGAAAATGCAGATGCTTACGCTGCTGGTTTGGAATTGCCGAACATCGTCAACTACCAATTCTATGCAAACTTCATTAAAATTGGTGGTGCTGGTTCAACATTAGGTTTAGCATTGCTTTGCTTATTCGCAGCCAGATCGACTCAATTCAAAACACTCGGAAAATTAGCAATCGGACCTGGATTGTTCAACATCAATGAGCCATTGATCTTCGGTATGCCAATCGTATTGAACCCAATCTTGATGATTCCATTCATCTTGACTCCAGTAATCTTGGCTATCCTTACTTACATCGTGATGAGCATCGGTCTGGTTCCTCTTACAAACGGGGTAAACATTCCTTGGACAACTCCTCCAGTATTCTCTGGTTTCTTGATCAGCGGATGGAGAGGTGCTGTATGGCAAATCATCGAAACAGTCATCAGTGGAGTAATCTTCTACCCATTCTTCAAAATCGAAGACAACAAAGCATACAGAGTTGAAATCGGTGAACTTGAAGCTGATGCTTCAGGAAACGTAGTAGCATAATCAAATAGCCTCACAATGAGCCCCTTTTATAGGGGCTCAAATTAGATATAAGGGTGGAGAAAATATTATGGCAGACAAAACAATCATGTTAGTATGTGCAGCTGGAATGAGCACCAGCTTACTTGTATCAAAAATGCAAAAAGCGGCGGCAGCGCAAGGATTGGATGCTGACATTTTCGCAGTATCCGCTTCAGAAGCCGATGCACACTTAGCTAAGAAAAAAATCGATGTTCTGATGTTGGGCCCTCAAGTCAAATACATGAAGAAACAATTCGAAGATAAAGTTGCCGGCACGGATACAAAAATGGATGTCATCAACATGCAGGACTACGGCATGATGAACGGCGAAAAAGTATTGAAAACAGCTCTTACTTTAATGGGCGAATAATAAAAAGACTGAAGGAGTTACTAACATGGCAGAACCAAAAAATTTAGATGTCATCATGCAATTGATCATGCATGGAGGCGATGCAAAAGGAAATGCGATTGAAGCGATCGAAGCTGCAAAAGCAGGAGACTTTGCATTAGCAAACGAAAAAATCGGCGAATCGGAAAAAGCTTTGGTGGAAGCCCACCATGCGCAGACCGGCCTTTTGACACAAGAAGCATCAGGCGATGCAGTGGAGCTGTCGTTATTGATGGTCCACGGACAAGATCATTTGATGACTTCGATCGCATTCAAAGACTTGGCGAAAGAAATCGTCGAAATCTATGAGAAAATCGCAAACTAATCATTGAGTACCAAACATAGATGGACCATAAATCGCTCATATGATTTATGGTCCATTTTGTATTTTGGGAAGCAGAAACAAACTAAACAGAAAGCGGGTCATAATATGCAACACAAAAAACTGAAGGATTTTCCGGAAGGCTTCTTATGGGGCTCTGCCTCGGCCGCCTATCAAGTCGAAGGGGCTTGGGATGAAGATGGGAAAGGTGCATCTGTCTGGGATACCTTTGTCAGGATTCCCGGTAAGACTTTTAAAGGAACGAATGGGGATGTCGCGGTGGATCACTACCACCGGTTCAAAGAGGATGTCGCGCTGATGGCCGAACAAGGGCTGAAGGCTTATCGTTTCTCGATTGCATGGAGTCGCATCTTCCCGAACAACATGCAGGAAGTGAACGAAAAAGGCTTGCAATTTTATGATGATTTGATCGATGAGTTGCTGGCGAATCATATTGAACCAGTTGTCACGTTGTATCATTGGGATATCCCGCAATATCTGCAGGACGATTATCTGGGATGGGAATCCCGCCAGATAATCGAAGACTTTACAATATATGCAGAGGCTGTGTTCCGTAGGTACGGAGACCGGGTAAACTATTGGGTATCCTTGAACGAACAAAATGTCTTCATTTCCCATGGCTACTTGATGGCGACCCACCCGCCGGCAGTGAAAGATCCGAAACGGATGTACCAAGCCAACCATCATGCGAATGTTGCGAATGCGGCAGCCATCAAAAAATACCGTTTGCTCGGCTTGGAAGGAAAGATCGGTCCGAGTTTCGCTTATTCGCCAGGCTATCCTATTGATGCCCGGCCGGAGAATGTTTTGGCAGCTGAGAATTTCGATGAACTGAATGCTTATTTTTGGATGGATGTCTATGCCAAAGGTGAGTACCCTTCCGTCATTTGGAATTGGTTGAAAGAGAATGATCTGTTGCCTGAAACGCTCCCGGAAGATTTTGAGGTATTGAAAGCCGGCAAACCGGATTTCATGGGTGTGAATTATTATCAGACATCAACTGTTGCCGCGAATCCATTGGATGGTATCGGCTTGGGAACGCCGAATTATTCCGGAGAAAAGGGCAGTACGGAAAGAGGCGGGACTCCAGGCGTCTTCAAAGAAGTGCTGAATCCATTCGTTGAAAAAACCAATTGGGATTGGGATATCGATCCTGTGGGCCTTCGGATTGCTTTGCGCCGGGTCAACAGCCGCTACGGATTGCCGATATTGATAACCGAAAATGGCTTGGGTGAGTACGACAAGCTCGAAGACGGTGAGATCCATGACCAGTACCGGATCGACTATTTGAACGACCACGCCAAAGCCGTCCAGGAAGCCATCACGGATGGAGTCACGGTGCTGGGCTACTGCACTTGGAGCTACACCGATCTTTTGAGTTGGTTGAATGGCTATCAAAAACGCTATGGTTTTGTATATGTGGACCGGGATGAAGACAGTCCGAAAGAATTGAAACGTTACAAAAAAGCCAGTTATCACTGGTATAAAGAGGTCATAGAGCAAAACGGCAAGAACCTGAAGTAGAGCTTTTCCTTCGCGGAAGCAAAAAGAAAGCGATTTGCTGAAAACGTTTGAAAATTTATGTAAGTGCTTGCGACAAACGCTATCATGTGTGTTATAATAATTGCATATTAAATTATATTTATGGATGGAGAGAATGAATATGGCAGATAAAACAATCATGTTAGTATGTGCAGCTGGAATGAGCACCAGCTTACTTGTATCAAAAATGCAAAAAGCGGCGGTGGCACAAGGATTGGACGCTGATATTTTCGCAGTATCCGCTTCAGAAGCAGATGCACACTTGGCTAAGAAAAAAATCGACGTTCTGATGTTGGGACCTCAAGTTAAATACATGAAGAAACAATTCGAAGATAAAGTAGCCGGCACAGATACAAAAATGGATGTCATCAACATGCAGGACTACGGCATGATGAACGGCGAAAAAGTATTGAAAACAGCTCTAACTTTGATGGGCGAATAATAAGAAGACTGAAGGAGTTACTAACATGGCAGAACCAAAAAACCTGGATGTCATCATGCAGTTGATCATGCATGGGGGCGATGCAAAAGGAAATGCGATTGAAGCGATCGAAGCTGCAAAAGCAGGAGACTTTGCATTAGCAAACGAAAAAATCGGCGAATCGGAAAAAGCTTTGGTGGAAGCCCACCATGCGCAGACCGGCCTTTTGACACAAGAAGCATCAGGCGATGCAGTGGAGCTGTCATTATTGATGGTCCATGGACAAGATCATTTGATGACTTCGATCGCATTCAAAGACTTGGCGAAAGAAATCGTCGAAATCTACGAAAAAATCAGTAAATAACAAATCAAACACAAGCGGATATTCGGCAAAAACCGGATATCCGCTTTTTTATTCGTGTTTATTTGCTTTGGACTCTAATGAAGGAATGCATAAATGAAATCATTTATTCGGCCGTCCGGACTTTTCTCTGCTAAAAAGTGTTGACAACAAGAGGTGCCGGGTGGTAGTATTTAGAAGTTGTCCACGAGAGCAAAGAAAATAATTTTAAAAAATTGTTGACATGCAATCGTGATGGTGATAAGATATGAAAGTTGCTGCTTCGAGCGGCCGTCAGTGAATTTTTTTTAAAAAATATTTCAAAAAAATAGCTTGACGGATAAACGAAGCCGTGCTAATATGAATAAGCAATCACGTAATACGTGATACACGATTGACCTTTGAAAACTGAATAAAGAATGAACGAACCAAATGTGCAAGGAGCTTAGACTTCGGTCGAAGCAAACGAAGACGATACTTAGTATCGCAAACATAAAGTCAGCAAAACAACAAGAGCAATCAGCTTAACGTGTAGGATTTCTGTACAAGAGTCCACATTTACATGAGAGTTTGATCCTGGCTCAGGACGAACGCTGGCGGCGTGCCTAATACATGCAAGTCGAACGGTCTTTTCTATGGAAGCTTGCTTCCACTGAGAAGATAGTGGCGGACGGGTGAGTAACACGTGGGTAACCTGCCCATAAGAGGGGGATAACATCCGGAAACGGGTGCTAATACCGCATAGTTTTCTTGATCGCATGATCGAGAAAGGAAAGACGGCCTTTGTGCTGTCGCTTATGGATGGACCCGCGGCGTATTAGTTAGTTGGTGAGGTAATGGCTCACCAAGACGATGATACGTAGCCGACCTGAGAGGGTGATCGGCCACATTGGGACTGAGACACGGCCCAAACTCCTACGGGAGGCAGCAGTAGGGAATCTTCCGCAATGGACGAAAGTCTGACGGAGCAACGCCGCGTGAGTGAAGAAGGTTTTCGGATCGTAAAACTCTGTTGTCAGAGAAGAACAAGTTGGAGAGTAACTGCTCCAGCCTTGACGGTATCTGACCAGAAAGCCACGGCTAACTACGTGCCAGCAGCCGCGGTAATACGTAGGTGGCAAGCGTTGTCCGGATTTATTGGGCGTAAAGCGAGCGCAGGCGGTTCCTTAAGTCTGATGTGAAAGCCCACGGCTCAACCGTGGAAGGTCATTGGAAACTGGGGAACTTGAGTGCAGAAGAGGAGAGTGGAATTCCATGTGTAGCGGTGAAATGCGTAGATATATGGAGGAACACCAGTGGCGAAGGCGACTCTCTGGTCTGTAACTGACGCTGAGGCTCGAAAGCGTGGGGAGCAAACAGGATTAGATACCCTGGTAGTCCACGCCGTAAACGATGAGTGCTAAGTGTTGGAGGGTTTCCACCCTTCAGTGCTGCAGCTAACGCATTAAGCACTCCGCCTGGGGAGTACGGCCGCAAGGCTGAAACTCAAAGGAATTGACGGGGACCCGCACAAGCGGTGGAGCATGTGGTTTAATTCGAAGCAACGCGAAGAACCTTACCAGGTCTTGACATCCTTTGACAATCCTAGAGATAGGACTTTCCCTTCGGGGACAAAGTGACAGGTGGTGCATGGTTGTCGTCAGCTCGTGTCGTGAGATGTTGGGTTAAGTCCCGCAACGAGCGCAACCCCTATTGTTAGTTGCCAGCATTCAGTTGGGCACTCTAATGAGACTGCCGGTGACAAACCGGAGGAAGGTGGGGATGACGTCAAATCATCATGCCCCTTATGACCTGGGCTACACACGTGCTACAATGGATGGTACAACGAGCAGCAAGACCGCGAGGTCAAGCGAATCTCTTAAAGCCATTCTCAGTTCGGATTGCAGGCTGCAACTCGCCTGCATGAAGCCGGAATCGCTAGTAATCGCGGATCAGCACGCCGCGGTGAATACGTTCCCGGGTCTTGTACACACCGCCCGTCACACCACGAGAGTTTGTAACACCCGAAGTCGGTGAGGTAACCTTTATGGAGCCAGCCGCCTAAGGTGGGACAGATGATTGGGGTGAAGTCGTAACAAGGTAGCCGTATCGGAAGGTGCGGCTGGATCACCTCCTTTCTAAGGAATATAATGGAATCCTTGCTTGGTTCAATCATTCTTTGTTCAGTTTTGAGAGATCAATCTCTCAAGCAAGACAATTTGTTCTTTGAAAACTGAATACTACAAAAATAAAGTAAGAAACCTAAACATTTTACCGCGTTTTAAGTTAACTTAAATGAGTTTTTAACGAAATAAGTTAGCAAGCCAGCAATGGCGAGCTTAACCATAGGTTAAGTGAATAAGGGCGCACGGTGGATGCCTAGGCACTAGGAGCCGATGAAGGACGGGACTAACACCGATATGCTCCGGGGAGCTGTAAGTAAGCTTTGATCCGGAGATTTCCGAATGGGGCAACCCAATATCTTTGATAGGATATTACGTTACACTGAATACATAGGTGTATCGAGGAACACGCAGGGAACTGAAACATCTCATTACCTGCAGGAAGAGAAAGAAAATTCGATTCCCTTAGTAGCGGCGAGCGAAACGGGAAAAGCCCAAACCAAAGAGCTTGCTCTTTGGGGTTGTAGGACTGGGACATGAGACTGCAATGGATAGCAGAAGCCAACTGGAAAGTTGCGCAAAATAGGGTAATAGCCCCGTATGCGAAATCCAAATCAGCTCTACCAGTATCCTGAGTACGGCGGAACACGAGAAATTCCGTCGGAATCCGGGAGGACCATCTCCCAAGGCTAAATACTCCCTAGTGACCGATAGTGAACCAGTACCGTGAGGGAAAGGTGAAAAGCACCCCGGAAGGGGAGTGAAACAGTACCTGAAACCGTGTGCCTACAAGTAGTCAAAGCCCGTTAATGGGTGATGGCGTACCTTTTGTAGAATGGACCGGCGAGTTACGATTTCATGCAAGGTTAAGTTGCAAAGACGGAGCCGCAGCGAAAGCGAGTCTGAATAGGGCGAATAAGTATGAGGTCGTAGACCCGAAACCAAGTGACCTACCCATGTCCAGGTTGAAGGTGCGGTAATACGCACTGGAGGACCGAACCCACGCACGTTGAAAAGTGCGGGGATGAGGTGTGGGTAGCGGAGAAATTCCAATCGAACTTGGAGATAGCTGGTTCTCTCCGAAATAGCTTTAGGGCTAGCCTCGGATATGCGAATCATGGAGGTAGAGCACTGTTTGGACTAGGGGCCCTTCTCGGGTTACCGAATTCAGATAAACTCCGAATGCCATTGATTTAGATCCGGGAGTCAGACTGCGAGTGATAAGATCCGTAGTCAAAAGGGAAACAGCCCAGACCACCAGCTAAGGTCCCAAAGTATCTGTTAAGTGGAAAAGGATGTGGGGTTGCATAGACAACTAGGATGTTGGCTCAGAAGCAGCCATCATTTAAAGAGTGCGTAATAGCTCACTAGTCGAGTGACCCTGCGCCGAAAATTTACCGGGGCTAAACAGATCACCGAAGCTGTGGATGGAACCTTCGGGTTCCGTGGTAGGAGAGCGTTCTAAGGGCATCGAAGCCAGATCGTGAGGACTGGTGGAGCGCTTAGAAGTGAGAATGCCGGTATGAGTAGCGCAAGACGGGTGAGAATCCCGTCCACCGAATAACTAAGGTTTCCTGGGGAAGGCTCGTCCTCCCAGGGTTAGTCGGGACCTAAGCTGAGGCCGATAGGCGTAGGCGATGGACAACAGGTTGATATTCCTGTACCAGTTGCTTTTGTTTGAGCGATGGAGGGACGCAGGAGGCTAAGGAATGCACACGATCGGAAATGTGTGTCCAAGCAGCAAGTCTGAGAACGAGTGAAATGCTTTTTCTCTTAAGGACAAGCTGTGATGGGGAGCGAAATTTAGTAGCGAAGTTCCTGATGTCACACTGCCAAGAAAAGCTTCTAGTGAGAAAGTAACTGCCCGTACCGCAAACCGACACAGGTAGTTGAGGAGAGAATCCTAAGGTGTGCGAGAGAACTCTCGTTAAGGAACTCGGCAAAATGACCCCGTAACTTCGGGAGAAGGGGTGCTGACCGCAAGGTCAGCCGCAGTGAATAGGCCCAAGCGACTGTTTATCAAAAACACAGGTCTCTGCAAAATCGAAAGATGACGTATAGGGGCTGACGCCTGCCCGGTGCTGGAAGGTTAAGAGGAGAGGTTAGCGCAAGCGAAGCTTTGAATTGAAGCCCCAGTAAACGGCGGCCGTAACTATAACGGTCCTAAGGTAGCGAAATTCCTTGTCGGGTAAGTTCCGACCCGCACGAAAGGCGTAACGATTTGGGCACTGTCTCAACGAGAGACTCGGTGAAATTATAGTACCAGTGAAGATGCTGGTTACCCGCGACAGGACGGAAAGACCCCATGGAGCTTTACTGCAGTTTGATATTGCGTGTTTGTATCACATGTACAGGATAGGTAGGAGCCAATGATACCGGGACGCCAGTCTCGGAGGAGGCAACGGTGGGATACTACCCTTGTGATATGACCACTCTAACCCGCTGCTCTTAGCGAGCAGGGAGACAGTGTCAGACGGGCAGTTTGACTGGGGCGGTCGCCTCCAAAAATGTAACGGAGGCGCCCAAAGGTTCCCTCAGAATGGTTGGAAATCATTCGTAGAGTGTAAAGGCAGAAGGGAGCTTGACTGCGAGACCTACAAGTCGAGCAGGGACGAAAGTCGGGCTTAGTGATCCGGTGGTTCCGCATGGAAGGGCCATCGCTCAACGGATAAAAGCTACCCTGGGGATAACAGGCTTATCTCCCCCAAGAGTTCACATCGACGGGGAGGTTTGGCACCTCGATGTCGGCTCATCGCATCCTGGGGCTGTAGTCGGTCCCAAGGGTTGGGCTGTTCGCCCATTAAAGCGGTACGCGAGCTGGGTTCAGAACGTCGTGAGACAGTTCGGTCCCTATCCGTCGCGGGCGTTGGAAATTTGAGAGGAGCTGTCCTTAGTACGAGAGGACCGGGATGGACACACCGCTGGTGTACCAGTTGTTCTGCCAAGAGCATCGCTGGGTAGCTATGTGTGGACGGGATAAACGCTGAAAGCATCTAAGCGTGAAGCCCCCCTCAAGATGAGATTTCCCATCACTTTAAGTGAGTAAGACCCCTGAGAGATGATCAGGTAGATAGGTTGGGAGTGGAAGTACAGCGATGTATGGAGCGGACCAATACTAATCGGTCGAGGACTTAACCAATTTTTAAAAGATGAAAACTCAAGCGGTGTTTTCGGGTTCCCTTTAAATTTGTAGATTCAGTTTTGAGAGAACAACGTTCTCTTGAAAAATGTGCGGTGACGATGGCAAGAAGGTCACACCTGTTCCCATCTCGAACACAGAAGTTAAGCTTCTTAGCGCCGATTGTAGTGAAGGGTTTCCCTTTGTGAGAGTAGGACGTTGCCGCGCAAACGAAAAGCAAGCATGCAGGATATTCCTGGTGCTTGCTTTTTTTTGCGTTATTTCGGATTAATCCCAGTTATTGACTTTGTTTCCCGAACAGCTGTACGGCATACAGAAATTCACCGTCATAATGGACGCCGATGCCTACCTCTAGGAAATCGGGATGAATCATATTGGCGTAATGCCCTTCGCTTTCCACCCATCCATCGAACAAAAATTCGGCCATACCTTCTTCGTCCTTGAAAAAGGTCGCCATTGCCAGATTTTCTCCGACCGTTTGATAAGGGTACCAGAAAGCATCGGTCTGGATGACCGTGTAAAAATCAGTTCCATCCGGCCGGGTGTGCGAAAACGATGTCTGGGTTTCGATGGCCCGATGATCGGCCGCCGCTTTTAGGGTTTCATTTTTCGTCAGGGGAAGCAATCCTTGCTCCAGGCGAAGCTCATTAAGCAAGACCATGATTTTGTCTTCCACTAGGGCATAGTCGATTTGATTAGGTCGGGTGAAGGGCGCAATGAGCAGGTCGACGCCTTCAGAGCTTGTCAGCACTTGGATTTTCTCGGCCACATCCGTTTGGACTGTTTGCTCGAGAAACGGAAATTTTTCGTTCAACGCATTACGGTTTATTCCGTATCCAACGAACAACGCGGCTATGCCAGTGAACAGCAGGCCTCTAATGAGTCGCATCCGCACCGCTCCTTTCTTATTTTTGAATGGTTTATTAATGGGGAATATCCGGCAGATTTAAGTATGTTTCCATTATAGTCAATCTTCCGTGAAATGTCCTGAAGAAAGGCTAGAATTCGTTTTTTGTCGGATAGTTTGTTAAGATGAGGGTAATAATCGGAAGTAAGCAACTTGTTGTGGGCTGATTGTTGGAAGGGGAATTGCTATGAACAAAAAGTTGGGATTGCTGTTTATTTTTTGCGCTAGTGTCTTTGCTGCATGCCAAAATGAGACCGAAAGTTCAACCGTAAATTCTGTTTTGAGCGAAGAATCATCTTCTGTTGCTGCTGAGTCCGAGGAAAGTGTTGCTAAAACAATCATCTTTTCAAGCGGCGTAAAGGATGGAATCACCAGAGGAGATAAGTATAACTATTTTGCTTTAGAAGGTACCGCTGAAGGGTTTGATCAAGTGACGACCCTCATAGAAGGAACGGCTATCGATTACCGCGAGACGAACAACGTGTGGGAGTTCGATTATCCGTATCAAGGCCCCGGGATCGAAACGGAAATTACTTTCACGACGGATACATCTGTCAGCTATGGCGATACCGGCATCAATCTGGATGATCTTGCTCCTGAAAGCTATGTCACCATAACTTTTATGCCCAATGAGAACCCAACGATAACCCCACCTGCTTTTACGGTCAATGAAGGCGAAGCGCAAAACTTTTTGAGCGACGATTCTGGGATAAATGAATTGGTTACGGTGACGGAGATCCGAGAAATAGATGGGCTGGAAGAACTCAATCCGCTTGGAGCAAAACTGTTGGAAGTGGAAATACAATACGTCAACAACGGCAACGTTGATACCTATATCGCGCCCAACTACTTTTTGGCACTTGATGGTGAAGGGAAAAGCCTGCCATTGCGCTATACCCATTTTTGGCTGCATACTGTCGCACCGGGGGAGTCCTTCACAGAAAAGGCTTATTTTGACCTCACCAGCGAAGGGCCGTACGCCATCCAGTTTTTTGATGGTGCTTGGATCGACAGCGAGGAAGCTGGCGGTACTGTCAATGACCTCTAGCTGAACGAAGGCTATCGAAAAACTACAGAAATTGTCTGGTTTTGGGATTGTGATAATTAATGGATAAAAGGAAACAGCCTTGTGCAGCGAAAGCTGGACAGGGCTGTTCTTACGTTTTCTGAGGTACGGCTGCAAAAATAGTGCGCTACTTTTAAGTACGGACGACCAAAACATCACACGGTGCATGACGGACCACATAGTTAGAGACCGATCCAACAAAAGCCCTGGTGATCGCACCTTTGCCGGTTGCTCCGATGACAATAAGATCGATATTGTATTCTTTTGGAAATGCTTCAGCGATCAATGTCATTGGGTTGCCGTTGGTTACAGACTTTTTGATTTCAATCCCTTCATTTGTAGCGAATGTCATCATTTCATCGAGGAATTCGTATTCCATGTCCTTGTATGCTTCCGTCAATCTGGATTCATATTCAGGGCTAAGCGGAACATTGCGTGTGTCCTTGACGTAGATAAGGTGTAACGCGGCGTTATTGCGTTTGGCAATGGCAACAGCTTTTTTGAACGAATCTTCTGACTGACCTGAACCGTCAACGGGGACCAAAATATTTTTGTATTCTGCTAACATTTCTACCCGCTCCTTTTTGAATTTGTTCAGAAAACGCTTCCTACATTCATTCTACAACAACAAGGTTTGAAAAGGAAGCCGGGAACCGGTGACAAAAATGAGAATTATTTGGCAGAACTATTAAAAAGAAATGAAGCATGCTAAAATAAGTTTACGAAACAAGAGAGGATTGAAGACGGATATGGCGGAAACGAACCAAGAGCGGGATATCAGATATTGCAGGCAGACGAAGGTGATTCAGACGCACCATGTCTTTCCGTTCGATTCAAATTACCACGGTACTTTGTTCGGTGGTAAGCTGATGAGCATGATCGATGATTGTGCGGCAATTTCTGGGGAGCGTTTCGGTCGTACGACCAATGTGACTGCATCTGTGGATACGTTGAACTTCCTCAAGCCGCTTCCGACAGGGCATTCGGTCTGCATCGATACGTTTGTGTCAGGAGCAGGCAAGACTTCCATGGAAATCTTCACCAAAGTGACCGGGGAGAATCTTCGGACGGGGGAACGTTACTTGGCGGCAACCTGCTTTCTGACCTTCGTGGCGCTCCCAGATGAAAATGGGGATAAAGTCTGTCTGCCGAAAATCGTACCAGAAACGGTCGAGGAAAAATTCATCAACAGCGGATATGAGGAAAGACGGCAAAAGCGGAGAGCCGATCTGGACTACCAAAAAGAGCTGCATGAACATCTCACGATAGAAATACCTTGGGCAGACTAACATTTGCAGGCAGAAACAGCATGGAAAGAAATACATACAAATGATGGAGCAGGAGTGTGTCAACGTGTCGAAAACTAACGGAAAAGATTTATTGGGTCAGCCATTTTTGAATAAAGGGACCGCATTCACTTTAGAAGAACGGGCAACATTGGGATTGGAAGGGTTATTACCGACCGCTGTCCGTACATTGGAAGAGCAGGGAGAGGTTGTCTATGCGCAATTGGGCCAACTGACCGATGCCTATTCCAAACAGAAGCATCTGATGAATATCTACTCTCAGAACCGCGTGCTTTTTTACCATGTCATCGGCAAACACGTGACGGAGTTGTTGCCGGTCATCTATACGCCGACCATCGCCGATACGGTCATGAATTATTCGCGGGATTACCAGATTCCCCAGGATGCGGTCTATTTGGATGTGAATCGTCCGGAAGCTATCCGCAGCGCATTGCTGAACGGCAGCAAAGGCATGGATGATGAAATCAAAATGATGGTCATCACGGATGGCGAAGGGGTGCTGGGCATCGGCGATTGGGGCATCCAGGGCATCGCGATTTCGGTCGGGAAACTGGCCGTCTACACCGTCGCTTCGGGATTGAATCCGCAACAGGTGTTGCCGATCGTGATCGATGCGGGCACAAATAACCAAGAGCTGCTGGAAGATCCGTTCTACCTAGGCAACAAGCACAAACGTGTGACCGGAGAGGCTTATTACCCATTCATCGAAACGTTCGTTGAAGAGGCTTCCGCGCTGTTCCCGGATGTGTTGTTCCACTGGGAAGATTTCGGCCGCGACAACGCCGCCAATATACTGGAACAGTACCGCGATAAGATCTGCACGTTCAATGATGACATCCAAGGGACCGGCGTGATGATGTCGGCTGCGATGGATTCGGTGGTCAGGGTTACTGACAAGCCGATCACGGAACACAAAATCCTCGTTTTCGGAGGCGGAACTGCCGGCGTCGGCGTTTCCGACCAAATCCTCATGGAGATGCTGCTGCAAGGTGCCGACAGCGAAGAAGCCCGCAAACAGTTTTACATGGTCGATCGCTATGGTCTGGTCACTGAGGGTATGACGGACCTGACGCCGGGCCAGCAAAAATATGCGCGCGTCGCGGATGAATTCCCTACACAGCTGACCGATTTGGCTGAAATCATCGATGCCGTCCAACCGACCGTATTGATTGGCACTTCAGGCCAAGCCGGTGCCTTTACGGAAGCAGTCGTCCAGAAGATGGCAGCATACAATGAACGTCCGGCCATCATGCCGATTTCCAATCCGACCAGATTATGCGAAGCAAAGGCTGCGGATGTCATCGCTTGGTCCGAGGGAAGAGCGTTGGTCGTCACCGGTAGCCCATCCGATCCGATCGCATACAATGGCGTGAACTATAAAATCGGCCAGGCGAATAACGCCTTATTGTATCCGGGCTTAGGCTTTGGGATCGTCATCGCAAAAGCGAAGACAGTAACGGACAGAATGCTGTCCGCTGCAGCGCACGGCATCACTTCCCTACAGAACTTGGAGGAAGCGGGAGCAGCGATTTTGCCGCCGGTTTCCCAGTTGCGCGAAGCATCGAAATTGGTTGCGGCTGCCGTCATACAGGCAGCCATCGAAGATGGCGTAAATGGCGTTGAAATAACGGACCCGATGGAAGCTGTTGAAGCTGCCATCTGGAAAGCGGAATATTAAGACAAAAAGCACATTGAAAACGGAAGAAACGACAGGAAGGAACGGGATGAATGGAATATCGGATTGAACATGACTCATTAGGGGAAGTAAAAGTAGCAGCGGATAAATTATGGGGTGCACAGACACAGCGCAGTCTGGAAAACTTCAAAATCGGAATCGAAAAGATTCCGATGGAAGTCATCTATGCATTAGTCGAAATCAAGCGGGCTGCCGCAGCCTCAAACCATGAAGTCGGTTTGTTGGACGAGACCGTTGCAAAGGGCATCCTTTTGGCGGCTGACGAAGTGCTTGAAGGAAAGTGGGACGATCAATTTCCGTTATCCGTATGGCAGACCGGAAGCGGCACGCAATCCAACATGAATGTGAACGAAGTGCTGGCGAACCGAGGCAACCAGCTTATTGACAGCGGCATCCATCCCAACGACCACGTAAACAAAGGACAAAGCTCCAATGACACATTCCCGGCTGCCATGCACATTGCCGGTGTCCTGTACATAAAAAATAAACTGCATCCGGCGATTGAACAATTGATCGGCACACTGACCCGCTTGGAGCAGGAAAATGCGGCGATCGTCAAATTGGGCCGTACCCATCTGCAGGATGCGACGCCATTGACATTAGGCCAGGAAATCAGCGCATGGCGCGTCATGCTTGAGGAAACCAAGTCCATGATCGAGGACTCCTTGAAATACATGCGACAAGTAGCATTAGGCGGGACAGCGGTCGGAACAGGATTGAACGCCGATCCAATCTTCATCCAAAAAACGATCGAAAAGGTTGCGGAACGCACAGGCGAGCCCTTTGTCGGAGCAGAGAATAAATTCCATGCGCTGACAAGCAAGGATGCTTTCGTGCATACACACGGGGCAGTCAAAGCGTTGGCGGCCAATTTCTACAAGATTGCAAATGATGTCCGTTGGCTGGCAAGCGGTCCGAGAAGCGGAATCGGCGAAATCAGCATCCCGATGAATGAGCCAGGAAGTTCGATCATGCCCGGGAAAGTCAACCCGACGCAATCCGAAGCCGTAACGATGGCCTGCATCCAAGTGATGGGCAACGACAGCGCCATCGGGTTTGCAGCTTCGCAAGGGTCTTTCCAGCTGAACACCTATATGCCGCTCATCGTGAACAGCTTCATGCAGTCTGTCCGCCTACTTGCGGATGCACTGATTAGTTTTGATGAAAACTGTGCGAGCGGGATCAAGGCGGAACAAGAAAAAATCAACCATAACCTGACTAATTCCTTGATGCTGGTGACTGCGTTGAACCCGTACATCGGCTATGAGAAAGCAGCCAAAATCGCCCAGAAGGCTTTCGTGGACGGCACTTCCTTGAAAGAGGCGGCTGTAGCGATGGGGCATGTCACTGCTGAAGAGTTCGATAAGTACGTGGATCCGATGAAGATGGTTTAATTTTTTCTGACGAAGTGCGGATCGGCAGGCAAATCCAGTCGATCCGTTTTTGTGGTCTATTGTTTTGAAACAGATCGAAAAAGGAGGTCAAGGCATGGATTTTACCTTGGAATTGATGAAGCACAGCGTTTTGGAAGGCAAAAGGATTTTGCTGCGTCCCGTCGGTTTGGCGGATGCTCCGGATATGTTCGCGTATGCTTCACATGAGGAAACGACCCGTTTTGTCTTCGAAACGCATCGAGATCAGGCGATGACGGAGGAAGCCATCGCGAATTACTTCATGGCGGCACCAGCGGGAAAGTATGCAATCGTAGTGAAGGACACTGAAAAAATGATTGGGACGATCGATATCCGTCCGAACCCGACCGACCGCATTGCGGAAATAGGCTACACCTTGAACAAAGCTTACCGCGGAAACGGTTATATGACGGAAGCCGGCAAGCTCATCACGGCTCTGGCTTTTGAAGTTTTGGAACTGGAAAAAGTCTTTGCGATGCATGACATCCTGAACCCAGCTTCAGGCGAGGTGATGAAACGCATCGGGATGCAACCGGAAGGAATATTGCGCAGACATAAAATTTTCAAAGGCCGCAGCTGCGATATGACTTATTACGGAATTTTGAAGGAAGAGTATTTCCGAAAAGCAAAGGAAGTCTGAACCGAAAAAAAGCATTGCTATTTCGGAGCGTTTCTCATACAATGATTAGTGATTGAACGTAAGGAACAGTAGATGGATGATGGGCAAAGAGAGTCTTTCCTAGGCTGGAAGAGGGACCCCCAATGATCCGTTGAACCTACCTGACAGTATGCCATAGAAATATGGCCGGTTTTCTACCGTTACCAGATGTTGAGTTGGGCTTTCGCCAATAATGAAGGCCAATGAAGGTGGTACCGCGGAAATACATCAGGAAAGTATATTTCGTCCTTGTTAAGGATGGATTATGCTTATTTTTTTGCAATCAAATAGAAAAAATATTTTAAAATCAGGAGGAAAAACATGAGTACCTTACAAAAAGAAGATTTTTCAGCATGGTATATCCAAACCATCAAACAAGCTGATCTGATGGATTATTCACCGGTACGCGGCTGTATCATTTTTAAACCGGACAGCTATGAAATCTGGGAACATATCCAGGAAGAATTCAACGCACGCTTCAAAGAGGAAGGCATCCGCAACGCCTACTTCCCGATGCTGATCCCGGAATCATTCTTCACAAAAGAAAAAGACCACATCGAAGGCTTCAGCCCTGAATTACCATGGGTTACGGAAGCAGCTGGCGAAAAATTGGAAGAACGTTTGGCATTGCGTCCAACATCGGAAACGATGATCGGGACGGCTTTCGGTGACTGGATCAATTCTTACCGCGATCTGCCGATGGAAATCAACCAATGGGCGAACGTGTTCCGTTGGGAAAAGAAAACCTTGCCGTTCTTGCGTACTTCCGAATTCCTTTGGCAAGAAGGACATACTGCCCATTCTGATGAAGAAGATGCGCGCCGTCGTACCATGCGTATGCTACAAGTCTACAAAGAAGTCATCGAAGGTTTGTTGGCAGTACCTGTCTACGAAGGGCAAAAAACGCCTTCAGAACGTTTCGCAGGTGCGGTTGATACCTACTCCGTAGAAGCGATGATGAAAGACGGAAAAGCAGTTCAGGCTGGCACTTCCCACTATATGGGCACAAAATTCGCAGAAGCATTCGACATCAAATATTTGAACCGCGATAACGAACACGTTTATGCGCATACAACTTCTTGGGGCGTCTCCACACGTTTGATCGGTGCAATGATCATGGTCCACGGCGATGAACAAGGATTGGTGTTGCCTCCTAAAGTCGCAGCGAAACAAGTCGTTTTGATGCCGGTTGGCCCATGGAAGAAGAAACCTGAAATCGTGGAACGTCTGGAAGTATTGCAAACAGAATTGAAGTCGGCTGGTATCCGCGTGTTCTTGGACGACAGCGACAACTCGCCTGGATTCAAATTCAACGAGTGGGAACTGAAGGGCGTACCGATGCGCATCGAATTCGGACCGCGCGATATGGAAAACAACCAAGTGATGGTGAAAATGCGTGACCTTTCCGACAAAGTGGCTGTATCCTTGGATGAGATCATGGACTTCGTGCCGAAGGCATTGGACGAAATGCAAGTCCGTCTGTTGGAAACGGCCTGTGAAAACCGCAAAGCCAATGAATACACCAACATCGATACGTTGGACGAACTGAAAGCACATATCGAAGCGAAGAAAGCGGCCGGGGAAGTGCCTGGATTCGTATTGGCAGGATGGGACGGCGAACTTGAAACCGAAGCGAAAATCAAAGAAGAGACTGGCTTCACGACACGCAACATGCCTTTCAACCCACCAGTCGAAAAAACAAACTGCATCGTATCAGGAAAACCAGCCAAACACACAGTCTGGTTAGCTAGAGCATACTAAAGGATACGATGAATTCCGTTCTACAATTCAGAGTTCGACTAAGAGCGTGATGATTTCTGGGAATCAGAACGCGTTTACAAGAGGATACTCTTAATCCCGATCAAAAAAAAGCAGGACCCACTCCATCAATACGGAGTGGGTCTTGCTTTTCTTTTCGGCCTTACTTTTTGTCGGCGTCCTCTGGGTGCAGGTGCACGATCTTTTTACCGCCTAAAATGTTTTTCACATCAGTCCGGCGTTTGTCTTTTTGAGCTTCGACCAGTTTCTTCGGCGTAATGTCATTTCCCTCGGGATCGTAAACTTTTGAATTCAAAAGGATTTCATCAAAAGAACTGCGGAACGATTGGATGTAGGTTTGACGCAGTTGCTGCTGCTCGATTTTTTCGGTTTCGGTCAGACCATCCGCCGTTTTGGCTTTGCGGGCCAATTCATTGATTCTGTTTAACAGTTTTTCCATATATGTTTCTCCTCTCGTGTGGAAGGAGATGTCAGAAGTGTTTGTCGTACCAAGCTTTCGCTGCAACAACCTCTTCATTCGTCAGTGAGTGTCCAGAGTTTCCCCAATAAATGGATACATCACTGCCGGCTCCTTCTAGTGTGGCCTTCAATTCCGTGCTTTCTTCCGGTGCGCAAAGCGGATCATTTGTGCCCGCACCGATAAAGACAGGAAGGGAACGCAGATCAGGCAATTGACGATTGCGGAACGGTACCATCGGATGATGAAGGATGGCTCCTTTGACCGCATCTTTGAAAGAGTATATCATACTCCCAGCGATATTTGCACCATTTGAGTATCCGATTACTACGATGTTATTCCGGTCAAAACCGTACTCTGCTGAAGCGTCATCAAGGAATGCAATCAATTCCTTCGTGCGGTAATCCAAGTCATTCTCGTCGAAAACGCCTTCTGCCAAACGGAGGAAATAACGATTCATGCCAGATTCGGTCACGTTTCCGCGCACACCTAGCAGGGATGCTTCCGGATCGATCGCCTCTCCGAGGAAAAATAGGTCATGTTCGGTTCCTCCTGTGCCATGTAATAACAGCAGCAAAGGCCTTTCCGAATTCCCTTGTTTAAAAATATGTTGATGATTCATCTAAATCAATCCTCTCTATTTATACGTTGCGGACTTCGAACGGAATGAGTCCTGCCGTCAATGCCTCACGTCTGCTTTCGTACTGCGGCGGAAACATCAATTTCTGACCCATCGTTTCGCGGGGCTCATCAATAGCGAATCCCGGCGAATCCGAAGCGATTTCGAAAAGGATGCCGCCTTTTTCCCTGAAGTAAAGGGCTTTAAAATAATTGCGGTCCCGGACAGGTGTGGCGTGTTGCCCAAGGGCGGTGACATGTTTCAGCCAATCCAGATGATCTGCTTCATCTTTTGCCCGCCATGCGATATGATGGACGGTTCCGACACCCATGACGCCGGCGCCCACCGAAGTCATCTTGATATCGACGGTATTGCCGAGAGCAGCTTCCGAACGGAAACGGATCAGGTCATCTTCCTGCCCGATGCGTTCCAATCCCATCACTTTTTCGACTACGGCTGCAGTGTCTTCAGGTGCGCTCGTCAACAGGACGGCTCCCGCAAAGCCTTTGATGGCATGTTCTGTGGGGACGCCGTTGAAGGAATAAGGGTTATTTTTTCCATCTTCACGCTCCACCAATTCCAGGTGCAGACCATGGGGATCATCAAAGTCCAGATAATCTTCCCCGAAGCGGGTCGTCTTGTCGAACGGAACGTTGTATTCGGTCAGGCGTTTTTCCCAGAATGACAAAGAACCGGCGGGAATCGCATAAGCAGTGATGCCGACCTGGCCATCACCAATGCTGCCTTGGCGGGCTTTGGCCCATGGGAAGAACGTGATGACGGTCCCGGGATCACCGTCCGCGTTGCCGAAGTAAAGGTGATAGGTTTCCGGATCGTCGAAGTTGACGGTCTGTTTAATCATGCGCATCCCGAGCAAACCAGCATAAAAATCGACGTTTTCCTGTGGATGACCCACGATGGCTGTAATATGATGGATCCCTGCTGTTTTCTTCATTATCAAAGACACTCCTTCTGACCGATTTTGGGTTCTTTACATTTATTGTCTCGAATTCGAAATAATAATAACACGCGAAAATCGAGCTGTCAAATAGTAAGCGTGAAGCAGTCAGTAAATAAAAAGTTAAGATAGCAGTAAAATTTACCGGAGCGCATATGCTATAATTAAACCTACAACAACAGAGGAATGAGGGGTAAATTTGCAGGATAACAGCATCGACCAAGTCATACGCGATTTTGTCAGTAAAGGCATTGCAGCCCACCGCATCCACAGCCTGGATGAGCGATACGCCATCAATCACCTATTGGGTTTACTAGGGATAGACGCTTATGATGTTCAAAAAATACCTTCCATTCCTTTGCCCAATTTACTGGACTCACTGGATCGGATGATCGGCTATGCAGTTGAAAGCCAACTGATTTCGGATGCTCCTGATGAAATCGAAATCATGGAAGCCCAAATCATGGAACTGATCACACCTTTGCCTTCCGAGGTGAACAAGCGTTTCTGGATGCATTATGAAGAAGCACCAATGCGGGCAACCGATGAGTTCTATCGATTGAGCCAGGACAATGATTACATCAAGATCAGGAAAATCGCAAAAAACAAACATTTTTCAGCCGATTCAAAGTACGGTAAGCTGGAAATCACGATAAACCTTTCCAAACCGGAGAAAACGCGCCAACAGATGGAATTCGCGCGTCAAACAGAAGGCGGCAACTATCCTGTTTGTGCGCTCTGCATGGAAAACGAAGGATACAGAGGGAGAGCCGATGCGGCAGCGAGAAGCAACCATCGGATTGTGCGTCTTCCTTTGTTCGGGGAAAATTGGGGCTTTCAGTATTCGCCTTATTCCTACTACAATGAGCACTGCATCATCCTTTCCGAAGAGCACGTGCCCATGCATGTCAATGCAGAGACAATTGCGAACCTGTTGGAGATCGTGACGGTCTTCCCGCACTATTTCATCGGTTCCAATGCCGGTTTGCCGATTGTCGGAGGTTCTATCCTAAGCCACGAACATTATCAAGGCGGACGGCACCACTTTCCGATGGAAGCTGCCCAAGTGCTCCGGAACCTGGCGTTGGATGATTTCCCGGAAGTCGAAGCGGAAATACTCTTTTGGCCGCTTTCGGTCATTCGTCTCCGTTCTGAAGAGCGGGATGGGGTCGCTGCAGCTGCGTGCGCCATTATGGAAGCATGGCAAAGCTACAGCGATCCGCAAGCCGATATTCTGGCGGAATCGGCAGGCATGCGCCATAATGCGGTGACGCTCATTGCGCGGCGTGTCGATGAAGCCTACGAGCTGGATGTCGTTTTGCGGAATAACCGGACAACCGAAGCGTTCCCTGACGGCATCTTCCATCCGCATCCGGATGTTCAGCACATCAAAAAAGAAAATATCGGCTTGATCGAAGTGCTAGGACTTGCCATCCTGCCGCCGCGTTTGGAAACGGAACTCAGTGAAGTGTCCGATTATCTGCTGGGGAAAACCGATGACGTCGCCCCCTGCCATCGGGAGTGGGCCGAAGAACTGAAGCAGCAAGGGCCTTTCGAAGCAGAGTCTATCTTGGAAATCATCCATGAGGCGGTCGGCGAAAAATTCGTGCGCGTGATCGAGGATGCGGGTGTGTACAAGCAAACACCGGAAGGGCAAGCCGGCTTTGATCGCTTTTTGAGCATACTTGAAAATAACAATGAGAATACATAGAAGAACGACGGAGGTGGAGTAAGTATGGCGACCATGAAGGACATCGCCGAAAAGGCAGGAGTCTCGACTGCAACGGTTTCGCGCGTGCTGAACCACGATGAGACGCTTTCTGTCGGCAAGGAAACGAAAGATCGGATTTTCGCAGCCGCAAAAGAGCTGAATTATACCAAAACGAAAAAAAAGAAAAGCAGGGAAAAAATCCTGCTGCTGCAATGGTACACCCAAGAGGAAGAGTTGGATGACCTCTATTATCAAGGCATCCGTTTAGGGGCCGAAGAACGCGCCGAAGCTGAAGGATATGATGTCGTACGCGTTTTCCATGATGTGACTTTCGACATCGAAAAGGACGTCATCGGCATCGTCGCAATCGGAAAGTTCGGAGAACGACAGGTGCAGCGGCTGATGGATTTCGGGAAGCCACTGTGCTTCATAGACTCGGATCAATTCAAATGGAAACAGGATTGCGTCATTGTCGATTTTGCATCCGCGATGGAACAAGTCATTGCTGAAATGGACAGAGGCGAACATACCAAAATCGGCTTTTTGGAAGGCAAGGAACTGACGAACGACAAAGAAATGCTGGTCCGCGATCTGCGGTCGGAGCTGTTTCTTGCTGAACTGCGCAAGCGGGGCTGGTACCGGGATAAGTATCACCGCAGCGGTAGCTTCAGTACTTCTTCGGGATACGAGATGATGAATCAGCTGCTTAGCGAAAACCGGGAACAGCTGCCGACTTTCCTGTTTGCCGAAAATGATGCAATCGCCATAGGAGCCTTACGGGCACTTCAGGAAGCGGATATTGCGGTTCCTGATCAAATTTCGGTAGTCGGATTCAACGACAGTAAGGTCGCCAAATACGTCTATCCGCCATTATCGACTATCCGTGTCGATACGCGCGAGATGGGTAATACGGGCGTATCTTTGCTGCTGGATCGCATTGCCTATCCACGGAAAATTTCAAAGAAAATCAGCTTATCCACTGAATGGATCAAACGTGCATCGACAAAATGATGCTTTCAAATCGGAGCTGAACCGCTTTGGAAAAGAAGAAGCCGCCCCAACAAACCGATACAGGTTGTTGGGGTGGCTTCTTTTCGTATCATATCAAAAATGAGTCTTATTTTTTCCAATCATCGATTTTATTATTTGCCTTATCTGCTAAATCATCGGCTTTATCATGCATATCTTCTTTGATTTCACCTTTTTTTTGTATTGCTTCGCCGCGTGTTTGTTGGAGTTTACCTTCTAATTCTTTTCCTGAGTCATTCACCAAGTCGCCATATTCCTCTTTAACTTTGCCGACAACTTTGTCCTTCATGCCTTTTGCTTTATCGCCCAAATTTGAATCCATGATGTTTCCTCCTTTTTGATGTCACACTTATTGTCTACTCTTACTATAATCTATTTTAACGCATTTATTTTTAGAATCAAGCAATAGCCCTTGGGAATGAAAACGTTATCCAGCATCCTTCTGAAGTATCTGGAAGGACACATGCTTTTTATCGCTTTGATTAAATGCTATACTAGATGAGCAGAATAATCAGGGAAAGGAGGCTATTTAGATGAGAATATTAGCCATTGAATCCTCAAACCAGACCATGAGTGCGGCTGTATGCGAAAATGGCCGCTTGCTCGCAGAAGTCACCACCAACGGAAATCTTCAGCACAGTACCCAGTTGATGCCAGCAGTCAATCATGTCCTGCAGCTTGCCGGATGGAAGCCAACCGATTTGGAACGCATCGCCGTCGCTAAGGGTCCTGGCTCGTACACAGGGGTCAGGATCGGAGCCACCATCGCCAAGACGTTGGCATGGACGTTGGCGATTCCGCTGGTGCCGATCTCCAGCTTGAAGGTTATTGCCGGCAATTGTGAAGGCGCAGCGCACAAAATCGTGCCTATGATCGATGCGCGCCGTGGCAACTGCTATACAGCTGTTTATCAATTCGAGGACAACTTGTTGGTGGAACGGATTGCCGACACACATACAGCCAGTGAAGAGTGGTTCCAGCGCTTGTTGGCGGAAGACGGCACCTATCTGTTCGTGGGAGAGGATGTCAGCAAATACCGCAATCGCATCGTAGCATTATTCGCGGAACGCGCACTGTTTGCGGGAGAAGCACAGGCTTTGCCGCGGGCGAGCGTTCTGGCCACGCTTTCGGAATCCGGAAAGGCGGAGGATCCGCACACATTTGTGCCGGCTTACTTGAAAAATCCGGAAGCAGAAGAAAAGTGGGAAGAACAGCATCACAGTAATCGGAGGGAAGACTACGTTGAAAGAGTGGATTCATCTATTTAAATCCGTGTACAAGGAAATTCAATCCGATATTCGGGCTAAATTCCTTTCAAAGCTCGTTCCCTCCGGTGAGGAAACCTATTTGCTGCGTAATCAGCTGCCTGTCAGATTGATGGTCGGCAGAAAACAGCATATTCCGGATATTCTCTATATCGAACGCATGAGTTATGCTGGAGCGACTCCTTGGGGAAGAACGGCGTTGGAAAATGATATGCTGCAGAATCCCAAATCGCTGTATTACGTTTTATATGAAGGGCATGCGCCCATTGCTTTTTTGGGTGTCAGATTGGATGGGAAAGATATCCATATCACTAATTTGGCGGTAGTGCCCGAATATCAGCAGATCGGTGTGGCTACTTTGTTGTTGCGAGTCTTAAAGGGGTTTGCGGACGAAAAAGGAGCCACTAGCATAAGTTTGGAAGTGCGGATTTCAAACCACAGAGCGAAGGCCCTGTACGCGAAAATGGGTTTTCTCCCGGAGCGGGTCAAGCAACATTATTATCACGGCGATGGAGAAGACGCTTTGGAGATGGTATGGCCGTTACCGGGAAAACAATTGGAAGAAAAGGAAGATGTTCATGCAACGCACTTTTGAAATCTGCGATCTGAAGGCGGACGCAGGCAAGTTGGAGCAACATGCCCAGGCTTTGTACGAACTTACATTGCTGGCCAACGAGGGGCATTCCAGTTGGAAAGCTGCCTCGTTCCTGTCTGAATTGAAGGATAATCATTCCCTTTATACAGGCTGCATGGAAGAAAACAAGCTGATGGGGTACATTTGCTGCATGGCGGTTGTGGATGAGGCGTCGATCAATAACTTTGCGGTAGCGCCTGACCAGCAGGGAAAAGGAATCGGAACAAAATTGTTGCAGGAGATGATCACTTTGCTGCAAACGAAGGGGATGGAGCGGCTTTGGCTTGAAGTCCGTGTCTCTAATGAAGCTGCCTACAACCTGTACAAAAAAACAGGCTTCACAGAAATATACCGAAGAAAAGAGTATTATCAGAATCCGGTAGAGGATGCCTACATAATGGAATTGGCGCTGACATCGGAAAATAAAGAGGAGGCGGAAGGCTGTTGACAGAAACAGATGTGACCATACTCGCGATAGAGAGCAGTTGCGATGAGACAAGTGTAGCTGTGGTGAAAAATGGAAATACCGTCCTTTCGAATGTTGTTGCTTCCCAGATCAAAAGCCATATGCGCTTTGGCGGGGTCGTTCCGGAAGTGGCTAGCCGTCATCATGTTGAGCAAATCACCCAAATCGTTGAAGCGGCATTGGATGAGGCCCAGGTCACTTTCGATGCCATCGATGCGGTCGCGGTGACACATGGCCCAGGCTTGGTCGGCTCGTTGCTGATCGGCGTCAGTGCGGCGAAAGCGCTGGCTTTTGCGCATCAGAAACCGCTCATTCCGGTCAACCATATGGCCGGCCATATCTATGCGAACCAGTTGGTGACGCCGATGCGCTATCCGTTGTTGTCCTTGGTTGTCAGCGGGGGACATACGGAATTGGTGTATATGGAAAAGGACGGCTCTTTCGACATCATAGGCGAAACAAGGGATGATGCTGCGGGCGAAGCTTACGACAAAATCGGCCGGATTTTGGGCTTGCCTTATCCAGGCGGAAAAAAAATGGATGAAATGGCTCATGAAGGCAAAGAAACGATGCATTTTCCGCGTGCTATGATCAAAGAAGACAATTATGATTTCAGTTTCAGCGGTTTGAAAAGTTCCGTCATCAATACTGTCCACAATGCGCGCCAAAAAGGGGATGACATCAATCCCTACGACCTCGCCGCCAGTTTCCAGGCAAGTGTCATAGAAGTTTTGGTGCATAAGACTTTGCGCGCAGCCAAGGAAAAGAACATCAAGCAACTGTTGTTGGCTGGCGGAGTCGCCGCCAACAGAGGGTTGCGTGAGGCTTTGTCCGCAAAAATGGCATTAGAGCTTCCTGAAGTCGAGGTTGTCATTCCGCCGTTGTCGCTTTGCGGGGACAATGCGGCGATGATTGGAGCTGCAGCCTACACCGAATACCGACAAAAACATTTTGCCGGATACGATTTGAATGCACATCCGGGGCTGGTGCTCGGAGAATAAAAAAAAGAGAACGCTGGTCGATGGCGACCAGCGTTCTCTTTTTTTGGCTTCTTAATCTATCAGCGCTCTGCAGTAATCGGCATCGAGATTTGAAAAATCGGTGACGATGACGGTTGCCAAGGATAGATCCTGTGGAGGGAACTCGAGATTGCGGAAACCGATGCATTTGCAGCCAGCCGCATGTGCAGAGGCAATCCCGTTTCTGGAGTCCTCTATGACGACGCAGTTTTCCGGTTTGGCCTTCAGGTTTTCGGCAGCATCCAGAAAAATATCCGGCGCAGGCTTAGAGTGCGCAACGCTTTCTCCTGAAACAAAATAGCTGAAATATTTTTCGATGTCCAATGATTTTACAGCTTTTTGGATATCCGTCAACGGAGAGGAGGAGGCGATTGCTAAAGGGACACCCGCTTCATGCAGACGTGCAATGAAGGGGATCACACCCGGGATCGGTTGCAGACCATCTTCTTCCATCAAGCGGTTCCGGATGACGTTCGCCCGTTCCACCAATTCTCCGACCGGGGCATCCAGGTCGAATTCATTTTTCATTGTTTCCCACATGTACTCATGCGTTGTCCCTTGGTAGCGGAAATGGTACTCCAACTCGGTGTCTACTCCGAATTCCTTCAATAACATACTCTCTGATCGCAAAAAGAATGGTTCCGTATCGATGATGACACCATCCATATCAAATAAAACGGCTTCCAACATATTCTTACCTCCATATTCCTAATATGCGTACTTGTTCCAGTGCATCTTAACAAAACTTCCGGCATTGCTTAGTCAAAACAGGCAGTCCCCGAGTCGAAACGGTTAGCCTCTAGACTATTCGCTCAGTTCCTCAAGCGCGGTTGTCTGATCTTCCCAATCCTGCATCAGCTCATCTTGCTTTGCTTGGAGGGCGAGCAATTGTTGGTTGAACTGTTGGACTTTTTCATGATCACCGTAGACTTCAGGCTCCGTCAATTGCAGTTCGATCGCAGTGAGGGCCTCTTCAACCGTCGCCAATTCATCTTCCAAAGCCTCGACTTGCCGAGCCAGTTTTCTTTCCAATTTCAGCTTTTCCTTGGAGGAAACGTAATCCCCTTTGGCTTTCGAAAGGGGCTCAACGGCAGTGTTTGTTTCCACGGCGTTTTCGGCCTGTTGCAGAGCTGCCAGAGCCGCTTCTTGTTGTTTCTTTTCAATATAGTAATCATAGTCCCCGAGATACAATTTGCTGCCTTCAGCGGAGAGTTCGACAATACTTGTCGCAATCCGGTTGATGAAATAGCGGTCATGGGAAACGAAAAGCAGGGTGCCGTCATAATCGATCAAGGCATTTTCGAGTACTTCCTTGCTGTCGATGTCCAAATGGTTCGTGGGTTCATCGAGGACCAGAAAGTTCTTTTGATCCAAGGCTAGCTTACAGAGTGAAAGCCTAGCCTTCTCGCCACCGCTCAATGCCGGGATCGTTTTTTCGACATCGGCGCCGGAGAACAGGAAGCTTCCCAGGATGCTGCGCACATCTTTTTCGTTCAGCGTAGGGTGAAGATCCCAGATTTCGGCGAGAACGCTCTTGTTTTTGGAAAGGTTGCCTAATTCCTGGTCATAATAACCGAGGTCCACATTGGCACCGAGCTGGACTCTGCCTTTCAAGAGCGGAATTTCGGAAATGATCGACTTCAGCAAAGTGGACTTGCCGATCCCGTTCGGACCGACAATCGCAATCGCTTGCTGTTTGCGGATATCAAGGTTGATTGGGTCAGCCAAGACCGTATCGGCATAGCCGACTGCGCCGTCTTCAAGGGTCAAGACGACGTTTCCGCTCTCTTTTGCGATCTCGAAGGAGAAGCGGGCGGAACGTTCATCGCCTTTCGGTTTGTCCATCCGGTCCATTTTTTCCAGACGTTTGCGGCGGCTTTGCGCCATCTTGGTCGTGGAGGCGCGCGCCAGGTTACGGGCGACGTAATCCTCCAATTTGGAGATTTCATCTTGTTGCTTCTCGTAAGCCTTCAATTCCTGTTCCAGGCGGGCGGCTTTTTCGGTCAGATAGTAAGAATAGTTCCCTTTGTAGTGCTGGATCTTGTGGCGGCTGATTTCGTAGACTTCAGTGGCGACTTTGTCCAGGAAATAGCGGTCATGGGAAACAATCAAAAGCGAGCCATTGTAACCCATCAGATAATTTTCCAGCCAAGCCAGCGTGTCGATGTCCAGATGGTTGGTGGGCTCATCCAAAATGAGCAGATCGTTCTTCTCAAGCAGGATTTTGGCCAAAGCGAGCCTTGTTTTCTGGCCGCCTGACAATTGGGAGATTGGGCGATCATAATCTTCTTCGTAGAACTGGAATCCGTGCAACACCGAACGGATTTCAGATTCGTAGCCGTATGCATTCTTTTCATGCAGGGTATGCTGAAGATGGTCATAGCGTTCCAAAGCTTTTTGATACGCCTCCTCGTCTTCGAGCAGGTCCGGATCCCCCAACGCGAAAGCGGCTTGCTCAGCCTCTTTGCTTAATCGGATAAGGGGGGCAAAAATGGTCAACATTTCTTGCCAAATCGTATTGGAGGAATCGACCGCGCTATGCTGATCCAAATAGCCGATTGTAACTTCCTTGCTCTTGGAAACAGAACCGGCATCCGTTGCTTCGATGCCTGCCAAAATCTTCAGCAGGGTTGATTTTCCTGCTCCGTTTCGGCCGACGAGCGCAATGCGCGAATGGTCCTGGACGGTAATTTGAATATTATCGAATAAGACGCTCGCCCCAAAAAGGCGCGCCAAATTTTGTCCTTGTAGTAAAATCATATGTAGTGTCCTCTTTCTAAATAAATACTCACATTTATCCTTTCCATTTTATCACAGCAAGCACTGATTCGATAGGGACAAGCAGAGTTATTGCTATATTCACGTATTTGTGCATGTGAAATTTATTAATGACCCCGTTTACAATTAGTATTGTATTTCACATATTGTTCAAAAAAGGCTTCACAATCAAGTCCGGTTTCGAACAAATTAGTAGATTTTTCACAATCAGATGCTATAATAGTCAATATGAAATGAAAGCCTAAGTATGTGAACATACTTTTTAAAGTTTGTGCATTCGGACAAACAATATGAGGTACTAAATGAACGAGGAAAGAAGAGGAGAAAATAATGTCGACGAATGATATTCCAAAAGCTACGGCAAGGAGGTTGCCGATTTACCACCGCTACTTGCGCTTTTTGCATAACGCTGGTAAAAAACGTGTTTCATCCACTGAATTGAGTGAAGCAGTAAAAGTGGACAGTGCTACTATCCGTAGGGATTTTTCATATTTTGGCGCACTAGGCAAAAGAGGATACGGCTATGATGTCGAGTATTTGTTGGATTTCTTCAGCAAAACATTGAATCAGGACCGTTTGACGAACGTGGCTCTGATAGGTGTGGGTAATTTGGGACATGCCTTGTTGAACTACAACTTCCATGTAAGCAATAACGTCCGCATCAGTGCCGCATTTGATGTCAATGAAGGCATCGTCGGCAAAATCCTTAGCGGTGTGCCGGTTTATCCGATGACGGATATGGTTGAGCAATTGCGCATCCAGCAGATTGATGTAGCCATTTTGACCGTTCCCCAGGAAGTGGCGCAGGATGCCACTAACCGATTGACTGAAGCGGGCGTTCGCGGCATCATGAACTTTACCCCAATCCGTCTTTCCGTTCCGGACAATGTCCGCGTTCAGAATGTGGACTTGACGAATGAATTGCAAACATTGATCTATTTCTTGGACAATGACATCGGCTGAGCAAAGTCGATAGCCGAGTAGAAGAGAACGCAAAAAGAAGGATGAGGCTGCCTCATCCTTCTTTTTTTTTTAGAGCTGAACGAACCCGTTCAGCTTTTCCTAATTTTTATCCATGCTGTCTTTGATTTTCAAGTAGGCATTGAACATGCGTACGCCTTTCACAACATCACTTGTTGCGAACAGCACGCTGACGATGGCCATGAATCCCCAGCCTGCAGTATTCACAGCATCGACTGCCAGCCAGATGAAGAGGACGGCGAAAACGAATCGAATGATTATTTGAATTAATAGATTTTTTAAAGTCATGTTATTCCTTTCTTCTTCCTAAATAGCGTGCTCCACGAGTCTTACGAAATGAGTTGGGACAGAATCGGCAAGGCGGACACGGCATTCATCAACGCATGGGCAATCATCGGAGTCGCTATGTTTCTTGTCCGGTAATAAAGGAAAGAAAACCAAAGACCCAGAGAGCCGTAAACTAAATAGTGCCCATCATTATGTGCAATCGCAAAAAGCAAAGCGCTGATAGTGGCCGCGCCGACTATCCCGATCCCGTCAACCAGATGGGTGACAATCGCTTTACGGAATACAAATTCCTCCATCACAGGTGCAAAGATGATGATGTTGAAAATAAAGAACGGGTAGCGGTTTGTCAAGTCCAGCAACACTTCCGTATTTTCGGAAACGACTGGCATCTTGAACAAAAGATACTCCACATTCATCGCGACGATCTGAATCAGGACAGCTCCCATGAAACCGAAGAGTCCGTTCGTGAGCGTTTTTCCGATTGGGGCAGCCGGTTGATCCGTAAGACTGTTTTGTGGTGTCCATTTTTTTCTGCTATTCCATGCTACCATAAGGACAGTCCCTAGGAAAGCAAAGAATAGCGAGAGATTCATGGCGGCCGCAATGCGATCTGCCTCCGGAATGAACAAAAGAATCAAGACCGGCAGAAACTGAGAAGCGAGATAGATGAGGATGATCTGTATGGCTAACGTTAACCTTGAACGTATTTTTTTATTCATATTAATAGTACCTTTCTGAGAGAACTGACGTTTTTGCGCTTGATAAATAGTATAGCACAGTAGCGCTCAAAAATAGAATTGGAAAAAATCGGCTTCCCTCTTGCAAATTAATTGGAGATTGATTAATATAGAAATGTAACTTAGCACTCTGAGTTGGTGAGTGCTAAAATGATATTATTTTGGAGGGGTCATCTTGTTAAAACCATTAGGAAACCGTGTTATTGTAGAAGTTGCCAAAGAAGAAGAAAAATCTATAGGCGGCATCGTTTTACCGTCATCCGCTAAAGAAAAATCCCAAACAGGTACCGTTATTGCTGTTGGCACAGGTCTCGTGACAGATAACGGGGTAACAATCGAAATGACCGTTAAGGCCGGAGATACTGTCCTTTTCGAAAAATATGCAGGCACAGAAGTTAAATATGCGGGAACAGAATACTTAGTGATCAAAGAAAGCGACATCGTAGCAATCCTGGACTAAAAATATAATTCATGAGGTGAATCGATAAATGGCAAAAGACATTAAATTTTCAGAAGACGCAAGAGCAGCAATGCTTCGTGGTGTAGATATCTTAGCAAATACCGTAAAAGTGACTCTAGGACCCAAAGGACGCAATGTCGTTTTGGAAAAAGCGTACGGCTCTCCGTTGATTACGAATGATGGCGTGACAATCGCCAAAGAAATCGAATTGGAAGATCGCTTCGAAAATATGGGAGCGAAACTGGTTGCCGAAGTTGCTTCCAAAACAAACGACATTGCCGGTGATGGTACTACAACTGCCACTGTTTTGACACAAGCCATCGTTCGCGAAGGGCTGAAAAACGTTACAGCAGGTGCAAACCCAGTGGGCATCCGTCGCGGTATTGAGTTGGCTACACAAGCAGCTGTAAAAGGTTTGGCGGAAATTTCCCAAACCGTAAATTCGAGAGAATCGATTGCGCAGGTTGCTGCCGTATCATCCGGATCGAAAGAAATCGGCGAATTGATTGCTGAAGCAATGGAAAAAGTCGGCAACGACGGGGTCATCACTATCGAAGAATCTAAAGGGATCGAAACCGAATTGGATGTTGTCGAAGGCATGCAATTCGATCGCGGATACCTATCGCAATACATGGTCACTAACAACGATAAGATGGAAGCTGAATTGGAAGCACCGTACATCCTAATCACGGATCGTAAATTATCCAATATCCAGGACATCTTGCCTTTATTGGAACAAATTTTGCAACAAGGACGCCCATTATTGATTGTTGCTGATGATGTTGACGGAGAAGCACTTCCAACATTAGTATTGAACAAATTGCGTGGAACATTCAATGTAGCGGCAGTCAAAGCACCTGGTTTCGGTGACCGTCGTAAAGAAATGCTGCAGGACATCGCAATCTTGACAGGCGGTACAGTCATTGCTGAAGACTTAGGCTTGGAATTGAAGGATGCTTCCGTAGAACATTTGGGTCGTGCAGGCAAAGTTGTCGTAACCAAAGATTCCACAACAATCGTTGAAGGAGCTGGCGAAAAAGCAGCTATTGAACAACGTGTGGCGGTCATCCGTGCGCAATCAGCCGAAACAACTTCAGAGTTTGATCGTGAGAAATTGCAAGAACGCCTTGCGAAATTATCCGGTGGCGTCGGCGTCATCAAAGTCGGAGCGGCTACAGAAACTGAATTAAGAGAACGCAAACTGCGTATCGAAGATGCTTTGAACGCAACGCGGGCTGCTGTTGAAGAAGGTATCGTATCCGGTGGTGGTACAGCCTTGATCAACGTTCAAAAATGCGTCGAAGCGTTGGAACTGACCGGCGACGAAGCGACAGGTGCACGCATCGTAGCACGTTCATTAGAAGAGCCAGTGAGACAAATCGCTGAAAATGCAGGAAAAGAAGGCTCCGTTGTAGCCGATAAGATCAAAGGCCTTGAAGTTGGCATGGGTTATAACGCCGCAACCGACGAATGGGTAAACATGATTGATGCAGGAATCGTCGATCCTACAAAAGTGACACGTTCCGCATTACAAAATGCAGCCAGCGTTGCTGCCTTGATCCTATCGACAGAAGCTATCGTAGCCGACCGTCCCGCCCCAGCCACACCCCCATCAATGGACCCAGGCATGGGCATGATGTAAAAATTAGGATACGATGAATTGCGTTTAGAGGGTGAGCACTAAGAGGATAACCACAAAGCGGACGTTTTTTGTCCGTGTGTGGTTATCCTCTTAGGCGGAACCCTCTGCAATTCAGAGTTCAACTATAACAGTGTGTGATGAATCCTGAGCTCAGAGTTTGAGCACTAACGAGGTTCAGGACCAAGCAGCCCGGTTTTGGCTGAGTGGGCATGAACAGCGTTAGGCGGAGAACTCTAGGATTCAGAACCGTTCTATATAGGATGAACTGTTTAAGAAAGCGAACAATCACATCCTTGCAACCCATAAATAGAGCTGACCAACATAATTTTGTTGGTCAGCTCTATTTTTTTACCTTCTATTATGGAAAAGCACCAATATATGGTTTGAAAATAAAAAAAATTATCCTTATGAAAAGCTGTTCCATCAATGTTTTTGGATGGTTTTGAATGAAAGTTAATGTTTTTGAAGGAAAATGATTGCTTTATTCCCGTGTGGGTGGTATATTTTTGTTCGAGAGGTGATAGAAAGTGCTTACAGAAGAACGGCATAAAATCATTCTAGACACTTTAGCAAAAGACAATATCGTAAAACTGCAGGACCTAGTCGATCAGACGGGCAGTTCTGAATCCACAATCAGACGGGATTTGAGCACTCTAGAAGAGGCCGGCTTCCTGATCCGTGTACATGGCGGAGCAAAGAGGAACTACAGTGTTTCCGCTGAGGACAGGATGGAAGATAAAACATCCAAAAACGTTCAGGATAAACAACGGATCGCTGAAAAAGCAGCTCAATTGGTAAGCGATCAAGACATCATCTTTTTGGATGCCGGATCGACCACCTACGAAATGATTCCCTTCCTGAAAGGCAAGAGCATCCTCGTCGTCACCAATGGCGTCCCGCACGCCAGTTTATTATCGGATATACAAATCGAGACGATCCTTATAGGCGGCAAAATCAAGATGGAGACAAAAGCAGTCATCGGACCAGTCAGCCAAATGCAAATGAGGAATTACCGTTTCAGCAAAGCTTTTCTTGGCATCAACGGCATCGACAAGCAATATGGCTTCACGACGCCGGACACCGAAGAAGCGGCCATCAAGCGGATAGCCATTGAAAATGCAGCACAAAGCTATGTCGTTGCGGATGCTTCGAAGTTCAAACAAGTCAGTTTTGTGAAGGTCTGCGACATTGAGGATTGTGGCATCGTCAGCTACAATGTCCCGTCGGAAATCAAACGTAACCTGAAAGACAGTACAACTATTTGGGAGGCTGAATAATGATATATACAGTAACATTAAATCCATCCATCGATTACATCGTCCATTTGCCCGCTATCGAGTTGGGCGAAGTGAACCGTATCCAACAGGATTTCAAACTGCCGGGTGGCAAAGGCATCAACGTTTCCCGCATCCTGAACGAACTGGAAGTGGAAAATACCGCTTTAGGGTTCCTTGGAGGTTTCACCGGAAAATACATCGAAGACTGGTTGGAAGCGGAAAAAAGCAAAACGCATTTCACGCATGTGGAGGAAGCGACCCGCATCAACGTCAAGATCAAGTCAGGAATGGAGACTGAAATGAACGGTCCAGGCCCGAATATCGAGCCTGCAGTCGCAGAAGAATTCCTGAAACAATTCGATGCGCTTGATCCGGAAAACGACATCGTAGTCTTGGCGGGAAGCAAACCTGCAAGCTTGCCGGATGATTATTATCAGACCATCATCCGCAGATTGACGGACAAAGGCGTACCGTTCCTGATCGATACGACCGGGGAAGAACTGAAAAATGCGTTGCCTTACCATCCGTTATTGGTGAAACCGAACCACCACGAATTGGCGGAATTGTTCGATACCACTTTCGAAACGGATGAGGACATCCTGCCATACGGCAAGAAATTGCTTGAAGGGGGAGCGCAATACGCAATCATCTCAATGGCAGCTAAAGGAGCGATCCTTTTCACTCCGGAAGGTGTTTACCATGGTACAGTACCAAAAGGGGTACTTAAAAATTCAGTAGGGTCCGGAGATTCAATGATTGCCGGATTTGTCGGAACATACATGAAGACGCACGACCCGTTGGAAGCATTCAAAGTCAGTATCGCTTGCGGAAGCGCAACCGCTTTTGCCGACGATTTAGCCAAACGCGAAGAAATTGATACTCTAGTCAAACAAGTCACTATCAGTCAGCTATAGGGAGGAGAACTTATTAATATGAAAATCAATGATATCTTACTAAAAGAATTGATGGTTATGGATTTGCAAGCAACAACTAAAGAGGGCGTCATCGATGAAATGATCGCAGGTCTTTCCACTAATGGCATCATCAATGATGTTGCGGTTTACAAAGAGGGCATCATGAAGCGCGAGTCACAAACATCCACTGGTTTGGGCGACGGCATCGCAATGCCGCATGCCAAAAACAAAGCGGTCATCAAACCTGCAGTTGTTTTTGCAAAAAGTGCAGCAGGTGTGGACTATGCTTCATTGGACGGTCAACCAGCACATCTATTCTTCATGATTGCGGCTCCAGAAGGCGCAAATAATGTTCATTTGGAAGTTTTAGCGTCATTATCCCGTTTACTTATCAATCCTGATTTCACTGCATCATTGAAAAAAGCTCAGACTCCAGAAGAAGTTCAAGGTTTGTTTGCGGCAGCAGAAGCTAAGCGCGAAGCCAAAGAGCAAGCAGAAGCAGCAGCGAAAGCAGCTCCAGTAGCGGCAACCGAAACGAAGAGACCTTTCGTCATTGCAGTAACGGCTTGTCCTACAGGGATCGCACACACGTATATGGCGGAAGATTCATTGAAACTGATGGCTGAAAAAATGGGCGTCGATATCCGCGTTGAAACGAACGGCTCGGATGGCGTCAAGAACGCCTTGACAGCCGACGAAATCCGCCGTGCTGATGGCGTCATCGTGGCAGCTGACAAAAAAGTTGAAATGGCGCGTTTCAACGGTAAACACGTTCTTCAAAGACCGGTAAGCGACGGCATCAACAAAGCTGAAGAATTGATCACAAAAGCAATGCGTCAAGAAGCACCGATCCTGAATGTTGAAGGCGATACATTCTCATCCAGCTCAAGCGACGAAAATCCATCAATCATCGGAAGAATCTACAAAGATCTGATGAACGGTATTTCACACATGTTGCCGTTTGTTGTCGGTGGTGGTATCCTGATTGCGATTTCCTTCCTGTTCGAAACGTCATTCGGTGCTGACAGTACGTTGTTCATTTCCTTTATGGCAATTGGTGGAGCGGCATTCAGCTTCCTGATTCCGATTTTGGCCGGTTACATCGCAATGAGTATCGCAGATCGTCCAGGGTTGCTTCCAGGTATGGCGGGCGGTTACTTGGCTGTGCAAGCAAATGCCGGATTCTTGGGCGGTTTGATTGCTGGTTTCTTGGCAGGATACATCATGGTTTATCTGAAGAAAGCCTTTAAAGGATTACCGCGGGCATTGGATGGCATGAAGACAATTCTCTTATACCCTGTGTTCGGTCTATTGATCACTGGTTTGTTGATGTATTTCTTGGTCGGTCCTGTCTTCTCCACAATCAATACAGCTATGATTACCTTCCTGGAAAACTTGGGTACTGGTAACGCGGTGTTGTTGGGTGCTGTTCTTGGCGGTATGATGGCAATCGATATGGGTGGTCCATTCAATAAAGCAGCTTATGCCTTCTCAATCGGTATCTTCACGGATACTGGCGATGGCAGCTTGATGGCCGCTGTAATGGCTGGTGGTATGATTCCTCCATTGGCAATCGGTATCGCAACCTTGATTTTCAAAAATAAATTTACAGATATCGAACAAAAATCTGGACTTTCCAACATCTTGTTGGGCCTTTCCTTCATCACTGAAGGTGCAATTCCATTCGCTGCAGCAGATCCGATGCGCGTTATCGGCTCATCCATCCTTGGTTCAGCGATTGCAGGTGGTTTGACGCAACTATGGGCAGTTTCGATCCCTGCACCACACGGTGGCTTGTTCGTAATCACATTGGCTAACCGTCCGTTGATGTTCTTGCTTGCTTTATTGATCGGAACAGTCGTTTCAGCGTTGACGTTGGGTCTGTGGAAAAAAACTAAGACACAAGAAGTCGCAAAATAAATTGAATCATGCATTGAGAGAACAGACTGGGCATCCCCCTAACTGTTCTCTCTTTTTTGCTGTTCCGAAAACAAGTCTAATAAATGAAAACGGTATGACAGATAAATGAGAATAATGTAAAAAAATGGGATGATTTTCATGGCAGATATGCTATAATGCATATTGTTAAATAAATGAAAATGTAGATATCAGTTCATGCATAAAAGCAACGGATATTGAAATCTGTATAAGGAGGTAAAAGCATGGCAGCAAAGGAATCAATCAAAAAAGTGGTTTTGGCTTACTCAGGTGGATTGGACACGTCAGTCATCATCCCTTGGTTAAAAGAAAATTACAACAACTGTGAAGTAATCGCCGTAGTAGGAGACGTAGGACAAGGTGATGACTACAGCCGATTGGAAGAAAAAGCGATCAACTGTGGCGCATCGAAATTGTATGTTGCAGACTTGAAGAAGGAATTCGTCGAAGAATTCATTTGGCCGACATTGCAAGCAGGCGCTAAGTACGAAGGACAATATTTATTGGGGACTTCTTTCGCCCGTCCGATCATTGCGAAAAGAATGGTAGAGATTGCGCATCTGGAAAATGCTGATGCGATCGTTCATGGAGCAACAGGGAAAGGGAACGACCAGGTCCGTTTTGAAGTTGGCATCAGAGAATTCGATCCGAACATCACGATCATCGCCCCTTGGAGAGAATGGGAACTGACTTCCAGAGAAGATGAATTTGCGTATGCTGCTGCACATAACGTGCCGCTTCCGATTACGTTGGAAACAAACTACTCAAAAGATAAAAACTTATGGCATCTATCGCATGAAGGCCTTGATCTGGAAATGACAGCCAACGAGCCTGATTACGATAAAATTCTGGAGATGTGCGTGACGCCTGAGAAAGCTCCGGACGAAGCGACCTATGTTACCCTGGAATTCAAAAAAGGCATACCGGTCAGCCTGAACGGTGAAGCTTTGGACGGCATCGCTCTGATCGAAAAATTGAATGTGATTGCAGGCGCGAACGGCGTCGGCATCATCGATATCGTGGAGAACCGCTTAGTCGGCATGAAATCAAGAGGCGTTTATGAAACGCCAGCTGGAACTGTGCTGTACCATGCCCACGATAAATTGGAACAGCTTTGCCTGGACAAAGACACGTTCCAATACAAACAATTGCTTGCCAACAAATATGCGGAGCTTGTATACAACGGATTGTGGTATACACCATTGCGCAAAGCATTGGCTGCATTTGTTGAGGAAACACAACAGAATGTCGAAGGTTTCGTGAAGATGAAGCTTTATAAAGGCAACATCACTGATGCTGGCGTTGTCAGCGCGAAATCATTGTACAGCGAAAGCTTCGCGACTTTCGAGAGCGACGATGTATACAACCATACTGATGCAGCCGGCTTTATCCGTCTGTTCGGATTACCTACATCCATCCGTGTCATGAAAGAGCAAGCTGAAGATCAAGCGACACATGAAGAATTGAAAGATCTTTTAAAATAAACAACCGGTATTAGTGTCTCTTGACAACTAGTCCGCTCTGGAACGCCCTCATCAGGCAATAACTCCTGATGAGGGCGTTCTTTTTCAGTTGTTGGATGGAAACCCTGGAGGATGACGCCGCAAGCAGGCCGTCATCCAAAAATGGAGGGATATTGCATTTCCAAACTTTGATATCCCAAAAGAATAAACTATGATAAAATGAATGCATTCATATTTAGCTAGTTTAAGGAGGAGGAGATTAAGCGTGAATCAAACAGGTGAATGGAACAAAGCCCGTAAAATTATCATCGGCATCATTGATGTGCTGTTGTTCATCGGATCATTGCTGTTATCTTTTTATTTAAAATTTGGAAGAAATATACCATTGATAAACTTCGATGCCTTTCAGGGCAGCATTGCCTACGTCTCAGTGATTTTCATCATCGTTAATATCCTGTTCGGTACGTACATATTTTATAACAAATCGATCAGTGATTTCTTGTTCATCACGGTCATCGGACAATTCGTTCTTTCGTTGATCATCATGGCGCTGACTTTTGCCGGGCGATGGTTGGCATTCCCGCGATCGGTCATTCTGATCAACTTTTTTGTGGGAACAATCCTTTTGTTCCTGTTCCGCGTAATGGTTTTCAAAATGTATCAGAGCATGAGCGGAAGCAAACGGGTCATGATTGTCGGGATGGAAAAGGAAGTATTTGCGGCAGTCGACAACTTCACGAATACAAAAAGTATCCGCCATATGGTGACGCATGTCGTCCTGTCGGATTATTACGAAAATGTTTTGCGGCACCTAGAAGAGATTGATATCGTCTACTTAGCGAGCCAGATCGAAGAATCTGAAAAACTCAAGATATACGATCTGTTGACGAGCAAAGAGAAGAAGATGTTCTTGAATACCAGCTTTGAAAATCTGATCATGGTCAATCCGAACATGATGAACATCGAAGATGAAAGCATCATCGAGGTTTCCCCGTTCCGTATCTCGGCAGAAGATGGTCTTATGAAACGGATCATCGATATTGCAGTTGCGCTGATCGGTATCGTTATTACCTCGCCGATCATGGCAGTTACGGCTTTCTTGGTGAAGAAAAGTTCCGAAGGTCCCGTATTCTACAAGCAGACACGAATCACCAAAGACGGCAAGGAATTCGAAATTTTGAAGTTCCGCAGCATGGGTGTGACTGCTGAGAAAGATTCAGGCCCGGTTTTGGCAACAAGCAATGATATGCGCGTCACAAAAGTCGGCAAATATCTGCGCTCCCTGCGCATCGATGAGCTGCCGCAATTGTTCAATGTGTTGCTGGGCGATATGTCTTTGGTCGGACCCCGGCCGGAACGTCCCTTCTTCGTTGATCAATTCAAGGAATTGAACCCGCATTATTACCTGCGCCACAACGTTCGTGCCGGTATTACCGGATATGCGCAAGTGTACGGGAAGTACGCCTCCGACTTCAACAGCAAGCTGAACTTCGATCTGATCTACATCAAGAAATATTCCTTGATACTGGATTTGAAGATCATGCTGCAAACGGTCAAGATCTTGTTCGATAAAGTATCATCCCGAGGTGTGGATGAAAGCGAACGAGCGATTCTGACCGAGCAAGAGATTGAAGCACGCGGCATCAGAGTCATTTATTAAAACGAAAAGTAAACCATCCTGCCGGGCGTTTTTCCGCCCACCAGGATGGTTTTTTGTTTACACAGAAATGCCGGTTGTGTTTGCGGGAATATAGGCTAATCACTATAATCAATCTGATGGATTTTGGACAAAAAAGCGGAAATGTATGGGGAATTGCGTTACAATAGGTAAATAGAGCACTTCCTTCTGCAGTACCGTGACAGAATGCGGAGGCGTACGATCAAAGATGAAATGAGTGAGTTGGATGAGTTTTGATTATAACGATGATAGTTTAGCTTTGCATACTGATTTGTACCAAATTAACATGATGAAGACTTATTGGGATGAAGGCATTACCGAAAAACATGCAATTTTTGAACTGTACTTCCGGAAGTATCCTTTCAATAACGGCTATGCAGTCTATGCGGGGCTTGAGCGCTTCGTTTCCTACATTCAGAATTTACGCTTCACGGATACGGACATCGCCTATTTGCGGGAGCATGTCGGCTACGAGGAAGGTTTTTTGGAGTATCTGAAAAATTTCCGTTTCTCGGGCACGATCCGTTCCGCTTTGGAGGGGGACCTCGTCTTCGCGAATGAACCGATCGTCCAAGTGGAAGGTCCGTTGGCGGAATGCCAGTTGATCGAAACGGCCTTATTGAATGTCGTCAATTTCCAAACGCTGATAGCGACAAAAGCCGCACGTCTGCGCTACGTCTGCGATGATGAGCCATTGATGGAATTCGGTTCCAGAAGAGCACAGGAAATGGATGCCGCCATTTGGGGCACACGCGCAGCCTACATCGCGGGATTCAATGCCACGAGCAATGTCCGAGCTGCTAAACTGTTCGGCATTCCGGCTTCTGGTACTCATGCCCATTCGATGGTGCAAGTTTATCGAAATGATTACGATGCCTTCATGGCTTATGCGCGTTCCCACAAGGATTGCGTATTCCTGGTGGATACGTATGATACGTTGAAATCGGGCGTGCCGAATGCCATCAAAGTCGCGCGGGAAATGGGCGATAAGATTAACTTCAATGGCGTACGCATAGACAGCGGGGATATGGCCTACATTTCCAAAAAAGTCCGTCAGCAATTGGACGAGGCAGGCTTTACCGATGCGAAAATCTACGCATCGAACGACTTGGATGAATTGACCATCTTGAACTTGAAGATGCAAGGTGCAAAAATAGATGTCTGGGGTGTCGGCACCAAGCTGATCACCGCTTATGACCAACCCGCGCTTGGAGCGGTCTATAAATTAGTTTCTATAGCGGATGAGAGCGGCAAAATGGTGGACACGATGAAGATCTCCAGCAACGCCGAAAAAGTTTCCACACCCGGCAAGAAGCAAGTATGGCGAATCACCCGCAAGCGTGACGGCAAGTCGGAAGGGGACTACATTGCGCTTTGGGAAGAAAAGCCCGATCAAGAGGCGGAACTGTATATGTTCCATCCCGTCTTCACTTACATCAATAAGACCATCACTGACTTTGAGGCGCGTCCCGTGCTCCAGGACATCATCGTGGATGGTGAAGTGGTTTATGAATTGCCATCGCTCCAAGAAGTAAAAGCCTTCTCGGAAGCGCAGATGAGCGGTTTGTGGGATGAATACAAACGAATCCTGAATCCGGAAGACTATCCGGTCGACTTGTCACAGAAGACGTACGATCACAAGATGTCCACCATCAAAGCCATCAAGAAGCAAATCAAGGAAGAAGCGTCATTATTGGAAAGCACTAAATAACCAATCAAATCAATCAAGGGGGAATAGGTATGCGTCCACTACAAAAAGAGATTATTGCTGCATTAAGAGTGAAACCGGAAATCGATCCAAAAGAGGAAATCCGCATCAGCATCGATTTCATGAAAGATTATTTGGCGGCACACCCGTTTTTGAAGGCATTCGTTTTGGGCATCAGCGGAGGGCAGGACTCCACTTTGACGGGGCGGTTAGCCCAGCTGGCGATCCAGGAAATGCGTGACGAGACAGGCGACGACAGTTACCAATTCATCGCTGTCCGTCTTCCGTACGGCATTCAATTCGATGAGCACGATGCCCAGGCTGCACTTGCCTTCATTTCCCCTGACCAAAAATTGGTCGTCAACATCAAAGAAATGGCAGACGCTGCACTCGATGCGCTTGAAGAAGCCGGCCTCACCATCACCGACTTCAACAAAGGCAACATCAAGGCACGCCAACGCATGATCGTCCAGTTCGCGATAGCGGGCGACAGCAACGGGGCTGTTTTGGGTACTGACCATGCTGCAGAATCCGTGACCGGTTTCTTCACGAAATTCGGGGACGGCGCAGCCGACTTGTTGCCGATTTGGCGCTTGAACAAACGTCAAGGACGCCAATTGTTGAAAGAACTGGGCGCACCGACACAGCTCTACGAAAAAGTACCGACAGCGGACTTGGAGGAAGACCGGCCTGCTTTGCCTGATGAAGTGGCTTTGGGAGTGACGTACGAGATGATTGATGCTTATCTGGAAGGCAAGGAAATACCGGATAAGGAAGCAACAATCATCGAAGGCTGGTATACGAAGACCGAGCATAAACGCCACTTGCCGATCACGGTCTATGACAGTTTTTGGAAAGAAGCCTAATCTGTTCAGATAGTGGGGTTTTGCAGTGAAAATCAGCAAACAAAATAAAATGATGCAAGAAAATCAAAATCTGCAGTGCAAGAGTGGGGGGCACCTCCTGCTCCTGCACTGCTTCAGCTTGTTGGCGACCGCTTTCGTGGTCCATCTCTTTCTTCAATGGACCCAAAATGATCTGGATGCCGGACTGGTCGTGAATTTTGTATTTGCTTGGCATACCGAGAAGTTCCTGATCAGTACCGGCGTGTTAGTGACGCTTGGGCTATGGCTTTGGGCGCTGGTAGGGAATATCCGCTGGGCGAATGCATTGTTGTTGCTGTCGGGGGGAATCTTTGGGATGGCGACCTATGAGAAGATGCTGCAGCGCAACGAGCCCGTTTATCCGAGCGATTTGAAGATGCTGACGGAGGCCACCTTCCTTTTGGAAATGCTCAATGGACGGGCATTGGCGGTGCTTAGCCTTGTGTTCATCCTGTTTCTGGCATTCGTACTTTATTCCTTGCGTCAGGCCAAATCCAAGCAAACCGTGAAATTGGGATGGAAATCACGCGTGCTGCTGTTCGTTGCAACAAGTTTGGCACTCGGTTATGCAGGCCAGTTCCAGCAGGAAGGCAACCTGCTGAAGAAAGCCTATGACAGAACGGCGTATTGGATTCCATACAGCCAACAAATGAATTACTACAACACCGGATTTGTGGCCGGCTTCCTATACAATCTATCGGCAGCGCCGATGGAGATGCCGGCGGATTATTCACAGGAAAAAATCGATGAGTTGAAGGTAACCTATCAGCAATTTGCTGACGAAATCAACGCAGAAAGAACAGCTGTGTTGCCCGAAATGAATGTCATCTACATCATGAATGAAAGTTTTGCGGACCCGCTTGAGTTGGAAGGATTGGATCTGCAAAGTGATCCGATTCCGTTCACGCGAGCCTTGATGGATACAAGTTACAGCGGCGAGCTGTTGTCCCAAGGATATGGCGGTGGAACCGCCAATATCGAATTTGAGGCTTTGACAGGGTTCTCGATGGAGCCGTTCGCTGCGAACATCACGACGCCCTATACGCAGTTCCTGTCCACGCAAGATGACTTTCCATCCGTCGTGTCCCGTTTGGAAGAAGCCGGCTTCCGTACCACAGCGATCCATCCCTACAATACGACCATGTATAAGCGGTTGGAGAACTATGAGACTTTGGGATTCGATTCTTTTCTTTACGAGGACACGATGACGAATACGGAAAAGCTGGATACCAATCCGTACATTTCGGATGCAGCCGCGTACGCTGAAATAACGGCTATCCTGAAAGCCAGCGAGGAAAAAGATTTTATCCATTTGGTGACGATGCAGAACCATACGCCTTATCAAAATAAATACACGGTAACGCCATCTGCTGCTGAAACCGGCATTGCCAGCCAGACAATCCGGAACTATCTGCAGGATCTGCAGTACAGCGATCAAGCGTTGGCGGATCTGTTGGCAACTCTGCAGGAATGGGACGAGCCGACCGTCGTCGTGTTTTGGGGGGATCATTGGCCGAGCGTTTTCGGAGAGGATCTTTATGCGCTGAACACGATCCAGAATATGCATGAGACACCTATGTTCGTCTACAGCAACACGGAAGAGGCCCAAAAAGATTTGGGCGTCACCAGTCCCATCTATTTCTTCCCGGAAGTGCTGGAGTTGAGCGGCAGCCGCGTCACGGCTTTTGAAGCCTTGTTGATGGCGCTTCAGGAACAGGTGCCGGCTTTCGAAAAGACGCTGTATGTGAATGGCGATACCGGTGAGTATGTCTCGAGCCGAGAAGGACTTTCCGATCAGGCCAGAAGCCTGTTGGCGGATTATGATCTTATCCAGTACGACACGACCACCGGAAACCAGTACGCAGAATCAAACGGTTTTTTCCAAATGAACGATTGAAACAGATTGCCGCAGGCTTGCGGCTTGTGTGAGAGTTGGATTTGCATGTAGGTCCGGAATCGCCTATGATTAAGGAAATACAGGGTGAAAGGAGGGGTCCGGTGAGTTTCTTTATACGTTTTATGCTGCTTTTCGGGGCGACGATACTGGCGAGTGTGCTGTTCACCTATCTTTTCCGTGCGGCAGCGAGACGGTTCCGCTGGACGGATAAGCCATCCGAAGCGAAAGTGCATGTCCAGGAAACGCCTACGATGGGAGGCGTGGCCATATTCGCGGCTTATTGGGGTGCCTTCTTCATTGGGGTCCCTCTGAGTAATCGTTCAGGGTTTGCAGGCATCATGTTTTTGAGCTCGTTGATCATCCTGATAACGGGAATCATCGATGACGCCTATGATCTGAGGCCTTGGCAGAAAATGATCGGCATCCTTACTGCGGCGAACGTGCTGTATTTTTTTACGGGCATCAAAATAGACAGCCTGACGCTGGATTATTTCGGAACAATCGAATTCCATGAAGCGGGTTACTTGGTGATGATGCTTTGGATTGTGGTCATCACGAATGCGGTGAATCTGATGGACGGGCTGGATGGCTTGGCGACGGGAACTTCAATCATTTCCCTCTCGACGATGGGCTTCGTCAGCTATTTCTTCACCGATTATATGGATGTCGCCACCGTCGTCATGATTTTCCTTTTGGTTGCAAGTTTGTTGGGTTTTTTGCCTTTCAACTTCTACCCATCCTCCATTTTCCTTGGGGATACGGGGTCGCTGTTCGTAGGGTTTATGATCGCGGTGTTGTCCTTGTACGGCCTGAAACATGCCACCTTCGTATCGCTCCTGATACCGGTAGCTATTCTCGGGGTTCCGTTGACGGACACGATTGCCGCTGTCCTTCGCCGGACTTTGCACAAGCGTTCCATCAGCGCAAAGGATAAAAGCCACCTGCACCACCGTTTGCTGCGGCTGGGATTTACGCACCGCCAGACCGTTTTGGTCATTTATGCTTTGGCGATCATCTTCTCCTTGACGGCCATCCTGTTCCCGATTTCTTCTTTCTGGGGAACGGTAGTTTTGGTAGTCGGTCTGATTTTCGGCGTGATGCTCTTCATCGCTTCCTTCAATTTGTTGGACAGCAACCGCTCCAAGTTGCGCAAGACATTGTATCGCCTTTTGAAGGAAAAGGACGACAAAAACAAATGAACAAGCCATGAAAGCCTACCGGGCTATCACGCGCTTGTTCATTTTTTTATTCAAAGTCTATTCGATTTCGCCTTCATCGGCTTCGTCGTAAGCTGGGGAGACCGGACGCTCCACGTAGTCCTCCTCGCCGATTTCAAAGACGACACGGCCATTCATGACATCCGTAACAGCATCCTGGAAATGGCTGATGTCCTCAATAGGGATGCCGCACAAAAAACAAACCTGGTCGGTGTATTGGGCCTCAATCAGAGTATAGGCCGATTGCGCTAAGTAATTCTCCAATTTTCCGGATGCGGAATAGGAAACGATGCAGCCGACTTTTGTCTGGAGGCTGCGGACAACGATGCCGATGTCCTTCAGTGCTGACGATACGGAGCGGCTGTAGGCACGAATCAATCCGCCGGCACCGAGCTTTGTTCCGCCGAAATAGCGGGTGACGACGGCTGCGACGTAACGCAGATCGTTTTTCTTGAGCACTTCCAACATCGGGACGCCAGCTGTTCCGGATGGTTCACCGTCGTCGTGGGCGCGTTGGATGTCGTTCTGGTCGCCGACCAGGTAAGCGGAACAGTTGTGCGTCGCTTTCCAGTGCTCTTTTTTGATGGCTTGGATGAATTCTTTGGCCTCGTCTTCGGAATGGACACGTTTGAGGCTGCAGATGAAGCGGGAGCCCTTGATGATGATCTCTGAAACGCCGCTTTCTGCGATAGTGTGATAGGTTGTCAGCATAGTCTTTAGCCTCCAATATGTTGTTCAATCTCATTTTACCACAGAGGGGCTCGGATGACAGGCCACGAACAAGGAAAGGGACTTTCCGAACATTTCCATTTGTGGTATTGTTAGATGGAATAGACCAAACGGCCATAGGGGTCGATGGAAAGGTGATCTGCGTGAAAGCTACAGATTTAATCGATGTACTCAAGATGAAAAAAGTTGTTGGGAGCTTGGATCCCGATTTGAATATTGGAAAAATTAGTCAGGATTCCCGCGATATCCAATCGGGGGATCTGTTTGTCTGTATCGACGGTACGCAAGTCGATGGCCACAATTACGTTGAGAAGGCAGTCGCCAACGGTGCGGGCTTGATTGTTGCCCATAAGGATATCCAAAGATTGGCAGCGACTGTCCCGGTTGTATATGTTCCCGATACGGACAAAGCAATGGGCCTGCTTGCGAATCACTTTTATGCTTACCCGAGTGAGGCGATGAAAGTCATCGGCGTCACAGGGACCAATGGGAAGACGACAGTGACCTATTTGGTGGAAGCCATCCTTAAGGCGATGGATAAAAAAACCGGGTTGATGGGCACCATCGAAATGCATATCGGCGACGAAGTGCACAAAACGAAAAATACGACGCCCGACAGCATCACGATGCAAAAAGCCCTGCACCTTATGGTTGAGAAGAAGACGGAATACTTCACGCTGGAGCTTTCCTCAATTGCTTTGGAAATGGGCAGAGCGTGGGGCCTTGATCTGGATGTCGCAATCATGACGAACTTGACGCATGAACACATGGAATTCCATCACACGATGGAAGCCTATGCCGAAGCGAAAAAACTGCTCTTCTCCCAACTAGGGAACGGCCGCAAAAACGGACGTACGAAAGCGGCGGTTCTGAATGCGGATGATGAAACGATCCACAGCTACCGCATCGCTACGGCGGCAGAAGTCATTTCTTACAGCGTAAAGGATGAAACGGCTGATTTCTTTGCAGCAGATATCACATACAGCCGGACGCAGACCCGCTTCAATCTGGTCGTAAATGGGGAACGTTATCCGGTCGTGACGAACTTGGTGGGGCTTTATAATGTTTCCAATACATTGGCTGCGCTGGCGGCTGTATATGCTCTGGGCATTCCTTTGGAGGATGCATCAAAAGCGGTCGCGTCATTGTCTGGTGTTACCGGCAGATTGGAGATTGTCCCTGGTGCGAGCGACATCGGTGTCTATGTCGATTTTGCCCATTCGCCTGATGCGATGGAAAAAGTATTGAGTGTGGTGCGCGAGTTCACCCAAGGAAGAGTCATTTCCGTTTTCGGGGGCGCTGGGGAACGGGAGCATGAAAAACGCCCAATCATGGCCCGCATCGGTACGGAACTCTCCGATTATGTGGTCCTGACTACGGATGATACCGGGAAAGAACCGCAGGAACAGATCATCTCAATGATGCTTACCGGCATTGAAAAGGACAACTATGAATATATCGAAAACCGCAAGGAAGCCATCGTGCACGCGATCACCATCGCAGAACCGGGAGATACGGTCATCCTGCTGGGGCGTGGACATGAGGCTGATTACAACGACAGAGGCAGAATGATTCGACTGTTGGACAGTGAAGTGGCGGCTGAAGCCATTGAATTGCGTAACCAGAGGCTTGTCGACAAAGCCTAAATGCAGAGAATTACCGCATAATATATGGTGGTTAAGCTAAATAACGAGCAGAAAGTTTGAGGATTTCCATGAAAATTGCAGTAGTAACGGACAGTACCGCTTATCTGACGGCTGAAATACGCCAGCGGCATCATATTCATATGCTGCCATTAGTCGTGAATATCGGAGAAAAATCATATGAAGAAGAAATAGATTTGGTTGCTGAGGATTTTTATGCCTTGATGAAATCGTCTGAAGATTTCCCGAAGAGCTCTCAACCAGCAGTGGGTGCCATGCATGAGCTCTATGAAGAACTGGCGAAGGATCATGATGCAATCATCAGTGTCCACCTCTCAAGCGGCATCAGTGGTACTTACCAGAATGTGGCCTCATTAAGCAGAGAATATCCTGAATTCAACATCCATCCCTTCGATTCTGAAATCAGCTGCTACGTCCAGGCTCGCTTCGTCTTGGAGGCGGCAAGATTGGCTGCTGCCGGTATTGAACCGGAGCAGATCATTGTGCGATTGAACCATATGAAGAAACGTTCCCGCGCTTACTTTATGGTGGACGATCTGATGAACCTGCAACGCGGCGGCAGATTATCCGGTGGGGCGGCTGTCATCGGCTCTATCATGAAGATTAAGCCAGTGCTGCATTTTTCGGACAAAAAGATAGTCGTTTTTGAAAAAATCAGAACCAACGCAAGGGCGTTGCGACGGATCGAAGAACTGTTGGGCAAGACGGCTTCAAAAGCGGATTATCCGATTATCGCAACGGTCATCCATGGAAATATTCCCGAGAAAGGGCAAGATTGGCTGGAACATCTCCAAGGAGAGTTTCCGGACATCCGCTTCGAATTGAGTTATTTCGGTCCTGTCATCGGGACACATTTAGGCGAGGGTGCACTGGGGTTGACCTGGACGGAAGACACCGAATTGAGCTATCCGATATAAGCACTAAATCATTATGGCAATCATATATTCATCCGGGAGGAAGGGCCATTGGGGTCCTGGCCTTCCTGTTTTTTTCTGTGGGGAATTTCGGACTGGTTTTTTAACAGATAGCGGGGGTGCTTTTGTGAGAGTATTTATCGGCGTAAGATTGCCTGAAGGCATCAAAGAACAGCTGGTTTCCGTTCAGGGAGAAGTGAAACGTGCCAGCCTCAAAGGATCATTCACGGATCCGGACAACTTTCATTTGACGATGCGTTTTATCGGGGAAGTGGATCTGGATCAGAAAATCACAATCGAAACGGCGTTGGCTCGCTGCACCAAAAATCAGGTGCCCTTTCTGGTCGAAACTGCTAGGTTGGGTTATTTTTTCAAAAAAAACAAGTGGATCATCTGGATGGGCATCAAAGAAAACAGTCAGCTCCGAAAACTCTATGATCAGCTTAACGCGGAACTTTTGGTGCATGCAACGACAGTTGCCGACGAGGTTGCTTTCATTCCGCACCTCACGCTCGGTAGGGGGATTGTACTGTCGCAGGAGTGGGAAACACTTAGTGAAGTGCCGCTGCCCTTTGACCATAAAATCCCGGTCACCGGGCTGACGCTGTTCGAAAGTGTGCGGTTGAACGGTAAGCTGGTTTACCGCCCGATTGCTGATTTCCCGTTCAACGGTCAGACCATTCAGTCAGCATCCAGCAAACCAATAAATCCTTAACCGGAAACAGAAAGGCGTCACTCTTCGTATAGTCAGCGGAAGAGTGGCGGCTTTTTTTGCGTATGCTATCCAGGGAAGGGGAGGATGGCATGGACGGAAAAGAACTTTACGGCAGGGAATTGATGAAGGGCGAGTGTCGCAATGCAGACAAAGCACTGCTGAATATGGCTGAGAAACGACCCGGCTTCGTCAGCGTGAACGGGAAGCGGGCATGTTCCCGTTGCGGAAACCAAGACCGGAAAAACTTCCAGGCAGCGCCATGCTCTTGCGGAACTGCTTGTTTTTATTGCTTAAGTTGCCTGAACATGGGGAAAATCAAATGCTGTACAGCCCTCTATCATCTGCCGGAAACCAACTCGTTCGTATGGCCCAGCGAGCCGATTCTGCAATGGAAAGGGCAGTTGTCTTCGGAACAGAAACGTGCATCGGATGAAATCGTGGTGACGGTCCATGCTGAAGAGACACGCCTGATCTGGGCCGTTGCTGGTTCTGGGAAGACCGAGATGATCTTTGAAGGGATCGCAGCCTGTCTGCGCAAAGGTGGGAGAGTCTGCCTAGCCTCCCCGCGTGTGGACGTTTGTCTGGAACTGGCCCCACGGATCAAGCAAGCTTTCCCGGACGTCCCTTTGGCCTTGCTGTATGGAGGCAATGAGGAGGGCTACAGCTACACGCCGCTGGTCATCGCCACGACCCATCAACTGCTGCGTTTCCGGGAAGCGTTCGACCTCCTGATAATCGACGAAATCGATTCCTTCCCATACCACAACGATGCGAGCCTCCAGTTCGGGGCGCAAAAATCCAGAAAAAAGCGAGCGCGCTGATTTATTTGACGGCAACCCCGTCTCGGGCCATGCAAGATGACATCAAGCGTGGCAGATTGGCAGCGACGGTATTGCCTGCCCGCTATCACGGCTTTGCTTTGCCCGAACCAGAGTGTCTGTGGGTCGGGAACTGGCGCAAGGCCATCACCAAAAAGAAAACGGCTCGATTCCTTACACTGATTCGAAGGCAACTCCAAACGAATCGGCGCTTTCTGCTTTTTTTACCGCATATCAAGCTGATGGAAGAGCTGGATGGTTGGTTGAGGGAACTTTTTCCGGACAAGCAGTTCACCTGCGTTTCGGCGGGCGACCCTGATCGCGAGGAGAAAGTGAAAAGAATGCGGACGGAAGAGTATGATTTTTTGATGACGACGACCATATTGGAGCGCGGCGTGACTTTCAGGGACATCGATGTCATCGTGCTTGGCGCGGAAGATTGGGTCTTCACGGAAGCCTCGTTGGTGCAGATTGCCGGCAGGGCAGGCAGACACAAAGACTTTCCGACGGGGTGGGTCTGTTTTGCGCACAATGGCGAAACGAAAGCCATACAGGGGGCAGTCCGGCAAATCCGCTTGATGAACCGGGATGCGGGAAGAAAGGGGTTGCTGAATGGGTCAATGTCTGTTTTGCCAAAATGAGATCCGCGAACTTTTGACCCTCCAAGAACTTTTCAGCTTCGGGAAAAAAGATTGCGGAACAATCTGCCGATCCTGCGATGAAAAGTTGCCGCGTTTAGCTGGTCAAACGTGCTGCCCAGGCTGCATGCGGCCGCAAACAGCCACGGAGTTGTGCGAGGACTGCCGGAGGTGGAGCTGCCGCTATCCGGAATTGACGATTGGACATCATGCCTGCTATGCCTACACGGGTGTCGTGAAGGACTGGCTGCAACGCTACAAGTTTCAAGGCGATTACCGTCTTGCCGGAGCATTCAGGAATGAGCTGAGGGCTCTCCAAAGAGCGCATCCGAAGGGACTGTTCCTCCCGTTGCCGATATCGCGCGCGAGTTACGAGGAAAGGGGATTCAGTCAATGCGAAGAGATGCTGAAACAAGCAGGAATCCGCTACGCGCAATTCTTGGAAAACCAGCATGTCGGCGAAAAACAGTCCGAAAAAAACAGGCAAGAACGACTGCTGACAGCGCAGCCATTTTTGATGTTGGATGAGCACAAAAAATATCTTCAGCAGGAAATTATTCTTTTTGATGACGTCTATACTACCGGAAGAACGCTCTACCATGCGAAAACTCTGCTGTACAAGCAAGGATTCAGATTGGTGCGTTCCGTGACAATCGCAAGATAAGCAATCATAAACATTGAAATGTTAAGGCGCTTACATTATAATGAAGTTAAAGAAACCCCCTATGAGTGGTCCATAGGTGAGGGTTGTCTTTATCTGACGATGCGTCAGACGAAAGGAGAGAGTGCTATGTTTAAGTATAATGTCCGAGGAGAAAATATTGAGGTTACAGAACCGATTCGCAGCTACGCCGAGAAAAAATTAGGCAGACTGGAAAAATACTTTAGCAACGTGCCTGAAACAACTGCGCATGTCAACTTGAAAGTATATCCATTCCCAGCCGAAAAATCTGCTAAGGTGGAAGTTACGGTTCCGCTACCTTTCCTGGTTTTAAGAGCCGAAGAGACTTCCAACGATCTATACGGAAGCATCGATTTGGTCGTGGACAAACTTGAACGCCAAGTCCGTAAGTACAAGACGAAGATTCACCGCAAATCCAGAGAGAGAGGATTTGATATCGGTAACGAGCCGAATCTGATCGAAGAAAAAATGGAAGACGATGAGAATCCGCTTGAAATCGTCCGCACTAAACGTCTTTCCCTCAAACCGATGGACAGTGAAGAAGCTGTATTACAGATGAATATGCTTGGACACAACTTCTTTATCTTCGAAGATGCTGAAACGAACGGCACAAGTATCGTGTACCGCCGAAAAGACGGCAAATTCGGTCTGATCGAAACCGACTAAATCTGAAAATAACGTCCCCCGCCCCTAATAAACGGCGGGGGGCTTTTTTTTTTGGCAACAGGTGTAAGGTTTTGTTGATGGGGAGTAGTTCACATTAATTAAAAGTAATGATAGAATAGTAGAGATAAAAGAATTATTTTTGCATCAGCAACGAACGACTTATACACGAATGCATACCCAGTGAAAATGATTGCTGGAATGAAATCAGACAGCAAGAGGAGATATAGAATGGCCAACTTTTTAAAGAAACTCATCGAGAATGATAAGAAAGAGCTACGTTCCTTGGAAGGCGTAGCGGATAAAGTCATCTCCTACGCGGATCGAATGGCCGCTTTGGATGATGAAGAATTGCGCGAACTGACCGAATCTTATAAAGAACGCTACAAAAAAGGGGAGTCTTTGGATGATCTTCTGCCAGAAGCATTTGCGGTAGTCCGCGAAGGCGCAAAACGCGTCTTGGGACTGTATCCTTATAAAGTGCAGATTATGGGGGGGCTTACCCTACATAAAGGCAATATCGCTGAAATGAAGACGGGTGAAGGTAAAACCTTGACAGCGACGATGCCTGTATACTTGAACGCCTTATCGGGCGAAGGTGTGCACGTTGTCACAGTCAATGAATATTTGGCAAGCCGTGATGCGGTCGAGATGGGCGAATTGTACCGTTTTCTGGGGTTGACTGTTGGTTTGAACACAAACGGAAAGTCTTCTGAAGAAAAAAGAGAAGCCTATAACTGCGACATCACTTACAGCACCAACAATGAATTGGGCTTCGATTATTTGCGTGACAACATGGTCGTCTACAAAAATCAAATGGTGCAGCGTCCGTTGAACTTTGCGGTCGTCGATGAGGTCGACTCGATCTTGATTGATGAAGCCCGTACACCATTGATCATTTCCGGACAAGCTGAAAAATCGACAGCACTCTATAACCGAGCTGATTTCTTCATCAAAGGATTGAAAGAGAATGAAGACTATACGATCGATTTGACATCTAAATCAATCGCATTGACGGATGAGGGCATCGAGAAAGCCGAAAAAACATTCCATTTACCGAACTTATACGATGTGGATAATACGCGCTTGGTGCATCATTTGGATCAAGCTTTGCGCGCGAACTTCATCATGCTTGTGGATATCGATTACGTAGTGGAAGACGGAAAAGTAAAAATCGTTGACCAATTCACTGGCCGGATCATGGAAGGCCGCCGTTACTCGGACGGACTTCACCAAGCCATCGAAGCGAAAGAGAACGTCGAAATCGAAAATGAATCGAAAACGATGGCCACCATCACTTTCCAGAACTATTTCCGTATGTACAAAAAACTGTCCGGTATGACCGGCACGGCGAAAACGGAAGAAGAAGAATTCCGGGAAATCTACAACATGAACGTCATCTCGATTCCTACAAACAGACCGATTGTCCGTAATGATTATTCGGATTTGTTGTACCCATCCTTGAAGAGCAAATTCAGGGCTGTTGTCGGCGATATCAAAGAGCGTCATGTGAAAGGGCAGCCGATCCTTGTCGGTACCGTAGCAGTCGAAACTTCTGAATTGCTTTCGCGCATGCTGAGCCAAGAAAACATTCCGCACCAAGTATTGAATGCCAAAAACCATTTCCGGGAAGCGGAAATCATCATCGGTGCCGGTCAACCCGGAGCCGTCACGATCGCCACCAACATGGCCGGCCGTGGTACCGACATCAAGCTGGGTAAAGGCGTCAAGGAATTGGGCGGTCTCTGCGTCATCGGTACCGAACGTCATGAATCACGCCGGATCGATAACCAACTGCGTGGACGTTCCGGACGTCAAGGAGATCCCGGTGAAACGCAATTTTACCTTTCGCTGGAAGACGATTTGATGAGACGCTTCGGATCGGAACGCATTCAGCAAGTCTGGAGCAAATTGAATTTGGATGACGAAGCAGAAGACGTGGTTATCCAAAGCAAAATGCTTTCCAAACAAGTGGAATCAGCTCAGAAACGAGTGGAAGGCAATAACTACGATACCCGTAAAAACGTATTGGAATACGATGAAGTCATGCGTGAACAACGTGAAATCATCTATGGACAGCGTCTGGAAGTCATCAACGAAACTGAATCGCTAAAATTTGTCGCAACAGCCATGATCAAACGTGCGATTGCGCGTGTGGTCGAAACGCATACCATCGGTGAGAAGACGACTTGGAACCTGCAAGGGATCCGCGACTTTGCCGGAGCTGCCCTAGTGCACCCCGACAGCATCAGTATGGCCGATCTGGAAGGCAAAACAGCGCATGAAATTGAGGAATACTTAGTTGAACGCGCAATGGAAGTTTACAAGACAAAAGAGACTCAATTGAGCCCAGAACAGATTTTGGAATTCGAAAAAGTCGTCATTCTGCGCGTTGTGGACAACAAATGGACCGATCACATCGACAATATGGATGAGCTTCGCCAAGGTATCGGCTTGCGTTCCTACGCACAGAACAATCCATTGACCGAATACCAAACCGAGGGCTATGATCGTTTCCAAGAAATGATTGCCACCATCGACTACGACGTCACCCGTATCGTGATGAAATCAGAAATCCGTCAAAATCTGCAACGACAATCAGTAGGTCAAGGCTCGAACATCATGCCGACGCGTGAGACAGTCGCTTCCAAAACGGAGCAACAGGAACAAGCGCGCAGAGCCCAGATCTCCGCAATGAGAATGCAAAAACTGATGGAAATCCAAAAAGCCAAACAAGCGGCTGAAGCAGCAGGAAAACAAGAGTCGCCCACCGAAGAATAACCAGCGGTCTGCGCAATCCACAGCTCAGCCAAAAAGATCAAGTCAATAACACTAATCGGATACAGCGCCAATCGAGGAGGGTCGGGATAAAAAACAGTCGCTTGTTTTTATCCCGACCCATCCTTCTTTTGTCGAATCTAGGAGGAAATCAAATGGAATTAAGTGAAATCAAAGCAATATTGGAAAGTTCAGAAACAAAAATCTCAAGCTTCAGGAGGTCTCTTTGACTTAGATGGCCTGGAAACGGATATAGCGGAATTCGACGATCGCATGTTGGATCCTGAGTTTTGGAACAATGCCGAAGCGGCGCAGGAAGTCATCAATCAATCGAACCAAATAAAAGTAGTCTACAATACCTACAAGAGTTTGGAAGCGCAGTATGAAGACCTAGAAGTCTTATATGAAATGGTAAAAGAGGATGAAGATCCGGAATACCTGGAAGAATTGACCGAAAAAACGACAGAATTTACGGAAGCGCTGGAAAAATATGAATTGACGATGCTGTTGAACGGACCGCACGACAAATCCAATGCCATTTTGGAAATTCATCCGGGTGCCGGCGGAACGGAATCCCAGGATTGGGGCAGCATGCTTTTCCGCATGTACACGCGTTGGGCCGATAAAAAAGGCTTTGACGTGGAGACGTTGGATTATCAAAGCGGGGATGAAGCCGGAATCAAAAGCGTAACGATCCTTATCAAGGGTTTGAACGCCTATGGTTACCTACGTTCGGAAAGAGGCGTGCACCGTTTGGTCCGTATCTCGCCGTTCGACTCAGCCGGAAGAAGGCACACCTCTTTTTGTTCGATCGACGTGATGCCGGAGATCGCTGCGGACGATACGGAGATAGAAGTGAATCCGGATGACATCCGTGTGGATACTTATCGCGCCAGCGGAGCAGGCGGGCAACACATCAACAAGACGTCCTCAGCTATCCGGATTACACACATCCCGACCGGCGTTGTTGTGGCGAGCCAGGCGCAACGTTCCCAATTCCAGAACAGAGATACCGCTATGGGGATGCTGAAGGCAAAACTGTATCAACTGCAAGAGGAAGAGCGTGAAAAAGAACTGGCAGCCATCCGTGGAGAACAAAAAGAAATCGGTTGGGGTTCACAGATCCGTTCTTACGTATTCCATCCTTATTCCATGGTAAAAGACCACAGAAGCAGCTATGAAACGGGTAATGTACAGGCCGTCATGGACGGCGATCTGGATGCCTTTATCGATGCCTATCTGAAAATGACGATGGATCAGGAAGAACTGTAAGATACGCAACGAAATGAAAAATGGCCAAACGTGAGCAGGAATAATGAGGATTCAGCTGAACTTCTGAGAAACTATTGACACATACTTGTAAAGAAACTAAAACAGACATATTTACGCAACGTGCTATAATAGGGAAGCATTCTTGCGGCCACTGAAGCTTTCAGACCGGCAGCAAGGAAAAAAAGAAAAGACAGGTGATAAAATGATTGAAATGCTGAATGTCTCTAAGAAATACAACAACGGCATTACGGCGGTCAATAATCTGAGCGTGAAGATCGAGCAAGGGGAGTTTGTGTATATTGTAGGCCCAAGTGGAGCCGGCAAATCAACCTTTGTCAAAATGATGTACCGCGAAGTAAAACCATCCTCAGGAACAGTTCAAGTAGGCAAATATAATTTAACGACCATGAAGGAAAAAGAAATCCCGTTGTTGCGTCGTTTTGTGGGTGTAGTCTTCCAGGATTTCAAACTATTGCCTAAACTGACCGTTTATGAAAACATCGCCTACGCGATGGAAGTAGTCGAAAAAAGTCCAAAAGTCATCCAGAAGCGCGTATTGGAAGTGCTTGATTTGGTTGGCCTGAAGCATAAAGTGCGGATGTTCCCGAATGAACTTTCCGGCGGGGAACAGCAACGGATTGCGATTGCACGTGCGATTGCGAATATGCCAGGCGTCCTGATTGCAGATGAGCCGACAGGTAACTTGGATCCGGATACGTCGATGGAAATCATGCGCATTCTGGAAGAAATCAACAACCAAGGCACGACAATTCTGATGGCAACCCATAACAGCCAAATCGTTAATGACATCAAACACCGTGTATTAGCAATAGAGAATGGCCGTATTGTCCGAGATCAACAAGAAGGAGAATATGGATATGAAATTTAGAACATTTATGAGACACATAAGAGACGCATTCAAAAGCCTGTTCCGGAATGGCTGGATGTCGATAGCCTCTATCAGTGCAGTGGCGCTGACCTTGCTGCTTGTGGGATCCTTTACCGGTATTCTCTTGAACGTGAACAAATTGGCTTCCGACGTCGAAAATGATGTGAGTGTAAAAGTCTACATCGATCTGGCGGCTGATCCGGCCGCGCAGGAAGTGTTGAAAATAGAACTGGAGAACATCGCCAATGTGGAATCCATCAGTTTCTCAAGCAAGGACGAGGAATTGGATAAGATCATCGGCAGCTACGGCGATGAGTTCGACCTGTTCGGTGGGGATGCCAATCCGTTGTATGATGCCTATGTCCTTAACACGACGGCTCCGGAGCAGACGAAAGCAGTAGCTGAAGCAGCATCCGCCATGCAGTATGTCACGCAGGTTGAATACGGCGGTGCCACAGCGGATAAATTGTTCGAGACGATTGCGACGATCCGTACGATTGGGCTTGTCATCATCATCGGCTTGCTGTTGGTTGCCGTATTCCTGATTTCCAACACGATCCGAATCACCATATTCTCACGGAGCACAGAGATTGAAATTATGCGTTTGGTGGGGGCAAAAAACAGCTTCATCAGATGGCCATTCCTGATTGAAGGAGCCGTTATCGGTCTGATAGGGGCATTGATTCCCATGACCTTCCTCGTATTCCTTTACCGCTTCATTTTTGATGTGAGCGGGGATTACTTGGCAGGCACGAACTTCGGCCTCTTGCCTCCGAATCCATTCCTTCTATACATCAGCCTTTTGATGGTGGGCATCGGCATCTTTATCGGGGCATTCGGTTCCGTATTCTCGATGCGCAGATTCCTGAAAGTTTAATAAACAATTCGAGTTCAAAAAAGGTTTCAGTCATACTATTGTATGGCCGGAACCTTTTTCTGTTGCATGAACGATTGAGATTGAGCTGAAAAACAGCAGAGCGCAATTATTATTTTCGCACGCGAGGATTTCTATTAAAGCTTGTGGAATCTCCTGTACAGCGCACTTTTTGGAGACTTTTGGTTTAAGAAACAAAAAACAGCTAATGAAATCTGAATTGCCGTTTTCCAACATTTTTAGTATGCTGAAAAGGAAGCGAGCCGAACAGGAAGCTGAGGCGCTTAGAATACCGACATTTGCAAAATATACATGGGATGGCATTCGCCATCCCGGACCCCAATCGGTCAGAGGAGGACACATGAAAAAAGTTTTGATAGTGGATGATGAACCATCCATCGTTACATTGTTGGCTTTCAACTTGGAAAAAGACGGCTATGAGGTGACAACTGCCACCGACGGAGCGGAAGGCTACCGCTTGGCCATCTCGAATCCTTTTGACTTCATCATTTTGGATCTGATGCTACCGTCGATGGACGGAATGGACATCTGTAAACGTCTGAGACAGGAAAAATTTGATACACCGATCATGATTTTGACAGCGAAGGATGATGAGTTGGAAAAAATAATCGGCCTTGAGTTGGGTGCGGATGACTATATGACGAAGCCGTTCAGCCCACGTGAAGTGTTGGCCAGGATGAAAGCTATCTTAAGAAGGACAAACAAACCGGTTCCGGCTGAACCGGTTGCGGTTGCCCAACAGGAATTGACGGAAGATGAAACAGAAAAAATTGAAGTGGGCGAAATCACGATTTTTCCGCAGCTGTACGAAGTTCATGTTGAGGGAGAATTGATCGAAATAACGCCGAAAGAATTTGAATTGTTGCTTTACATGGCGAAGCGCGCCAACCGCATCCTGAGCCGGGAACAGTTGTTGAACGCCATCTGGAATTTTGATTACGCAGGAGAAACGCGCATTGTCGACGTGCATATCAGCCATCTCCGCGAAAAAATCGAAAAAGACACCAAAAATCCGCAATACATCCGAACGGTCCGAGGCTTCGGGTATAAATTCGAGGTGTCGAAATAATGCATAAATTTACAAATCAATTTTTGGCCCTTTTTGTAGGCCTTTTTCTACTCCTGGTGACAGGAGTAGTTTTTTATACCAATCAAATGTTGGTGACCGCTACGGCTACTATCATAACAAACGGAATCGATAATCGCGCAAATGATATTTCCATGATGGTGAGTGAACTGTATATTGGAGATTCCGATACCGTTATTACGGCGGTCAAGGAAATAGGCGGCATCCAAAAATTGCTCGCAGAGGGGGATGCCATCGCCCTTTTGAATGAAAAAGGGAATTTGGTTTTTTCATCCAATCCTAGTATTGATTCTGCTGAGAAACAGCAGGATGTCAGAGAAATAAAAGCTGTCCTGAAAGGAGCCGCAAACGGCAGCAGTGGACTTACAGAGGACAAAAATGGGGACAGTGTATACCGGGCAGCGTTTCCTCTCTACAATGAGTCCGGCGATTTTGTAGGCATATTCCGTTTGTCGCATAATCTTTTCGAGTTGGAAGGATTGAAAGTCGATACATTGGAAGCGGCCTTGCTTTTCAGTTTAGTTGCGGTAATTTTGGCGAGCATCATCGCGCACAGTTTGACGCGGCGCCTGTCTGTGCCATTGGAAAACATCAAGACAATCGTGGAACAGATTGCAGAAGAAAATTATGAAGTGCGCTATTACGGAGCCGATTATCCTGAAATCTCGGCCCTAGGTGATAAAGTGAATGATCTCTCCGATAGTCTCCAAGAGAAAACACAGACAATCCAAGAATCAAATGAGCGGATAAATTTGCTGATGGATAAACTAGTGATCGGTGTTGTCCTGCTGGATGAGGAAAAGAGAATACAAATGATGAACCCCGCAGTTCAAAAAATTGTAGGGAAAAAAGATTCTTTGATCGGTCATTCCTATCTGGAGTTGTTCAAAAGCTACGGCGTGATCAGATTGATCGATCAGACCTATCATTTCAAAAAACATCTGAATGACGAAATCTATCAGTATTATCCTGATGAAAAGATTCTTGACGTGAATACGGTCCTCATTCCAGGCAATAAGGGTGAAAGGGGCGATCAGCTGATTGTTTTGCTTTACGATATTACGGAAATCAGACGATTGGAAAAAGTAAGAACGGATTTTGTGACGAATGCCTCTCACGAACTGCGGACACCAGTGACTGCCTTGAAGGGATTCGCTGAAACTTTGTTGGATGGAGCCATGAGCGACCCTGTCATTCTAAAGCAGTTTTTGGAAATCATCTATAAAGAATCCAATCGGTTGGATATGTTGGTAAACGACATCCTGGAACTTTCTCGCGTCGAACAAAAACAAGTGCCAATGCGCATCGAAAAGATCAACATAAACGAAATTACCCGCTCTTGTTTTCAAATCGTCAGTAAAGAGGCGGAAGAGAAAGAAATCACCCTCATGCTGAAAGCTGAAAAGGAAGTATATTTTGAAGGTGATAAGAGCAGGTTCGAACAGATACTGTCCAACCTGATATACAATGCCGTGAACTATACGGATCAAAAGGGGCATGTGACCGTCCATTTGGATCAAACGGACGAAGAAATCATCATCCAAGTCAAGGATACCGGCATCGGCATACCGGAAGAAGATCTATTGCGAATTTTTGAGAGATTCTATCGGGTGGATAAAGCCAGAAGCCGCAATACAGGAGGAACAGGTTTGGGTCTTTCCATAGTAAGGTACCTTGTCAAAAACATGAACGGATTTATTTCGGTCGACAGCAAAATGGGTATCGGGAGCACGTTTACCGTTCGCTTCCCGTATATCAGACGTCTAAATGAAGAATAAAATGAAATTAAAGTTTGGATTAGATTAGAATTTTATAATAAACAACCTTGTATTTACATAAAATTTACAATTTATGATGCTAAAGAACGTTATCAATAAAGCTTTTTTAACAAAAGGTAACGCTTTCTCAGGATTCTTCACACAAGCAGGATGAAAAGCATATTTTATCTCAACGTAAAATTTACAATTATACGTAATAAAATTAACATTCAGACGTTAGAATGAATTTATCAGCAAAGAACAAAATAATTCAAACAAAAAGGATGGTAATTTCAAATGAAATGGAATAATCTTAGCAAGTTAGTTTTAGCATTAGGCGTAAGTGCAACTTTGGCAGCATGCGGTGGCGGAGACGAAGCATCATCTGACGGAGCTACTGGAGTAGCAGGTACAATCAACGTTGTTTCACGTGAAGATGGTTCAGGTACAAGAGGTGCTTTCACTGAAATCACTGGCGTGTTGGGTGAAGATGCAAACGGCGAAGAAGTGGATAACACTTACTCCGAAGCAATCATCCAAAACGGTACGGAAGGCGTTCTTTCTACAGTTGCAGGAGATGCAAATGCAATCGGTTATGTTTCATTAGGATCTTTGAATGACACTGTTCAAGGCGTAGCAATCGACGGCGTAGAACCAACAAACGAAACTGTACAAGACGGCACTTACCCGATCGCACGTAACTTCAACATCGCTTGGAAAGGCGATCTTAGCGAAGTGGCTGCTGACTTTGTAGCATACATCCACTCTGCTGAAGGACAAGCAATCGCAGTTGAAGAAGGATATGTTGAAGCGAAAATGGACGGAGCTGCTTATGCAGGCGACGGTTCAATGAGCGGAACAATCTCAATCGTAGGTTCAACTTCTGTATCCCCATTGATGGAAGTACTTGCTGAAGAATACAAAGCTTTAAACCCTGATGTTCAAATCGACATCACTTCAAACGGTTCTTCTGCTGGTATGACAGCAGCCATGGAAGGTACTGCTGATATCGGTATGTCTTCCCGTGAACTGAAAGAAGAAGAAGCTGCTGAACTTACATCTGATGCAATCGCAGTTGATGGTATCGCAGTAGTCGTCAACAAAGAAAACACTCTTGCTGGCTTGACGCTTGAGCAAGTAAAAGCAATCTTCACTGGTGAAACAACTGAATGGGCAGACGTTCAATAAACTAACATTAGATTTCACTCAGACTGTATGAAAAGGCCAGATTAATCTGGCCTTTTTTTTTCATTAATGATATAAAAGTATAGAAAATGTATTATAATGTAAAGGAAAGACCTTCAATCAGATTCTGGTTAAAAAAAGGAAGGGGAACTTATGAAAAAGAAGTATTTTTTGGAAAATTTCATGAAATGGCTATTTTTTGCATCAGCACTTGTTTCTGTCATTTCGATTATTGTGATTTGTTATTTCATATTTGAGGGTGGAATACCTTTCATGCTCGATTATGGACTCGGTAACTTCCTGTTCGGAACAAAATGGGCGCCTTCAAACAGCACACCGAGCTTCGGCATCCTACCGATGATATTCGGTTCGATCGTCATCACGATCGGTGCGATTATTTTAGGAGTTCCAACCGGCATATTCACTTCGATTTTTATGGCTAAATTCTGTCCGCCTAAGTTGCATCAATTTCTGAAGCCGGCAGTCAATATGATGGCCGCCATTCCTTCTATCGTCTATGGTTTCTTCGCGCTCCAACTGATTGTTCCGTTGATGCGACAACTTGTCGGAGGAACAGGGATGAATATCTTGACGGCCTCCATCTTATTGGGAATCATGATTTTGCCGACAATCATCGGGATGTCAGAAGCTTCTATTGTGGCTGTTCCTAAAAGCTACTACGAAGGAAGCATCGCATTGGGTGCTACACATGAACGTTCGGTAATGCGTGTTGTTGTGCCAGCAGCTAAATCAGGAATCCTTTCTTCCGTCATTTTGGGAATTGGGCGTGCAATCGGTGAAACGATGGCTGTGATTTTGATTGCCGGAAACCAGCCGCGTATTCCAGAGAGCGTCACGCAAGGGGTTCGTACGATGACCACCAATATCGTTTTGGAAATGGCTTATGCTGCCGGGCAGCACAGAGACGCATTGATTGCCACTGCAGTTGTACTCTTCATCTTCATTCTGGTCATCAATGGTATCTTTTCAGTCGTTAAAAGGAGGGGAAACTAAATGGAATCGAAAATCATCAAATTCTTAGTCTATTTCTTTTCCTGTCTGACATTCGGTTCTTTGTTCTTCATAATCGGCTTCATTTTATGGAACGGGGTACCGAACCTGTCGCTTGAAATTTTTGCCTGGGAATACAAGACGAGCAATGTATCGATGATGCCGGCCATCCTCACCACCTTCATGTTGGTCATTTCGGCGTTGCTGATTGCTGCACCGATCGGAGTCTTCACGGCGTTTTATCTGGTCGAATATGCGGATAAAGACAATCGATTGTTGGATGTCATCCGTATCGCTACCGACACGCTGTCCGGGATCCCATCGATTGTTTATGGTTTGTTCGGGATGCTTTTCTTTGTAATCTTCCTTAATTTCCAATATTCCTTGATTGCTGGGGTTCTGACTTCAGTCATCATGGTATTGCCGGTCATCATCCGATCCACTGAAGAAGCTTTGATATCCGTCAAGGACTCGTTGCGTGAAGGCAGTTTTGCCTTAGGAGCCGGAAAACTCAGAACCATTTTCAGGGTAGTTCTTCCTGTTGCGATGCCGGGTATCTTGTCAGGTTTGATTTTGGGTGTAGGACGGATCGTCGGAGAAACGGCGGCTTTGATGTACACATTAGGTACATCCACCAATCTTCCGCAAAGTTTTATGCAGTCCGGCCGTACATTGGCTTTGCATATGTATGTACTTTCAAGTGAGGGCATGCACGTGGATGAATCCTATGCTACAGGGGTAGTATTGATCATAGTTGTACTGATCATCAATGCTATTTCAACATTCTTCAGTAACCGATTGACCAAGGGGGCAAAATAAATATGAGTAAAATCAGCATAAAGGATATGAATCTGTGGTATACAGATTTCCAGGCTTTGAAAAACATCAATATTGAAATTGAAAAAAATGAAATCACAGCATTCATCGGACCATCAGGCTGCGGGAAATCCACTTTCTTGAAGAGCCTGAACCGTATGAATGATTTGGTTCCAGGATGCCGGATCGAAGGCAGCCTGCTTTTGGATGGAGAAAACTTTTACGATGGCGACTACGATGTGAACGTGTTGCGTAAACGTGTAGGTATGGTATTCCAACAACCGAATCCATTCCCAATGAGCATTTATGATAACATTGCCTACGGCCCAAGAACCCATGGAGTCAAGGATAAAAAGACATTGGACGGAATTGTTGAACGCAGCTTAAAAGGCGCAGCCATTTGGGATGAAGTGAAAGACAACCTGAATAAGAGCGCCTTAAGCATTTCAGGTGGTCAACAACAACGTATCTGCATCGCACGCGCTTTGGCAGTCGAGCCGGAAGTACTTTTGATGGACGAGCCGACTTCAGCCTTGGATCCAATTTCTACAGCGAAGATAGAGGACTTGGTCCAGGATCTGAAAAAAGATTACACGATTGTCATGGTTACGCACAACATGCAACAAGCTGCTCGTGTATCTGATAAAACGGCCTTCTTCCTTACTGGAGAAATCATTGAAATGGGTGACACGAAAGCAATCTTCTCGAATCCAAAAGACAAGAGAACGGAAGATTACGTATCAGGAAGATTCGGCTAAATCATCAAAATATGTTATACTATTGTTAATTGAAATATTGGAGTGAGGTGGGGTACTGTGAGAAGAATTTTTGACGATGAATTAAATCAAATGAATGCCCAATTTACAAAAATGGGTTTTAAAGTCAATGAATCCATTTTGAAAGCAGTAAAAGCATTCATCAATCATGATAGAACCTTGGCGACTGAAGTAAAAGACAACGATAGAGACATCAATGCGATGGAAGTCGATCTTGAACGATTCTGTTTCCAATTGATTGCTTTGCAGCAACCAGTTTCGGCTGACTTGCGATCCATCATCACGGTCATGAAAGCTAGCTCGGATCTGGAAAGAATGGGTGACCACGCAGTAAGTATCGCCCGTTCTGTCATCCGCGTAAAAGAGGAGCACAGCAAGCGCATCCCTGAAGTTGAAGTGAAAATAGGTGAAATGGCTGAGGTTGTCAAATTGATGGTAGAGCAATCGATCGATGCGTATGTAAGACAAGATGTCCAACACGCAAAAGAAATCGCTGAAAAAGACAGCATCGTGGATGATTATTTCGTCAGCATCAACCGCTTTTGCCTGAAAGAGATGGCAAAAGATCCGGAAGTTGTTTTCGGTGGAGCCGACTACATTCTTGTTGCCGGTTATCTGGAAAGAATCGGAGACTACGTAACCAACATCTGTGAACGCATCCTGTATCTGCAAACCGGAAAATTGGAAGAACTAAATTAAACAGGCATTTCCACTAGAGAAGGACCTTCCCGTGATACGGTGGAGGCCTTCTTTTTGTATGCACGGATTCTTAAACTTTCGCGAATCAACGATAATTTGATAGAATGAGCATAAAGCAACAGAAATAGGCACTACATAAAAGGAAATGTGGGGGGAAGCTATGGGGGCAGGAAAAACAAGCGAAGTAAGGCCGGATATAATCGCAGCTGTGACGAAAATTTTCAAATTGATAGGCGATCCGACCCGTTTTTTGATTCTCCATGTATTGGAAAATCGGGAACTGAACGTAAATGCCATCGCGGAGGAACTGGACTTGGAGCAATCGGCGGTGTCGCACCAACTGAAAAAGCTGCGCGAAGCGAAGTTAGTGAAGAGCAGAAGAAGCGGAAAAAATATCCTCTACAGTCAAGATGATCAGCATGTCTACGCAATTCTGCATTTGGCTGTCGAACATGCCGAACACGGCAGGGACGATGGACATAAAGAGGCCGATACAGTCGCAGCAGACAAGAAAAATCCATGAACACCCGTGCGAACTAATGTTCTTTTTAACCTGGGATATGGTATACTACAGACAATCAGGAAGTAGACGAAAACCAAAGAATAAGTCAAAGAAGGATCTGAAATTATGGCAAAAGACCAAATCATCGTACGGGGAGCCCGTTCGCACAATTTGAAGAATATAGATGTCACCATCCCAAGGGACAAGCTTGTCGTCATGACCGGTCTTTCCGGATCGGGCAAGAGCTCGCTGGCCTTCGATACGCTTTACGCGGAAGGACAAAGACGGTACGTGGAAAGCCTCTCCGCTTATGCGCGCCAGTTTTTGGGCCAGATGGATAAACCGGATGTGGACAGCATCGATGGACTGAGCCCGGCGATCGCGATCGATCAGAAGACGACGAACCGCAATCCCCGTTCGACAGTCGGTACAGTTACAGAAGTCAATGACTTCCTGCGACTGCTTTTTGCCCGTGTGGGTCACCCGATTTGTCCGAATGACGGCACGCCGATCAGCAGCCAATCGCCAGAACAGATGGTGAATCAGGTCCTGGAGCTGCCGGAGCGCACGAAACTGCAGATACTGGCGCCAATCATCAAAGGGAAAAAAGGCCAGCACAAAAAAGTGTTCGAAGACATCAAGAAGCAAGGATACGTCCGCGTCCGCGTCGATGGGGAATTGTTTGATGTTTCCGAAGAGATTGAATTAGAAAAAAACAAAAAACATGACATCGCAATCGTTGTCGATCGACTAGTCATCAAGGAAGGCATCCGTTCGCGGATCTTCGATTCGATTGAAGCGGCGTTGCATCTGGCTGATGGTTATGCCGTCGTTGATGTCATCGGCAGTGAAGAGCTTTTGTTCAGCGAACACCATGCCTGCCCGTATTGCGGATTTACGATCGGTGAGATCGAACCGCGCCTGTTTTCTTTCAACGCGCCTTACGGAGCCTGCTCAGAATGTGATGGTCTGGGGATGAAATTGGAAGTCGATCCCGACTTGATCGTTCAGGACAAACAGCTTTCCCTGAATGAAGGGGCTTTGGTGCCGTGGAACCCGATCAGTTCGAATTACTATCCGGAAATGCTACGCCAGTTTTGTGGACAGAACGCAATCGATATGGACCTTCCGTTTGCGGAACTGAGCGCCGATACCCAGAAGCAATTGCTTTATGGTGCTGAAGGCGACCTGTTCCATTTCCATTACCAGAATGAATTTGGCGGTGTCAGGGATGTCGATATCCCCTTTGAAGGGGTCATCACCAATGTCAACCGACGCTACAAAGAGACATCGAGCGATTTTACGCGCGAAGCGATGCGCCAATACATGACCGAACTGCCTTGCCATACTTGCCATGGCTATCGTCTGAATGAGCAAGCCCTGTCCGTGAAAGTGGCCCAACACGACATCGGTCAAGTCACGGAATTTTCCATCGAAAATGCGGTCGCCTTCTTCGAGGGGATTTCCCTTTCGGAACAAGAGAAGCAGATTGCGGCGCCTATCCTGAAGGAAATATTGTCACGTCTGACTTTCCTGAAGAACGTCGGCCTCGACTACTTGACCTTGAGCCGGACAGCGGGGACGCTTTCCGGTGGAGAAGCGCAGCGGATACGCTTGGCGACGCAAATAGGCTCCAACCTATCCGGGGTTCTCTACATCTTGGATGAGCCATCCATCGGGCTGCATCAGCGCGATAACAATCGGTTGATCGAATCGATGAAAAAAATGCGCGACCTCGGGAACACGTTGATCGTTGTCGAACATGATGAAGACACAATGATGCAGGCGGATTATCTGATCGATATCGGACCGGGGGCGGGTGAACTCGGCGGTGAAATCGTGGCTGCCGGTACGCCTGAGCAAGTCATGAAAAACAGGAAATCACTGACCGGGAAATATCTGTCAGGTAAATTGTTCATCCCGGTTCCGGAGACACGAAGGACAGCAGACAAAGGGGCCGTGAAAATCACCGGCGCAGCTGAAAATAATCTGAAAAATGTGGATGCTGCCTTTCCTTTAGGGAAAATCGTGGCAGTCACAGGCGTTTCCGGTTCAGGAAAGAGCTCGTTGGTCAATAATGTCCTGAAGACCGCCTTGGCCAAAGAATTGACCCGTACGAAAGAAAAACCGGGCAAGTTCAAGACAATCAGCGGGTTCGAAGGTCTGGAGAAAGTCATCGACATCGACCAAAGCCCGATCGGACGTACACCGCGAAGCAATCCAGCAACATATACCAGCGTCTTCGATGACATGCGCGACCTTTTTGCCAGCACCAACGAAGCAAAAATACGCGGCTACAAAAAAGGCCGGTTTAGCTTCAACGTCAAGGGCGGGCGTTGTGAAGCCTGCCGCGGCGACGGCATTCTGAAGATCGAGATGCATTTCTTGCCGGATGTCTACGTGCCTTGCGAAGTCTGTCATGGCACGCGTTACAATTCAGAAACTTTGGAAGTGCAATACAAAGGCAAAAATATCGCTCAAGTGTTGGATATGACGATTGAGGAAGCATTGGCCTATTTTGAAGCCATCCCTAAAATCAGGCGCAAATTGCAGACTATCGTCGATGTCGGCCTTGGCTATGTTACATTAGGACAACCAGCCACTACTCTATCCGGCGGGGAAGCCCAGCGGATGAAATTGGCCAGTGAACTGCAACGCGTATCCAGCGGGAAGACATTCTATATACTGGATGAACCTACCACGGGGTTGCACACGCACGATATCGCCAGATTGTTGCAGGTTTTGGACCGTTTGGTGGAAGCCGGCAATACGATTGTCGTGATTGAACACAATCTCGACGTGATCAAAACGGCCGATTACATCATCGATATGGGACCTGAAGGCGGAGCCGGCGGGGGAACCGTACTCGCGACCGGAACTCCGGAAGAAATTGCCGAAGTGAAGGGAAGCTACACCGGCCAATTCCTGAAACCCATTCTGGAACGGGATAAAGCAAGAAACAAAAAGACAAAATAGATAGCGAAAGGCCAGCCGATTCCGGTTGGCCTTTTTTCCTCGTAATACTAGGAAAGTATAAAATTAATTGGAATCAAAAGTGCATCACCGTTGGTGTTCTCTATAGGATTGTAAAATGTTCCTTGCAATCCAAAGCGTTGGCTAGCTTCACGGGTTAGCCCTTCGGAAATTAGATAAATCTGACCCATTGCGCTCTACCATGCTCATTTGCATGGGAGTCTTAGGGATTCATCCCTTAGACTCCCAGTATAAGGTGACCGTAGGGAACGTTGCGAGGTCAGATTTCCTAAATTTCTTTCAGGGCTGAACGAACCCGTTCCGCTTTTCTTACAATTCTCTAGTCATTTCTGCTGAAGGGAAAATCAATCTTTAGACCTATGACAAGGGAAAGGAAATTAGGCATAATAAGGACATAAGCAAAAGATAATCAGAAAACAGGCAAACTGTCCCATGTCAGTGAATAGATAAATGGATAACCATCAAGGAGGAACTACCATGAATGAAAGAGACCGTATTTTGGCGTTGGTAAAGGAAGGCATCATCACTACAGAAGAAGCATTGGTACTTTTGGAAAACTTGGCGAAGCGCGAAGGAAAAGATGCTGTGAAATTGAATCAGCAGCAAGATTTTACCGATAAACCTGATGCTGCATCAGAGTACACAGAGCAAACCGATCAAGCATCTGAGCAAGAGCGGGAAGACCGTGAAAATTTGGAAAAGATTTTGGATGAACTGGCTAGTGAAATTTCCTATTTCTCCTCTCAGATCGATGCGAAGGGCGAAGCGTTGCAATCGCTGAAAAAACAGATCAACGACAAAGCCGAAAAAAGGCAAGAATTGGCGACAGCCGATGAACTGGGCGATTTGACGGGCGAACAAGAAATCACCCTGATGCGCTTGGATGAAGAGCTGGATGGTCTGCGCGGGCAAGCTGCCGCACTGGAAGCCGAAAAAGTTGAGATGGAACAAAAAATGCGCAACCTCAAGAAGGAGCATGTGGAAAACAGCGTGAAATCCTTTGGGGAGAAACTGGGCAATAAAGAGGAATGGAAAGACACAGCCACCAATTTCACAGATCGCCTCACAAAAGCAGGCGCACAACTGAGTAAATTTTTGACCGACACGGTGCAAACGGTCGTAGAGAATGTCGATTGGAAAGACACTGATTTCAACATCAAGATCCCTGGGTTGATCACCAGCAAATTCCAGCATGAATTCACATTTGATCAAAATACAGCGACGATTCTTGATTTTCAACTGGCCAACGGCAACGTGACGTTGCAGAGTTGGGATAACGAAACCATTTCGGTCGCCGCGGATGTGAAAATCTATGGGAAAACCGAAGAAGCGACAGCGAAGGAAGCATTCGATGCGCGGAGTACGCTGGTGATGGATGAGGATAAATTTACTTTCCGCGTTCCGAACAAAAGAGTGAAATGCGATATCATCGTCTCCTTGCCGAAACGTGAATACGATTACGTCGCAATCAAGATGTTGAACGGGAATGCAAGCTTGAAGAACATTGAAGGAAAAGATTTTTACATCAAATCCACCAATGGCAATATGGTCATCTCAGGTCTCAAGGCCATCATGTTGGAGACGGATGGCGTCAATGGGAATCTGGATGTTTCAGAAAGTACAATCGTTGATGTTCTGGCGAAGACCATAAACGGCAGTCTGACGATCAAGAGTGATGTCATCAGCGCAACTGTTTCCGTTGTGAACGGCGATGTGAAACTTTCCTATCCAGGAACCAACGCAAAACAAATTCAAGCCAGCTCCGTCAACGGTTCCGTCAAACTGTCCTTGCCGGCTTCCAAAAGTGCAGAAGTGAAAGCCAGCAGCTCTTTGGGCAAAATCATGAATCGGATGGAAAATATTGAAATCATCCGTCAAAAAAATGAACACACCAACAAGTACTTGGAATTCAGACGAATGGACGAGGAAGCGCCGGTTATGGTAGAATTAAAGACAACAACAGGAAACATATTCTTAAAAAATAACTAAAAATAGCGACAATAAATGGCATATATAAGGAGAGAACGAACATGAAAAAATTAACTAAATCTGCTACAGACAGACAAGTCAGCGGTGTTCTGGGAGGTATTTCCGAATACTTCGGCATCGATTCGACAATTGTGAGGGTGGTATTTCTGATTTCCGTATTTGCGGGTGTCGGATCGCCCGTGTTGCTTTACATCCTGATGGCTGTACTGATGCCTGAACCAGGCCGAAACGATAGCGGACAATCGTTCGGCGGAACGTATGGTTCCTCGTCTTCCCGTCGCAGTTCCGATGCCTCTAGATCTGTAAAAGAAGCAAAACCAGTGGAAAAACAAGAAGAGGACGACTGGAGTGATTTTTGATGGGATTTTGGAAGAAAGCGGCCGTCAATTCGTTGGTGTTCATCGCTCTGGCTTATTTCATGGCACCTTCGTTCTATGTGCATAGCCTTTGGACGGCATTTTGGGCCAGCATCATTTTGGGCATCGTCAACTTTTTGATCAAGCCGGTGCTTTCGATCCTCTCGTTCCCGATTACGATCCTTACGTTCGGCTTGTTCAGCTTCGTCATCAATGGCTTTATGCTGTATCTTACGTCTTGGTTGATCGGTCCCGGATTTCACTTCACGAGCTACGGCACAGCGTTCCTGGTGGCTTTGATCATGTCGGTTGTGCATATGTTCCTGAGCAGGGACGATGCGCGTTAGCCAACAGGGTTCCACTACGGCACTTAGCACCAAATAACATAAAGTAAGGCAGCTGAAACGATTGTTTCAGCTGCCTTTTTGTTCTTTCGTATGCACCCATAAAATGTTATGATGGATAGGAATACAATAAACCACAAGCGATGCAATCATTGTTTGCGGTAAGACGAAAATGTAAAATAATCCTGCCTGATCAGGGTCAGGAAATTAAATGATAGAGCGAGGGATAAGAATGGCGAATACAGTTACTGTAAAGGAATTAGTGAATTCTTCAGGTTATATTGTACTGAGCGGAGAAGAATTTTTGGACAACAAAATCACGACCAGCGAAATCTCCAGACCCGGCGTCGAGTTGACAGGTTTCTTTAATTTCTACCCGTCGGCCCGTATCCAGTTGTTGGGGAAAACGGAACTGACATTTATCGAGAGGATGACCGCTGAAGAGCGCTTGATCGTCATGAGGCGACTATGCAGCAAAGAGACACCTTGCTTCGTCATCGGACGCAAGCTGCAGGCGCCAGCAGAATTGACGAAAGCCGCGCAGGAAGCCGGCATACCGATTCTTTCGGCGCAGTCCAGAACGACAAGAGTATCCAGTAACATCACCAATTTCCTTGAAGCGCAGTTGGCCGAACGGGTTTCTATGCACGGGGTTTTCGTGGATGTTTTTGGAATGGGCGTCATGATTACAGGGGACAGCGGCGTCGGGAAGTCGGAAACGGCTTTGGAATTGATCCAAAAAGGCCACCGTCTGGTTGCTGACGATCGCGTTGATCTGTATCAACATGATGAAAATACGCTGATCGGTGAGGCACCGGGCATCCTACGCCATCTGATCGAAATCCGCGGAATCGGCATCATCGATGTGATGACGCTGTTCGGAGCCGGGGCAGTCAAACAGACCAATGAAGTCAACCTGATCGTCAACCTGGAGCTTTGGAGCAAAGACAAAAAATTTGAACGTCTGGGCAGCACGGAGGAGATTGTGAACATTCTGGGTGTCGGCATCCCTAAAATTACGATTCCGGTAAAGACAGGGCGAAATCTTGCCATCATCATCGAAGTGGCGGCTATGAATTTCCGTGCGAAAACAATGGGCTACAACGCCGCTGAGACTTTCGAAAGAAATTTGGAAGCTTTGATAAAAGAGAATGTTCAAAAAAATGATTAGGCATGAATGAAGGAGTAGATAAATGAATAACTTGATAGCCGCATTGAATCCTGTCGCATTGTCGTTCGGTGGGTTGGAAATCCGTTGGTATGGTGTCATCATCGCGGTAGGCATCCTCATTGCCATGACATTGGCGACGAAAGAGGCCGAGAAAAAAGGGTTGGATCCGGATTTTATTGTCGATATGATGTTCTGGACGATACCGCTTGGAATCATCGGCGCCCGCATTTACTATGTATTGTTTGAATTGGATTATTATTTACAGAACCCAGGCGAAATCATTCAGATCTGGAATGGTGGCATCGCCATTTATGGGGCATTGATAGCCGGTATTTTGACAATTTACTGGTACACGAAACGAAAAGGGATTTCTTTTGCATTGACGATGGATATTCTGGCACCCGCTGTCCTGATTGCGCAATCCATCGGCAGATGGGGGAATTTCATGAACCAGGAAGCGCATGGTGAGGAAGTCAGCCGCGCCTTTTTGGAGAATTTGTTCCTGCCCGAATTCATCATTGAACAGATGAACATCAACGGAATATATTACCACCCGACCTTCTTGTATGAATCACTTTGGTCGTTGGCCGGTTTTGTGCTGATCCTGTTCCTGCGCCGAAAAGGACAGCTGTTGCGTGTCGGGGAAGTGATGTTCACTTATGTCATGTGGTACTCGTTCGGCCGCTTCTTCATCGAAGGCATGCGCACGGACAGCCTGTATCTATTCGGGCCTATCCGGGTTTCACAGGCGCTGTCCATCCTGCTGTTCCTTGGAGCGATGGGAATCTGGGCTTACAGACGCAGAAATAATTATCCACCTGATCCCTACTACACAGACATCACCAGAAAGGGAGCATAATAGAGTAATGAAATTCAAAACAGTATTATTTGATTTTGACGGCACGATTGCCGACACGAACAAACTCATCAGCGAAAGCCACTTTGTCGTCATGGAGGAAAATTTTCCGGGCCGGTTCAAAAAAGAGGAAATGTCCCAGTTCAACGGTCCTAGTTTAGAAGAAATATACGGGAATCTTGATCAAGGAAGACAGGATGAACTGGTCGCCCGCTACAGGGAAGTCATGCTGGAGAAACATGATGAAATGATCGGCATTTTTCCGGGAATCAAAGAAGTGCTTGAGAACCTCAAACGGGAAGGCCTCAGCTTGGGCGTTGTTTCGACGAAGCGCAGCGATGTGCTGAAACGTGGAGTTTCGATCCTTGGCATCACGGATTATTTTGATACGATCCTCGGCTCAGGCGATTTTTCGCAACCGAAACCCGATCCCGAATCGCTCTTTCTGGCTATGGATCGTCTGGACGCCGAAAGGGAAACCAGCGTAATGGTCGGGGACAATCACCACGATATAGTCGCAGGCAATAATGCGGGTGTAACAAGCATTTTTGTGGGCTGGTCCGAAAAAACGACTGCCTTCATCCAACCATATCGGCCAACAAAAATAGTCAAAGATCCACAGGAGTTGGAAGAGTACATTCTTTCCGGCGTGAGAGTTTAATCGAGGGGAAGCGAGCAAAATGAAACAAAAAGTCGCCGTATTGGGGGCAGGATCTTGGGGTACAGCCTTATCCATGGTATTGGATGAGAATGGGCATGATGTCCGCCTTTGGGGGAATGACCCGAAACAAATCAAAGAAATCAACGAACGACACACGAATGAGCATTACTTGCCGGGTGCCAAGTTGAGTGAAGCGATTGTGGCATACACAGATCTGAAAGCCGCCATAAACGAAGCAGACGCGCTCTTGTTCGTACTTCCGACAAAAGCGATCCGCGTGGTCGCGAAAGAAGTCGCAACGCTGTTGGACGGACAAACGAAGCCGCATCTGATCCATGCAAGCAAAGGTTTGGAGCAGGATACGCATAAGCGGATTTCCGTGATCATCCAGGAAGAGATTCCGACTGAAAAGTACGATAGCTTGGTCGTCCTTTCCGGACCGAGCCATGCGGAAGAAGTGGCCAAAAAAGACATCACAACAATCACTGCCGCATCCGAGAGCGAAGAGGATGCAGGGTATGTGCAAAAACTGTTCATGAATCCCTATTTCCGGGTTTACCGGAACACCGATGTCATCGGTGTTGAGTTGGGCGCTGCTTTGAAGAACATCATCGCCGTAGGTGCGGGAGCGCTCCATGGATTGGGCTATGGCGATAACGCGAAAGCGGCTTTGATGACGCGCGGATTGGCTGAGATCAGCCGACTCGGAACAGCCTTTGGAGCCGATCCAATGACCTTCTTCGGTTTGAGCGGGGTAGGCGACCTGATTGTTACCGGCACAAGCCGCCACTCACGGAACTGGCGAGCCGGGGATCTGATTGGTAAAGGCCAGGACTTGGATGAAGTGCTGAACAATATGGGAATGGTCGTTGAAGGCGTGGCGACAACAAAAGCCGCTTATGAATTGGCTAAAGAAAAAGGCATCGAAATGCCGATCACGGAAGCCATCTATAAAGTGTTGTACGAGAAAGTCGATGTCAAAAAAGCAATCGAGGAATTGATGCTGCGCGAAGGCAAAGCGGAACAATCTTCTCAAAATGTGGAAAAGGGGAGCCAGTCAATATGAAGAAAGTCAGAAAAGCAGTGATTCCTGCTGCGGGATTCGGAACGCGTTTTTTACCGGCAACGAAAGCGATGGCAAAAGAAATGTTGCCAATAGTCGATAAGCCGACCATTCAATTCATCGTCGAAGAAGCTATAGCATCAGGGATCGAAGATATCCTGATCGTAACCGGAAAAAGCAAACGTCCGATCGAAGACCATTTTGATTCGAATATCGAGTTGGAAGCGAATCTGCGCGAAAAAGGCAAAAATGAATTGCTTGAATTGGTGCAGGAAACGACCGGTTTGCGCATCCATTTCGTCCGTCAATCTTATCCGTTGGGATTGGGCCATGCGGTTCTGCAGGCAAAAGCTTTTGTCGGCGATGAGCCTTTCGTGGTCATGCTTGGGGATGATCTGATGGAAGATGAAGTGCCGTTGACCAAGCAGTTGATGGATGCTTACGAGCGCACGCATGCTTCGAACATCGCCGTGATGGAAGTGCCGCATGAGGAAACATCCAAATACGGCATCATCGATCCGGATCAGGAATTGGAGCCTGGCTTGTTCAACGTCCGCAGATTCGTCGAAAAACCGAATCCGGAAGACGCGCCGAGCAATTTGGCGATCATCGGCCGCTACTTACTGACTCCGGAAATTTTTGAAATTTTGGAAAATCAGAACCCGGGAGCCGGCGGAGAAATCCAATTGACCGACGCTATCGATACGCTGAACCAAACGCAGCGCGTCTTCGCAAAACGCTTCGACGGCAAACGCTTTGATGTCGGAGACAAATTCGGTTTCCTGACGACTAGTATTTCCTACGGTCTGACCCATCCGGAAATAAAGGATAAATTGAAAAATTATCTGGTGGAGCTGGGCGAAAAGTTGACTGCCGAGGACGAAGGCAAGTAGTCATTTAGGCAATCCAAAGCCAATTGTTTTTTGAATAAAATAAGAGAAGCCGGGCCATCAATCGTTCTGCGATTCATGGCTCGGCTTCTTCTCCATTAATTCGGCGCCCTGAGCAGAATTGTGGCACAAAAAATAAAGTCAGAGTAAACTGAATAGGAACCAGATTCCGGAACCAGCCCGGAACAGACTTAACACCAGAAGGAGATACACTAAACATGGAACAAACTGAAAAAATTTACGACGTCATCGTCATCGGAGCCGGACCAGGCGGAATGACTGCGGCTCTTTATGCCTCCCGTTCGAATTTGAGTACCTTGATGCTGGAACGCGGCGTGCCCGGCGGCGAAATGATCAATACGGCCGAAATTGAAAATTATCCTGGCTTCAAATCGATATTGGGTCCGGAACTGGCTGAAAGGATGTACGAAAGCTCCATGCAATTCGGAGCCCAGCACGCTTACGGAGATGTGAAACGCATTGTCATCGACGGCGATTACCGCATCGTGGAAGCAGGCAAGAAATCCTATAAAACGCGTGCCATTATCATCGCGACCGGCTCCCACCACCGCAAATTGGGAGTTCCCGGAGAAGAGCAGTACAACGGCCGCGGCGTTTCCTATTGTGCCGTCTGTGATGGTGCCTTCTTTAAAGGCAAAAAATTAGCAGTGATAGGCGGTGGAGATTCCGCCGTGGAGGAAGGGACTTACTTGACGCAATTTGCGGAAGTTAACATCGTGCACAGACGGGATGCCTTGCGCGCCCAAAAAATCATCCAGGACCGTGCCTTCAAGAATGAGAAAGTTTCCTTTACGTGGGATTCCTTTGTGGAAGAAATTAAGGGAGACGGACAAAAAGTCACGGGTGTGGTGATCAGGAACAAGCACACCAACGAAATCACGGAAAATGCCGTGGACGGTGTCTTCATCTACGTCGGTATTTTGCCGCAATCGGATGCCTTCCTTGATCTGGGCATCACGGATGAAGAAGGCTGGATCATCACGAATGAGCATATGGAAACGGCCGTACCGGGCATATTTGCCATCGGGGATGTCCGTCAGAAGCTTCTGCGCCAAATCACGACTGCTGTCGGAGATGGTGGGGAAGCCGGGAACCGTGCTTTTTCTTACATTGAAGGCTTGCATGATCGTCTGGCAGCTGCTGAAGCTGCTGCCGAGACCGCTGACTGAATGATTATCAGTGGAACAGTAAATTTGTTGTCCAATCGATAAAAAGCACCAAAGTTCATGCTCTGATTTCAGAGCGTGAACTTTTTTTGTAGATTCCATCTTTTCACTCAAATGGCATGCAAATAATGTTATAATATAGCTAAACTAATATGGGAAGGATGATGAAAATGTCTTATCAAGAAACCATCGCACAATGGAATAATTTTGCCTTATTAGAATCTACATTAAAAGAAGAACTAAAGTCTTTGGAGGGAAATGAAGAAGCGCTGAAAGATGCTTTTTTTGCTCCGCTGGAATTCGGGACTGCAGGTATGCGCGGCATCCTGGGAGTCGGCATCAACCGGATGAATATCTACACAGTACGTCAAGCCACCGAAGGATTGGCCCGTTTGATGGAGGCGAAAGGTGAAGAAGAGAAAAAACGCGGCGTCGCGATCGCATACGATTCCAGACACCAATCTCCGGAGTTTGCGATGGAGGCAGCGAAAACATTGGGTGCGCACGGTATTCCGGCTTTCGTTTTTGAAAGCTTGCGACCAACACCCGAGTTGTCTTTTGCGGTAAGACATTTGAATGCGCTAACGGGGATCATGATAACAGCGAGCCATAACCCGGCTGATTACAACGGTTATAAAGTATATGGAGACGACGGCGGCCAGATGACTCCTGACGATGCAGACGCTTTGACTGAATATGTAAGAGCAATCGAAAATCCACTGACGATCCAAGTGGGCGATGAAGCAGAGCTGAAGGCAGCCGGCTTAATCAAAATGCTTGGGGAAGAGATCGATGCAACTTACCTTGATCTAGTCAAAACAGTGACTGTCGATCCCGCCCTTGTCCATGAAATGAGCAAAGAAATGAAATTGGTCTTCACTCCCCTGCACGGCACCGGGCAGATGATGGGTGAACGTGCCTTGAAGAACGCCGGTTTTGAAGGCATCTACCTCGTGCCGGAACAGGCAGTCGCCGATCCAAACTTCTCCACCGTGAAATCACCGAATCCAGAAGAAGCAGGCGCATTCGAATACGCCATCAAGCTGGGTACAGAACTGGATGCTGATATTTTGGTCGCGACCGATCCGGATGCTGACCGCTTGGGTGCGGCCGTCCGCAAAGCAAAAGGCGAGTACGTTGTTTTGACTGGTAACCAAATCGCTGCATTGATGCTGGATTACTTGTTGCGCGCGAAAAAAGCAGCCGGCACATTACCTGCCAACGGTACAGCCCTTAAATCGATCGTATCCAGTGAGTTGCCGACCGCAATCGCAAAATCTTACGGTGCGGATATGGTGGATGTTCTGACTGGATTCAAGTTCATCGCAGAAAAAATCAAACAGTACGAAGAAGACCACAGCAAGGAATTCTTGTTCGGTTTCGAGGAAAGCTACGGCTATCTGGCAAAACCTTTCGTCCGCGACAAAGACGCTATCCAAGCCCTAGTATTGATTGCTGAAGTAGCGGCTTACTACAAGAAAAAAGGCCAAACGCTGTATGATGGCTTGGTAGAAATCTTCGAAACGCACGGCTACTATAAAGAACAGACGATTTCCGTCACGCTGTCCGGCATCACCGGAGCAGAAAAGATCAAATCACTGATGGCCAAATTCCGTTCGGAAGCACCAGCAGACTTCGCAGGCATCGCCGTATCGATCACGGAAGACTTCGGCAACTCAACGAAGACATTCACTGACGGCTCCACAGAAAGCATCGATATGCCGAGCTCGAATGTGCTGAAATACTTCCTTGAGGATGGCAGCTGGATCGCTATCCGTCCAAGCGGAACAGAACCAAAAATCAAATTCTATATCGGTGCGAAGGCTGAGAGCCAAGCTGCAGTCGACGAAAAAGTCGCTGCTTTCGAGGCAAGCATCCGTACGTTGACCGCTGAATAAGGAATACAAGAAAAAAAGAAGCCCACGGGCTTCTTTTTTGTTTGAAGGTTTATCAGAAAGTTTTGGCCAATTGTTTGGCTTTTTCTATCGCATCTGCAACGATTTCATCGGCACGGTCTGGATATGTGTCCATACCTTCAACGAACAATTGCGAGATTTCTCCGACTCCCAAGAAGCGGAAAATGCTCTTGATGTACTGGCTGGCAGGGTCGCTTCCGTCGAAGATTCCGCCGTTGGCTTGGATATGCAACAATTTTTTATCCGGGACCATTCCGACTGCTCCCGATTCCGTGTAACGGAACGTTTGTCCGGCGACCGTGATGGTATCGATCCACGTTTTTAGGCGCCCAGGTACATGCATGTTCCATAAAGGATTGGCGATGATGATCTTATCCATGGACAAAAAATCATCGGTGTAGTGATTGAAGAGCGTCACTTTTTCCTGTTGGCGGGAAGTCAATTGATCGAATAGCACGCCTTTCGACAATTCCTTCCAAGCAGTCAAAAGATCCCGATCGATTTCAGGGATGGCGACTTCATAAAGATTCATGTCCTTGATGCGATCGTAAGGATTCACAGCTTTGTACTCTTCCAAAAATGCATCCAGGACTTTCATGGAACGGGAGACGCTGCTGTCGAATGGATGCGCGCGCACAACTAAAACTCTGGCCATAGAATAACCTTCTTTCCAATTTGTTATACCTACATGATACCATTTACATGCATAGATGATAAAGCATAACCATTACCTGCCAATGAGAGAAGTAGGCCAAAAATGAGAGTCACCCTTGTCGGGCAACTCTCATTTGTATTTTGAATCAGCAATATTAAGCTACGAAAGCTTCCGCAGACAGAGGCGTTTCATCGATGAAGAAACGTTTGTACCAGACGAGGAAGATGTAGGCAGTCCAGATCTGACGGCCGTAATCCAATTTCTTCGTATAGTTGTCATCGAGGATCTGCACGAGCTTATCGGTGTCGAAAAATTCTGCCGCATAGTCGGAAGCGAACGCTTTTCTGACTTCATTATAGAATTCTTCTTCACGCAACCAGTGACGGATCGGAGTAGGGAAGCCCAACTTCGGACGTTTCGCCCATTCTTCCGGCAGGACATCGGCAGCCGCTCTGCGAAGCACATATTTCGTATCGATTTCGTTGACGCGGTAATCGGAAGGGATGCGTTTCGCCAATTCCATGACTTCTTTATCCAGGAAAGGTACGCGCAGCTCCAACGAGTGGGCCATGCTCATCTTGTCGGCTTTCAACAGGATATCCCCAGGCATCCAAAGGTTCAGATCGAGATACTGCATCTTCGTCACTTCATCCTGGTCTTTGACTTCGTCATAGATCGGTTTGGTGATTGTGCGGATATCCGGGCCGTTTTTGTATGCTGGCTTCAGGATATCCACAGCTTCTTCTTCGTCCCAGACGATGGCTTGGCCGATGAAGCGTTCTTCCACTTTTTGGCCGCCTTTGACCAAGAAGGTTGTCAGGGTATTCTTCGGTAGTTTGTGGGCCAATTTGCCGATGCCTTTTCTTAGGCTGTAAGGGACTTTTTCATAAGTCTCCATTTTCTTGGATGGTTCATACCAAGAGTAGCCGCCGAAAATTTCATCTGCGCCTTCACCCGAAAGCACGACCGTCACGTCTTTCTTCGCCAATTCAGCCAAGAAATACAATGGAACGGAAGACGGATTTGATTGCGGTTCATCCATATGGTATTGGATGGTAGGCAGGGCATGGAAAGCTTCTTCAGGAGAAATGTACTTGCGGACATTCTCGATGCCCAAGATTTCGGAAAGATCGGCAGCCTGGTTGGTTTCGTTGAACATTTTTTCATATTCGGAGAAGCCGACCGAGAAGGATTTTTCCGGTTTCATCAAGGCTGTTACCAAGCTGGAATCGACGCCGCCGGACAGGAAAGCGCCTGTCTTTACGTCACTGATTTTGTGGGCGCGGACAGAATCGGCCATTGTTGCTTTGACTTCTTCCACATAGCTCTCCAAAGTGCCGTTTTCGGCATGGAATTTCTTGTCCCAATATTCGACCGTATGGATATCGTTGCCTTTCAGCACCATATAATGCGCCGGTTTCAATTTGTGGACGCCTTTGAAGAAGGTTTCACCCATCGAAGAATATTGCAAAGTCAAGTAAGGGCGCAAAGCATCCTTGTTCACTTCTTTGATGAAAGCAGGGTGAGCCAAAAATGACTTGATTTCAGAACCGAAAAGCAAGCTGCCGTCGGTTGTGTTTGTCGTATAGTACAACGGTTTGATGCCGAAGCCATCACGGGCGATGAACATCGTATCGTTCACTTTGTCCCAGATTGCGAACGCGAACATGCCGCGCAATTGTTTCACGAAGTCATAACCGTATTCTTTGTAGCCGTAAATCAAAACTTCACTGTCCGTTTTGGAATGGAAGACGTGTCCTTTTTGCTTCAGATCTTCGCGCAACTCTTGGAAGTTGAAGATCTCGCCGTTGAACACCAATACCAAATTTCCGTCGGCGCTGTACATCGGTTGCTTCCCGTTATCGGAAAGATCGATGATGCTCAAGCGGCGGAAGCCTAACGTTACCTTATCATCAGAATACATGCCGCCGCTGTCTGGTCCGCGGTGGACGATCCTGTTCATCATACCTTCAATTACAGCCTGATGGTTCCATGCAGTCGATCCATGGATATATCCAACAAAACCACACATTTATACCACTCCTTAAGTATCTCTTGCTAGATCAGAATTTCTGTCCGTCTAGAGTCCAATCTATTCTATCACAAATGGAAAATCATTTAAAGAAATTATCCGATCGGAAAGCTTGGCGGCATTTCCAAAAATCAAAAGGACAAGGCAATCCACTTTGTAGGGAATGGCCTTGTCCTTCGACTTCACTGCGTATTTTGAGCACTCAACGGGTACGTTTAACTTTGCTGGAGGGATCCAGACGTTTTTCCATCAGACCCAGCAGCCAATCGGCAAGAACTGCCATCAGGGCGGTTGGAATCGCGCCAGCAAGGATGATGGCTGTCCCATTCGTCGCATTGACGCCGCGGGAAATGATATCCCCCAAACCGCCGGCGCCGATGAAAGTGCCGATGGCGGTGATGCCGATTGCAACGACCAAGGCATTACGCAAGCCGGCCATTATGACGGAAAGCGACAACGGCAATTCGACCAGATAAGTCAATTGCATCCGCGTCATTCCCATGCCTTTACCCGTATCCATCAGAGCGGTATCCACATTTCGCACACCAGTGTAGGTGTTTTTGATGATCGGCAGCAGCGAATACAGGAAGACAGTGGCAATGACGGTATCCGAACCGAGTCCGAGTCCCAGCATCAAAATGGATAACAGGGCCAGAGAAGGGATGGTCTGGATGACATTGGCGGCGCCGATGATCCAATCCGCCAGTTTTTTATTGCGTGCGATCCAGAAACCGAGCGGAATAGCTACAATTGCGGCGAACAGGACCCCATAAATGGAAATCAGAAAATGGCGGGTGAACTGTTCGAAGACATAGCTACCATTTTCTCTATAATAGTAGAGCAGCTGCTGGAGCATATTCATTTCGCTGAGGTTCATCATTTTCCCTCCTTTAAGGATGTGACTTCTTTATCTTCAAAATAGCTGTTCTCTTCCAGGAAATTTTGGGCGACTGTTTGGGCTTCCACCAAGTCGTTATCGACTTCGTAGTTCATCGCCTGCATCATCTCGTCAGTCAGCGTGTCCTCCAATTTCAGCAGGATGGTCTCCAGTTCAGGATAAGCCTCCAAAATCTCTTTAGTGGCGACAGGGCTAGCGTCATAAGGCGGGAACAGCTGCAGATCGTCTTTGAGAACGACCAGATCATAGCTCGCGATCCGGCCGTCCGTGGAATAGCCCAAAACGATGTCCATTTCGCCCGCTTGCAAAGCATCGTAGACGAGACCGACCTGCATCGGATAAACGCGTTGGAAATCAAAGCCGTATGTCGTTTTGAATGCTTCATATCCGTCACCTTCCCGCTCCATCCAGGAGTTGTCGACGCCGGCTCTCAGATTCGGAGCCAATGTCGCGAGGTCGCTGATGGTCTCCAAATTATTTTCTTCGGCAAATTCACGTGTCACCAAAAAAGCGTACGTGTTGGCAAAGCCATAGGATGGGAACCAGACTTGATTGAATTGTTCATCGAAACCCTCGACGACTGTCTTGAACGCCAATGCCGGATCTGTAAGAGGCTCCATGCCCAATTCACCGGTCAGTGACGTCCCTGTGTAGCGGGCAGCCGATATATTTGCATCCCCGCCGATCATAGCTTGATGATTCAGGGTTGATGAGCCGAGATTATTGACCATATCGACAGAAGCATCCGGCAGGTAATGTTCGACCATCCCTCTGACCATATAACTCAATATTTGCATTTCTGTCGTTGTCCCACCAGTGATGACGATGCCTTCATTGTTCACCGATGCCCCAAGGCCAGGCAAGGAGCAGGCTGCCAATAAAAGTGCCGTCAGTGGAAACAGCAACCATTTCTTCATGTGTTTCTTCATGCTCAGTTTCCTCCTTTTGCAGATGTTGTCTGTGGAGAAACGAATCGTTCAAGCTTTCCAAGAAGGAAATCAGCCAATAAAGCCAATACGGTCACCGGTAAAGTTCCCCAAATGATCATTTCCTGATCGTATACATTCAATCCGTTAAAAATATAATCACCCAAACCGCCGGCTCCTATATACGAAGCAAGTGTCGCCCAGGCGATGACGTATACTCCCGCCAAGCGGATTCCGGACATGATGACCGGAGCTGCCAAAGGCAATTTCACCTGCAGAATGATCTGGTTGTCGGTCAACCCCATCCCTTTTGCTGAGTCGATGATATTGCTGTCCACATTCGAGATGCCGATGAACGTATTGCGCAGAATCGGCAACAAGGAATAGATGAATAAAGCTACAATCGCAGGAAGTTTTCCGATCCCGAAAAGGGGGATCATCAAGGCAAGTAACGCCAGGGAAGGGACCGTCTGGAGAATCGAAACAAAACTGATGATAAAACCGGAGTAACGCTTGAAGTGGGTCAAGGCAATGCCCAAAGGAACGGCAACCAGAACGCCAAGTATCAGAGCTAAGGCCGAGATGTAGAAATGCTCCCCTGTTTTGAAGAGTAACTCGGAACCGTTCGTTGTCAAAAAGTCCATTGTCATCACCCCTTAACCGTTTCAATGTCTGCGGTCGTTTCGATTACTTCTTCAGCGGGCATTTCAGGCTCTATGTCTCCCCATATCGTATCGTATACCATATCCACAATGGAAGTACGGGTGATCAAGCCGATCAGATGGTTTTTTGCATCCACGACAGGAATGTTTTTGTAACCCAATTTCAGGATCCGCTGCAAAGCGTCACGAACGAGCGTGCCTTCGCGGACAAAAGAAACTTCGCTCATGATCTCGCCTGCAGTGACCGGTCTGCGGCGGTTCTGGTTGATCGCTTCGACACTCAACATGCCCAACAAGACATCGTCAGCATCGGTCACAAACAAGCTGTCGACACGACGCGTGCGCATCAGTTTGATGGCTTCTGATAGATTTTGATCAGTCGAAACGGATACCGGGCCACGGATCATGATTTGTTCCACTGTGCGGAAATTCGTGCGTGCTTGGCTGAGGCGTTCCTCGCCGATGAAGTTTTCGACGAATTCGTTCGCAGGGTCCATCAGGATATTGTCGGGAGTATCAAATTGGACGACTTTTCCTTCCTGCATGATGACAATCCGGTCTGCCAGTTTCAAAGCTTCATCCATATCGTGGGTGACGAAGATGACTGTTTTGCCTAATTCCTGCTGCAGTTGTTTGACAAGTTCCTGCAGCGAATCACGGGTGATCGGATCCAGTGCTCCGAAAGGTTCATCCATCAAAATGATGTCCTGATTGGCTGCCAAAGCACGGATAACACCGATACGTTGTTGCTGGCCCCCGGATAGTTCAGATGGATAGCGTTCCAAAAAATCCAATGGAAGATCGACTTTTTGGATCAGCTCTTCGGCAATTGTTTTTTGTTTTTCCACAGACCATTTCAGTAATTTTGGAACCATGACGATGTTTTCGAAGATGGTCATGTGTGGCATCAGACCGATTTGTTGGATGACGTAGCCGATTTGGCGACGCAATTCCACCGCATTCATGTCCTTGATGTTTTTTCCATCGATCAGGATTTCACCCGAAGAAGGTTCGATCATGCGATTGATCATCCTCATGGAGGTTGTTTTGCCGCTGCCGCTTGTTCCGATGAATACAATGAACTCTCCATCATTGAATGTCAGGTTAAGGGAGTCCACTGCAATTTTCCCGCCCGGGAATCGCTTGGTTAAATTTTTGAATTCTATCATGGTTTCACCTCTTAATTATTTTAGTTTCACAAATTCCTTACTCTACCTTACCGCGCAAGGAAGCCATTTTGCAAATGACAAGGCTAAAACTTTGTGAAAAACGTACGTAAATGAGAGGGTGTACATCATTGGGATGACGGTATATTTTTGATAAATTTTTATATTTAAAAATTCGTCTATTATTAATATTGTTAAATTGATAAGTTGCATGTTCAATATAATTGGTTCTAAGTGATAGATCAGGATTGAAGCGAAGAAAAATAATTGGGATTCGTTAATAAAGAATGCTAGGATAGAAGTATAGGCAAACAGGATGCATACAGAAGAATGAAAACGTTTGCTGGTGAATTTGCCGAAATCAGATGGAAAACAAGAAAGGTGAAGGTAAATGGAAAAACAATATGTGATGTCGATAGATCAAGGCACGACCAGTACGCGCGCAGTGATCTGGGATAAGAAAGGCACAATCATCTCATCTTCGCAAAGAGAATTGATGCAATATTACCCCGAACCTGGTTGGGTGGAGCATGATGCGAATGAAATTTGGATCAGTGTCCAGTCTGTCATAGCGGATGCCTTGATCAGAGGCGCCATCAGGCCGGAGGAAATCGCGGCCATCGGGGTCACGAATCAGCGCGAAACGACAGTCATATGGGACCGCGTGACCGGAATGCCAATCCACCATGCGATCGTTTGGCAATCCCGTCAGACTTCGGAAATTGCGGATAGTCTTAAGAAAGCGGGCTATGATAATTTCATTAAAGACAAGACCGGACTGATCATTGATTCCTACTTTTCCGCCACTAAAATCAAATGGTTGCTGGATCATATCCCGAATGCTCGTGATCGGGCCGAAAAGGGCGAACTGCTTTTTGGCACCATTGATACGTGGATCGTTTGGAAACTGACAGGTAAAAAAGTGCACGTAACGGATGTTTCCAATGCCAGCAGAACGATGCTGTTCAATATTTACGACTTGAAATGGGATCAGGAAATCCTGGATTTGCTGGATATTCCGCGAACACTGCTGCCAGAAGTCCGTTCTTCATCGGAAATATATGGTTACACCGAAGAAAATGATTTTTACGGTTCGCGCATCCCGATAGCCGGAATCGCCGGCGATCAACAAGCCGCTCTTTTTGGGCAGACCGGATTTGAACAAGGGATGGTGAAAAATACTTACGGTACCGGCGCGTTCATTGTTATGAACACAGGCCTTACAGCGGTGAAATCGGAAAATGGCTTGCTTACGACGATCGCCTACGGTTTGAACGACGAAGTGACTTATGCCCTTGAGGGGAGCATCTTTGTGGCCGGATCCGCTCTGCAATGGCTGCGCGATGAAGCCCAGTTGATCCGGACGGCAGCCGAGTCGGAAGAATATGCTGAATTGCTTGAATCGAACGAGAACGTCTATATGGTTCCTGCGTTTGTTGGCTTGGGGGCACCCTATTGGGATCAGGATGTGCGTGGTGCTTTCTTTGGATTGACGAGAGGGACTTCGAAAGCGCACCTGATCCGTGCGACGCTCGAATCGTTGGCTTATCAGACAAAGGATGTCGTGGACACAATGCAGAAGGATTCCGGACTGGTCATCACGAATATGCGAGTCGATGGAGGAGCAGCCCACAATAACTTCCTGATGCAATTCCAAAGCAACCTTCTGAAAACAACTTTGACGCGATCCAAAGTGATGGAGTCAACCGCACTGGGTGCTGCATACTTGGCGGGTTTGGCAGTAGGATTCTGGAAGGATACCGATGACATCATCAAAAATTGGGAACCTGATTGCGAATTCCATCCGAATATGCCTACTGAAGTGCGCGATGACCTCTACGCCGGCTGGCAAAACGCAGTAGCCGCCGCCCGCCACTTCAAACACAAATCCAAGAGATTTTAAAGGAAGCACTGTGGGCGCAAACGCCCAAGTGTATCATGTCTCTAAGCGATTAAAAATCGCAAGAGCCATGACAAATCCCGGGTAGAATTCGAGCACTAAGAGGACTAACACAAAGCGGACGCTTTGTGTCCGTGTGTGGTAGTCAGCTTAGGCACAGATTTCTGGGATTCAGAACGCGTTTAAGAAAGAGCGTGATGGTCTGCGGTAGGGGGTGAGCATTGAACGGGCTAGCCGTAATGGGTCTGTTTTCGCCCATGAAGGCTAGCCAGATTAGACGGAATCCCCTGCAAATCAGAACACGTTTAAGAGCATGACTTTCGTTAGCGGAGCAAACTAAGGAAGCTTTTCTGCTTGAATACCTAAGCCAAAACGTAAGAATCGATAAAATGTTCAGAAATAGACAAATGATACACCCGGTATGTTATAATGATTGTAAAGACTTTTTGAACTGGAGGAATTATAATGGCAGACACTCTCGAATTGGTAGTCATTACGGGGATGAGCGGCGCCGGGAAAACGGTGGCCCTACAGACATTTGAAGATTTAGGCTATTTCTGTATAGACAATATGCCCCCAAGTTTATTACCGAAATTTTGGGAGCTTGTAAAGGAATCGGGTAAAATAAGCAGGATTTGCTTAGTGATTGATCTGCGCTCCCGGGCATTCTTTGATGAAATCATGTCTGCTGTGGACAGTTTGGACAATACTTCCTTCATCACAACCAAAGTCATCTTCCTTGATTCGAAGGACGATGTGCTTGTTTCCCGATACAAAGAGACGAGAAGAAGCCATCCCCTGACACAATCAGGCGGAACCGTACTGGAAGGAATCCACAAAGAAAGGGAACTGCTTGAGGACATCCGCAATCGGTCGCAGTTGGTCATCGACACGAGCGAAACAACACCGCGCCAATTAAGGGAACGGCTGCTGGATACATTCAAAGTCGACGATAAAGATGTTTTCCATATCGAAGTCGTATCTTTCGGGTTCAAGTATGGCTTACCGATTGATGCCGACATCGTCATGGATGTCCGCTTTTTGCCCAATCCGCATTACGTAGATGAACTGCGTCCGTTGACGGGGCTGGATAAGCCGGTCTATGATTATGTTATGAAGCAACCGGAGACGGAAATTTTTTACAAAAAATTCATCGACCTGTTGGAATACATCATTCCCGGCTACAAAAAAGAAGGCAAAACCAGCGTAAATATCGCCATCGGCTGCACAGGCGGCCAACACCGCTCTGTCGCGTTGTCGGAACGCACCAGCCTGCAATTGAAGAGCGCGGGCTATCAAGTCAATACAACCCACCGCGATCGGAATAAACGCAAAGAGACGGTGAATCGGTCATGAGTCAAAATCCGAGCAGAACGAAGAAAATCGTCGTTATCGGCGGCGGAACGGGCTTGCCGGTTATTCTGGAAGAACTGAAGAACCACAATACGGATATCACCGCCATCGTCACGGTGGCGGATGACGGCGGCAGCAGCGGCATCATCCGCGATCATATCAACATTGTACCTCCCGGGGATATCCGCAACTGTCTGATTGCGCTCTCCGATATGCCTAAATTAGAAAAGGACATTTTCCAGTACCGTTTCGATTCAAAGGATTCCTTCGTTTCCGGGCACGCAATCGGAAACCTTATTATCGTGGCTCTGACTGAAATGAAAGGGAACATTTTTGATGCCATTCGGTTGTTGTCGGTCATGATGGGCGTAAAAGGCAAAATTTACGCCGCAGCTGACGAGCCGCTCTCGCTCTACGCAGAGTTCAAGGACGGTACGGTCATCAAGGGCGAGTCGAAAATCGCAAATGGCCGCAAAAAAATCGAACGGGTGTATGTCAAACCGTTGGATGAATCAAGGGAGGCCGTAGCTTCCCGTCACGTCATCAATAGCATTCTGGAGGCGGATATGGTCGTCCTCGGACCGGGAAGCCTGTATACGAGCATTTTGCCTAACCTGATGATCACTGATCTGGGTCAAGCAGTCATCGACACCAAAGCCGAGAAAGTATATATTTGCAATATCATGACGCAATTGGGCGAAACAGAGGGTTTCACCGATGCTGATCATATCAAGGTATTGCATAATCATCTGAAAGCGAAATTCATCGACACCGTATTGGTGAACACGGAGAAAGTGCCGGATGAGTACCTCAACCAACAGGCGGACGAGGAATATCTGTTGCAGGTACGGCACGATTTCAAAGGATTGCGCGAAGAAAACTGCCGGGTCATTTCAGCGGACTTCTTGGATATGAAAAACGGCGGCGTGTATCATGACGGCAATAAAGTCGTTTCGGAACTGATCAATCTGATTTCCAATATCAAAACAATCTGTTGACCTTTTTTCTGATTGAAAGAAGCTGTCGGAAAGGAGGCACATATGTCTTTTGCATCTGAAGTAAAAAAAGAATTAACAACATTGGAAGTGCACCGCGAACATGCGAAAGCCGAATTGACCGCGTTGATCCGGATGAGCGGATCGGTCAGCATCTATAATCAGTCATTTGTCCTGAATGTCCAGACAGAAAATGCGGCAATCGCCAGACGGATGTACGTTCTCTTGAAGGATCACTACTCATTCGAAAGCGAACTGTTGGTGCGCCGCAAAATGAAGCTGAAGAAGAATAATGTCTATATTGTGCGCCTGAAACAGGGCGTCACGGAATTGCTGAGCGATCTGAGCATTTTCGACGGGCTGTCCTTCAAGACGCAGGTTTCCGATGACATCATGAACAATAACCAGAAGGAACGCTCTTACCTGCGCGGGGCCTTTATGGCCGGTGGATCGGTGAACAGCCCGGAAACGAGCCGTTATCATCTGGAAATCTATTCCAATTATGAGGACCACAATCAGGACATCTGCGATATGATGAATCACTTTGACCTGAACGCGCGGACGATCGAGCGCCGCAACGGATTCATCACTTATCTGAAGGAAGCCGAGAAGATCGCCGATTTTCTGGCATTGATCGGTGCCCATAATGCGATGATGAAGTTTGAGGACGTGCGGATTATCCGTGACATGCGCAATTCCGTCAATCGCTTGGTGAATTGCGAAAACGCGAATATGAACAAGACGATCGATGCGGCTGCAAAACAGATCGCCAACATCGAATTCATCGAAGCAACTGTAGGGTTGGGGAGATTGCCTGACAAGCTGAAGGAAATCGCCGTGATCCGGTTGGAGAATCCCGACATCAGCCTGAAGGAACTTGGCGAAATGATCCCGAGCGGTGTCATCTCCAAATCCGGCATCAATCACCGTTTGCGAAAAATCAATGATTATGCAGATTCGCTGCGGATGGGGAAAGCCGTTCGATGATACAGACAAATAAACCTGGAGACAAAGAAAAGTCTTCTGGTTTATTTTTTTATAAAAAATCAAGCCTTCTTTTTTGCGGATAGTATAGACAGTAAGTCAAGCAGAAGGAGGAATGAAAAGATGAATCAAGTATCATTGATCGGGCGGCTGGTGCGGCCCATCCAAGTGCAACAGGTGAATGGGGAAAGGCAAGTCTGCAACAATACGCTGGCGGTGCAGCGCCTAAGGAAAGCGGATGAAGGCCAACCGCAAGCGGATTTCATCCCGGTCGTATTTTGGGGAGCAACCGCCAATCTGGTTGAACAGTATTGCGCCAAAGGGAACCAGATAGGTGTCAACGGCCATTTGGTTTCGCGTTCCTACGTCAATAAGCAAGAGCAACACGTCTATGTCATCGAATTGGTCGTGGAAGAATTGTATTTTGTTGAAGCGAAAAGAGAACAGGAAGCAGTCTGATGCTTCCGCACAAAAGCCCCGGATTCCGGGGCTTTTGTGCTTTAAACGGCGATTTCCTTATTTATTCATAGAAAATTCAAAGGTACGTGGTATCGTAGACGGGAAATGATGCCGCTTATCGGAAAAAAAGATATAATGAAAGAAATGAAAAGGGGAATCGCTATGGAAATTTTGATGATAGAAGACAATGAAGCCGTCTGCGAAATGATGGCGATGTTTTTTGAGAATGAAGGCTGGGAAGCTGCATTCAAACATGACGGGAAAGAGGGCCTGGAGGCATTCGCGGCTGCAGACAAAAAATGGGATATGATCATCCTCGATCTGAACCTGCCTAGCATGGATGGAATGCAGGTCTGCCGTGAAATAAGGAAAATTTCCCAGTTTGTGCCGATCATCATGCTGACGGCGCGCGATTCGGAAAGCGACCAAGTCATCGGTCTGGAAATCGGTGCGGATGAATACGTCACGAAGCCGTTCAGCCCACTGACCCTGATAGCCCGCATCAAAGCGATGCACCGTCGCGCTTCGGTCGATCACTCGCAAGTGCAGGCCACGGATGATTTCGATGTGCTCACTGATCATGTTAAAATCAGCACGATCACGCGTGAAGCTTATCTTGACGGGAACCAAATAGAAAGTTTGACGCCGAAAGAATTCGAACTTTTCGCGTTATTGGCCGAACATCCGAAACAAGTATTTTCGAGGGAACATCTTTTGACTCGGATCTGGGAAGATCCTTATTACGGGGATGAACGGACAATCGATGCCCACATCAAGAAATTGAGACAAAAAATAGAAGCGGTCGGACCACAAGTGATCCAAACGGTTTGGGGAGTCGGCTACAAATTCGACGACAGCGGAGTAGAGGAAAAATGAAGTACGTCTATCAACAAACCCTTGCTTTTTTCGCATTGATTCTAATAACTGTCAGTACGACCGGCATCCTGATCATCCAATACGTCACCAGTAATATCTACGACGAGAAAGAGGCGCAGCTGTATGGCTATGCCGAATCGATCATCGATCAGAACATGACGATCCAGCAACTGGAGAGCGGCTCTACCTTGGTGTCCAACCAGGATGTCTCGTTTGCCATCTTTGATGCGGAGGATCATATGGTCTATCCGCAAGCGACAGATCTGTATACGAGCGGAATCAGCACGAAGGATTTTGAGAGGCTCTCAGAAGGGGAACGGATTTCTTTGACGGAGCGGGATCGCGGCTTCCTGAATGAAAAAAAACGTTTCTTGACGGTTTATCTCCCGCTATTTAATGCGACTACGGCCGAGTTCACAGGCTTCATAGCGGTAGGCTCGCCGGTAAAAGGCATAGAGGACGAAATCAACGAAATTGAGCACAACCTGCTTGTCGCAGTGCTGACTTCCGGGGGCATCGCGATTGTATTGAGCCTCGGCATCGCCAACTATCTGACCAGGCGCATCAAACGCATGCGGAGGGCCACCCATGAGATTGCGTCAGGCAATTTTGATATCTCGCTGGAGAATCATCACAAAGATGAATTTGATGAGCTGTCGGAGGATTTCAACCAAATGGCAAGGTCTTTGAAAGCCTCCAACGAAGAAGTCGAACGCCAAGAGAATTTGCGGCGTCAGTTCATGATGGATGTTGCCCACGAGATGCGCACGCCGCTCACGACAATCAATGGCATTCTTGAAGGGATCCAGCACCACATGATTCCAGAAGGACGGCGGGACAGGAGCATGCAACTGATGCAGAAAGAAACCAAAAGGCTGATCCGTTTGGTGAATGAAAACTTGGACTATGAAAAAATTCGCTCTAATCAGATCGTTTTAGTGAAGCAAGAGTTTTCTGCGAAGGAGGCATTGGAGAATGTCGCGGAGCAGATGCGGGCAAAAGCACAGGCGAAGGATGACCTGATGATTGTGCATGTGGATCAAGCAGACCGAATCTACGCGGACTATGATCGCTTTATCCAGATCATGGTGAACCTCACACAGAATGCTATCCAATTCACGAAAAACGGCACGATTACCCTGTCGTCGTTCCCAGATGGGGAACAGCAAGTCATCCAGGTCAAGGACACGGGGATCGGCATCGAGAAGAAGGATATCACGAGCATCTGGGAAAGATTCTATAAAGTGGATGTTTCCAGGAAGAACACGAAATTTGGCGAGTCGGGGATCGGATTGGCAGTTGTTCAATCTTTAGTGATGAACCATAAAGGAACTGTCGACGTAGAGAGCAATCCCGGCGAGGGAACGACTTTCACGATTACCTTGCCCACCAAAACAGCACTCGAAAAAAATAGTTAAAAAAAGATCTGCCGGAATTTTAAATTCCGGCAGATCTTTTGATTATTCAACTGTTTCTGTCTGTTCTTCTGCTGGGGTTTCTTCAGAAGCGGGTTGTTCTTCCGTTACGGTTCCTTCAGTAGCGGCTTGGTTGGCCGGAAACTCTGGGGCATCCGTCTGATAAAGCGGAACGCTTGAGACACCGTTGTTCGTGTAGTACAAGGAAGTGTTCAGATCGCCCAATTCCGCGATGTCCTCTTCCAGTTCGGCTGGAGAATCCACATAGCTGTGCAAGCTCTTGTCGACCGGCATGAATCCATCCGGAGTGTAGAAGCGAAGCAAGTCGCCATTGATGATCTGATCGGAGATGGCTAGCTGCAGTTCAGCTTGGGCCCGGATTTCAGCAACCTTTTGGATTACTTCTTCAGTCTGATAAGCAAGCGTACCTGTTTGGGTATGATAAACAGTATTTCCTAAAATAGTGTATTCACTTGTTACGATGCTGCCGTTACGGAAAACAACGATTCCTTCATTTTGCGCTGACAACAGATCCTGCCCCAGTTGCACATAGGCTGAAGTATCGACACCAAGTAGATGCATCACAGTAGGCAAGATATCAATCTGACCGCCATAGACATCGCTGATCTGTCCGGTACCGGAACCAGGGTTGTGAATGATGAACGGCACTTTTTGCATCATGGCGTCGTCATAGGCACCCCACAAGTCTGCATTCCCTCCGATGAGAGGCGCGACCGTTTCATTGCGTGAGCTGGAAATTCCGAAGTGGTCGCCATACAATACGAAAATCGTATTATCATAAAGCCCTGCATCCTTCATATATTGGAAGAATTCAGCCAAGGCCTCATCGGCATAGTGGACGGTATTGAAATAACCGTCAACCGTTTCGTCGCCGGTATCCAAGGCGAAGGTGTTGTTCATCTCGTCTTCGGGGAACGGGAAGTGGTTTGATACAGTTATGAACTTCGCGTAGAAAGGCTGCGGCAATTGTTCCAAGTATTGAGCCGATTCCTGGAAGAACAATTTATCCTTCAAACCGTACTCGACTGAATTTTCATCCGTCAGCGTGTAACTGCTGTCGGCATCAAAGAAATAATCATAGTCAAAAGATTTATAGACATTATCGCGATCCCAGAAAGAGCCGACATTGCCGTGGAAAACGGCTGATGTGTAGCCAAAGGTTTCGCTCAAGATGGCCGGTGCCGATTGGAATGTATTGTCCGCACCAATCTGTGTGAAGGCTGATCCTTGAGGCAGTCCGAACAGTGAATTGTCCAGCATCAGTTCGGCATCACTCGTTTTTCCTTGTCCAGTCTGGTGGAAAATGTTGCTGTAACTGTAGGAATCGCTACTGTGATACAAGCTGTTCAGGAACGGTGTCACTTCCGCAGTTGTGCCTGTTTCATCGGTAAGCGACAAATCGATCAGGAACTGTTGCATACTTTCCAGATGGATGTAGACGACGTTTTTGCCTTCCGCTTGTCCGAAGTATGTTTGATTTGGTTCGGCGTAATGTTCACCCAGATAATCAAGGACGCTAGCCATATCCGAGCTGTCCGCGCTTGCGCGCACTTGGTTGGCTTGGGCTGTCTTGATTCCGTCATAGAGGGTGTAGATATTGATTCCCAAGTATTTGACGATATAGTTGCGGTCAAATGTTCTGGTCAACAATTGCGGGCGGCTTATTTCAGCCAGACCCAGGTTAGCGGCGAAAATCGCAATCGAGGCTGCAACTGTCGCAAATGCCCATCTTTTCTTGAAGTTGCGTTCGTCGCGGTTTTTGCTGACGAATTTCTTATAGACATAGACGAGGACGAAAGCATCGATCCAATAGAACAGGTCGATCGGCTGCATCATGGCGATGACGCCCGAACCCAAGTTTTTGGTTGCGTTGGCTGAACCGAAAATGGTCTTAAGCGTCAAGAAATCCGTGAATTCACGATAATAGACGACATTGGCGAACAGCAGAAAGGAATTGAAAAAATACAGGGCGATAAGACTCCGGTAACCTTTTTTAGGATTCTTTACAAAAAGGGAAATCCCCAGAATCAATAAAGTCGTTGCAATCGGGTTGATAAAAAGAATCAGCTGCTGGAACCAGCCGTCTACGCCTAAAGAGAACGCTGTGTGGTAAGCGAAATAGGTCTTCAGCCAGAAAAGGACGACGGCGAACAGGAAAAACCCGAATCGCGTCTGCAACTGTTCAGATAATTTTTGTTTCAAAAAAGAGACCTCCTATGATATCTTGTGGAACACATGTAAATTTCATGTGAATTTTTAAGGGTAATGTGTGTTGTTTGTGAATTTTATGTAAAATGAGCTAGTGTTATTATATTCTGAATGCTTTTGATAGTCAATCGAAGCACCGTAAAGTTTTTCCTAAGTTTTTAACAAGAACGGTTGCTTTTTTCAGGATTTTTCGAGAAAATGGGTCTTTCCATGTATCTGATTAAAGGAACAAAACTGACAAAGGTGAGCATAGATTATGATATTTTTAAAAGGACTGTATGAGTGGGTGGCTGCTTCGCTGGAATCATCCGTCAATCATTTTCCGCTCATACAATTAGTTTTCAACAGCGTGGACAAGACTATACTGTATTATTTGATTTTTCTGGTCCTGCGGGTAGCCTATCTGCTGCACAGGCACCGCAAGACGGGCAAGAAAATCTCCTTATATAAGGAAGGATTGTTGCATGCTCTGTTTATCTACATCGTGCTGCTGCTTCAACTGACGGTTTTTCGCAACGAAGAGACCTTCTGGACTGTCGAGTATCACAAAATCGATTGGTCGGCGATCCATTGGCTGCCGTTGGTGGATACGGTTAAACTCTTTTACGGGGACTCCGGTTTTTCGGCCTGGTATAATTCGTGGGGGAACGTCGTCTGGTTTATGCCGTTGGGCTTCGTGGGTCCGTATCTGTTCAGGAAAAAATGCAGTTTCCTCAAAGTGACGGCGGTCGGCTTTCTTTTTTCCGCCACGATCGAGTTTCTCCAGCTCATCTTTCAGACGGGCGTGACGCATATCGATGATGTCTTCTTCAATACGTTGGGTGCAGCAATCGGCTACGGCATCTGGGTATCTTCAAAAAAACACAGTAGTGCAGAACGGACAATTGACTATAAAGGAAGAAAACAATGAAAAAAATAATCATTACGCAAATAAGCGAAAAAAAAATTAAGGCAGGGAATCCCTTGCTGCAGTTCGAGGATTTTCCGAATGAACTCAGCTTTTCTGAAGGCGAAATCGTCGAACTGGTCGATTCTCGCCAAGCATTCGTAGCAAAAGCCTATTTGGCCAAACAGAACAAAGGCGTCGGATGGGTGTTTTCGTTGGATAACGCGGATAGTTTCAATGAAGCGTTCTTCAAAAAACAGTTTGAAAATGCGAAACGCAAGCGCACGGATCTGCAATCGGACCCGGAAACGACTACCTATCGGATTTTCAATGCGGAGGGTGACGGCATTCCTGGTGTCACCATCGACCATTATGACGGCTTTGCGGTGGTATCCTGGTACAGCGGAGGCATTTTCCGCTACCAAGCCGCCATTATCGCTGCCTTTCAAACGGTCTTCCCGGAAACGAAGGGCATCTATGAAAAATTCCGTTACCAACGGAAAGACAGCCTGATCAGCCGCTTCGTCACGGGTGAAGCAGCCCCGACGCCTCTGATCGTGAAGGAGAACGGCATCAACTATGCGACGTATCTGGATGATGGGCTGATGACGGGTATTTTCCTGGATCAGCGCGACGTACGCGGTGCTCTGACGGAGCGTTATGCGGCAGGAAAACGGGTATTGAACACTTTCAGCTACACGGGCGCTTTCTCTGTCGCTGCAGCCATGGGTGGAGCAATCGAAACAACAAGTGTCGATGTTGCGAACCGTTCGTTGGAACGGACCAAAGAACAATTCGCCGTCAACAACCTGGATGGCGAGGCGCAAAAAATCTATGTCATGGATGTCTTCGATTTCATCCGCTACGCCATCCGCAAAGAATTGCAGTATGACGTGACCATCATCGATCCGCCGAGCTTTGCCCGCACCAAAAAGCGGACTTTCTCGGTCACGAAGGATTACACCCAGTTGTTGGAGGAGCTGATCCAGATCACCGCACCGGATGGTACACTGATCGTTTCTTCCAACGCCGCCAACTACAAGGAAAAGAATTTCAAACAGGACATCGACCAAGCCTTCAAGAACAGCCATTGTGACTATCGTATACTGGAAACCTTCCATCTGCCGAGCGACTTCGCTGTTCCTGCAGGCAGCAAGACCAGCGATTACCTGAAGGTCTTCATCATCAAGAAACTGGCGAGATAGGAAAAGCTGAGCGAACCCGTGAAGCTAGCCAACGCTTTGGATGGCATGGAACATTTTGCAATTTTGGGAAGCACCTATGGTGACGCACTTTTGAGTACAGAGAAATTTATATTATTCCTACAATATAGAGAAAAGAGAACGGAGCTGCCTCTAAATGAGGTGGCTCCGTTCTCTTTGCGAATGGATGTTTTTATTCTTCCCAATCTGCAGCCGCATGCTGCCCGGCAGTGTGCCCTGTAACAAAGGCGCCGGTGATGTTGTAGCCGCCTGTGTAGCCGTTATAGTCGATCAGTTCGCCGCAGAAATAAAGCCCCCGCGTCAGTTTGCTTTCCATTGTCTTCGGATTGATTTCCTTCGTGGAGACGCCTCCGCCAGTGACAAAGGCCTTATCCAATGGATGCGTGCCGTTCACTTCGAAGGAGAAATTTTTGGAGAAGTCGGCGAAAGCTTTGATTTCCTTCGGCGTCAATTCCTTTAGGGACTTCTGCGGATCGATAGCGGCTTGGCTGCAACCGAACAGCAGATAACGCTCTGGCATCAGGTCTTTCCAACCGTTTTTAACGCTCTTTTCCGGTTGGGCCTTGATGAGCTTCTGCAACTGTTGCTCGACGGCACCCAATGAAAGTTCCGGCAGGACATCCAAGGACATCGTTACAGTCTCGGTTTTGTCGCGCTTCATTGTCTGATGGACAAACATCGAACAACGCAAAGCGGCGGGACCGGACACGCCGAAATGGGTGAAGATCATGTCCATCTGGTGGGACACGACTGTTTTGCCTTTTTTATTTTTAATGCTGAGGGCAACGTTGCGCAAGGACAGCCCCTTCAGTTCGCTTGAACGGATGAAGTCTGCATCGGATGTGATTGGTGCTTCGGTCGGGTACAATTCGGTGATGGTGTGTCCAGCTGCTTTGGCGAACTTGTAGCCATCGCCTTTGGATCCTGTGCGCGGTAGAGCCTTCCCGCCGGTTGCCAGAATGATCCGATCCGCCGGGAGGATTTCGCCATCCTCCAAAAGGACACCGGTCACCTGTCCGTTTTCGATCAGGATGCGTTCCACTTTTATGTTGGTCCGTATCTGGACCTGCAGCCGCTTCAGTTCCTCGATGAATGCTTCGAGGATTGTCCTGGCCTTGTCCGTGACAGGGAACATCCGGCCGTGATCCTCTTCCTTCAGGGCGACGCCGCGTTCGATAAAGAAGGTCATGATGTCATATTGACTGAATTGAGTAAAGCTGCTGTGCAGGAATTTTCCGTTTCCGGGAATATGCCGGATGATTTCCTCTTCGGGACGATTGTTGGTGACGTTGCAGCGTCCGCCGCCTGTCAAAAGCAATTTTTTCCCGAGACTTGGATTTTGTTCGAGGAGCGTCACTTCAGCCCCTGCTTCGGCAGCTGTGCATGCCGCCATCAGACCGCTCGAACCTCCACCGACAATAATGATGCGTGTTTTCATATTATATAATTTCTCCGTTCTTTTGCTGCACTTACTTTATCACAGATATGTCCATCTGAAAATGGCTTTCTTTTCAGAATGATCACGAAAAAACAGGCTTTCCTTCATTAAATATTCAAAGATCGCGGCTATACTGTGTTCATACCCAAAGATAATCGTTTCTTTTTCCTTTTCTGTACCCGCAGAAGAACTCCTCCCTCTTGGACGGAAACGGGGCTTTGATTGCTGAAATGCTAATCAGCAATCCTGCAGAATGATTTTTTTCTGTAAGCCTTGATTTCCGTTCATTTTTTTTGCCTGAAAGGGTATAATAGCCGTATAGTACAGTTATTTTTGAAGAAGTGAGGGAATAGAAATGGATTTCATGAAAGTAATGCATACGAGACAAACAACACGAAGCTACCAAACGTTCGGGCTATCCCGAGGACAAATCGAAATTATGCTGCAGGCTGGGCAAAATGCACCGATCAGCCGCGGTCGCTTTGAGGATTATCACATCACAGTCATAAAAAATTCGGAAATTTTGGCAGCGATTACATCTGCTGCGAAGGAAGTGACCGGCAATATGGACAGAGACCCCTTGTACGGAGCATCTGCCTTTTTCGTTGTTTCCGCCAAGGAACCGGCTAAACCAGGCAGCATCGCAAGCGCAGCCGCAATCGTAGAAAATATGCACCTGCAGGCAACCGCTGAACTGTTGGGCAGTTGTTTCGTGATGGGAGTCATCATGGACGGCACGCTGGACGCTGAAGGAATCCGCGAAAAAATGGGGATTCCGGAAGGATTCACTCCTGTCGCGGGGATGGTGGCGGGCTACCCGCATGGCTATCTGCATGACCGGCCGCGCACATTGGAAAAAATCGCCAGCAATATCGTCGAATAGGACGGTTCAGGCAATGAGAAACGACCTCAGGAGAAACGTTCAGTTTTCCCGGGTCGTTTTTTGTATACTTATCTGTGATTGGGAAAATACAGCAGTAAGGAACCAATTGCATTTCTGCGCCAGTTTGGATAAGATTGTACTATTACAATAGGTAAGTATATTGCGGATAATTATTCCGGAAAGCTTCAAAATACAAATCAATCAAGAAATGAAGGGATACATAATGGCATACATTTCCTTAAAGAATGTCAGTAAATTTTATCAGATGGGCGAGACACGGATTACAGCCAACGACAAAATCAGCTTCGACATCAACGAAGGAGAGTTTGTCGTGATATTGGGGCCCAGTGGAGCCGGGAAATCCACTGTTCTGAATATTCTTGGAGGGATGGATGATGCCGATGAAGGGCACATCAGCATCGATGGGGTGGACATCTCCCAGTTCACTTCAAAAGCATTGACGACCTACAGAAGGCGTGATGTCGGTTTTGTCTTTCAATTCTATAACCTGGTGCCTAACCTGACCGCGAAGGAGAACGTGGAGCTTGCCTCGCAAATATCACCCCATGCCCGCGACGCTGCCGAAGTCATGCGTGAGGTAGGTTTGAGCGAGCGCATGGACAACTTTCCGGCGCAACTCTCAGGAGGCGAGCAACAGCGCGTCGCCATTGCTCGCGCTTTGGCGAAGCAGCCCAAACTGTTGCTTTGCGACGAGCCAACAGGGGCACTGGATTACGAAACGGGCAAACAAGTGCTCAAGTTGCTGCAGGATACGTGCCTCGATACCGGAACGACCGTCATCGTCATCACGCACAACCAAGCCATCGCAGCCATGGCGAACCGGATCATCGAAATCAACAACGCCAAAGTAAGGGCCGTCCATGAAAATCCGAATCCCAAACCAGTATCAGAAATCGAATGGTAGGAGGGGGAGTCGATGATGAAGAAAAAGGCGCTCCGGAAAGACATTTGGATAGAGATAGGCAAAAGTAAGGCGCGCTTCCTCGCGTTATTGGCCATCATCACGTTGGGTGTGGCCTTCTTTGCCGGCATCAAAGCGGCGGGTCCGGATATGCTGGATACCGCCAATCACTATTATGAAGAAAACAACCTGTATGACTTGAAGGTGTTGTCCACGTATGGATTGGAAGAAGCGGACATCGCCATTTTGGCGGAAACGGCCGATACCACTGTTCATCCGATGCGTACGGTGGATATCGAAATGGAAGGCAGTGACTTCCTCGTAAAAGTCTTCCCGTTGCAAAGCGGCGCGGATCCGGTCAATGAATATGCGGTCGTCGATGGCAGACTGCCGGAGGCAAGCGGGGAAATCGCCTTGGATGCGAAACAGAATTTGATGAACACTTATCAAGTTGGGGATACCGTCATCTTCCGCCATGAATCCGAAGAAGGGCTCACTGAGGAAGAAAAGGAAAACCGCATTTCCTTGAAAGAGCAGGAATACACGGTCGTCGGTTTCGTAGACTCGCCGATGTACATCGAAACGATGATGCGCGGCTCTACGAACGTCGGGAAAGGCAGTTTGGATGCTTTCGTGGTCGTGCCTGATTCGGACATCCTCGGCAGCATCTACACGGAGGCTTACCTCACAATCGCTCCTGATGTGGCGGAAACCGGCTATACGGACAGCTATGACGATCAGGTGGACAACTTGGCTAATGACGTGGAACTCGCCTTGAACGGGAGACCGTTGGAACGCATCAACGAAATCCGTGCAGAAGGGCAGCGGAAGATCAAAGACGCTGAAGATGAACTGCAGGAAGGGAAAAAAAAGCTTGCGGAAGCCGAGCAAGAACTTCGGGATGCCCGTAAACAATTGGATGAGGGAACAGCGGCTTACGAAGAAAATCGCCAGTTGTTTCTGGACGAAATAGCAGCAGCCGAGAATACCTTAACCGCCAGTCAATCCGAAATTGATGCTGGCATGGCCGGATACCGCGCGGGCTTTTCGACCTATCTCGAAAACAAAGCGCTCTACGACGAGGCGAAAGCAGCTTGGGAAGCGCAGAAAGACTCCCTGCAAGGGCAAACCGGTTCGGATGCCTCGTTGGACGTGTTGTTGGCGAGCCTGCCCGACACACTGGAAGGCCGCGAAATAGCTGAGTTGGCGCAAGGATTACTCGATGGGCAAGCCGAAATTGAAGCGACCCAAGCCTCACTGGAAGCCAAAGCTGTGGAGTTGCAGGAACGGGCAACCGCCTTAGCGATAAAAGGCGAACTGCTTTTGGCTGAACAAACGAGTCTGGAGACGGATGGCGCTGATTATCAGAACGGACTGACTGTTTTCACTGCTGACATGACAGCCTTCCAAACGGAAAAAGCAGTCAAACAAGCGGAATTTTCGGCACGCCAAGCCGCCATCGATGCAGAAAGGGACACCTTGGCAGCTTTGGATCCGGAAACGGACCCGAGTGTGGCAGATCGCTTAGCTGTTGTGGCCGATCAACAGGTTACTTTGGATGCGGAAGAGGCCGCTCTGGCGCAAAATGAAGCGGATTTGGCAAGCCGTCAAAGCGAACTTGAGCAAGAGGGCGCCTCCTTAGCGAGCCGGCAAGAAGCCTTAACCGCAGCTGGCGCGGCTTTCCAAACGGAACGGGCCAGTGAAGAGGCTGCTCTATTGGATGAACAGCGCCTCTTGGAGGAAGCCGGTGCCGAGTTGGCTGCCAAAGGGGAAGAATTGCTGGAGCAGCAACAACTGCTGGAAGAAAAGATTGCGGCATTCATGGCAGATGCCGAAGCTCAAATCGAGGCTGCAGACGCCCAATTCGCCGAGCAAGGAGCGGCTTTGGAGAACGGTAGATTGGAATTGGCATCGGCATTGGCCCAACTGGAGGACGGACAGGCACAGATCAACAACGGCTGGTCTGAGTTGGAAAGCCAACGCGCGAGTGGTGAACAGGCCCTAGCGGAAGCTTGGCAGAAAATCCAGCAGGGCGAAGCAGAGTATCAAGAGGGCTGGGGCACCTTCACAGCTGAACGCGCCGATGCCGAACTGGAGATAGCTGACGGAGAATGGCAGGTCGAGGAAGCGAAGCGAGCTTTGACCGATCTGATTGAACCGGTCTACTATGTGACGGATCGATCCGGCAATCCTGGTTATCAGGAATTCCGCGATAATGCTGACCGCATCTCGGCCATCGCAGAAATTTTTCCGGTGTTCTTCTTCCTGATTGCGGCCCTAGTGAGCTTTACGACGATGGCTCGGATGGTGGATGAACAGCGCCAGCAGATGGGTACGTTGAAAGGACTCGGTTACAGTGATTTCGATATCGCAAAAAAATATTTGATCTATGCAGCGATCGCCTGCATCGTGGGGACATCCCTCGGTTTGGTGGCCGGATATAATATTTTCCCTGCAGTCATTTTTGATGCCTACGGGTCCATGTATAGCCTGCCTTCCGTAAAAATCACCTACTACCTGTCCTACGCACTGATTTCCATAGCTATCGCAATGCTTTGCACTATCGGGCCGGCAGCATGGGCCGCCCATACGTCACTCCGGGAAAATCCTGCTGCGATGATGCGTCCGAAAGCGCCGAAGAACGGCAAACGTGTGCTTTTGGAGCGACTGACATTCGTTTGGGATCGCCTGAGTTTCAATTCGAAGATCACAGTACGGAACTTGCTGCGCTACAAAGCGCGCAATATGATGACGATTCTGGGTGTCGCGGGATGTACTGCCTTGATCTTGACCGGATACGGCATCAAGAATTCCATCTCTGGATTGGCGGACACACAATTCAACGACGTGATGCGCTACAACGCAATCACGGCAATGCGTCCGGAAGCAAGCGAGGAAGAAACCACTTCGTATGATGAGCTGATTGCTGCGACTCCTGAAATAACGGATCATCTCAAAGTGGTCCAAGAGAGCTATAAATTGGATAAAAAAGGTGTGAACCTGCAAAATGTCACGGTTTTTTCTCCGCTAGACACCGAAAATCTGTCGGATTTTGTCAGCCTGCGTGACCGCGCGACGCAAGAACCGATCGCTTTGACGGATGAGGGAGCCGTCATCTCGGAAAAATTGGCGAACTTGGCAGGCGTCGGGCCGGGGGATAGCATCGAAATCCGGAATGATGAAATGCAGACCTACCTGGTTCCGATCCAGGCTGTCACCGAAAACTACGTCAACCATTATATTTACTTGACGCCAACCCTTTACGAAGAAGTTTTCATCCAAGCCGCGGAACCGACAACGGATCTGTTGCTGTTTGACGAACCGGAAAGTTGGGAGCGGAGCTTCGGATCCGAAGCGATGGGAGAAAAAGCCGTCGCACTGGTGACGTTCATCAATTCCGTCGACCGCAGCTTCGCTGAAACCTTAGGGAGTCTCGATATCGTCACCTTGGTATTGATCGTGTCAGCAGCCGCCTTGGCTTTTGTTGTCCTTTACAGTCTGACGAATATCAACGTATCGGAGCGGATCAGGGAATTGTCGACCATCAAAGTTTTGGGGTTCTATGATGTGGAAGTGAGCATGTACATCTACAGGGAGTCCTTAATCTTAACCTTGCTGGGCATTTTGTTCGGTTTTGTTCTCGGGAAGATCTTGAGTACAGTCGTTCTTAAAATGGTGGAAATCGACTTTATGATGTTCCCACCGACCATCATGCCGATCAGCTACCTATATTCAGGATTGTTGTCGTTATTGTTCTCAAGCGTCGTCATGCTGATCATGCACCGCAAACTCAAACAAGTGGACATGATCGAAGCACTCAAATCAGTCGAATAGAATGAAAAAACGCGCAGGCGGCCAAAAAATGGCGGCTTGCGCGTTTTTATTCTGCAGTTGATCAGTTTTCGGATGGTGTTTGAGGCGCGCCAGGCAACAGGTAGTTGACCCCTATGGCGATGGACGTGCCAATGACTGTGTCCAGTACCCTTTGGATGGCGTAGGTGATTTTTTCGGTATCGTCAATATTGTAGAAAACAACAAGGAAGGTAGCTGTCGCGCCGACGATAGCTGTGGACATGTCCAAGATGTTGCAGACCATGATCAGGGTGATGACAGCGATGATCGTGCCAAAGAAATCCACAGAAAAATCCAGTCCAAGAAAATCTTTGACAGCAATCAAGGTAACTCCCAGGATACCGGCGACAGTATTGCCTCCGATTCGACGGATTCCATGGTGGAGTGACTGTGAGCAATCTTCACGCAAAGCAAAGACTGCCGCCAAGCCGGCCAACATCGGAGAACCTCGGTCCAATAATTTGAACAGCAGGACACAAAACCCGACAGCAACGCCGGACTTGATCGTACGCATGCCTACGCGGAACTTCTCCTTATCCAAATGAAACATAGTAAGTACTGCACTTCCTCTCGAAAACAAATAATATCTCAATCATAAGCATTTCAGAATTTATTTCAAGTCATTTTCGTATTATTGTGCAAATAATACACCTGCATTTGCGGTTTTATTCCGTGTGACTTTTTGAAAAAGGAGAAAGAAAGAGCAACTGTTTTTGGACAAACAATGTCCTTTTTCGGACAAGCTGTTTTGTTGGATTTGTTGCAACAGCGCCTTTTTACAGTGGGGTAAAAAAAGAACATTCGCTTTTTGCCAAAAAAGGCCAAAATTGGGTTGCTTAAATTGTCAGAATATTCTATACTAATGACATTAAATTTTAAGGAGAAGGATGAGGGCCTTTTCTTTGGATTTGCAACTAATTATTAACATATAGTGAGATGGGGAGGATTATTTAGATGAAAAAGAAATTATTGATGGGCTTGGCATCTGTATTCGTACTTGCAGCATGCGGCAATGGCGCGACGACAGAAGAGAGCGATACAATCAAATTGGGTGGTAACTTCGAATTATCAGGCGGTGCGAGTGCATACGGCACGCTGATGGACGAAGGAATCAAAATGGCAGTTGCAGAACAGAACGCTGCAGATGGCTTATTGGGCAAAGAGATTGAATACATATCTTACGATAATAAATCCGAGCCTTCAGAATCAACATCGGTTGCGACTCGTTTAGCTACTGAAGATAATGTTGTCGCAATCCTGGGACCAGCTACAACAGGTGCAGCAAATGCGCAATCTCCAGCAGTCACAAGAGCGACAGTACCAGCAATCCTTCCTGCTGCTACAGGGGATAGCGTAACAATGGATGGCGATTCCGTGTTGGAATACGTATTCCGCGTATGCTTCCAAGATTCCTTCCAAGGTAAAGCCTTGGCAGAGTTCGCTCAAACAGACTTACAAGCTACAAAAGCTGTCATCTTAGTGGATAACTCTACTGACTATGCAATCGGCTTGTCGGATGCATTCAAAGAAACCTTCACTGGAGACATCGTTGCTGAAGAAAACTTCACAGCCGGCGATACAGACTTCAAAGCAATCTTAACGAACATTGCGAAAATGGATTATGATGTCATCTTCTTGCCTGGATACTATGAAGAAGGCGGATTGATCATCAAGCAAGCCCGCGAAATGGGTATCATGCAACCGATCCTTGGACCGGATGGCTTCGCTAACTCAACATTGGTTGAATTGGCGGGTGCCGACAATGTCGATAATGTATTCTACGCTAGCCACTTCACTCCGAACAGTGAAGACCCTAAAGTACAAGAATTCTTGGCTGCTTTTGAAGCAGAGTACGGCAAACCTGCAGATTCATTCGCAGCTTTGGCTTACGATGCTGCGCAATTAGTATTCGATGCAATCACGACTGCTGACAGCACAGATCCTCAAGCAATCACAGATGCTTTAGCGGCAACTAAAGATTTCGAAGGTGTAACGGGTACATTCTCATTTGACGAGAACCACAACCCTATCAAATCCGCTTTCGTTATTGAATTACAAGATGGTGTAGAAGTCGGCAACTCTGTTGTGGAACCAGCTAAATAAAAAGACGCTGGCGCACAAAAATTGCGGCATTGAAACCTGAATAGACCGTTTGATTCTAAAGTAACACAATGAGGTGCTGGCAGAATTTGCTTAGCACCTTTCTTTATGTTTAACCTCATCATTAAGGAATCCCTCATCGTATGTGAATAATAGTAAACTATAGGCGAACAATACAGTATAATGAAAGAAAGATTTCTGTGCAGCAGAAGAAAAGAGAGGTGTAAAATGGAAAATTTAGTTCAACAACTGATAAACGGTATATCTTTGGGGAGTATCTACGCTTTGATTGCGCTAGGGTACACCATGGTATACGGTGTCATCAAATTGATTAACTTTGCCCACGGGGATATATATATGGTGGGCGCGTACCTTGGATATGCTTTGATCCAAAACGTTGGTCTTGGTCTTTTCCCATCTATTCTGATTTCAATGATTTTTTGTGCCATTTTAGGGGTGGTCATCGAGAAGGTCGCCTACAAACCGTTGCGGGGCGCAACAAGGGTAGCGACACTGATTACAGCCATCGGGGTTTCATATTTATTGCAAAATGTCATGATCTATATTATGGGGCCTGAAGTGAAGGCCTTCCCGACAGCGTTGATAGTCCGGAATTGGACATTCGGTGGTGTGACCATCAACTCGCAGCAAATCCTGATTTTCCTGACGACGCTCATTCTGATGATTATTTTGCAGGTCATCGTGAAATACACAAAGATGGGGAAAGCCATGCGGGCAGTCAGTACCGATCCTGAAGCAGCACAATTGATGGGGATCAACGTGGATAACGTCATTTCCTTTACGTTCGTCCTGGGCTCTTCCTTAGCCGGAGCAGCAGGGGTATTGGTCGGAATCTATTATAATTCGATCTCCCCGTTGATGGGTGTGACACCTGGGCTGAAAGCCTTCGTTGCGGCAGTATTCGGCGGCATCGGCATCATCCCGGGAGCAATGGTCGGCGGTTATGTCATCGGCATCATCGAGACTTTGGTCAGCGCTTATGGCGGATCAATGTTCAAAGATGCAGTCGTGTACCTAATCCTCATCATCATCCTGATCGTTAAACCTTCCGGAATTTTCGGGAAAAATACAAAAGAGAAAGTGTAGGTGATAAAAATGAAACAATTCAATAAAACAAATCTAGGTTGGCTCATTCTTATCGCTGTGATGGCTGTCGTACTGTTCATGGGCGTCAGCACAAACATGATTTCTCCCTTCTACCAAATCACTTTAGTCACTATCTTGATCAACATCATCCTGGCGATCGGACTGAATCTGGTTATCGGATTTTCCGGACAGTTTTCACTGGGGCATGCCGGTTTTATGGCAATCGGAGCCTATAGCGGCGCCATCATCGGAGATTTGATGGAGGGCTTGGCCGGCTTCTTTGTCGGATTGATTGTGGGCATGATCATTTCCATCATTGTGGCCTTGATCGTCGGAATACCGACGCTCCGTCTGAAAGGCGACTACTTGGCGATTGCGACCTTGGGTGTAGCGGAAATCATCCGCATTCTGATTCTGAATATGGGTGAGCTGACCAATGGCGCGCGCGGAATCAGCGGCATTTCTTTTCCTTTCGAATCGAATGCTGGTTTCATCATGGTCTTGTTCGTGATCTTGATCTTGACGACCATCGTCACAGTCAACTACATCAACAGCAGCCCTGGTCGTGCGACCATCGCCATCCGCGAAGATGAGATTGCTGCGGAGTCGATGGGTGTCAACGCAACGACTTACAAAGTCATCGCCTTCATGATCGGTGCAGCGACTGCCAGTATCGCAGGTTCCTTATATGGTACTTATTTCAGCGTAATCACTCCGGGCGATTTCACTTTCCAAAAATCGATCGACGTGCTGATCATCGTCGTGTTCGGCGGTATCGGCAGTGTAACCGGCACAGTCGTAGCAGCCGTTGTGTTGGGTGTCCTGAACACGTATCTGCAATCGTTCGGTGAGCTGCGGATGATTTTCTATGCTTTGGCCATCATCGCCATCATGGTATTCCGTCCAGGCGGATTGTTGGGCAACCGTGAATTCATGATGTCCGCTTTGCTGAAGCGCTTTGCGAAAAAAGATTCTGCTAAGAAGGAGGTCCAATAATGAGCCTATTAGAAGTAAAAGAATTGACCAAAAACTTCGGCGGTTTGGCCGCTGTATCCAATGTCGATTTTGCGATCGAAGAAAATGAATTGGTCGGTCTGATCGGTCCCAATGGTGCTGGCAAAACGACCTTCTTCAACTTGCTGACTGGCGTTTACGTTCCCACAGAAGGTACAATCGAATTAGAAATCGACAACAAAAAAGTGTTGTTGAACGGAAAAGCACCATACAAAATTACGGACCTCGGCTTGGCGCGTACCTTCCAGAACATCCGTCTCTTCAAGGAGCTGACGGTCATCGACAATGTGCTGATCGCGATGCACAGCACCATGGGTGAAAATACTTTCCACAGCTTGCTGCGCACGCCGACTTATTATCGCAAGGAAGCTGAAATGCGTGAAAAAGCTTTGGAATTGTTGGCCATTTTCGAATTGGAAAAGAAATACGATGTTTTAGCGAAAAATCTTCCTTACGGGGAGCAACGTCGTTTGGAAATCGTCCGCGCCTTGGCGACGAATCCGAAAATTCTCTTCCTGGATGAGCCAGCAGCCGGCATGAATCCGCAGGAGACTGCCGAATTGACCGCATTGATCCGCAAAATACAGAAAGATTTCAAAATCACCGTCGTTTTGATCGAGCATGATATGTCCTTGGTCATGAACGTGTGCGAAAGAATCTATGTGTTGGAATATGGCCGTCTGCTTGCCAAAGGAACGCCCGAAGAAATCCAAAAAAATCCAGCCGTAATCAAGGCTTATCTAGGAGGCGACTAACGTGCTGAAAGTAAAAAATCTATCCGTACACTATGGCATGATCCAAGCCATCAAAGATATCAGCTTTGAAGTGAATGAAGGCGAAATCGTAACTTTGATCGGAGCCAACGGAGCAGGGAAGTCCACCATTTTGCGTACGATTTCTGGCTTGGTGAAGCCGTCTTCAGGAGAAATCGAATATTTGGGGAAACCCATCCATAATATCGCGACCAGAAAAATCGTTGAACAAGGGATTGCCCAAGTACCGGAAGGCCGCCATGTCTTCAAAGGTTTGACCGTTCAAGAAAACCTTGACCTGGGAAGCTTTACCCGCAAAGACAAGCAGAACCTTGCTGGTGATCTCGAAGCGGTATTCGAACGATTCCCGATTCTGCGCGAAAGAAAAAATCAGGATGCAGCCACCTTGTCCGGTGGAGAACAACAGATGTTGGCGATGGGCCGCGCTTTGATGACGAAGCCGAAGCTGTTGCTTTTGGATGAGCCTTCGATGGGGCTGGCGCCCATTTTCATCAAAGAAATTTTCCATATCATTCAGGATATCCAGAAACAAGGCACGACGATCCTCTTGATCGAACAAAACGCCAACGTTGCGCTGAAAATTGCGAATCGCGGTTATGTATTGGAGACGGGAAATATCGTATTGACCGGAACCGGGGAAGAATTATTAGCAAGTGACGAAGTTCAGAAAGCTTACTTAGGAGGCTAAACAATGGATGTACAAAGCTATATGTCAACGGATTTAGTAACGATTCAACCTTCAACAAAAATTATCGAAGCTTTGGATTTGATGAAAGAGCATAAGATCCACCGTCTGCCGGTTGTTCAAGGCGAGGCTATCGTGGGTTTGATTACGGAGGGCATCATTGAACGCAATACACCTTCCAGCATGACCAGTTTGGATATGCATGAAGTCAACTATCTGTTGAACAAAACGACAGTGGCCGACATCATGGAAAAACGTGTCGTAACGATCAATAAGGAAGCTCTTTTGGAAGAAGCTGCCGTAATGATGCGTGAGAATGGCATCAGCGTATTGCCAGTCGTCGAGACAGGCAACCGCCTGATCGGCATCATCACCGAAAAAGATATCTTCTCTGCCTTCATCGATGTACTAGGTTACTACACACCGGGCGTCCGCGTGGTCGTCAATATCCATGAAGACAAAAAAGGCGTGCTCGAGGACCTGACGGATATCTTCTCCGATGAGAACATCAACATCCAACAGATCGCGACGTACCGCAAAATGGGCTATGTCCAAGTCGTCATTCAGTTGGAAAGCAAAGACATCGACGGCATCCGCGCCAGACTCGAAGAGCATGGCTACGAAATCGGATCGATTATTTATAAACCTGAGAGAGTTTAGAGTGCGTGAACGCTAGCATTCAGTAACCGACATCATGCAAAAGAATAGCCGCTCACTCTAACAAAAAGGAGTGGGCGGTTTTTTTGGGGCAAATGATTTCTTTTATCACGTAATAAGTGTATAATAAGAACATGATAGATTGGAGGTCACATAAATGAATAATGCACTTATAACAATTGTCTTGTTTACGATCAAAGAGCAATATGTCAGTGAAAAAGCTTTTTATGCCAATCAACTAGGGATCTCGCCGCAGAGCTGGGATCGCTGGAAAAAAGGAGAGCATGGTTTAAAACCCGAGAACATGCAGATCATTTCAAAATTGTTCACCGATTATGAGTGGATGCTTGTCCAGAAAGTTTGCCGCAATGCCGAAATTCTTCCTGAAGTGGCAGAAAACCCTGTAAGAGAATATCAATTCCTGAAATATCAAGTCGCAAAAAAATGGATAGCGACGGATTTGGCTGATTTCAAATGGTACACCACCGATGAGACGGTCCATGATTCAGAGATCCACAAACCAGCAATCACGACCCTCCGACTGGAGAGCAATTATGATTTCTGGAGTTACAAAGATATCATCGACCTGCGCTTGCCTAGCATCATCCGCCATCAGATCGATTCGAAAAAAACCAATCTGCTGGAATGGTTCAATGAGAATACGCCCGATACCATCACAAAAATTACTGAATAATTTAATATAAACCGAAAAGCCGAGATGATAGTATCTTGGCTTTTCGCTTGGATTCGAGCTTAGGCTTACTTTTTCAGTGTGGATTGACAGGCATTTGTGCTAAAATAGGCATAACAAAAAATTTCAGACCAGAAGAGGGTAGAAGATGGAAACGAAAAAAAAATACTCCCATACACCTGAGCGGTACGCACAAAGACTGCGTTTCCTTGCGGGACTCTTGCTGGCGATGCTCTTTTTCACAGGATGCACAACGGGTGATGATGAGCCAGCAATCAGTCAGCAGAATTCTTCAACAAGCAATCACTCCGGAGAATCGCAAGCCGCTTCCAAAGATGCAGTTGACGAAGATGAGCCCAAAGTGGTTGTGACCCCTGACGCTTCATCAGCTGATTGGAATCTGGTTTTGGTGAACAGGGACAATCCGCTTGCTGGAGAAATCGCCATGGAGTTATACGTGACAGAAAGCGGCTATCCGATCGACAGCAGAATTAAGGACCCATACTTGGCACTATTGGAAGCGGGGAAAGCTGCCGGAATGGATTTCACGACGATTTCAGGTTACCGCTCCATCGAGCAACAGCAAGCAAACTATGACGTCAACTATCAAAATTATATAGCCTCAGGTTTGTCGGAAGAAGAGGCACGCGTAAAGACGGAAGAATATATCGCCTTGCCTAATGCCAGCGAACACACAACCGGACTCGCCGTGGATATCACATCGACTGCGTTAGCCAATCAAGAAGGCAATTCAGGCTTATTCCCGGATTTGGAAAACTATCCAGAAGGGCTGTGGCTGAAAGAAAATGCACCCAAATACGGTTTCGTCTTACGTTTCCCAAAAGCGAAAGAAGACATCACCGGCATCAATTTTGAACCGTGGCATTTCCGGTATGTGGGCGTAGAGAATGCTGTGTACATGACTGAACAGAATCTGACGTTGGAAGAATACATAGCCATTCTGAAGCAAAATGAAGAACTAGGGATCAGTAAACAATAGCAGGTAAAGCAGCACAACCAAATAGATGGAGGAAAATATGGCACGAAAGAGTAAGCGGGCTCGAAAACAACCGCAATCAGCATCTGCTAAGGCCGTCAAGATTTTATTTTTCTTGTCGATCAGTTTTATGGCAAGTCTGTCGTTTATCGGCGATTTTGCTCCGATCGTACCGGATATCCCGGAGTACGACAATAATCAGGGAACCGACTTCATCGCCACCATCGCTCCTGCCGCACAACAGATGCAAGCAGCGTATGGTGTTCACGCTAGCATCAGCATCGCTCAAGCGATACTCGAATCAGACTGGGGAGAGAGCGAACTGTCTGCCGTCTACAACAATCTTTACGGCATGAAGGGTGAGGATCAGGGAAATACGGTTCTTTTGACGACCAATGAATATTACAATGGCCAGTGGGTCACCATTCAAGCAAAATTCAGGGTCTACGGCAGCTGGACAGAATCGGTCGAAGACCATGCGTTGCTGTTCGTCAACGGTACAACTTGGGATCCGAATCAATACGCTCCCGTTCTGCAGGCAGTCACTTATCAGGAAGCAGCTCAAGCTCTCCAGGATTGTGGCTATGCGACCGATCCGGATTACGCGACCAAATTGATTGCGGTCATCGAACAAAATGCACTTTATGAATATGATAGTTGAAGCATACAAACAGAAACGCGCGGACAGATTGTGCCCTTTTCAAGAGGCGCCTGATGTCCGCGCTTTTTTTGCCCCATCCCCTCTGGTTTCTTACGAAAATTCGACCAACGGAGAATTTTTGCATGGCGACATTCGTTGAATATAGTGATAAAATGATTTGGTAAAGACTTTTTTAACAAATTCTAATGAAAAATCCAAGAGAGTAGTGTGATCACATGCCGAATCAAATTTTACCCGGGAAAACAATCGGTATTATTGGCGGAGGACACGTCGCCCGTATGATTGCTTTGGAAGCCAAAAAAATGGGCTACCAAATAGGCATCTTGGACGCCGACCCTGCCTGTCCGGCGGGGCAAATAGCTGATTGGCAGATAACCAAGAGATATACGGACTTTGATGCGCTGACGGATCTCGCAGCAAAATCGGACGTCCTGACCTTTGAATCCGAAGCCGTGGATACAATGTTGCTGACGCAAATCAATCCTTATATCAGCATACCGCAGGATCCGGACAGCCTTTCCATCACGCAAGACCGATTAATCGAAAAGGCGTTTCTGGAATCATTGAACATAAACGTAACGCCTTATGCGACGATAACCACCATCGAAGACATGGAAGAGGCAGTCAAAAGTATCGGCTTCCCGTGTGTGCTGAAGCCGATCCGTATTGAAATGGCTACACCGGTGCAACATCTTTTGTACAGTGAAGAAGATTTCGGAAGGGCGTCAGCCTTACTGAAAAAAGGAACGTGCATTTTGGAGGCTTGGATCCCATTTGAGATGGAGTTGGCTATTACAGTCGCACAGGATGCGAACAATGTGTTCACTTCATTCCCAGTCACCGAAACAGTCTACCGGGAACAAAAACTGGTGAAGACAATAACGCCAGCAAGAGTAGGCGGTACCTTCCAGAAAGAGCTAGAGCATATCGGCAAGCTGGCTGCGAAGGCCATGAATTTGACCGGAATTTTGACGATCGAGACATTCATGACTTCTTCAGGAACGCTGTATGTGAACCGTTTGGTCGTCCGACCGCACCATTCGTGCAATTATTCGCTGGACGGATGCAGCATCTCTCAATATGAGGTCCTGGTCCGCTGCATCTGTGGGTTGCCCATTCCGGAAATCCAGTTGTACGATACAAGCGTGACTTTCAACATCATGGAAGAAAAACTTGATGAAGCGCTGATTCTGCTGCTGACCAAACCAGATTGGCATTTCCACTTTTACGGAAAAAAAGAACACCGCGCGAAACGGAAAATGGGACACGTCACATTATTGGGTGACAGCCCAGATATCCTCATCAACGAATTGGAAGAAAACGGCTTGTTGAAATCTACAGAGTAACGGAAACAGGTGTCCGCTCTCTTATATGAAGGAAGGAATCAATTGATGGAGGATAGGCTATTCAATAAGGCATACGACTACATAAAGGACAAAATCGACAGCAATTGCTGGCCTCCGGGAACCAAAATAACCGAACAACTTATTTCGGAAGCCTTGTTCATGAGCCGGACACCGATTCGCACTGCGCTGCTTTTGCTGGAGGAAGAAGGGATGGTGAAATCCATCCCCTACAAAGGCTATATCGTGGCCGAGAAGAAGATCTCAAACGAGGGTCTATTGGAACGCCTGGAACTGATCGCTGGTCTCATTATGAATTACTTACAATATCTGAAGGAAAACGACATCGCCTTGGATCACAATAAATTTGATGAGATTCTGGAAAAACAAGTGGAGTATTTGAATTACCGTGATGCGACAGGTTACTTCAAGAATGAATACCGACTCTTTGAGACATTCATCGAACAAAGCGACAATCAATTCCTGAAGAAAGTGATTTTGACGACAGCCCGGGACATCCATGGCACTTATTCCGACAACAGTGACCTGATGGATGAAGCGCGTTATCAAAACGAAGCCAAATTGCTCGCCTTGTATCAAGAAGTGAGCATCTGTATAGGTGCTAAAGATTACGATAAGATGGGCGAATACCTTGTTTTCTTCTTCGAAACGTTGAAAGACACAAACGATATCCTGGCCCAATAGTAGAATAAAAGCGGAACGGGTTCGTTCAGCCCTGAAAGAATTTTAGGAAATCGTGCCGACTGAGCATCGTAGAGCGCAATATGCTGAGAGACTTCCTGCGTCAGCAGGTTAGTCGAACAGTATGTCTTGGCTCGTAGAGACAAGAGGGTCCTTCATCCGTTTTCCGAAGGGCTAACCCGTGAAGCTAGCCATCATTATTGTATAAAGAAAGTCCTGCCACTGAATCAAGCAAATGATTCAGTGGCAGGACTTTTATTTTCATGAAATCCACACTAAAGGCTAATATAAAATAGGTGTCTTCTATCGGAATACTGACTACCGCCTTCTGTGTAACCCCTGACATTTTGAAAAGGAAGTTCTTTTGCTATAAACAGCCGAAAAGAGTGGCATAATAGGTTGAGACGAAACTGAAATGCACCAAGGGGAACAAGGGTTAAAAACTCTCTAAAATATCCGGGGATTCATTGATAGACAGGCTCTAAAATGATAGACTAAACCATGATGCAAATCAGAATCGATAAGGCTGCACCATCGCCTTGAACCTATCAAAAAAGAACATACCCATACACACTCTGAAACAAAGGCAACAAAAGAAAGGATGGCAATTGTGCAACAAAAACACGATCTCATAAAAGGAATGAACCCAAGGCAAGCAGAAGCCGTTTTGGCGACGGAAGGGCCACTATTGATCATGGCGGGGGCAGGCAGCGGCAAAACGCGTGTGCTGACCCATCGTATGGCCTATCTACTGGAAGAAAAATCAGTAAACCCTTGGAACATCTTAGCCATCACCTTTACGAATAAAGCGGCAAAAGAAATGAAAGAGCGGGTCATCCGCTTGGTCGGAACAGTCGGCAACGACATGTGGGTATCCACTTTCCACTCCATGTGCGTAAGGATCCTAAGAAGAGAGAGCGAACAGCTCGGCTATTCGCGCTCCTTCACCATCTGCGACCAAAGCGAAACCGAAACATTGATGAAACGCATCATCCGCGAAAAGAATCTGGATTCCAAAAAATACGATCACCGCATGATTCTGGGGCGGATCAGCCAAGCAAAAAATGAGCTGCAGACACCGAAGGAATTCGGCGATCTGGCCGGCGGATACATCGACAATATCGTCTTCGAGTGCTACAAGGATTACCAAAAAGCGCTCGAAAACAGCCAGTCGATGGATTTCGACGACCTGATCATGTTGACGGTCAAGCTGTTTCAGGAATACCCAGAAACGCTGTCCTACTACCAAAATAAATTCCATTACATCCACGTGGACGAGTACCAGGATACCAACTACGCTCAATACCAATTAGTGCAGCTGTTGGCCAACAAATTCAAAAACATCTGCGTCGTCGGCGATGCGGACCAAAGTATCTATGGTTGGCGCGGTGCCGATATGGAAAACATCCTCAACTTCGAGAAGGACTATCCGGACGCAAAAGTGGTCTTGCTGGAGCAAAATTACCGCTCCACCAAAAAAATCCTGCGCGCAGCCAACGACGTGATCCAAAACAACGTCAACCGGAAAGAAAAAGAGTTGTGGACAGATAATCCGGACGGGGAGAACATCGTCTATTACCGGGGCCAATCCGAACACGACGAAGCGCGTTACGTCATTTCGAAGATGCAGCAGGAAGTCCGAGAAAACAAACGCCAGTACGGGGATTTCGCAGTGCTCTACAGGACGAACGCCCAGTCGCGTGTTATCGAAGAGAACCTCCTGAAGTCGAACATCCCTTACAAGATGGTCGGCGGGCGCAAGTTCTACGACCGCAAAGAAATCAAAGACCTTTTGGCTTATCTGCGCCTGATCGTGAACCCATCGGATGACTTGAGCTTCGGCCGGATCGTGAATGTGCCGAAACGCGGAATCGGTGATGCTAGTGTCGAAAAACTGCGCGAATTCGCAAATATGCATGACCTGACCTTATTGCAGGCTGCTCATGATGTGGCAATGTCCAGCGTATCCGGAAAAGCCGCGAAGGAATTGAAGAAATTCGCTACCATAATGGACAATCTGCATAAAATGCAGGAATTCCTTCCAATCACGGAATTGGTGCAGGAGTTGCTTTCCCAGACGACTTATCTGGAAGCCCTCGAAATGGAGAAGACGCTGGAGTCGGAAGCGCGGATCGAAAACATCAATGAATTCCTGTCGGTAACTCAGGAGTTCGATAAAATGAATCAAGACGACTTTGACCTGACCTCCTTCCTAACCGATTTGGCGCTGGTTTCCGATTTGGATCAGATCGAGGAAGAACCGCAGAGCGAAGTGACGCTGATGACGATGCATGCAGCCAAAGGATTGGAATTTCCAATCGTCTTCATCATCGGGATGGAAGACGGCATTTTCCCGTCGTCCCGCTCCTTCATGGATGAGGACCAGATGGAAGAAGAACGGCGCCTGGCCTATGTCGGCATCACGCGGGCGGAGCAAAGACTGTTCCTGACGAATGCCTATTCCCGCATGCTTTATGGACGCACGATGTCCAACCCGGCATCGCGTTTCCTTGATGAATTGGACGGATCCGTTCTGGACCGCGAGGACAGTTCGGGATCCACGTCAAGTATGTATTCTTCAAAACCGGCAAGCTCGGGCGGCCGCTGGAAAACAGCAAGCGACACCCGCCAGGAGAAAGCCTTCAGTCAGCCATTTTCGGACGGACCGCGTGAAAAAACGACGCAGTCTGTCAAGCAAACCGGAAGCAGCGGTGCAGCCAGCCTTGGCTGGGCTGTTGGGGACAAAGCCAGCCATAAGAAATGGGGCACAGGCATTGTCGTTCAGACGAGCGGAGAAGGCGACGGTTTGACGTTGGATATCGCCTTCAAAGACATCGGCATCAAACGCTTGTTGGCATCCTTTGCACCGATCGAAAAAGCATAATTTAGGAGGGGAACCATTCATGGCGAAAGAAAGTCTGACCGAAGCCCAAGAGCGCATCGAGACGTTGAAGACGCTCCTCAACCGCTATAGTTACGAGTATTATGTACTGGACAAGCCCAGTATTTCAGATAAAGAATACGACCAGCAGTATCAAGAACTGGAAAAATTGGAAAAAGCCCATCCTGAGCTGATCACCACGGACTCACCGACGCAACGAATCGGTGGAACCATCCTGCCTGGCTTCACAAAGGTTCAGCATGATTCACCGATGTTGAGCTTGGGGAATGCCTTCAATCAGGAAGAACTGTTGCAATTCCATCAACGGATCAGCAAATTGACCGACCAGCCTTTGCAATACATATGCGAGCTGAAGATCGACGGTTTGGCCGTATCGTTGAAGTACGAAAACGGCTTGTTCATCCAAGGCGCGACGCGTGGGGACGGAAACACCGGTGAAGACATCACGCAGAACTTGCGGACGGTCAAATCGATCCCGTTGCGCATGAATGAACCGCTGACTTTCGAAGTCCGCGGCGAATGCTACATGCCAAAAGCTTCATTCGTCCAATTGAATGCGGACCGTGATGAAAAAGGCCTGGAGATTTTCGCGAATCCGCGCAACGCCGCTGCCGGCAGTCTGCGTCAACTGGATTCCAGTATTGCGGCCAGCCGCAACCTGAACATCTATCTGTACAGCGCAACCAATTTCGAACAATTGGCTGTGGAAACGCAAGATGCGCTGCTGAACCGATTGGCTCAAGTTGGTTTGCGGACCAATCCGGAACGCAGACTTTTCGATTCAATCGAAGAAGTCTGGGCATTCACGGAAGAAATCGCAGCGAAAAGAAAAGATTTGCCATACGATATCGATGGCATCGTCATCAAAGTCAATGCATTCGCTGCTCAAGAAGAAATCGGCTATACGGTAAAAGCGCCGCGGTGGGCAATCGCCTATAAGTTCAAGGCAGAAGAAGCCGAAACAATCGTGCGCGACATCGAGTGGACTGTTGGCCGTACCGGTGTCGTGACGCCCACAGCCGTTATGGATCCTGTTTTCTTGGCTGGTTCTACCGTGCAACGCGCTAGCCTGCATAACGTCGATCTCGTCCGCGAAAAGGATGTGCGCATCGGTGACACTGTGGTGATCCATAAGGCCGGCGACATCATCCCGGAAATCCAGCATGTGCTCATCGACCGCAGAGATCCGGAAAGTGAACCTTATGTAATTCCGGAAGTGTGCCCCGCCTGCGAGAGCCACTTGGTGCATCTGGAGGATGAAGTAGCTCTGCGCTGCATCAATCCGAAGTGCCCGGCCCAGATCAAAGAGGGCCTGTCCCACTTCGTTTCGCGCAATGCGATGAATATCAGCGGTCTTGGTGTTCGCGTCGTCAGCCAAATGTTCGAAAAAGGACTTGTCAAAGACGTAGCCGACCTGTACAAACTGACCGAAGAAGACCTGTATCAATTGGATAAAATCAAAGAGAAATCCGCCTATAATATCGTGACCGCCATCGATCAGAGCCGAGGAAATTCATTAGAACGCCTACTGTTCGGATTGGGTATCCGCCATGTCGGATCGAAGGCGGCCGCCAGTCTGGCAGCGGAATTCGAAACCGTCGAGCGCCTGATGTTGGCTACAAAAGAAGAAATTATGAACGTCGAAGGCATGGGTGACATCATCGCGGACAGCGTTGTAGCCTATTTCCAATTGCCTGAAGTGAAGGACCTGATTGAAGAATTCCGGTCGAATGGCGTGAATCTGACCTACCTGGGCAAGAAAAAGGCTGAGGTGGCCGCGGTTGATTCTATATGGAACGGCAAAACCGTTGTATTGACAGGCAAACTGACACACTATAACCGAACCGAAGCAACGCAAATGATTGAAGCACTCGGCGGAAAAGTGACTGGCAGTGTCTCCAAAAAGACCGATTGGATCGTTGCCGGAGAAGAAGCCGGCAGCAAATTGGCAAAAGCCCAATCTTTGGGCATCCCTGTCTGGACAGAAGAAGATATGGTGAAAAACTTGGAAAGAAGTGACAGCAGTGAATAAAGCGAAAAGCGTCATCCTTATGACTGTCTCCGGAGCAGCGATGTTCCTGTTAGCCAGTTGCGGACAGCTATCAGAGACGCAAACAACGGAGAATACAACCAATACCGGCCCTGAAAAAGTGACTGTCCAAACGACACAGAATCAGTTGTCGACCGATTATTACCCGGCCTTGATTGTGGACGGCAAGTACCAATTCAGCCAGAATCGAGGCGTCAGCCTCTCGCTGAACTCGACAGCTAACATCAAAGACTTTGAGGCGGATCTGTTGGATGTATCAAAAAATGTTTTTCCGACCGACCAATATTTTTTTCAGGAAGGTCAAGTCATCGATTATGATACGACGAGGTTATGGTTGGGACGTTACAGCGATTCCAATCCGGACGGTTTGAATCCGACCGATAACGGCAGTACCGACGCAGCGACCCGAGAGCCGATTTATCTGGAGCAGATTTTGGAACAGGACTATATGATCCAAAATGAAAATGGCTTCGAATTGGCCGGGATGACGATCGGACTGGCAATGAATTCGGTCGACTATTACAAGGTGAACGATGTGCCAATGGAACAAGCCATTTCTCGCGATAAACTGGAAGAACAGGCAAAAGCCTATGCAAATACGATTGTTACGCGTTTGCGCCAGACCGAAGGATTGGAAAGCATTCCGATCGTCATCGGCATTTATGAACAATCGGCGCAGGACAGCCCGGTCGGCGGCGTCTATCTGTTCGAAGGCGTCTCCACGGAAGGGAATGCGATCGGTGAATGGATTACCCGCAATGAAAGCAAAATTGTCTTCCCTTTGCAAAGCGGAACGCAGACGGAAGAATCTTCCAACTTCGACAACTTCAAAAATGAAGTGCAAAATTTCTTCCCGAATCTGAACGGTATAGTCGGTGAAGGCAAATACATCGATGGACAGCTGATGTCGCTCGAAATCGACATCACGACGCAGTTCTATGGAGAAACGGAAATCATCGCGTTCACCCAGCACGTAACGGATGCGGCAGGGCGGTTCCTGCCCCAAAACATTCCTGTTGAGATCACCGTTGAATCGATCAATGGCATCGAATCGTTCCTTACAAGAGAGAACGACAGCCAGGGCTTCAGTTACCATATCTTCGATTAGCGGATAGTTTTCCATAATCAGGGTTGAACGAACCCGTACCGCTTTTCTTCTCCAGCTTCACGGGTTAGCCCTTCGGAAATTAGATAAATCGTACCTATTGCGCTCTGCGATGCTCAGTCGGCACGATTTCCTAAATTTCTTTCAGGGCTGAACGAACCCGTTCCGCTTTTAACGGTTTTCAGAAAGTGGTGGAAACGTGAGAAAACTCCCACAAACCGATGCTTTTTATGCTAAAATGAACAAGTATGTAAAAAAACGATGACTACACAAAACGACAGAAAGAAGGGTATTACATGGCAATCACTGAAGAGCAAGTGCGTCACGTAGCAAAACTGGCCAAGCTGGAATTCGCTCCTAATGAAATCACACATTTTACAGAACAATTGGGCGACATCATCGACATGGTGGAACAATTGGAAGCAGTCGATACAACGGATGTACCCGTGACTTCTCATGGCTATGCATTGAAGAATGTCATGCGTGAAGATGTAGCGGAACCAGGAACAGATCGCGAACTTTTATTCAAAAACGTCAAGACAGCCGAAGACGGCATGATCCAAGTGCCGGCAATTTTAGATAACGAGGTGGAAGGCGCATGAGTATTTTCAATGAAACGCTAACGAGCCTGCATGAAGGTTTAGTCAACAAAGAATTCTCTTCTGTGGAACTGACACAAGCAGCCTTCAAACGCATCGCTGAAACAGACGGAAAAGTGGAAGCATTCTTGGCTTTGAACGAAGAAGGAGCCTTGAAACAAGCGCAAGCTGCGGACGAAAAAGGCTACGCTGACGGCAATGTCCTGAACGGTATTCCATTAGGGATCAAAGACAACATCGTAACCGAAGGCGTGACTACGACAGCGGCGAGCCGCATGTTGGGCGACTTTATGCCGATCTATGATGCAACAGTCGTCACTAAATTGAAGCAAGCCGGCGCCATCAACGTCGGAAAACTGAACATGGACGAATTTGCCATGGGCGGGAGCACGGAAAACTCCTACTACAAAAAAACCAAAAATGCGTGGGACCTGACTAAAGTTCCCGGCGGTTCATCCGGCGGCTCCGCTGCTGCTGTTGCCAGCGGCGAAGTTGTCGCTTCATTGGGTTCAGATACAGGCGGAAGTATCCGTCAACCGGCTGCCTTCAACGGCATCGTCGGCATGAAACCGACATACGGCCGCGTATCCCGTTACGGCTTGATTGCTTTTGCATCCAGCCTTGACCAAATCGGTCCGATGACACGCAACGTAACCGACAATGCACTATTATTGGAAGCAATCAGCGGCTATGATGCCAAAGATTCCACTAGCATGAAGTTGGAAGTGCCTAAATTCAGTGCGAACCTGAACGGAAATGTAGCAGGCTTGAAGATTGCTTTGCCGAAAGAATATTTCCAAGATGGCGTATCCGCTGAAATCCAAGAGGCTGTACGAAAAGCAGCTGCCCAATTCGAAGAAATGGGCGCTACCGTGGAAGAAGTCAGCATGCCGACTTTAGCCTACGGAATCCCTGCTTACTACATCATCGCTTCTTCGGAAGCTTCATCCAACCTGCAACGTTTCGACGGTGTGCGTTATGGCTACCGCGCAGAAAATGTGAATTCATTGGATGAATTGTACATCAAGAGCCGTTCCGAAGGTTTCGGGATGGAAGTGAAACGCCGCATCATGTTGGGATCCTTCTCATTGAGCGCCGGTTTCTATGATGCTTACTTTAAGAAGGCTGGTCAAGTCCGCACGCTGATCAAACGCGACTTCGCGAACATCTTCGCAGGTTACGATCTGATCCTGGGGCCTACCACTACAACGACTGCTTTCGGAATCGGCGAAAAGAACGACGATCCATTGGCTATGTATATGGACGACTTGTTGACCGTAACGATCAACTTGGCGGGCGTTCCGGCCATTTCCGTTCCTGGGGGCTTCTCGGCTGACGGCATGCCAATCGGTATCCAATTGATCGGTAATTACTTCGAAGAAGCGAAAATCTATCAAGCCGCTTTTGCCTTGGAACAAGCGAACGACTATCTTGATCAACACCCAAACCTGTAGGAGGAAAACATTATGAATTATGAAACAGTCATCGGACTGGAAGTCCATGTGGAATTGAAAACTGAATCAAAAATGTTCTCCCCATCTCCAGCACACTTTGGGGCAGAACCGAACACAAACACAAACGTCATCGACTGGGGCTACCCGGGCGTCTTGCCTGTCATCAACAAAAGCGCCATTGAATTCTGCATGAAGGCCGCTTTGGCTTTGAACTGCGAAATCTCGACGGAAACGCATTTCGACCGCAAAAACTACTTCTACCCGGACAATCCGAAAGCCTACCAAATTTCGCAATTGGATAACCCAATCGGCCATGACGGCTGGGTCGAAATCGAAGTGGAAGGCGTCAAGAAAAAAATCCGCATCGAGCGCGTCCATCTTGAAGAAGATGCCGGCAAAAACATGCACGGATCGGACGGCTATTCCTATGTCGATTTGAACCGTCAAGGAACGCCATTGATCGAAATCGTATCGGAAGCGGATATGCGCTCTCCTGAAGAGGCTTATGCTTATCTGGATGCCGTACGCCAAATCATCATGTACACAGATGTATCCGATGTGAAGATGGAAGAAGGCTCCATGCGTTGCGATGCCAACATCTCCATCCGCCCATTCGGCCAAGAAAAATTCGGCACGAAGACAGAATTGAAGAACCTGAACTCCTTCAACTTCGTCCGCAGAGGTTTGGCTCATGAAGAAAAACGCCAAGCACAAGTATTGAACGCTGGCGGGGTCATCCAACAAGAAACACGCCGTTTCGATGAAACAAATGGCGAAACAATCCTGATGCGCGTCAAAGAAGGCGAAAGTGATTACCGTTACTTCCCGGAACCAGATCTGCCGGGCTTGACCGTTTCCCAAGAATGGATCGACCGTGTCAAAGCAAGCATTCCGGAAATGCCAGCAAAACGCCGTGAAAGATACATTTCTGAATACGATCTGCCTGAGTACGATGCAATGGTATTGACACTATCGAAAGAAATGTCCGACTTCTTTGAAGGTACCCTTGCTGCCGGTGCGGATGCCAAATTGGCTTCCAACTGGTTGATGGGTGAAGTATCAGCCTACCTGAACAGTGAAAAAGTGGAACTGGCCGACACGAAACTGACGCCAGCGAACCTTGCCGGCATGATCACATTGATCGAAGACGGCACCATCAGCACGAAGATCGCCAAAAAAGTCTTCCGCCTGTTGGCAACAAAAGGCGGCAACGCAAAAGCAGTCGTTGAATCAGAAGGCCTGATCCAAATGAGCGATCCGTCGCAACTGTTGCCGATCATCAACGCCGTTTTGGACAACAGCCAACAATCCGTTGACGACTTCAAAGCCGGAAAAGATCGCGCCAAAGGCTTCCTGGTAGGCCAAATCATGAAACAAACCAAAGGCCAAGCCAACCCAGGCATGGTCAACCAACTCCTGGCGCAGGAGTTGGAAAAAAGATAGGATACGATGAATTGCGGGTAGGGGGCGAGCACTAACGAAATTTAGGAACAACCAGCCCGGGTTTGGCTGGATGGGTCTAAATAGCGTTAGGCACTCAAACGTCACAGTGCGACGTTTGAGGTCTTTAGCAATCTTTGTACCAAGCCAAGAGATGCGTTTTCTATCTGCAATTCAGAGTTCGACTAATAGGATGTGATGATTCGCGGGTAGAGTTCGAGCACTAAGAGGACAACCACAAAGCGGACGTTTTTTGTCCGCGTGTGGTTGTCAACTTAGGCGGAGAACTCTGCGAATCAGAACTCAACTAAGATAGAGCGAGATTCAGAACGCGTCTGCGTTGAGCACATTCCAGCCAACTTCCTTCCGGAGGTTGGCTATTTTTCTGAAATAATAAACTCTCAAAAAAATCGCAATAAACCTATCTTTTTCCAGTTCAACAATTAGTATTATTATGATTTAGGTGATATAATCATTAATTGAGTGGTTTGACAAGAAAAGATAAATTGTGATCTATATAACAGATGAGCCTAGAAAGATGAGGAAAAGAATGAGAGCAAGAGTAATTTACAATCCTACTTCCGGAAGAGAAATGCTGAAAAAAAGCATGATTGACATCCTTCAAATATTGGAAGAAGCAGGCTATGAGACCAGTGCTTACGCCACTACACCCGAACCGCTTTCCGCAACAAAAGAAGCGGAACGTGCCGCTTTGGCCGGATTCGACCTGATTGTTGCAGCAGGCGGAGACGGTACCGTAAACGAGGTTGTCAACGGTATCGCCGGATTGGACCACAGACCGACAGTCGGCATCATACCTGCAGGGACCACAAATGACTATGCCCGTGCTTTGAAGATTCCGCGCTCAAATCTATTGGATGCAGCCCGCATCATCGCTGACGGAAATGTCATCCCGATGGATATCGGTCAATCCAATGGTACTTATTTCATAAATATCGCGGCAGGCGGTTATCTGACGGACCTGACCTACGACGTCCCTGCGAAGCTGAAGACCATTTTCGGTTACCTTGCCTATCTGGTGAAAGGCGCCGAAAAAATCCCGCAGCTCAAACCAATGCATATGCGCATCGAGTATGAAGACGGCGTCTACGACGGCATGGCTTCCATGTTCTTCGTGGCCTTGACCAACTCGGTCGGCGGCTTTGAGACGATCGATCCGAACATCGTTTTGGGGGATGGCAAGTTCACGCTGTTTGTCGTGAAGACCGCGAACATTTTCGAAATCCTGCAACTGTTGGCCCAAGTTTTGAACGGGGGCAGACATCTTGAAAATTCGAACGTCCTTTATACACATACCAGCTTTGTGAAAGCAGAATCCATGGATGGTTCACGTTTGATGATCAACTTGGATGGGGAGTACGGCGGTGATGCACCGACTACGTTCACGAACCACCAGCAGCACATCAAAATCATCGGGAATACTTCCGATTACGCTGATCCAATCGAAGAAGTCGATGAAGGTATTTTGGAAGGTGCCGGCACAGGCTTCATGAAGGAAGTTGAAACCTTGCATCCGGATGAAGTAAACGACAAACGTTTGCCTTACGACGGCAAGAACTAAAAACTGAAAATGGAAAAAATGCCCGGCCACTCGGTCTTATGATGAGAGGTCTCGGGCATTTTTTGCTATACTGGAAAAAAGAAGCTTTCACACAAAAGGGGACCTGCCGTATGCCGAAAAAACAGAAGAAATTTTTGTCCATCTTATTTTTGAGCGGACTGCTGATGCTGCTTGTGGCCTGCGGGAAAGCGGCAAATTCCCCGATAGTGGCCATCGCAAATGAAGCGGAATACGAAGAAGTGGTCGCACTGGATGTGGCCTACCTCTATTTCGGCTTCGATGATTGCCCTTACTGCAAGGAGTTCCGTCCAATCCTGGAAGAAAAATTGACGGAAACCGGACAGACCGCTTATTATTACAATACGAAAAAGCGTGTCAATGATGCCAACTATGATGAGGTGCTGGATACCTACGGCGTCGAGTTTGTGCCGCTTTTGATCAAACTGGAGGATGGCAAAGCGGTCGGGTCCGTCAATCTGGACACCGTTGCGGACCTGCCGGCATTATTGGCGGCAGAATAGTAGGCGAGAATGTCCGATAATCAAAAAGAATGGGCTGCCCCCAAAAAACTGGAGTAGCCCATTTGCTTTATTTCCACACTAATTGCCAGGTGACGCCGAATTGGTCGGTCACCCAAGCTACCGCACGCAATTCGCCGACTGCTTCAGGCCCCATCATCACAACGCCATCCGCGGATAAGGAATCAAAGTAATTGTCGAAGCTGGATTCATCTTCGCAGTCCACGTAGAGGGAAACGGCCCAAGTCATATCCGGCAAAAAATCCTCTTCCATGTCCATCGCCATGAATTCCTGTCCATTCAACACAAACTGCTCATTGATCACACGGCCGCCTTCACCGTGTTCATCCTCATCGATTTTGGTGAGGGAGGTCACGCTGGAATTCGGGAAAATGGAAACATAAAAGTGCATCGCTGCTTCTGCAGTCCCCGGTAACGTCAAAAAGGGAATAATCCGTTGTCCGCTCATTTTGTCATCCTCGCTTTCTTCCTGTACCCATCAGTAACTGGTCTATATATTTCTATTATACTGAACGCGAGCGAAACTTCCTATCGATAAGACGCGCCGCATCAGGCGATATTATGAGAAAGTACTTATTTTTTCCAAACAAATGGGCTTGCTGTATCGAGACCCCTTCTTTTTTGGTATAATGAACCCGAATGATAAATTATGAACTGAGGAGCACATATGAAAAAACAATATACGGTAGCACCGGTAATAAAAAATGAGAAGATGACTGTAACATTTGAGGACTTAACGTCAGAAGGTATGGGTGTCGCAAAAGTTGAGGGTTATCCATTATTTGTAGCGGATGGACTACCGGGCGAACGGGCAATCATCAAAGTGACGAAAGTCGGCAAATCTTTTGGATTCGCCCGCATTGAGGAAAGACTGAGCAGTTCTCCTGACCGCATTCCGACACGTGATGTTAAAGGAACACGCGTTGGTACGATGCCGTTGCAGAATCTGCGTTACTCTGCCCAATTGGCTTTCAAAAAGAACAACGTCGAGCAAGTGATGAAACGCATTGCCAAAATGCCTGAAGTCGAAGTCAAACCGACAATCGGAATGGAAAATCCGTGGGGATACCGCAATAAAGCACAAATCCCAGTACGTCAAAAAGACGGCAAATTGGTAACCGGATTCTTCCGCACCAACACACATGAATTGATCCCGATGGAAAACTTCCAGATCCAGGATCCAAAAATCGATGAAGCAATCGTAAAAGTCCGTGACATTCTGCAAGAATTCAACGTGAAAGCATACGACGAGAAGAAACATACCGGAAATATCCGTCATATCATGATCCGCCGCGGTTATTACACAGGCGAAATGATGGTTGTCCTAGTTACACGTACGGCGAAATTGTTCCCACAAAGCAAAATCATTCCAGCTATCTTGGAGGCTTTACCGGAAGTGGTCAGCATCGTCCAAAACGTGAACCCGAAACAAAACAATGTCATCCTGGGTGACGAAACCATCGTCCTTCACGGTGAAGACGTGTACCGCGACAAATTGATGGGTCATACTTTCGCCATCTCTTCCCGCTCATTCTATCAAGTGAACCCAATCCAAACGGAAAAACTTTATAAATTGGCGATCGAAGCTGCACAATTGACAGGCGAAGAAACCGTCATCGATGCTTATTGCGGAATCGGAACAATCTCCTTGTCATTGGCTGAAAAAGCGAAACACGTGTATGCGATGGAAGTTGTTCCCGATGCCGTCAAAATGGCTGAAATGAATGCCGCAGCAAACAACATCGATAACATTACCTTCGAAATCGGCGCTGCCGAAGAAGTGATGCCGAAATGGGCTGCAGAAGGCGTCAAAGCGGATGTCTTGGTTGTCGATCCTCCACGCAAAGGCTTGGAACCGGCATTCATCGAAGCTGCTTTGGAAATCGCTCCTGAGCGCATCGTCTATGTCAGCTGCAACCCAGCTACAATGGCGCGCGACCTACAGTTATTCCACGAAGGCGGCTACAGTGTAGGCAGCATCCAACCAGTGGACTTGTTCCCGCAAACGCTGCATGTCGAGTCAGTAGTGGCTTTGACACGTAACAAATAATAGGGAAAAATTAGTAATCCGCAAGGACCGTCATGAGTGATGACGGTTCTTGCGGATTTTTTTGCATTCAAAAAGATGTTGCACTTAGCGATGGCCATCCAAAGAGTTTATAATGATTGTGATGGACTGAAATCTTTTTTTTAATCTGCTTTCGGAATAACCTCTGCACGTGCAACCCAGCTACAATGGCATGTGATCTATAGTTATTCCACGAAGGCGGCTACAGCGTAGGCAGCATCCAACCAGAGGAGGTGTTCCCGCAAACCCTGCATGTTGAGACGGTAGTGTTGATGTCCAAAGTGTAGTGTCAAGGCGGGTTGACACGATAGGATGGATACACAATAAAGGAGCATAGCTATGGGAGATTTTGATGAAAAATCAATAGAATTTTACATGAAGTACTATGGAAGCAATATGTCTTCTAATGGCAAGGAGTACCTATATTCTCACTCTGGAGAGTTAATTGAAATCGGGGGGGATGTTTGCTTTAATCTAAATTTGAAAAATGTGAGGTTTTATACACTTTATGGTTCAATTATAATGGAAGACGAAGTGTTCGATGAATTAAATGAACTATTTAAAATTATTAGATATTCCCCAATGAATGTAAGCATAATGCCTAAAACCGGAGGACTAAATAATATAAAAAATGCAATCGGAAATGATAGGTTTGATACATTTGCTTGTTTGTTAAGTCATTATTATGACGATTATAAAGTCCCTATTATTAATGGTGGGGCAATTAATATGACAATTGGGCAAAGACTGTTATTGGCTAAGTTTCTTGATAGTTATTGTAGTGTGTTTGATTATTTTGAAGATATTTATGGAATTGAAGAAAGCTTTACAACGGACTTGATAGTGTATGGAAGCCACTTAATTACTACTAAAGAACAATTTTTTGAATATGTGAAGATAGCACTTAGATTTTGGAATGATAGAATTAATCAAGAAAAAATTATTAATTATCTAGATGATAATGAGATTAATGACTATAAGATTACACTAGACAAGATAAACAATATTATTCAACTGGGTGCAAAATCGTAGCTATCGTTAAAGGGTTAGTAGATATGTTCCCTGGAACGTATGTAGTGCTATGACATACATTGTGTCCACTCAACCCATGTTGAGGCGGTAGTGTTGATGTCACGAGAATAGGATGAGACGACAGATCAGTTTCCAGTGAGACATATATAACCTAATAAACATAAGGAGCGGAGAGATATGGAGACGAAAGCACTTGTTATTATAGATATTCAGAACGACATCACGAAGCACTATAAGGAAATCATTGATAACATCAATACTGCCATAGATTGGGCTGTGAGCAAGGGAATGCACGTTGTGTACATCAAGCACAACAATCTTTCCGCAGGTACACGCACCTTCAAGCCGGACACAAAAGGCGCAGAGCTTGTTCCCGAGATGAAGATCGTTTCGGAAAACTTCTTCCTGAAAACCAAGGGCAACGCTCTGACAAGTGAGGAATTTGCCGCATTTATCGAGGCAAACGGCATAAACGAGTTTTATATCACCGGTGCGGATGCCACCGCCTGCGTGAAATCCACCTGCTTCAACATGGCTAAGGCCGGCTACACAGTACGTGTCATTTCTGACTGTGTCACCAGTTATGACCTGAAAAAGATGGACGAAATGCTCCGTTATTACGCAGACAAGGGCTGTGAGGTCAAGACGCTCGCCGAATATACTGGAAATTTGAAAGGTTGAAAGAACCTTTCCAAAACATATAAAGGAATACAAGGAAGCAGCAGAAAGAGAAGCATCGGGGCAGGGAGTTGTACGTGTCTCAATAGTGGAAGAAATGGAGAATACAAACTGCGAGGGGCAATATACGATGAACAATAATCGGAGGAAACACTATGAAACTTGATGGTTTTGGGATCTTCGTAAAAGACATGGCAACGATGGTCCGCTTTTATAGAGATGTTCTGAATTTTGAAATCCGGGAAGATGAAAACGCATCGAATGTGTATTTGGTCAAGGATGGAACCTTGTTTTTATTGTATCGTCGGACAGACTTTGAAAAGATGACAAACAGAGCCTTTGGTTATGCGAATGAAATTAATGGACATTATGAAATTGCCCTAAGCGTGGATAACTATGATGCGGTTGATTTGACCTTTAATGAAGTCGTATCCAAAGGTGCAATCCCTATCTTGGAGCCCACGACTCAGCCTTGGGGACAACGCACATGCTACATCGCTGACCCAGAAGGGAACCTGATTGAAATTGGTTCATTCAAAAAATAAATCTTTGTCAAGAAAAAAAGCTGGCGAATAGCCTGATGAGATAAATCTGGATTTGAGACTGTTGCACAGCTGACAAGAGTCCAATTATCATTGACGTGCCACGGGAAAGGAGAGTGGATAAATGGCAAACATCATTACTGGCTGTCGTATCCTGTGCAGCGTTCTGCTGTTTTTCTTTCCTGCATTTTCACCGCAGTTTTATGCACTGTTTTTGATAAGCGGCTTCACGGATATGATTGATGGTACTGTTGCAAGAAAGGCGAACATCGACAGTAAGTTTGGCTCCAAACTGGATACGATTGCTGATTTCATATTTATTGTGGCTTGCTTGGTTAAGCTGCTTCCTGTTTTGGATATTCCCATATGGCTCTGGATATGGATTTTAGCGATTGCTGTAATAAAAATCATTAATGTTATATCAGGATTCATGTGCCAGAAGAAGTTTGTGACAGAACATACCATCATGAACAAGTTTACGGGAGTATTGCTTTTCTTGCTGCCGCTGACATTATCTTTTATTGAACTTAAGTATACTGCTATCGTGGTATGTGGCATGGCAACCTTCGCAGCGATTCAGGAAGGACATTTTATAAGAGCAGGAAAAGAGGTATAGAGAAAATCCCGACCTGTTACTTATCACTACCGAGATTTAGGCAGGGGAATGAATGAGACGGATAATCTTGGTATGGATATGTTTTCGTGAACACTTGAAAATCGGATAAAATGTGTAGATATGTTCTGATATGGCGACATCAATCAGGGACAATCGAGACATGTGGAATCAGTCGTTGCGCTGACACGCAACAAATAATAGAATAAAACAGCAAGCCGCAAGGACAGTCATTGTGACAGTCCTTGCGTTTTTTTTCACACTATTATAGACTAGATTTGTATAGGATTCGCTAAGGTTTGATGTGGTCGTAAAATGTACTGCCTTAGCGGTGATAAATTGAAATTTGATTAGGTAAGGTTTTAGGGAATGTTTTTTTATAATGTTGCAAAACACAGAGAAAGAAAAAAGAACAGTTAAACAAAATGATGGCGGCTTTATTTGAGGAGTGGTGTCCATCATTAAACCGCAGAGTATTGGAGACACACTATAAGTACAATTACTTTTTCAGTAAAATCAATATCAGATGTTCTACAGATAGAGAAATGTTCACACCCTTGAGAATGGCTTATTTAGCTGTTCTCAGGGGTTATTTTTTTGAGCGCGGTTTAAGTGACTTTTAACTTTCGACATAGATTGGCTAATGGTGAAATATGGGATATGGAAGTTCATTCTTACCCATTTGTTCATCAGGAAGAATCCTATATATGTTAACTTTGAATTTTCGGTAGAAATTACCTATGGTATAATTGAAATGAAAAAAATGAGAAAATAGGGTATGCTTTGCTGTAACGATAAATCTTAAGAAGAGGTGATTAAGGTAGAAATAAATTTGAAGGGGTTTCAGACACTCATAAGTCAATTGACAACATTTGAAAAAATGTATGAACAGGTAAGGATTGTAGACCCTATTAAAAAGGAAGTCTTATTTGTTAAAAATAAAAATCAAGAAGAACTCATGCCGGTTCTGGAAGCCTGTTTTGGCATATGGGGGAAAGGTACGGTATGCAAGAATTGTATTTCCATGAGAGCCTACAATGAAAATGACACTTTTATCAAAATAGAAACTTCTCTTGATAAAATCATTATGGTTACAGCAATACCTGTAAAAATAGAAGATAGAATGGTTGTAGTTGAACTTTTAAAAAACGTTACAAAAAGCATGATTCTTGGTGACAGAGAGTTAACTGAAAGCTTGGAAATTAAAAGACTGCTGGAACAAGCCAATGTAGCAGCAGTAACAGATGAGCTGACACAAATCTATAACAAGAGATATATCATTGAAAGATTACCTGCAGATATGGTCAAATCTCATCTGGAAAATCAACCAATCTCAGTCCTGATGGCAGATATTGATCATTTCAAAAAAGTCAACGACACCTATGGTCATTTGGCAGGGGATCACATATTAAAAGAAGTTGCCGGAATCCTTGGGAAAAACACAAGACAAGATGTGGATTGGATTGCCAGATTTGGCGGTGAAGAGTTTATTGTCTGCTTAACAAATACAGATAAAAAAATCGCAGGAGTTATCGCTGATAGAATGAGAAAAGCCATTGAAGATACAGTTTTTAGCTATAATGGAGAAAAGATCAAGCTAACTTCAAGTTTTGGACTTTATACTATAACAAGCGAAGAAATGATAGACTATGAGACTCTGATTCACCGTTCAGACAAGAAATTATATGAAGCTAAAAAGTCCGGAAGGAACAAAGTGGTTGGTTAGTAGGAAGAAATGCTAAAAAATAGGTTATCAAAGGAATTTTTAACCGTTATGTAAAGCCGCAAGGACTGTCATGAATAATGATTTTCCTTGCGGCTTTTTTTGCGCACTGGCAGTCTATAGCGGTATGATATAATATGTTGCGAAGAAAGCGATTGCGAAACCATGTTGTAATGAACGGTTTTGACGGCACAAGAGAGGGAATCTCCTGCCAATTCGGGAATGGCTGAATCCACACTAACGGAGGAATATTATGAAAAACATTGTGATAACGGGTAGTACTCGTGGCCTTGGTTTTTCTATGGCAACCGAGTTTCTGCGAGCCGGATGTAATGTTACGCTGTCCGGCAGAGGGAAATCGCTCCAGCCACAGTCGCAAAATTTTTAATACCAAGAATACTCAGCAACACCAGGAATGACGCCCAAATCGCTTGGCTGACAAAACGAAAGGCTGCTTGGCGTTTTATAACGGCAGGCTTCCGTAAAGACAGACTGATATAGGGAACTTTGAGTTTATGATAAAGTATTATAAATAAAGGCAGTCAACATATTGTTGGCTGCCTTTGACAATATCACGAGCATTATAGGTGATTGACACATTTCCGAGAGTAGTCTCTGCCCATCATCCCAGTATCTTCCAGAAAGAATCTTTGCGGATAATTTTTCCTCCAGCGAACTCGAGCAGATCAACACCTCGCACTTCAATCTGCTGCCCTGATTTAGTCGTACCGGTGAGAGTCCACTCCGATACTCCCAAATTGCCGCAGATCCAATGCTGATCCTCTCCATAATGTACATCCGGGATACCCTCGAATCGACTTGCCAGACCTGCTCTAACCTCCGCTTTTCCGACATATCGATCGCCACGGGGTTTGGTGCCTCGGGGCATATAGAAGATGCAATCATCTGCGAAATAGCTCATGATGGAATCCAGGTCGTGACGATTGAATGCTTCCAGAAAGTTCTTCAATGTTTCAACTGTTACTTGCTCAGACATATTATAACCTCCATGTATCATACTTTATTCGGAAGAGCCGGTTAGCTATTGATCTGCATGATTGAATGAGTGCCACCGCATGCTCCCGATTTCAGTCATGAGTCAGGCGGAACGGCCTTTCAATCGGTTAAAACTTTGGTATGTAGCTGGATGAAGACGTATAATAATAACCGGAGGGATGGACAACTGTTTTGTGGATGCTCTAACTAAAGTATACGTTCCAGATTTCCATCAAGCAAATTACAGAAGTAAGATACCATAAGTTGATAGATAAGTGAGGTGCGGTAGTGGTAGAAAGGACTAAATGTATACTCAAGATTCTTTTTGTGGGCGTGATGACAACCTTTTCGAGGATTATTGGACAGCTATTGATTCCGCCTGGAGAAGAGTCGTTTTTGCCTCCAAGTGTGTTTGTGGTCAACGGTACGATGCCGTTAGTTTTTTCTGTGTATGGTGTCATTGCCTTCTCGCTGATAGCAGCGATGTTTTTGCTGGTATGCGATCAGTTGTCGGGGAGCAGGGTAGTACAAGGACTTAAATACGGTATTGCTTGCAGCCTTGTTTGGATTGTATATCTGCTCGAGCCGTTACCGCACGCCGCGCCACTTGACAGAATCACATACCCTCTGGCTGATAGTTTTTCCCTACTGGTCATGGGTGCCTTGGTAGGAATTATGCTTGGAAAAAAAGAGGGGGAAAGTAATAGCAAGCTGCCAGGGAACAGCAGTATTATGGCGATTGTTGCCATTACGGGGCTGTTTATTATCGGGCGACTGATCCAGTATTATGTGTTGGATATTTATTCGTCCTTTGCAGAAAAACCTTTGGAAACCCTCATTTGGTGCGCAGTGACTGGACTTACCACTGCGTGTGTTTTGGATTGGTTCAACAAACATGTTCAGCAGAGCAGCAGGACCGCAAATGTGCTGATTGTTGGAGGCGTGTTGTTTGGCCTGAATCTGTTTCTGTTTAACTTCTTCATGCCGCTTGTGTTTGATGCTGATATGATTGACTTGTTGTTAAGAACTTTTGTGGATATAGCCGCAGTCATGGTTGGCTGCTTATTTTTCAGTGTGAAAAAATTTGAAGTAATGCCTAGGGCAAATTGATCTGATGGCGGCATTGACAATCAGTCTCCGAAAAATTATAATCAAGTGATATTAACCAAATAGATAATCCTCTTTTTGCCACCGGGCAGAGAGTTCAAGGTGTTCAGAAACATTCCGTAGGTCTTTGAAGGAATGTTTTCGGGGCATCTTTTTTATTTTGGAAGGAGATTGCAACATGGAAAAAACATTACTGAGGGACTTTTCGAAGTACGTCAGCTTGAATATTTTGGGGATGATTGGCGTGTCCTTCTACATTTTGGCCGACACGTTCTATATAGCGAAAGCATTGGGGGCAAATGGTATTGCTGCGTTGAATTTTGCTGTGCCGGTATACAGCCTGATTCACGGTGTCGGCTTGATGATCGGCATCGGCGGGGCCGCCCGTTTCGGCATATTGAAATCTCGAAACAAAGGGGAAGAAGCTGAAGGGATCTTTGCGGGTGCACTCAAACTTGGTGTCATCGCAGGCTTGTTGTTCGTTGTGCTCGGCTTATTCGGATCTAGAGCACTGTCATCGGCGCTCGGGGCGGACGCGGTCACTTTACCATTGACCCACGCTTACATGGCTACGCTTTTAGCCTTTGCGCCATTTTTCATCCTGAATAACACCGTGCTCGCTTTTGTGCGCAATGACAATAATCCCAAACTGGCCATGACGGCGATGCTGGTCGGCAGCTTTTCGAATGTGATCCTGGATTATATTTTCCTCTTTCCGTTCGGGATGGGTATGTTCGGTGCCGCTTTTGCGACGAGCCTTTCGCCGATCATCAGTTTGGGCATCCTGTCCACGCACTTCGCAGCGAGGAAGCGCAAGTCGGCGTTCCTTAAACACAAAATGACCCGTCCGGCGGTTATGGATATCCTCAATCTGGGCTCTTCAACGTTCATCATGGAAGTGTCCTCCGCGGTCGTGTTGACGACGTTCAATCTGCTGATTTTGGGGCTCGAGGGGAATAGGGGAGTCGCTGCATATGGTATTGTTGCGAATCTTGCTTTTGTGGCTGTCGCAATCTTCACGGGTCTGGGGCAAGGCGTACAGCCGCTCATCAGCAAATACTACGGGATGAAGAGGTGGGAATTGGTCAAAAAAGTGAAGGAGTATGCCTTGCTGACAGCTGTCCTGATAGCCGGACTGATTTATGCGGGCACATTTACCTATTCGGACACGCTGATCAGCCTATTCAACAACGAAAATGATCTTGCGATCGCGCAACTGGCGGATAAAGGCATGAAGATTTATTTCCTGGGCTTTTTCTTCGTCGGCATAAACATCGTGACGGCGATGTTCCTGAGCGCCACCGAAAAGGCACGCGCCGCCTTCATCATCTCCATTCTGAGGGGCTTGGCGATCATTGTGCCCTTGGCGATAGTGTTCAGCAATATGTGGCAAATGACGGGCATCTGGTCGGCCTTTGTACTTTCCGAGCTGATCGTCGCCGGTTTTGCGCTCTATTTAGCGAATGCCACCGAGAAGGGGACGCTTGTTTATGGACAATTTGACTGAAACAACTAAAGAGGAATCGCTGAAATCCTTCCGATCGACCATCCGCAAATCCGAAAATGCATTGAGCAGTATGACCGAGAAAGGCGCCAACACGAACGTGGTGGCGAAACGGCTAAAGGCCCTCCGCATCGGCTTGGCTGTGCTGGAACACGTTTGGGAAGAAAAGTCCCATACTTACTCACCGGAAGAATTGGCGGAAGCCCGCATCCTGCTTGCCGGTTTGCTGCCCTCAATCGAAGGCGTCTACGCCAAGTCGAAGCTAGGCAGTCCCCAAAAAACCCTCCTGGAAAGAAGGGTCAAGTCCTTTGAACTGGCACTTCCGGCTATGGATGATAGTACTGATAAAGACCCTAGCTAATAAAATATTCGCAGAAAATAACTCCTCGAACGTCTAGTCTGCACTGTTCGGAGAGTTTTTTTGATATTCGCAAAAGTTCGCAAAACTAAAGATATGTGCGATAATCTTTACAAAGCTAAACATATTTTACATTTAACACCTGTTGCTCGGATCACTATATCGAAATATATTTCCAAATTATCATCCTTATTGAAAATAGATTGATGAATTGTCTGTATGAGGATTATCAATTCTAACAAAATAAATTCAGACAGGAGAAAGAACATGGGAAAAGTTGTTTTAGGTTTAACCATTTCTTTGGATGGATTTGCCGAGGATAGTAAAGGCAGTGTCAATACGTTGTACGCTGATTTGGATATGCTCAAGGAAACGGAAGTCATGAAGGAGTCGATTTTGACGACCGGATCGGTTGTGATGTCTCAAAAGGAATATGGAATGGCGGAAGATCCTGATTGGTATGTGGATTATGAGTATCAAGTTCCGATATTTGTCTTCACCGATAAGGCTCCAGAAAAACATCCAAAAGAATCAGACAAGGTAACTATCACTTTTGTAACCACGGGCGTCGCCGATGCAATCCTCCAAGCCAAAGCGGCAGCGGGTGAAAAAGATGTGAATATCATAGGCAGCGCACTTACTACACCGCTCTGTTTAAAAACCGGTTTGATCGATGAATTGCAAGTGGATATCGTGCCTTGGTTTTTACGGACCGGATTTCGGCCATTTGAGGATTTTGATAACAGTGATGTCAAGTTGGAAAGGATTCAGTTGGTTGGACTTCCGGCTGGCAGAACGCACATCAGTTACAAAATCATCTAAGGCCATATTGCAACTCCACCGCTCCTATATTCACCCGCCAAAATTATTTTCTAAAAAACATTTGACTTCACGTTAAGGTTAGGTCGTAGAATCAACTTAAGCTCACTGCTTAGAGATTAAACGAACATAATCTTGAATAATTTGGAGGAAATGATATGACAGAGAATACGTACAGAACTTTCACACTCAGCGACAAGGTAACCGTTGAGCAGGTCACTTTTAAAAATCGTTATGGCATAACCGTCGCGGCGGACCTATATTTATCAAAAGACATCGACACATCCCAAAAATATCCTGCCCTTATCGTCGGCACCCCGTACGGTGGCGTCAAGGAGCAAGCCGCAGGAATCTATGCACAGAATATGGCGGAACGCGGATTTGTGGCGATCGCGTTTGATGAATCCTATAACGGAGAGAGCAGCGGAGCACCTAGACACGTATCGTCACCGGACATTTTTGCTGAAGATTTCAGTGCGGCTGTTGACTTCATCGGCACGCGTCCTTTTGTGGACAGAAATAAAATCGGTGTGATCGGCATCTGCGGCAACGGCGGTTTTGCAGTGACAGCGGCGCAGGTCGACACGCGGATCAAAGCGGTTGCGACCGTCAGCATGTACGACATGAGCCGGGTGATGCGCTACGGCTGGGCAGACAGCATGACGGATGAGCAACGCACGCAGCTTTTTGACCAACTAGGTGAACAGCGCTGGAAAGATTTCCAGAGCGATGAACCGGAATTGACGCCGGCCTTCCCAAGCGAGCCAGTGGATTCCATCCCTGAAGGAATGGATCCAATCGGCAGTGAATTCTTTGGCTACTATGCGATGAAACGTGGCTTCCATCCGAACTCAATCGGTGCCTTCACGAAGACGAGCGCCATGGCTTTCATGAATTTCCCGCTGATGAACTACATCCAAACGATTTCACCAAGACCGATCCTGTTCATCATCGGTGAGCATGCGCATTCGCGATATTTCAGTGAGGATGCCTACAAAATGGCGGCCGAACCGAAAGAACTGTATGAAATTGCCGGCGCCGGTCACGTGGATCTGTACGACAGAACGGATCTGATTCCGTTCGATAAACTTGAGTCGTTCTTTACGGAAAATTTGTAAAAAGATGCGGATCAGATGAAAAAACCTAAACAAGTTGATTTTATTTTTACGTGCGTATTTTATGTGTTTTTGCTGACTGGATGCACCATTAGTCCGCCATCAGATGAGGCTTCATTATCGGCCTCTTCAGAAAGAGCAAATACTTTCTCGCTGTTAGAACAGGGAGACGCCGGACTTGTTGCAGAAACAGACCAAATGCTCATCGAACCAAGTCCACAAGAAAGGGATGACTCCATGTCAATGATGACGATTCAAGTCGGAAATACCCGATATACTGTGTCGCTGGATAACAATGCGGCAATGCAGGCACTGACCCAAAAGTTGCCGATGACTCTAAAAATGGATGAACTGAATGGGAATGAAAAATTTTATTATCTTTCGGAAACCTTGCCGACGGACTCCAAAAGAGTTGGCAGCATCAAGGCCGGGGATGTGATGGTGTACGGTTCCGACTGTTTGGTGATTTTCTACAAAGATTTTTCGACCTCTTACAGCTACACCCCAATCGGCCGGATTGAAGACCCCGCTGGACTTTCCCAAAATCTGGGACGAGGGAGTGTCGAGGTCACGTTTAGTAACTGAAAATAGACTATAAATCAGAGAAAAGCTGTCTAATTTTGGACAGCTTTTTTGCATCGTGTTACTCGAATTATACTGAGGATTAGTCCCTGTATTCATTGGTGAAGGTGGAATGGATGAAATGCCTTCAAATGGTGTACACTAGTATCAGGGATTAAATCAAGCAGATAAAATTTACTGATAATGAGGTAGAGGAATCATGACTGATAGATTAATTAATTTAGGATTCTCGGACAGGTTCGTGCAGGAGGCGACCCTTTATCCGGACCTGCATCCGGCAAGAGTCATCGCGCAATACAAGGAATTGTATCGAGTGGCGACCGCTGAATCGGAAATGCTGGCGGAAATATCAGGGAAAATGCGCCATGCTGCAGTCGAAATGTCGGACTATCCGGCAGTCGGCGACTTTGTGATGATCGACCGGAATGAGGGAAGCCAGGATCATGCCATCATCCACCACACTCTGACAAGGAAAAGCGTCTTTATCCGGAAAGCAGCTGGCAAGGCGCATGACGTCCAGGTTGTGGCGGCGAACATCGACATTGTCTTCATCTGCATGTCACTCAACAATGACTTCAATCTGCGGAGGCTGGAACGCTACCTGGCGATCGCGTGGGACAGCGGGGCAACGCCGGTGATCGTGCTGACGAAAGCAGATCTGTGCGCAGATATCCCGGAAAAGCTGCGTGAAATCGAGACGATCGCTTTCGGGGTCGATGTGCTGGTCACTTCGAGCCTGAGCGAGGACGGATATACGGCTGTCCTGAAATACATCACACTGGGTCAGACCGTCGTTTTCATCGGCTCATCCGGTGTGGGAAAGTCAACCTTGATCAACCGGATCCTTGGGGAAGAACTGAATGAAACGCGGGAAATCAGAAGAGATGACAAAGGTCGGCACGCGACCACAAACCGGGAGTTGTTCCTCATACCCACTGGCGGTTGCATCATCGATACGCCGGGCATGCGCGAACTCGGTTTGGAAAGCGCCAACCTGGCGAGGACGTTTGTCGACATCGATGAATTGGCAGAACAATGCAAATTCAAAGATTGCAAGCATGAGAACGAGCCAGGCTGCATGGTCAGGAAGGCCATAGAGGATGGCGCACTGACCGAAGAACGGCTGCAGAGCTACCTAAAGCTCAAGAAGGAAGCCAAATACGAGGGCATGAATTCCAAACAGATCGAAAAAGAGAAAATCAGCACCATGTTTTCCGACTTCGGAGGCATCAAGAACGCCAAGCGGTACATCAAATCAAAAGATAAGGGTAAATAATAAAATTTGGAGGAATCACAATGAAATTAGGAATCATCATCGAAACAAAGGAATATGAAAAATCTTGGAACGCCATGAGGTTCGCAGTGACCGCGAAGAAGACCGGACATGAAGTGAAAGTCTTCCTGATGGGAGAAGCAGTTGAAATCGAAAACATGACCCACGAAACATACGATGTAGCCGCGCAAGTGCAAGCTTTTGACGAACTGAATGGTGAAATATTGGCTTGTGGAACGTGCCTACAGTCGCGCAACATGGAAGGCTCGGATGTTTGCCCCATCAGCACCATGATCGATTGCGTCCAAATGGTCGAATGGGCGGATAAGGTTGTTACTTTCTGAAAAAAAACTAGAATCCAAGCACTTCGGCACATTATGTACCTTTAAATGTGCAGAAGCATAAATCCTTCAGGCAGAAAGAGCGGGATGGCGAGGGTCAGAAAAGGTGAATCTTTTTTGAAAATACACTGGCAAAAATCCTAGGAAATCATCATAATATTAATTATAGAAATTTCAACTTGTATAATGGATCAGCGTGAGATCACTTTTGTGATCTCACGCATTTTTTTTGCCTGAAATTTCGAAATAAAAGAAATGGGATTCCGAATGGACGTATGGTTGAACGTCTTGAAAGTGATTCCGCTGATTTGGTGCAGCGTCATCGCACTCGTTTTGATTACATATAAACCGGCTGAGTTTATGACCGACAAGCTGGTCAAAGAAGGCGATAGCTTCAATGCGCACATCATCGTGAATATCCTGTACACAGTTTTCCTGATGTCGATATTCATGACCGTAATCGGCACATGGATCCGCAGCAGACATGTCAGCATCGAACTGATCCGGACATTTTTCTACAAATGGCCGCGCAACTTTGTCATTTCGTTTGCGATAGAAGCATTGGTTGCCCCACCGATTGCCAGAACAATTTTGCTTAAGTTGCATCAGATTAAGGATGCGAAAAGAAACAGTGAACTAGCAGCGTAATGGGATAAGGATGTCTGCATATAAGGGGAAAGTATCTTCTTCGTGAAGGTGCTTTTTTTGCTTTTATGCTGATGAACTGATTGGGCGGCACTGGTGGTATGAGAATCTGTCGTAGGAATTGTCCGAAAAATCCAAATCAATAACATCAAATGCAAGGGCTTAAGCATTTGATTACAGAAGTGGTAAAATGAACATATAAGAATCCACAGTAAAAATGAAGGTAATAGGCAGCGATTAAATAATCATCCAAGTATTTTATACAGAAGGGGAATTGCTATGGGGAAAAATCGGCTTGAAGCATTCAGCGATGGTGTGTTGGCAATTATCATCACCATTATGGTTCTGGAATTGAAGATTCCGGAGGAGCAAGGGATAGAGGCGCTTTTGTTGATGGTTTCAACGTTTTTGAGCTATGTACTTAGCTTTATCTATGTTGGGATTTACTGGAATAATCACCATCATCTGCTGCATACTCTTCACAGGGTGACTGGACCTATTCTCTGGGCTAATCTGCATCTACTTTTTTGGTTGTCCCTGTTTCCTTTCGCATCGGGATGGATGGGAGCGAACCCTTCTGCCGCAGTGCCCTCAGTGCTATATGGAATGGTGTTGCTTATGGCTTCGATTGCCTATCATGTATTGCAAAAACTGATCATCAATACTGAAGGGGGTAATTCGATACTTAAACAAGCCATCGGAAAAGACAGAAAGGGGAAAATATCCATGTTAGCCCACATTGCAGCAGCTGGTTTAGCAATGATACAACCTTGGGTTGCCCAGGCACTGTACGCTATTGTGGCATTGCTCTGGTTAATCCCTGATAGGAGAATTGAGCGCATGTTGTACAATACCGAAGAGGAAGGGAAATCAATAAAATAAATGATAGTTTCAATCCATCAAGCTGGATGATTTAGCAGCGGCATTGTTTGAGTTAACAGCTGAATCCAAGTGCAACAAAAAAGGACGCAACGACAATCTGAATTTCTGACTGTCCTTGCGTTTTTTTTACAAACATACCTTTTTGTGCCTAATTTACAACCTCAAAATTCGTGCTAGACTGATGAAAAGAACAGTACAAATCAATCATCCAAAGGGGAATAAAGCATGAACATAGCCATGGAAGCAGAGAACTTTATCGCAGTGAATTACTTTATCGACAACCTCGATTTTGACGGAAACGAAGTGCTCAGAATCATAAAAGATCCGAAAATTGAAACATTTGAGCCGTCTTTTGCCGGACGCGCCGGAATTCGCCAGAGGCTTCCTTGGCATTGCATTCTGCATCGATGAGAACAATGAGCATTTCGAATCGTTGTATATTCGCCCGACGAACGGCAGGGATGAAAACCAGTTGAGAAGGAACCGATCCACACAATATTTCTCTTACCCTGACTACAAATTCGACAGATTCAGAACCGAAAGCCCAGGGGAATACGAATCCTACGCCGACATGGGTCTGGATGAATGCATCGACCTAAAAATCAAAGTGGCTGGGGAACATGCGAGTTTTACGTAAACAATTCAAAATATCTCGTATTGGTGGTTAATGACCTGAAAAATGGTCCGCATGCGGAAGGTGCCATCGCACTTTGGGTCGAAGAATGCACGGAAGGATTTTTCAAGGACTTTAAGGTCTATTGATCACTTTTCCTTGCGGTCGTGCCCTTTCATCATCATTGGCATCATCACAAACATCATAATCGGACAGATTAGCGGCGCGATGCTCAGCAGAATTCCTTGATAGCCGATCAGCGGCAGGACGAACAGCAACAACAGCGGCAAGCCGCAGCATAAAGCCAAGTGCAGGAAGTGTTTTTTGTGGCTGTGCTTTGATGCTTTTGCATCGTTGCGGTCATGTATGTTTTGCTGATCAACGGATTCTGTTGGGAGGTTCTTTTCTTCTGGTTTATTATTTTTGCAACAATTCATATAGTCATCTCCTTATTAACTTAATTTAATATAGTTATACACCTTCAATGTGTGGATGATATGTAGATAGTGATTTCTCAATTATATTGGATACAGAAATTTAGAAAAGGAGGACTTCCTATGTTGGGCGCAATCATTGGGGATATCGTCGGATCCCGTTTCGAATGGCATAACCATAAAGACAAGGAGTTTGAACTATTCACGGAAGATTGCCGGTTGACGGACGACAGCATCATGACGCTAGCGGTCGCCAAGGCACTGATGGAGACGGAGAATGCAATGGAATCCGTGGCCAGTAGGCAGGAACGAAACAGTGAATATTATGTCTTGTTGGAAAAAATGAGCATCCAACACATGCAAGCGTTCGGCCGTCGCTTTCCTGATTGCGGCTTCAGCCGGGCGTTCTACCAATGGATCATCAGCGACAATCCTCAACCATACCACAGTTTCGGCAACGGCGCGGCCATGCGGATCAGCCCGGTTGCGTATGTCGGCAGAACCCAAAAAGAGATCCAACATTTTTCCGAAACCGTAACGGGTGTGTCACACAACCACGCAGAAGGCTTGAAGGGTGCGGAAGCAACGGCAACAGTGATCTTTATGGCACGAAAAGGCGCTTCGAAAGACGAAATCAAAAACAGGATTGCGGACGAGTATTACCCGCTGGATAGAATAAGGGACTCCTACCGCTTCACTACGGATTGCCAAGCAACGGTTCCTCAAGCAATTGAGGCCTTTCTGGAATCCACTTCGTTTGAGGATGCCATCCGCAATGCGGTTTCAATTGGCGGAGACAGCGATACACTGGCCGCCATTGCTGGTGCACTCGCGGAAGCTTTTTATGGCATTCCGGAACCAATCAAAGAACGTGCATTGAGCTATTTTGATGCGGAACTGCTCTCGGTATATGAGGATTGGGTTCGGTTCATAAAATACATAAATCAGTAACCAAAAGGAAAGCCTATGGATCAATAGTTGATCTCCAGGCTTTCCTTTTGCGTCCACCTAATTCGATATTTTAATTAACTATTTTTTCACAAACTTTACAGAAAACATAAATGCTATTAACAAGAAAATGACATTCGAGGAGTACACTGAAATAGAAAGCGAAAGAAACAAGCAAGTTATTTTTAGGTAAGCGATATGAGGAGGAATTGTAATATGGTAAACAAAAGAATCAGAAGAACAATTACGGCAGCTTTGATGGCAGGGGTTATGAGCACAGCGACGGTTGTTCCGGTTATGGCTGCCTCAAACAACAATGCGAATTTGACCGGCAACGGCAAAGATGTCAAGAATGTCATTCTGATGATTTCCGATGGCTGGGGATACAACCAAATTTTAGCGACGGATTACTATACCGAAGGGAAAGCAGGCACGCAAGTATACGAAAACTTCCCGACACAATTGGCTTTGAGCACTTATTCGCTGGGAGATCTAACGACGGCAGACAATGCTGAGGGTGTATACGATCCTACTACTGTATGGGAAAATTTCAACACTTTGATGAATAACCCAACAGACTCCGCCGCTGCCGGTACAGCGATGTCAACAGGCGTGAAAACCTATGATGCCGCAATCGGTGTCGATGAGCAACCAGAAGATTTGACGCATATGACACAAGATTTCGAATCGCAAGGCAAAGCGACTGGTGTAGTCAGTTCTGTGGAATTCAGCCATGCGACGCCAGCAAGTTTCGTGGCGCATCATGAGAGCCGCAATGATTACAGCGTTTTGGCGAACGAAATGATCAAGGATAGCGCGACAGACGTCATCATGGGTGCCGGAAATCCGCTGTATACCGATAATGGGGATGCTGCAGCCGTTCCGAACTACAAATATGTGGGTGGAGCAGCTACGTGGAATGGATTGGTTGACGGTACTTTGGATGTTTCCGATGCGGACGGGGATGGGATTGATGATGCCTGGACACTGATCCAAAGCAAAGAGGACTTCGAAGCGCTTCAAACCGGAGAAACAGCAAGCCGCGTCATCGGCGTGCCGGAAGTCTATACGACCTTGCAGCAAGCAAGAGGTGGAGATACGCAAGCCGGTGCTTATGCAGTGGAGCAAAACAGCAACGTGCCTGGCCTTGATGTAATGACTACAGGTGCTTTGAATGTCTTGGGAAATGACGAAGACGGCTTCTTCCTGATGGTCGAAGGCGGAGCGATTGACTGGGCAGGGCATGCCAATCAGAGCGGACGTCTGATCGAAGAACAAGCAGCCTTCAATAATTCCGTAGAAGCTGTCTACGATTGGGTAGCAGAAAACAGCAACTGGGGCGAAACGCTGCTGATCGTTACCGGAGACCATGAGACCGGCTATCTGACGGGAACAGAAGGCGTGTATGATGAAGTGGTGAACAACGGAACAGGCGTGATGCCGACGATGGCATGGAATTCCGGGAGCCATACCAACCAATTGATTCCTTTCTATGCGAAGGGTGCAGGGGCAGAAATCTTCAAGAAAGTTGCCGACGAAACGGATACTGTAAGAGGCGCTTACCTGGATAATACGGAGATTTCCGAAGTCATCCGCGCATTGATTGATTAACCAATAGAGCGAAGCTGAGGAACTATAATCCAGGGTTATCCAAAAAAAACTTATTAGACGTCCTCGATGCAGGACGTCTTTTTTATTTGCCCTTTGTAATTCCCTTACGAGGGATAGCTATACGTGATACCTTGGCGGGCGGTATGTTATAATGAGACCGAAAAATAGCGGTTGCAAATATGGGGTAAATGATGCTCGAAGCGGTATTGCATACAATAATTTGGATGACACAAATACCAATTTGGACCTACAGGTGGTCTCAGATAAAGCCATATTTTTGCAAGGGAGGAACGATGAAATGTCAGGTCCATTAGATTTCAAAAAAGAAGCCAAGAACCTCTACCAGCCCAAGACAGTCCCCGCGATTGTCGATGTGCCGAAGATGAGATTTATCATGGTTGACGGCAAGGGAAACCCCAATGAGGAATCGGGGGAATACGCGAAAGCAATCGAAATACTTTACGGACTGTCCTACACCATCAAAATGAGCAACAGAAGCGGCAATGCACCCGCTGATTTCTTCGAATACGTCGTTCCGCCATTGGAGGGCTTATGGTGGACGGAGCTTGATCGTCCCTTTGACACGAGCCAAAAGGACAAACTGATTTGGACAGCGATGATCCGGCAGCCGGAATTTGTAACCGATGAAGTATTCCAATGGGCCGTTGAAGGGCTGAAGAAAAAGAAACCGGATCTTGACCTCACCAAAGCAAGGTTGGCGGAGTTCACGGAAGGGATTTGCGTTCAGATGCTGCATATGGGTCCCTATGATACCGAAGCCGTGACGGTTAAGGCTATCGACGACTTTGCAGCAGCCAATGGATACGTCAATGCCATTTCGGAAGTAAGTCCAGACGGTACGGTCCGTAGGCACCACGAAATTTACCTGAACGATCCGCGCAGAGTCGCTCCAGAAAAGATGAAGACGGTCGTGCGCCATCCTATCAGGACAAAAACGTAAAATGGATCATGAAATGAAACTACAATGTCGTATGATTTGCTCTAGCCTGTTGCCGCAGTCCTAGAGCTTTTTTCGTATCATAATGAGCATCATATGAAAAAAAACGCTGTAGTTGTCAATAACAGGCAGACTTCCCGATGCCTTCACAGTTTTGTATGGTCCAGGAGGAGAGATATTGGAAAAGCTAATCCGGAAATATTATTTGAGTTCCTTTTATGTTATGACATTCTTGTTCAGTATCCTATTGTTAACGTTACATTTTGTATTCCGAGCTGCAGGGGACTATTCTGTTTCCTTTACCCAATTGTCACCCGCCTTTGCGGTGGCTGCGCTGGCATTGCTTCTAAAGGATAAACCGATCATCAAGGACATAAGGGACCATTTTCGTGTGGATAAGGCTGCTGTGAAATGGCTGATGCCTGCCATTGCTGTCCCGGCCTTAGGTATCATCGTCAGCAGTTTCATCATGACTTATTATGAAGTGGCCTTCGTCGCTTGGAAAGGAGATGCATTGTTCTATTTGCTGAATTTTGTTGCGATCCTGATCGGGTGCGCTGCAGAAGAGATAGGCTGGCGCGGGTTTCTGTTGCCGAACCTGCAACAAAAGTACACACCGTTTAGCAGCAGTATCATTGTGGGAATCCTGTGGGGTGTATGGCATGTGAACTTTACCGGTGGGCTGTTGGGGTTCATTTTGTATACGTTCACTATCATTGAGATGTCCATTTTGATGACTTGGCTTTACAACAAATCAGCTGGGAATCTGGTACTCATGACTGTTTGGCACTTTACTTTTAACGTGACTTCACACTTTTTTTTGTGGGATAGATTTACCCTGCAGTTATTTGCAGTCGAGAGCGTAGTATTCGGTATCCTTTGTCTATTCCTGTTCGTTAGCGAGAGGAATACGTATTTCTTCAAAAGTAAGAAAGGGAGCATCAAAGCATGAAAAACATCCATTTCAAATGGAAAACAGTGAAAATAGCGCTGATAAGCATGATGCTGTTAATCGGCGTCATTTCAACAAGGGTGATGGTTTTCGTCAAAATAAACTATGACGAAAGTTTCTCCAGAGTCGAAAAACCGGATCCAGAATATTCAGGCTATCTCAGATACAGTGATGTTGCGGATGCCTATGAACGCACGGAAATCGCATTCGAATCAAGTGGAAATGTTTTGAAAGGCCATGTCTATGGCAGCGAAAACGACCAAGGCTTAGTCGTCCTTTCCCCTGGATTGGGATTCGGATCGGAAAACTATCTGGCAGAAACGATGTATTTCGTCGACAACGGATGGCGCGTTTTGACCTTCGACAATACCGGCACACACGAAAGCGAGGGGGAGAGCACCATTGGCCCTTCGCAATCTTTGCTTGATTTGGATGCTGCCTTGACCTACATCCAAGGAGATCAACGATTAAACATTTTACCCGTCATGCTGTACGGGCACAGCTGGGGAGGCTACGCGGTCACGGCAATTTTGGGTTCCGGCTTTGATATTGCCGCCGTCGCCAGCATTGCAGGATTCAATTCGCCCATGGAACTGGTAAAAGAGCAGTCGGATAGCCTCTTAGGGGCGTTTTCCCCAATAGCCTATCCTTTCCTGTGGATAAATCAGAACATGCTTTTCGGCAAAGTAGCCTGGGTTACAGCTACGAGCGGCATAAATAGTACGGATACTCCGGTCATGATTATCCATGGCGTGAATGATGAATCGATAGCATACGATGGAGCGGGAATCATTGCTCATAGTGACGAAATAATCAATCCTAACATTGTTTACAAGACCTGCAGCACAGCGAATCATGACGGACACAACAATCTATTCGAATCCGATGCCGCAAGTGAATACACCAAAGCTAAAAATCTGGAATATAAGGAGATATATAATCGCTATGATGGGGAGATCCCGGATGACATCAAGGCGGAATATTACGAGGGCGTCGACAGATTCTGGACGAGTGAGTTGGATCTGGACTTCATGGATGAAATCAATTTCTTTTTTGAAGAGGAATTATGACTTCTGAATTATTTTGCTATATGGAAAATAAAACGCTTTCCTGGAAGGTACGCAGAAGCAGATCGAAGATTATACCGATACCGCTTGGAAAACCAGAAAAGAGAACATCGTCGACAACCAAGACCAACCTGGTGATCCGGACAAGGCAGGGGAAGTCATTTACGACACTATGCAGAAAGAAAACCTTCCGAAACGCTTGTTGCTTGGATCGGATGCAGTGAAAATCGTGTCCGCCGAGATGAAGGAAAGATTGCAGGAAATCGAAGACTGGAGTGCCGTCAGTAAACAGACGGACTACTGATCTGATGTCAAGAACATATGAATGATGAAGACTGCGGAGGTGGGCGGGGACGCCTTTTCCGCAGTATTTTTGCGTGAGTGGATAGAACTGATGAGGTTGCTGATCGGATAAAATCTGGCAGTCTGATTTCTGAAGGGTACGACTCAAAATCGCGCCTCTTGCAAAAGAGAAGCACTTGTAATAAAATATATGCATGCGCATGAATTGCGATTGGAGCGAGCGTTTTGTTTGGGAATTTCCGGCAAGCTCAGTAAAATAAAATAAAGCGAATCAAGGGGAGAGAAAAATATGTCAACTATGAACAGCAAACTGACTTTCAGACGCGGCCTTGAGCTGAAGAACCGTATCATGATGGCACCGATGACGACGAAGATGAGTTTCTATGACGGCGTCGTGACATCCGACGAAATCAATTACTACGCGCTTCGTTCCGGTGAAATCGGTGCGGTCATCACAGGCGCAGCGAATGTACAGAACGACGGAAAAGGTTGGGAAGGGGAATTGAGCGTCGCTTCCGATGTGTTCATTCCTGGATTGAGCAAACTGGCTGCGGCCATCAAAAAGAACGGCACCAAAGCCATTCTGCAGATTTTCCATGGCGGGCGCATGACCGATTCAAGCGTCTTGCGCGGTGTTCAACCGGTAGCTCCGAGTGCGGTCGCTGCCGAAAGACCAAATGCCGAAACGCCGAGAGCCTTGGCTGGTGATGAAGTTTTGGACTTGATCGAAAACTTCAAAGCCGCGACCCTTCGCGCAATCGCAGCTGGGTTCGACGGTGTGGAACTGCACGGCGCCAACACTTATCTGTTGCAACAATTCTTCTCGCCGCACTCCAACCGCAGGGACGACGAATGGGGCGGCACGCTTGAGAAAAGATTCCGCTTAATCGACAAGTTGGTTGATGAAGTGACAGCAGCTGTGGATGAATCCGGCGTCGAGAACTTTATCGTCGGTTACCGTTTTTCCCCAGAGGAATACGAAAATCCTGGCATCCGCTTTTCGGATACGCTCTTCCTTGTGGACCGATTGGCCGACACAAAATTGGATTATCTGCATATTTCCTTGAGGGATCATCAACTTGTTTCGGTTTCTGAGGATCATAAAGAGAAAAGCCTGATGGCGTACATCCATGAACAAATTAACGGACGTGTGCCGCTGGTCGGTGTCGGCGATGTCCGCACAAGTGAAGATGCAGAAAACGTATTGGAAAATTCGGAGCTTGTTGCCGTTGGACGCGCTTTGCTGATTGATCCGCATTGGGGTGCGAAAGCCCTCGACAAAAAGGATGATCTGATTCGCCAAGAAATATCCAAATACGACCGCGAAGAACTGTTCCTCGCGAACGGCGTCTGGGGCTTCATGGAATTCATGATGCCGGACCGTTTGGGGAAATAAACAAAGATAGAGACCATACAGACTTCCTGAAAAAAAGGGCTGTATGGTCTTTTTGCATTGCAGCAGGCGAAGCTGCACGCGATTCTGGGGCTGAGTATATGTTATAATGAGATGGAAAAAGAGCGGTTACAAATTTAATATATAGCCCATTGTCTTCCTTAATCCATAGGCTTTTGTCAATTCAAGGAGGAGCTACAGATGATCAAAAATAACCAACGCCAATGCACGTTTTTCTTCATCATGACCATGTTTTTGTTTATCTTTTCGGGCTGCGGTTCATCGAGCGATGAAGCTGCCTCATCTTCGGATCCGGAAGCGATCAGGGAGAGCCAAATCAGCGCACTGGAAAACAGCAATCTGATCGGGAATGTGGATGCATATGCGGCTATCCAAGGCGTGCTTGCGGAAGCGGCTGCTCCGATGCCAGCCAAAGTGTTCATCATCGAAAACGATGAATCCGTTGAGGAAGGGGACGGAGAAAAATACATGTATTCACCGCACTATCTCGATTTGCCGGAAGAACTGCAGGCCAAGTCGGATGCCGAGATGAATGTGCTGGTGAAGCTGCGCAGCTATTACATGGAGACTGGAACCTACTCGAACGAAGGGATTGCCTACACGCGCTATGTCCAAATAACCATCCTGGACAGGGCTGCCGGAACCATCATCCATGAGGAAACACTGATTGGATCAGCGCCTTTCAGCATCAGTGAAGATCAATCTGCGGGGTATGGCTATGTCCCCGAATACCAAGTGCTGGAGAAAATTCTGGCCTATTTTGGCTATTCCGAAGAATGATACTTTTATGGAATGGATGAGTCAGGGAGTGAAGGTATGTTTACAGGTAGTACATTCTCTTTTGTTGCGTTATTTGCCATAAGTGCCATGATCGTGAACAGCATCGGGGATTTGGGTCATTTATAAAATAAGCAGTGGGTCAAGCGGAAGATAGAGTATTTCCTATGCGGTATTGCGCTAGCGCTGTTCGTTATATTCAGTGAAAGATAGTCGAGGGTCGGCAAAAAATCAATAATAAAAAAATCGGTAACTCATCATTTGGAGGTGAGGAGATGAAACGAAATGTCTGGCTATATCTGCTGGTGTCCTTCGGCTGGACGTGGGCTTGTTGGATCGGAGGAGCTTTCCTCATCCAGCTGAACGGTTATGCTTTGGACACAGATGCTACGCTATTCGAAGTGATTGGAGCGCTCGGGAAAGAGAAATCCGCTTTTCCGCAGCTGTTGTTTGCTTTGGGGGTGTTTGGGCCGCTTTTGGGGAGTCTGATTGCAGGGAAACCGTTTAAAGACTTTTTTTCTTTAAAGGAACGTTCTTTCGTCACCTATGCATCAGTGATTCCGTTTGTGATTGTGATTCCGACCTTGATCATGAGCCTCTTATTCAGTAAGGCGTCAGAAGGAAGGCTGACTTTTGGAAGTGCAGCAAGTGTGATTGGGCTGTATTTTCTGTCTAACCTATTGACGAGTGGGACGGAGGAATGGGGCTGGCGCGGCTTTCTTTATCCCTATTTGCGGAAACGGGAAAAAAGCTTCTGGGAGGCTACCTGGAAGGGTGGAATCATCTGGGCTGTTTGGCATTATCCACTCTTAATTTTGATGTATGCGGGCCAAGGAGTGTTCGTGATGCTGTCCTCTTTAATCGGATTCACCGCTGGTATTGTTGCGATGAACTACCTGACCAATTTTGTATTTGAGAAGACCGAGTCGATCCCTACCGCGATGGCCATGCATGCGCTGAATAACACCGCCAGCTATGCGGTGCTGCTGTTCTTTCCGGGGACCCCATTTCTGATTTTGGTGCACTTGACAGCTTGGGCCATGGTCGGGTATGTGGAAAAGAAGCACCACTTGGATTGAGTGCGGATCCAGTGTGTTCACATTTTGTCCGCAATACTGTTGGATTATGGACAAAATGTAGGCGCTTAAAAATGCTATAATTAACTGGAAATATATTTCTAGGAGGTCTGTGTTGATGAAAGATGAAAATTGCGCCTATTGCATGGAAGGCGAAATGGTGTTGGCTTTTGGATACCCTTGCTGCGAATTGCCTTACAGTAAAGTCTACGTTTTTAAAGAACAAAGCCATAAAGGTCGTGTGATCGTTGCCTACAAAGACCACGTGAGCGAATTGGTGAACATCACGGATGAGGAGCGCAACGGCTACTTCGCGGACATCGCCACAGTTGCGAACGCGTTGCACAAAGCGTTCAGCCCTGAAAAGGTTAACTACGGCGCTTACGGCGATACCGGTAAACACCTGCACTTCCACTTGGTGCCTAAATACAAAGACGATGCCTTCGAATGGGGCTCGACTTTCGACATGAACCCAGGCCGCGTGACACTGACGGACGATGCGTATGAAGCGTTAGCTGAACAAATTCGCACAAACATGTAAGAGAGCGTGATGAATCCCGGGTAGAAATCGAGCACTAAGTGGCTATTACGAGAACGACCGCTTTTTGGTCGTGACGTAATAGCAGCTTAGGCACAGATTTCTGGGATTTAAAACGCGTTTAAGAGAGTGCGATGATTCTAAACTAAAAAAAGTTGATTCCGAAAAAAGGAATCGGCTTTTTTGCGCATGTATTTAGTGAGGCGTGTTCAATACGGCGCTTCTTCTTTTCACACCCGAATCTTCAAAATAGGCGGATCGGATGCGATGTTCTATAATAAGAATGACAATAAACGTGCAGAAATACGGGGGAAAACGGATGATAATGGAAGAAAGAATCAAACAATTGAACGAAAAGAAAATAGGGATGGAGCAACCGTATGTCGTCTACTGGATGCAGAGTTCGCAGCGAGCGGAGTACAACCATGCCTTGGAATACGCGATCCGGCAGGCTAACCGGCTCGAGAAACCGCTGGTCGTTTACTTCGGCATCACGGACGGCTTTCCGGAAGCCAATGAGCGCCACTATGCATTCATGCTGGAAGGGCTGAAGGAAACGAAGGCCGCACTGGAGCAGCGTGGCATCCAACTGCTGATCCGGAAAATATCGCCGGAACAAGGCGCTTTGGAGATTTCCGGATTGGCGGCTCTATTGGTGGTCGACCGCGGTTATCTCAGGATCGAGCGGCAATGGCGCGCTGCCTTGGCCAAGGGTGCCGAGTGCGCCGTCGTGCAAATCGAAACTAACGTTGTCGTCCCGGTCGAGCTGGCCTCTCCTAAAGAGGAGTATTCCGCCGCGACCTTGCGCTCCAAACTAAAGAAAATCCTGCCGCAGTGTTTAGCTCCATTAGAAGCGACTGTCTGCCAGCACCCATCGCTCGCATCGAAGCTACCGTTCGAGGCGTACGACGTTTCGGATACCGAAAAGGCCTTGGCGGGGTTGGCTATCGACCGCAGTGTCCCGCGCGTTTCCGATTATATCGGCGGAACAAGCGAGGCCAAGCGCTGGCTGGAGGATTTCATCGAAAATAAACTGTCCGGGTACGGCGAACGGAGGAACCGCCCTGGCGAGTCGTTCACCTCAAACCTGAGCCCCTATCTCCATTTCGGCCAGATTTCGCCGCTCTATATTTACCGCAGACTGATGGGGATGGACAGCGAAAGTCAGCAGAGTTTCCTGGAAGAACTTGTCGTCAGGAGAGAGTTGGCCATCAATTTCGTTTATTACAATGAACAGTACGATTCCTTTGCGGCTGTGCCGGATTGGGCCAAGAAGACGCTGGCCAAGCATTTGGCGGATGAACGCGAGTACCTGTATTCCCTGGAGGAATTGGAAATGGCCAAGACCCATGACGACTACTGGAACGCCGCGCAGCTGGAGATGAATCTGACCGGGAAAATGCACGGTTATATGCGGATGTATTGGGCTAAGAAAATCCTTGAGTGGAGCAGTACCCCGGAGGAAGCCTATCGCAAAGCCATTTATCTGAACAATAAATATCTGTTGGACGGCCGCGATCCGAACGGTTTCGCCGGAGTGAGCTGGTGTTTCGGCAAGCATGACCGGCCATGGGGAGAACGGGCGATCTTCGGCAATGTCCGCTTCATGAACGACAAAGGCCTGAAGCGCAAGTTCGACATGCCGTTGTATATGGATCAGGTTGCGGAACGGTCACGAAAGTAAAGGGAGGCGAAACGGATGGTGGTAAATGGCAAAAAGGCAGAACCTTTGCATGTAATCCTTTTGGTGCTTTTCGTCATAGCGTACATCTTTTCGGCCATCCGCCCACTTGAGCGACTGGCTTGGGCAGGGCAGATGACACCTGCGCTCCTGCTTGTTTTCTTGCTAGTTGTGACTTACCGGAAATTCCGTTTCAGCAATTTCGTCTACGTGATGGCTTTTCTGCATGCGCTATTGTTGGTTTACGGCGCACACTACACCTACTCCCAGAATCCCCTGTTCAATCAATGGAAAGAACAGTTCGATTGGGAGCGCAACTACTTCGATCGGGTGGGGCATTTCGCACAAGGATTCGTGCCGGCTTTTATGGCCAAGGAATTCCTGCTGCGGGGCGGCTATGTCAAGAAAGGCAAAGTGCTGACACTCATCGTCATCCTATCCTGTCTCGGGTTCAGTTCAGCCTATGAACTGAGCGAATTTGCGATCGTCAAAATTATGGATGTGCCCGCTGATGCTGTCATGGGAACGCAGGGTGACGCCTTCGACAGCCTATGGGATATGATTTGGGCATTGATCGGCTCGAGCCTTGCCGTGTTTGGGTTTGGGCCTTTTCATGATAAACAAATGGAAAAGATGGGAGATGGTAAAAGGCATTCTGATTGATGAATCGTTGGATGCAGTGAATGGAACGGTTAATTGTTATTATTTTACACTCATTACAGAAAGAAGGAACATCATCATGAAAGAGATAACCACAGAAAAATTACGGCGCTTCAATCTAATCATGGGTGGTCTCCACCTGGTCCAAGGCATTGCAATGCTCTTTTTGGCAACGAACGTCATCCAGAAAATTGGTGAGTTCAGTCCAGAAATCAGCCAGTTCTACCTAGCCTTCAATCCTGAAACGCGCTCATTGGAGACTGCTTCGCGTGTGCTTTTTGAATTACCATTCGGAGTCCTGGTCGCTTCGTTCTTATTCATTTCCGCCATCGCGCATGCCTTGATTTCCATTCCAAAAAATTTGAATGCGATCTACAATGCCGATTTGGCCAAGGGCATCAATAAATTTCGTTGGTTCGAATATGCGCTCAGTTCATCGATCATGATTGTCCTGATCGCTACGCTGTTCGGCATTTACGATATCGCTTCACTTATTCTGATATTCATTGTCAACGCCACTATGAATCTCTTCGGTCTCGTGATGGAACAGCTGAATGTTGGACATTCAAAAGATAACATCCAATGGGGCCCGTTCATTTGGGGTTCGATTGCCGGTATTGCACCCTGGATCGCCATCTTGCTCTACATGTTCGGGACCGGGAATTTTAGTGAAGTGCCGTGGTTTGTCTGGGCAATCGTCGGCACTTATTTCGTTGCCTTCAACACTTTCCCAATCAATATGATTTTGCAGTACAAGAAAGTCGGTAAATGGGCGGACTACCTCTACGGAGAACGGGTCTACATCGTGCTCAGTCTGGTTGCGAAATCAATCCTTGCTTGGCTTGTGCTCTTCGGTGCGATGCAGCCATGATGAAGCTTGGCCATAGGCGATAGACTTTACAAAAAAATGACAGTATTTTTCAATACAGTTTACAAAAGAAGTGTATATTGAATATGTAGAGGAAAGGTGACTATTTTCTGTGTTGCTTGCACTCGAATGATTATATGCCACAGACGGGCAGGTTGGGCGTCCACCAGAAAGCTTCTGATGGATGCCCAACCTGTCCGTTTTTTTGCGGTTTTCAGGCATAATGCTGTTAGTAGCAATCACGAGAAACCAGGACTACAATGGTTTTGAGGAAAAAGGAATCAAAGTGAGGTGGAACATAAGATGAAAGAGCTGCAGCAAATTCCCGGCATCGGGCCGAAGATGGCGGCAACCCTTGTTTCATTGGGGATAAATACAATCGCCGATCTGCGCAACAAAGATCCGCAGGAACTCTATGAGCGTTTGAACAGGATAACCGGTCAGCGGCAAGATCCCTGCGTACTGTACACTTTCCGATGCGCCGTCTATTACGCGACCGAACCGAATCCGGATCCCGAAAAGCTGAAGTGGTGGAACTGGAAAAACGTATAGGTCAGCCAAATTGTCTACTTTACTATACATACCTATAGGGGTATAATGGTTTTTAACAAATATGGCGAAGACGTACAGTGTAAAGGAGACAATAATGGCGCAGGAATTCTACAAGAAAATATACTCGGTGCGGGAATTTTATTCAATTTTGTATGACGGAGTCCGCACGATGAAGTACATGATCAAGGCAAAAAAGAAAAAAGAATTGAGTCCGGAATTCATCGAGCGGATCATGTTGGGCGTTACTGAAGTCAACGGCTGTGAAGTATGCTCCTATGCCCACACGAAAATGGCTCTAGAGCAAGGGATGGCTGCGGAAGAAATCCAGAAGTTGTTGGCGGGATCCACTAACGAAATCCCTGTGGACGAAATGCCGGCCTACCTTTTTGCCCAGCATTATGCCGACAGGAGAGGGTATCCGACCGAAGAGTCCTGGGATCGGATTGTTTCGCTTTATGGGGAGGACAAGGCCAAAGGCATTTTGGGCGCTGTTCGAGCCATCATGGTCGGCAATGCGCATGGAATCGCGTTCAGTGCTTTCGCTAGCCGTTTAAGAGGCAAAGTAGTTAAAAAGAGCAGCTTGTTGTATGAAATCACAATGATGTTGAGCATCATCGTCTATTTGCCGCTGACTTTGCTACATGCTATGATCGATGGGCTGTTCAAGAAATCAATCATCAGTTTCTGAGGATGGACTTGAACTGAAATCATTCTGTTTGTGGATAACGCAAAAAAAAGCTGTGGAAAACCATTCTTTATGGCTTTTCCACAGCTTATCTGCGTTTTGATGGGTATAACTTTCCGTCAGACCCGTTCCAGGTTCTTCAGCGACAGATCGAGAATCGCCGAAGAGTGGGTCAAGGCGCCTGAAGAAAGGTAATCCACGCCGGTTTCGCGCAAGGCGGAGATGTTTTCAGCGGTGAGGTTACCGGAGCACTCCACCAATGCGCGCCCGTCAATTAAATGGACGGCTTCCTTCATCTCCGCCGGGGTCATATTGTCCAGCATGATGATGTCGGCCTTCGCCTCGATAGCTTCGTTCACCATATCCAAGTTTTCCACTTCGACTTCGATCTTATGCACAAAAGAAGCATATCCCCGCGCCGCAGTGACAGCCTGCTTGATACCGCCCGCTGCTGCTATGTGGTTATCCTTCAGCATAATGCCGTCGGACAGGCTGAAGCGGTGGTTGTGACCGCCGCCGACTTTCACGGCATACTTCTCGAAAATCCGGTTGTTCGGTGTAGTCTTGCGGGTGTCGAGCAGCGTGATGCCGCTGCCTTCAAGCAAAGCGACGATTTTGTGTGTATGGGTGGCGATGCCGCTCATTCGCTGGAGATAGTTCAGGGCGGTGCGTTCACCAGATAAGATTACGCGGATATCGCCGATTACTTCAGCCAACAAATCTCCTGATTTGACAGCATCTCCGTCATGGAAATGGAAAAGCACTTCGGTCGTATCGTCAAGGAGTGCGAAGGTCCTAGCAAAAACTGACAGTCCTGCGATGATACCGTCCTGTTTGCACAATAGCTCGGCCTTGCCTTTTGTATAGCCTGAGATGATGGCATTGGTCGAGAAATCCTCGGTTGGGATGTCTTCCTCCAGTGCCGCCAAAATTAGGCGATTCATATTACTTTGCATGGGATTCCTCCTCGATTCCGATTAATTCTAATAAATTCTTTGTAGCTTCCTTCAAGCCATCCGCGATGGCTTGGGCATCCGGTTCGGGAAACAGATAAGGAAGCGCGCGCTGGAATTTCGCGTTGATGGCTTGGGCGGCGCGCTTGCTGAACACTAAGCTTTCCAATAGCGAGTTGCTCGCCAAGCGGTTCTGTCCGTGCACACCGTTGCAACTCGTTTCCCCGGCCGCGTATAGGTTAGCTAGCGAAGTTTTGCTCTGCAGATCGACTTCGATGCCGCCCATGAAGTAATGCTGGGCGGGCACGACCGGGATATGATCCTCGGTCAAATCATAGCCTTCCCGAAGGCATTGGCCGTGGATGCCCGGAAACCTTTCGGCAATCGATCCCTCCACATGGCCTTTCAAAAGCATCCGGACATAGGGCAAACGGTCTTTCTCCATCTGGGCATAGATTTCTTTCGTAAGCAGGTCCCGTGGCAAGAGTTCATCGGCGAAACGGTTGCCGTCCTTGCCGACAAGGATGGCGCCTTCCCCACGCAGCGATTCCGACATCAGGAAAGCTCTTCCCGGCAGACCGGTATAGAGCGAAGTCGGATGGATTTGGACATAGTTCATGTCTTTGACGCGGATGCCGTGCTTCAGCGCAACGGCGATGGCGTCGCCTGTCAAATGCGCGAAGTTGGTCGATTTGCTGAACAGGCCGCCGATTCCGCCGGTGGCAAGCAAGGTGTTTTGTGCATAAACGTTGGATAACGCTCCGGACTGGTCGCGGAGCACTGCGCCGTGGCAACGATCGTCTGCCACTAGAAGATCGACCAGCGTGCTGTTTTCTAGGATGGTGATATTTTTCCGTTCTTTGATACGGGCGATCAGTTTGCTGTTGATTTCCTTGCCGGTCATGTCTTTGCAATGCAGAATCCTGGCTCTGGAGTGGGCGCCTTCTTTGGTGTAGGAGAAACCGTCTCCTTTTTTGTCGAAGGCGACACCCCAACCGATCAGATCTGCGATGATTTCCTGCGAGGAGCCGATCATTGCGGAGACGGCTGCCTCGTTGTTTTCGTAGTGACCGGCACGCAAAGTGTCTTCCATAAAAGGCTCGAAATCCGTTTCGTCGCGCTGAACGCAGATGCCGCCCTGGGCAAGGAAGGAATCGTTATCCTCCAAAGTCCCCTTGGTGACGACCAGAATCTGTTTGGCGCTGTTGAGATTGAGGGCCGCAAAAAGTCCGGCTACACCCGTTCCGATGATAAGGACATCATAGTTTTGCATGGGTCTTCACCTCGGCCAATGCCAGCATCCGTTCCAGCGGCTGCAGTCCTTTTATGCGCAACAATTCATCCATTTTCACAGCAGATTCGAAGGTTTCCAGAGCATAGATGATTTTCTCCAAGGTGTTCAGTTTCATGTCGGGACAGACCTGCCCGACGGAAGGGGCGTGGAACCTTTTGCTAGGCGAACGTTTTTTCATTTCATGGATGACACCGATTTCCGTGCAGATGATGAAATCCTGGGATGAGCTCTTTTCGGTGTAGGCGACGAGGTCCGACGTGCTGCCGACAAAGTCCGCTAAATCAAGGATCTCTTCCTTGCATTCCGGATGGGCCAGAATTTCGGCTTGCGGAAGGTCACGCTTCCTCTTCAGGACATCGACAACGCGGATGCTAGTATGGATCGGGCAGTAGCCATCATTGAAAAGGAACGTTTTCTCGGGCAGCTGATGGGAAATGTATCTGCCCAAGTGCTCATCGGGAATGAAATAGATATGGCTGTTGGGAAGGGCGGCGATGACGTTTTTTGCATTGGATGACGTGACGCAGACATCGGCGTGGGCCTTTATTTCGGCGGTGGAATTGATGTAGCAGACGACAGCCACGTCTTCGTAAGTTGCGCGGATTTTCTGGATGTCGCGGATTTTTACCATGTGGGCCATCGGGCAATCAGCCTTCAGGTCGGGCATCAGGACGATTTTATCCGGATTCAGCATCTTCGCGCTTTCGCCCATGAAGGCGACGCCGCAGAAAACGATCACTTTTTCCGTGACCTGTGCTGCAATTTTGCTCAAATAGTACGAATCCCCGATAAAATCTGCGATATCTTGAACGGCTCCAGGAACGTAGTAGTGTGCGAGAATGACGGCATCTTTTTCTGCTTTCAGCTGCAATATTCTTTCCGTAAGTTCATCCATTTGTGCGACCCCTTTTTTATGATAGTTTAATGAAAACGACTATATCACGTAGCTTTACAGGTGTCAAGACACCTTGTGAAGAAAAGCACTTTTGTTGCCAATCAACAGCGAACGATGCAAAAAAGCCTTTTCCCAAAATAAGGGAAAGGCTTTTGTCGGTATTGGAGCTATCAATATTTTTAGAGGCTTTTATTGAACGCATCCAGATGTCCTTCCGAAGCATTGCGCAAAGCCGTAAAGGTTGCGCGTACGTCATCCGGAATGTCCTGTTCGAGGAACTTATTGTACATCGCGATGTTGTCCACTTCCCCTGAGGCGCAGTTCTCCAACGCTTCCTGGATATCTGCAGCCATTTGGATGTGATCGGCTGATGCGTCTGCCGGAACCGCCAAGTCGTATTTTTCGAACAGAACGGTCATTTCGGCGACGTGTTGGGCTTCAGCTGTTACGATGTTCTTGAACGGGGCTTGGTCGCCTAAATTTTCCAGTACGTAGGTATATTCTCCATGGGCCAATTGTTCATCTTGAATGGCATAGGTGAACATCTCTTCCATCGTCAGATCGTCGTCCCCCAAGGCACCGACTGCACCGTAGATGTATGGCGCGTCATTCGATTCTTCTGTGTCGCTGTCTTCCATGATGGATTCATCTTGTTCGGAACTGCTGGCTGCTTCTGAACTACTTTCGACCACTTCCGATGAGCCGGCTGCTGAAGAATCATTTGTCGCGGTATCATCGGCCGCGGTACAACCGACCAACAGCAATAGACTCAAAAATGTGGCCGAGCCGTAAAGTTTCTGCTTCCTGTTCATTTTTTTGTCCTTTCATTTCAAAGTGATAGGAGCGATTGGGATGGGGGCGGGGCTCAACATTTTCAAATGATGAAGGGTAAGGCCGAACGAAGAATTTGTCACCCTAAAAGTACGTCTAAATTGGGGAAATGTCAAAAAATTGGGGTATGTGGAAGAAAAAAATTCGGCTTCCGAGCTGTCTCAATATTTGCATAGGCATGCTGTTTTGAGTACTATTGACTTAGGGAATACTTTATTTATTCCTCAAAATGCTGTGCTTCAGACTATCCATAGGCAATTATTTTTCTTATCTGGGACATCGAAAAAGGAGGAAATAAATATGGAAACGAAACAACTGGAAACGCCCATCAAAATCACAGTGGTCGTGACGTATCTGATCATGATTGTCGTCAATGCCATGGCGAACATCCTGCCAATCAACGGCATCGACACCGGAGCGGTATCGGATTCCTATCCGAACCTGTTTGCGCCCGCCGGATTGACGTTTTCGATTTGGGGCGTCATCTATTTGTTATTGGTGGGTTATACGCTGTACCAATTCGGTTTTTTCCAAGGGGATAAAAGTAAGGTGAAGACTGACCTATTGAGAAAAATCGGTATCGTCTTTTCAATCAGTTCACTAGTAAACGCCGCATGGATCTTCAGTTGGCATTACGGTATGATTGGTTTGTCAGTGTTACTGATGTTGGTCATTCTGCTTAGCCTGATCTACATCAACCAGTTGATCCTGAAGGAGAAACTTGATCAGAGGGAAAAACTGTTCATCCGTCTGCCGTTCAGCGTCTATTTCGGTTGGATCACGGTGGCGACCATCGCGAACATCACGACGCTTCTGGTCGACATCGGCTGGAAGGGCTTCGGGATCTCCGAGTCAGTCTGGACAATCCTGATCCTCATTATCGGACTGGCGATCGGAGCGGTCACAATGATCCGCAATCACGATATCGCATACGGGCTCGTGATCATTTGGGCTTATGCGGGCATCCTGATCAAACACATGTCCCAAGACGGATTTGCCGGGCAATATTCGGGCATCATCATGACCGTCATCGCCTCCATTGTGCTGATGGGCGTTGCAATAGGCTACGTGCTCTTCGCGAAGAAACAAGCTCCACCCATCCTGAAATGAAGTCTCCAGAAAGGATGATGAAAACTGCGTACGATCGAAAGTGAAATTCGTGATTATCTGCTGGATAAAATCATCCACCATGGTTTTCCGGAAAATAAAAAATTGCCGAGCGAAAATGAACTGGCGAACTTTTTCGGGACGACCCGCAATAGTGTCCGAAAAGTCTATGAGACGCTGGAAGCGATGGGCTACATCAGCTCCAAACAAGGGCTGGGGCATTTTCCTCGCGAAAAACGTCCGGTTATCGAACTGGCGCTGCGCGGAGATGTCAGTTTTTCCGAAAAGATGAACCGGCAAAATATTCCTTACCGCTCGCTCAACGTTCACTGCAAATTGATGGACGAGGGGAGCAGGGATGAACGTTTGTGGCAACTGCGCGGCGAAGGCGAACTCTATGAAATCTGCCGCTTGCGTATCGTCCATGATGTGCCTGCTGCCTTGCATTATTCCTACGTTTCAACAGCGATGTTCCCGGACATCAAGGCTGAGGGTGGAGACATCGGATCGATGTTCAGCTATTACCTTTCGAAAGGTTACTGCACATTCACAAGCAGCGGTTCGGAGTTGAGCGTCTCCTTCCCGCATTCGGAGGAACAGGAATTGCTGGAGTGCGGTGAACTGGTGCCGCTGCTGATCCTGGAAAGCGACTGCCGTGACCAAGCGAGCGGGAAGCAGCTTGAGCTGACCAAAATCGTCTACCGCTCCGACCGATTCAGCTACAAAATAAATGTTTAAGAGAAACACCGCCGTGCCGGCGCAGAAAAACCGGCACGGCGGTGTTTTTGTGCTGCCGTTTGGGGCGGGGATTTGAGCACGAAGAATACGGCGGATGCACTGCATTGCGGATGTTCCTATCCACAAATACACTCTTTCGCGTTTACAAAATGCTTACAGTGTTTACACAAGCTTAACCGGAAATTCATGGTTTCGAACTTGGCGACAAGTTACACTGATTTTCGAAAGGGGTGTTCCAGTTGAACAAAAGAAGCAGAACACGGATTTTGATCGATTACGGAAGGGCCGCTGCACTGCGGATGGCCGAGACTATCGAAGGCAGCTATCCTATAGAAATGATTTCCGGACCGAACGAAGCGTTGACGATGATCAAAGTGAGGGAGTCGGCTCAGAATTCACTCTTCTACCTGGGTGAGCTACTTGTCACGGAAACGAAAGTGCGCGTCGCTGGGAAACTTGGCATCGGCCTCGTTAAAGGCAATGAAACAGACCTTTCGCGCGCGTTGGCCGTCATCGATGCGGCCTACAGTGCCGAACTGCCGGAAACGCACGAATGGCAGGCGATTCTTGACGAGCTGGAGCTTGCAGGGGAAGAAGCGATCGCCCGCAGACAAAGAGAGCTTGCCCGGACCAAAGTGAATTTTGAGACGATGAACCAATAGGAGGATAACATGCACAACAAAGTGATAGATTCGCAACGGGTTTTCCGGAAAATTTTGGACAGTCTGTCCCGCCCGGGGAAAATCGTGGCGCTGGATACGACATTCGCATACAGAACGACGTTATTGGATGAAACGATGGATATACTGATGACCCTGTTGGATAGGGAAGTGACGTTCCACCTGCTTGGCGAGGATGCGGCGACCACCGAAGAAATAGAAATACGCACCTTGGCCCGGTCTGCCCGTTTGGAGGACGCGGATTACATCGTTATCCCGAAGGCAACCGAACAAACCGGTTTAGCCGTCGCTTTCCGCCAAGCCAAAAGAGGCACACTGTTGGACCCGAACCACAACGCGACCGTGATTTTGGAGACGGAAGCCATCTCTGCAGATGCAGCCTATGTCTTGAGCGGTCCGGGAGTAAGGGAGTGCCAATGGGTGGAAATCGCAGCAGCTGAAAGCTGGATAGCGGCACGCAATGAAGCGGTCGCTGAATTTCCCCTCGGAATTGATTGTTTCATCATCGATCAAGGTGGTTTCTGCATCGGTTTGCCGCGGACGACGGTTCTGGAAGGGGTGAGCTAGATGGGCTATGTAGCTGTAAAAGGTGGACAGGAAGCCATTGCGCAATCGAATCTGGGTTTGGCCTATGCGCGCGTCAGAAGCGGTAGGGTTTTGGCTGTGGAAGATATCCTGGCGGGGATGCGTCCGCTGGTCGATCAGGTGATGTCGGAGAGCAGTCTCTACGATGAAGAGTTGGCTGCTCTGGCTATCAAGCAGGCGGGCGGAAGCATGGAGGAGGCGGTCTTTCTCATGCGGGCACACCGTTCGACGCTGTCCCGCTTGTATTACACGACGGCGACAAGCACGAAGGACATGTTCGTGGAGCGGCGGATTTCGGCGTCCTTCAAGGACATCCCGGGAGGCCAACTGCTCGGCATCGCCAATGACTTTACGCAGCGCTTCCTCGATTTCGATCTCCTGATTGAAACGGAAGCGGAGGCAATCCAAAAAGCCGCAGACTACGAAGAACAATCAGCAAATGATGATGTGCCGCTGATGGATCTGCGCCGGTTGCCGAAAGTCGTCGATTACCTGGAGGAGCAGGGCCTGTTCGAAACAGCCCTGTTTGACGACAGCGAACCGGACGACATCACCAAGCACAGCATCCAATTCCCGACTTCCCGGAGTCAGCGTCTGCAATCCTTGACGCGCGGCCAGACGGGGGCGGTCACGTCCTTAGGCTATGCGGAGATCCGCGGCTACGGTGTCGCGAACCACCCGAACATCGGCGAACTTCGGGTCGGCCAACTGCCGCTCCATGTCGCCGATCCGCGCCGCGCGGAGGATGAGGAGGATGCCTATTACATCGGATCGATTACGGTGACCGAAGTCGAGTCCTTTATCCCGATCGATGTGGCGGACGAATCCGGGAAAACGAAGATGAGTTTTTCGATCGGCTACGGGCTGACGTTCGGTCAGAATGAAACGAAGGCCATCGCCATGAGCATACTGGATTATTCATTGGAGCATCCCGCTGAAAACCATCCGACTTCCGATGAGGAGTTTGTCCTATTGCATGTGGATTCCGTCGAATCGACCGGGTTCATTTCACATCTGAAATTGCCGCATTACGTGACCTTCCAGTCGTTGTTGGACGGCATCCGCAAGATCAAAGGAGGAACAGAATGAATTACCAAGGAAATTACGCTTTCCTCGACGAAAATTCCAAAATGGAAATCCGCCGCACAATCTTGAAGGCGGTGGCCATCCCCGGCTATCAAGTGCCTTTCGCATCCCGCGAAATGCCGATCGCCCGCGGTTGGGGGACGGGCGGACTGCAGCTCAGCCTGTCGCTGATAGGCGAGGAAGATGTGCTGAAAGTCATCGACCAAGGATCCGATGAGAGCGTCAATGCTGTCAACATCAAAAAAATGATTGCTGATACGACCGGTGTGGCGACGACGATCCATACCGGAGAAGCGACGCTGATCCAATCGCGCCATAGGATTCCGGAAGTTCCTCTGACCGAGGACCAGATCCTCGTGCTGCAGGTTCCGTTGCCGGAACCGCTGCGGGCGGTCGAGCCTTCGGAACGCAAGACCAAGGCGATGCATGCCTACGGGGAATACAGCGTCTCTTGGCTGCACCTCTTCGAGCAGATCGTCCGCTACGGCAAGACGGCGATGCATTCGGATTATCCCGTCATCGTAAACAAGCGCTACCTGATGGCACCGAGCCCTATTCCGCGTTTCGACAACCCAAAGCTAAACCATAACGAGGGGCTTGTATTGTTCGGGGCGGGGCGCGAAAAGAAAATTTACGCTGTTCCACCTTATACCGATGTCGTATCGATCGATTTCGAGGACCATCCTTTCGAAGTGGAAAGCTTCGCTGGAGCAGCCTGCCGATTGACTGGGCAGACGGATGTCTTCCTTGATGAATTAGTTGATGAAGCGACCGGGGAAACCTATTATCTGACGAATGATCAATCATATCTGTTGGAAACGTTGAATGCAAAACAAGAAACGGCAGCAGGAGGGATCAGACATGACTAAGGAATCACCTGTATTATCTCTGCGCGGCATGAACAAGCAATTCGGTGAAGGCTGTTCCCGTTGCATAGAACAACCGGAAAACCTGGAGATGAATTATTGCCCTAATTGCGGAACTGTCTATGCCTGCCGCGACATTTCCTTCGACCTCTACAAAGGCGAAATCATTGGCATCGTCGGCGAGAGCGGCTCCGGAAAATCGACCTTGATGCGGTCGCTCTATTTCGACAGCGAAGTGAGGGACGGCGAATACCTGCTGGCGGACTACAAAGACGGCCAGGAGAATGTCTTCGGCTCGTCCCTGCAGCAACAGAAATGGATCCGCAATATGCTGCTGGGGATGGTCTATCAGAACCCGCTGTTGGGATTACGGATGGAATTTTCGTCGATCGCCAACATAGCCGAGAAGATGATCGCCGCGAACCACCGCAATGTCGAAGAGATGTTCAGCAGAGGCCATGAACTGTTGGACAAAGTGAACATCCCGACGTTCCGTTCGAGCGAAGCGCCGAAAAATTTCTCCGGCGGGATGCAGCAGCGGGTGCAGATCGCCAAGGCTTTATCGAACAATCCGCCGGTGCTGCTGCTGGACGAAGTGACGACCGGGCTTGATCTCAGCGTGCAGGCGGACGTATTGGATCTCATCAAGACGATCCAACGGGAACTGCAGATCAGCATGATCGTCGTTTCCCACGACCTTGCCGTCATCCGCATGCTCTCCGATCGGACTATCGTGATGTACAACGGCGAAATCATCGAAGAAGGCCTGACCGATCAGGTTCTTGAAGACCCGCAGCACGCCTACACGCAACAGTTAGTCTATTCATTATTATAGGAGGAACGACATGTACATTATCACAAACGGGACCATAGTGCTGGAAGATTCGTTATTGGAGAATGCAGCGCTTCTGATCGAAGGCGACACCATTAAAAAAATCATGTCTAAGCATGAAGTGGAGCAGTACGGATCGGAATACAACGTGCTGGATGCGGATGGCGGGCTGATTGCGCCGGGCTTCGTGGATATCCATTCCGATTACATCGAGACTGTCGTATCGCCGCGGCCGACCGCGATGATGGATTTCAACATCGGTCTGCGCGAAAGTGAGCGCATCCTGATTACGCACGGCATCACGACGATGTTCCACTCGCTTTCCCTCTACAAGGAACAGGACTTCGGGGTGAAGGCGATCCGCCAACCCAAGCACGCGAACCGGCTGATTGAAGCCATCAATGCCACCCATACCAGCGACCACATGATCCGCCACCGCGTCCATGCCCGTTTCGAAATCGACAATGTCGAGATGGTGGAACAGGTCAAGGAGCATATCCGCAACGGCAAAATCCATCTGATTTCCTTCATGGACCACACGCCCGGGCAAGGGCAATACCGCAACCTGGAAATCTACAAAAAGACGATAGCCGGGTATTCGGAATTGACAGATGCGGAGGCGGAAGCTGTGATCGTCAAACGCCAAAGCAAGGAGAAAATCACTTTCGAACAGATTGCGGAAATGGCCGAAGTAGCTCTGGAATACGGTTTGGCTGTCGCTTCACATGATGATGATTCCATCGAAAAGCTGGAATTGGTCAAACGGCTCGGCACGACCATCAGCGAATTTCCGATCACATCGGAAGTGGCGGATGCCGCCCACGATGCCGGCCTGTGGACGATCGCCGGCGCGCCGAACATCCTCTTGGGAGGTTCGCATACCGGCAATCTGAGCGCTGCCCAAGGGATCCAGGAAGGCAACATCTCGATCCTCTGCAGCGACTATTATCCGGCAGCCTTGATCCATGCCATCTATATCATGCATCGTGAGCATGGCATCAGCTTGGCGCGGATGTTCCGCATGCTGACGATCAATCCCGCCAGAGCCGTGAAGATGGACCACGAAATCGGCTCGATCGAGGAAGGCAAGAAAGCCGATCTGCTGCTGATCAAAACGAAGGACAACTATCCGGCCATCACCTCCGTCATGATCGACGGGAAAATCGTCTACAGAACGGAGTATCGCCGATGATCATCAATGAGAAAAGGCTGACGGAAGATCCGACGATCGCTTCCACAGCCAGCTTGACGAATGTCAATTTCGAAAGATATTGCGAAATCGGCCCGCATAATTTCATCGAAAACAGTCATTTCGGGGATTATTCCTATACCGGTCAGTTCTGTTTCGTGCAGAATACCCAAATCGGGAAGTTCGCCAACATCGCGGCAGCCGTTAGGATCGGTCCGACCGATCATCCCTACGAACGCGCTTCGTTGCACCATTTCACTTACCGTCCGCAGATGTACGGTTTCGCCGAAGAGGAGGATACGGCCTTCTTCGACCACCGCCTCAGCCGCATCACAACGATCGGGCACGACACGTGGATCGGCCATGGTGCCATCATCATGCCGGAAGTGACTGTCGGAAACGGCGCCATCATAGGCTCCGGTGCTGTCGTGACGAAGGATATCCCGCCTTATGCGATCGCAGTCGGAGTGCCGGCCCGGATCGTGAAGTACCGTTTCGAGCCGGACACCATCGCCGCTTTGGAGGAAATGCAGTGGTGGGATTGGGAACCGGAGTTGCTCAAGGAACGGTTGGAGGATTTCCGCGGACCGATTGAAAACTTTATCGAGAAATACCAAAAAAAGCCGGCTTGTGCGGAAGAAGGAGGTACCCATGGATAAATTGATTGAACTGCAGGGACTGCAGAAAGCTTTCACGACCCATCACCTGAACCAGACGATGACGGCAGTCGCAGATATTTCCTTCGGCCTGGAGAAAGGCAAGTTCCTCGGCATCGTCGGCAAAAGCGGCAGCGGCAAGTCCACTATCATCAAGTGCATTTATCGGACGTACTTGCCCCAGGATGGACAGATCTACTACGATTCGGAAGCATTCGGGAAAATCGACCTCGTGACCGCCTCGGAAAGGCAAATCATCCATCTGCGCAAAAATGAAATCGGTTATGTATCGCAATTTCTGAGCGTGATGCCGCGCACGACAACATTGGAACTGGTTGAACAGAGCCTGCTGGAGACCGGTGTGGACGAAAAAACCGCCACACTGCGCGCAAAAGAGGCGTTGCGCCATTTCGACATCGCGGAAGCCTTGTGGGACAGCTATCCGAATACCTTCTCCGGAGGCGAAAAGCTGCGCTTGAACATCGCCCGTGCGACCGTCAAAAATCCGCGCTTGCTGTTGTTGGATGAACCAACAGCCAGCCTGGACAACGAATCCAAGCAGAAAGTCCGCGAAGTCATCCAAAAGCTGAAGGCAGGCGGCACGACGCTGTTGGGCATTTTCCATGATCTTGAATTCATGGAAGGCCTTTGCGATTATACCTACCAGATGCAGGAAAGACGAATGGAGGCGAACTAGATGAGAGCAGATCTGCATGTACACAGCGATTATTCGGATGGCTATGACAGCATCGAGACGATTCTCGCTCAGGCAAAAAAGAACGGCATCGAGATGATCAGCTTCGTCGATCACGATACGACTGACACATACCCAAAGGCGAAAAAAGTCGCCGACGCACTCGGCATCATCGTCATTCCCGGTATCGAAATCTCCGCCTATGATTTCAAAAGAAACCGCAAAGTGCATATCCTCGGCTACGGCTACAACTCTCCAGCAATCCACATTAACGATCTTTGCGGGGAATTGCTGAAGCGGCGCGATGACCATTCCTGGATCCAAGTGGAAACCCTGATCGACCAAGGATACACAATCCGGACCAGCAAGTTGAAAAAATCAAAAGGGGAGCAGCCGACCCTCTACAAACAGCACATCATGGAATCCATGACCGATGCACCTTACAGTTCGGCCGAATACAAGACGCTTTACCGCGCGCTCTTCAAAGGGGACGGCATCTGCGCAAACGACATCGAATACATCGACGCGAACCTGGCCGTGAAAGCGATCAAAGCGGATGGCGGCCTGCCTGTGCTGGCGCATCCCGGCCAATTGGACTCCTTTGACATCATCCCTGAACTGATCAAAAATGGGTTGGCCGGACTTGAAATCAACCACCCGGATCATTCGGAAGAGGACCAATTGCGGATCAAAGCACTGGCCGAACAATACGGCCTGTTCCTGACCGGGGGCTCTGACTACCACGGCAACTATTGGATCCCATTGGAAGTGGGGCACACGTTGGCGCCCGATGATGCACTGCATCCCCTTGTTTGGAAACATTAACAGTTTATTAACACAGATTTACATTTGTTTAACCGATAATTTATATCCATATGTTAATTTTAATCTTGTAGGAAAAATAAAAAATCGTTCTGGAGGCTATCATGAAAAACGTATTATCGAAGATCGCACTGCTCTCAATGAGCGCTTTGGCACTTGCTGCATGCGGAACCAGCGGGTCAGCAACAGAAGACTCTTCAACAGGAACCGAATCCACTGCACCCGAAACGACAGGCGAATACACGGACACGATCACGATCGTATGGTACCCGAATGAATCAGGCAATGATATGGAAGCCTCGCGTGAAGCAATCGGCAGCTACATCGAAGAAGCGACAGGTAAAAAAGTCGAGCATCAACTGACGACTGACTATGCCATCGCCATCGAAGCAATCGCAAATGGACAAGCCAATCTGGCCTTCATGGGTGCGCAAGGATATGTCGAAGCCCACGACAAGAACGAAAACGTTATCCCATTGGTGGTGCCATCAGGAGAATCCGGCACGTTGGAAGATGCCATCTACTACAGCTGGATCAACGTCAAAAAAGGCAATGAAGAAGCCTACAGCGACGGCAACGGCGGATACTCATTGGATAACATCCAAGGCAAACGCTTCTCATTCGTTTCCAACTCATCCACTTCCGGTTTCGTAGTGCCGACTTCCGGCATAATCGCGGCTTTCCCTGATGAAGAACTGTCGCAAGAAGCCTTGATGGAGGGCGGAGAAGATAAATTCTTCAGCGAAGTCCTGTTCGGCGGATCGCACCAAGGATCTGCAGTCAACTTGTTGACTGACCGTGCGGACCTGGCGGCTTTCTGTGACACTGCTTTGATCAACTATGTGGAACCGGTCGAAGGCGAAAAGAACGCAGTCGGAACGACATACGCGGTCAAGGAAGACGCAGCTGATCCGTTCACCGGCCTGGCTGGACAAGAATTCGTTTCAATCGCGGTGACACCAGTATTGAACGCGCCGATGGTCATCAACAACGACGTTACTTCTCCTGAAGACCAAGCAGCTTTGGAAGCGATCTTCACGAGCGAAGAAATGAACAACGACCCATCGATTTGGAAAGATCCGGAATCGGAAGAATCTGCTCTGTTCGAAAAAGATGGCGAATCCCAATTCGTGACGGCGGTAGACGCTTGGTTTGACCCGATCCGCGCATTGTCCGAAAACTGAGTCACTGACTAAGGAAACATAAAGGAGAGAAATAGAATGCCATTGCTGGAAATGACCCATGTATCGAAAGAATACACAAAGGGCACAAAAGCATTGTCGGACATTCATTTTTCGGTCGAAGAAGGGGAGTTCATTTCAATCATCGGAAAGTCCGGTGCAGGGAAATCGACTCTCCTTCGCTGTATCAATCGCATGATTGATCCGTCCGAAGGAGTGGTAATGTTCGATGGTGTGGATACCGAAAAACTGAACACGAAAGAGTTGCGCGGACTGAGAAGGCAGATCGGCATGATCTTTCAACACTACAATTTGGTCAACCGCTTGAGCGTGCTGGACAACACTTGCCACGGCCGCCTCGGCTACACGAGCACACTCAGAGGGGTGTTCGGAGCTTTCACGAACGAGGACAAAACGCATGCGGTCACGATCCTTGAACAACTCGGCTTGAAAGAGCAGATCCACCAGCGCTGCGACCAATTGTCAGGAGGGCAGAAACAGCGTGTTGGCATCGCCCGGGCGTTGGTGCAGAATCCGAAACTGATCCTTTGCGACGAACCTATCGCTTCCTTGGACCCGAGCTCTTCGCGCATCATCATGGAATATTTGAAGGACATCAACAAAAAGATGGGCATCACCGTCATCTGCAACCTGCACCAAGTCGATGTCGCCATAGCCTATTCGAAACGCATCATCGGCGTGAACGGCGGCCAGATCGTCTTCGACGGCACGCCTGAAGAATTGACGCAGGAAAAGATCCATGAAATCTATGGTTCCGAAGCCGGGGAACTCATCACCGATATTTCGGCCTAGAAGGAGGACAAGATGCAAGTTACAACGAACCCGCTGCACACGCGCGGAATCAGAAGAACACTCGCCTTCCTGGTGCTGCTGCTGTTGGTGGTGGCAGCCTCCGTACTGTTGGAGTTTGAATATGGGGAAGCGCTCGGTGCCTTCCCGGCTGCGACTGTTTGGCTCATCCAAAACTTTTACCCAAATCAAGCCGCTTGGATCAAGCTCCCGGATATTCTGGAGAAGCTGACGGAAACGGTGCTGATGTCGGTAGCGTCGGCCACTGCCGCGAGCCTTTTCGCCTACGTCTTCGCTTTGTTCGGAGCGGAGGCCACCAAAATGAACAACGGACTGGCTTGGGCGTCCAAGCTGTTCGCTTCCTTTTTCCGGAACGTGCCGGATATCGTCTGGTCGATGATTTTCCTGTTCTCCTTCGGGATGAACATCATGACCGGTTTCTTGGCATTGTTTTTCGTGACATTCGGGACTTTGAACCGCGCGTTCATCGAAACCATCGATGAAACTTCTAAGGATTCTGTCGAAGCTTTGACCGCCACCGGTGCCACCCGCTGGCAGATCATCGGCCAGGCGATTTTCCCGAACAGCATCTCGGGTGTCATTTCCTGGATCCTGTACAGCATCGAAAACAACGTCCGCAGCGCCACTTTGATCGGCATGCTGACCGGATCGGGGATCGGCCATATCTTCAATCTTTATTACAAAAACCTGGATTACCATTCCTGCAGCCTGATTGTGCTCTGCATCATGATCGTTGTGCTCGGGCTGGAAGCCATTTCGAACCAAGTAAGGAGGTCCATCTTATGAGCGATAACGGTTTGCCATTGGAGGCGCTCCTGAACGAGAAAAAACGCAGAAGCGAATCCAAAGAGCCTCAGCTGTCGAATGGAATCGGCCCAAAAAGCAGCCTGCGCAATGTCTGGTTCGTCCTGACAGGTTTGGCGCTCGTCAGTCTGTACGCCTTCGTCAGTTTCGACTACGGGAACATCGATTGGGGACTTGCGATAAGTGGAACCTTTGCCAACCTGAAGACGATCTTTCTGGAAGCGGAATTGAGCAGCATCAGCCTGACAGATGCCCTGCTGCAGGTGCTCATCACCTTTGCGATCGCCTTTTTGACGACCGTGTTCTCCGCCGTTCTGTCGGTCGTTTTGGGATTGTTGGCTGCACGGAATCTGGGCGGCAAGCGGTCCTCTGCGTTGATCAAAGGGTTTGTCGCACTGATCCGCGCGATCCCTACCGTCATGTGGGTGCTGATCTTTGCCATCGTATCCGGTTTGGGCAGCGTTGCAGCAGTCATCGGCATCTCCTTCCACTCGTTGGGCTACTTGACGAAGATGTTTTCGGAAAGTTTTGAGGAAATGGATGGCGGCGTCATTGAGGCATTGAAAGCTACCGGAGCCAGCTGGTGGGAGATTGTCTTCCAAGGCGTATTGCCGACCACGATCCGTTCGCTGGTGGCTTGGACCTTCATGCGCTTCGAAATCAACTACATCGTGGCTTTGGGCATGGGGGCGGCCGCAGGCGCTGGCGGGATCGGCTTCAACCTGTTTATGGCCGGAAATTTCTACTACAATATGCGGGAAGTCGGGGCTGTCACTTTCCTGATCCTTTTGACATGCTTCTTGCTTGAGGCTGTTTCCGTAAGGATCAAGAGAAGCCTGGCGACGAAATAAGCTTCGGAATGAGGAAAGCAGTGATGAAAAAATATTTGAAATGGTTATTCCCGCTGGCGTTTTTGTGGGTGTTGTTCGGTCTGACGACTGCATCGGGGAAAAGTTACCAATATATCTATGGACCGGGAGAATATGCCGAAGTGATGGGTCAGGATATCGCCTATATTTACTTTGGCCGGGACACGAGCATCGACTGCCGCACCTTCGAGCCACTTTTGGAGAAAGCCATCGCCGAAACGGATGCCATCGTTTACCACTACGACACGGACGAGCATAAAGCCGATGAAGATATTCAGGACATTCTGGATGCTCATGAGGTCGTGACATTACCGAAATTGGTGAAGCTCGAGAAGGGCGAAATAGTAGACTATGTTGACCACGCGGATTCGCAGGCCGCGATTACGGCACTTTTGGCTGAAGGCGAATAGGGTCCGTATTCTGTTCGGATCAGTCACTTGTGCAGTAAGGAAGACGCTCTTATAGGGCGTCTTTTTGTTTGCAGTGAAAAAGGAATACGGCTATCTCGGGAACATCGGGAACAGCCCTGTATTTGCGCCGTTTCAGCTCCTTTCGGCTGCCATCGTATTGATGGTCGTGCGGATGCGGAAGTGATAAAATAAGCATGAGACAATGGGCTTCAGAAAAGGAGACGTGGAGAAAATGAGCTTTGTGATCGAAATGGTGGAAACGCAGGAACAACCGACTTTAATTTTGAAAACGGTTACTCCGGTAAGTGAGCTTCCGAAAATATTGGGGAAGTCCTTCATGGACATCGTCACGTACATCATGGAGTTGGGTGAACAGCCGGTTGGCCCGGCTTTCGTCGGCTATTTCAACATGGATATGGAAAGGCTCGAATTGGAAATCGGTTTTCCGGTATCCAAAGCGCTGCCCGGCAAAGGCGATATCCTAGCCGGAAACATCCCGGCCGGAAAACAGGTCACGTGCATGTACAAAGGTCCGTATAGGGAGATGCCGCCCGCTTATGAGGAAATCCAGAAATGGATCAAGGATAAAGGCTACAAGCCGCTTGGTCCGGTCTATGAACACTATTACAATTCTCCGGAAGAGGTTCCCGAAAGCGAACTGCTGACGAAAATCGTATTCCTGGTGGAGTGAGAATCCGCCAATCCCTATTTAAAAAATGAGGCGATAACATGACGGACGTAATAATCAACAAAGAAGTGGAAGCATTTTTTGCCGGGAAACCTGAAGTGAGAGCATTGTTCATGGCGGTAGAAAGGAAAATCCGGGCGATCGGACCAGCCATCATCACGGTGACAAAGACCCAGATTTCTTTTGCCACGCGGACACAATTCGCTTGGGTCTGGATGCCCCAGCCGACGGACAGAAAGCGGCCGTTGCACAGCCTAGTGCTGAGCTTCGGCTGCGGGCGCCAGATTGTGCATGATCAGATTGTCGAAGCCATCGAACCGAACCCCGGCAGATGGACGCACCACGTCATCATCGCGGAGGAAGCGGATCTGACGGCGGTTGTCGATGCTTGGCTGCGGGAAGCGTACCGGTTCTCGGAAACGCGGGGCCGGCAGCCTGGTTCAAAGATATAAGCAACCGCAAAGCGAGCGCAAGGGGGAAACATCATGAGTGAGACGCATCTGCACAAAGGACGCCAGACAGTCAAATTGGGTTTGATCAAGGTTGTGCATGAACTCTTTCCGGAGGAGACACTGAAGACATCCTATTCCATTTTGGAAGGGGTCTTCTGCAACCTTTACGGATCGATTCTGTCGACAAGGGAAGTGAAGCAGATCGAATGGAAATTGCGGGAGTGGGTCAAAAAAGACAGCAGCATCGTGTTGCTCCGGAAAGAAGGCGGCTATTACCATTATCAGGTGGGTGATATCATCGTGAAGGCCGTCTATCCGGCTTTTACGGATACCTTCCTCGTGGAACCATTTACCATTCTGCCGTTTTCCTATGGGTTCATCGTGGATTTCGGGGACATCGACAAAGGCAGCGACAGACCACTGATTCCGCCGGTGCAGCTATCTGCTGCGTTCGAAAAGAATCAACGATGGATGGATAATATCAACATTGAACAGGTTCAAGACGTGAATGACTATATCCGATCCGGCCGCACGATGAAGTTGGTCAGCATCGCCGAAGCTTTGCATGAAAAAGAAATTTCCATCATTGCGGACGCCATCCTGCAGCATCGGCGCGCTTTGCGCCTACTTTTGGTTTCGGGGCCTTCCTCTTCAGGGAAAACCTCCTTCACCCAAAGATTGTCGACGCAGCTGGAAGTGAACGGGCTGAAGCCGATCGCACTGTCTTTGGACCATTATTTCGTGGACAGGGAGCATACGCCTCGGGATGCAGACGGAAAATACGACTTCGACAGTATGGAGGCGTTGGATCTCCCCTTGCTGAAGCAACAAATCGCGCAGCTTATCGCGGGTGAGCGAGTAGCTGTTCCTCAATTCGACTTTGTCACCGGCAAGCGTCTGATTGAATATAAACCGATGCAGGTCGGTCCATCGGAGATCCTTATCATTGAAGGCATCCATGCGCTGAATCCGGAATTGGTCACGAGCATCAACCGCAACCTCATCTATAAAATCTACATCAGTGCACTCGGCGGCCTCAATATAGATCTAATGAGCCGGGTTCCGACTTCGGAAATCCGTCTGCTCCGCCGTTTGGTCAGGGACGACAAATACAGGGGCGTCACCCCGGAAAATACGATCCACCAATGGGACAGCGTGCGCCGCGGCGAGTACCAGAATATCTTCAAGTTCCAGGAAGAGGCCGACGTCATGTTCAATTCCAGCATGATTTACGAAATGAACGCCTTGCGCCCCTTTGCGGAAACGGCGCTGCAGAAGATTCCTGCCGACAGCCCCTATTACGACACTCGCGAACGGCTGTTGAATCTGCTGAGTTTCTTCGAGCCGCTGGACGTATCAAAAGTGCCGTTCAATTCCATTCTGAGGGAATTCATCGGCGGCAGCATTTATTATGATTGAACCGAAAGAGGAAAGGCCGATGGAAATGAATAGGGAAGAAATCATCGCGTGGCTTCTGGAAGGCGATGCAGCGATTCAATATCAGACAAGGCGCGATCTGTTGCACGAAGACCCGGTCGCTTTGTCCGGTTTAAGGGACAAAATTGCGGAGGAAGGTTGGGGCCGCGCTTTTTTGGAACGGCAACAGCCTGACGGGCATTGGGGCCGTGCGTTCTATCAACCGAAATGGACGAGCAGTCATTACACCTTACTGGATTTGCGGAATTTGTGCGCACCGGTGACACCGGAAATCGAGAAGGCGTTGGAACTCATCCTTGCTACTGCAATTGGACCGGACGGTGGCGTCAATCCGTCGAAAGACATCAATCAGAGCGACGTCTGCCTAAATGGCATGTTCCTGAACTACGCCTGCTATTTCGGTACGGAAGAGGAAAAACTCAAGTCAGTTGTCGATTTCATCCTGAGCCAGCAGTTGCCGGACGGTGGCTCCAATTGCCGCCTGAACCGTTCCGGTGCCCGCCACAGTTCGGTGCATTCCACGCTGAGCGTCCTTGAGGGCATCCGGGAATACATCGCTGCCGGTTATGCCTATCGGTTGGATGAGTTGAAGAAGATGGAAAGCGAAGGCCAGGAATTCCTACTGCGGCATAGGCTGTACAAATCCGACCATACCGGCGCAATCATCCACCCAAGCTTTTTGAAACTGGTCTATCCGCCGCGTTGGCGCTACGATATTTTGCGCGCACTCGATTATTTCCAAAATGCTCTTTTCCCATACGATGAAAGGCTACAGGATGCTTTGGACGTTCTGAACGCTAAACGCTTGCCGGACGGACGTTGGAAAACGCAGGCTCATCATCCCGGCGAGGTGCATTTCTTGATGGAACAGGCCGGAAAGCCTAGCCGCTGGAATACGCTCAGATGCCTGCGGGTGTTGGAATATTATGACAGAGATTGACAGTTCCATGAATAAGCAGAAGCATCCCTGAAATGGAAGGAGAGCTGGTTATGACGGAATCCGGATTTCCCGAGGAGTGGCTCATTTTGCGTAACCCACAGGAATGGCATGACTGGCTGGCGAAAAATTATGACCAAAAAGATCGGATTTGGCTAAAAATCAAAAAAGCCCATGCTAAAGGTGAGGGTATCCTGCTAGCGGAAGCGGTCGAAGAGGCTCTTTGTTTCGGTTGGATCGACGGCAAGATGTACAGTTTGGATGAAGAAAGTTTCATCATTCGCGTCACGCCTCGCAGATCAGGAAGCGTCTGGTCGTTGGTCAACCGGCGGCGTGCGGAGGCTTTGATGGAGGCTGGGAGGATGACTGAGTCTGGTTTGGCAGCGATCCAAGCAGCAAAGGACAGCGGGAAATGGCAAGCGGCCTATTCCTCGAAGGAAGTTCCGGATCTGCCCGAGGAATTGGAGCAGGCATTCAAGGATGACCCAGATGCCCGCGAGCATTTCGAAGGCTGGCCGACCGGCGAAAAGGCCCACTATCTTTTCTGGATCGCCCACGCAAAACGTCCCGATACCCGGCAAAAAAGGATTACCGAAACATTGGAACGGGCAAAAGCCAAAAAAAGCCATCCCCGTGAAGAGGATGACTAAGCTTGATTCTAAGGCTGCCTAAAGCAATTCCTGCGCCAATAGGGAATAGGTTTTGAGCCGCGCCTGTTGGGAATGCGGCATGCTGATGATCATCGCTTCGTCGAATCCGTACTGGTCCTGCAGATTCAGCAATGTTTCACCGGCCTCTTTTGCGGTCCCAAGAATATGCGTTTTGCGGATGTCGTTGATGAGTTGCTTCTCGATTTCCGTCAACGGGTAAGCGGCGGCTTGTTCCGGGGTCATCAGATGGTTGCGCATCATGCCGCGGAAGAGCTGCATTTTGAAGATTGCATACGGCAACTCTTCGTAGAGCGCTTCTTCGCGCGTATCCGCGACGATGGCATGGAAAGCGACGCTGATCTGTTTTTCGGGCATGGCTGCGGACGGAACAAAATGCTGCTTATAGAGATCGAAAATGCTCTTGTCGAGCGTCCCGGTGAAAAACTGCGCGAAGGAATAGCCGACGCCCATTCTACCGGCTTGTACGGCACTATTGCCGCTTGACCCCAACAACCAAGTCTGAGGTATCGTCACAGCGACTGGAGCTGCGGGAGTGTCCCGGTAAAGCGGATCCTGGGGTTTCCGGTCTTCCAACAGATCCAAAATCGTCTGCAGTTTTTCGTAGTGATTATCCAACTGGGGCGTGTTGCCTTGCGCCAATGCGTGCATGGATTGGCGATCGCCTCCGGGGGCACGGCCCACACCCAGATCGATCCGGCCGGGCGCAAAGCCGGACAATGTTTTGAAGACTTCCGCTATTTTCAAAGGGGAGTAGTGCATCATCATGACGCCGCCGGTCCCGACACGGATCCGATCCGTCGCGGCCGCGATGAAGGCGGCGATGATTTCAGGTGCTGCGCTCGCCATCAGTTGGCTGCCGTGATGCTCGGCGAACCAGATGCGTTCGTACCCGAGGTTGTCCCCCAAACGGGCGAGTTCTTTGGCGTTCTGCAGGGACTGCTCGGCAGTGCCTCCTGCGGTGATGTGGACTTGGTCCAAGATACTGAGTTTCATATTTTCCTCCGATTGTTTATTCTGAATAAATTTGTGCAGGCTTTGTACGAAATGCTGATAAGATGACTATAACAAACCCAGTCGGTTGGGACAAAGAATCAGCTTTTAAAATGTAAGCGAAAATAGCGAAAGAAGGGTCGAAAATGAAAGCAATCATAAAAGATGTACTGTCGGGCTTACTTATTTTTGTACTGATTATGGTGTTGGAATTTGCGGTGACGTTGCCGTTCGGGGAGCCTGGCAATGAGAGTGGAGATCTTGCCGTCTATCTGAATCGGGAATTCCTGTTGACCGCAATTCCGGCCGCAATCCTCACTTATACGGCGGCGATGGTCACAAAGGTGCCGACCATCGTCAGCGCCTACCGTAAGAGCATCATTTGGACGGCTGTGGTGTTGGGGTTGTACACGATCATCGCAGTAGGGAACGATAATGTCGGGCCTGTTTTCGGCTCGTACGGCTTCTACATCTTGTTGCTGGGGGTCTTCCTTGGGCCGATCCTGTACGCCAAGTTCAAGAAACTGACTTAACAGAAAAGGAGTGGGAATGTGAGCATCATCCATCATATCGAAATCAATGTCAGCGACTTGGCTGCAAGTAAGGTATTTTGGTCTTGGCTGCTGGAAAAGCTGGGATTCCGCAAATACCAGGAATGGGATCAAGGGTTCAGCTACAGGGAAAACGATACCTACATCGTCTTCGTCCAGACAGCCGACCGCTTCCTGGCCGAATCCTATCACCGCGGCCAGACCGGATTGAACCATATCGCTTTCGCGGCCGATACAAATCATGAGGTGGACGAACTGTACAGGGAACTGCAAAGTCTCGGCATCCCGTTGCTGTATCCCGAAAGGCATCCTTTCGCAGGCGGAAAGGAACACTACGCTGTGTTTTTCGAAGACCCCGATCGGATCAAAGTCGAGGTTGCGGTAAGGTCTCCATTCGGACAGACGAAACACATCCATTAATAGTTAAGATTAAAAAACAGAAAGTGGGAAAGAATATGGAAATCGGCATCATCATCCACTCGTTGACAGGAAATACATTGTCGGTAGCGGAGCGGCTGCAGGAAAGACTGATAGCTGACGGGCATGACGTAGAAATCGAACAGCTCAAGACTATTGGGGAGGAAAACACGAACGAAACCAACAGCGGGAACATCACACTGAAGTCCTATCCGGATCCGCAAGCGCATGATCTCCTGATCATTGCCGGACCGGTTAGAGGAGCTTCGGCTTCCCCTATCCTGAAGCATTATTTTTCGCGGATCGGCCAATTTGAGAATAAGCCGACGCTCCTGTTTGTGACTGAGTTTTTCCCATTCCCTTGGATGGGCGGCAAGAATGCCTTGAAGCAGATGACGGTACTTTGCGCAGAACACGGCGTCGACGTCATCGGCAGCGGCGTTATCAACTGGAAGAATCCGCACCGCGAAAGGCAAATCATAGATTTGCTGCAACAGTTCAGCGAGTTGGCAACGCGGATGGACAAAAAAATAAAATAGGAAGCCGCGCAAGTTATCCGGAAAGGGGCATCAAGAGATGATTACCATCTTCAATCCCGAGGAACAAAAGTGGCCGATTAAGGTGTGGCTGGAGAATGAGGAACAAATGGGTGAGGAATGCCTGCAACAGGCGAAAAATTTGTCGAATCTACCGTTTCTGCATCAATGGGTTGTGCTGATGCCGGATACGCATTCCGGCTATGGGATGCCGATAGGGGGTGTCATCGCTGCCGAAAAGGTCATCATTCCGAATGCGGTCGGGGTGGATATCGGCTGCGGGATGAGCTTTGTCCAGACGAACATCCCGGTCGAACGACTGATTGAAATCGAGACACCGAACGGGAAACTGGCCCAGGCGATTGCGGGCGACATTTTGCGGAACATTCCGACTGGTTTCGAACACCACAAGAAAAAACAGCAATGTGAATCGGTTACCCGCTTCCTGGAAGGACTGACGCCCGAGGAAAAAGAAACGATGCCGCAGGAATTGATGAAGGAACTGGATGACGCAGCTTATCAGGTAGGCACACTCGGAGGCGGCAACCATTTCATTGAACTGCAGACGGACGACCAAGGAAAGCTGGGCATCATGTTGCATTCCGGATCACGCAATCTGGGCTTCAAAATCTGCCATTATTTCAACGATCTGGCCAAGGAAGTGAACAGACAGGACCAGTCTCCGGTCCCTCACGAGTGGGATCTGGCTTATTTTTCCACCGAAAGTGATCTCGGGAAACTGTATCTGCGTTGGATGAAATTGGCGATGGATTTCGCCGAAGAAAACCGCAACCAGATGATGGAGAAGGTGCTCGATATCGTCCGACTCTGGGTGAAAAAGTACGCCGGCATCAACCACGTCAATTTGTCGGATGCCGTCCACTGCCACCACAATTATGCCGCACTGGAAGAACACTACGGCAAAGAAGTCTGGGTCCACCGCAAAGGAGCCATCCGCGCCGGTGCGGGCGAAATGGGCATCATCCCGGGAGCGATGGGAACGTATTCCTATCTGGTGAAAGGCAAGGGCAATCCGGAAAGCTTCCTTTCCTGTTCGCATGGGGCGGGCAGGCGCATGAGCCGTTTGGATGCCAGGGAACAGTTCAGTGTCCAGGACACCATTCTGGATTTGAGGGCTTTAGGCGTTTTTCTGGCGAAAGCCAAACGGACCGACGTCGGCACAGAATCGCGTTTTGCCTATAAGGCCATCGATTTTGTGCTCTCACAGGAAATGGATCTCGTCGAACCGGTTCGCCGCCTCAAGACCGTCGCTGTAATCAAGGGTTGAAAAGAAAAGAGGTACAAAAAATGGAATTGCAGGAAAGGTACATCGCGGCGGGCCTGAAACATATTCCGCCGACCGAAAAGGATGAAGTTGAAAAGGGGATGCGCCGCATCATCGCGGAGCGGCTTGAAGGACGCGGCGATCCTTCCGAAGAGACGGAACGCGAAGTGTTGAGAGGATTGGGGAGTCCAAGGATTCTGGCTGAAAAGCAACTGAAGGAACCGCCCCATCTGATCGGACCTGAATTGTACGGCACCTATATGTTGATTGTTAAAATAGTCATGACGGTGGCGGTCATCGGCACGCTGATTGGGAATACCGTCGATTTCATCGTCAACGGCGAAACCCTTTTGCGTTATCTCGCCCAAAGTTTTGCGGCAGCAATCGGTGTGGCAATCGGGGCTTTCGGATGGGTGACGCTCGTGTTCGCCATCATGGAAAGGACGGCAAAAGAGAAGATTCTGACGGAAATCCAAGAGGACTGGAGCCTGGCTGATCTGCCCGAAAAGGAAGTCCCTCAGAAACCATTCAGTAGGGTCGGGGTCATCGTCGGCATCATCTTCACGGTGCTTTTCATCGTCCTCGTCAACCAATACAGTCATCTGCTGGGATTCTACTATACGCTAGATGGCAATATCCAGGAAATGATTCCGATGTTGAATCAGGAAGTGTTCCGCAGTTATCTTCCTTACATCGACGGCATGTTGGTGATGCAATTGCTTTTCTCCGCTAGCAAGCTCGTTTTCAGGAAGTGGACTTATCCGGTCGCGACCGCAAATCTGATCCTGAATATCCTGTCCTTTCTGTTGTTGTGGTTCATCCTTCGAGATACAGCCATTCTGAATCCCGAGCTCGTCGCGAAAATCGCGGAAGCCACGGATGGGCAAAGGGTACTTAATACTGCATTCAACTCAATCAAAGCTGTCTTCCTTTTCATCTTCCTGCTGGACTCCTTTGAGGGGTTCCATGATGCCTACAAAAATAGCAAAAAGCCGGCCTGAACCGGCAAACAATTGGCACGGGTATGTGAAAAGCGGAACGGATGGTCTATAATGGAATTGCAAACAGAACGGGTTCCCGCTGAGCGGCGGACCGGTATTTTTGGAGGGAACAACTTAATCATGGAACAGTCAAAAGCGAAAGAATACATCCTTTTCAATGAAATCACGAATGAATATCTGACGAGGGTCACCTTTATGGGCAGCACCGTCTACAAGACGACGACACTTGATCTGGCAATGCGTTTCTCCGAACAGGATAAAGAGAACCTTGATGCGATGGGAGCCGGCAATCCGGAAAAGGTGCTGAACAACATCGAAGCGACAGCCTTCGGAAACGACAGTGATGTGAAGGAAACATACAGACTGTCCAATCTGAGCTTGTTGTCGATCAATGACTTGACGCCGGAAGAACGGGCAGCATTCGATCAGGAAATCGAAGAGGGCAAAAAGAAAGCCGCCAGAATCCATTGCTGCCGGATAGTCAGCAGATAGACTACCAAGAGGCAACCAGCAGTAATCAATTAAACCAGTCATTATTCAGGACAGAGCAGTAGGCAAATTTTCAGGTCAGGTTGCACAAGCCAGCCCCGTAAAAAAATTGCTGCTGACTTCGAATGACACTCCTAGACAGATAGTCGAGGAACGCCACCGAAAAGGCAAAAAACGGGCGCTATGCAATCATGTTGCATAGCGCCCGTTTTTTTATTGGATTCAGTTGTTTATTTGCTTGTAGCTACTTCAACGTTTGCTGTTTTCTTGACAGTCGTCACATTGCCCAACGGCAGGACTTCTTCGCCGTAGACTTCATTCAAAACTTGTGCCAAAGCGCCGTAGATTGCTGAGAGTCCGCAGAATATGCCTTCGTAACCAGCGATTCTTGAAATCATTTCATTGCCCGAAAAGTCTCCTAAAGCAAGCAAGAAGAAAAGCAATGTCAAAGAACCGAAGACGATCTGCAGGTTTTTGCTGATGCGCAACGTTCCGACGAACATGCCCAATGTGAACAGTCCCCACATGAACAGGTAAGCGGCCATCGCTTGAGCTGATGCTGCTTCGCCCATGCCAAGGCCTGGCATAACGATCGTTCCCACAAGTGAAAGCCAGAAGAAGCCGTAAGAAGTGAAGGCAGTTGCACCGAAAGTGTTATTTTTCTTGAATTCCATAATACCGGCAATAACTTGCGCCATACCGCCGAAGAAAATGCCCATAGCCAAAATCATCGTGTTCATCGGGAAGTAACCCGCATTGTGGATATTCAACAAGACTGTTGTCATTCCGAAGCCCAATAAGCCAAGCGGCGCTGGATTAGCAGTGAATTCTTTCAAGCTCACGATCGTGTTGTTCTGTGTATTTGATGCGTTTTTCATTAGTAGTCTGTTCTCCTTTGATTTCAAATCTGAAAATAATGTCAGGGTGATTATATCCATATTGATTGCTGTCGTCAATCTGTTTCGGAAAAAGTACACTTAAAGTTCACTTTTGATGCTACGGAAAGTTTCTTTCGTGTAAGCATTATTTACGTGTGAGTGTTGTTGTGAAGTGATTCTGCATAGAAAATAATAAAACGATTTTGAGGATTCGAAAGGATGGAAGAGAAAATGATAGCGATAAAGAAAATCATTGCGGTCGGTGGGGTTTTGCTCGGGACTGCCGGCGTTGTGCATGCCTATCTGCGCACTGCTCCTTCGAAGGCTGCTAGAGAATTTACCGATTTAGCGGAGGATTTATTGAAGGAAATGAAGCCGGTCAAAGGCCGCTTCAAGGAAGCTGATATTGCGACGCTGCCTGGACCAGTCCGACGTCATCTGCGCCGTTGCGGACATCTCGGGAAACCGAAAATGGCCTACATGAAGGTAGTTTTTCCGGATGTCGTTTTTTCGCTCGGAAAAGGAAAAAAGACCATCAAGATTGCCTACACACAATATAATTTTGTGGACGGACCTGACCGGATCGCCTACATCGACAGTTCACTCTATGGCATACCTTTCGAAGGGGTGGATGCCTATGTCAACGGCAAAGGATCGATGAAAGGGATTGTGGCTAAAAATATCACCCTGTTCGATATTGACGGAAAAGCGATGGACAAGGCCAGCTTGGTGACGTTTCTCTCCGAATGCCTCTTCGTTCCGAATGCGGCTCTTCAGGACTACATCCACTGGGAAGCAATCGACGCGCACCATGCCAAGGCGGTGATCACGGCGCATGGTACCACTGCTGAAGGGATTTTCACATTCAATGAAGATGATGAGATGATTGCCTTTTCGACCAACGACCGGGAAGCCACAACAATGGATGGGAAAAGCGAAAAAGTCAGATGGTCGGCCATCTGCGGCGGGTACAAGGAAATCAACGGAATCCGTCAGCCGACAGAACTGAAGGCGGTCTGGCACTATGACGAAGGGGATTTCACTTACTTTGATGCGAAAGCTGCGGTGATTAGCTATGGCAAACAAGAATGATTGGAATGAATGGAAAGGATTGTCTGAGGCCGAAGTTGCTGAACGGAGAGTCCGATACGGAGCGAACGCCTTGCCGGTACCAAAACATCGGCTCCTTGGCCTGATTCTGAGGCAATTCCGGGGTATCTTCAATCTGATGCTGCTGATTGCAGCGGGAGTGACCTTTTCGCTAGGAGAGCCAATCGACGGCGCCTTTATCCTGTTGTTTGTGTTCCTTGGGACAGCCCTCAACGTCTATCAGGAACACAAATCGAATCAGGCGGCCGATAAATTGAAAGCTTACCTGTTGAGCACGATTACGGTGGTGAGGGATGGACAAGAAAAAGAAGTTCCCACCGATTCGTTGGTGCCCGGGGACATCCTGAAGCTCGAGTCGGGCGATATCGTCCCTGCCGATGCCATCGTCCGCCAAGACCGCGATCTGTTGGTCGATGAAACGACCTTTACGGGAGAGTCCATTCCGGTTACGAAACGGGCGTCCTCATCAAGCGCAACAGCCGCCGACAAGGATACGGTCGCCACCGATGAAGAACTCCTGCTGCAAGGGGTTGTAATCGTGCGTGGAAATGTCTTAGCGGAGGTCACGGCTATCGGACAGGAGACGAAGTTGGCCCATATCGCTTCGACGGCATCAACCGTCCAGGCTGAGAGCGAACTGGTCAAGAGCGTGGACAAAATCAGCAACTTCATCATGAAAGTGACACTATTGACGCTCGCATTCGTTGTGGTGGCGAACATCTTGATCGAAGGCAGTCAAGCGGATGTCACAGACCTGCTGATTTTCGCGATTGCCCTGGCCGTATCGGCCATACCTGAAGCTTTGCCATTGGTGCTGACTTTTTCACTTTCACGTGGAGCTTTGGAATTCGCCAAGCACGACGTTATCGTCAAGCGGCTTTCCGCAGTCCAGGACTTGGGATCAGTCAATCTGTTGTGCACCGATAAGACCGGCACAATCACGGAAAACCATCTTGTTTTCAGCAATGTCTACCTAATGGCGGGCTCACCTTACGATCCGTTGGTCTTGGCACGCTTGAGCGCCATCAACCTGCATGATCGGATACCGGAACCTTTCGACCATGCAAGCGATGAGGCCCTCACACCCGAGCAACGGCAAATTGTGGACCGCTACAGTCTCGTGCAGGAGGAGGCTTTCGATCCGGCGCTGCGCAGCAACGGTGCGTTCGTGAAAAAGGCGGACGGCAAAACACTGCATATCCGCCGCGGAAGCCCTGAATATTTCTTTGGCGAAGGGCAGATTTCCCGGGATGCAGTCGCGGATTGGCTAGAGGCGGAAGAAGAAAAAGGGCACCGGGTACTGGGCGTGAGCTACGATGACGGCAGTGGTGCACATTTCGGCGGATTTGTCTCTTTCGTGGACCGCATCAAGGATTCCACTATTGCGACCGTAGCGGCCGCAAAACAAATGAATGTCGCTATCACGGTAATCACAGGAGATGCTTTGAAGGTTGCCGAGGCCATCGGAAGGGAAGCCGGTCTGGTGACGGAGAGCGCTGAAGTTACGGAGGCGGCTGCGTTTTTGGCATTATCTCTGGCCGAAAGGAAGAAACGCCTATCCTCAATCCGCGTCTTTGCCCGGACGACGCCCGAGCAGAAGTTGGAAGTGATCCAACTTCTGAAGGAACAGTTCACGGTCGGTTACTTGGGTGAAGGGATCAATGACGCGCCGGCATTGAAGGCTGCGCATGTCTCGATGGTCGTGCAATCCGCGGCCGATGTCGCCCGCGAGACCGCTGATATCGTATTGCTCCAGAACGATCTGCGGGTGATCATTGAAGGCATCCGCTTCGGGCGAGAAACGCACGCCAATACAATGAAATACATCCGCGCCACTTTGATCTCGAACTTCGGTAATTTTTATGCAGTCGCCATCGGCTCGCTCTTCATCAGCTTTTTGCCGATGCTGCCGAAACAGCTGTTGCTCCTGAATCTGCTTTCCGATTTTCCGATGATGGCCATCGCGTTTGACCGGGTATCGGCCCAGGAAGTGGAACGGCCACAGCGATATGATCTGCATTCCCTCTACATCATTTTTGTCACGATGGGACTCGTGAGCACGGTCTTCGATTTCATCTGTTTCGGGCTGTTCTATCGGATTTCCCCTGCAGTGCTGCAGACCAATTGGTTCATCGCCAGCGTATTGACGGAGATATTGTTGATGTTCTCGATACGTTCCTTGTTGCCAATCACCAAAGCAGGCTGGCCGGCGCCGTCGATTGTGGTCCTATCGGTGATTGCCATGGTACTTGCCGTCAGCTTGCCGATGATTCCCGCTACTGCCGCCTTCTTTGAATTCCAAACGCCGACACTGGCGCATTTGGGGATCATTTTTGGGATCGCCTCCGCTTATCTTGTCGTTACGGAGCTCGTCAAACGTCCGTTGTCCGGTTTCGTCAAAAAGAGATAGAACCAGAAAAGGCTGATTCCGCGTGGGAGTCAGCCTTTTGGGTATTGATCAGAAGCAACGCGGGATCAATTTTCCTCTGTCCGCAACATCAGCATGCCGCCGATGATGAAGAGTAGGGAAATGCTAGCGAGCCCGTTGCGTGAGTCGCCGGTCAATTGGCTCGTGAGCGCATAAAGGGCCGGACCCATGATTGCGGCAAATTTGCCGAGGATATTGTAGAAACCGAAATATTCATTGGCGTTCTCCTTAGGCACAAGCTTGGCGAAATAGGAACGCGAAAGAGCCTGAATACCGCCTTGCGAAGTTGCGACAAGGGTGGCGAGGATCCAGAATTCAACAGCGGTGGTCATCCGGAAAGCCAGCAGACAGGCAAGCAGATAAATGACAATGCCCACCAAAATCATCTTTTTGCTGCCGAAGCGCTTGGCCAGTACTCCGTAGAGGATCGTGAAAGGAAAAGACAGGATCGGAATAACCAGCACGGCAATCATCAGCATGTCAGACACAACCCCGATACTGTCGCCGAAGACAGCTGCCATGTGGATGATTGTGTTCAGTCCATCGATGTAAAAGAAGTAGGCGATCAGGAACAGGAACATTTTCTTGCGGCTGCGGATCTGGTGCAGCGTTTTGTTAAGCCGGGCGAAACTGTCATGGATGATATGTTCGCTGGCCGGGACAAAATAGCGCTGTTTCACATTGCGCAGCATCGGAATCGTGAAAACGATCCACCAAAATGCCGTGAACAGGAAGGAGACTTTGATGGCGGTCGTCCGGGGAATGCCGATGTTTTCCCCGAACATGATCAGCAGAATTGAAAGCACGAATGGAATCGTACTGCCTCCGATGTAACCCATCGCAAAGCCGTAAGTGGAGACCCGGTCCATCCGTTCCTCCGTCGCGACATCCACCAAAAAGGCGTCATAGAAAATGTTGGCGCCTGAAAAACCGATTGTCGTAAGCATGTAGAAAACGAGCAGCAGGCGCCAATTGTCCGTGAAGCTGAGCGCTGCGGTAGCGACAACTCCGACCAGGAAGAAGCTTTTGAACAGCCGCATTTTCCATTTCGGATAATCGCCGATCGTCCCGAGGAGCGGGGCGCTGATCGCAATCACCAATGTCGCCGCAGAGGTCGCATAGCCCCAATAGGAATCTGCCAGGTTCGGGGCGATGCCTTCGCCGGTCGTGATCGATTTATAAAAAAGCGGCAGAATGACCGAAGAAATGATGATGGAGTAGGCGGAATTTGCCCAATCGTACATGATCCAACTTTTTTCTTGCAACGAAAAACTTTTCAGCATGGCTTCCGCCCCCTATCCCCAAATTTGATAACGTTCTCATTTGTCTTTAATATATTTATATCAGTTGTTAGAAGATAGCACAAGCCCCAAACTAGTCAAGCAGCCTATGTTTGTGGGAAAAATGAAAAACATGGTAAAATTCAATCATAAAGAATAGACAGTAGTAACTGCCGATATCCTATCGAATATGCACATTTGTAGAATAGGGAACAGAATGGAGAAGAGAAAGACATGGCCAAATATGAACGCCCGGAATACACGGTACTGTTGTCGGAGGAGCCATTTGAATTGAGGGAATACCGCGATTTCTTTATCGTTGAATACGACAATGCCGCTGATCCGGATGTGGACAGCGGGTTCGGCACCTTGTTCCGCTACATTTCAAAAGACAATCAAGCGGACCGAAAAATCAGCATGACAGTTCCTGTGATACAGGAACTGTCGGACGATCGCACGAAGATGGCGTTCGTTGTCCCGAAGTCGGAATGGGAAGATATTCCGCAGCCCAACAGCCCTTCGTTGACCGTCAAAAAGTTCGACAGCGGTCTTTTTGCGGTCATCCAGTACGGCGGCTTTTCGAATGATCGGAAAGAGCGCGACATGCTGGAGAAATTGACGCAGTGGCTTCACGAGAAAAAGTACCAGCCCACTTCGAACTATATGCTGGCGTCCTTCAACGCACCGTTCGTGCCGCCGATGTTCCGGCATAACGAAATCATGGTGCGGGTCGGAACGGATCAACAGGATTCCGATTAAATTCTGGACAATTCGGCGTTCCTTTTGTATCGTATCAGGGAACACACTTAACATAAAGGGGACTAATGCATGAAAAACTTAAAAAGCGGCTTGAAAGGCTTGTTCGCTTTATTGGCGATCATTCTGGCCGTATGGGTCAATGGCGTAGATTCGCTTTTAGAGGATCAAACACCCGATTCTTCGATCAGCATCGCCGCCAGCAGCTCGCAAGCAATTGAAGAAGGTACCCAAGAAGCTATCCCGCAAAATGAGACGCAGGAATCGGCTGAAACGATAACCAGCAGCGGAGTCATGGAAGGGCAATCCTATTCAACGAAAGACGAAGTGGCCGCCTACATTCACCAGTTCAACGAGCTGCCGCCCAACTATCTGACGAAGGACGAAGCCGAGGAACTGGGTTGGGATAACTCCGAAGGCAACTTATGGGAAGTCACGGATAGAATGTCCATCGGCGGTGATTTCTTCGGCAATCGGGAGGGCCTGCTCCCAAAGAAATCGGGCAGGACCTATTACGAGGCCGATATCGATTATGACGGCGGATTCCGCGGGGCTGAGCGCATTGTGTACTCGAATGACGGCTTGATTTTTTACACGGATGATCATTACGAATCGTTCGAACAGCTGTACGGGGAAGGGGACTGATTGAAGATGGAAATCATCCGTTTGGAAGGCGGCGAAATGACCGACCGGAAAGCAACGCATGCGTATCTGAAAATGAAATTGCACCTACCCGAATATTATGGTAACAATTTGGATGCCTTATGGGATTGTCTGACGACCGATTTTTCCGGCAAAATGATCATCCTTCAGAATCCGCAATGGGTGCAAAATCAACTCGGCGATTATGGGGATGCATTGGTCCGCCTATTCAAGGAAGTTGCTGCGGCAAATTCCGCCATACGTTTGGTCCTTGCCTACCCGCTGGGAAGTTTATGCAAATAAATGAATGGGACAATGACTGATTGTCAACCTAAAAATCGCGGTCCACGCAAAAAAGACGATTCGTACAGAATCGTCTTTTTTGCGGTTTTCTCAATTTCCGAACGAAAAATTCTTTCCTTGATTGTCAACCAAGCGTATAGTTGACTGTATGGGGTAGACAAGTTAGGGGTGTTCAGATGGGAAAAAGAAAAGTCAGAGTCTATATCGCAGCCAGTCTCGATGGTTACATCGCGCATTCGGACGGAAATATCGATTGGCTTGATAGTGTTGCCAGAGATGACGAAGATTATGGCTATGCTGCTTTTATCGAAACGATCGACACGGTCATCATGGGACGTAAGACCTACGAAAAAGTGCTGTCTTTCGGCGGGGAATTCCCGCATGCAGGCCGGGACTGTTATGTCCTTTCCCGGACGGAGCGCATCGCTGATGATCAGGTCCATTTTTACAGCGGATCTCCCGAAAAATTGTTGGATCAGATACGACGCAAGCCCGGAAAAGACATCTTTATCGATGGCGGTTCTGAAGCAATCGACCTGTTCCGGAAAAAGGGGATGATTGATAGCTATACTGTATCCATCATCCCAATTTTGCTGGGAGAAGGCATTCCGTTGTTCAAAGAGAACGAAAAGGAGCTGTCTTTGAAATTGGTTGAAGCAACAACTTTTGAATCCGGATTGGTGCAGCTCACCTACGAGCCAATCCAAAAATAAAGGCTACTCGTTTCAGACATACTTGCTGCCTTCGCGGATGCTCAGATTGGCCAGATCCTCCTTATGCGCGGAAATGAATGCGCGGACCCAATCGGGATTCGTTTTGCTGAAATCTCGCAGACTCCAACCAATGGCTTTATTGATGAAGAATTCTTTCTGGTTAAGATTGTTCTGGATGATTTCCGCCAGTAAAGCCGTGTCCGTCTTGGATTTAAAACCGAGTTGATGGTCGATGGCGACGCGACGAAGCCAAATGTCGTCCGCCAGGCTCCATTCCTGCAGGGTCGGCTTGCATTCCGGATAACGTTGGACGATCGATCCGACAACTCCATCCAGCCCGTCGACGGTATCCCACCAAGATTTTGTCTGGATGTACTTCTTCAGCTTCGGTAAGTCTTCCGGACCCAGGCAATCTTGGATCGCCAGAAGATAGTCGACGCCCGCATACTGGAATTCCCGTTCATCCCTTTCGAAGCACTGATCGACGAAATCGAAGTCGACTCTCTTTTCTTTTTTTGCAATTGCAAGAAATTTTTTATATGCTGCTTTCCGCGGGCCCGTCGCGATTCCTAAGAACGGGAATTGATTACGCATATAGGCCGACATCTGGGGAGCGCGTTCTTCATCGTGCAATGCCAGCAAAGATTCAAAAATGCCATCATACCACATGGTGTTAACCTGCCTTTCATAGGTGGATGCGACTTGTAAGTCACTCGTCATAATCACTTTAGAACAGTTTTTGTAAAAGTGCAATCATGATTCGAAGGAGGATACTATGGAAAAAAACAGGAAATCCAGCTGGATCCGTAAACTACTCATCGGATTGGCTGTAGTTGCAGTGATTGTTGCAGGTGCGTTCTTTTGGTACGTAAATGACTATTATAAAGCGACAGCAAGTGCGGTCGAGGCGCTGCAGTCGGATGGATCGGTCACGATCACCGAAACCGATGACGCGATCACCTTTGCGCCGAATGGGGAAGATCCAGAGGAAGGCATCATCTTTTATCCGGGCGGAAAGGTGGAAGCGGAAGCCTATGCGCCTTTGTTGCGCAGCTTGGCCGAAGCGGATTTGTTGGTGGTCGTCGCCAAGATGCCTTTCCATTTGGCGGTCTTTGATGCCAATGCGGCAGAAACGATCATGGAACAGGAAGAGAGTGTGCAGGATTGGTATCTCGCCGGGCATTCCTTGGGTGGAGTCATGGCTTCCAGTTTTGCGGCTGACCAAGCTGATGAGGTAGCAGGCTTGATTTTCCTGGCGTCCTATCCGTCCAGTGATTTGACCGACGCGCCGTTCCCGGTTCTTTCCATCTACGGTTCGGAGGATGAAGTCCTGAATCGCGAAAGCTACGGTGAAGCGCAAGAAAAGCTGCCGGATGACTATACGGAAATCGTGCTGGATGGCGGTAATCATGGCCAGTTCGGCGATTACGGAATGCAAGCGGAGGATGGGACTGCAACCATCTCTACCAATCAGCAGCAACAACTGACTGTTGAAGTCATCACATCATTTATCGAAAACAACCGCCAGCCATAATGCAGCGGATCAAATAATAAGCAAAATTTACCTAAGATTTGCACGAAGGGAAGAAAATATGACAGAAATAACGATGGCGAAAATGAGCCAATTAACGGAAGCCCAAAAAGAGGAAGTCAGAAAAATTTTCGTCACCAGCTATTACAAGGACATGAAGACGTTGCACCGGGATACCGAGCGCTTGCTGGGCGGATTCCGCAGGCTGCTGCAGGAGGACCTGATCCAGGTTGCGATGGACGGGGATCGCCCGGTCGCGATGGTAGGTTGTTCGACCAACCAACGCCGTGCCATGGAAGTGAACAAGGAAGATTTCTTGGCAAACTTCGGATTCATCTGGGGGCATGTCGGTTATTTCAGCTTCCATAAAGAATACGGGGAGCCCTTGCCAATCGACGATGAGACGCTTTATTTTGAGTGCGTGGCAACCAATGAAGCGGATCGGCGCCAAGGTGTTGCCGGTAAGATGCTGCTCAAGTTGATCGAAACGGAACCTTACCGAACTTTCTCCTTGGATGTCGTTGACAGCAACGGACGGGCTCAAAGTGTTTACGAACGGATCGGCTTCCGCGAAGTGCATCGGAAAAAATCATGGATTGGAAAAATTTTCATGGACTATTCGGAAAGCATTTGGATGAGCCGCCCGAAGCATTTGCCGAATCCATCGGAATGATGGGGAAGTCAAAAATCAATTAGACAAACAGGGCTGGCTTTGATATAGTATTACAGATACTAAACACATTCATTGATGAAGAAAGTACTTCGTGCAATGTTCACAGCGAGCGGGGAAGGTGGAAGCCCGCAACGGAGCGAAGAAGGAAACGCACTTCAGAGAAAGTGACTTGAAGACAAACGTGATCCCCCTGTTCATCGGACATCTGAGAAAGAACGTTTGTGAGTAGCGTCATTCGGTTTAGCCCCGTTAGCGGTTCAAAAGGATAAAATAATCAGAGCCCATCTGTGTTGCTTTATCGAATTAGAGTGGTACCACGGATATTCGTCTCTATTTTGCCAGGGCAGAATAGGGGCTTTTTTTATCGTTATCGCAGATTGGCGGCACCTAAAGAGAAGACAAGTGATCCATTCATCATATGGATAAGTAGAGGCATATAATAAAGGAGCAGAAAAATATGGATTATAAAAAGATTGTTGCTGAAGAGATTCAAAAGTTGGTACCGGAGCATTTAAGCTACGATCAAGTGTACCAATTGCTGGAAGTACCTAAATATACAGAGCACGGGGATGTCGCATTTCCGGCATTCGCACTAGCGAAAGCTTTGCGCAAAGCGCCGCAAGCCATCGCCGTAGATTTGGCGGCACAACTGAACCATCCCTACATCGAAAAGGTGGAAGCAGTGGGCCCGTACGTCAATCTGTTCCTTGAAAAAGCAGCGGTAACGAATACGGTCCTGCATGAAATTGCGGCCGAGAAGCAAGCATTCGGAACAGCCGATATCGGAAAAGGCGGCAATGTGCCGATTGATATGTCCTCGCCGAACATCGCGAAACCGATCTCGATGGGTCATTTGCGCTCTACGGTCATCGGAAATTCTTTGGCCAACATTATGAAGAAAGTCGGCTTCAATCCAATCAAAATCAACCATTTGGGCGACTGGGGCACGCAATTCGGTAAGCTGATCGTGGCCTACAAATTGTGGGGCGACGAAGAAAAAGTCAAAGCTGAGCCGATCAATGAATTGTTGACTCTGTATGTCCGTTTCCACACGGAAGCAGAATCAGACGATACCATGAACGACGAAGCCCGCGCTTGGTTCAAGAAATTGGAAGATGGCGATGAGGAAGCTTTGCATCTTTGGGAGTGGTTCCGTTCTGAATCGCTGCAGGAATTCATGAAAATCTACGATATGTTGGGGATCACTTTCGATTCCTTCAACGGCGAAGCTTTCTACAACGATAAAATGGAAGAAGTCGTTGAACTGCTGGACAAAGCCGGTATCCTGACTCAGGACCGCGGCGCAACCATCGTTGATTTGGAAAAATACAACCTGAATCCTGCTTTGATCAAAAAATCGGACGGCGCAACCTTGTACATCACCCGCGACTTGGCTGCAGCGATCTACCGCAAACGCAACTATGATTTTGCGATGTCACTGTATGCAGTCGGCAATGAACAAAGCAACCACTTCAAACAACTGAAAGCCGTTCTGAAAGAGCTTGGCTACGACTGGGCAGAAAACATGCACCATATCCCGTTCGGCCTGATCACGCAAGGCGGCAAGAAACTGTCGACGCGTCAAGGGAAAGTCATCTTGCTTGAGGAAGTCCTGAACGAAGCGACCGAGCTTTCCTTGAAGCAAATCAACGAGAAGAATCCGACATTGGAAGACAAAGAAGCAGTCGCCAAAGCAGTCGGCGTCGGCGCTGTCGTTTTCCATGACCTGAAAAATGATCGTCTGAACAATTTTGACTTCGATTTGGAGGAAGTCGTGCAATTCGAAGGCGAAACAGGCCCTTATGTCCAATATACAAACGCACGCGGTTTGAGCATCCTGCGCAAAGCGGCAGTCGAACTGGACACAACCGAAGCAGCCGACCTTGGTCTGGATGATGCTTACGCATGGGAAGTCGTGAAACTGTTGAACAGTTTCCCTGAAATCATCCAACAAGCCTACGAAAAATTCGAGCCATCCGTGATCGCGAAATACACGATCCACTTGTCCCAAGCATTCAATAAATATTACGGCAACACCAAAGTGCTGGTGGAAGACGACAAACGCAACGCCCGTTTAGCACTTGTCCAGTCCGTAGCCACAGTCCTGCAAGAAGGCCTAAGACTCCTAGGCGTCCAATCCCCAGAAAAAATGTAGGATACGATGAATCCCGGGTAGAAATCGAGCACTAAGGGGACAGACACAGAGCGGACGTTTTTTGTCCGCGTGGGGTTGTCAACTTAGACGGAGATTTCTGGGATTCAGAGTTCGACTAAATAGGATGAGATGAATCATCCTTCTTAAAAAAACCAAAAAGCCTAAAATTATGCACATAGTTTTGGGCTTTTTGATTTGTTCCAAAAAAACTCTTCCCTGCGTTGAGAACACCCGGAAATAAGGCGGTTTTTCGACACTTGATGCACCAAAACGGTTTTTTTCTGAAAAGTATGCTATCCTTATATTGAAGTTTTCAAAGTCGGTGCATCGCAAGCCTTGTTAAAGGGGGTTTTGTAAAATGGGAAGAATTTCAGACATCACATTGACCAATCAACCGGAGCAGCGCATCATTTCCATCAAAACGGAAACGACGCTGAAAAATATGCAGACGAAGATAGGGGACTGCCGCGAAAAAGTCCTGACCTATCTGAATTTGTTGGAAGAACTGCCTGCAGGTCCCTGTTTCACGATCTATTACTCATTCACGAAGCAAAATGTCGAAATTGAAGTTGGTTATCCGATCGCAAAATTATTGCCGCCGCAGGATGATATCCGCATGTCCATCATTCCGGCAGGTAAACGTGTATCCTGTCTGAACATCGGCCCTTATAATGAAATCCCGAAACTTTATCAGGAAATGGACCAGTGGTTGACATTCCATGATTTCGAGACGAACGGCATCTCCTATGAAACCTACTACAACGGCGAAGGCTTCACGCCGCAGGAATACTTGACCAAAATCGAATTGCCTATCCAAGAGGCAGATGAATCATAAAAAATTATAGCTACAAAAAGGCGAGCCGTCGAATAGACGGCTCCACTTTTTTGGAAAGGAAAAAATATGCAACAAAACAAACAGCCAGCAATGGCGGAAAATAAGATGGGTGTCATGCCCGTCAACAAATTATTGATCTCCATGTCCGTACCAATGATGATTTCCATGGTGGTACAGGCTTTATACAATGTCGTGGACAGCATCTTCGTGGCCCAAATCAGTGAAAAAGCCCTGACTGCGGTATCCTTGGCGTTCCCGGTGCAGAACTTGATGATCGCTTTGGCGGTCGGGACAGGGGTCGGGATAAATGCGTTGGTTTCCAGACGACTCGGGGAAAAGGATTACGCGGCTGCAAACAGCACAGCCGATAACGGCATTTTTCTGAATGCCATGCATTTCCTGTTATTTTTGGCGTTGGGCCTGTTCTTCATCCCGCTTTATTTCTCTTTCCAGACGAAGGATGCAGAAATCATCGCCTACGGAATCGATTACCTGCAAGTCATCTGCGTCTTCTCAATCGGAGTCTTTATGCAGGTCAGCATGGAACGCTTGCTGCAATCCACAGGCAGAACCTTGTTCACGATGACGACCCAAGCGACAGGTGCAATCCTGAACATCATCCTCGATCCGATCTTCATCTTCGGCTGGTTCGGCGTTCCGGCAATGGGGACAAGAGGCGCTGCAATCGCAACCGTCATCGGACAGATAACCGCTGCATCACTGGCGTTCTTTTTCAATGTCCGGTTCAATAAGGAAATCACTTTATCGTTTAAAGGGTTCCGCCCGGATATGCAAACAATCAAAAAAATCTATTCTATCGGCGGCCCGTCGATTTTGATGCAAGCTGTCGGCTCCTTCCTGAATTTGAGCCTGAACAATATTCTGATCCGTTTCACACCGACTGCGACTGCGGTATTCGGTGTTTACTTTAAGCTTCAAAGCTTCATATTCATGCCGGTTTTCGGCCTGAATAATGGGATGGTGCCAATCATTGCCTATAACTACGGTGCCGATCAAAAAGAGCGGATCAAGCAGACTATCACCTTGTCGAAAAGATATGCGATGGCAATCATGTTCATCGGTGCAGCCATTTTCCTGCTGATGCCCGGCACACTTCTGCAGTTGTTCAACGCATCCGATGAAATGCTGGAAATCGGGATACCGGCTTTGCGGATCATCAGTCTCTGCTATGTTGCTGCAGGCTACAACATCGTTTCCGGTTCTGTGTTCCAGGCCTTTGGAAGAGGTGGCCTGAGTCTTTGGGTCTCCATGATCCGCCAGGTCGTGGTGCTGCTGCCGGCAGCTTATCTGCTTTCCTTGATGGGCAACGTTGCGTTTGTCTGGTGGGCGTTTCCGATTGCGGAAGTCTTCGCATTGGTCATGAGCATATATTTCAACAAGAAAATCGACAAAGAGGTCATTGCGAACATCTACCCGCATACGATTGGGGAGTCTATTCCGGAATAATCAGAAAAATGATGCGAAAAACGAAGTCTTGCAGAGCCGAAAGGATTCTGCGGGGCTTTTTTTCTTGGATTCGCGAGAGGCTGTGTTTTCGCTTCTGGATAAGTGTCCGGCTTTACTTTTATTCCCCGGAATCCTAAAATGAAGGAGACAGATGGACGTTTGAAACCAGAACGGAGGGATTTGAGTGAAGATCGGAATCATCGGAGCGACAGGCAGGCAAGGCAGGTTGATTTTGGAGGAAGCGCATGCCAGGGGACATGAGGTGACGGCCATCATCCGGAATCCCGCCAAGCTCGCAGACAAACAAGTAACTATCATGGAGCGGGATATTTTTGATGTGCAAGTGCAGGATCTGAAAGGATTCGATGTGATCGTGGATGCTTTCAATGCGCCAGCGGGGATGGAAGAGGAGCATGTCACCTCGCTGCAGTCGTTGATTGATGAGCTGGAACACCTGCCGGAAACGCGCTTGATCGTTGTAGGCGGCGCCGGCAGCCTTTATGCGGATCCCGGAAAAACGATCCGCGTGATGGAAACAGCCAATTTTCCCGAAGCTTTCAAACCGACTGCGACGAACATGGCAAAAGCCCTCAACATACTGAAGGAAAGCAACGTCAATTGGACTTATCTTTCGCCATCCGCTTATTTTGACCCAAACGGCAACCGGACCGGAAACTACGCCGAAGGGGCAGAAACGCTGCTGCTGAACAGCGAAGGCGAGAGTTACATCAGTTACGCGGATTATGCGATTGCATTTGTGGACGAGATCGAAAGGCAAAGACATCTAAGGCAACGCTACACAGTCGTCGGCGAACGACAATAGATTCTTACGCTAACAGGTACGAAAACGCAGATCAGGAGGGAAATTCATGGAAACATTGGATTTGATCATCGATTTTCATAAAAGCAACCCGCGCCAAGGTCCCGGCAGCCAACAGAGCACCATCAAAGCACTGCAGTTTCTGCCGCAATTGACCCCGCAAGCGCAATTATTGGACGTCGGCTGTGGAACCGGCGCGCAAACCATGGTGCTGAGTGAACAGACGCCGGCCCACATCACGGCGGTTGACAGCAGCAAAGAATTTTTGAATATACTCAAGCACAAAGTCCTGGAACATGGCATTACAAACCGCTTGACGGTTAAGGAAATGGATATGGAACAGCTTGCCTTCGCTCCCGAATCTTTGGACGTCATCTGGGCAGAAGGCGCCATCTACAACATCGGCTTTTCCAGAGGCATCCGGGAATGGCGTCCGTTGTTGAAAAAAGACGGGTTTTTGGTCGTTTCCGAAATTTCCTGGCTGACACCGGAACGTCCTCAAATCGTGGACAAATATTGGACCGAAGTTTACCCGGAAATGGCGACGATTGCTGAGAAGACCGCTCAAATCGAGGAAGCCGGCTATATTCCGGTGGCGCATTTCATCCTGCCCGAATCGGACTGGACGAGCCATTACTATCATTACTATGAAACCAATGAAGCGGCATTCCTGGAAAGGCACGGCCACAGTGATGACGCAAAAGCACTGGTGGAAGAGAACCGCCAGGAAATGAAACATTTCGAAAAATACAGTGCCTACTACAACTATGTTTTCTATATTTTGCAGAAACGGGAAACAAAATAGTAAGATCAGAGACGGATTCCTTCGAAAGAGGGAATCTTTTTTTGGACTGAAACCGTCATCTATATGCAATCTTAACACCGTCGTCCCTTTCCTTAGCACTTTCTTAACACGCTTTGGCAGTATGATTGACATAGTAAAGAACTAAAGAATTAAAAGTTGGGAGTGGGAATAGTGGGTATTGTGTCCATCTTTGCCTGTTTATTGGGAGTGAGCTTATTGTTGTATTTATTTTATGTCTTGTTTAGGGGTGAAGATCTATGAGTTTCATAGTTGTGCAATATGTCGTTTTCTTCGTACTGTTGGTGCTGCTGGCATCGGTTGTCGGAAATGGGATCTATAAAGTGATGGCAGGAAAGAAAGTGATGTTGACCAAAATTCTTGCGCCGATAGAACAGGCTGTATACCGGCTCATCGGAGTCGATGAAGAAGAACAGATGGATGCGAAGTCCTATGCCCTTGCAGTCGTCCGATTTTCGCTCGCTGGGTTTGCCGGTTTATGGATGCTCTTGATGTTCCAAGGCTTCCTGCCGTTGAATCCGGAAGGGAAAGCCGGGATGTCCTGGGACTTAGCGTTGAACACCGCAGCCAGCTTCATCACCAATACGAACTGGCAAGCCTATGCTGGTGAAGTGAGCTTGTCCTATCTGTCGCAGATGCTGGGGTTGACGGTGCAGAATTTCCTTTCTGCAGCTGTCGGACTTGCTGTTCTTTTTGCAGTGATCCGCGGATTGATCTTAAAGGAAAGCCAAGCAATCGGTAATTTCTGGAAGGATTTGACGCGGGCCGTCCTGTACATCCTGCTGCCATTGGCTACTGTCTTGGCCGTTTTACTCGCATCTCAGGGCGTAATCCAGACTTTTCAAGGCGCACAACAAGCAACCGCTTTGGAATCTGGAGAGCTGTTCTCTATTTCTTTAGGACCGGTAGCGAGTCAAGCAGCCATTAAGGTACTGGGGACAAATGGGGGAGGTTTCTTCGGAACGAATGCAGCCTATCCTTTGGAAAATCCTACAGCCTTATCGAATGTGCTGCAGCTACTTTCCATCTTGCTGATCCCGGTATCCTTGCTCTTCACTTTCGGAAAAGCCGTGAAGGACAGATTGCATGCACGGGCCCTTTTCATTACGATGGCGGCATTATTCGTGGGTCTGCTGGCTTTGGTGACCTACAGTGAATGGTCGTTGGGCCCCATATTTGAAGGCGTACAGGCTAGCGGAAACATGGAAGGGAAAGAAGTGATCCATGGAATTGGCGGATCGGCGCTGTGGACAGCAGCAACTACGGCTACTTCCACGGGAGCGACCAATTCCAGCTTGTCCAGCTATACCGCATTAGGAAGCCTAGCGCCCTTGTTCTTGATGCAGTTAGGCGAAATCGTCTTCGGTGGCATTGGCTCAGGTATCTATGGGATGCTGGCCTTTGTATTGCTGACTGTATTCATAGCGGGATTGATGGTCGGACGGACGCCGGAATATCTGGGCAAGAAAGTCGATCCATTCGATATGAAGATGGCGAGTGTTATCATCTTGACGCCTTCGCTGTTGAGTTTGATCGGCACGGCTGTCGCCATAATGCTGCCGATGATCACGGAATGGCTCCATACTACTGGCGCTCACGGATTTACCGAAGCGCTCTATAATTACACCTCACTCGCCAACAACAACGGGAGCAGCTTTGCTGGCTTTGCGTCGGATACGTTATTCACCAACTTGGTTGGTGCAGGCATCATGGTGATTGCGCGATTCGTGCCGATGATTGCAGCCATCTACTTGGCCGGTAATTTTGCCGGGAAAAAACAGGTCGCTGTAACCGAAGGGACGCTTTCCACAAGTGATGGCCTGTTCACGGCGTTCCTTTTGGGTGTCATCCTCATCATTGGGGCGCTGAGCTACTTGCCGGCATTGACGCTGGGTCCGATTGCAGATTTTTTTGTCACACGATAATGATGAGGGGAAACTAAAAAATGGAAAATAATGCCATATCAAAAGATATATTGCTGGATGCGGTCAAACAGTCCTTCAAGAAGCTGTCACCGAAAATACAAGTGCGTAATCCGGTCATGTTGGTCGTATACTTGGGTGCCATCTTCACGACCATCCTGTTTTTCCTGTCGCTGACGGGAACAAAGGATGAGTCTTCAGGTTACACGCTCATCATCACGCTGATACTGTGGTTCACTGTGCTCTTCGGGAATTTTGCGGAGGCGATAGCCGAAGGACGCGGCCGCGCACAAGCGGATACCTTACGCAGTGCCCGCTCCGATGTCCAAGCGAAAAGGTTGTTGACGAAAGAAGATCATGACACATTTGAGTGGATCATCTCGAGCAGCCTGAAGAAAGGCGATTTGGTCTTCGTGGAAGCCAACGAGCAAATACCGATGGACGGAGATGTGGTTGATGGGGCCGCATCCGTTGATGAGAGTGCCATTACTGGCGAGTCAGCGCCAGTAATCCGTGAATCGGGCGGCGACAGAAGTGCTGTGACAGGCGGGACAACCGTCTTGTCCGACTGGCTGGTCATTACAGTGACTGCGGAGGCCGGAGAAAGTTTCCTGGATAAGATGATTGCAATGGTTGAAGGATCTTCGCGAAAGAAGACGCCGAACGAGGTTGCTCTGCAAATTATTCTGGTCACGCTGACGATCATCTTCTTGGTCGTGAGCGGCACGCTCTTTCCGTTCACCGCCTTTTCAGCGCAGCAAACTGGTCAAGGGAATGCCATTACGATCACGAACATCATCGCCTTGCTTGTCTGTTTGGCTCCGACGACAATCGGTGCGCTGCTGTCATCGATCGGTATCGCCGGGATGAGCCGTTTGAATCAAGCGAATGTACTGGCAATGAGTGGCCGTGCCATAGAAGCAGCCGGGGATGTAGACATCTTGCTGCTGGATAAGACAGGAACCATCACCTTGGGTAATCGTCAAGCCGCTGAATTCTATCCGGTTGCCGGCGTCAGCATAGAGGACTTGGCGGATGCTGCGCAGCTGTCGTCGCTGGCGGATGAAACAGCGGAAGGCAGATCCATCGTCGTTTTGGCGAAAGAAAAGTTCAACATTCGAGGCCGCAATATGGGCGCGCTGCAGGCAGAATTCATCGAATTCAGCGCGAAGACGAGGATGAGCGGAATCGATTACCAAGGGAATGAAATACGCAAGGGAGCAGCTGATACCGTCAAGACTTATGTGCTTGACCACGGCGAACCCTTTCCTGAAGAGTGTGACGCAATCGTCAGGGAAGTCGCCACAAAAGGTGGGACACCACTTGTGGTAGCGAAGAACTATAAAGTTATGGGCGTTATCTACTTGAAGGACATCGTGAAAAACGGCGTGAAGGAGCAATTTCATAATTTGCGCAGCATGGGCATTAAGACGATCATGATCACCGGTGACAATCCGATGACCGCTGCGGCGATAGCAGCCGAAGCAGGAGTGGATGATTTTTTGGCGGAAGCGACACCTGAAGATAAGATGAACCTGATCCGCGAATATCAGCGGGAAGGCCATCTGGTGGCCATGACGGGCGACGGCACCAATGATGCTCCTGCATTAGCGCAAGCCGATGTGGCCGTGGCGATGAATTCCGGAACGCAGGCAGCCAAAGAAGCCGGAAACATGATCGATCTGGATTCAAGCCCGACGAAGTTGATTGAAATTGTCCGTATCGGGAAGCAATTGCTGATGACACGCGGCGCTTTATTCACGTTCAGCATCGCAAATGACGTTGCGAAATACTTCGCCATCATCCCGGTGCTGTTCCTGAGCATCTACCCGGAGCTGGGTGTGCTGAACTTCATGAACATCACGAGCACAAACAGCGCAATCCTGTCAGCGATCATCTACAATGCGCTAATCATCATTTTCTTGATCCCTTTGTCGTTAAGAGGGGTGCCGTATAAAGAAATACCTGCCGGAAAGCTGCTGAAGCGGAACATCTTGATCTACGGACTAGGCGGCTTGGTGGCGCCATTCATCGCGATCAAGCTGATCGATTTAATCATCACATTGCTCGGATTAGTATAGGAGGAAATCATGAAGAAATTTAGTACAAGCATCCGAGTGATGGCAGTCTTCACCGTCATCTGCGGGATTATGTATCCAGCCGCTGTTACGGGGATTTCACAGTTGCTCTTTCAAGACAAAGCGAATGGTAGTATGATAACTATAGAAACACAGGAGGGTTCAGAAGCACTTGTGGGTTCCAGCTTGTTGGGGCAAGCATTCACGGAACCGCAATATCTGATTGGACGGCCGCAAACCGTCAGCAACGCATCCCCTTCAAGCGGGGAGCAGGCGGCAGCAGTCTCGGAAAGAATCGACTTTTGGAAAGATTTGAATCCTTTGAATGAAGCAGATATCCCAATGGAGCTAGTGACGGCATCAGCAAGCGGTGTCGATCCGCATATCTCACCGGAGGCAGCCGCCTACCAAGTGGAACGTATAGCTGCGGAACGTGAAATGAATCCGGAACGGGTACAAGCCATCATCAATGAAAAGACGTCCGAACGGGCTTTGTTTGTTTTCGGCGAACCTGCAGTGAATGTACTGGAAGTGAACTTAGCACTGGATGAAGCATCCGCCGCTGAATAAGAAGCAATAACACAGGAAAGTGAGGATGGCAATGAGAAGACAGGAGGATGTGCGCCCTGACCCGGAGCAGTTGTTGAAAATGATCAAGAAAACGGAAGAACGGGACAGCCAAAAATTCGGTAAACTGAAGATATTTTTTGGCTATGCGGCTGGAGTAGGGAAGACCTATGCGATGCTGGAAGACGCCCATGATCAACTGGCTGCAGGTGTGGATATCGTCGTCGGATACGTCGAACCGCACACCCGTCCTGAGACGAATCTCCTTTTGCCGGGGTTGCCTGTCCTTGCGCCGCAAGAGATCAGCTACAAGAACATCAAGCTTCAGGAGTTTGATTTGGATGCCGCGTTGAAACGAAACCCAGAGTTGATTTTGGTCGACGAATTGGCGCATACGAATGCAATCGGTGTCCGGAACAAAAAAAGGTATCAGGATGTCGAAGAACTTCTACGGGCGGGCATTGACGTTTATACGACAGTCAATGTGCAGCACATCGAGAGTTTGAAGGATGTCGTGGCTCAAATAACCAATGTGATCGTAAATGAAACAATACCTGATTATATTTTTGAACGGGCCGACAGTATTGAGCTGATCGATATCGATTCCGAAGAACTGATCCAACGGTTGAAGGAAGGCAAAATCTATCGGGAAGACAAGGTGAAACTGGCCCAACAGAATTTTTTTACGAAAGAAAACCTGCGCCTGCTGCGTGAAATTGCCATGCGCAAGTTGGCTGACCGGATCAGTGCCGAGCAGCAGGCGAATGCAGGTTCATTAGATAAGCAAGTGAATGAAAATATTTTGGCATGTGTCACTGCCTCGCCTTTCTCTGCGCAAAATATTCGTTGGGCTGCAAGGACGGCTGAGGCTTTTCACTGCAAATGGACAGCCGTCCATGTTGTGACCAGAGACGAGAGCAGGCTGTCTCCGCAACAGCAGGATGACTTAGAGGAAAATATGAAGCTGGCGGACAAGTTGGGTGCCAGAACATTGATTTTGCATGCGAACGATGTTGCTGAAGCATTGGCGGAATTTGCTAATATGTCTGGAATCACAAATATCGTCATCGGAAAAAGTAAAAAGAAAAAAGGCATCCGCAGTTTATGGGAACATGATTTTGAGGACAGACTCATTTCCTTGTTGGATAAAAGCGAGATCCATATCCTTTCCAACAACGACCCAGATGGTTCCCAAGGGACGGCGCTCCGCAGCTTTTCATTCAAGCGGTGGTTGAGTTGGTGGACAATGTCCAGCACACAGACAAGCAAGATGGTGGGTATTTTATTTGTGACAACCGTGATTTCTTATCTGTTGAAATCCTGGGGAGTGGAACAGCATAATTTGGCAATGGTTTATCTGCTTGCGGTCATCTTGACTTCGCGGGCGACGGACGGCTATGCTTATGGAATTGTTGCTTCCGTGGTAAGTGTGCTTTTGTTCGATGTCCTTTTCGTAGATCCGATTTTCCATTTCAAAACCGATGATCCATCGTATTTGGTCACCTTTTTTATATTATTGATCATCGCTTTGATCACTTCAAGCCTCATCACGAGTTCACGGATCCAGGCCAGTCTGATAGTGGAGCGGGAGCAGCGCCTGCAAGTCTTGTATGATATCAACAGGCAGTTATTAAAAACACGCGGCCTCGACAGCATCGTTACTATTGCGAATGATTATATCAGCCGTTCGTTCAATCGCCCGGTTGTTTTTTATGCCATCGACGAAAAGGGTGGCATCCCGAAGACCTCAGTCCGCAGCTCAAATAGGGCAGAGGCGGACTACCTACTCACCCGGGACGAGGAAGCGGTCGCCAATTGGGTGTTTTTGAACAATAAAATTGCCGGATCAGGTACGGATACGCTGAGCGGAGCGGATGGTTTTTACATGCCGATTGCATCTGAAAGGAACGTGTTGGGCGTAGTCGGGATCGGCTGCAGAGAAGGTGTTGTTAACCAAGAAAGCCGTTCGACACTCCAGATGATTTCTTCGCTGATAGCTTTAGCCTTTGAACGCCAACAACTGTCCGATCAACAAAGGGAAACGATTGTGGAAAATGAAAGGGAAAAGATGAGGAGTAATTTGCTCCGCTCCATTTCCCACGATTTGCGGACGCCCTTGACAGGGATTTTGGGGGCGAGCTCCGCCATGCTGGAAAACGAAGAAAGTTTCGACAAAGAAACGCAGCATAAGTTGCTGACCTCGATCCAGAGCGAGGCGCAGTGGCTGATTCGGCTTGTGGAAAACCTTCTGTCAGTTACCCGTATTCAAGAGGGTTCCGTGTCCGTAAACAAAACGGATGAGATCGCTGAGGAGGTCATTTCCGATGCGCTCAGCCGAATCAAGAAGAGGTTTCCGAAACGCAAGTTCAGAGTCAGTATTCCCGAAAAGGCGCTGTTTGTACCTATGGATGCCACATTGATCATGCAGGTACTGATCAATCTGATGGAGAACGCCATTACGCATTCCCCGGATGATTCTGTCATTGATCTCTATCTGCATGAAAAGAAAGATGAGGCAGTCTTTGCCGTAGTCGATTATGGAGAGGGGATTTCAGATGAACAATTTCCTTTCCTGTTTGAAGCAAATTCGGGTGCTAACCAAAAAAGTTCAGATTCATCCAGAGGTATGGGAATTGGCCTGTCCATCTGCATGACGATTGTGCAGGCGCATGGCGGGAAAATGAAGGGAGTAAACCGTCTCGAAGGCGGTGCTGTCTTCGAATTCACACTGCCATTGACAGAAGGAGAAGAGCATGAATAATAAACTCACGATACTTTTGATCGAGGATGAGCAGCACATTACCGACTTTTTGACAGCAATCCTGCTTTCGAATGATTATGCCGTCCTGAAAGCGGCGAGCGGCAAGGAAGGGATGGCGCTGATGACCTCTTACAATCCAGATTTGATTCTGTTGGATTTGGGTTTGCCGGATATGGATGGGATGGAGGTCCTGAAAAAAATCCGTACTTTCTCCGCTGTTCCTGTCATGGTCGTATCCGCGCGCGGCAATGAACGGGAAAAAGTGGAGGCGCTGGATTGCGGTGCGGATGACTATGTCACCAAACCTTTCAGCACTTCGGAATTGTTGGCGCGCATTCGTACTGCCCTGCGGCATAGCCTGCACCAAGTGAATACTTCAGCATTGCCAGAGGGCAGTTTCAGTGTCGGAGAATTGATGATCGATTATGAAAAGAGGAAAGTGACCGTAAGGAAGAAAGAGGTCCATTTGACTCCCAACGAATACAAAATAGTTGTCCTGTTGTCGCAGTACGCGGGAAGGGTACTGACGCATGACTTCATCACGAAGGCTGTCTGGGGGCCGTATATGGATGAGAACCGGACTTTGCGGGTCAATATGGCCAATATCCGCCGAAAAATAGAAAAAAATCAAGCGGAACCGGAATATATCCTGACTGAAATCGGAGTCGGTTACCGCATGGTCGAAGAATTGGATGAATAAGAAAAGATACGCCCTCAAGCGCTTATGCACTTGAGGGCGTATCTTTTCTTATTTTCTTGATGCGGGATCCTTCGTCAATAAGGTCTTGTAGGTGCGGTCGATGAAGGTGGCTCCGATCGGCGCAGTCAAAATGATCGCCAAGACGGCGACGCTCAAAATGATGCTGCCCGCTTCGACTCCAGCAGCCAAAGGGATCGAACCGATGGCCGCTTGGACAGTGGCTTTCGGCGTGTACGCCATCGCGGAGAAAATACGTTCCTTCGCATTCAGGTTTGTGCCTGAAACCGCCAGGAAGACCGCAGCCATCCGGAAAATCAAAGCTCCGAAAATCAAGGCAACAGCCGCTAAACCGGCGTCGCCCAAAGCAGTGATGTCGACAGCCGACCCGACCAGTACGAACAGGAAGATTTCGGCTGCGGACCAGATTTTTGAGAATTTATCATTCAGACGTCTGGCCAATTCCGGGCGTCTTTTCAATAAGGTGGCTCCGACAGCCATGACACCGAGCAATCCGGAGAAGGGGATGAATTTGGCAAAGGAATCCTCCGTCGCCACCAACAGGAAACAAGCGCTCAGCACCAGCATGACTTTCATCGTGTCACGGATGTGGAACGTCCTGAAGAGAAAAACCAGACCCAAACCAACCAACAGACCACCAAGCAGACCCAAGGCGATCGAAACCGGAACGGAAAGCAACGTGATTGCCTGGAACCCGCTGCCGGTGTACATGCCCATGAACGAGGTGAACAGAACGATGACGTAGACATCATCGACTGAAGCGCCAGCCAGAATCATCTGTGGGATCCCTTTGGCCTTGCCATAGCCACTCTCAATCAGCATAATCATGCGGGGAACAACGACAGCCGGGGAAACAGCCCCGAGAACGGCCCCAAGGATGGCAGCCTCAAGTAAAGTGATGCCCAACAAGTTCGGCGCCAACAGGATGACCGCCAGGATCTCGAACGTAGCCGGCAAAAAGGTCATCAGGACAGCAGGACGGCCGATCTTTTTAAGATCGCCCAAGTCCATCGTCAAGCCGGCGCGCACGAGAATGACGATTAAGGCGATTTTCCGGATATCCGCGGAAATGGCCAGCAATTCCGGCGCCATCTGATCCATTGCGTAAGGGCCCAACAGGATGCCGGTCAAAATCAAGCCCAACAAGCCGGGAAGTTGGAACCGGGTAAAGAGCGAACTGAGAAGAAAACCGAGTATGAGAATAAGCGCGATACTGTAAATCAAAAGCTGCACCTCCATATTGTTTCCACTAAAAAAAGCTGATGACGGACTGCGCCTATTGCGCAGAAGTCATCAGCTTGTATAAGCGGTTTAATCGATTTGCTTCGGGAGACATTCATTCCCTCGTTATAGATAGAATGATAGCATGTTTTCAGAAGGCAGACAAGGGGAAACAGAAATCGCTTCCTTGTTTTGGCGCTATTGCCAGAGCGAATTACTCTGAGAAGGTGTACCTTGTCAAAATTGCGATAATTGCCTAAAAATGATAGGATAAAAGTAAGCAAATTGCACGATCTAAGGCTGGGAGCCCGTAGTTGTGGGACTATTCAATTTTTCGACCGGCTGCTCCGACAAGTTTTTCCATCAGAAAAATGTGAGGTGGCATGTGTGAACGAAGTGAACAGAGAGAAAATTGTGAGTGAACTGAAAAGCATTCCTGGATTGAAAGGCATCGTGGGGCACGGTGGTGGAGACAATATAACGGAATCAGGCATCTTGCTGTATCATGTCGCCGGAGGACTGTCCAACCAGGAACTGGAACATGTGGTCTGCCGGATGGATGATACCGGGGTGTCCATACATTACAAACTAAGGGAAATCGATCCTGTTGTGCACGCCATTTCCGATTGCCTTGACGGGAAGATTTCGATCAAGCATAAGAGCGGCCATCCTTTCGGCGTCGTGAACAGCAGTTACGCGGCGGAAATCCATTATGGCCGGATTCTCTGGGAAGCACCGGACCATCCGCTTAAGTCGATGAAGGAAATGCTTGCAATGCAGGGAACATATCCGGAAAAGCTGCGCCAAGCGACGATTGCTTATTTCATGAAGGAAGCAACACTTTCGCTCGAAAATGGCCATGGTGCCGCTATGCAGGGGGGCATCCATTACGCGAGCGGCAGCTTCTTCCAAGCGGCATGTTCATGGGTTCAGGTCATCCATGCATTGAACCGGCAGTTCCTCTTGAACGAGAAGGGTGGCGTGAAACGCGCGAACCAGTTGCCGATCAGCCCAAAACAATTCCGCGTGCGCGTGAACCAAGTTTACCGCTATTTCGCCGCGAATAATCCGACGCTTGCCTATTGCGAAATCGACATGCTTGAGCAGGAGATGGCGGTGTTGGTGAAATCTTACGCGGAAGCGTAGATTCGAAAAAAAATTTGCTTGAAATCAGACGCATGCATCGTCAGATTAAGTATGTTGTGGAGGGATTACTGTGAAATTTTACGATGAGGATCAAAAAAAGATTCGTTACAAATTCGGCTTTTATAGCTTGTTGATCATGACAGCACTACTTTTTGTTTATATCTCAATGCCGGATGATAGACTTGGCGGGATAGCTCACCGAAGCGCGATCATGGTCATCATCATGATTAGTGCCCTTTTCTTTTTGGTGAATGTTGTCTATCGGCATGCTTTCTTTGACCAATATACGCGCCGACCTTTTTGGAGCAATGCTTTCTTTTTGGTGATGGCTGGGCTGCAGGCGCAGCAGGCTTACCAGTTGTATCAGCTGGGGATGGATCTCCCTAATCCGATCAATACGGTGGAATTTATGATGCTGCACGGTCTGCAGGTAGCCTTGCACCTTTCGATCCCTTTAACGTATGGTGTGCGTACATTTGTAGATTGGCTCTCAGCAAAGAAACTGAATGCGGAAGAAACCCGACAGTCGTCTTGAACGGCTGTTTTTTTATAGTCAGCCCTTAATTTTGTGAAACCGCTTACTTATTGCTAGGCTTAAGGAAAATGAACCAGATCCATTCAAAAAGAGGATGACCAACATGGAAATTTCAAGAATGACGGTCAAGGGCAAAGGTTTTGCCAGCGCGCCACCAGATGCTATCGCCATTTCACAGCAGTTGGAGGATATCCAGGATACGTACGAATTGGCGATGCAGCATGCCGCCTTGGCGCTGGAGCAAGTCCGGGAAACGTTGTTGCCGCTCGGATTCTCTAAAAAGGAAATCCGATCCACACACTTTTCAATCGACAGCGCGTATGAGCACAGGAACGATTTCCGCGGCGAAAACAAGCGCTACTTCCTAGGCTACCGCTACCGGAATGATCTTAAGATAACTTTTGAAAATGACAGCAAGCGCCTGGGCGAAATTCTGTTGGCTTTGTCGACTTGCGAAGCGAGTCCGGAATTTTCGGTCTACTTTTTCCTGAAGAATCGGCATGCAGTCGAGCAAGCCTTACTGGAGGATGCCGTGCGTGACGCCAAGGAGAAGGCGCAGATACTGGCTGCTGCGGGTGGTGTCATGCTTGGGAAAATCTTGTCGATCGATTATGACTGGGGCGAAATCGAAGTGCGCTCCCGCGTCTATGCAGCTTCATCGAAGATGGCCTATGACAGCGCGCCGATGATCGATCTCGAGCCGGAAGACATCAGCAACAGCGATACCGTGACGATCGTCTGGGAAATCTTGAGTTCACAAAAGGCTTGACGGGATCGTCTTTCAGAATCGAAAAGGTATACTGGAAAGCCCCATAGCTATCATAATATTTCCGCCCAACGCAAAAAAAATTCTGCAACATAACAGTACCGAGAAGCGCCGTGATGTTATATCCTATACAAGGCAACGCGTGTTACTTACAAAAATTCACACAAACTTCGCATTTGATAAGTATACTGAAGCTCGCTAGAAACATCATTAAAGGAGCATATCCATGAAACTGAAAGAAATGCTGTCTGATTATCAGCTGGGAGAGCAGCCAAAGTGGGATGGAGAACAAATAATCACCGGCATTACCGATAGTTCCAGGGACATCACGGACGGAATGGTATTTGTCGCCATTGCTGGCTTTGAAAAGGATGGCCATGATTATATTCCCCATGCAATCGCACAAGGCGCCGCTTTGATTGTTGGCGAGCACGATTGCCCAGAGGCATTGCCGATTCCTTACCTAAAAGTTGCCAACAGTCGCCAAGCGCTGGGCCAATTGGCGGATAAATTCTATGATCATCCGTCCGATAGGAAACGCGTCATCGGCATAACCGGCACGAACGGAAAGACGACGACTGCTTTTTTCCTCAAGCATTTGCTGGAGCAGCAAGGCTTTACCGTTTCCATGATCGGTACCCTCTACAATGAAATCAATGGGATCCAATATCCAACGCCGAACACGACACCGAATGCCGAAAAAGTGCATGAGTTGATTGCGGCGTCAAAGGATGACTTTGTCGTCATCGAAGTCTCTTCGCACGGGCTGACCCAATACCGTCTGGAGAGCGTCGCTTTCGACTACGCCCTGTTCATGAATCTGCAGCACGATCATTTGGATTACCACAAAACGATGGAGGCTTATTTCGAAGCCAAAGCGCTACTGTTCGACAAACTGAAGCCGGATGGGAAAGCGGTCGTCAATACCGATGACGCCTGGGGGGGAAAACTGACGCAGCGGCTGGTCGCCAAGGGGATAGTGGTCATCACCGTGGGTCATCAGGAAGATGCCACTTTGTCGATCAAAAAGATGACGAATCAGGATGTCACGTTGGACGTTTCTGATGAAACGTCGGTGTTGGATCCGCATATGCCCGGCGAACATAATCTCTATGATATTGCGATGGCTAGTGCGGTGATTCAGGATCTCGGCTATCCGTTGGCGGATGTTACGGAACAGATGCGTTCGTTTGCGGGCGTGCCGGGCCGGTACGAAATCGTCCATCTGAAGGATGGCGTCCACTGTATCATCGATTACGCGCATACGCCGGAAGCGGTCACTTCGATTCTGACGTCGATGCATAAGGACGGAGCGGAAAGAATCACTCACATTTTCGGCTTCCGTGGCAACCGGGATGCATCGAAGCGGGATGAAATGATCGCGGCTTCGATGGATCAGAGTGCGCGTGTGATTTTAACCACCGACGATTTGAATAGCGTTAAGGAAGAAGCGATGAGGCAGGAATATGCTGATTATCAGCATAAATTTGCTGGGAAGCATAAAATCGACATCATAATGGACAGGACCTTGGCCATCCAAGCAGCAGTAAATGAGGCTCGGGCAGGCGATTGGATTCTGATAACCGGCAAAGGCCATGAGAAATACAAGACGGATTATGCCTTACCGACTGCTTCCGACAAGGAAACGGTGCTGTACCTGAAAAATTCAGAAAAATAGAATGGTCATAAAGCTGTAAAACACTGAGAAAGAGCGTTTTGCGGCTTATTTGTTTTGTACGTGTTTTATATTTTTCCAGACTGCAGATGCGCGATCGGGGATGACTTGTGTTGTTATTGGATTGGGAAACCGAATTCGAGTACGAAATTCGATAACACGGGCTATCATGGAGGAAGGCTGATGATTAAAGTGAAAGGTTTCAATAAAAATTTTTATAAGTTGACGGTACTGAACGGAATCGATATAGTAGTGGAACGAGGGCAAGTTTTGGCTATTATCGGGGCTTCCGGTTCCGGGAGATCGACCTTTTTGCGCTGCCTGTATTTCCTTGAGCAGCCGGATAAGGTCGTTCTGAAGAAGAGAGCCTATTCGATAATCCGCAGCAAGCCCGAACCAAATAATTCTTGAACCAACTGGAGAATAAGAAAAGCTGAACGGGTTTGATATGCCCGGATTTATATAGTGAACCATCGAAAGGAAGCATGATACGATGACTGCAACGCAAACGGAAACACAAACTAAAACAGGACTCTACGAAAAGTTGGTCGCTTACCGGCGTGAATTGCATGCGCATCCGGAATTGTCCGCAAAGGAATTTGCGACGACTGAGCGTATCCGCCGCTGGCTGTCGGAGGAAGGAATCACAATCTTGGATTATCCGCTGGAGACGGGTCTGATTGCAGAAGTCGTGGGCGCACTACCTGGTCCGACCATCGCATTGCGTGCCGATATCGACGCTTTGCCAGTCAAAGAAGCAACCGGTTTGCCGTTCATTTCCGAAACGGAAGGGCTCATGCATGCCTGCGGTCATGATTATCATACAGCCTCCATGATTGGAGCAGCAATCCTGCTTCAGGGTAAAAAAGTGGCACTGAAAGGCACGGTCCGTTTCATTTTCCAACCAGCTGAAGAGATCGCACAGGGCGCGAAGTGGGTCGAAGCATCCGGTGCTTTGGAGGGCGTTTCTGCCATTTTCGGGATGCACAACAAGCCGGATCTCCCTGTCGGCACGATTGGCATCCGTGAAGGTGGACTGATGGCTAGCGCAGATCGTTTCGAACTGGAAATCCATGGAGTCGGCGGACATGCCGGCATTCCGGACTCGACCATCGATCCAATCGTCATCGCAAGCCAGGTCATCATCGGTCTGCAGACGATCATCAGCAGAAATACAAGTCCATTCCATAACGCAGTCATCAGCATCACACAGATCCACGGCGGCAACTCATGGAACGTCATTCCCGAGAAAGTCTACATGGAAGGGACCGTCCGCGCCTTCCAAAAAGAAGACCGCGAGAAAATCCCGGCCTTGATGCGCCGGACGGCCGAAGGGATCGCGGCCGGTTTCGGCGCAATAGCCGATTTCCGTTGGCACCCGTATGTTTCCATCGTGGACAATGATGTTCGCTTCAAAGCAATCATGGAAGATACAGCTGCCGAACAAGGCTATCGTTTCGTGGAGCCGAACCCAGTTGCTGGCGGGGAGGATTTCGCGCATTTTCAGACGCTGATGCCCGGATTCTTTGTGTTCATGGGCGTCGAAGGCACGCGTGAATGGCACCATCCTGAATTCAATCTCAAAGAAGAAGCCTTGGTGGTCGCAGCGGATTACTTCTCGGCTTTGGCTATCAAGGTGCTGGATCAATGGGAAGCCTGTCAGCATGCACAGAAATGATGGCGTCAGAAGCCCAATATGCGGCTCCGACCGATAACTCGATTGCCATTGCGTCTGAGGTTGTCTGATAAAACATATATATCTGATAAACCGGCGCTCAGAAGAAGAAAAGGAAAAAGAAATCCATTTTTCAATAGTCCGCGGATATTTTAAATGAACTATAATTTGCGTTATAATTAAGTGGCAAGCTGCCAATCCACAAAGCATCTAGGCAGCGAACCTCAAACTCCAAAAAGAAAGGATCCTCCCTATGGCAGACATCACATTTGAAATCGTCGAAGAACTCGGCATCCTGTCCACATCCGCAAAAGGTTGGACGAAAGAATTGAACTTGGTCAGTTGGAACGGCAGACCACCAAAATACGACATCCGCGAATGGAGTCCAGAACACGAAAAGATGGGTAAAGGACTGACCTTCAGCGAAGAAGAGATGGCGGCCCTCGCCAAAATCCTGAAATAACCGAAAAAACCAGCTGAAGTGTATTTGCTTCAGCTGGTTTTTCGATTTCAGCATTATATTAAGCATGGGCCGATCCGTTGCGTTTTCCGCGTTGATAGAAGAGGAACATCAAAAAGGCGGAAAGTAATGCCATGGCGGAACCGAAGTAGAAAGGAACCTGGTTGTTGAAAGTATCATATAACCATCCTCCAATCAGACTGGCCGGCAGCAGCGTCATCCCCAAGATAGCGTTGTAGAGGCCCAGACCGGTCCCTTTCTTTTCCTTGCCGATGATGTCGGATACCAGGGCTTTTTGGATGCCATCCGTTGCGGCGCTGTAAAGACCGTAAAAAGCGAATAGACCGACGATGGCGAAAGGGGTAGTGGCCTTGCCGAAACCAAAATAGATCAGCGAGAACATTAGATAGCCGCCGATGATGATCCGCTTGCGGCCAATATTATCGGACAGTTTCCCGAGTGGAACGGCAAAGGTAACCGAAATCGCGTTGAATACCAGATACATGATCGGGATGAACGCATCGCTGACGCCGACGTCACTGGCTTTGATCAAGAGCAGGGCATCCGTCGAATTCCCCAATGTAAAAAAGAAAACGATGGCCAGAAAAAGGTAGAAGTCCTTGGGGAAATCCCGAAAGGCTAGTTTTCCGAGCCGCTCCGATTTAGCGCGTTTGGCTTCCTTAACAAAAAAGATGATTGACAGAAGCCCCAGAAATCCCGGGATAGCCGCAAATAGAAAGACACGCCGGTAGTCGCCGGGGAAGGAAGCCAATACGGCGAAGGCGATCAGTGGGCCGACGATGGCGCCGCTATTGTCCATCGCTTTATGGAAACCAAAATTCAGGCCGGCATTGTTGTTTTCTTCCGAAGAGCCGGCCACAAGACTGTCCCGGGGAGCTGTTCGGATGCCTTTTCCGACGCGTTCAACAAAGCGGATCGACAGGACCTGCAGCGGCGTCGTCACGAAGGCGAAGAGTGGAGAAAGGAGGGCAGTGATGCCGTAACCGATGATCATGAATGGCTTGTTGCGGCCGATCTTGTCGCTCCACCAGCCGGAGAGGGATTTCAGGACGGAAGCAGTGCTTTCGGCGATCCCTTCGATCAGGGAGATTTCCGTTTTCGAAGCGCCCAATGTCGTCAGGAATAAAGGCAGGATGCTGTAGACCATTTTTGTCGTCGTATCCGTTAGGAAACTAGTCAAGCCGACAAAGAAAATATTGCTCTCGACGCCGAGGATCCGCTTTTTATTTTTCTGATTATCCGCCATCTCGAAAACCTTCTTTCCGATTATTTCGTCATCTTCATTAAATTCCTTTTCGGGTAAAAAGTCTAGCAGAGGGACCACTCAGGCATGTCCTTTCCGCGCAATTCGGCCAAATGGATAATCAAACGGATTTTTGGTAAAGTGTACGTGTTGAGATGTCCGGACTGAACAGGTTTTGAGGGAGGAATCGGAATGAACAGATTGCAGTTCAATCAAACAACATTATTCTTGGCGAAAGGCGACATCACCCGTTGCGAAGTCTATGCCGTCGTAAATGCCGCCAATGAGAGTCTGCTCGGCGGTGGGGGAGTCGACGGCGCCATCCATCGTGCCGCCGGTCCGGAATTGTTGGCCGCCTGCCGTCTTTTGAACGGGTGCCCTACCGGTGAGGCGAAGCTCACACCCGGCTTCCGGCTCAAAGCGGCTCATGTCATCCATACGGTCGGTCCGATTTGGCGAGGCGGAATGCATGGTGAAGCTGATTTGCTGGCCTCGTGCTACCAAAAATCGCTGGAATTGGCCGATGCCCATGGAATCCGGACGCTTGCCTTTCCGGCGATCAGCACCGGCATTTACGGCTTTCCGCTGGAACAGGCGACCGCAATCGCTGTCGGTACCGTTCTGAAATATCTGGAAAATCAGCCGGAATCCGACATCACAGAAATAACCTTTGTCTGCTTTGACGATGCGACAGTGTACGCCTATGAGCAGGCATTCGAAGAATTTGAAAGGGGAACTGACTGATGTTTTTATTTTTTGACGTATTGCCATTCCGAAAGCAACTTGAATACAACCAGACCATCACCTGTAGCCGTTGCGGTCATTTTGGACGCTATGAGGTCTATCTCGTGGGCAATCGCTTCCGCCTATTTTTCATCCCGGTCATCACCTTCGGGAAAAAGTACCTCGTCCGCACAACCTGTTGCGACACATGGTATCTGCTGGATCCGCATGTAGGCAAAGCGATTGAACGGAAAGAAACGGTCTCGATCCGCGACAGCGATCTGCAAATGTATCAGACTGGCGAACCGCTTGAAAGTAGCTGTCCCAACTGCGGTGCCTCCTATCCTCAGGGCGCACATTTTTGTCCGAATTGCGGAGTGAAAGTGGATGAAATGGATCGTTAAGGAATTGTCCAGGAAATAAATGAAAGACGATTATCTGTAAGCGTTGCAAAATGTCCAATTATGGTATACTATCACTATCGAAAATTGTAAGGGGTGGTCATAATTATATGTTAACGAATAAAGAAATCAGATCCACGGCCAGAGAATATTTACGCGGCAATTATAAAATGGCGGTCATCAACCTGATCCTTATCACGATCGCGAATAGTACCATGCAATCGGTAGTCAGAACGCTGACGGGCGAAAGCGCGTTGAACATGCAGATGACAGGGGAAACCTTGCCGAATTGGGATTCCGTCTTCTCGATGCAATCCTCACCTTTCCAAACGACCCTGAATGTGGTCCTTTCGATCATCGTGGCGCTGATTATCGGCTCCATGCAGATGGGGAACGAATGGGGGTACCTGGACATGCTGGACGGTACGCCGCTTTCGTCAGGCCATCTGCTGAAACCATTTGAAAATCAGTTGTTTAAGACGCTTGGCGTTCTGGCGCTGCAGGCTATCTATGTCATTCTATGGTCCGTGTTGCTCATCATACCTGGCATCATGAAGCTTTACGCTCTGGCATTATCGAACTTCATTTACTTCGATAATCCGGATATGAAAACGACGGACATCCTGAGACAAAGCGAATCCTTCATGAAAGGCAAGAAGATGAGACTTTTCCAACTGGATCTGACTTATTTTGTCATCTACCTGATTCCTGTCGCGTTGTTCATGGGTGTCGGAATAGCCGCTTTCAACATGTATGCCGGATCTGCGACCGCTGATCCCGATGCCTTGCTTTACCAACTGCTTTTGTTGATTGGCTTGATGTTGGCGGCGTTCGCCATCTTCGGCATCCTGACCTTCATCGTTGAACCGAGAAGGAAAGCTGCGCGCGCGGTCTTCTATTCCGAAGTTCTGAAGGAAGAAAATCTCATTATCGGCTGATCGGCCCATATCTTATTAACTAAATTTTCAGAGAAGGAGCGAAATAATGGAGCAAAGAATAAAAAGAGAAGCACCAAGCATCACAACCGATTTGCGCAGTGATACAGTGCAAGTCCCGGGCGTGATCCGGAACTGTTCAGGAATCCGGATTTTTGGAAAACGAATCAAATCCCTGATCTTTACGACGGATATTGCTATTATCCTGAATAACGATGCGGATGCCGTCATCGCGGTTTATCCATTTACCCCGCATCCGGCGGTTATCCAAAGCATTGCCAATGTCTCAACCATTCCGATCCTTTCCGGTGTCGGAGGGGGGACAACCCAAGGCAAACGCAGTGCCAACATCTCTTTGTTTTCGGAGGCGCAGGGGTCCTTGGCTGTCGTCGTCAATGCGCCGACACCGATCGATACCATCAGACAAATCGAGGAAACCGTGGATATCCCGATCGTCTGTACGATCGTGACGGAATACATGGATATTCAGGAACGGTTGGATGCCGGAGTTGATATTCTGAACGTCAGCGGCGGGAAGGATACGGCCTACATCGTGAGCCGCATCCGGGAAAATTTCCCAGATGTTCCGATCATCGCGACGGGCGGACCGACGGATGAAACGATTCTCGATGCGATCAACGCCGGAGCCAATGCCATCAGCTGGACGCCTCCCTCCAACGGCGAATTGTTCCGCCGCAAGATGGACAAGTACCGCAACAAAGAGCGCGAGCGCTACATGCAGGAGCACCAAGGCATGACGATCGAAGAAGTCGAAGACTTGGAAGATCACAGAGATTAACCTGTTGAAAAAACGCACAAGCAGCGGCCGGGACTGTCCCGGCAACTGTTTGCGCGTTTTTTTTTTGGTGTCATGAGAAAGAATACTACAAGTCGGAAATCATACCGCCGTCGACGACGAATTGCGAGCCGGTCGAGTAGCTCGAATCATCGGATGCAAGGTAGATGACCAGATTGGAGACTTCTTCCGGTTTAGCGGTCCGTCTCAAAGGAATGTCCTTTTCCAATTGTTTGATGTATTCATAGACATCACCCTGTTCAGCCATCGGTGTTTCGATGATGCCTGGGTGGACGGAATTCACGCGAATGTTGAACGGGCCAAGTTCAGCAGCAGCTCCCTTTGTCATCCCAGTGACTGCGTGTTTGGACGCGCTGTAGGCGATGGCGGTAGGCGCACTGACCAATCCGTCAACAGAGGAAATGTTGACGATCGAGCCGACACCCGCTTTTTTCATGGAAGACACGACAGTTTTCATGCCCAGGAACACGCCCAGTTCGTCGATTTCAAATGTCAAACGGAAATCCGCTTCCGTCAATTGATCCAATGTTTTGAAGATGCCGACGCCGGCATTGTTGACGAGCACCGTAACCGGACCGAATTTTTCCTCGGTCAATGCAATGACCTCTTCCCAATTGGCTGATTTTGAGACGTCAAGCTTCATGAAGACGGCATTTTCGCCGATTTCCTCAGCCAAAGCCTGTCCGGCCTCTTCATTGATGTCGGTCACGACTACTTTGGCGCCTTCCTCCGCGAATTTGCGTGCGTGCATGGCACCCATCCCTTGTGCTGCTCCTGTGATGATTGCTACTTTGTTGTCTAATTTACCCATTGTAGATAGCTCCTTTGGATTCTTTGTTTTGCCGCTCCCTAATTGTTTGGGATAACTTGTATAGGCTTACAATCATGTTAATCCTATAATGAATCGGAATCAATATTATTGCAGCATATTTATCTATTCACAAATGAAGTGCTTCCACAAAATTCGTGAGTGGGTGTGAACATTGCATTATTAACGCCCGTTTAGGCATATTTAAACATTTGAACAGAAAATGAACAAATGTCCTTTATGCCGACAATGGAATAATTTGATCAATATGCGTGTAATCATGATAGGAATCAGTGGGACTTGTCTGGATTCAAGTGCTTCAGCCAATCAACGGAAGTGAGCCGAGACAGACTTGACTCAGGTGTATTTTTTTTAAATTATCGGCCAATAATATATAATAAGGGTATGAAATGAAAACGATTTTCGGATTGTCTGGGTGAGGTTGGCAGAACCAGAGCCAGCGATGTGAAAAATAGAATATTGGAGGTATTCGTATGAAATGGAAGGGTGGAAGAAGAAGTTCCAACGTGGAAGATCGACGCGGCAGTGGCGGCTTTTCGACGGGTGGCGGCGGACTAGGCGTGAGCGGTATGGCAGGCGGCGGGATTTTTGGGATAATCATCATGATCATCATTGCCCTGTTCGGAGGGGGAGACCTGTTTGGCGGTGGCGGCAGCACGCCGACTGAAACGCCACAGACAGGTGTCACTGAAACGAGCAACAAGACCGAGGACGAGATGGCAGAATTTGTATCCGTTGTATTGGCCTATACTGAAGATGCCTGGACACAAGAATTTGCCAACAACAATATGGAATATGTCGAACCGACACTGGTGCTGTTCAGCGGACAGGTGCAATCTGCTTGCGGTGTAGCTGGTTCACAAGTCGGACCGTTCTACTGTCCGGCCGATCAAAAATTATACATCGACTTGAGTTTCTACGATCAGCTTTCGCAAGAGTATGGCGCGTCCGGCGACTTTGCGATGGCCTATGTCGTCGCTCATGAGGTCGGACATCATGTCCAGAATTTGCTAGGCATTATGGATCAGGTGCAAAGCAGTCGTAATCAGTTAAGCGAAACGGAATACAATGAGCTGAATGTGCGGTTGGAACTGCAGGCCGATTACCTGGCCGGTGTCTGGGCAAATTATGTCCAGGAGCAGGGCGTCCTTGAGGAAGGCGACTTCGAGGAAGCCTTAACAGCAGCACATGCTGTAGGGGATGATACCTTGCAGAAAGAGAACCAAGGCTATGTCGTACCCGACAGCTTTACGCACGGTACTTCCGAGCAACGCATGCGCTGGTTCACGAAAGGTTTCGAAATCGGCAACCTGAGCGGCGGAGATACGTTCAATATCGGATATGATGAACTTTAATTTATGAAGAATTTAGTTGAGCCTGTCGCGCTGCGGCAGGCTTTTTTTGGGGGCATTCAATGTACTTCCATCCGATTGACACAAGCAGTCTGTAGGATTATAATATAACTAACACATGAACAGTTAATCATATGTAATGCGGAATCATTCCGTTTTCGGATAAATAATACGAATACTTAGGGCTAAGGAGTGATGAGATGTCCGAGAAAGTAAAGCAGATTGAATGGTATTTGGACGAATTGGATTGCGCCAATTGCGCCAGCAAAGTTGAGGCTGGCATCGCGAAAATAGAAGGGATACTCGAAAGCAATGTGAACTTCATGACGAAGACTCTGCGGATCGAAATCGAAGGGGATCAAGAGGCGGATATTTTACCGAAAGTGAAACAAAAACTCAGTGTACTTGAGCCGGATATCCATCCGACTCTGAAAAAAAGCGGCGCACCTATTGGAGTGGATGGGTTTCCGATAGGATTGAAACATCCCCAAGATGACTTATCCACAAACGGGCACGAACATCACGACCAGGATGCTGCACATGAACACACGCATGCGCACGGCGAAGGGGGTAAGGACGAAATCCGGAAAGCCGTCATCCGATTGGTTGTAGGCTTTGGAATCTTGTTGGCGGCGATTTTCGCCCCGGTCAGCGGAACGATTTCGCTGATCTTGTTTGTGACTGCGTACATGGTTGCGGGCTATGACATCGTTTGGAGCGCGCTCTTGAACATCAAGAACGGCCAATTGTTCGACGAAAACTTTCTTATGACGATTGCAACTCTGAGCGCTTTCTACATTCAGGAGTATCCAGAAGCGGTAGCTGTGATGCTGTTCTATCAGCTGGGGGAACTTTTCCAGGACATCGCTGTCGACAAGTCCCGCCGTTCCATCGCCGAACTGATGGACATCCGACCTGATTACGCAAACGTGAAAACAGCAGCCGGTATCGAAAAAGTGGCACCGGAAACTGTCAAAATCGGCGACATCATCCTGATTCGCCCTGGTGAAAAAGTTCCGTTGGACGGGAAAGTAGTGAGTGGAACCTCCGCTGTCGACACCTCGGCGTTGACCGGCGAATCGGTACCGCGTGGCGTGAAAGTCGGCGACAACATCCTGAGCGGGTTCATCAACAAAAACGGGGTCATCGAAGTCGCAGTCGAAAAGCTGTTTGCTGAGTCCACCGTCGTCAAGATTTTGGATTTGGTGCAGAACGCCAGCGGCCGAAAAGCGCCGACGGAAAACTTCATCACCAAATTCGCCCGCTATTACACGCCAGTTGTCGTCATCGCGGCCGTTATGCTGGCGGTCGTACCGCCGATCGTCATCCCGGGCGAAAGCTTCAATGAATGGCTTTACCGGGCCAGCATTTTTCTGGTCATCTCGTGTCCTTGCGCTTTGGTCGTTTCGATTCCGGTCGGTTTCTTCGGCGGCATCGGCTCGGCCTCACGCAAAGGCATCCTCGTCAAAGGGAGCAACTTCCTCGAAGGTCTGAATGATGTCAAAACGGTCGTGATGGACAAGACCGGAACGTTGACGGAAGGCAAGTTCGCCGTAACCAAGATCGAAAGCGCCGGCGAGTTGACGGAGAATCGATTGCTGGAACTGGCGGCCTATGCAGAACTGCATTCCAGCCATCCGATTGCCGATTCCATCAAGGAGGCCTACGTCAAAGCGATAGCTGAAGAGCGGATTGGCACCACAAATGATATCCCAGGGCAGGGTTTGCAGGTCGTTGTCGATGAGCAAGAGATATTGGTCGGTAATGCCAAACTGTTGGAGAAATTCGGCATCATCCATGCCCCGGCTCCTGAAACCGGGACGGTTGTGTATATCGCTGTGGATAAACACTATGCCGGCTACATCCTGATTGCTGATGCCATCAAAGCTGATGCGAAGGCCACTATCGCCGGATTGAAGGCGAGAGGCATCCGCACCATCATGCTGACCGGGGATTCCCGTGCGGTAGGCGAAGCAGTCGCCAAAGAAATCGGCATCGATGAAGTCCACGCGGAACTGCTTCCGCAGGACAAAGTGACGAAGCTGGAGGAAGTGTTGGCGAGCAAACGCAAAGGCGAAAAAGTCATCTTCGTGGGCGACGGCATCAACGATACGCCGGTGCTGGCCCGTTCCGATATCGGGATGGCGATGGGCGGATTGGGATCCGACGCCGCCATCGAAGCGGCCGACATTGTCATCATGGACGATCAGCCATCGAAGATTTTGACCGCAATCACCGTGGCTGAAGAAACACGTAAAATCGTCTGGCAGAACATCATTTTTGCAATGTCGGTCAAAGGGGTGTTTCTGGTTCTCGGTGCGTTCGGCATCGCTACAATGTGGGAAGCGGTCTTCGCCGATGTCGGCGTGACCGTGTTGGCTGTCCTCAACAGCATCCGCATCCTGAAAAAATAATCGTTAGTATGTGGGGGCCGCCAGCGGTCCCTATTTTTTGTCTGCTCCGGCGCTCATTGGAGCACCGCGTTGCAAACGAGCGTCAGCTCCGATGAGCGCATGGCTGACCGAATGTAGTGCGAATAAGATTTGGCTGAACTCCGGGGAGGCTTCCTTCATCGGAGTTGGGGTCTTAGCTGCGCTTCTGTCCTCCGGCGAGGCCCACGTTCCCCGGAGTTCAGGCGAACTGACGTGGACGCTGGCGTCCGCCACATACCTTAAAGCTTCCTAAGCGGATTATCCACACGGCTGTGCTACAATGAAAAAAGAATAAAAAACGAAAAGTGAGTGATGAGATTGGAAAACGGAATCCGTAATTTTGAGTTTCAAAATCCTACAAAAATAGTTTTCGGCAAAGACCAGATCAAGCGCATCAATGATTTGATCCCGAAAGACGCAAAAGTGCTGATTTTGTACGGCGGCGGCAGCGTCAAGAAGTTCGGCACTTTCGACCGCGTTGTCGAAGCCTTGGGCAACCGTGAGTGGGCTGAATTCGGCGGCATCGAGGCGAATCCGACCTACGAAACGCTGATACAAGCAGTCGACAAGATCAAAGCGGAAGGCTATGACTACTTGTTGGCAGTCGGCGGCGGCAGCGTCATCGACGGCGTGAAATTCGTTGCGGCCGCTGCGGTCTTCGCGGGTGATCCTGTCGATATGTTCGGCAGCGGCGTAGGCCAGGGACTGCCGGTCACACAAGCACTGCCTTTCGGTACAGTATTGACGTTGCCTGCCACTGCATCGGAAATGAACAACAATTCGGTTGTCACCTTTGTGGAAAAGCAAGCGAAGATCAGTTTCGCCAGTCCACATACTTATCCACAATTCTCCATCCTTGAACCGGAAGCGACCTACACATTACCGAAACGCCAACTGGCGAACGGTGTCATCGATTCCTTTATCCATGTGATGGAGGCCTATCTGACGTATCCGGTTGACGCAAAAGTGCAGGACCGTTGGGCGGAAGGGTTGCTACAAACATTGATTGAAATAGGCCCGGACGTAGTCGATGAGGACAACCACGACTATGCGACGCGCGCCAATTTCATGTGGACAGCGACGAATGCGCTGAATCGTTTCATTTCCCCAGGTGTTCCCCAGGATTGGGCTACGCATCAACTGGGCCATGAGATGACGTTGGCGTTTGGGATCGATCACGCCCGCACTTTATCGATTGTCCTTCCAGCTATGATGAAAGTCCGCAAGCAACAGAAATGGGATAAACTGCTTCAATATGCGGAACGCGTGTGGGATATCCGCAGCGAATCCAATCTGACCGATGAAGAAAAAATCGATTTGGCGATCAAAAAGACCGAAGACTTCTTTGCCAGTCTTGGCGCACCGATCCGTTTCTCCGATGTCGAGTTGGATGAAACCGACATTCCGGGTCTTGTCGAAGCGCTCGTCCGCCACAAGAAAGAGAACATTTCCGAGCGCGGTGATTTTACTACAGAGGATGCAAGAGCCGTCTACACGGCTGCACTTTAAAATATTGTTTATATTTTATCACAACGGACTCCCTATAACTGGGGAGTTTTTTTGTACATTTTGCTCCTGTTAATTTAATAATTTTTAAAACTAATATAGTGACACTCTATAATATATGGTAATATTGAAGTAAGAGAGCATCGGAGTCAATGGGAAAGAAGGGTTGCCAATTGGAGAATAACCAGAGCATTTTCGATACAATTTGCCGTTTGCGGGAAGAACAGCCGGGCCTGCCTTATCGATTTCAGGATGAGCGGACGGCTGGGCAAAAAGATGTGCTTTATGTCCTTGCTTCCGAAGGGATCCCTTTTTGGCGGAAAGAGGACTTGGCGAAGGAGTGCTGCGGCATCCTGAAGGACCTTGTCAACAAAGAAGAAGCGATCCTGACAGATCCTGTCCTGCGCCATTTCCTGGAGCATTATCCGATCTGCAGTTATTTCCTGGAATTGCGCGAAAGGGTGCGGATAACTTTGGAAGCGGAATCGGGAGCGCGGGAACGTCTTTATCACCTCGGCATGCGGCTGGCCCGCAGCGGCACCGATCCGGAGCAGGTGAAATTGGGCATCATCCTTTTGGGTTTCTTTCCATATGATACGACCAAACAGATCATGCGCACACTGGGTTACCACAGCGAGTACAGCTTGTACGTGCTCGAGAGCATCCAGTTCGTTTTCCCTCTGCAGAACAATTTCATCTTCGAATTGGCCAAGCACACGGTCGGTTACGGGAAGCTAGCGGCCATGTTCCTGCTGAAGCCGGTTACCTGGGAACAGCAGCACTGGATGCTGCATGAAGGCATCAAGAGCGATTTCCTAGCCAACATCTATACCAATCTCTGCATTCAGAAAACGGACATGCGCGCCTATTTCAAAAAGACGGAGATCACGGCCGCCAATTTCACGGATTTCGCCTATCTGATCTGTTATGCGGACTACAACAATGATAGCGTGACCATTGATGCCCAGTTGGATTTCCTGTATAAGTTCATCGACAAGCGCGACTATGCGGCAAGCTTCATCGATCTGGGCGCGCTCGTCAGCATCTGGTATCAGGTAGTCGACTTTTGGCAGCAGGATTACGATTTCATCAGTCAAAATGAGACGAAATACCGTCGCACCAAAACCATGTGGGATACCCGCATCGCCCGCTACGAAAAGCTGGTGCATAAAGTCGAAAGTTTCCTGCATCAGCCCAAATGGCGCCATATCGTGTATCAAGAAATTTCTGCCCCTCAGGAATCGGATAGCCTGATCATGAGAGCGCTCGTCTATCTGAACATGCATCCCGATTTTCCGGCCTTCATGGAAGTGCTGAGTCGGCAACCTTTGGGATTCAACATGCTCGATTTCTTCCTGAAAATCAATCCCGAATTCTATTTCGACGATGTCTGCGAATACCTCGAAGCGATCCTGAACCCGGATCTTTATGCGCTCCCTTTGGAAACAGAAGAGCCGGAAAATCCGAGCGTTACGGATCTGATGCGCGCCGACGAATGGTTGCTGCGCCTGTTCGAAGTGATGAGCGAGAAACGCAAATACAATGAAGCCTGGTGCATCCGCGGCATCCATTACCGCCATGCCGGCGTGCGCAAAAAAGCAGTCCAAGTACTGCAACAACACAGAAAAAAATGGTCCGACCAGGTGGAACATGAACTCCAGGTTGCCCTTGAAAAAGAGCCGAACATCAAACTGAAGCGGCAAATCGACAGACTGTTGCAGCCGGAAAATCTGAAGAACCAAAAAGAAAGTCGCTATTTGAAGGTAAAGCAGCCGCCATTGAGCCATGCCCATACGGATAAGGAATTACTGCATACGTATATCGCCGGCACACAGTTCCATGAGCTGAGCGGAGCCGCCGATTTCCTGAAACCGGGGGACCTACTTCAGCTCGTCCGCGAGACCGATAATGCCTACGACGCGAATGCCATCGCCGTTGCGACGCAAGCCGGCTACATGTTGGGTTATGTGCCACGGTCGGAGAATGCAGTTCTGGCCAATTTGTTGGATGCCGAAGAGCGCCTTTACGCGATCTTGGAATCGCCGACAGTCGAGATGGAACGGCCGAAAATCACCATCGTTCTGAAACGGACCTTTTTCCAGGCGCAGCCGACCGAGCAGGGCCAAGGCATCATCCTGCCGTTCCCACCGCCCAAGAAAAAGAAATACGAATAAGAATAAAAGCTGAACGGGTTCGTTCAGCCCTGAAAGAAATTTAGGAAATCTGGCCCTGAATGAGCATCGTAGAGCGCAATGGGTCAGATTTATCTAATTTCCGAAGGGCTAACCCGTGAAGCTAGCCAACGGCTTGGACTGCATGAAACATTTTGCAATCCTGTGAAACACCTGCGGTGATGCTCTTTTGGTTTGAATAATTTTATAAATTGCTTTATGTAAGGAAAAGAGGAACACCGAAAGAACAGGGTGTTCCTCTTTTTGCGCGGAAATGAACTTGACTATTTCGCCGGAAAGTCGAAAATGGGAAGAGAGCGTTAATTTGACATAAAGGGGCATAAATATATGAATTTTGGGAAACTATTGGGTACATTGATCGTGGCATTCATCGGAGGCTGGGCTGGGATCCGTTTCCGTGTACCGGCTGGTGGAATGATCGGCTCGCTAGTCGCGGTCGCAATCTACAATTATTTTTCGCAGATGGGCTATATGCCGGCCAATCTGAAGATCATCGGCCAAATCATAATCGGTGGGACGATCGGCATGAACTTCACGAAGAGCAGCTTGGCCGAAATGAAACAGGTGTTTTTCCCTGCCGTCACTTCCGTGCTTATTTTGTTGACGGTCGGGGTGATTGCAGGCTATATCCTGCATAAAGTGGCCGGAATCGATTTGATCACGGCATTGCTAGGGACATCACCGGGTGGGTTGACGGATATGACTATCCTCGCGGCGGCTTTTGAGGCGGACACGATCATAGTCTCCTCCATCCATCTCGTACGGCTGTTCTCGGTCATTCTGTTGATGCCCATCTTTGTCCGGATCATCAGCACGTACATCAATAAATAAGCAAAAAAACAGTGGAGCGGAAAATCCGAATCGGATTCTCCGCCTCACTGTTTTTTACAATTGCTGTTATTCGTATTTCTTCAGGAAGAACAATCCCAGTGTCCCAAGTCCGGTATGCGAACTGATCGTGGAACCGATTGTGTTCACATAGATGCGGCGCGGATGGAAATGTTCTTCGATGTATTGGCGCATCTCTTCGATGGCTTCGGGATCGTCGCTGTGGCAGAGGAAGACATTCTGTTCCTGTATCATCTCAGCCTCATCGCGCAAGCGTTCGTACATCCGGTTCATGACTTTTTTGCGCCCACGGAGTTTTTCGACGGGGATCAGTTCGCCGTTCATCACTTCAAGCAAAGGTTGGATATTCAGCAATCCCCCCAAAAAGGCGCTGGATTTCGAAAGTCGGCCGCCTTCGGCAAGATAATTCAGATCCTTGACCGTAAACAGAGACACGACGTTTGCAGCTGTAAAACGGACACGCGATTCAATTTCATCCAAAGTGAAGCCGGCCTCGCGCATTTCGATTGCTTCAACGACGGACAAGCCTTCACCTACGGAGGCGCTCATGGAGTCGACCAAACGCAGATCAAAATCCGGAAACTCCTCTTTCAGTTGCTGGTAAGCCAGAAAGGCTGCTTGGTAAGTGCCGGACAGCTTGGCGGAAAGGGAAATGTAGATGCCCGATTCACCGGCTTCAGCCGCTTTCCGGAAACCGGAATGGAATTTTTCCAAGGACACTTGGCTCGTTTTCGGATGACCGCCGCGCGCGATCATTTCATAGACTTTATCGGCTTGGATTTCGATCATATCTTCGTATTCGCCGGTATCCAGCAGAGTGGTCAACGGGAATACTTCCACATCATTTTCCTGCAGATAGTCATAAGCCAGATCACAAGCACTATCGGTAAATATTTTCATAATAAACGCCTCCTCCAGCGCGAGTTCTATCACGGGATATTCCGTGGTCCACTCAACAGTATAGCACGTTTCGGATGGTTGGAAAATTTCGGCGCGAGGGTTCCCCGAGAGGAGCCGAGCCTCTGCTAAAATCCAGGCTCAATCGTTCAGTTCGCCGAGCTCCTCCTTGATCAGTAGCGCAGTCTTCTCCGGGATACCCAACGCCTTGAAATCTTCATAGCTGGCTTCACGGATGTTCTTCATCGTCTTGAAATGCTTCAGGATCTTCGTGCGGGTTTTCGGTCCGACGCCTTCGATCTCATCCAATTGCGAAGAGATGCTGTTCTTGGCGCGCACTTGGCGATGGAAGGTGATTGCGAAGCGGTGGACCTCTTCCTGGATCCGCTGCACGAGATGGAAGGCTTGGCTGTTCGGACTGAGTTCTACGATTTCATCCTTCTCGCCGAAGATGAGCGAGGAGGTCTTGTGCTTCGTGTCCTTGACCATGCCCGCCACCGGGATGTCCAGTCCGAGTTCGTCCTCAAGCACCTCCTTGGCGGCATGCACCTGGACTTTTCCGCCATCCATCAGGATCAAGTCCGGCATGGCACGTCCTTCGCGCAGCAACCGGCTGTAGCGGCGGCGGATGACTTCCTGCGTCGTCGCGAATTCATTGCTGCCTTCGACCGTTTTGACCTTGTATTTCCGGTAGTTTTTGCGCTCAGGCTTGCCGTCCCTGTAAACGACCATCGCGGAGACCGGATTTGTTCCTTGGATGTTCGAATGGTCGAATGACTCGATAATCTCTAGATATTCGATGCCGAGCGCCTCGGAAAGTTCCTGGATGGCGCCGACCGTCTTGTGGGTGTCACGCTCGATCAGCATGAACTTCTCAGTCAATGCCAACTCGCTGTTCGTGATTGCCAGTTCAAGGATGCTGCGCTTGCTGCCGCGGACAGGGGTGTGCACTTTCGTTCCGAGTGCTTCCTGCAGCAGCTCCGTGTCGACGCCTTTCGGTACGAGGACCTCCTGCGGCAGGATGTGATTGGGATCCTGATAGAACTGCATAATGAAGGAAGCCAGCTCTTCCTCCGGCGTATCGTAGCAAGGGAAAAGGGCGGCCTCACGTTTGATGATCGAGGATCTGCGCAGTAGGAAGACCTGGATCGACAGCCAGCCTTTGTCCATATGGAAAGCAAAGACGTCGCGGTTCGTGTAGTCCCGGGACATGACCGTTTGTTTTTCGACGGTCGCTTCAATGTAGCTGATCTGATCACGGTAATCGGCAGCCTGTTCGAAGTTCAGGATGTCGGCGGCGCGGTGCATTTTTTCCCGCAGATCCTTTTTGATCTCCTTGACTTCGCCGTTCAGGAAAGCGGCAATGCGTTTGATTTGGGCATCGTATTCCTCTTTCGACACCTCGTGGTCGCAGCAGCCGATGCATTGGCCCAAATGGTAATAAAGACAGGCGCGCTTGGAATTCTTGGCGCACTTGCGCAACGGGTAGATCTTCTGGATGAACTCCTGCGTCTCAGTCGCCGCGTAGACGTGCGGATAGGGGCCGAAGTAGAGGCCACCGTCATCCTCGACCGTCGAAGTGATGATGAGCTGAGGATCCTTTTCGTTCGTGACCTTCAGATAAGGATACATCGTCCCTTGCTTCAGCTTGATGTTGTATTTGGGCTGGTAACGCTTGATCAGGTTGATCTCCAGCAACAGCGATTCCTTGTTCGTTTTGGTGACGATCGTTTCGAAACGGTCGATGTCCGCGACCAACAGCTGCGTCTTGCCTTCGTGCTTGCTGTGGAAGTAGGATTTCACGCGGTTCTTCAAATTTTTGGCCTTGCCGATGTAGATGATTTCGTCATCCTTGTCCCGCATAATGTAGCAGCCGGGCAAGTCGGGCAGCAACGCCAATTTTTGGTTAATTTCTTCTCTGCTCATCCGTTTCAATCCTTTTACTTTTTGTTAAGAATAGTATAACATGAATGGAAACATACGTTCAGCCGTTTGATTCCGAAAAGGACGGTTGACGCAGTCATTCAGGGGAAAAAAACCGTTTCTCCAGCAAGGAAGTGCAAACTGTGTGATCAAGCAAATGAAATATGAAAAGTGGCAGCGTCAAACCGCTCTCTTTTTGGGCAGCCAGACGATTTCCCTGTTTGGCTCGTCACTTGTCCAATACACGATATTCTGGTACCTGACCTTGGAAACGCAATCCGGCGTCATCATGACTTTATCGACCATTTTTGGCTTTCTGCCGACTTTCTTCATCTCTCCTTTTGCCGGGGTATGGGCCGATCGCTATAACCGGAAACGCCTGATTGTCTTTTCCGATGGCATCACCGCACTCTCGACATTGGTGCTCGTCCTGCTGTTCTTAGCGGGGCAACGTTCAATCTGGATTCTGCTGGCGACATCGGCCATCCGCGCAGTCGGTGCGGGCATCCAGATGCCGGCGGTCGGCGCCATCCTGCCTCAGATCGTTCCGGAAAAGGAATTGACCCGGATCAACGGACTAAACGGCAGCGTCCAGGCCGTCGTCATGCTGATTTCCCCGATGATCAGCGGCGCGCTTTACCAATTTGCGCCGATGGAAGGTATTTTCATGATTGATATCGTGACTGCGGCTTTGGCGATCGCTATTATGGTGTTCCTTCTGAAAGTCCCTACGCATGAAAAAGCCAGCCAAGAACAGATCAGTAATTATCTGGAGGACATGAAGCTTGGTTTCAGCTACATCCAAAATCACGCCTTCATCAAAAGGCTGTTCCTGTATTTTTCCTTAGCTTTCCTGATGGCAGCTCCGGTATCGTTTCTTTCCCCGCTGCAGGTCGCGCGTTCATTCGGTGAAGATGTTTGGCGTTTGACGGCGATCGAAATCGCCTTTTCCATCGGGATGATAGGCGGGGGCCTCTGGATTGCGTCATGGGGAGGGTTCAAGAACCGGATCCATTCAATCGCATTTGCGATCGGGGCGATGGGCCTGTGCACTTTCGGGATGGGCGTGATCCCGAATTTTTGGATTTACCTCTTCCTGATGGGTCTCGTCGGTCTCGTCATCCCTCTCCTGAACGCGCCGAGCATGACGTTGCTGCAGGAAAAAGTCGAGGAAGATTTCCTTGGCCGCGTCTTCGGCGTCCAAAGCATGGTCGCAAGCTCGATGATGCCGCTAGGGATGCTGATCTTCGGACCGCTGGCGGACCGGATGGCAATCGAAATCCTGATGGCCGTATCGGGGGTGTTCCTGATGGTCGTAACCTTCTTCGCCATCCGCGACCGGGTCTTGCTGGAAGCGGGGAAACCGGAACCTTCGGACACCGGAAAAGAATGAAACTAAAGACTGGAGCTGCCGCATTGGGCAGCTCTTTTTTGTGGTTGTCCGATACTATGCGTTTATCGGACAAGCAGTGCTCCAAACGCGACGCGGTTGTCCGATACTTTATGTTTATCGGACACTGAAGCGCAAGACGAGCAGCAAAGCATAATTGTCGGCAAACCACAAAGAAGAACCCGTCCAAAAATCAGACGGGTTCTTCTTTTGATTAGTTTACAATCCGCATTTCAGCTGTGCGCCGCAGTTCGTGCATGTGTTGCAGCCGCCCAGATCCTCGACCGTACCTTGTCGGCAGATCGGGCAGGTATCGCCGATTTCGTTGCCGATCGTGACATCGGTGGACGCGAGACTGGCAATCGAATCAACGAGGAAAGTCTTGTCCTTGTTGATTTTGACGTGCTCTTTCTCTTCCTCAAGCTTGGCTTCGTCATCCCAGACGTTTTCTTCGGCTTTCAGCGTCAGCACCTGCGAATCGCGGCTGCCGTCGACGTAGACCGTACCGCCCTTGGCTCCGCCCAGGTAAAGACGTTCGTAGATTTTCTCGACTTGATCGACGGTGTAGCCTTTCGGCGTGTTCACCGTTTTTGAAATAGAACTGTCGACCCAGCGTTGGATCGTCGTCTGCACATCGACGTGCTCTTCAGGGGCAAGCGTCATGGCGGTCGCGAAATAATCAGGCAACTGGTTCAGATCGGCACCCGGATGACGATCCAGATATTCTTGGACGATATCCGCCTTCACTTCGATGAACTTGCCGAGACGCCCGCTGCGGTAATACGTGAACGAGAAGTAGGGCTCTAAACCGGTGGAAACGCCGGCCATCGTGCCTGTCGATCCGGTCGGCGCCACCGTCAACAAATGCGAGTTGCGGATGCCATATTTCAGGACGCCTTCACGGACATGCTCCGGCATTTTTTTCATGTAGCCAGTGTTGATGAAACGCTCGCGCAGGATCTGCGTCTCTTTTCCGGTCTGTCCGACCAGGAACGGGAAGCTGCCGCGCGTTTTCGCCAACTCGATGCTTTCCTCATAGGCCGCCACGGCGATCGTTTCGAATACTTGATCGATCAGTTGCAGGCTTTCCAGTGAACCGTAGCGTACACCGCAATAGATCAGCATGTCAGCCAAGCCCATGATCCCCAAGCCAATCCGTCGTTCGCCAAGCGCTTGTTTTTTGTTCTCCTCCAGGAAATAAGGGGTGGAATCGATGACGTTGTCCTGCATATGGATGCCGGTGCGGACGGTCTGTTCCAATTTGGCGAAATCGACCATCTGCAGATCCTTGTTCACCATTTCGGCCAAGTTGACTGCCGCTAAGTTGCAGACGGAATAAGCTGCCAATGGCTGCTCGCCGCATGGATTGGTGGCGACGACTTTTTGACCGTAGGCGGTTGCGTTCGTCATCTTGTTCGCGTTGTCGATGAAGAAGATGCCTGGTTCAGCGGCATAAGTGGCGCAGACATTGATCAGGCGCCATAATTCGCGCGCATGGATGGTCCGGAAGGTGCTGACGGCATTGCCTGCAGCTTCCCACTCGCGGACATCGCCGCAGTTGGTCCATTCGGCATCGTAGTGCGCCATCTCTGCTTCGTTGTAGTGCTCCACATCCGGGAAACGTAGCGCATACTCCTCATTCCTCATCACGGCATCCATGAAGTCGTCCGTGATGCAGACGGAAATATTGGCGCCGGTCAGAAATTCGGGATTGTTGACGGTGTAGGTGCCTCCATCGCGCAATTTCTTCTCGGCTTCATGGACGACCGAGGCGTCAAAACCGCCATGCCCGGGAATGTGTTTGTAGTTGACGATGCCGGTATACATGTTGATGTCCTTGGACGAAAATGGCGTAAAATGCAATTTTTCCTTCGCCAACATGCGGATCTGTTCATCCTCAAAATTCTCGATGATGTAGCGAAGGATGCGCGGATTCTGCATCTTTGAAATGATGAATTCGAAGATGTCCGGATGCCAATCGGCCAGCATGATCATCTGGGCGCCACGGCGGGAACCGCCTTGTTCGACCAGATGCGTCAATTTGGCGATGTCGTCCATCCAGGAAACGGAACCGGAAGAGCGGCCATTGACGCCTTTCACCAACGTGTGGCGGGGACGCAACGTCGAACCGTTCGAACCGACGCCGCCGCCTCGGCTCATGATTTCCATGACTTTTTTGCGGTGATCGGAAATGCCGCCGCGCGAGTCGGGCACGAAAGGCATGACGTAACAGTTGAAATAGGTCACATCGGTACCGGAGCCGGCGCCGTAGAGCACGCGCCCGGCCGGGATGAAGTTCAAGGCTTTCTGTTCTTCGTAAAACTTCAAGAATGCTTCATGGCGCAGTTCCGGCGTGATTTCGACCTCGGCCAGACCGTGCGCGTTGCGCATCGCGATCTGTTCGTAGAAAAGCTCAAGCGGTTTGTCCAACGTCAGGATCCGGCGCGTCACGATACCACCTTCCTCGACTTCGAAGTCATCGATGTTGTGCTGGTATTCCTCAGACACTTTGATGCGGACAGTCTGTTCCTTGTGGTTTACAGAAAGAACGGTTCCTGTTCCGCGGGCCGGATATTTCGGGTCCTCCTTGACAGTCAGAATCACGATATCGCCTTCGGACAGGGTCTCCTTGGTGGAATCCTTGTAGGAATAGCGATCCAACATGACGAGGCGTGACACGCCCTCATAAGTCACGTGCATATCCTCCGTAATCGGAAACACATGCGGGAACCGCTCGATGTCCTTGTTCAATTTTTCGAACCCTGCTTTAAATGTGGTCTTTGTTGCATCCACAATAATCACTCCCTTATCTATGGTGAAAACACTAGATGTTGTGCTATCTGATTGTTTCTCATACTATATATATTAATTCTGTTCACCAGATAAATCAAGGGGAACAGTCAGGGGGGGGAGCATGCAAATGGATGAAAACGTTGTTTGGATGGAAGGGGATACGTTTATAAATATATATAGGCCAATAAGAAGAGGACGTTGTGTATCGGGATAGAGTCGTCGGCTGATGCGGAGAGAATGAATGCCGAACAGCCGAGATAGGGCATGCATGTCGACTGTTCCGGAGAGAATGAATGCCGAACAGCCGAGATAGGGCGTGCATGTCGACTGTTCCGGACAAAACGAATGCCTTACAGCCAAGAGGGCAAGCAATTATCCGAATCCGAACACCCTAACAAATCCACCCCGCCCATAATGCGAAATAGTACCCAGTCAACCCTTCCGAAAGCTATAATAAAAGCAGTAAGAACAACAAAAGAAAGGAGCTCGAGCATGAATAATGATAAAGAACACTTCGCGGAGATGATCCGCCAATCGCAACGCATCGTCGCGTTCACGGGGGCGGGCATCAGCACAGAGAGCGGCATCCCGGATTTCCGTTCGGCGGGCGGGCTGTTCGATAGGCTGAGCGGCCGCCATTTCACTGGCGAAGAAACGCTCAGCATCGGTTTCCTGGAGACGTACCCCGAGCTTTTCTTCCGCAATTATGCGGCGCATTTCGATTTTTCGCAGGCGCTACCGAACGCCGCGCACCGCTTCTTTGCGGCGCTCGAAGATACAGGGAAAGAAGTCACCGTCGTCACCCAGAACATCGACAATCTGCACCAGTCCGCCGGCAGCAGCGCAATCATCGAACTGCACGGCAACGGGTCAAGATGGCGGACGTTCGACACGGGCGACCCCGCCGATGCCACCGAAATCAGCATGGACGCGCAAGGCATCCAGCGCGATCCCCAAGGCCGAATGGTGCGTCCCGATATCGTACTCTACGGCGAAATGCTCAATGAGGAGGCGATGGAGCGCGCAGCTGCAGCGATCGGCGCCGCTGACATGCTTGTCGTCATCGGCACATCGTTGGCCGTCTACCCGGCCGCGAGCTTCGTCCATTAATTTCAAAGGCCCTTACGCCGTGTTGCTGAACCGGACGCCCGTACCGCAGTCGCTGACCTTCCAATTGGCCGTCCAGACAGATGTAGGCGTCTTTTTGGCAGAAGTCTGGCAAGAATTTTTTGAAAAATGAATAAAAAGGTGCTGAAACAAAAAGGGAATTCATGAAAGGGGAAGTCGTTATGTCGAAACTGAATCAGCTGGCGAAGTATTTGGTCTATTCCTACGAAAATCATACGGCAGCCCGGTTCGGCGACAATGAGCTGAAGCTGCAGGCGCTGCTTTATTTCGCGCAGCGGGAATGTCTGGCTGTGGTAGGGGAGCCGCTATTCGAGGAAAGCTTTGAAGGCTGGAAAGAGGGACCGGTGCTCCCGGAACTGCATTTCTTCTTCGAGGAAGGCTACGATCCCTTCGAACCATTGGAGATGAAAAAGTTGACGGAGCGCGAACAATTCATCCTGGACCGCGTAGTCTTTGCCTACGGACAGTACGAAGGCTGGTATTTGTCGGATTTGGCGCGCCGCGAAACATCCTGGCGCAACAGCAGAACGGGTCCAGCGGCAGATCCTGCCCAACCCCAAAAGCTAGAACTTGCAGATATCCGCGAGGATGCGAAAAAAGTGAGGATCTATGACACGTTGTTCGATGTTTATCTGGATGAATTGGAGGAATTCGAAGGGGAGGTGCTGGAGCCATGAACGAAACGCAAGCCTATATTGGGGCCATCGTGAAGACCCGGTTTGCCTACCATGACCTTGAAACAGACAAAATTGCCTTCAAATCGCGCCCGTTTTTGATCATCGGTGCGGAATATGATACGTTGCCGTGCGACTTCACAGCCTTTCCGATTTCGAAAGTGTCGACGAGCCAAAACATCGACCCCATCCACGACATCAAAGTCGAAAAGGACCGCTACCCCAAACTGAGCCTGAATGCGGACGTCTCCTATATCCGCGTCCATAAAATTCAGACGATCCACAGTTCTCAGCTTGCGATCGGAATCCTGTCCTCCTTGAGTGAAGCCTACCCAGATCTCTATGCGGAAGTGAAGGCAGCTTACCGAGATTTTTCCGGGGGGCTGTTCTGACTGAGCGGAGCTGCGATCCCGGCCTGGAAATTGCCAAGAAAAAAAACACCCCTGCCTAGCGGAGGCCCATAATGGAGCCTCCGTCTAAGCGGGGGTGTTTTACAAGCGTCAATACAAACTCGGCTAAGTGCTCTTAAGCTTCCAGTCTATTTTACGCCATTTCCCTTAACCGGGAAAGCAGCGACAACAGTTCCGTCTGCACCACTGAAAACAACTTCTTTTGAAGTCACAGCAACAGTAATATCCAACACAGCAGCAGTTGCAGTAAGTTCAGTCAGAAGGGCTTTTTTATCAGCTTTCGTAAGTTGATTCACACTTTTCGCTCCACGTGCATTCACGATAGTTTGTGCATTATTTATGTGGACAATGATTTGATTTGCTTCTACAGCAGTCACATCATTGGACCTTAAATAATTTTTTGCTTGCTGCACATAATTGGATGGTAAGTTGGTTGTTACCAAAGTTTTGATGATATCATTTTCAGTTGCAGCAGCAACATTCGCTTGCGGTCCGAAGAACAACACGAATGCAAACAAAAGAGATACGATGGTTTTTTTCATATTTTTCACCTCCTTTCAGTGTATCTATCCTGAGGCTGAATCAGTATTGTTTCATTTCGACCTTGGTGGCACGATTTTGGCGGTAGGCAGCTCGCTTGGCCGTGCTGATCAAACTGTAGCCAACAAGGCAGGCTATCCCCAAAAAGAAGATCAGTGCTCCGGAGACCAGCAAGAATGTTATGTAATGCATAGCCAACGTACGCAGGGCGGTGTTGATATAATACGCTGAAACGGTTATGCGCTGTGGAATCTTAAGACTCAACGCCACGATTGCGGGGATGATGACAAAGGCAGATCCTGAAACTAAACCGCTACCGATCCAAATCAAGGAGCGGTGAGGCAGTTTCCAGTTCAAGCCGACGAGGGCTCCGACAACCAAAAAGAAGGTTAGCGGGACGAGATAAAAATAGGAAAGAGCGGTTTGCAGGATTTTCCGGACGGTCTGGAATTGTGGGTAGGCAATCACCTGGTCCAAAGCGAACAGGGTAGTGTGGCTACCGATAATGGTGGTGGCTTCTTCAATGATAGTATCCGTCTGCGCTTGCAAGCTTTCATCGAAAGGCTGGTTGTGTTCTGCGGCATAACTCTCAACATAAGTCGTCACGGGTTCCACGAATATGATGCGATCGATCGTCGTTGCGTAAGTTGCGTCAGGATCAATCAGATAGTTGAGTGCTTGTTCATTGTTCGTGCGGGCAAGCTGTTGCAGGCCATTTTGGTCCATCGCGGCTTCCACAAAGACTTTCTCTGGTATGGATGTTTCTAGGCTCAACGTCCTGAATTTGGCGATCAGGCTTTCCTCCACTTTGGCGTAATAGGAGCTGTCTTCCAACTGTTGATTTAGGTCGCTTGCGCTCATTAGGACTTGCTTCATGAAGATGGCTCCAATCAAACCAACCACTACAAACATCAGGAGAAAGCTGAGGGTGACTCTGCCGATTTTCTTTATCTTTCGCATCACGACGCTCCTTAAAAATTGATTTCCGATAGTGACTTGCCTTCGACCAATTTTGCGGTCACGACATATCTGTCAGGTGTGTTACCGATGTAGTCGAAAGGATAATAAGTGTAAAGCGTCAAAATTTGCTCTTCGGAAGGTGCCAGAATACTTTGATCGGTATTGCTCTTGATTTCAATGTTGCTGATTTCATACACATAGGTTCCGTAGGTCAGCTCCAGGCGGATAACATCGCCAATCTGCGCTTCTCCCAGCGTCTTGAAGACTGAATTGGCATGCCCGGTGATGACTGTATTTCCGATATCTCCCGGGAACACGGAACCATAATATTGGCCGGCGCCATATAACAATTGCGGTGCACCGTCGCCGACGAAAACAGGCGAGACGATGCCTGCCGCATCCACGCTCAAAGTCCCATATTCATCCCCGTATTTCGGGAAAGTGAGTTGGTTCACTGTGGTTGTCTCTTCCACAATCACACTGCTATCGTTCAGATTCGTCTGAGCGATAGCGACTTCTTGCGGGAAAAACATACGCGACATGTAAAAAGCATTGGAAATATTATCAAAAAAAGCCAAGGAAAGTAGCGTAATGCCGGATACGAAAAGCAGTGCCGGGATACCAATCAGCATACCGATCTTCCTTCGCTTTGCCCGATTCTTTTGACTTATTTTTTCCCCCATCATTCCACTCCATTCATTTAAGGTGATGCAGAGCATGTCGTTTCCGCGAAAAATAGGCAAACCAGCACGTAGTATTTACGTGAGATGAGGGTTTAACCAATATGTTTCAGGGTATTTTCTAAATTTAGCCTAGTAGCCTGTTTTCTAAAACTATTCCTATTTCCAACAAATCTGCGATTTTATCAAAAAAATAGATTTCCCTCTATTCAGTATTTGTTGGAAAATACAAAGAAACAGAAAATGACATTTTACTTTCGAATTTAATTGTATTATTCCATGGATATCATGATACCTACCGTATATAGTCTTATGGGACTAGAATCTAATCGACTTCTACCGTAATTGTATTAATAGCCTATACTCCTCATACAGTATCAAATGACGGTTATAAACCTTGCTACAACATCATTTTTAAGTCTTAATGTAAGAAAGTGCTAGTATCCATGGAATCCTGTCATTTGGGGCAAGATGTGGATAAGAGATAATTCAAAAAAATATCCGCTCTTAAAGAATAAGAGCAATTGTTCAATTTCGAATGGAAGGACAAAAAAGCGCACTGAAAATCAGATGTAATGATTGTCAGTGCGCTTTCTTTATTTTTGGGTGTGTCGGCTTCGGCAAAGGTGTGTAGTATTCCTGATCGGAAAATCTTTTTTATTGAATCTCGATCGGTCCTTGAAAGCCTAAAAAATCTATGACCGTTTTATCTCGGATGACGGCAGTATAGGCGATGCTGTCAATCGTCAATTTCATTTCTTCTGCCACTACGCAACCTTCTTTCGGTAGTCTTCAGAACGTAATCGATCCGTATTTGTTTCAGACTAGCACTTGAAGTGGCACCCATGTCAACATAAAATAGAGGGAAGCAGGTTTATTTCGACAAAACAAAAGGCCGGCATCCCATGTCGGGAGTGCTGGCCTTTTGTCGGACAATATTTAAAAGTTTTTAAGGAGAATGGGGGATTCGAACCCCCGCGCGCCTTTCGACACCTAACGCATTTCGAGTGCGTCCTCTTCAGCCGGACTTGAGTAATTCTCCATAAATGACATTATAACGCTTTTCGGACGATCAGAAAAGAGGAATTTTCAAAAACTACCCAAAAAGGCAGAAACAGTTTTAAGAGGGGTCCTGTTGATGTATTGCGCTAAACCGGAAACTGAACGATTTTCTTCCGCGAGGGATTAAATTATGGTAATATGGAACTCTGCGTACTCATTTAATTGTAATTTTTTACATACATCAGGAGGAATTTGAATTGTATAAACTATTAAATCACTGGTACAAGCTGAGCCTTGTCAAACGTATCATCGTCGGTCTGATTATAGGTATCATCCTTGGTGTAACGATGCCGGACGCCGCGCAGCCGATTACCATTTTTGGAGCGCTGTTTGTCGGTGCTTTGAAGGCAATTGCGCCGATGCTTGTCTTTTTCTTGGTTGCATCCGCGATTTCGCAGCACAAAAAAGGCCAACAGACGAACATGAAATCTGTCATCGTGCTCTACCTTTTAGGAACCTTCTCGGCGGCACTCGTAGCAGTGGTCGCAAGCTTCATTTTCCCGGTGACTTTGACATTAGGGGCCGGAGCCGAGGACGTCACAGCTCCAGGTGGTGTAGTGGAAGTCCTGAAGGCACTGCTTCTGAACGTCGTGGACAATCCAGTCAAGGCGCTCTACAATGCCAATTATATCGGCATCTTGTCATGGGCTCTTATGCTCGGGTTTACTTTGAAGAATGCCGCAGCTTCAACCAAACTGATGCTGTCAAATGTTTCTGATGCACTGACGGAAATGGTCAGAATCGTTATTGCCTTCGCTCCTTTGGGAATCATGGGGCTTGTCTTCGATGTCATCGCGACAAGCGGAATCGGTGTTCTGCTGGGCTACGGGAAACTACTTGCGGTCTTGATCGGCTGTATGCTGTTCGTGGCGTTGATCATCAACCCGCTCATCGTCTACATCTATATCCGTTCCAATCCGTTCCCACTCGTTTTCAGATGCTTGAGGGAAAGTGGTATCACAGCTTTCTTCACAAGAAGCTCTGCTGCGAACATTCCCGTGAACATGACACTGTGTGATGACTTGGGACTGGACAGAGACACTTACTCCGTATCCATTCCGCTTGGCGCGACCATCAATATGGCCGGCGCGGCAGTTACGATTTCCGTCCTTACCTTGGCAGCGGTCAATACGCTGGGTATCCCTGTGGATTTCGGGACAGCCTTCATCCTTAGCATCCTTGCAGCGGTCAGTGCTTGCGGGGCATCGGGTGTTGCTGGTGGCTCGCTGTTGCTTATCCCATTGGCAGCAAGTCTGTTCGGCATCCCCAACGATGTGGCCATGCAAATAGTCGGTGTCGGTTTCATCATCGGAGTCCTGCAGGATTCATTCGAAACAGCCCTCAACTCATCGACAGATGTTCTCTTCACGGCGACTGCAGAATTCGCTAAACGACGCAAAGAAGGCATCAAAGCCTGATTAAAGACCGAACATCAAAAAATAGGCTGTCTCGCAATGGTATGCCACCCGTCAATAGGACAGTAAAATATTTAAACAGTTTTACAGACTGCTCCCCGTAATGTGGGGGCAGTTTTTTTGCATATATATATCTGCCGCGCTTACGCTTGGCGGCCCACACGTTTTATGAGCGAAGCACAACCCGCTCCCCTCACAAAACGTGAGGGGTCATTAGGCTGCCTCGAAATACTGGTCATGGAACTCCATCGGAGTCATGATATGCAGCTTTCTTTGAATGCGTCTATTATTGTAATATTCCATATAGTTGTGAATCATATCAATCAAAGAGGAACGACTCGTAAATTTGCGACGGTAATATTTTTCACGCTTGATGAGCGCCCAAAACCCTTCCATAGGGCCATTGTCAATACAACGAGCGACACGGGACATGCTTTGTATCATACCAGCCTCGCTTAAACGCGCACAGAATTGCTTACTTGTATATTGAAATCCGCGGTCACTGTGGAACAACGGCTGAGCTTCTGGCTCATTTTGTATGGCTGCATCAAAAGTCTGGAGGACTAGCGGCATATCGTTTTGATCACTGATTATGTATGCGACAATTCGACGGTCATAAAGATCCAAAATGGCACTCAAATATACTTTCTTGATTGCCGGTCCTTCGTAATACTTGAATTCGGTCACATCGGTCAACCATTTTTCATTTGGTGCGTCTGCACGAAAGTTCCGGTTGAGGCGATTTTCGGCGATATGATACGGATTCTGTGCACCTTTGGTGATGCTATTCGCACGATGTTTGATTCGGGATTGGATTTGTTGACTACGGCATAACCGAAGGGCGCGGTTGTCACTGATGATCATGCCATGGGTATATTCCAACTCATCGCGTATCCGACGATGACCCATATCGTCATGTTCTTCATGGATCTGTTTTGCCACTTCAGCGATTTGGTTGTTGCGAATTTCCCTTGGACTTTGTGGTTGCTCAAGCCAGCGGTAATAAGCGGAGCGTGTCACATGTAAGATTTCGCACATAACTTGCACCGGATAACCTTTTTCTGTATGGAATTGCTTGATGGTTTCGTACTCAGCTTGTTTTCTTATTTCGCTCAACGATTCCTCCTTTCTAATTCTTGGAATTTTTTTGTTACATCAAGTTCCATTTTTAGACGTTGATTTTCGCGTTTTAAACGTGCTAATTCGTCTTGAAGTAATTCCTCGGGAGTCCGGCTGGGCATTGTCCCTTTCCTGCGCCCACGGCGGTCTTCCAACCCTGCTTCTCCCAATTCCGCATATCTCTTTACCCATTGATAGACGTTTTGATAGGAGACTTGATATTTTATAGCCATAGCACCATAATCTTTTCCATTCTCTAAACAGTCCAACACAATTTTTAAACGCTCATCTATGGTTGTTATCCGACCTTTGCTCATAGTACTTCCTCCACTGGTTGTTTTGAAGTCTTTATGAGTATTATAATCCTTTAGCCAGTTCTGCAGTGGCGTTTTGCTCCGCAAACCATATTTTTTGGCGATTTCAATCATGCTGCCCAGGCCGTTCAGATAGTCCGTGACGGCTGCCAACTTTAACTCCTTGGAGTAATGACTGTTCTTCTTTACCGGTAAAAGGGCCGATGGACCGCCGTTCTCATAAAGTCTAATCCAATTGCGAATGGTCTCTTGAGATACTCCAGCGTTCTGTGCTGCCCTTGATATACCGATTTCATTTCTCACATATTGCTCGACAATGTTGACTCTGTTTTCGACAGATAATTTCATAGCTCTTTTAGACATAGAAAAAACCCCCATATAAGACTTGAAATAATTCAATGTCCTATATAGAGGTAGCATATCACAATGAGACAGCCTATTTTTTGATGTTCGGTGACAGGGTTTCCCCGCCAAAATGGCTTTGATGGGTGATCACTGGGCGTTAATTCAATTTCATATTAGAAAGGGCTGTATCAAACCAAAAAATCCTATTCTGGTTTTGACACAGCCCTTTCTTGTTCACTAAGTATTTATTTGATTCAGTCTTCAGTTCCCAAAATCTGATTAATCTCTTGTGACAGCAAGTCTGCCTTGCCACCGAATACAGCTTGGATGCCGCCTTGGACTTCGAAAACAGCAGTTGCTCCGAGATTCTTGATGGAATTTTTATCTACGATCGAACCGTCCTTCACAGAAACACGCAGACGGGTTGCACAAGCAGTGACGGATTCGATATTCGCATCATTTCCTAATGCTTCAATGATGATATGCGCTTCATCATTTAAAGTAGAAGCTTTGCCGGAAGACGTGACCTGAACGCTTGCTTCAGATTCTGACTCATCCATACCAGGCACCATCACTTTAAATTTCGTAATAAAGAAGCGGAATACGATGTAATAAATCAATGCCCAAATAATACCAACCGGGATTACCCATACCCAGTTTGTTTTTGCATTTCCTTGCAGCGGACCAAACAGCAAGAAGTCGATCAGTCCACCGGAGAAAGTGTTTCCGATACGGATGCTCAACAAGTCAGCAACGAAGAAGGAAACACCATCAAGGAAGGCATGAACCACATACAACCAAGGTGCGACGAACAAGAACATATATTCAAGTGGTTCGGTAATACCGGTCAAGAATGAAGTAAGAGCACTACTGAAATACAGACCGGCATTTTTTTGGCGGTTCTGCTTCGGAATGGAGTGGTACATCGCCAAAGAAGCAGCCGGCAAACCGAACATCATTGTAGCGAAACGACCTGCGAAGAAACGAGTTCCGTAAGTGAAAAGGCCAGTATGATTTGAATCAGCCAATTGTGCGAAGAAGATGTTTTGGGCACCAGCAATGGTTTCACCCGCTACAACTTCGGTTCCACCCAAAGAGCTATACCAAAACAGCGGATATATCGTATGGTGCAAACCGACCGCGCCTGTCAAACGAAGCAAAAACCCGTACAAGAAGGTTCCAAAACTGCCCATAGCTGCGATGGCTGTACCGGCGGATGTCAGTGCGCCTTGGATCGGTGGCCAAATCAGGTAAAAGAATGCCCCAAGAATGATAGCTGCAAATGATGCTACAATCGGAATAAAACGCGAGCCTCCGAAGAAACCCAAAAACTGCGGCAATTCGATTTTACGATAACGATTATGCAGGAAGGCAACGGTACTTCCGACAGCTATTGAACCAACAACCCCAGTGTCGATAGAAGCACCTTCTGCGGAAAATAATTGCAGAAAACCACTGATGGTTGCGACGAAAACAACGTAACCCACACCGCCGGCCAAACCAGCAGTCCCTTTATCTCCGTTCGCGAGACCGACAGCGACCCCGATGGTGAAGATGAGCGCCAAATTGGCAAAGACGGCATTTCCGGCAAAACTCATGATGCTCAGGATCACTTGCAACCAGCCAATGTCAAGGAAAGGATAAGCAGCCAATGTACTTGGATTGGTCAATGCGCCACCAAAACCAAGTAAAAGGCCGGCAGCAGGTAAAATGGCGATTGGGAGCATCATAGCTCTTCCAATTTGAGAGAATTTTTTAAACATGTTTTTCACTCCTTATTTTAAATTGTCAATGAAACGTTTCGCTATTTCTTTTGGCCGTGTGATTGCACCTCCTACGACGATTCCTACAACACCCATTTGCTGGATTAGTTTGGCTTGTTCAGGCGTATGGATTTTACCTTCAGCGATGACATCCACACCTGCTTCTACCAATTTTTTCATCAAGGCGATATCCGGCCCATCCAGTTTGATGCTTTCCTCAGTGTAACCGCTTAGCGTTGTGCCGACAAAATCGATTCCTTCCTGGAAAGCATTGAGGCCTTCCTCAAAGGTGGCAATATCCGCCATGAACAATTGATCGGGATGTTTTTCCTTGATTTCTTTGATGAAGGCATTGATTGTTTTGCCATCATAGCGTTCCCGCAAAGTGCAATCTAATGCAATGACTTCAACACCCGTTTCAACCAATTCATCGATTTCCTTCATGGTAGCCGTAATAAATGGTGCTTGAGGGGGATAATCACGTTTGATGATCCCGATGATCGGTAAATCAACTCTTTCCTTAATCTGTTGAATATCCCTCACCGATTCAGCGCGAATCCCGACTGCACCAGCTTGTTCAGCTGCAAGAGCCATCAAAACCATGATGCCGCCTTCTTCTGTGTATAAAGGTTCCCCTGGCTGCGCTTGACAAGAAACAATGATGCCGCCACGGACTTTGTTGATGAAATCTTCCTTCTTCATGGATATTTCCTCCGTTATTTATTTTATTCCGGAGTTTATCTCCGTAAATGAAATATAGCATACGCTTTCATGTTTGTAAATAGGTAATTTGCATTTTTAAAAGTTCGTGTATAATGAGAGACATAAACATGAAAAGGACTGACTTTATGGGACTTGCTCACCTGATCCAAGAAAAATACCATGCGTTGACGAAATCCGAGAAAAGGATTGCCGATTATTTGCTGGCGAACAAAGAACAAGCCGTGTATCAAACAATGAAGGATGTAACTGAAGCGGTGAAGGTAGGGGATGCTACTCTAATCCGTTTCTCCCAAAAGATTGGATTTAATGGTTTTTCTGACTTGAAAATCGCCATCGCCAAAGAGGAATTCACCAGTCAATATGAAGGGGATAATGACCATCAATTTTATGACCGAATTTTGGAGAACCAAATCAAAGTTTTGGAATCGACTCGGCAGTTGCTCGATTCGGAAGTGGTCCTGCAAGCAATTGAAGCCATTACCAAGGCAAAACGGATATATATCATTGGAGTTGGATCGAGTGGTTTGTCGGCAGCTTCATTGGAAAAGATGTTGCTCCGGGTAGGGGTGCATGCAAACCATATCGTTGATCCGCATTTTCAAGCTCATGCCTTGGCATTGCTGGGACCGGAAGATCTCGTGATCTGTTTCTCTTTGAGCGGTCGTACCAAGGATATCCACGATTCTTTGAAAATAGCCAAAGAAAACCATACGCCTATCGTTGCGATTACCAATTTCAAATCCTCGCCGATTGCTGAATTAGGTGACATTGTCCTGCAAACTGCCAATGAAGAATTTTTTGATGGCGGATCGCTGGCCGGGAAAATTTCACAATTGTATATTTCGGAGACTTTGGTACGGGGATATGAAATAAAGAATAAAATCAAAACGGTCGAATTACGGGAAAAGGTATTGCGTTCCGTTATTGATAAAATATTGGATTAGTTTTGCAGCGGCATTATCCACTCGTCTCTGCAACAGTCACTAGCGACGCAGCCCATAGTGTAATTATATTATGGGCAGGCGCGCTATTTTTACATGGTTGAAAAGCAATAGGTCGATTGTAACACTTTGTTGAACAGAAACTTTTGGAAAGAATAGTTGCTCAAAAATATGCTATACTGGATGGAAGAACGAGGATGGACAAATGAGTGTTCGGTACTTTGCATCAGAGCACGAGTCGTAGGAGGTTGATTATGGGGGAAGAGAAGCAAACGGACATAAAACAGCTGAAAAGTCCGATCAACAAGGAAATCATGAACATCGCGTGGCCGGTTCTGATCGAACTGGTCCTGAGTTCGTTGTTCGGGATGATCAACATGATGATGCTGGGGAACATCGCAGACCATACTTATGCCGCGGCGGCCGTTTCGGCGGTCGGGGTGACGAACCAACCGCTGTTCCTAGGGCTGGCTGTAGTCCAGGCTTTGAATATCGGAGGAACAGCCTTGATCGCCCGCTATTTCGGAGCCGGAAAACATGACCGGATGGAAAACGTCATGAAGCATGTCATGATCATCAGCATGATCCTTTCCGCCCCCTTGGCCCTGGCCGCCTTTGTCTATTCTGACCAAATCATGATCTTTATGGGCGCACAACCCGATACGGTTGAAGTCGGGCGACTATATTTCCGCATCATCTGCATCAGTTACCTGTTGCAATCCTTCAATTTCAGCATTTCCGGTTCTTTGCGCGGAATCGGCGAAACGCAGATCCCGATGGGGGTGAATTTGCAAGCGAATTTCCTGAATGTCATCGGTAACGCCTTACTGATCTATGGACTTTTCGGAATTCCGGCTTTAGGCATTGAGGGCGCGGCGATTTCGACAGTCATTGCTAATCTAGTGGCCAATTTCCTGCTGATCCGTTACTTGCGTTCCGGCAAGAGCAAGCTGAATTATTCCTTCGCGCATCCTTTCCACTTTTCGATGAAAACGATGAAAAGTTTGGCGAAAATTGGACTGCCTTCCGCACTGGAACAATTGGCGTTGCGTTCCGGGATGATTCTATTTATCCAGATCGTGTCGGGATTGGGGACAGTCGTCTTTGCCGCCCATAACATCGGCATGAACATCCTGTCGCTGTCGTTCACGCTCGGCCAAGCCTTCGGGATTGCGGCTTCCGCCCTGGTCGGCAGGGCACTGGGAGCAGGGGACGCGAACTTGGCCGAAAAATACGCCTCGCGGACTGCTAAAATCGGCAGCCTGTGGGGCGCGATTCTCGGAGTGGCCTTCTTTTTCGGCGCCGAGTACATCGTCAGCTTCTATTCCAGTGATCCGGAAATCATCCGGAATGCCGCAATCGCCATCCGGGTTGCGGCCATCACGCAACCTTTCCAGTCGCATCAACTGATCGTCGCGGGTTCATTGCGGGGAGCAGGGGATACGATTTTCCCGCTCATCTCGACTTTCTTGGGAATATTGATTATCCGGGTGGCAGCCGCCACCTTCTTCGTTCAGGTGCTTGGACTGGGCATCCTTGGAGCTTGGCTGGCCGTCATGCTGGATCAGATCATCCGGTGGTTCCTGATTGCGATGCGCTTCCGCTCCGGTAAATGGAAAAAGATGAAGCTGGCTTAAATTAGCTCGAGAAAAAGTGCGACCTGTGCTTCCTTCAAAAATTTAATAATCCTCAATTTGTCCGCCTCTTTCTGAAAAAGAGACGGATTTTTTTCACATGCTTTGCTTAAAAATGGTATACTGTTCGATGAGAGAACGGTTACAAATCGGGACGTGATATCCGTATTTGGGACACCGAAATAAAGGAGGATGAGCAGTATGGGAGGACAACTGATACTGATTCGGCATGGAATCGCGGAAGAGCGTACACCTGAAGGGGATGACTTCTACAGAAAACTGACGGAAGCAGGAGTGGAGAAACTGACTCCATTTCTGACCGACATCGCACCCTTACTGACCGAGAGCGGAAACCTGAAGATATGGACAAGCCCATTGATCCGGGCGCGTCAGACTGCTGAATTGGTGGCGGAGGCCGCTGTTGTCGAAGAAATCGAACAAAAGGAATTTTTGGGAACAGGTGATTTCGTTGCCTTCATGGAAGCTTTGAAACAAGAGGACGATGGCTTCAATTTGGCGCTTGTCGGGCACGAACCTTATATGAGCATCTGGACGAAAGAATTGATCGGTGCCGCGATTCCCTTCAAAAAAGGGGCAGTCGCCTTCTTTACGGTCGACATGACCGCAGACCCGATCGGCAATCTGGAGTGGCTGCTGGCGCCAGGCGAATCGGCGAAACGCAAACATGAAGATGCCGCTGAAAAAATGCATGCTGCGGATAAACACGAAGGGACGTCGAAATACGACCCGTGTGATGGTGAAGGCACGTTGTACGCCGGTATCATCAACGAGCAGCTGGCAGGCGTTCAACACGCCTATTCCGCCTATAAGCAAGACCCAGACGAGCCGGAATCGGCGCATGCGCTGCGCGTGGCGATACGTCAACTGCGGGCTTTGTTGAATTTCAATAAGGCGAACGGCGAAGAAAAATATTACCGGGAAGCGGGCGAAGATTGGCGGGAAATCGCCACCACCTTCGGATACCTGCGCGAGCTGGATGTGCTGATGGAAGAGTGCCGCGAGCTACGCGGGTTGTATCCGGATATGCTTACAGCGGACGGACAAGTCATGATTTGGTTGATGGAAGAGCGCCAAGGCGAACAGGGCAGCATCCATGAATTGATCACGAGCGGTGCCATCACCGAACGCATCCTGGATGCGGAAGCCGCAACAGCCCACTTCCTGAAATCCATCAGCTTGGATGATAATCAGCAGAAAAAAGCTACAGTGAAGAAGTTGGACAAAATGAAGAAACGGCTGATGCGCAAGTGGGAGGAAGTCGATTTCTCAAACCATGAACAGACCCACAGCCTGCGCATCAACGCCAAGAAACTCCGTTATGCCGCGACCTACCTCGCCCCGATTCTGGGTGAGAAGGACAAGGACACCATCAAAGAGATGAAGAAAGTCCAGACCGCACTCGGTGCTCTCTGCGACTTCGACATCAACGGTCACTTGCTGTTGGAGATGGCCGATAAGACCGACGATCTTGAACTGCAGCGCCACTTCAGAACACTCAGCGCGCACCAATTCCAGCGCAGGGAGGCAATATTGAACGACGAAGCGGATTGAATAATTTAAGAATTTTTACTTTGGTCCATACTCGTTAAGGGTTATGGATCTTTTTGTTGCAATTAAATATCCATCCAGATATAAACATAATCAGAAAGATACCGATTACATAAAAGGGAAATAGAAGTATCATAGAAATGGGAGTGGGAAATTTGGAAGTAAGAGAAACTTTTATCAGCAATATCATGAGCAACAGCAAGAAAATAAATCTGACAAAACTAGTGAATTTTAAAAGTATCCGCATAAAATTGTTAGCTGGGTATTTCACTATCATCACCTTGATAGCAGTCTTGGGAGTCAATAGTTACGCGACGACGAAAGAAATCAATGACAACACCAAGGATATCATCGAAGAGGATATTATTGTTCTAGAGAGCGGAGAAGAATTCAAATTTCTGATCTCCCAAAGGATTGCGGTAGCCCGGGCGTACTTGATGACCGGAGATGTGGCTTTCAAAGATATGTTTACACAGTTTACTGAAGAAAGTGAGGTTGCCAAAGCAGAAATACTGGCTGTAGACAATTCAAAAGAAATAACTGCGTTTTTTGAAGCGAATGACCAATGGGCAAAAGTAATGGAATCAGAAGTTCTTGCATCTTATCAAGCAGGGAATACAGAAGAAGCAGTGATCACTATGGTGAACGTTGCGGATCCTGTCATTCGAGAGCAGATTGAATCTGTAAGCGTCATGATTGATCAAAAAGTTCAGACGATTGATAAAAATGGAGAAGCGATCATTTCGAGAGGTCAAAATTCGCTTAGGCTCGTTGTTTTACTTTCGGGAGCTGCCGTAATTATGAGTGTTGTAATTGCATTCTTACTTTCAAATGAAATCTCCAGCAAAATCAAGTTGATTAAGGAACGTATGGAATTAATTGCTGATGGCAGATTAAATGTCGAACCGCTAGAAATATCAGGCCGAGATGAACTGGCTGAGCTGGCGATTGCGACCAATACGATGCACGAACAATTAACTGCAATTGTTGTAAATATTCTGGATTCATCTGAACAATTAGCAGGTCATAGCCAAGAGTTGACTCAATCTGCAAATGAAGTGAAAATTGGATCTGAACAAGTTGCTTTAACCATGCAAGAATTGGCGACGGGGTCGGAGGCTCAAGCAAGTAATGCTAGTGCACTTGCAAATGTGATGGAAACTTTTAACGAAGAATTCAAAGCCGTTAACGAAAACTCTATGATTATTGCGGATGCTTCTCGTCAGGTAATCGATCAATCAAATGAGAGCGAACAGTTAATGGATTTATCAAGTCAACAAATGGATAAAATAGAAACAATCATGAAACAAGCTGTAAGCAAAATGCAATCTTTGGAATTCCAAACGCAAGAAATCACCACGCTTGTGAGATTGATCCAAAATATTGCAGATCAGACTAATCTGCTTGCTCTTAATGCAGCCATAGAAGCAGCACGAGCTGGGGAACATGGCAGAGGATTTGCAGTCGTAGCTGATGAAGTCCGGAAATTATCGGAGCAAGTTGCGGTTTCCGTAAAAGACATTACGGGATTTGTCGGAAAGATTCAGACTGAGTCCAGAGATGTGAGTGTATCCTTGGAGCAAGGATACACGGAGGTTAAAGCAGGAGCGGAACAAATTCAAAGAACAACAGATGTGTTGAATGAAATGGAAAGTTCATTAAACAACATGATCCAGAATATTCTGCTTGTTTCCGACAAAATGTCCAGTTTGACGGAAAATACTGCAAACATGAGTGTGGCAATAGAAGAAATAGCTTCGATTTCTCAAGAGTCTGCAGCTGGTGTCGAAGAGACTTCCGCTGCTTCTCAGCAAATTAACAGCTCTATGGAAGAAGTATCAATCAATTCCGAACAAATTTCCGGTCTGGCAGAAATGCTGCATGCGATTGTTAACCATTTTAAATTCCAATAATAAGACTGATTCTTATAAAAGAGAGGCCCTGTTTTCAACAAGACAGGTGCCTCTCTTTTGCTGTTAGGAAGACTGTAATTATGCCGAAGGACTAAATAATTTTAAAAGCCTGCCGATAAAGATAAGAATACTAGAATTATAAATAATATTGATCATATACCAAAAAAATGATGGGAGTTACCTCATGAAAAAATTTATCGTATTCATCTGCAGCCAGCAACAATTCGCTATCCCTGTAGAAATAGTAGAAAAAATATTGCCTTTAGAAAAGACAACCTTGATTCCGGAGGCGTCATCCTACATCGCGGGTGTCATCCAATACAACGGCAACACTATGCCCATTGTAGATCTAAGCTCACGGCTTTTTGAAAACGAGATGGAGATTACGGAACATTCCAAAATCATCGTGGTGTCCGACAATGAATTGAGATTCGGAATTGCGGTGGATAGCGTTGTTTCAGTCAGTGAATTCGATGAAGAACTTCCGACAGTAAACGGCAATGTCGAAAATAAAGTCCAATATATCGAGCATCTGTTCAAGACGGATACAGACATCATCATCCACATCGACATCAATGCTTTGTTCCATCCTGGTGGCAGGGAAGAGTTAGTTGCATTAAATGGATAGCGGGTCAAGTTCAAAAGGGGTTGATTACATACTTTGGAAAAGGAACTAAAGGTCGGGATTTCTGATTACAAAATCGGGGAAGCGCCACAGTCCTTGTTTACAATCGGGCTAGGGTCATGTGTAGGCATAGCGATTTATGATCCAACCACCCGTGTAGGTGGATTAAGCCATATTATGCTCCCCGACAGCAGCATGTTCAATGGGGAAAAAAAGATCGAAAAGTTTGCCGATTTGGCCATTCCGCATATGATTTCGGAGCTTACAAAAAAAACACCAAAAAGAAGATTGGTTGCGAAAATAGCTGGCGGTTCAAGCATGTTCAAAAACTCTTTGAATACGCCTCAAGCGAATATCGGGTTGCGCAATGTAGCAGCTGTTGAAACTATTCTCAAAGAACAAGGAATCCCTATTCTGGCAAATCATACAGGAGGGTCAATGGGGAGATCCATGTTCTTCGATCTTCACACGCTTCAAGTGAAAGTTAGGATGGGGAATCGAGAAATTTTTGATCTATAAATTTCAACGGGGGGAACAGTAATGGAAATAAATATCTTATTAGTGGATGACTCAGCATTCATGCGGCAGATACTAAAAGAGAAAATAGCGGAAATTGATGGGCTGAATGTTATCGCGACAGCAAGGAACAGCCAAGAAGCTTTTCAAAAAATTAAGCAGTTCAATCCAGATCTGATCACGTTGGACATCGAAATGCCTGGGATGAATGGCCTGGAGACATTGAAGGTCATCAAAGCGAGTTGCGACATACCCGTGATGATGATGAGCTCCTTGAGCGGCAAAGAAATTACGATTGAAGCGTTGGAAGCTGGAGCGATTGATTTTATCGAAAAGCCCGCAGACATAAGAAATCAAGGGGAGTCTTTTAAAAAACAAATTGAATTCGTCATGAAGCAGTTCTTCAACCGAACCCAAGAGATAACCGCTCTCCGGATCAATGATGAGGGATCGATCCCAACTAAATCCCGTCCAAATGCAGTGCGGGCTTTAGTGATAGGGGCATCAACCGGCGGACCAAGGGCGCTTTTACAAGTGATGAAGAACTTGCCTGAAGGGATTAATGTTCCCATTTTTATAGTTCAGCATATGCCAAAGGGGTTCACTGCATCATTTGCACAACGTATGGACGCGGTTTCGCCAGTAAAGGTGATTGAGGCTTTCGACGGCATGCCGGTTGAGGGTGGAAAAGCCTATGTAGCCCCGGGAGACTATCATATGATGGTGAAAAACCGCCACATCCAACTGTCTCAAGCCGATAAAATTCATGGTGTGAGGCCAGCTGTGGACCATCTTTTCAGCTCAGCAGCCGAAAGTTACGGGAGCCGCCTGATCGGGGTTGTGCTTACCGGTATGGGTAAAGACGGTACGGAAGGTCTAAAGAAAATAAAGACTAATGGAGGATATACCTTCGCTCAGGACAAAGAATCTTCCTTGGTTTTTGGCATGCCCGGCAATGCCATCCAGAATAAGGTGATCGACGAAGTAGTCAATCTGGAAGAATTGACAGATGCGCTAAACCAAGTACTAGGCGGGAGGAAATAAATGTTGGACTTTAACTGGTTTTATGCTTGGTCAGAAAAAACGTTGCACGTGAATTTGATAGCATACAAAGAAGGGCAATTACAAAGACGGATTGAGACCATCATGAAAAAATCCGGAGCAACCGATTTGAAGCAATTTGCCAAAATGATCGAAACCGATGAAAACATAAAAAAGATTTTTTTGGATTATATCACAATCAACGTGACGGAATTCTATCGCAACAAGGAAATATTTGAGGAATTTGAAGAAGTCTTCATCAATAGACTTTCCTCGAAATTCAAAGCCTTGAAAGTTTGGAGTGCGGCCTGTTCGACGGGAGCGGAGGCTTATTCGATCGCTATGATTCTGAAAAAAAATAAGCTCACTGCGAACAGCAAGATAATCGCCACAGATATAGACGAAACCATTTTGTCAAAAGCTAAGGCTGGAACGTACTCCAAATTGGAAGTACAGAACGTTCCCCCTATGGAAAAAAGGCTCTATTTCACTGAACTCAACAACCGGTATGTGTTGTCTGATGACATCAAAAAAACAGTGCATTTCAAAAAACATGATCTGATTCTGGATTCCTATGAAAAAGGCTACCATGCCATTATCTGCAGAAATGTCACAATTTATTTCAAGAATGAAGTAAAAGAAAAGATATATCGAAACATCGCGGATTCGTTAGTTCCTGGGGGATTGTTCTTTATAGGGGCTACTGAGTCTGTATACAAACCTGAACAATATGGGCTAAAAAAAGTGGCTGCATTTCTATATGAAAAGATGTAAATAAGTAAATCAGCGGACTAAGAGAGGAAGGCTGGGATTCAATGGACGATAATAGTAAATACAGAGAGCTCTTCTTTGAAGAAACGGATGAACATCTGCAAAATTTAAATGATCAAGTTATGGAGTTGGAAAATGATCCGGAAAAAGTAAGCATTTTGGATGAGATTTTCCGTTCAGCACATACGCTTAAAGGTATGGCCGCTACTATGGGCTATACAACCATGGCGGAATTGACGCACAAAATGGAAAACGTGTTCGAATTGCTCAAAACGGGCAAGCTAGTTGCAGATGAAGGGATCGTTACGTTAATATTCGATTGTCTGGATATGCTCTCCACTATTGTGGAAGATCTGAGAGCTGATAACGAAGAGGAGCACGAAACTTCAACGCTAAAAAACAAATTGGACAATCTTTTGGCAATCAAAAAAGCAGAATCAAAGAATGGGCCAGTCAGCGAACCCACTTTAAACGAGAAGACGGTTGATGATTCAAATTTTGCATTGGGAAAACTTGATTCCTCAGATATTTCGGTCATTCGCGATGCCCATGAGAAAAACTACCATGCCTTTTTTATCAAGGTCAGCCTCGATGAGACTAGCATGATGAAAAATGCCAGAGTTTATGTGGTCATCAATAAACTGGAGAAGAGCGGAGATATTCTTTATTCCGATCCTGACGTTGTGACGATGGAGAATGAAGATTTTGGGAATGAGTTCACCATCGTCTACCTGACTAAGACAGAAAAAATGGCTGTCGAAGAACAGATTCTGGAAATTAGTGAAATAGAAGGCGTATTCATTCGCGAAATAATGGCAGAAGACCTCAATGCAGAGACTGCTGTCGTCGAAGCAGTGCTTCGTCCTGAAGCAGATGAACACAATGCAGAGACCGAAATAAAGACAACAATTATAGCTAAGCCGAAACAAGCCATGAATCATAGCAACACGATGAATCAGTCGATACGGGTTGACATCGAAAAACTAGATTCCTTTATGAATCTAGTGTCGGAATTGGTCATCTATCGTACACGCTTGGAAGAGATAAATGAGGATTTGCAAAGGCCAGAACTGCGTGAGCCATTGGAACAAGTGAGCCGGATTGCGACGGATCTCCAGGACTTGGTGCTCAAAATTCGGATGCAACCGCTCAGCGTTGTCACCAATCGCTTCGGCAGAATGATCCGTGACTTGAGCAACGAGCTGGAAAAAGATATTGATTTGGTTATCGAAGGTGATGAAACGGAATTGGATAAGACCGTCGTATCAGAACTGGGTGAGCCACTTATCCATCTACTGAGAAATGCTGTGGATCATGGAGTAGAAAAGCCTGAAGCCAGAACCGCAAAAGGGAAGAACCCAAAAGGAACCATCCGAATAACGGCATATCAGGAAGGGAACAGAGTTTTCCTGACAGTTTCCGATGATGGCAAAGGGGTGAACCCGTCAGTCATCAAAGAAAGTGCTGCCCGAAAAGGGATCGAAACCGACCATTTGTCGGATAAGGAAATCCAACAATTGATTTTCCATCCAGGTTTCTCAACTGTAAAAAACGTGACCAACATTTCAGGACGGGGCGTTGGCATGGATGTTGTGAAGCAGAAAATCAACGAGCTGGGCGGTACAATTGAGATCATCAGTGAAGTCGATAAAGGAACCGCATTCAGGATGAGTTTGCCGCTGACGTTGTCGATCATCCAAGCCCTGCTTGTTACAGTTGGGACGGAGCAGTTTGCGCTTCCGCTGGGAGTTGTCAGGAAAGTGATTCGTCCGGAATCGGAAGAGATTGTCCATACGCACACCGGTGAGGTATACTATTTTGAAGATGAGACGATTCCGGTCATTCGCCTGCAAGATAGTTTGGACATCCACACCGGAGTAGAAGAAAAACCTTATCTGATAATTGTAAAAATTGATGAGCGCCTTTACGCTTTGACAGTGGATAATCTGATCCGTCAACAAGAAATTGTCATAAAAGAATTAGGCAAAGAACTGAAAAATATCAATAAGTACTTAGGTGCAACCATAATGGGGAACGGGAATATCATTTTGATTTTGGATATCACCGCAATATGCAACGAAAGAAATGTGGCTGTCTATGTATAAAGATTATTCAGAGATGCAATTGGACATCATAACTGAGTTTTTTTCGATAGGTGGAGGGAATGCAGCGACCAGTCTTTCACAGTTGATCAATCACCCTGTCGTAATGACGGTGCCATTGGTGGAAACGATGGACTATTCCGAATTGTTTGAAGGGATCATGTCCGATGAGAGCAGCGTGAATGCTGCAATTACAATGATTCATGGAGAACTGGAAGGCGCGTTTTTGTTTGTGATCAGGGATGATGAAGCCGACAAACTGGTGTCATTGATGCTGGGTGAGACACAGGGCGATCATGAAATGGCCGCGTCCGCTTTTATCGAATTGGTCAATATTATCGTCAACACCTTTTTGAATGCAATTTCGCAAGTGTTTGATGTGACCGTGACGACAGGCATCCCATTCATGATAGAAGACATGTTTGGCGCGATCATTAGCAGTATCTACATGGAGCAAGGTGTTTATGAAGAAAATCTGTTCATCATAAAGAATGAATTTTCTTATTTGGGAGAACGCCTGGATGCCTCTTTGTACTTTATCCCAAAGCAAGGCGTTTTAGATGAACTATTAAATGGAATCACAACTGAAAAGGAGAATTGACTATGGCAAAAAGTGTAATGATTGTTGATGATGCAGCATTTATGAGGATGAAACTGAAGGACATTCTGGAAAAGAATGGGTATAGTGTCGTAGCGGAAGCACAGAATGGTATCGAAGCTATCGAAAAATATAAAGAAGTGCGTCCGGAAATTGTGACGATGGACATTACGATGCCGGAAATGGACGGGATCGAAGCCTTAAAAGGAATCAAAGTGATCGATGCCAATGCGAAAGTGGTTATGTGCAGCGCCATGGGCCAACAAGGTATGGTAATGGATGCCATTAGAGCAGGGGCTGCCGACTTTATCGTAAAGCCTTTCGACACAGATCGCGTCATCAAAGCATTGGATAAAGTAATTTAATCAGGAGGGCAACATGCAAATAATCGTCTTTACTTTAAAAGAAAAGTATTATGCTATACCTACTGAAGATGTCGAAGAAATAGTCAAGGAAATGCCTTCTACCCATGTGCCGAAAGCCCCGTACTGGGTGGAAGGATTGATCAATATCCGTGGCAATGCCATCACTTTGATTAATTTGTATAAATTACTTAGTAAAACTAGTGAAACAGAAGAACTGTGTTACAATAGTATCATCATTTTGAAGAACAACGATAAAAAAGTTGCTTTTGCGGTGGACTCTGTTGAATCTGTTTCGGAAATTGATTCAAACGATATACAAATGACTGACTACACGAATGCAAAGGAAGTAGCAGGCATCATCAGATTAAACAACAAAATGATTAGTTTAATAAGTATGGAAGCATTATTTTCTATAAATGAGGGGTAAGCGTGAGTAAAGTTCTATCTCAACAGGAAATAGATTTGTTGATGGAAAGTGTGAAAAGTGGAGAAATTGACACGGAACTAGTAGAGGAAGCTGAGCCCGTTAAGATTAAGGCATATGATTTCAGAAGACCGGCACGGCTTTCGAAAGAATATATGACGACTCTAACGATGTTGCTCGAAGAATATGCTAAGATTACAAGTAACTTAATAACAACTCAGGTACGTTCAAATGTTTCGCTGCGTGTTGCTTCGATTGAACAAATCAGTTTTGATGAGTTTTTGCATTCTGTTCCTTACTTTACTTTGATGGGGCTATTCCGCTCAGAACCACAAGAAGGGATGCAGATTGTCGAGATTAATTCTCAAGTTTGTCTGCAGTTATTGCAGTTGTTATGCGGCAGCCCGGATACAAAACTATCAGATTCAGGAAATGGCAAAGACAGCTTTACAGATATCGAGATTGCCATTTTGGAAGAAGTGGTAGGCAATTTTGGCCATGCGTTACAGCTGGCCTTCAAAGATATCGTAGAACTGAACGTTAAAATGGAAGCAATGGAAACGAATGCACAGCTGCTGCAGTCGATGTCCCCCAATGAACCTGTTATCATGACTACGTTCATCATTGAATTATTGGAGGACCAGACATTCATCAATTTGTGCATTCCGTATGTTTTTTTTGAGAGCATGTTGGAAAAATTGAGTTTTCGTAATTGGTTCCATTCAGGCCGTACGACAGATCCGTCAGACAAAGACAATTTGACTAAAAATCTTCAATCTGTTCCGGTGTCCGTAGAAGTTTTGCTTGGGAAGACGAACGTATCGATGGATAGTTTTTTACAATTAGAGTTGGGTGATATCATCACCTTAGATAAGCCCACACACGAGCCGTTGGTCATGTCCATCGAGAATATGCCAAGTTATTTGGTGAAACCTGGTGTACTAGGGAATAAAATGGCGGTTGAGGTATTACACTATATCGGAGGAGACATTGATTAAATGAGTACGGAAAAACTAACACAAGAAGAAATCGATCGCATGATGAGTGAATTAACCCAAGCGCCAGTTGCCGCATCCGCAGCCATCAGCCAAATGGAGAGCGATATTATCGGAGAAGTTGGTAACATCTCTATGTCCCAAGCGGCTACGACATTGTCCGAAATTTTAGGCCATAAAGTGCACATTACCACACCAAAAGTATTCGTCAAAAGTATTCGTCAGGTGATAGATGCCGCTGTCAAACCTAAAATTATCACCTCGATTGGCTTCAAAAAAGGTTTGACAGGGAATAATCTCTTGCTGATGGATGCGCAAGATTCCGTGATCATTGCCAATTTGATGATGGGTGGTGATGGCCAAGTAACCAGCACAGAATTAACCGAATTGGAACTGAGTGCGGTTGGTGAAGCAATGAACCAGATGATGGGTTCTTCCGCGACGGCTATGGCGACCATGCTGGGGAAAATGATCGATATTTTGCCTCCCGAAGTTCATTTGGTTGATGACAAAGAACATTTTGTTGTGGATATCGGTGTGGATGATTTGAATGCGGATGTCTGTCTGATTGCATTCCAACTGGAAGTTGAAGGCATTCTCCAGAGTGAAATCATGCAAGTGTTCACAATGGACGCAGTCAAAGAGATCACGGAAATCATGTTGGCGGATCAAGGGGAAGTGATTGCGCCAGTTGAACGAAAGCACGAAGAGCGTCCCGTGCAGCCTCCTTTGCAGCCCGAAGCTGATGTGGTTCCGATTCAAAAACCAGCTTTTCAGGAATTGCACAAATCCGATAGACAGCATCTTCCGCAAAATTTGGAGCTGATACTGGATGTTCCGTTGGAATTCAGTGTGATGTTGGGAGAAAGCAAGAAAACGATCAAAGATATCCTGTCGTTAGGCACGGGCTCCGTTGTGGAACTGAACAAACTGACGGAAGAACCTTTGAGCATCTATGTGAATGGCAAGCGGATTGCTGAAGGCGAAGTTGTAGTGATCAACGAGAATTTTGGTATCCGTATCACGAACATACTTAGCAAAGAAAAACGCATCGAAACGTTATAGGAAGAGAAGGGACCAGCTCATGACTCAATGAGCCGGGCACTTCTTTTTTTTATGGCCTTACCGGTAGCTGGGTATCGGCTGTTCAGCGGTTTTCGGTATCCGTTCAGTTGACAGATGCGTGATCTCTCGACAGTTCGGGAAATCGTCCTGGGCGAACAGCCAACAGATGAATCAAAGGAGGTGCCTCCATATGGGCCCACGTTTGCTCAGCAGCTTCCTTTGATGATTATTTTGTCAATCTTCGGCTTTTCATGGATTTTGACTTAACTTTTCAGGAAAGTGGTCGACAATAGTGATGTGGATACAATAAGATAGATACATACTAATCAGTAAAAAAGGAGTGAATTGCATGAAAATCGGCAACGGCTATAATAGCTACCTTAAAGCGATTCAAAAAGACACATCACATAAAGAAATAATCAAGGCTGAACTGCTCAAACCAAGAGCAAATGAGGCAGCTGTAAAAGTAGAGATTTCAGAAGAAGCGAAGCGCTTGGCTGAAAAGACAATCGATAGCGCCCCTAGTGCCAAAGCCCAAGAGATAAAAGCAGCCATCCAAAACGGTACCTATAAAGTGAGTGCCGAAAAAATTGCTGCAAATATAATGAAAGCAATGGAAGAACAAGGAGCTGGCTCAGAATAATGGAAACCAGACAAAATGGCTTATCGTTGTTGCTAGCACTCAAAGAAACCTTGCAGCGTGAAAAGAAAGCTTTGATGGCGAATGATAGTGTTGCATTCAATAATAGTGTCACCGAAAAGCAGGCTTTTTTGTCCCATTTGGAAGAAGCCTCTTTTGAAGAATGTAACCGTGTTGCTATCGAAAAAGAAGTAAACGAAATAAAGGAGCTGCAGGAATGCAATCTTTTGTTGACAAAACAAGCAATCAGTTATCATGACAGCATTTTGGATGCTTTAACGGATGGGATGGAAAAAAGCTCCCGGACATACTCCAAGAAAGGACAACTGTCTCCTTCCAAAAATGTAGGTCTGTTCAATCAATCAGTATAAGGTGGAGGTATCATGTCAGGATTATTTGGAATACTAAACGCAGGAACGAACGGCATGAGCGCAGCTCAGGCGGCAATGCAAACAACTAGCAACAACATTTCAAACGCCAATACGGATGGCTATTCCAGACAACGGGTGAATTTGGTTACGAGCAACCCTTATACACTATCGGGTGTTGGACAACTCGGCACAGGCGTACGCATGGAATCTGTCACTCGGATTGTTGACGATTATTTAGTGAAGCAAACTTTCACGGAAAATGCTTCCTTGGAAAAATTCACGCAAAAAGCGGATGTGTTGGGTGAACTGGAATCTGTTTTCAATGAGCCTTCTGAAACGGGACTCAACAATAAACTGACTGAGTTCTATGAATCTTGGAAATACTTGGGAAATAATCCCGAACTGACAACTTCCAAAACGATGGTCAGTCAACAGGCACAGACGCTGACAGATACAGTCTCGCATATGGGTGCTCAATTGGACAGCCTTCAGGAAGGTACTGTGCAGGCGATTTCAAAGAAGGTCTTGGACTTTAACACGAAAATCGAGCAATTGGAATCAATCAACACGCAAATATTCTCCGTTATCTCAAAAGGCGAAATGCCGAATACATTATTGGATCAACGGGATCAATTGGTGGGAGAACTCTCGGGAATCACTTCAGTGGAAGTGAAAACGGATGCTTACCAACGTACTTTTATCAGCATTGATGGTGAAGAAATACTTGGAGCAAATAAGCGCCAAGTATTGAGTGTAGCAATCGGCGACACTTCCGGTGGCGGCTCGCTTGTTTCCACTAACGGCAGCACGGCGAAAACGGTCGAATCATCCGAATCTTTCCCAGTCGGAACGTTGTTACTGAAGCAAACGGCAGAGGACGGGTCGTCCCAGTTTGCGGAGCTATCCAGTAAAAGCGGCCATATCAGCGGTTCACAGGAAGCACTGGTTGAGATTGATCGTGGAATCCAAGAATTGAACCAGCTGGTCTCGACCGTGGCAAAAGCGGTCAACATAATCCATAGCGACAATGGCACCGGGATTCCCTTTTTTGATCTAGGTGATGATCCGGATAATGTCGTTTCCAATTTTAAAGTGAATTCTGCCATCACGGAGGATCCAAGCAAGATTGTTTCAGGCAAATCGCTTGCGGGTCAAATAGCCGGTGATGGTTCGCGGGCGCGTGCCATTTCCGATATTCAATCAGCCGCACTCAGCTACGCTTCGGAAGAGCCGCTTGCTTTTGATGCGGACACGATGAAGATTACAGCGCAGACCAACGGCACGACTACTGCGGATTCGTACAATGACATTATCACTCGAGTGGGGATTTCGAAGCAACAGGCCGACTTCATGATGGAGAACCAAAACGAAGTAGTTTCTTTCCTGGAGCAAAGAAAGAGTTCCATTTCAGGTGTTTCCATCAACGAAGAGGTTGTGAACATCATGAAATTCCAAAGTGCGTTTCAGGCAAACGCTAAGGTGTTGGCTGTCACCTCCGAGATGCTGGACACTTTGATCAACCGGACGGGGGTATAAAATATGCGCATAACGGATAGAATAACTACAACGAACATGATACAAAGCATTAACCGAAGCCAAGGCAAGTTGGAAAAATACAACAACCAATTGTCTTCGATGAAGGAAATCAGCAAGCCTTCCGATGATCCACTGAGGGTATCGCAGATCATGAATTTAAACAACAGCCTGATCCAGAATGAGGAGTTTTCCGTAACGATTGCGGACACTACCGATTGGACCAACATGCAGGATTCCGCGTTGGAAAATGCCACCAATTCACTCAGACGGATCACGACCCTGATTCAGTCGGCTTCCACCGGAACAATGTCGGATTCGAACCGCCAAGCTATCAAAGCCGAAATGGAAACCGAAATCAGCACAATGATCGACTCATTAAACACGAATTTTGGCGGCAAGTATGTATTTTCCGGCATGAACACGACTACGAAACCATTCGAAATCAGTCGGGATGCTGCAGGCGCAATGACCGGTATCCTTTATCAAGGAACGCAGGACGAGATGGATGCAGACGGAAACGTCATCCCAGTAAAAGCCGACTTATCCCGCACAATCGCGACAGGTGTGGATGTCTCGCTGAAAACGGATGGCAGACAGCTGATGAATGAACAGGAACAGGGCACACCTGCAGAAAAAGATGATCTTGGTACGTTTCTTGCGGATGCACTGAAAGCTCTGGATGCGAATGATACCGAAGCCCTCTCTGGAAAATTGTTGGCACGTTCAAACGTGGAGACTGAGAATGTCGTCAATATGCGGACCGAAATCGGGGCTATCTCCAATCGTCTGAAATCTGTCCAAGAGCGGAACACCTCCGAAAACATCAGCCTCCAGTCGATCCGTTCCAACAAGCAAGATGTGGATCTGGCCGAGAAGTATATGGAATTCACGATGGAACAGCAGGCATTCCAAGCGGCGCTGTCAATGGGCACCAAAATTCTCCAGACCAATATTTTAGACTATCTTTAGATAGTCTATTTTTTTTTTTGAAATTCATCAAAATAATGCTTAACTATTTCAGACCTGCTCCGATTATATAGATATAGGCAAGGCCTTAACAAAACGAAAGCACACTAGGAGGAAATACACATGAGAATCGGAACAAATACAGCAGCAATGAATACATATTCAAACTTGAAATCAGCTAACGCTTCAAAAGCAGGTTCATTGGCAAAATTATCTTCAGGCTTGCGCATCAATAAAGCCGGGGATGACGCAGCTGGGCTTGCAATTTCTGAAAAAATGAAAAACCAGGTGAGCGGATTGACGCAAGCAAGCCGCAACGCCCAAGATGGCATCTCACTGATCCAAACAGCCGAAGGTGGTTTGAGCGAAACACATAGCATCCTGAACCGTATGCGCGATCTTACTGTACAAGCAGCGAATGATACCAATTCGACTGAAGATAGAACAGCTATCAAGACTGAAATTGATTCATTGAACGAAGAAATTGATCGTATCTCAACAGACACTAAATTCAACGGTAAAGCACTTCTTGACGGAACAGCGGGAGCTGCTGTTAATATCCAAATTGGGGCCAACGCATCCGATGCAGCGCTTACGTTGGATTTGAGTACTAATTTTGACTCTGCAACTTTAACTTCAGGTACAGTAGATGTAACGACTGCTGCAGCAGCTAATACTTCATTAACAGCACTGGACACTGCTATCCAAACGGTATCCGATGCGCGTGCTACATTCGGCGCTCAACAAAACCGCTTGGATCACACAATCAACAACCTATCCACAACAAAAGAAAACTTGTCTGAAGCGAACTCACGTATCACGGATGTTGATATGGCTGAAGAAATGACTTCATTCACTAAATCAAACATCTTGGCGCAAGCTGCAACTTCTATGTTGGCGCAAGCGAACCAAATGCCACAATCTGTTCTTTCCTTATTGCAATAAGCATTTCCGATCAAAGGCCGGCCATATGGCTGGCCTTTGATTGCTTTATAGGACCAAAAATATTATCATGTCGTAAAGCGGCACCATTCTGCTTCAATAATTAAAACCAGAACCTAACAGCCATGCTGTACGGAACGGAGTGAAAAAATGAGTGTATCAAGCAGCATCAATTTTTTGGGTTCCTATTCAGGGATCACCTCTGAAACGATCGATTCCTTGATTGCCGCGCAATCCGGCAAACTGACCCAATACAATAACCAAAAAGAATCCTTGACCAAAGAAAAAACAGCCTGGTCGGACATTCAAACTAGATTAACGAACCTGAACACAAAGATGGATGCCTTGATGGATTCAAAATCTTTCTTTTCAAAAAAAGCAGGGAGCTCCGATGAGACAAAACTCGCGGTGACCGCTGAAACAAATGCCGTTCCCGGCAAGTATGAAATCACAGTCGATAGATTAGCGACAGCTTCACGGTTGACTTCCGGACAAATACTGGCGTCCGATCAATCCACCACCACAGCATTAGGCTTCGAAGGCACCTTCAAGCTATCGAGTCAGGATACGAGTGAAATTGGCTCAAGTAGTCCAACGACATTGAAACAAGCGGATATAACCGTTGCCAGTACAGATACCTTGAAGGACATCATTATCAAGATCAACGCAACAACGAAAGATAGTGGCATTTCCGCCACCATTATCGATGGACGCTTGTCGCTTACCGATGCGCAGATGGGCGATCGTACGATTTCGGCGACAAGCACATCCGATTTGGCTGATAAACTGGCCTTGAACCTTGCCGCGACCGGTGCCGCTAAAGCCACATTAGCAACCGGAAACACAGCCAAAATTATCGTTAACAACATGATTACGTTGGAACGGAATACCAATACCATTACCGACGCGATCGAAGGCATGATGCTCAATCTGAAAGGGACCACAGCGGGATCTTCGGTATCCGTGTCGGTGGCGGATGATACAGACAATACACTGAAGGTCGTAAAGGATTTCGTCGAGCAATACAACTCGGCAGTGAGCTTTGTCACTGAAAAACTTTCGGTCGGCAATCCATCTTCCGAGACCAATGTGGCAGGAGCGCTCAGTGGTGACAGTACTTTGATGCGTCTACAATCCAGCCTGAGACAAATGCTGACCGGCGGGGTTGAAATACAAAAAGCAGACCCTTCCGACCCGAACGAAATACAAAAATACGATTTTATCGGTTCGCTCGGCATATCGATCGATCGCTATGGCAAAGCCAGTATCGATGAAACCAAACTGAAGGAAGTCATCACAAAGGAACCCGATAGGGTTGCTGGCTTCTTCAGCAGAAGCATTTCAGTTGACGGAACCACAGAAAAGAAAAAAGTCGGCCTGGCCGAAAAACTGCAGACAGTAGTAAACAGTTTTGTCGATTCCAAAGACGGCATGATCACCGCTAAAAACAAGACTTACGATAAAGCTGTGGAGGACATTGCCAAGAAGATAGAATCGTTCAATGAACGGATGGAAGCGCAGCGAGCGCGCTACGTTAAGACCTTTACGGCTTTGGATACGGCGATGATGCAAGCCGAATCGCAAATGTCTTATCTGTCGAGCCAGTTAACGAGTTCCAATGACTAATGATCACTGAGGAAAGAAGGTGTCGTGAAAGATGCAGAACGCAGATTTCGCTAAGGAAAGATTGGATATTTTACTAGAAATGAAACAATTATTTGATTCATGGGATGGCACAGCGACACACGGAATCAAAGTGATCGAAAATAATAAACGACATATCGCTTCTCTGCAAATTTTGGATAGCTTTGAAGGTATGAGCCCCTTTTCCAAATCAGAAAATGAATTACTCATTCAGGTTATTCAAAAACAGAAACTTGTGATGTATACTTTAAGAAACAGTAAGGAAGAGCTACTCCAGCAAGCAAAACAAGTAAATCAAAAAAGTCGTATCATTGAAAGTTATTTATTCATGAATAAATCGCCGGTTTTTGTTGATAGGGGCATGTGAATAGGAGAGAAAAATGTATAACAGAAATAAGCAGAATGTTTATCTGCAAAACCAAGTCTTGACTGCAACGCCAAAAAAATTGATCATCCTGCTTTACGATGGCTGTATCAAATTCATGAATCTGGCGGAACTGGCGATTCTGGACAATAAAATGGAGAATGCGCACACTAATCTGATCAAGGCCCAAAATATCGTTATGGAACTCAAGGGAACATTGAATTTTGAAGATGGAGCAGCCATCGCGGAAGAACTTGATACGATATATGGGCATATCCATGCAGCGTTGATAAAAGCGAACATAGAAAAAGATGCGGATCAAGTGAAAAAATGTTGCCTCATCATGCAAGATTTAAGAACATCATGGGTTGAAATTTAATCAGAAAAAATTGAAATAGAGGATGCCTCGCGCATGCTCTATTTTTTTATTAAAATTTCTCGATAGAAGATTACTGCATAAAATTATATAAATTATAATCAGTTGAAATATTGTAAAAAACGCTGAAATGTCAAGGTTTTTATTAATGAAAGTAGGGTTGTTAAATTAATATTGCTAATATATAATGAGTTAGATTGATGAAGTGAATGTGACTAAAGTGTGAACGAAATGTAACGTAAAGTGGGGTACGGAATGAACGATATAAATTACAATTTGCTTAGGAATGCATTGAATGCTGCTTCTACACGGCAAGAGGTTATTTCGAGTAATATAGCAAATGTTAATACAGACAACTATAAAGTGGGGCAGGTTCAATTCGAATCACTTTTGGATCAAGCAAATCAAAGTCTGTCCATGAAACAAACGAACGGCATGCATATTGGCTTCGGCGATTTGTCTCAAATCGATCCTCTTGTGACAAAAAGAACAGATACTGCGGTCAAAGAAAATGGGAACAACGTGGATATTGATATGGAGATGGCAAATCAGGCTCAAAATAGTCTGTACTACAATGCGCTTGTGACACAATTGAATGCAAAGTTGGGGCTTCTGAATACTGCGATATCCAGCTGATAAATGAAAGGGGTTAAAAGAACGAATGTCTATTTTTGATTCCTTGCACATCAACTCAAGCGGGCTTAGTCTGGAACGGTTGAAGTTGGATGTCATATCCACGAACATAGCGAATGTCAACACGACTCGAACGGAAGAAGGCGGTCCGTATTTGAAGAAGACCGTTTCTTTCGAAGAGAGCATAAAAAGGACGACGACTCCTGGACTGAATGGTTCGACAGAAAAGAGCTTTGGTGTACGCCCAACGGCCATTGATTCGGATGAAACGGCCGTCATCAGGGAGTATGACCCAACACATATAGACGCAGATGAGAATGGATATGTCACCAAACCGAATGTCAATATGGCAGACGAGATGGTAGATATGATGCTGACGATGCGTACCTACGAAGCGAATGCTACGGCGTTGGAAGCAAGTAAAGATATGCTGAAGCGAGCGCTGCAAATTTCAGCTGATTGATCAATAAATGAGTGAATGGAGAATCATATGGCTATCAGTTTACCGACCTATAATTTAGGCAACAGTCCCACTAGCAGCACGCTTACATCTGAAATCAGCTCATTAAGTGCAATGACTGGCATTCAGAGCGAAAGTGATACAGCATCGTTTGATAATCTTCTGGGTAAATCAATGGCCCTGTTGAGCGAAACGCAGAATGCCTCCGATGCGGCAACACAAAGTTTAATCATTGGAGACAACGAGAATCTGCATGATGTGATGATAAAAGCCACTGAAGCGCAGTTGGCTCTTGATTTAGCAGTTCAGGTCAGAAATAAAAGTCTGGAAGCATTCAATGAAATCAAAAATATGCAATTTTAATGATAGGCAAGGGGAATAAGCAACATGAATCAATTGAAGAGCACGATGGGGGCGATTCGAGAAGGATGGCGCGGACTCAGCACTCAAAAAAAGGCAGGACTGATTACTGCGCTCCTATCAATATTTCTTCTTGTTTCTGGACTCTCTTATTATTCCCAGCGCGTGGAATACACAACTTTATTTTCTGGATTGGAAGAGGCGGATGCTGGCTTGATCGTCAATGATCTGGAAGCAAAAGCGATCGCTTACAAGCTTGAGGATAACGGAAGAACGATTCTGATTGATGATACACAACTTGATAAATACCGTATTCAATTGGCTGTTGATGGGATGATGCCGGAGACCTCGACAGGTTTCGAAATATTTGATGAGACGAGCATGATGGCGACGGATGAAGACCGTAACATCATGTACCAGCGGGCGGTGACTGGGGAATTGGAACGTGCCATCACCTCTCTCCAATCCGTTGAGTCCGCCAAAGTTATCTTATCCATTCCAGAAGGAAGCGTCTTTGGGACGGAACAGCCGGAAGCCAGTGCATCCGTTGTGATTGCGACGAAAGGAAATCAACAGCTGTCTGCTACCACCGTTCAAGGAGTAGTCTCGTTGGTATCTGGTGCAGTAGAAAATCTACCTACCAACAACATAAAAATCGTCGACAAAAGCGGAAATATCCTAGGTGATGCGGCGATGGCAGGTTCGGATGAGTACTCTCCTGAGTTGGTGAGCCGTTACAATGCAATCGTAACGAATTATGAACAACAATTGGAACAAAAGCTACTGACGGCACTTGCTCCAATCTACGGAATGGATAATCTATCCGTCGCTTTGAATGCAGAGATGGACTTTGATTCTATGGAACAAGAAGCTGTAGATTATGGAGATGCGGCGATTCGAAGCCAAAATATTGCAGCTACCGGAGGGACCGTTGACGTGAATGAAGCGGCAGGTGAGACTGCAAATGATAACACGATAAACTCTGTCATCTCGGGAGAAGACGGGGGACAGTCCTCCTACGAACAAACGATCAATAATGAGTTGGATTCGACTACTACAGTCAGGGTAAGTGCTCCAGGAACGATAACGAGATTAACGGCTACTGTCATTTACAATGGTACATTGAGTAATGAACAACAAGTGCAACTTGATAACATAACGAAAGCAACCATCGGATTTGATCCAGGACGAAATGATCGAGTTGAAATCGAAGGTATCCCATTTGTGACTGCAGAAGCTGCCATAGAAGACGTTATTGAAAACGAAACAGGACTTGCCTATTACCTTAGAGAATATGGTTTGTATATTGCTGCGGGCATAGGTGGGTTGTTCATACTGTCTTTGATTGCTTTCATTTTCCGAAACAGCAAGGAAAAGAAGTACCGCGCTTTTGATGAGGAAATGGCTAATGCAGCACGCGCCGTTGAACAAAAAAGTATTACTCAGCCGACTTCTATAAGCAATCCGGAGGCGGATCAGTTTGATTTCAGTCAAAATCCTAAGTTCCAGCGGGATGTTAAGGTGAAGGCTTATGCGAAAGAGAATCCGGAAATGGTCGCGGATATGATAAAAATATGGATGAAAGATAAGTAGGTGTTATATAAGTGAGTGATGTAGCTGGAATCAAGAAGGCAGCAATTTTGCTTATCTCATTGGGTACAGAAACCTCCGCAGAAATAATGCGGCAATTACCTGAAAGTTACATTCAGAAAATAAGCTACGAGATAGCAAACATTGATTATGTCAATCCAGATGAAGTGGACGAAATCGCTACAGAGTTTTTGGAAATGGCACAAGCGAGAGAATATGTCTTAGATGGCGGGGTAGAGTATGCCCGCAACTTATTGAATATGGCATTGGGTGCACAGCGAGCCAAAGAAGTCATTGACATGCTAAATCAGATCCAATTACGGGAACGCCCGTTTGATATAGCCAGAAAAGCTGATCCGCAGCAGTTGACGAATTTGCTCCTGCACGAGCAGCCTCAGACAGTAGCATTGATACTGTGTTACATGCAGCCGGATAAAGCAGCGATGATTCTTTCCCAGTTTTCCATAGAAAAACAATCCGAAATTGCAGAAAGAATCGGAACGATCACGCGCACAACGCCTGCAGTAATAGAAAAAATCGAAAAAGTGATTGAGACGAAATTCTCGAGTTTTGTGGATAATGAAACAGAATCCGTGGGGGGCGTCCATACGTTGGTTGAAATCCTTAACTCAGTTGGACGAAGCACGGAGAAAAACATCATCTCCATGTTGGAAGAAAAACAACCGGAGTTGGCTAATGAAATCAAAGCCAAGCTGTTTACGTTTGAAGATATCGTCAGCCTAGAACGTGGAGATGTCCAAAAAGTTCTGCGTGAAGTGGACAATGACCAATTGGCTTTGGCTCTCAAAGGTGTATCGGAAGACATCAAGCAATTCGTATTTCAAAATCTATCCAGTCGTGCGGTCGAAACGCTACAGGAAGAGCTGCAGTTCATGGGACCAGCCCGTCTATCTGCTGTAGAAGAAGCGCAACAGAAGGTTGTCTCAGTCATCAGAAGGCTGGATGAACTGGGAGAGATTTATTTAAGAAGAGGTGAACAAGATGCCATCATCTCATAACGTCATTAAGTCGCATCAATGGAAGTCGGATGAAACGACTTCAGATATCGACACAAAATTATCTGTGAGCCAAAAAGCGGCATTGCTTTCCGCAACCAAAACGGGGATGAAAGATAACCGACAGTCAGATGCTTGCAAGCCTTTCGCTGCTCAAGCAGATCAGATCGGACTGTTGTTGCTGGAGGCTCAGGAAGAACGACAAAGCGTCATTGCCCAAGCTGTTGAGGAAGCAGATCTCATTAAGCACAAAGCAAAAGAAGAAGGGTTGCTACAAGGGAAAGAGTTGGGTATGCAAGAAGGCTTTCTTGCTGGCTATGAAAAAGGTCGGCAAGAAGGCTTAGAGACCGTATCCAACATTCGGGTAAGCATGCTGAAACAATTAAAAGAGACCGATACACTTGTATCGACCTATTACAAAGATAATAAAGAGGCGATTATTGAACTGGCTGCGCAGATGGCAGAACAAATCGTACACCAGTCGATTGACAGAGCTGACGAAACAATTATGCTTCTGCTTGATCCAATTTTAAAAAGAATGGAAAAGAATGAGCCATTCATTACGATTACAGTGCGTCAAGATGATGTTGAAACAATCAAATCAAACGTTGCCGAACACAAAACGGATGAGTTTACTGCGCGTTATGTTGTGTTGAGTGATGACACATTGGAAAAGAATGGCTGCATTATTGAATGTAGTCGATCCATCATCGACTTGCAGATAAAAAAACAACTTGCTGCAATTGTCGCAGATTTGAATGTTTTGGAAGATAATACCCATGTTTGAAATTCCTTTTGAAACATATCATAAACAAATAAAAAAAAGAAAATTCTATCTAAAGATGGGAAAGGTGAGTCAAGTCACTGGACTGATCATCAGAGTAGAGGGTCTGGAAGCTTTTATTGGTGAAGTTTGTGAGATTCAAATTCGGTCGACGGGGACCACAGTCTTGAGTGAAGTGGTCGGCTTTGTCGATTCAACCGTATTACTGATGCCACTTGATGAAATCGATGGAATAGGACCAGGCTGTTTAGTGCGTCCAACCGGAAAGACACTTCAGATTGAGGTCAGTGATGAGTTGTTGGGCACCACACTGGATGGTTTGGGAAGACCGATGGATCATAATAAGCAACTGAATGGTGTTCCCTTCAAAGTGAATAGGAGTGCACCAGATCCTTTCAGACGCAACAGAATAGAGCACGTCATCCCTACTGGAATTAAAGCGATTGATGGGCTGCTAACAATCGGCGAAGGACAGCGTGTTGGTATTTTTGCAGGTAGTGGTGTAGGGAAAAGTACCCTTTTAGGGATGATTGCACGGTACTGCGAGGCGGACGTCATTGTGATTGGTCTGATCGGAGAGCGTGGACGTGAAGTGTTGGAATTCATCGAAAAGGATTTGGGCGAAGAAGGCTACCGGAAATCTGTGGTCGTCTGTGCTACTTCAGATTCTCCTCCGTTAGTACGGCTTAAGGGTGCGTATGTTGCCACTGCAATAGCAGAGTACTACAGAGATCAAGGGAAAAAAGTGATTTTGATGATGGATTCCGTAACACGGGTCGCTATGGCGCAAAGGGAAATCGGATTGGCTACAGGGGAACCACCAACATCAAAAGGGTATACGCCGTCAGTTTTCACTGTGCTTCCGAAATTATTGGAGAGAAGCGGCATGTCCGAGCATGGCTCGATTACTGCCTTTTACACAGTACTGGTTGAAGGGGATGACATGAACGAACCCATTGCAGATGCGGTTCGAGGAATTTTGGACGGCCACATCATCCTCTCAAGAAAAATTGCCGCGGAGAATCAATATCCGGCAATTGATGTCCAAAACAGCGTGAGTCGTTTGATGAAAGATATTGTTCCGGAATCCCATAGCCGTGCAGCCGGAATGCTGAAAGAGAATATGGCCATTTATGCAGAAGCTAAGGACTTAATAGATGTAGGTGCCTATCGAAAAGGGAGCAACCCTGAAATTGATCGGGCTATTTCACTTGCACCCGTCATAAAAAACTTCTTGAAACAACGTGTGGATGAACCGCATTCTCATGATGAAATTGTGGCTACTTTACAAAATTTATTCAAATGATCAGAAAATCAAGGTGATATTAGATGAAAAGACATCAGTTTTCAATGGAAAAAATTCTGGAGTGGCGAATCACTGAAGAAGAGAATGCAAGGAAATCCGTTCTCCATGCCCAAAATCAGATGCAACAGCAGCAACAGCAACTCAGGCATCTGGTTAATGAAAATACGAAATTGAAACATGAACAAATGAAGTTGACGGAGATACACACTTTAAGATATAACCATCACCTCAAAGGTCTGATCGACGAAAAAATAGTCATTCAAAAAAATGCTATCGATCAAGCGCAAAGTGACATGGAGCAGCTTCAAGAAGCGTTGCTACAAGCACACAAAGACCGCAAAATAATGGAAAAATTAAAAGAACGCGAAAGTGTGCAGGTGCTTGCGCAAGTAAAAAGTGAAGAACAAAAGGAGCTTGACGAAATCGCTACCCTACAGTATAAAAAAAGCTACTTTTAAGTCGATATAGTATAGGGTAGGTATTGAAAGGAGGTGAATTGATGATTACAGGTGCATCGTCCGGAATTTCTGCGCAAGTTCTCAATCCGGCTAAGTCATCTGCCACAAAAGCAGACGGTTCAATTTTTGATAATGTTTTATCAGGCATGATCAAAGGCAACGGGCCGTCGACTGATCCGCAAGAAGAAACAACTGTTTCCCTGGAAACGGAGGATCCAGAAGAGGGCACCAATCAGGAAGCAACAGAACAGGCCTATTTGAATTTCTTCCCACACAGAATCCTTCAGGATGGAAAGTCTATGGTATCAGTCAGGAATGTTCCGACAGATGAAAAACCAGAACAGATGGGAGCGTGGCTCGGAAGCATTGCAGAGAATCAGCAAGGGATAACAGCTAAACTTGATTACGCTGTGTCCACAGTACAAGTGCCTGCACGACCGGAAGAGATCGAAGCTGAAACACACCTGAAAAGTTTGCCTCCTTCGGACACGGCTATCACTGCGAGTCCAAGCGGATCGCAAGCGGATGAGCCGGTAGCCATTCCCGAAAGCCTCGGGATAAGGGAATATGGAGAACAAGAGCGCCACCTGACCAAGGGTGATATGCGGAGACAACAAGCTGATTTTTCTTTGGCTGATCCTAAAATCTCCTTAGAACAGAAATCAGGGAATAGCTTGGGGCCCGTTTCTCCCGTAAAAGTAAATGATCTGTTGAAAGATACTTCAGCAATGCCATGGGAAAATAAAATGAGACAAACGGACCGTGCTTTTTCTTTAGTGGAAAGCAGCCCACCTGATGAATCCTTACCAAGATCTCCTGAAAATAATGTAACAGTTGAAGTTGTTCCGGAAGGTAAGCGTGCTGAACGGTCCGCTGAACTGCAAATAAGGGAAACAACTATTCGGCAACCGATAGCTGATAAAGAAGACAATGCAGACACCCCGGAAGCAGCGGCAAAGGCATTGGGCTATAACGAAAACAGAACACCTTTAAATCAAGGACCAATTACTCGTGAACTACCCACAGAGAATGTGTTTGGATCTAAGCCTTCAAAAGTCACTGCATCTCATATCGAAGACATCCAAAAGACGATCGAAATGCAGATAGAAAAAACGCCCGTGTTGGGTACCACAGTCGTGAAAATACTTCTTACTCCCGATAATATCGGGGATATCCATGTGCAGCTGATCAAAACGAAAGACAGCATCACTGCTGTCCTGCATGTCCAGGATGCCGAAACGAAGGGGCTATTGGAGGATCAATTGCCGCTATTGATGGAGCCATTTAAACACAGTGTTTCTGAAAACACGCTATCACTCACTGTAGTTGCAGACGCACGTTTAGCTTTTTCCTTTTCAGAAGGAGCTGATCTAGGACATCGGAAAATGGAACGGCAAGAATCCAAAAAAAGAACATCAAAAGAGAAGACAGAAACAAAACAAAAACCAATGACGAAGCATTCTTCAAGAGGGCTTAGTTTATTGGCATAAAGAGGAGGTGAACATATAGTGGATATCACACCAAATTTTACGATTGGTTCAACGGAACAGATGGTGAGCAATAAGAGTCAAAGCAATTCTGACCTTTCTATGGACGATTTTTTGCAGATCATGGCTGCAGCCATAAAAATGCCTGCCATGTCGGAAGAAGGGGGAAGTAGTGGCGGATCTACAGATTACATGACTCAAATGATTCAATTCAGTACGATGGAACAGTTGAAGGATTTGACTGAATCATTGAACACAACCATGTTGATGACACAACAACAGCAAGCATTAGCAATGATAGGGAAGACCGTTACTGTTACTGGGGAAGCCAGCATCGCCACAGGAGTAGTGGATAAGGTGAAATTTTCAAATGGATTTGCAACGCTGATGATTGGAGGAAAGGACTATTATTTGAATGACATACAGTCGATTGGAGAGTAATCGGATGGACATAAGAGCGAATGCCGACATCAAGAGGGTTGAGCCACTCCAACAGAATAATAAGAAGCAACAAGTTTCGAGAGAGTTCCAAACAATTATGCAAGAGGTGCTGAGCCAAAGTACAGATAACAAAGAGTTGAAGATTTCCAATCATGCTCAAAAACGTCTGGATCAAAGAGGATTCTCATTGGCGGGTGAAGATATGAGTAATCTAAGCCAAGCGATGGATGAGCTGGATGACAAAGGCTCAAAAAATTCTTTATTATTTTATAAAGATATGGCTTTGATTGCAAGCATCGACAATCGCACGATCATCACCGCATTGAATCAAAATGAATTGGACACAGTGATGAACATCGACAGCACAAAATTCATTAAAGATTAAAAAAACGGCTGGACCGATAAGGAAGCCGTACGATCCTTGAATGACCGATAGGATCAATATGTAAACTACTAGGAGGAAATCAAATGTTAAAATCATTATACTCTGGCGTTACAGGTATGAAAAACTTACAAACAAAGATGGATGTAATCTCAAATAATATAGCTAACGTAAACACAACTGGATTTAAGAGTGGAAGGGTACGTTTCGAAGATATGATTAGCCAATCGATTGCAAGTGCCCAAGAAGGTGTAAATGCGAAGCAGGTTGGACTGGGTGTCCAAACTAGTGCCATCGATACAATCATGAATGGAGGATCACTGCAAGCCACAGGCCGGGAACTGGACTTCGGGATTGAAAATGGCGACAGCTCTTTCTTTGTAGTGAGTGGAGATGGAGGAGTCAATAATTATTATACAAGAGATGGTGGCTTCTATCTTGATGCCGAGAATAATTTGGTGACGAGTGCTGGTTACAGTGTTATGGGCGTCAACAACACTGAAGCGGATGGAAATGAGACTCTGGAAAAATTGAGTATACCTGCATATATACAGATTAATACTGACGGATCAATTACAGCATCTGACAGTATACCCGATGGAGCAACAAACGTGTTTGGTTTGAAGAGTCATTCAGTTGACAGTAAAGGTGTTATCACCGGAAATTATGGGAATGGAGAATCCTATGTAATCGGACAAGTCGCACTAGCTAAGTTCTCTAATGCAGCTGGATTGGAAAAATCGGGTGGCAATTTATATGTTGAATCAGCCAACTCTGGTGCTCCAGAACTAGGTTTTCCAGCAGATGATGGTTATGGCGTCATCCGTGCAGGCTTTTTGGAAATGTCAAATGTAGATCTCGCGAATGAGTTTACCGAAATGATCATCGCCAACAGAGCCTATCAAGCTAACTCAAGAAGCATAACGACTTCTGACTCGATGTTGGAAGAGTTATTGGCATTAAAACGCTAAACTTCAAAAAGAAATGAGGAGAGTCCATGATAGCTTTAACCAGTGTTTCAGGCGAGGCGTTTTTTTTGAATTGTGACTTAATTTACCGTATCGACGAAGCGTATGATACGATAATAACCTTGTCCGATGGTCAGCACATTCGTGTGAGTGAACCGGCAACCCTAATAGTGGAGAAAATTGTGGACTATAAAAGGAAAATTTATCTTGCTTTACCGGAGGTTGGAAAATGAAAAAAAATCCAATCCCACCATTGGCTCTTGTCATTGGAGTAGCTTTAATCATCTGGTCCATTAATCAGGGCGGAAGCATGGGTGGGTTTATCGATGTACCCTCTCTAATTATTACATTAGTGGGCTCGTTCTGTGCCTTGCTGATCAGCTTTCCGTTTTCTGATATAAAAAACATTCCAATTATTTTCAAGAAAGTAATCAGCACACCTACAGAAGATAAAAATGATCTGATTGAAAAATTCACAGAACTCTCTCGTTTGTCCCGCAGCAAAGGGATTTTGACTTTGGAACAAGAAATCAGCAAAATTGACAATCTGATTTTACGAGATGGCCTTCAAATGGCGGTGGATGGGATGGATCCTACCGATATCAAAAGTATTCTGGAAATAAAAATTGCAAATATGGAATCAAGGCATGGAGTAGGGCAAGCCATTTTCATCAAGTGGGGAGAGTTGGCTCCTGCATTTGGTATGATCGGAACATTAATCGGTTTAATCAATATGTTAAGCCAATTAAATGATCCCAGCACAATCGGGAGCGGGATGGCAGTGGCTTTGATTACAACCTTCTACGGAAGTTTTTTTGCTAATCTACTGTTTATTCCGATAGCTACCAATCTAAAAATGCAGACTGAAGCCGAGTTGGAAGTATGCGAGATGATTATTGAGGGTATTTTATCTATTCAAGCAGGGCAAAATCCTAGAACAATCGAACAAAAATTGAATGGCTACTTGGATAACAAGCTTGTAAAAAACAAAAAGAAAAATATGAAGACGAACGCTTCTGCTGTTCCAAGCGAGGTAAATTAACATATGAGTAGAAGGCGGAAACGAAGTTCTGAATCAGGTGGTTCTCCGGAATGGATGACAACATTTTCGGATTTGATGACGCTTTTACTGACTTTCTTCATCTTGCTCTACTCGATGTCCAGTGTCAGCAATGACAAGTTCACCCAAGCCGCAGATTCCTTGCAAAATTCCTTTGTAGGATCTGGTCAAAAAAGTATATTGACTGGAGGACAATGGGTTCCTGAGGATGCTGAAAAGGCTGCAACTGTTGATTCAGCCGGCTTGTCGGAAATGGAGGCAGCAGCCATTCAATCGGCAAAAGCAGAGGCTGCTCAGGCTGATTTGCTTACGTCAGATGGTCAAACGATGATTGCAGTGGATCCAGAAGTTATCAAAATGTATCAGGAAGTCAAAGATTTTGTCGAAAAGAATGGATTGTCCGAAGAAATCAGTATGAGTATGGATGCAGATGGTGTCTACATGAACGTGAAGGCAGCAATCTTGTTCACTCCAGGAAGCGCAGTAATAACAGAGAGTGGCACAGCAGCTTTACAAAAAGTAGCAGAATTAATCGGTAATTTTGAAAATAAAGTCGTGATTGAAGGGCATACAGATAATGTTCCACACCACGATACTAAATTTGAAAGTAACTGGGAATTATCGGCTGGCAGAGCCATTGCCGTTCTTAGACATTTGGCTGAACAGCGAAATATAAACCCCACACGTTTATCTGCTGTCGGCTATGGCGAATATAATCCGCTTGTTCCAAATGATACAGCTGAACAGCGTGCTGAAAATCGAAGAGTCAATATTGTGTTGGTTTATGAACCTGAGGGGGCAGAATGATGGATAAAGAAGCACAGTTGCCTAAGAAACAGAGCATTCCAAAGCTCATCCTGATAGCTATAATTTTAGTGGCTCTGATGGTCGGTGGAGGAACGATCGGTTCTTTGATAACGACAGGGAAAGCAAAAGAATGGATCACTAGCTTCAATAAAAAAGAAGTAGAGAGCATACTGGTTCCCCAAGAAGAATTTCTTGTAAATTTGAAATCAAATGATGGCAGTCTGAATGATTTTTTGAAAATAGAAATGTCCGTAGAAACAACTGATGAAGAGAACGGGGCAATTCTGACTGAAAAGGCAGCAATTGTACGAGATGCGATCATCAGTGTGCTTAGAAATAAATCTACTACCAACATTTTCGATGAATCGGAGGGCGTCCTGGTCATCAAACAGGAGATCATTTTGAAAATCAATCAAAGTTTGGGTTCGGAAGTTGCGAGTGATTTATATATTACAAATATTGTCATGCAATAGCAAATTGGAAGGTGTGCGTCAAAGAAATGGAAAATGAACTGCTATACATCGGAAAAAGTTTTATCGTGTTGATTTTTGTTATTTTTGCCATAAATTATCTGTTGAAAATATTAGATCGATTCGTCAATAAGAACGGCAAATACATCACTATGATAGAGCGCATTCCATTAAATCGTACATCTTCTCTTTGTGTCATTAAAGTCTCGGAATCCTATTTTTTGATGAGCTGTACAGATTCAAAGAATGAAATTTTAAAGGAATTGAACATTGAGGACATAAAGGAAGAGAAAACCGTCTTGGATTTATCGCAACATAAAAAATTCCATCCAAAAAGCCCAGTGGTTTTTGAAGAAGTTGATGAGAATATAAGAATTTCACGAAGAGGGATGAGAAAATAGGATGGTGAAAAAAGGGATTGTCACAAGCGGCGTTGGATTGTTATTTCTGACATTTCCTCAAAAAGTTCATGCGGCGGAAATCGTTGACACGGTTCAAAATGCTCTGGGTGGGACATCGGATGCTGTAAAAATGTATGTGTTGATAGGTCTTCTGAGTGTCATACCGGCATTTTTGATATTGACTACGTGTTTTACGCGGATCATCATTGTCTTTTCTTTTTTGAGAAGTTCGTTAGGCACACAGCAAAATCCTCCCAACACTGTCTTGATAGGCTTGGCGGCCTTCTTGACTTTTTTTATCATGAGGCCAGCCTATACGGAAGTTTACCATGAGGCGGCGGTTCCATTGATGGAGGATCAGATCGGCATAGAAGAGTTTTTTTATATAGCAGAAGACCCGATCCGGGACTTTATGCTTAAGCAGACACGTGAGAAGGATCTTACCCTCTTTCTGGATCTGCAGGGGGATGACATGCCAACCAACACCGGAGATGTTAGTTTACTTAGTCTGATTCCTGCTTTTGCAATCAGTGAGTTGCGGACAGCCTTTACGATCGGTTTTTTGATTTTTATTCCATTTTTGGTAATAGACATCGTTGTTGCAAGTATTTTGATGTCCATGGGGATGTTTATGTTGTCGCCGGTAATGATTTCGTTGCCTTTTAAGTTACTCCTTTTCGTTTTGGTGGATGGTTGGTATTTGGTCGTTGAGTCGCTGGTTTTAGGTTTTCAATAGGGGTGCATGAATGTCGATAGAAAAAGTTTTAGATGTTTTGAGAGAAGGCTTCATGACCATCTTGATAGTTGCCGGACCGACGCTGGCCATCGCTTTGGTGGTAGGTTTGATCATCAGTATCATTCAAGCAGCTACGCAGTTGCAGGAACAAACGTTAAGCTTTGTGCCAAAAATATTAGCTGTAATTGGAGCCTTGATCGTATTCGGCAATTTTATGCTGAATGCATTGATCGCTTATACAGAAAAAATATTCGAGTTGATCGCTGGATTGTGATGGGTAAACGATGCTGATTACATTACAGAAACTTATACTGATCTTTATGCGGATAGGTTCTTTCGTTTTTATAAGTAAGGGATTTTCATTCAAAGGTGTACCAACTGTTGTGAAGATTGCCATTTCTTTGGGCTTGAGTTTGCCGGTTTACATCATAATACCCGCCATGGAGTCCGAGCTGGGGTTGGTGCAATTGGCGCTTTTCGCGCTGAAGGAATCGCTGGTCGGCCTGGCGCTAGGCTATATCACAAACCTCTTCTTTTATGCAGTTGAGATAGCAGGCGGCTTTGCTGATTTCCAGGTGGGGTTCTCCATGTCTGCCGTCTTTGATCCTGCGATAGGGGTTCAGGCATCCTACTTCGGGAAAATATATTATTGGATGGCGCTGTCCATCTTCTTTGTTACGGATATGCACCATCATGTCTTGAGGGCGTTGGTATCCGGATTCACTATTTTTCCCATCGAAGAGTTTTCCGTAGGGGATTTTGGAGTGAAAGGGATTGTCACTCTGTTTGCGATGATGTTTGAGATAGCGTTGAATCTCTCAGCGCCTATCGTTATTGCGGCCTTGTTGACGGAAGTCGTTTTGGGAGTGCTCTCTCGGACTGTACCTCAGATAAATGTATTGATGCTTAGTATGCCTTTAAAGATTCTGGTCAGTATGTCACTTATGCTGGTTCTGTTGCCTAATTTAATGGATAGTATGACAGAGATGCTGCCATTGATGGTGAAATACATGACTGAATTTATCCAGTCACTAAGCTGATGAAGAGGTGAACATGTGAGCGAGAAAGATGGAAAGACTGAAAAACCCACCCCCAAAAAGCTGAAGGATGCTCGAAAACGTGGAGAGATAGCCAAAAGCCAAGAATTCAATTCTGCCTTTACTTATATCATGTTCGTGATGTTTGCGATTGCACTATCCACGCATGCCCTTCAATATGGGTATGTTTATCTGAAGAGGGAATTGGCTGTTGACTATGATGTAGGCGGTCTTGAAAATAATCTTAATGATATTGGAATGAAGGCTTTCTTATCCATATTCATCTTAGCGGGCCCTTTCTTAGGGATTGCTTTTATTGGAGCTTTGATTGCAAATATCATCCAAACAGGGTTATTGTTCTCAACAGAAGCCTTAAAATTTAAATTGAGCAGACTGAATCCATTGAGTGGTCTTAAAAATATGTTCAGTAAAAAAGCACTATTCAATTTGGTCAAAAATATTCTCAAGATGATTCTGATTGGATACGTCAGTTATATTTCGTTAGAAAAATCGGGTTATTACATCATCAATGCATCTGCTGTGGGAACCGAAAAACTCTATTTTTTGATTTTGGAACTTGTCAAAGATATCAGTACGAATCTGGCCATCTTATTGTTTCTGTTGGGGATGGTGGATTTCGTCTATCAAAAATATGACTATAAAAAGAATTTGAATATGACCAAACAAGAAATGAAGGATGAGTACAAAGAATCAGAAGGCGATCCTCACATAAAATCATTAAGACGTCAAAAATATAAACAATTTAGTAAGCAAATGCTGAAGGATGTGGAGTCTGCTACTGTCATCATCACAAACCCAACGCATTTGGCAATTGCCGTGCGTTATGATAAAAAACGCGATCAAGTACCCATAGTCGTCGCCAAAGGGGCAGACTATGTGGCAGAAAAAATCAGGGAAGCAGCTTCAAAAAATAATATTCCGATTATGGAGAATAAACCAGTGGCGCGTGCCATGTACCGATCAGTTGAAATCGGCCAGCCGATACCATTGGACTTTTATGAAGCGATAGCTGAGATGATTGCGTTGATTTATCAGATCAATGAAAGCAACAAGAGGAAAATATAAGTGAGAGAAAGAGTGATGTAATGGCTACACAACTAACCAAAAAAAATGGGAATGCTTCAGCGTTTATGGATGTAGGGATTGCAACGTTTGTCGTCCTCATTTTGGCGATGATTATTATTCCATTACCTGCACCACTTCTCGATTTGTTGTTGATTGTGAATCTAGCCTTGTCCATGACGATTCTGTTGTTGACGTTATTCACTAAAAATGTCCTGGAATTCTCTACCTTTCCCACGCTCCTTTTACTGACAACCATGTTCAGGTTGGGATTGAATATTTCTTCAACGCGGTTGGTTCTGACTGAGGGTGATGCTGGGAAGGTTATTGATACATTCGCGAATTTGGTTGCCGGAAATAATATCATAGTCGGTGCCGTCATTTTTATCATCATTTTTATTATTCAAATGATCGTCGTGACGAATGGTGCGAGTCGGGTATCGGAAGTATCCGCACGTTTCACCTTGGATGCGATGCCCGGAAAGCAAATGTCGATCGATTCTGATCTGAATTCCGGCTTGATCAATGAACAGCAAGCGAAACAACGACGCAACGACTTGGAGCGGGAAACACAATTTTTTGGGGCGATGGATGGTGCCAGTAAATTTGTAAAGGGCGATGCTACCGCGGGTATAATTATTACGTTCATCAACTTAATCGGTGGAACGCTCATTTATTCTCTTCAACAAGGCATGCCCATCATGGAAGCGATGAATAAATTCGGGAGATTGACAATCGGTGATGGATTAGTCAGCCAGATCCCTTCCTTACTGATTTCGATCGGTTCAGGGATTTTGGTTACAAGATCGGGAAATGCAAAAACATTTGGAACATCACTGATACCGGAATTGATGTCCAGTTCAAAGGTGCTTTATCTGGTTTCTGCTATTTTACTTGTTTTTGCACTATTGCCAGGTTTTCCGACATTTACCTTTTCAATGATGGCGATACTATTGGGGGGTTCGAGCTATCTTATTCAACAAAATGAAACGAAAGTACAATTTGAGAGAATAACCGAAGAACACCGTGTTCTCGCAGGAGAGCGAATGCTTCAAAATCAATCCGAGGAAGAAACCGTCACTGCGCATCAAGTGGATCCCATTTCCATTGAAATCGGCTATGGTCTGATTGCAATAGCTGATGAATCAAAAGACGATAATTTATTGAACCAAATACATAGCATACGGAAACAGTGCGCTACAGAAGTCGGTATACTGTTGAAGCCGATTCGCATTAAAGATAACCTACAACTGAGTATGAACCAATATGTAATCAAAATTAAAGGGAATGTTTACGCACAAGGCGAGTTATATATGGATCGCTTCTTGATCTTGTCTCCAGGAGATACGGACTTCACTTTTAACGGTATCGCAACCAAAGAACCTTCTTTTGGGTTGGATGCCATGTGGATAACTGGAAATGATCGGGAAATGGCAGATTTGCAAGGGTATACCGTGGTAGATCCCCTCACCGTATTCGTCACACACCTTAAAGAAACCATTTTTCAGCATAGTCAGGAACTGCTCGGCAGGCAAGAAGTGAAGCAACTATTGGAAACGCTGAAAGAAACGCATAACGTTGTCATCGATGAGTTGATACCGGATATCCTTAGATTGGGCGAAGTGCAAAAAGTGCTTCAGAACTTGCTGAAGGAAAATATACCGATCACAGACATGGTTACTGTCTTGGAGACGTTGGCTGACTATGGCACCACGGTAAAAGACATTGAATTACTGACGGAATACGTCCGTCAAGCACTGAAGCAAACCATCGTGAAAAATTATTTGGATGAAAATGCAGTGCTGAATGTCGTTACGATCCATCCAAACACTGAGGAAATGCTCGGTAAAAATATCCAAAAATCTTCTTCGGGGTCGATTCCACTCATTCAAGGAAACAACGTCACAAAATTATTTGACAGCATAAAGAAAATTCATAACAATCTGGAAGCAGAGGGAAGACCGCATGTCCTGCTGGTATCTCCGAAAATAAGACCCTCTTTGAAAAATCTGTTGACATTTAATTTTCCGGAAATAGCTGTATTATCTTTGAATGAAGTTCCGAACGAAATTGCGATAGAATCAGTCGGAACAGTCGAAGACATTACTTTTGATCCTTCATGATAGTTGGTAAAAAAATGAATTTTCAATCACTTGTAGATGGGAGCAGGATATGCAAAATATAGAGGACAGAGAAGCAATCATATTGAAGTACGTGCCTCTAGTCGAAAAAGTGGTCCGACACATCGGATTGAGTAATTCTGATTATGAGAAGAGCGATTTGGTGAATATCGGTGTCATCGGGCTAATGGATGCTATCGACAAATACGATGAAGAAAAGAAAGTGCCTTTTGAAAATTATGCATTTATTCGGATCAAAGGGGCTATAATCGATGAAATCCGTCGCAATGGTCCGGTTTCTCGCACGGGAATGAATAAACTAAAGGAATACAGGCTTGCAGTGGAGTCGCTTCAGCACAGTTTGCAAAGAATGCCCTCTGAAGAAGAGATACGCCAAGAACTTCAGGTTACTGTCAAACAATTAGGTCAGGTATATGATACGGCTTCTTATTTGGCTACACAGTCATTGGAAAAAATGATCTTTAATGATGAAGGCAATGGAGTAGAATTGGGAGATATGATCGTCGATAAGCATGCCATTTCGGTTGAAGAAGAATTGCTGAAGAACGAGCAGATGCAGGCATTGAAAGGCGCAATCGGTCGATTGAAGGAACGCGAGCAATTAGTTTTACAATTGTATTATGTGGAAAAATTACCGCTTAAGGAAATTGCGTACATACTGGAAGTTTCCGTCCCCAGAGTTTCGCAGATCCACGGGAAAATGATATTGAAATTGAAAGAAGAAATGAGGAGGGAAGAACTTGATTAGAAGCTTGGACACAGTTGGCCACCAGTTCAACGTATTGCAGAAAAAGCAAGATAACCTGAGCACAAATATCGCTAATGTGAATACTAGCGGGTACAAATATCAAGAGCTTATCCAAAGTACGACTGAGACCTTTCAATTCGGGAATAATTTAAACGGTCCTATGCTCAATCAGCTTAATCAGATTGATGGACTGAATTTTGGAAACCAGATAGATACAGCTTACCGTAATCTGACTCAGGGCGGTATTAAGAGCACGAATTCAACCAATGATTTTGCTTTAATGGGAGATGCTTTCTTTACAGTTCAGATGCCTAACGGCGAACAGGCAGTTACGCGAAACGGCAACTTTTCTGTGGATTCAACTGGTAATCTGACTACTCAGGAAGGCTACTTGGTGCTTGGCAGAACCCAATCTGGACAAATAACCACCATTCCAGCAGGCAGCGTGCCATTTACTGTCGACCAGACTGGAAGTGTAAATGCTACGGGAGTCAGTTTTTTGCTGACGGATAATGTGGAAGCTGAAAACCTTCAATCGCTTGGAGATACGCTTTTTTCTTATCAGGCAGGGATGACAACAGATGATAACACGCTTGTCCTGCAAAAGTATTTGGAAACTTCCAATGTTGACATGGCAGATCATATGGTCCAAATGATGCAACTAACAAGAGAATTCGAAGCGAATCAAAAAATATTACATGCTTCAGATGAGACATTAAGCAAGGCAGTAAATGAAATCGGAAAAGTGTAAGAAGAAGGAGGCCAACGACGATGAGTCTACCTATGAGTATTTCAAAAACAGCGATGAAAGCATTCCAGACAGGAATGGATAATATTGCAAATAATATAGCGAATGTTAATACAACTTCTTATAAAGCAAAAAATGTAAATTTTCAGGAACTATTAGTCAACAATCAAATGGAAAACCAAAATTTGCTATTTTCTGAAGGATTTGGAGAGTTATCGATTTCTACAGGCGTAACAAGTAATGTTTCAGGAATGGATCTTTCCCAAGGTGGACTGGTCGAAAGTTCCGGGGATTTCCATTTGGCAATTTCCGGTGATGGCTTCTTCAGAGTCAATGATGAGAATGGGAATGTTTTTTATACGCGGGATGGCGCATTCCAAGTGGGGCCTGAAGGCATGGTGACCAACTCAGCGGGGAATACCCTCGCAATCGAGGAAAACCTATTGCCGACGCTCAATCTTTCCGACGCGACCCTTTCGATTTCGGATAATGGCGAAATTTGGGTAGGGAGCAACGGCACTACGACATTGGCGGGAAGAATCCCGCTGTTTTTCCCCGCGTCTGCAGATGCCCTTGTCCCAGCCGGAGAAAACCAATATTTAGTGGCAGATGGAACGCGTATGTATTCCTCAGCAGAAGGTTATCCACTGGGAGGCATACAGCAACATTTTTTGGAATCATCCAATGTGGATTTGGCAGCCGCGTTCACTGATATGATTGTGACACAACGCGCTTATTCCATGAATTTGAAAGCAGCGCAAACTTCAGATGAGATTATGGGTGTCATAAACGGATTTAAGAGATAATACAGCAGCTTGAGGGGATCTCCTGCGGGAGTAAAAGATGGAGGAAAATAGAGAAGATGGCAATAATCGAAGTTGCTGGCGTAACAAAAGAATATCCTAGAGGTATCAGAAGCCTAAAGGATGTATCAGTTACCATCGAAGCAGGAGAGTTTGTGTATGTATTAGGCGCCAGTGGATCAGGGAAGTCTAGTTTCATTAAATTACTTTACCGGGACATCAAACCCACGAAGGGAACGGTAACAGTTTGTGGACACAATGTCGGTAAAATGAATAATCATGTCATACACCATCTGAGACGGGATATTGGAATTGTATTTCAGGATTGTAGATTGTTGACGGGTAAAACAGTTTTTGAGAATATCGCTTTTGCGCTGGAGGTCATGGGAGAAGATCCTGAAGCTATTTCGGATAAGGTCTATCATGCACTTGAAACTGTGGGCTTAGCAGATAAAGTAAATAGTTATCCAGATGAATTGTCGGGCGGTGAAAAGCAGCGGGTTGCGATTGCACGTGCTGTTGTCCATTCTCCGAAAATTATTCTTGCGGATGAACCTACAGGGAATTTGGATCCGCGGACTTCTTTGGAAATTTTCCGTTTATTTTACAGAATCAATAGAAGCGGCACAACCATCTTGATGGCTACACATGACCAAGGGATCATCGAAAATTTTCGTTTCCGTATTCTCGAAATGAAGGATGGCTATCTAATAAAAGATCAAGAAAAGAAACAGCAAAATACGCTTCAATATGATTTTAAACGCAAAGAGTATTTCATTGTATAATAATATGTTGTTTTAATCCATCTATGAGATAAGAACTGCTGTGCATTCATTTGCACAGTTTTTTTGCATATGTATATTTTTCAGCATTATTATAGACTTCCAATTAAGCCCACTATTAACTTTTCACAAACAATACCGAAGTAATGTTAAGAGCCTGATTCATTTTCAGAAATTGAATCAGGTAAGAAATGGTAAAGGGAAGTGAAATAAGTGCAAGCATCAAATATAGAAGTAAAAAACGCCCAGACAAAAACGAAAAAAAATTTCAAGATCAAATTATTACAATTTAAAAGCATCCGAACAAATCTACTTGTAGGATTCTCAATCATTGTCGTGGCTATTTTTTTCCTCGGTTTTAATAGCTACACTACATCCAAAGAAATCAATGAAGAAACTAACAGTATCGTGAATGTCAGTGTTCCAATTCTGGAACAGGCTTCGAAAGTCAGTTATTTAGTTGCGAGTCGAATGTCCGTTGTAGGCAGCTATCTTTTGTCAGGAGATCCCGCCTATGTGGAATTGTTTGAAAACTACACCCAACAAAGCGAAGCTATCCAAGCAAGTATTCTGGAGGCTAACGGGAACAAGCAGGTGATTGTGGAGCTATTTGAAGGAATCAATGAATGGACCCGGATCACGCGCGAAGAAGTCATCAACGTCTACCTAGCAGGTAACCAGGAACAAGCGATAAACACAATGTTTGAGAAAGCAGAGCCACTTGCGATTGAAAATATTGGCGCAATGGAAGGAGCACTTGAAGCCAGAATAGCTTCCATTAACGAAGAAGGAGATAGTGTCATTGTTCATGGAGAGAATGCCGTGAAGGTAACCTTCATCATATCCATAATTGCACTATTGCTGAGTATCGCTATCGCATTATTGATTTCTTCCGATTTGATGAAGCGTATCAAGATATTGATGGACAAAACAACCGAACTGACAGCTGGAAAACTGAATGGAGAACCTATCGACATCAAACATTTTGACGAATTAGGCAAACTGGGTGATGCGATCAATCAAATGCAGCAACAGTTGAAAGCTATTATTGTAAGCATTTCAGAAGCATCACATACACTTGAGGAGAACAGTAGGGACCTCCACCAAGCTTCAAAAGAAGTGAAATTAGGCACTGAACAAGTGGCTATCACAATGCAGGAATTGGCGACCGGATCTGAAACGCAAGCGAGCAGTGCAAGTAACTTGGCGACTGTGATCGATGTATTCAACGATGAGTTCCAAGCTGTTAATCAGAACACCATTCAAATTGCAGAAGGTTCTAAAGAAATCCTTGCAAATACAAATCAAGGCGAAGAACTGATGCAAAAATCAAGTCTGCAGATGAACATAATTCAGGACATCATGCAAGAGGCTGTCGATAAGATGAATATTTTGGAAAATCAGACCCAAGAAATCAACAAATTGGTCGGACTTATCCAAAATGTAGCGGATCAAACGAATTTACTGGCCTTGAATGCTGCCATAGAGGCTGCACGAGCTGGAGAACATGGCCGAGGCTTTGCTGTTGTTGCCGATGAAGTCAGAAAGCTGTCTGAACAAGTCGCCACTTCCGTCATGGACATAACAGGTTTTGTGGACACTATCCAAAAAGAATCCAAAAACGTAAGTTCATCCTTACAGTCGGGCTATACCGAAGTGAAGTCGGGGGCTGCCCAGATTGATAAGACAAGTAACACCTTCAGTGAGATGAAAATGCAATTGGACAGCATGGTGACGAATATTTCTGGCGTAACCAATAATTTGGCGCGGTTGGCTGAGAATACAAATAACATGAGTACGTCCATCGAAGAGATTGCTTCAATCTCGGAAGAATCCGCTGCTGGAGTAGAAGAGACATCGGCTGCCAGCCAGGAAATCAGCAGTTCCATGGAAGAAGTTTCGATGAATTCCGAAAGAATCGCAGGCCTCGCCGACCTGCTGAATCTATTGGTCAAAGAATTTAAATTTTAATCCAAAAAACAGAAAACTCTCCAGTAAGCCGCTCAAGCTTACTGGAGAGTTTTTATCTGTGAATGATTCATTCATTTATTTATTGTATATAGATGGCTTGATTGCCGAATTGCTCCCAAGAGGCAATGAATGCACTTTTTTCCACAGGTTGGTTTTTTTTGCCATAAGGATCATTTACGTAAAAATAATTATCATCATAGCCAACTACTACGACACTGTGTTCACTATAACTGATGCTAACCTCACCAGTAGGCGTTTGCCACACTTCCATATCATCTACAGCGGCATAGCTTGTACTGGTGATTGTCCAAACTGGGTATCCTTGATTCAAGGCATCAATCACAGCATCAAATGAGCTGCCCGTGATATCCTTTATGCGATCTGATGACACGAAATTTGAAGCTAAGATAGCTATCGGTCCATGGTAGACACTGAAACCAGAATTATAACCGGTAATGTCCCCTACGAAAGCATCGTTTGGGTTGCCGCGCAGGCCGTTTTCATAAATGATCGGAACAGAAGGGAGCCAAGCAGCGACATCATTTTTCGATACATCAACGTTGTTGTACTGCAGTATCATTGTAAGCGAGGTTACCTCACAACCGTTATATAAAACGGGATAATCCATTTGATTCAATAGAGGGACATCCAATAAAACTTCTTTTGGGGCTTCTGCTACAGCTGCCAGATCATCCAACACAGATGCGCTCTCAGGGGGTGCAAGCCTGATGGATAATGTACTGACGATAATAATTATCAGCAACCCTCTTTTGAAAAGCGTTCGTTTCCGCATAATTAGCCTCCTTCGAGTAGTGATGTATTTATACAGTGTAAAAAAACTGTTTGCACAATGCCGATGTAATAACTTATAAACCAAAATTAGAAATACCTCTATAATAGTCGGCAGCAATCGAATAAAGTTAACCCATTCTCCCAAAAAAATTCGCTAAAATAATAAAATGGAATCAAGCATGGCACGATCCTTGAGAAAGCAATGCTCCCAAAGAACAGCTATACTTATTTTGTTGACTCTGCTATCATAATAATTAGATTGTAAGTGTATACAGGAAAGGAGGTGTTTCAATTGGGAACAATGAAAGACGTAGCTGCTTTAGCGAAGGTGGGCGTCGGAACCGTATCGCGTGTGCTGAACAATTCCGGAGCTGTAAAAGAATCGACGCGCAGAAAAGTGGAAGCGGCGATGAAAGAGTTGAATTATATTCCGAATGCCTATGCGCGTGGCCTGAAGATGAACAAGACGCACACGATTGCATTGATCATTCCGACGATTTGGCATCCATTTTTTTCGGAGTTCGCCTACTATGTGGAGCGGAATTTGTCTGAACATAAATACAAGCTGCTGTTGTGCAACTCTGATGTCAGCAATGACAAGGAACTGGAATATATTCAGATGGTTCAAGAAAACAAGGTGGACGGCATCATCGGCATCACCTATTCGGATTTGGATAATTTTGTCTCATCGCATTTGCCTTTCGTCACCATTGACCGTCATTTCAAGGAAGAAACGGTTTGCGTCACATCAGACAACTTTCATGCAGGCCAGTTGGCTGTAGCAAAGTTGGTTGAGAAGGGTTGTAAAAAACTCGGGTATATCGGAACCCATTCACGCTTTCCGAGCGAGACGACAAAGAGAAGAGAAGGCTTTGTAGCGCAAGCTGAGCTTATGGAAATTCCTTATGCCATCTACGATGGGGAAGACCCAGTTATGGAATTCAAGCAAGAGATACGAACCTTTCTCGAAGAAAATCCGGATGTGGATGGCGTATTTGCCCACACAGATTTTATTGCTTTGGATATTCTGGAAGTTTTGGAAGAAATGAATCGCAAAGTGCCGGAGGAAGTGCAGATCATCGGATGCGATGGCATCAAGATGGAAGCCGGTCGCAGACAGATCGTATCGACAATCCGTCAGCCCGTTGACTTGATGGCCAAAGCCGCAGTCGAAAAAATCATCCAAGTGATCGATGGCGAACCCGTCAAAACGAAGATCACTTTGCCAGTCCATTACGTAGAAGGACCGACGACGAAAAATGAAATTTTAAAATAATATGTTTTGGGTATTGACAGAAAACGGTTACTGAATTATTATATGTTTAAATCAAAAACATATTTTTTTGAAGCAAAGTGGAAACGTTTCAATTATCGAATAAACGTTTCCCTATTTTTGAAATCGCGGGCAGTTTGATGATCCATCAACCGCACCGATTTCAAAAGTAGCATGCCGATTCTTCAGAATTTATTTTTTTGAACTAAAGTGGAAACGTTTCAATTATCGAGCATGAATCTTTCCACATTTTTTTGAAGCAAAGTGGAAACGTTTCAATTTTCAAAAGGAGGAGTTAGATTAGTCATGAAAAAAAGCCAGACAAGCATCAAACCAAAGGGCACACAAACAAAATGGGAATTCATCAAACAGCACCGAATGCTCTACTATATGCTGTTGCCGGGACTGTTACTCACACTGGTATTTAAATATTTCCCGATGTACGGCATTCTCTTGGCTTTCAAGGATTACAACCCGCTGCGTGGGATCATGGGAAGCGAATGGGTGGGAGTGGAAAACTTCGTACAGTTCATCGACTCACCGAACTTCTCAGTGTTATTGGAGAATACGCTCAAAATAAGTATTTACGGACTGATCTTGGGGTTCTTCCCGCCGATCCTCTTGGCATTATCCTTGAATCATCTGATCAGCACAAAATGGAAGAAGCGATTCCAACTGATTCTGTATGCACCGAACTTTATTTCCTTGGTGATTGTTGTGGGGATGCTGTTCATGTTCCTGGCCGCAGATGGCCCCATCAACGGATTTATTGAAACCATCACCGGTTCGCGGATCACGTTCATGACCGACCCGAATTATTTCCGGACTTTGTATATCCTATCCGGCATTTGGCAAGGCATGGGATGGGCATCGGTCCTCTACACAGCCACACTGGCAAACGTCAGCCAAGATCTGATCGATGCAGCTCACATGGACGGCGCCAATATCTTGTACCGGATCTGGTACATCGATCTTCCGGCGCTGCGCCCGATCATGGTCATTCAGTTCATCCTTTCTGTCGGGGGGATTATGAACGTTGGTTATGAGAAAGCTTTCCTGATGCAAACATCTATGAACCTGCCTGTTTCGGAGATCATCTCGACCTACGTCTACAAAGTCGGGTTGCAAATGGGGGATTACGGATATTCAACGGCAGTCGGGTTATTCAATACAGTCATCAATGTCATCTTGCTGTTGGCCGTAAACATGATAGCGAACAAAGTAAACAATGATGACGCGGCTTTATAGAGAGAGGAGAACAAAATGATAACGTTGACAAAATTTGACCGCAGCGTCCTGCTGCTGAACCGCATTCTGATAGGGCTTCTGGTATTGATCACTCTATCGCCGTTGCTGTATGTATTGATTGCTTCCTTCATGGATCCCTTCATTCTCCGCTCGCAAGGCCTGAGTCTGAATCCTTCGAATTGGAGTTTGGATGGCTATAATCGGGTGCTGAAGGACCCGGCAATCATAAGAGGTTTTGTGAATTCGATTTTCTATTCGTTCACTTACAGTGCATTGACCGTGGGGGTATCGATCTTGACTGCCTATCCTTTATCAAGAAAAAAACTGGTAGGCAAACGACCGCTAACAATCTTTTTTATAATCACGATGTTCGTAGGTGGCGGGTTGGTTCCTACTTATTTATTAGTGAAAAACCTGGGCATGTTGAACACCGTCTGGGCAATTGTCCTTCCAGGCTCAATCAATGTTTGGAACATTATCTTGGCCCGGACGTACTTTCAACAATTGCCCGCCGAGTTGGAGGAGGCAGCCATCATTGATGGCGCGAATGAACTGCAGATATTCTTTAAGATCATGCTGCCATTGGCGAAACCAATCATCTTCGTATTGTTCCTCTACGCTTTCGTGGGTCAGTGGAATTCTTACTTCGATGCCATGATTTACCTGAATGATGCGGACCTGCAGCCACTCCAAATTGTGCTGCGAAAAATACTGATTCAAAATCAACCACAACAAGATATGATCGGATCGGCGACTCAAATGGCGGAAATGGCCCAGTTGGCCGAACTGATTAAATACTCAACAATCGTCATCTCCAGCTTACCGCTTCTGATCATGTATCCATTCTTCCAGAAGTACTTCGATAAAGGGATGATGGCAGGTTCACTCAAAGGTTAGGCAATACGCAACACAAAATAAATACACTACAAAGGAGAAATACAAAATGAGAGTAAAATACCTTGGCACAGCACTATTATCCACAGCAACAGTCCTGACTTTAGCAGCATGCGGTTCTTCCGGCGGGGCCTCTTCCCCCGATTACGAATTGACCAATGTCTCGTTCCCTTTGGAGGAAGAAGTTACCTTGAAGATGTCCACTTCCAGTTCTCCGTTGGCACCGGCTGATCCGAATGAGAAGTTGATCTTCCAGCGTTTGCAGGAGCAATCGGGCGTGCAAGTCGAATGGAAAAACTATTCTTCGGATTACATTGAAAAAAGAAATCTGGACATTTCCAGCGGCGACTTGCCTGATGCCATGTGGAATGCCGGCGCCAGCGACTACGATCTGCTTTCTTGGGCGGAAGACGGCATCATCATTCCCTTGGAAGACCTGATCAATGAACATATGCCGAACTTCAAAAAGGTATTGGACGAAAACCCGGAATACCTGGCCATGATCACAGCGCCGGACGGCCATATCTACTCGCTGCCATGGATCGAAGAATTGGGCCAGGATAAAGAGTCCATCCATACCGTAAATGATATTCCGTGGATCAATGTGGATTGGTTGGAAGCATTGGGCTTGGAGATGCCGCAAACAACGGAAGAATTGATGGTGGTATTGGAAGCATTCAAAACCCAAGACCCGAACGGCAATGGCAAAGCGGATGAAATCCCGATGTCTTTCATCAATGATGGCGGAAATGAAGACATGAAGTTCCTCTTCGGCGCATTTGGCATTGGCGACAACGATGATCACTTGGTAGTCAATGATGACGGCACAATCGACTTTACTGCCGACAACGAAGAATTCAAAAATGGCGTCACTTATTTCAACGAACTTTACAATAAAAATCTGATTGATGTGGAAGCTTTCGAACAAGATTGGAATGCGTACGTTGCGAAAGGGAAAGAGCAACTGTTCGGCGTGTATTTCTCATGGGATAAAGCCAACGTTTCGGGAGCGAACGATTCCTACGAGCCGCTGCCTGCACTGGCTGGTCCGAGCGGAGAAAAACACGTTACGCGTACGAACGGCTTCGGATTCAGCCGTGACCGTTTCGTCATCACAAGCGCCAACAAAAATCTGGAATTGACTGCCAAATGGGCAGATCAAATGTACGTACCGATCCAATCTGTGCAGAACAACTGGGGTACTTACGGAGATGAGACGCAGCAAAATATCTTTGAATACGTTGAAGCAACCAATTCATTGAAACACCTGCCGCTGGAAGGCACTGCACCGGGCGAATTGCGCCAAAAAACAGAAGCTGGCGGACCTTTGGCAATCTTGGATGAATACTACGGAACTGTGACGACGATGCCGGATGATGCGCAATGGCGTTTGGACATCTTCAAAGACACGTACTTGGCTGATGTTCATAATCAATTCAATTATCCACGCGTATTCTTGTCATTGGAACAGGCAGACCGGATTGCTCAAATCGAAGCGGATTTGATGCCGTTCGTCAACAGAAAACGTGCAGAATGGATCGCTAACGGCAAAATTGCCGAAGAATGGGATGCCTATGTAGAAGAGCTGAACCGTTTAGGATTGGAAGAATGGATGCAAATCAAACAAGATGCTTATGATACATACTTGTCAAACAACAAATAACAAGAAAGAAAATAAATCAAATCCAAGAAATGAGGGATAGCGTGAGCATTCAAAGCCAAGTGGTCTATTCAATAGAGCGGGCCAACCGATATATAGCAGAAAATAAAGGAATAGTGAATCCTCTTTACCGGAATCGCTATCATGCATCACCGCCAGTGGGCTGGATGAACGATCCAAACGGTTTCATCCAGTACCAAGGTGCGTACCACCTGTTTTATCAATTTCACCCGTATGATGCGAAATGGGGCCCGATGCATTGGGGACACATGAAGTCGACGGACTTGATCCATTGGGAAGACTTGCCTGTCGCATTGGCGCCGGATCAGGCTTACGACCGATTCGGCTGTTTCTCAGGAAGCGCCATTGAACGGGACGGAAAACTGTATCTGCTGTATACAGGCGTAACGGAAGCCGATGAAGAAGGCGTGCATCACCAGGTGCAGTGCCTGGCGGTGTCGGAGGATGGGCTGCATTTCGATAAAGTGCAGCAAAATCCGGTCATCCCGATCGCTGCCTTACCGGAGGATGCTTCCCAGATCGATTTCCGGGATCCTAAAGTTTTTGAACACGAAGGCATGTACTATACGGTAGTCGCCTCCAAGGCTAGCGACGAGACAGGGCAGATTTTGCTTTACCAATCTGCTGACTTGGTGGAATGGGAGTTTGCCTCCGTCTTCCTGAAGGGGAACAAAGAGCAAGGGATCATGTGGGAATGCCCGGATTTCTTCCACTTGGATGGGAAAGATTGCCTGATCTTCTCGCCGATGCAATGGCCGCAGGATGGGGACGACTATCAGAATCTGAATGCGTCGGTACTGGCTGTCGGCGAGGTGGATTGGGCGACGAAACAGTTCCACCCGGAAAGTTATCAAGAATTGGATCACGGTTTGGATTACTATGCTCCCCAAAGCCTTGAGGACGACAAAGGCAGAAGGATCTGCATCGGTTGGATGCAGATGTGGGGAAGAAATTTCCCGACAGATGAGCTGGGCCACGGCTGGACAGGATCGATGACGATCCCGAGAGAGCTGAAATGGGAAGATGGCAAGTTGAAGCAATATCCGATCGGCATTGTAGCGAACAGCGGCAATCAGGGAGAAATCAGCCCGGTGATCACTATGGCAGATGCCAAAGAAACAATCCCTGGTATCGCAGGGGATTGCGGATTGCTGACGCTGAAAGTGGACACGTCTGGATTGGAAAAAATGTCCATCCATCTCCGTGAGAACGAGAACGAAAGAACAGTAGTGTCCTTCAATAAAGAAAAGAATGAACTGGGAATCGACCGATCCACAAGCGGCATCGAACTGAAAGGTGAAGAAGCGACACCTCCTGTCAGCCGGAAAGTCACATTGGCAGGAGATCGGGATTATCTTGAACTCGCGATTTACTTGGACCATTCGTCGATTGAAGTATTTGAGCGAAACGGTGAAGCGGTCATGACCGCAAATGTTTATCCGACCGAGGAAGCGACGGGCATTTCTTTTGAATGCAGCGGAAAAGCTGTTTTTGAGGAAGCGACTTTCACGCCCTTCGTCTAATCGGAGTTGCAGTTAGGTGTGCCAGACAAATAGTTTAGGAATGAAGGAGACATTATGCGGAGAGTTTATACGATTGGAGAGATACTGATTGATTTTTTCCCGAGTGAAATCGGCGTGCCCTTGAAAGATGTCCAGAGTTTCACCAAACAACCGGGAGGGGCGCCGGCAAATGTAGCTGTGACGGTCAGCCGCCTGGGTGGAAATGCGAGCTTCATCGGCAAAGTTGGTCAGGATGCCTTCGGGGATTATCTGACAGATGTCCTCAAACAGAACCAGGTCGACATCCGGCACTTGTACAGGACCGCTGAGGCAAACACGGCGTTGGCGTTTGTGTCGCTCCAGGAGAATGGGGAACGCGAATTCAGTTTCTACCGCAATCCCAGCGCGGATATGCTGTTGGACAAGGAAGAGCTAAATGAGCTTGTTTTCAGCTCTGCAGACATTCTGCATTTTTGCTCGGTCGATCTGATTGAAGCCCCAGTAAAGTATGCGCATCTTGCGGCTTTGGAGAAAATGCAGCAGGCAGGAGGGACGATTGTTTTTGACCCGAATCTCCGCTTGAATCTCTGGCCGAATCCGGAAATGCTGAAACAGACGATCCAAGAATTCCTCCCGTATGCGGACATCTTGAAAATCAGCGATGATGAATTGGCGTTCATAACGGGCAAGGATTCAGAAGAAGCTGGGCTAGCGGCATTGCTGAAGACGGAGCCGAAACTGTTGATCTATACAAAAGGGAAAAACGGAGCGGACTTGTACTTCAAAGGCGATAAGGCCAGCGTTCAAGGGATCAGCGTCCAAACGGTTGATACGACAGGAGCAGGCGACTCGTTCATCGGTGCCTTCCTCTATCAGATCGCCGGCAAGGATGCTTGGGAAGACTGCAGTTTGGATGAAATCCGCGAGATGGGCACGTTCGCCAATCGTGTGGCAGCGTTGGTGACGACGCGACCAGGCGGCATGCAATCCATCCCGACCATGCAGCAAGTGTTAGGGTTAGAAGTATAATAAATGCAGCACTGAATTTATGCTCAGAAATAACCTGCAAAAACCATGTTAGCGGGGAAATCAGTTCGAATCACAGTCAGGAAACCCGCCAAAAACTGACTTGATGGGGAAATTGTCCACAGTAACCTCAATATTCCCCATCAAAATCACCTTCACGGGGAATCTCGAGACGAACTCGAACCCAAAAACAAACAATTAGACACTCAGATCATCAAACCACAAGAAACCGGGTTGCCTCGTTTGAGGCAACCCGGTTTCTTGTGGTTGAGTATCAGTTGAAGACATTATTCCCCTAATATCTTCATGAACTCCGCACCGGTGATGGTCTCTTCGACCAGCAGGTGGTGGGACAGCTCATGCAGCTTCTCGCTGTTTTCGTTCAATATGGCAATGGCTTTTTCGTGGGCCTGCTTGATGATGTCCAGCACTTCGCGGTCAACCTGCTCGGCCATCCCGGCGGACACATTCATGGAAGTGTCGCCGCCCAAATATTTGTTGGTCTGGGTTTCAATCTGCATCATGTCGAACGTGTCGCTCATCCCGTAGCGCGTGATCATGGCGCGCGCCATCCGGGTCATCTGCTCGATATCGTTTGACGCCCCGGTCGTGATGCTCCCGAAGACGATCTCTTCTGCGGCGCGACCGCCTGCCAGCGTCACGATTTTATTGAACAATTCCTGTTTCGTCATCAGCGATTTTTCGCCTTCCTCGATCTGCATCGTGTAGCCCAAAGCACCGGAAGTACGCGGAATGATTGTGATCTTGTGGACCGGCGCGGATTCCGTCTGTTTGGCCGCTACCAGCGCATGGCCGATTTCATGGTAAGAAACGATTTCCTTTTCTTTCGGAGAAATGACCGCATTTTTGCGTTGGTAACCGGCGATGACGGTTTCCACTGATTCTTCCAAATCACTTTGGGTGACGGCGTTGCGGCCCTCACGGACTGCCCTCAGGCCACCCTCGTTGATGATGTTCGCCAATTCGGCACCGGAAGCACCGGATGTGGCGCGGGCAATCGTATTGTAATTGATGGAAGGATCCATCTTGTAGTTCGTTGCATGCACTTTTAGGATGGCTTCGCGTCCTGCCAAGTCCGGCAGTTCAACCGGTACGCGACGGTCAAAACGACCCGGGCGCAGAAGGGCAGCGTCAAGGGATTCCGGACGGTTGGTAGCGGCCAGGAGAATGATGCCTTTGTTGGCTTCGAAACCGTCCATTTCCGCCAGCAGTTGGTTCAAGGTCTGCTCACGCTCATCGTTCCCCCCGCCGAAGCTGCCGTTATCGCGTTTCTTACCGATCGTATCGATTTCATCGATGAAGACGATACAGGGGGCTTTCTCGTTGGCTTCCTTGAAAAGGTCGCGGACTTTGGCAGCGCCGCGTCCGACGAACATTTCGACGAATTCGGAACCGGATATGCTGAAGAATGGCACATCGGCTTCGCCTGCGACAGCGCGGGCCAACAAGGTTTTGCCGGTTCCGGGAGGTCCGACCAGCAGGATACCTTTCGGATTCTTGGCACCGATATCTTGGTATTTTTTCGGTTGATGCAGGTAATCGACGACTTCGCTAAGCGCTTCTTTGGCTTCGTCCTGTCCGGCTACATCCTTAAATGTTTTCGAATCGCCTGCCTTCACGTAGACTTTGGCATTCGACTTGCCGAATGACAATGCGCCACCGGCTCCGCCGCCCATCCGTTTCGCCATCTGTTTCCCTAACAGGCTACCCAATCCCCAGAACAGCAGGAGCGGTAAGACCCAAGAAACCAAGATGGAAAGGATCGGGGAGGCTTCAGTCGGGATATCCTTGCTGAAGGTCACGTCGGCTTCCTCCAGACGGGTGACGAGTGTCGGATCATCTATCAGGCCGGTGATGTAGACTTGTTTGTCGCCCGCGTCATCGGTCGCGACGAAGGTGATCTGGGTTTCCTCCAGTTTGACTTCGGAAACGTCACCCGTCGATACCTGGTTCAGGAACGTGCTGTAAGTCACTTCCTCCACGCTTCGGTTCATATAGCTAGGCAATACAAAATAGTTCAGGAACATCAGGACGCTCAATGCCATCAACAAGTAATAGGCTGTCGTTCTGCGTTTATCGGGGTTTTCGTTGTTCAAATTCACATTCCATTTTCGATTGTTTTTATTTTTGTCATCTGCCATTTATGTCAGTTCAATCCTCTCTTTGTTGTTCGTTCATTTCCTGTATTAAAAGCTGCAGTTCCTTGATGCCGACTGCAATTTTTTCAAGCCGCTCCTCGGACACGCCTTCCATCAGCAAGCAGTATTTGCTTTCAATATCCTGCTCCATTTTCTGAAGGATCGCTTGGCCATTCGGGGTGAGTTTCAGTGTGATGAAACGTTCGTCGTCCGCGCGCCGTTCCCGCGTCAGATAGCCTTGCTGTTCCAGCTTTTTGCAGATTGTGGAGACGTTGCCGTTGTTCATGTCCATCACCTTCGCCAAACGGTTGAGTGACAGATCTTCGCTCAGCTTGATTTCCATCAAAATCCGCAATTGCAGCGGGGTGATGCAATAGTCTTTAGCGACCGGGCACATCACGGTATCCTTGGAAACTTGGATGGTCCGCATCAAATCCCAGATCTCTTTTTTTAAAAAATCAATTTTCATTTTGAAATCCGCTCCTTTTCCGGATAATAGTTGTGATGTAAAAATATTTTAAATCAAAACTATTATTTGTGCAAGCGGTTCAACTTGTTCTTAAGCAAATCCTAAAGGTTCATCCTCAGCAGGAATGATGTGAACCTACTATAGAGCTAGTGTGTGAAGAAATCGTGAAGATGCTTGAAATAATTTCATAAGAAATGTTTGCGGCGTGCGCCGCTCTTCGGAGGAGAGTAGCCGGAAGGGGCTTCAGCTCCGACGAGAGCTCCCTCGTCGGAGGAACGCTCAAAAAAATTGCCTCAGCTCCGAGGAAGCCCGTCTCCCCGGAGGTGAGCACCCGGAATGCGGGGCGAACTCCGGCGAAGCCTGCGTTCACCGGAGGAAACAAAAAAACGCACGCAAACGATACAGAGGGACAGCCCCCGCGCGCTTGCGTGCGACAAAACATTCTGGTGGATATTTATTTGGTACAAAATAAAAGCTTATTGATCTCTGAATCGATTAGCGTACCTTAGCAGTCCGTAAATAATAATTGCAACTACTGTCCCACTGATCAAAGCCAATAGCGGATGGACTTGCAGGAAAGCAAAATAGAAAAAAATAGTCGTGATAAGAAAAACGCCCAAACTAATGAAAGTAATTTTTTTGTGGGTCATTTTTTCCTTGTCCTCCATAGGACCACTGACATTCACAGACAGAACAACTAGCGTGTATGTACCTATCGTAAAGACTGCCCAGAGCGGATTGCCATATGTAAAGACACCGCTTGTTTCTTGTGACTTGATAACTTGATAAACCAGAAAAATAAGGATCGCTAAGTTTTGAACTATCCAAGCAATGCGTATGTTCATCAAATTCCTCAGGATTAGCCGTTCATCTTTAATTTTTTTCATTTTCTGTTGCTCCTTCCGATTGTTCGATCCAAAAAACGTCATCCAATGTTTTATTGAGTGCATAGCAGAGTTGAAGACAGAGCTTGAGCGAGGGGTTGTACTCGGATTTTTCGATAAGACTTAAGGTTTGCCTTGTAATCCCCGCATAGTCTGCAAGTTCCTTTTGTGAAAGATTTTTCTCTGTTCTGAATTTTTTCACATGATTTTCCACCGGGCAGTCCCCTTTCCGTGTAATATATATATTCCTTATAGGTAAATTATATATTACTTTTTTTGTTTGTAAAGTCATTTCAAAAGACCATTCATAGCTTGGCTAGTGTGCGAATGCTTCATGTTGCCGCCACCGCAGTGTATAATGAAAGAGAGAAATTTTGTGATTACGAAAAAAGGACTGATGATCAGTATGAAAGCATATAAATATATCCAGACGCCGCTCGGGAAATACTTGCTGGCTGAAAACGGCAATGGCATCACATTTCTGGAGCATGTTGTATTGGAATTGGATCCGCGGATCGAGAAGGAAATCGCGGCCGGAGAAATGGTTGAGGCGGACACGCCATTGTTGCTGGAAGGGGAACGTCAGCTGCAGGAGTATTTCAATGGTGAGCGTCAGGAGTTCGAGCTGCCTTTGGATGCAGCCGGTACGCCTTTCCAATTGAAAGTGTGGGAAGCTTTGCGCCAAATCCCTTACGGCGAGACGCGCAGCTACAAGGAAATCGCCATCGCTGTCGAAAATCCGAAAGGCGTCCGCGCCATCGGCATGGCTAACAACCGTAACCCGATATCGGTCATCACCCCTTGCCACCGCGTCATCGGCACAAACGGGAAACTGGTAGGGTATGCCGGCGGTTTGCATTTGAAGGAATATTTGCTGAATCATGAGGTGAAGGTTGCGAATAGTGAAAAGGTAAAATAGAAATTAGAAAAGACTTTTGTTTCCAGAATACGCAAAAGAGGCAACCTCGAAAAAATGAGGTTGCCTCTTTTGTCATTCCACATACAAAGATAATTTCTTCTCGATGCGTGTCTGGAAAGCAGCGAAGACGCTGCAGACTGCCCAGTAGATGAGCGCGACCAGGATGTACATGGTCATGTAGTCGAACTCGCGGCCGCCGACGATCTTGGCGTTCTGGAACATTTCCGGAACGGTGATCATCGCCGCCAAAGATGATCCTTTGATCAGGTCCAACAGCACATTGCTCATCGGCGGAATGGCAATCCGCAATGCTTGCGGCACGATCACTTTCCGCATAATGAATGACCATTTCAGCCCCAACGCATAGGCCGCTTCCCATTGTCCGTGGTTGACGGAATTCAACGATGAGCGGATAATTTCCGCACTGTAGGCAGCCGAGCTCATACTGAAGCCGATGATGGCCGCCGTGACGGCAGTGAATTGGATGCCGATGAACGGAAAGCCGAAGTAGAGCAGGAACAAAATGACCAAAGTGGGGGTTCCCCTCATGAAGGAGATGTAGAGCCGCGCCAGCCAGCGCAGTGGTTTCAACTTGGCCAGCTGCAGGAGGGCAAGGAAAAAGCCAAGCAGCGTGCCATTCACCATGCTGGTCAACGCGATTCCAAGTGTATAGCCCATCCCTTTCAGGACGTACGGAAGGCTGTCGAGAGCCAATTCCGGATTGAAGATATACTGCCATTGGATGCCTGACATGTCTTGCCCACCTTTCTATTTTACGGTTTCTATTCTACTTCGCTTACGTCAATCACAGGGAAATCATATTCGATCTGTACAGTCACATCCGCACCGTCGTAGAATTGTTTCGACAATTCCGCCAAAGTGCCGTCCGCACGCATTTCGTCCAAGGCTTCGTTGAATTTATCGGTCAATTCGTCATTGCCTTTTTTGATGGAGAAATTGGTTTCGGATGGGTTGTAGAAAATGTCATGCACTTTTACAGGGATATCCGGCAATGCGGCAGTCGCCAATTTTTGTGCGTAATAGTCGTTCAGGATAACGTCTGTCCGTCCGTTCGCAACGTCAGACAAGTACATATCGTTTGTCGCGTTGTCGTAGATTTTTTCTTCCGCTCCGAAGTAACGCGCGACTTTCATGTAAGTTGTCGTTGCCGCACCGGCAGCGATTTTACCTTTCAAATCTTCCAGCGTTGCGATGCCGGAATTATCGGATTCGCGGACGACCATGGCTCCGAATGAATATTTGTAAGGGGTCGTGTAATTGTATTTGTCGGCATTTTCACCATTGCGGTCGATCCCGAATGCTGCAACATCCACTGCGCCGCTGTTGACGGAAGTAAGCATGCCGTCCACGCCCATTTCTGTGAATTCCACTTCCACGCCGATGCGCTCAGCGATTTCACGGAGGATTTCCACCTCGTAACCGGTCAATTCGTCGGTTTCCTTGTCGTGATAAGAATTAGGGTAAAGCGTTCCAGAAGTGGCTGCCTTCAAAACGCCGGCTTCCTCGATCTTGTCCCATGCTGTTTCTGAATCAGTTAACACCGCTGTATCAGTAACGCTGCTGTCGGTTGTTTCGCCGCTCCCGCAGGCCGCCAAAGTCAAACCTAGTAATGCTGTCAAACCGCCAAATAATACTCTCTTTTTCTTAACCATCCGTGAAACCTCTCCTTTTTCCTCGAATAAGAACTAGACATAAGATAGCACGTATCCGGGCTGAAAGCAACCGTTTTATTCATAAAAATAATACAGTTTCACATGCTGTTATAAATAATTTTCAACGGAAAGATTGAACAAAATGAGCATGTCTTGTTGCGTGGTTCCGAACATTCGCATGAGATGTTGGTACAGTTCGCAAAACAGTTTGTGAAGTGGGGAACAGCTCCCGCAATATGCAACGAAAGTAACTGAAAAAAGAAAAGCCTGTAAGTTGTCCGATAAGCAGCAAGAATCGGACAACCTCCCAAGCCCCCCGTAGGAAAAACAAAAAGACCCGGATCGGTATCAATTACCAATCTGGGTTTTTCATGTCTGACTATCAATAGTAGTACTTTTAACGCACGCCGCGGACGTTCTCGGCATCAAAGCTGAACAGGAAGCCGTTTCCGGGCACATCCAGCTGCATCCGCTCGACAATGGCAGATTCAACAGCAGGAGCAACAGCGGAAGTGACGAGGTTCATGATGATATCCTTGCCGGTATCCAGTTCGATCCCGAACACTTTCCGACATTTTTCCGCAAAAGCACCAGTTCCGTGGAAAAGGGTTCCACCGCGTGCACCTGCCGCTGCCGCTGCTTCGACGACTTCGTCTCCCAAACCGGCGGGAACAATGGTAAAGAAAGCCTCATGATCGGCAAACGGACGGGCGTCCTTTTCGTCCAGATGCAAGCGTTCACCGTGCGTACCCATCAAGTGCGAAACCGGACTTGTGAAGAGGATGCCGCGATTCGGCAACTCGAAATGGAAGAGTGAGCTGATGTGTTCGATTGTGGTCTGCGTCTTTTCTCGCGCGCAGACCATAAAGAGGATCTCTTTTTTAACTTCATAAAAACCGATGGTGCGCAATAAAGCGCTGGAAACCGTTCCGGAACCACGCATGATGGTCCCACCAGTGATGCCACTTTTTTTCGCTTCTTCAAGCACTCGGCTGGCTTTTCCGATGTTGACGACGACAAAAATGATATCGTAGAATCGTGTGTTTTCAACTTGTTTGGTCAATCAAAGACCCTCCTTTACACTGTTGCGCTGGTAAATGGCGCCTAATAATTGCAGCGAGATGATTGGCATCATTGCCACCATCGCAATCATCCCAAAACCTTCCAAGAGTACATTAGCATCCGGTGTGATTTCCGCGACCCCTTGGATGAACGCCAGAATGAAAGTGGCCGTCATCGGCCCTGAAGCAACGCCTCCCGCATCAAAAGCGATCCCGACGAACAGCTTCGGAACTTTATAGGAGAGGGCAAGGATGATCAGATAGCCGGGGACGAGATAGTGCCACAGTTGCAGCCAAGGGACGAGTACACGCACGACCGACAACAGGACGGCCAGCCCGACTCCAATGGATAGGAAACCCAGCACGATACCGCGCTTAACATATCCAGTTGTAACATCTTCTATTTGATGCGTCAATACATATACTGCAGGTTCCGCCAAAATGACCAATACCCCCAGCACAAATCCGACGACCAGAACCGGAATGGAGCTGTCCATCCCGGCGATCAGCATGCCGAGTTTGCGTCCGACTTCCATGAAACCGGCATTCACTCCGGTCAGGAAAAGCACCAACCCGACAAACAGATAAGCCATCCCTAAGAAAATACGACGGAAAGCATGCTTCGAGAGTTTTTCATCCGCAAAGAAAACATGGTTGAGCACGAAAATGATCAATATCGGCGAAACGGCCAACAAGATTTCGCCCGCAATCTTCGGCAACTCATGCAGGAAAGGCGCAAGCCAGTGGGTTACAGTAGCCGTGCTGGCAGGTATCGAACCCGAGAGTGGTTCATCGGAGCGGACGAACAAACCCAGTATCAATACGGCCAAAATGGCGCCGGCTGAAGCGATCCCCACCAGGCCGAAGCTGTCCTCTTCAGCTGATTGCGTCCGCCGGTTCAGGGATGCAACCCCAACCGCCAATGCCAACATAAACGGTACGGTCAAAGCACCGGTGGTCGATCCCGAGGCATCAAAAGCGATGGCGAACAGGTCGTTTGTGCTGAAGTAAGCCAAGCCAAAGATGGCGAGGTAGAGGAAAGTGAACGCTTTGTTCAGCGGATAACGGTAAACAATCCGGAAAAGGCCGATCGTCAGCATCACGGCGATGCCGACAGAAACGACCACCAAGAGCAGATTTTTTGGATACATGCCGTTCGTGACCTCGGAGACTTGCGTCGCTAAAATATGCAGATCCGGTTCTGCGATCGAGATGAAAAAGCCGAGCACAAGCCCCATCCCGAGCACGTATTTCATGCTGTTGCTGCGGGCCAAGCCTCTTCCGAGAAATTTCCCGATCGGTGTGATGCCGAGATCAACTCCGAAAAGGAAAATGGACAGGCCGATGATGATCAATAACGCGCCGAACAAGAACCGCTGCAGGTCGATTGTCTCGAGCGGCGTTAAAGTGAAGTGGAGCAGGACGACAAGCGACGTAATTGGCAGTACGGACTGCAGGACTTCCCTTAATTTTTCTGTAAATATACGCATAGATTCAATCCTTTCCTAGTGATGTTATAATGTTGAAGAGTAATATTCATATATTAAACATAACATGACTACTATGAAATAGGAAGTAAAACACACCTGTTTGAAGGTCATCGGGCAATATCCCGATGTTCTCAGAAAATTCTTCTTGCTCCGACGGCTACAAGAGCCAAACGTTTTACTTTGACGGAAGCGCTCCAAAGCATTAGAATAAAAGAAACTATAGGGTTTCATGAAGGATGATTAATATGAGCATAAAAAACAAAAGCCTGCTGAAGACTGCCGTTTTGGCGGGCGCAGCGGCCTATCTGCATCTCCAAAATACTTGGATTCAGAAGACCGAGTACACGATTCCGGTAAAGAACCTTGCGCCGGAAAACGAAGGGCTGAAGATCGTCCAGCTTTCTGATCTCCATCTGCCTAAAGAGAAAATCGATCTAAGCAAGCTGATCGACATGACCAAAGAAGCGGAACCGGACTTCATCTTTCTGACCGGCGACCAGATTCAAGGGGATCATCCTTTTGATCCCGCGGTGGCGGAAAAGCTGTTCCGGAAATTGGCGGCGATTGCACCGACCTATGTCATCAACGGCAACCATGACCGCCATTCGCCTATGTTCCACATTGCGTTGGATCTTTACAAGAAAACAGGAATCCGATTTCTGGACGATGAAGCAATCAGCGTCCTGGCGAAAGGCAGAAAGCCTATCGTCATCATGGGTTTGAGCGACAAAAGCGCAGCCATCCAGAAAATCACGAAGGATTTCCTGAAAAAAATCAAGCTCCGCAAAGATTGGCAAGGCCAGACGCGCCTTTTGCTGGCGCACCGGCCTGAACATTTCCTGAAGTACCATATCAATCCGGAGAAATCAGCTGACATCACGTTTGCCGGCCATGCGCACGGCGGTCAAATCCGCATCCCTAGACTGGGCGGCCTTTACGCTCCAGGCCAAGGACGGATGCCGCAGCATACCGAAGGAGTCTATCTGTTGCCGACAGATCAGGAAAAAAAACTGGTCGTCAGTCGAGGAATCGGCGGGGCTTCATTCCCGTTCCGCATCAACAACCGACCGGAAATGGTCGTCGTGACTTTGACGAATGGCTTGGTTTCCAAAGCACACTAGGGGCACTCGTTCTAATTACCCCCGAAGCGGCGAGGGAAGAGCGTTCCCTCCGGTTTGTTATGAAAGCGCATTAATAATTTTTGTGTTTCTGGCGGAATTGCGTTACACTTAAGGTAATAAGTAGAAGGAGTGTGGGTTATCATGGTGAAGAGCTTAATGGACAGAATGCCTCTGAATGATGGTTTTACAATCCCCGGAATCGGATACGGCACTTGGAATGTGAGCGATGATGAAGCGGAAGAATTAGTCTTCATGGCCATCATGCGTGGGTACCGCCTGATTGACACAGCCAGCATGTATGGAAATGAAGTCGGCGTAGGCCGCGGTATCCAAAAAGCGATCAACGGTGGCATTTCCAGAGATGATATCTTCGTCGTCACCAAAATCTGGAAAGACGACATGGGCTTTGAGAAAGCAACGGAAGCGATTCGAGCAAGCTACGACCGTCTCGGACTGAAATACATCGACTTATTCCTGATTCATTCGCCTAGCGAAAGTGACAGTGTCAATGCTGAAACCTGGAAAGCCTTAGAAGATGCCACAGACTCCGGAATCGTCCGCAGTATCGGTGTTTCCAATTTCATGCGCGGCGATCTGACACAGTTACTGGAAAATTGCCGGATCAAACCAGCAGTAAACCAACTTGAAATTAACCCTTACAACAATATGGAAGTCGTCGATGACTTCTGTTATGACAACAATATCGTGACCATGGCTTACAGCCCATTGGCAAAAGGCCGGGTCATCTCGGAAAGCAAAGTCATCAAGATCGGTGAAAAATATGGCAAGACGCCGGTGCAGGTTGTATTGAAATGGTGTGTGCAACGTGACCTCATTCCTATTCCAAAAACGAAGGATGCCGATCGCATGAAAGAAAATATCGACATCTTCGACTTCACCCTTACCGATCAGGAAATGGAAATGATCACGCGCATCCAAAAGCCAACTAATTTCGAAAAAGGCCACCAAGACCACAACTTGGGCAAACGCATCGGGTTCGATACAAATAAGGCTCTTAAAACGCATAAGACTGCTGATACGCATAAGACTGTTTAATAAAAAATGATAGAGCTGGGGACTTTCGGGTCCTTGGCTTTATTTTGACTTTGAACACTTTGAACATTGGTCACGGAAAACTAGGGTCCCATTGCTATGAGGATGTCGCAAAAATGATATAATGGTTGTAAATATGCAGAACAAGGATGGATAAGATGAATTATTATTATGATGAAGAAGCGATCCGCTATCTGAAGGCAAGAGATCCGATTTTGGCGGACATCATCGACCGGATTGGGCCCATCGAACGGCCAATCGATGAAGATCTGTTTTCGGCGCTCATCAATAATATCGTCGGCCAGCAGATTTCGATGAAGGCCCAAGAGACCGTCTGGAAAAGGATGCTTGCCGCTTTCGGGGCGATCACGCCGGAGAATATTTGCCGAGCGAGCGTCGAAGAAATCCAGCAGTGCGGCTTGTCGACCCGCAAAGCGACCTATATCCGTGAAGCAGCTGAAAAAGTCCTTTCCGGCGAATGCAATCTGGAGGCGTTGAAAAACATGAGTGACGAAGCGGTCATCGCCGAGCTGTCGCAACTGCGCGGCATCGGCAAATGGACCGCCGAGATGCTGCTGATCTTTTCGATGGGTCGTCAGGATGTTTTGAGCTGGGACGACCTCGCCATCCATCGCGGACTGCGGATGGTGTACCATCACCGCAAAATCACGAAACCGTTGTTCCAAAAATATATACGGCGTTACGTGCCATACGGTTCGATCGCGAGCCTCTATCTGTGGGAAGTGTCCGTCGGCGTCCTGCCGGATCTGAAGGACTATGCGCCGCTGACGGAAGCCGAAAAGAAGAAACGCCTGAAGCAACGTCAAGAATTGAAACGGGCGGAAAAGCAGCTATTATAAGGTATAACGCCAGCATCCCATCTGCATCGGGATGCTGTTTTTACTTCTATTGCGGTTTGCAGTAACCGGACGAAAGCCCAACCCACCCGAAAAAAAACAGTCATTCCGCGCCTTAAAAAAATGGTATCGCTAAGCAATCCACCCCTGATTAGTGTAGAATAGGAATAGAATGTTCAAAAGAAAACAGTGAGTGAGGGGATAAAGCCATGATCAGATTAGGCATCATCGGAACGAGCAGCATTGCGCATGCATTCGCGACAGCGGCTAAAGCATCCGGACAATTTGAAATAAAAGCGGTCTACAGCCGCACCCAGTTCAGCGCCCAGAGTTTCGGCGAGGGCTACGGCGCGGATTTGTTCGTCACGGAGTTGGATAAATTCACAGCCTTGGATGAAGTGGATGCCATCTACATCGCATCGCCGAACAGCCTCCATTACGAGCAAGCTATGTCGGCCATTGCGAACGGCAAGCATCTTATCGTCGAGAAGCCGGTCTTCTCGAACACGAAAGAATGGGAGGCAGCCTTCTCTGCAGCGAAAGCCAACAATGTCTTCCTATTTGAAGCAGCCCGCCATCTTCATGAACCGAACTTCGCGCTAGTCAAGAATGAAATCGCCAAATTGGGCGAAATCGACGGCGCCAGCTTCACATATGCCAAATACTCCTCCCGCTATGATCAGGTCTTGGCCGGCGAGGAACCGAACATCTTCTCGCTCGCTTTTTCCGGCGGGGCGCTCTCCGATTTGGGCGTATACTTGCTGTATGCCGCCATCGCTTGGTTCGGCGTGCCCGAGGAAGTCGATTATGCCGCCAAGAAAATCCAGACAGGCGTGGATGGAGCCGGCACATCGCTGTTGAAATATCCATATTTCACAATCAGCCTGCACGCGTCGAAAATCTACAATTCCTTCGCTGATTCGGAAATCTACAGCGGCAAAAAAACGTTGATTCTCGATGGCGTCAATTTGATCCAATCTGTCGAATTGATGGACGGTGACACCAATGAACGGTACCAATTAGCCGAAAAAGCTTCAGGACATTTCATGGATGACGAAGTCCGTGCATTCGCGCGCGTCTTGAATGATCCGGAAAATCCTGATACTATAGAAGACTATGAACGTTGGACGCAGATTAGCCGAGACGTCAACCGGACAATGGAAGCTTTGCGCAAAAAAGCGGGCATCGTTTACCCAGCGGATTTAGATGAGGCGTAGGTCAGCCGGATGCTTCCGAGCGAGCCATGCACCGCAGCCCAAGAACAGGCTGCACTATAAGAAATGAGGAAATAAATGATGATGATGGAAGAAATGGCAATGCCATTCGAGAAATACTGGAACGAGATGAGTTTTCAGTTGCCGACACCGATCCAAGAGAATGTCTTCAAACCGTTGATGGAAGGCAAAGATGTCGTCGGCCTATCGCCGACCGGTACCGGTAAAACCTTGGCTTATGCCATCCCGTTGCTGCAAAAAACGGATGCCAACAAGGAATTGCAATTGTTGGTGCTCGTGCCTTCGCAGGAATTGGCGCACCAAGTAGGGCACGTTTTGGCGGAATGGGGGTCCCTGAAAGACTTGACCGCGCAAGTGATCATCGGTGGTGCTAACGTAGGCCGTCAGATCGACAAGTTGAAAGAAAAGCCAGAAATCGTGGTTGGAACACCGGGACGATTGCTGGAATTGGCCAACCAAAAAAAACTCAGACTGCACAACATCAAGACGGTCATCTTGGATGAAGCGGATTACTTGATGCAGGAAGAGCATCTGAGTGCCTTGCGCGAGTTGATCAAAAAAACGCCGGGATCCCGCCAGATGGGTTTCTTTTCGGCTACTAACAGCGAAAACCTGAAGGATATCCAGAAATGGTTCAACACGGAGCCGCTTTGGTTCGACACGACCAAGGAAGGTCAATTCATGGACCAGACTGTCCATGGCTTCATCGAGGCGCCGACGCGAAAGCGTGCTGAGATGCTGCGCCGCTTGGGCAACTTGGAAGGCATGCAGGCGCTCGTTTTTGTGAACTCAACGCAGGAACTTGATTATTTGGCGGGGAAACTGCAGTTCGAGGACATCAATGTCCGTATGCTGCACAGCGATTACGGCAAGGCACAGCGTAAGAGCGCCATGGATGAATTCCGCAAAGGCAACGCGACGTTTCTGCTGACGACGGACGTTTCCGCCCGCGGGATCGATATCCAGGATCTGCCTTACGTCATCCATTACGATCTGCCGCTTTCGAAGGAAACTTACCTGCACCGCTCCGGGCGTACGGGCCGGATGGGCAAAAAAGGGGTCGTGCTGTCCTTGGTGAATGACCGCAACAGTCGCGATATCAAACGCTTCGCACCGCATCCTGATGAAGTAAAAGAATTCTTCATCTACGGAGGTGAGCTCGTCAACGAACTTCCGAGCCGCGAATCACGTGACGCCATCCGCGATGCGCAGAAACCGGCCGCAGCCAAAGCAGCCAAAATCCAAAAAAAAGCTGCCTTGAAAGAGGAAGAGGCGTCCCCAACAATACCAGCCAAGAAAATCAAAAAGAAAAAAGTCCGCACAAAAACGCTGAAAAACAAAGGCGCACGCCGCAAGCCAACAGAACAAAAGCCAACTGAATAACTGAAGAATTTTCCGCATTCTGCCGGAAGGACAGCCCCAAACCGCGCTTGCGTAGGCTGTCCGCGGCGGCGTGCGGATTTTTGCATTTTTTTGAATGCGGGCCGGACCTCCGGCCAAGCCGGCTTTCGCCGGAGGACAGCACCCGCAAACTGTACTCAGCTCCGGCGAGGCCGTCGCCGCAGGAGGAGCCCGGTAACATCGGATCTCTCCTCCTGCGCCGCATCCCCTGGTCGGAGCAGACACTCAAAATGGGGGCCCTAACCCCGGCCAGCCGGGCGACCCAGTCCCACAAGTCCACGCGGCTCGCCAATCCGCGAGCCCAATAGCCAGATTTTCTCCCCGGTCCGTTGCGGCGCCCCCCTCACACCTGTATAATCAAAGACAGAGAATCATTTTGTATACGGATACGGAACAAAGTCCGCTATGCAGCACAAGAAAGGGGTGGACGCTATCCATGGTCACCATCAATGACATCGCCAAAATGGCCGGTGTGGCGAAGAGTACCGTTTCCCGCTATCTGAACGGCGGGGCGGTCAGCGAAAAAACAAAGGCGAAGCTGGATGAGATCGTCGCCGAGAACGACTATAAACCGAATAAATTTGCCCAAAGCCTGAAAGCGAAGCGCACGCACATGGTCGGGACGATCATTCCGCGTCTGAATTCCTTTGCGACGAATGAAGCGTTGCGGGGCTTGGAGAACAGTCTGCGCCTTTCCAAAAACCAACTGTTGATCACGAATGCGGATCAGAGCCGCGAGCGCGAAATTGAAGCCATCTCCACCTTGGCGAAGCAGCGCGTCGACGGCATCGTCTTCTTCGCGGCGGCCATCACGCCGGCTCATGTGAAGGCGTTCGAAGATGCTGATGTTCCCGTCGTCATCGTCGGGCAATCGCATCCCGATTTCCACTGCATCATCCATGATGACGAGAAGGCGGGCCATTCGGTCGGGGCCTACGCGGTGGCAAACGGGCACCGGAACATTCTTGTCTTCGGGGTCGACGAATCCGATAAAGCGGTCGGGGTGACCCGTCGCCACGGCATCGAGCTGGCTTTCGAAGGCCACGACATCGACTATACCTTCGTCAAAACGAGCTTTGCCATGAAGGACGCCTACGAGAAGGCACTGGAAATCCTGCCGCAATCAAAAGCGACTTTCGTGATCGGCGCGACCGACAACATCGCGATCGGAATCATGCGCGCAGCCCACGAACTGCAGATCGAAATACCGGATCAGCTTTCCTTGGCGGGTTTTGGTGGTTACGAAATCACCGAAGCGGTCTATCCGCGCATCACAACGGTCCATTATCCTTTTCAGGAGTCCGGCGAACTGGCGGCGAAAATCCTGATGGAATTGATCTTGAAAAAAGAAGTCGCCCAAATCCAAACATTGGATAATGAGCTGTTGATCAGGGAATCGACCCAAAAAAATGATCAGCCATAGCATATGCAAGAATCAATAAACAACAAAAAACGACACCCAAGCAAACTAATGCTGGGGTGTCGTTTTTTGAGCCGTCCGCAATAACACGGAAAAAATACAAACCCGAATAACCGATCCTAAAATGCCCAAAATGGATAGCTCGCACGTTTTCTCCGTCTTTTTCATTGTAACCCATGATATTTATATAGTTGACATAGTTTTGCGCCTATGTAATTATTGAGGCAAGTACAATATCAGAATGAATGGAGAATGATGATGAGCGAAAAAGAGACTGTATTATCCGTAAAAAATGAAGAGCGGGCCAGCAGAAGACTGACAACGAAGGAAATGGTCCTCTGCGCCTTATTCGCTGCACTGATCGCGGTCGGCGCCTTTATCCGCGTGCCGGTTCCGCTTGTGCCGTTCACACTGCAGTTCCTTTTCACGATGCTGGCTGGCGTATTGCTGGGCGGAAGGCTCGGGGCAACAAGCGTGTCACTATATGTCCTGATGGGGCTGGCCGGTTTGCCTGTGTTCGCTGAAGGCGGCGGCATCGGCTATATTCTGAAACCGAGCTTCGGGTATCTGATCGGCTTTTGCGTCGGCACCTATGTGACCGGTGTAATCGCGCATAAGGTGACGCAGCCGTCGTTCAAGCGACTGTTGCTGGCCAGCTTGACCGGCCTCGGCATCGTGTATGTGTTCGGCCTGATCTATTATTACATCATCTGTAATTATGTCATCGGTGCCCCGATTGCGATGGGACCGCTGTTCCTGTACGGTTTCCTTTTGTCCGTGCCGGGAGATATTGCGTTGTGCATCCTAGGCGCGTCGCTCGGAAAACGGCTGATTCCGGTCATCAGAAAAGGGCTTTAGAAAAGGGAGGACAGTGGAAATGACGACAATGGAAATATTCAAAAACAAGCTTTACGCCGGCGGACGCCTCACTAAGGAGGAAGCTATGGCTTTGACGGAAGTGCCGCTCGAAGAACTATGCGCAGCCGCCAATCAGGTGCGCGAGCATTTCTGTGGAAATGTGTTCGATGTCTGCACGATCATCAATAGCAAGAGCGGAAAATGCTCGGAAAACTGCAAGTTCTGCGCCCAATCCCGCTATTACCGCACGAAAGTGGATGCCTACTCGCTCATCGGATCGGAAACGATTGTCGAACAAGCCAAATACAATGAAGAGCGCGGCGTGCTGCGTTATTCCATCGTGACCTCGGGCAGGGCCTTGTCCAGCAAGGAAGTGGACAAGGTTTGCGAAAGTCTGGAAGCCGTCCAAAAGGAATCGGACATCGCGCTCTGCGGATCGTTCGGGCTTTTGGAGGAAACGGAATTCGCCAAACTGAAGCAGGCAGGATTGATGCGCGTCCACAATAATCTGGAAACTTCGCGAAGGAATTTCCCGAATGTCTGCACGACCCACACCTACGACGACAAGATCGCCGCCATCCGTGCCGCGCAACAGGCCGGTCTGACCGTCTGCAGCGGCGGCATCATCGGCTTGGGCGAAACGATGGAGGACCGCATCGATATGGTCATCGACCTGCGCGAAATGGGCATCCGCTCGATACCGGTCAACCTGCTGAATCCCATCCCGGGCACGCCGTTCGAGGAAAACGAAGTCGTCAGCGATGACGAGATGAGCCGCATCATCGCGATTTTCCGGATGCTGGCTCCCGATGCTTATATTCGGTTGGCCGGCGGAAGGGGGCTGCTTGGGGATAAAGGCAGACAGTGTTTCCTTTCCGGCGCCAATGCGGCTATTTCCGGCGATATGCTGACGACGGACGGCATCACGATTGAGCAGGACATGCGCATGCTGAGCGAACTCGGTTACGAGGTGGTCCTGAGCGATGACTGATGGAAAAGGGTTGTTCGTCACTGCGACCGGCACGGATGTCGGGAAGACTTATGTCACGGCGCTAATCGTCAAAAAATTGCGCGAAGCCGGTCATTCCGCTGGATATTACAAGGCAGCGCTCAGCGGAGTCGAAAAGACAGCGGCAGGCTTCCGCGCGGGGGATGCGGGATACGTTGCGTATGTCGCGGGGATCGCCGAAGATGAAGCCGAGAATTTCGTCTCTTACGTCTATGAAAAGGCCGTATCGCCGCACTTGGCTGCGAAGCTGGAGGGCAATCCCGTCAAGATGGCGGTCGTGATGGCCGCCTATGAGCAAGCGCTGGCCAGATTACGACTACGTGACGATGGAAGGCAGCGGCGGCATCGTCTGCCCGCTCCGCTACGACAACGATGCGCAGCTTTTGCTTGAGGATGTCATCACGGCTTTGGGGCTGGGCGCACTCGTCGTCGCGGATGCCGGCCTCGGCACGATCAATGCGACCGTGCTCACAGTCGACTACATGAAAAGGCGCGGCATCCCGGTGAAAGGGATCATCCTGAACCGTTATGACGCGGCCGATGCGATGATGCGCGACAACAAGAAAATGGTCGAAATCCTCACCCGCGTGCCCGTCATCGCCTGCGTGAAAAAGGGTGAAGCAGCCATCGACATCGATGCAGCGACGCTGGCGGTATTGTATGGATAGGGGCGGTCGCATGGATTTAGTCGAAAAGGATCTGAAATACATCTGGCACCCTTGCTCACAGATGAAGGATTATGAGGAGCTCAAGCCGATCATCATCGACCGGGGCGAAGGGGTCTATCTTTATGACAAAGAAGGTAAAGCCTACCTTGACATCGTCAGCTCGTGGTGGTGCAACCTGCTTGGTCACTGCAACCCAACGATCAATGAAGCGCTCATCAACCAAATTGGGCGGCTGGAGCATGTGATTTTCGCAAACTTTTCCCATGAACCAGCGATTGTCTTATGCGAACAACTGATGGAAATCATCCCGGCCGGGCTCTCGAAGTTCAATTTTTCCGATAATGGATCAGCGGCAGTGGAATGCGCGCTGAAGATGAGTTTCCAGTACCAATACCAGACCGGACACAAGGAGCGGACAAAATTCATGTGCCTGACGGAGGGATACCACGGCGAAACTTTGGGTGCGTTGGCGGTCGGGAGCATGGATCTGTATGCCAAAATGTACCAGCCGATGCTGATGGACACCAATCAGATCCAGGCGCCGGATTGTTATCGTTGCCCGTTCCAGAAAAATCGGGAGAGCTGCAATTGCGAATGCTTCGACTACGCCGAAAAAGCTTTCGTGGAGTACGGAGCCGAAACCTGCGCCATGATCGTCGAGCCTTTGGTGCAGGGCAGTGCGGGCATGCGCATTTATCCGCCGCTGTATCTGGAAAAATTGCGTGCACTCTGCGACCGCTACGGCGTCCTGCTGATTGCCGACGAAATCGCGACCGGATTCGGACGGACCGGCAAAATGTTCGCCTTCGACCATGCCAGCGTCAGCCCCGACATCATGTGCGTCTCCAAAGGTCTCACTGGTGGCTACCTACCCATGGCGATCACGATCACGACTGACAAAATCTATGATGCTTTCTATGCTGAATACAGCGAAGGCAAGGCTTTTATGCACAGTCACACCTACAGCGGCAATCCGCTTGGCTGCTCCGCGGCGCTGGCGGTCCAGAAGGTGCTCCGCGAAGAGCGGATCCTCGAAAAAGCCGCGATCCGCGCTCACTATCTGACCCAGCGGCTGAACGAATCGCTGCTGGATCACCCGAATGTGGGCGAAATCCGCCATATCGGCCTGATCCACGCCATCGAACTGGTGACCGACAAGCAGACGAAGACCGGGTTCGACGCGGATCTGCGGATCGGCTATCAGATCTACAAAAAGGCTTTGGAGAAGGGGCTGATCCTGCGCCCACTCGGAAATGTGCTCTATTTCAATCCGCCGTTGACGATTTCCGAAGCCGAACTGGATGAAGCAGTCGTCCTCTGCGCCGAGGCCATCGAGGCAGTCCTTGGCAGCTAGTTGTTGACGGCATCCAAAACCGCACATGGGACGGGATAGCCCCGCCAGTCCTCTCACCGCAATATCCTTTTGAATGCAGAGAACGAAAGGGACCCTCTGTTGATTTGTTGTTTTTCCAAATTGATTTAATAATTTAATTGTGAATTATTATATAATAAGTGGATATTGCGTTAGAGGAGGAAAAGAAAAAATGAATGATGCAAGAGGGTATAAAAAAGTTTTGGCAGTTCTGGGGGCATTCACCCTATTGGGACTGAGCGGCTGCGGCCAAGAAGAAACGGTGGCAGCGGAAAGCAGCGTCCTAACGACAACGGAACAGACTTCTGAAGCGGTAGTTGAAGAAACAACCGAACCAGCCACTGAGGAACAGTTGGATTACGAGAACCAGGATGAATGGGACTTCGAATCCGGCGAGATGCAATCCCCAATCAATATCGAGACGAGTGCAGCAGAATCGATGATCACGGACGGCTCCCTGACATTGGACTATGCGGAAGAGATCATCGATGTGGTCGACAACGGGCACAGTATCGAAATTGAAGACGGCGGCCAAGCGACGATCGCCGGACGCAGTTTTGAGCTGAAGCAATTCCATCTGCATTCCCCGAGTGAGCATACTCAAAATGGGGAAAATTTCCCGATCGAGCTGCATTTTGTCCACAAGGCACAGGACGGACGCTTGGCGGTCATCGCGGTCTTCTTTAAAGAAGGTGCAGAAAATGGGGCCTTTCAAGCGATTTTGGATGATGTGCAGGCAAACGAAGAATCTGCTGTTGCGAGCGGACTCAGCCTGAATGTTGCTGAACTGCTTCCCGCCAACAAAAGTTATTACCATTACCTAGGCTCCTTGACCACACCGCCGCTGACCGAAAATGTCGAGTGGTATGTGATGGCGAATCCTGTTGAGGTATCTGCGGAACAGATTGTTGCCTTCAACGAATATTATGAAGGCAACAATAGAGAGGTCCAACCATTGGGCGAACGTTCCATTTTGAAGTACGAAGAATAACAAGCCTTTTTCAAAGTTCCCTCTCCCCATTCGTATTGGGGCAGGTGGAACTTTTTTCAATTCCCAGCCCGGAGTCAAAGAAAACCGTAACGCGATTACAAAATACAGAAAGATCGGATGCAATGGCATTTTTTTGTTATAATTGAAGGAAAGACGCGAGCAGGGGGAACGTAATGGGGGAAATAGCAGCAAAAGCCGCATCACTGATTTTGATCATCGTGATCGGCTACGTCATCAAACGGATTGGGTGGGTAAGTGCGGATGATTTTCCAAAATTTTCGAAAATCGTACTGCGGATCACGTTGCCCTGCGCACTGATCACCAGTTTCAACACGTTCAACATCACCTACAATCTGCTGTTTTTGACCGCAATCGGCCTCCTCGCTAACTTGGTCCTGCAAATCACCGGCTATCTGGTGAATCAGCGGAAAGGCGGAGTAGCGCAGGCTTTCGGAATCATCAACCTCGGCAGCTACAATGTCGGGGCCTTTGCGATGCCATATATTGCCGGATTGATGGGCCCGCAGTCGATCATTTTCGCATCCCTTTTCGATGTCGGCAATTCTTTCGGCGCTGCCGGAATCGGCTATGGTTGGTCCCGGTCGGTGGCGGATGAGAAACAAAAAACGACCTTAGGCGGCTTTCTCAAGCTCATGTTCCTTTCGCCGCTGTTCGATACCTACTTGATTCTGTTGTTGATGCGCCTCTTAGGGCTGCAATTGCCGGATGCAGTCATCACCTTTACGTCAACTGTGGGCGGCGCCAATACTTTCCTGGCGATGCTGATGATCGGTATCGGTTTGGAATTGGGCTTGGATGCGCACCGCTTTAAGCTGGCTTTCAAATACTTGGCCATCCGTTACGGCTTTTCGCTGATTTTCTCCATCCTGACCGTGCTCTTCCTGCCGGTCTCAATGGTCGTGAAGACGATCCTCTGCATGCTGTTCTTTTCGCCGATCGCATCCATGGCGACCGGATTCACCGACGAAGCGGGCGGGGACGTCGAAACCTCCGCCTTCATGAATTCCGTCTCCATCTTGATCGGAATCTTTGCACTGCCGCTCGTTTTGGCGGTCATGGGATAAAAAATGTCAAAATGAAAAAAATCAAAACCATCCGTTTCTGTATAGCGACCCCCAAAAGTTGGACTTTTTAGGTCTAATTTTTGGGGGTCGGCGCACTCCGCTCAGCTCCCAAACAAATTGTTCCTAAAGAGGCTGCGTTCCAGGGAAAGTCTACAGCTCCAACAAAAGTCATCACCGCAAGCAAAAACTGGAAAGAAATGTTGGCAACCCCGCCTTTCTATTTGTTGATCCTGATGTTCGCGATGGGTGCCTTTTCCGGTCTGATGATCGCTTCGAATGCATCGCTGATCGGGCAGTCCATGTTCGGTTTATCGGCAACGGCCGCAGCCGCTTATGTCAGCCTCTATTCCTTGAGCAACACGTCCGGCCGGGTATTCTGGGGCGCGATTTCTGATCGCATCGGCCAAATCCGCGCAGTCATCATCATTTACAGTGCCATCATTTTTGCCTTCATACTGCTTGTAAGCGTCAACCAAGTGTGGGTCTTCGCTGTCGGAATTGTCACATTGGGGCTCTGCTTCGGCGGTGTGATGGGCGTCTTCCCCGGATTGGTCATGGATAATTTTGGCCCGGCGAATCAGGGTGTCAACTACGGTATCGTCTTCATCGGTTTTTCGAGCGCTGCCTTCGTTGCTCCGAAAGTGACGGCATCATTGGCTGCTGCGAACAATGGCGACTTCACGAAAGCCTTCTATGTCGCTATCGCTGTCGTCCTGATGGGACTGGGCTTGAGCCTCGTCTAAGCACTCAGGAAATCCGCGACCAAGCTTGCTACGGAAACTGTCCAGTAGAAATTTCATTGAAAATAACCCGCGTTGAGGAGTGATGTTCTCCAAAACGCGGGCTATTTTTCTGAATGAAAATAGTTGTCGCATAAAATTTGCCAATAAGTGTCTATGTTAAGAAGCCCCTAAAGTTAGCGATCTGAGCATAGGAGGCTTATAATCATGTTATAACGTACCCAAGTTCACATGACTATCTCCTGAGAGAATCTAAGCCATATTGGATTCCATCATCAGCTCCAATGCACATTTTTGAGGAGTGATTAATATGAGAAATAGAAAGATACTGGTGATCCTCTTTACCTTGATTTTTTTGGCGAGCTGCGCCGAAAAAATGGAATTAGGCCAAGATCCAGAAAAAAGCAGGCAAGAGAGCACAAGACAATCTGAAAACACAGCGGAAAGAGAATCAGGCAAAACAACAGCAGCACAAAACGTTTCTCTGACTTTTGCCGATGAAGATATGGAAGTTTATGTCCGCAAGCTGATCGGCAAAGAAGAAGGCGACCTGACTACAAGCGATATCGAGTCGGTTGATGCCCTCTATTTAGGCAATAAGGATATCGGCACGATCAGCGGGATTGAATATTTCACGAATTTGCGGATACTCCACCTGAATGACACGCCAATCAATGACATCAGCGCGCTAGCAGGGTTGACGCAACTGGAATATCTCGATATCAGCCGCACCCAAGTCAACGACATCATAGCTTTAACGGATTTGGCGAGACTAAAAACCCTTTATCTCAACAATAATCAATTGGAGGACATCACAGCACTTGCCGGATTGAAGCAACTTGAGGTGCTCTATCTGAATGACACACAAGTCGTTGATATCCGCCCGTTAGCCGAATTGACCAGCCTACAGTCTCTGAAGCTGGGTAACACCGAAGTGGAAGATGTTAGCGAATTGGCAGGTTTGACTCAGTTACGCTATCTGAGCCTAGGGAATACCAAAGTCAAAGATATCACGGTGCTATCCGGCTTGACTCAGCTGACCGTCTTGGAAATGAACGACACGCCTATACGTGACGCCGCAGCCTTAGCGGATTTGACGCAACTGATGGAGTTGAATATGAGTGGTACTGAAATAGCCGATACAAGCTCGTTTGCGAGGCTCGGAAATTTGTTGACGCTCAACTTGAATGGCACCAATATAAGCGACCTTTCGCCGTTCACAGGCCTGAAAAAGCTGGCACGCTTGGATTTGAAAGGCACCCAAGTTGAGGATATTGGCAGTTTGGCTGAATTGACCCAGCTGACACATCTCGAAATCAGTGGGGCGCAAGTGAGCGACGTCGCTGCATTGGCCAACTTGACGGAATTGGTCTACCTCGATCTGGCCCAGAATAGGATCAGCACCATCGACAGCCTGGCCAGTCTCACCAAAGTAAGACATCTGAATTTATCAGGAAATCAAATAAGCAATACCAGCGCATTAGCGAATTTAACCAAGCTTTGGTACCTCGATTTGAAGGGAAATCCAATCAGTGATATTGCACCTTTGTCGGGCTTGGCTAAGTTGGGGAAACTGAATATCAGTAAGGCCGGCATCAACGCCGAACAACAAGAAATACTTCAGAACGCTCTGCCGGACTGCGACATCAGTTGGCACGCAGAATGAGCACATCAGGACAAAACTGGAAATGTAATAAAAAAACAATTATCTTATGGATGGTTTTCAAAGGAGAGGAGAGGAGAAAAAAATGCGATCGAATAAAGAAAACAAAAAAGGTTTGAAAATAGTCGGCAGCATCTTTGCAATTCTGGTGATCGGGATCCTCGGGTATGCCTACTCGATTTATGCAAATGTGAAAGACACTATGGACATAGCCTACACGCCTGTCGCAGCCGAGACCTTACGGACAACAAATACCGTTACTGTAGCCGATTCCTCGGATGCGACTGATGAAGAAAGTCAGGCCGAAGCTGATGCAATGACGCCTTCGGAACTTCTGGAAGCTGGAGAGCCGGTTTCCATCCTGTTGTTGGGAGTCGACACAGGAGACCTGGGCCGCACGGATCAGGGCCGTTCCGATTCTATGGTGGTCATCACTATCAATCCGCACACCCAAAAAACCACACTATTGAGCATCCCGCGCGACACGTACACTGAAATCGTCGGCAATGGCACTTCGGACAAAATCAACCACGCTTATGCATTAGGCGGCACAACGATGTCGATCAATACCGTGCAGCAAATGCTGGACATCCCCGTCGATTTCTACGTGATGGTCAACATGGCCGGTATCCAAGAAATCGTTGACGCTGTCGGCGGCATCACCGTCGAGAGCCCACTTGCCTTCAATCAAAACGATTTTGAATTCGTCGAGGGAACGAACCAACTGGATGGTGAAGCAGCATTGGCGTTCTCACGCATGCGCTATGAAGATCCAGCCGGCGATACCGGTCGCCAAGGCAGGCAACGCCAGGTCATCGAAGGCGTCATCCGAAAATTAGCGACACCGGAAACCTTGCTGAACTATCAGACTGTCTTAGACTCCCTTTCAGCTAATATGCAAACAAGCTTCCAAATGCCCGATTTCTACGCGCTCCAAAACCAAGATTACCTCGGTGCAGTCGGCAACATCGAACAACAACAACTCGATGGTACGGGCGGGATGATGAACGATATCTACTATAACTTTGTGGAAGAAACCGAACTGACGCGCGTCCATGATCTATTGCAGACCGAATTGGAATTGGAATAGACAGGCGGCAAGGCTGCCAAATGGCTAGTGGATATTAGGCGGGGCTGTACCTCTGAAAGGGGGAACGTAGATGAATAAACGGATGGCCATGCTGCTGCCGTTCCTGCTGCTGGTGTTTCTCAATAGCCAAATGCCTAATTTTGTCCAGTGGATCCAAGTAACGCAACTTCGACTGGAATCTATTGAGGGTGTAACATTTTCGGTCAACAATGCCCAACAGTCCTACGTGCAGGTGGATGGATCGGAAGTCAGCATTGAAGATTTCCCGAAGCGAGAGACGGAAAAAGACGATACTGACAGAATTCAGCGGGCGGTCGACTATTGCATCGAAAATGATAGGGACCTTTTCTTTCCAAGCGGAAGTTCCTATATCCTGCGGTCGGTAAATGTTGAGGCAGGACTTCGGCTCGTAGGCTATGGGGCAACTTTCATTTTGGCAGACGATCAACCCAAATTTACTAGGATGTTCACGACCCAATATCGGCAATGGGAAGATTCTGAGGACTCCGATTATCTGATTTTTGAAGGTATGACCTTTGATGGGAACGCCTGGAAACAGGGAGACTTCTTAAACTATGAGAAAGAGCAACAGTTCGGGATCTTGTTTGCTGGTTCGACAGCAGAAGATGGTATGTTACGTGGCAAGGTCCTAAATTGTACGTTCCAGAATTGGTGTGCAGATGGCGTGCATATTTATACAAATGCTTCTGTGGAAATCACCGGCTGTTCCGCAATCAATTGTTTCCGGGGGGGCATCGTCGCCAGTGGAACGCCTACAAATATCACTGTGACGGATTATCACGCTGAAAAAGGGCAGTTCGGTAAAGCGATCGATATCGAAATCGATACCAAACCTCCCGGTAAAACAAACCTGACAATCGAGCGGATGCTGGCGTACAGCGACGTCGACTTGGGGACACAAGAGGGGTCCGTTGTAAAAATGACCGATTCGACAGTCATCGGTGGTACGACGGTGATTTACGGTTTCAAAAACAACATCACGGTCGAGCGCTCAATACTCGGCAATGTGGAAGTGATTAACGCCACCAACTGCACGTTCAACGACGTAACCTTCACAGTGACCCCAAGCATGACGAAAGATGTGAATGGGGTTATGGTGCGCGTCATCGACATCTTCGATGAACTGCCTAAGGACGACTACCAAACGACTTTCAATGACTGCATTTTCGAACGCGCGGATGCGGGAGATTTGCTGAAGACGGAAAAGAAAGTCGTCGCCCTGAAAGGTTATTACGGTAAACTGACGCTCCACGACTGCACGTTCCGCAGCGGTTTCACTACCGGCTACTTCAATTTCGGCGTGGCTGAAAGCTACTTGAATGATGTATATTTTGACACAGAAACCGCGGTCTCGATGCAGCCGCTCTCTTGGGCGCGGATCGAAAATTTCGTCTTGGATAATGTGGAGTATGGCACCAAAACGGTGACCCCGTTTCGCTTTTTGGATTATATGAATACAAAACCCTATGCGACCGTCACTTTCAAGAATATGGTGTTGGACAGTTCGCAAGCCGGCTATGCCGGCGCAGGCCAGATCGGCACGACGAAAATCGTCAGTGATCGTTTGATCTATGTGACCGCTGATCCGACGAAGTCAGATGTCCCTGCCTTCAAAGGTGATACTGCTCGACTGTATACGGAGGTTGTAGGTTCGCCTTCGGAGTGGGTCGCCGTCAGCAGCGATCCGGTCGCAGCTGAGTGGAAAGTATTTGAATGATGGATGAAAGACTCTACCTGGATATCTCCGGAGGAGCGGGTGCCAACCGTTCCCGACTACAAATAAAAAAACTTCCAGCTAATCGTTCAGAATAGTTAGAAGTTTTTTTGCATGCCGCGGGTATATTCACCGGATTGCCCGCATCCCAATCAGCTCGACCTCGTATGCCCAATGATCCGCAGAAACGTTTGTTTCATACATCAGATCGGTGGACAGATATTTCTTGTTGTCGTCGGTAAAGATGGCCGCAAAAGCGATGCCAGTGTTGCCGGTCTGAGCCGTCAAATCATCAAATTTCTCAGACGTTTTTTCAGTTATAGTCATGGTCAAAAAAACTCCCATACATATATCAAGTCGCTATTTGTATTTATTTTAATGCTTTCGCCGAGGAGAGGCTATCGCCAGCTAATCCAAAAAAAATACAAAATAATTTTTAGAAAACGCTTGACTTTATTTCTGAAAGGGTTTACTATTCATATCAAGAGGAACCGGTTTCACCAACATGAAAAAACCGCTCCTTATCATTTTGAGCCAGAAAGGAACCGGTTCCGAAATGAGATGAAACAAAGTTTTTATTGCACTTATTCTTAGGCACAACAGACAAAAGGAAAGAGGGAGAAAAAATGGATTACAAAAAGATTGCAGAAGAATTGTTGACGGATATCGGCGGGAAAGACAATGTACAGGCGGCGACGCACTGTGCGACACGACTACGCTTGGTTTTGAGGGATGAAAGCAAAGTCGATCAAGCGGGATTGGACGCACGTGACGAAGTCAAAGGGACGTTCTCCACGGCTGGCCAATACCAGATTATCTTGGGTTCCGGAATCGTAAATGAAGTCTACAAGGAATTCATCAAGATGGCCGGCATCGACGCCATGAGCAAAGAGGAAGTCAAAACAGCCGGCACGCAAAAATTGAATCCGATCCAACAAGGCGTCAAATTGCTTTCGGATATCTTCGTACCGATCATTCCGGCCATCGTAGCTTGTGGTTTGATGATGGGATTGAACAACGTATTCACGGCACAGGATTTGTTTGTTACCGGAAAATCGCTGATTGAAGCTTATCCGGCCATCGAAGGTTTTGCAGCGATGATCAACACATTCTCCAACGCGGCGTATGTCTTCCTGCCAGTCCTGATCGGTTTCAGCGCAACGCAGAAATTCGGCGGCAACCCTTACTTGGGAGCTGTTTTGGGGATGTTGATGGTCCACCCGGATCTTGTCAATGCTTACAGCTATCCGGCCGTTTTGGCTGCAGGCGAAGTGCCTTTCTGGGATATCTTCGGATTCGAAATCGCGAAAGTCGGTTACCAAGGGACTGTCCTGCCGATCTTGTTCGCTTCTTACATCCTTGCTAAAATCGAAACATTCCTGCACAAACGTGTGCACACCTCATTGGACAACCTGGTCACACCACTGTTCGCTATAATCATCACTGGCTTCCTGACTTTTACATTGGTTGGACCTCTGACGCGTACACTCGGCGACGTGATGACAAACAGCCTAGTATGGTTGTATGACACAACAGGTGCCATCGGCGGAGCCATCATCGGTTTCTTCTACGCTCCACTGGTCGTTACCGGTATGCACCACAGCTTCATCGCTGTTGAAACGCAATTGTTGGCTGATATCGCTAAAACAGGCGGTACGTTCATCTTCCCGATCGCAGCAATGTCAAACGTGGCTCAAGGAGCTGCCGCATTAGCGATGTTCTTCATTATCAAGGAACAAAAAGCGAAAAGCTTGGCTTCCGCTTCCGCAATCTCCGCTTACTTGGGGATCACTGAGCCTGCCATGTTCGGTATCAACCTGAAATACCGCTACCCATTCTACGCAGCGATGATCGGTTCCGGCGTCAGCAGCGCGTTCATCTCCTTCTTCAAGGTTAAAGCGATCGCAATGGGCGCAGCCGGCCTGCCGGGCGTCATCTCAATCAAACAAGAAGACTTGTGGATCTACGTCTTGGGCATGCTGATCGCGACACTCACGACAGTATCCATGACCTACGTCTTCAGCAAACGCGACTGGACAAAAAGCGAAGCGAAAAAAAAAAATGAGGAACAAGTTCATTCAACTCTGAATAAGGAAACACTGTGACCCAATCGGTCTAATTTCCGATAGGCAGGCTTGAACTGCTGGACATACGACTAATTTGACACGGAAAGGAATAAACGATGAAAGTATGGACGCGCGAGGAGCGCTATAAACAAACCTCGGATTATTCCGACAACTATCTTGAAGAATTGGCGAAAAGGGTGGCGCAGTCGCCCTTCCGCCAAAACTACCACATCCAACCGAACACAGGCCTTTTGAACGATCCGAACGGTTTCACCTATTTCGACGGCAAATGGCATCTCTTCTATCAATGGTTTCCGATGGGCGCGGTCCACGGCTTGAAACACTGGTTCCATCTGACTTCGACGGACCTCGTGCAATGGAACGAAGAGGGCGTCGCGTTGTTGCCTGACACGGCGTATGACAGCCATGGTGTCTATTCCGGTAGCGGTTTCGTCAAGGACGGCCAATTGCACATCATGTATACAGGCAATGTCCGTACGGAAGAATGGGAAAGGGTACCCAACCAGATTGTTGCCCGTATGGAAGAGGACGGCAGCTTCACGAAGTTCCTTCCGCCTGCCATCGCCGGCAAACCGGATGGCTACACTGACCATGTCCGCGATCCGAAAGTCTGGGAGCAGCACGGTATCTATTACGCCGTCATCGGTGCCCAACGCGCCGACGAAACCGGAACAATCCTGATGTACCGTTCCAAGGATGCCTTAGAATGGGAATTGATGGGCGAAGTCGATGCCGGCTTGCCGAACTTCGGCTTCATGTGGGAATGCCCGGATCTGTTCGAGATCGACGGCAAAACAGTGCTGCTGTTTTCACCGCAAGGACTGGAGCCGGAAGGCGACCGTTACCACAATATTTTCCAGACGGGCTATGTCATCTCTGATGACTTCCGGATGGATGAGCTGAAATTGGAGCATCAAGGCTTCCAGGAACTGGATGCCGGGTTCGATTTCTATGCCACCCAGACCGCAGAAAGCCCAGACGGCCGCCGCATCTTGACGGCTTGGATGGGCTTGCCGGATGTGGCGTATCCGACCGACAGCGAAGACTGGGCGCACTGCCTGACGTTGCCGCGCGAACTGTCCATCAAAGAAGGAAAACTGATCCAGCAACCGGTCCGCGAATTGGTGTCCTTGCGCAATGAGAAGTCTGTGTCTGAATCCGGCTTGTTGTTTGGCGAAAAGACAATTGACCGTGTCGGTGCAAACTGCTATGAGCTCCAATTGGATCTGGCTTTACCGGCGTCAGCTGACCACGGTCTGGTAACGTTGGATCTTTGCGAAGATGCCGCCAATGACAAACGTTTCCGCATCACCTTGGATCCATCAACCAAGAAAATCACAATCGACCGCAGCCGCTGTGGCATCCCGTTCGCCGAAGCTTTCGGCACGACCCGCACGCTGGCGGTCGAACAGATGGATACAGTCAAGCTTCAGATATTCGTTGACACCAGCTCCATCGAAATCTTCATCAACGATGGCGAAGGTACCTTCACCTCCCGCGTATTCCCGCAAGCGGGAGAAACCGGCCTGTCGCTCGCGGCAGGCAGCACAATCGATTACAGCCTCGCACTTTGGGAATTGGCCTAAAGAAGTGAGAAATGATAGTTGAACGCACCACCCTCAGCTCTGTGTGAAGAGCTAACGGGTGGTGCGTTTTTTTACGTTGGAGGACAGGGGCACGGGGGTGCAGGAAGCCTCGCTAACAGCGGTTTTTCGGAGAAAGAGGACAGCCTTGCTATAATTAGATTAATAAAGTAAACTTACCGTGTAAATGTTATATAAAAAATAGTAAAGGAAGATGAAAACTTATGATAAGAATCAACAAGAAAATACAGTTGATGTTGGGTTTATTTTCCGTAGGATTACTGGCGGCATGCGGTAACGGTAACAGTAATGGGAGCACCAGTATGGACAGCACCGAATCGGGCACAGTTTCGACGGGAATTGAAAACGCTTCCTCCGAGGCTTTGAGATTGACTGCAAGTGCCGATATTCCCACCATGGATATCATAGCAGCAACGGATTTAGTCAGTTTCACAGCTATGAATAATGCCTTTGAAGGGCTTTACACTTTGGATTTAAACGGAGAAGTCGTGCCGGCTTCCGCTAAAAATATGCCAGAAGTCAGTGAGGACGGGCTGGTCTATACCTTCACGATCCGGGACGACGCCACGTGGTCGAATGGGGAACCAGTAACCAGTGCGGATTATGTATATGCCTGGAGAAAAATGGTCGATCCAGCAATGGCTGCCGGCTATTCCTACATGTATGACGGTTTGATAAAAAACGCGACTGAAATTCTGGCCGGTGAAATGGACCCTGCAGAATTAGCGGTGGAAGCCATCAGTGAAAAAGAGCTGAAAGTTACATTAGCCCAACCGGCTCCTTATTTCCTGGATCTTTTGTCCATGCCCTTCTTCTTCCCGCAAAATCAAGCATATGTGGAAGAACAAGGCGATGCCTATGGGTCGAGTTCGGACACGCTTATCTATAATGGTCCGTTCATCATGACCGACTGGAATCAGGCAAAAGGTGGCAGTTGGACGTTCACTAAAAACGATTCGTATTGGGGCAAAGAAGAGATCGCTTTAAATCAAGTCATTGTCCAAGTCATGAAAGAAACTTCGACAGCCATAAATCTGTATGAGGCGGATGAACTGGATTATGCAGCTTTGAGTGGGGAGTACGTAGCGGCCAATAAAGCGAATGAAGACTATCATTCCCAAATGAATACAACGTCAAACTTCATTGAAATGAATCAGGAAATTCCTGCGCTTGCGAATGAAAACATTCGTGAAGCTTTGACAAAATCTCTGGATACTGCCAATTATACTGAAAATGTCTTAAAGAACGGGTCAGTTCCTATCTACGGATATGTTCCAAATGGTTTGGCAGCGAATCCTGCAACGGGTGCAGACTTCCGTGAAGACGCAGGCGACTTGACTAGCTACAACTTGGAAGAAGCTCAAACGGCCTGGGAAAAAGGCCTCAGCGAGTTGGGGGTCGAAACCATTTCCTTGGAATTAATGACGACTGATTCGGAAGATTCCAAAAAGTTTGCGGAGTTTTTCCAAAGCCAATTGCAGGGGAACTTGCCTGGTTTGACGATCACCATTCGCCAAGTGCCCTTCAACGTTAAACAAGACAGCTTGCGCAATGGGTCCTTCCAAATGGGCACAGCTAACTGGATTGCTGATTTTGCCGATCCCGTGAATTATGTCGAGCGGTTCCACTCGGATATCAACCGCGGAAATTATGCTTTTGAAGACGTGGATATACTGATTGAAACTGCCAAAGCAGCTTATGATGAAGAAGAAGCGCGTTGGGATTTACTGGTAGAAGCGGAACAAGTTGCGATTGGGGAGCATTATGTTCAAATTCCCACTTATCAATCTGCCGGAGCATACTTGCTGAAAGACTATGTGAAGGATCTGTATATTCCAGTATTCGGCCCCGACAGCTATCGCTATGCTTCCATAGAAGAATAATCTGGAGTTGATAGGATTTTTGAAGACGTAAAACGGTTTCATTAACAACTTAAAACCAGATACCAGAGAGGAGCTTATGCCTTAAGGTATCTGGTTTTTTTGATGGAATAAAAAAGGGCTAGTTTTTTTGTTATACTGGATGGGACAAAAACTTTAGGAGTGGATCCGTGCGTGGTAGATATTGCCAAGTTATTTCAAGGTAAGGAATTGAGCGAATCAGATCAGCAACTGTTGACCTACATCATCAGCAACATGGATACCGTTTTGCAAATGGGTGTCCGCCAAATTGCCAAAGAAAATTACACCTCACCGGCAAGTGTCATCCGCTTGTCCAAAAAGCTAGGATATAAAGGCTTCATTGATTTGTATTATCACTTGTTGCCGCTTGTTAATGTCGAAACAGTGCCTGCAGGAACCTCGGAAGATGAATTTTTCCAACTGGATCATGCGCTCGTGCTACAACATAATTCAATAGAGGATATGGACGAGTTCATCGGAAAAGTATTGAGTTTGGACGGGAAATTCATTTTCATCTATGCTGCCGGTTTTTCGGCGATTGCAGCAGAATATCTCTACAAAAAACTGTTGCTGTTGGGGAAACAAGTCATCCTTGCCACCACATTGGATTCCGTCGGGGTGTTGGAGAATAATCTGAAGAACATCGGGGCTTTCGTAGCCATTTCCAAATCGGGAGAAACGCAAAGTGTCATCGAAAAAGTGCTGAAAGCGAAGAATGCGGGCATTTTTACAGTAGCCTTCACGAAGGAAACACCCAATCGCCTCGGTGAATGCAGCGATCTGAATTTTAAGGTTACCGATCAACACAAGCTCGATGACAGGAATCTATTGCCCAATACTTTCTTTCCCTTTACGTTGCTGCTTGTGGAGTATCTATTGAGCCGTTACCTGAAAGAAATCAATGAAGTTGATGAACAGACAGAAGAAGGCAAAGCTTAAAAAGCATGGCAACAGAAGCAAACAGAATAGTCAGTGAAACGTGTTTCGTCTTTGCGGAACACGTTTTTTAACGTCATGAAAGCCTTTTATTTCCGGACGATTCTCGCTACACTATAAACATCTTAAAGAAATCATATATTGGAGGGAAACAAATGAAAGAGAGAGTCATGGATACGATGCAGAAATTTTCCAAAGCGATGTTTATTCCCGTTTTAATTTTACCGATAGCGGGTATCTTGATCGCGATCGGAAATCTATTTACCAATGCACGTCTGTTGGAAGTTTTACCCTTTTTAGACAATCCGGTCACAACCGGATTCGGAACGATCCTATCCGGATCACTCGTTTCGATTTTAGTGAACTTAGGCGTCGTCTTCTGCGTCGGCTTGGCTGTTGGGTTAGCCAACAAGAAAAAATCAGAAGCAGGATTTATCGCGCTGCTCGGTTATCTTGTCTTCATTAATGCTATGAATCGTTTCATGGGTCTGCAAGGTATCCTTGTCGAAGGCGATCTGCAGGGGACTGGACAGACGATGGTCTTAGGTGTCCAAGTGTTGGATATGGGTGTTTTTCTGGGCATCTTCCTAGGAGTGGTTACCGCGATTGTTCATAATCGCTATGCCAACAAAGAATTCAACAATGCTTTCCAAATTTATGGCGGTACGCGGTTTGTCTTCATCGTGTTGATTCCTATCCTTGTGTCCTTGGGCATCCTGTTCACTTACATCTGGCCGTTCTTCCAAGGAGGCATCAGCAGTTTAGGAACCTTGATCAATCAAAGCGGTAACTTCGGTATCTTCCTATATGGTTCATTGGAACGTTTGCTTATCCCGACCGGACTGCATCACTTAGTGTACACACCGTTCTTATACACGGAACTGGGCGGCGTCGTCGAGGTGGGAGGCGAAATTTTTGAAGGGGCACGGAACATCTACTTTGCTGAAATTGCAAATCCGGATGGCGGATTATTAGCGCCTAGTGTCATCTGGGATGCACGCGGTATTTCTAAAATGTTCGGACTGATTGGTGCTTGCCTAGCGATGTACCATACAGCCAAGCCGGAAAATAAAGCGAAAGCGCGTGCCATTCTGATTCCTGCAGCAGCGACTTCTTTGATTGCTGGTGTAACAGAGCCAATCGAATTTTCCTTTATGTTTGTTGCTCCCTTATTATTTGTTGTACATGCTGGTTTAAGTGGTTTGAGCATGGTCTTGCTGAATGTTCTGAACGTGCGGGCAATAGGGCCAAACGGATTAATAGACTTTTTGTTATACAATGTGCCGCTGGGAACAGAACGAACAGCGTGGCCAATGTATATTGTCGTCGGTTTATTCTTCTTTGTAGTGTATTACTTCCTGTTCCGCTTCTTGATCACGATGTTTAATTACAAAACGATCGGTAGAGAAGAGTTGGGCTTAGAAACACGTTTGTATTCGAAAAAAGATTATCAATCGAAGAGCGCTAAAGCAGGAGCACCCGCAAATGAGTTGGGAATGGCGCATACTATCGTTGCTGCTCTCGGTGGCGAAGCGAATATCGAGACGGTCACGAACTGCTACTCGCGCTTACGGCTTACTTTAACCGATCCTGAAAAAGTGAACGAAGGGATCTTGAAGAATGAGACCGGGGCCAGTGGCATCATCAAGAAAGGCCAAAATGTTCAAGTCGTATATGGTTTGCAGGTGAACAGTATTCGTAGAGCCGTTGATACAGTATTAAATAGAGAAATTGTAGAAGAATAAATTGAATTCAAAAAGTGAGGATGAATTGTTTATGAAAAAATTTTCTGTAGTCATTGCTGGCGGTGGCAGTACGTTTACGCCAGGAATCGTGATGATGATGCTGGATAATATAGATCGTTTCCCGATGCGCGAATTGGTATTGTACGACAACGATGGAGAACGTCAAGCCGTACTGGGTGAGGCCCTGGAAATCTTATTGAAAGAACAGGCGCCCGATTTGAAGTTCTCCTATACAACAGATCCAAAAGAAGCGTTCACGGATAAAGACTTCTGCATGGCACATATCCGGGTCGGCAAATACGAAATGCGCGAAAAGGACGAAAAGATTCCGTTGCGTCATGGCGTAATCGGCCAGGAAACTTGCGGACCAGGCGGTATTGCTTATGGCATGCGCAGCATCTCGGGGATGCTGGAAATCATCGACCACATGGAAACCTATTCGCCTGATTGCTGGATGCTGAATTATTCAAATCCAGCTGCGATTGTAGCCGAAGCCTGCCGCGTCCTGCGCTCGAATTCGAAAGTGCTGAACATCTGTGATATGCCTGTGGGAACGTTGCGCCGAATGTCCCAAATCATCGGAAAAGATCCGCAAGACTTGGAAGTCCGTTACTTTGGACTGAACCACTTTGGCTGGTGGACAAGCGTGAAAGACAAGGAAGGCTACGAGTATCTTGAACAGATCCGCGACTATGTGGCAGAGAACGGGTACTTGACCCAAGTTGAAGTCGACACGCAACACATGGATCAGAGCTGGCAGGAAACGCACAAAAAAGCAAAAGATTTATTAGCAGTCAATCCGCGTTATTTACCGAATACCTATTTGAAATATTATTTGTACCCGGATTATGAGGTGGCGCATTCCGATCACAACTATACGCGTGCCAATGAAGTAATAAATGGTCGGGAAAAAGAAGTCTTCACTGCTGCACGCACTATCATCGAAAAAGGAACAGCCGTAGATGGTGCATTCCATATCGACAGCCATGCCTCCTTCATCGTGGACTTGGCCCGAGCGATTGCGTTCAATACGCACGAAAGAATGCTGATGATTGTGGAAAACAATGGCGCCATCGCCAATTTCCCTGATGATGCGATGGTGGAAGTGCCCTGCATCGTGGGGAATGACGGTCCGGAACCACTGGCCCAAGGGAAAATCCCTGCATTTGAACAGGCCTTGATGTTCCAACAAGTGACGGTCGAGAAATTAGTGGTGGAAGCCTATGTCGAACAGAGCTATCAAAAATTATGGCAAGCCTTGACGTTATCGAAAACGATCCCGAGCGCAAAAGTTGCTAAGGACATTCTGGATGACTTGATTGAAGCCAACAAAGATTACTGGCCAGAATTGCACTGATCGTAAATGAAGCCCGACTTGCATGCAGTGTGAAAAACGTCACCTGAAAAATAACTGATGGAAAAAGGATTCCTGCTCTTTAAGAGACGGGTATCCTTTTTGCGTGTGCAAAATAAAAGCTATCAGCGCGAGATTGTATTTATGTTGAAAGTGTGAAATAGCAACATACAGATTCTTCAAACAACTGTTTTAAAAAAAAATTGGATTCCTCACGGTTACCTTTAGAAAGCATGTGTAACCGCATCCTTTTTCACGGGAATTTCACAAATAATTCATTTTTGATTTGCATATCCGCGCCATAGCTGGATAATAGTGGTTATACCTTTGTGATGTAACGAAATTATCTTCAATTTATATTTTCGGAATAAATGAAAATGTAACACTATATTTGTACATTACGGAGACGCACAATCGGATTCGGGATTTCATTCCCATTACGAAACAGAATCCACACATACAGCATCGAAAATTTGAGAGGAGAAATGAACTTGCCGAAAATAAAAATAGAGAACGTAACGAAAATATTTGGTAAAAAAGCAGATAAGGCTCTGGAGCTGCTTGAACAGAACAAGAGCAAGCAGGACATCCTGCGCGCCACTGGGGCGACGGTCGGAGTCAACAACGTCAGTCTTTCCATAGAAGAAGGTGAAATTTTCGTCATCATGGGGCTTTCCGGAAGCGGAAAGTCGACACTTGTGAGGATGTTCAATCGTCTGATCGAACCGACGAAGGGGAACATCCTGATTGACGGAGAGAATTTGTCGATCATGGACAAGAAGGAATTGCGCCAAGTCCGCAGGGAAAAAATGAGTATGGTTTTCCAGAACTTCGGCTTATTCCCGCACCGCACCATATTGGAGAATACTGAGTACGGTCTGGAAGTGCAAGGCGTCGCAAAAGCCGAGCGCAAGGAAAGAGCGCAACAGGCATTGGAAAATTCCGGTCTGGGCGACTACAGCCATCAGTATCCTAACCAATTATCAGGCGGGATGCAGCAGCGGGTCGGTTTGGCCCGTGCCTTGGCGAATGACCCGGAAATTCTGTTGATGGATGAGGCCTTCTCGGCTTTGGATCCGCTGATCCGCCGTGAGATGCAGGATGAATTGTTGGATCTGCAAGCAAACGTCAGCAAGACCATCATCTTCATCACCCATGACCTGAATGAAGCTTTGCGCATCGGAGACCGAATTGCGCTGCTGAAAGACGGAGAATTGGTCCAAATCGGTACGCCGGAAGAAATTTTGACCAATCCGGCAACGCGCTATGTCGAAAAATTCGTGGAGGACGTCGACCGTTCGAAAGTGCTGACTGCCGAACACATCATGAAGCGTCCAATCGTCATGAATATCGAAAAACATGGTCCGCTCTTCGCATTGGAATTATTGCGCCAAGAAGGGATTTCTACGATCCTTGTGGTGGACAATCGCCGCAGACTGAAAGGGTACATCACTGCCGAGGACGCTACGAAAGCGTTGAAAGCCAACACTACTAGAGTGGATGGTATCCTCAGAGAAGATATCCCGACCGTCTCCAAAGATACTACCTTGAGCGATATTTTCCCGATCATTCATGATTCAAGCTCGCCGGTCGCTGTCATCGAAAACGACAGATTGGTGGGTGTCCTTGTCCGAGGAGCTGTCATAGCTGCTTTGGCGGGAGAAAGTGAGGTGTCCGTAAATGGATAATCTATTGAATTTCATACCTGAATTGCCGGTTGCCGATTTTGCTGAATATATCACAGACAAGACCGCCGATACATTTAGTTTTCTGTTCGATCCAATCAAAGAGTCTTCGCAGACATTGATCGATTTGATGACCTCAACGCTGACTGCCATCCCGGCAGTCATTCTGATCGCATTAGTGGCGCTGTTGGCGTTCTTTGCCTCGGGTAAAAAATTCGGGTTGGCCATCTTTTCTGTCGTCGGACTCTGGTTCGTTCATAACCAAGGACTATGGGAAGACTTGATGTTCACCTTAACGTTGGTCCTGTTTTCGAGCTTGTTGTCCGTCTTGATCGGCGTGCCTTTCGGTATCCTGATGGCGAAAAACAAAATCGCGAACAACATTATCAATCCGGTCTTGGATTTCATGCAGACGATGCCAGCTTTCGTTTATCTGATCCCGGCCGTAGCGTTCTTTGGAATCGGCATGGTTCCTGGGGTGCTTGCGTCACTTATTTTCGCAATCCCGCCGACCGTGCGCTTCACGAATCTGGGGATCAGACAAGTTTCCACCGAATTGGTTGAAGCAGCCGAATCATTCGGCAGCACCGGCGCGCAAAGGTTATTCAAAGTCGAATTGCCGCTGGCGAAATCCACAATCATGGCCGGCATCAACCAAACCGTTATGCTGTCCTTGTCGATGGTCGTCATCGCTTCGATGATTGGTGCACCCGGATTGGGCAGGAATGTCCTTTCCGCTTTGCAACGCGCCAAAATCGGTTCCGGTTTCGTGTCCGGGTTGGCCTTGGTTGTGCTTGCCATCATCATCGACCGCTTGACCCAGAAATTCAGTAAAAAAAGTTCAACATAAAGACTAAATCGTTCCTAATTGCCAAACAAAAAGGAGAGAAACATACCCATGAAAAAATTAACAAAACATAACTGGAAACACCTCGGACTTACCGCCGGATTGGGCTTAGGAGTCACTCTGATCGCCGCCGGATGCGGTGCGACAGAAGATAAAGTATCCATGGAAGACACAGTCGGCAAAGGCCAGGAAATCGAACTGGCTTACGTCGAATGGGATGACGCAGTGGCGACAAACTATGTCGTTGCCCAAGTGTTGGAAGACCTTGGTTACGATGTGACGTTGACTCCTTTGGACAACGCGATCATGTGGGAAGCTGTATCCACAGGCGAAGCGGATGCTATGCTGAGCGCTTGGCTGCCAGGAACGCACGGTGCGCAATTGGAAGAATACGGCGATAAGATGGTCGACTTAGGCGGAAACCTTGAAGGCGCGAAAATCGGTCTGGCCGTTCCAACCTATATGGATGTCGACTCTGTCGAAGATTTGACCGATCAAGCCGGCAAATCCATCACCGGAATCGAGCCAGGTGCAGGTATCGTGGCAGCTGCTGAGCGTGCCATCACGGATTACTCGAATCTGAGTGATTGGGCAATCGAAACGTCCTCATCCGGCGCAATGACCGTCACACTCGAACAAGCAATCGAAAATAAAGAAGACATCGTCATAACAGCCTGGAACCCGCATTGGATGTTCTCGTCCTATGACCTGAAATACCTGGATGATCCCAAGGGAACTTTCGGTAGTGAAGAAACGATCCACACGATGGCACGTGAAGGACTCGAAACCGACATGCCTGAAGCTTATCAAGTATTGGATCAATTCCACTGGACCATCGAAGATGTCGAAGCATTGATGCTCCAAATCTATGAAGGCGAATCAGTCGAAGACGCTGCTGCAGCCTTCGTTGAAGCCAATCCGGATCTAGTCGCAGAATGGACTGCCGGCATAGCCAAATAACAGAATGTTGAACACTAGTAGGAGCTGCTGCCTCATTCCGAGGCAGCAGCTCCTGCTTTTTTGGTAAAAGCAGCCTGGGTTGTTTGGCTGTCCGATTAATGGGTGTTATCGGACAACCTTTGAACATTTGATCCAAATGTTCAAAGCGCAATGGTGAGACGCGAAAACTGGACAACAACATGGAATTTATACATTTCACGCAAAAAACGAAGACGAACAGCATCCGCATGCTGATTGTCTTCGCTTTTTTGCGTTCTTTTGAACATGTTGTCTTTTATTTATTAGGTAAACTTCCGACAATTCTCCCAAACCCGACCCTATTTACGGCAGATTTCCTCACATGCTTCCACTTCATAACCGCCAAAAAACTCTTTCGCAATCAAAACATGTCAGTAAAGCTGACGCGCATTCCTGGAAACTGGCGTCATTTTCCAAAAGGAAACATAAATATATCGATAGCCTATCCACCTCATTCCACCCATATCAGGCCTGAAAACCCCAACAATTATCCGGAAGAATAAGTCAGTTTCTTTTCAGAAAAACCTTACATAACTGACAAACAACAAGAAATAAGCCTCGTTGTAAGCGGAATAATTTCCGGATGAAAGCAGAAATGTCACAAATGCTATCATCAAATTAGAGCTTTCAGTTTACCGAAAGTAAAAATCACACTATTATGGGGACATATTAAAAAACGATTAAAAAAGAATTTCATCGGGAGGGAACAGCATGACAGTGAACGCAACATGGAATACAACGGAAGCAACAACTTTAACCGGAGAAGAAGTAATAGCGATGGATCAACAGTACGTGATGCGGGCCTGGTCGAAGCAGGGACAGGCCGCGATGGCAGTCGAAAAGGCGGAAGGCATTTATTTCTGGGACTACGAAGGCAACCGTCAAGTCGATATGTCTTCCTTATTGGTCAACGCGAACATCGGCCATCAGCATCCAAAAGTCGTGAAGGCAATCCAGGATCAAGCAGCAAAGATGTGCTTCATGGCACCGAGTTATGCGACCGATGTGAAGTCTTTGTTGGCGAAGAAACTGGTCGAGCTGGCCGGCGGGGATATGGCGCGGGTGTTCTTCACGAATGCCGGAGCCGACGCGAACGAAAATGCAATCAAGATGGCGCGGATTGCGACGGGCCGCACAAAAGTTTTCAGCGGCTACCACAGCTACCACGGCGCTACACTTGCCGCTTCCAACGCTTCCGGAGATTCCCGCAGGTTCGCGGCGGAAATCGGCGGCGCGAACGGTTTCGTGAAATTCTCCAATCCTTCTCCTTACCGCGACAATCTTCCATTTGAAACCGAAGAGGAACTGACGGCCTTCTATCTGAAGAAACTGAGCGAACAGATCCAATACGAAGGCCCGTACAATGTGGCGGCCATCCTCTTGGAAACGGTCATCGGCGCGAACGGCATCATCGCTTATCCGAAAGGGTATCTGGAAGGGGTGCGCAACCTCTGCAACAGCTATGGCATCGTGATGATCCTCGATGAAGTCATGGCCGGCTTCTACCGGACCGGGACAGCCTTCGCTTTCCAGCAATATGGATTCACACCGGACATGATCACCTTCGCCAAAGGGGTGACATCAGGCTATGTGCCGCTGGGAGGCGTAATCGTTTCCGAGTGGATCAGCGAATACTTCACCGAAAATCAACTCCAATGCGGCTTGACATACAGCGGTCACACCTTGGCTTGCGCGGCCGGCTTGGCGACTTTAGAAGTCTACGAGGAAGAAAACATCGCCGCCAACGTCGAAAAGATCGGCGCACTATTGAAGGACTACCTGGAAGAGATGAAAGCTAAGCACCCTTGCGTCGGCGATGTCCGGACTTACGGCCTCTTCTGCGGGGTGGAGCTGGTGCTCGACAAGGAAACGCGCGAGCCGCTTGTGCCGTTCAACACGCCGAACCGGATCATGCCGGCCATCTACAAGGAACTGAAGGACCGAGGCTTCTCGACTTTCGGCCGCGAAACGACGATCAGTGTCTGCCCACCGCTTACGATCACCGAAGCAGAGTTGGCTGAAGTGATGCCGATCCTGGATGAAGTGCTGACGCTTGTCGATGCGACTTATATGTAAAATGCGCCGGGTCCCGGCCGCACCACATTTCAAAAAATCTACTATATAAAAGGGGTGGAGCGCATGCTAGTGAAAATTGAGGCCATCGTGAGGCCGGAGAAGACCGAACAGATTTTGGCGAAACTCGCTGAAAAAGGGCACACCGCCGTGACACGGATGGACGTGTACGGACGGGGGAAACAGGCCGGCATTCATATCGGCGACGTCTTCTACGACGAACTACCAAAGGAATTGCTGTTCCTGGTGGCCGAAGCAGCCCATGAGAAAGAAATCATAGACGTGATCACCACCCAAGCGCGCACAAGCGATTTGGGGAATTACGGCGACGGCAGAATATTCGTGCACGCAATCGAAAATGCCTATACGATCAGTAGCGGCGCAGAAGGACTGTAAAGGTGGGAATTGTATGAAGGAAGTGACAGCGATCATTCGCCTGAACAAGGTGACGGAAACGAAACAAAAACTGGCTGCAGGCGGCTTTCCGGGTTTCACTTGCCGAAAAGTCTTCGGACGCGGCAAGAATCCGCTGATAGGGAGAGACTTCCGCGAAGCAGTCGGACACAGCGTGCTGATGCCTAAACGGATGTTTACGATCGTGACGGAGGATGAGAATGTGGAAAACGTAATCGGCATCTTGTTGGCGGTCAACAGCACCGGCCAGGCGGGGGACGGCAAGATTTTCGTGCAAACGATCGCCCGCGAATATCAGGTACGCCGCGCATGAAACAGTTTAGGCGAAAAGAGACCAAGGAGGACAATTTTATGAAGAAAGCAGATACGCTCACAAGCGATGCACTGATTCCCGAGCAAAGCACGTCCGCGATCGCGGTAAAGAAAAGACGAAAGAGGATCCAGCCGGAAAAAATGATCACCGTCGGCACCGTCGTAGCGATCATGGTGCTCTGGTATATCGTTACCGCGCTGGGGCTGGTCAGCCCGATGCTGCTGCCGAGCCCATTGGCGGTTTGGACGGCCTTCGTGGAGATCCTATTCAACGGCTATAAAAGCTACTCCTTGCTGCAGCACATCGGCACCAGCTTATGGCGCCTGCTCAGTGCCTTCGGATTGGCGATCATCGTCGCGATTCCGTTGGGATTGCTCAGCGGCTACAACACGAAGATCAAAGCGGCCTTGGATCCGATCATCAACTTCTATCGCCCGCTGCCGCCATTGGCTTACTACACTTTATTGGTCATGGGGCTTGGGATTGGGGATGCTTCGAAAGTCGCCTTGCTGTTCTTGGCAGCCTTCGCGCCGATCTACGTCAGCTGCGTCTCCGCCGTTGCGAAAGTCAACATAGACTTCATCAACAGTGCGAAAACGGTCGGCGCCAGCCAGACCCAAGTGTTCTTCCATGTCATCCTGCCTTCTTGCTTGCCTGATATCCTGACGAGCCTGCGCACCGCACTCAGCGTCGCCTATACGACCCTCGTTTCGGCTGAAATGGTTGCGGCCATGACCGGGATTGGCTGGCTGGTCCTGGATGCCAGCAACTATCTGCGCAGCGACATCGTCTTCGTGGGCATCATCATCATGGGCATCACCGGCATTCTTTTGGATAAAATTATCGTCATCGTACAAAATAAATTTGTCCCTTGGGCAGGAAAATAATCGGAGGCTTTTATGAAAAAAAACCACATGTTCTCTAAACTACTGTTCTTATCTTGCTCCGCGCTTTTGTTCGCGGCTTGCGGGGGCGCCGACAGCGCGACCGACTCTTCCACCGCATCAGCGGATGGCGATTTGCCTGAGAAAGTCATCATCGCGACTTTGGAAATGCCGAACGACGAAGGCATCGCGAAAGCGGAAGGCTATTTTGAGGATGAAATGGGTGTGCCGATCGAAATCGTCCAATTTGAAAGTGGAAAAGCGATCAACCAGGCCATGGTTTCCGGTGCCGTCGACCTCGGCTTGACCGGTTCGGGCTCGGCCGTATTGGGCATCGCATCTGGCATCCCGATCGAAATGATCTGGATCCATGAGACGTTGGGTTCCGTGGAATCATTGGTTGCCAAGAACGAACTGAACGCTACCTCCCTGGAGGATCTGAAAGGCAAGAACATCGGCGTTCCTTTCGCCAGCACGGCCCACTACAGCCTGCTGCGCGCCATCACGGCCAGCGGTTTTGAAGAGACAGATTTCACACTGATCGATCTGCAGCCTTCCGACATCTTTGCGGCCTGGCAACGTGGCGACATCGATGCCGCCTACATCTGGGAGCCTACCCTCAGCGAACTGCTGACTGACGGCACCATCGTCCTTCATAGCGGTGACGTAGCCGAAATGGGCTATATGACAGCCAACGTCGAAATCGTCCACAGCGAATTCGGTGAGGCTTATCCGGAAATCGTTTCGAAATACATCGCTGCCGTCGATAAAGCCGTAACGCTTTACAGAGAAGATCCGGATCAAGCCATCGCGATCATCGCTAAGCAATTGAACATCACGGAAGAGTCCGCGAAGCTGCAAATGGAAGGTCAAAACTGGATTTCCGCAGAGGAACAATTGGATGCAGCCAACTTGGGGACATCCGATGCAGTCGGCGCAATGGCCGCTACAATGTATGATATGGGCCAATTCTACCTGGATCAAGGCAACATTACCGCATCGCCGAGCGAAGAAGATTTTGCTGAAGGAATCAACACAACATACATCCAAGCTTACTTGGATTCGAAAGAGTAGGGGGAACCAATTATGCAGAGGACTTATGAAGGAATCAACGGAAAGACAGTGGTAAAATTGGAGGATGTCGAACTGGTCTATAACAGCGAAATCGGAACAGTGACGGCCTTGGCCCAAGTCAATCTCGACATCCAAGAAGGCGAGTTCATCTGCGTAATGGGACCATCCGGCTGCGGCAAGAGCACGCTTTTGAACATCATCTCGGGATTCATGCAGCCGACGGACGGCCAAGCCTTGATGAACGGCAAGCCGATCGAAGGGCCTGATTGGCAGCGAGGGGTCGTCTTCCAGTCGCCGCCGCTCTATCCGTGGCTGACGATCAAAGAAAACGTCAATTTCGGATTGCGCATGCGCAACATTCCGGAAAAGGAACGTGAGGCGATCACGGAGGAATACCTGGAAATCGTCGGACTTACGGACTTCGCCAACCGCAAGCCTTATGAGCTTTCCGGCGGGATGAAGCAACGCGCTTCCTTGGCCAAAGTATTGGTCAATGAACCAGGCATGATCCTGATGGACGAACCGTTCGGCGCGCTCGACGCCTTAACCCGCGACAAGATGCAGGCGCTGATCCGCCGCATCTGGATGAAGAACCAAAGCACCGTCTTCTTCATCACCCATGACGTGGACGAAGCCCTGTCGCTGGCGACGAAAGTCATCGTCATGTCCAGCCGCCCCGGCCGCATCGTGAAGGTGCTCGACACCGACTTCACCTACGACATGGACGGCGCCAACAGCGAAAGCGCCCGCTATTCCAAGCAATACATGACAATGCGCGAATCGATCCTGAACGTCATCAACCAAAAAGAAGAGCTGGCTGTTTAGGTTGGATGGTATAATGAGAGGTGAGGCCGGGCTTCGGTCCGGCGATGGCAAAAAAGATGAATAACTAAAAAGAATTCATCTTTTTTGACTAATCGCGCCCCAAAAAGATGAATAAAGAGCAAGTATCCGTCTCAGCGGGCCAGCCCGCGGGAAAAACCATGGACAACAGTAATGAATCCCTGGTTTCGATTCTAGGTGGACTATCTGATTTAAGATGAGCATCAAAAATATGGGGCGCCTCGCATGAGGCAGCCCCATAGCTGTCTGAAAGAGCAAAATGAACTATAGAAAGGGTGCATGGAATGGATTGGAATTATCAACAACTAGTGAAAATCATATTCGGAAACGGCAAAATTTCCGCCTTGAAGGAGGTCATCGCGGAGCTTGGAGAAACGGACGGCATCCTGATCTGTTCGCGATCTTTCCGAAAATCCGGTTTGGCCGACAAAGTCATCGTAGAAGCGGAGGGTTTGCTGACCGCCGTCTACAGTGACGTCTCGCCAAATCCTGAGGTGGCTGAAGTCGATGCTTGCGCGGAACTGATGCGTGCGAAGGGCTCCAAATTTGTGGTCGCTTTGGGCGGTGGAAGCGTGATGGACCTAGCCAAGGCAGCCGCGACAATCGCCATGGTGGACGATTCGGTCAGGTTATACCACGGCACCGGCAAAGCTTTGCCGGAAACATTTCTGCCTTTGATCGCCGTACCGACGACTTCCGGAACCGGCAGCGAAGTCACGAGCGTCGCGGTCCTATCTGACCACGAAACCGGGAAAAAAGCGCCGATCTTTTCGCCGAACTTCTTCCCGGCCTACGCCGTCGTCGATCCAGAATTGACTTACAGCTGTCCGCCGACCGTGACCGCCTGCTCCGGAATCGATGTCCTTTGCCAAGCAGTCGAAGGCTACTGGAGCGTGAACCACCAGCCGATTTGCGATGCGCTGGCGATTCATGCTGCCAAATTGGTGTTTGAGTATCTGCCGATTGCCTATGCAAACCCGAACGATATCGTGGCGCGCGAAAAGATGGCAGAAGCCTCGGTTATCGCCGGACTGGCCTTCGCTCTGCCGAAGACGACTTCTTCGCACGCCGTCTCCTATCCGCTGACGAACCTCTACGGAATTCCGCACGGAGAAGCTTGCGGATTGACGATCGATTACTTCGCCCAGGTGAACGCCCAGCTTGAGACGGACGGCCGCGTGACCGCCTTCGCCAAAGCACTCGGCTTCGCCGATGCATCTGAAATGGCCGACGCCATCACAGCGCTGAAAAAACAGATTGGCTTGCGGTCGGATCTGTCGGATCTGGATTTGTCCGATGCGCAGATTGATGAGCTGGTTCAGCTGTCCCACCACCCGAACCTCGATAACAATCCAGTCAAGATTACGGATGATATCCTCTATGATCTGTTCGGGACCTTGACCAAGAAAAATATGTATGTTGAGCAGCCGTAACCGGCTGCTTTTTTTTGGTTATTTTTAAAGGGGGGTGGGTGCGAGAGTTCGGACATACCTAAAGAGAAGAGAAACCAGAAAACCCGCCAAAATGCCGTTGGCGGGCTAAATCGACTGCCGGCGAGGCCGAAAAACCCGCCGAATAAGGTTCGGCGGGCTAAAACAGCATCTCGCAACCTAAAATAACCCGCCAAAGACTGTTTGGCGGGCAAAACCTGCCTCAGAAAACCCAAAACCCTCCGCCGACCACTCGCGGATCTGCGCGTAGCGCGTAAACATTCCATCTATCGGATATCTGTTCATTCAATACTGCTGTTGCCTCGCTATATTCAATTCTTCAGAGCAGCACCGTCATCAGAATAATAAAAGTCACGATGGAGAGGACGACGTTCAGCGAAAGAAAGTTCAGGATGAAGCTTTTGTCGGGGCAATCGCCTTCGATGAAGACTGGAATAATGAAAGTGGGCGGGCAGAGGAACATGGTATAGACGGCCATCTGGAACAGCCGGTCCAAGCCAAGCATTCTGTCGATGACGAAAGTGTTCAGCAGATAGGCGAACAGGAGCATCATACTGATCCTGAGCAATACCGCCGGGAGGGGCACCAAAAGCTGCTTCAGATCGAAGTGGAGCTCATAGCCGATCACCAGAAGAACAAGCGGCAAAGTGATGTCCGCGAGCATTCCCGCAGCAGCCACCAAGGCGGAGGTCACAGGGTTCGTGTGGAAAAACGTCCGTCCGCCAAGCATAGAGACCAGGATTCCCAAGAACATGGTTATCAGGAAAGGGGATTTGACTATATGTTTGACCTGATCTGTCAGGCTCATCCTTTTTCTGCCCGTTTGGTTGCAGCCGACTTTATCCAAAAATGTCGCGAGCACGATGAAGATGAATAACAGATTGCCGATATCGAGGATGGCCAATCTGTACAGGTGCTCGGCGCCAAATGTGGAGATGAAGAGCGGATAGCCAATGATGCCGGTGACGAAGCTGGAATAGACGGACGGGAAGAACGCATTGGGCGATTTCCACATTTTTTTGAACAAAAAACCCATCGAAAAAGCCAACAGGCAAGCGATAAAAACCGCAACTGATCCCCATAGATAGTCCGCTTGCAGATCGGCATCCAACAAAATCAGAAACAAAAGGCAAGGCAAAGCCAGATTCATGAGCAGCTTCTTCATGCCTTTGACGACATCGGCGCTGATGAAGGCGGTCTTCTCCAGAACAACCCCTGTCGTTATCAGAGCGATGACCGGAAAGGCCTTCAAGGCAATGGTTATGATATCGTTCATGAAAAATATCCCCCTTCGTTAACTGGAAATGCACTTTTAAAAGATACCTGATGCGATAGTCCGTAAAACGGCGAAGGGATGGCTGTAACAGTATAATCGCTGCGGACTTCCGCAAGACCATTTGTTTCTTCACTTGTATTGTGCGCCCAATAGAGCGGGTTATGCAAATGATAAGACATGATTCGGCCACCCGCATTCGCCACCTTTTTGAATGTCGAGGGCTTTTCATAGTGACCAGGATGATTCCGGCGTATAATGAATACAAGGAAACGAAAGCCAGAAAAACAGACCGAACCTTTTGCTTTGCGTAAGGAGGGTTATGAAAAATGAAAAGAAAAATTGCTTTAATAGGGACGTTGACGGCAATTGCCGTATTTTTAACCGCATGTGCACAAGACGGAACTGCATCGAACGAATCAAGCAGCATCACGGCAAGCAGCCAAAGTGAACGAATCGAATCAATTGCGGGAAGCGACAGCCAAGCATCTACGGAGGCCGATACGAGCATTTCCCGCACCCATTTGGCCGATCCTTATTTCGCGATTTTTGCTAGCAAACAGTATGTGGCGCAATACCATTTTCAAGAGTTTACAGAGGATCAGCTGGAGGACCGGTCGATGACAGTCGCTGTTGACGGGGCGGATAAGGCAATCCGAATAAGCGGGGAGAACACAGACATGACTTACCTCACGTTGAACGGGTTGGCCTATGAACTCGATCACTTAAATCAGACGATTGCGCGGAATGAAAGTGCGGATCCTACTGAAGAAGCGAAAGATGATGGCATCATCGAAGCGCCGCCGTTCAAGAACATCGGCAGCACTTATGTGGGCAGTTGGGAGGATGAAGACCTCATCTATGAAGAATACTATGCCGCAAATGGGGACCGGATGTTTTATTATTTCGAGGGTGATGTCCTGCAAAGGATCCGCTCAGCTTCCGGGGAAAATCAGTTCAATCTCGATGTGATCGATATGAGCGACACCGTAGCACCGGAGTATTTTGCCCTTCCAGAGAATTATGAAATGCTTCCGTGAACATAAAAGCATAAAAAGCATCATGGCCTTCAAACGTTGAAGGTTGCGATGCTTTTTGCATTTAGAATATGCCTCAAAAATATGGCCGGGAAAAGTCCTAAAATTAGCGTGCCGAATCAGGCGGACTTATAATGGAGATGAACGATACTTCGCTAAGCGTACATTTATTCAACTTCCCCAACAATCCATTTAATATCATCTCGCAAATCATTATCATCGCAAGCAAATCCCACGAGAGAAGATGATCTACTGTGAAAAAAACAACGAAACTCCTGATTGGCTGTACTGTTGCTGCGGTAATCTTTTTCGGTTTCCGTCAGGCGGGTTTTTCATCTTTGACGGCTGTTTTGGAGTCCCATCTGAGTAGATGGGTGACGAATAGGGATGAAACATACACGATTCCGGTCTACAACGGCGATTATCGCCTGATATTTGACGAGAATTTTGACGAAAGTCCGCTCGATCCTGCCATCTGGAACGACCAGTATTTGGCTTCCTGGACGCCGGATATGGATGCAGCGCGTGCCGTCTACGAGGTGGAGGATGGTAATCTGAATCTCATCATCAATGAGGACACGCAGCCGTGGAATCCCGAGTTTGACGGGACCGTCCGCACCTCGAGCGTGATGACCGGTAACCGGACCGGGCTGCATGAATTCAAAGCTGGTTTGGAAGTCCGCAATGATATAGAGCCGTTTATGGGCTTCATCTCGCAATATGGCGTCTTCGAAATCCGGGCGAAAATGATGAACAGCCTCGGCAATATGTGTGCCTGGTGGCTCGTCGGGATCCAGGACACGCCGGAACAGGATGTGGAAGTGGATGTCTTCGAGAATGCCCTCAATTTCGGCAATGTAGTCACGGCTTCGCTTTACGCGCACCGGGACCCGGCAGCGAGGGAACAACATTTCGTCCATGATGTCGGCGATGCCGATTTGAGCAATGAATTCCATCTCTACACTTTCGAATGGACACCGGAAGGCTTCGTTTTTTATTTCGATGACGAAGAAATCGGGACGTTTCAGGCAGAGGTCGCCTATCCGATGATCTCGATTCTGTCAGCCTATGAAGGTCGGGAGAATTGGTGGGTCGCGCCTTTCGACCCAGCTGCACCGTATCCTAAGGTATTTCAGATTGACTATATGAAAGTCTGGAAAAATGTACCGGAAGACTTCGAAAAAGTCGATAAACTGAAAATCGTCTCCCAAGATGAAACGACTTTCACTCTGGAGCCCGGCCAATATGCCATCGAGCACAGCCAGCTCGTCGGGTTCCCGTCCTACGTCACACTCCGATACAACGACGGCACGGATACACAGCAATGGGTCAAATGGCAAGAGCTGACGCCCACTATACTCAGCAAGCTCGACAGACCCGGCTCCTTCGAAATCGAAGGGGAAATCATCGGCCAGCCAGAAGCAATCGTGGGCAATCGGAAAGCAATCATAAAAATAATTGTCACTCAAAACGAATAAATCACCGGAATTACACAATTTTAAAGGCTTTTTGGGAGAGGGGTGAATCCGATGAAGCTGCTGCTGTCAAAGGCTATGGAAGTGCTGTATGCGGTCCTTCCCATCACGGTCATCGTTCTTTTGCTGCACGCCACCTTGACACCGCTTGCTGACTTGCAGCTCGTCCGTTTCCTGATCGGCGCTGTGCTGATTGTCTTCGGTCTTTCTATTTTTCTTTTTGGGGCCAATTTGAGCGTAAGCCGCATCGGTAACGCCATGGGGGCGACGGTTTCGAAGCCTGACGACCTCGCATTTTTGGCAGGTGCCGGATTGGCCCTTGGTTTTATCATCACGATCGCCGAACCTGATCTACATTTCCTGGTAGAACAGCTTGATTGGCTCACATCCGGAGTGCTTATCAAGTGGGGAATCATATTCGCCGGAACGTTCGGAACGGCCATGTTGCTTTCTTTGGGGCTGGTCCGGATAGCTCACAACCTTTCACTCTACAAGATGCTGGCACTGCTGTATGCCGCCGTTTTCCTGTTGGCATTTGATGCCACTAACGCGACGACCGGTGTCATGGCGATACCGTTCATTCTGGCGATTGCTTTGGGAAACTCGCAAGTGAAAAAGGCAAATGAAGATTCCAACAAAGGCGGTTTCGGCTTGATCGGTGTCGTTTCGATTGGTCCGCTAATCTCAGTGATGGTCATGGACCTTTTTGGAAACAGCAGCGCAGACGCTACTTTCGGAACGGCAGCGGGAAATTCGGATCAAAATGTGCTTGCTCCCTTTATTGGCCAACTGCCCATCACCGCTAAGGAAGTTATGGTCGTGTTGCTGCCGATCTTTTTGATTTTTTTGCTGATCCAGTGGATTTCTTTTGACATGTCAAAACAGGATGAAAAGGGAATCCTGTTCGGGCTGATGCTGACGTATGCAGGATTATTCCTGTTCATGCTCGGTGCCAACGCCGGCTTTATGGAGGTGGGGAAGGCTGTCGGATACGGCATCGCTTCGTTGGATGAAAAGGGGTTTTTGATCGTAATCGGCTTCGCTTTGGGATTCGTGAACGTGCTGGCCGAACCCACCGTCCACCTCTTGTCACATCAAATCGAGGAACTTACCGATGGCTTCCTGAAAAGAAGGGTTGTGCTGGCGGTGCTTTCCGTGGTGATCGGCTTAGCGGTGGCGCTCGTGATGCTTGGAATCGTCTTTCCCGAGATCCAACTATGGCACTATCTGCTGCCTGGCTACCTGCTAGCTTTGACGCTGACCTATTTCGCCCCGACGCTTTTCGTCAGCATCGCCTTCGATTCCGGCGGCGTCGCTTCGGGCCCAATGACCGCGACATTCATCTTGTCCTTCATCCAAGGTGCCGGCGAAGCCATGGGAAGGGAAAATCTCTTGGCCGAAAGCCTCGGCATGATCGCGCTGGCGGCAATAACCCCGCTGATCGCCGTGCAGGTGCTGGGAATCCTCTTTAAACGCAAATTCCGGGAAAATGATAGAGAATAACCGTTTATGGATTGAGGATGTCGGTTGAACGAAGAACGAAAGATACCGAAGAGCCGACACCCGTGCGATACGTTGATCGAACGAACGACGAAGAACACCGAACAGTCGACGGCCATGCGATACGTTGACTGAACGAATAGCGAATAACACCGAACAGTCGAGAGAAACCATGTATGTCGGGCTTAACGCCCATCTAAAGCACAAAACACCATAGAACAACATATATGCTCTACAAATATACAAAAACCAGGCAGCTACCTCTCGTAGGGGATGAGGCAGCTGCCTTTTTTTTAGTTCGCATAAGCCTGAAGAGCACGAATGTCGGCTGAACGAAGAGCGAAGAATACCGAAGAGCCGACGCCCGTACGATGTGTTGGTTGAACGGAAATTGGTGGATACAGAAGAACCGACAAAAAGAAAAATCATATACTGAACGAAGGGCGAAAAACACAGAACAGCCGACGCAGCATGTGGCACCACACTTCACAATGCCGCATCACGCCTCATTTGCGTTTAAACATACTTTAAATTTCATAAATAATATCTGATTCTTCAAATATAGAAGCTGTAAAGCAAATTATGCGTATATTACCTTCGAAAAGAAATATTGGAGGCGGATGTATTGGCATTCAAGGAACGCAAGAAATCTATGCATTTACGCATTTATGAAATTTTATCCAGCCGTATGCGATTGGATAAAGAAGATTATTATTACTATCTCAATTTGAAAAAGGGATATGAGGGTGAGTGCAGATTTGATGGTCTGACGGAAAAACTGGGACGAAATGCATTATTCTGAATGATTTGCAGCTGGAAATTAGACGTTCATCATTACAGATAGATGCATTGTTGATTTGTGAAGGTAAAATATTGTTATATGAAATCAAGAATTACGGTGGGGTACACCACTGGGGGCCGGAAGAATTTACGAAGCAATCGGGCACCACTTTGGAAAATCCCTCCCTGCAGCTAATGAAAACAAAAGTGAGGATGCGGAAGCTCCTTAAGAGCATGGGCTCTTCGATGGAGCTTGAAGCATATATAGTATACGTAAATCCAGAATTTTCTATCTGGGGAGCCCCATGCGAGGGTGACAGCATTCTTCCTGGACAGATTTCAGAGCATTTCCGTGAACTACAAAATATGAAATCCGTAGCAAATCCGGAACTGGAAAAGTTGGCGCAAGCACTTGTTAAATGTCATAATCTTGGTTACCCAAGCAAATTGGTCAAATATGAGTATGAGAAAATGAATAAAGGCATTAATTGCCCGGCTTGTGGGACGCTTGTGCAAAATTTCTGCAGACGCTCTCACGTGTGTGAAAGTTGCGGCAAGAAGATAATTATTCAAAAAGCCATCAGTAATAGCATTTCAGACTTCCAGATTCTTTTTCCAAATGAAAAACTAACGACAAAGCGTTTGGCAGATTGGTGTGGCACGGAAGATACAAATCGCGTGTATAAGGTTTTGAAGCGAGAATATCAGGCTGCTGGAAGTGATCGTGGAAGACATTACATCCCAGTGAATGAATAGCCGACGCCCGCGTGATGTGTTGACTGAACGGAAATTGGAGGATACCGAAGAGCCGACGTCGGTGCAGTATGTTGGCTGAACGAAGGGCGGGGCATGCTGAATAGCCGAAGAGAGCCGGATGTGTCGACTGAACGAAGAACGAATGTTACCGAAGAGCCGACGAAAGGCGTATATACGACAAAAAAGCATCGGCTCCCATAGGAACCGATGCTTTTACTGCTTTTATCCGATTATCCGAAAAACACCCGTATCAGCGCAATGGCCATAACAACCTGCACTGCTCCAACAGTCAACCCATACAGCATGGCTTTGGGGCCTTCTTTGATGATGTCGGCGAATTTGACGCGCATGCCGATTGCGGCGAGGGCGGCAACTTCGAATTGGGTGCTGATGGCTTTTGATCCGGCCAGCACGCTGTCGGGAACGCCGATGAAGCTGCGGATCAGGAAGAAGACGACGAATCCGGTCAGGAACCAGGGGACGCCGTAGGAGACGGCGGCCGAACGGTCGGTTAGTTCTGCACCAGAAAGCCTAGCGTTCTTGCGCGTGAACAAAGATTCTCCTTCATTCATGTTCATGCGCCCGTACATCACAGCGACGGCGATGATCAAGAGCACGCGCATCAATTTGAAGACGGTCGCCAGCGTGACGACTTCGTCATTGACGAGTTTGGCAGCAGCTACGACTTGGCCGACGGATTGGACGGTGCCACCAATCAGGGCGGAGGTGCGCAGGGTGTCGTTCCCGTAGAGGAAGGCGCCTAAAAGCGGCAGGACGATCATCAGCGCGGTTCCGGTCAGGTTGACGATCGTGATCGAGATTCCTTTGTCCTTGTTGTCGGCTTTGACGATCGGCGAGACGGTCCCGATGGCTGATGAACCGCAGACTGCGTTGCCGGCGCCCATCAGCAGCGAGAAGCGTTTGCCGAATCCGAAGTATTTGCCCAGATTGTAGGTGACAAAAATTGTCAGCCCCATCTGCAACATAATAAAGACGAAGCCCTTGATTCCGGCTGACTTCAGCACTTGGAAATCCAGGATCAGCCCGTTCAGGACGATGGCGTATTCCAAGAGCCGCTTCTCGGAGAATTTCGTGCCTTTCTCCAGTTCCGGCCGGTTCAGGAGAGTGTTGCCCATCAGCATCCCCAACAGGATGGCGATGAGCGCGGCGCCCAAAGCAGGAAGGAAGCGGGCCAAAAACTGGCTGACCAAAGAGATGAGGATGCTGACTGCGAGGCCAGGCAGAATCCCATCGAGTTCTTTTTTTATTGCATTTATTTTCATGAGTGATAAGCCCTCCAATATTATTGCTGTACAATAAATCATTTTACCTGAATTTGCGTATAAATGAAAATATGGCAGGAGTATCAGCCGAACTATGCTGGGATGCGCCATTCCTCAGTTTTTCGTGATGCTCAAAAGTAAAACTAACTTTTAATTAACAATAAATCTTTGACAAACGTGGGGGAGTAGTGTAACTTACTATAGGGACTTTACGATAGAAGACATTTTTTGCCTTCACGTCCGTGTCTGTGTAAAGCGATTCCCAAGAGGAAAAGTGCACTAACAGAAAGAGGGAAATAGAAAATGAAAATTTTTGACTATGAAGACGTACAATTAATTCCGAATAAGAGCGTCGTGCAAAGCCGTTCTGAATGCGACACGACTGTCGTACTTGGTGGCCGCACGTTCAAATTGCCGGTGGTGCCTGCGAACATGCAGACTATCCTGGACGAAGAACTTGCTGAAAAGTTAGCCAGAGAAGGTTATTTCTACATCATGCACCGTTTTGATGAAGCGAGCCGTTTGCCGTTTATCCAACATATGCATGAAAAAGGTTTGTTTGCTTCCATCAGCTTGGGGATCAAAGAAGCAGAATTCGATTTCGTAAATGAATTGGCGGCTAAAAAAGCCGTTCCTGAATATACAACAATCGACGTGGCACATGGTCATTCCGATGAAGTCATCCGTATGATCAAACACGTCAAAGCAGTGATGCCGGCAACATTCCTGATTGCCGGTAACGTGGGCACTCCTGAAGGCGTCCGTGAATTGGAAAATGCTGGAGCCGATGCTACAAAAGTAGGGATCGGACCTGGTAAAGTCTGCACGACCAAAATCAAGACCGGTTTCGGTACAGGCGGCTGGCAATTGGCAGCCGTTAGCTGGTGCTCGAAAGCAGCAAGCAAACCGATCATCGCTGATGGCGGCGTCCGCACAAACGGAGACATCGCCAAATCGATCCGTTTCGGCGCGACAATGGTTATGGTCGGCTCGTTATTGGCCGGACACGATGAGTCACCGGGCGAAACGAAGGAAATCAACGGCCGCTTGTACAAAGAGTACTTCGGCAGTGCTTCCGAATACCAAAAAGGCCAACGCAAAAACGTTGAAGGCAAAAAGATCTTGACGCCTTACCGCGGCACGATTGCAGATACGTTGAACGAAATGCGTGAAGACCTGCAGTCATCCATCTCATACGCGGGGGGAAAAGACATCACAGCGATCCGCAAATGCGACTATGTGTTGGTTAAGAACTCCATCTACAACGGTGACAGCAACCAAGGCATCATCGAAGCCGGCCGCAGCTCATATGGCGAAGGCGACACAATTCTATAGAAAATAAAAATAGGCCCTCAGCGGCGTCCGGAAATAATCGGGTGTCGCTGGAGGGTCTATTTGATTTTTGGGAAGAGTCATTTATAATAATATAAAGTATAGACTATCAGGGAAACAATAGTTTGAACATTCATAAGACTACCCATTTTTGGGCGGGCTTGTACAAAGTTTGTGTATTTTTTACCAATATTTTTGACAAGATGACCATGTAAAATGGATTATTAAGCGAAAAACAATTTTGTATTTTCTTTTGTATGAATGTAGCGTTATTGAACTTTTTGTAGTCATATGAATAATATAATGACCGGCATTTTACTAACTATACAGTAAGTAAATTCGAAAAACTAATTAATTTTATTGACAGAGCAACGTTAAACACCACTTGTGATTTCATGGCGTTCAATATTGACTGACAACACGTTTTTTTTGAATATTAAAAAATAAATAGAAAAGATTGCGAACGGGTGCTATACTTACATTAGCAAGAACTCTCTTGCTAATGTAAGTAACTTTTGTTTAAGTCGTAATGGTGTGTTTAAGTCGTAATGGTGCAAAGTCAATAGTATATCATATTTTTAATCAATTGCTGGAGGTAGGTTTATATCAATCAATCACTAATGGAGGAGCCTGAAGTTTCTCTTCTGTCTATCCCGTCGCTGAAACCAACCCCGCATTACCCCATCATTTTAAAATAATTGATCGCACTAAATACTTCGCCAATTAATAATGAACGAATGTGATTTCCTCGCTAAAACTTTTTAGGTTTAAGCTGATGGGCTTAGCGGAAAGACGCTGAAGAAACTACTAACACGTGTGAATTGTCAGAGGTCGGAGTCCGAATCCGGCCTCTTTCTGTTTCGCCCGTAGATAATTAACCTCAATCAATGAAGAAACTACTCGCGAAAAACCGAATAAGGTAATCTATTGTATGAGTTTATCGAGAAAGCAAGTGGAAGAAAGAACTGCTTCAGGTAGTCAGCAGGTTAGGACACGTGTCCTAACCTGTTTTTCCTTTTCTCTTGAAGTGAGTGGCTGCCTGTCTGCCTTGGGTTTGTGAGCAAAGGTTTGTTGATTAACTTTACTTATCTGATAATCAATTAATACCAAGGGAATAGTTCGCTAAGGGTTGCGGCTCAATAAACACAGTATATTAATTTAAAAAAACCAGATGATTTTAGTGGGAGAATATACTGGTGATTTTGCCAGTTGTTCTTGTTGAATTTCATTGCTTGACATGTTGGCATCTGAAGCTAATTCCTTTAAAATTAAACTATTACTAACCATTACTCCAAGGGCTATGGACAACACAATAAACTTTTTCATGACAGTTACCCCTTTTCTAAAAAATATTTTACTTAACAACTACATTATAAAGTAGAAAAATGCAATCTGATCCAATTAGTCGTATAATACTATAATAAAAGAAGGTGAAACCTGTGAAGAAAGAATTCGGAGATGTTCTTAAAGATATTAGGATAGATAGAGGGTATTCTCAACAGTATGTTGCAGAAGGAATTATGGGGCAATCTGCGTACTCAAAAATAGAAAGAAGTGAAATGGAACCCACCTTTCGAAAATGGTTAGCGATTCTGGAAAAATTAAATATTTCCGTTGATGAGTTCCGGTACATTCTGAATCAGGAAAATTTGACCACTAAAGAAAAGCTAATTAATGCCTTTTTCTCGTTAAATTACAATCACTTGGATGACTTAAAAAAGCTCAAAAATGAAATTAAGGAGCATCTAAAAGAAGAGGAGGACTATTTGTTAAGGGATCTTCTCTACGCATGCGAAAGCTTGATCGTGTTGACGGCAACCCAAAATCTGGAAAAAGCACAGTTCTATGCAAAAAAAATATGGGAGCGTATGGAGAAATTTGATAAATGGTATTTATTGGATATCCGATTGATAAACACCATTTTGTTTATTTTCCCCGTTGATGTGGCTATGCATATTGGGGAAAGAGTAACCAAACAATTAGAACCTTACCAGAATCTGAAAGAAGGGGAAATTCTCTTGATCAACATAAATGTTAATTTAGCTGTTTTGATGATCGATGAGCAAAAATATCCTGAAGCCCTTTCGTATTTGGGAAAAGTGATCCCTTTATGCAAGAAATATCAAAAATACAATCAATTATCAATTGCCTATGCCAGAAAAGGGATCATACTGAAAAAAACCGGGAAAATTAAAGAAGGGTCAGAGTGTATCGAGAAGGCTTATGCTATATTGAATGCAATTGAAGAAACAAAGATGATAGGCGATTTAGAAAAAGAAGTGTCGCATTATTTGAAGATGTGATACAAAGGTCCGCTTCAGCTATAGGTTTTGCAGTAGAAATAGAGTGTTCCGTTAAAGAAGCACTAAAATATTCGTCTGTTTAATTCGAAGGGATAGGCGCATTTTTTTTGCCCGATTCGACAGCACTGGCCAAGATCAAACGTCTTCTTCCCGCCTGGAAAGGATTTATAATAGGACGAGAGTGTTTGCGAAAAGTCAGTGTGCAGCTTCTTGAGATCCAGAAAAAGGAATGGAGTATGGCTGAAATTATTATTTTTAGCGAAGACAACATGGGCACGGAAACCAGGGGAAACTTTGAAGCCAGCGGGAACCAAGTGAGATACCTCACAAGAAATGCTGCCGTCAAAGAGCTCGGTGAAATCGTGGCTTGGGCGATTATGTATCTGGCTGTTGCTGGATATTGACTTTCCATTGCGACTGAGTACTCGGAAAAATCGTCAGCGATATCAAGAATCCTTCGAGTATGGCGTCTTTCGGCATCTTTCGCTAGCAATTAACATGCAAAAAGTCGGATATCCGCAAAGGATACCCGACTTTTTTAATTTATATTACGGCCCTAAGAAGAATTGAACTTCCGACACCTCGTTTAGGAAACGAGTGCTCTATCCGCTGAGCTATAGGACCAACAGAACACTATTCATTGTATCACTTAATGCGTGCAATATCCACACCCATTTTGAAAAAAACTTTCACGGAAGCGCGGGAATAAAAAAGGCAGCCATTCAGCTGCCGGAACCTCATTCATTTTCTAATGCATCAATGCGCGCTTCCAAATCGGAGACGATGCCTTTCAATTCTTTGACTTCAGCGTGCAGACTTTCGATGTCGGCCGGCCGGACTTCGTCGTTCGTTGTGCCACTCATCTGTTGGAAGATGAAGGTGAGGCCAAAAATCAATATAACTGCCCCGAAAATATACAGCCAACTCTTGCTGGACGGCTTTTCCGGTTCCACCGCATGCGAAACCTCCTCGAGCTGCTCCATCGTTTTCTTTCGATCGATCACGGTAAACACCCTACTTTCGTAAAGACTTGTCTGATTATCTACCCACATTATAGCCCATCCAAAATCAGAACAAAAGTAATGTCCCGCGGCGCTAGGAAAACTTAAGAAAGCGCTCGCGAAATCGCGTCGGTATATCCGGCGAAGCCAGTCCTAACCGGAGGACAAGGTGGGGCGCCGTCACCTCCGGCGAAAGGCCTGCTCGCCGTAGTAGTGGTTTCCGGTAACAATCTTTCTCCTGTGAGAGAATGTTGGCCGGAGCTGGGACGGCGGGCGATTCGGCTCCTCCGGGCAGACCGCGCTCGCAGGAGGAAGCAACATCTGTGGGTCACCAGCTCCGGCACACAAATACCTCGCCAGAGCTGTGACACCCCAGTCACGCCAGTAAACCCCATCAACAACCATCGATATCCCCGAGGCCTCCAGCCGTCCAACCACCACAACAAAAAAAGCCTCCCCAACCAGGGAGGCCACCCAAACAAAATAACTTTTAAAACGCCCAATCCCCATTACGGAAGATTGGCATAACAGATCCGTCCTTACGGATTCCATCGACATTCATGTCAGCGGACCCGATCATGAAGTCCACGTGCGTAGTCGACCGGTTCAAGCCAGCTGCGGCCAGCTCTGCTTGCGTCATTTCAGTCCCGCCTTCGATGCTGGATGCGTAAGCGGAGCCCAGCGCCAAGTGGTTCGAAGCATTTTCATCGAACAGTGTATTGAAGAAGACGATGCCGGATTGCGAGATCGGAGATGGATCCGGAACTAGGGCGACTTCACCCAGGCTTCTGCCGCCGTCATTTTCTTCGACCAGACGTTTGATCGTTTCTTCGCCTTTTTCAGCGGAAACTTCGGTCACTTGTCCGTTCTCAAAGCGGAACGCCATGCCGTCGATGATGTTGCCGGCATAGCTCAATGGTTTTGTCGACTTCACGACACCGTTGATGCGGCGGAAATCAGGCGCTGAGAAGACTTCCTCGGTCGGCATGTTGGCGATGAACGTCTCGTTCTGCGCATTCACGCTCCCGGCGCTTTCCCATACGTGGTTTTGCGGCATGCCGATCATCAAATCGGTTCCGTTCGGCGCTGTATAATGCAAAGTGTCAAATTGCTCGGCGTTCAGCACATCGGCTTTCGACAGCAAGCGCGCTTCATGCGCATCCCAGGCAGCTACTGGGTCGGCTTCGTAGACGCGGCATGTCTTGAAGATTTCGTTCCACAAGGCGTCGACTTGTTCCTCTTCTGTCGCCAGATCAGGAAAAACTTTCGCGGCCCATTTCGCGCCGGCTGCGGCAGCGACAGTCCAGCTCACTTTGTTGGCTTGGATCGCGATACGTTGCACATCGAAAGCGATATTGTTCGCTTTTTGGACGGCAGCTAACTTTTGACCATCAACGCCGTTTAGCGCATCGGGATCGGCCGAGCGGACAGAGAGACGGCTCGCTTTTTTTTCAATCATGTCGAGACTTTCATCTACTTTGTACTGGGGGATATTTGTCATTCTTTGCTCGGACGTATGCAGATATGTTTCGCGGGTGACGAAATCATCGGTCCACTTGACGATGACTTCCTCGGCGCCCAGCGCGTACGCTTCCTTCGTCAATAGACGCGCGAAAAGTGCCTGTTCGACGTCGATGTTGATGACGATCGTGTGTCCTTTTTGAGCGTTGATCCCTTTTGAAACCAACAATTTGGCGTATTTTTGAAGATTTTCTTCGAAATTCGGTAATACCATTGTGTATTCACTCCTATGTTTTAAAACGTAATAGCACTATCATAACACAACTTACCTCTAGAGAATAGGGGGAGTCTCCCATGTATTTGTGTGAAATTGACCCCAAAACACAAAAAAACTCAGCCTAAGCTGAGCTTTGTCTATTTAACCTTGGGGGGATTAAACAGAAGCTGGAACCACAAGGGCTCCTGTAATTGATATAAAATCGATTACATGTACTATATTCTCATATGACCCGCAAGAATGCAATATATTTTTGCCATAATCAACAAATTAGTTAAGCAAATAGGGAGTTCCGGCGAAGGGTGTAAGACCCTCGCTCCGTCGATGAGTGTTGTCTTCGCCGGAGCTGATGCTCGTAAGGGTCCGTCAGCTCCGATGAGGGATTGCTCACCGGAGAAGAGCGAGCTGCCCAGCTTTCACCTCCGGCCACCAGCCCCTTTCAGGAGCAGAGCGTATCACCGGAACCGCAACACCGGTGAGAGTCCGTTCGCCGGAGGAGAGGGCGAAACAAAAAAGAACCGAGAGTCCTCAGAACACTCGGTTCTTCGCATTCATGTACCCATCAAACCACTTTATCATCCTCAACCGCTAACACTTCCAGCGTCGTCTCCAGTTCGCGTTTCTTCTCGGCCAAACTCTCCATAACATCTTCAGTGCTGTCCTGCAGCTTCTTCAAATTTTCGATATTTTTCTCAATAATTACTTTTGTTCCCCAATCGGAAAAAAGGTTGTCGAAGAAGATGTCCAGGGCGCGTTGGGTGGAGGAGATGGTCTCGAGGTCGCTCTCGAAGACGAAATCCAGATCGCGAAGTTCGCGCGCAAAAGTATAGACTGTCTGTTCGAGATGCAGAAGCGAAGCTTCGGCGGCATCCAACTTGTCGTGCTTCAGAAAATCCAGAATGAGGCTACTATCGGTGATGAGGTCCCAGGTCGAAATCGCATCGGCGGCATCGAGACTACTGATGATATCCGAGAGGGATTCCAATACTGCTATTCCGGCTTGTTCAGCTTCGTTCGTTTCGCGCCATTCGTGCTGAATTGCCAGAATCTGTTGTTGGCGCTCGCTGATGACTTTATTCATGTCCGGATGTTTGCGCAGGACGTCTTCCTTGATGTTACGCAGCCGCAGTTTCTTCTCTTCAATATCCGCTTCGACTTCTTTGACTCTGCGCGCAGCGGCAATTTTCATCGCGTAGGTCTTGTCGAACTCGACTTTGGCGCTGATGATTTCCCGGTACTCTTTGTCATAACGGCGGTCGAAGTTACCGAAGAGCTTCAGGAGCGTGTTCGAGAAACTGTCATTGCGCAGCCGTTCCAGGTCGCGGTTCTCCTTTTCCAGAGTCGCAATGGCTTTTTCCAGTGCTTCTTGGTATTTCGAAAGATTCTCCTCGGCATTGAAAAGCTTACGGGCCAATGACCCTAACTGGAGCATCAATATTTCATATTCCATTCCAACATCCATAATAAGCCTCCTTTCTATTGTAAAAAAAGAAGAGCCAACTGCAGGGATTCCCGATTGCCGACTCTTACTTTTATGTTATTGCTGTAATGAATGGTTTTAGCCGAGCTTATTTGCTCAGCGCTGCAACCATTGCTTCAGAGAATTTTTGCAGGTTCGCGATATCCTCTTCTTCGGCGTTCAAGTCGATCTTGACGTTTTCTGCGCCGATTGTCGCGCCGAATTTTTTGAATTGAACTTCGAAATCATCGACTGCTTTGCAGTAATATTCATAGAACGTATCTCCAGATCCGACTACTCCGACAATTTTGCCTGTGAAGTCGACGTCTTCCATCTCTTCATAGAAATCCATGAATTCGTCCGGCAGGTCGCCGTCCGTTCCGTAAGTGTAAGTCGCGATGATGTTCATGTCATATGCCAAGAAGTCCTCCGGTGCGGCTTGCGAACATTCTTTTACTTCCACGTCCACGCCCAATGCTTCCAATTGGTCTGCGACGATATCGGCGATCTCTTCGGTATTCCCTGTTAAACTTGCGTATACGATCAATGCTGATGCCATTGTATTTCCCTCTTTCTTCTCACGATTGCTTTCTATTCAAAGTATACCAAAGTTCCATCCGGTTGGCATCAAATAATCGCAGATTTGCGACAGGGTGTTCTGCGGCCGCGCAGCTCCGAGGAGCGCAGCCTTCGACGGAGGTGGTGCGAGGAGGAGCTCGCGGCACCGACGGGACGCCACCGAAAGTTTGTGCAAAATTATTTTAACATCTCAGACACATTTCCCTTTACAAATTATACCTACCGGGGTATTATTATCTGCATACAACCGAAACCTAAAAACTTTGTGAAATGAGGATTAATATAAATGAAACGTAAAATTGTGATCATCGGCGGCGTAGCCGGCGGAGCGACTGCAGCGGCACGCTTGAGAAGATTGAATGAAGAGGACGAAATCGTCATCTTCGAAAAGGGTGAATACATCTCTTTCGCCAACTGCGGCTTGCCTTACCACATCGGCGGCGTCATCCAAGAACGCGATAACCTCCTCCTGGAGACAGTCGGTGGCATGGCGAAGAAATTCAACATCGGCATCAAGAACTTCAGCGAAGTCGTGAAGATCAACCGCGGCAAAAAGACTATCACAGTGAAACACGTAAAAACGGGCGCTACAACAGAAGAAAGCTATGACAAGCTGATCATCTCGACAGGCGCAAAACCGATTAAACCGGCCATCGAAGGCATCGAGGACGCGCAGAACGTCTTCACTTTGCGCAACATCCCGGATATGGACAAGATCAAAGCTTACATCACTGAGCACCAAGTGAAACGCGCGACCGTCATCGGCGGCGGCTTCATCGGCTTGGAAATGATGGAAAACCTATGGGAATTGGGCATCCACGTATCTTTGGTGGAAATGAGCGACCAAGTCATGGCTCCGATCGACTTCGAAATGGCGCAATCTGTGCATGCGCACATCGACATGCATAACGTCCAATTGATCTTGAACGACGGCGTCAAAGCCTTCGAAGAGAACGGCATGAAAGTCCGCTTGAACAGCGGCAAAGTGCTGAATACAGATATGACAATCCTTTCCATCGGCGTGACACCTGAAAACGATTTGGCTATCGAATCCAACCTGGAAACAGGCTTCAGAGGCGCTATCGTCGTGAACGACCAATTGCAGACATCCGATCCGGACATCTTCGCAGTAGGGGACGTCATCGAAGTGACTGACTTCGTCAACGGCAGCCCGACAATCGTTCCGTTGGCTTGGCCAGCGAACCGTCAAGGCCGCTTGGTGGCTGACCACCTGAACGGCATGAATGTCCGCTACAAAGGCACAATGGGAACATCCGTTGCAAAAGTCTTCGAATTGACGGTGGCGGCAGCCGGAAACAACGAGAAAACCTTGAAACGTTGCGGCACTGACTATAAAGTGGTCCATATTCATCCGAACTCGCATGCTGGTTATTACCCAGGGGCTTCGCCGTTGGACATCAAATTGTTGTTCGGCTTGGACGGCAAAATCTTGGGTGTGCAGGCAGTCGGTATGGAAGGCGTCGAAAAACGCGTCGATGTCATCGCGACAGCCATGAAATTGGGCGCGACCGTCTACGATTTGCCGGATTTGGAATTGGCATACGCACCGCCGTATTCATCCGCAAAAGATCCAGCCAACATCGCTGGTTATGTGGCTTCCAACATCTTGGAAGGCACAATCGATACTTTCCAATGGCATGAAGTCGACGGCCTGATCGCAAGCGGTGCGTTCCTGTTGGACGTCCGTGAAGATTTCGAATTGGCTACCGGCGTATTGGGTGATGCCTACACGATCCCATTGGGCGATATCCGTGCCCGCATGAGCGAATTGCCGAAAGACAAAACGATCCATGTGTTCTGCCAAGTCGGCCACCGCGGATACAATGCAGCCCGCATCCTGATGCAGAACGGCTTCACCGTCAAGAACCTGGACGGCGGCTACAAAACTTACAAGCAAGCGAACACGACTTTAAATTATAAAGAAGAAGCGCCGGAAGAGGCCGTGCATGTGGAACCGACACACGCGAAGCCAGCCCAACCGGCAGCCAACACAATCCAAGTAGATGCCTGCGGACTGCAGTGCCCGGGCCCGATCCTGAAAGTGAAAGAAAACATCGATAAGATGGTCGACGGTCAGGAACTGATCATCGAAGCATCCGACTTCGGCTTCCTGGCGGACATCGCTGCCTGGACGAAGAACACTGGCAACACCTTGATCTCGAAAGAAATCGACGGCAAAATCGTCCGTGCCCATGTAGCGAAAGGCAGAGCGGGCGCAGCAGCTCCAGCAGCACCAGCCGGCTTCAACCAAGCGGCACAAGCACCCGTCTTGCAGGAAACGAAAGACGGCGCAACGATGGTTGTCTTCAGTGGGGATTTGGACAAAGCCTTGGCTTCCTTCATCATTGCCAACGGAGCAGCGGCTTACGGCAAGCCAGTGACGATGTTCTTCACCTTCTGGGGCTTGAACGTCATCAAGCGTCCGGAGAAAGTCAGCGTAGCGAAACGCGGCATGGAAAAAATGTTCGACATCATGTTGCCGAACCACGCAGGAAAATTGCCGATCTCGAAAATGAACATGGGCGGCATGGGATCGAAAATGATCCAAGCCGTCATGAAACAGAAGAATGTCGATCCATTGCCGGTCATGATCGCCCAAGCGCAAAAAATGGGCGTCAAGATGGTAGCCTGCACAATGTCAATGGACATCATGGGCATCAAAGAAGAGGAAATCATCGATGGTGTGGACTTCGGCGGTGTAGCAGCTTACATCGGCGACACAATGGATGCCAACTTGAACCTGTTCATCTAACACAGCAACACATTTACGGCTCCCGCTGCGGCGGGGGCTTTTTCTTTTGACATTCAGTTGTTTTGGACGGCGAAATGCGAAGGCGTCGGCTGATCGTGAAGCGAATGATACCGAACAGTCAACACAAGCTAAACCCATCAGCTGAATGAAGCGTGAAGAATGCCAAGCAGTCGACAGAACGCTTATCTGTCGGGTGTGTACACCCAGGACAGTATCCGGAACACCCGGCAGTCTGTCGATCTCTCAGCTGAACACATAGCGGAAAATGGTAGTTTCGTATCGAAAAATCAACACACCTGTTGGATACTGGCTTGTCTTTTATTCGGACTCTCGCTCGTGGACGCTTTTTTTCGTGTCGGAAAAAGTGTTGGGTATAATTTTCAGATATTTTCACTTTTGTCTAGCTTAATTTGACAATTGAGCAATTTAGAAATATAGTAAATATAGAAAGATTATTTGGCAAAATATATGACAAATTCAGATTATTCCATTGAATAGCAAAATATTTTCAAATAGTTTCTCTGCGATAAACCTGCTTTTCGAATTATTATAACTAGGCGGATCGATTATTGATAAAAACAGCTCAAAGCGTTGAGCTGAATGATTTTTCCGAAAACCTCAGTATATAATTGCGGAAATGCAACGATAAAGGCAAACCATCTGAAAAGGTGGGACGCAAAGCTAAAGGGCCTTCTGTATAAAAACGGGTGGTAGCCAGTTACCGAAAGGGGTTTTCATTGAGAAAATATAAGAAAAAATTGGTTAATCTGTATAAAGTTTACAAAATCGTACGACCAAATCGAAAAAGAAAAGGCGGGATTAAAATGTTAAAGAAAATGAATAAAATAGCAGCTCTCACAATATTGTTAAGTGTAATGGGAACGGGCACAGCCTTTGCTGCAGAACCTACCGCAGGAATTACAGGTGGCAATCTTAGCATTCAAGATTTTGCAGCTGCTAACTTTACTGCCGTAACCTTAGACGGTACGACTCAAACAACAACTTCCGCAGTAACCGATATGACACTCATTGATGCCACAGGTACTGGTGCTGGTTGGGATGTTAAATTGCAGGCAACAACATTGACAAATGCTCTCGCTGCTAATGGCACCGACTTAAAGACATTACCCGAGGGTTCTTTAGCGCTTGGAGCGGTATCTATCGTAGCGACAGAAGGTTCTTCAGCTGCTGTCGATGTAATGAATGTAAGCGGTTCAATAGATAGTCTTACCGGTGTCACAATTTTAGATGCAGATATAAATGAGGGAATGGGAACCTATACGATAAGTATAGGGGATATGACATTGACTTTGCTTCCTAAGGATGCCAAGGCTGGTATTTATACCTCGACAATCACGATGACTCTTACACAAGGACCAAGTATCTAATCTAGCTTAAACACGATTTATTAACGAGGCTGGGAGAAAGACTCAGCCTCTTTCTTGTGCCTACCAAATAATCCTAAACGTGTTTCAAGAAGGCAGACCCGGCGCCACTTCACGAATAATGTTCAGATGGTCCGTGGCCAATCTCCGCTTATCCGCTCCAGTAGTGATTCGGGTCTAAATTTTTCTGGATCGCTCTCTTTAAGTTTAAATTGGATCCTCTTAATACTGAAATAAAAAAAATGACTGTACAGACTTACGGAGGGGAATTTATGAAGCGTTTTATAAATAGTACTTTTTTTTTCTTTCTGCTAACGGCTGTTTTATGCACAACTGTTTCTCCACAGGTAACAGCATCCGAGGCGACAGAACTGCCCATGTCGATAAAAGCCATATTGCCTGCCAACCAAAAAGATGGAGTCAGTGGGTATTTTAATCTGCAGGTAAATCCAGAGGAAAAGCAAACAATTTATATTGAAATCAAAAATAATAAAAGCGAAGACATTCTCGTGAACTTAAGACCGACAAATGCGTATACCCAACCCACCGGCGGCATATTTTACGATGTGGATGTAGACTCTCTTGATACTACAATATTAGATGAAGCTTTTGCGTTATCCCAAAATATTTCAATGGAGAATGAAGTCGTAATAAAAGCAAATGAGACTGTCGAAGTTCCCATTGAGATTACCGTCCCCAATATGAATAAGGGTACGATTATTGGGGGCGTGCTTATTGAAGAAAAAGTAGAAGTTAGTGAACAGACAAGTGAAACCCTTGAAAAGGATACCGCTCAATTCAAAGTTATAACGAAAACAACCTTTGCAATAGCCATACAGCTCGATTTGCCAGAACAAGCAGAATCAGCCTTTTCATTTGGGGAAGCGGGCTTTAATGCAGTCGGCCCAAAAGTCTACATTGAGATGCGCAATGATGCACCCATCATCCAAAGACAGATCGCTGGTGAATATAAAGTGTCTGACGAAGAGGGACAAGAACTTTTTTCAGGCAATTTTGAACCTATAATCATGGCACCGAAAACAAAAATAAATTTCCCTATGAACTGGGATAGTTCTGCACTGGAATCAGGAAAATATACTCTTTCTATTACTGCCGATGTGGCGGGAAAGGAAATGCTTGTAGAAGAAAATTTTGAAATCAACAATGAATCAGTTAAAGAATACAGCGAACGAGCGAATCAGCTCATTACTCAAACACAAGAAGGAATTCCTTATTGGGCAGTAATTGGTGCAGTTGTTATTTCTGTGGGCCTTACGCTTTGGTTCGTAAAAAGGAGAAAATAGTAAATTACAGCAGAACAAAATGCTAGCAACAAACTGTGAGAATTGGTCCAAAATAGGAGGTAGCCTGTACAATGTCCATGGACATCATGGGCATCAAAGAAGAAGAAATCATCGCTGGCGTGGACTTCGGCGGTGTAGCAACCTACATCGGCGATACGATGGATGCGAACTTGAACCTGTTCATCTAATAAAGCAACACATTTACGGCTCCCGCTGCGGCGGGGGCCTTTTCTGTTGACATTCAGTTGTTTTGGATGGTTGGTTCAGCCGACGAAATGCGAAGGCGTCGGCTGAATGAAAATCAAAGAATGCCAAACAGCCAACGAAAGACAGGAACGTCGACTGAACTAAAAGCGAAGATTACCGAACAGCCGACACAAGTCGCTAATGTCGGGCGAATGACCAGGACGGTACCACGAACAGCCGAGACTCCCATCCGGAAAACAGAATCCAAAACTGCGGCCATCGGGCCGTCAAATAACCATCCCCTAAGTTAACGAAAAAGAAGCTGAAGTAGGCTTGGATGATGATCCAGCACCTGTTTCAGCTTCTTATTTTTGAATCGGCTATATGGCTACCTTGATGACAACTTTCTTGATATGCTTCGGTTCAGCGATGGCAATTCCCGGCATATGCGCGTCTTGCGGTGTGAAGATTGCGAAAAAGCCTTCTTTTACCAGGAACTGGTCCCCATCCGCTTCCAAGAAGTAGACATCTTCTGCGGGCCTGTCCTCAGTTTTGACAGTTCCGGCGATGTTTTTGTAGCCCATCTTTTCTTCGCCCATAACGACATACTGGATGTCGGTGTACTTGTAATGGGCTTCCCAACGGCATTGATCCAAAGGTTTTGTCTCATATTCTTGGACCAAAACATAAATATTATCCCCATCAATATCATATCTTCCGGCAGGTAGAGCCGCAACATCGGTTTCCTTCAGGAAGGTGAGACCTTTGTAGATTTTTTCGTTGAAATCCTGGTACAGTTCCATGTTTGCAAGTGCATCAATAATCATGATAAGCATTCCTCCGTCTAAATATTATTCATGAGATAATTAAAATTATAGAACACTTATTATATTCTTGGTAGGGCTTATTACGGTATTTTGAGAGGTGAACAATTTGAGTGTAAAATAATTTTAAGAGAGATACTAGTTTGTTCCAATTTTTCTCAAAATAAAAAGCGCCTAGAAGGACGCTCAGAAAATATGCACTTAGTAGAATACGGCTTTTAGAACCTAATGATAGAAGTGTCTGCCAAATCCATAGAGTCCGTCAAACTGCTCTCTGTATGTGTGAATTTATTCTATTAGATAACGTCTAAATCCTCAGCAAAAGCTTTACCAGCTTTGTTATTGTCCAAATATTTTACTCTTACCTCTGCATCGCCTCTCTGATTTGTGTTAAAGTCTCGAATCAGAACACGTCTGCCCCTATTCTTCATTTTTTTGGGATTCAAAGGTGATACAACGTACTCTTCCCCGATTTTCAAGGTGAGATTGCGCACCACTTTACCGGCATTTATGATTTGGACCTTCATTGCAACGATATTTCCCTCTTTATCGACAATACCTTTTATAACTGGCAGTTTCATGGTAATTGCCTCCTTATCGATTGATAAATTGAGTATATCTTTTTCGGAAAGGACTAGCAATCTGATAAAGGGAATTATTTTGCATAAACAAGGATTTTAATTTCTCAGATGCTGAAAAAACCAAACCTACGGGAAGCGAACTTGGAGGATACTATCTATAAGTATTCCGGCGAAGCCCACATTCATTTATTTGTTCTGGAATATTCAGAATATTAGTTTAACATTATGTCGGTTGTTGGTAGAGAGTAGAATGACGAACGCCTGACAGGAGGGATAATATCGATCGTTGGAGGAGGAAAGAATGCCGAACAACTGAAATCCGACGTTTCGGTCGGGTGTATGAATCAGAATGAAGCAAGAACAGTCGACATCCGCCGTGACAGACGGTAGCATGAATAAAAAAACCAATAATCCAAAGGATTTCTTGAACACGTGAAGTAGTTAAAGGCACTAATAATATTGAAATGATATAATCGAATCAAGAATTCGCTAAGAAAAGGGAGAGTCATTTATGAAAGAGACAGTTTGGGGAATGATCGGCTGCGGCGACGTAACGGAGAAGAAGAGCGGGCCAGGGCTCTACAAAGCGAACGGGTCCCGATTGAAAGGGGTATACAACCGCACGGAAGCCAAGGCGCATGATTGGGTGAAACGCCATGGACATGGTCAGGTGTATGGAACGGTAGAGGAATTGCTAGCGGACGAGGAAATCACGGCAGTTTACATTGCCACACCGCCGGCCACCCATTTCGACTACGCCATGCAAGTGATTGCGGCGAGCAAGATGCCGTTGATCGAGAAACCGATGGCGCGCACGTTCGAGGAATGCCAAGCGATACTGGATGCGGCCGATGAGAAAGGCTTGCTGGTATTCGTCAGCTTCTATCGGCGAGCGCTCGAAAAATTCCAGAAAATAAAGGAACTGCTGGATGAGGGCGCCATCGGGCAAACGCAACTGGTGGAAATCCGCCAATACCAGCAGCCGGCTCCGGAAGACTTGGACAAAGACAACTTGCCTTGGCGTCTGTTGCCGGCTGCTGGAGGCGGGAAGGACTTGGATATCCAAGTCCATGTGCTCGATTACTTGGCTTATTTCTTCGGGGATATCACCGCGATGACCGGAATCGTCGAGAATCGGGCTGACCTCTATGAAGTGGAGGACACCGTCTCGGCATCCTTCCGCTTCGCAAACGGCGTCGTCGGCTCGGCCGCCTGGTGCTATGTCGCGGACTTCGACTTGGATGAAGTGACGATCATCGGTTCGGAAGGGACTTTGGTCTTCGAAGGCACGAGCTTCGAATGGATCCGCCTCATCAAGGACGGAGAAACAACGACCTATACTTTCGAAACCCCTGAACATGTCGCCATGACGTTCATCCAAACTGTCGTCGACGAACTGAATGGAACAGCGAAAAGTCCAGCCGATGCCGCTAGCGCAGCCAACGGCATCCGGATGTTCGATGAATTACTGAATGATTTCCGCAAAAGATACGAGAGCTGATCCAAAGAAACCAAAAATATCAAACTGAAAACCCAAAGGAGGACCACTATGTCAATCGGCTATGCCTGCCTGAACATTGGCACACCCAACACAAACATCCGCAGCGTGATGCAACGGAACGCAACTCCGGAGAAACTGACGGAGGTGACCGCGCACAACATCGCCGCCTTAGAGCGAATGGTCGACTACAACATCGCCAATGACATCCGGCTCTATCGCATCAGTTCAGACCTGATCCCTTTCGGTTCGAGTCCGGTCAACATACTTGATTGGCCGGAAACCCATAAGGAAGTATTCGATCGCATCGGTGCCAAAATCCGCAGAGGCAGCATGCGGGTATCGTTCCACCCGGGCCAATACACCGTCCTGAATTCGCCGACCGAAGATGTTGTCGAGCGCGCCATCGAGGATCTGATTTATCATGCCAAAATCCTGACCGCGCTCGGCACTGATACCACGAACAAAATCGTCTTGCATGTCGGCGGCATCTACGGGGATAAAGAAGCGGCGCTCAATCGCTTTGCAGAGAACTTCCAGTGCCTGCCGGAAAGTGTCAAAAACCGACTTATCATTGAGAACGACGATCGGCTCTACAATATCGAAGAAGTCCTCGAACTGGCGAATCGACTCCAGATCCCGTCGGTATTCGACAACCTGCATCATGCCATCAATCCGCCGCCTTCAGGGGGAAATGACCAGTACTGGATCGCCGAAGCCAACAATACCTGGAAAGAGGCGGACGGCAAGCAGAAAATCCATTACTCCCAGCAGGCTCCTAGCAAACGACCAGGTGCCCACACCGATACTATCGACTTGGAAACCTTCCTCCAGTTTTACAACCAGCTAGAAGACCAAGCCATCGATATCATGCTGGAAGTGAAGGACAAAAACCTCTCCGCCATTAAATGTCAAAACGCAACAACTGATAATAATCGCATAGCGTTGCTCGAAAAAGAGTGGGGACGATACAAGTATACAATCCTCGAAAAATCTGCTGCCGACTACCAAGCTATCCGAACGCTCTTGAAGGACAAGACTACCTATCCGGTAAGAGAATTCTACAGCCTGATTGAGGGCGCTCTTACAAAGGAGATACAAACTGGTGCCGCCGAGAATGCAGCCCAGCATGTATGGGGGTATTTCAAAAAAAAAGCGACACCACAGGAGCGCGCAGCTTTCGAGAAAAGTATTGGAAATTACCGCAACACTACCGGTAGCTTGGCAACGATGAAACGACAGCTGTTTAAGTTGGCGACGAAGTATGAAGAAGACTATTTGATTCAATCATTATATTTCTATATTTAGAGAAGGTAAAACAGGCCAAGCAAGAGTTAACCTTGCTTGGCCTGTTTGCGTTCAGATTTTTATTTTCAGAGAATATTTAACTTGTGCCAACCGTTTCTTCAGTGAAACTTTCAGAAGGTGCATTTATCGAGTGGGAAAACCTGCCAAGTGGCACTGCTGGCATCCAGCAAGCGCTGAACCAATACACTTCAGGCTTGTCACTTACAGATACAAAAGTTACGACCTTGCAGAACAATTTGGATCTTAATAATACACTTCGATAGGATACTTATCTTCGAACCACCTCATGACTGAAGCTTTTCAATTGCCTTATCCTGCATCCCCACTTTAACGACCACCTTCTTGATTGGCGCCGGTACATCAACCGCTAACCCTGAACGGCGCACCCTGCAGTGTGAACACCGCGAACTGCCCCATGCACCACGGAATGATCGCCTTTTGCATCGAAGAACAGCATTTCCCTGGCGCCTAATCTCCGGTGAAGCCGCACTGACCGGAGGTGACAATCATCCTGGCATTCCTCATCCGACGAGCATCCGCTTCTCGAATGAGAACGACCTTCAACATTCTCTCCTCCGAGAAGGATAGGTTCCCCGGAAAATGGGTCCCAAAAATGGGCACCACCTTCGATGCAGTATTTTCATTTCAAGGAAAACTATACCAATAAAGACTATATTTCAGAGCGAATATTGAAAATAATTCACAATAGAGGAACTTTCTTGTGGTATATTATACGAAAAAAGAATGGGAGTGATAATATGACAGAAGACAAAAGAGAACGCATTTTTTTTCAAGATCTTCGAGTAAATTGGAATAACGCGACAACGGAGTACCTATTTACACAGTTTACATCTTTGGATGAATTAAAGGAAAGTGATTATTTATACAAAAACCAATTGAAAGACGCCCTCGAGTGGGTAAAGTCTGTAACAAGTAAGGATAATAATAGTACAAAAAATAATATCAATAATATCTTTAGTATAATCGGAGACCGTGGAACAGGGAAAAGTTCCTTTGAAGAAACGTTAGGTGAGGCCCTAACAACGAATAAATATTTACCCTCCGAGAATAACAATGATGGAATATATGTTTTACCGAAGATAGACCCTACTATTTTTGATGGGAAATTAGATATTGTAGAACTTTTTGTTGCAATGCTAAAAAGTGAAGTAGAAGATATCCGAGATAATAATCGTTTGGATAATAAATATTTTCAGGATAAAACCGGTTTTACTAGCATCGTAAATGAAATAATCACAGTACTAAAAAATAGACGAATCGAAAAAAGTGCCTTTTCAGAAAAAAATTCAGGGATGGAAGTACTGACACATATACAAGATCAGCAAAATTTTCGCAAGAAAATAAATGAACTTATTGAATATTTTTTGAATGTGATAAATTATAATGAAAATAAATATTTATATATTGCGCTTCAAGTCGATGATTTGGATTTAGTACCCAACACAGTTATGAGTCAAATGTTGCATGATATAGTTGATTTTCTGAAAAATCAACAAAAATTAATCATTTTCATAGCGTATCGAGAAGAACAACTCATTAACTCAGTAATGGATGCTCTAACGGTCGATAATGATCATTTGCTTCTGCATAAGGAAATCAAGTTGAGTGAGCTCAGAGAGCAAAGCGCCAATTTCGTTGAGAAAAGTTTACCTCGACCACAAAGAGTTTATCTTGAAATAGATTCTGCTACTAAGGTAAAGGGCATACTGAGTCCGTTTATCACTGAAAATACCCCTGACTTTTTTGATCAGTATGGGGATGACGTAACATTGCAAAAATTTGTTCAGTTGCAAGTAATGGAGCAAATTAGGCTGCAGGTTGAACCTATTGATAAATTTGAGTATACACGTTTTGTATATCCAAGCAGCATTAGGGGAGCTTTGCAGTACTTAGAAGTATTACACAAAATGAACAATTATCAAAAAATAGTGGAAATGAACAATAGTGAACAAAAAAAACATGTAGAAATAATTAATCAATTTACAGCACTAAAAGATAATATTTTTAGTTACAGAAACTATATAATTTCAAAATTTAGCGAGGACTTATCAAAAGAATCATTTGGAATATTGAATGAATGGTTGAAAAGGGACGCCTTCTCGAGGAATATTTTTATTTGCACAAAATTATTTTCAAAGGTTCAAGAGTTGCGCAAAGACCGTGAATTATCTCCTTCTGAAGAAATAATAATGAACAAACAATCCTATAATTCGAGCCTTGGTGACGTTTTCTCTGCGCTGGAAACTTATAAAGCAGCGTTCAGAAATTCTGAAGATCGCTTGCAATTGATATATGGCATTAAAATAATGTACTCAGTGGAGAGTTTAATTGCTTTTATTGAGGCATCCATGAACTACTATAGCCTAAGCGAATCAGATGCATTAGATGATATTGAAAATCGAATTGGATTGGATAAATATAGGTGCTTAGTGAGAGGTAAAATAATGCCTGATTCTTATTATTATAATGACTATATAGTTTCCGGTGAAACATTTCTAAGCTATTCAGGAGAACAGGAGGAATTTATCCGAAAAATTGTATACAGCGATATAGCAGCAAAAGGAGAGATAGAAACTAAAGGAAAGTCAGCATTAGCCTATACGCTTAAATGGAGTCAAATGCAATATAGGGAGTTCTTCAAAAAGCAGAATTTTAAATTTAATAGAAAATATCATATTGATCCATACGCTCAATTGACTGATTTAGATTATTTAATGGAAGTAATTAAAGAGTTTTCTGCTGAAAATCCCAAGATGTACGTATTTTATTCGATGTTTGATTTAGACTTCTTTGTTCGGAAAAATTATACAAGACAGTCATTAAAAAATGAAATTGAAGCGTGGGAATACGCTTACGATTGTGTCAATGAGAGTATAATTGGGAGCCAGCTTAGAACTGTAGAAGAGATAGCGATGCGCAACAAAATGGTTGTACCACTTTTTGGAGTATTTGAAGAAAATATAAGTAGAATTTCTACAGAATATATCCCTCTGTTTTCAAAAAATGAAATTAGCGAATATCTTGAGGCTAGAGAAGTAATCGATCAACGACTCGCAAATAATAAGTTAATAGGGCTTTACAAAAAAGCAATAGATTCTAAACTTGCTAAAGACGGCAAAAATTTTTTCAGAGGTTTTAAAAAAACATATGGTTCATTATGGCTAACAGTTTTAAGTTTAGATGATATAAAAAGAGCAGAGCTCTTAATTGAACCAGGGAATAAGAACGGACTAAAAGATAAAGATTGGGAAATAATGAGAGAATTGGAGGAGTTTATAATTGAAGATCTAAGCACAAATCCTGAGCGTTCAGAAATTGAAAGCCAGGATAACTAGTTATGAAACGTCATGAATTTTTTTATAGAGACATAGACCGTGTACTCAGAATCATTTACCGTGAATTGGTGTTTGAACATTTCAACCAACCAATTACTATTACCAACTACAGTGAGATACTGGAAAAATTCAATCTGAATAACTGGGAGTTTCAAACGGAGGTAATCAACAAGTATCTACAGGTTTATCCCGATAATTATAACCGAGAGGACTTGGAAGTACTTCTAAGCAACTTAGCAGAAATATTAAAGAGACAATATGGCAGTGCAAATTCCGTTTACCTCATTTTTTTAGTCTCAAATGAAATTTTTCATCAATCGAACAAAGAAATGTACGTAGATTTTTTTGATTTATTGGAATGGGATGGCTATCGAAATAAACTGGACACTAAGTTATTTTTATCAGCTTACGTAATCCAAAAAGATCTAAAAATGAATCAGGCCCCTTTAAATAGTGTGTTAGCGCATAACAATAAGCGGATTTATGACATTATGCGGCGCAACAGATTATCCGAGAATCACATGCATTTAAAGGCATCAGGCTATACAGAAGAAATTAACTGGCGGTCATTTGTAAAAAAAGATTTAAGCGATATAAACAGGTACGAGCAATTCGTCAACTCTGACGGCATATTTAAAGAATTTCGAAAGACCCCCGAAAATAAAAATGAATTGCTTCAATTTGTTTTGAAGTTCAAAGTGATCCGAATAATCCTATCTTGTAGTCTACGGGAAGATGAAGATAAAATTAAAGAGATAACAACAATATTCAAGAAGAATATTGATCGCATATTAAAGTCGCAAGATGTCATCAACACACTCTCGGTAGTTGGTCTATACAAAAAAATTCGTAATTTTGAAGAATATGAAAACTTTCTTCAGGATCAAAAATATCCCTCAAATGACTTAACTAGTTTTGCACTTTCTGAGAGTGATTTCATGAAACAAATCATGGAATTTATTTACAAATCTGAAGAAGATTCCAATTTTATTGGCTACCTGTTCAATCTATATATAGCTGGTATGACGGCATTAAAGTTTCAATTCGTGCAAGACAATCTGGGAATGGGATTTTCCAGATTCAAGGAAAAAGAAGACAACAAAAACCATTTTGTGGATGACAAAGATAGTGATTGTGCGATTATCCAGAGCGTATTTCATAAATATTATAGGGAGAAATATATTAAGAAAATTGAGTTGAGAATTGGTCCAAAAGAGAATATCTCGGAATATGTTTCATTAATTGCTGATATCGATCGATATAATGAAGAAGAATTTGAAGAAGCAAAAAGAGAGTTAAATGGAACAGGGGCGACGCTAAATAAGATTCGGTATGGATTGATTATTCATTTTATAAAAATGTTGAAAAAACCAAGCGAAAATCATATCACTGACCAATATAACAAACGCATGGACTTGAATAGTCAGTCTGAATTTTTGCTGGAAGCGATAACGTACCTCGAAAAAAATGCTGAAAATAAAATTGTTGGAATTGACACCGCTAATTTTGAAAAAAATAATCGACCTGAATTGTATGGACCGACTTATCGGAAAATTAGAAACTGTAGTCCAACGGAGAGCGTTATCGGTGCAACGTTCCATGTGGGAGAGGAATTTTCGACGTTGTGTAACGGGTTGAGGGCAATCGACGAAGTTCTGCAGTTTTTGGATTACCGTGCAAATGATCGGCTAGGACATGCTTTGGCATTAGGAATAGATCCAGATCATTATTTTAAGGTGAAGCGAGATAATGTTATTTGTTCTCTGGGTGATTATTTAGATGACCTCGCTTGGTTATATGCAATCCTGTTAGAAGGAGGATCAAATGCAGCGCTATTGCTGTACTTGCGTGACGAATTTGAAAAATACAAATTCCAGTTATTTGAGTCCACGCTTCCTACTGAGGATATTCCTAGTTTCGATGACTACTTAGCATCCATTTATCTAAGGGGAGACTGCCCAGATACTCATTTTGATTTAAAAAATGAGTCATATGACAACTTACGATTTTTTGAATATAAGTTTAATACAAGTAACAAGCATCATAAACAGTCGTTCTTGAATAAAAAGGCACGCATGCTCTTTCTGCGTTATTCTTTCGATCCAAATTATAGAGAACGTGCAGAATCGCCTTTTCAAACAAAGGTCACTGACAAATATAAAGAGTGTGTAAAACTTGCACAACGGCTTTTGAAAATAAAAATACGTAATATGCATGTGTATATTGAAGCAAATCCGACATCTAATAAGAAAATCTCAATTATGACTAAATATTCAGAAATTCCTGCATTAGCAATCAGTGGACCGGCATTGTTGGGTGACCAAGATAGCATTCAATTAGCTGTTTCTATAAACACGGATGACAGTAGTATCTTTCAGACGAATCTCATCAACGAATACTCGCTAGTAGCAGCATCACTACTAAAAGAAGGATACTTAGAAAATGAAGTGTATGCTTATATTGAGGAGCTTGCAATCGCTTCGAATGTCCACTCGTTTATTGAGTGATTTGGTAAAAATGTGATAGACAAAACTTTAAAGACGTACTTATGTGCCGGAATCTGTCTTTATGATGCCTTTGACGTTCGTTTAAGGGAGTTATCTCTGTTTTGGAGAGACCACCCTAGCCAGCTAATAAATAATTCCGAGGATAAGCTACTTGGGAACTTTGTCATGAATGTAGTCCAAAGGAGCGAGGAAACTATAAACGCCTGCGATGAACGCCAAGCATTCTACTTCGGCCAAATTGCGTAAGAAGTACAAAATGAAAGACTGGGGCAATTCTGTCTGAAAAAGAAGGTCAAAAGCAAAAGCCGTAAAACACTATGATTGTCAGTGTTTTACGGCTTTTTTGCGCATTATTGGTTTCTGCTGATCAGCTAAAAACATCCTGCGTCTGACCACACATCCAAAACCACGCCTGTAACTCCGATGAAGCCTAGCTCATAGGAGTACAGACAGATAGCGGACAAGCAAATCCGGCGGGCGCAAGCTCCGCCGGAAGACCAATCCGAATCCAACGGGCTTGCTCCGGCCAAACCCTGTTTCGTCGGAGATCTCGGCGAACCCCAACGACAACCACTACCATAAAAATCCACTCACTCTTTCGGTACCTCAAAGAACACCGTAGTACCATCATCCACAATACTAAAGATAGTCAGTTCCTTCCCGAATAGCTGTTTCAGGCGTCGGTTGGTGTTGTGGATGCCGATACCATTGTCGGAGTGACCTTTCCGCAACAAGTCGACCTGATCAGCGCTCATCCCGACGCCGTCGTCACGTATTGTGACCGTAATGGTGTCCACTTCTTTGGCGATGCGGATCTGTATTGTACCACCTTTGATGCGTTTCAAGATACCATGCTTGATCGCATTTTCGACGATCGGCTGGATCGAGAGTGGAGGAATTTTGAATGAAAGCGACTCGTCCACGTCCCAAAAAATATGGATTCGGTCACCGAAGCGTTGTTTTTGAATGAATAGGTAGGCTTCCAGGAGGTCAAGTTCATGCCGTATCGGGACGAGCGGCTGTGCATTTTCGGAACCAAAGCTGTAGCGGAGGTAGTCGCCGAACGCAATCAGCAGTTCCGTCATCCTCCCGATGTCGCTTTCAGCCAGGGAAACAATCGAGTTGATCGTATTGAATAAAAAGTGTGGCTGGATCTGGGCCTGAAGAAGCGCAGCCTCCATCCGAAACCGTTCGTTGATGGAGGCTTTCAAATGAACCAATGTGTTGATCCGAGCCTTCAGCACATATCCTTCGATCGGCTTCGTCACATAGTCATTCGCACCCGCACGGAAACCGGAAACGATATCCTCTGCTTGTCCACGCGCCGTAAGCAAGAGGATAGGTAATTCAAACAAAGTGAATCGTTTGCGGATCCGGCGCGTCAGTTCATAGCCGGACATGTGCGGCATCATCACGTCAGCCACCACGATATCCCAAGAGCCTCGCTCAAGGAGCGCTATAGCTTCTATACCGTTGGCTGCTGTTGAAACGGCGTAGTCGGGAGCTGGGAAGAGGGTCTGAAGGATTTTAAGGTTTACCGGATCATCATCGACCGCAAGCAACCGGATTACATCTGCCACGCCGTACTGCCCCTTCTGCGAAATGGTTTCCGCAAATTGTGCAGTACGCATCATTGGACTGCTGTCTTCCTCAGCAACCGTTTGGACGCCCACAGTCATAAATTCCACTGGTCCACGCCCCGCTACTGCTGGCTCCGCAATAGCGGTCTCATAACCATTTGAATCTATCGCTACAGCCAGTGGAAGTGTGAAGGTGAACAGCGTACCTTCACCCACGATCGACGATACGTTGAGTTCGCCACCATGCAGGTTCACGAGTCGCTGGCAGATGTTTAAGCCTATGCCAATGCCGCTATTGTCGGTGACACGGTTGTGTGTTGACGCTTGAGTATAGCGGTCGAACAGAGCATCGAGTTGGTTAGAATCGATTCCGACCCCATCGTCACTTACCTCAATTTGCGCGACCCCGTCGACGACTGCCGCTGATACGGCCAGTTCACTCGCGTCAGCGTATTTGACCGCGTTGTGCAGTAAGTTGAACAGAATCTGAATCAGTCTGTTTTGGTCGGCGTAGATAAGAGGAAAGTCCTCCGGTATCCGGCTTACCAATCGGACGGTTTTACCGTCAGTCAGGTAGCCGATCATATCCAGAACCGCTCCAGTTGTATTCTGTAAAGACACATTCCTCTGATTCAGATGCATCAGGTTCAGATTGAATTGCTCCAGATCCAGCAAGAGGTTCAAAAGGGTGGACATATGCTTTCCAATCGCCTGCAGCAGCTCCAAATCGTTCTTGGCTGGCGCACTGATCCGGCCGATTTCCTTTTCGATCACAGAGTCAGTGATGTTCAGGATAGCATGCAACGGATTGCGCATCTCGTGCGCTACGGTCGTCAGAAATTCATCCTTTTGCGTATCCGCAGCCTGCAATTTACTAGTCAGTTCCTGTGACTGCCGTAAAATCCGGAAATAGCGTTTGAACCAATAACCGGAAAAACAAAACAACGCAATCATAAGATCGAACGGATAAGAGACCATCCTGATTGAAAAGATTTCATTGACAATCAGCCAGAACAGGCTCCACAAAGAAGCGACTCCAGCCAAAAGCAGGAAGAAATTATCCTCGTCAATCCGTTTCGTCGCATAGACGAGCATCAACGGCGTCAGCATGCAAGGAAGAAGTGTAAGAATGATGTAAAAGGGAGTCAATTGAAAGTTCAACTGGGCCCGAAGCAGCAAAACAAGTGCCAACGCCGCATAAGTAACGATCGAGTAGAATCGCGAAAAAATATCCGTCCAAAACGGCGGCAACTGTTGTTTGATGGTGTGGAAAAGCGAATATCCCCCGATGAGCACAGTGATAAATATGATTTTTGTCCGCCACTCGTAATTCAGCGGAATCCATTCAAATAAAAGCCTTTCACTGATCAGCGTTCCCAGAATGATACAAATGATCATATTGGAAAAATGGATAAGGCGCTTGTCATTACCGCCCAAAAAGTAAACGAGCAGACTGTATATCGCATGGATAAGATAGATGATACAGGAAAGGATGACGATATTCATCGAAAGGCTCAAATTTCTGGTGAACGGTGCGATCAGACCGAAAGTGATCGACTGCGTAATGCCTTCTTCAAAGGGGTGATGGAAATTGGCATAATGGATGACGACATCAACTATGCCCGTTTCGTTCACGGTATAGTACAGGTTCTGTGGCCGGTTTAACGGTGTGTAGCCTGCTTCGGTTTTCGCGATAACACCATTTTTGGCCACGAGCTCCCCATTGATGTAGACTTCCGAGGCGCTGCTGACACTCAGGATGCGCAAACCGATGCTGGTATCCTCTCCCGGCTCGAGCAGAATTTTCAAACGATAAGTACCAAAGTCGAAGTTTCCGGATGCGCCATCCTTATTAGCGCTCATACTCGGGACTGAAACGTATTCCGGAAGGGAGGTACTTGATTCGCCTGTGTCCTCCAACAAGAATGCCTCCGGATAAAAGGCCCATTCGCCGTCCAAGGGGAGCGTGTGTTCAGTGAGTGGCCCCCAATCCCGCAGATCGAGTGTCCCGTTTTCGGCGACAGGGGAGTCTGGCAAAGTGAAGGAATTGAGCCATAGCAGACGGCAGGCTGCCAATAGCGACAGGAATAAGGCAATTCTCCAAAATATTTTTTTATTTGTCATTGTCCATTGATAGGGAAATACCCGTGTATCTCCGCTCCTTTCTTACACAAAGATACCTTGTGTCACATGAATAATCAAGCCGTCAAATATGTGCAGAATTTGTACAGATGAATGCGCTAGTTTGTAAGATATAAGAATTTATATATTTATTTAAACTTTATTGAGAAAAACGTTCCGAAAGGGGGAGTGTTATGAAAAGAATAATCGGCTTCGGTCTGTTTGCAATCGGAATCGTTCTGATCGGATTTTCCGTTTACCAGCTCCATTGGCAACACACCAGCACGGAAAAAGCGTTGGCCGTTGCCGAAGAGCTGATTGCGGCTCGGGATGAAAGCGGACAGAATGCGCTTGAAGCAGAAGCAGCAACGACAGGCCAAGCCAGTGCAACAAGCGAGTCGAACTATCAAACGGACGACATCATCGGCATCCTGAAGATTCCGGCGCTCGCCGAAACGTATCCCATCATCGAAGGGACGGACGAGGAGATGCTCGTGAAGGGCGTCGGCCATTATCCGACGACCGCGGTGCCGGGCGGCAATGAACAGATTCTGCTGTCGGGCCACCGCGGAACGGTTTTCCAACGGCTTGGGGAACTGCAGGCCGGCGACCGGTTCATCGTCGAGATGGTTTACGGCCGCTTCGAATACGAAATGCGCACATCGGAAATCGTCTCCGCCGACGACACAACCGTCATCACGCCGCGCGGGGAAGAAATGCTGACGCTGTCGACCTGTTATCCCTTCAGCTACATCGGCCCCGCCCCGGAACGCTACATCATTTATGCTTATCCGGTGGACGAGGACAGTGTCGCTCAGGATTGAAAACCTGCAGTGAATCCGCAAGTCAGCAATCAGCGCACCGCTTGAAACGAATGTGCAGATATTGTGCAGTTCAAAGCTGTATATTTTCAAAGATACAACCAGATGAACAGTTTAGCCAAAAGGAGAAGAGAGAATGAAACTGAGTAGGAAATACAGGCCAAGAAGAATGGGTGCCTTCGCCTTAGTCTTTGTGCTGTTGCTGAATACATTGACCGGTGCCCTCGCGCCGATTTATGCAGCAAGCGAGAATACAAAAAGCATCCTGACTGATGTGCATGTCACCGACGAAACAGGCAATGTCCTCGGCGAAAGCCAGAATGAGGCGGCCAGCATCACCAGCGCTGCTGACGTCCTGATCGCATATGACTGGTCGCTGACCGGGGTGGATGCGCAGACGGACGATACCTTCAGTTATCTGCTGCCGATGCAGCTGCAAGTGAAGGAACCACAGCAAGGCAGCCTGCTGTCGGATGAAGGGGTCGAAATAGCGACCTATCAGGTAAATTTGGACGGAACAGTGGCCATCCTCTTCAACGCAGCGGCCGCGGCTCATCCGGAAGCTTTCGGTAGTCTGACGATCCGAGCAGGCTTTGATGCGACCGTCCTCGCAGAAGCCACAGAGGCCACACTGTTGTTCCAGCTTGCCGAAACAGAAAAAACGGTTCTGCTGCAGTTTGACCAAAATACCCCAGCAGCAGAACCTGAAGCGACTGAAGCACAGCCTGAAGCAGCTGACGTGGAAGTGGAACAACCTGCAGCCGCAACACCAGCGTTGATGGCAAGAAGCCTTGGTTATTCAGCGCAGGTGATCACGGAAAACCTGATCACGGATGTCGACTTGCTGGAACGGCTGCCTGACGGGACCGAAGTAGTCCTGGTCCCAGGTGAAGAGATCACGGTTGACAATCCGTTCGACGTCTTCCAAGTTGCAATCAACTACTCGTTCGCCTTGCCGAACGGGCACAGCTATGGTGACGGATCAACTTACACGATCGTCATCCCAGAAGTGTTCAAAGTGCTGCCGAATCCGGAGGCAACCGAGCTGAAGTCCCAAGACGGCACCGTCTTCGGATCGTTCATCGTCACGAGCGACCGCGAAATCGTGATTACGTTCAACGAGAATATCGAAGAGAACTCCGACATCAGCGGCTACATCAAACTGTTCTCCGAGTTCGATGCACACTACAAAGGCCAGGCGGACACGGAAATCAACTTCCCTGTATCCGGCGGGGCGACGATCACTTATCCGATCACGTTCATCCCGAACGCGAACGCAATCGCCAAGATTGGTGTGCCGGACAAGGCCTACAATACGAAGGCCATTACCTGGACCGTCGATCTCAACAAGAATCTGAGCGTGATTGAAGATGCCGTCGTAACCGACGCAGCGGCAGTCGGCGAGCATACTTTCAAGGCAGGCTCGCTGAAAGTCTACAAGCTTTCCATGAACGCGGACGGCACGATTGACGAAACGAAGACGGTTGAAGTGACCGACCACGGTTTCGGCGAGGCTTTCCCGCTCCAACTCGGCACGATCGATTCGGCCTATCGTTTGGTCTATGAAACTGTCATTCAGGATGATGCCGGGACCAGCTACCGCAACAATGTCAGCCTGAGCGGCTCAAATCAGGAACCGGTATCTGCGCAAGCGACAGTCGCGGTCAAACGCGGAGTACCGCTCGACAAAACGGCAAAAGCTTACGACAGCCGGACCCAGACGATCAGCTGGGAAGTGAAGTACAATTACAATGAAAAAGCGATTCCGCAGGACAAGGCCCTTTTGACGGACACCTTCGGATCGAATCAAAAACTTGTTTACACAAGCACGCCTAAGGACGGTTTTACTGTTTACCGCGTGACGATCGATCCGAATACGGGCGCGGAAACGGGCCAAGTTGCGGTGGACAATTACACAATCACCAAAACCGATACCGGCTTCAGCCTACAATTCGACGATGCTTTGACGAACGCCTACAAGATCGTCTACAAGACGACCGCCGAGAACCGCGTAGAAGCGGGACTTTCCGTCAAGAACAGCATCACCGATGGATTCGGCAACAAGGACGAAGCAACCCAAGGCATCGGCCAACAAGTCCTGCTGAAAGCGAACAATTCCGGCAATACCAACTACAACGACAAAACGACCGCCTGGACAATCGCGCTGAACGGCGATGAGTACACCATGACAGGCGTAACCGTAACCGACACGCTTCCGTCAGGCTTCACCCCGAGGGATCCTGTGATCACCCATAATGGGCAAGCTTGGACGGCAGGGGACCAATACACTTGGGCCTTTGACGCGAATACCCGCCAACTGACGATTGCCTTCGCTGCAACCATCAGCAAAAAAGTCGTCATCAGTTACACAACCGACATCAACCACGACCAAACCGAACCGGACACGAACGGATCCTACAAAAACAGCGTCCACATGGTTTGGGCCAACGACGGTTCGAGCGGTTCCGGCGAAGCGAACGGTTCGGCAACCTTCAATCCGGATACGTATACGAAGGCTAATGGATTCAAAGGCGCAGCTTACAACCTGGCGACCAAAGTCATCGACTGGAAGATCGGCGTCAACTACAACAAGGCAACCTTGCAGGATGTCGTTGTGGAGGATGTCATTACCGGCAACCAGAACTTCGATTCAGCTTCGATCCACGTCTACCGGATGAACCTGACCGGATCAGCGAACGGCTACACGGCAGGCGCGGAACTGACGCGCGGCAACAGCCAGAACGAAGGCGAATATGAAGTAGTGACCTACACCGGTCTGAACGGTGAACCAGCATTCCGCGTCAAACTCGGCGATATCACAACGCCGTACCTGATCACCTACCAGACTGATCTCAAAGAGCAATTGGTAGAGAAAACCTACACAAATACCGCTATCGTGAAAAGTGATCAACCGGCCTTCGAGTTGAAGACAACGGTATCTCCATCCTATGGCGGCGAATACACGAAAAAACAGGCAGCCCAGGATGCGGCAAACCCGCGCGTCGTGAACTGGTCAGTCAACATCAACTATGCGCAATCGACCGTATCCAACGTCACTCTGACAGATACGCCGAGCAAGAATCAAGCCATCCAGAAGGATTCATTCCGACTGTACGCCACGACGACAACTGCGTCCCAGATCCAAAAGAGCGCCGTTCTTGAGGAAGGCAAAGACTATACGATCGTCTTCAAAGAAAATGCAGACGGATCGGAGACCTTCACGCTGGCCTTCACGGACAAACAGATCGAAAGAGCGTATATTTTGGAATACAAAACATACATCCTTTACAAAAACGACGGCTACATCTCGAATGATGCGACTTTCAACGGCGAAGAGACCGTTGGCGTGCCGACGGACAGTTCTGTCCGTGAACGGATTCAGATGTCCGGTATCGAAGGCGGGATCGACGGGAAAATCGGTAGCCTGGAAGTGACCAAAGTCGACGCCAAGACGAAAGCAACGCTGGCTGGCGCGACCTTCACTTTGTACGACAAGACCGGCTCAATCGCGCTGCGCACGTACGTGACCGGCGAAGACGGCAAGGCTGTGTTCAACAATCTGTTGTACGGCGACTACATCCTGAAAGAAGCCGGCGCGCCGGAAGGCTATGTGGTCGGCATCAAGGATCAACAGACGGCGACCGTCGATGCTGAGAAGAGCACACTCACGATCGCCAACAAAAAGATCATCCGGGCGGTAGAACTGACCAAGACGGACAAAGAAACCGGCGCTGTGCTGGAAGGCGCAGTATTTGAACTGCAACAGAAAGTCGGCGATACCTACAAGACGGTCGCAAACCTAACGACCGACAAGGATGGCATCATCTATAAAGGCGACTTGGAAGCGGGAGAATACCGCTTCGTTGAGATCGTAGCACCGGAAGGCTACCAAAAGTTGGCCGAACCGATTGTGTTTACGATTGCGGAAAAACAAACCGAAGCGACCATAGTGAAGGCCGAAAACCTGAAGCTCGGATCGGTTACCTTGATCAAATTCAATGCAGACGATGCGAAAGAAACCTTGAAAGCTGCAGAGTTCAAGCTGCTCCGTGAAGACGGGAAAGTCATCCACCCAATCTTGCGCACCGACGACGATGGACAAATCTTCGTGGCGAACCTGCAACCTGGGAAATACCAATTTGTTGAAACGAAAGCTCCGAATGCTTTCCAACTGAATGCCGATCCGATCGCTTTCGAAGTGAGAGCCGGTGAAACGCAAACAGTACAAGTGGAAGCGCCGAACGAACTGGTCACAGGCAACGTTCTCTTGACCAAAACTGACGGCACCAGCGGCGAAGCATTGGCCGGAGCCGTATTCACACTCTTCAATGAAAAAGACGAAGTCATCAAGGAAAACCTGACGACGGACGCTGAGGGCAACGTGCTTGTGGAAGACCTGAAGCCAGGCGACTACTACTTTGTAGAAACAAAAGCACCAACCAACTATCAGTTGGATGCCGAAAAACTGACCTTTACGATCGAAAGAAGTGCGTCGACCGAGAAACAGAAAGCTGTGACAGTCTCAGCCGAAAACGAATTGATCCCTGGATCAGTCGTATTGACGAAAGTCGACAAACACAGCGCTGACAAACTTGCGGACGCAGTCTTTGAACTGCAGGATGCGGATGGCAACGTGCTGCAGAAAGATTTGACGACCGATGCAGCCGGACAGATCAGCATCACCGATCTGAGACCAGGCAGCTATCAACTTGTCGAAACCAAAGCACCTGACTATTACCAATTGTTGAAAGAAAAAATCGTGTTCGTGATCGAGAACAGTCAAGAGGAAGCACTCCAACTGACGGCCGAAAACGAACTGATTCGCGGCCAAGTGCTGTTGACGAAGACAGATGCGGATAACGCAGGTGCCCCACTTGCTGGTGCCGTCTTCGCGCTCCAAACTGCGGATGGCAAAGTGATCCAAGCGGAACTCACATCCGATAAAGACGGCACCATCTCCGTCAAGAGTCTGTTGCCTGGCGACTATCGATTCGTCGAAACGGAAGCACCGTTCGGCTACGATCTGGATGCCACTCCGATTCCGTTCACAATCGCCAAAGCCCGCACGACTGCGGATGTGAAAACCGTGAACGCAGCCGCGTCGAACGTCTTGACGACAGGGGCAGTCGAACTGACAAAAGTGGACCGCGACAATGCCGGCCAACCGTTGGCGGAAGTTGTCTTCGCGTTGCAGGATGCAACCGGTAAGACACTCCAGGCCGGTCTCATCACCGATACAGAAGGCCAAATCCTGGTCGAAGGACTAAAACCTGGCAACTACCAATTCGTCGAAACGGAAGCACCGTTCGGCTATGATCTGGATGCCACTCCGATTCCGTTTGTTATCGAATTGGGACCGACGACAACCGTCCAAGTGCAAGCCGAAAACGAATTAACGACCGGCTCTGTCGAACTGATCAAAGTCGACCTCGATGATGAGACCCTCCCAGTAGCTGGCGCTGTCTTCGAACTGCGCGATGCTTCTGGGAAGCTGCTAAAAGAGAAGTTGATGACCGATGCAGACGGCAGCATCCGCGTAACCGAAATGAAACCGGGCGACTATCAATTCGTTGAAATCAAAGCGCCATTCGGTTATGATTTAGACGAAACGCCTATCCTTTTCACAATCGAAAAAGGTCAATTGGAGACGCTGATTAAGACAGCCACGAACGAATTGACGACCGGCGGCGTTATCCTGACGAAAGTCGACAAACACGATCCCGAACGCGTCCTGACTGGTGCGGAATTCAGCTTGGAGACCGAAGCCGGAGAAATCATCCGCGAAAGCTTGACGACGGACAAAGACGGTGAACTGCATGTGGATGATCTGAAGCCGGGCAACTACCGCTTCGTCGAAACGAAAGCACCACAGCATTATCAACTGGACGAAACGCCGATCGCCTTCACGATCGCGAAAGGACAGGAAATCGCTCTGACCGTTCTGGCAAAGAACGAACTGATTACCGGCGCTGTGGCATTGACGAAAGTCGATGCAGTAGACAAACAGCACGTATTGGCAGGAGCGCGCTTCGAACTGCAGGACGCAACCGGCAAGACAATCCAAACCGACCTTGTCACGGATGCGGAAGGTAAAATCAGCATCAGCGGCCTGCGCCCAGGCGACTATCAATTCGTCGAGACACAAGCGCCTGCCGGCTATCAGCGGGATGCGACCCCAGTGAGCTTCACGATCGTCTACAGCCAAGAAAAATCGGTCCAACTGACCGTGACGAACGCGAAGACGCCGGTCAACAAAGAGAAACAGAAGACGAAGCAAAAAGGCTCCTTGCTTCCGGATACCGCCACCGACTTGTTCAATTACCTGCTGGTGGGTGTCCTGTTGCTGCTAGGCGGATTCTTCTTTCTTAAAAGACAGAAAGAACAATAACTAAAGAACCTACAGATGAAAGGTACTTGAGCCAACTTCAACGTCAAACCCCACGACGCAAACGAGACAGCAATGAAGGGATGAAGGATAGATGCGCGCGATGATAGTAGATGATGAACCACTCAGCCTGGATTATTTCGAAAGGCTTCTCGCGGAACGACCGGAAGTGACGCTGATCGGGAGCTACACCGATCCACACCAGGCGCTAGCCAGCGTGGCCGAAGAGAAACCAGAGGTCGTGTTCCTGGACATTGAGATGCCAGAAATCAACGGCATCAGTCTGGCTGAAAAAATCCAAGCGTTCGCTCCCCGGACCAAAATCGTGTTCGTGACCGCTTACCGGGAATACGCAATCCAGGCTTTCGAGCTGAACGCCATCGACTACTTGCTGAAGCCGATTCAAAAGGAGCGACTGGAAAAAACGCTCCAGCGGCTGACTCGTAACAATCCAGAATCGGAAGAAAAAACCAAGCAACCCAGGCTTGAACAGATCTGCATGCTCTCCTCGCTCCGCTTCCAACTCGCTGGCGATGAGGGCAATCAGCTGGAAGTCAAGTGGCGGACTGCGAAAGCTAAGGAACTGTTCGCCTTCCTCTTGCATCATCGCCAAAAACCGATACGGAAGGACCACATCCTGGATGTCATCTGGACCGGCAGCGATCCCGCCAGAAGCGTTGCGCAACTGTACTCAACCATCTACCAGCTCCGCAAACTGATGGAAAAGCTGGCATTGCCGCTGACAATCAACAGCCACAATAACAGCTATCTTTTGGATTTGCAGGGGATGCCCGTAGATGCGGATATCTGGGAACAGCGGCTGCTGGACTGTGAATTGATTGCAAAAGAAACTCTCCCGCAACACCTGGCCGTACTCGAAGCCTACAGCGGGGATTACCTCTCCGAGCATGCTTACCTCTGGGCGGAAGCCGAGCGCGAAAGATTGCGCGCCCTCTGGTTGCACCACGTGACTAAGCTAGGCGCCTACCTGAAGGAGAGTGGAGAAACCACTGGTGCCCTCACGGTCTACCGCACCATCCAAGAGCGCTACCCCTACATGGAGGACACTTCCTTCAGGCTAATGCAACTCTACGACAGACTCGGCGACCGCGACAGCGTCATCCGCTGCTACAAAAAACTCGTCGCCATGCTAAAAGAAGAGTACGACACCCAGCCTTCGGACAATATAAAGGCTTGGTATGACGAGTGGAAAAAACAGATTGTCGATAAATGAAGATTCCGAATAAATAAGCCGCGCTGACAAAATAGTTAGGGTGAGATCTTTATCTGTTGAAATAAAGAAGCCGCATTAACAAACCCCCAAAGAGATTTTCTCTTTGGGGGTTTGTTTTTTTTAGCCCCTGAAGAATATTGAATTCGATTAAATCCCCTTGCGGAAATGAACAGAAAGTGCCAGATATGCGCTACCTGAAGTTATGATTATAGGAATATAAAATAAAGAAACTACGAGGAAAGTTCTATAATGGGGGTGGAACCTATGCCAGAAAAAAAGAAATGAAAAACCTGCAATTATTAACTTTCGTGAAATGTCGAGCCTAAAAGTTCAACGAACGCCCTTTTTATGTGCGCTCTGTTTACTTTTTTCAGATATTTTGACTTATCGAATCGTTGTTATTGGATTAACATGCCCCAAAAGACTTTGTAAATCTGCCATTTTGATCCTGTGGTTCAATGAAGTTGTCGTCATTGTGTACCGAAATACAGGGGAGGTTAAACTCTTTAAAATAGAAACTCTATCACTTGTGCTTGTTAGTTCTCTGTTTATGGAATCTGAATGAAGTTGGCGGTGTGATTTGTTTATTGTAGCGGAGACATAATAATAGTGTTTTTTTGTTTACTCCAATGAATCAAAGGATGATTATAAATGAATTATTGCCGTGGAACTAGGATAAATTACTCGTTGCCTACTAGCTGAATCAAGAATTTGAGATTCTCGAGTTCACACTTTCTTCACACTGTATCCGTTTGCTTTCTTATCGTTCGGATTTTGAAAGTAAATTTTAAGTAAATCTGTGGAAAAACTTCGATTTCTGTGCAAAATCACTTGTAGAAATGTTATCATAAAACATACTGAAAGATAATTTCTTCATATAATTATATGTATCAGGTAAATATATGAAGGTAAAATAATATTAGGGGTGCCATATGAAGTATTTGAAAGTAAAAAGAATGATTGACGTAGTTCTTTCGTTATTGGCCGTAGTTATCTTATCTTTATTATTCTTAATTCTAGTAATTGCGATAAAAGTGGATACGCCAGGTCCTATCTTCTTTAAACAAAAAAGAGTTGGCATCAACAAAACGCATTTCAATATATTGAAGTTCCGTACGATGCGTATCGATACGCCCAAGGACACACCCACGCATTTATTAGGAAATCCTGATCAGTACATCACGAAGGTCGGCAAATTCCTGAGAAAAACAAGCCTTGATGAATTACCTCAAATTTTCAATATCATCAAAGGCGAAATGGCCATCATCGGACCACGGCCTGCATTGTGGAATCAATTCGACTTGATTACCGAAAGAGACAAATACAAGGCTAATGATATACGCCCTGGTTTGACCGGTTGGGCTCAAATCAACGGCCGAGATGAACTACCGATTAAGGTCAAGTCTGAGTTGGATGGCGAGTATATCCAAAAAATGAATTTCGTTTTCGATGTGAAATGCTTTGTCGGAACCATAACAAGTGTCTTGAAAAGCGATGGCGTTATTGAAGGCGGCACAGGTTCGCTAAGTGAAGGAGGTAATCAATAGAAATGAAGAGAATATTGATTACAGGTGCCAATAGCTACATTGGCACCTCTTTTGAAAAATGGATGACGCAATGGCCAGATAGTTACTATGTAGATACCGTTAGCACAAGAGATGGGGAATGGGAAAAAATAGAGTTCTCAGGTTATGACGTGGTTTTGCATGTAGCTGGAATTGTACATACAAAAGAAACTAAAAAAAATGAGAACCTTTATTATAGCGTTAATAGAGACTTGTCTTATGAGATTGCAGAAAAATCTAAGGCTAATAAAGTTAAACAGTTTATTTATTTGAGTTCAATGAGTGTTTATGGTTTGGATGTAGGAATGATTGATAATAATACAGTTCCTAATCCAAAAAATCATTACGGAAAATCAAAAATTGAGGGTGAAAAATGCATTTCGAGCTTGGAGAATGACTCTTTTAGAGTAGCAATTATTCGCCCACCCATGGTTTATGGGAAAGGATGTAAAGGCAATTATGCTAGATTAGCAAAATTTGTTAATTACACACCTATATTTCCTATAGTTGATAATCAACGTAGTATGATATTTATAGATAATTTGTGTGAATTCATAAGATTACTGATTGCAAATTGTGATAGAGGAGTTTTTTGTCCCCAAAACAATGAATATGTAAATACGAGTGAAATAGTGACGCAAATAGCTAAGATACGAGGTAAGTATTTATGGAAGACTAAATTATTTAACCTAATGATTTATCATAAAAGAAATAATTTATTTAATAAAGTATTCGGCAGTTTAATTTATGATAGAGATTCATTTAGATATTATCGGAATGATTACAATATAGTTGATTTTTCGAATTCAATAAGATTAATTGAAGAGGGGGAATAGCCATGGAACCTATAAGGATTCTAAATGTAGTAGGGAGAATGGATCGTGGCGGAATAGAAACCATGATTATGAATGTTTATAGAAATATTGACAGGGATAAAGTCCAGTTCGATTTTCTAGCACATTATGGAAAAATTGATGCTGACTATAACCGTGAAATTCGTGAACTTGGAGGGCGCATCTATGAAATGCCAATAATCAAAACTACTGAAAAAACTTACTATCATAGATTTTTCCATTACAGAAAGTCATTGATCAAGTTTTTTCAAGAACATCCAGAATACCGAGTAATACATGGACATATGACTAATACCGCATCTATATATATGCCTATTGCCAAAAAATACGGAAATGTAACATGTTGTATTGCCCACAGTCACTTATCAAGAGCAAGAAAAGGTCTTTCAGGATATCTTACAAATGTGTTGCAATTATCTTTAAGAAAGAATTCAACTGACTATTTTGCCTGTTCAGAAAATGCTGGTAAATGGATTTTTAAACAGAGCGACTTTGATGCCGGAAAAGTAAAAATTATTAATAATGCAATTGACTCTCAACTATTTGCATTTGATGAGGGGAAAAGAAATGAAATGAGAGAAGAACTTGCACTAGACGACCAATTTGTAATAGGACATGTAGGTAGATTTTACTATGAGAAGAATCATGACTTTTTAATTGATATATTTAAAGAAGTACTAAAAATAAAAGAAAATTCGGTCTTATTGTTAGTCGGTGAGGGTAGTCTATTACCGGAAATAAAGAATAAAGTTAACAGTTTGGGAATACAGGATAAAGTAAAATTCCTAGGCTCACGTGAAGACATTGCAAATCTTATGCAAGCTATGGATTGCTTTGTTCTACCGTCTCATTTTGAAGGATTACCTGTAGTAGGAATTGAAGCTCAGGGGGCGGGGCTACCGTGTTTATTTACCGATGTTGTGACAAGTGAAATAGATGTTACTGGCTTTATTAAATATATGTCATTAAACCAAAGTGCTGATATTTGGGCAAAGGAGCTTCTAAAGATGGGATTAGCTCATAAAAGAGAAAACACAGAAGATATAATTATTAATAGAGGATATGATATAAAGGAAACAGCAAAGTTTTTATTAGAATTCTATATAAAAAAACATAGAAGTGCTTCATATAAGAGGAGATTAAATGAGTAACTTACTATATATTGCTTTTAAAGATAAATCTGCAAAACACCATGGCATAGAAAAAAAGGTTATGAGTCAATGCAATATGTTTGAAAAAGAAGGATTTGACACAACATTAATACAAAGAAATAACGCAGATATTATACTAGAAAAAGTAAACAAACCTGCGGTGGTACTTAGTACACGAACAAGGCAAGTTAAAAATAAAAAATTACAGACAGTGCTAGATAGATATGCACAAATTAAATGCATAAAAGAACACATATCTAATGAACAATATGATTATTGCTACATTAGATATGACTTGAGTGATATGAGCTTTTTATCGTTGATTCAATTATTACATAAACAGGGCTCGAAAATTGTTTTAGAAATTCCGACATTTCCCTACAAAAATGAGTATTCCAGTTCAATATTGCATAAAGGGAAATATTATATAGACAAGTTATATGCAAGTAGATTAAAAAAATATGTCCATAAAATTGTAACTTTCTATGATAAAGGCATGAATATTCACGGCATTGATACAATCACTATACCAAATGGATTTGATTTCTCCCGAACGAAAATTATCAATACTGATCTAATACGCGATGATTCAGAAATACATATAATTGGAGTTTCTTCTATGAGGGAATGGCATGGGTATGAACGTTTTATTCTTGGTCTAAGAGATTATTATAAGGATGCCACTGAGAGAAACGTATTATTCCATGTAGTTGGTGATGGGAAAGAAAGTAAGAAATATAAAAGATTAGTTAGTGAGAATAACTTAGATAAATATGTGGTTTTTCATGGGAATTTAAATGGAACTGAACTTGATAATATTTACGATTTATGTGACGTAGGGGTGGATTCCTTAGCGCGCCATAGAACAAATATTTCAGTATTGAGTTCGTTGAAAAGTAGAGAATATGGTGCAAAGGGCTTACCCATTATCAATTCATGTGAAATAGATATTTTAAAGAGTGACTTTAAATATCTTTTAAAAGTATCCCCAGATGAAACGCCCATAAATATAAAAGAGGTTATTGAGTTTTATGATGAGATATATTCAGGAATAGAAAACAGAAGTAAAATAGCAAATGAAATAAGAAACTATATTCAATCCAAGTCAGACATGTCTATAGTCTTCAAACCTGTTATCCAATTTTTTAAAAATTGTTAGATTATGGCTTAAATTATATCGTTTTGTGATTAACAGGTATGTTAATGAACATAGTACGTTGAAGATGGGAGGGAAATAAAATTAAAACATTCAGTAAAATAAATAGTAACAAAGCAATTTTGAGTATATTTTTTATTCTTATTAACACTGTTATTATGTTGTTTGCTAATAATATTCAAAATGAAAGTGTATTATACATTGGAAGTACATTATTTTATTTGATTGTTAACATAACTTATTCAAGTAAAGATTTGCAAAATAGACTCGTTTTTTTGCTTTTTAACTGTACTCTCTTTCTATTTATTTTAGGTTCCATTGTCGCATCTTATTTATTAGGAAACAATATAGAGGTTTTATCAGGTTTTAGTTTACACACAATAAACCATGTGTATTTTAGTCTATACTTAATTTTATCTACGTTATCTATTTCTTATTTTATTCTGAAACCAACACCACAAGCAGTGAAAGCTAAGCTAATAAAAGAAGACAAAAATTGGCAAGAAAAACGAAAAATAAAAATTAGAAAATTATCGTTTTATATTACAATGATTTCTTTTATAGCAAAATTAATTACGGTTTTGGAAATGGCTATATTTGTAAAAGATACAAGTAGATATGAATACTTTACTACTTATAGTTCTAACATTCCTTCTCTGATTCAATATATAGCATCTATTTATTACATATCTGTATATATATACTTCGCAACTATGCCAGCAAAGAAAGATTTGAAAATGATCACAATTGGATACTTTTTAATTTCAATGGTGATTTTGATTTCTGGAGAACGAGGAGAGCCGATATCTAATATTGCACTTTACATCATCTATATTGCTTTGAGAAATAAAAAAAATATAAAGGATATTGTCATTTCTAAAAAAAGTGTGTTTTTATTCGCAATATTGTCCCCTATATTTATATATCAGATGCAAGTATTGCACTATGAGAGAAACAATATAAGTGTTGATATGAGTATTAGTGAAGGTATTGAAGAGTTTTTTATATCACAGGGAGGCTCGGTTAAATTACTAGCCTACGGGTATGACTATGAAAAAGAAATTCGAAGTATTAATAATTCTGTATATACTATCGGCGCAGCGAGAAGTTATGCATCACAAAATATTTTATCACGTGCTATTTTTCGAACAAAACAAGTTAAACAAAATACCACCGAAATGGCTTACTCAGGATACTCGTTAAATCAAGTATTATCATATTTAAGGTTTCCAAATACATATATACAAGGAAGAGGAATGGGCAGTAATTACAATGCTGAGCTATTCCATGATTTTGGATACATAGGTATTGTAATTGGTAATATTATCTTGGTGTTACTAATTATAGAATTAGAAAATATGCATTTAAGAGGAGTTATTAACATCGCTTTATACATGTCAATTATTAAGTATATTCTCCTTCTACCTAGAGGATCATCATTTACCTGGCTAACATCAACTTTTACTATTCAAAATGTTTTTTTGATTTTCGTTTTAGTTCTACTTTCAAAACCAACACAACAAAGGAGTAATGAAAAATATGAAAAAATTACAAGTGATTTATCCTGAAATACCTAACATGGGGGATTTACTAAATCCGTTAATAATTGAAGAGTTATTTGGATATAATGTAGTTTCGGCTAACAAGTATTCTACTCAAATGGTAGCTATTGGGAGTGGTTTGGGTTCCTTTCAATGGGAAAAAAAATCTTTAAAAGTGGTACCGCAAATTATATCTCATTTATTAATGGGAGAGCTACATGTATGGGGAACTGGATTTATACATTCAAACGAAGAATTAACTCAAGGCTTCTTTAGAAAAGACATCAATATCCACGCCCTGCGAGGACAAAAAACCAAAAATCGAGTTGAAAGAATACTTAATAAAGAGGTCAATGTGCCACTTGCAGATGGAGGATTGCTAGCATCTAAACTAATTGAAGCAAGTGAAAAAAAATATACATTAGGTGTAATACCACATTTCAAAGAACAAGATGATGATGTTTTTGAAAAATTGATTAACTCTAATTCAGATTCAGTACTCATTGATTTAAAAGATGATCCAATCGAAGTTATAAAGAAAATATCACAATGTGAGACTGTCATCTCTAGTAGTCTACATGGTTTAATTGTGGCAGATAGTTTCGGCATACCCAATGTTTATGTTAAAGTTACAGATAAATTAATGGGGGATGGATTTAAATTTGATGATTATTATTCATCATATGGATTAACTTGTAATCAAATAAATCGTAACGATATTATTCATGTAACGCCGAGTGATATTGTAAAAAATTATGAAGTGAATTTTAATGATGTTGAAAGTAAAAAAATTCAGTTAATTGAGTCATTTCCCAAGAATATTTGAAAAATAATTAATAAAAAAAGATGGAGTAAAATATGAATATATTAGTTATTGCTAGTAGCTATCCTACATCATTAACACCTACAAAACATGTATTTTTACAAAAATTAATTTGGACTTTTGCGGACAAAGGGCATTCTTGTACCGTTGTATCTCCGGTAGATTATAGAAATCGTAAATTGAGTAATTTGCCATTACAATCTGTAGAATATACAAATAATAACAATAAAGTAAATTTATATTTCCCTAGATATTTAGGGTTTGGATTTACAAAAAAAATGTCTTTAAACGTTCAAAATATATCAATGGCTAATTATTCAAGAAGTGTACACCGTATATTGAAAACACTATCCCCAAAAGTAGATCTTGTTTACAGTCATTTTCTATCGCCAGCAGGAATTTGTGCATCGAGGATAGGAAAGAAAATGGGTATAAAATCCTATGTAGCTTTCGGTGAAAGTAACATGTGGTCTATTGAAGGATATGGTGTAGTTAAAATAAAAGAAGAATTAAGTGGAATAAGTGGTTTTATAAGTGTTTCTACTGAAAATAAAAAGAGATTAATAGATTTAGGAATTACAGAAAATGAAAATATTCAAGTATTCCCAAATGGAGTAGATCTATCAGTATTCAAAAAGTATGATAAAGATTACTGCAGAGAAAAGTTGGGAATAGAAAAAGAGCAGTTTGTAGTAGCATTTGTCGGCCAGTTTACTGAAAGAAAGGGGGTTATGAGAGTAGCAGAAGCATTAAATAATCTCGAAGGTGTCGGTGTAGCGTTTGCAGGTAAAGGTGAACTCGAACCTGATATTGATAATTGTATATTTAAGGGAATTGTGAGGCCCGAAGAAATGCCAATTTTTTTAAATGCTGCAGATGTTTTTGTATTACCGACATTAAATGAAGGATGCTGTAATGCGATAATAGAAGCGATGGCATGTGGTTTACCTATAATTTCTTCTAATCTACCATTTAATGACGATATCTTAAATGAGCACAATTCGATAAGGATCAACCCTGAAAACATTAGTGAAATACGGCAATCTGTTTTAAATTTAAAAGAAAATAAGCACCTTCAAATGGAATTATCCCAAGCTTCATTGGAAGCAGCTACAAATTTGAGCCTGGATAATAGAGCAAGTAGAATACTACAGTGGATGAAAAATATGAATTAAAGATATTTTAAATTTTAGATGATTAAAAGTCAATAAAGTGGATGTCAGGAATTCACTTTATTGATATTAGTCGTAAGAATGAGTATTTTATTAAATTATTAAGGGTTAAATCAATTTTGTTTTTTTGAAATTATAAAAACTAAACTGATCAACATATTTCCTTTTTAAATTTATGAAATAGGGTAAAAAAGTATTTTTGCAATTTTATTTGTATGAAATGTTTGTTTACTCTGACTATCATAATAGTATTGGATACAGATGTTGGTGTTTGGGGTCTAATTTCCAGACATATCAAATAGCGTTAAAAGGTACCATAACTTGAGTATGCAAATGTTATTGCAAAAAATAAGGAGAAAGCATGAGTGATAAAAATAATCTTCATAATAAAATAACTACTGCAACTAAATGGTCCGCCGCAGCTGAGTTAGCAGCAAAAATTATTAACCCTTTGATTAATATGATTTTTGCCAGATTACTTGCACCAGAAGCGTTTGGTATTATTGCATCCGTAAATATGATTATTAGCTTCGCAGATATGTTTACTGATTCAGGTTTTCAAAAATATTTGGTGCAGCATAAGTTCAAAGATGACAATGAAAAATATGAAAATGCCAACGTGGCATTTTGGACTAATTTTTTCTTATCAATCATAATATACATAATTGTATTTATTTTTAGAGAGAAAATAGCAATTCTTGTAGGAAATCCAGGACTAGGAAATGTACTTGCTATTGCATGTATACAATTACCATTAACTTCATTTTCGAGTATACAGGTAGCATTATATAGGAAAGTTTTCGATTTCAGAACTCTCTTTATTGTCCGAATAATCTCTATTTTTATTCCTATTGTTCTAACTGTTCCTCTGGCAATTTTGGGATTCAATTATTGGGCATTAATTATTGGAAATCTAGCTATTCAAATTTCGAATGCAATCATAATGACAGCAAAATCTCCTTGGAAACCTCAGTTTAAATTTAGCATAAAATTACTGAGAGAAATGTTTTCTTTCAGTTCGTGGTCATTAATTGAAGCTATTTCGATTTGGCTGTCTTTATGGATAGACACATTTATAATAGGTAATATGTTGAGTTCTTATTACTTAGGTTTATATAAAAATTCAACATCGATGGTAAATTCTCTCACCGCATTAGTAACGGCGTCAATTGTTCCGGTGCTTTTTTCAACTTTATCTAGTATTCAGGATGATAAAAAATTATTTAATGAAGTATATTTCAAATTTCAAAGATTTATTTCTGTAATAGTTTTTCCCTTAGGTATAGGCGTATATCTTTACAGAGATTTAGTAACAAGTATTCTGCTAGGTAACCAATGGATGGAGGCTAGTAATGTTATTGGAATATGGGCTTTAACTAGGTCTGTAAAAATAGTATTTGGTAATGTGAGTAGTGAGGTTTATCGATCTCAAGGAAAGCCTAAGCTTTCATTTTTAGCCCAGTGTTTACATTTGATTGTCTTGGTACCCACTTGTGTTATAAGTGCAAAATATGGTTTTTGGACGTTAGTTTACGCCCGGTCATTAATTCAATTGCAGCTAGTATTTGTTCATTTCCTTTTATTAAAGTATGCATTAGGAATACCAATTCATAAGAATCTAACTAATGTCTTTCCAATGGGGATTTCAGCGGTATTGATGGGAATTTTTGGTTTCGCGCTACAACAAATTAGCCAGGGATTTATATGGAGTTTTATTTCAATTATTCTTTGTGTTTTATTTTATTTTGGAGTTCTTATGCTGTTTCCTGGATTGAAAAATGAGTTAAGATTTATTTTTAAAAGATTCGTTCCTCAGCGTGTTCAGAAAGCGGTTGAAATTGAGTGAACAATATAATATATTTCGAAAAATCATAGTTTATAGTTAGAAAGAATACTACTAATTTTTATACGATCTTGATAAAAATCAGAATACATAAAAATTATAATGTACAACGTAACGAAAATGTGTGATTCGAGATAATATTTATATGTTTTGTGTGTTGAAATAGATATCGAATTAAGTGCACAAATTCTTTCCTTGAGAATACGTACTAAATAATACCACTTTGAAGTTAGTTAACTTAAATAGTGAAATAGAGGTGGAGAAAATTTATGAGAAAAAACGAAAAAAAGAATATATTAGTTACAGGAGCCGCTGGATTCATAGGTTCGTTTGTATCCGAAGAATTATTAAAAAATGGAAATAATGTTTTTGGTATTGATGATCTTAACAACTATTATGATATTAATTTAAAAAAAGATCGTTTAGAAAAACTGGCGAAATTCGATAAATTCAAATTTTTGAAAATAGATATTTCAGATAGTATAAAACTAAATGATGTCTTTAAAGTTTATCACCCAGATATCGTTATTAATTTAGCAGCTCAAGCTGGTGTTAGATACTCCATTGAGAATCCAGCTGTTTATATTCAAAGTAATATAATAGGATTTTTCAATATTCTGGAGGCATGCAGATTCCATCCGGTAGACCATTTGATATATGCTTCTTCAAGTTCGGTATACGGATCCAATAAAAAAGTTCCATTTGAGGAATCCGACTTTGTAGATCATCCGGTATCTTTGTATGCAGCAACCAAGAAATCAAATGAGTTAATGGCTCATACGTACAGTCATCTTTATAAAATCCCTTCTACTGGCCTTAGGTTCTTTACAGTATATGGTCCGATGGGAAGACCTGACATGGCATATTTTGGTTTTACTGATAAATACTTTAATGGAGAACCTATCAAGATTTTCAATAATGGTGACTTTGAAAATGATTTGTATCGCGATTTCACTTACATCGATGACATCGTTGAAGGAATTGTAAGACTGATAGACCATCCACCAGTCGAGGATGTTCCCAGTGCAGTGTTCAATATCGGTAATAATAATCCAGAGAAACTTATGGTATTTATTGGAACATTAGAAAAATGTCTAAGCAAATCACTAAATCGTGAAGTTTTCTTTGATAAAGTGTTTGAACCAATTAAACCTGGTGATGTGCCGGCAACATATGCCTCAACTGATCTTCTGCAAAAAGCTGTGGGATTCAAACCGAAAACTTCGATTGAAGAAGGCCTACAACAATTTACGGATTGGTACGTTGATTATTATAATGTGAAATAATAAATGAATCTAGTTAATGGGAGATGTACAACTTGAAGATTACAATTGCAGGAACTGGTTATGTAGGGTTATCAAATGCTGTTCTTTTGGCACAAAACAATGAAGTTATCGCACTGGATATTATTCAAGAAAAGGTTGATCTGATTAACAATCGTCAATCACCTATTGCAGATACTGAGATTGAAGAGTATCTGGCAACAAAAGATTTGAAACTAACGGCAACCACCGATAGCTACAAAGCTTATAAAGATGCGGAATACGTTATTATCTCTACTCCTACAAATTATGATGCAGAGAAAAACTATTTTAATACCAGAACGGTCGAGGCCGTAATTGCGAATGTTTTATCAATCAATCCAGATGCTGTTATGGTTATTAAGTCTACAGTGCCTGTTGGTTACACAGAGAGCATTAAAGAAAAATTCGAAACCAATAATATCATCTTTTCTCCTGAATTCTTAAGAGAAGGAAAGGCATTGTATGACAACTTATATCCTTCGCGTATTGTCGTAGGGGAGCAATCAGAACGAGCAAGGGTATTTGCAGAGCTGCTAGCAGGAGGAGCAATAAAAGAAGGTATTGATATCTTATATACTGATTCTACTGAAGCTGAAGCAATTAAATTATTTGCTAACACATATTTAGCATTAAGGGTAGCATACTTCAATGAACTTGATTCCTATGGAGAAGTACGAGGATTGAATACGAAACAGATTATCGAAGGTGTAGGCTTGGATCCACGTATCGGAACACACTACAACAACCCATCATTTGGCTATGGTGGATATTGCTTACCAAAAGATACTAAGCAATTATTGGCTAACTATACTGACGTTCCTCAAAATATTATGTCTGCAATCGTAGACGCCAATAGAACCAGGAAAGATCATATTTCAGATATGATCATCAAGCGAAATCCTAGGGTAGTCGGAATCTATAGATTAACCATGAAAATGGACTCTGATAACTTCCGTCAATCAGCAATCCAAGGGGTTATGAAGAGAATCAAGGCTAAAGGGATAGAAGTAGTAGTGTTTGAACCTGCACTTGACGAAGATGATTTCTACAACTCAAAAGTTATCAAAGACTTTGATGAATTCAAGGTCATCTCTGATGTGATAGTATCTAATCGTTTTGCGGAAGAATTGTCTGATGTGGCTGAGAAGGTTTATACTAGGGACCTTTTCCACGAAAATTAATCGGTAGGACAAACTATATCACAGTTTGTGAGTTAGCCTCCAGAATATGTTTGAAGTCGAAACTTATTTTGGATTTTTCTCATACAGTGAATAAGCGTGTTATGTGATAGTTATTTCTGATTTGGTCAGAAAATTAATGTTATTTTGAAGGAGTAATCGCTCATATGCAGAAAGTGAGAAAAGCTGTTATTCCAGCTGCAGGTTTGGGCACACGTTTTTTGCCGGCCACAAAAGTCATGGCGAAAGAAATGCTCCCTATCGTTGATAAACCGACAATCCAATTCATTTTCGAAGAAGCGATTGCTTCTGGCATTGAAGAAATTCTGATCGTTACAGGAAAGAGCAAGCGTGCCATAGAAGATTATTTCGATTCTAATATCGAGTTGGAGATGAACTTGCGTGAAAAGGGAAAAAATGAGCTATTAGCGCTAGTGCAGGAGTCTACAGGCGTTCGTATTCATTTTGTACGCCAGGCATATCCTTTGGGAGTGGGTCATGCTGTCCTTCAGGCTAAAGCTTTCATTGGCGATGAGCCAATCGTTGTCATGCTAGGAGACGATCTGATGCAGGATGAAGTGCCGTTGACGAAAGCAATTGATAAATGCTTATAAACGCACACACGTCTCCAATATCGCGATGATGGCAGTACCTCAGGAAGAAATATCCAAATATGCATCATCCATATCGACTCCGAATTGGAATCAGGCTTATACAATGTTAGCCGTTTCGTTGAAAAGCCAAAAACGGAAGATGCGCCTAACAATTTAGCAATCATCGACCGGTACCTGTTGACACCGGGAATTTTTGAGATTCTTGAGACCTATGCTCCGGGAGCAGGTGGTGAGATCCAACTGACGGATACCATTGACACATTAAGCCAAACGCAGCGCGTCTTTGCAAAAATTTTTGAAGTATACTTTTTTCTTATCATGAAAAAAAAATTTTTTTTAAGTGTACCATTCTTAAACATTGCTGATGATGTTATTACTTAAGAATAAAATATTAATTACTTAATACTTTAGCGAGTGTCTGCTTGTTAGCATCAATTTCTCCATCGAATAAAGGAACAAGCAAATTAGGATGGTATCTGCATTGTTAAAGTGAGTACAGATAATATTCTGCATTTAATCACAGCGATAAAATCTGCAAAAAATTTGCAAAATTAAATACGGAATTACGCATAAACTTTTAAATGGAATTTAAGTGAAATAATTACAGTTATTTCAATAATGGTATAGTTACGAATTTCTACAGTGGGAATTATCAAGAATCTAATCTCCAATACCGGGTCCAGACAGACAGTCTTGCACCAGCTACACCGTAAGTCAAATCACGCAAAATCAAAAGACGTATTTTCTCGGTATGCAGCTGATTTTGGTCCTGAGAAAGCCGCCTATTTCCAAAAAAATGCAAAAGATTCTTTCAATAGGAATATTGTTTTCATGACGGCTCCTATTGAATTGAAACTGCATAAGAGTTGTTGTGGGAAGCTATCCATAGTCAAGAAAAGTTTCATGAGGAGGAGTACTGAGATATGCCGCTTAAGTTATCACGCAAACAAAAATCGAGTGTTTTAATTTTACTGGATTCATTTTTTATTTTCGTATCTGCATTATTGGCCTACTGGTTGGTCCAGTCTTATATTGCACCGCCGAATACGTTCTTTTTCGTCATGGTAAGTGTCTGCATCGGAAGTTACCTTATGCTTGGACTGCAGAGTCACTTATTTTCAAGGATTGTCCGCTATACGAGCATCTATGAAGTCGGTAAATCCACGATTTTAATGACGATTTCCTATACCATTTCGGCATTCATTACGTTATTCTTCATTAAAGGTGTCAGCTTCCGTTATATTTTCCTGATGTACATGTTCAGCCTGGTCTTCATACCCGGTTCGCGTGTGCTTTGGAGATTCTATCATGAATGGAATGATAAGAAGCTTAAAAAAAACAAGTTGCCAATGGATAAGGCTGTCCGGACTTTGGTTGTCGGTGCCGGTGCTGGAGGCAGCATCTTTATCAACAGCATCCTGCGGCAGCCCAGTGAAATCGAAATCGTCGGCATCGTGGATGGGGACAGGAATAAGGCGAATTCCCGCTTATTCGACATCCCGGTAGTCGGTACGAAAGAAGACATCCCGGCATTGGTGAAGGAATTTGCCATCGATCAAGTGACGATTGCCATCCCATCATTGAAGCCACCTGAGCTGGAAGCCATTTTGGATTACTGTAATCAGGCAAATGTAAAAGTCAATCAGATGCCTCGTATTGAAGACGTCCTCGAGGGGAAGCTAACCGTTAGCCGCCTTCGGACTATCGATGTTGTCGATTTGTTGGGACGTGAAGAAGTGCAACTGGATCGTACGAAAATTGCCGAGCACTTGGAAAATGAAGTGGTTTTGGTGAGCGGTGCTGGTGGTTCAATTGGATCCGAAATCTGTCGTCAAATCGCAAAATTCAGTCCGCAAACGTTAATTTTATTGGGTCATGGAGAAAACTCAATCTATCTGATCGATAAAGAATTAAATAACCTATATGGACGTACAATTACTATCATACCTGTCATCGCAGATATCCAAGACCGCGATCGTATTTTCCAAGTGATGGAAAAATACAAGCCCGACCATGTATTTCATGCGGCCGCGCACAAACATGTTCCGCTGATGGAATACAATCCGCATGAAGCAATCAAAAATAATGTTCACGGCTCAAAGAACATGGCCGAAGCTGCCAAAGCGGCTAGTGTGAAGAGCTTCGTAATGATCTCTACCGATAAAGCGGTCCGTCCGACAAACGTCATGGGTTCGACGAAGCGTATTGCAGAGATACTGGTCACTTCATTGAACGAACCGGGGAAAACAAAATTCGCCGCTGTGCGATTCGGGAATGTATTGGGTAGCCGCGGCAGCGTAATCCCTGTCTTTAAGGAACAAATCGAAAACGGTGGACCGGTCACTGTCACCGATTTGCGCATGATCCGCTACTTCATGACGATACCGGAAGCAAGCCGACTGGTTCTGCAGGCCGGCGTGCTGGCCAATGGTGGAGAAATCTTCATCCTGGATATGGGTGAACCTGTCAAAATCGCTGACTTGGCACGTAAAATGATCAAGTTGTCGGGTTATACGGAAGCTGAAATCCCGATTGTGGAATCCGGTATCCGACCTGGTGAAAAGCTTTACGAAGAACTGCTGGTCGATGGGCAGCTATCTGATAATCAAGTCTTCGATAAAATCTTCGTCGGGAACGCCACAACGTATGACCGACAAGAGGTCTTGAAATTTGTCGATTCGCTTAAAGGTTTGAGCCATGACGAGCTTCGGGACGAAGTGATTGCCTTCGCAAATGAAAATGTCTAACGTTAGATTCAATACCTGGCTAGCAATAATTTGTAAAACCAAGCACATCCCCAACCAACGTTTCGCTGGTCGGAGGTGTGCTTGGTTTTTTAGTGCCTGCTCCGACTGAGCTAACGCTCGTCGGAAGACAGCGCTGCGCCGGCTAGCTCAACTCCGGGGAGCGAATGCTGGCCGGAGGAGGATGATTTGTGGGAAGCCGAATTCCGGCGAATCCCCTTGTGGTCGGAGGTGATGATCTTTTGCGATGTTCTCCTCCGACGGAAGACCCCTCACCGGAGCTGGCACGGCATTACGACATCCCCTATCCAAGATAGCAAGTCCGTCTCAAATCGAGGCGGGCTTTTTTCGTTTCCTACTTTACATCTGTTAACTACTGTTATATACTGTTTATCGAAAGGGAGGGGGAGTCGTTTCGGGATGAAAATCATAATTCAACACAATTCGATGGTACCGATCTACGAGCAACTGGTGAATCAGATCAAGTCGTTGATTTTGGAAGAGCGTTTGAAGGAGAACGAGCCTTTGCCTTCGGTGCGGGTGCTGGCGAAGGAGATCAAGGCCAGCGCGCTTACCGTCAAAAAGGCCTATGACTTGTTGGAGCAAGAGGGTTTCATTACGACGATCCACGGCAAAGGCAGCTTTGTGCTGTCGGTGAACAAGCACGCGAAACGGGAAAATATACTGTACAGCACGCAGGAAGAGTTGGAGCAAGTAATCAAAAAAGCGCGGCAGGCCGGCATCTCTAAAGCGGAGTTGGCGGAACTGGTAGCGATGATTCTGGAGGAGGAATAAGCATGATTGAAATGGAAAACGCCGTCGTGAGGTATCCGAGTTTCGAGCTGGATTGCTCGATGGAAGTGAGCGAGGGCACGATCACCGGGATTGTCGGGGAAAATGGTGCGGGCAAAACGACCCTTTTCAAAGCGCTGTTGGGCTTGGTTCCGATCGCATCGGGCAGCGCCAAAATCAACGGGCAGGACATCGCCGAGTTGTCGCTGGCGGACCGCGAAAGCATCGGCACCGTGTTGGCGGAATCCTTTTTCAATGATATCTATACCATTAAGGACCTCAACCGGTTGTTGAAAAACTTTTACCGAAAATTCGACGAAAGCTATTTCCTGCGCAAATGTGCTGATTTCCATCTGCCCCAAGATCAGAGGCTGAAGGAATTCTCGACCGGCATGAAAGCAAAGCTGAAGACGCTGACCGCGCTGTCCCATGAGGCGCAGCTGCTGATTCTGGACGAACCCACCAGCGGACTCGATGTCAGCGCGCGCTATGAAATTTTGGACATACTGCAGGACTACCTCGTCGACCATCCACAATGCAGCATCCTGATCAGCTCGCACATTTCCAGCGATCTGGAAAAACTCTGCGACGACATCTACTACCTGAAAGCCGGCAAAGTCCTCCTGCACGAGGAGACCGACCGCCTACTCGATGCTTACGGTGTCCTGAAGGTTGATGAAGAAGCAATGGGGCAACTCGACCGCAACTTCCTGCTGTATCGGAAGCGTACCAACTACGGCTACGACTTGCTGACTGATCAACGCCTGTTCTACATGGAGAACTACCCCAAAGTGATTGTTGAAAAACCGACGATCGACCAAATAATGCTGATGATAATGGATGGTGACAAACTATGAGAGGCCTCTGGGTAAAAGACTTGCTGCTGTTGCAGAAACAGCTGAAAACGTTCCTTATATTTATGATAATTGCCGCTTTTAACGCCTACACAATCAAATCTGTTCCGGTCATTTTCATCTTCATGACTTTCTTTTTCGTCACCACCGCGGCATCCACAATCTTCTATGATCAGGAAAATCACGGTTTCCAGTATTTATTCACCTTACCGACGCGGAAAAAGGATTACGTCATTCAAAAGCAGTTGCTGATTTTGGCATCTTCGCTGGTTGCAGTGGGGCTGTCAATCGTCTTGATTTTCCTGATGATGCAATTTGATCCTGAGTTGCAGGCGAGTTTAGAAGAGTTGTTTTATACCGCACTTACCGGTTTCTTTCTCGGCTGCCTCTACGGTGCCATCATCACACCATTATATCTGAGATATGGAACCGAAAAAGCCCGCATGTTGCTATTCGCAATCATGGGCGTGTTCGCGCTGGCTGGAATACTGATCCAAAAGACGGGTGTGCTGGAAGGGGTATTGAATTCCAACCTCATAGCTAGCGTGGAGTCCTTCAATTCACTGCAAATAACAGGCCGGGTCCTCGCGCTGACTAGCGTGGTGCTGGTACTTTCCACACTCATCAGCCGACGGTTTATCGATAAGTCTGTTGCGTTTTAATATTGAAAGAGCTCCCCGGCGCATTTCGCCGGGGAGCTTATTCTTATTGCTGGAGGGCACCGCTCCTTCGACTAGTTTGGTGTTGGAGAGGCTATCCATTAATTCCTTAGGGAAACCACACTGTTTTTTTTTTGCTAAGTAAAATTTCGTACCTAACGGTAATCTGTGTATGTGAACACAGCTTGAGACCGAAGTTTCGCATATCTGAAGGGCGAAAAATAGGGTTAATATATTGATGTAAGATAGTGCTTTTTCAACTTTGATCAAAATACAATATTGTATTTTTCGAAATGTAAAAGTTTTCAACAGTTTATAGTGATATATCTAACGAAGCAACTAGGCTATAATAGACCGGATAATGCTGGTTTTACAATGGATATTAGGTTTTAAAAAATACATAGTAACTGGTTTCTACTGGGCCAAAAATGAGCGGACTACACAGTGATCAGTCTACGAATGGATGATTATGCTTGCTAGCGCTGATCAGCTGGCAGCGCGCAATCGGGCAAATAAAAATAGTGAAGAAAACGCTGAATCGGGCCGATTTAGCTTTATATAAAGAAAAAAAGGTAGAAATGAAGTAAATGTTTCCTACACCTATTAAGGTCAAGTCTATTATTGAAAGGAATTGCTATGGAAAATGTTGTGATTGTTATACCTTCACTCGAACCGGATGCCAAACTGTTGGATCTGGTTGATTCTATCCGCCAACAGAATCAAATTTGGCCGATAGTGATCATTGATGACGGAAGTGGTACTGCATATGATGCTATATTTCAAGAGGCTCACGAAAAGAACGACTGCATTGTTATCCGTCATGCGGAGAATAAAGGAAAAGGAGCTGCAATCAAAACAGCAATCCGGTATATACTGTCCAATCTGAAAAGTGCACAATATATGGTGACAATAGATTCGGATGGACAACACACGCTAGATGATATGATCAAATGTGTCCAAGCGGCTGAAACGCATGGGAATGCATTGGTTTTGGGCGTCAGGGACTTTGAACAGAAGATGCCACTGCGGAGCAAATTCGGTAATGTTCTGACACGAAACATATTGCGGATGACCACTGGCATCGATATCAAGGATACGCAAACAGGCCTTCGGGTAATTCCCACGCACTTCATGTCCAAGCTGCTCGAAGTTCCGGGTGATGGATTTGAATATGAGACCAATATGCTGCTTGAGACGAAACGAAGTAATTGGGAAATCCATTCGCAAGCAATTTCCACAATTTACATTGAAGATAATGCATCATCACACTTTCGGGTTATAGCTGATTCCATTGCCATTTATACTGTCTTCATCAAATATTTTTTGTCATCTGCAGCCTCATTCCTTGTGGATGTATGCGTCTATGCAATTTTGATGGGCTTGCTGGATGATGCAAGTCTGCATACCATCGCATTATCTTCATTCAGCGCACGAGCCATTTCGTCGGTGTTCAACTACTTTGTGAACAGAAAAGTGGTTTTCTCCAATGATTCCAGTAGTAGCTTCTTGAAATATTTTGGGCTGGTATCCGTTCAAATCATGTTGTCCGCTTATCTGGTATACTTCGGACATTTACTTTTCCCGGATGTGGATACGGTCCCAGTCAAAATAATGGTTGATTGCTTATTATTTTTTTCCAGTTATTATATCCAGAAGAAATACGTCTTTAGGAGGTGACTTACATGCAGCGAAAAAAGAAAATCTTATATATAACGGCATTGATCCTGACTGTGATTTACCTTGTTTGGAGAGGCCTCTATACACTCCCTTGGGACGAATCTATTTTCGCACTCGTCTTTGGGATTTTATTATGGATCAGTGAAATCATATCAAATTTTACAGCAGTGGTCCTTATTTGGAGCAAAAATAGCTCGAAAGAAATAACCAAACCTGCCGCGGATCCTGAACTTTTCCCGGATGTGGATATCTTTATCGCTACCCACAATGAAGAGGTGACACTGCTGTTGAAAACGGTGAACGCGGCTGTGAATATAGAGTATCCGGATAAAGCCAAAGTGCATATTTATTTGTCGGACGATTCCAACCGAACAGAAGTCAGGGACTTAGCGAACCGTTTTTCAGTTGGCTACATTGGTTTGCAGGACAATAAACATGCCAAGGCAGGTAATTTAAATAATGCTTTAAAGCAAACCAGTTCCCCGCTAATTGCGACATTTGATGCGGATATGATTCCTTACTCCAATTTTTTGATGGAGACAGTTCCTTATTTTGTGGATGATTGGATCGGCAATACTGATAAGAAAAAGCCTTTGGGATTGATTCAGACACCGCAAAGCTTTTATAATGCGGACCTGTTTCAATTCAATCTCTTTTCTGAAACATCCCTTCCAAATGAACAGGACTTTTTTTCAAGAGAAATCAATGTGCTCAATAATGCTCAGGACGCCGCGATATACACGGGATCCAATACCTTGATTTTGCGTAAAGCAATCGATGATGCCGGCGGTTTTCCTTTAAATACCATCACGGAAGATTTTGAACTGGGAGCAAGAATCAATACAAAAGGGTACCGGAACATTTCGACGACTGAACCATTGGCAAGCGGGTTGACTCCGAACGATATACCCAGTGCCATCAGACAGCGTATCCGATGGGGGAGGGGGGTCGTTCAAAGTGTGCATAACCTGCACATTTTGACCAATAAGGACTTAACCTTCAGACAGAAAATGATTTTTCTGAATAGTTATTTATATTGGTGGTCTTTTATCCGGAGACTTCTCTATATCATTGCGCCAATCCTTTTTACGGTTTTCGGCATCAAAGTTGTGGATAATAATTTCTGGACATTATTGATTTTTTGGTTGCCAAGTTACTACTTAATCCATCTTTCGATGCAGGATCTATCCAGCGATATCCGAACACAGCGATGGGGGGAAGTTCAGGAGACAATTTTTGCCCCCTATATGGTCCTGCCTGTTTTTTTGCAGGCAATCGGAATAAAAGAGAGCCGATTCAAAGTGACAAATAAAGCAGCGGTTCAATCAAAAAAAGATGTTCTGTATGTTATCCCGCACGTTATCCTATTGCTATTGACCATTATAGGGATTGTTACATTTAATTACGGTAAATACGGATCAGAGATATTTTATGGTAGTGTCATTACTTTTTGGTTGTTAACGCATTTGTTTAATCTTACTTTTTCGGTGCTGTTTTTTTTGGGGAGACCCATTTACAGAAAATCTGAACGCTTTCTGGCAGAAAATCCTATTCTTGTGAAGTATAACAGCAAGGAATATCAGTTGGTGACAAAAAATCATTCAGAGAATGGCTTGTCCTTCCTTTCTGAGGATCCGCTTTATTTTCCTGAGGATGCCGTGCTGCACTATACGATTGAAAAAAATAAATACAGGACGCACCTTTCTGGCAAAGTAGTCCGCATTTTCCAAGAAAGCAGCGGCTGGGTTTATGGTGTGGAACATGAGGAAATCCCTAATGAAGAATTTCTTCAATATTTATTGATCATCTATGATGGCTTTAATCAAAGTCTGCCCCAATTCCGTGATCCTTGGGTAAACTCATTCGATCGCTTCATTGACAACTTCAACAGAAGGTTGGAAGGCGACCAAACTGATAAAGGCGATGAGCCAAGTAAATTTCCACTTATTCGAATCAATGAAGAGGTCGATGTATCAGGTGTAACATTGCTACTCAAGAGATTCAATTATCATCATTTCTACATCGCTTCCCAGCAGGACCTATCCGAAAATAAAGAGCTTCATGTGAGCATCGATGGCGTTCCATTCGACTTAAGCTATATCGCTCAAAATGATGAGGATGAGTATACATTTGAAGTCGATAACTTGGCAACATTAATGAATGATTCTGCATTTGAAACGTTGCTGCACAAATGGCGTAATAGAGTGGGGGGGATTTCATGATTCTGGTTATTGCACGTCTGTTTCTGTTCATCTTCTCCATTTATGGATTCAAATGGGTTCTTCAGCAATTTCTTGGATTCGATCCGAGGATTGGATGGGTCGCTGCTTGCTGTTTGAATATTCTTATTTTATATTTTGGCGCGTTTGCAGGCGTGCTTGAGGCGACTGCCATCGCTCTAGCCATCATTGGCTGGTTGCTTGCGGGTTATGCGTTGTATCGGAATTTCAGACAGAATCAGCCCTTCAGACCTAGAATCACCTTAATCACTATCGGTCTTTTGTTTTATTTTCTGCTGTTCGCATACACGCTTCTCAATACGAAGTTGGCGCATTACGACAACTTCTCGCACTGGGCGACAATCGTAAAATTTCTGTATACGGAATCCAGATTGCCTACTTCAGCAGACACAATCATCAGTTTTGGCTCTTACCCTTTAGGCAGCTCTCTTTTTGTGTATTATGCGACAAAAATGGTCGGTTTCAGTGACGGCACTATGCTGATTGGGCAATTCTTGTTGATATACAGTTGTGTTATTGCCTTATTTGCCCCTATAAGGGATGAATCCCGTAGCTTGGTCGTGGCAATGAATTTCAGCCTGCTGGCTATATTTAACTACTTCAACATTTCGATCAGAATGAACAATCTGTTGGTGGACTTTCTTCTCCCAATGCTGACTTTGGCGGGGATTGCCGGTATCTATAGCATGCGCAAAAATATCAAAGCGCTGTCCGTCTATTTTATTCTGATTGCTTCGGTTTTGGGCCTGATAAAAAACAGTGCCATTTTCTTTGTCGGGATCCTGTTCATCTACTATCTTTACACAGTGGTTGGTGCTAGACAAAGGTTCGGACGAGTTTGGCATCTTCCGATTAACTTACTGGCAGTTTTTGGTGCTGCTCTGGGTCCTTATATCATGTGGACCATTCACGTAGGGAAACAGTTTTCCAATTCCAAGCATGCGGTGAGCCTGAGCGGTTACCAACAGATTTATCTCGAAAAAGATTCTTCCATTACTGCAGAAATAACAGAAAAATTTATGGTTGCACTGACGGACCTAACAAGTATTCCGTCTCAAGGAATTCTTCTTTTCAATTTTGTGATGATCGGTTCCTATATTGTCATTCGCTATTTTGTTAAGCGCAACAACAGCATCCTGCGCTGCACCGTTTTCGTGGATCTGATCATCGTGGCTTACTATATCGGAATCTATTTCATGTTCCTCTTTTCCATGCCCACGGAGGAGGCACTCGTTCTGGCAGGGTTTGAACGCTATGCCTCCAGCATCATCATCTTTTCGCTTGGGATTGCCATGATGGTGCTTTCCCGGGAAATTGATTACTCTTTGTTCGAACAAGGCATCCAAAGCAGAAACCATCGCAGCTTTAAAAACTTGACCACCAAAAAAATCTATCAACTCAGCAGCATGGGACTGTTTTTCTTCGCTGTAATCATGCTTCTGTCCGAAAACAACGGCATGAAGTACAATAACACTATGTACAAAAATTCAGTGCCTTATACATTTTCGGAAATCGCCGAGAACCAGATGACGTTGAGTTCAGAACATTATTTGGTGATCAGTGCCGACAAGGAAGCTGTCAAAAACTACCTGATCAGCTATGTCGGCAAATATTATTTGTATTCTCCGAATGTTGATGCAGTGGAGAATGTCATGATGGATGATGAATCTTTCCTGAACCTGATGCAAAAATACGATAAAATCGTAGTGCTCGACGATCATTATACCTTTAACGCCATGACAAAAAAACTGATTCACACCCATTTTGAGCCAGGGATATATGATGTCGATGACTATTTTTGAGTAACTGCAATTCTTATGAGTGGATATAGGCTACGGAAGCGTATTATACTCAAAAGTAGTTCATTTCTCAATAAAGGAGTTGATCAATATGGGCGTAATACTATTTTTTTTCCTGGCCGCAATAGTCATTTTCCGACCCCAACAAAAACGTTTCACATCCTCAGGCTACAAAGATGCAAGCGGGCACAGTTTTTTTGAAACGGTGACCGATCGCGGACGCAACGGCGAGTATTTGACCTTTTCCTATTTGGAACGTTTCGGCGACGAACACAAATTATTGACGAATGTCTATCTACCCAAGGAAGACGGCACCACCACCGAAATCGATCTGATCATGATCACGGCAACCGGCATCTATGTGTTCGAATCGAAGAATTACAGCGGTTGGATTTTTGGGGACGAGAACAGTAAATTCTGGACTCAATCACTCAAAGGTGGGAAAAAGTATCGATTTTATAACCCTATTTGGCAAAACAAGAAGCATATCAGCGTATTACAGAAGTACCTGAGACTGGGCAACAACATGTTCCGCTCCTACATCATCTTCAGCGAACGCTGCGAATTGAAGAAAATGTCTGTCCATTCCCCGGAAGTGAAGGTCATGAATCGGAACGTGCTCTTTAGAGAGGTCGAGGATGATATGACATACTTGCCGGAAGTACTCAGCATCTGGGAAATCAACCAAATATACAATGATCTCAGCAGATACACACTGGCGGACGCTCAGACGAAACAAGCACATATCAATGCGATGAGCTGGAAGAATTGACGCTGCGTGGATTTGAAACGGAAAGGATAATACTATGAAGGCATACATCCTAAAAATCGAACTCCAGGATTCCGAACCTTTGATTTGGCGGAGGATCATCATGCCCGCGGATGCGACGTTCAACCGTCTGCATGACGTGATCCAAGCAGTGACGAATTTCCAAAGTGGCTATCCGTCAGACGCCTATCATCTGTTCCGTTTTGATTTTCCCGAAGAAAATTTGGCTGTCACGAACGATGAGGAAGCGTATCTGGAGCATCAGCACTACAAGAAAAACAAAGGGCTTTATGCAAAGCGACTGAAAAAAGCGTCTCCAGCCCATCTTAAATTTGAACAATTACATCAAGAACGCTTGAAGATCGAAATCCGCAAACCGACCGGATTGAAAATCGACAAGTATCTCGAGACGCATAAGGAGATTCATTACCTCTATGACTTTGGGAGTGAGTGGCAATTCACAATCACACTCGAAAACATCGTGAACGATTATTATTTCGGTTACCCGACCTTGCTGGACGGTGCCGAAGCAGCACCGCCAGAAGATGCCGGCGGCATCAATGGGTTCTATGAATTCTTAACTATCTATCGTGATGAAACGCATCCCGAGCATGAAGAAATGAAGCAATGGGCTCAATCGCAGCGGTTCAGGGAATATGATCCGGATAGGACAAATAGTATTTTGAAATCCCTCCACTACAAGAAGACTGAATGGGGAAAAATCAATCACGACAATTACCGGATCATCGAGGATAAGTACCGGAAGGAATAAGGTGCTCTCAATAACTGAACAGACGCGCGCAATCATCCGATGAGGAAGACTGCGCGCTTTTCTTTTTTATGTATATTGATGGCTTGCGAGGAGGCTAAAGTTCCCGATGAGTAAATGTTCACCGGAAAACTGGAATCGAATGATACAGGAATAACCGACGAAGTCATGTACCCGGGAATCTGAGAATCGGATAATACTACAATTCACGCTAAATCCATCATCCAGCTTTTCATACCAACTCATCCACAACAACTAAAAGACCTGTATAATGAATGATTGTACAGCTACACTAGGAACATTTCAGCATGAAAGTAGGGTGACAGGAAAGACCATCATACCCGCCTATGAGTCACTAACAAGACCACCGCTGAACAAAAATTACAAGCGAGCAGGACAAAAGTTGGTATGAAAACGTGTACAATTTTAACGGATTCAATCATATAATGAGAAATGTCAGGAGGGGGCAACATGTTTTTGGATAAACGCAGTTTGGAAATCATCAAAATCCTTTTGAAATATCCTCACTTGAAAAGTAAAGATTTGGAAGAAAAATTGAGTTTGTCAAGGAGGCAGATAACGTATTCAATCGAAAAAGCAAACGGTTGGCTGGAAGCGAACGGGTTGCCGGTTATTCAACGGAACAATGCAGGAACGTTTCTCTTGAACCAGAAAGTACAGAATTATTTAGCGGAGCAAATGCAAGGGACCTGTTGGGAGAACGAAACTGATTATATTCCCACTGAGCAGGAGCGCAGTTTGATGATCGTTTTGTATATGATCGATACGAGCGAAGAAGTTTCCTTGGCGCATCTGATGGATTTGTTGAAGGTGAGCAAGAATACGGCATTGAGCGACGTAAAGCTAGCGTTGAAATACATCGAACCTTTCAAACTTACCATTACTTACTCACGAATGAGGGGCTACTGCATTTCAGGCGAGGAGATTGCGGCACGTAAACTGATCCGAAAGTTGGTCATGGACATTCTGGAAATGTATCACGGGTCGGATTTTATGGATGAGTTGCTTGGCGAGCGCCGGGAAGAAACATTTGGGCTTGTTCGGGAAATGGAGCAGTTACTCCACATCAAGTACACCGATCAGAGTCTGGACGTGCTATCTTATGTAATCGCGTTCAATCTCTCGCGTGCACAAAATAATCATCATCTGTCAAAGAAATCAATTGCACGCCATACGGATATTCAGGCTACGCGGGAATACAGGACAGCACAGCAGATTCTGGAGGAGCATCTGAGTCTACCTGATCTGGAACGGAACTGGATCATCTTGCAGTTTTTGATGGCGAATATCCAACAATCCGAGATACACGGATTTGAAGAAACACAACTGAAGGAAGCCGTCGAGCAAGTCATTTCCCTTTTCGAAGATAAAGTGTTCATCAAAGTTAGCGATCAGAGAATCTTGACGGAAAGGCTGTTTATGCATCTCCGTCCAGCGTATTACCGCAGTAGACACCATTTGAACTTGGAAGTCGACTCTTACGCGGCGTTCATACGTGGGGACGATAATTTGCTGATCTTGTTCAATATCATTCAGGAAATCATCTATCCGATTGAAGAATCACTGCAAGTGAGATTTCCGCAGAACGAACTAGCCTTGCTGACTTTCTTGTTCGGCACAGAACTAGTAAACCAGGGGATTTCCTTGAAGAATAAGACTATTGCTGTTGTCGTCTGCGCGAACGGGTTGACCATCTCGCGATTGCTGAAGCATACGTTGAAGGATCTTTTTCCGGACTTCGTATTCACGGAGACATTGTCCTCGAGGGAATTCAGCAACTATAGCAGCAGATACGATATTGCTTTCACATCCGTTCCGCTTGCGACAGAAAAACTATCCTTTTTGGTTGATCCGTTGATGTCGGACAACGAAAAAAACGGATTGAAGAGGCAAGTCTATCAGAAAATCGGATTGTACGATGAGGAAGCTGTGCAGCGCATCATGGAGGTCGTCAAGCGGTATACCGAGGTGACGGATGAGGAAAGTCTAGAACAGGCCTTGCATCAAGTGGTCTTGTCGAACAAATCGGAAACCAAAGCCGTACCTGACCAAAATGCTTTGCCTGATCTAAATAGCTATTTTCCGCAAGACGCAATCCAAATAATTGATGGTGCTGAAGATTGGAAAGAAGCGTTAGCATTGGCTTGTTCGCCATTGCTGAAAAGGGGTATCATCACCGAAAAATATATAGATACTTTGATTGCAGAAAATGATACGGAAGAATCCTACAGCTTTTTGGGGGACTGCATGGCTATTCCGCATTCCTCGGTCGAGAAGGGTGTTCTCTCCGATGGGTTTGCATTGTTAATCTTGAAAAAGCCGGTACAATTTCGCAATCAGAAGCAGATCCGAATCATTGCGCCGTTGGCAATCCTGAATCAATCCGTTCATCTGAAAGCAATCATACAATTAAACAAGTTGGCAGAAGATGAGGTCGCAATCAGTAGTATGTTGGCTGCAGAAGAGACTACTGTTATAAGGGAAATCATCAAAGAGGCATCTAAAAAAAAGGTATGATGTAAAAAAACAAGGGAGGCAGAAAGAATGGAATTGACTAAATTTCCGAAAGTAACCATCATTTTGCGCGGCTATGACTATAACCAAGTGAGAACGGTGATGGAAGCTCTTGAAGGACAGGAAGAACAATATGCGTTGGAAATCACATTAAATTCTCCTGATGTTTTTGAAACAATCCGAAAAACAGCAGAGGAATACGGCGACCGCTTTCTGATTGGAGCAGGGACAGTGTTGAATCTGGAGGATGCCCGAAAAGCAGTCGATGCAGGTGCTGCCTTCATCCTGTCACCAGTTGTATTGAGCGAAGAAGTTATTTCATTCTGTAAGAACAAAGGGGTGTTGACAGTGCCTGCAGCGATGACGCCTTCAGAAGTGCATTCGTTGAAGGAAGCCGGGGCGGATATAATCAAAATATTTCCGGCCACATCCGTGGATATCAGCCATTTCAACGCGCTGATGGGCCCTTTAGGAGTCACACCGTTCATGGCTGTTGGTGGCGTTAATCAAGATAACGCTAATACATTTCTGGAGAATGGTGCCCAGTTTGTGGGTATTGGTTCGGGTATCTTCGAAAAAGAAGATATTCAAGCGTGTAATGTAAATAATTTAAAAAAATCATTAGCAGCTTTTCATGAAAAGCTGAGTAGTTAAGGTGGGGAGCATATGAGTCTGGACTTGAAAATCAATGATGAACTAGTATTTTTGGATTTGAAATGCGACAAGAATGAAGAAGTGCTGGGATTGTTGTCAGATCAACTATATAAGTTGGGGTACGTCAAAGAAGGTTATCGTGAAGCAGTGCTGGAAAGGGAAAAAATTTATCCGACCGGCTTACCATCCTTGGGCCATAAGATTGCGATTCCGCATGCTGACTTTGATTTGGTAAACAAAACGACCATCGCGATTGGCGTTTTGGATGAAACGGTCACGTTCCAATCAATGGAAAACGTGGAACAGCCACTAGACATTAAAATAGTCATTATGTTGGCCATCAGTGAGCCACATGGACAAATTGAAATGTTGCAAAAGATTGTCTCGATTATCCAGGATGAGAGTTTAACAGAAAGAATCGCTAATTCGAAGTCTAAAGATGAAATCATGAATGTACTGGAATATATATTATAAGAAAGTAGGAGATCAGATATGAAAAGAGTATTAGTTGCTTGTGGAAACGGAATTGCGACATCGACGGTGGTTGCTTCAAAAATCAGAGAATATGCCGAAAATGCAGGAGTAATCATCAAAACGGAACAATGTAAATTAATGGAGGTTCCTGGAAAAGGGGACGATTATGATTTAGTTGTTACAACAGGCCAATTTGGCGGACAAGTTAATGCTCCTGTCGTGGGTGCTTTATCTTTGTTAACTGGCATTGGTAAAGAAGACACTCTTAAAGAGATTTTGAGCTACCTAAAATAAAAAACAGATTTAGGAGGAGAAATTATGTGGGATGCAATTATGACAGGATTCGAATGGCTTATTGGAGCTGGGCCAACAGTGATGTTGCCCATTATCATAACCGTTATTGGTTTAGTATTTGGCTTGAAATTAGGAAAAGCATTTAAATCTGGTTTAACCTTAGGTATTGGTTTTGCTGGAATCAGGTTATTGCTGGATTACATGTCCTCAAACTTAGGACCTGCAGCTCGAGCGATGGTTGAAAACATCGGGATTAATTTAGATGTTCTTGATGTTGGCTGGGGATCAATTGCAGCGATAACTTGGTCTTCTCCAATTATTGTATTTATTGTTTTCGCAATATTTGCAGTAAATATTATCATGTTATTAACCAAAACGACTAACACTTTAGATGTTGATATTTGGAATTATCACCATATGGCCATTGTGGGTATTATGGTGCACTATGTCACAAAAAATATTTGGCTTGGTATCGGAGCTTCAGTTGTCATGGCCATTACAACCTTTAAGATAGCCGATTGGTCTCAACCATTAATTGAAAAATTCTTTGGTATTCCTGGAGTTTCCCTGCCAACGGTATCGGCAACCTCTACATTACTGCTTGCTTGGCCTTTAAATTGGTTGCTGGATAGAATTCCTGGCATTAACAAAATTAATCTGACGCTTAAAGATGTTCAGAAATACCTTGGCTTTTTTGGAGATCAAATGATATTAGGTTTGATATTAGGTTCAGCTATTGGCTTGTTAGGTGGATACACTATTACGGCTTCTTTGCAATTAGGGGTAAGTATGTCTGCTGTATTGGTTATTATTCCTAAAATGACTTCTTTGTTTGTTGAAGGATTAATGCCTATTTCAGAAGCAGCACAAAGCTGGTCTCAAAGGAAATTCAAAAACAGAAAACTATTTATCGGTTTAGATGCAGCGATTGTAGTAGGAAACCAAGATGTAATCACTACTGCCTTGATTTTGATTCCTTTAACTATTGGACTTGCCTTTATATTACCCGGGAATAGAATGCTGCCTTTTGCTGATCTAGCAATCATCCCATTTAGAATTGCCTTTGTTGTTGCACTCACACGTGGGAACTTCTTCAAAAACATTATTATTGGACTAGCAACTACTACAGCTATTTTATATGCAGGTTCAATTACTGCACCTATTCTAACTGAGCTTGCATCTTCGATAGGTATTGAAGTAGCAGTTGCAGGTGGAGCTCTATTCATCTCATCATTTTCAGCAACTAGCTTATCGCATAGTTTCTTAATATTCTTTGCCTTTATTGGTCCATTACTCATAACGATGCCTATTATGATTGTTGTTATTGCACTGTTCTGGTTTTACTTTGAAGTTATCAAGCCTAAATCTAAAATAGCTAAAGAAGAAATGGAACTAGTAAGTGAAGAACAGTCTTACTAACTAATTGTAAAATGGAGGATGGAAAATGAAAATTACCGAAATAAAAGTATACAAAGTCAAGCCAAGATGGATTTTTATCAAAATAAGCACCGATGAAGGAATTGATGGCTGGGGTGAAATGATTTCAGGTACCAAAACCGAAACAGTCGTTGCGGGTGCTTATGAAATGGGTAAACGAATCGTCGGACGGAATCCGATGGAAATCGAAAGAATTTGGCAAGAATTGCACCGTTCATTCTTTAGAGGTGGTCCAATCAACGGAACGATCATATCCGGTATCGAGATGGCGCTTTGGGACATCAAAGGCAAGTACTACAACGCACCGGTTTATGAATTGCTGGGCGGTGCTGTCCGAGACAACATCATGGTGTACTCTTGGATCGGCGGAGATCGGCCGGATGAAGTAGTGGAAAGTGCCTTGGATAGACTGGACCGAGGATTCAAAGCTATCAAGATGAATGCCACTGAGGAGCTGCATTATATCGACTCCTTCAAAAAAGTTCAAGAAGTCGTGGACAGAGTCGCATCGATCCGGAACAAAGTTGGTTATGATCTGGAAATCGGAGTCGATTTCCACGGACGCGTCCATAAACCAATGGCAAAAGTCTTGGCAAAGGAATTGGAACCGTACAAGCCTATGTTTTTGGAAGAAGTCGTTCTTCCCGAAAATGAAGAACACTTCGCCGAAATCGCACAGCACGTTTCGACTCCCTTGGCGACTGGGGAAAGATTGTACACAAGATGGCAATTCAAGAATATCTTCAAACAAGGCGCCATCGATATCATCCAGCCAGATGTCGCTCTTGTCGGTGGAATCTTGGAAACGAGGAAAATCGCGGCGATGGCTGAAGCCTATGACATGGCGGTTGCACCACATGCTCCTTACGGTCCGATTGCATTGGCTGCGACATTACAAGTCGATGCTTGCACGCCGAATGTCTTCATTCAGGAACAAAGTCTGGGCATCCATTACAACAAAGGCTTCGACTTATTAGATTTTGTGAAGAACAAAGAAATGTTCCAATACAAGGACGGCTTCGTCGACCTCCCAACCAAACCAGGTTTGGGTATCGAAATGAACGAAGAATTCGTAGAGGAAATCGCGCAAAAAGGTCTGATCTGGACCAACCCAATGTGGAAAAACTACGATGGTACGATAGCTGAATGGTAAGTCTAATTTTTAAACGATAGGAAATTTTTGAAACCTCCCCGGCTCGTCGCATCGCGAAGAGCCGGGGAGGTTTCCTGTCTTCTTTTAATGGAGGTGAACTTCAGCGAAGCTTAGAGGTTCAGTGGTGATATTTTTTGCGAGATTAAGTAAGACAATTTCCGGATGAAAAAGTGGCAACACCATGGATTTCTGAGTGGTACGGCATGGAAATACAGATTGCGTCTAGCGGGTGCTCTGCAACAGCTATCGAGCTGTCGGAAAAGGACACGGGCGTTATAACGTTTGAATGGCTAAAAATAGTTAAAGGCAAGAACACCGACGAAGCTTAGCTTCGTCGGTGTTCTTGCCTTTTTGTGATCAGTGACTTTGATTAGCTGGATGTATGCTTGGCCGAGTGCTCCGGCCGCAAAAGGTCAATTCAATACTTGGCCTTTCCCGTGGTAATAGCCTTGTTGATAAACCATACCTAAGTTTTTAAGCTTGTTGCTGACGCCTTCTGACTCAACGCCTTCAACAATCATTTTAAGATGGTAGTGGTTCGACAAATTAAGCCAGCTGATCAAGAAATAGAACATGATGTCTTCATTGATGTTTCTGAATTTTAACAACGAGATTTTGATCGTATGAATATTTTGAATATTTTTTGCTATTAATTCAAAGTTGTTTTGGCCACTCCCAATATCATCAATCGCTAATGAAAAACCTTTATTCTTAAGTTTTAGGATACAAATTTGGAGGTGCTCTTCTCTATCTGCAGGAGCAAACTCGCAGTGGTGCTCAGTTAATTCGATTGAAACGGTCCTTTTCATAAATGAAATAGTGTCCAAAAAATCCCATGTTGAGGGATGCTGCAACTGTTTTGGATGCAAATTCAACGATAATTTGGTGTTACAGTGGCTGTCCCTTAATTTTTTCAGTTCCCTAAAATAATAAGCCATCAACTGGGAATTGCGTTCTTCTTTCTCAATGAACCACAGGAACATTTTTTCCGGGAAAGCACGCAGCTTTTTTGATCTTAATAAAATTTCGTATCCATCGATAATATTTGTATGTGAACACAACACGATTGGCTGAAATACCAGGTAAAAATCATCTAACAACTCTTGCGTCTTATCCATTCACTTTTCTCCTTTACGATCACTGCAAAGTAACCAGTAAAAATATGTTGGGCCGAATCCTATGGTTAAATAATTGCAGCGATTAAAATAAATGATACCAGATGATTATTCGAATACATTTGTGTATAAAAATCAAGTTAGCCTAAAATCACAAACTTTTGAATACGAATCCTCTTCGCACTTCTGGATCATAGCCGATTATAATTGCTATTTCATAAGAACTACATCTTTAAAGAGGTGACCTACATGCAGCGAAAAAAAGAAAATCTTATTTGTAACAGTATTTATCCTGACTGTGATTTACCTTGTTTGGAGAGGGCTCTACACGCCCATAGGACGAATCTGTATTTGCAATCGTCATAGGGATTTTACTATGGATTAGTGAGCTTACATCTAATTTTACAGCTATGATCCTTTTTTTGAGAAAAACAGTCTTAAAAGAATAACAAAACCCCTATGCATCTAGCATTATCATCTTTTCGCTGTGGGTTGCCATGATGGTGAATGGAGGAGCGCGTATTCTGAAGTCATTCATTTCCGAAGAGCGGGTTCCCATAGAATCAGATACTTTTTGGAAAGTCCGAACTTCGGCGAAGCCGTCGTTCACAGACAATCTCGAGATAGAAATGTGAAATAATCATTTTTAATCATAGTTTAATTTTATTAGATATAGTAAAATTGATATCGTATTAATTGCTAAAATAAAATTGAAAAAAAACGGTATGATAGCCCTCTGTTCCGCAACGTATTTCGTTTCATTCAGACTGAATTCTTATTTCAAGATAGGGGCATTTGTATGGGGAAGTCGGCTATCCTAGGCGGGCAGTTCGACTATTTCGCTCAGTCATGAGCGAGTGATTTACAAGACACTATTATTACTAAATAATGCAAACGAGATTGGAGGATTACAATGGGAGTTTTTGATTCATTCAAAGAATTGGTAACGCAAAAGCCGGTAGGATTGAAGAAACCTGATTTTTATAAAGCCGACAGCGATTCAAAGAAGCAGCTGGAGCGATTGCAGCAGCTTTACGCCACCGCACCGGACAGGATGAAACCGCAGATAGAGCGTGACATGAAGCTGCTCGCGTACGGCATTGCCGGGGAGGAGAACGTCGCGTTTGAGCTGAACAATAGCTACCTGCCGATTATCGTCCTGCACGATCTGCGCCTCGAGCACGAGGACCTGTCGGCGCAGATCGACTACCTCATCATCACCACGAAGTTTTGTCTGATCGTCGAGTGCAAAAACCTCTTCGGCAACCTTGAAGTGAACAGCCGGGGCGAGTTCATCCGCGAGCTGGACTTCAATGGAAAACGCAAAAAGGAAGGCATCTATAGTCCGGTTACGCAAAATACGCGGCATATGGAAATGATTAAAGGGATTGGTTCAGCAAATAAAAAGAATTTGTTGAACCGGGTTGCGTTTGAGAAATTCTTCAAGGACACTTATCGATCCGTGATTGTCCTTGCCAATCCCAAAACCGTCATCAACCTGAAGCGTGCTCCGAAAATAGTGAAAGATCAGATTATTCGCAGCGACCAGTTGATTGAATACATCAAGAAATTGGTTCGCGAAAGTAAGGATTTGGCATGGGCGGAAAAAGAGATGTATGAGATGGCGGAGTTTTTCGTGGGTATACACAAGGAGAATCCTGTTGATTATACGGAGAAGTATTTTGTTCATGGCGTAGTTGAGAATAGTGAGGCAATTGTAGATAGAGAAGAGAACGGCAGAGCGGAAGTTAGAATTGAGGAGACGCCGCTTTATGAGGCGTTGAAACAGTACCGGTATAAGACCAGCAAAGGGGAAGGTATCAAAGCTTTTTATATTTTCAGTAATGCGCAGCTTGAGGCGTTGATTGCAATTAGGCCACGGAGTTTGGATGAGCTCAGGAAGATTTCTGGGTTTGGTGAGATTAAGTGTGAGAAGTATGGGGAAGCTATATTGGGGATATTGAGGAGGTATACAAGATAGGGTGGAGGGTCAATCTATGCAATATATTTTGCCTCATTGCATTTGTGTTGATGTATTTATTGTAAAATATAGATATGCTATTTAAACGATTATACTTATAATCTTAAATTTAGGTTTACGATTGTAGTGTATTATATAAAAATATGAGGATGATATTAGGCAGATTCGTCAAAGCACAATTAATTCAAGTATAAAGAGATATGTTTCAGTAGGAGAAACTTCTCAAATGTTTGATTTTTCTATAAGAGGAAGTGAGTGGGAGTACTCAGCAATTCTAGGATGGAGTGATCAAGATTTCTCTCGTTGCTATATAAAAGTTTTAATCAAGCTGCTGGAATCCTCGTAAGAGAAGGAATGCATTTTTATGACTATCTGGTTTACTCTATCATATTTAATTATAGACATTATGTAGAGTTGGCTTTGAAAAATTTAAATATTCTTTTTCGTCTTCATTTTTTTCTAGGAAATTCACTTTATGATGAACCATAATATTGAAGGGCTACTAAATGAATTAACGGTCTTTTTAGATAAATACCAAATAGATCATTTGCTCCCTCAATAAGTTAGGTTAGCAATAATGGAAATAAGCAAGATCGATAAAAAAATGATAGATTTCGATATACCCATGATATTAGCGGCTATTTTTCTCATCAATACACCCATAATTTTATTGAATTAAAACGTTTTGATCTAGGAATGAAGCAAATACATGAATATTTAGAACTTATGGCTACATGGTTTGCTGAAGTGCAGTATGATGGACTGACAAATTTTCTTTTTGTAAATTTCATAAATACTCTATCATCGAAGATAAGTACCGGAAGGAATAAGATGCTATTAAAAGCCGAACAGGCGCGCGCAATCATCCGATAAGGAAGATTGCGCTCTTTTCTTTTGTTCAACATGCTAATGTTGCAACACTGTGCACTTTTTGCCTGCAATATAAAAAATTTAAGATAGCACATCCAACTTGCTCACCGTCTTTAAAAGTGGAGAGACCAAAATGATTCGCTTCGGCCGCGTCGATTTGGTCAAATCATAAAAGGGAAACAGAATGAATGATGGATAACACGACGAACGAAGTGGTTGTATTATTGATGGCTACGGCACTGTTGGTAAGCTGGTTATGAAAGACAGGGACCTGACCCCTGAGGTGAAGGCCATTAATTGCTATATTTCGACCTATGCTGGGACTGGCGACACGGTGTATCCATCCGGTTGATTGATCTGTTACGACATGAACATGGATAAGGGTCGCTTCCCAGCTCCGGTGAGCAAATGTTGGCCGGAGGAGGACGCATTGCGTGTGTCTGTACTACGGCGAAGCCGCGGTGGTCGGAGGTAATGATCTCTTTTGATTTTCTCCTCCGGCGGGAAAGCCGCTGACCGGTGTTGCATTTATGTTGAAGCAATACAGAAATTTATTAAGCAAAAGTTTATAAAAGTAGTATTATAAAATTGTATATCTATATTGAGTTTCTTAAAATTATAAATATAGTTATTATCATGTCTATTGTTCGTTTTATGTAATTATTTTTTAAATTATAGTGTTATAAAACAAAGTATGTGATGTATAATGGGGCAACGTTATATAATTTAATGATACATTCAGATTTGGAAACATTTGTTCCTATGGATTGTATTACCAATCGGGCAAGTTGGCAAATGGATGGTTTCTATTAGGCATATAAATAAGGAGTGCACAATGGTTAATATACTGGCAAACGTAGGCATCATGTCAATGGGTGTATATTTTTATATGAGGACCAGCTCTGGTTGGCATAATCAGGATGGAGGAAATAAAGCCGATATTATCACTAGCATTTTGTTGGAAGTGTTGGTGGGCATCATTTTGATGAGCTTTTCCACCGTTGTAGATGGCGTAAGATATGACTTAAGATTTCTTTTGTTCTGTCTTTCTGCGAAATATTTGGATTGGAAAGTGACTAGTTCGAGTATTATTTTATTGGCTATCTTAAGATTTGGGTGGGAAAATGACCAGGTCGCGCAATTGAATTTGCTTGCAAGTATTGTTCTGGCAGCCTCGTTGCCACTCATTGTGGCTTTTATCAAGAACAAGTGGAATAACCTGATGCAGTTGCACATTTTGGTCAGCTGCTGCATCTGGCCAATCATTTTATTGTCCAATTATTTGATAGCTGATAGATTACAGGCTATCTATATTAGTCTGGTGATGGTTGTGGTCGGTTATGGAAGCGTCTATATCATGCATCATTTTGTTTTTGATCTCTATTATCTGATTATTTCCGCCAGCACTGATCATCTGACAGGGCTTAAAAATGTGCGTACGTTCCATCGAGAAATGACTTCAGCAGAGCAGAAGAAGGATAGATCAGTAACACTGGCTGTCATCGATATCGATTATTTTAAGGACTACAATGATTGCTTCGGACATGATAGTGGGGATGCGACATTGAGACAGTTGGCAGAGGTGTTCAAGGATCAAACAATTGCGGAGGCAACCTTTTATAGAATCGGTGGAGAGGAATTTGCGCTCATCCTCGAAAAAACTCAGCCAACCGATGCAGAAAATTTTGTGCGGCATCTTCAGCAAATCGTTGAAGAAAAAGTATTTTTTGCAACATCAGGAGACCCGATAGCCCTTACTATATCATCAGGTGTAGCGCATCGCCGGAAAAACGAATCACTGAAAAAAACCCTCAAGAGGGCAGATGCTGCCCTGTATCAGGCTAAAAGAAACGGCAGAAATAAAGTAATAATAGCTCTACCGCACTAGAAAACGAATTAAAAAAAATGAATACATTATCTTATCCCCAAAGAGTTTTCTCGTCGGGTGTTACGCAACAGTTTTCAATCTGCCGAAAAAGGACACGGTCGACATTACATATGAACAGCAAAAAACAGTTAAAGGCAAGAACTCCGACGAAGCTCATGTTCGTGAGAGTTCTTGCCTTTTGTGATTAGTGGTTTTGATTAGTTAAAGGTATGTTTTGTCGGAAGAACCGGTCAGTGAGGGCAGCCTACCCCCGACGAAGCCGTGCTGGGCTGAGTGATGGATGGTCAAACCAATACTTGGCCTTTCCCGTGAAAATAGCCCTGCTGATAAACCATACCCAAGTTTTTCAACTCATTGCTGAGACTTTCAGATTCAACGCCTTCGACAATCATTTTAAGCTGATAGTGTTCGGACAAACAGAGCCAGCTGTTTAAAAAATTGAACAAAACATCCTCGTTCAGACTACGAAATTTTAACAGTGAGACCTTTATGGTGTTAATATGCGGGATATTCCTCGCTACTAATTCAAAGTTATTTTGACCACTCCCCACATCATCAATCGCTATGGAAAATCCTTTTTTCTTAAGTTTTAAAATACAAAATTGGAGGTGCTCATCTCTATCTACCGAATCCACCTCGCAGTGGTGTTCAGTTAACTCGATTGAAACGTTCCTTTTCATAAATGAAATATTGTCCAAAAAATCCCAAGTTGAGGGATGCTGCAACTGTTTTGGATGCAGATTCAGAGATAGTTTGGTGTTGCTATGGGAATCCATTATTTTAGCCAGTTCCCTCGAATAATAAGCCATCAATTTGGAATTGCGGTGCTCCTCTTCGATGAACCACAGGAAAGTTTTTTCAGGAAAAATTCGATGCTTCTTTGATCGTAGTAAAATTTCATACCCATCGACAACATTTGTATTTGAACATAGCATGATTGGCTGACACACTATGTAGAAATCATCTAACAACTCTTGCGTATCTTCCACTAACTTTCCCCCTTTACAATCATTGTAAATTAACTAGTAAAAATACGTTGGATTGAATCCTATGGTTAAATAATTACAATGATTAAAATAAATGTATACTAGATAATTATTCAAACGCGCTGAATCTTGTGAAGAACTTAGTTTTCCTGAAATTGCCAACTAAAGTTAACATATCGGTCAAAAAAAAAATTATTTAATCCTAAAAAAAATACAATATTGTATTTTTTCTTTATGTAAAAGTTTTCAATGCTTATAAACATTATACATTATGAAATAAGTAAGTTATAATTGGCAAAAATATTACTGTTTTAACTAAGCTATTTGTTTGAAATCAAACATTTGTTCTGATAGAAATTGATACTTAAATTTTATATTACGATGTATGTTAACAAATAGTAACTTGTTTATACTAAGGTATGCATGTAAGGAGTGCACAATGATTAGTCTACTGGCAAATATTGGAATCCTATTTTTGGCTGTTTATTTCTATTTAAGGAGCAACCTAGGATTGGCGAATCAAGAAAATGTTAAGATGTCCTACTTCATTCAATGCATTTTATTGGAAGTGTTGGTAGGAATCGTTTTGTTAAGCTTTTCCACGGTTATTCTGGGCATGAGATATGACTTCAGGTTTCTGATGTTTTGTTTTTCTGCTAGATATTTAGATTGGAAAATAACCAGTTCGAGTATCCTTTTGTTAGGGCTCATCAGATTTGTCTGGGGCAGTACGAGCATTGCCCAAGTCAACTTGATAGTCAGTATTGTGATGGCCATCACATTACCGTTGATAGTCCGTTATACCAAGAATAGGTTGAATGACTTGCCTCAATTGTTGATCTTAGTAACCTATTGTCTTATTCCTTCAGTTCTACTTACCAACCATATTATTGCTGATAAATCACTTGTGCTGTCAATATGTCTTATTCTATTTTCCTCGGGGTATGCAGCAACTTTTGTCATGCACCAATTTATTTCGGATCTGCATAGGTTGATTACATCTGCTGATACCGACCATCTAACAACGCTCAAGAATGTACGTACTTTCAACAACGATTTGGTGAGTATGGAACGGGGAAATAAATTTGTTACGTTGGCAGTTATCGATATAGATCGCTTTAAGGACTATAACGATAACTATGGTCATGAAAGTGGGGATGCACTTTTAATACAGCTGGCCCAGGTGTTCTATGATCTTGCGATTCCAAGTACAGCCTTCTACAGGATCGGTGGTGAAGAGTTCGCCGTAATCATCAATAACCCAAATTCTAGTGAAGCTGAGAGTTTTATGCATAATTTGCAAAAAATAATCGCTCATAAGAATTTCTATGTAACTTCAGGTGAACCAGTAAACGTTACAATATCTGTAGGAGTAGCGCATAATCGCATAGACGAAATACTGAGCCAAACACTCAAACGTGCTGATATAGCGCTATATAAAGCAAAACAAGATGGCAGAAACAAAGTGATTGTTTCTTTTCCGCAATAAAAAATTCGGTCATTCAAATGAACAGAAATCTTGGTTTGAGATGCAACAAGTAAGGGTTCTAAACTAACGTATACTCGAACTTTTCCAATACAACCTCTAGGTATTTCCATTAAAAGCAGCCGCAATTGTTGATCAGACAACTTTTGTGGCTGTTTTTGAATGTGCAAGAGTCAAACTCCTGAGTCAGCAAATAATCAACGTTGTTGCTATAGTTTTTTATATAAGATGATATAATCATTTTAGGACAGTATGGAGAATGAGCGATATCTCTGCTATTCAACTGGCCGTTATGAAAAAAATAGTGCAGTAATTGTTATGGGGGGTTGTGCGGTGGGAAGAGACAAATTAAAGATGGGAGAAATAACCTATTTCTTGGTACCCTTTTTGATAATAGCAATAGGTTTTTCGATTTTGACAGCTTTAACAGTCAAAAATCGAATTGATGAACAATATAATCAGCTTGAAGAGACGACTTTAGAAATTGCAACCAGCTATTCCCACAGTTTGACTCACGCAAGCGAAGCCTATGAGATCATTACGGAACTTTTGGATGAAAAAATAATGATAATAAGTCACGCCATCATGCTTATTGAAAATAAGGATAATAACGAGGTATTGGATAGTATTTCCCAAACGTTCAATGTGGATGAAATACATTTGTACAACAATGAGGGAGTCATTACCAATAGCACTTACGAAGAATTTATCGGGTGGCAGGCACCTGAAGGACATCCGGTTCATGATTTCATGATGAGCGATCAGTCTATGTTGGTGGAAGACGTTCGTCCGAATACCGAGACTGGCGTTTACTATAAATTTGGCTATGTTAAAGATGAGACTGGTGGATTTGTTCAATTAGGGATTCTGGCAGAAAATATCCAGGATTTCATTGGGGCGTTTGAAATCACAAAATTATTAAGTGATATTTCAAATAGGGGAGATGTAAAGCACGTATTTTTCGTCGACATGAAATACGAAATTATTGCGAGCAGCCTTCCTGACTATATTGGCAGTACAATCGATGGTAAAGATATTCGTAAGGAAATGGCTGGCAATGAATCGGATGTGCATAAAGATGAAATAAATGGATCCTCATTTTTTAGAATTTCTGTACCTATATTTGTCCAAAATGAAAAAATAGGGTCGTTGTTGATGTATTGGCCTACCGATAAAGTGGATGCCAAAATTACTCAAATGCTGCGTTACGCTATTACAGTCTCTCTAATTATTATTAGTATAACTGGGAGCATTCTCTATTATGCTTATCGGAAAAATAAAACCAATATTAGAATTGCATACTATGATGAGCTTACGGGTCTTCGTAACAGCAAGTACCTTACGGAATATTTAAATCAAGTGCAAAAAAATCCTCGCAGAAGAAATAAAGCGGTGTTGCTTCTGGACTTCGTTAATTTTAGAATCCTGAACATAACATACGGTTTTTTATACGGAGATGAGATACTCAAACAGATTGCATTTAAAGTCAAAGCAATACTGGATTCGGAAGAAAATTTTTTCCGGTTTGAGGGAGACAGATTTATAGTGGTACTTGACGATTACAAAGATCAGGAAGAGCTGAGAGTATTCGCAAATAAACTTTTGCGCATTTTTGAGAAACCGATTATTGAAGGTACAGAAGTTCAGTATGTGAATGCTCAAATTGCTATAGTGGAGATCAAGAGTAGACATACCTCAACAGATAAAATTCTGCAGGATGCCATATTAACACTCTCTCAAGTCAATGAAAGTTCAGGGAATCCAGTGGCTTTCTTTAACGAAGATATGGCGAAACGACTCTTGCGGCAAGATAAAATTGTAAAAGCGTTGCGAGAAGTCATTGAAGGCAAAGATACCGAATCTTTTTATCTTGAATATCAACCTAAGCTTGATTTGATGAAAAATAAAGTCATTGGATTCGAAGCGTTAGCTAGGCTTCGAGTGGAAAGTATCGGTCAGGTAGCCCCGGATGAATTTATTGCTTTAGCTGAGGAAAAATTGTTGATTTATGATTTAGGGAATCATATTTTATTACTCGCAAGCGAATTTTTGAAGCGACTCCAGGCCGCTGGTTTTCATGAAACGAGTATAGCAGTCAATATTTCTGGCATTCAATTGCTTAGAGAAGACTTTGTGGAAAATTTGCAACGAAATTTCTTTTTACCAGACAAGGTCAGGAAATTGTTGGAATTCGAAGTTACAGAGACGGTATTGCTTGACCATTATAGCCAGATCAACGAAACTTTAGTGGAAATAAAAAAAATGGGTATAGCTATTTCACTGGATGATTTTGGCACCGGATTCTCATCTTTTTCCAGACTTGCTGAACTAAGCCTAGATGTCATTAAGATAGATAGATTCTTTATTGGCAAGATAAGTCATTCACCTGAAAAGGAACTGATCACTTCAGACATCATCTCTATGGCGCATAAAATTGGGTTGAAAGTTGTAGCAGAGGGTGTTGAGGACGAACGTCAAAAGGCATATTTAATAAAATATGGATGCGATATCATCCAAGGCTATCTTCTTAGTAAACCTCTGCCTGAAGAGAGCGTCATCACATTCTTAAGACAATACGATATGGAGTCGTATAAGTAAGTCTTAGGGTCAGGAAAATATTTACTCAGTAAAGCTGACTCGTGCATTATTTTGGTAGGCCGGTAAAGTGATTAAAGGAGGATAAAATGGTAGACAGATTGCAAGGAAATAACTCGGATAGACTTGCCTCGGTAATTATGAGTGATCCCCATGCACAGGAAGTAACTGAATTTGAAAAATACAAAATGATGATTCAGATAACTCCGGAACTGATGTTCAGTTTGTCGGAGGACAGAGTGATTTTGTTTGCATCTCAATCTTGGGAAAAAGATCTCGGATATACGGCAGAATCGTTTGTCGGAACCCTCTGGGATAACTATATTCATGAGCAGGACAAACAGCTATTTCAAAAAATGAATTTTGAGGAAAATAAGGAAATTCAAGTGCCCCATTTTCGTCTCCGCAAGCAAAATGGGGAATGGATTTGGCTTAATGCAACGCTGATCGGCTTAAAAAGTGAGACTGGAAAGTCGATGGAAATAGTCGGAAAAGTAAAGGATATCACAGTGGAAAAGCAAACAAAAAATGATCTGAAAAAAGAAAATGTCGAGCTGCAGCGTTATATTTCCGTGACAAAAGATATATTCTGCATTTTTTCATTCAATGGAAACATCATTAAAATAAATCGGACGCGGCATGATTCATTCGGTTACAAAGATGCGCAGTTAATCGGTAGGAGTATTTTTGAAATCATCGTAAAGGATGATCTGTATGCTACAAAATTTGCTATCAGCGAGTCAGTGAAATCTGGAGCGCTGGATAAATTTGTCAACCGGATCCAAAGTCATAAAGGAATAATCCGTTACTATGAATGGCGCTTGAAAGTTTTTGATAATAGAATTTATGCATCAGGTCGTGATATTTCAGATCTGATTACGACACGGGAAAAACTTGAGTACTATCATAATAGAGACGCGTTAACGGGAATGTACCAGCGCAGTTATATACAATCTTCAGAGGCGTTGGTTCTGCCCTATCAACTGCCTTTGAGTGTCATTTTTATCGATCTGAATGGATTGAAATTGATCAACGATTCCTATGGACACGATCAAGGAGATGAATTGCTGCGTACGATTTCACAAAAAATAGTAAGTTTTCAACGTGAAGGAGATCTTTTTGTCCGTTATGGCGGAGATGAGTTTGTGTTGTTGCTCCCGTTCACCCCTTATGACGAAGCCTGTAAACTTGCTGGCAAAATACAAAATAGCGACACTTTAAAGATTTCTGGGAGATTCCCATTAGAATGGATCTCTCTTTCATTGGGTATCGCGACGAAGACAGAGATAGAAGAATCTGTTGAAGACATCATTCAGGAAGCGGACAGATTGATGTATGAAGATAAATTGCGCAAAAGTCGAAAGCATAAGAATTCGATTATTGAAGGTATCCAATCGAATCCAAGGTTATTAAGGAAATGGGATCAGGTACACGCAGAAAATGTTGCCGATCATGCTGGGAAAATTGCAGAAGAAATGGGCCTTGACTTATCCTTACAAGAATTAGTGAAGAAAGCTGCTTTAGTTCATGATATCGGGAAAATCACAATACCTTCAAAAATTCTCAACAAGGACTCTTCATTAACTCAAAAAGAATTGGAGCTAATCAGACGCCATCCTGAATCGGGGTATCAAATTCTTCGGTCCGTTGATGAATACGCTTCCGTTGCGATGATTGTCTTGTCCCATCATGAGTGGGTAGATGGAACAGGGTATCCAGAAAAATTGAAAAAAGAGGACATTCCATTAGCTTCCCGTATTATCTCAGTTGCGGATTCATATGATGCAATGACCTGTGGGCGCACATACACTGATTGCAAAACTGCAGAAGAAGCTATTCAGGAATTAAAAGCATGCGCAGGTTCCCAATTCGATCCGGAAGTTGTTGCCGTATTTATCGAAAAAGTACTTCCTTATGGAAAATACTGAATCTGAAGACAACGATGATGGATTTCAAATAATCGCACTTAAAAACCTCTACTGCATAAAATTGTGCAGTAGGGGTTTTTGGGTCATGCGTTTCAAAAAAATGATTAAGCAACGACGATGTTGCGAGCTATGCTCTTTAACAACTAATTTATTATCACATTCCTGAATAGCAAGGCCATCAAATGGCTAATCAAGAATAATGAAATCTGCTATGACACCTACCGATTCCGCTGCCATATTCTAATGAACGAAAACGAGTATTTCTCATGGATTTAAAACCATTGACAGCCAATCGTTAAGATAATATACTAATTAATAGCATCTTTTTACAGAAATATTACATTTTAAAATGAAAAAAACAGTTTATTTTTATAACTATATTAAAAAAAGGAATAAAAAAATGGAATATTGGTATAGAACACACATGAAAGGTATGTTATCAAAAGAAGAGGGAATGACTCTCGTAGAGGTGCTAGCATCTATTCTGCTCCTGTCACTTATCATCACCACGTTTATGTCTTTCTTTATCCAAGCAGCTAAAACAAATAACCAGACAGACCTTGTAAATGAAGCAACCTTTATTGCTCAAGAGCAGATCGAATTACTTACCTACTACTCAAAGACTGAAAGTGCGGAAGAAACAGAGAGTCTAATGGAAACGGAAAGCTCTGACACCAATTCCGGATTTCAGATTCAATCGGAATTGTTCAAAAAGTCTGGGGATACACTCTACACGGGAACTGTGAAAGTTTCCAAAGAAGGGAAAGCTTATGCACAAATGGAAACGCGGCTGTCGTTTCGTACAGCAGAAGAGCTCGAAGATTAATCTACGGAACGAATCAGGAATGACGCTCATAGAATTGTTGGCGAGCATCGCGCTGCTTTCGGTGGTGCTCTCCTTGGTGGGAGCTGTACACATGTTTGGTCAAAAGCAATATCTGACGCAATCTTATTCCGCTAGTCAGTCAAATGATTTCGCTTACACGCTTTCCGTCATCTCCAAAGAGGTTCGTAAGGCATCTTCGATGGATTTATCAGAAGATGGAAAGGAACTCGATCTTGACGGTGTTAAGTATAGTTTTAAGAACGGAGAAATTTTGAAGAATAACACTCAAGTTTTGGCAGAAGGGGTGGCGGATTTTATGGTTACTTCCGAATCTGAAACAAACAGTGTGACGATTGTATTGAAAAGTATAGCCAAAAATAATAGTCAATCAAAGGAATACCAAACGAAGATTTATTTAAGGAGGTGAGTGGGAAAATGGGAATCAAGCATCTCCGAGAAGAAAATGGCAGCGGCCTCGTATTGACATTAATGGTGCTGCTTGTGCTATCGGTACTAGGTATCTCAATCGGAACACTCACGATCGGCAGCAACCGCTTGAGTGATGCTAATCGCGATGGCACTTCAGCTTATTATGTGGCAGAAGCAGGAGCTGTTGCAGCTTATGAAAAGATTCAGAGTCAGGTATTGGATGCTTATGAAAATAATGCAACAGAAGGCGCCTTTTATAATCAGGTCTCGACTATTGTGAATGCTCAAAATGGTAAATCCTCTGTTGATTTTGGGACACAGTTCGGCAGCAAACCTTCTGCAACGATCACAACAGCAAAAAAAGACTCGAAAACCTACGAGATTAATTCCACCGGAGAAGTGGATGGGAAAGAAAGAACCGTCACCAAACAACTCACGGTGACTTGGGTCGAAAAAAATACTGGTGGCAGTGGATTGCCGACACTATCTGCTAGTGGGGCTCTTTTGACGAAAGAGGATATTAAAATTTCGGATGGTGTTACGATAGATGGTAATATATACACTGACGGGAATGTCAATATACCTAATGGCAAGATTAGCGGTAACATCTACACTAATGGGGGCGTTACTATCACAGATGGTGCGCTAAATGGTGATATATATACTAATTCTAAAAAAAAGAACGCATTCACCATCAGCGGCTGGATCAATTTAAGATCATCTACGTTATTTCACTCGAATCAAATTTCGGCTGAGGAGTTACTTAAGTATCCAAAAAATTATACTAATTTTCCCAGATTGGAAGCTAAAAATAACGTATGGGATAGCACAAGCTATCTTACGAATTTTAAAGCTTACCAAAGCTTATTGGATCAAGTGCAGGTACCTTCCAGAACCAATACAGATTTTAAAGAATTGCCGGATAAGACCATACAAAAAGATCAGTGGAATCAGTACAAAATTCAAGATAATGGAAATCTTTTCCTGAATAGTTGGATGCTCGATACCTATAATCTTGAAATTCAAGACAATATTTTTTTCAATAAAATAGTAGTTGGGTCTGGAAAAACGCTGACTATTGATCCGATGGGCGGGAATCACACCATTTTAGTAGATGATTTATCTATCATGTCAGGGACTCTCAATATTGTTGGAGAAGGCACAGTCACAATGGTTGTAACGGGTAAAATGGCATTTAATCATACAACATATATCAATAATCCTGGATCGAGTAATCAGCTCGTGCTGATATACATAGGGCCTACACCTAATTTCAATTACATCACAAAGATGAATGCCCATGTGATAGTCTTAGGAAATAAGGGACCTGTTAATATATCTGACTCGACTATAAATGGCGTATTCCTGACAGATAACAATAATGTCAACAATACAAGTAATAACTCAGTCGGACCTTCCAACATGATGCTCATCGCCCCCAATGCGGCTGTCTCGTTATCTGGTTCTTACTCAATAAACGGCACGGTCATCGCAAAAACATTCAAAATGGACGGTGGTGCAAGCCTCAAATATGCGGCCGTCAACACGACTGGCCTTCCTTTTGGTTCTTCGGGGGCGACTCCTGATCCAGACCCGGAAGACATCATCAGCGCAGGAGCAATCATAGAAAACTAGCAGAAAGGTGGGATAGCGTGGCGGATTTTAGGAAGAAAAAACTAGGCGATTTATTAAAAGAAGCGGGTCTCATAACGGAACTTCAGATTGTGGAAGCGATCAGCATGAAAAAGCAAGATCAAAAATTAGGGGACCTGTTGGTGGATCAAGGTTATATCACCGAGAAACAATTACTGGATGCATTAGAAATCCAACTGAAATTAGAAAGCGTGTCCTTGTATCAATACCCCATCGATATGTCTGTAGTGGAGCTGATATCAAAAGATTTTGCACGATCAAAATTATTGCTTCCAATCAAAAAAGAGAATACGCGCTTGATTGTAGCGATGAATGACCCTTTAGATTTTTATGCCATAGAGGAGCTGGAATTTTCTTCGGGTTATGTCGTTCGTCCGGTGATAGCGACACGAGATGATTTACTGCAGACAATCAACCGCTTATACGACTCAAAAGAAGTGAATATTGAGCACATAGAGGGTGAAGATGCTCCCGCAGTCAGGATTTTCAATCAATTGTTGGAAACAGGTGTATCGCTTCGGGCATCCGATATTCATTTGGATCAAACCGAACGTCAAGTATCTGTTCGGTACCGCGTAGATGGCCTGCTCCGGAATGAACGCCCTTTGCCGAAAACCCTGATGAACGCTTTGGTTGCGCGGATCAAAATCATAGCCGGATTGAACGTTACGGAAACGCGCTTGCCGCAGGACGGACGTATCAGCACAACGGTTTTGGGGAAAAGAGTGAATTTGCGTGTGTCTACTTTGCCGACGGTTTTTGGTGAAAAAATTGTTCTACGGATACTGGATATCTCCAATATGTTCAGGACAGTAGAGGATATAGGCTTAGAGAAGGACATTTTAGTTGATTATCGGAAATTAATTGCCCTGCCTTCGGGACTGATCTTATTGACAGGTCCGACAGGTTCTGGGAAAACATCCACGCTTTATGGCTCTATCAATGAACTGAACCATCCAGAAAGTAATATCATCACCATCGAAGATCCGGTTGAATATCAACTCGAGGGCATCAACCAAGTCCAGGTCAATACGCAGATTGGGCTGACCTTTGCGACGGGCTTGCGTTCCGTCTTGCGTCAGGATCCTAATGTCATCATGGTGGGGGAAATCCGGGATACGGAAACGGCTGAAAACAGCGTGCGTGCAGCCCTGACTGGCCACTTGGTTTTCAGCACACTACACACGAACAGCGCCATTGAGGCCATTCCCCGCTTGCTTGATATGGGGGTCGAACCTTACTTGATTGTATCCGCCTTAAGTGGTGTCGTAGCGCAGCGGCTTGTCAAAACCATATGTAAAGATTGTGCGGAAACGCGAGAGGCAACGCCGGTTGAGAGGGAAATATTTGAACGACGCAATCAAACAATCGACACGATCATGTACGGCAGGGGTTGTGACGTTTGCCATCATACGGGATATCGTGGACGGATGGCTATTCATGAATTGATTGTGATCACAGACGAAATGAAACAGCTGATGATGAATCAGGCGTCCATCCAAGAAATCAAACGCCATATCAAACAACAAGGTGTCCGCTTGCTGGTTGACGATGGCCTGATAAAAGTGAAGGCGGGCAAGACCACGCTGGAAGAGGTTTTACGGGTCGCTTCAATCAATGAATAAGAAGGCGGAAATAATGGAACAAGTCGATACAATATTAAGAGCCGCCTATGAAAAAAATGCCTCCGATGTCCACCTTGTGGTAGGCTCTGCACCGGTCTTTCGGGTAGATGGAAAGCTGATTCCCCAAAAACAAGCTCCCCTCTCGCCTCAAGATACGGAACAGTTTGCGAAAACTATCCTGAGCCAGGACATGTGGGAGGTGTTGGAACAGAAACGGGAAATTGATTTTTCTTATGGCATCACTGACATCGCCCGATTCCGTGTGAATGCTTTCTATCAACGCAGCGCGCTGTCACTTGCTTTTCGAATCATTTCAAAAGAAATTCCCAGTGTGGATAGTTTAGGTCTCCCCGGCATTGCTAAAAAATTGGTTCAACAACCACACGGACTTTTTTTGGTTACTGGTCCGACCGGCAGCGGGAAAAGCACCTCTCTTGCGGCACTGATTGATTACGTGAACCAAACAATGAACCGACACATCATTACTTTGGAAGATCCCATCGAATACTTGCATGTGCATAAACAATCCATCATTGAACAAAGAGAAGTAGGCTTCGATACCTTATCATTTAAAGATGGTCTGCGTGCGAGTTTGCGTCAAGATCCCGATGTCATTCTGGTAGGGGAGTTGCGCGATATGGATACCATCTCTACGGCCATCACGGCATCTGAAACGGGCCATTTGGTTTTAGGGACGTTGCATACATCGGATGCGGCCGGCAGTATTGAACGGATGATTGATGTCTTCCCAGGAGGGCAAAGAGATCAGATCCGTTTGATGCTGGCGAATGTGCTCTTGGGGATCTTATCGCAGCGACTGTTGCCGAATAAGAAGGCTGATGGTCGTGTAGCAGCGACTGAAATGTTGGTCAATAATGCCGCAATCAAGAATTTAATTCGAGCTGAAAAAATGCATCAAATTCCCAACGTACTGCAGACATCCCTTGATCAAGGAATGCATACCATGGAAATGAGCATTAAGCGGCTCGTGGAAGAAGAAAAAATTAGTCGATCGCATTTATTGCCGTAGATGAAAAATCGGTAAAAAGGAAGGGGGGGGAATGATGGCTGTTTTTGCCTATAAAGCCAAAACACAAGATGGAAAACTGATGAAGGGGAAAATTGAGAGCACCAATAAAAAAGAAGCCTTGAACGAACTCAGGCACATGGATCTTGTTGTCTTTGAAGTGGATGTGCTGAATGCCGTTCTGAACAAGGATCTCACCTTCCGCACCTCTTTGAAATCAAAGGATTTCATCGTGTTTCTGAGACAGTTTTCCTCTTTGACGAATGCGGGGATCTTGCTTGTGGACGCTTTGGACTTGCTAGCTGTCCAATCCACGAGCTTGGTTTTGAAAGAAGCGTTGGAAGAATTGTCCGACGAAGTAAGAGAAGGTGTTGCTTTATCTGAAGCAATGGCTAAAAAACCGAAATTATTCCCTGATTTATTGGTACACATGATTCATTCGGCGGAAGTCAGTGGGCGTTTGGAGGAAGCCCTCCAACAAATGGCGGACTATTATGAAAAGCAACACCGCATCAAGCAGAAAATCACCACAGCCATGACCTATCCACTGATTGTAGGTGTGTTAGCGTTCTTCATCACAGCCTTCCTATTGGTATTCATCGTGCCTATTTTTGGGGATATGTTTGCCTCCATGGGAAGCGAACTGCCTACGATTACGCAGTTTGTCCTGACACTGAGCGGTTTGTTTCAGCATTATTGGTGGCTTATGATCTTAGTGGTCGGAGGCCTCATTGCGGTGATCATTCAGCTTGGGAAAAAAGATAAGGTCGCGTACGTGTTCGATGTGGTGCAACTGAAGATTCCTATTCTGGGAACCTTCTTACAGAAAACGTTGCTGGCGCGGATGACGCAAACATTAAGTTCGTTGATCAACAGTTCCGTACCGATTCTGCAGGCCATCGAAGTGACCAGTAAAGTAGTGGGCAATCGTATGGTTGCAAATGTACTGTTACAAGCGCAAAAAGATGTGGAACAAGGTGAATCACTGGCTAAGCCGATGGTCGATCATTGGTTCTTCCCGCCGCTGATCATTCAGATGATTCAAGTTGGGGAATCGAGCGGAGAATTGGATGAGATGCTGAAAAAAGTTTCGGAAATTTACGATCAGGAAGTACAGGAATCATCTGACAGACTGCAAGCTTTGATTGAACCGGTTATGATTATTTTCCTTTCTGCTATCGTAGGCCTAATTGTTCTTTCGATTGTTGTGCCGATGTTCAGTATGTTCGAAACTTTCGGATGATAACAAGCCAAACATATTGCAATTGCCAAATAATTGTTGTATGATTTTGAGTAGAAATAAACTTCTGTTGATATAAGAAGTGAGTTTTTTTACTAAACAAACTTTCAAAAAATAAGGCAAAAAGATGGAGGAAAAGAATATGAGAAATAAAATTATACAGTTGTTGAAAAAAGAAGGCGGGTTCACATTAGTTGAATTACTAGGAGTTATCGTAATTTTGGGGCTAATCGTGGCGATTTCGATTCCATTGATCGGAAATGTAATTACAAAAGCTGAAGGTGATACTGATGCTGCCCAACAAGAATTAGTTATCGATGCTGCGAAAATGTACGAGTTACAAACAGCGGATATAGATGCTGATGGAGTAACTACTGATGAGTTAATAGCTGCAGGTTTCCTTGAGTCTGATTTTGATGGTGATTTAACAGTAACGAAAACAACTGCTGATGGAAAGACAACGTACGAAGTAGCGGAATAGTAACACCCATTCAAATACATAGAAAGACTCCTTCGTGGAGTCTTTCTTGCTTACTAGGAGTTTTTTCATGCATACGATCGTAACTATTATTTTTTTTATCTACGGCTTGGTATTTGGGTCTTTCTTTAATGTGGTGGGGTTGCGGGTGCCGAACGGGACTTTGTTGGCTCAAGCGCGTTCCTATTGCGATACGTGTCAGCGGACGTTGACTTGGAAAGAATTGATTCCGGTCTGGTCTTTTTTTCACCAAAGAGGCCGATGCAGTCAATGCAGGGAGAAAATTTCGCTTCTATACCCAATCATGGAGTTGGCGACCGGGCTCCTGGCGGCCTTTACTTTCTACCGGTACGGTTGGAGTGAACAAACGTTTCTGGGCTTGCTGCTGCTTGCGCTCATCATTCCGATCACAGTATCCGATTTGGCCTACAGGAAAATCCCAAATAAGTTACTTTTGTTTTTCACGCCATTGTTTTTGGGTTTGCGCATCCTGTATCCGCAGCCTTCTATATGGGAGTCCTTCATAGGAGCTGGCTTGGCCTTTGGTTTAGTGTTCGTGATCATCCTCGTATCTAATGGGGGTATGGGCGCAGGTGATCTGAAATACTTCACTTTATTGGGCTTTATTTTCGGACCTTATCTTTTTTTGTTGCTTTTCTTTTTGTCCACGCTTTACGGAGCAATCACGGGAATGATCATCATGAAGCTGAAAGCTGGCGATCGAAAAATGACCATTCCGTTTGGACCATACATCAGTCTGGCCGCAATAACTGTTTTTTATTTTGGAGAAACGATGATTCAGTGGTACCTAGCACTTTATAGCTGAGTTGTACCACTTTTTGCGTTTCGGATACGTAGGGAGGGACATTATGTTATTTCAGAAAAAGCCATTGATTTTTTTTGAATTTTTGGAAAGACGGATCCGCTATCTGGTCATGGATGCGCAATCCCGCACGGTGCTGGAAAAAAGTGAGATTCTGTTTGATACCGAGATCCTTCATGAAGGGAGAATCATCAATCCTTCGTTGCTTGAAAATCGTCTGAACGCACTGGTTTCAGAAAAAAAATGGAAAAATGCGCAAGCATCCATCCTCTTACAGGACGATTTTGTTATTGTGCGGGAAGAAAAAATACCTGCACAGCTGGCGCCATCAGAAATGAAGGCTTATATTGCGCTGCATTTAGGTCAGCTGATCCGTTCCCCGTTCAAGGAGACGCGTTTTCATTTTGAGTTGCTGGAAGTTGGCGACACGGAACAGAGCATTCTTCTGATGCTCTATCCTCAGGAAGTCATTTTCCAATATGAGTCTTTACTGCAAAAGGTATCCTTGAATCCAGTCCTAGCGGATATTTCTTCGCTATGCTTGTACCGGATCATCCGGCAACAAAATGATTTGCATCAAATTCCCGATAAGCATGTGATGGTGCTGCAATGGAGTCCTGTAGATCATGCAATTATGGTTTTTCACCAAAATCTCCCCAAATTTTCCCGCCATTCGCGGTTGGCCCGTCTGATTGATTTATGGGATGTGACCAAAGAAGGTGAATGGATCTGGAAGGACGACCAAGAATCCTTTGAAGAGGCAATCACGGATACGCTGGATGTTTTGGAAAGATTACTAGAGTTTTATCGCTATTCTGTGATGAACGGTCAAGGCGGTGTGACGGATATATTTTTAACGGGCGATTTTCCTGATCTAGAAAAGGTAAAGGAACAATTATCCCAACGCTTCTTCCTACCGATTCATATGCTGCAAGTCTCTGAAGAAATAAGCTCCAAATTTTTACCGTTATATGGGCTTGCATCAAAAGAGAAACATGCAGCCGTTTCGCAGAAGATAGCTAAGAAAAAAGTGAAGCGCACGAGAAAAACAGTGCAGGAGGAAAACTAAAATGTTTGAAGTCAATTTTTTTGAAAAAAAACAGAGAAACTTTCTTCCTTATGTGATTAGCGGCGCTTTCCTTTTTCTGCTTGCTTTGGTTGGCGTCTACTTTTTCTTGATGCAAGCGTATTATGCGAACGCTGAAGTACGCGATCAAGAATGGCTTCAAGTAGAAGAAGAGCAGTTAATGGTTTCACGGCAAATGCAGGAATATGCGCAATTGACGGAGCAAGTGGCAGACAACAAAGCTACTTTTGAAGAAATGCAATATCCCATGGCTTACGTAACAAAGGAGATCATGGCACAAGTTCCGAACGGGGAACAGCATGTGACCATTTTTAACAAAAATGAAACGAATCAAATTACATTAGTGTTAGAAGGGTTGACGATTACGGAAATTTCCGACGCTATCGAAAATTTTAAGGCATTAGTGTACGTCTCGAATGTTCAGTTTATACGCATGGAGAACCTACCAGATGGAGCTGTTTCAACGGTTGAAGTCTGGTTGGAACTTGATGAAGTGGCATTGCGAGAGGAGGTTCTGTCATGAAACTGAAATGGAACCGTATGTCACTCCTTCTTGCCATTGTGATGGGATTGGTGATTCTTGGGGCTTTTATTTTTGGTCAGGTATATTTTCTCAATCCAATTAAGGAACGAGCTGATCTAGTAGCGAAACAGGTGAAGGAACAAACGAGTTTGAAGGCCGAATATCCACCAGAGGAAACGTTACTGGTTGACTATAGACAAAAGTATGAAGAAACCTGGAGATTTTTACCTGAAGACGAAAAGGTCAATCAAGAGCTGGTCGTTCTGGATAGGCTCGCTACTGAAGAGAATGTCATTGTGCAACAGATAGCACGTGTAGATGAACCGCAACCGATCGAAGGGCTTGATGAAAGTTACCGCAAGAGCACTTACGAAGTTGAAATGACAAGTAATAATGCGGGTAACATGCAGAGGCTGGTCGAGAGACTCGAAGGATTGGAACGCATCTGGAATATTCATTCTTTTGGGTTCGAAAAGCTTGGCGAGGAGTCTTTCAGCGGTACCTTCACTTTTGAATTATTTTATTATGTGGCTGCATCCGAAGAGTCGCAGTAATAACAAACAATCTGTACCATCACTTAGGCTTGTGATGGTGCAGATTGTTTTTGTGTGAGATATCATGCAGCCGCCCTCCGGCGAAGCCGTGCGTCCCTGGAGGAGTGAGCGTAAAATGTTTGGCAGACGCACTACACCGCCAGCCAGCTTTCTGATATACTGGAAGGAACATTTAGTAGGAAATGAAAGGAGGAGCTACCGGTGAAAAGGAAGCGACGCTATTACGATTGGCTGCCGATAATTGCCTGGATGATCGTAATCTTCATCCTGTCGGCCCAACCGGGGGACCAGTCCATCGTCCTAAGCGGAAGCGTGACGCGTTTTTTCGCGGACGCGCTCAATAAGCTTTCTGCGTTCATCGAGTATTTTACACGTGCGCAGGGGACGATCGTGTTTATGGGAGGCATCCTATTGCTGATCCATCTGTTGGAAACGCAAGCGGATGAGCCAAGACTTTTTGGAATAAAAAAAAGCTGGATTATCGGCGGTACCGCCATTTTTTTGATGCTGGCGATCGGTTTGTTCCTCTTCGTCGATTTCGTTCAGGATACCAGTTTTGCCTATGCGGGCAGATTGATGCGGAAATCAGCCCACTTCATCGCGTATCTGATTCTCGGTTTTCTGATTTCGCATGCGATGAAGAACGAAGCATCCGCCGCCACCGCCTGGAAACGGAGAGGCATCAGTTTGCTACTTTGTGTGGCGTACGCCATCAGTGATGAGTTCCATCAAATATTTGTGCCGGGCCGCGGCCCGCTACTGAAGGATGTCCTCATCGACGGTTCGGGCGCAGCCCTCGGTATCATGCTTTACGTTGGTGCCAGAGAAGCATGGACGCGCTGGAAAAACAAATAGCGTGGAAATACTATAAAATCAGTATTTCCACGCTATTTTTACATTTTGGGAACTCCGATGAGGAAATGCTTAGCCGAAGCTGACTAATTTTCGGGTAGCGCAAGTTCGGCGGAGCATAGCTGACCGGAGGTAAACGGTTTGTGGTTTGTCCTCCTCCGGCGAAAGAACCGTTCACCGGAGGAGAGAGTGATTTCCTCTGAAGAGTGAACTGGCCGGAGGCAATAATTTTGTACCCGGCCGCGGCATAGAATTGGATTGCAGAGAATGTCTGTAGTACAATGCAAATATAAGGGCCTACTCCATGCCATGCTGCTTTTTCGTCAAACTGTCAAAATGGTGCAAAATCAGCAAGAATAAAGTTCGCTCCATCATCCACGACACCTTAACATCCGTCATCTTTCATCCCTCATCCGAAAAAAGAAATACAAACCCACCACATCATACTTTCGCTGGCATATCCAAGCAGAATAAGCCACCCACCAAATTGCGTTAGAGCCCACCTAGTTTCGTCCTGACATCATCTCGACAAGTTAGTATAAGAGCCAAAATATCCATAACTTTGCAGAATCAATGCTGCACGCAACCTGATTTGGATGGACTGTTTTCCTGCAAGTATCACTCTATTCAATTGGCAACGAACTTTAAATCTAGAAAGCGATTTCTTTTGCACTGGACACTTGAAGGGGATGTTTAAAAATGAATGCTCTCAAGAGGATAAACTGGCTAATATTATTTCTATTATTTTCAGTATTTGCAATTGGTTTAGGAACAGTTCAAGTGCATGCGGCTACGTCTGGTCGTGCAAACAATTCCGCTATAACGAATCCGCTCGATGGAATCGGCGAAGTCTCTTTGCTGGCGGCGCCAACGGTAAACCTGGCACCGACAAGCGTAATCAGCAGCTCTGTCACCTTTTCGGGCATCTCGTACATAAATGATGGTCAGACGAGCAGTACGGCCAGAGCTGCGAAAGCGGGTCCGGGCCTGCATTGGGTACAGATGGATCTGGGCGCAGTCCATGAGATCAGCTCCATCAAATTATGGCATTATTTTGGTGATGGCAGAAGCTACCGGGATGTGGTCGTACAGCTCTCAAATGATCCAACATTTTCCAGCGGTGTGGTGACCGTTTTTAATAACGACACGGATGGCAGCGCAGGCTTGGGTGTGGGCACGAACAGTGAATATAAAGAATCGAGCTTCGGGAAGGTGCTCTCATTTAATCCCGTGAACGCCCGTTATGCAAGATTTTACACCAACGGGAGCAATGTGACCGGGTGGAATCACTATGTCGAAATCGAAGTATACGGTGTTGGAATTCAGGTGGTGCCAACGGTAAATCTGGCGCCGGGAAGTACAATCAGCAGCTCTACCACCTTTTCGGGCATCCCGTACATAACCGACAGTCTGACGACTAATTCCAGCAAAGCTGCGAAGGCTGGGCCAGGCCTGCATTGGGTACAGCTGGATCTGGGTGAAGCCCATGATCTCTACGCCATCAAATTATGGCATTATTTTAGTGATGGCAGAATCTACAGGGATGTGATCGTAGGGCTTTCAAATGATCCGACATTTTCCACCGGTGTGGTGACCGTCTTTAATAACGACAAGGACGGCAGCGCAGGCTTGGGTGTTGGGACGGACAGTGAATACAAAGAATCGAGCTCTGGAAAAATGATTTCCTTCAATGCCGTGAACGCCCGTTATGCAAGGTTTTACTCTAATGGCAGCAGTGTGACTGGGTGGAACCATTATGTCGAAATCGAGATATATGGCCATGAGCTATCGGTAACGGAAGTCAGAACAGAAACTTTGACCACAAACAAAGTGAGTTACACACGAGTCGAGCAGTTGGACAATACATTCCCGGCTGGGGAAACACAAATAATCCAAGCTGGCGTTGGCGGTTATGATACGGTGACGTACGAGGTGACCTATACGGACGGCGTAGAGATGGGCCGAGTGGAGGTGTCGCGGGTGACGACGGCGCCGATCGATGAAATCGTGCGGGTGGGGACCCAACAAATCGTGACGGAGCGGATAACCCTTACAGAGAATACGGTGGCCTACCAAACGGTGGAGCAGGAAGATGCCAGCTTGCTAGCGGGGGAAAGGGTGATCCAACAGGCAGGAATTGATGGCTACGATACGGTGAAGTATGACGTGACCTACACGAACGGCGAGGAAACGGGCAGGGTAGAGGTGTCACGGGTAACCACCTCACCAGTCGAAGAAATCGTCCGGGTAGGTCCTGATGTGGTCGTGACAGAACAGACAACCGTAGTGGAGAACCTATTGGCCTACCAAACGGCGGAGCAGGAAGACACCACCTTGCCGATGGGCGAAAGGGTGATCCAGCAGTACGGCGTGGATGGCTACGACACGGTGACATACGACGTGACCTACACGAACGGCGAGGAAACGGGCAGAGTGGAAGTAGCACGGGTAACCACGGCACCGATTGAAGAAATCGTTCTGGTGGGGACTTATTCAGACGATACCTACGTGATTTATGCCATCGCCGATACGCATCTTTCTTTGGATACAGGCATAGCTTCCCTCGAAGAAGCTACCCTCGCCAGAAGCAGCATCGTCGCTGCGGAGGAACAAGGTGTATGGATGACAGCGGAAGGCACCTTTGTGACGGCGGCGACGGTCTCGGAACGCACGCAAAGAATGCAATCTTTTGCGGCAATTGCAAATGCGGATCAGCCAGATTTTGTTTTGCATTTGGGCGATGGGACTGCCGGGCCTTCAGATTGGAATTCGTTTTTGGCCGCGTGGAATAACATCTCCCTGCCGAAGCTATTTGTGCCGGGAAACCATGATTTTGACAATACGACATACGCATCAGTGGCTACCATGTTCGGGTATAACACGAGGACAACTATCGGCAACAACAAATTCAGTTATGCCCAGGAGATTTCACTTGGGGACATCAGCTTCCTGCTCCTGGATGTGGATACGAACCGTGTAGATAACGTCGTCGGCTTCCAGACGAAATTGGATTGGGCTGCGGGGCAACTGAACAGCACCACCAGCCCATTGGCACTCGTTGTGGCGCACACGGCTCCCCACAACTATCTCAGAAATAATTACGATGGGCCTACCGCATACGCGTTCAGCCAAATCGTGCTAAATGCGTTGGGATCAAACCCCAACCTTGAGAAAGTACAGGGTATTTTTGGACATGAGCATCCATCAAATACTTACATGGATTTGTTTTTCGGGACTGAATTCCCGGGGTTGATCCTGAAGCCGAATGTCTACACAGTTGGAAGCTATACCAAGATTACCATTGATAGTCAGAATAATATCACTTGGGAGCAAAGGGACCTTTATTAAGGTTCTAGAGGGAGTGCCACTGCATTCAGGATCAAGTCACTAGAATGCGGTGGCATGTTTTTTTGTGTTGAATTGGATCAGAGGCATTCGCACAGAATAAATCTTTTTGATGTTGTGAGGCAATAGGAGTTTAAGAATGAAGGGAAATATGGTAGAATTCAAGTAGACATATAGCGGTATAAATCCCCTCTTTTCCAGCCGCTCCAATAATAGATTCAGTATCCTAACCATCTTCATCATTTCCACTTAATAGATTGTTTGCAACCGCAACGAACTCAGAAAGTGGAATCCTCACCTGATCCTTACCTCGAAACAGTCACCAACAACTTGTCTTCAAATTTACGTCAGAATACACCACTTTAAACGTCGCGGTACACTGCGCAACGACTCCAGCAAAAATCCATCAAAAGCTCCATAAAAGCAGCATCCTCCAACTTCAACTCTTATTTGTTTCCTTTCACGCACTTCAGTGCCAATATCCTCACTGTTACATCAGGTAATTCAGCTTGTCAAAAAAGAGGTGATAACATGGAATCATTTCGTAACCGCCATCTCTTTCCCATAAAGCGCACTTTCGATGAAAATGATGCGCGGAATCCTATCGTTCCAGTCGGCTTATGGGAAAAATGTCCCCAGTGCCAAACGATCATTTACAGCAAGTCCTTGGGTGCAGCAAAAGTCTGTCCGCACTGCAACTATCATTACCGGATTACGGCGGGCGAGCGTCTGAGCCTGGTCATTGATGAAGGTACCTTTTATGAATGGAATACGGTTATGCCTGTTCAAAATCCGTTAGATTTCCCAGATTATGATAAGAAATTGCAGGATGCCAAATGGCGAACAGGATTGGATGAGGCTGTCGTTACCGGAACGGCTGCCATCGATAAGAAGAGGGTCGCTTTGTGCGTGATGGATTCCAATTTCATTATGGCGAGCGTTGGAAAAGTCGTCGGCGAGAAGATTACACAGGTATTCGAACGCGCGACTGAAGAACGATTGCCGATCATCGTCTTCACAGCTTCCGGTGGAGCCAGAATGCAGGAAGGCATTATGTCGCTGATGCAGATGGCTAAAGTGAGCATAGCGGTATCCAACCATAGCGATGCGGGGCTCCTCTATATCGCCGTACTTACTGACCCGACGACGGGCGGGGTGACTGCGAGCTTTGCTACGCAAGGGGATATCATTTTGGCTGAAGCAAGATCGACAGTGGGCTTTGCCGGCAAAAGGGTCATCGAACAGACCATCAGAGCAAATTTACCCGAAGGTTTTCAAACAGCAGAAAAAGCACTGGGGAATGGCTTCATTGATAAAATTATCATGAGAAAAGACCTAAGAAAGACATTGCAGCATATTTTGGCGTTACATGATCCGGAAGAAGTGGGTGATGAAGATGAATGATGTGCAGAAAATCATTCAGGCGGCAAGGAGCATTTCACGTGTGACGGCAATGGAGGTGATTGACGGCATTTTTGACGGTTTCATCGAATTCCATGGGGACCGACGTTATGGGGATGATCCTGCGATTGTGGGCGGCATCGCCAGCCTGGAGGGCATGCCGGTGACTGTAATCGGGACGCAGAAGGGGCATGATGTGCAGGAGAATGTCTATCGGAACTTCGGCTCGCCGCATCCGGAAGGGTATCGCAAAGCGATCCGGTTGATGCGGCAAGCAGATAAGTTTAACCGCCCGATTGTCACTTTCATCAACACGGCAGGCGCCTTCTGCGATGTGGAGTCGGAAGAACGGGGAATCGGTGATGCCATCTCCGAATCGTTGCTGGTCATGAGCCGAGTGAAAGTGCCCTTGATCGCCATCTTCCTCGGTGAAGGTGGAAGCGGCGGCGCCTTGGCTTTGGCGATGGGCAATGAGGTGTGGATGCTGGAGAACAGCATGTACTCGGTCCTTTCACCGGAAGGTTTCGCTTCGATCCTATGGAAGGAAAGCTCCCGTTCGGAGGAAGCCGCCCTCGTCATGAAGCTGACTCCGAGTGATTTGCTTAAATTGGAGATAATCGACAGAATCATACCGGAAAGAAGGCCGGAAGAGTTGTTGCCTGATCTGAAAACGGAGCTGATTCGCTCGTTGAGGAAATGGAGACGATTGAGTCCCGCCGAAATTGTTGCGCAAAGGCAAGAGCGTTTCCGGAAATATTGAGGCAGTCATAATAGAAAATTATTTGATAGTGCGTTTCGTTTGTTTGAGTCTATCGCCACACTTCAAAATGGAGGCTGATTTGAATGAAAAAAAATGTATTGGAGTACTTTGAACACACACTTTTGCAGTACAGGTACAAAACGGCCATCCGGGATGAGGACCGAGAACTGACTTTCGGAGACTGGGAGCAATGCGCCAAAAGGCTGAGCCTTTCCATCCGCCGCAGATCGGAGGACATGAAAAAGCCTATCGCTGTATTTTTGCCGAAAAGCGCCGACAGTCTCGTCGCTTTTATGGGTATCCTCTATAGCGGCAACATCTACGCGCCACTTGATGTCCATTCGCCTGCTGCAAGGATCACCAATATCCTGGACCACTTGGAAGATCCGCTGGTTGTAACTTCGCAAGCGTATACGGAATCCCTGCTTGCGATGGGCGTAGCCGCCGAAAACTTGATCAGCATAGAGAAAGCGTATGACGCATCCGTATTCTTTGACAATGAGGAAGTGCTCGGGCGAATCGACGAACTCATTGATACTGATCCCATCTACATCATCCATACCTCGGGCTCGACAGGCACCCCAAAGGGCGTCGTCATCTCCCACAAAGGCGTCATCAACTACATCGATTGGGCCGTGGCATGCTTCGACATCAGCTCGAAGGAAATCATCGGCAGCCAATCCCCCTTTTACTTCGATAATTCAACCCTGGACATCTATCTCTGTTTAGCCACCGCAGCAACACTTGTCATCATTCCGGAACACGACTTCGCCTTCCCGGTCAAGCTGATGGAATATGTCGCCTCAAAGAACATCAACTTTGTCTTCTGGGTGCCGTCGGTGCTGATCAACGTGGCCAATACTAAGGCATTGGATCATACCGAAAGCAGCGGCCTGGAAAAGGTTCTGTTCGCCGGAGAAGCGATGCCGAACAAACACCTCAACTATTGGCGCAGCAAGCTTCCGGAGTCCCTGTTCGCCAACCTATACGGGCCTACCGAAATCACCGTAGACTGTACCTATTACAAGGTTGAGCGGGCTTTCGAGGACAGTGAACGGTTGCCGATCGGTTTTCCGTGCCGGAATGCAGATGTCATCATCCTGAATGAAGAGAACCAAGCGGTGACCGGAAGCGAAATGGGCGAACTGTGTGTGCGGGGCAGCTCCATCGCTTTGGGCTATTGGAATGACGCGGCCAAGAGCGATCAGGTCTTTACCCAAAACCCGCTCAACAACCATTATTTTGACCGCATCTATCACACCGGCGATCTTGTCTACAGCAACGAGTACAACGAAATCATCTATGTCGGCAGGAAGGACACCCAGATCAAGTATATGGGGTACCGGATTGAACTGGGTGAGATCGAAACGGCTTTGCTGAGTTTGAGCGGCATCCATAATTCCTGTGTCATTTACAACTCGGACCGAAAGGAAATCACAATGTTTTATGAAGGGCCGAACGATCTAAGCAAAGCCACGATCAGAAAAGAACTGACCCCGCTACTGCCGAAATACATGATTCCAACCAAAATCATCATGCTGGAGCAGTTGCCTTTGAACAAGAACGGGAAAATCGACAGAAAGATATTGGCTGCGGAGTGGTTGCACAGTTAGTGACAGTCAACGGCACAGGAAGGAGGAATGTCACATGGAAACAATTGTGGAGATACTGAAGGATATACGGCCGGAATTCGATTGGGAACATGCAGCTAATTTCATTGCGAACGGGATGCTCGATTCCTTCGACATCATCGTGTTGGTGTCGGAGCTTGAGAGCGCCTACCCGGTTTCTGTGGATGGCAGCGATATCCTGGCGGAGAACTTCAGCAGTCTGGAATCGATTGCTGATCTGGTAAGAAAGAGTGGTGGGATTGTATGAACTTCAACTATCAGAACAAACGAATCAGCGGCATTCTGACTGTATTGCCGCAAAACGAAGTGGCATTCGAGGATGAAGCGGAAAATTATAATTTCTCCGTCAAACAGTCCATGAGACTGAAAAAAATAATGGGCTATGACAAACACCGGATTGTCGAAGGAGATACGAGCGTGTCGGACCTCTGCATTTTCGGGATGAGGCAGCTGCTGGAAGAAGGCTTGATAAGCGGCGATGACATCGATGCTCTCATACTTGTCACCCAGACGCCGGATTATTATATGCCTCCGACGAGCAATGTCATCCAAGGGGAATTGGGACTGAAACAGGATATGCTCTGCTTGGACATTAACCAAGGCTGCGCCGGTTATTTGGTGGGGCTGATCCAGGCTTTCAACCTGCTGGAACAGGACTCGATAAAAAAAGTGGCCCTTTTGAATGCGGATGTACTCAGCCGCAGGACATCCAAGCGTGACCGGGGCAGCTATCCGCTGATCGGTGATGCAGCCTCCGTGACGATCGTGGAGAGAAGCAACGACAATAGCCGGATCCATGCGAACCTTAAGATGGACGGATCCGGCTACAAGGAACTGATTATCCCTGCAGGCGGCATGCGCCTGCCTGCAACAGCCGACACCGGTGTGATGGAAGTGGATGAGGCCGGAAATTTCCGAAGCCTTGATCATCTCAAAATGAACGGCGAAGCGGTATTCAACTTCGTGCAGACAGAAATCCCGCCATTGGTTGAGGACTTGCTTGCGGTCGCAGAAACGTCGAAAGAGGACGTTGACTATTTCATGTTCCACCAACCGAACCGATTTATGCTTGAAAAATTAGCCGATAAGATGGGCGTGGCACGCGAAAAGCTTCCGAATAATGTGGTCGAAAACTTCGGAAACTCCAGCAGTGTGACCATTCCTATAAATATGACCTTCAATCTTGGGGAAAACCTTCTGACCGATTCCTATAAAGTATGCCTGTCCGGTTTCGGGGTCGGCCTTTCCTGTAGTTCAATGTTGATGGAAATCGGGAATTTGGATTTTTGCCGGATGATCGAATATTAGGGACTAGGAGGAGAGGCATCATGGAAAATTTCTATGAGGAGTTTGCGGAAATTTTGGAAGTGGCTGAAGTGAACCGGGAAGATCCGTTGGATGATTACGAAGGCTGGGATTCCCTCGGGCTGTTGTCCACCCAAATCATGGCAGAGGAAAGCTACGGCGTGAAGATCGGTAACGATGACCTGAAAGGCCTGACGACTGTCGGGGATATCGCAGATTTGATCCAATCAAGAAGAAAAGCCGAATAAGGGAGGACGACCAATTGAAAACATTGTTGATAGTCGGAGCAGGCGGTCTTGGCCGCGAAACGTACCAGTGGGTTTTGGATCAGCAGAAGGCAGATAAGCGATGGTATGACATCGGCTTTTTGGATGATAACCCTCATGCGTTGGATAACTACAGACTTTCCGCTAAAATCGTCGGAACCGTAAAAGCTTATGAACCCAGAGCTGGTGAAGAAGTCATCTGTGCCATCGGCGATGCGGAGGTTATCGCTGATATCTGCCCTGTCCTTGTGGATAAGGGGGCGGTATTTGCGACGGTCATCCATCCGACTGCCTTGTTGGCGGACACTTGCGAAATTGGCAAGGGCGTCATCGTAGGGCCGTATGCGATCATTTCAACGGATGCAAAAATTTCGGATTTTTCGGTTGTGAATTCCTACGTCAGCGTCGGCCACGATGTTTCCGTGGGGAAGGGCTGCGTCATCAGCGGTTTCAGCGATCTGATGGGATTTTCTGCTTTGGAAGAGGGCGTATTTTTGGGGAGCGGGGCTCGACTGCTGCCGAGTGTGCGGGTAGCTGCGAACGCCAAAGTCGGCGCGGGAAGCATCGTCCTCAAAAATGTAAAAGCGAATACAACGGTTTTCGGCAATCCGGCGAAAATAATTTCCGCTCCCTGAAAGGGGATGGAGTCAGCGAATGAGAATAGGGAAGTGAAAAGAATGATGAGAAAAAATGTTTTAATCTTTCCTGGAGGAGAATATTCTGCTTCGCAGATATATTTTTCACTGCATAACAGCTTGCAATATCGGCCCATTTTGGGGTCGAGCAGAAGCGATCACAGCGAATTCATCAGCAAAGATGCCATCACTGATTTGCCGTTCATATACGAGGGACATTTTATTGAAGTATTGAACCGGGTAATTCAAAGGGAAAGCATTGATTTCATCATACCTGCCCATGATACCGCTGCGTTCAGCTTGATGGAAAAACAAGATGAAATTATGGCGACCGTTGTGTGCTCCCCTTTCAAAACAGCCGAACTGTGCCGCTACAAAAGCAAGACTTACGAGCAATTAAAAAGCTTCCCCTTTGTTCCCAAAACCTATGATATAGCGAGGGGGGATGCGGAATTCCCTTTGTTCGCCAAGAATGATGTCGGATCAGGATCGAGAGACGCTTTTGTGATTTCTTCGGCCGAGCAACTGGAGAAGTTATTGGATCCCAAAATAAGCTATGTTTTGTGCGAATACTTACCGGGCGAGGAAATCACGGTGGATTGTTTTACCAACAGCAAGCGGGAATTATTGTTCGCGCAACCGCGTACGAGAAGCCGCATTTTTAACGGAATTAGCGCACGATCGACAACAATCACGATGACGGAAGAAATAAAACGGATAGCCGAGGGCCTTTCATCCGAAATTGAGTTTAGGGGTTATTGGTTTTTCCAATGTAAAAAGGATAAAGACGGCCAGTACAAATTATTGGAAATTTCAACACGTTTTGCAGGTACATATGGGGTCAGCAAAAACTTGGATGTCAATTTGCCATTGCTGGCATTATGTGACTTTGAGGGCATAGATGTGGACATAATGCCCAACAAATATGAAATCACAGCGGATAAAAATTATATCGATCGCTACAAACTGAATCTTCAGTATGAGCGTGTTTATGTAGGTTTTGATGATACCATTGTTTTTAACCAGGAAAAATACAACACGCAAATGATGCAGTTTTTGTATCAATGCCTGAACGAGGACAAAGAAATCGTTCTGATTACGAAGCATGTTTCCGATATACGGGAGACCATGAAGAAACATCACCTGAACGAGGATTTGTTTGCTGGCATCATTCAAGTACCCGAAACTTCCGAAAAATATGTATACATGGATAACAGCAAGCCGAGTATTTTTATTGACCATGACCAGGCAGAACGGAAAAGTGTGAAAGAACAGTTGGAAATGCCGACATTTGATGTATCGACTGTTGAATGCCTGCTCGATTGGAGCTAAAAGGTAGGGCAAAATTAACCAAATCGTCAAAAGTAAATTCGTGACAAGAGGAGGCGAATCAAAGAATGAGTAATCCGGTAATCGCCTATGGAAGCAAATTTTTAGCAGAAATGCTGTATTATGATTCCTTGAAACACCCAGATTTTAACATTGTGGCTTTTGCTGCCGATGAAGCGTATGTGGATAAGACAGGATATTACTTGGGCTTGCCGATGGTTGTGATGGATACTTTAACAGAACGGTATCCGCCTTCTGCATACGATATGATTGTGCTTACGACATCTTTTCATGATATGCGCAATCGGGAAGGCATGTACACAAAAGTTAAAGACTTAGGGTATACGCTGCGGAATTATATCAGTCCCTCCAGCATCGTTTCGCCAGGTGTAGAAATGGGGGATAACAATATCATTTTTGAACAAGCATTCCTGGGTCATAGAGGTCGGATGGGATCTTGCAATATCATTCGGCAACAAGTGTACGTAGGCCATGAATTTAAGGTTGGAAACAACAATGTTATCACGTCAGGTTGCACGATCGGCGGAGAGTGCCGCATCGAGAACAATTGCTATATCGGTCTGAATGCCACAATCCTGAACAAAATCACTATTTCGGAAGAGAGTCTCGTCGGCGCGGGAAGTGTTGTGATAAGAAATACGGAACCCTTTTCAAGGAATGTGGGAAATCCAAGCAGAGTTTTGAGTTACCACAAGGAAGGGCTAAAGGTGAACCTATAACATGGACAAAATAATTGTGAATTTCACCCCGACTGGCATGATTCCAACCAAAAAAGATACCCCTTTTGTACCCGTTTCACCTGAAGAAATCATCCGTGAGGTCAGGCAAGCTTGGGAATTGGGGATTTCCATGGTGCATGTGCATGCCAGAAACAGCGATGATGAAAAACCGACTTATCGAAAGGAAGTCTATGCGGAAATCATTGCGGGCATACGGCAATTCGCTCCGGAACTAGTCATCTGTGCTTCGACATCCGGAAGGAACTTCAATACTTTGGAAGCCAGATCAGACGTTTTGTCGCTTCAAGGGGGTTTGAAGCCCGATATGGGAAGCCTGACACTTAGCTCGCTGAACTTCAACAGGACCACCAGCGTAAATGAGCCTTCCATGATCGTTTCCTTGGCTGAAGTGATGAAAGAAAACGGCATTCGGCCCGAGTTGGAGGCCTTCGACTTGGGAATGGTCAATTATTGCAACTATTTGATCAAAAAAGGGGCAGTGGTTGCGCCTTATTACGTCAACCTGATTTTGGGCAACATCGCTTGTGCTCAAGGGGACTTGCTCCATATCGGGTGCATGCTGAAAGATATTCCCGAAGACAGCATTTTTTCGTTAGGTGCAGTAGGCACCGACCAGTTGAAAATGAATTCTCTGGGTATCACCATGGGTTGGGGCGTACGCGTCGGCCTGGAGGACAACTTCTGGTATGATGAAAATCGGACGAAATTAGCGACGAACATGGAACTTCTGGAGAGAATCCACAAAATCATTTCTGCAAATGAAAAAGAAGTTATGACATCAAAGGAACTGCGGCAAAGGCTCAATCTGGAACCAGGATTTGGTAAATATGGCGTGGCCGGATCCAACATTTAATGGTGTGCAAGGGAAAATGATTGCGGAGAAAGTCAAGGTCATACTTGTCTTTTTCCGTGTCAGATGAGTCTTTGTTTATTGTCCAACGCAGATCCGCATCCGTTTTGCCTGATAGACCATTGCATATAACTGTATATATGCTGATTGTGTGTCCGTCAAAATGGAATACTACGTTTGAAATGAAGCAGATTGAAAAAGGGGTGTGGATGATGAATTTCTATCGGCATTATGGGAAGCGACTGTTGGATTTTGCAGTGACACTTAATGCACTTGTTCTCTTAAGTCCAATTTTACTTACCTTGGCTGTGCTGGTGAGAGCGGAGCTCGGAAGTCCAATCATTTATCGGCAACAACGCCCCGGGTTGAATGAGAGAATCTTTACATTATATAAGTTCAAAACGATGACAGATGAAAAAGACGAAAACGGAAAATTATTGCCGGATCGGGAGAGGCTGACAATGTTCGGCAGGCTTCTGAGAGCGACAAGTCTGGACGAGTTGCCGGAATTGTTCAATATTCTGAAAGGGGACATGGCGATCGTAGGTCCAAGACCTTTGTTGGTCAAATACCTGCCACTCTATAACAGCCAGCAGAGAAGACGCCACGAAGTAAGACCAGGGTTGACAGGGTTGGCACAAGTCAGCGGCAGGAACGCAATCAGCTGGGAAGACAAGTTTAATCTGGATGTAGCTTATATTGAGAGCCTCAGTTTGATGGGGGATATGGAAATCATTCTGAGGACCATAAAGAAGGTTGTAGCGAAGGAAGGCATCAGTTCTGAAAACTCCGTAACGATGGAAGCATTTGAGGGGACCGAAAAAGCAGATAGGAAGCAATTTTAAAATGAATTGGCACTGAGAAAAAGTATTTCAGGAGGTGGACTTTTATGAAAATTCAAAATGAATTAACGGAGTATTTTTGTGATACGTACAAAATAGATATGACGCAGGATTACACCGTCGAAGAGGTCGATGCCAAGACGCTCCTTACTGGCGAACGGTTGGATTTAGTTGCCAAAATCAAATACATCGAGTGCAGAGAAAAGGGCCAAAACACTGATTTTATAAAGGCACTCTACAGAAACCACATCGAAGCATTCACATTCGGAATCAATGCTGAAAGCGGCAATCAGGCAAAAAATTCGATTGATAAGTACTTTGAAACCTTCGATCATTTGATCGACACGATCAAACATAACGGATTTGATGCAGCGAAATCGGTTGTTCCAGTAGGAATGGACAACGTCATCATGGATGGCGCCCATAGGACAGCAATTGCTATCTACTTTGGATTGAAGCTCCCGATCATTCGTTTTCCCGAACTGTATCTCCGGTTCGATGCCGAATATTTCCGTAATCGTCTCATGGAACAAAAATACATCGATTATCTTGTCTTGGAATACTGCAAAATGAACCCAAACACCTATTTCGCAAGCGTCTGGCCTGCTGCCGGCGACAAAAAACAGCAAATAGATCAGATGCTGGCTTTGATGGAGAGCAGCTGCAAAATCATTTATTCAAAGAAAATAAATATGGACTTTGAGTCCTTGAATAATTTCATAGCACAAGTCTACATGAAGGAGGATTGGACCGGAACCTCGGAAAGCCAATATGAAGGATCAAAAGGCAAGACCAAAAATTGTTTCTTGTGGGGAAATGAAACGACCATCTATATTCTCGAATCGGCTACTTTTGAGGCTATCTTCAATATGAAGCAGAATATAAGGGAAATCTTCAAAATCGGTACTCACTCAATCCATATCACGGACAATCAATCCGAAACGATCAGATTGGCCAATCTGACTTTGAATCGGAATTCATTGGATTATCTGTTCCGCGGGAAACCGTTGATTTATACGGATTTCAACAAGAAAGTGTCCGAATTCAAGGCAGCCTTGATCGAACATCATTATGAACCGGATGACTTTATTGTTGCCTCCAGCGGCGTATTGGGTGTCTATGGATTACGGGATATCGGCGACATCGATTTTTTCACACTAAAACCTGATTACGAAGTTCTGGAAAATGACGGCTGCGAAAACAACCAAGCTTATGCTGGGTACTACGATAAACAGCTGGATGATCTGATCTACAACCCTGACAATTATTTGGTCTATAACGATATCAAATTCATTACGCTGGATGTTCTGCAAAAATACAAGGCGGTGAGAAACCGTGGCAAGGACCTTATTGACCTAAAATTGATCGCTGGCCTGACCAACAACGAGGAGACGAACAGTTATACGGGATGGTCAAAATCCCGGGTGGCACTCAACCGGGAGTACAGGCTTATAAATTATCGCATAAGGGTAGCTGCGTTCAAGGCATTGAAGCAATTGGGGCTGTACAGCGCAGTCAGACAGGTATATCGGGGAATCAAAGGGAAAAACTAGCGGATTATAACGCTCAGTTAAGTGAGGTGTTTCTTTTGTATATACATCATTATTTCTTTCTTGCATTTCTGTTGTTGAAACCATTTTATTTTTTCCCTTCAGGAGGAATTCAAATATCGGATCTATTTTTTATTGCTTCCTTCCTCCTGTACCTGCTTCTCGCGAAGAAAGGGGATAAAATAACGATCGACAAGGCGGATAAATGGTTGCTGTATTTTGTCACTTTGATTTTCGGAATAAATCTGATTTATTTTCTGATGTATGGAAAGTTTGGATTTATGATTTCATCCATTTACTATATGTACAATTTTCTGATTGTAGTGTTTTTTAGAATCTATGCAGACGATGAAGGATTTTTAATGATTTTAGAAAGGGTCTGCAAAATTAACATTATGATCCAAGTGCTCATATATGTATCGGGATTTGGCAGATTTTATTCAGAAAACCGATACATGGGGACTTTCAATGATCCGAACCAGATGGCATTCTTCATATTCATGTCTTTGATCACCGCTGTTACAATTAGCGAAATAAGAAATGCCCGACTCCATATATCTTATCATATCATGGCGATCGTTTTGATTTTCTTAACCTCTTCCACTGGGATGTTTTTGGGTATTGCGGTGTTCTATACCGTTCAGGCCTTAACGAAGGTCGTAAAAGTCATTAATCATGCATACAACGTCAAAGTTCTTTTGTTTATCATTGCTTCATTGATCATGGGCTTGCTACTCAGCGCAAAGATAGATGATTACATCACAACCTTTTCGCAATCATCTATCATCGCACGAGTGGAACAAAAGCTTGATAAATCAAGCGATAACAATGGGGGTTCAACTAATATCCAGGAAAGGGGAATAGACAAGCTGATACTTTATCCAGAGAAAACCATTTTTGGAGCTGGGGAAGGGTATTATGCCAGATTTGATAAAGCATATACGGATCTCGAAGTACATTCGACGGCATTAAGTATTTTCTTTTATTACGGTATTGTGCCGACAATGTTGTTTTTGATATGGTGTTACAAAAATATCCGCATCTTATCAGCAAGCAATGTCGCGGTGATACTGGCGCTATTCATCGAAAGTCTTACCTTGTTGAACCAAAGGCAACCGCTTTTTTGGATGATATTTGTCATTCTGAATATTCTCGCTAATAAAAAAATGGCTGATAATGAAGCATTATCGAGTGAGGAGTTGACGAATACGGCAATCAGTCCGACGGATTATTTCCAAAAAACGTGACACAAGGAGGACAAATAAATGAAAATTCTGTATGTTTCAACTACATCAGCAACAATCAATTCATTTTTAGTGCCGCACATAGAAATGCTGTTGGATTCGGGACATCAAGTAGACATGGCTTGTAATATAAGTAAGCCGATCAATCCGACTTTATTGGAACGCGGGTGCAGGGTATTCCCCATGGACTTTAGACGTTCGCCTCTAAAGAAAAGTAATTTCTTGGCATATCGAAATCTAAAAAAACTAATTGAGGACGGGGGATATGACTGGGTGCATACGCACACGCCAATCGCATCCACATTAGCAAGACTTGCCTGCAATAGGGGGAGCAAGGGTGTCAAGGTAATTTATACAGCCCATGGATTCCATTTTTTTGAGGGGGCACCATTAAAAAATTGGCTGACTTACTACCCGGTAGAAAAATGGTTAGCTGGGTATACGGATGTGTTGATCACCATGAATGAGGAAGATTATGAACGCGCTCAAAAAAAATTCAAGTCCAGAAAGATATGGTTAGTGAACGGGGTAGGGGTTAATCTGAATAAATTTACCGTTCAGACAGAAATAGAAAAAAACAGGGTGCGCCGGCAATATGGATTCGATCCAGAAATGTTCATCCTAGTATACGCAGCCGAACTGAGCGATAGAAAACATCAAGATTTGCTGATTGCAGCAATGGAAAAATTAGTGAGGGATATACCCAATAGTAAGCTACTTTTGATCGGTAAAGGCCCCAATCAGGAACGCTATCAAAGTCTGATAAATAAGCTGCAACTGAACGATCATATCGAGTTGACGGGATTCAGAGATGATGTCGACAAATTGATGATTATTGCCGATGTTGCCGTATCTTCCTCTCTCCAGGAGGGTTTGCCGGTGAACGTTATGGAAGCGATGGCGACCGGCTTGCCTTTAGTGGTGAGCAACTGCAGGGGGAACACTGATCTAGTCAAGGATGGGGATAACGGATTTGTCATAAACGATGGCTTGCCTGAGCAGTTTGCCGAAAAAATTCTCCAAATTTATTCGGATCGGGCATTAAGATCGGAAATGAAAAATGCAAATTTAGCTGCTATACAAAAATATTCCACCGAAAATGTGTTGAAGGATATGGATGAAATATACAAAGAATTACTTATGTAAACCTGTTGATATGGCTGGTGGTACCTCGGCAAAGTGACACCTTTCTTCTTGGTAAAGGAATCCGACGAATAGGAGGAAAACACTATGACAAAAATATCGGTCATCATGGGTGTCTACAATGGCTCAAAAAAACTGACCACTGCGGTCGAGTCAATACTAGATCAGACATTCACAGATTTTGAATTCATCATCTGTGATGATGGATCATCCGATAATAGCTTTGCGATACTGGAGGGACTGTTGCTTAGGGACAACAGGATTAAGCTTCTCAGGAATCCCCAGAACCTAGGTTTGGCGCCCACACTTAATAACTGCCTAAAGGTGGCTGTCGGAGACTATATAGCCAGAATGGATGACGATGACATCTCGCATCGGGATCGGTTCGAGAAACAAGTCGCTTTTTTGGATTCACATCCAGAGTACGCTCTATTGGGCACGAGCCGTAATATGTATGACAACCAAGGTATTTGGGGAAGTCTCGTTCATGAAGGTGAAAGGACAAAGCTCAATATCTATCATGGAGTGACATTTCTTCATCCTTCCATCCTCATGAGAAGAGAGGCTCTGCTTGATGTGGGTGGGTATACCACTGGCCCAGAAACCGAAAGGACAGAAGATTTCGATTTATGGTGCAAATTGTACGAAAAAGGTTACCGTGGTTATAATTTGAGTGATTTGTTGGTTGATTATTACGAAGCAAGGGATTCATACACGAAACGAAAATATAAGTATAGGATTTGCGAATACAGGTTAAAAAAGAAATGGCGGGAAAGGCTTGATTTGCCGTTGAAATACCAACTTCATGCCTACAAGCCGCTAGTTGTCGGTTTGATACCAGCCAAACTGTTGCGGACCTATCATGAACGGAAATTTAGGGTCAGGACATAAGCGGCAAGAGAGGTGTACGCTCCCTAATTTCAATTTGGGAGCGAGTCAGAAAAATTAAGCAAAAGAGCGCTGGGGGGGAAGTGTATGTCACGGACCAAAAATTCATTGGTTAATTTATCTGTAGCGATGGTTGGGGAACTGGTGGCTGTACCAATTGGTTTCGTGGCACGTATGGTTTTCATCAGGACTCTCGGGGCTGAGTATCTTGGCGTCAATGGGCTTTTCACTAGCATCCTGACGATGCTTTCGCTGGTGGAACTTGGGATTGGTCCGGCAATCGTATTCAGCTTATACAAACCTTTAGCGGAAAATGACAAAAAAAAAGTACAGGCTATCATGCACCTGTATAAAAAGGCCTATACCATTATCGGAACAGTGATAGCTGTTTTGGGCATAAGCATAACCCCTTTTTTATCGTACCTGATCAAGGATATACCTGACATTAAGAATATTCAATTCATTTTCTTGTTGTTCGTGATTAACTCGGCTATTTCCTATTTTTATGCCTACAAGCAAAATCTGATCATCGCTGATCAGCGTCGCTATCTGGTCACTGTCTATCGTTACGCTTTTTTCTCGATCGTCAATGTTTTGCAGATCGCATTCCTGTATCTCACCAAAAACTATGTCCTATTTTTGGCTGTGCGAATCGTCTGCACGTTGTTGGAAAATCTCTTGCTGGCAAGGAGTGCGGATAAGCTGTATCCTTTTTTACGGCAAAAACCAACGGAGCGATTGGATGGTGCCACGATTCAAGAAATCAAGAAGAATACCGGCGCGATGGTATCGCAGAAAATTGGGGAAATAGTGACGAATTCCACCGATAATATCGTGATTGCTGCAATGATAGGGACGATTTGGGTTGGTCTATATTCAAATTATATATTGATCACCGCTGCTCTGAATGGGATAATGGGCCAGTTTTTTACTGCGATTACCGCGAGTGTCGGGAATTTGGGCGCAACGGAAAGCAAAGAGAAACTACTTGCCGTTTTCCAAAAAATCCAGTTTGCAACTTTCTGGATTTTTGGCTTCAGTTCGATCTGCTTGTTCTACCTTATTAATCCTTTCATTGCAATCTGGGTAGGCAACGAATACTGGCTGAGTATGGATACAGTTTTGCTAGTGGTTATCCTATTTTATATTCAGGGCATGAGAAGAGCGGTACTCACTTTTCGGGAGGCGTTGGGGTTGTACTGGTATGATCGCTATAAACCTCTGTTTCAAGGGGTGATCAATTTGGCGATTTCAGTTGTGCTTGCACCGAAGCTAGGCGTTTCCGGCGTCATCATTGGTACAGTGATAAGCGTGTTGACCACTTGTTTTTGGATAGAACCGTATTTTTTATACAAAAAGGGCTTCGTTGCACCACTGAAATCCTATTACTTCAAATATGCCGTCTATACCGCAATCACGGTAGTTACCGGATTGGTGACAGGTGCAAGCGTAGCGTTCATTACGGGGACCACTTTAGCGGCGGTTATCGGAAAATTCATCGTCTGCCTGTTTGTTCCAAACATCATTTACTTGGTCATATTTTACCGTACTAAAGAATTTCAGTATTTTCTTATACTGGCAAAAAATATCGTTTTTAAAAAAGTAATTAAAAAAATTGGTTAAACCAGAAAGAAAATAGAATGTAAGGTGGTGTTTGAAATGAAGGCGTTATCTTTACGGGGGAAAATGGTTGTTTTGATGTTTGCTGATATCGGGTGTATCACATTGGCGGCTTTGCTGGCGTACTGGCTTCTTGAAAATTATATCGCTCTGCCGAATGGCTATTACTATGTAATGGTGGGCATAACATGTGGTATCTATATCTTATTGGGAACAATGCGGCATTTGTTCTCGAATATGCCCCATTATACGGACATACACGATGTAGTCATCAATATTAAGATTTTGTCGATTGCCTTTTTGCTGTCAGCAGTCGTTTCAACTGGGATTTTTGACCTGGTGAGTCGCCGCTACATTCTATTGACTTATCTTTTTAGCCTGTTTTTTATACCAGGGCTGCGGGTAACTTGGCGCATTTTTCGCGAACGCAATGAGGATCTTTCCCGACAGAACATTTCTGATGGAAGAGGAAAAGTCAGGACTTTGTTGGTCGGCGCTGGGGAAGGCGGCCGCCTCTTCATCTCAAGCCTGATACACCGGCCAAATGAGATTGAGATCATCGGCATCGTCGACAGGGATGAGAAGAAGCGCAATTATCGGTTAATGGGCATCCCCGTGCTGGGAAGGGAGGAAGACATCCCGCGACTGGTAGCCGAGATGGAGATCGATCAAGTGACGATTGCCATACCTTCGCTGAAGCCTAAGGAAATGGAACGCATTTTGGATTATTGCAACCAAGTGGGTGTGACAGTCAACCAGATGCCGAAGATAGAGGACGTCATGACAGGGAAATTGTCCGTCAACCGCTTACGCGATATTGATGTAGTCGATCTGTTGAGCCGAGAAGAGGTCGAACTGAACAAAGAGTTGATTTCCGAAAATCTGAAGAACAAAGATATTCTGATTAGTGGTGCAGGCGGATCGATCGGATCCGAAATTTGCCGACAAGTAGCGAAGTTTGAACCGAGAAGCATCATTTTATTGGGACATGGAGAGAATTCAATTTACTTAATCCATAGGGAGCTGAGCCTTCTTTATGGGAAGACGATAGATATTGTTCCCGTGATTGCCGATGTGCAGGATCGCAAGTTGATTTTTGAAGTGATGGCGCTCTATCAACCGGAATATGTTTTCCATGCAGCAGCCCATAAGCACATTCCGATGATGGAGTGGAATCCGCGGGAAGCGGTAAAGAACAATATTTACGGCACCAAAAATATGGCGGAAGCAGCTAAAGCCGCCGGAGTGAAGAGTTTCGTTATGATTTCAAGTGATAAGGCAGTTCGCCCCACCAATGTGATGGGTTCGACGAAGCGCATTGCGGAAATGATTGTGACGGCGCTGAACGAACCCGGAAAAACAAAATTTGCGGCGGTCCGTTTCGGAAATGTCTTGGGCAGCCGAGGCAGCGTCATTCCCGTATTCAAAGAACAGATAGAAAAAGGTGGGCCTGTGACGGTGACCGATTTCCGTATGATCCGTTATTTCATGACCATACCGGAGGCAAGCCGTTTGGTCATCCAGGCCGGCGTGCTGGCAAATGGAGGCGAAATCTTCATCCTCGATATGGGGGAACCCGTAAAAATAGTTGATTTGGCTAAAAAAATGATCAAACTGTCCGGCTACACGGAGGGAGATATCCCGATTGTCGAAACAGGGATACGCCCCGGAGAAAAACTCTACGAAGAGCTGTTGGCAGACGAAAGCTTGTTGGATAGCCAAGCCTACGAAAAGATATTTGTCGGGAAAGCATCCACCTATAAACTGGAAGAAACCCTCGCTTTTGCGGACGAACTCGTGCAGCTTCCTGTCGGAGAAATCCGTCAGAACCTGATTGATTATGCTTGTGAGCATCAATGATTGCCTGTAATCAAAAGAATTGATAAACCACCTAAAGAAATCTCCAACAAATACCTCGAAAGAAATCCTCAACAAAAGAACAATAAACAGAATAAACCACCTGATAAACCTCAAAACAAAACCTCAAGAGATCATTCAAAAAATCCCTCAAAAACAGTTTTGTGTATTTTTTTGAATAAACTGATCCTCGTTTTGCTGCCCACTGAAGGGAGACGGTTTTAATGAAGGAAAAAAAGGAAAAGAGAATATTGTTGGCTTCCCCTCATATGTCAGGGTACGAAATGGACTACATTCAAGAGGCATTCGATACGAACTGGATTGCTCCGCTAGGCCCAAATGTCACTGGATTCGAAAAGGAAACTTGCGCTTATACGGGCGCAAACTATGCAGAGGCTCTTTCTTCAGGTACGGCTGCTATTCATATGGCGCTGATGTATCTCCGTGTGGGAAAGGGTGACCTCGTTTTTTGCCCATCCTTGACTTTTTCTGCATCCGCTAATCCCATTATGTATCTAGGGGCAACACCGGTGTTCATCGATTCGGAAAGGGAATCATGGAATATGTCGCCGATAGCTTTGAAAAAAGCTTTTGTGAAATATCCTCATCCAAAAGCGGTTATCATCGTAAATCTTTACGGACAATCTGCCGATTATGATCAACTGAAGGCGATTGCGGATGAACACCATGTACCGATAGTGGAGGATGCCGCAGAAAGTTTGGGAGCCACCTACAAGGGTGTGAAGACGGGCACGATTGGGGAAATCGGAATCTACTCCTTCAACGGAAATAAAATCATCACTACGTCAGGTGGCGGTATGTTGGTGGCGCGCGAGAAAAAAATAATCGAGAAGGTGGAATTTTGGGCAACGCAAGCAAAGGAAAACGCCCCCTATTACCAACACAAGGAAATCGGCTATAATTACCGGATGAGCAATGTCGTCGCTGGAATCGGCCGGGGGCAGCTGCGGGTATTGGATGAACGGATCACCAAGAAAAAATACATTTTCGATTATTATGCGGATGCTTTTCAGGACTTGGAAGAGCTGGAAATGATGCCGATTGCGGCATACGGTGAACCAAATTATTGGCTCAGCTGCGCAACGATCAGACCGGAATTTGATGTGCGCCCGAAAGCTCTGTTAGACTATCTGGCATCGAAAAACATTGAAGGAAGACAGATCTGGAAACCGATGCATCTTCAGCCTGTTTTCAAAGGCGTAGAATTCTTCAGCAGCAATCCGGAAGGGACAAGTGTTTCGGAGGATATCTTCGCGAGAGGATTGTGCCTGCCGTCGGATACGAAGATGACGGATGATGATCTGGAAAGGGTCGTGACGCGGGTCAGCTGGTTTTTTGGTGCTGAGGCCGCGCGGAGATCGAGTTGGATTCTTACATTGATCCATAAGGGGATTCCTTTCTAGTGCCTAGGGAAATATGGTATAATGAAGACAAACATAAGGGGCGATACGGCAATTTGAAAGCCTTCTCATTAGATGCCTATTTGCTTTTGTCATTCTGATTGTCATAAGCTGAATACTAGGAGGGAATTCGATGAAGGAAGAAGTTTCATTAAGAGACCTGATGGCAATAATAAAGCAAAAAATGATGATCATCATAAGCTTTGGCGCCTTGGGACTTATACTCTCAGCAGTCTACACGTTTCTGATTGTGACCCCGATGTACGATTCTACTACCCAATTGTTGGTGAACCGTACAAACGATGGGACCAATAGTATTCAGCTCAATGATATCAATTCGAATGTACAAATGATCAACACCTACAAAGACATCATAAAAGGACCTGTCATATTGGATGGAGTCAAAGAGGATTTGGGCCTTGACTATACTGTCACGGAACTAGCGGATATGGTAGTGATAGACGTAAATCAGAATTCACAGGTTTTTTCACTGACTGTTACGGGACCTAATCCAGACGGAGCAGCTGAGATTGCCAACGGAATCGCAGCGAAATTTCAAAGTGCCATTTTCGACATCATGAATGTCGAAAATGTAAGTATCATTTCCGCAGCGGCTGTAAATTCAAAACCTGTATCTCCTGTCGTAGTGAATAACTTGGCGATAGGTTTGGGGATCGGCTTGCTGTTCGGATTCGGAGTAGCTCTGCTGCGGTATGCGATGGCGAAGACGATTGACGATTATCAGTTCATTACACAAAACATCGGCTGGCCAAATTTGGGTGCCATTTCAGAATTGAATAAAGAAGAGCAGTCCGCCATCGTTGCATTCGAGAAACAAAAGCTTGCAGCCGCGAAAACTGCAAAAGTAGCGGAATCGCCTATCTCAAAAAGGATTCCGGATGGAGAAATGCTTTCCGTTGCGGAAGAGCAGCCTAAAAGTCCTAGGACGACTGTTGAAAGTGCCGTCGATCAGGAAGTGGAAAAATCAGGCAAAAAGCACCCAAAACAGCATTCGTCCTCACATTCGGTCATGAGACGCGAACGACTGGTGACCGTTGCGGACATGTCTAGGGAAAAAATCGGCGACATCCTGCAGAACTATGATGTCACCCAAGCCGTGGATTCAGGCAACAAAAGGGGGAAGCGATGATGGTGGAGGCCGTGAAAAAAAAAGCAAAAAAAACAAAAAAAACCAAACAATCTAACCGCGTGTATGGGCTGATTACCTTGGCCATTCCGAACGCCCCTGTGTCGGAGCAATTCAGAACATTGCGGACCAACATCCAATTCTCAATGGTCGATAAAAAGCTGAAGTCACTGGCTGTCCTCTCGGCTACGCCTGCGGCCGGCAAGTCAACTGTGGCTGCGAACTTAGCAGTGACTTTTGCTTTGCAAGGAAACCAAGTGCTGTTGGTGGACTGCGATTTACGTAGGCCATCTGTTCACCGTGAATTCGGAATACACAACAACGAAGGTCTGACGAATTTGTTGGCCAATCATGTCGGCAAGGGCATTGATGATTATCTGCATACATCTGAAGTTCCGGGACTGTCCATCCTGACTGGCGGACCGGTGCCGCCGAATCCGGCAGAATTACTGTCCAGCAATCGGATGAAGCAACTGGAAATGGATGTAGCGGACCGGTTTGATCTGGTAATCTATGATACACCGCCATTGTTGGGGTTCACCGATGGACAAATCCTGTCCGGTAGGGTCGATGGAGCCGTCTTCGTCGTGCACTTTGGTGAGGATACGAAAGAGGATGTCCTGAAGGCATCAGATTCATTGAAAATGGTCAACGCCAATGTGTTGGGCGTCGTTTACAATCGTGCTCCTGGTGGCCAAAAAGAGCACAGCTATTATTATGGCTACCAAGATGAAGAGTGATTTGTGCATATGGATGCGGATGTATGTGTTAAAGACAGAACAGGACGGTCTCGGATGAGGTCGTCTTTTTTTGCGGAACAATCGGCACCTTCCGTTCAGCCGCCTCAGCTCCGGGGAAAGCGTCGCTCATCGAAGTTCACACCCCAGAAAAATGCTGTCCTCCGGCGAGACACCCTTCGCCGGAGAAGGGACTCGGGACAACTATGCCCTTTCAATGAAGCCGTCGCTGACCGGAGGAGCCGGTACCCCCACATATCCCGCTCCTTCGCAAAAACTAACGAGCAGTCAGGAATTTCATCATCAGAAGAAAATTATTTAGCCATCTCACCCATTTCATGTATAATGAAAAAGAATACTTTATAGGAAGAGGATAGAACAAATATGATAACTTTAAAATCAGAACGTGAAATTCAAGCGATGGAAGAGTCAGGTGCCATTTTGGCGGGAGTCCATGAAGAATTACGCGGTTTTATCAAGCCGGGTTTGACGACGATGGAGATCAATAACTTTGTGCAGTCGCGTATTGAAGCGGCTGGTGGCATCTGCGAACAAATCGGTTTCGAAGGATACGAATACGCGACTTGCACCAGTGTCAATGACGAAATCTGCCATGGCTTCCCGGGCAAATATGTATTGAAGGACGGAGATCTGATCAAGGTCGATACGGTCGTGAACTACAACGGGGCCATGTCTGATTCATGCTGGAGCTATGTGGTCGGTGAGGCTGCACCGGAAGTCCAACGTCTGATGGAAGTGACCGAAAAAGCATTGTATCTCGGCATTGAGCAAGCGAAAGCAGGCAACCGTGTCGGCGATATCGGCCATGCAATCCAGACCTACGTCGAAGGCGAAGGGTTCTCAGTCGTCCGTGAATTCATCGGGCACGGCATCGGGCCAACGATGCACGAAAGTCCGTCCATTCCGCATTACGGGGTCGCCGGCAAAGGCCTGCGCCTGAAGGAAGGCATGACGATTACGATCGAGCCGATGGTAAATACAGGCGTTTGGAAGTCCAAAATGGATGAAAACGGTTGGACAGCCCGCACGAAAGACGGCGGTCTTAGCTGCCAGTTCGAGCACACGATTGCGATCACTAAAGAAGGCGCAAAAGTGTTGACACAGCAAAAATAAGGCAGGGGCATTAGTGGTGGAGGCTCTGAATAATAATTCAGGGCTTTTTTACTCGGAATTAAAAAAAAATAATTATAGTTATTTCAAACATAGTATAGTAAACTATCTTAAAGTGAGGAAATCTGGCATCATGAGCCAAACTTTCTCAATTAATGTGTTTTTTATAGCTATTCAAGAGATTTTTAGCAGGAGGGAAATCATGGAAGAAGAAATATCGTTAGGCGAAATTTTTGCAATATTAAAACAACGTATCGGGGCCATCATTACTTGGAGCTTGACTGGCCTACTATTGGCTTCATTGTATACATTCTTTTTTGTGACACCGTCGTATCAATCAACATCCAAAATCGTTGTGAATCAGACGCAAAATGCTGAGCAGGCGATTACCAACACGGATATCCAGACGAACCTGAGTTTGATCAATACCTATCAGGGTATCATCAAAGAACCGATCGTATTACAAGATGTCATCACTAACACGGGATCTAAACTCACTTTAGAAGAGTTACGCAATAAATTGACAGTTCAAACTGAAGATAGTTCTTTGGTATTTGGTATCACAGTTGCCGATGAGAATCCATTTACTGCTGCAGAACTTGCAAATGCAACGGCATCATCTTTTGAACAAAAAATCGGTGAGATTCTGGATGTCAGCAGTGTGACGATTTTATCTCAGGCTGTCGCAAATCCGAATCCGGTTTCCCCGAATACACCAATGAACCTTGTTTTGGGACTTTTGGTCGGGATGATGATTGGTGTGGGACTTGCATTCCTAGCCGAATTCATGGATAAGACAGTCAAGGATGAAAAATTCCTTGAGCAATTAGGTTGGTCTAATCTGGGATCCGTTTTACAAATGACGGAAGAAGAATTATCCTCCACAAGATTTGTTCAAGTAACATCCGAAGTAAAATCGCGTAAAGCGAAACGACGCGTATAGGAGACGATAGAATATGTTTGGAGACAGTAAAAAAAAGATAAAGAGATTGGATAGTCAACAACGAAAAGGCCTAAGTATGATTTCAAGATTGCGCCCTAAATCCGTTATTGCTGAGCAATATCGAACTATCCGTACGAATATTCAATTCTCAATGGTTGATCGAGATGTAAAATCAATCGTAATGACTTCATCGGGGCCCTGGGAAGGGAAATCAACTACGTCTGCTAATCTGGCTTCTGTCTTTTCCGATCAAGGGAAGCGTGTGCTGTTAGTGGATGCGGATTTGCGTAAGCCAACTGTACAACGGACATTCGGTTTAAGTAATGTGGAAGGTTTGACTACTTTATTGAGTAGTCCTGAGAGGCCCGTAACTGAAATTATTCAACAGATTGTTGGAACAGATTTACATACATTGACAAGCGGACCCATTCCACCCAACCCGTCGGAATTGTTGAATTCTAACCGCATGAATACTTTGATGGAACAACTTGAGGAAATGTACGATATCATCATCTATGATATGCCTCCAGTGACTTCAGTGACCGATGCGCAAATTATGGCTTCTAAAGCCGACGGGGTTGTTTTTGTGGTCCGGTACGGTGTTTCTCACAAAGCCTCCGTATTGAACGCAAAGGAATTGTTGGAAATGGTAAATGCGAATATATTAGGTATTGTATTCAATGGTGTTGAGAAAAGAAATGACCAAGCCTATTACGGATATGGTTACACAAGTGAGGAGGCTACGAATTGATTGACCTACATTGTCATCTCTTGCCTGGTGTCGATGATGGCGCTCGAACACTCGAGGATTCCCTTGCAATGGCAGAAAAGGCTGTTGCAGAAGGAATCACCCATATTTTAGTAACACCGCATCATAATAATGGCAAGTATTTGAATCCGAAAGCGACTGTAGTGGAGGCTACAGAAGCTCTTCAAACCGAATTGGACAATCGTGGAATTAAGCTAACTCTATATCCAAGTCAAGAAGTCCGTATCAATGGTGATTTACTGAAAGATATTGAGAATGAGGACATTTTATTCATCGATGAAGAAAAGCGATATTTATTGATTGAATTTCCGACTTTATCGATTCCTGAATATACTGAAATACTATTCTTTCAACTTAGACAAAAAGGCATCACGCCAGTAATCGTTCATCCAGAGCGGAATCAGGCGATCATTGATGATCCAAATACATTATTACCTTTCATCGAGAGAGGTGCATTAGCACAAGTAACAGCCGCTAGCTATATAGGGGTATTCGGAAAAGAAGTTGCACGAGTAAGTTGCCGCTTGATCGAAGCCAATCTCGTGCATGTCATTGCATCGGATGCGCATAATACGCGTGGAAGAGGTTTTTATAATAAAAGAGCTTTTGCCCAACTGGAAAAGCAGTTTGGATCGGAAAAGGTCCGGTATTTCCAGGAAAATGCCAAAAATCTGCTAAATGGGGATGCAATGCACACGGACGCTCCTGTTGAAGTAAGTACAAAAGGTAAATGTGGCCCTGTGGCGAGACTTAAATTTAGTTTATTTAACGCAAGATAGCATGGAGTCATTGGAAACAATACATACACGAGTTGAATGATCAGTTTCAGGTTGCTAACAAAAGATTGTTTTTTTTGCAAACTAATGCCTGGCGGATTCATCCTCCCGGAATGAAATCAGTCTGAGGAACAGTATTCCTGTTCTTTGGGCTGATTTCTTTTGTTGCAGAGGTTGCTAGGGCAATTAGATGGCTCGTTTATTTCGGTTGTGTTACTAATTCCCAAAGCGTCTTGATTGTTCATCAGTTTATTGATAATATTATTAAGATTCTATGACAAGTGCCCTCGAAGAAACAGGCGGGCTTCTTTTTGCATGGACTGCGATATCTTATATAGTTATGTTTAATAAAATACTTGATGAAAGAGTATTGCTGGCAAGGACAGGGCAGAACAGGAGTATTCCTGAAGGACAATTGTTTTATGCACTAATATTCATTCAAGAGAAAGAGGAACGATTAATGAATGAAACCAGAAAAAGCAAACAAGGGAGAAAAAGAATATGGAAGGCTATCTTTTCAATCCTGATGATTGGGATGGTAGGCGTCGTAGCCTACTTGTTCAAGGCATATTCTGATATCGGTAGCACCGCTGAATCGATTTATAATGAGGTCAATGTTGTAGAAATGCGGGAAGAGTCGATCGAAGTCGAAACAGCCACTCAACCGATTTCCTTCGTGTTATTGGGGGTTGACACCGGTACGGCTGAGGAGGAACGGACGGAAACAGGTCGAAGCGACACGATCATTGTCTGTACGGTGAATCCGAACACGAAAACAACTACTCTCTTGAGTATCCCTCGCGATACTTATTCGGAAATTATAGGATATGGTGATTTATATGATTACTACGGCGACTATTATGACAAGATGAACCATGCCTATGCATTCGGAGGCACGGAGATGTCCATCAATACGGTTCAGGAATTTTTGAATGTCCCAATCGATTATTATGTTGAAGTGAATTTTGACGGATTGGTTGATATCGTTGATGCAGTAGGGGGAATCGAAATCACGAGTCCATTGACGTTTGACTTCTATGGCCCGCAGTTTATTGAAGGCGAAACTCGTACTTTGACAGGATTTGAGGCACTTCAATTCGCACGCATGCGCAAACAAGATCCGGATGGTGATCTTGGCAGACAAAAGAGACAACAGATGGTCATCAAAGCCATTTTGGATAAGGTTCTGACGATGGGAACGGTCGTGAACTACAAAAATATTTTGGCCACTTTGGAAGACAATGTTCAGTTGAACATGTCATTGGACGAAATTCTTTCAATCGCCAGTGGGTACCGCAAGTCCATGGAGACTTTCCAGCAGTTCTATGTTGAAGGACAGGAAGTCTACATCGATGAGATATACTATTATTACGCGAGTCCAGAAGAACGTTTGCGTCTGTCAAATATTTTGCGGACTGAATTGGAATTACCAGAAGTGGCACTTGAGGATATTTCAACTTCCGGCAACGAACCTTATTTCGAAACACAACAGTATGGGACAGATTCTTCCAGCACGGATTCACCATATGAATCATCAACATACGGTCAAAGCGATGTTTACACGCCGAACTATTCCGATCCGTATTATGATGAAACGGTAACAGAGGAAACCTATACTGAAGATTATAATTATGATGAAACGGATACTAATTACGAAGAAGATCCCAACACATCAACATATGATTCAAGTTATTGATCACTAAAAAACATTGAACACAGTTTCATTGGAGGCTGTGTTTTCTTGTGAGGAAAGAAGAGGAAAATCGAAATGTCTGGAAAAAGAAAACGAAAACACAAAAAAAATTTGGCGCTGAGAATCTTCTTAGGTGTTTTGGCTGTACTGATATTGACCGGTGGAAGCTATATTTATTCCGTTTATCGGAATCTGAACAAAACGACAGACACTATCTATAACCCTGTAGAAACCCAAGCGGTTAGGGCTGCTGGAGTTGATTTGACGCAACAGACGCCGATTTCGATTTTATTGATGGGAATCGATAACGGCACCGAGGATCGGACCGAAGCTGGCAGATCAGATACCATGATTGTGGCGACTGTAAATCCGAAGACTCAAACTACGACGCTTGTTAGTATCCCACGCGATACATTCTCGGAAATAGTCGGCAATAACTCTTACGACAAAATCAATCATGCCTATTGGTTCGGAGGAGCAGAAATGGCCATCAATACGGTTCAGAAATTATTGGGCATTCCGATTGATTACTATGTTTCCGTAAATATGGAAGGGCTACAACAGCTTGTTGATGCGGTGGGGGGTATCAGTGTTTCGAGTCCAATGGCGTTCACATCCGGAAATTATACGTTCGTGGAAGGCTTAAACGAAATGGATGGAGCAGCTGCATTGGCTTATTCCCGCATGAGGAAAGATGATCCCAACCAAGATACCGGTCGTCAGGATCGGCAACGACTTGTAATTGAATCAATCATCAAGAAAGCTGCATCATCAGATATTTTATTGAATTACCAAGATATTTTGTTATCTTTGTCCGCAAACGTCGAAACCAACCTGCAGGTGAGCGACTATCTGGCATTACAACAGAATGGATACGTATCTGCGGTATCGAACATGAAGCAAGACCATTTAGGTGGCGTAGGTGGCTTACGTGATGACATTTATTACAGCTTCGTAGATGGTGCTGAAATGAATCGGGTTCAAGAAGTGTTGAAAATGGAACTGGAATTACAATAAGAGCCAAAAAGACGAGATCAACTGCCTCGTCTTTTTTGTTGCAATCAGAGTATCTCTTTGCCAAGAGTCTTAGGGGGGATAGTATTTCCAAAACCAATCCAGTTCAGAAATCCATGATCCGCAGTTACAATTTTGTTAAGATTGTTGTTTTTCCTTTTTCATTCTTAGTAATTACCTTATACTAGAAGGTAATGGGCTAGGTGCGCTAACCACAAGAGAAAGTGCAGCGCCAGTCAAGACATTCTGCACAGCAGAATCGGGAGGAGGACCTAGGGTGAAACCAATGGTCAGCATCATTGTGCCGGTCTATAATGCGGCACCTTATTTAAAGCAATGCGTCGACAGCCTGACAAATCAGACGCTAAAACAAATCGAAATCATACTGATAAATGACGGTTCTACAGATGGCAGCTTGGCCGTCTGTGTCGAGTTAGCTTCCAAGGACGATCGGATCCGCTTGATCGACAAACTGAACGGCGGCGTGTCGGAAGCGCGCAACGATGGTCTGCGCGTAGCTACCGGTGCGTATTTGGGTTTCGTCGATCCCGATGACTGGGTGGATGTGGACATGTACGAACGGATGCTTGCGACGCTGACGACAGCGCAGTCGGACATCTGCATGTGCAATTATGTCAAGGAAACGAAGGAAGGCACCGTTCCCGTTCTGATGAAACAATCCGGGACCATCGAAAAGACAGCCATCCTTGGTGATCTTGTTGCGAACGTCATTGCCAAACCGAGCTTTCGAAGCGGTGAAACGGACATCATGGGCAGCGTTTGTCGCCTATTGGTCAGCCGCGAGCTGCTCGAAAAGGAGAATATCCGGTTCGACAAGGACGTAGCTTTCATGGAAGACTTGCTTGTCTGCGTGGAATCTTTCCTGAAATGCGAGCGCATCACCATCGATGGCGGTGCCTATTACCACTACCGTGTTCATGAAAGTTCGACGGTCATGGCCTATAAGCCGCAATTCTACCAACGCCAGAAACAAGCTTTCGCGAAGCTGCAGGCATTGCTAGTACGTGAGGGTGTAACGAATGCATTGGCGATGCGCTTGGCAAACCGCTACATCATCATCGCCTTGCTGTCGTTGGCAAACGAGGCGCATAAGGACAATCCGATGCCGTTCCGTGAGAAAATCCGTAACATCGGTATGATATTGGCAGATAATGAGTTGGCCGCGAACCTCGAGAAAATCGATCTGAATGAAGTGGAGTCCCGCAAAAAATTGGAACTAAGCCTGATGAAGAGAAGAGCGAGCGTGGCACTTTACCTCTATTTCAGCGTATTCAACAAAATAAAGGCCGCATTGGGCAAAGGCTGATCAAGCCACCCCAGGCAACAAGGAAGGGTTTTGAGATGAGCGAATTGATCAGCATAATTGTGCCGATTTACAAGGTGGAGGCTTATTTGCCCCGTTGCGTAGATTCAATACTGGCACAAACACATAAAAATCTGGACATTATCCTGGTGGACGACGGATCTCCTGACAACAGTGGGAAAATCTGCGATGCCTATGCCGAAAAGGATAAACGCATAACGGTCATCCATCAATCCAACGGTGGCTTATCGGACGCCCGCAACGCAGGCATCGCTATTGCTAAGGGTGCGTATCTGACATTCCTGGACAGCGACGATTGGATTCCGGCAGAATACATCGCCTACCTGTACAACCTATTGAAGGAAACAGACAGCGCCATTTCGCTCTGTAATTTTCTGAAGACCACTACGGAAAAACTGCCTGTGACGACCGAACCGGAAATGGTGACGGTCATGAAGAATGACGCTATTTTGACGAAATACATCGACTTGGGCGATGATTTCCATCCGCAATTGGTCATGGCTTGCGGGAAACTGTTTGAAGCGAGCTTGTTCAAATCGATCCGTTTCCCGGTCGGCAGACTGCATGAAGACGAGTTCACGACTTACAAGCTGTTCCATTTTGCGCCGCAGACGGTGATCTCAAAAAAACCGCTCTACTATTATTGGCAGCGCGAGGATAGCATCATGGGAGAAGCAGGCTTCCGTCTGCAGAACAAACTCGATTATATGGACGCATTGGTTGAACGGGCAGCTTTTTTCCATGATGTGGGCAGGCTGGAATTGAGCGACCGCACTTATAAATCGTTGTTCTCTGAAGCTTTATCGGTCAATCTGCAATTGGATGAGCGCAAAGAGACAGAGGCTAAAACAACGGTCAGGGGCATCCTCAAACAAGCACGCAACGCCTTGAAACGCACAGGTCGTTCGAAATTGGCCTTTATGTACAATACCTACCTTTCTTATGAACGACCGATTGCTTGGGCTTACCGCACTTATAAAAAATTGAAGTAATCAGGAGATGCTGCTTCATTTTCCGATTATTCTGGCTCTGAGGCAGCCTTTTTTCCTGAACGAAAAGAGGGTTACAGTGGATAAAAATAAACAATTCGCCATCAATATGATAGCGCAGGTTGTCGGCTTCGTCGTGATGATGGGTATCAGCTTCCTGTTGACCCCGTTCGTCGTAGAGCATGTCGGCAGCGAGGCCTATGGGTTTGTCGGCTTGGCTAATAACTTTGTCGGCTACGCGCAGGTCATCACTGTGGCTTTGAACTCGATGGCCAGCCGTTTCATCACAATAAAAATCACCGAAAATGATGTGGAAGGATCGAACCGTTATTTCACTTCGGTCGTCATCGCCAACATCGTGACAGCCTTAGTATTGAGCGTACCTTCGGCCATCATCATCCTGAATCTGAACAAGATCGTCAACGTGTCCGATGCGATTCTGATCGATGTTCAATGGCTATGGGCATTCATCTTCCTGAATTTTCTGGTCAGCATCATTTCGTCCACGTACAGTGTTGCGACGTTCGTCCGCAATAAGTTGTACTTATCTTCGCTGCAAGGTATTATCTCCAACATCCTGCGGGTAGCGGTGCTGATCGCAGCGTTCAGTTTTTTCGTTCCCTCAGTCTGGTATGTTGGTTTGGCAGCATTCGTGGCCTCGCTCTATATCTTCGTTTGGAATGTCCATTATACGCGCAAGCTGATTCCTGATATAAAAGTCAAACGGCGCTATTTTGATGTGAAAGTCATCAAGGTGCTACTGTCATCCGGTATCTGGAACAGTTTCACGCGGTTGAGTTCGATCCTGTCCACCGGTTTGGACCTGCTGGTGACGAACTTGTACGTCAGTTCGGCAGCGATGGGTGTACTATCGGTCGCGAAAACGGTGCCGAGCGCGATTCTGACTTTGTTCGGGACTTTGGCGAGCGTTTATGCGCCGCAACTGACGATCAGCTATGCGGAGAACAACTACGCGGAAATGAAGAAACAGTTGATGTCTTCGATCAAGTTCCTGGGACTGTTCGCCTGCATCCCGGTAGCGGCACTTTTCGCTTATGGAGAGATCTTCTATAAGCTGTGGGTACCGACTCAGGATGCCCATCTCCTGTACATGCTGACGATTTTGTCCTGCATCGAGTTTATGTTCGTCTTGCCGTTGGAAGGGCTATGGAACCTCTTTACGGCGACAAACAAGGTCAAGCAGACTTCAATCTACATGTTCGCCAACTCGATTGTTACGATCATCATCGTCTTGGTGGCTTTGCAGTTTACGAATGATGACACGTTGAAATTGTACATCATTGCTGGGACGAGCACAGCCTTTGCGGTGATCCGTTCCCTGTTCTTCCTGCCGATTTACGGGGCGCATTGCCTGAACATCAAATGGACGTCTTTCTATCCGTCCATCCTTAAGAACACGCTGTCGGTCGTTGTGGCCTCGGTTTTCTCGCTGTTGGTCCGTAACTTCCTTCCGATCGACGGTTGGGCGATGCTGATTTTTGCCGGCATCCTGACGAGCATCTTTGCGATTGCCTTCAACTTCATTGTGCTGTTGAATAGGGATGAACGTACGGCTGTCGTAAAAAAAGTGTTGCGCAAATAAAAGGGAACGAAAGGGGAAACTCATGACGAAGATACCAAAAATCATCCATTACTGCTGGTTCGGCGGTGCGCCGATTCCAGAAAAAGACAAAGCTTGCATCGAAAGCTGGAGGAAGTTCTGTCCGGATTACGAAATCATCGAATGGAACGAAAGCAATTATGACATAACAAAAAACCGCTACATGAAGGAAGCCTACGACGTTAAGAAGTGGGGCTTCGTGCCGGACTATGCTCGCTTGGACATCGTCTATACGCAAGGCGGCATCTATTTGGATACGGATGTGGAGATCATCCGCAACATGGATCCGCTGTTGGAAGATGAAGCATTTATGGGCTTTGAGGACGGCAAATTTGTCGCGCTGGGATTGGGATTCGGCGCCGCAAAAGGCAATCGACACATCAAGGCGATGCGCGATGTCTACGAAGGGGTTTCCTTCCTAAATCCGGACGGGAGTTTCAATACCTTGCCGAGTCCGCATTATACGACTGATTATTTGTTGGGAAAAGGTTTGCAGCAAAACGATGCTTTCCAGAAAATCGAAGGCATTAGCATCTATCCGAAAGCGTATTTCTGCCCGCGTGATTATTACACAGGGGCCATGAGCCTGACCGAAAATTCTTATACAATTCATCATTACAATGCGTCCTGGCTATCCGACAAGGAAAAGCTTAACTACGAACGTAAACTTCACTTGATCGAACGCTATGGCAAAACGGCTGGAACGTCTCTGCATTACGTCCTGTCGCTGCCGGATATCCTTAAAAGAAATGATATCGGTGATTTGAGCGGGAAAGTGCTGAAGAAGATCGGCAGCCTTTTCCGGAAATAACCCGCCAAACAGCTGATATAAACAATAACACCACCCTTGCAGCGATATGAATCGCAGTAAGGGTGGTGTTTTGCGTTTTCGGCCAGCTATTCAGGAATTTAAGCTATCATCAAGCAATTTCTGTAAAGAGGCCGATCGTGTATTCGGCTTGGCCGGTACTTGATGCATAATAGGCAAGCCCATCAACAACGTATACGTAGCCGTCACCATAAGGAGCATGCGCGATATGGTGCATTGCGAGGTCGTTCCATTGTCCATTATCCTGTGCACCAACGGCTTCACCAAGGTATTCGACAGTTACGGTTGTCGGTGAAAGGTCGGAAAGTTTATACCAGCTGGTGTATTCTCCGTAGACATTAGTTGCGACAGGTGTCACCTGTACTGGCATTACGATATAATCTTCGAACACGAATGGGTTGCCAGCGCCGCGGTAACCTTTTTCCGTCCAGTCCTCTTCTATGATGAGACCGGCTGGATGTAGTTGCCATTGGTCATTGCGCCAATCGCCAGAAGTGTTGTAGTACAAAGATATGCTGTTGTACGGTTGTTCAGATGTCGTTAAATACCAAGTGCCACCGACTTCGAAGACGTTCGTGTCGACGAAGTTTCCTTCCAATAAAGTGGAGTGATAATCCCAACCGAGTGGGAAAGAAGTTGCAAAGTAGGCTTCAACATTGCCGGCTTGGTCGGGAACCATGTAGTAGTTTTCATTGTATTCGAAAACACTAGGATAGGCTGCCCGAATGCCATCGGTTTCCGGACCGAGTACAACTTGGGTGTAGGTCCAGTTGACGAGGTCACTACTGTAGGCGTGGGCGACACTGTCTGTGAAGCTTTGGGTTGCTATGTTGTATTCCTGAAGTACTTCAAAGAACATGTGGTAGACACCATCGACAAGGATGATGAACGGATCGGCTGTTCCAAGTGGGTTGGAGACGTCGGTCACATCGTTCCGGGTGATGACTGGATTAGTGATGTTTCCGAAGTCATCCAGCACAGGGATAACGAATTCCGGTTCAGGTTCTACATAGCTGTAGTCGCCTTCATAAGCAAGCAACTCGCTTATGGTCGTGAATTGATAACCAAGAGCGCGGGCTGCTGTGATCATTTCCAACAGCGCGGTAGGGGTTGTGCTGGCTGAGCTGTTACCGTGCAGCAGATAGATGGCACCTGCAGAAAGGTTGTTCAGGACCGCCGCACTTACTTGGCTGGCTGAAAGTGTTCCGGACCAATCGCGGGTGTCGACCGTCCAACCGATTGTGTAGCTGTAGCCCAGGCTGCCGGCTGTAGCCAATACGGTTGCGTTTGTTTCTCCCATCGGAGCGCGGAAGTAAGGTGTTGTGCTTTCGCCGGTAGCAGTTTTCACTAGTTGCTCCAATTGATTCAGGTCGGCCGTCAACTCGGCTGCCGTCATCTGAGTGGCATCGTCTTGGGTAAAGGTGTGATTGCCTATCTCATGACCTTGAGCAAGGATGTCATCGATCAGAGTCGGATCAGTCAGCCCATTCAGGAAGAAGGTCGCTTTCACATCCAGCAGCGCCAAATTTGCCAATATCTGACGGAGATTAGCAGCACTGGAAACATCACTGATAGTTAAGGAAATGACTTGTTGATTGGTGTTGACTTGATTGATCAACTGCGAGGGTATCGTGATGACCGGAGGCTCAGGATCAACTGGGTCAACCGGATCGACCGGATCGGGATAGATGCCTTGCAGAGCCAACAATCCTGTGATTGTAGTGAATTCATAACCGAGTGCGCGTGCAGCTGCGATCATTTCCAACAAAGCTGCCGGAGTAGTGGCGGCTGTGCTGTTCCCATGCAACAAGAAGATGGAACCGGGTGTCAAGTTGTTCACGACGGCTGAACTGACTTGGGTGGCCGTCATGGTGCCTGACCAGTCACGCGTGTCCACCGTCCAACCGATCGTATAGTCATACCCGAGCGTGCCGGCTGTTGTGAGGACGGAAGTGCTCGTTGCCCCCATCGGAGCGCGGAAGTAAGGTTTTGAACTTGTTCCAGAAGCATTTTGGACCAGTTGCTCAAGGTTGTTGAGGTCGTTGGTCAATTGGGCTTCAGTCATTTGGGTGGCATCGTCATGGCTGAAAGTGTGGTTGCCGATTTCGTGGCCTTGGGCAATGATATCATCGATCAAGGTCGGATCGGTCAAGCCATTCAGGAAGAAGGTGGCCTTAACGTTGAGGGAAGCCAAGTTTGCCAATATTTCGCGGACATTATCCGCGTCTGAAGCATCACTGATAGTGAGAGAAACGACTTTTTCGCCTGTCGTTACCTGATTGATCAGTTGTGAAAGGACGGTTTCGACTGGATTTTCCGGATCAACCGGTATTTCTGGATCTACAGGTTCTTGCAAGTAGATTCCATCCAATTGGATCAGGTCACTGATGGTGGCGAAGGAGTAACCAGCTTCGCGGGCCGAGGTGATGATTTCGTACAAGGAACCTGGTGTGCTGGCGGATTCGGGCACAGCATGCATCAAGTAGATTGCGCCTGGGAATAATTGGTCCAATACGTTGGAAGCAATATCTTCCGAAGATAATGTGCCAAGGTAATCCAAGGTATCGACTGACCAACCTACAGTGTAGGTATAGCCAAGGCTGCCGAGAGTTTCCAAAACAGACTGATCGTAATCCCCGTATGGCGGACGGAAGAGCGGTCTGGATGTTGTTCCTGTCGCATTAACGACTTTGTTTTCCAAAGCGTTCAGCTCAGCCGTAAATTCTGCGATGGTCAAGTAGGTAGAAAATTCATGCGAGTAACTGTGATTCCCTAGTTCATGTCCTTGGGAAACGACTTGATACAACATGTCCGGATCGGCTGTGCCGTCCGCGAAGAAGGTCGCTTTGACGTCCAATTCAGCCAAAGCATCAAGGATACCCTGCAAGACTTCGCTGTCTCCAAGATCATCAAAGGTCAAGGAAATCACTTTTTGGTCCGTGTCTATCTGTTCAATGAATTGGGAGACGCCATCAGAAATTTCTCCGGGACCATTATTACTGCCATCATCAGTGACGCCTTCCAGTGCCATCAACTCGTCGATTGTGACGAATTCATAGCCTTGATTGCGGGCTTCCGCGACAAGGTACCAAAGGGATTGCGGCGTGCCGACAGCAGTCGGGTTCGCATGCATCAAGTAGATTGAGCCCGCATCCAGATAATCGGTTACGCTGGCTGCAATCTGCGTTTCGGATAAACCTTCCCAATCGCGTGTGTCCTGCGTCCAACCGATTGTGTAGGCATAGCCGAGGCTGCCTAGTGTTTCGAGCACGGCATCGTTATAGACCCCTGCTGGAGCACGAAAATAAGGTTTGGAGGATACGCCTGTTGTTTGAAGAATGTAATCTTCCATCAGTTCCAAGTCATAAGCCAATTCATCGGCTGAAAGGGATGTCGAATCGTCATTGTGGGAATAGGTATGGTTAGATAGTTGGTGTCCGGTTGCGACCAGTTCGGCCATCAGTCCGGGATCAGTTGTACCGTTTAGGAAGAAGGTGGCTTTGACGCCAAGGTAATTGAGGTTGTAGATGATGTCGGCTAGGTTGGTATAGTCGTCACCATCATCAAAAGTAAGGGCAATGACATTGCGATCCGTATCGACGTGGCTCACGAATCGGGATGGTCCCGCTCCGTAGTCCGGTTCTTCTACATCTGGATCGGTAACTACAGGTTCTTCACCAACATAGATGCCTTGATAAGCCAATAGGCCAGTGATTGTCTCGAAGCGGTAACCAAGTGCCTGGACTGCTGCCACCATCTGCAGAATTGCGGCAGGTGTTGCAACTGCGTCGGCGCTGCCGTGCAAAAGAAGGATTGCTCCGGGTGCTAAGCTGTTCACGACAGCAGAACTGATTTGTGCTGCTGTTTGTGTGCCGCTCCAGTCGCGTGTTTCGATAGTCCAACCGATGGCGTATTGATAACCGAGACTGCCGGCGGTTGCCAAAACAGTCGCATTGGTTTCGCCCATTGGTGCACGGAAGTAAGGTGTCGTGCTCGTGCCTGCTGCATCTTGAACGAGTTGCTCAAGGTTGTTGAGGTCCGTCGTCAATTGTGATTGGGTCAGTTGGGTGGCATCTTCGTGGCTGTAGGTATGGTTGCCGATTTCGTGGCCTTGTGCGATGATGTCATCGATCAAGCTCGGATCGGTCATGCCGTTGAGGAAGAAGGTGGCTTTGATTCCCAGTAGCGCGAGGTTATTGAGGATCTGCCGTACATTTTCGGTTCCGGATGCATCACTGATGGTCAATGAGATTACCGGCACATCGGTGTTGACTTGATTCACGATTTCAGCGGGTGAAGTGGTGCTTGGCGGATCTGGGTCCGGATCAGGGATTGTTTCACCAGGTTCCTCCCCAGGTGTTGTCGGATAGGAACCCTCCAAAGCGAGCAAACCGCTGATTGTGGCGAAGTTGTAGCCGAGTTGACGGATGGCGGTGATCATCTGCAACAAGGCTGCAGGTGTTGTGTTGGCTGAAGCATTTCCGTGCATCAGGAAGATGGCGCCTGGTGCTAGATTGTTCACGACCGCTGAACTGACTTGTGCTGCGGTCAAAGTGCCACTCCAATCACGAGTATCGACTGTCCAGCCGATTGTATACATGTAACCCATACTGGCTGCGGTTGCAAGGACTGCGTCATTTGTGGCTCCCATCGGTGCCCTGAAGTATGGGCGGGTAGTAGCTCCACCTGTGCTGTCCTGCACCAAGGTTTCCATAGCATTGAGTTCCCAGACGACTTCGCCGACTGTCATTGCGGTGGCATCATCGTGCGTGTAGGTATGGTTGCCGATTTCATGCCCCTGTTGAATGATTTCATTGATCACTGTGGGATCAGTCAAACCGTTCAGGAAGAAAGTGGCTTTCACATCCATCGTTGCCAAGTTGGCAAGAATTTCTCGGACGTTTTCGGCATCTGACGCATCGCTGATGGTCAAGGAAATAGTTTTTTCGCCGGTAGAAACTTGGTTGATAACATGTGATAGGATATCATCCGAATAATCCTCTTCGATCGGTGCTTCTTCTTCGACTGCAAAATAACCACCCAATGCCAACAAATCGCTGACAGTGGAGAAGCCGTAGCCAGCTTGTTTCAGCGCTGCGATCGAATACCACAAGGATTCGGGTGTGTTGGCTGCACCTACGCTGGCATGCATCAGGACAATCGAACCAGGTCTGACATTATTGACGACCGCATTGCTGACTTCAGTAGCAGAAATGCCGGTCCAATCGAGTGTATCGACATCCCAACCAATCGTGTATTGGTAACCAAGGCTCCCGACCGTGTCCAAAACGGAACTGTTGTAGGATCCATAAGGGAGACGGAAGAAAGGCAGAGAAGAGGTTCCGGTCGTTTCTTGGATGTAATCTTCCATCAGATTGATGTCGTTCGCTAACACGGATGAAGATAATGTCGCGGAGTCACCATGAGAGTAACTGTGGTTCGCCAATTGATGTCCGTCCGCAACGATTTGTTGCAGCAAGGAAGCATCAGCATCACCGTTCATGAAGAAGGTAGCCTTAACGCCCAAATAGTTCAAATTATACAGAATGTCGGAAAGATTCCCGTAAGAATGGCCGTCATCGAAAGTCAGAGCGATCACGTTTTCTGTGATATTCACTGAGTTGACGATTTGGGAAGTTCCCGAGAAGTCGCTGACTGCTGCTGCAGCCATCATCTGCATCGGTTCTTCATAAGTGACAGTGGCTTCTTGTTCTTCCGGTTCTTCGATCGGTGCAATTGCTATGGGTTCTTCTGGAACTTCTGAGGGTTGTGTCGGAACTGTCGGACTATCAACTGGAACTTCCATTACGATCGGACTTTCCGTTTCTGGTGCCGGTAGTTCTGTTGGGGTTTCAATTGGTAAGGTTGTTTCGGGTGCGGGTGCTTCCGTGGTAGGTGTTGTTGGGTTGATAGCTTCCTCAATAGGCAGGGTTGCCGGTGGAGTTGTTTCTGTGGTGGGTTGCGGATCGGCCGTTTCCGGCAGAGGCTGTTCTGTAGGTGGTGCAGGTGTTTCCGTCATCTGCTCATCTACCGCAGTCACTTCTGCGGGCGGAGATTCCGTTGTTGTAGTTGCGGGTGTGTTGGCGTCATTGGCTTCCATCACTGTTTCCGGCAGCGGAATACCTGGCGGCAGTTCATAGAGAATGGGCTCTTGGAGTGTGGTTTCTGTTGTCCCTTCCGTTGCTGCAGATACATCTGTCAGCGCGCCGTAGATTGTAAATATGACTAAGAAAGGAGGCAGTATCATAAATCTTTTTTTCATAATTCAGCCCTCCTTCAATCGCTAAATCTGAAAACAAGCCTATTCGGTTAAGTGATTCTTTCGCTGCAGTGGGTGGTATACTACGTAACCATCAGGACCATCTCCTTATTATTGTAAATAAACGTGGAATGAGCCGGAAATAGTGTAAGAGGTCAAGTACTGATAGGTTTATTCGCCTGCTTAACTTAACCACTTTATGTTATTATAACCCAAATGAAAGCGTTTTAAAAGGATTAGGCTATCTGGTTGGAACCCAGAAACGCCCGTCCAAAAGCGTTTCTGGAGATATGCTAAAATTGGTGTGTATTACTTTGTTATAGGTTTGCTTTTTTGTTAAGTTTTTGAATATCCCTTTTTCATTCGCCGGAATTGTTCTATACTGGATGAAGCGGTACTAACTAGGGTGATGGGCTGTCATGCAGCCACATTGCGCAGAAAGAGGCTCGAACCGATGAATGACACAAGAAGCAATTATTTTAAGAAGAAAAAACGAAACCGAATCATTATTCTATCATTGTTGAGCCTTGTCCTCATCGCTTTCGCGTTGTTCTGGACTGTCTATGACGATGTGGAAAGCACGTTGAAAACTGTTTTCGAAGATGTCAAAACGGAAAATATGCGGGAAGAGGAAGTTTCGGTCGATGCGACCCATCCAATTTCGTTCGCACTGTTGGGAATCGACATGTATGGGGACGGAATCGCGGAAGGTAGCGGTCGTTCGGACACGATCATCGTTGCGACGGTCAATCCGAAGACCAAAAAGACTACAATCGTCAGTGTGCCGCGCGACAGTTATGCGGAGATGGTGGGCTATGAAACGAGTATCTATCCGGAGTATAATGACAAGATTACCCATGCCTATGCATTCGGCAGTACCCAGATGGCCATCAACTCCATCCAGGAATTCTTGAATGTGCCGATCGATTATTACGTCGAAATCAATATGCAAGGGCTGCATGACATTGTGGAGGCAATCGGCGGCATCGAATTGACGAGTCCGTTGACATTCGAGTTTGAGGGTTCTTCCTTTATCGAGGGTGAAACCGTCACCGCGAATGGATGGGATGCTTTGGCTTTCGCGCGGATGCGCAAAGAGGATCCTGAAGGCGACTTAGGCCGTCAGAATCGACAACGGATGGTCATCAAAGCGATTTTGGATAAGTTGATCAGCATCGACAGCGTCACGAATTACAAAAAAATTCTCAGTGCAGTTGAAGTGAATATCCAAACCAACCTTTCATTTGAGGATCTGCTTGATATCAAGTCAGGCTATGTAGATGCGCTCGACACGTTCACACAACTTTCAATCGCTGGGGAAGAACTGTATTATGATGAAATCTACTATTATTATGTCGATCCGGAAGAGCGTTTGCGCATCGCGAATACGCTGCGGGATGAGTTGGAAATCGATCAGGTACAGTTCAGCGACATGAACCTTTCGGATGCTGATTCATCCTTTGGTTTTGGCCAGATGACCAGCGCCGGATTGATTACAGAAACGCCCGATTTCGACAGTTCCCAAGCATCGGAAGAATAAGAAAACAAATCATCCACGGCAATAATGAAAAAGAAAATAAACAATAATAGCCAATTGGAAAGAGGGATTATATGTCAGTATTAGTAACAGGTGGAGCCGGATATATCGGCAGCCATACCGTAGTGGAATTGTTAAAAGCCGGCCAAGAAGTGGTCATCGTCGACAACTATTCGAACAGCAAACCGGAAGTGTTGAACCGAATCAAAACGATCACCGGCAAAGCACCGACCTTCTATGAAGTGGACGTATTGGATCGTGAAGCGCTAGATGACGTATTCGCAAAAGAAAACATCGACTCGGTCATCCATTTTGCAGGCTATAAAGCGGTAGGCGAATCTGTAGCGAAACCGATCGAATACTACCACAACAACATCACAAGCTCGTTGGTATTGTGCGACGTAATGCGCAGCCACGGCGTGAAGAAGATTGTCTTCAGCTCTTCGGCTACGGTATACGGTATGAACAACGTGTCGCCGTTGACAGAGGACCTGCCTACGAGTGCAACGAATCCTTACGGCTATACGAAAGTGATGATCGAACAGATCCTCCAGGATGTGGCGTTCGCCGATTCCGAGTGGAGCATCGCACTCTTGCGTTACTTCAATCCGATTGGCGCGCATGAGTCGGGCTTGATTGGTGAAGATCCGACCGGCATCCCGAACAACCTGATGCCGTACATCACGCAAGTGGCGGTCGGAAAATTGCCGCGCTTGAGCATCTTCGGGGACGATTACGACACTCCTGATGGCACAGGCGTACGCGACTACATCCATGTCGTCGACTTGGCGTTGGGCCACATCAAGGCTTTGGATAAAATCAAGGAGTCGAACGGCGTCGGCATTTACAACCTCGGTACCGGCATCGGCTACAGTGTGCTGGACTTGACCTATAATTTCCAGAAGGCCACTGGAGTCGAGATTCCTTACACAATCATCGACAGACGCCCTGGCGACGTCGGGACTTGCTACGCGGATGCGACAAAGGCAAAAGAAGAACTAGGCTGGACAGCCCAGAAGACATTGGCTGACATGTGCCGTGATTCCTGGAATTGGCAAAAGAGTAATCCGAATGGCTACGAAGCGTAGTTTTTGCGCTGAATGAACTTGGGCCGCGGCATCGCTCATCCGATTGGATGCGTGCCGTGGCCCTTTTTCTGTCTTATGTTGATTCTTTTTTGGCGGCATCTTTGTTATAATGGAACAGACTAAACAGGAAAGAGGGAGTCCCCATGACAAAAGTACGCAAAGCTGTAATACCTGCAGCAGGTTTAGGAACGCGATTCTTGCCGGCAACGAAAGCGATGGCAAAGGAAATGATGCCGATCGTGGATACACCAAGCATCCAATATGTGGTGGAAGAAGCCATGGCTGCCGGCATCGAAGAAATCATCATCATCTCTGGGAAGGGCAAGAGTCCGATCGAGGATCATTTTGACGTAAACATCGCCTTGGAAGAAAACTTGAAGGCAAAAGGCAAGACCGCTATGCTGGAATTGGTTCAGCAGACGAACATTCCGCACATTCACTATGTGCGCCAGGCCTACCCGAATGGACTGGGCGATGCGATTCTGCAGGCGGAAGCTTTCATCGGCAACGAACCTTTTGTCGTACTTTTGGGCGATGACATCATGCCGAGCGAAGTCCCGTTGGCAAAAGCGTTAATGGACACCTACGACGAAACGAAGGGCGGAGTCGTGGCGACGATGCGCATCCCTGAAGACATGACGAATCGATACGGAATCATCGACATCAAGGAGAAAGTCGGCGAACATATCTACAGCGTCAACCACTTCATCGAGAAACCTGCTCCGGAAGAAGCGCCGAGCAACCTTGCCATCATCGGCAGGTATTTGCTGACACCGGAAATATTCGACATTCTGCGCGACCAAGAACCCGATGCCGGCAATGAAATCCAACTGACCGATGCCATCGAATCATTGAACGCGATCCATCCGCTGGTCGCTTATGAATATACCGGCAAGCGCTACGATGTAGGCGACAAATACGGCCTATTGATTGCGAACATCGAATTCGGTCTGGAGAACAAGGACACGGCCGACAAGATGCGCCCTTATCTGAAAGAACTGGCTAAGGAATTAAAGAACAAAGCATAACGCGTTGCAGTGATAGGAGGAGCCATATATATGCCCAGACCCAAATTAAGCCGCTCCGGGTGCTCCGTCATGCCCAACGTCAGGAAGGAAAACTAATGGAAAACAAACCTTTTTTCAGCATTGTGATCCCGGCCTACAACTGCGCCGACACCATCCGTGCCACTTTGAAAAGCATCGCTGCACAGACGGTCAGCGATTTTGAGGTCATCATCGTGAACGACGGTTCGAAGGACGCGACAGCGGACGTTTTGCAGGCAGTTGCTGCCGAAGACAGCCGCTTCTCTTTCATAACCATCCCGAACAACGGGCCGGGAAATGCGCGCAATCAAGGGATTGCGCGCACAAAGGGGACCTATCTTTTTTTGATGGATGCGGACGACGAAATCGAGCGCCATACGTTGGAACGCTACCAAGCGATCATCAAAAGCGAGGCACCGGACCTAATCGTGGCTTCCTACAATCTGCGGGTGCTGGACAATCAGGAGATCGTTTCGGAAAAGCAGGTCATCGCCGAAGATAAGGTCTACGCCTCGAATGCGGTGTTCCTAGAGAATCTGTATCCTTTGATGAACAAGCAACTGATGTATGTCATTTGGAACAAGCTTTACCGTCTGGACATCATCCGCAAGCATCAGATCGCCTTTCCGAGCTACAGTAGCTGTGAGGACCGTCTGTTCAACATCGCCTACTACCGCCATGCAAAAAAAGTTGTGACGACCAGCGAAGTGCTTTACCAATACGCTTTCGAAGGCAAGAGCAGCTTGACGAACAAGTATTTCGACAATAAATTCGAGACGTTCCTGGAATTCTACAATGAATTGCTGGACCTGACCGACAAGGATCTGGGCGGTTTCAGCGCACTATTCCTGAAAGGCACGATGTCCTGCATCATCCCGTTGCACGGCGCAAGCTGCCCGTTGGATTGGGCAGGCAAAAGGGCCTATATCCAAAAAATCCTGCAGCATCCGCGCGTACAGTATGCAACGGTGCACAGCCTGACCGATACGCCGATCCGGAAAATCATGCAGTTCCTGTTCCGGAGCAAATCGGTCCACCTGAACTATATCGCTTCCGGCATGATGCATTTGCTGAGCAATGCTTCGCCGAAATTGATTGAAAAACTCAAAGGAAATTTCTAGACAGATGGGAGAACTACACTAATGACTCAACCTAAACGTGTCCTGCATTTCCAGGGCAGAATGGGCAAGGGCGGGGCGGAAACCTTCATGATGAACGCCTACCGCAATATCGACCGCTCCAAGTTCCAATTTGATTTCGTCATCTATGAGGAATTTGCTGACGTGCGTCCTTATCATGATGAAATCGCCGCATTGGGAGGCAAAATTTTCGTGGTGCCAAACCCCAATAAGCACCCGCTCCGCTACATCAAAACCGTCAGCAAACTGCTGCAGGAGAACCAAGTCGATATCGTCCACAACGAAATCTTCTTCGGCGGCGGCCTGAACCTATGGCTGGCTGCCAAAGCCGGCGTCAAAAAACGCATCGCCCACAGCCATGCGACTTCCGACGGTAAAGGTAACCGATTCCCGTACAGCGTCGTGCGCCCGATTTTCAACAATCTGATGATGAAATATGCGACTGATTTCATCGGCTGTTCAGATGAAGCCGGTATCGGCCTCTTCGGCAACGAGCAGCCATTCGTTATGCTTCCGAACGGTATCGACCTCGACCGTTACCGCAACGTGCCGGTGACGAAGGAAGAGATGCATGTGCAGTTGGGCATTCCGGAAGACACCTTCGTGATCGGTCATATCGGCCGTTTCGAAGAACAAAAAAATCACCGGCTGTTGCTGAAGATTTTCCAGCACATCCTGAAGAAACACCCGAACACGTATCTGTTGTCGGTTGGGGCCGGAAGCCTCGAAGCAGAGATCCATGGCTTAGCCAAGGATCTGGGTGTATCCGACCATGTGCTCTTCATGGGGGAGCGCGAAAATATCGCCGAACTGCTGAAAGCGATGGATGTCTTCCTGTTGCCTTCGTTGTATGAAGGTTTGCCGATCGTGGCGGTGGAAGCGCAGGCCGCCAACGTCAAGATGGTGATGTCGACGGAAGTGTCGGAGGACACGGTATTATCCGAAAATGTCCGGTTTGTGCCGCTGGATGCGGACTTGGACCGTTGGGAAGCCGAAGTCATGGGCGAGCCGAAAGGCAACAGTCCAAAACCGGAAATGGAAGCTTTTGACATGCGGAAGACCGCAAAAGCGCTGGAAAAAATCTACGACGCGAAGGAGGCCTCTGCATGATGCATTTACCCACCCTAAAAGAAACAAAAGAATTTTTGCAGGATAATAAAAAGACGATCTTCGGGACTGCTTTAGCACTTGTCCTACTGTACATACTGGCAATCGCCTACACGCTGTTCAGTGATGATAAAGTCGAAGAAATCAAGAAAATTGATCCGGCCACTGGATTAGAACTGCAGCTGATCACGGACACTGAATACAAAGCGCTCTTGGAAGATGCCGTACGTTTCGATTTCTATGTAGAAAATACGGAAGGCTATGCTTTCACGAATTTTAATCTGTTGGAAGCAGTGCTGTTATCGCCAAATGTCTATGAGGCGATTGATTCGGTGGAGCCAATCGTTGCAACTGATGAAATCGAAGCGATGGAAGAAGGCGACATTCCGGCAAATTACATGATTGATGTAGACACGGATTATGATACGAGTGAGTTACACATCACTGTAGGGACCGGAAATGAGGCAAAGAATGAAGCCATCGCAACAGTCCTCTATAAAGCAATGCAAGAGGGAACGATCCCCTTCTTCGAAAACAAGAGCATCTACCTATTGTCCGAACCGCATGTTGTCCAATTGGAAAAAGGTCCGGAGAAGACAAATGAAACAGGAAGTACTAGCTTGTTGCTGTATCTTGTAATGGGTGTTGGTTTGTTCATTGGCGGCCTGTTGTTGGGCATGCTGTTGGGATTTTTACGTCTGTTCTTCAAGAAGGAGATCACGGATGTGTTCAACTATCGCATGAGCGATGATGATACGGTGTTAGACCTGTCCCATACGGCTGCTGCAGAACAGGAAGCGGCTTTAGCGCACGGTATCCAACATCCGGCTGCGACCCGCAAACTGATCCTTTCCGAGGAACCGGTGGCGCCGACTGTGCACAAACGCTTGGAGCAGATAGAAGGGAAACCATACGTATTCGCGCAATCCATCCTTTCGGCAGACCCACTGTTGAGTTTCGATGAAGTCATCATCGTTTCCCGTAAGAACGGCACGACGAAGGATTGGTACAAGAATCAACGCACGCTATTGGAAAATTATGCGACTCCAATCAAAATCATCTTAGTCTAGCATTGGAGGAGGAATAAAGGATGGCGCTCTACGTCTTTACGTTCATCATCTTGCTGCTGCTCAGCATTGCTGAAGTGTTCTATGACAACAAAAAAATCGTCCTGATCGGTGGCGGCCTCTTGGCTATCCTGGCCGGGTTGCGCTATTACTCAGGATACGATTTCGTTTCTTATTATTACTTTTTCTATGATTTGACAGGCTTATCGGATGTCTTCAACGGCAGCATCGATGCCGAACCAGGTTACCTGTTATTGAACTATCTATTCCTTAAGTTGGGTTTGAACTATTACGCATTCATTCTCTTCTTCGCGTTCCTGAGCATGGGGTTGTTGGTCAATTATCTTTATAAAAATGTCCCATATCCGTCCTTGATCCTGTTCTACTATTTTTCCCGCTTCTTTTTGGCGAGGGATATGGGGCAGATCCGCGGTTCGATTGCGAGCATCATCCTGCTCTATTCGGTGAAGTACCTGAAGCAGAAACAGCTATTCCGTTTTCTGCTCGTGGTGGGGATTGCATCGCTGTTCCATATCACCGCGCTCATCTTCATCGTCGGCTACGTCTACGAGAACTATCTCTATGACGGCAGCCGGCTGCAGGTGATGGTGCTGTTCGCTTTGGCGGTTGCCGCAGGAATTGTTGTGCAGATTCCGCAGCTTTACATGTGGGCGGTCCCAGACCGCTACGCACCGTATTTCACGAACCCGGCCTATACGGGTGGGCAGTGGTTGCTAAATCCGGTCCTGATGATGCAGCTGCTGATTTTCTTCGCGACATTGCTGTTCACGAATATCCGCAAGGATGAAAAATACCGGACGTATCATAATCTCTACTTCTTAGCTTCATTGATTCTGATCGCTTTCGGAAATCTGGCGACAGTAGGTGGACGTCTGAGTTCACCATTTGCGACCTATGAAATGTTCGTGGCACCGTATTTCATCCTTAATTTTACGAAGAATAAAATGGTCAATCTTATTTTCTGTTTAGGATTCACGGTCATCATCTTTTTGTTGATCTTCATCTTGTCAGGGGATTATGCCTACTTCATTCCGTACGATACGCTTTTGAATTAAAAACAGTCTCTCTTCTTTCCCTGTTTGGCTAGGGAAATCGGAGAGGCTGTTTTGCTTTTTGACGATTGAAATATCTGTTCGAAAAACAAGGTGTCATCCAGAATGAAAAATGGTAAGATAGCCTTGTATTATTCAAAATAATTGAATGGATTCATTATCTGATTGGAGGGGTAAAATGAAGAGAATGTTTCATAATAATGCTTTGGATTGGCGCATGGCTTCTATGGTAGGGGTTGTGCTTTTGGCTTTAGGCACGTCCAACATTCCGGTAGCTAAGGCCACTGATATAGATGGCGTAACTGTGGTTTCAGAAACGGCATACGTCCAGATTCTATCGACGACGACTGTGGATTACGAAGCTACGGTAACGCACGGCACCGACGGGATCAACACGCTTCCTTGGGGAACGCAAGGGTACAAGACGATTGGATCCAGTTCGAGTTATCTCGGGAAAACCATCACGGTCAGCCAGGAAAAGTTGGCCGATAACGGTGTGACCTGGGCGCTGATTTCTTTGGATGGAAAGGCAATCGGTTGGATTGCTAAAGATGCTTTGACGGAAGCGACCTATCTGGCTGTTCTTTCGACAACTACTGTGGATTATCCGGCAACGATCACACGTGGAACGGATGCAATCAATGCAGAGCCGTGGGGGACATACGGCTTTAAGACTTTGGGACAGAGTGCGGATTACTTAGGAAAAAGCGTGACCGTCAGCCAAGAGAAAATTGTGGAGAATGGCGTGACGTGGGCCTTGATTTCGTTAAATGGCACACGATTGGGCTGGATCACCAAGGATGCATTGACAGAGCCGACCTATTTGTCGGTTTTATCAACCACAACTGTGGATTATCCGGCAACGATTACGCGCGGAACGGATGCAATCAACACAGCACCATGGGGGACCCGCGGGTTCAAAACTTTGGGACAGAGTGCGGATTACCTGGGCAAAAGCGTGATCGTCAGCCAGGAGAAAGTTGTGGAGAATGGTGTGACATGGGCGCTGATTTCGTTCAACGGCACCCAATTAGGCTGGATCGCCAAGGATTCATTGACAGAGCCGACCTATGTACAGATTTTGTCTACGACCAATGTGGATTATGAAGCGACAATCATCCGCAACTCTGATGCGATCAATTCGCAGCCATGGGGCACGAAAGGCTACCAGACAGTCGGCAATAGCAGCACTTATGCGAACAAGCAAGTGACCGTCAGCCAAGAAAAAGTAGCCGACAACGGCGTTACTTGGGCTCTGATCGCATTGGATGGTATCCAATTGGGCTGGATCGCCAAGGATGCTTTGAAACCGGTCATATATGTGCAGATTCTTATGACGACAGACGTGAATTATCCGGCTACGGTAACGCGCGTTGGGGACGGCATCAACACGCAGCCTTGGGGAACAAGAGGGTATCAAACCATCGGCACCAGCTCGAACTATCTGGGCAAACAAGTGACCGTCATCCAAGAAAAAGTGGCTGACAATGGAGTGACATGGGCCTTAATTTCCATTGATGGAAACCAGATTGGCTGGATTTCGAAAGCTGCCTTGACCGAACCGACTTATGTCCAAGTCGTATCTTCGAAGACCGTTTCCTATCAAGCAACTATTTTTCGAGGAACCGATGGCATCAACACATTGCCATGGGGAATGAAAGGCTACAAAACAATTGGCTACGGATATACTTATTTGGGACAAAAAGTCACTGTCTCAAAAGAGCAAGTGACGGATAACGGCGTGACCTGGGCTCTGATTTCCATCAATGGAAAGGAACTCGGTTGGATTGCAAAAGAAGCTCTCTTCAATAAAGTCATCACTACGACTGACACGTTCTATAAAGCGACGATCACACGCGGGACGGACGGCATCAACACATTGCCATGGGGGATGGAAGGCTACCAAACGGTCGGCTATACTTCCAGTTACCTTGGTAGTGGCGTGACAGTCAGCCAAGAAAAGTTGACTGCGGATGGCGTCCTTTGGGCATTGGCTTCTCTTAATGGAAAGGTGCTGGGTTGGATTGCTAAGGACGCCTTGACGGTTGCTGTGTTGAACCACACAGTGTTCCTTGATCCCGGACATGGTGGCTGGGAGGCAGGAGCGACTTACAGTAGCGTGATGGAAAAGACCATCAACCTGGCTGTCTCGAATAAGGTGAAAACAAATCTGGAAGCGTTGGGATTCACGGTCATCATGTCGCGCACAACAGATACCTATGTTGGTTTGCTGGAGCGCTCAGAAGAGGCGAATGCATCGGGAGCGGATATTTTTGTCAGCATCCATCACAATGCGATGCCAGGAAATGCCACTGTCACCGGAATCGAAACGTACTACTATCAATACGACTCAGATTACCCGCCGATCATCAACGAAGAAATGCACAATGATCCAACGCGCATTCTGGAGAGTGCGCAATTGGCTTCAGCGATCCAGGATTCCTTGATAGACAATACATGGGCGATCGATCGCGGCGTGCGTCGGAATACATTCGCAGTTCTTCGAGAAACGGCTATTCCTGCGGTATTGCTGGAACTGGGTTACATGAGTTCGCCGACCGAGTTGGCGAAGCTGACCACGAGCAGCTACCAGACAACTTTGGCGAAAGCTATCACTGTTGGTATCGTAGCTTATTTCGAATAGCCGAATTCTGAAGAATAGCCAAAACACAGTATAAAAGTAAAGGTCTGAAGAATCCTCTGTGGAGAGATGTTTCTTCAGGCTTCTTTTTTCATTAACAGCATACCTACCCAAAAGAAACGCGCAATCAACAAAGCAGAAAACGGCCGAGTCGATTGCGCGTATTTTATTATATCAATTCAGTATTGATTAGGCTTGGTACTCGAAGATACGTTGCGTGAACCCTTGGAAGTCCGTGATGACACCCTCCTTACAGATTTGGCGATTCAGTTGGGTTATTGAGTCATTCAAGAAATCTTTCAATCGAAACGCTTCTTGAGAATGGAAATAATCAAAAAATATTGGCTCGTTCCATTTCAATGATGGTATAATGAAGAGGCAATATTTAATGGAATCTTAAGAAATATTACGATGTGATGGAGGGGTACTATGATTGTTCAAAATAAATACTTACGCACTTGTCTTGCTTTATCGAGTGTGGCAGCATCCAGTCTTTTTTTCGGTAACAAATATGCTTCTGCCGATGAACAGAATATCATTATAGAATCAGTGCCGGTGGATTCGGCAAGCTTAGCCATACCGGCGCAACAACCTGATGGTGGAACAGGGACAGCAATCTCCACTGAAGAGGCGCCACAAGAAGAAGAAATGCAAGCGGTTACTCCGGAGGTGATCCCGGCTGCAAAAACTGAAGCAACCGTCAGTAGCGCAACAACAGCCATGCCTGCTTTGCAGGAGAGTGTAGCTACTATCAAAAAAATGGTTCTGGATCCAATATACGCAGATGCTGAAGAAATCAGCGGTACGGCCACGCCTAACAGTTACATCGTTTTTCTGAGTGAGGGTATCAGTTTGATGGAAACTTCCGTCGATGGGGCCGGGGCATTCCGTCTGCCGGTAACCGACATCGCAGCAGAGCAAGTCATTAAAGTGATTGTATACAGCGATCAGAGCAAGACAAAAATACTGGAAGAAACCGAGTGGACCATTCTCCCCGCCCTCACAGAAACCTCTGAGGAAACTCCAACCGCGGCAACTGAGCCTACGACGGTTGATGGAGTAATCATTGAGGAAGCACCACCAGCAGACGCTGCTTCATCTACAGAGACAGGTGCAACGACAGAGACCGCTGCTCCGACTGAGGAAGTGGCAGCCTCAGCGACATTGTCACCGATGAGCGTCTCCAGTGCAGCTTTGACTACTGGGCCGGCTAGCGTTCAGGAAGCGAAAGGCTCTTGGTATTACTACGTCCAATCCGGAGATACTCTGAAATCGATCGCAGTCCACTATTCTACGGACATAAACAGTCTGATCCGCTGGAATTATCTTACAAACGCCAACCTGATCTATGTTGGGCAATTATTAAGCGTCAACGGAACGAATGTCTATTCCAGCGTCGATAAAGAGACACGGACTTTCGCGAATTCAGCCGAGTTCGTCGAATATTTGGGCAGTTATGCGACCGGAATCGGCAAGGAGTATAATCTGTATTCATCCGTTATGGTTGCGCAAGCTTCGCTGGAAACGGCATACGGTACCAGCAAACTGGGCACGGTAGGGAACAATCTCTTCGGGATCAAAGGCTCTTATCAAGGGAATTCCATTGTGATGCGCACATGGGAGGAAGAGAGCGACGGATCGGTGATCTGGATCGATGCTTTCTTCAGGCTCTATCCGTCCTATTATGAATCGATGGTCGATTATGCGCTGAAATTGCGCAACGGAGTCAGTTGGGATGCGAATTTCTACAAGGGCACCTGGATCGAAAATACGACCAGCTACAAAGATGCCACCCTTTATTTGACGGGGCGCTATGCGACAGATTCTTCCTACAACACGAAATTGAATGCCATCATCAGCGCATACGGATTGACGAAGTTCGATCAGGCTGCAGCCTCTGCGCTCAAGACCGTTTCCGTTGACTACAATGCGCTTGTTTCCGGCTACGGCTATTCGATCGACAGCCTGCCTTGGGGGACGACAGGCTACAAATATATCGCGTCTTCCACCGACTATTATGGAAAAGAAGTCCATGTAACGAAGAAGACGGCGGACGGGAAATATGCCTATATTTCAATCGGCGGCAAGGAAGTGGGCTGGATGGACAGCGCCGCGCTGAGGACTTTCAGCACCGTTTCGGTCAGTTACAGCCTGCCAATCATGAACGGCTCCTATTCGATCGACAGCTTGCCTTACGGTGAGCCCGGTTCCAGAAAGATTGCGGATGCTGCTTCCTATGTCGGTAATGTGGCGACCGTCGTGCGGGAAACGGCTGATGGCTCCTACGCGGAAATCAAAATAAATGGCGCGTATATGGGCTGGATCAGCAAGAAAGCTTTTAACGCATCTTTTCAGAGCTATGACGCCACCATCCGGAAAAGTGGCTATTCGATTGATAGCCTGCCTTGGGGAACGACCGGCTACCGTACGCTTGCTTGGAGCAATGACCTTATCGGAAAATCCGTCAAAGTGATTGGAAAGTCCGCAAGTGGGGCCTATTTCTGCATATCCTACAACAACGGCGCATCAATCGGTTGGGTGGACTACAAAGCATTCGAGTATTTCAATTCGGCTACGGCCAATTACAATGTGGTCGTCTCGAAAAGTAATTATTCGATCGATAGCCTGCCGTGGGGGGAAGCCGGCTTTGCCTATGTTGCTTCCTCATCCAACTACCTAGGCAAAGAAGTGCATGTATCGCGGATTACCGCAGACGGCAACTATGCCTTTATTTCCTTCAACGGGAAAGAACTGGGCTGGATCGACAGCAAGGGACTGCAAACGTTCGCGACCAAAACAGCCAGCTACAGCATGCCCATCATGAATGGCATCTATTCAATCGACAGCCTTCCATGGGGGGTGGCGGGATTCGTGAAAGTCGCGGATGCCTCAGCTTATTTCGGCAAAATGGCGACCGTCTACCGGGAATCGGCGGATGGCACCTACGCGGAAATCGGTGTGGACGGGAAGTTCCTTGGCTGGATCGACAAGCGGGCTTTCAGCAACGCGAAACAGGTCGACTATTATGTGGGCGTATCTGGCTTGGGCTACTCGATCGACAGTTTGCCATGGGGCACAGTTGGATACAAACAGGTCGGCAATACGAACAGCTATCTGGGTAATTTGGTGAAAGTCATAGCGGAAACGACAGATGGGACTTACAAATTGATTCAAAAAAGCGGACAGACAATCGGTTGGGTCGATCATCGCGCGTTGACGGCGCTCAGCACGAAGGCGTCCAATTATAGCGCAACTATCCGTTCCAGCGGCTATTCGATCGACAGCCTGCCATGGGGGACTGCGGGTTTCACGTTGCTATCTTTGACGAACTACTATCTGAACACGCCGGTACAGGTCATCCAGGAAACAGCAGACGGCTGCTACGCCTTGGTGACCGCCAACGGACAAACACTTGGCTGGGTGGATAAACGTTGCCTCTAATTCTTCAATGAAAAAAACTCCGGCGAGCGTGTGCCGGAGTTTTCTTTTGGAAATGCAGGAATTCGGAGCCAGCTTCGGTTAAGGGACCGTTAACCGGAAAAGAGCAGCTAAATCTAGTTTCTCCTCCGGAGAGCGAAAGCTAACCGGAGGATATAATAAAAATCAGCACTCAATTCCGGTGAAGCCGTCGTTCACCGGAGTACAGCTACCGGTGAACCACTATCAGATCAGTGATGCAGCATCTCTTCAACGATTTCATCCCCGTCCATCCCGGCTGGGTAAAAAGTCGGCCAGTTATCCATCTCCTCAAGGAGCGCTGCGTGGCTATCATCTCCTAGATAAATGTGGAAGTGCGCGGAAGCGGTGGGTTCGATGATATGGTCACTGAACTGGACATACTTCGGTGTATTTTGGGTATCATCCGTCCGTTCAAACAAGTAGCGGACGCCTTTTTTGCCGGATTCGTAGGTCAGAATCTGATAACCGCTATAAGAGTAAGTACCGGTGCGTGCGGTATTGCCTTCGTAGAACGTGATGGAATCGCCGGAAATCGTAAGGCTGGTAAAGGTTGATTCGTAGCCGACCGTGTAGTATTGCTTGTATTCTTCTGCGGTCTTTTCGCCGGTTTCTTCGGCTTTTTCCGCGAAGACGCTGTCCAAAGTGCCGTTCAGCAGGTAAGGGTAGACCGATTGCCATTCGCCTTCCCAGTCGCTCAGAGCGCGGTCGGCGACTTGGCTGTCCTCAAAGACGCCGTTGGCGGCGTCAACTGTCGCTTGGTCCTGCAGGTTGACGGGCTCTAACGTGATTTCGGCAGTAGTACTCGATTCTGTAGTTTCTTCGATTTCCGGATCGGACTGGCAAGCCGCCAAGCTCAAAACGAGCAGGCTGCCGATCATCCATCGGAACGTTCTATGTTTTTTCTTCATTTTGTCCTCCTGAAAAATAAATGATAGTAAATCGAAATGATTACGGTTTGTATTATTGCATAGTTGTGCGAGGACTGTCAACAATAAATGAAATGATTTTGCATCTTTATAGTCAGGATTGTGATTGAGAAGCAACAAAAAGACGCGCACCAGTCCGATTACTGGGCACGTCTGCTTTAATTTTATTATAAAGATTTAGCCAAAGCTTCAACTTTCGCCAAGCCTTCTTCGATGATTGCTGCTGCTTGATCAGGAGCTGCTGCGTGTCCTTCGATGATGACTTCGCCGATGATTTCCATTCCGAATACGCCGCCGAATGCGTTGCGCATGTAGTTGACGCCCATGTCCAATGGAGCCATTTCAGGAGTGGAGTAGATGCCGCCGCGTGCGTTCAGAAGGATGACTTTCTTCTCAGGCATCAAAGCAACCATCGTACCAGTTTCGTCATATTTGAAAGTGAAGCCGGCTGCAAAGATGTAGTCGATGAATGTTTGTAATTTAGCAGGGATCGTCAGGTTCCATAATGGGAATGCGAAAACGATCACGTCAGCTGCAGTCACGGCATCCATGACTTTTTGTTTTGCTGCCAAAAGGCGTGTTTCAATGTCAGTCAATTCTTCGCCGACTGCCATTTTGCCGTATGCGCCGAAAAGGTCTTGGCCCAAGTAAGGCATGTCTTCTGAAAAGACGTTGTAAGTTGTTACATTCAAATCTTTATTTTCTTTGGCTGCTGCCAAAAAAGTTTCGTACATTTTTGAAGAAATTGCTTCTTCTGCTGGTCTATTATTTCCTTTTACTACTAAAACGTTCATGTGTGTTCCTCCACTAATTGTATATTTGATGCGGTTTTCAGTTCACTTACCGCATGTAAGTACAGTATAACATCTCGGCTTCGAAATAAATAGTCGTAATGCTTATAAAATTATACAATTTGAAATTTCGTCACATTTGAACTACCATAGGAAGGAATATTGCGATAGTCTCGAAACAATGGGAGTGAATGTTTATGCAAAAATCCGGCCAAAGCCAACGGATTGAAATCTTTGATGGCATGCGGGGATTGGCCTCCGTCATTGTCATGATTTTCCACATGGCGGTCTGGACAGTTTATGGTTACAGTGCCAATGAATACAAGATCTTTGCCAATTCCTTTTGGCGGATGGCGGCGCAGACGCCCTTAAAAATAATCTGGGGCGGTAATGAAGCGGTTTTGGTTTTCTACATCATTGGTGGTTTCGTCCTGGCGCGGCCCTATCTGAGTGGCCGGAAGCTGGACTTCAAGCCGTTCATCATCAAACGTTGGATCCGCCTGATGCTGCCTTATGTGCTTGTTATCGCGGTGACAAGCATCTTGATTGCGCTGTTCGGAGCATGGAAACATGATACGATTGACTTGAGCGGTTCGTTCAATGTGAAATGGAAAAGGCTGCCGAACGCGTTGGAGATGCTGCTGTATTTTCTCGGGTATGACTACAATCTGAACATCCTTAGCGGCGCCTTCTGGAGCATGGTCCAGGAATGGCGCTTGTCCTTCATCCTGCCTTTTTTTGCAGTGGCACTTCACCGTAATCGGACAAGGAAAGTCCTCGGATATTATGCTGTCATGCAGTTGGGGATTGAGGCATTGACGAACTGGGGCATGCGGAGCGACACGGTCTTGTTGGCACAACTGTCGGAGTCGCTCAACCGGACCAATTATTATGCAATCTTTTTTGTGATGGGAGCGGTGCTGGCGAAGCATCTTCCGGTCATCAGGGCCTTTGTGCAGGAGCACCGCCGTTTCCGAATCGTTTCGGCCTGGGCGATTCCATTTTTGATCCCGAGCCAGTGGATTCTGGCGGCGCTTGGTTTGTCGTTCCGGGTGCGGCATACCCTGTTGCTGACGGGGCTGGGCATCATTTTGTTCCTTTTGTTGTGCTTGGAGTCGCCACGTTTGACGGCGTTCTTCAAATCGAAACCGCTGCTGCTCTTGGGAAAGCTGTCCTTCAGCCTGTACCTGACGCACACGACGTCAATCGTCCTGTTCGTGACGTTCCTGGGCCAGGTCATTCAGCCGGAAACGGCCTTGTTGCTGTCGCCGCTGTTCGCTTTGCCTGTGGCGTACTTATGGCAGAAGCACGTCGAAACCAGGTGCCTCGGTTTGCTGAAACATTTCAAGAAATAGACGGCCAACCTTCGTCAAGTATGATAGGATAAAGGAAAGATCAGAATTCTGAAAGAACATGCAGGGGTGGACACATGTCAAAAGATATCATTTCCATCATCGTTCCTTGCCATAATGAGGAAGAGATGGTGCCGATTTTTTATAAAGAGATTGACGCGGTCAGCGACCAACTGCCGGATGCCGCATTCGAACTGATTTTTGTTAATGACGGATCGAAGGATGCTACGCTGGTGGAACTGAAGCGGTTGGCCGCGCTGGATGAGCGCGTGCATTACCTTTCTTTTTCGCGGAACTTCGGTAAAGAGGCGGCGATGGTTGCGGGGCTGCGCCACGCGACCGGGGATTACATTGTCGTGATGGATGCGGATCTTCAGGATCCGCCGGCTATGCTGGTGGAAATGGTTGCCTTGATCCGCACAGGCGAATATGATTGCATCGGCACGAAACGCCTTGACCGCAAAGGCGAACCGCCAATCCGGTCCTTTTTCGCGCGTCAGTTCTATCATCTTATCAACCGCATCTCCGCTACCGAAATCGTGGATGGCTCCCGGGATTACCGCTTGATGACGCGGCAGATGGTCGACGCGGTCTTGGAAATGACTGAATACAACCGTTTTTCGAAAGGGATCTTCAGTTGGGTCGGCTTCGAGACGAAGTATCTTTCCTACGAAAATCAAGAACGAGTCGCTGGTAAGACGACTTGGTCATTCTGGAGTCTGTTCAAATATTCGTTGGATGGGATCGTTGCCTTTTCCGAGGCACCGTTGGCAATCGCGGCCTTCACGGGTTTCCTGTCGTTCGCCGTTGCAATTTTGGCAGCTTTGATCCTGACCGTGCGGACGTTAGTTTTCGGTAACGCAACCTCCGGCTGGACTTCGCTCATCGTCATCATCTTGGGGATGGGCGGCTTACAGCTGTTCTGTTTGGGGATCCTCGGGAAGTACTTGGGAAAAACCTTCATGGAGACGAAACGCCGTCCGCTCTACATCCTAAAGGAAACGGATGTTGCCTTGCCGACTGATAGCAGAGAGGGGCAGGACGATGACTAAACTGATGGCTCAAGTGGTAAAATTCGGACTCGTCGGTGTCGTGGCGACGGTGCTGGATTTTCTGATCCTGTATATTTTGGCTGATTTCATCGGCCTGCATTATTTGACGGCTGCCGCTCTGGCGTTCGTGGCTGCGACATTGTTCAATTATGCTGCGAGTATGCGTTACGTATTCACGAGCCGCTTCGTTGAAGCCGAGAAGCGCCAGGAATTACTGCTCTTTGTCACGCTCAGCGTCATTGGCTTAGGCTTGAACCAAGTTCTGATGTGGCTGTTCGTGGATAAAGTGGAATTATACTATCTGGTGGCCAAAATCGCCGCCACCGTGTTCGTGATGGCTTGGAATTTCATTTCCCGGAAAATCTGGCTGGAGGACAAAAACGGATAACGGCGAAGGAATGCTACATAGTCGGTCCTCCTGTGACAGCTTGGTTAGCCGGAGATGGGGCTAAATCAGAACGCCTACTCCGGTGAGCTGGTTTTCGCCGGAGCAGGCGATTGAATCGCGCCGGCTCCTCCGTCAAAGGACTCCTTCACCGGAGGAGCCACTCCGTTTATCCAGCAGGCATCAAGTACATAAGAAAAACGAATGCGGCTGTTCCGAAAAAGGAGGCAGCAGCATTCGTTTTTTCCGTAACCGTAAGTATACTTTAGTAGCTTGTCCAGCCGCCGTCCGCGGTCACGACGGAACCGTTGACAAAGCTGGAGTCGTCAGAAGCCAGAAAGAGCGCGACGGAAGCGATCTGGTCGGGTATTCCGAAAGCCGGATTGATGGCCATGCCGGCCCCCGTCGTTTCCTGGCCGAATTTACTGACATCGCCCATCGATTGAGCGATATTGGTAGCGACAGCACCCGGTGCGATTGCGTTGCAGCGGATGCCTTTCTTCGCGTACATGAAGGCAGTGTTTTTCGTCAGACCGATGATAGCATGTTTGGAAGCGACATAGGCTACACCGGCCCGTCCGCCTTGCAGACCGCCAATCGAAGCGATGTTGATGATATTGCCGCTCCCCTGTTCCAGGAAATAGGAGATGGCTTTGCGGCTGGCATACATCGGTCCATTGACGTTGACGGCGAATACCTTGTCCCAACGATCATTCGTGACTTCGCCGACCGGTTCGAATCCGTCCATGATCCCGGCATTGTTGACGAGGATATTCAATTTTCCGAAGAGGGTGATGGCAGTGTCAATCATAGCATTGCTGTCGGTTTCGATGGAGACGTCGGTTTTGACGGCAGTGGCAGCATCAGGGGTTTCAGTGTTGATTTCATTTGCGACTTTTTGAGCACCTTCGAAGTTATAATCGGCAACGACCACTTTTGCGCCTTCTTTTGCGAAAAGGCGACAGATGGCTTCGCCCATACCCGAAGCGCCTCCGGTTACAACAGCGACTTTGTTCATTAGTTTCATGTCGTTCTCCTCCTTATGCCTTGCTGGTTTAATCATAGCACGATAGCGCTTGCAAGTATCGGATGACGATCACCTCAGAATAAAAAAAACAAAAAGCAATGGCTTATTTTCACATTTCGGATAAAATAGAGTGATAAAAGCGTGGGGAAAGGATGTGGATAGCGGAAAATGGAAAAGTATCCATTCGACAAGGAGCGCAGTCTCCTGAAGACGGACGAATCGACCAGACTAACGATGCTGCTGCTGAATGTATTTTTGATTGTGACTGCTGTCTCCTTGGCAATCAGCTTCTACATCCTCGCCAATCTGGAAATCAATGAGGAACCGGTCGTTTCTGATATCATCATCGTCCCGGAAGGCGCGCCGGAGCGGGGGATAAAGGCTTCCGAACTGATGGAGCAAGGCTATTCAGATTCCGGCAAGATCATCGTGTCGCCTCTGATTGTGGATGCCGAACTGCTGCATCTGCAGCCTTACGGCGAGCTAGGGATGATGGATGATGCCATATTGGCAGATTACCAGGCGACCAGCACTTGGACCAATGCCGTCTACAGCATCGCATTGATGGAGGAAAATGGTTTCGACACAGCCATCGTTGTTTCGAGCGATTACCACATGAACCGGGTCAAATACAGCTTCGAGAAAGCTGCGAAAGGGAAGCATTTGAAGTTCACATATGTTTCTGCCGGCGGTCCGTACGGTTTTCCTTGGATCGAGACGCAACTCGGCAGGCGATTGGCGCAATACGAGATTTTCAAGACGGTCGGTTACTGGTTAGGGTTGTATAATTTCATCGATATAGGAGAAGGCGGCTCTTGAATGGGAGTGGGCCTTTTTTTGATTTTTTGGTGGTTTTTTTAATATACAAATATTCCCGCATCCCATACAAAACCGCAACGTAGTATCCGTTTGCATTAACATTCTCCGCTTTTGCATTCTTGACGGTTATTCTTAGAAGAAACGCCGTTGGGGTGCTATACTTTTTGGTATAGGAGGTGCGGAAATGCTCGTAGAAATTGTGATGGAGAACTTTTTTTCCTTTAAGGATGAGGCTACTTTTTCGATGGTCGCCAGCCCGATCGGTGAACACCCGGAGTCCGTCTATGGCAAGGACAATATCGCCGTAACGAAATTGGCGACGATCTATGGGGCGAACGCCAGTGGGAAAAGCAATCTGCTGAAGGCAATGAAGATGATCCAGGAAGGCGTATTGTTGCAGAATTACACGTCCACGGAATGGCTGGACCACATCGAACCGTTCCATCTGGATGCGCGCACCGAGAAAAAAGACACGATGTTGGAAGCCAGTTTCCTTTTGAACGGGAAACTTTATCGCTATGGTTTTTTCGTCAATCGCAAACGGGTGACCGAAGAATTCCTTTATCTGGAGGGCGACGAGCAGAAAGATCTGTTTTTCCGGAATGCGACAGGAAAAATCGTCGGCGGGGAATGGGCCGAACTGTTCCGCCACATCATTTTGGAAGATACGCGGTTAGCCTTATCCTCCCTGCTTTCCGCACCTGAATCAACCGAACATCTGGAGTTGAAACTGTTTCTCGAGTGGTTCACGGAGATGCGGATCATCCTGGATACGTCGAAAATCGGATTGTCCATTTCGATGGCGAAGATGCACCTTTCCAAATACAAACATAACCTCGTGGCCTTGATCCGGGTGGCCGATCCGTCCATCCAGGACATCGTTGTCCACGAACTGAGCAATCCGCGCAATGGCCGATCAGAACTGGCATTTTTCGTCGTTAAGACCCGGCGCAATGAAGCAGGGGAAGCAGAGCCGCATTGCGAAAATTTTCGATTCCAGGATACCGAATCAGCCGGGACAGTCAAACTGTTGGCATTGGCCGGCCCAATCATCGAGGCGCTCGAAAAGGGTGGCCTGTTGATGGTCGATGAGATGGACACGCAATTCCATACTTTGATGACGCGCTACGTGCTGGAACTTTTTTCCGGTGCGGTCAACGACAAAGGCGCTCAGATGATCTATTCGACGCACGACATCACAAATCTGTCCAGCAGTCTTTTCCGCAGGGACCAGGTTTGGTTCGTGGAGAAAGACAGCTACAGCGCCAGCCACCTGACTTCCTTGGTGGAATATCGTTTTGATGACGAAGAAAGGAAGAACAGTTTTGAATTTTACCGCAATTATCTGAACGGCAAATACGGGGCGATCCCGTTCCCGCGGCCGGTGGATTGGTGGGTCGACAATGGAAAATAGAAGAAGGGGCCATAAGAAAAAATTCGAACGCCCGGTCGGAACGAAACGGCCGGAGAAAACTTTCCTGATCATTTGCGAAGGCACCAAGACCGAACCAAACTATTTCCGCAGTTTTCACGTCATCTCGGCGCAAGTCGAAATCGTCGGGACGGCGATGAACACGATGTCCTTGGTCAACCATGCGCGCGAAGTTGTCGATACCCGGCCTGACGAATACGATGAAATTTGGCTGGTATTCGACAAGGATTCCTTTGACCGGGACATCTTCAATGAAGCCGTCTTTTTCTGCGAAACGCATTACCGGGAAGGGTTCCGCGCTGCCTACAGCAATGAAGCTTTCGAAATTTGGTATCTGCTGCATTTCGAGCTGATCAAAAAATCGATTTCGCGTTTCCATTATCCTGATATGCTGTCGAAACGGCTCGGTTTTTTCTACAAAAAAAACCATCCGCACATGTACAACGTACTATTATCAAGGCAGCCAGCCGCCATCCAGAACGCCAAAAAACTCTACAGTCAGCGCTCGCCTTCTCCAGCCCGGGATAACCCGTCCACGACCGTATTTTTGCTGGTGGAGGAACTGAACAAACATCTGCGAAAATAATTTAAAAAATTTTTTTAAAATAAAAAAAGCTGGCGCGAATTTTTGCGGATAGTACCAGTGTAGGTCTTATCAAGCAGCAAAGGCCACTTAACAAGACGAGAAGGGATCGATTGTATATGTTCATGACACCGGTACTAGGGATGGATTTCACGGAGGACAAGAAAGGGGTCGTCATTCATTTTGTTGAAGACGATGCAGTGGCGGAGGAATATCTGTTCGAAACAACGGATGAGGCGGCCACATTTTTCAGGAGCTGCCAAAACTTGTGCGATGAGGTCAAAGAGGAGCCGCTTAAGGTCCAATATGCCATCATCAGAGAGTTTTTGGATCTGGATATCGGTAAATTCAACTACGAACGCGCTAATTATTGATGGGAACACAAAAATGGCCCGCCCCGGTATATGATTCGGGGCGGGCCTTTTTTTTAGCGTCGGAATCGGTATGCGCAGCTCCGGCGAGGGTCCTGTTCGCGGGAGGACACCGGTAATAATCGGGCTCAGCTTCGACGAAGCCAGCCTCATCGGAGCAGGGAGTCAAAATGTAGGCTCACCTCCGGCGAAGCCTCCCTCACCGGAGCAGGGAGCGTGGTTCGCAGTCACCGGCAACAGCGGCAGTGGGGATCCGCGTCACTTACGTATATTCCGGTATCATTCAGTATTGGCGCACCTTCAGCTGCTGGCCAATCAGAATCAGATCACCCCACAACTGATTCAACTGTTTCAGTGTCGCTGGCGTCGTGCCATACTTGCGCGACAGCCCCCATAGCGTGTCGCCTTTCACGACGCGGTGCAGCAGGAACGTGCCGGGCGCGCTCGCAAGGGGGGGCAACGCGGAAAGGCCAGCCTCGATGTCCTGACGGAACCGGGACTGCGATACACCCCAGCTAGCTAGATAACCATCCGGATCGGTATGGTTGGTTCCGCCGATATTTTTCGAAACCCAGGAATGGGTTTTGATGCCTCTGTCATGCACGCTCGCTCCGTTGTTCAGTGTGCAGGGGATGCCTACTTCCAACGCCAATTTTTGCAGTAGCCAAACATAGGCTTTGTAGTCTTGTTCAAAAATGGAGCGGCTGTTCGTCCGTGCCAGCTCGACTTGGGCATAGGCATAACCGTTGGCTTTCGGGCCGACACCCCATTGTACTTTGCCTGTGTTGGCGATTTGAATTATTTTCCCGCCTCCGCCGACCCAGTGGGATACAAAGGCATTTTGCCAGTTGCGTTGCATGTAGCTGACTTCGTTCTCGAGGCTGTTTTTGCCAACGTTGTTCGGGTTGCCGGACTCGTGGGCGATGATCAGGTTGCTAGCGGTGAGCGGATTCTGATAGATGGAAAAGATCCGTTTTTCGATTGTGTAGTTCATAACATTTCTCCTCTAATTTCTAAAACAGCCGCCCGGAATCGCATCCGGGCGGCTGTTTATTGTTGATGAATACTTAAGCTGTTCAGCAGTCCAAGCGGCTTGTGCTGCTTTTCTAATTTTTATTCGGCTTCGGCGATCAGGTCGGTGATGGTGCGTTCCACGTAGCGGGCGCTGTTCACTGCTGTGAAGGGGTTGATGCCTTTCACTTCGAATGCGTTCAGGCCGATGATGGCGTCCATTGCCGGTTGCAGTTCAGCCGATTTCAAGCCGCTTTTTGGATTCTTGACACTCAAGTTGCGGGTTTTTCCGTCGGCTGTCAAAAATTTCAATTCCAAGGTTACTGTTGTCGTCATGTTCATTTCCTCCTAGATGTCTAATGGGTAGTGACTATCAAGTTGCTTTCGGTTGGCTTAGGCGATGGAGTAGCGGTTCTTTTCGACGACGACTGCATAAGCTGCGGGCAAGTCTACGAGACCGGATACAGCTGATTGGAAGGATTGGACCTGTTCAGCAGTGACGCCTGGTTTCAGGTTCGCGAATGACTGTTTGACTTCCTTCTCGTTTGCAAAATCATTGAAATAAAGCTCGATGTTTCCTTCTTCGTATTGTTTCACCATTTGGCATTCCTCCGTTTTCTTTTCTGGTAAGTGTCATGACTGCTTACACCTATAACGACGAAAGGGTATAGGCAATGTGTAACCCCCGTCTGTCAGACCTTCAGAAAAGGGCTGGCTTTGCTTTGAATCTGGCGTCTTCTTTTGTAGATCGTTTTGCGCGAAAGCTGTTGTTTCTTGGCGATTTCGGTAATGTTCAGTCCTTCCAGCGCGTCCCGCAGATAGGCGTTTTCCTCTGCCGTCAGACAGGCGCAAAGGCGTTGTAGCAGATCTTCTTGCTCCAACTGGTCTTCAAATGAAACTGCATTGGGGATTTCTTCCAGCTCTTCTTCACAAAGGTAGGCTTCGCGGCTTTCTTTTTTCCGGTCCTTGCGGATTTGGTCCAGGAAAGTCCAGTGTATTTTTTGTTTGGCATAGCTGACGAACAGAAAGATGTTCTCGCTTGCGAGAGCATCTTTCAGGCAGGTTTCGTACGTGTCAAAAAGGGTGATCAGGCCTAATTGGTAGAAGTCATCGTAATCATTGTGATCCGGATATCGATTGATTTTTTTCAGACAATGATGGATGACACCCGCGTACTGGTCACTCAATAGGGTAGCGGCTTCATTGGTGCAGATTCTTTTTTTCATATTCATGGCGTTGCCTCCGTAATGTAGTGGGTGGCGTGATGCAGGGGATGTCCCTGTGCATGCTCATCACAGCCCGGCAAGCTTGCTGATGCCTATATTAGCGGTCAGGGGCCATCGGGGTCAAAACGGCAAATGCGGCAATAAACGTGACGAAAGTGATTCAAATCACAATTGAGGCTTTTTTTGTAGCGAAAAGAAATAATAATGTAAGCGTTTGTATATCATTCTGGCGAAAAGTAGTATATATTTTTATTAGACATTCCTATTTGGGGGGATTTTATGGAAAAGAAAACAGTTTGCAAATCTGGGAAAGGGTCGCATCAAAAAGTGGTCCAACAATCAATCGGAAAATCCAGCAGGCCCGTTGCCGGGATGGGCACGGCAGAAATACTTGCTGGGCATTCCAGGAACGATTCGGTGGCATTCAAAGATGTGGGCAAAATACTTGATCCGGCAACATTAGATACCATCATTTCGCATCTGCGCAACTCGTTGGAGGAGTCGTTTACGCATAGCAGCCAGACAAAAGATGCGCCGGGACCATTCTTTGTCCTGCTCGATCCAGAAAGTATCCAGATATATTTGGAGCAGGCATGGGATTTGGACCGGTTTGTACTGGACAACAGCTTCCTATTCTTGCTAAGCCTGGACCCGCAATTGCACCGTACCGATTTCAGGACGCTCATTTTTTTCAACGACGGTCGCCTCATCAAAACGCGCGAAAGCAGCAATAATGTGATGCGCTCGCTTTTTGATTTGATCGGTTTCAGCTATGACTTCATTCGGGGTATCTCCACACGCGTCAACGGTAAAGATACCCATTGCGTCCCATATATTTTTGGGAAGTATTCTTTTTTGCCGTTGAGCGGTCCGACCCGCAAGCAAAGTTCCTGGATCAATCTTTCGAAAGTGCAGCATTATCGAGCGCTGAAAGGGGAAAAAGGGGTGGAGGTCCATTGCGTCAATCAGCATATTTTCCAGCTCCCGGTGCGCCCACAATTTTTCGCAGATAAGGTCAAACAATCCTGCCAAACCGTCCATCGCCAAGAGTACCTTTTGCGCAACGTTTTAAGAAATTTCGATTATGTCGATGGGAGGAAAGAGGAACACGAGAACAATCTGCTGGGAAATGCTTTTCATGGCCACACAGATCGCATTTCAATGATTTCGATGGAAGATTATATCCGGATTTTTCAGTTTTCCTTTGCCGAGACAGCTTTGAAACATCCCTCATTGCGTGATAATCCGGTGACGTATGAAGCGTTGCACCTGCTTAGGGCAAATCTTTACTCCGATTTGCCCCATCTCAGGAACGCAGTCCGCTAGCCAATTGTTTTGAATGCTGATTTACCGGTTGAGAAAAATGGCTATTATTTGTGATTCCGGTGGAAGTATTTTACAATGAATGCAAAGAACAAATCATCAGTCATGGGAGGAATCGAAATGGACAAGAGAATCGAAGGCACCTTTGCCAATCAGGAAATGGTTATCGATGAAATCACGCATCTGATCAAGCATGAAGGTTATGCGCCGGAGCAATTGTTGGTCATCACCCGCAACGGCAAGAGCAATTACATTACGCAAGAGACTGCGGTGCAGGTCATTATAACCGGTGAGGATCGCGAGGAAGATTCATTATGGGATAAAATCGTAAAATTCTTTACCGTGGATTTGGATGAAGAAGAGGAAGAAACAATTTTTGAACGCTACGGCATTGATGAGGATACGTATGAGCGCTTTGAGGATGCATTGGATGATGGGGAATTGCTGCTTTTGATTGACGATGCGGCTCCGGTCAATGATGAGCATGCCGAATTTCTTGTGCGTGATGGCATTTTGCCTGACGAAAAAATTGTCCCTGTGGCACCAGTCACTGCCTCGAAACCGGATTGGACACCTGCAGACAGCGAAGAAGTCGGCGATGTGCCGGCCCATTCCATTGAAGCCACCAAAAAACTGGAAGAGACCGAAGTTGCAACTGCACAGCCGACTCAGCCCGCTGATGTGACCGACGACATCACCGGCCAACCGATCGAAGCGGAAATCACTACTGTCACTGCGACCAAACCGGATTGGACACCCGCGGACAGCGCAGAAGCCACCGAAGTTGCAGCTGAGTCACCGACTCAGCCCGCTGATTTGATCGACGATATCACCGGACAGCCAGTCGAAGCGGAAAAGGTAGCGGATCCTGCAATGGCGGAAGAGAGTCACCAATTGCCTGAAATGCAGTTCGACAAAGACGATTCCTTGCCTGAAGTGGTTAAGGAGAAGGAACAATTTTCCAAAGACCCGTTCGGAGGCGACACGGTTGTTGCTGAAACCGGCGAAGATGCGGAAGATATCGAACCTGATTATGAAGAGACGGATAAAACGAAACCAGCTCTATAACTGATAAGGACACCAACGGCTGCCTCATTATGGGGTAGCCGTTGGTTTTTTTGGCGGGCAGAGTCTCATTAGATGGGATAGTTGAGAGTTATTCGTCTTTACTTGCCATAGCGGCAAAATCTGTTCGGCCCGCTGGCGATCCGAGAAATAATTCGAACATACGTTTTGTTCCTTTTGTGTTTTGCATGTATAATAACAAGAGAGATTCGCCGAAAGGAAGTAAATAATGGATCATACCGAAGAACAGGCTGAAAAATTGCCTGTCGTAACAAAAATAACTGTCCAGAAAAAACGCAAGGACCGCTTCAATGTCTTTATCGACGGAGAGTACTCCTTTCCGATATCGGAAGCCGTACTCATAAAGGTGGGCTTGCATAAAGGCATGACGCTCACGAAAGAGCGCAGTGCCGAGATTGAGAAGGAAAATTACGATTATATGGCTTACACGACAGCCGTCAATTATCTGTCCTACAGTCTGCGCAGCGAGAAAGAAGTCCGCAAAAAGCTGAATGAAGAAGAAATCAGCCCGGACGCAATCGAACGTGCGCTAACGCGGTTGGTGGATCAGAATTACGTCAATGACCGCAGCTATGGCGAAAGTTATACGCGTACGGCGGCGAACCTGAACCTGAAGGGACCGCAGCTCATCGCCAACGAACTGAAAGGAAAAGGCTTGTCGGAAGAAGATGTTGCCTTTTCTCTGAAACAATATCCGCGTGAACTGCAGCTTGAAAATGCCCAAACGATCGCTGAGAAGCAACTCCGCAAACAAAGCCGGGTCTCTTCGCATGAAGCAGCTTCAAAAATCCGCCTCTATCTACATCAAAAGGGCTATCCTTCCGATATCGTCCTGGAAGTAATGGGAGCGATTGAAACGGAAAAAGAGGAAGAGGATGAAATGTCCGCACTGCGGATGCAAGGCGACAAACTTTGGCGCCGGTATGAGCGAAAAGCAAAAGGCCGTGAGCTGCATCAAAAAGTGAGATCCGGACTTTACCAAAAAGGTTACCCTGGAGAACTGATCTCCGCCTATATCGAAGAAAAGGAACAGGAAGCTGAATAATGACAAATTTGGAACACGAAAAAATATTTAATGCAGCAGGCATTGAAATGTGGCCGGCTGAGAAAATCCAAGCTTTCCGCGAGGCTCTGTTGGATTGGTATGACAAAGAGAAACGTGACCTACCCTGGCGTCGGACGAGCAATCCCTATAGCATCTGGGTATCGGAAATCATGCTGCAGCAGACACGGGTGGACACGGTAATCCCATATTATCACAATTTCCTGGATAAATTTCCCGATATCGCAACGTTGGCGGCTGCACCTGAAGATGCGATTCTGAAAGCTTGGGAGGGGCTCGGTTATTATTCCCGTGTCAAGAATATGCAGAAGGCAGCGCAACAGATCGTCGCTGAGTACGGTGGTATTTTCCCGGAAGATCCCCAAGAAATCGCGAAGTTGAAGGGAATCGGTCCCTATACAGCCGGCGCCGTTTCCAGCATTGCTTTCCAGATACCGGAGCCGGCAGTTGACGGAAACGTCATGCGCGTCATGAGCCGGTTGTTCGAAATCGATGCCGATATCGCCAAACCGGCCAGCCGGAAAATTTTTGAAGCGGTCGTGCGTGAACTGATCGATCCAGAGAGGCCGGGCGATTTTAACCAAGCATTGATGGATTTGGGCTCGAGCATCTGTTCGCCGCTTAATCCGCAGCCTGAAATCAGCCCAATCAAGGCATTCAATGCCGCCTACAAAAACGGAACGATGCACCTTTATCCAGTAAAGAGCAAAGCGAAAAGGCCGGTGCCCATGAATCTGCAGGGTGTCATCCTGCAGAACAAGGAGAAGCAGTTCCTTTTGGAGAAGCGCCCGAACAGCGGCCTTCTAGCTGATTTTTGGACGTTTCCGTTAATCCAGCTGGATCTCAATATGATTCCCGGATCGGTGGAAGCAACGATTGAACCTGCCAGCATCCAGACTGAATTGCTGGTCGCAGAGGATTTCCCGAAGCTGACCGAAGAAGCAAAGAAGGCCGACAAAAAGCTGCCTTCCTTTAACCAGATCGAGGCCCAGCTTTCAGCGAATGTATACGAAAAGTACGGCTTGAAGCCTATCTGGCTGAAGGCGGAAACTGGATCGGTCAACCATGTATTCAGTCACATCAAATGGCATATCACTGGTTATTACGGGCGCGTGCTGACGAACGCCGACAGCGAATTACCAGCTCAATGCAGATGGGTCAGTGAAGGAGATTTTGCCGATTACGCCTTCCCGGTGCCGCAGCAAAAAATGTGGCAACAATTCCAGCAACAGACCCGAAAAGAATTTGGTCTGTAATGGCTAAAATTTCGCAATCTATTTCCATTCTATGATATACTATTCAATGAACTGAAAGTTGAGAGTTCCGTCGAAATGATTTCCGGCGAGGACTCAAATAGTTGTAGAAAGTTGGGCACCGTGATGCATAATCCTCGGGAGGGAGAATTCATCACCATAAAGAGTTATAAGCATGACGGCAGCCTGCATCGAACGTGGCGTGACACCATGGTATTAAAAACTAGTGACCAATCCATAATCGGCTGTAATGATCACACCTTAGTAACGGAAGCAGATGGGCGTCGCTGGGTCACCAGAGAGCCTGCATTGTTGTATTACCATAAACATTATTGGTTCAACATCGTCACCATGATCCGCCAAAAGGGTGTCTCCTACTATTGCAATCTGGCATCGCCGTATGCGATTGACCAGGAAGCATTGAAGTACATCGATTATGACCTGGATATTAAAGTTTTTCCTGATGGTGAAAAACGTTTGCTTGATGTAGATGAGTATGAATTGCATCGCAATCGCATGAATTACCCAAAAGAGATCGATCATATCCTGAAAGAAAACGTAAAGATATTGGTGAGCTGGATCAACGAAGAAAAGGGTCCATTTTCCAAAGAATACGTCGACTTATGGTATGAGCGGTATTGTCAGCTGTCGCATAATCAGCAAAACTCGTGATGAATCCAAATTATAAAAAACCAGTCGAGCTTATAGATCGGCTGGTTTTTTATCGAAAATATCCCCTCTTACAAAAAAATACCGTGCAATAACACAACTGTTATATTATGATAAATATATCTGTAGTAAAGAGTCAATATTTGGAAAATTATTAAATATTGGAGGAGTCAGAATGAAAAAAAAGGAAATATTACTTGTTTCCATCATGGGTATCCTTACTATTGCAATTGTTATTTTTGGATATAAATACGCGTCAGGTAAAAAAGAAGACTTATTGAATGAAGGGGGGAAACAGACGGAAACTGTTTCTGAAGTGGTCTCCTCACAAGAGTCGGTAATCGCTGAAAGTGACACATCCGAGGCCTATGCGCAGTTTTTGGCCGCTTTTTCTGAGAACAGAAGCAATGCATCGGTTGTCGATTATCTGCAATATGTTCATCACCACACGAAGGAAGTCAACGTCACCTTCTTCGGGGACGTCGCAGCCGACGCGGTCTGGGCCAAGGCTGCCATCACTGGCATCCAAGCCGATTTTCCACTCGAGAATCTGACTACTTCGTTCTTCAGCCATCCTTCAGACGGCAGCTCGGTTTATCTGAGCAGCCAGTATGTTCAGGAAATGGTCGCAAGCAGTCCAGATGTGATTTTTTACACCATTCCGACCAAAATCGACCAAGTGGTGGATATCAGTTTGGCCGATTCGACGCAAAATATCTACGCGATTTATGATGAAATCAGAGCAGCCTTGCCTGATGCACTGATTGTATTGGTGACGCCGCCTCCGGCAGCAGCTAAAGTGGCTGATTGGAATTCACGCGCCTTGGATTATCGGAACTATACCAATAATCTGATTGAAGAAAACGCTGCTTTCGCTGTTCCGTTATACGACCTGCATGCTGATTTTTTTGCTGAGGTGGCGAACCGAAATGAAACGCTGGCCAACTTTATGGATGCAGCCGGTTTGGAATTGAATGAATCTGGACAACAGCTGTACGGTGAAATGTTCGCGAATAGTCTGCGGACCAAAATGATCAATACGACTGCTGGGTTGTACGTGGAAGGCGATAAGCCAGCCTACACACCGATTGCACCCACTTTAGTCGTGCCGGAAGTGCTTGTGCCTGTAATCGAAGAGTCTGTCAGCGAAGAGACAGTGTACGAGGAGCCAGTTTATGTAGAGCCGACATATGTCGCGCCTTACGTGGCACCAATTATAGATGATACTTTACCGGATACATCAAATTCTACAGCTACTGATGCGAACACCGATGATACTGGGACAAGTGCAACTGTGGAAACCGATGGCACTACATCGAACTAACTGGTGAGCATGTGGTTCTTATGCTGACTTGACCATGGTTGGTTCATATGAAATTCTCACAAATAAATCACAAAATATAAAGGCCACATTTACCAGATTGTCCGGTAAATGTGGCCTTTTTTTGTAGAATTCTTATATATCTACCCACATTATAGCAGATAAGGTAACTGGATTCAGTTTGAATTTCACAAACTGTTTGAGTCTTGATAACACAAAAAAAATATTGTTCTTACTTCTTAAGATTCTCTTTGAAATATTGATAATATAGAGTTTTAGATGTATAATTATGGCGTAAGCAAAAGATGTAAGCGTTTTTAAAAAAGGGGTT